>NZ_JBQAGP010000001.1:0-2308209 GCF_051916425.1 Bacillus cereus group sp. MYBK222-1
TGGCCCTTGAACGCCTTGAGGTCCTTGAGCACCAGTAGCGCCAGTAGCCCCTGCTGGCCCTTGAACGCCTTGAGGTCCTTGAGCACCAGTAGCGCCAGTAGCCCCCGCTGGCCCTTGAACGCCTTGAGGTCCTTGAGCACCAGTAGCGCCAGTAGCCCCTGCTGGCCCTTGAACGCCTTGAGGTCCTTGAGCACCAGTAGCGCCAGTAGCCCCCGCTGGTCCTTGAACGCCTTGAGGTCCAGTAGCACCGGTAGCCCCTGCTGGCCCTTGAATACCTTGAGGCCCTTGAGGTCCAGTAGCGCCAGTAGCCCCTGCAGGTCCTTGAACACCTTGAGCACCAGTAGCACCGGTAGCCCCTGCTGGCCCTTGAACACCTTGAGGCCCAGTAGCGCCAGTAGCCCCCGCTGGTCCTTGAACGCCTTGAGGTCCAGTAGCGCCAGTAGCCCCTGCAGGTCCTTGAACGCCTTGAGGTCCTTGAGCACCAGTAGCGCCAGTAGCCCCTGCTGGCCCTTGAATACCTTGAGGCCCTTGAGGTCCAGTAGCGCCTTGAACACCTGCAGGTCCTTGAGCGCCTTGAGGTCCTTGAGGTCCAGTGGCACCTTGAGCCCCCGCTGGTCCTTGAGGCCCAGTAGCCCCCGCCGGTCCTTGAGGCCCAGTAGCGCCAGTAGCACCGGTAGCACCCGTAGCACCCGTAGCGCCTCCGCCTCCAAGACAACCTGATCCGTATTGAACTAGGATAGCTTGGATCTCTGTTATGAGTTTAACTAGTTTGTCGGTCGTACAACAATCTACTTTGAATAACTTAGCGATATACAATAAATAATTAAGCAGACTTTGTAGTTCAACGTATAATGCTCCGCATGAGAAAGGTGTTGTTCTTAAAATAGTTAATAGATTAGCAATGATAGAATTTCCAATTTGTTTTTGTGCTGGGGATAAATCTAAGCAATTGAGGAACTTTTGTAAGTTATTGAGCGCAGCTATCAAGTTATCGATATTAGTTTGAGAAGGGTTCTGAAAGACAGCTTGAATAGCTTGGCCAAGAACTTGAAGGAGTCTAACAAATTCTGTAAGTTCGGACTTAGAGATGTTAATATGACTACAAGCTCTGACTTCGCAACAGTCATTACCATAAAATACTTTTCCTTTATTTTTATTGTTCATCTTTTCATTCCTTTCTTTCATAGAATCAATAGTCATTACTATATATTAAAATGAAATTTATACTGAATTCGTGATGGACAAACTACCATTTCTAAAAAAATAAGAAATTGGCCCGCTTGGCAAACAAATAAGTAAGATATAGAGAAGGTTTCATATAATGTAAAGAAGAAAAGTTCAACATAAAAAACTGCATGTCGATTGTTAAGGGATTTAACAATTCACATGCAGTTCGTGGATTGGATTTTATTTGTCTTGATTTAATCTTTCAAGGGCTGTTTTAGGTAAGATTGGAATTGAAATAGTAAAAGTAGTACCATCTTCATTGCTAGTCATTTTTAATGTACCATTATGATTTTGAATAATTTTTTTCGTTACTGCCAAGCCGAGTCCTGTACCGGAATCTTTTGTTGAGAAGAATGGATCAAAGATATATTCTTGAATCGCTGGTGGAATACCAGTCCCATTATCAGTGAAAGTAATACGAACAAAATTATCAAGGCGGTAACTAGTAATTTGTATAGAAAGTTTTTTTTCTCCTTGAGCATCGACAGCGTTCTGGAATAAGTTTAAAAAAACTTGCACAAGTTCATGACGATCAATATGAACTAAAATATCATCTAATTCGGTAGAAAAATTATAATCAATTGAAATGTTATGTAAAAAGACTTCACTAGCTAGTAACTGTTGAATATACTCACGTAAAAACGTATTAATGGGAAAGGGTTCTCTTGTAAATTCCCGTGTTTTTGAAATAGATAAAAATTTTGTAATGATACTATTTGCGCGATCTAATTCAGGAATAAGTAAGTTTTTAAATAGTTCTTTATTAGATGGAGAAACATTTTCTTGTAAAAATTGTAAATATCCTCGTACGGTTGTAAGAGGATTACGTACTTCATGCGCAATACCAGCCGCGATTCGCCCTGCTAACGAAAATTTTTCTGCATCACGTTCTGTGTTTAAATAATGAAAAACACTAATAACCCTAAAAATCTCTCCGTTATAATCACGAATAATTCGGTTATTTAAAATGCCATAGTTTTTGTCTAAAACTTCTTCATTATATATTTCTGTGCCTGTTCTTAATGTTTCTAGAGCTTTAATTTTTTCTTCAGGCAATTTTAGTAATTGTTGAATTGGTTTTCCAATTATATCATTTCGTACTACACCAAAATCATCTGCTGCAGCCTGATTACATAAAGTTATATTTCCTTTATTATCAACAAAGGTTACATGATGTGAAAAAGCATCAAAAATATGAATAAAGTATGTTTCAAGTTGTTTAAATAAAAATAATGAATCGCAAGTAAGTTGAAAGTCAGCCTCTTTATTCTCTTTTTGTATGTTTTGAATGGAATGATTCGATCTCGTTTTCTTTATTTGTAAACCAATATGTGGATTTTTATATGTGAAATGATGTGGTAATTGATTTACAAGTTCTTCATAAAAACGTACTTTATTCTCTAGTTCTTCTATTCGTTTTTCATGAGATATAATATCATCGTTTGGAAGCATAAATAAATAACCCCTCAATTTAAAAATTCTTCCATTTAGTATATCATATTTTTATATGAATACTCTTAAAGATGGGACTACTTAATGAAATTGATTGGTCAAAGTGTTCAGAAAGTGGGTAGAATGGATAGAAAGTGAAGTGAAAAAGGGAGGAATATATTTGCTTTTCATTGGAGTAACAGGGTGGGGAGATCATGATTCTTTATATATAGACCCCTATGAAAATAGAAATAAATTACGAACATATAGTGAGTATTTTCCTATAGTAGAAGTGGACAGTTCATTTTATGCGATGCAACCTGAACGAAATTATACAAAATGGGCAATGGAAACACCGAAAGATTTTTCTTTTATCGTAAAAGCATATCAAGGAATGACAGGACATATGAAAGGAGAGATTCCTTTTTCTACGTTCGATGAGATGTTTGATGTATATAAACAATCTATTCTTCCTTTAATTGAAGCTAGTAAATTAAAAATGATTTTATTTCAATATCCACCATGGTTTGATTGTAAAAAGAAGAATGTAGATTTTCTCCGATATACGAAAGAAAAAATGGAAGGTTTGCCGTGTGCGATAGAATTTCGAAATCAAACATGGTTTTATCCAGAAATGAAAGATAAGACGTTACAGTTTCTAGAGCAGGAGAAATGGATTCATACAATTTGTGATGAGCCACAGGCAGGGATGGGGTCAGTACCGCTCGTATTAGAAGTAACGAATGCAGAGATGGTGTTAATACGCTTTCATGGCCGAAATGTTCATGGCTGGCTTGATAAAGGGGAAAATTGGAGAGCGGTTCGTTGCTTATATCGCTACAACAATAAAGAATTAGAAGAATGGGTAGAAAGACTAGAACAATTAAAAAAGAAGACAAAGGACATATACGTATTATTTAACAATAATTCAGGCGGAGATGCAGCTGATAATGCGAAACAGCTTATGAAAATGATGAACATTACATATGGTGAGCCAAAGCCTGAGCAATTAAATTTGTTTGAGTGATAATAAACAAGAAAGGCACTGTACAAACAGGGGGAATGTACAGTGCCTTTCTATATGAAAAAGAGGGGTAACAATGTTACTGAGCGTTTGGTTGATTCATCAATTGTTGGCTTCGTAATAAATGATAATGGTTATCATTATCATTGTCAATAGTTTTCCTAAAAATAAATAAAAAACTTTTTAGGAGATAGGAGCGATAGGGAGATCTCTAATAGAAGTTTGGCTGAAGTAATGAGTTGTTTCGAGGTAAATTTCTAGCAAACTCCTGATAACGTATAAAAAAAGAACAGCAATTAATGCTGTTCTTTGCTAGTGATGAATTGTTGTAAATCAAAAGGAGTTATCGCTTGGATAAATTCTTTTGAGATAAGTGTTTGAACAAGAGTACTCTCAGAAATAGAAGCACCTGTTTTCTTTTCATAAGCTTGTTTCAATAAATCAAGTTTTTCAGCCGTTTCTTTCGGTAATTCAATTGTTAAAGTGTTCATAATTTCTCCCCCTTACTATTAGAGTACCACTACAATATAGGAGAGACAAGAAAAGAGAATGTGAAACATAAAAAAGGTTACCATTTATAAATGGTAACCTTTTTTATGTATAAGAGTTATTAAGCAATACCGATATACTTTAAAGTTTTTGATGGAGTACTATGATCAAAGAAGTGTTGTAAAAATGCGATATCAACACCTGATTTGTATGCGCAATATCCCCAAGTTTTTCGAAGTGTATGTGAGCTAATCCCTTCTAATCCAACTTCTTTTGCAGCTTTGTTTAAAATGTACCACGCATGTTGTCTCGTAATAGATTTTGTTCCTTTTTGAGACTTTAACAATGGTTCATTACGTTTCCAAGTTTTACGTTCTTTCATGTAGTCTTCGATCGCGTGCTGTAAGTCTTCATTTACAGCGAACCATTTATGTTTCTTTACTTTTTCATTGTAAAATAAAATGGAATGGCGAACATTTTCATTTTCATCGATTACATCACTAACTTTTAATTGTAAGATTTCACTTACTTTTAAGCCAGAATTTACAGCTAATACGAATAATAAGCCATCACGTTTCGAAGATTGTAAAAGTATATTTTTGATAGTTTCTAATTGTTTTTCATTTTGAATAGGTTGTCCTGCTTGTTTCATTTCACGCACTCTCCTCTTTTATATGTGTAAAGGAAAGGATTAACTTGTTTCTTACTATAAAGGGAGAGTGTGAATTTCATGTGAACTCCTAGTGAAATTAAGACAAATTATTTGACTTCTTTTACTTTTTGTAAATTAAAGTAGAATACAACACTATTAGTCGTATTATATACACCGTACTCGGCATGGTGTAGGTCTAAAATATTTTTAACAATAGATAATCCAAGACCAGTACCACCAGTATGACGGCTACGCGATGCATCTAAACGGTAGAAACGATCCCAAATTTTTTCAAGACTGTCTTCTGGAATAGGGTTTCCTGTGTTTTCGATTTCAACTTTTACTGTATCTTCCATTTCTATAACGGAGACTTGTATTTTTTCTCCATCTGGCGTATAGCGAATTGCATTGCTAAGTAAGTTCACAACTACTTGTTCAATTCGACTACGATTCGCTTTCACAAATATAGAAGGGTCTACATCTATATTCACTTGTAAATGTTTTTCCTCCATGCTAAATAATAATTTTGTATAGACTTGTTGAATTAATTCACCGATTGAGAATGTCGTCATATCTAGTTTGTACGTACCTGATTCTAATTTTGCTAACTCTAACATTTCAACAATAAGTCTGTTCATGTTTTCTGTTTCTTCTAAAATAACATCTGTGTAATACGTCGTATCTTTACTAACGCCATCTTTAATTCCTTCTGCAAAACTTCTAATTACACTGAGCGGTGTTTTTAATTCGTGTGATACACCAGAGATGAATTCTTTCCGCGTTTTTTCTAATTGACGTTCACGTTCAATATCTTGTTGTAATTTTGTATTGGCAACATTTAATCGATCAATTCGGTCTTTTAAGTTTACAGATAACGTATTAATACTACCGGAAAGTCCGCCAATTTCATCATCTGCTGTTACAGGTAATTTCTCGCTAAAATCAAAATTGGCCATTTTTTTTGTAACACGATTCATTTTAATTAATGGTTTCACAATAATTTTTGAGTAGTAGAAGGATAACAAAATAATTACGAGAAATACGATGATTAAGGCATAGACATAATAATCTTTCAAAACGAGCATCGCTTCATTAACAGGTTGCAAGGATGCTATCGCAAAAGCATATTCTGTAATCTTTCCATTTTCCATAATAGGCTTTACAAAGATGCTATTTTTTATATTCTCTTCACTATCTAGTAGAAAATAGCTTAATTGATGCGAGTTAGCAGTACCATTTCTAATAATATCTGCAAAATATTGAACGGCTTGTAATGTTTCAAAATCATTTGCAAGACGAACATCCGCTTTGGATGGAAGCTGTAACTTAGAAACAATACCAGTAAACTCAATTTGAGTCACAGGTTTGTATCGGCTTGTAATTCTATTTTTAGAAGGATTGCCATTAATGGATGAAAAATCTGAATTGATACGTTCGTTTTGCCATCGATTATAACTTGTTGTCAATTCTAGTGGTGTTATTATTTTCCCTCGTACCCAACCGACGACGTTGATCATGTCATCTTTTTTCAATCCTAAGTTTTCAAATTTTTTATATTCTTCGGGCGTTAAAAGATTATTGAGCGGAATGGAATATGCTTCACTATTTTTAGGATTAATTACATCGATATAGTAATTGTTGTCACTTTTAATAATGCCTTCAGGAGATAGAAATTGCATATCAGCATTTGTTTTATCATGAAATTCTTGTTTTAGTTTTCGAATTTCTTCATAACTTTTCCCACTTTTTTCGTACGTATCTACGAAATCCTCAAAAGCAGTTTGAACTGTTTTTACTTTTTTATTAATATAAAATTTCTCTAAAAATAGAGATTGTCCTAGAAAAAATAGGAGGAATATGATTGTAAATAATGTCGATGTTAATAAGAATAGTTTAAAGACGATACTTCTGTTTTTCACTGCGTCACCTCTTGTGAGAAATACTGTAAATGATTTCTTTATTATAACAAATGGTACAAAAAAGTAGAGGAGAAAATCTGTCTCTTCTGAAAGTAGTTTTTAATAAAAAGTCACATAAAAAGAACTCGACAGACGTATGACGAGTTCTTTAATGTATTATTGTTGAATTGCTGCATCTAAAGCGATTTCAATCATTTCGTTAAATGTAGTTTGACGCTCTTCAGATGTTGTTTCTTCACCAGTGAAGATGTGATCACTTACTGTTAAGACAGATAATGCATTTACACCGTATTTCGCTGCTAATGTGTAAAGCGCAGTTGTTTCCATTTCTACTGCTAGTACACCGTAATCTCCAAGCTTTTTCACCATGTCCATGCTCTCACGGTAAAATACATCTGCTGTTAAAACGTTACCAACACGAACGTGTAGGCCTTTTTCAGTTCCAGCATCGTAAGCTTTTTTTAGAAGGTCGAAGTTTGCAGCTGGTGCAAAATCAAATCCTGGGAATGTTAAACGGTTCATATTAGAATCCGTACAAGCTGTCATTGCAATAATAACGTCACGTACTTTTACGTCTTTTTGAATAGCACCGCAAGTTCCAACGCGAATTAAATTTTTAACTCCGTAGCTTTGGATTAATTCGTTTACATAAATAGAAATAGAAGGAACACCCATACCTGTACCTTGCACAGATACACGTTTTCCTTTATAAGTTCCAGTGAAACCTAACATACCACGTACGTTATTATAGCAAGTAACGTCCTCTAGAAATGTTTCAGCAATATATTTTGCACGCAATGGATCACCAGGTAATAGAATAGATTCAGCGATTTCACCTTGTTTTGCTTCAATATGTACACTCATGAAAAGTCCTCCTTATAATGTATTGATAGAAATCAATATCATTTGCATTATACACTATGAATCCTTTCAATTAAAATCTTTTTTATCCTTTGTAATATGTGCAAAACAGAAGGATTTCATAAATCATAATCTAGAATATATATGAAAGAAGTTTTGTATGAATAGAGACTATAAAAATGGTAGGTGATGTTTTGAAAAATCTTGTCATTGGACTTGTTGCTTTGTTATTTATTGTGGTAGGTGGATTTTACATAAAAAAGTATCAAGAAACTACAGAGACTGTAGGTGATGTTCAGGAAGTAAAATGGGATGTATCAAATGGAAAAGGAAATGAGAAAGCAAATATTTCATTTCAATTATTAAATAATAAAAATAACGAAGTTCGTGGTGTGAACGATCAAATTCGGGCAGTTATTGTAGACGGACAATTAAAACATGTACAACAAATGAAACCTACATTCGCAGGAAATGGATCATATAAAGTATCTTCTAAAATAGCGAAAGATGAAGGATATACAATATTTTTATATGAAGACAAAAATAAGTCTGTGCAATCATTTGCGAAGAAAGATTTTGGGAAAGAAATAGACGAGAAAAATAAGAAAAAAGTAAAATTTCCAATCGATAGTGTACTTACAAAAAAAATAGGGGAGTATGAAGTTTCTCTTTTATTCGGTGCACTGCATCCGAATGAGCCAGTGACGTTAACATTTCAATTTCAAGCGAAAAAGGGTGAGAAATTGAAATTACATGCAGAGAGAGGAGAAGTGGAGGCGCTCTATATTGTGGATGAAACGAGAGAAAATTTTTTATATGCAATCCCTGTTGATACAGAGGGGCAATTACAATACCGTATTACATTTCCCGTTGAAGGAACGTACAAAATATGGGGAGATTTCTATATAAATGGTAAGAAATATGAAAAAGAATTTATTGTACAAGTTCAAAAAAGAAAAAACAGCTAACTATTTAGCTGTTTTTTCTTTTTCCTATTAATTTTGTTACAGAGAGCATTGTAATTGGTAAAGAATGATTCTTTCTAAATGCTAAATATTTACCGCTCCATGTTGGTTTATATTTTTCTTTAAAATGTCGTAACCCGCTGAAACTATATGTGTAACGAACATTATTAAAGATGGCAGCGGCAACTCGTTCAGACCAGAAAGATTGTGTCGATAAACCTACATTCGAAAGTGGCGCCATGCCAATATTAAAGGAGTGGTATTCATTTTCTTTTGCCCACTGGAATAGGTGGATGAAAATGGCATCCATAATGCCGCTAGGTGCATCTGGATAATACCGCATTAAATCAACAGACAATGATCCGTCTTGATATACTGGCATAAAAGTTGTAAATGCGATGATTTTTCCATCTGCATCAGATAATGTAGCGATAGGTGCTCGGCTAATATATTCATGATCAAAGTATCCGAGTGAGAAGCTTTTCTCTTTTTTTCCACCGAGCCACGCATCTGAAACTTTTCGTAATTCTTCAAATAATTCGTTTGAGAACGGTGGCTGGTGAATAGAGAATGTATAGCCCTCTCGTTCAAAACGGTTGAAAGTTGCTCGCATACCGGCGCGTTTTTTTCCTGTTATTGTAAATGTATTCAAATCAACGACAGCTTCTTCACCAAGCTTAAAGAAGTTGTAACCAAAATCATGATATAAACTCATCCATTTACTTTCGATTTGGTAGAATACACAAATGTATCCAAATCGGTCAGCTTCAGCTAAAAACTCTTGTAACACAGTACGGTAGGAGGAAGGATCTCCAATTGGATCACCTAGTACAACAAGACGTTTTCCAGTTATAGAGAAGAGAAGGAGCGCTTTCCCATCGCTACTGAAGAAGAATTGTTTATCACCTAAAAATCCTAAATGACTAAGTACATTTCCGCCATGTTCATCTAAAAAGTTTTGCAATCTTTTATCATTAGCTGGTTGCCCGGGAAATTCATTTCGATAACGATTAGCAATGAGTGAGCCAATCAATAAAAATGTAGGAACGAAAAAGGCAGCAGCTAATGCACTTCGTTTCACTTGCGTAATATTACGAACGACAAAATCGGGTTTAAAAGCTTCTTTTGCACCTGCAAATAAAATACCTAAGTTTTTATATAAATATAAAGTTATAAGTAAGAATATAAAAACTTTTACGATATCAGAAAGTGAGACTTCCATTTTCTCGCGTACAAATCTTTTACGAAGCATATATAATACAGCGAGTACAATTAATAAAATAAACGTTTCTTCAATATCAATCCCTTTTAGCGTATTAAAGATAGCTGCTCCGATTAAAGAAATAATCGTCATATAGTAAGAACGCTTTGTTCCATAATATATGCCTCGTGAAAGGATCAGGAGGAGAATACCGAATGTTAGTGATAAGCTAAAAGAAAATTGAATAAGATGTTTTGGAGCTAGAATATGTAAGGCGTGTGCTCTGTTTATACTTGTCGGTAGAATGGTCGATAAAATAACCATTAATCCAGCAAATACTGTTAAAGCAGCAGAGGCCCACGAACCTAGTTTTCCTAGAAAATCACGCTGCAAAGTCCATATAACACCAGTTGTTTCTAATGCAGGCGCAATAAAAGGCTTATCTTCAAACTTTTTAATGGCCACGCCTGTCATTTCAAAAGCTGCAAAAATAAGACCAAGGCAGAATGGTAAAATGTAATAGACGAGGCGATATAATAACATAGCAGGTAGTAATACGCCTGTATCAATGCCATATTGTCCGAGCCCAGTTAAAAAGACAAGGTCAAATGAACCAAGTCCACCAGGTACAAGACTAACAACACCAGCTAAAGCAGCGATTACATACACACCTAAAAACTTTTGAAATTCGATATCAATGCCAAATAATATTAGTATGACGTACATAACAATACCAGCAGATACCCACTCAACTAATGAAACTAATGAGTATAAAACAGTTGGATTTTTCTCTTCTTCTCGTTCATCTTGTCCTTCGGTTTGCTTTGGTTTTCTATTTTTTAGTTTAGAAAAGCCAATGTATATAGGGACGAAAAGGGCGAAGAAGATCAAAACAGGCCATAGCCACGGTTTTTCATGCAAAATAAAACTTGTGTCTAATATTCCAATAAGGCCGAGGAATGAAAGAATAGCGAGTCCGTTAATAAAAGCAGTTGTCATCCAGGCGATACTTTTAATCAGCTTGCCATTTTCTTTTATGTATGGACGATAAAGCATCGTACGTACACCCGCTCCAACGAGACCACCAAATCCAATAAATCCATTTAAGGTATTAGCAATCCATGAGATACGAAAAATCTTTTGGACAGGTATATCAGCTTTTAAATAACGAAGCATAACATAGTCGTAAAAGAACATTGTTGATACGGCAAATGCACCAAGTGTAATGGCTAAAAAGACTCCTCCGGTTGGAATGTTTTTAATTGTATTGATTGCTTCTAAAAAAGAAATGCCTGCTAATTCTTTTTTTGCTTGAAAGAATACAATTGTTAATACAACAAATGGGAAGATAATTTTCCCGATTTGTAAGAAACGTTTCCATGAAAACGACATAAATACAACTCTCCTTGTATAAGAAAACTGAGACAATAATATTATTATGACAAACTTCAAGAAAAATAAAAAGGTAAATTCCTGTATAAGGAAGCTATTTTTTATAAGGGTTATATTTAAAAGAGTATTTCGTTTGTCAGAAAATTAAGTTAAAATAAATTGAAAGAAGGAAGAGAGGGGAAGTAGATGATTATAATAGGTTATGCGGGATATGAGCTAGAGAAAGCAAAACCTAATACGTCAGAAGATTTTTTTAATAGATCTGAAGTGACATATATATTAAATGATAAAGAAAGAACCTTTTCTGTTTTATATGTTCGGTATTTTGAAGAAGTTGTACAAGAAATTACTCCTTTTGAAGGAAATCCGGTATGTAAAGTAGAAAATCAAGACATATATTTGCGGGATATTGTAGCGATCTGTTGTTTACTGAAAGAGAATGAGCTTCGCATGCAAAAACGTTTGTATTTAAATAATATAGAAGAATTCCAACAATATTTTGATGAGGAAATAGTCGTGAAAGTACAAGAAATATTGGCTGAATTACATAAAAATAAAAGAGTAGAAATAGAGTGAACTGGCAAAGGAGAGGGAAAAATGTCTAATCTAATGGTGGAAAATCAAACAGAACAAGTTTCTATGTTTTTAGAAGATGTTATTCATTTGATAACCAATTATGTAAATTATCATACGTTGCCTTCTTTATTAGAAGAGACACCGGCAGGAAACGAACAATATTATAAAGGGTTATTAGCGTCAATAAGACGTCTTCTCGTTTTTTGTGAAGAAGGACATGATGCGTGTTTTGTTTTGTTAAATAGCCAGCCATTTCGAAAGACAGCAGCTGAAAAGATTTTATATAAAATTTATCATCAAGTAATTGCAGAGTTTTTTTCACCAAAGAGTGATCATTGGTATGAAAATAGTCGGTCTGCTTATACAGGGAAAAACTCCATCGTTTTTCAACAAACACCACCTGCATCTGTAGAGGAAGTAATGAAGAGCTTAGAGGGGAAATTCCAATTGATGCGTGAAGAATTAGAATATTATGAGACGGATTATCAAACAAAGATGTTACACAAATATTAACTGCGAAAAAGAAGCTGAGGGGACTTAGCTTCTTTTCCTTTTGTACAGTTATATAAGAGATTTCCTTTGAATATATTTAAGGGGATAGCATTAAGGAGGTGTAACATGAGTCAGCAAGGTGTATTCACAGATTACTTTCATGAAGTAGAAAGCTGGTGTGAAAGTGTTCTTCACGTATTAGATAGCCGTGCAATGGAAGTGTATGATGTCCATATGCTTGCTTATAAAATTCAAACGTTATTAGACCGTATGAAAGAGCATGAGTATGATACAGATGCAGAGTTTATGTATGAAATAAGTGATGATGTAGAACATATTCAACATCATTTGCAGGAAGTATTCGTGCAGGGGGAAGAGGAATATGAACTATGTGAAAGAGGGGATAGTGAACGAGCTGTTCCAATTGGAGGGCATACACTCCCACCACTACCTTATCCATATAATGCGTTAGAACCGTATATTTCTAGAGAAATTATGATGTTACACCATGATAAACATCATCGTAGTTACGTGGAAGGATTAAATAAGGCAGAGAAGATGATGGAAGAAGCGAGAAAAACAAATCAATTTGATTTAATTAAGCATTGGGAAAGAGAAGCTGCTTTTCATGGATCAGGTCATTACTTGCACACAATATTTTGGAATAACATGAAAAAAGGTGGCGGCGGAAGTCCAAGAGGGGCTCTTTCACACCGGATTGAACAAGATTTTGGAAGTTTCTTGCGTTTTCAAAAACATTTTACAGAAGCAGCCTCTAAAGTGGAAGGTTCAGGATGGGCAATTCTCGTTTGGGTTCCCCGATCGGGAAGATTAGAAATTTTACAGAGTACACTTCATCAATTATTTACACAATGGGATACGATACCCCTCCTTGTACTAGACGTGTGGGAACATGCGTATTATTTACAATACCAAAATCGAAAAGATGAATATATTAAAAATTGGTGGAATGTTGTAAATTGGCCGGATGTAGAAAAAAGATTTGAAAGTGCAAAACAAATAGAATGGACACCTTATTAGACGCAGGTTCTCTGCGTCTTTTTTATTGGAAGGAGAGGGAGATTTCGTTCATATTTTAAAAGGCCAAGCATACACTTGTACAAAAAGTGCCAAAAGGACGTGGGGGGAAATATGAGACGAATTTGTGTAATCATTACGCTTCTTATTATGTACGCAAGCGTTATACCAATTCCTACATATGCAAAGATGACCAGCAATGTTAGTGCTCGAAATGCTGTATTAATGGAGCAACAGTCAGGTCGCGTATTATACGGAAAAGCAGAACATGAGCCGCAAAAGATTGCTAGTATAACAAAAATTATGACTGCCTTGTTAGCTGCTGAGTCAGGAAAAATGAAAGAAATGGTCTCGGTTAGTAATGAAGCAGTGAGAGTAGAAGGCTCAGCAATTTATTTAAAGCCTGGACAGAAAGTAAAATTAGAGGATTTAGTATATGGACTCATGCTTAGATCTGGTAATGATGCAGCACAAGTAATTGCTGAAAATGTAGGAGGGAGTATAGAAGGGTTTGTATATTTAATGAATGAAAAGGCGAAACAAATTGGAATGAAAGATACTCACTTTTCAAACCCACATGGTTTGGATGGAGATGGATCCCATTATTCGTCGGCCTATGATATGGCACTTTTAACAAGGTATGCAATGGGGAACGAAACCTTTAAGAAAATTTTTGGAACAAAAACGTATAAATCAGATTCGTGGGATTATCCGTGGAAAAACAAACATAAACTTGTGACGTCGTATTATGAATTTGCAACAGGGGGAAAAACAGGTTTTACGAAGAAAGCAGGAAGAACGCTTGTTACAACGGCATCAAAAGATGGACTAGATCTAATTGTCGTAACTTTGAGCGCTTCTAGTGATTGGGATGATCATATGAATTTATTTGATAAAGGTTTTGATCGTTTCGAACAAACAAAAGTTTTAGGACAAGGAGCACTTGCTGAAATAACCGAAAAGAAATACGCCAATCATGTTTACACGAAAAATAGTTTTTCAGTACCTTTAACTGAAGAAGAAAAAAAGAGCGTAGTATTAAAAGTTGAACTAGATAAAAGTGCAAAGCTTGTGGATGGAGTAAAGGTTGGAAAGACAGACGTTTATGTTGGCAATGAGAAAGTTGGAGAACGGAATTTATTTTATAGTAAACGAAAGTTAGTAGCTACAACGGGAATGTACTGGAATAATGTGAAAGAAATTTTTTCTTACATGATAGGTGTTGGGAACGATGGTTAATCTCGTATGGGTAGCGATGGCTGTCATTGGGATTGTGTATGCGATGATAAATGGAACAATGGAAGAAATAAATAAAGCTGTATTTGATGGAGCGAAAGATGCGGTAACGATTTGTATAGGACTCATTAGTGTTTTAGTATTTTGGCTCGGCTTAATGAAAATTGCAGAGGAAGCCGGATTGTTAAAAAAGTTAGTGGCACTTTTTATGCCGATAGTAAAAAGGCTGTTTCCAGAAATACCGAAGGATCATCCGTCAATGGGATTTATTTTATCAAATATGATGGCAAACTTTTTTGGTTTAGGTAATGCAGCGACCCCTCTTGGCATTAAAGCGATGGAACAATTGAAAGAGTTAAATGGAGGGAAGGATTCGGCGAGCCGTTCTATGGTAACGTTTTTGGCATTAAATACATCAGCGATTACTTTAATTCCTACGACCGTCATTTCGATTCGAATGACGTATGAATCAGCAAATCCAACTGAAATTGTTGGGGTAACATTCATTGCACAAGTACTCTCTATGATCGGAGCGATTTGGATTGACCGCTATTTTTACCGAAGAAGGAGTAGGAAGGGGCGGAAAAAATGAGCATTGTCAATACGATATCATTATGGGTAATCCCTTGTGTCATTGGTTTTATCCTTCTATATGGCACGATAAAGAAAGTTCCGACGTATGAATCGTTCGTTGAGGGGGGAAAAGAAGGGATTCAAATTGCAATCTCTATTTTACCGTTTATGGTTGGAATGCTCGTATCTATTTCTATATTTCGAGCTTCAGGTGCATTAGATGCAATGATATCAGTAATGAAGCCGATGTTAGATTTAATTCATGTCCCAGCAGAAATTGTTCCACTAGCACTTATACGTCCTATTTCGGGCTCTGCTGGTTTAAGTATTACGACCGATTTAATTGCGACGTATGGACCGGACTCGTTCATTGGGCGATTGGCTTCTACGATGCAAGGGAGTACAGACACAACTTTTTATATTTTAACAGTATACTTCGGAGCTGTTGGAATTAGAAAAATGGGAGATGCATTAAAAGTAGGACTTTTTGCCGATTTAATCGGAATTATTTGTTCGATTGTATTTGTTTCTCTATTGTTTCAGTAATGCTATTCATTTTTTATGCTATTTCGCTTATAATACGTATACGACCACTATTAAGGTGTTGCTTAATAGTGGTTTTTTTATGCGGTATTTTTGACAAAATAATGAACTTTTATTGTGAGCAATATGAAAAATATGGACAATAATAAAAGGTAAAAACATGATTTGACCTTTATATGTTTATTATCATCGCTATGTTGTTTAAGTAAGATGGAGCAAAAAGCCGTCAAGCGTATGCGGTTGCCAAGTCTTTCTAATGTAAGGTAAGATAAATTCGAGGTGAAAAAAAGAAATGGAACGATTACAAAAAGTGATTGCGCAAGCAGGTATTGCATCGAGAAGAAAGGCTGAGGAATTAATTCAGCAAGGAAAAGTGAAAGTTAACGGAAAAATAGTGAAGGAGTTAGGAACGAAAGTAACTCCTCAAGATAAAGTAGAAGTAAATAACATCCCTCTTGAAAAAGAAGAACCTGTTTATTTTTTACTATATAAACCAACTGGCGTAATTTCAAGTGTATCAGATGATAAAGGAAGAAGTGTTGTAACAGACTTTTTCCCGGAAATTACACAACGTTTATTCCCAATCGGACGTTTAGATTATGATACGTCTGGCGTATTATTAATGACAAACGATGGGGACTTCGCAAACGTATTAATGCACCCTAGATATAAAGTTGAAAAAACATATGTTGCAAAAATAAAAGGGCCTCTAACAGGTGAAAAAATCCGCATGTTAGAACGCGGTGTGATGTTAGAAGACGGAAAAACAGCACCAGCACGTGTGAAGATTATTTCTTGGGACAAGCGTAAAGAAATGGCGATTGTACAATTAACAATTCATGAAGGACGTAACCGTCAAGTACGTCGTATGTTTGAAGCGTTAGATTGTAAAGTAGTGAAACTAAAGCGTGAACGCTATGCTTTCTTAGAAGTAGGAAGCCTGCGACCTGGTGATGCAAGAGAATTGACACCACATGAGGTAAAACAATTACGTGCATTGGCTTCTACAAAGCCTCGCTAATCGATATTGTGAAAATTTCACCAGTGGAATGCTCCGCTGGTGATTTATTAAAAAATACATATATTCATCATTCGTCGAAGAGAGGGGAGACAATATGAAAAAAAATCGCTTATTATTTCGCGTTATTATTCTGCTCATTTTATGTGGTGCTGTAGGATTTACACTTTATCAAGGATATTTCTCTAAAGAAGAGAAAATGGAAATTGGAAAAGAAGCACCTAACTTTGTTGTGACAGATTTAGAAGGAAAGAAAATTGAGCTAAAAGATTTTAAGGGAAAAGGTGTATTTTTAAACTTTTGGGGTACGTGGTGTAAACCTTGTGAGAAAGAAATGCCTTATATGAATGAACTATATCCAAAGTATAAAGAAAAAGGCGTTGAAATCATTGCGTTAGATGCAGATGAAACGGATATTGCTGTTAAGAATTTTGTGAAACAATACGATCTTAAGTTCCCCGTTGCAATCGATAAAGGTGGAGAAATTATAAAAACGTATGGAGTAATACCATTACCAACAAGCTTCTTGATTGATAAAGATGGTAAGGTGATTCAAGAGATTAAAGGTGAACAAACGAAGGAACAATTGGAGGAGTATTTAAAGAAAATCACTCCGTAATAAAGAAAACCTTTACATACAAGGCGCTTACCTATAGTGCCTTTGGTTTAAAAATTCTGAGTATTGCGGTAACTTGAGGTTAGAATATACAATAGTACATATAGATACAGGGGCGGTGAGAGTGTTGAAAGAAATTAAATGTGAATGTGGACATGTGAATCCGATAGGAACTGTTTTTTGTGAAGCTTGCGGGAAACCATTTGAAAGCAATGAAAATATAAAACTATTGGATATGCGCTATGAGGGGAGTGCTCGGAGATCTCTCACGCAAACAAAAACGATTATTGATAAAATTTGGAGCTTTTTCTCTTCTGTAAAAGTCGGTGTATGGCTCATTGTAATCACTTTAGCTGCATCGGCGATAGGGACTATTTTTCCGCAAGAAATGTACATAACTCCAGGAATTGCACCAGCTGAATATTATAAGCAAGAATACGGATTTTTAGGGCAATTATACTATCAATTAGGCTTTAATAATTTATACGGTTCGTGGTGGTATATGATTTTAATTGCTTCAATTGGTATTTCACTTGTGATATGCAGTTTAGATCGTGTCATTCCACTTTATAAAGCTTTAAAGAAGCAAGGGGTGAAAAGACACCCTAGCTTTTTAAAGAGACAAAGATTATACGGTACTGGTACACCGCAAGATGGTGATTTTGAAAGAGTTCAAAAGAATTTAAAGAAAAGAAACTATAACGTAAAAGTGGAAGACGGAAATATTTTGGCGGAAAAGGGACGGTTTTCACGCTGGGGTCCATATGTCAATCATATCGGTCTCATCATCTTTTTATTCGGTGCGATGCTCCGTTTTTTACCAAGTATGTACGTAGACGAAGCGATTTGGTTACGTGATGGAGAAATGAAAGAAATACCAGGGACAGATGGTCAATACTATTTAAAAAACGAGAAGTTTATAAAGGAAGTTTATGATAAAAGTAAGGACAAGGAGGTTTTTGATGAAGCAATTGACCGTGTAGGTGATAAAATGATTGCGAAAAACTTCCAAACGAATGCTGTATTGTATAAAGCAGTAGGGGAAAATATAGCAGGACAAAAGCCGAAATTGGAAAAAGTAAAAGAAGCGGAAATTCGAGTGAATGAACCACTGAAATTTGATAAGTTTGCAGTGTATCAAGTGGATTATAAAGAAAATGAATTTAAAAGTATGTCCTTTAACTTGCAAAATAAAGAAAATAATCAAAAGTGGGGACCGATTAAAGTTGATTTAACAAACCCTGCAGAAAAATATGATTTAGGAAATGGTTATTCTTTAGAACTATTAAGCTATTTCCCTGATTTTTATTTTGATGAGAATGGAAGACCAAATACAAAAACAAAATTACCAAACAACCCTGCATTTGTATTTAAAATGTTTACACCTGAAACACCAGATGGTGAAGTGAGTTTTGTTGGTATTCAGCAAAATATAGAACCTGATGGGAATAACAAATATAAAATGTCCTTTGCAGGTGTGGAAATGCAAAATGCAACAGCACTTACTGTAAGAAAAGATTTAACGCTTTGGATTCTCGGTATTGGAGGGTTTATATTTATGGTTGGTGTCATTCAAGGAATGTATTGGAATCATCGCCGTATTTGGATACAACGCGTTAATGATGAATGGTGGATTGCAGGACATACGAATAAAAACTGGTTCGGTTTAAAGAAAGATATTGAAAGAGTACTAGAAGGTACAGCAATTCCGCAACCAAATGATAAAGTAGTCGATAAAAAAATTAGTTAAGGTGGGGAAACGATATGGTGCAAATAAGTAGTAACTTTCTCTTTACCGCATTTATTTTATATTTAATTGCCACTCTATTTTTTGGGGGAGCAATTAAAGAAAAGGGTCATAAATGGGCAAATGTAGGAATAACGATTACAATTTTAGGGTTTATTGCACAAACAGTTTATTTTGTAACAAGGTGGATTGCATCAGGTCATGCGCCAGTTAGTAACTTTTTTGAATTTGGTACGTTTTTCGGCATGATGCTTGTCGGAGCATTTATTGTCATGTACTTTATGTACCGCGTAAGTATAATCGGACTATTTGCATTACCAGTTGCGCTTTTATTAATTGCTTATGCAAGTATGTTTCCGAGGGAAATATCACCGCTTATTCCATCTTTAAAAAGTAATTGGTTACATATTCACGTGACGACTGCGGCTGCAGGACAAGCAATTTTAGCAATTAGTTTTATTACAGGCGTTATGTATTTATTGAAAAATGTAGATCAATCAGTGAAAAGTAAACGTACATTTTGGCTAGAGACGGTAGTATTCACACTTGTTTGTACAGTTGGGTTTATTGGAGTAACAACGGTATATTCTAGTATGAAATATGAAGCAAAGTTTCAATGGATTGATAAAAATGAACAACAAGTGGAAATGAAATACAATCTTCCGGCTTTAGTGGGGCCGCATGAAGGGAAGTTACTGACAGAAAATAAATTAGAGCCGACAGTTGAAGTTCCGGCGATTGTAAATGCGAAAAAATTAAATACTGTTATTTGGTCAGTGTTAGTCGGAACGTTACTCTATATTGTATTAAGGCTAATTTTACGTAAACGAGTATCAGCGGCACTTCAGCCGTTAGTGAAAAATACGAATAGCGATTTGTTAGATGAAATAGGATATCGTTCTATTGCAATTGGATTCCCAGTTTTCACATTGGGTGCATTAATTTTCGCTATGATTTGGGCTCAAATAGCGTGGACACGTTTTTGGGGCTGGGATCCGAAAGAGGTTTGGGCACTTATAACGTGGCTCTTTTATGCGGCGGTATTACATTTACGTTTATCAAAAGGATGGCATGGAGAGAAGTCAGCATGGTTAGCGGTAATTGGTTTTGCAATCATTATGTTTAACTTTATTGTAGTAAACTTAATTATCGCGGGTTTACATTCATACGCATAGAGAAATAAAATAGGAGAGTGTATGTCACTTTCCTATTTTATTTTTGTCAACTTTTCTTCTTTTTTGAGAAAAACATGACAAAGTAGCGGTTGATTTTGTAAAATGATGTCGAGGACATTATATACTGTTCAAAAAAAATACATAGTTTTGGAAAAAAATTGAACAAACTTTATTATTCTTGTGAAGCATAATATGGGAAGTGAAACATTTAGAAGATTGCTTAAATAAACGAGAATAGCGCAACATAATAGTATAGAAGGGTAGGTGTGAACCGTTGTGGTAAAAGTACGCAACGGGTAGAAATGGAAAATGAATCAAGAATTTTAATTGTAGACGATGAGGATCGTATTCGTCGTTTGTTGAAAATGTATTTAGAGAGAGAACAATACACAATTGAAGAAGCAGACAATGGTGATACAGCTTTAGAAATGGCGCTGCAAAATGATTATGATTTAATTTTATTAGATCTTATGATGCCTGGTAAAGATGGTATCGAAGTATGTAAAGGGGTTCGTGAGAAGAAAGCGACGCCAATTATTATGTTGACAGCAAAAGGTGAGGAAGTAAATCGAGTACAAGGGTTTGAGGTAGGAACCGATGATTATATTGTGAAACCATTTAGCCCACGTGAAGTAGTGCTTCGAGTGAAAGCGGTCTTACGCCGTTCTGTACCAACAACATTCTTTACACAAGATACAACGACAAAAGATGTTACTGTATTCCCTCATTTAACAATTGATAATGATGCACACCGTGTTACAGCAGATGGTAATGAGGTGAACTTAACACCGAAAGAGTACGAATTACTATTATTCTTAGCGAAAGCGCCTGATAAAGTATTCGATCGTGAGCAATTGCTAAAAGAAGTATGGCAATATGAATTCTTCGGAGATTTACGTACAGTTGATACGCATGTAAAGCGTTTACGTGAGAAGTTAAGTAAAAAATCACCCGATGCTGCGAAGATGATTGTTACCGTTTGGGGCGTAGGTTACAAGTTTGAGGTTGTGAACGACTGATGCTTTGGAGAAGTGTAGTAGGGAAGTTATGGATGACCATATTACTTCTCGTTTCGTTCGTGCTTGGATTTGTTGCGATTTTACTTTCACAGTTTTTTAGAACATATTATGTAGATATGAGTGAAGCTAGGCTTCAAAAAGTTGCAACAAGTGTTTCAGAGTTAATTGAAGAAGGTGCCGATGTAAAAACGATTGAGAATATCGCGTACAAATTCTCTGACCCACTTTCAAGGATCATTATTGTAGAAGATGGTAAAGAAATATCTTCTTCACCGAAACAAGAAGGATTAGTCACTCTTACAATGGATGATTTGAAAGAAGATAAAGAATTAGCGGCTGTTTTTACAGACAAAAAAGAAATTAAGAATAACATTAGAAAAGCCTCTAATAGTAGAAAGAATAAAAATACTGAAAATGATATTATGATTGTCGGAAAACCAGTGCAGTCAAAAAATCAAAGTGCAGTGTTTGTATACGAATCTTTACAAGTACCGATACAAGGTATGGAAAGAACGACTGATTTTATATTCTTATCAGCAGGGATTGCGATTATATTAACAACTTTCTTTGCATTCTTTTTATCTACTCGAATTACAGCGCCACTTCGTAAAATGCGTGAGGTTGCTTTTGAGGTGTCGCGTGGGAAGTTTGATGCAAAAGCTCCTATGGTATCCCAGGACGAGATTGGTGAGCTTGCAACGGCCTTAAATCAAATGGGGAAACAGTTGAAGTTTAATATGAATGCCCTGCAGCAAGAGAAAGAACAGTTAGCTAGTATATTAAGTAGTATGGCAGATGGGGTTATTACATTAAATCAAGAAGGTGAAGTCGTTGTAATCAATCCGCCGGCTGAACATTTCTTACAAGTTTGGCAAGAAGAAAAAGAGATAGAGCTCAGTAAAAAACTGCCTTCTGAACTTGTTGAACTATTCCATCTCGTTGTAGAAAGCGAACAACAACAAGTGGTTGAAATTAATTTACAAAAAGGTAACTATGTGGTTCTTATGACGCCGCTTTACAATCAAACGAAAATTCGCGGGGCTGTAGCTGTATTGCGTGATATGACGGAAGAACGCCGTCTTGAGAAGATGCGTCAAGACTTTATTGCGAACGTATCACATGAACTTCGTACACCGATGGTCATGCTCCAAGGGTATAGTGAAGCAATTTTAGATGATATTGTACAAACGAAAGAAGAAATTAATGAGTTTGTTCAAATCATTTATGATGAATCCGTTCGTTTAGGTAAACTTGTAAATGAATTATTAGATTTAGCGCGCATGGAAAGTGGTAATGTAGAGTTACATATAGGTGAAGTTGATATTCATCCTTTCGTTGAAAAAATAGGTCGTAAATTCCAAGGGATTGCGAAGGATAAAGAAGTCGCGTTAACAGTTGATTTCAAAGATCCAATTGAGCAGTACCCGTTTGATGCAGATCGTATGGAACAAGTATTGACGAATTTAATTGATAACGCAATACGTCATACGAACGCAGGCGGACATGTAACGCTTGTAATTGATACGAAAAATAATGGTCTTATTTTTGAAGTGCAAGATTCAGGCGCCGGTATTCCAGAAGAAGATATTCCATTTTTATTTGATCGTTTCTATAAAGCTGATAAAGCAAGAACACGTGGAAAAAAAGGTGGAACAGGACTCGGGCTTGCGATTGCAAAAAATATTGTGCAAGGCCATGATGGGAAAATTGCTGTTTCAAGTGTTGTTGGAGAGGGAACTACATTCTCTGTCTATTTACCGAATCGTATAATTTAGATATTTGTTTTTAAAGTTGATAATGAATAAAGTTCTACTGTTTTTTATTTTTTTGTAAAATCAATTAAATAAATAATAGTAGAACTTTTTTTCTAACTTAGTCGAATGAAGAATAATGAGAGGGGTGTCGTAAAGCGATGAAATTATATACAAAAACAGGAGATAAAGGAACAACAAGTGTAATAGGTGACAGAGTGGATAAAGATAATATCCGAGTGGAAGCATATGGCACGATAGATGAGGCGAATTCTCATATTGGATATGCGATGACTAAACTACAAGGCGGGGTTTTCGGAGATATTTACAATGAACTTGAAACGATTCAACATGAACTATTTGATTGCGGGGGAGACTTGGCGATAGTAGGTGAGAAAATTCCTTATAAAGTAAAAATTGAAATGGTCGAAAACTTAGAAGGTAGAATTGATTCATATATAGAAGAAGCACCGCCGCTAGAGCGCTTTATTTTACCAGGTGGAAGCGAGTCGGCAGCTGCTATTCATATTGCACGTACAGTTGTAAGGCGAGCAGAACGATGTATCGTGTCCCTGCAAAAAGAAGGAGAAATAAATGAAGTTGTTCTAAAGTATGTAAATAGATTATCTGATTATTTATTTGCAGTAGCTAGAGTAATAAACGCTCGATTACAAGTAAAAGATGTAGAGTATAATCGCAGTGCAATCGTTTTTCGTGATAAGAAAGAGAAGGAAGTGGAGTGATTCACTTTCTTTTTTTGTATAGTTTTTTCTGTAATATACCAAAATAGAGAAGGTATGGTCGTAATTAGAAAACGGAGGATGTATATGAAAGCTTTAAAATACGGCGTCATGTTATTGACAGTACTGTTTTTATCTCAATTACATGTGTACGCAGAGGGAAATCAATGGGCATGGCCTGTTGAAGGACAGATAAGTGATTATTTTGGAACAAGGCACGGAAAACACTACGGTATAGATATAGCGGCACCGATCGGCACGCCTGTGTCAGCTATTCAAGAAGGGAAGGTAACAAAGTCTTATTATTCAAGTAGTTATGGAAACGTTATATTTATTAAACATGGAGAATATGAGGCTGTGTATGCACATTTAAATAAGAGATATGTAGTTCAAGGGGATTATATTTCAAAAGGAGAAATAATTGGAGAAGTAGGAAATACAGGAGAATCCCGAGGTGCACACTTACATTTAGAAGTTCATCAAGGAAGATGGACGATGGCAAAAAAGAATGCGATGAATCCATTGCTTGTTTTACATGAACAAAGAAATGAAACAGTTTCTTCATCGTTATACGTTGTCCAAAAAGGTGATACTCTAGTTAGCATTGCACGGAAATTTAGAATGTCCGTTAAGGAAATTCAAGAAAAAAATGGGTTGCAACAAGAGCTCATTTATCCAAATCAACAATTATATGTAAAGTAAAAAAAAGAGCTAGTTTAACTAGCTCTTTTTTACCAAAAAATAAAGACACATATAAATCCAGAAATAGCTAAGTAGCTATATAAGTAAAATACTTTCGCTCTTGTTTTTTCGTTTGTTCGAAATAGTACAATAGTCGGTTCAATTAAACCAATTGTCAAACAAAGTAAACCAAGAAGCATACAACCGATTGAAATAGAGTACAGGGCGATTTGTGGTCCTTGAAATGGAATCATCCATTTTAATAAAAATGCAATGAGTGCAGTATAGCAAATGCTGCCGATGTATTTATTCAACGGTGCATTAGAACGGAAACCAGGAAGTTTTTTTAAGAAAGAGCGGGAAACAACTTCAGTTTGTAAAGATGTATGCTCTTCGATTATTTTTTGAGCTTCTTTTCCTTTTTGGAAAAGGGATAATATCCAGTTTCGCTCACCTTGAAAAATAAATTGTGAAGTTGTTAAATAATGATCCACCTTCACTTTATTCCAACTCTTCCACGGATGACGCTCACATAATTTTAATTTACTTTCTGTCTTTTTATCATACTGATAAATACTGATGCCATCTTCATCGAAAGCAGCATAGTATGTCTCGCTTGAGAATGTGCCTAAATCAATTGGACAGTAGAAAAGTAATTCTTTTTTTAAGTAAAAGTATTCTTTCCTTAAGTTTTTTTTCATTGTTTCTCGAATAGAGTGTCTCTTCTCTTTCTTCATGACATTTCCTCCATAATCCAGAAAATGTTCTTATCTTAACAATTCAACATCTTATCACTTTTAATTATATATGACTAGGGGATTCATAGGAGAAATGCCGAATACTAAAAAATATGGAGTGTATTGTAAAATATAATGAATGATTTTGATTATGTAAAATCAACAACTTATTTTTAATAAGTTACGATTTTTTTGTTCACAATACGATCATGTTGTTGTATAATGAAGTGGAAAATAGAATATCGGTCTATCTTCGGGGCAGGGTGAAAATCCCGACCGGCGGTGATGAACTATATGTGATTTTGTTCTAAGCCCGCGAGCCGTTAAGGCAGGATTTGGTGTGATTCCAAAGCCGACAGTACAGTCTGGATGGGAGAAGATGGAGGTTCAAGCGTTCAAAAAAGATAAGTATTTGAACGTCTGTTTGATGTGCCTTAAATTCTCCCTTTGTGTAAAACACAAAGGGTTTTTTCGTTCTATGAAAAAGTAGGCATAGCAGAACCTTTCCACTTTCCATGAGATGATCGATGGAAAAGGAGAGAGAAAGATGAAACAAAAAAACAGTGTAGTGCAGATGGTGAGTGTAGCGATGCTAAGTAGTATTGCATATTTACTGATGATGTTGGATTTCCCATTCCCAGGGCTTCCGCCATTTTTAAAAATTGATTTTAGTGATGTACCAGCTCTAATTGCTGCAATTATTTTCGGGCCGGTTGCAGGGATAATTGTAGAAGCGATAAAGAATATTTTACATTACGGGATTCAAGGGAGTTTAACGGGAGTACCAGTTGGAGAAATTGCTAACTTTATTGCAGGATGTTTATTTATTGGACCAGCAACTTTCTTATTTAGAAAGTATCGTACTGTTAAGAGTTTAACGACAGGATTAATGCTAGGGACAATTACAATGGCTCTTATTATGAGCGTATTAAATTACATCATCATATTCCCAGCTTACACTTGGTTTTTAAATTCACCAGCTATGTCTAGCGAAGCGATAAAGACAACGGTTGTAACGGCAATCTTACCATTTAATTTGATTAAAGGAATTGTTGTGACAATTGTATTTGTAGCGTTATTCTCACGCCTGAAAGTATGGATGTTTGCAAAAATGAAAAATGCATAAAATATAAAATAAAACCATTAGTAGTATGTAACTACTAATGGTTTTTTAATAAGGAGAATGAAAATAGAAAACAAAAAATACCCCTCAAAGGAATGAGGGGTATTTTTTGAAGTTAATAAAAGACTATTCGAACTTTAAAGCATCGCCGTCGAATGATTCGTCAGCAACTTTAATTGAGTCAGTTGGACAACCTTCAAATGCATCCATCATATCTTCAAGTAATACATCTGGAATTTCAACAATACCTTGGTTATCGTCTAATGTTACGAATGCAATACCTTCATCATCATAGTCATAAATGTCTGGTGCAGCAGCGCCACAAGCACCACATGCGATACAAGTATCTTTATCAACGATTGTATATTTTGCCATCTTTTTTCCCTCCTGATAATATGTATGTGAAAAGCTCGCCATAAAAATTATAACCTTATTGTAAAACGGTTTTTAAAACTTTTCAACATAAAATTATAATGATAATCCTTATCAATTAGAGTGTCAACTAATTTCTGCATTATGTCATAAGATTTTCAAAATACGTAAATGTTATTTCGTTTGGTACAATAGAATATATACAAGTACATATTGCCCATATGATAAGTTTAATGAGTAACTAAGTTAGATTGAAAGGTGGAAGCGGTAATGCAACTACAATATACTGTATTGTATTGTTTAAAACAATTGAATGGTGAAAGGACCGTTTCTTCTATTTATTATTTATTAAAGGGAAAACGTTCTTCGCAAACGTTACAAGATGGAAATATGTTCCGAATTTCTTTTTTGTTTGGAATATATAAATCGCTAAATAGAGCTGAATATGATCGTGAAGTTGCAAAGTTGTTGCAAGCAGATTTGATTCAAGAAATACATGAAAATACATATTTGTTAACACCTAAAGGTAAAATGCAGTTACATACATGGGAGGAAGGGTATGCTTTTCCAGCGCATTTACATGGTTTGCACTATGGTGAATTAGGTGAAACATTTTGGAAAAGATTATCTTTAATTATTCAAACTATATCTAATTTACAACAGAATAATACGAAGTTTATTCCTATTCAACAAGATACAGAAATAATGGTTTGGGTGAAACGCTTTTTAACAGGTATGCCGTATAGGCGTAGTGAATTGGCAAAAAGATTATGGAAAGAAATATATACTCTTTTAAGGAAATGTGATGTGGTAGAAGCAACGATTGTAACATATAGATTAACAGGATATGAACGTATCGGTTGTACATTGCAGCAGTTAGCAGAAATTACGAAACGAGATGTTTTCAGGGTGTACTTTTTATTTTGGGGTACAATTCATTTCCTTATACAAGAAGTTCGCGATTATGAAAATGAATTTCCGTTATTAGCTGAAATTATTTCTTATCCAAATGAGAGAGCTGAATTATTTAGTTTATCAACAAAAAAAACATATAATTTTTGGAGGCAAGGGCGCTCATTAGAAGAAATAGCGACAATTAGAAATCTAAAGGTTGCAACGATAGAAGATCATTTTGTTGAAATTGCTTTGCGAGAAAGAGATTTTTCAATCGAGATGTTTATGGAAAAAGAAAAAATAGATAAAGTAACAGAAGTAATTGATGCATTACAAACACGTAAGCTGCGTGAGTTGAAACAAGCGGTTGGAGAGGATATCTCTTATTTTGAAGTTCGTCTTGTATTGGCGCGGATGGAGGGTATAAATGAAACTTGAGGAATATTTATATAGGTGGTTTGGATATTCTGAATTTCGTCCAGGTCAAAAAGGGGTAATTACAGATTTATTGGAAGGAAAAGATGTTATAGCGATGCTTCCGACCGGAAGAGGGAAGTCTATGTGCTATCAACTTCCAGGGCTCATGCAAGAAGGGACAGTACTTGTTGTATCACCATTATTATCTTTGATGGAAGATCAGGTTACACAATTAAAATATGTTGTGAAAAACCGAGTGATAGCATTTAATAGTTTTCGGACATTACAGGAAAAAAGAGAAGCGATGAAAAGATTAGCTTCTTATAAATTTATTTTTGTATCACCAGAGATGTTGCAGTCGGAATTGTTAATAAGAGAATTGAAGAAAGTTCATATTTCATTATTTGTTGTGGATGAAGCTCATTGTATTTCGCAATGGGGTTATGATTTTAGACCAGATTATAAAAAACTAAATGTAGTTATTAAGAATATCGGGTCTCCTACAGTGCTAGCATTAACTGCAACAGCGACGAAAGATGTACTCCGAGATATAGCAGAGAGTTTGAATTTAGAGAATGTGACGCAGCATGTATACTCTATTGATCGTCCAAATATAGCAATGGAAGTACAATTTGTAGAGACGATAGAAGAGAAGAAAGAGGCGCTTTTGGACCAGGTGATGTATTTACAAGGGCCGGGGATTGTATATTGTTCAAGCAGAGCGTGGACAGAACGTTTAACGGAATATTTAAGAGGAAAAGGCGTTACTGGTGTCGCTTTCTATCATGGTGGTATGGAACATGAAGAGCGTATGTTAATTCAACAGCAGTTTATGAATGACCAATTACAGCTTGTAATATGTACAAGTGCTTTTGGTATGGGAGTAAATAAATCAAACACGAGATATATTATTCATTTTCACTATCCGACTAATATAGCTTCTTATTTACAAGAAATCGGAAGAGCTGGAAGAGATGGTGAACCAAGTATAGCTATTTTACTATGTAGTCCGTTAGATCACGATTTACCAATTTCAATAATTGAAGATGAATTGCCAAGCCAGTCACAAATACAATTTTTATTTTCTTTACTACAGGAAAGAATGTTTCAAACGAAAGAATTACCAATAGAAGAGGTAGAAGAAATTTGTTATAATGCAGCAAGATTTAATGAACAATATTGGCGTTTCATCCGCTATCATCTTGAACAGCTTGGAATCATACAACAACGAAAACTAATATTAGAGAGCTTGTCAGATGAAATTATGAACAGATTAATAGCTGAAGTAGAAATAAGGTTACGTAATAAATATAGTGAGCTAGAAAACATGAAATCATGGATACAAGTGAAAGAATGTAGACGAGAATATTTGCTGCGACAGTTCGGTTACAGAAAAGAGGGCGAGTTAAAGAATTGCTGCGACTATTGTCATATTACAAAAACAGATTATAAAAAAAGACAAGCGCAACAATCGGATTTCGACTATAATTGGGAAACAGAGTTACAAAAGCTTTTCGGTCTAGAAAAGATGGGGGAATGATGAACATTCAAAGGCATAATATTGAAGATATGAGTCCGAAAGAAATAAGGCTGAATCTGTATATCACACAGTTCATTATTATCGGTATCGGTTGTTTACTAGCATATATACTATTCCGAGATATAAAATCGGTGTATAGTCTGTGGAAATGGGAACCGGTGTCTATACTTATAATAGGTGGCTTGTTAGCGATTGGTATTGTGTTATTAGATTATGTTGCAATGCGAGTATTTCCAGAGTCTTGGTTTGATGATGGTGGTATTAATGATAGGATGTTTCAAGGGATGTCAGTTATGCATCTACTCGTTATTACGTTCATTATCGGCTTTGCAGAAGAATTTTTATTTAGAGGTGTAGTGCAGACACACTTTGGAATTGTAATAGCGAGTTTTGTATTTGCAGTGTTACATATTCGGTATATAAAAAAGCCATTTTTGTTTTGTTTCGTCTGTTTCATTAGTTTTGTCTTTGGTTACGTATTTGAATGGACAGGAAATTTGTTTATAACAATCTTTGCACACTTTCTTGTTGATTTTATAATGGGACTCCAATTAAGAAAATAAATGGAAGGTGGTGGTGAACAACATGAGAAGACGAATTCCTGATTTTGAAGAGGAATTAGAAGTTGAGCGAGTGGAAGAAAAAGAAGGTTTACCGCCGCGTAGTGAAATTCATAGAAATAAAGAAAAAAAACAAAAGTTTAAAATGAATCATATTTTCGTTCGAGTTTTAACATTTCTATTCATATTACTACCAATTAGCATCTTATGGTATACAGATAAATATATTCAGGTGAAAAGTGATAGTAATAACGCTGGAAAAAGTGCATTTGAGGTTATTTTTTTTGATTCAGCTAAATCTGAGTCCGAGGCATCATCTGAGAAAGTCGTCACGCATACGGTGAAAGAGGGAGAAACTTTAGAAAGTATAGCGAAGCAATATTTTTCAGATGAAACTGGGATCGAAGTGATTAAAAAGTATAATGATTTACAAAAAGATGAAGTGAATGTAGGTCAAGAATTAAAAATTCCGATAAAAGATAAGTCCACAAAGCGAGAAAGTTAGTAAAATACTTACTATAAAAACTGAGGATTATCTTTATGAGGAGGGGAGTAAAAATATATGATATGGATTATCTTATTAAGTACTCTCGTTTGTATTGGTATTATAATGCTTCTTGTAATGTATACAGAAGCAATGCGTAATACGGTGCTAGAACATACTTTAATATTTGAAGAATTTCCGAAAAGTTTTCAAAAAGTAAATGTATTTTTTATATCTGATATTCATAGAAGGGTCATTTCGAATTCGTTAATGGAACAAGTAAAAGGAAGAGTTGATCTTGTAATTATTGGTGGTGATTTAGCGGAAAAAGGTGTCCCTTTATCGAAAATCTCTGCAAATATACAAAAGCTAAGAGCGATAGCTCCTGTATATTTTGTATGGGGAAATAATGATTATGAAATTGAATATCATGAATTAGATGCTTTGTTATTAGAAAATAATGTAAAAGTTTTAGATAATACAAGAGTTGTATTTGAGTCTGAATTAGGAGAGAAAATTTGTTTGCTCGGTGTAGATGATGTTGGTTTGGAACGTGATCGTTTAGATTTAGCGTTGGCTGATTGTAAAGAAGATGGTTTTCGCATATTAATTAGCCACAACCCTGATATAATAAATAAAATGTCTGGAAAAGAACAAATTTCACTTGTGCTAAGTGGACATACACATGGAGGGCAGATTCGATTATTCCCATCTAAAAAATATTTAAAAGGTGGCGTATATAAGCATTCAAATATAACTCTTTTTGTTAGTAATGGGTATGGAACAACGTTGATTCCACTTCGCTTCCGAGCACCTGCTCAAACACATATTATTACGTTATGCGGAGGGAAATGATGCCAACTCTAAACGGAAAATATAACATAAAAGCTGTTTCAAAAATAATTGGAGTTCAACCAAGTACGCTTCGTGCATGGGAAAGAAGATATCAAATGATTGCCCCAAAGCGGAATCATGCGGGGCATCGATTATATACAGAAGAGCATATTCAAATTTTGAAATGGTTAATGGACAAGGTTTCTTCCGGCATGATGATTGGACAAGCAGTTCAATTATTAGAAGGGAATCGTTTGCAGAATAGTGTTCAAAATGAAATACATTACGATAGAGAAGTTGTTTTAGTGGACGATTTACTACAAGCTTTGTTAAAATTTGATGAAATTACAACTTCTGCATTGTTAAACGAGGCCTTTAGTATTTATGCAACAGAAAAAGTTATCGCAAGTATTGTTCTTCAAGTGTCAAATAAATTGTTAACGTTAAAAAATAATAATGAAGTTACAATGGTGCAATTCCAATATGTCGTATCATTTTTACAAACGCGTCTAGGGATGGTATATCATAATGCATCATCGTTTTCTTCTATACACAAAGTTGTTGTGTTAGAAAGTAATATGTTGAAAGGGTTTGTTTTCTCAACGTATTTACGATTAAAAGGATATGAGGTGATATATATTAGGGCAAGCTTAGCGGAAGATAGTATTACGTTAGCTGTTGAGCAAATAAGACCTAAATATGTAGTAATCTCTTTTGATGACGGACGAGAACTGAAGAACGCAACGAGCTACTTGAATTTGTTGCAAGAAAAAAGTGAAAACCTTTCTGTTGGGGTTATAGGAGAAATAGGTGCTGGAAATCAGTTGAACATTCAAACAAGCCTAATTGGTGACACGAAAGAAGAATGGGATGATTGGTTAAAAATGTTAGAATAGTTGTTCGAAAAGAACCATCTATTTTCTATTTCATATAATAAAAATTATATTCATTGGTTGCGTAGGGAGGGTATGAGATGAGGCTGGAACGATTAAATTACAATAAGATAAAAATTTTCTTAACATTTGATGATTTATCTGAACGAGGATTAACGAAAGAAGATTTGTGGAGAAATGCACCGAAAGTACAGCAATTATTTCGTGATATGATGCAAGAAGCAAATAAAGAATTGGGATTTGAAGCGGATGGCCCGATTGCAGTTGAAGTATTTTCTCTACAAGCGCAAGGAATGGTCGTAATTGTAACGAAAGAACATCAAGAAGCGGATACAGATGATGAGTTCCGTGACGAGTTTATTGAAATGCAAGTGACTCTAGATGAAAGCGAGCATATCCTTTATGAGTTTGCTACACTAGATGACGTAATTAACCTGTCGAATCGTTTATATAACCTTGATGTAACTGGCGGAAAATTATATACGTGGGATGGGCGTTTCTATCTTTGGATGGAAGAAGAGGAGCAAATACAATTACTGAAGGCAGATTTTATAGCTATTTTAGCGGAATATGGTAATCCGTCTACAGCAACTATTTATCGTCTAATGGAGTATGGTAAAGAATTAATGGCTTCTCAAGCAATTGAACAAATACACAATTACTTTGTGAAAAAACAAAACCTTAGCTAATGTAACATAGCTAAGGTTTTGTTTTTTACCTTACTTAAATGTATTTTTTCAAAGTACTGTACATGAATAAAATAAAAAATATTTAAATATTTAAGTATTTTACTTTTCTAAAAGCGATAAAAGGACTATAATGATAGTGAAAACGCTTGCAAAAGAAAATACTTTGTATATATTTGTTAGCGTTTTCTATTGCATTCCAAATTTAACGGTGTATACTAGGCAATGAAGGTTTACTAAACAAGTGAAATTACAGGGGGTTTACTTACTATGGTAGCCGAAAAGGGAACTCAAACAAAAACACAACAACAAAGGGAACAACATTTTGAACTATTGAATTCAACACAAATTGTTATTAGTGAAGCGTTAGAAAAATTGGGTTATCCAAACGAAGTATATGAATTATTAAAAGAACCAGTTCGTATGATGACAGTGAAAATACCAGTTCGTATGGATGACGGGACTGTTAAAATATTTACAGGATATCGTGCACAACATAATGATGCTGTTGGTCCAACGAAAGGTGGAATTCGCTTCCATCCGAATGTAACAGAAAATGAAGTGAAAGCACTTTCAATTTGGATGAGTTTAAAATGTGGTATTGTTGATTTACCATATGGCGGAGGTAAAGGTGGAATTATCTGTGACCCGCGTGAAATGTCATTCCGTGAGTTAGAAAGATTAAGCCGCGGTTATGTACGAGCAATTAGCCAAATCGTAGGACCGACGAAAGATATTCCAGCTCCAGATGTATTCACAAACTCTCAAATTATGGCATGGATGATGGATGAGTATAGCCGTATTGACGAATTTAATTCACCAGGATTTATTACAGGTAAGCCACTTGTATTAGGTGGATCACATGGACGTGAAACAGCAACAGCGAAAGGTGTTACAATTTGTATTCGCGAAGCTGCAAAAAAACGCGACATTGATATTAAAGGTGCACGCGTTGTTGTTCAAGGATTCGGTAATGCTGGTAGCTTCTTAGCTAAATTTATGCATGATGCAGGTGCGAAAGTTATTGCGATCTCAGATGCTTACGGCGCATTACATGATCCAAACGGATTAGATATTGATTATTTATTAGACCGTCGTGATAGCTTCGGTACAGTAACAAAACTATTTAATAATACAATTTCAAACAAAGAATTGTTAGAACTTGATTGCGACATTTTAGTTCCAGCTGCAATTGAGAACCAAATTACAGAAGAAAATGCTAATGATATTAAAGCAAAAATCGTTGTTGAAGCTGCAAATGGTCCAACAACATTAGAAGCAACTAAAATTTTAACAGATCGCGGAATTTTACTTGTTCCAGACGTATTAGCGAGTGCTGGTGGGGTAACAGTATCTTACTTTGAGTGGGTACAAAATAACCAAGGTTACTACTGGACTGAAGAAGAAGTAGAACAACGTTTAGAAAAAGTAATGGTAAGATCATTTGATTCTATTTATGAAACAGCACAAGTTCGTAAAGTGAATATGCGCTTAGCAGCGTATATGGTCGGTGTTCGTAAAATGGCTGAAGCAAGTCGCTTCAGAGGTTGGGTATAATATTATATTGTGAGAAAACGTGATTCCTTTCGAGGGAATCACGTTTTTTTGTTGAAGTATTAGAGTGAGGTGTTGTAAATGGGAAATGAAATGATGGAACGGGTAGAACAATTAGAAGAAAAGGTTAAGAGGTTAGAGGGAGAACTTGCAAGAACGACGAAAGCCAAAAAGACAAGTATTGTTCGGGTGTTCGGGGAAGGGCTACTGTTTTTAATATTTGGTGCGGTTGTAGTAGGGCCAATTATCGCCTTTGTAATCACGATTCTTACTGGATTTGCTGAAAAATAAAATAAAAACGAAAAGAACGCTTGTTCTATGCGAACAAACGTGCTATACTCTCCTTAGATAAACAAAACGGAAATGATTTTAAGGAGAGATAAATGATGAAAATGACAGTAGACCAAAGATTTATGATGCCAGCGGATGTTGTAGAACGAGTGGAAGTATTAAGAAACAAACAAAGTAAGCGCGGCACATTATTACAATCAGTAAATAAATTTTTCGGTTTAGATACGAAAGAAGATTGTGTTTGGTTTTACGGTTTTTATGGAGTTGCTGTAAGTATTTTATTATTTATGGTGTTCACATCAAATATTTTCGATTTTCTCTTCGCGTAAGAAATATGCTATAAGGACATTGCTACCGAATACATATATAAAGAAGTAAGGTAATCTTCTGAAGCGGGAGTTGGTAGTAATGGCGATGTTTCCTATAGAGCGTAACTATATTGGATATGGAAGTTCACGGCCGGGAATTCCTCTTTCTAAAGTAAGGTTTATTGTAAGCCATGATACGGGGAATCCTGGTAGCAATGCGATTGGGAATCGGGATTATTTTAATGAAATACAACCGAAAGCTTCGGCACATACATTTATAGATGACAAAACAATACTAGAAATTATTCCTATAAATGAAGTTGCTTATCATGTTCGATATGGTGTGCCGACAGATAATGACTTATATGGGTATGATGCCAATAAGGCTGCCATTGGAGTGGAGCTTTGTTATGGCGGTGATGTTAATTTTTGGGAAGCATATACCCGTTTTACGTGGTATCATGCGTATTTATGTCAAAACTTCGGCTTGAATCCGAAAAAAGATATCGTATCACATAAAACACTTGATCCAGCCAGAAAGATTGATCCTGAAAATGTTTTAGGGAAACAAGGTATTAAATTTCAGCAGTTTTTAGCAGATGTCTATCGGATGTACGTTTCGTTTAGATGACAAATATATGAAAAATGAATACAATAAAGATAGGTGCCTACTGTTGTAAGTAGGTTTTTTCTTGTTTTTATAAATAGTGTATTGGTAGAAGACTAGGAGTGAACCGAGTATGCAGAAAGAAACAGCTATCATAATTGGAGGCGGTCCGTGCGGATTAGCAGCAGCAATTTCGTTGCAAAAGGTAGGGATAAATCCGTTAGTAATTGAAAAAGGAAACATTGTAAATGCGATTTATAATTATCCAACCCATCAAACATTTTTCTCTTCTAGTGAAAAATTAGAAATTGGTGATGTAGCTTTTATTACAGAAAATCGTAAGCCTGTTCGAAATCAAGCGCTTGCGTATTATCGTGAAGTAGTAAAGCGTAAATCTGTACGTGTAAATGCTTTTGAACGAGTAGAGAAAGTTCAAAAAGATGGAGAAGTTTTTCAGGTTGAAACGACAAAGCGTGACGGAAGTAAAGAAATGTATATAGCGAAATATATTGTTGTAGCAACTGGATATTATGACAATCCAAATTATATGAACGTTCCAGGTGAGGAATTGAAGAAGGTAGCTCACTATTTTAAAGAAGGACATCCTTATTTTGATCGAGATGTAGTAGTTATAGGTGGGAAAAACTCGAGTGTAGATGCCGCGTTAGAGCTTGTGAAAGCTGGTGCGCGTGTAACGGTACTATATCGCGGAAGTGAGTATTCACCAAGCATAAAGCCTTGGATTTTGCCAGAGTTTGAGGCGTTAGTTCGAAATGGTACAATTCACATGCATTTCGGGGCTCATGTGAAAGAAATTACTGAACATACATTAACGTATACAGTTGATGGCGAAGCATATACAATCCAAAATGATTTTGTATTTGCGATGACTGGTTACCATCCTGATCATAGTTTCTTAACAAAGATGGGTGTTCGGATTGATGAAGCGACAGGACGTCCAATTTATGCAGAGGATACGATGGAAACGAACGCTGCAAATATTTTCATTGCAGGTGTAATTGCTGCTGGAAATAATGCAAATGAAATATTTATTGAGAACGGTCGATTTCATGGGGATGCGATTGCGCAAACCATTGCAACAAGAGAAATATAAAAAGAAGCTGTCGGAATAAACTTCGACAGCTTCTTTTTTAATCGTGCATAAACATGTTTTGGATTGCTTCATGAGAAGTTGTATTCTCTAATGCAACTAATAATTTAATACGTGCTTTTTGAGCGTTTAAACCGTATGTGAATACAATACCCATATCTTTTAATTGTTTGCCGCCACCTTCATATGAATATACATCTTGAACGATCCCATTGAAACAGCGAGAAACTAATACGACAGGAATTCCTTTATTTATTAGCCGTTCTAGACTAGGAAGTGTTCTTGGAGGTAAATTACCTTGTCCAAGCGCTTCAATAACAATCCCGTCTACTGGAAGATTTTCAATTGCTGCTAACAATGTATCGTCCATACCAGCGTACGCTTTTAGAACGACTACATTTTTAGAAACCTTATTTACTGAATATGTTTCGTGATGTACTAAAGCATGGTGGAATACAACACCACGTTTTGTTACCATACCGATTGGTCCATACTGTGGACTTTGGAATGTTGCTACATTACTTGTATGTGTTTTCGTTACGTTTGTAGCGCAATGAATTTCGTCGTTTAATACGACTAAAACGCCTTTTTCGGCAGCTTCACTACTGCTAGCGACTTTTACAGCTGATAAGAAGTTATATAGACCATCAGCACCTAATTCATTGCTAGAGCGCATTGCGCCTGTTACAACGATCGGAATAGTTGCTTGTACTGTTAAATCTAAGAAATAGGCCGTTTCTTCTAATGTATCCGTACCATGCGTAATGACTACGCCATGAATGTTGTCTTGTTTTACTCTTTCATCAATGATGACTTGTAATTGTAACATTTCGCTCGGTGTCATATGAGGAGATGGTAGATGAAACACATCTTCAACGATTAAATCAACATCGCCTTCTAAATCAGGAATGAATTTTAAAAGAGGATTTTTTTCACCTGGTTGTACGACCCCAGTTTCTTTATCTTCCTCCATTGCAATTGTTCCACCTGTGTGTAAAACTAGGATTCTTTTCAATGCTTATACCCCTTTCAAGTAAAAAAATACATTTAGAACATAACATGTTTTGAGTAAATTCGACAATGGAAATGTATAAAAGTATGCCTCGAAAATGACAATAAAATGAAATGCTATATGTACGATGTATAAAATTACGAAACGAAATGTGCAAATACAGTATAGGAGGGAGCCATTACGTTGAAAAAGATGGAGAGAATGCTTATTCGTATATTAATAATACAATTCATTTGTCTTTCTGTTGTGCAATTGTTATTTATACATAAGTCATCAGTGAAATATTTATCTAAAATTGTTTATTATGAAGGTGTCATGGTAAAAAACAAAGCAGAAATCTTACAGGTGAATAGGTAGTTTTCATTTTCTTCTATGAAGGATTATGCTACAATAATTGAGGATTTAATGACGTGAAGCAAATGAGAAGAAGCAGGAGAATACCTGCTTTTCGTTTTGTTTTATAAGTGAAAAAATGAGGTGTTACAATGGATAAACGAATTTCAATTGCTATAGATGGTCCAGCAGCTGCTGGAAAAAGTACAGTTGCGAAAGTTGTAGCGAAGAAGCTTTCTTACGTTTATATTGATACAGGCGCAATGTATCGTACGATTACATACGCAGCCCTTGAGCAAAAAGTGGATATTGAAAATGAAGAGCAGTTAATGGAAGTTGTAAAAAATGTGAAAATCGAGTTTCAGCAAGGAGAAAATACACAACTTGTATTTTTAAATGGACAAGATGTTTCTGAAGTAATTCGTACACCTGAGGTAACGAATCGAGTATCGATTGTGGCGAAACATCGCCTTGTTCGTGAAGAAATGGTACGCCGTCAACAAGAGTTAGCGGAAAAAGGCGGCGTTGTAATGGATGGTCGTGATATTGGTACACATGTGTTACCAGATGCTGAAGTGAAGATCTTTATGCTTGCTTCTGTTGAAGAAAGAGCAGAAAGAAGACATTTAGAAAATATGAATAAAGGTTTCGATTCTAATTTAGAGCAATTAAAAGAAGAAATTGCTCAGCGTGATAAATTAGATTCAGAACGCGAAGTTTCTCCTCTAAAAAAAGCTGATGATGCATTGGAATTAGATACAACTTCTTTATCAATTGAAGAAGTTGTCCAAAAAATTATGGGTATTGTTTCGGGAGTGTTTGCGAAATAAAGAAAGGGGGTAGCCTCTTTCTTTTTTGTTTATATAAAAATGTAAAGGATACGTGAATTGTGAGTCTCTTTCCTTGACAAATGACTGGATTTATAAGAAGTTAGTTAAAGAGGAATAAAACTGTCAGAATATATTCGCTATTATATTTCAAAACATACTTTCTTCAACATGATTTTGCTGTATACTATTTATATAGGTTTAATATATTTTCTAGTGAAATGTATGAAGCTTACGTATGTGATGATAAATTCTTAAACATGCAAATGAAAACAATTGTTTTCATTTCGTATATACATAAAAAATGCTTTGTCAATTCTGTAGGGAGGTATTTCCATGGTAGAGAAAATGAATGAAGAAGTTATGGATTCAAAAGAATTACAAGTTGGTGACGTTGTTACAGGTACTGTAACGAAAGTTGAAGAGAAACAAGTGCTTGTAAATGTTGGATACAAAACAGATGGCGTAATTCCAATTAGTGAATTAGCTAACGTTCATATTGAAAAAGCAAGCGATGTTGTAGAATTAGATCAAACACTAGAATTAAAGGTTATTAAGTTAGAAGAGGATGATCTTGTATTATCTAAACGTGCTGTTGATGCAGAAAAAGCATGGGTAGAATTACAAGAGAAATTTACTTCTGGTCACGTATTTGATGTTACCGTAAAAGATATCGTGAATGGTGGATTAGTTGTGGACCTTGGTGTTCGTGGCTTTATACCAGCTTCACTTGTAGAAGTACATTATGTAGAAGATTTTACTGACTATAAAGGCAAAACATTAGCCGTGAAAATTGTTGAATTGGACCGTGAAAAAAATCGTGTAATCCTTTCGCATAAAGCGGTAGTAGAATTAGAACTAGATTCTAAGAAGAAAGAAGCAATTTCTTCATTAAAAGAAGGCGACGTTGTTGAAGGGACAGTACAACGACTAACGGATTTTGGTGCTTTCGTAAATGTTGGCGGTGTGGACGGTTTAGTTCATATTTCACAAATTTCACACGAACGTGTAGAGCAACCTTCTGAAGTATTAGAGCAAGGTCAAAAGGTAAAAGTAAAGGTATTATCTGTTGATGCTGACACACAACGTATTTCTTTATCAATTAAAGCAGCTCAACCGGGACCTTGGGAAAATGTTGGTGGCGAAGTAAAAGCTGGAGATATTCGTGAAGGAGTAGTAAAACGTCTTGTTACATTCGGTGCATTCGTTGAAATTTTACCGGGCGTTGAAGGTCTTGTGCATGTATCTCAAATTGCAAATCGTCACGTGAAAAATCCAAATGAAGTATTGGAAATGGGACAAGAAGTAAAAGTGAAAGTGCTTGAAGTGCATGTAGCAGAGAAACGTATTTCTTTAAGTATAAAAGAAGCGCTTGAGGAAAATAATGTAACTGAAGATTATAGTCAGTATGAACCGAATGCTGATTCTGCTACTTTCCAATTAAGTGACATTATTGGTGAACAACTGAAAAAATTAAAAAAATAAAGAGGGGTACAAGTGGTAAGGGCAAAACGTAAATTAGATCATATTGAATACGCTCTTTCTACTGGTCAGTCTCGTACGCATGGCTTTCATGATATTGATTTTGTGCATCAAAGCTTGCCAAATTCAAATTATGACACAATAACATGTGAAACAAAAATCGGCGAACTTTCACTAAGTTCGCCGATTTTTATCAATGCGATGACTGGTGGTGGAGGAGAGAAAACGTTACATATTAATGAGCAATTAGCATATGTAGCGAAACGTCATAACCTTGCTATGGCTGTAGGATCGCAAATGGCAGCGTTAAAAGATGAAAGTGAGGCTGCTTCTTATAAGATTATTAGAAAGGTAAATCCAAATGGTATTTTCTTTGCTAATTTAGGTAGTGAGGCAACTGTTGAACAGGCAGAGCGTGCTGTTGATATGGTTGAAGCGAATGCATTGCAAATTCATTTAAATGTCATACAAGAGTTAACGATGCCAGAAGGAGACCGTGACTTTACTGGTGTACTTCAGCGTATTGAGAAAATTGTTTTAAATAGTAAAGTTCCTGTCATTGTAAAAGAAGTTGGATTTGGGATGAGTAAGGAAACAATGCAACAGTTAGCGAGCGTAGGTGTAACGGCAATTGATATTGGTGGACAAGGTGGTACGAATTTTGCTGCTGTTGAAAATGAAAGAAGACAGCGAATGCTTTCTTATTTTAATAACTGGGGCATACAAACAGCTACCTCGATTATTGAAGCAACCTCTACAAATAATAACCTCTCTTTTATTGCATCTGGGGGTATACAAACAGCGCTTGACGTAGCGAAAGCAATCGCATTAGGGGCGAATACAACTGCTTTTGCTGGATACTTTTTACGCATTTTAATGCAAGATGGCATCGAGAAGTTAGTGGATGAAATTGATCTATTACATGCAGACTTGAAATTTATTATGACAGCTCTTGGCGCGAAGACGATAGAAGAGTTACAGTCTGTTCCTCTTGTTGTAAAGGGCGAAACGTATCATTGGTTAACGCAGCGTGGCATTGATACGACGCATTATAGTAGAAGATAAAAAATCGACCGTTTGGTTGATTTTTTTGTTTTCTATTCATTTTAGTAATATAAAGCGAGGGATGGAATTGATATTCTAGAAAAATGAAATAATTCCTATATATAAACAGTATCTTGTAAAATTTGCGACTGAGAAATGTAGATAATGTGCCATTGAATTATTGCAGAAGGTTTAATTTTTCTAAGAAAAATAGGTATGGATAAAAATAAAGTTTAGAAAGATTTGTATGTGAAATGTTATTTCAATATGAATAGAAATTATGAAGAAATATGTAAAAGACGGTTTCGTACAATATCGAAACCGTCTTTTTGTATTCATTAGTGCTGATTCTGTTTTCGAGCTTGCTCAGGTGTATCAAGTCCAGTTGCACCCGGATATTGTAGTGATTGGTCACGATCAGATTCAACGCGGCGAGATTCTCTTAGTTTTCGTTCTTGACGATCTTTACCCATAATGAATAGCACCTCCTTATTAAAAGTGTTGCTGTTATATGAAAAAACTATGCGCGAAGAAAGTGGATTAACTTTCATAAAAAGTTCCCATAATGGAAAACATAGGAGGTGAAATGATGGAAGGGAGTACTTTTTATTTTGTAGCTTGGATAGGGTGGATTGTCGTAACATTTTTTATGAAAAAGGACTCTATTCGGTGGAAGATAAGCGCCTGTATATTGATTTTTATTATTTGTTCTCCGTTACATGTAACGATTGCTTCATTTACGGTATCAGTAAATGCACTTTTACTTTCTGGTATAGCTTTTATAGGACTCACGCTCTATTCTATTTGGAAAAAATTATATAGCTTACTTTCGGCACTTATTATTGCAATGTTATATACAAGTTTTCATTTGTTAGAAGTATATGATCCAATTTGGATTGTGGTGGACAGGTTGTTTTTGTTAAGTAGTGCTCTTGTATATGCATCCGTTTTATTACATGAGGATCGCATATTACGACTATGTTCTCTTTATATAGGAATGTTACAGGGAGAATTGTTTGTGACAATTATTTTTCGGAAACTGCATTTTCCTTACGATTACGGTAGTTTAGCGTTTTTTGATATCGTTGCTGTTTCTACATTATTCATGGCAATTTTATTTTGGATTGCGAAAGTCTCCGTACACATGGAACAGTTTAAGAGGAAAACACGTAAAAGAAAGGCGAGGGTAATACATGATTGAATATACACCGGCCATTTTATGCGGCGTAATAGCAGGGACAGTAACGAGAGTGCTCATGCTTCGGACAGATACCCGGCAATATCCGACGAGGCTCCACGGGAAAATTATTCATATTGCGATGGGGTTAATTGCGGCGGCTTTAGGAGCGATTGCAATTCCGTCTATATTGAAAAAAGATTTTTCTGCCATTACGTTTCTTACGTTAGCAGCAACACAGTTTCGTGATGTGCGTAATATGGAAAGAAATACACTTCAACAATTAGATGGTTATGAGCTTGTACCACGTGGGAATACATATATTGAAGGAATTGCATTAGTTTTTGAAAGTCGCAACTATTTGGCGATGTTAACGTCGTTTGTAACGACGTTTGCTTATATAGGGTTCCGTTCATGGATTGCTGGAGTCGTTATGGCTATCATCGCATTTTTTATCGCGAAAACATTAATGTCTGGTAAGAGGTTGCATGATCTTGTTGATATCGAGCATGTTCCACTTCGTTTTGAAGGGGCGGGGCTATATATTGATAATATTTACATTATGAATATTGGATTGCCAGCAAGACAAGAGGAAATTATGAAATATGGAATGGGCTTTATTTTAAGACCGAAATCAATTGATGCGATGGTGACAATCTCAAACTTAGGGCAACGACAAGCTATTTTACATGATGTTTCTGTTGCTTTAGGGATTTATAGAGATTCTGGTACGCCGGCACTTGCGCCGCTAGCAAAGCGTGATTTAGAGGATGGCAGGGTTGGAATCTTTGTCTTACCACAAGATCAAGATGTGGAGAAAGCAATAGGTGTCATAGGGAACGTGCCGACGTTAGAAAGTGCTGTTCATATGTCATCGGAAGCCCCGAAAGGAAGGGGAGATAAGAGATGATGTTAGAAAGTGTAATTCTTGCAGTTATTACAACGACTCCGGAGAAATTTGCTGGTGGTGCCCCTCTGTTTACTTGTGAATCGACAGAGGAGTTAGAATTTGTTGCAAATAATTTAGAGGCAATTTTAGATGGCATTGCGCATCGCTTACAAGAGAATGTATATATTATTGTGAAACATTAGCAACGTGTGTTATAATGTGAGGTGTTTTGATACGCTGAGAAATATTCTGGAATGCAAATCCCTTCTTGCACAAAGAAGGGTTTTTTACATAATAAACAGAAGCAAGTTGAAAGGATGAAAGTATATGCCGAAACCAGTAATAGCAATAGTAGGCCGCCCGAACGTAGGGAAATCTACTATTTTCAATAGAATTGTTGGAGAGAGAGTTTCAATTGTAGAAGATATTCCAGGTGTAACGCGCGATCGTATTTATAGCGCTGGAGAATGGTTAAATCATGAATTTAACATTATTGATACAGGTGGAATTGATATTGGAGACGAGCCATTTTTGACACAAATTCGTCAACAAGCTGAAGTGGCAATTGATGAAGCGGATGTTATCATTTTTATGACAAATGGTCGTGACGGTGTAACAGCAGCTGATGAAGAAGTTGCGAAAATATTATATCGTTCAAATAAACCGGTTGTACTTGCAGTAAATAAAGTGGACAATCCGGAAATGCGCAGTGACATTTATGATTTCTATGCATTAGGATTTGGTGAGCCATTCCCAATTTCAGGTACACACGGATTAGGATTAGGTGACTTATTAGACGAAGCTGCACAGCATTTTCCAAAGATTGAAGAAGACGGATATGATGAAGATACAATTCGTTTCTCTTTAATTGGACGTCCAAACGTAGGGAAATCATCACTTGTAAATGCTCTTCTTGGTCAAGAGCGTGTAATTGTTAGTAATGTAGCAGGAACAACTCGTGATGCTGTCGATACACCATATAGTAAAGATGGAAAAGATTATGTAATTATTGATACAGCTGGTATGCGTAAAAAAGGGAAAGTGTATGAAAGTACAGAAAAGTATAGTGTACTTCGTGCACTAAGAGCGATTGAACGTTCTGACGTTGTTTTAGTCGTTTTAGACGGTGAAGAAGGAATTATTGAACAAGATAAAAAAATCGCTGGATACGCTCATGATTCAGGGCGAGCTGTCGTGATCGTTGTAAACAAATGGGACGCAGTGAAAAAAGACGAGAAAACAATGAAAGCATTTGAAGAAAACATCCGTGCTCATTTCCAATTTTTAGAGTACGCACCGATTGTATTCTTATCTGCAAAAACGAGAAAACGTACACAAACGTTAATACCGGTTATCGATGAGGTAAATGAAAGCCATAGTATCCGTATTCAAACGAACGTATTAAATGATGTAATTATGGATGCGGTAGCGATGAATCCAACGCCAACGCATAATGGTAGTCGTCTGAAGATTTTCTATGCAACACAAGTTGCGGTAAAACCACCAACATTTGTTGTGTTTGTAAACGATCCAGAACTATTGCACTTCTCATATGAGCGCTTCTTAAAGAATCGTTTACGTGAATCATTCGGCTTTGTAGGAACACCGATTCACATTATCGCTAGAGCAAGAGACTAATGGAGAGGATGTGATTTTATGACAAAAATCACAGTAGTTGGAGCAGGTAGCTGGGGAACAGCGTTAGCGATGGTATTAGCTGACAATGGGCATGATGTACGTATTTGGGGAAATCGTTCTGAACTTATGGATGAGATTAATACAAAACATGAGAATAGTCGATATCTCCCAGGAATTACATTGCCAAGCACAATCGTAGCCTACTCTTCTTTAGAAGAAGCATTAGTAGATGTAAATGTAGTACTTCTTGTAGTACCAACGAAAGCGTATAGAGAAGTACTGCAAGATATGAAGAAATATGTAGCGGGCCCGACTACTTGGATTCATGCAAGTAAAGGAATTGAACCTGGTACGTCAAAACGTATTTCGGAAGTGATTGAGGAAGAAATTCCAGAGGACTTGATTAAAGATGTTGTTGTACTGTCTGGACCGAGTCATGCTGAAGAAGTAGGGTTGCGTCAAGCGACAACTGTTACGTCTGCAGCAAAGCGTATGGAAGCGGCTGAGGAAGTACAAGATTTGTTTATGAATAGTTACTTCCGTGTATACACAAATCCAGATATCGTTGGAGTTGAACTTGGTGGTGCGTTAAAAAATATTATCGCATTAGCTGCTGGGATAACTGATGGTCTTGGATTAGGGGATAATGCGAAAGCGGCATTAATGACGCGTGGTTTAACGGAGATTGCTCGTTTAGGAAGAAAAATGGGTGGAAATCCGTTAACGTTTGCTGGACTAACTGGTATGGGTGACTTAATTGTAACTTGTACAAGTGTTCATAGCCGAAATTGGCGTGCTGGAAATATGCTTGGAAAAGGACACTCTTTAGAAGAAGTGTTAGAAAGTATGGGTATGGTTGTCGAAGGTGTAAGAACAACGAAAGCTGCTCATGAATTGGCAGAAAAAATGGAAGTAGAAATGCCGATTACAGCTGCTTTATATGATGTGCTATTCAATGGGAATAATGTAAAAGATGCAGTAGGCTCATTAATGGGGCGTGTTCGAAAACACGAAGTGGAAGCTATACCTGACTTACTTTAAAGAAAAGCGACAGAAGTACATTTGTACTTCTGTCGCTTTTTATTTTTTGGGTCTTTTCACCATTTTTTTATTTTTGCATAGGATGAAGAGTAACTTGAGGAGAGGGTGAAAAGAATGGATAACAACATTTTTAATAACATTGAAAAAGAAGCGAAAGTGAATAAAGAAGATATTTTTAAATTAGCATCATCTGTACAAAATGCGAATTTACGTGATGAGACTGTACTTCGTCAATTGATTCATCAAGTGGCTCTTATGGCAGGACGTGAAGTGCCGAAAGAACAAGAGGATCAAATTGTAAAAGCGATTATTAACAATAATATGCCGACAGATTTTGGCTCGTTAAGCAAAATGTTTAAAAAATAAAATATGAGAAACAAAGAGTTTGTAAATTGCATATGATAGCCATGAAAGTATGGGAATAGAGCTGTTTTGGGCATATTTGGTCAACCGAAGCGAGAGATATGCTCGCTTCGGTTTTATTTTTATCTAGACTGGTGGAAAATGCTGAAAAACCTATTGATTAAAACTACATATTCTCGATTTGTAGTAAAATGTTCTTTTTTGTATTTGTTTAAAGATTTTAATTTGTTAAAATAGTATAAAAATAGATTAATAAAAAGGGGTGTGTATATGTCGGAAGGGCTTATAAAAATGTGGTTTGCTTTAGGGGCAATTGGATTTATGTTTTTTGCAGTAAGTTTTATTTTACTAAGCAGATATAAAATAAAGAATAAAGTTTTGAAAGGGATTACAGCATTGGTAGCGTACACCCTCATGATTGTGTCAGGAATTGTTATTTTTCTTGTTGTATTTAGTGGTCCTGTACAGCAGTAAAGGGCATGGTACGGAGCGAGTTATATTAGTATGAAAAGGTGATTACTAGTGAAAAAAGTCCATATTATTTTAATATTTTGTTGTATGAGCATTTTAACAGGGTGTCTGTATCCAAAAGAAAATATGAAACAAAATGCTGTTCCTTATGAAGATCAGTTGCAGGTCGTTCAAAAAGCTGTTGCGACATTTAAGGAGCAAAATGACGGGATATTGCCAATTAAGACGCGGGATATGAATACGCCTATTTATCAAAAATACCCAATCGATTTTCAAAAGATTTCTCCGCGTTACATACAAGAAGCACCAGGGAATGCCTATGAAAGCGGGGGAGTATATCAATACGTATTAATAGACGTTGAAACAAACCCAACAGTAAAATTAATTGATGTGAGGATGGCTGAACAAATTCAGCAATTATCATTAAAGCTGAGGATGTATCGAGATGAACATCAATATCCACCTTTTAAAAAGGTAATTTCAGATGGTGTGTATGAATTAGATTTCAAAAAACTTGGATATAAAGATGTACCGCAAGTGACAAGTCCATATTCTGGTAAAGGCCTTCCTTTTGTAATTAATGAGAAGGGAGAAATTTATGTTGATTATAGAATCGACTTATATGAAGCGTTGAAAAAAAATGAAGGGCAATTTAAGGAGGGGGAAGATATTCGAAATATACTTTCGAAAGATTCTCCGTTTGTACCTGCGTATTCTTTACCGTATACGGTAAAGAATGGAGAACCAATTTTTTTAAAATCATAAGTCATGAACCTTTCTTTTAGTGAATAAGTTCTAGAAGAAAGGTTTTTTATGTTACACAACTTGCGATGCAAACAAAAGGTATTTTTTTAATAGTCATATGAAATTGGACAAAATTATATGATATATTGTCCGAACTTCTAGAATACCATTATATTATATCAGATATTATAGGCAACGTTAGAGAAGGTATTAGTTGACTATAAACGTGGAATTATTCCCAAAAATATTGAGGGAGGGAATCACTTGGAAAAGGTAGATATTTTTAAAGATATTGCGGAACGCACAGGCGGTGATATTTATTTTGGAGTTGTAGGAGCTGTTCGAACAGGGAAATCAACATTCATTAAAAAATTTATGGAACTTGTAGTTATTCCTAATATTGAAAATGAGTCTGACCGTCAAAGAGCGCAGGATGAACTACCTCAAAGTGCTGCTGGTCGTACAATTATGACGACGGAACCGAAATTTGTTCCAAACCAAGCGGTTTCTATCGAAGTAGATGAAGGTCTTGAAGTGAATATTCGATTAGTAGATTGCGTCGGATATACTGTTCCAGGAGCAAAAGGTTATGAAGATGAGAATGGCCCGCGCATGATTAATACTCCTTGGTATGAAGAGCCTATTCCATTCCATGAAGCTGCAGAAATCGGAACACGTAAAGTAATTCAAGAACATTCAACAATTGGTGTTGTCATTACAACAGATGGAACGATTGGTGAAATTCCAAGAAGAGATTATATAGAGGCAGAAGAACGCGTCGTAAATGAGCTAAAAGAAGTTGGAAAACCTTTCATTATGATCATTAACACTGTACAGCCGTATCATCCAGATACAGAGCAATTGCGCCAAAGCTTATCTGAAGAATATGATATCCCAGTCATTGCGATGAGTGTTGAAAGTTTAAGGGAAACAGATGTATACAATGTACTTCGAGAGGCGTTATTCGAGTTCCCTGTTTTAGAAGTGAATGTGAACCTTCCGAGCTGGGTAATGGTACTAAATGAAGGGCATTGGTTACGCCAAAGTTATCAAGAAGCCGTTCAAGAGACTGTGAAGGATATAAAACGTCTTCGTGATGTAGACCGTGTCGTATGGCAGTTTAGTCAGTATGAATTTATTGATCGAGCGAGCCTAGCTGGCATTGATATGGGGCAAGGCGTAGCAGAGATTGATCTATATGCACCAGATGAATTATATGATCAAATTTTAAAAGAAGTAGTAGGAGTAGAAATTCGAGGGAAAGATCATTTATTGAAGCTTATGCTCGATTTATCTCATGCGAAAATAGAATACGATCAAGTGGCGGATGCTCTGCGTATGGTCAAACAAACAGGATATGGTGTAGCGGCGCCTGCGTTAGCTGACATGAGTTTAGATGAACCAGAAATTATTCGTCACGGTTCAAGATTTGGTGTGAAATTAAAAGCTGTAGCTCCATCTATTCATATGATTAAAGTAGATGTGGAGTCTACGTTTGAGCCAATCATTGGTACGGAAAAACAAAGTGAAGAACTAGTTCGTTACTTAATGCAAGATTTTGAAGATGATCCATTATCAATTTGGAATTCTGATATATTTGGACGTTCACTGAGTTCTATTGTTCGGGAAGGCATTCAAGCGAAACTATCTTTAATGCCAGAAAATGCGAGATATAAATTAAAAGAAACGCTAGAAAGAATTATTAATGAAGGATCTGGCGGATTAATTGCGATTATATTATAAGAAAAAATCCCTCTCATCGTAGAGGGATTTTTTAATTTTCGCATATAGAATAGGAAAATAAACAGCTATTATCTAATATATTGTTGTAAATTGTCAAGTTTCATCAGATTTTCACATTTTAAGAGTAACAATTTCCTTAAAAATATTGAATTATAAAGGAGAATCGTATAATATAGGCGTTGATAATGATTTATCTACATCTTTGTAGTATAGAATTTGCAAAAATTGCCTACAAATGAAAGTAAGACTCATTTTATGATCATTATACAGTCTTATCTTTGGGAGGAGGTGAATGGCATGAACAAGACAGATTTAATCAATGCTGTTGCAGAAGCAAGTTCCCTTTCTAAAAAGGACGCAACAAAAGCAGTAGACGCTGTTTTTGATTCTATCTTAGAAGCTTTAAAACAAGGTGATAAAGTACAACTGATCGGATTCGGTAACTTCGAAGTTCGTGAGCGTGCGGCTCGTAAAGGTCGTAACCCACAAACAGGTGAGGAGATTGAAATCGCTGCAAGTAAAGTACCTGCATTCAAACCTGGTAAAGCGTTAAAAGATGCGGTTAAATAATCCTTACATATTAACAGGGAAGAAGAGTTTCCTTTTTGGAAACTCTTCTTTTTGCTTTTAAAAACATAAATATGCTAGAATGTGTTCGTATCACTTTTAGGTTTTCGGGAGGGCTAGCGGATGGCAAAAGTTAATTTAGAACAAATTGAACATGCAGTACGCCTTATTTTAGAGGCAATTGGAGATGATCCTAATCGAGAGGGAGTACTTGATACACCAAAGCGTGTTGCAAAAATGTACGCAGAAGTGTTCTCAGGTATGCATGAAGATCCGAAAGAACATTTACACAAAGTGTTCGGAGAAGATCATGAGGAGCTTGTACTAGTAAAAGATATACCGTTTTATTCGATGTGTGAGCATCATTTAGTTCCATTCTATGGAGTTGCTCACGTTGCATATATTCCGCAAGGCGGAAAAGTGACAGGGTTAAGTAAATTAGCTCGTACTGTAGATACAATTGCACGTCGTCCACAACTGCAAGAACGTATTACATCAACGGTAGCGAACTCTATTATGGAAGTACTAGAGCCGCATGGTGTAATGGTAGTAGTAGAAGCGGAACATATGTGTATGACGATGCGCGGTGTGAAAAAGCCAGGTGCAAAAACAGTAACAACAGCAGTACGTGGTGTGCTAGAAAATGATGCTGCAGCACGTAGTGAAATTTTATCTTTTATTAAAACGAAGTAAAGAAAAGTGGGAAACTGCTTTTCTTTTTTTTTTTTTTTGTAAATAAATGATATAGTTTTAGCGAGGCAGAGTGAGAATAGAAAGATTACTTAAAAGAATAGAAGATGTTATGTAGTTCGGTAGAAGTTTGGAAAGAGTAGCCAAGTTTTGGTTATAGAAAATAGAGTGTATGTGTTATAATAAGTTTTATGAATTAGAAAACAAGGGTGATTTTTGTGTGTGACATCTACGGAGGGTATGCGGGTATAAGAGAGAAATTGATGGTGAAATTACGCCATCCTTATTTTATAAACTATATTGAAGAACCATTTATTGACGAAGAGAAAATCGCATTGTTATATGGTGCTTTAAAAGGTGCAAATTTACATATAGAACAAATTGAGCATTATGTAGTGACGATTATGCTTGTGCAAATTGCGCTTGATACACATGAAAGAGTATCAAATAAAGCAGGGGAAGAAGCGAATGAATCGCATAAGCGTCGCCAGTTAACAGTGCTTGCTGGTGATTACTATAGCGGGTTATATTATTACTTATTGTCTATGAATCGTGATATTGTTTTAATTCGTGCGCTTGCTGAAGGAATTAAAGAAATTAATGAACACAAAATAATGTTATATCAAAAAGCGCATAAAACGGTGGATGACATAATGGAGAGTGTAGTAATGATTGAGTCTGCACTGTTGCAAAAAACATGTGATCATTTTCATTTAGCGCATTGGAAGCCGTTTATAACATATGTACTAGGGAAAAATCGTCTCCAAAAAGAATGTGAACTACATGTTAATAAACAACATTCACCTGTTTTTCAAGCTGTTCAAGGGATTGTGAACGATAAAGCAGATGCAGAAACAGTTATGAATGGATGGATGATGAAACTTAGGAAGAAAGAAAATCAATTTTTAGAAAATCACACAGATATAAGCGAAATAAACTCTGTGTTAAGAGATACATCGAAGACATAAGCAATTTTACATTGGAAGAAGGTACGAGCATGCAACAATCAAAAGAAGAAAGAGTACATGATGTATTTGAGAAAATCTCTGATAAATACGATGTGATGAATTCTGTAATTAGTTTTCAAAGACATAAAGCGTGGCGCAAAGAGACGATGCGCATTATGGATGTAAAACCAGGTAGTAAAGCGCTTGATGTATGTTGCGGAACAGCGGACTGGACAATTGCGCTAGCTGGAGCAGTGGGTGAACAGGGCAAGGTTGTTGGTTTAGACTTCAGCGAAAATATGTTATCTGTTGGTAAGCAAAAGGTAGAGGCGTTACAATTAAAACAAGTAGAACTTCTGCACGGGAATGCAATGGAACTTCCATTTGAAGATAACACGTTTGATTATGTAACGATTGGATTTGGTTTACGTAATGTACCGGATTATATGCACGTATTAAAAGAAATGACGCGTGTAGTAAAACCAGGTGGAAAAGTAATTTGTTTAGAAACATCTCAACCAACAATGATTGGTTTTCGACAAGGTTATATTTTATACTTTAAATATATCATGCCGTTATTTGGAAAGTTATTTGCGAAAAGTTATAAAGAATATTCATGGCTACAAGAATCTGCTAGTACATTCCCAGGTATGAAAGAATTGGCTAATATGTTCGAAAAAGCTGGACTTGAACGTGTGCAAGTGAAGCCATTTACTTTTGGGGTAGCAGCGATGCATTTAGGCATGAAACCAGAATCAAAATAGAAAAAAGAAGTTTTAGGTTAAGGTGAACAATATGAAGTTACAACTTATGTACTCTTTTTTACGATCGGATATTAATGTGATAGAAAAAGAATTAAAAAAGACAGTTGCTTCTGAACAGCCATTAGTAGAAGAGGCGGCATTACAACTTATTGAAGCTGGTGGGAAGCGAATTCGTCCTGTATTTGTGTTGCTTGCGGGGAAATTTGGAGATTATAAGTTAGATGCAATTAAGCATGTAGCTGTTGCGTTAGAACTTATTCATATGGCTTCTCTTGTTCACGATGATGTTATTGATGCTGCGTTTTTACGACGTGGTAGTGCAACTGTGAATGCGAAATGGGGAGATCGTATTGCAATGTATACAGGGGACTATTTATTCGCTAAGTCTCTTGAATGTATAACGAATATTGAAATTCCAGAGGCGCATCAGGCGCTATCGCATACCATTTTAGAAGTTTGTAAAGGTGAAATCGAACAAATTAAAGATAAGTATAACTATGACCAAAATTTAAGAACATATTTAAGAAGAATAAAGCGAAAAACCGCTTTATTAATTGCTGCAAGTTGCCAACTAGGAGCGATTGCTGCTGGCGCTAATCGTGATACGGTAAGCCGTCTGTTTTGGTATGGCTATTTCGTAGGGATGTCGTATCAAATTATTGATGACATTTTAGACTTCGTTTCTACAGAAGAGAAACTTGGAAAACCTGCTGGGGGCGATTTATTGCAAGGAAACATTACGCTTCCTGCCTTATATGCTATGGAAGATCCAATCCTTTGTAAGAAAATCAGATCTGTACATGAAAATACAACAGCGGACGAAATGAAAGAAATTATTGAAGCTGTAAAGAATAGTGCTGCTATTGATAAAGCATTTGCGTTTAGTGAACGTTATTTACATAAAGCATTAGAAATGATAAAACCACTCCCACGTGGACAAGCAAAGTATGCATTACAAAATGTAGCAAAGTATATTGGAAAACGAAAATTTTAGTGTTTTTTCTAAAAAATAAAATAATCTCTCTATTTCAAAACTATTGCACAATTGTGATAAGGGTGTTAATATGTGTGTGGGGATATACAATTACATACATAATTCAGAAGTGGAGAGATTTTTTATGGAAAAAACATTTCTAATGGTTAAACCAGACGGTGTACAACGTGCCTTCATTGGGGAAATTGTAGCTCGTTTTGAGAAGAAGGGCTTTCAATTAGTTGGTGCAAAATTAATGCAAGTCACTCCAGAAATCGCTGGACAACACTATGCTGAGCACACAGAAAAACCTTTCTTTGGTGAATTAGTAGACTTTATTACATCTGGTCCTGTATTCGCAATGGTATGGCAAGGTGAAGGTGTAGTAGATACAGCTCGTAACATGATGGGTAAAACAAGACCACATGAAGCAGCTCCTGGAACAATTCGTGGAGATTTCGGTGTAACTGTTGCCAAAAATATTATCCATGGTTCTGATTCGTTAGAAAGTGCAGAGCGCGAGATTGGTATTTTCTTTAAGGAAGAAGAATTAGTTGACTACTCAAAATTAATGAATGAATGGATTTACTAATTATTTTGAAATAATTTGTAAACGCTTTAATCACTGTGATAATAGTAGAAAGTGCAAGGAGAATAGGGGTATTCTTCTTGCACTTTTTTTATTTCTATTAGTTACGAAGTTAGAGCTGTTATGATATATTGATATGTAAAGTAAAGGCCTATCGGAGAATAAGCGAATGGCTGATGTATGAATAACTCTTTCATATTTTTAGAGTAATGAAAGATAAAATTATTGCTTAATATAGCGAGATAAATACATATACGAAAAGAGGAATAACGTATGCGATATATTACAGCTGGTGAATCTCATGGTCCACAACTTACAACGATTATAGAAGGTGTTCCAGCCGGACTACCATTAGTAGCGGATGATATAAATGAAGAGTTAGCTAGAAGGCAAAAGGGATATGGGCGTGGTAGACGCATGCAAATTGAAACAGATCAAGTGCAAATTGTAAGTGGTGTTAGACATGGAGAGACATTAGGTTCTCCAATTGCACTTGTTGTTGAAAACCGTGATTTTGCACATTGGACAAAAATTATGGGTGCAGAGCCGTTAACGGAACAAGAAGAAAAAGAAATGAAAAGGAAAGTAACAAAACCAAGACCTGGACATGCTGATTTAAATGGTGCGATTAAATATGGTCATAGAGATATGAGAAATGTACTGGAACGCTCTTCGGCACGCGAAACGACAGTACGTGTTGCTGCTGGTGCGGTTGCAAAAAAAGTGTTAGCGGAACTTGGTATTGCAGTAGCAGGCCATGTAATTGAAATTGGCGGTGTACAGGCTAAAGAGACTACGTATCGTTCAATTGAAGAATTAAAAAGTATTACAGAAGCATCACCTGTACGCTGTTTAGATGAAGAAGCTGGTAATCAAATGATAAAAGCAATTGATGATGCGAAATCAAATGGTGATTCAATCGGTGGCATCGTGGAAGTAATTGTGGAAGGAATGCCGATTGGAGTAGGCAGCTATGTGCATTATGATCGAAAACTAGATGCAAAATTAGCAGCCGCAATAATGAGCATTAATGCCTTTAAAGGGGTCGAGATTGGAATTGGTTTTGAAGCAGCACATAGACCGGGTAGCGAAGTTCATGATGAAATTTTGTGGGATGAAGAGCATGGATATACAAGAAGAACAAATAACGCGGGTGGTTTAGAAGGCGGTATGACGACTGGAATGCCAATTGTTGTGCGCGGAGTGATGAAACCGATACCTACACTATATAAACCTCTTCAAAGTGTCGATATTGATACGAAAGAGCCTTTTACAGCAAGTATTGAACGTTCAGATAGTTGTGCTGTTCCAGCAGCTAGTGTCGTTGCGGAAGCGGTTGTAGCTTGGGAATTAGCGACAGCTTTAATAGAACAATTTGGATTAGATCGTATGGACCTTATTCGTGAAAATATTGAGAAACATAATGAATATGCGAGGGGATTTTAATGGGAAACATACATATTCAAACGAAATCAAAAGAATATGATGTATATGTAGGAAAAGAATCGTTGTCACATTTGACAACAATCGTTCAAAACATGCAGCCATCTGTATCAAACATTATGATTATTTCAGATGAGGCTGTTGCACCTTTACATTTACAGACAGTTGTAGATGCGTTGCAAATAGATCAAAAAGTATTTTCATTCGTTGTACCGAGTGGTGAAAAAGAGAAGTCCTTTGAAAATTTCTATGCGGCTCATACGTCAGCTCTTGAAAATAAATTAGATAGAAATTCTTTAATTATCGCACTTGGAGGCGGGATGATTGGAGACTTAGCTGGTTTTGTTGCTGCGTCATTTATGCGTGGAATTCGCTTTGTTCAAGTTCCGACGACTTTATTAGCTCACGATAGCGCGGTAGGTGGGAAAGTAGCAATCAATCATCCGTTAGGTAAAAATATGATAGGTGCATTCCATCAACCGGAAGCAGTTGTATATCATACGCCGTTTTTACAGTCTCTTCCTGAAAAAGAGTGGCGCTCGGGTTATGCAGAAGTGATAAAACATGCTCTAATTGGTGATGTAAAGCTATATCATTGGCTAAAAGAAGAAGTGCAAACATTAGCAGATCTTCGTGATGAGAAATTAATCCACATATTAACGAAGGCAATTCCTGTAAAGGCAAACATTGTAGCGCAAGATGAAACAGAAAAAGGTGTACGTGCTCATTTGAACTTTGGACATACGTTAGGCCATGCTCTAGAAAAAGAACTAGGATATGGAAATATTACTCACGGTGACGGAGTAGCGGTTGGAATGTTATTTGCTATATTCTTAAGTGAGCAGGTGTATAAGGTTAATCTTGCTTATGAAGAGATGAAGCAGTGGTTCTTGAAGTACGGCTATCCAAAAATGCCAAGTGATTTAAGTGTAGAACGCCTCGTCGGGTTGATGAAACAAGATAAGAAAGCGAATGCAGGAACAATTCATATGGTACTTATGCAGGAATATGGGGTAGTGAATGTCGTATCTATTCCTGATGAGACTGTTCATATTGCGTTAGAGGCATTTCAAAAGGATATGGGTATAAGAAGTAGATAACAGCTATGGAGAGCCTATTTAGAAGTATTTTCGTAATAGTGACAGTTATGATAAACGATTATAGTAAGGGAGTATAACCGTATTGTAATCGAGTTGAATAAAATGACTGGGGGAAGAAAAATGAGAGTGAAAGAGCAATTGTTAACTTTGAGAGCATATGTGCCTGGGAAAAATATTGAAGAAGTAAAAAGGGAATATGGGTTATCAAAAATTGTGAAATTAGCATCGAACGAAAATCCATTCGGGTGCTCAGCACGCGTAACAGAAGCATTAACTTCTGTAGCGAGTCAATACGCTCTTTATCCAGATGGACATGCCTTTGAACTTCGGACACAAGTAGCAAAACATTTAGGTGTTAAAACGGAACAACTGTTATTTGGTAGTGGATTAGATGAAGTTATTCAAATGATTAGTCGTGCGTTACTACACGAAGGAACAAATGTTGTAATGGCGAATCCAACATTCTCACAATACCATCACCATGCTGTTATTGAAGGAGCAGAAGTTCGTGAAGTACCACTTAAAGATGGCGTTCACGATTTAGATGCGATGTTACAGCAAGTAGATGATCAAACGAAGATTGTATGGATTTGTAACCCGAATAATCCGACAGGTACATATGTAGAAAAACAAAAATTACTTTCATTTTTAGAATCAGTTCCTAAGTCAGCGCTTGTTATTATGGACGAAGCATATTATGAATATGCGGGAGCAGAAGACTATCCGCAAACATTACCACTTCTTGAAAAGTATGAAAATCTTATGGTATTGCGTACGTTTTCAAAAGCATATGGTCTAGCTGCTTTCCGTATCGGATATGCAGTTGGTAATACGGAGTTAATCGGGCAGCTAGAAGTAGCGAGGTTACCATTTAATACATCGACTGTAGCGCAATCTGTAGCACTTGCTGCATTAGAAGATCAAGCATTTTTACAAGAATGTGTGAAAAAGAATGAAGAAGGATTACATCAATATTACGCATTTTGTAAGGAATATAACGTATTCTATTATCCATCTCAAACAAATTTCATTTTCTTAAAACTCGGTATTCCTGGTAATGAAGCTTTTGAACGATTAATGAAAAAAGGATATATTGTTCGTTCTGGTGCTGCATTTGGTATCGATGATGGCATTCGTATTACTGTCGGTTTGAAAGAAGAAAATGATGAAATTATAGAGTTACTGAAAGAACTTGTAAATGAGCAAGTACAGAAAGAGGAAACATATTCTTAAGAGATTGTGAAGGCTCCTATTAGAGGAGTCTTTTTTATCGCATTAAAAAAGTTGAAGTTTAGTAATTAAGTTGTTCTGTAAATCAAGATTGGTATGGCTCGATAATTAGTGGGAGAAGTTATTTGCACGGTCATAAAAGAAAGCGGTACAATAGAAGAAGATAAGAAGGTATCGGTATCATATCCGAACCTTTGAACAATTAACTACTCTGTAAGAAGAAGCATGCTCATTCTAAAGGTTGCGTTCTAACAATGAGTTGCTTATGATAAAGTGAAACTTTAATCAATGGGGGGATGTTTATCCCCCGCTGATTATTAGCCCACACCAATCGGGCTTTTACGGGCAGTTGCCCCCAAAACTAACTTCTTTGCCCTAGCTGAATTTTGAGGTGGGGTCTTACTGCCCGTTAATAGCAGGGTAAATGAACAGAAAAGAATATTTTTTAGAATTAAAGGAGACGTTTATGCAAAAGTTTGAACAAGCTGTTTCATATATTGAAAATGGTGAAGCGGAAAAAGGATTACAATTATTAAAAGAGCAATTAAAAATTGCGAATGATGAAGAGAAGTATGATATTGCTCGCTATTATCATACTCTTGGATTTACGGATGAAGCGTTAGCTATTACAGAAGATTTGCGTTTATTGTATCCAGAGGAAAGTGAATTCACTGTATTTTTAGCAGAATTATATATTGATCTAGATAAAGAAGATGAAGCGATTGAAGTACTTCATGATATTCCGGAAAATGATGATTTATATGTTCAATCGTTATTACTTGTAGCGGATTTATTCCAAATGCAAGGTTTCGATGATGTAGCAGAACAAAAACTATTAAAGGCGAAAGAAATGATGCCTGACGAGCCTGTCATTACGTTTGGATTAGCAGAGTTATATAGTAGTAAAGGTGAAGAACAAAAGGCAATTACTTATTATGAGTCGCTATTAGCGGAGCATAAAGTAATGGGTGGTGTTGTCATTGCACTGCGCCTTGGAGAAACGTTAAGTGCCATTGGAAATTGGGAAGAGGCGATTTCTTACTACGAAGCAGGTTTAGAAGAACAAAAAGATATTCACTCATTGTTTGGATATGCCTTCACATTATACCAAGGTGAAGAATACCAAAGAGCAATTGGTGCTTGGCAAGAACTGAAAGAATTAGATCCTGAGTATGCATCCCTTTACATGTATTTAGCGAAAAGCTATGAAAAAGAAGGAATGCTTCAAGAAAGCTATGAAACACTTCATGAAGGAATTAAAGTAGATGAACTTTCTGTACCATTCTATGTAGAATTAGCGAACATTGCAGCGAAATTAGGGAAAATAGCGGAAGCAGAGGAAGTGCTTCAAAAAGCGCTTGAGTTAGATCCAGGACATTTAGGTGCAACATTAAAATATGCATATATCTTAAAGGAACAAGAAAAGTATGAAGAGCTAATTGCCGTTGTAGAGCGTGCTATCGATAGCGGAGAACCAGATACACAACTACTTTGGGATCTTGCGTTTGCAAAAAAACAATTAGAAATGTATTCGGATGCATTAAAACACTATGAAAGTGCATATACTTCTTTTAAGAATCATCCAGACTTCTTGGAAGAGTACGGTTATTTCTTATTGGAAGAAGGTATGCGAAAAGAGGCGAAAGAAGTATTTACTCAGTTAATACAACTAGACCCGACACAAATTCATATTGAAGAATTGTTATATAATTTAGAGGATTTTTCATAAGTTGGAAGGAAACTGAATACCGCTTCTTGAATCTAAAAAGAAAAGAGAAAGACAGAGGAGGGACTTAATTGCTATGAATACCCCTGTTTCTGTAAACGAGAAGAAGGATTTTGTAAAATGGTTTTTGAATAATTACCAACTGAAACAGCGTGAATGTGTATGGATTTTGAATTATTTAATGAGTCACGACCAATTGATGCATAAAGTCCACTTCGTAGAGCATGCAAAATATTGTCCGCGTGGCTTAGTAATGTCCGCGAATTGTGTAAAAGACACACCGTTTCACTTTTTTAAACAAAATGTTATGACAACAGATGCTGAAAAATCGTTTCATGATATTCGTTTAAATCGAGATGAGGATATTTATATTCAACTCAATTTTAAATCATCGTTTCAAAATGCCAATTACGTAGCTGTATTAGAAGAAAACCCGTATTTACCAAAGCACATTGAAGTAAATGAAAAAGATCGTTTACTTGCAGAAAGATTTTTAGAAGAAAGTGTATTTTCTTTTAGAAGAGAACGTCTTTTGAAACAAATTGATGAAGCGCTGGATAAGCAAGATAAGGAAGCGTTTCATAGGTTAACAGCGGAGTTAAAGATGTTATAGAATTCATTTGGATTCATAAAATTTTACAAATTTCAGACTTTTTCAAGAAAAACTACCTTAATATAGGTAGTTTTTCTTTTTTTACCTCTTTTAGTATGGTTTAATATATATAAAGTGAAAGTTCTGTCATTTATAGACGGGGGAGGGAAGACATTTGAAATGGATTGTAAAAGATGTGGAACAGTTTGAGCAAGCAAGAGAATATGTAGATACGGGTGTTATACCACTTTTATCAATTTCAGCAGCGAAAGAAATGAAAATGGTAGTAGAACAAGGGGAATTTATCGAATTGTTGAGTATGGAGCTAGAAAGAGAATATAAAGGAAGAGTGCTTTTATTACCTGCATTTACGTATCTAGTAGAAAGTCAAAAAAACGAAAAAGGTCGTTTGCAAGAATGGACAAATCATTTGAAAAAGCAAGGTTTTAAGCATATTGCTTATGTTACAAGTGATTTTTCATGGAAAGAAGATATGCAAGAATTGCAGGGAGATTTATTTTGGTTTCCTTCATTAGCGTTAGAACAATTTAGTGATCAAGCGAAAAGAGAAGTGATTCATGCACATATAAAAAATATAATGGTAATGTTAGAAGAAAAATGGGGAAAATAATAATAAACAGAAAGTTCTTATTATTATGAGTAGTATGATATTGACCTGTGCATGAGCGTATTATATCATGATAGTGTCCTAGTTTTTATTTTTTATATAATTTATCACGAGGGGACAATTTCTGATAGAGGGGGGAAATTTTCGTGAGCGAGAAAGAACATCGTGTGTCAAGAAGACAGTTTTTAAATTACACCCTTACAGGGGTAGGAGGCTTTATGGCAGCTGGTATTTTAATGCCGATGACGCGATTTGCGCTTGATCCGGTGTTAAGAAAAGAAGCGGGAACGGATATGGTTGCTGTTGCACAAGTAAAGGATATTACAACAGAGCCGAAACGTTTCGACTTTAAGGTGAAGCAGGTTGATGGTTGGTACAAGTCCGAAGAGCCAAAATCAGCTTGGGTTCATAAAGATGAAAGCGGAGACATTGTTGCATTCTCTCCAGTATGTAAACATTTAGGATGTACAGTGAACTGGAATTCGGACAAAGCACATCCGAATCAATTCTTTTGTCCATGTCACGGGGGCCGTTACACAAAAGACGGGATAAACATTAAAGGCACGCCGCCCCTTGCTCCACTTGATGTATACGAATCTAAAGTGAAAGATGGAACGCTGTACTTAGGAAAAGCGAAGCCAAGAGGGGGTGCAAAGTAGATGCTAAATAAAATTTATGATTGGGTAGATGAAAGGTTAGATATTACACCAATATGGCGTGATATCGCTGATCATGAAGTACCTGAACATGTAAACCCGGCACATCACTTTTCTGCATTCGTTTATTGCTTTGGCGGACTTACCTTTTTCGTTACTGTAATTCAAATTTTATCTGGAATGTTTTTGACGATGTATTATGTGCCTGATATTAAAAATGCTTGGGAATCGGTTTATTATTTGCAAAATGAAGTTGCATATGGGCAAATTGTTCGTGGTATGCACCACTGGGGTGCTAGTCTCGTCATTGTAATGATGTTTTTACATACACTTAGAGTTTTCTTCCAGGGTGCGTATAAAAAGCCTCGTGAGCTAAACTGGATTGTTGGTGTTCTTATTTTCTTTGTTATGTTAGGTCTTGGTTTTACCGGATATTTATTACCGTGGGATATGAAAGCGTTATTTGCTACGAAAGTAGGGATTCAAATTGCAGAGCAAACGCCGCTCATTGGTCCTTACATTAAAACATTACTCGCTGGTCATTCCGAAATTGTTGGCGCTCAAACATTAACTCGCTTCTTTGCTATTCACGTCTTCTTCTTACCAGCAGCACTTCTAGGTTTAATGGCCTTCCACTTCATCATGATTCGCAAACAAGGTATTTCCGGTCCACTATAAGAGATTGCTAAATTAAAGGGGAAAGAACTAAAGGAGGGAGATTATGCATCGCGGCAAAGGGATGAAGTTTGTAGGAGATTCTCGGGTACCAGTAGCTCGGAAACCAAATATTCCAAAAGACTATTCGGAATACCCAGGGAAAACAGAAGCATTTTGGCCGAACTTCTTGTTAAAAGAATGGATGGTTGGTGCAGTTTTTTTAATCGGTTATTTATGTTTAACAGTGGCGCATCCGTCACCGCTTGAAAGAATGGCGGATCCAACTGATGCTGGGTATATACCACTTCCAGATTGGTATTTCTTATTCTTGTATCAGTTATTAAAGTATTCTTATGCTTCTGGCTCATTTACTGTAATTGGAGCGTTCATTATGCCAGGGATTGCGTTTGGCGCATTACTGTTAGCTCCATTTCTTGATCGAGGCCCAGAAAGACGCCCATTGAAGCGTCCTGTAGCAACGGGATTTATGCTTTTAGCAGTTGCATCGATTATCTTTTTAACTTGGGAATCTGTAGCACACCACGACTGGGAAGCTGCAAAAAAACAAGGAGCAATTGTAAAAACAGCACCAGTTGATAAAAATGATGACGGTTATAAATTAATGCAAAAAAATACTTGTTTAACATGTCACGGTGACAATTTACAGGGCGGCGCAGCAGCACCAGCACTGCAAAATTTAACTTTGAAGCCAGAAGAAATTGCTAAAATTGCGAAAGAGGGAAAAGGTTCCATGCCTAAAGGTGTATTTAAAGGTACAGATGAGGAACTGAAGAAGCTTTCGGAATTCGTTGCAAAGTATAATAAAAAATAATAAAAAGCTGACTACAAAATTTGTAGTCAGCTTTTTATTTTGATGATAGAAAGTTTACTATATAATAGAGTAGAGTTTGATGAAAGAATGAAAGGTGTTGGACATACAGCTTGGTTTACTTGTATGCAATGTTAAGGCAACGCTCCGTATTATTATTTTTATTAGTTGTTAACATATTAGGTACAATATACGGATTCATATGGTATGGAAATCAATTAAAAGAAACTTTACCTATATTTTGGCCGTTTGTACCCGATAGTCCTATGGCAAGTCTTTTTTTTGTCTTTGTTTTAATCGCTTTTTTAATAAAGAGAAATTGGGGATTAATAGAGGCGCTAGCGATTGTTACTTTAATAAAATATGGTATATGGGCTGTTGTTGTAAATGGGGTTATGATCTATGTAAAAGGTCCTATTGGCCTTATCGGGTATATGTTAATGCTTTCGCATTTTGCGATGGCAGTACAAGCAGTGCTATATGCACCGTTTTACCGTATAAAAAAATGGCATTTTGCGGTAGCCGCTATATGGACATTACATAATGATGCAATTGATTATTTGTTCTGGCAAATGCCGAGATACGGAATTATGCATTTGTTTGTAGGAGAAATTGGTTATTTTACGTTCTGGTTAAGCATTGCTGTGCTTTGTATGACATATTATTATTGCTTACGTGAGAATCGAAAACAGTTTTCTTTATGATAGTTAGAATATGTAGGGGGAGAAAATGAAGAAAAATACGAGTGGTACAAAAATATTGGATCGATTGATTACGATAATTGTTTCATATAGCATAGCATTTTCTATATTTGCACTCGCAACAACGGCGGTTGTATATGGAAAATGGCTATATTATTTTGAAATTGATTTTTTGAACATTCCAGATTTAGCAGATATGACGAAGGATGATATTAAAAGAAATTATGATGTGCTTATCACATATTTATCGCCATTTTATGACGGAGCATTACATTTGCCAACACTAGATATGTCTACAAATGGCCGTGTTCATTTTGTAGATGTGAAAAACATTTTAGTAAAGATTCAATATGTAATGTATGCGACAATTATAATTGCAATAGTAGGCGGCATGTATTTGTTAAAAAAGAAAAATGAAAAGTTTTTACTACATGGATCTATTTTAACAATCATTTTTCCAATAGCGTTAATGTTACCGATTGTTATTAATTTTGAAAAGAGTTTTGTGATATTCCATAAGCTTTTATTCAGTAATGATTATTGGGTTTTTGATCCTGAGAAGGATCCGATTATATTAATGTTACCAGAAGAGTTTTTTATGCATGCAGCGTGTGCTATTTTATTATTTATTTTATGTGGTAGCATAATTTGTTATAGCTTGTATAAATATTTCGTAAAAAAGAAAAGGATTTCAAAAGAAAAATTCTCTGTTTAAAGAGAATTTTTTTTGTTTGTAAAACGATAATATATTTTTCGGTCCAGTTCTGTTCTATTCTTGTCCACATTAACATATTTTGTACTAGTAGTTATAGGGGGGACCGTGATGAAGAGAACATTAATTGGACTGATTGCATTTCTAATTATCATGTTTCCGTTACGTATATATGCTGAGGAGTGGAGTGAACTAACAGGGTTGTTAGATGACTCATTACAATTAGTGAAGCGTAATGAAGATGAAAAAGCAGTACAAGTACTGCAACATTTCTCGGAGCAGTTTGTAATAAAGGGGAATGAAAAGAAGCAGGAAGTAACGCCAGATCAAGTTAGAGTTATTTCTTTAGCTTACGACAAGGCGAAACAATCTCTCGCGGAAGAAGATGTAAGGAAACAAGTTAAAATTGATAATGTGTTAGCCCTGCAGCTCGCTGTCGATGCGCAAGTATCGAAATATCAACCACTTTGGATGGAAAGAGAAGGAAAAGTAATGGATGCCTTTTATCAAATGGAAAAAGCGATGAAAAAAGAAGATACGGGACAGTTTCAACAAACGTTAAACACATTTTTACATGAATTTAATATTATTTATCCAAGCTTAATGATTGCCTTGCCAGAAAATGAAGTGCAGCGTGTAAATGCCCATTTATCTTATTTAGATGAATTTCGTAACGTTATGTTAAAAACAAAAGGTGGGCAAATGCAATTAGGAATCATTAAAGGAGATTTGCAAAAAATATTTCATACAGTAAAAAAAGATGAAATTGCACCTTCTCTCATTTGGTTTATGACAATTACTGGAGGTCTTATTTTATTCACATTAACTTATGTTGGGTGGAGAAAGTATAAAGGAGAGAGAGAAAAAAGAAAAAGTAATGTACATTCTAAGAATAGATAATGTAATAAATAAAGATTCGGATTGTAAGGTTTATTCATTGACAATGGTGGCAGAAGAAAATAGAATGAGAAGTACTATAATTAAAACTTCAATGGAGGTTCATGATGTTTTATTTAATTTACTTCGCGATCATTTTGATCATACCGTTGTATGCACAGTCAAAAGTACGTAGTGCCTATAGCAAGTATTCACAAGTTTATTCAACATCAGGTATGACAGGAGCAGAAGTGGCTCGGAAAATCTTAGATGAAAATGGATTATACAACGTAGCTGTAGAAGAAACACCAGGTCATTTATCAGACCATTATGATCCAACTGCCAAAACAGTTCGATTATCAACAGATAACTATTACGGTCATTCAGTTGCTGGTACAGCAGTTGCAGCACACGAAGTAGGACACGCAATTCAAGATGCAAAAGATTATAACTTTATGCGTATTCGTCATTCGTTAGTGCCAGTTGCGAACTTTGGTTCAAATATTTCTTGGATATTTATTATGATCGGTATTTTTGCATCGATGGCCAACATGATATTTTTAGGTATCATTTTAATGGCAGCAGGTGTTGTGTTCCAACTCGTTACATTACCAGTTGAGTTTGATGCATCAAAGCGTGCGATGCAACAAATTGAAGCGTTAGGAATCGTATCAACAGATGAATATGGCCAAGCTCGTAAAGTATTAAATGCGGCAGCATTAACATATGTAGCAGCTGCAGCCGTAGCGGTATTTGAATTATTACGTCTCGTATTAATTTATACTGGTATGCAGCGTAGCGACGACTAAAGACTATCAATTTTGATAGTCTTTTTTGTTTTGTGGATTGAATTATATAATGTATTGCAAATAGAAATAATAGAAGTAATGCGGAAAGGCGGTGGGGAAATGAAATATCCAGACCATTTAGTAAAACAGGTGAAAGAGCGTAGTGCTCCTTATCAATTAGAAGGTTTTTTAAGTGGACAAGGCCCTGAAAATCCGAAATTTATGTTGTTAGGAGAAGCGCCTGGTGAAACAGAAATTCATAATGGGATTCCGTTTAGCGGGAGAGCCGGAAAACAATTAATGGGTTTTTTAGAACGTATTCACGTTACAAGGGAAGAAGTATATATTACGAGTGCTGTTCGGAGTAGACCTTATAAGTGGCGAGAGAAAAAAGAACGAAATGGTGAAATCATACAAAAAAAGTATAATAGAACGCCAAATCAAGGAGAAATAGTTGCCCATGCACCGTTGTTAGATTATGAATTAGAGAAAATAAATCCGAAGCTTATCGTCACGCTTGGCAATATCGGTCTTCAACGTTTAGCAGGAAAAGATAAAAAGATTACAGATGTGCACGGACAATTATTAAAACAGCCCATTCAAAAATTAAAGGATATGCAAAGTGCAGAATTTACATGGTCAGAGAAAGAATATCATATTTTTCCGACCTTCCATCCTGCTTCCATTTTTTATAATCGGGGCTTATTGGAGCTTATTTATGAGGATTTAGAGAAACTTAAGCAATACGTAATAAAAAACTAGAAAAGCTAAAAAGCTTTTCTAGTTGTGTTTATGTATGTAATGGGTTTTTATTTTCATCCAACGTAAAACCTTCACCAACTACATCATGTACGTCACTTACTGCAACAAATGCATGAGGATCTACAGAAGTAATAATATTTTTTAATTTCACGATTTCATTTTTAGCCACAACGCAATACAATACGTTCCGTTCCACTTTTGTATACGATCCAACAGCTTTTAAAAAGGTCGCTCCGCGCTCCATCTCAGATAAAATTTTAGCAGCAATTTCATCGTTTTTATCGGAGATAATAGTTGCTCCTTTTGCTGCATAGGCTCCTTCTTGCATAAAATCAATGACTTTCGCCCCGATAAAAACAGCAACTAACGTATACATACCCTCGCGATATGATAAATAGGTAAGGATAGAGACGATAATGACGATAGCATCAAACATAAACATCGTTTTCCCCATACTCCAGCCAACATATTTATGAGCGAGTCTCGCAATAATATCTACACCGCCAGTAGTTCCGCCGTATTTAAATATGATCCCAAGACCGATACCAATAAATGCCCCAGCAAATAAAGCTGCGAGTGTCATATCATTTTGTAAGTTTACATGTAAGTTGAGAACTTCGTAACGCTGAAAAATCCATAGAAATAAAGATACGCTAAAGGTGCCGATTAGTGTATATATAAATGTCGCTCTTCCAAGTAACTTCCAACCAATAAAAAATATAGGGATATTTAAAATTAAGTTTGAATAAGAAGGGTCAAACTTAAATAGAAAATACAATAATAGTGTAATACCGGTAAATCCACCTTCTGCAAGGTGATTTTCAATATTGATATTCACAATACCGAAAGAAAAAATAGCGGAACCGATTAAAATAAAAATGATATTTCGAATCTTCAAATTTGATGTCATATAGAAATCCCCCTAATTATGTAAATGGCATTGCTCCGCTGAAACGATAAAACATAATGATAAGTAATTTCTAGTTGCTAGTGAAAATAGTGAAGGCTATAAAAATCGATTGGTTCTGGTTGATTTTTTGCCAAAAACGCAAAAGAAGTTTCACTTTATTATAATCTTTCCCAAAAAGGGTCGCAAATAGGTGTTTAGCGGGGAATAATATTTGTCAAATCGCGATGAATTGGCTAACATGAAAGAGGAAGGATTAGAGGTGAATTGTATGGAAGCGAAAACGATGAAGGATATGCAGAAAGAAGTTGATGCATATATTGGTCAGTTTAAAGAAGGTTATTTCAGTCCACTTGCAATGATGGCTCGTTTAACGGAAGAAATGGGGGAGCTTGCAAGAGAGGTGAATCATTATTATGGTGAGAAACCGAAGAAAACAACTGAAAAAGAACGTAGTATTGAAGAAGAGCTTGGAGATGTATTATTTGTTATGATTTGTATGGCAAATAGTTTAAATATTGATTTAGAAACAGCACATAACATTGTAATGAATAAATTTAATACTCGCGATAAAGATCGCTGGACACGTATTGATGAGGGAGAGAAAGAATAATGAAAGAAATTAAAGTAATTATCGCTGGACCAAGAGGACGTATGGGACATGAAGCAGTTCTTCTTATGGAAAGAACGGAACATTTTAATTTAGTAGCAGCAGTGGATTATAAGCATGGTGGAGAGAAAATCTCTGATTTACCGGGAATGCCAGCGCTAGATGCACCTATTTACGCAGATTTACATACTTGTTTAGAGGAAGTAGAAGCAGATGTGTTGTTAGATTTAACAACGCCAGAAGTTGGGAAACAACACGTTACACTAGCAGTTGAGCGTGGACTTCGTTCTGTTATTGGTACAACTGGATTTACAGAAGAAGAGCTAAAACAATTAACCGAGACTGCGAAAGAAAAAGCAGTAGGAACAATTATCGCTCCAAACTTTGCAATTGGTGCAGTTCTTATGATGAAATTCTCACAAATGGCAGCGAAATACTTCCAAGATGTTGAAGTAATTGAATTGCATCATGATCAAAAACTAGATGCACCATCTGGTACAGCGGTAAAAACAGTAGAATTAATCCGTCAAAATCGTGAATCAAAGCAGCAAGGTCATCCAAATGAAGTAGAGCAACTAGAAGGGGCTCGTGGTGCAAATGTAGACGGCATTCATATTCATAGTGTACGTTTACCAGGACTTATTGCACACCAAGAAGTAATGTTTGGTGGAGACGGACAAATGTTAACAGTTCGTCATGATTCATTCAATCGTGCATCATTTATGTCTGGTGTAAAACTATCAATTGAGACAGTAATGAATCTAGATCATCTTGTGTACGGTTTAGAAAATATTATCGACTAAAGGGGAGACAACGGATGAAAATTGCCTTAATCGCACATGACAAAAAGAAAGACGACATGGTTTCGTTTGCATACGCATATAAACCAATTTTTGAACAACATGAATTATTTGCAACAGGAACGACAGGACTTCGTATTATGGAAGCGACCGGCTTAGTTGTAACAAGATATCAATCTGGTCCTCTTGGCGGCGATCAAGAAATTGGTGCAATGATTGCAAAAAATGATTTAGACATGGTAATTTTCTTCCGCGATCCATTAACAGCACAACCGCATGAACCGGATGTGAATGCATTGCTTCGTTTATGTGATGTATATGCAATTCCACTTGCGACGAATATGGCAAGTGCTGAAATGTTAATGCACGCATTAGAGCGAGGAGATTTAGATTACCGCAAGTTAAGAAAATGAGGGGAACAATTATGAGTGGATTACATATATTAGCGTTTGGTGCCCATGCCGATGATGTTGAAATCGGCATGGCGGGTACCATTGCTAAATATACGAAGCAAGGGTATGAAGTAGGTATTTGTGATTTAACAGAAGCTGATCTTTCTTCTAACGGAACGATAGAGTTAAGAAAAGAAGAAGCGAAGGCGGCAGCTCGTATAATGGGAGTAAAAACGAGACTAAATTTAGCGATGCCAGACCGTGGTTTGTATATGAAAGAAGAGTATATACGTGAAATTGTAAAGGTAATTCGTACATATAAACCAAAACTAGTTTTTGCGCCGTATTATGAAGATCGTCATCCAGATCATGCAAATTGTGCAAAACTGGTGGAAGAAGCTATTTTTTCAGCGGGAATTCGTAAATATATGCCAGAAATCCCACCACATCGTGTGGAGTCTTTTTATCATTATATGATTAATGGTTTTCATAAACCGAATTTTTGTATAGATATTAGTGAATACGTATCGCAAAAGGTGGAAGCATTAGAAGCGTATGAAAGTCAGTTTTCAACAGGGAGTGATGGTGTGAAAACGCCGTTAACAGAAGGTTACGTTGAAACTGTAGTCGCTCGTGAGAAAATGTTTGGAAAAGAAGTTGGAGTTTTATATGCCGAAGGGTTTATGAGTAAGAAACCGGTTTTATTACATGCTGATTTAATAGGGGGATGTAAATGAAATTAAAAATAGGTATTACATGTTATCCTTCTGTAGGTGGTTCTGGAGTTGTTGGAACAGAATTAGGAAAGCAATTAGCGGAACGCGGGCATGAAATTCATTTTATTACATCGGGTTTACCATTCCGGTTAAATAAAGTGTATCCAAACATTTATTTTCATGAAGTGACGGTAAATCAATACTCTGTATTTCAATATCCACCATACGATTTAGCGTTAGCGAGTAAAATGGCAGAGGTTGCACAAAGAGAAAACCTAGACATTTTACATGTGCATTACGCAATACCACATGCCATTTGTGCTTATTTAGCAAAACAAATGATTGGAGAGCGTATTAAAATTGTTACAACCTTGCATGGAACAGATATTACTGTGTTAGGATCCGACCCTTCGCTAAATAATTTAATTCGTTTTGGTATTGAGCAATCTGATGTTGTGACGGCTGTCTCGCATTCATTAATTAACGAAACGCATGAGCTTGTAAAACCAAATAAAGACATTCAAACGGTATATAACTTTATAGACGAACGTGTATATTTCAAACGTGATATGACCCAATTAAAGAAAGAATACGGTATAAGTGAGAGTGAAAAGATACTCATTCACATTTCAAACTTCCGTAAAGTGAAACGTGTGCAAGATGTTGTGCAGGCATTTGCTAAAATTGTTACAGAAGTAGATGCGAAGTTGCTTCTTGTTGGAGATGGACCAGAATTTTGCACGATTTTACAGTTGGTGAAAAATTTACATATTGAAGATCGCGTCTTATTCTTAGGGAAGCAAGATAATGTTGCAGAACTACTTGCGATGAGTGATTTAATGTTGCTTTTATCAGAGAAGGAGAGTTTTGGTCTTGTTTTATTAGAAGCGATGGCGTGTGGTGTACCTTGTATCGGAACAAGGGTTGGAGGTATTCCAGAAGTCATTCAACATGGTGATACAGGATATTTATGTGAAGTTGGCGATACAACAGGAGTGGCAGATCAAGCCATTCAGCTATTAAAGGATGAAGAACTTCACCGTAATATGGGAGAGCGAGCAAGAGAAAGTGTTTACGAGCAGTTTCGCTCTGAAAAAATCGTCTCACAATATGAAACGATTTACTATGATGTACTAAGGGATGACAAAAATGGAAAGATTTAAAAAAGCTAGTTCTATTATTGAGACTTTAAAGCAACAAGGGCATGAGGCTTACTTTGTCGGTGGAAGCGTAAGAGACCTTATTATCGATAGGCCGATTGGAGATATTGATATTGCGACATCTGCTTTACCAGAAGAAGTGATGGCTATATTTCCAAGACATGTTCCTGTTGGTCTTGAACATGGAACTGTAATTGTCGTAGAAAATGGTGAGCCTTATGAGGTAACCACTTTTCGAACAGAGAGTGAATATGAAGACTTTCGAAGACCTAGTAGTGTTCAATTTGTTCGTTCATTAGAAGAGGATTTAAAACGTCGTGATTTCACAATGAATGCAATTGCAATGACAGAAGAAGGAAAAATGGTTGATTTATTTGCTGGACAGGAAGCGATTCAAAAGAGAGAAATTGTGACAGTGGGAAATGCTGCGGATCGGTTTCAAGAAGATGCCCTGCGAATGATGCGTGGTATTCGGTTCGTAAGTACGTTAGGTTTTTCTTTAGAGACGAAAACGAAGCAAGCAATTGAAACATATGGACATTTGCTGGAACATATAGCAATTGAGAGAATTACAGTGGAGTTTGAAAAACTGTTAACTGGCACATATTGTGTGAAGGCTCTCAAAGAATTAGTAGAAACGAAACTATTTTCTCATCTACCATATTTACAGATGTCAGAAGAGAAATTGTTAAAAGCTACGCAGTATAAATGGGATTCTTTTGAAGCAGACATTGAGGCGTGGGCGTTTTTCTTATATTGTATTGGAGAAGAACATCCAGCTGTCTTTTTACGTCAATGGAAGTTTTCGAATAAAAAAATAAAAGATATCGTCGCAGTTTTATTAACAATCCGTAAGAGAAAGGAGAAGGATTGGGATACAATTCTTCTTTATAAAACGGGAATTCATATAGCTGAAATGGCAGAAAGAGTATATGAAGCGATGATTGAAAGCTATGATCATACAGCTGTTAACCGGGTACAAACGTTGTTTCAAGCATTGCCAATTAAGAGTCGACAAGAGATGAATGTGACTGGGAATGATTTGTTAAACTGGGCAAATAAAAAGCCAGGTCCGTGGGTTGCTGAAATGATTCAAAAAATTGAAGAAGCAATTGTACAAGGAAACGTAGTAAATGAGAAAGAGTGTATAAGGGAGTGGCTGCAAGAATGCAATCTACTATAAGAAAGCAGTTATTGCAAGTTTTTTCGGAAGCGGATGGCGAGTTTGTATCTGGTCAAACGATTAGTGATAAACTTGGTTGCTCAAGAACTGCTGTGTGGAAACATATGGAGGACCTTCGGAATGAGGGATATGAACTTGAAGCTGTGCGTCGATTAGGTTATCGAATTGCAAGTAAGCCAGACAAAGTGACTGCGAATGAAATACAGTTAGGGTTACAAACGAAACATATTGGTAGAACAGTGTATTTTGAAGAGTCCGTTGAATCGACGCAACATATTGCAGCAAAGCTTGCTTATGAAGGTGCAGAAGAAGGAACAATTGTTGTGGCAGAAGAACAAACAGCGGGTAGAGGTCGTTTAAGCAGAAAATGGCATTCACCAAAAGGAACAGGAATTTGGATGAGTATTATTTTACGTCCATCAATCCCGGTTCAACATGCACCACAACTTACTTTGTTAGCCGCTGTTAGCGTTGCGCAAGCAATTGAAAAGTGCACAGGTGTAAACGTAGGAATAAAATGGCCGAATGATATTTTAATTCAAGGGAAAAAGGCTGTAGGAATATTAACAGAAATGCAAGCCGATCCTGATAAAATTAATGCTGTCATTATGGGTATTGGTATTAATGCGAATCAAAAGCAAGAACATTTTGATGAGGAAATTCAGCATATTGCTACTTCTTTAGCGATTGAATCTGGTAAGCCAATTGTTCGTGCGGAGCTTATGCAACAAATCTTTTTACAACTAGAAAAACTATATGAAGAGTATTTACAAAATGGTTTCTCTGTCATTAAAATTCTTTGGGAAAGTTACGCTGTAAGCATCGGGAAAGAAATTAACGCTCGAACGATGAGAGAGACAATTACAGGGATAGCAAAAGGAATTACAGAGGATGGTGTATTGCTCCTAGAAGACCATGAAGGAAAAGTACATCATATTCATTCTGCGGATATCGAAATTAAGTAAAAGAAGTTCCTCTTTTGGAACTTCTTTTTTATTTCCATATTAATAAAATCTTTTAATATTTAAGTTTTATTTTAAAAGATCGTCCAGTTGAGTTTGCTTCTTATTTGACGATTACTTTACCTTCCATTCCTTTGAGGAGATGGTATCGACATATTAATTCATATGTACCGGCACTGTTAGGTTTCACGGTAATGTTTTTTTCTTTTCCTGACTCGACGACGACATCAATACCGAGTTTTTTGATTGTAAAGGTATGCTCACTCTTACCTTTATTTTTCAACAGTAATGTTGTTGATTCGTTAATTGGAATCGTGATGACGTTTGGATTAAAGTAATCATCGTTTAGCTCAACTTCAATCACTTTCGCTGACGCAATAGGTTGTGCCAAGTTGTTAACTGAGGCAAATACATTGAGGGAATTTAAAGTTGTTATTACCACAAGCATCACAAGAAAACCGATGAATCGAAATAACCATTTGTTTATAGACATTCGCAATTCTCCTTTTGTAAGTATATCTCCTCAATTAACCTGCATCATTATTTTATGAGTTATACCATGTATTTAAAAAGTTTATCTTTCTATGATTGAATCGTTCACTTATAAATTTCACATACCGTAATAAGAATAAAAATTATTTTTTCAAAAAAATGTAGTAATTCCTTTTTGGAGTTTGCTATAATTAGTTCGAATGTGGGCAGTATCAGAGCGAACTGCACTATGATTCGAAGCAATACGAAAAATAATAACTTGGATTCTGCCTTGATCCAATAACGGACTGGGACAGAGGGATGAATAATGCCGACTAACACACAACCCTTCTGCCCTTTTATGGCCAGAGGGGTTTTTTATATGATTTCGGCCATCTCCTCTCTCCTGTATAAAGGAGGAGTAGTTTTTGAAAACAAAAACAGATTTTTTGAAAATGAAAGAGCAAGGTGAGCCGATTACAATGCTAACGGCGTATGATTATCCATCTGCTAAGTTAGCAGAAGAAGCGGAAGTTGATATGATTTTAGTTGGAGATTCCCTTGGGATGGTTGTGCTCGGCTATGATTCAACAGTACCTGTAACAGTAGAGGATATGATTCATCATACGAAAGCTGTACGCCGAGGAGCGAAAGAGACGTTTATTGTAACTGATATGCCATTTATGTCGTATCATGTGTCGCCTCAAGATACGATGGTGAATGCACGCCGCATCGTTCAAGAGAGTGGTGCTCATGCACTGAAGGTAGAAGGTGCGGGAGAAGTGATATCAACTATTCATTACTTGACGAGTGCGGGAATTCCTGTCGTGGCACACTTAGGCTTAACTCCTCAATCTGTAGGAGTGTTAGGTGGCTATAAAGTACAAGGAAAAGATGCTGAAAGTGCAAAAAAATTAATAGAAGATGCGAAGAGATGTGAGGAAGCTGGTGCGATAGCACTTGTATTAGAATGTGTGCCAATGCAGCTAGCAGAATTTATTTCGAAGCAACTAACAATTCCAACGATTGGAATTGGAGCAGGACAAAAAGTGGATGGGCAAGTACTCGTTTATCATGATCTTATCTCATATGGCGTAAATCGTGTTCCGAAATTTGTGAAGCAATATACGTCTGTTCAAGAGGAGATTGTGCGAGGGATTTCACAATACGTAACTGAAGTAAAGACAGGTCAATTTCCGGAAGAAAAACATTCATTCACAATGAAAGAGGAAGAATGTTTAGCGTTATACGGAGGAAAACAATAATGAAAATCATAAATACAGTGCAAGAGATGCAGCAAATTACAAACGAACTACGTGCAAGTGGAAAAAGTATTGGTTTTGTCCCAACGATGGGTTATTTACATGAAGGTCATGCGACTTTATTACGTAAGGCAAGAGAAGAAAATGAAATTGTAGTTTTAAGCGTGTTTGTTAATCCGCTACAGTTTGGACCAAATGAAGATTTAGATCGATACCCTCGTGATATTGATAGAGATGAAAATGTAGCAAAAGAAAACGGTGTAGATTATTTATTTTATCCGAGCGTAGAAGAAATGTATCCAGCAGAACAAACGACAACAGTAGAAGTTGTGAAGCGTACCGATGTGTTATGCGGAAAACAAAGACCTGGTCATTTCGCTGGTGTTGCGATTGTACTAATGAAACTATTTAATATTACATTGCCAACACGTGCTTATTTCGGTATGAAAGATGCACAGCAAGTTGCTGTCATTGAAGGATTTGTCGCTGATTTTAATATTCCGGTTACAATCGTACCGGTGGATATTGTAAGGGAAGAAGATGGATTAGCCAAAAGTTCTCGTAACGTGTATTTATCACCAGAAGAGCGTGAAGAGGCTCCTCATTTATACCGCAGTCTATGTATAGCGAAAGAAAGAATTGAGACAGGAGAACGTAATGCAGAAATCATTACAACTCTTGTGAAGGAGTATATTGAGACATATACGAAAGGCACTGTAGATTATGCTGATTTATATGCGTATCCTTCACTACAAGTAGTGGATAAAATTGAAGGGCGAATCATTTTAGCAATTGCAGTTAAATTTGACAATGTACGATTAATTGACAATATAACATTAACGGTTAAATAAGGGGGAGTATCTATGTTTCGCACAATGATGAGAGCGAAGCTACATCGCGCAACAGTAACAGAAGCAAATTTAAATTATGTAGGTAGTATTACAATTGATGAAGATTTAATGGATGCAGTAAATATTGTAGAAAACGAAAAAGTCCAAATTGTAAATAATAATAATGGTGCTCGCTTAGAGACATATGTTATTAAAGGAGAACGTGGTAGCGGTGTTGTTTGTTTGAATGGTGCAGCTGCAAGGCTTGTACAGCCAGGAGATAAAGTTATTATTATTTGCTACGGTTTAGTGGCAGAAGAAAATATTCATAAACAAGAGCCGAAAATTGCAGTATTAGACGATGATAATCAAATTATTGAAATGTTAGGTGCTGAAAAAGCGGGTACGATATTATAAGTAAGAAGGCTATCTCTATTATGGAGATAGCCTTTTTTGTGCATCTTTTCATTAAGATGAGATAAAACGTGGTATAGTAACATTATATAATTTTCTGTTTGATAGGTAAGAAATTGAGGTGTTACATATATGAGTAAGCGTTATGTCGTTGTGGATTTAGAGACGACAGGGAACTCCTGGAAGGATGGGAAAGATAAAATTACCCAAATTGCAGCTGTTGTAGTGGAAGATGGAGAGATATTAGAGATTTTTTCATCTTTTATTAATCCGAAGAGAGAGATTCCACCATTTATTACAGAGTTAACAGGGATTGATGAGAGTATGGTTAAGCAAGCCCCGTTATTTGAAGATGTAGCCCCAATGGTTGTTGAGCTATTACAAGGTGCAGCTTTCGTTGCACATAACGTTCACTTTGATTGGAATTTTTTAACGGAAGAATTAAGGCAGGCTGGATATACAGAAATACATTGTCCAAAAGTTGATACAGTTGAGTTGGCGCAAATTCTTTTGCCAACGGCTGATAGTTATAAATTACGTGATTTAGCTAAACAACACGAATTAGAGCATGATCAACCGCATCGTGCGGATAGTGATGCTCTTGCAACAGCGGAATTGTTTTTACAATTTTTAAATGAAATTGAGAAGTTACCCCTTGTCACCTTGCAATCGCTTTATGAATTGAGTGATGTGTTTCAAAGTGATATAGCGGATGTGCTTTCTGAAAATATTTTAAAGAAAATGATGCATGGTAAAAAAGGAGCAGAGGGATATGAAGTGTATCGAAATATTGCCCTTCGAAAACGGAATTATTCTTTAAACTTAAGTGAAACATGTGCATTTAAATTTGATGCTTTCTTGCATAAGACAATTGATAAACTTGAGTCGAATATGCCAAAGTTTGAAAAAAGAGAAAGCCAACAGAGTATGATGAAGGAAATATATACAGCGCTAAGAGATTCTAGGTTTTCACTAATTGAAGCAGGAACAGGAACAGGAAAGACTCTTGCATATTTGCTTCCAAGTATTTATTTTGCAAAGAAAAAAGAAGAACCTGTCATCATAAGTACCCAAACTGTACAACTGCAGCAACAAATACTAGAAAAAGAAATTCCATTATTACAGAAAATAATGCCATTTTCATTTGAAGTAGCTCTTCTGAAAGGAAGAAAGCATTATCTTTGTCTACATAAATTTGAATATGCTTTGCAAGAAGAAGAGAAGAATTATGATATGGCGCTCACGAAGGCAAAAATTTTAGTGTGGTTATTGCAAACGGAAACGGGCGATCGTGATGAATTAAATATTCCTGAGGGCGGAAAGTTACTTTGGAACCGGATTTGTAGTGATGTACATAGTCCGGGTGGGATGCAAAGCAACTGGTTTAGTCGTTGTTTTTATCAACGAGCAAAGAATAGAGCATTATTTGCAGATATCGTTATTACAAATCATGCGTTATTATTTCAAGATTTTTCAAGTGAAGAACCACTGTTTGCTTCATGTGAGCATATTATTTTTGATGAGGCTCATCATATCGAGGAAGCAGCGAGTAGAACATTAGGTGAACAGTTCTCCTGTATGTATTTCCAGCTAGTTTTATCTCGTCTTGGTACGCTAGAAACAGATGATGTACTTTCTAAAGTATATAAAATGATGAAAAAATCAGAGCAAGCCTCCCGTTCTACTTTTCGCATGGTAAGTCATAGTTTGAAGGAATTGAAATTTGATGCGGATGAGCTATTCCAAATGTTACGTGCATTCATCTTTAAACAAACAAAGCAGGAACAAGGGATCAGCAATATGCCACTCATTTATCGATATAACACGGAAGTAGAGAAAGGTAAGTTATGGGATAGTATTACCGAGTTAACAAATCGCTTTGTATATGATGTAAGAAAATTACTCTCTACACTTGAGAAGCAAGTTGATATATTGCAAAGTAAATTAGAATGGGAAATGCATGTTGTTACAGGTGAATTTATGCATTTAATTGAGTTGTTGAGAAAGATGGCGCAATCTTTACAAGTACTCATTTTAGAAAAAAATTCATATGTGACATGGATGGAAACTGAAACGAAGGGAACCATTCATTCAACTGTTTTATATGGGCAACCTGTTCATATTGGTGAAAGATTTGCTGATGAATTTTTAACAGAGAAAAAGAGTGTTATTTTCACATCAGCAACGCTAACAGTAAACGATTCATTTGACTATATAAAAGAAGAGCTAGGCTTACATGATTTTGCTCCAAATACATTACAGGTCCCATCACCATTCCATTTTGAAGAACAGATGAAATTAATGGTTTCAACGGATGTGCCCTTTATTAAGCAAGCAAGTAATGAAGAATATATTGAATCTGTGTCGGCTCATATTGCAAAAATAGCGAAAGCTACAGAAGGTAGAATGCTTGTTTTGTTCACTTCGTATGAAATGTTGAAAGAAGCATATACGAATTTGAAAAATGATGAGGAATTAGAAGGCTATTTATTATTAACGCAAAGTGTGAATAATAAGAGCAGAAGTCGTCTCATTCGTAAGTTTCAAGAGTTCGATAAATCAATTTTATTAGGAACAAGTAGTTTTTGGGAAGGGATAGATATACCTGGAGATGCCCTTAGTTGTCTTGTTATTGTCCGTCTTCCCTTTACGCCTCCTCATCAACCGATGATGGAAGCAAAAGGAGAGTGGTTAAAAAATCAAGGAGAGGACGTATTCGCTAAGTTAGCACTCCCGCAAGCAATACTGCGTTTCAAACAAGGATTTGGTCGTCTTATTAGAACAAGTACAGATACCGGAACGGTGTTTGTACTAGATCGTCGTTTGACAAGCGCTTCCTATGGAAAACGTTTTTTACAATCAATTCCAACTGTTCCGCTTTATGAAGGCCCTCTAGAAGAATTGTTAGAACAATTAAAGGAACGGCCAATTGAATAAAATTGGAAGGAAAAATACGCCTGAAGTGCATGTAAACTTCAGGCGTAAAAAATGTGGGTAGGAGGAATTTTATTTTTCTTACTTCTTGTATACAAAATGTATCGGTTTTCGACTTGAAACCTTTTTTTGCTGTACATGTCCTGCTATAATAGATGGGTGATGAAGCAGGGGTTGTAAAGAATGTACTCTTATTGTAACCGCATTGCGTTCTTCTATAATTAGAAATTTTTGTGTAACGGAGGAGTTTTTTCATGGATAAGAAAATCGAAGTCCTATCAACGACGCGTATTAAATATTCGTCTGACTTGTATAAAATCGTTGATAGTTTGAATCGTACGTTAAAAGAGCAGGACCTCATGTTCGGATTAGCATTAGACGAAAAAGATAAAGAAACAGCTGTATTTACGATTTACAGAACGTAGTGATACAATGAAAAAGTGGATCTTTGCAATCGTTATCGTAATCGTTGCTAGCGGAATATATGGGGCGTATGTTTATAATAAAGCAATGGAAAAGAAAATCCCTAAAGAGGCAAAATCTGTAGAAATTGCAAAAGAAAAAGCAAAGCTTGTAAAAGTAAAATCTGTGGATTATTATAACGGAGAATCTTCATATACTGTCGTACAAGGTACAGATGAAAAAGGAGAACAACTTATCGTTTGGGTGCCTGAGAAAAAAGGGGAAACTATAGTAAGGAAAAAGAGTGAAGGTATTTCTGAAAAAGAGGCTTTACAAAGAACGATTGAACAAGTCGGAGATGACAGTAAAGAGCACAAAAGTAAGCCTAAAGAAATTTTAAAAATAAAATTAGGCTTTGAAAACAATATACCATTATGGGAAGTTACATATATTGATGATGAAAATCGTTATAGTTATTACTATCTTGCATTTAAAGATGGGCAGTTTTTACGACGATACAGCATTGAAAAATAGATGTAGGGGGAACTACAAATGAAATTAGCAAAGCGAGTAGCTGCTTTAACACCATCTGCAACTTTAGAAATTACAGCAAAGGCACAAGCATTAAAAGCAGAAGGTCATGATGTAATTGGATTAGGGGCAGGAGAACCTGACTTTAATACGCCAGAACATATTATGGATGCTGCACATAAAGCGATGTTAGAAGGACATACGAAATATACACCAACAGGTGGGTTACAAGCGTTAAAACAAGAAATTGTGAAGAAGTTTACTCGTGATCAAGGAATTGCGTATGATCCGTCTGAAATTATTGTATGTAACGGCGCAAAGCATGCATTATATACATTATTCCAAGTACTACTTGATGAAGGTGATGAAGTTATCATCCCTACGCCATACTGGGTAAGTTATCCGGAACAAGTAAAGCTTGCTGGTGGTAAGCCAGTTTATGTAGAAGGCCTTGAAGATAATGAATACAAAATTACAGCGAAGCAGCTGCGTGAGGCAATTACAGAGAAAACGAAAGCAGTTATTATTAATTCACCGAGCAATCCAACAGGAATGATTTACAGCAAAGAAGAATTACAACAGCTTGGAGAAGTATGTTTAGAACACAATATTTTAATCGTTTCAGATGAAATTTATGAGAAATTAATTTATGGTGGAGCAGAATATACTTCGGTTGCCCAGCTTTCTAATGCATTAAAAGAACAAACACTTATTATTAATGGTGTATCTAAATCTCATTCTATGACAGGATGGCGTATTGGATATGCAGCAGGAAATAAGCAGCTTATTAAAGCGATGACGAACTTAGCGAGTCATAGTACGTCAAACCCTACTTCAATCGCTCAATACGGCGCAATCGCGGCATATGCAGGCTCACAAGAACCTGTAGAAACAATGCGTCAAGCATTTGAAGAGAGATTAAACATTATTTATGATAAATTAATTCAAATCCCTGGCTTTACTTGCATTAAACCACAAGGTGCATTTTACTTATTCCCTAATGTAAAAGAAGCAGTAGCTTTATCAGGATACGAAACTGTTGATGATTGGGCAAAAGCTCTATTAGAAGAGGAAAAAGTAGCTCTTGTACCAGGTACAGGATTTGGTGCTCCAAATAACGTTCGTTTATCATATGCGACATCTCTTGAACAAGTGGAGAAAGCATTAGAACGTATTCACACGTTTATGAAAAGTAAAGTGCAAGCTTAATTGTATATTTTATTAATGTAATACAAAAACCTTCCTACATAATAGGGAGGTTTTTTTGACGAATTGTGGCAAAAAGAAATAGCGAAAGGTGTGTTATACTAGAGAGCGAGGTGTTTGGTGATGAAAAAGAAAATGATGTTACAGTGGTTTGAGCAGGGAAGCATTGCAATTCCAAAATTACTTATGATGCATTATAAAAAATTAGGGTTAAATGAAACAGAATTTATGGTTGTACTTCATGTACATACATTTTTAGAATCGGGCAATTCATTTCCGACTCCGTCAGAGATTTCAGAACGGATGACGATTACCGAAATGAAATGTATGGAAGTAATTCAGGCATTGATTCAAAAAGGTTTTTTATCACTAGAAGGTGGACAAAAATCAGAAGCGATGATGTGTGAAAGTTATTCTTTACAACCGCTATGGGAAAAAATATTGCATTTCTTAATGAATGAATCAATAGAGGAAGAACAAAAAGAAATAAAGCAATTGCAAGTAAATTTATATACAGTATTTGAAAAAGAATTTGGAAGACCACTTTCTCCATTTGAATGTGAAACGTTGGGAATGTGGGAAGATCAAGATCAACATCATCCGAATTTAATTCAAGCGGCCCTCAGGGAAGCTGTAATGAGTGGTAAGCTTAATTTCCGATATATTGATCGTATTTTATTTGAATGGAAAAAGAATGGTATTAAAACAGTAGATCAAGCCCAAAACCAAGGACGGAAATTTAGAGCAAATCAACAACGAACGCAGCAAACGACAAAACAAGAGACGAAATTTACTGGAAAAGTGCCTTTTTATAATTGGTTGGAGCAGTAATGTAGGAGGAAGTATATGTTAAATAAAACGCAAATTCGCTATTGTTTAGACACAATGGCGGATATGTACCCAGAAGCACATTGTGAATTAATTCATGATAATCCATTTGAACTAGTAATCGCGGTAGCATTATCTGCACAATGTACAGATGCACTTGTAAATAAAGTGACGAAAAATTTATTTCAAAAATATAAAACACCAGAAGATTATTTAAGTGTTTCGCTAGAAGAATTACAACAAGATATACGTTCTATTGGTTTGTATAGAAATAAAGCAAAAAACATTCAAAAATTGTGCAGAATGTTATTAGATGATTACAATGGGGAAGTGCCGAAAGATCGAGATGAGCTTACGAAGTTACCAGGTGTAGGTCGGAAAACAGCAAACGTAGTTGTTTCGGTAGCGTTTGGTATTCCGGCAATTGCTGTTGATACGCATGTAGAGAGAGTGAGTAAACGGTTAGCGATTTGTAGATGGAAAGATTCGGTGTTAGAAGTAGAAAAGACATTAATGAAGAAAATTCCGATGGATGAATGGAGCGTTACACATCACCGTATGATTTTCTTTGGACGTTATCACTGTAAAGCGCAGCGACCACAATGTGAAGAGTGCCCTTTACTAGAAGTATGCCGAGAAGGAAAGAAGCGAATGAAGGGGAAATAAAGGATGGAGCGAGTGATAGAAATACCGAGAGAATTTCGGTGCTTACCATTTTTTAAAGAAAGTATAAATTCGATTGCGTATTATACAGAACAGTCATTTGAAGAAACAATACAAAAGACTTATTTTATATATGATATGGAAAGACAATATGAGCCGTGGAATGAAATTGAAAACAGTATTCCGGTAATGTTGAATGTATGGAAAAATAAGCATGAGGACATTGCTACTTTATTTCGAAACAGAAAGAAACAAGAAGCTGAAGGTCCGATGATTCTTTTTGCAGCACATTTATTATCAATTGTATATTGGCTAAATGAGCAACCTGTTCATAGTTTGAATAAAATAGAAGATTTTACGAGTGAATTGGAAGTGCAACCAGTTAATTTTATAGAGCGATATTCGTTCATTATAAAGAAACCGAATAATTATCATTCTTATATTCAGTTAGCGCAGTTGTATATTGAAATAGAAAAACTATATGTAAAGAAAATGATAACAAAAAAGAAGTCCTATTCTCGTTAAGAGAAAGGACTTCTTTTTTGTATTAAGACTCTGTTGTAACAACATTTCCGTCTGCGTGAGGTGTATCTTCGCCGGTATTTTGTTGTTGTTGTTGCTCTTGTTGTTTCTTAGCTTCTTCTTCAGCTTTTTTTCTAGCTTCCTCTTCAGCTTTCTTTTGAGCCTCTTCTTGCTGTTTACGTTGTTGTTCTTGTTGTTTTTTAGCTTCTTCTTCAGCTTTTTTTCTAGCTTCCTCTTCAGCTTTCTTTTGAGCTTCTTCTTGCTGTTTAAGCTGCTGCTCTTGTTGTTTCTTAGTTTCTTCTTCAGCTTTTTTCTTAGCTTCTTCTTGTTTTAGTTTATCTTCATTAGCCTTTTTCTGAGCTTCCTCATCGGCTTTTTTCTTAGCTTCTTCTTCAGCCTTCTTCTTAGCAGCCTCATCTTCAGCTTTCTTCGCGTCTGGAGTTCCTCCAGGCGCAGTGAAGGATGCACCAACGGCCGGGCTTGTTCCAGTACCTTTTTTCGCTACTACAGAGAAGCTATAAGTAACACCTGGTTTAATACCACCAAGAGTAGCTGTCGTACCTTTTATTGATAAACTACCGCTTGAACCGTCAGTCGCTTTATAGCTTGCGGCATACGCATCAACTTCTGCTGGTCCAGACCAGTTTAGTGTAACTGTGCTAGCGCCATCGAAAGTGACATTAAGACCACTAGGTGCATCTACTTTAATTTGTTTCACTGCATCCTTTTTAGCTCCTTTTACATACAATTCACCATTTAATTCTTGTACAGAAGAAGGGCGTTCGAAACGAGTTTTATCTGTAGCGAATTTACTCATCATTACTTGGAACATTTGTTGCGCAATTCTAGTAGAGCGATCGCCAATGTAATTTTCTGGACCATCTTTTTCGTAACCAGTCCAAACAGCCATTGTATATTGCGGTGAATATCCAGCGAACCAGCTATCTCTGTTTGCATCAGCTGGAATACCATATTTTTTAATCACGTCTGCATCAAAGTTTTGAGTTCCTGTTTTACCTGCTACATCTATACCTGGAACGTATGCTGTTGGACCCGTACCACCAGAACCAGGTTTTACTACGTCACGAAGAACGTCAGTCACCATGTAAGCTGTGTAGTCTTGCATCGCACGTTGTTCTTTCGGTTTAAAACTTTTCTTTTTCCCATCTGGGAAGATAACTTCTTTTACGAAGTGCGGTTTATTGTAGTTCCCACCGTTACCAAAGGCTGCATATGCCCCCGCTAATTGTAATGGAGAACTATCGTTACTACCAATTGCTGTTGATTCATATGTTTTGCCGTCTTTAAATGTCATACCTAAACCTTCAGCAAACGCTTGTGACTTAGGAAGACCAACCGCTTGAGCTGTCTTTAAAGCGGGAATGTTTAATGATTTTTTTAAAGCTTCACGTAGTGAAACGTCACCTTTGTAACTATTTGTTGCATTTCGTATTTTTTTACCATCGGAATACGTATATTCTGAGTCATTTAATTGATGGTATGTAGACCATTGTAAATTCTCAATTGCTGGACCGTAGTCGAAAATTGGTTTCATTGTTGAACCAACTTGGCGTTTTAAATCAGTGGCCATATTATGACCTTTGAAAGTAGACTTACTTTCTTTACGCCCAGCTCCAATTGCTCGAACTTCTCCAGATTGTGTATCCATAAATACGAATGATCCTTGGAATTGATCGTTCGGATACTTAATAAGATTGCCATCCATAATTTTATCAGCATAATCTTGCGCATCTTGATCAAGTGTTGTATGAATCGTTAAACCATCTGAACCGATATTTACATCGGGATATTCTTTTTCAACTTCTTTTACAACAGCATCTAAAAATGCTTGATACTTCATCTCCGTTACTTCTGAAGATGGTTGAAGACCTTCAGTTACAGGGATTTTCGTTGCATTATCCATCTCAGCTTTTGTTATATAACCATGTCGATTCATTAATGATAATACGACGTTTCGACGTTGTGTAGCTCTTTCAACGTTGTCTTTTTTTGTAGGATCATAAATATTAGGACCTTGGGGTAAACCTGCAAGCATTGCAGCTTCATGTAACTGTAAGTCTTTTAAATCTTTGTCATAATATTTTTTTGCTGCTGTTGCAATACCGTACGAACGGTTACCTAAGTTAATCTTATTTAAATACATTTCTAAAATTTCATGTTTAGAGTATTGTTGCTCTAATTTGTAAGATAGGTACCATTCTTGCACTTTTCTCTTTGCAGTTTTGTCCATCGTTAGAAAATAGTTTTTGACTACTTGTTGTGTAATCGTACTACCACCTTGAGATCCGAATCCCCCAGTGACATTTTCCATAACTGCTTTTGTAGTTCGTTTAAAATCAATTCCATTATGATCATAGAAACGTGAATCCTCAGTTGCAAGGAATGCATTTTCAACTACTTTTGGAATTTGATCATACGTAACGTGGGTTCGTTTTTCAGCACCGTATTCATAGAAAAAGTTCCCGTTCTTATCAAGAAACTTTGTTGATAAAGGGTTGACAAGTTTTGATTTGTCTAATTTTGGAGCATCCTTCACCATAACAAAGAAAGCGGACACGCCAGCTACAAGACCAACGATACCAAGAAGTAGACAACCTATAAGGAATTTTTTAAAAAAGGAGCCTTTTTTCTTTGGTTTTTTCTCTGTATTTGTTTCTTGCTTTTGATTTTTTACATGATTTCGTTCTGTACGAGAACGATAATTATCTGACATTATACTTTCTCCTACCTTTCATTCTCTCCCCAAAAGTCGAAAAAAGAGCCTTAGTGATGACTCTATCACGAAAAATAAACCGTGTCTAGTACACGGATATAATCAATCCGAGGGTGATAACCGCATGATAATAAGGATCCATGCTCTTCTATTTCTTCTTTCGTAATCGATTTTCTTCCACCTGTATTTTGACGATTCCAAAATGCAATAATATGTTTTGCATCTAATAAATAAAGTTCATCAAAAAGTGTAAATTTAATAATAACAAATGCAATTCCATTATGAGCGATTACTTGCTTCATATGTTCAATTTGATGAAGGTGGAAGTTTTGAAGTGGAAAGCTGGTTTTATTTTTTGTTTCTTTCGCTTCAAAATCGATGTATTTCCCTTTATATACACCGTTGTAATCTGTTGTAGAAGGTTGTTTAAAATACGCTTCTTTTACCACTGCAGCACTTCGAGCGGGGTAATCCACTTTTACAATTTGAAGAGGTGTAGGTTTTTTATGTACGCATGCAATATTATGGGTTAAGTAATATTCATTCGTTTCATTCAATTCCTCTTCAAGGGACATACCTCTATTACTGTAAGTATGTTTTTTAATTGGTGTTTTATGAGGTTGTGAAGCTTGATTGTACCGTTTTCCATTTGGGTAACGAATGGTCATAGTGTGTCCACTCCCAACTTGCTAAGAATTACTTACAAAGGTGATTATAACAAAAAATGAAAAAAGATGTGACCTTTTTCAAGAAAGGTATGAGGACTTCTTTATGTTTACATGGAATGATTATGAAAAAATCAAGCAATATCGTAAAAAGATGATGGTCTGTACAGAAGAGGAAAAAACAATCGTTTACAACATTAAGAGGGAAATAGAAATAGCTAATATGGACAACATTTCTCGAACAGAGTGTTATCAAGAATATTATGTAAGAAATAGTGAGATTAGGTGGGCTTTTTTAGCAAGTATGGTCTCAAGAAATGCAGGATGGAATATGACTGATTTAGAAGGGAGATATTATGCTACTGTTTTACCTCAAACAGTAAAAAAACATTTGTTTTTAACTTACGAAGAAGCAAATTGGATTATTTTTTTAGATGCATTTCCTCAGCTGTTGTTATACGAAGAAAGTAAGAGGAGGCAGATCCCACTATTCCATTTGTTACAATATTTTAACGTATCCATTTTTATGGAAAAAGAATGGATATATTTTTGGGAGAAAAAAGATATAAATAGACTTATGACAGCGCTTATTATAAATGAACAAAATAAAATTCAAAAACCAGTTATTGAGAATGCATACTTTAAAAAACATGTATTCCATACAGCCCTTTTTAAATTACAAGAAATGCTTCATATTAGTGCCGTTATATTCCCAACCGTTGAAGGGAAGGTGTATGGTTTTTCAGTTTATCAATTTGAAACGTTACAGAAGCGTATAGAACTAGGAAAGAAATTAGCAGCGTTACTGTTCCATCCGAATTACAAAAGTTTATTCCATAGATTTGCATCGCAAACGATACACACAGGATCAAGAACAGATTATGAATGTTATGTAAGTGAAGCTAGAAAATCTTGTACACCAGCTCTTAGAGAAGTTTATCCTGCTGTTGCACATGATGAAATAAGTATGAGAGATTGGTTTTGTAGAGATACGGAAATAAATGAACTATTTTTACGAGAAGAGTATACGGGTGAAGTTGATATAACAGAATGGTATAAAAGAAAGAGGGAGCAAATCTATATTGCTTCCACCGTAAATCGTTTTGTTAAAAGGATGGATGAGTTCGTGATATAATAAAAAAGAAGTCCCGTCTTCATAAATGAAGACGGGACTTCTTAATGTGAAGTAACCCTACTATGCGTGGTAAACATTTAATCTCAAAACGTAATGAATATAAGAGATTAAAGAAGTTTCACTTTATGTAGCAGGGAAGTTTGGACCATCTAATTTTGGATTTCCAGTTTCGGGTTTATTTTGTTTATTTTGTTTTTTCTTTTTTTCGTTTTTGTTCTTTGCCATTTTCATGCACCTCCTTTTTGTATTGTTACCATTTCTATAAATGACATACAAAATGATTTCTTTGACGAATAACAACTAGTTTTGTCATGTGGGCAGGAGTGAAGAATCATTCGGCGAAATTACATGACAAAGGAAAAGCAAAGAAGGAGGCGTTTTGTATATGGCGATGGTTCAGAAGGAAGATGTAATGAAAACAATGGATCAAATGTTAAGTTCTCTCGATTTGCTGGAAATGAATATAGGGATTAGAATGAATCATGCATTAAAGGATAAGAGTGAAAAAATACGCAACAAGATAGAAATAACAGAAATGCATATTGAGCATATGGAAAATAAATTAGTGCATCACGAAGAAAAAGGGAATTGGGTGAAGGCATTTCAAAACGTCGTAGTGAGTGCATAATAAGGTGGGAATAAAATGAAGTATGAAGCATTAATACAGTCTTCGGAAAAACTTATGCAACATAATAATGAAGCGAATGTGAAAAAAAGAGAAATGATTGAATACGATTTTTACAAGGATATGAAACCGTTTGTAGATATGGTAGATGAGGAATTAAAAGTGTGGAAAGAATTAGCTTATGAATGGATTAAGGAAGAAAAACCGAAGTATATACATGTACAGCAAATTGATCAAGTGTACGATAATTTACAAACAAATGTGTTGCAATGCTTTGTAAATAAAGGTAAAGGTAAGCGATTCTTTGAAACGCATCAAGCCATTTCGTATACTTTGCAAAATATAATTGAGCAATGTAAGTAACAAGAGGGAAAACCCTCTTGTTTTTTATGCTTCTGTCACTGTTGTAGGTTTTGTTGCCCCGTTTATTTCTAGTTCTTTTATTACTGTTCGGTAATCTGAAATACATATTTTCCCTTCGAGATACCAATGTCTCGCAAAGTCTAACAATTCATTTACATTCTCTGTGTAATACCCCTTTTTTTGAGAAAACGCTTGTTTTAAATCCCCTAATACCATGTTGATTCCTCCCCCATGAGAATCTTCTTCTTTTTTATCATAGCATGGAAGGGTTTTCTTTTATAATTTTTTAAAAATTTAAACTTCCGACAAAAATAGACAGATACTCCGTCACACAAATTATTTTACAAGTACATATTATATATGTAGAAACTTATGTGAAGGAGGAGAGAATGCATGTTTCAACAATCTAACGTATATCAGCAATCTAATCCATATGCACAGCAAAATATGTACCAATATAATACGGATACATATTTACGTTATAATATGTATCCTTTCGAGCCTCATTATGGAAATCAAAATTATTACCAGCCATTTGAAGTATCGTTTATGAATCAACCGCAGCAACCGTATATGAATCAACAACCGCAACCTTATATAAATTCACAATACTATATGCCACCACCATCTCCCTATGGCAATCAACAAGCGATGTTTTATCCACCAAAACAACCGTATCCGACACAAAATAAACAAAAGCAACAGCAGCAACCAAGTCAATTTTCTAGTTTTGTTTCCCAATTTAAAAATTCAGATGGTAACTATGATGTAAATAAAATGATGAATACAGCTGGACAAATGATGAATGCGATGAATCAAGTGACAGGTATTGTAAAGCAAGTGGGAGGCTTTTTTGGTAAGTAATGTCGAAGGTTTGTCTATAAAAAGCATTGGATAGAAAATCAAAGACTAGACAAATTTCCTTAGAATAAATGGGTATATATAACAAGCGGCTTACCCTCTTTTCTCATACTGTAAAGTGTAATCAGATTTTTTTTATGAGAGAGGAGAGAAAAACTATGCATCATTGTCATCCTTGCTTTGGAGGGCATAAGCCTACAGGACCTATTTGTACAACTGCTCCTGTCATTCATCCGACGAAACAATGCGTAACACATTCTTTTTCAACAACGGTGGTGCCACACATTTTCCCGACGCATACAACACATGTACATCATCAACAAATTAAAAACCAAAACTTCTTCCCGCAAACAAATTCAAATGTAAATGTTGTGGACCCAATCGATCCAGGATTCGGCGGATGTGGACCATGTGGCCATGGTCATCATCACCACCACCACGGTCATCAAATATCCCCATTCGGACCAGGACCGAATGTATCGCCGTTTGGACCAGGACCAAATGTATCACCATTTTTACCAAACAATGTATCACCAGTAGGTCCGAATATTGGACCAAACGTTGGTGGAATATTTAAAAAGTAAATGATATGTTAGAACTAGCGAAATGCTAGTTCTTTTTTTGTAATTGGAGTGTTGATATGAAAGTTATTGCAGTAACAGGCTATAAGCCCTTTGAACTTGGAATATTTAAAAATGATCATCCAGGAGTAGAATGTATAAAAAAGGCGTTGCGTCGTAAATTAATTGCTTTTGTAGAAGATGGTTTAGAGTGGGTTATAATAAGTGGCCAGTTAGGTGTAGAATTATGGGCTGCTGAAGTTGTTTTTGAAATACAAGTAGAATATCCAGATTTAAAATTAGCGGTATTTACTCCATTTTTAGAACAAGAAGAAGGTTGGAAGGAAGATAACCGTGAATATTACGAATTTATTCTCTCTCAAGCAGACCATGTTGATAGTATCACAAAACGAAAGTACGAAAGCCCAGAGCAATTTAAATTAAAAAATCAATTTTTTATTGAAAAAAGTGATGCACTTTTAGCTGTATATGATGAAGAAAAACCAGGGAGTCCTAAATATATTGTAGAAGCGGCAAAGAAAAAAGGAGAAATAGAAAATTATCACAGTTATTTCATTCTTTTTTCCGATTTACAAGATATAATAGAAGAGGAACAGTGGAATAATGCTGAGTAATATGTAATATAGTACTCGTATATATGATTGACAAAAAGCATTGTTTCTGAAAAAATTTAGTTAATGAAAGTTTTGGCAAAAATTTGAGGTGAAGAAAATGATTTCGGATAAAATTAAATTAACGGCAAAAGATATTTTAGAAAAAGAATTTAAAACAGGTATGAGAGGTTATCAACAAGAAGAAGTAGACAAGTTTCTTGATATGATCATTAAAGATTACGAAGCTTTTCACAAGGAATTTGAGCAATTAAAGCAACAAAATGCTCGTTTAAAGCGTGAACTAGAAGAACAAAAGCTAGCAGCAACGCAAGTTCCACAACAACCAGTTGTACAAACACCAGTTGCACAACCAGTATATAACAACACGAATACGGACATTTTAAAACGTCTATCGAATTTAGAAAAAGCTGTATTTGGAAGTAAGTTATACGAATAATTTCTGGTGATAAAAAGGTTACAGCATTTTACATAGAAAAAAACATTGCAAAATCTTTTTGTTTCCACTATACTAATGGATGTCATAACGTTTGGGTAATCGCTGCAACGCCAACGTTGTAGAGGAAAGTCCATGCTCGCACGGCCTGAGATGGCTGTAGTGTTCGTGCCTAGCCAATTCATAAGCTAGGGTATTCTGGCTGTAAGGCTGGTTTAACGGCAGGGAAAAAACCTAAGTCCTTTCGGATATGGTTTGACTACCTTTAAAGTGCCACAGTGACGAAGTCCTTGAAGAAATGATAGGAGTGGAACGAGGTAAACCCCACGAGCGAGAAACCCAAATAATGGTAGGGGAATCTTTTCCAAGGAAATGAACGATGGGAAAGGACAGGTTGTATAACCTGTAGATAGATGATTGCCACCGGAGTACGAGGCGTGGGCCGTTTGCAGTACAAAGGAACAGAACATGGCTTACAGAACGTTATGAACCAACTATGAAATAACTCAGCTCTCCTTTGTTAGAGGAGGGCTTTTTATTTGTATGAAGTTATAAATTATGAGTTAAAATGGTTAATGAGAAAATTCTTCGTAAAATGTAATAATTAATAGGATAAATGGCTATTAATTATTGTTTGAATATACATAAGAGGTGAATGCAAATGGGAAAAGTTACTTTAATCGCAACAGCGGCAATGGGTATTGAAGCTTTAGTTGCCCGAGAAGTTCGTGATCTTGGTTATGAATGCCAAGTAGAAAACAGCAAAGTAACATTTGAAGCAGATGAAAAGGCGATTTGTCGCACGAATTTATGGTTACGTACTGCGGACCGTGTGAAAATTAAAGTTGGCGAATTTAAAGCGACAACATTTGATGAGCTGTTTGAGAAAACGAAAGCATTAAACTGGGGAGATTATATTCCAGAAAACGGTGAGTTCCCTGTTATCGGTAAATCTTTAAAATCTGAGTTATTCAGTGTTTCGGATTGCCAACGTATCGTTAAAAAGGCTGTCGTTGAAAAATTAAAAACAACATATAAACGTACAACTTGGTTTGAAGAAGATGGACCGTTATTCCGTATTGAGATTGCAATGTTAAAAGATATCGCAACATTAACAATCGATGCGAGCGGTGTTGGACTTCATAAACGTGGATATCGTGTGGATCAAGGGGAAGCTCCTTTAAAAGAAACATTAGCTGCGTCTTTAATTAAATTAACAAACTGGAAGCCAGATCGTCCATTCGTGGATCCTTTCTGCGGATCAGGTACAATTCCGATTGAAGCAGCATTAATTGGGCAAAATATTGCACCAGGATTTAACCGTGGTTTTGCATCGGATGAATGGGGCTGGGTTGGTAAACAAAACTGGCGTGAAGCTCGTCAAGAAGCTGAAGATTTAGCGAACTATGATCAACCATTGCAAATCATTGGATCAGATATCGATCATCGTATGATTCGAGTTGCTCAAGATAATGCAGAAGAAGTAGGTTTAGGCGATTTAATTACATTTAAACAAATGCAAGTAAAAGATTTCACAACAAAAGAGGATTATGGCTATGTTGTAACGAATCCTCCATACGGAGAACGTTTAAGTGAAAAAGCACTTGTTGAACAACTGTATAAAGAAATGGGACAAGTATTCCGTCCATTAGACACATGGTCGGCGTATGTATTAACAAGTTACGAAGCGTTTGAGAAGTGCTACGGAAAAGATGCATCGAAGAAACGTAAACTGTTTAACGGATTTATCCGTACAGATTACTACCAATACTTCGGAAAACGTCCACCTCGTAATTCATAGTATAAAACTCCTCCAGCGCGCATATACTGGCTATTATGTAATGCGTAAAGGAGGAACTGATATGGATAGTTTCCAATTATCAATGATTCAAAAAGCTATTCACCGTACGTATGATGAGCTCGGAAAAGAAGTGGATAGCCAAGGTGCGATTGTAGATGAAATACAAAAAGCACAAGAAGAATATTTGTCAGCTCTTTCACATGAAACAGCGATTGATAAACGGTATTTAAAGTCATTAATATAGAAGAAAATTTTCCTTTTTCGAAAGGAAAATTTTTTTTCGTGTATTTCTATGTTTTACAACAGGGGAAAGTGGCTGCGCACATATGAGTAGCAGTTGCTATATCTTTTATAGAAAAACTTTTTGGTTGGAGGCTAAGGATGTTTACTGAGAAGAGATTACCATTTGAAGTAGGGAAACAAGACAATTTTTATGATAAGTTGAATGAGTGGATTGGAGATGTGTTTTACGACATCCTTCCGGAAAAAGGCTTTGAAGAGCGTGATGAACAAATTTTTATGGCGTTTCAATTAGAGCGTGCTTTTCAAGAAAAGAAAGTTATGTTCGCAGAAGCTGGTGTAGGAACCGGGAAAACAATTGTATATCTTCTATATGCAATTTGTTATGCACGTTATACTGGAAAGCCAGCGATTATCGCTTGTGCAGATGAAACGTTAATTGAGCAGCTTGTGAAAGAAGAAGGGGACATTGCTAAATTATCTGAGGCATTAGGCTTATCGGTAGATGTAAGACTTGCGAAATCAATGGATAATTATTTATGTTTACGTAAACTTGAAGATGTTATGAGTGGACGAGCTCCAGAAGTAATTGAAGATGTATACTACGAATTACCGCAGTTTGTATTCGATCATGGTACGATGCAAAACTTTACTCACTACGGTGACCGAAAAGAATTTCCGCTTTTAAATGACGAGGAATGGTCAAAAGTAAATTGGGATTATTTCCAAGATTGCTTCACTTGTGATTCTCGTCATCGTTGCGGGCAGACTCTATCACGTGAACATTATCGTAAAGCAGCAGATTTAATTATTTGCTCTCAAGATTTCTATATGGATCATATTTGGACGTATGATGCTCGTAAGCGTGAAGGACAAATTCCGTTATTACCAGAAAGTAGTTGTGTTGTATTTGATGAAGGACATCTTGTAGAATATGCAGCTCAAAAAGCTTTAACATATCGTTTAAAGCAAACGATGATGGAGCAACTTTTAACGAGATTATTACAAAATGATATTCGCGAGGAGTTTGCGCATTTAGTAGAAGAAACAATTTGGCAAACAGAGCGATTCTTTGATGTGTTACAAGAGAATAAAAAAGAAATTGCTGGTTCTGATCGTTTAGAAATTACTGTGACAGAAAAAGTAACGGCTGAAGCGAAGCGACTTTATGCGAAAATTGGTGAAGTCGGTGATGCATTAGTATTTGAAAGTGAAATGCATACAGTAAACACGTATGATTTAAATATCGTTGATGAACATTTAGATGTATTAGAGCATTCACTTCGTCTGTTTATGCACGAGAAAAATGTAATTACATGGGGTGAAGAAGGTGATGGAGCTTTCACGTTAGTAATTATGCCGCGTGCAGTTGAAGAAGTATTACAAGAGAAAGTATTCTCGAAGAAAATCCCGTATATTTTCTCTTCTGCTACATTATCTAACAACGATTCATTCGCATTTACAGCAAATAGCTTAGGGGTAAAAGATTACTTATCATTCTCAGTTGCCTCCCCGTTTGATTACGAAGAGCAAATGGCAGTAAACTTACTATCTCATACGAAAGAAAATGAATGGGAAAGAAAGTGTCAATATACACTTGAAAATATACAAAAAACAAATGGACGTACACTTGTATTATTCCGTACAACGCAAGAACTTGCAGCGTTTAAAGAATATGTAAGTAAAGAACAAATGTCAGTTCCGTTCCTATATGAAGGGGACCAAGAAATTAGTCAGCTTGTTTCTCGTTTCCAAAATGAAGAAGAGACTGTACTTTGTGCCGTTCATTTATGGGAAGGTTTAGATATTCCTGGTTCATCATTATCACATGTTATTATTTGGTCATTACCATTCCCTCCAAACGATCCTGTGTTTGAAGCGAAGCGTAAGCACGTAAATGATCCATTCTGGGATGTAGATGTACCATATATGATTTTACGTCTTCGTCAAGGGATTGGCCGTTTAATTCGTACGAGCGAAGATAAAGGTGCTATATCAATCTTCTTATCTGATACAGAAGATGAGAAAGTGGTAGAAGCAGTGAAAAACGTACTACCAGTAGAAGGTAAAGAATTATAAGGAGAAAGCTTGGCGCTTGCCAAGCTTTTTTTCTATTATAAAAGGAATTTAGATTTTCATGTCGAATTAAGTTTGAGGTAGAAAAAGGAGGTTTTTATATAATGACAGTAGCTACATATGAAGTAGAAAAACAATTTTTAACATATGTGAAGAAGATACAAAATTACGGAGAAGCGTTAAGCTTAATGTTTTGGGACTTAAGAACAGGTGCGCCTAAAAAAGGTGTAGACCAGCGTTCAGAAGTAATTGGCATGCTTTCATCAGAAGTGTTTGCTATGTCGACTTCAGATGAAATGGGAAATTATTTAACAGAGCTTGAAGATTTAATACGTGAAGACAAGCTTTCTGAAACGACGAAGAAAATGGTGGAAGAGTGTCGTAAAGAATATGATAGAAATAAGAAAATTCCACAAGCGGAATATGAAGCGTATGTGAAATTAGAAGCGAAAGCAGAAAGTGTGTGGGAAGAAGCTCGCGAAAAATCTGATTTCGAAATGTTCCGTCCGTATTTAGAACAAATCGTTGAATTTAAAAAGAAATTTATTACATATTGGGGTTACGAAACATATAAATATAATACATTATTAGATATGTATGAGCCAGGTATTACGGTAGAAGTGTTAGATCACGTATTTGGCCAACTTCGTGAGCGTATCGTTCCGCTCGTAAAAGAAATATCAGAGTCGCAAAAAAGATTAAAGACAAGTGCTTTATCAGAACATTTTTCAAAAGAAAAACAAAAAAGCTTTACATTAGAGCTATTAAAGCAATTAAATTATGACTTTGAAGCAGGTCGTCTTGATGAAACGGTACATCCATTCGAGATTACATTAAATAGAGGGGATGTTCGTATTACAACACGCTATGACGAAAAAGATTTCCGTATGGCTGTGTTTGGAACAATTCATGAATGTGGTCATGCCGTATATGAACAAAATATTGCAGAGAAATTTGAAGGTACACCGCTATGTAGTGGAACATCTATGGGTATTCATGAGTCACAATCATTATTCTTTGAGAACTTTATCGGTCGTAATAAATCATTCTGGAAGAACAATTATGATTTATTAAAAGAGTATAGCGATGGTCAATTCAATGATATATCAGTAGATGAGTTTTATGATGCGATTAACGAATCAAAGCCGTCGTTTATTCGTATAGAAGCAGATGAGCTTACATATCCCCTTCACGTCATGGTTCGTTATGAACTTGAGAAAGAGTTATTTGATGGCACATTACAAGTGAAGGATTTACCAGCGGCTTGGAATGATAAGATGGAAGCATATTTAGGAATTCGTCCGGCTAACGATGCACAAGGCGTATTACAAGATGTTCACTGGGCTGGTGGTTCATTTGGATACTTCCCATCTTATGCGCTTGGCTATATGTATGCAGCGCAATTTAAGCAAAGAATGGTAAAAGACATTCCGAACTTTGATGCATTATTAGAAGAAGGAAACGTAACACCAATTCGTGAATGGTTAACAGAAAACATTCACCAATACGGTAAAACGAAAAAGCCACTTGAAATTTTAGCAGATGTAACAGGTGAAGGATTGAATGCAAATTACTTAGCAGATTATTTAGAAGCGAAGTATAGAGAGATTTACGAGTTATAAAAAAGGGCTGCTTACTTGCAGCTCTTTTTTTAAGGGGATAGAAAAATGGAGTATACTTATACAGTGATGACGCAAGAAGAAGCAGAAGAAATTGCATACAACTGGCATTATGAAGGGAAATATTCCTTTTACGATATAGAGGCAGATGAAGAAGATTTAGCCGAATTTTTACAAGATAAGAGTAGAGGGAATCATACATTTTCTGTGAAGGAAAATGGCACTCTCATTGGTTATTTTACTGTTTGTAAAATAAATGATGGAACGGTTGATATAGGTCTTGGAATGAGACCTAATATAACTGGGAATGGATTTGGTTTACAGTTCATAAATGCTATACTAGCTTTTAGTAAAGAAAAATATGGATGCAAGTATATAACACTATCAGTAGCTACATTTAATAAAAGAGCGATTAAAGTGTATAAAAGGGCAGGGTTTGAAGCAGTTGGGACGTTTATACAGAAGACGAATGGTAGTTATTTTGAGTTTTTGAAAATGAATTATATATGTAAAAATGATTAAAAAAACAGAAGAATCTCCTTCTGTTTTTTTATGCAGAAATAAATCTTACTATTTGTAATTGGAAGTTTTGTAATTTTGGAAGAGGATGTGTATGATTGAAGTTTAATGGTAAATAGCAAGTTTAGTAAGGAGAGACAGCATGATTACAATTAAAACGAAAAATGAAATAGATTTAATGCATGAATCTGGAAAGTTACTTGCTTCATGTCATAGAGAAATTGCGAAGATAATGAAACCAGGTATTACAACAAAAGAAATTAATACGTTTGTGGAAGCGTATTTAGAAAAACATGGTGCAACGTCTGAGCAGAAAGGGTACAACGGATATCCATATGCGATATGTGCATCTGTAAACGATGAAATGTGTCATGCATTTCCGGCCGATGTTCCTTTGACTGAGGGTGATATTGTAACAATTGACATGGTAGTAAACTTAAATGGTGGTCTTTCAGATTCTGCTTGGACGTATAGAATTGGAAAAGTTTCTGATGAAGCAGAAAAGTTATTACTAGTAGCTGAGAATGCTTTGTATAAAGGCATTGAGCAGGCGATAATCGGTAATCATGTAGGAGATATTGGTTATGCGATTGAAAGTTATGTAGCTGCTGAAGGTTTTTCTGTCGCAAGAGACTTTACGGGACATGGAATCGGTAAAAAAATTCATGAAGAACCAGCAATTTTTCATTTTGGGAAGCAAGGACAAGGGCCTGAGTTACAAGAAGGAATGGTAATTACAATTGAGCCAATTGTCAATGTAGGTATGCGATATTCGAAAGTAGATTTAAATGGATGGACTGCGAGAACGATGGACGGGAAATTATCAGCTCAATATGAGCATACAATTGCGATTACAGAAGATGGACCAATCATTTTAACGAAGTTATAATTGGGAATGAAAGAGTTTACAAAACTCGAACGAAAATGATGTTTTTATAAAATTTGTACGTGTTTTATGAATAAAAGCTTTTCAAAGTATAAAAAGTGCGTTATAATCCTTCTATAAAATAAATAGTTAGCTACACTCATATAATCGCGGGGATATGGCCTGCAAGTTTCTACCGAAGTACCGTAAATACTTTGACTATGAGTGAGGACGAATATATTTGCTTGTTTAGCATTCTTTTTTGCGAAACTCCAAAAGCGCGTCTCTCACTTGTAACGAGTGGTGGCGGCTTTTGGAGTTTTTTTATTGCATAAGAGGGGGAACAAACATGAAAGTATTACAAGAAAAGATTTTGAACGAAGGAAAGGTTTTATCTGGTGATGTATTAAAGGTAGATGCATTTTTAAATCATCAAATTGATCCAGTACTTATGCAAGAAATCGGAAAAGAATTTGCTAAACGTTTTAAAGAAGAGAACATTACAAAAATCGTGACGATTGAATCTTCAGGTATTGCACCAGCAGTTATGGCTGCATTAGAGCTTGGTGTAAAAGTAATCTTTGCTAGAAAGCGTAAATCGTTAACGTTACAAGATAATATGTATGTTGCAAACGTATATTCATTTACAAAACAAGAAACGAATGAAATTTCGTTATCTCGAAATCATATTGATGAAAGTGATCGCGTTTTAATTATTGATGACTTTTTAGCAAACGGTCAGGCTGCTTTAGGTTTAATGAGCCTAGTAGAGCAAGCTGGAGCAAGTATTGCAGGACTTGGTATTGTTATTGAAAAAGCATTTCAAGATGGAGGAAAGAAGCTTCGTGAACAAGGAATTCGTGTTGAGTCACTAGCAGAAATTGCATCACTTGATAATAACGCAGTTACATTTGTACAGCAAGAAACTGCGGAGGTGAAATAAACGATGAAGCAACATCCATTTAAAATCGCATCGCTTGGTATGCAGCATATGCTTGCTATGTATGCTGGCGCAATTATCGTTCCGCTTATTGTGGGCGGCGGACTTGGTTTAAATCAAAAAGAGTTAACATATTTAGTCTCAATTGATTTATTAATGTGCGGCGTTGCGACAATTTTACAAGCATTATCAAATCGCTTTTTCGGTATTGGACTCCCAGTTGTACTAGGTTGTACATTTACAGCCGTTGGGCCGATGATTGCAATCGGAAAACAATACGGCGTATCCTCTATTTATGGAGCAATTATTGCTGCGGGGTTATTCGTTGTTATTTTTGCGAAATTATTTGGAAAGCTTGTAAAGCTGTTTCCACCTGTTGTAACAGGATCTGTCGTTACCGTAATTGGAGTTACACTTGTTCCAGCAGCAATTAATGATATGGCTGGAGGAGTAGGAAGTAAGGATTTCGGTAGTCTTGAAAATTTAGCATTAGCATTTGGTGTGTTACTATTTATTATCATTATGTATCGTTTCTTTGACGGATTTATTCGTTCAATCTCTATTTTACTAGGTCTATTGTTCGGTACAATCGTTGCAGCATTTATGGGGAAAGTAAGCTTGCAAGCGGTTGGAGAAGCGGATTGGTTCCATGGTATCCAGCCATTTTATTTCGGTACACCAACGTTTGAATTAACGCCAATTATTACGATGATTCTCGTTGCTTGCGTAGGGATTGTAGAAGCGACAGGTGTTTATTTTGCATTATCTGATATTTGCAATAAAAAGATTGGTGAAAAAGAATTAACAAAAGGGTATCGTGCAGAAGGATTAGCGATGGTGTTAGGTGGTATTTTCAACGCCTTTCCGTATACAACATACTCACAAAACGTAGGGCTTGTTCAATTAACTGGAGTAAGAAATCGCGTGATTATTTACACGTGTGGTGGTATGTTAATCGTTCTTGGATTCATTCCAAAAATCGCAGCTATTACAACAATCATTCCGAAATCAGTACTTGGCGGTGCGATGTTAGCGATGTTCGGTATGGTAATGGCATATGGTATTAAAATGTTAAGTAGCGTTGATTTTGGAAGACAAGAAAACTTATTAATCGTTGCATGTTCTGTTGGGATCGGACTAGGAGTTACTGTCGTTCCTACATTATTCTCACAACTTCCAGAAAGCATTCGTATTTTAACAGATAACGGAATCGTACTAGGAAGTGCGTCAGCAGTCCTTTTAAATATCGTATTTAATATGGTGCCACAGCGTAAAGTGAAAGTAAAAGAAGAGCCGGTGTCTATGCAAAGTGCGGTAAGAGAAGCGTAAAATTGATAAAAGGTTCAAATCGCATGCGATTTGAACCTTTTATTTTTGTGTTGTTTACGAGACCTTGCTTTTCTTTTTAAGTGGCATCATCTTTCCGTACGTACCAAGGCGCCATATATACTCAAGTGGCCCGTATTGGTAACGTGACAGCCACCAGCGGCTAATAAAGATTTGCAGCGTGTAGAAACCGATGCAAAATAGTGGTCCTACCCATAATGGAGCAAGATAATCATTTTTGAACAATATTCCGAATACAAGCAACGTAACAATTGTATGCGAGATATAATTTGTTAATGCCATTCGACCAACGTACTGGAACGGACGTAATATCTTTTGCCATTTTTCTTTTTGTAATAAACGCATGAGCGTGAAAATGTAGAATATGAATAATGTCTTTCCGCTTATCATCGTAATACCCATAAGTGAAAATGGTGTGTATGGTTGATTGTTCATAAAGAAGTAAACCATAATAAACCACATCGGTAATGTTAAAACAAACATAATAATTTGCCATTTCTTTAGTTTTGGATCTAATTCTTTCGCACGGCGGAAAATATCTTTTTTACCGGCATATAATCCGAGTAAAAACAATCCTAGTGTTTCAGGAAGCATAATAAGACTGTTACTTATTGCTTCAGAGTAGAAAGAATAGAATCGGTCTGTGATTTGTAAGCCCCAGTTTTCTAACGGCATAATTGCTGTGGAAAGGCCTAACTCCTCTACTGGCACGATTAACATGACAAGAGAACCTAATAATGTGAACAATTGCATGAAACTTAATAGTACAATTGACCATATTAAAATAGTACGTGGCTTTCTTTTGTAAAATAAAAATAAGAAAAACCCGGTAATTGCATAAGTATGTAAAATGTCTCCGTCCCATAAAAGAACGTAATGTAAGAAACCAAATAATAATAAAATAAGTAAGCGACGAACAAATAAAGTTTTTGGTCGATCTGTTTTCGCTTCAGCACGAGTCATAAAAATGTAAAATCCTAGGCCGAATAAAAACGAAAAGATAGTATAAAACTTTGTTTGAATAAACATATCGTAAAATAGACGGATATAGCTATCTAGCCCCTCGTAAACTCCTGTAATATCACGTGAGTCAATCCCGGCGATAACAGGCCAGTTCACAAGAAAAATACCAAGTACAGCTATTCCTCTAATAATATCGATGGAGTGTATCCTCTCGCCTTGTGAAATGTTTTGTGTCATTATTTTCCTCCTTGTTAAGTAATTCCCTTTTATTATACAAAATGTAAGATGGAGGGTATAGGGTGGATTTCCATTTTTTTTAACTATTAAGTTATGTAAGATGAGATATAATAAGAGTGCACAACAAGTTTTAATCTTCTTCAAAACAGGCAGTGAAGCTCCTTCTTATAAGGGGCTTTCTTTATGAAAAAGTGTTGATAATGATTCTCTTTAATGATAAAATGTATTCAAAAGTGATAATCATTATCAAAAAAAGGTTGGTGCATGAGTATGGTATATGCATTAGTAGCAGGTACAGTCGCTGTATATGCAGTTATTGCAAAGTATGTTTTAAATGGAGTAGGAACAGCAAAATGAGTGATATTACATAAAATCCCTTTCATTTGTAAAAAGAATGAAAGGGATTTTTTATTTTTAATGAGAATATGCTGAAAATTTAGTATGATAGTAAAGTGAAAAGGTAATCAATGAGTAGGTGCATTTCTCATTGGTTATTAGCTTGCAAATAGCATATACATCTTGGATAAAGGGGAACAAGGGGATGACAAACATAGTACAGACAAACGGTATGAAAAAGCTTGTTTGTTTTTATGAAGAGTGGCAAAAACACGGCGATGCAGAGAATAGTTTAAAGTTGTTTGAAGTAATTCAAAAATATAAACGAGAGCAGCTTATGATAGCATTCTGCGGTCACTTCTCAGCAGGGAAATCAACGATGATGAATCATCTATATAAAGCGCAGTTGTTACCGACAAGTCCAATTCCGACAAGCGCTAACGTCGTTAAAATTGAAAAGGGATTTGATCGTGTTGTTGTAACGATTAAATCTGGAGAGCAGTACGAATATGACGGTGCATATTCAGCAGAAGAATTAAAACAAATTTGTAAAGATGGCGATGAGGTAATTGGTGTTCATATTTATCGGAATGATGCACCAATTCCTGAAGGTGTTATGTTAGTTGATACACCAGGGATTGATTCAACAGATGATGCCCATCAACTAGCGACAGAATCAACGCTGCATCTAGCAGACGTAATTTTTTATATGATGGATTATAATCACGTCCAATCGGAAGTGAATTTACAATTTGTTAAAGAATTGAAACAACGTAATAAAACGGTGTATCTAGTTGTAAATCAAATAGATAAACATAAAGAAAATGAATTATCGTTTGCAGATTATAGCGATAGTGTAAAACAATCATTCTCTAACTGGGATATTGAAGTAGATGGAGTTTATTATACATCATTACGAATGATGAACCATCCACATAATGAAATTGAAAACCTAGAAACGTTAATTACTTCTATTATGAAAGAAAAAGAGCAGTATGTAAGAGATGGAATGGTGCGAGAAACAGAATATTTAATGGGGGAACATTTCTCGTTTATTCTTTCTGAAAATGAAAAAGCTCTTTTGAAATATGAGGAAGAGTTAGCATCACCGCTTTCCATTTCAGAAATAGTTGAAAAGAAAGAAGAGCTAACGGAAATGAAACATCGCGAGGCTAATAAAGAGTCTCAAATGAGAAATGAATTTATAAAAGGCTTACAAGCTATATTAGATAACGCGTATTTAATGCCATTTGAAATGAGAGAATTGGCAAATGCGTACTTAGAAACGAAATTAACAAAATTTAAAGTTGGTTTGCTATTTGCGAAAGGAAAGACTGAGCAAGAAAAACAGAGACGTTTAGATGCTTTTTATGCTGCTTTGCAAAAGACTGTCGAAACGCAACTTGATTTTCATGTGAAAGAATTTATTGTTGCCTTCTTAAAAGAAGAAGGGTTGTTTACAGAAGAGATTGGGAAAGACATATATGATTTAGAAATTGCTTTTGGACCAGAAATGTTAGCAGAAGTAATTAAACAAGGTGCAGGTTTCACAGGTGATTACTTACTTCTTTATACAGCGGATGTAGCGAATGAATTAAAGAAACGTTATTTTACAAAAGCACAGCAAATTTTTGATAAAAGTGCAGTCGTTTTAAAGCAAAAGGTAAAAGAAGCAGTTGATCGTATTGAAGAAGAGATTGAAACATATACGATGTTGCAAACGGCGAAAGAAACGAAATTGCAATACAGTAACAATTTGGAGGCATATGAAGGCTATTTACAAAATGTTTGGCATGATCGTGTTGCTACACCAGAAGGGTTGCAAATAGAAGAGATATTGCAAAGTAAAAAACAAATTGTTAGTGAGAAATTCACACTACAAGAGCAGGAAATTGTAAATGATAACGTAGCGGCTCGTGAGGAAGAGATAAAAGGAACGGCAGCTTTAAATATTCAGCGTATATTAGAGGAAGTGAAGAAAGCTGAAACGATATTAGAGCCATTGCCAGCGCTAAAACATGTACAGCAAGAGGTAATAGAAAAAAGGCGCCGTGTGGAAACGAAACAATTTACAGTAGCATTATTTGGAGCTTTTAGTGCTGGGAAATCATCATTTGCCAATGCATTGCTTGGTGAGAAAGTACTTCCAGTGTCACCAAATCCGACGACGGCAACGATTAATCAAATTTTGCCAGTTACAGAGGAAAAACCACACGGAACAGTAAGGATTCAATTTAAATCAAAGCAAGCCTTATTAGAAGATATGAAAGCTGTTTATAAGCTGTTTCATTATGAGATTACTACGTTAGATGAAGCGTTAGCACAGATTGATAAAGTTATGAAATACCCTTCACCAACTGGGAAGCAAAAAACGACATTTAGCTTTTTACGAGCAGTACAAAAAGGGTATGATACAGTTTCTGCACATTTAGGCGAGAAAGTACAAGTTACATTAGAAGAGTTTTCTGATTATGTAGCGAATGAAGAAAAATCTTGTTTTGTTGAGTACATGGAGCTTTATTATGATTGTGCATTAACAAGGCAAGGAGTAGCGCTTGTAGATACACCTGGAGCGGATTCTATTAACGCCCGCCATACAGACGTTGCGTTCCAGTATATTAAAAACGCAGATGCTATTTTGTTTGTCACGTATTATAATCACGTGTTCTCTCGTGCTGACCGTGAATTTTTAATTCAGCTTGGTCGTGTAAAGGATACTTTTGCTCTTGATAAAATGTTCTTCTTAATTAATGCGGCCGATTTAGCAGAGTCTGAAGAAGAACTTGAAATGGTAAAAGGTTATATCGCAGACCAGCTACTACAATACGGTATTAGAAATCCACGTTTATTTGCAATTTCAAGTTTATGTGCGCTTGAAGAGAAACAAGGAAAAAATATTGAGAAAGAGAAGTACGGTATTTTACAAAACTCTGGGATTGCTAAGTTCGAGGAATCATTTACATCCTTTATGATGAGAGATTTAATGCTCGTATCTGTTCATGCTTTATATGGTGCATTGCAAGGGGCAGATCAGCTGTTAGTAAATATGATAAATGGTGCAAAGCAGGGGAATGAAGAGAAAGAGAAGCAAACGAAAAAATATGAAGCAGAGCGTGATCAACTACTTCATATTATTTCATCATATAGTGTGCTTGCTGAAGAACAGGCGATGCAAAATGAAGTGAAAGAATTGCTTTATTACGTGCAACAACGTCTATTCCTACGTTATAACGATGTGTTTACTGAATTTATTAATCCAGCATCGCTTCGAACGGATGGAAATGTGAAAGTGCAGTTGCAGCAGTGTGTTATGGAATTAGTAGCATTTATTCAGCATGATTTATTACAAGAAATGCGTGCGACATCATTACGCCTTGAAAGATGGATAGATGAAGCGATGAAGCGTGCAAAGAATGAAATTGTGGTGAACTGTAAAGTAGAAAATGAATCAATTTCTATGAATGGAACAGTGGAATATGAATATAAAGATATTACACATAAAGAACCGTTTCCTTCAGTTGAAATAAAAGATTTCAAAAAAGCATTGGCACACTTTAAAAACGAGAAAAGCTTTTTTGAAAAGAATGACAAAGCCTTTATGCAAGAAGACGCTAAATCTGTATTAGAACCTCTCGTATCAAACTATGTAGCTGATGAAAAAGATTTATTTGTTCATCATTATAAGCAAGAGTGGGATTTGAAATGGAACTTATTCCAAAAAGTGATGCAGCAAGATGTGATGAATTATTATGAAAGTGTATTATTTGCATTGGCTGAAACGATTGATGTATCACTATATGAACAAAGTAAAGAACAATTGCAAAAGCAATTAGTAGAGATTGAAAAAGAAATGTATGTGATGTAGTCGTTATGAGAAAAAGATTCGTTCGATTTTCTTTTGTAGTACCGTATCTAAAGATTTGACAAATCCAGCAAATTCATCGGTAGAAATCATATGAGTAAGAACGAGTCGTCTGCCGTCTGGTGTTTCACCGCATAAGACGAACGAAGAAAATTCATATGTTTTATTTTCTACTACTAATTTTGGATAGGAATACGTGTCGCTCTTCTTCTTCTTTCCATCAATAGAGATGACGTTGCATTTTTTCTCATTGTTGTCCATGGTGAATCCCTCCTTTCTATTACTTATGGTAGACAAGGAGGGTTTAGAACAATAGAGAAGGGGGAATTTTTTATGACTGTTGTAATAGAACGTATTTCAAAAGAAGCTATACCGAAGTCTTTATTACTACTTGCTGATCCAAGTGAACAGCAAATTGGTGCATATGTACAAAGAGGATTAACATACGTAGCTAAGCAAGAGGATAATGTAATCGGTGTATATGTAATTTTGGAAACAAGGCCGAAGACGATGGAAATTATGAATATTGCGGTTGTAGAGCATTTGCAAGGAAAAGGGATTGGAAAGAAGCTAATAAGTCATGCTATAGAAACTGCTAAAGGATATGGTATGTCAAAACTTGAAGTTGGTACAGGCAATTCTAGTGTTTCACAACTTGCTTTCTATCAAAAATGTGGATTTCGTATTTTTTCTATTGATTTTGATTACTTTTCGAAGCATTATGAAGAAGAGATTATTGAAAATGGGATTGTATGCCGTGATATGTTTCGGCTTGCAATGGAATTAAATCAGAACGTATAACTTATTTAGGGGGAAGAGAAGATGGAAGTACATAAAGCAATTACAGCACATTCTCGTAAACAAAATGAAAGTGTAAAAGCATGTTTACAATTAGATGCGCAGCGTGAAGCAGCTATTGAAGCAGCCGTATCTCTTGCGTCAAATGGGAAAGAATTTTCGGTTGATGTCATTAATGTTGTAACGAAGCAAATTAATGCTCTTGCAAAAAATGGTGTTACACTAGAGCGTAAATATGTTACAAAAGAAATGGTTATGGAGTATGTAAGTCGTTTGAAAGAGAAAGAAGGTCGTTAAAGATGTTAGTTACAGTCGAATGGTTACGTGAGCATATAGAAGATGAGAACGTCCGTATAATCGATTGTCGTTTTGATTTAGCGAATCCTAATTGGGGTAGAGAAAAGTATGAGGAGGAACATATTCCTCATGCATTATATTTTGATTTGAATGTAGATTTATCAAGTCCTATAGCAGAACATGGTGGTCGCCACCCGTTACCAAATATTGAGGAGTTTGCAGACAAGCTGTCGCGAGCTGGTATTGATGAACATACGACAGTGATTGCATATGACAGTGAAGCGGGTGCAAATGCTTCTCGTCTTTGGTGGTTATTAAACTATGTAGGACATGAGAAAGTATATATATTAGATGGTGGATTTCCAGCATGGAAAGAGAATGGACTACCGGTAACAACAGAAATTTCTGTTGCTAAACGAAAAGCATTCAAAGAAAATATACAAAATCATATGCTTGTAACGATGGAAACGGTGAGAGAGAATATCTATGCAGGTGCAGATGTTACGTTAATTGATTCTAGAGAGCCAAAACGTTATGCTGGTGTAGAGGAACTTGTTGATCCGAAAGCAGGACACATTCCAACAGCAGTAAATTATTTTTGGAAGGATGGAATGCTGCAATCAGGACAATTTAAGAATGAAGCTCAGCAACAAGAACGATTCCAAAATCTTTCGAAAGATAAGGAAACAATTGTATATTGTGGTTCTGGTGTTACAGCATGTCCAAATATCGTTGCATTGAAATTAGCTGGATTCCAAAATGTTAAATTGTATGCAGGTAGCTGGAGTGATTGGATTTCTTATCCAGAAAATCAAATTGCAAAAGAAGAAGATTAATCACTTGCATGCAAAAATAATTTGTATTAAAATAAGGTCACAAGCAAGAGATTGCTCGAAAAACTTTGTATTTTACACATTGGAAACAATGTGATAATATAACGACAAGTAAATAATACATCCTGCGGTGTACGTAACTTATTTATGTCTAAAACCGATGTTAGTTATACGGAAGCTCAATATTTAGTGACCATCATCAAGCCTTCCTTGTGGAGGAAGATGTACGGTAACTGTGAGGGCATCCACCTGCGAGTAGCGGGTTTTTGGACATTTACGAGGAGCGGCACGTGCGGGGGTCTTATTTCAACTAACATTATATAAAATTCCTACGGTGTACGTAGCTTATGCATGTCTTAAACCAATAAGTTTAATATGGAAGTTCAATATTTAAATGTAGCTAACATGCCATCTTTTTAAGAAGGAAGTTACAAACATTTGTGAGAGCATCCACCTGTGAGAGCAGGTTTATGGACATCTAGAGATAACGGCATATGTGGGGCTATATAAAAACCTTACGTTTTATACGTAAGGTTTTTTTGTTGTATACATATATCCATGTTATCTCGATTCACCTGTGAAGTTTCCATAATAAATGTAGCACTTTCTGTCTTCATCAATCTCTCTTGAATCTAAAGTAAACTCCATATGCATGCCGTCCTGCTGAATATATATAATATCTGAATGAAGAGATGGTAAAATTTCTTCATAGTTCCATACATCTTTACTTTCAATCAAGTTGGAACTCGTATCCTTTAGCTCTCTAATTTCAAAACCGATGTGGAAGTAAGTAGGATCTGAAGGGTCGTTAGAAAAAGTTTCTTGTTGAATATATATAACTACTGTTCCATCTGGATCTACTGAAGTTGCAGTAACAACATATGTATTTTTATCTTTTATAAAATATTCACAAGTCATGCGTGCGATAATTTCAGAATTAGAAATATTTGTGTAATTCCATAAAGCAGGATACCCTTTTGTTTCATCATTAAGTCGATATTCTAAGCGCATTTCATCCCTCTTCTTCCTTTTTCTTCTACTTTATCATGGCTTCTTATATAATAGAAATATATTTTATAAAGGGGAGTGCGAAGGTGACAAAAACGAAATGGCTAGTAGGTGGTGTCGTAACGTCTTTAATGACTGGCACCTTATTTGGCTGCGCACAAGATTTACCCCCAAAACCGAATGATAAAAGTTGTTCAGATTGGGATTGGGATGATGAACTTGGGGTATGGCAGTGTGATGATAGTAGTTCAGGTTATCGTGGACATTATTTCTATGGCGGGAGATACTATCAAAATAAATCCACTTTTAAAAATTCATCGGCATTTAAATCGTATCAATCGTCTGCGGAATTTAAAGGTGGAATTGGAAGCGGTTCAAAGGGAGGATTTGGGGGCTAACATATGTCGCAATACATAAGGGATCGAAAAGAGTTTTATTCAAAATATCAGGATTTCTGGTCGGATTTATATGAATGTGAGTATAGTTTGTTTCATGTTTTTCCTATAACAAATGAGACTATGAAACAATTACAAGTTGCAACTGAACGAATGGGGAAAATATTTTTTAAGACTGCTAGACTTTTGCGTAATTTAAGTGACGAACAGCTTCTTGAACTTGGATTTCCCCCCGCAAGCTTATCGTTCATTAGAATGAAAGGATTATATCCTGAATCTGTTATTTCACGATTTGATTTCGTTTTAACAGGCGATAACCAAATGAAAATGCTTGAGTTTAATAGTGATACACCTACCTTTATTATGGAATGCTTTCAAATGAATGGGGAAGTTTGTAAAAAGCTAGGTTATGATGATCCAAACTTAGGCCAAGAGCGATTGCTATCCTCTGGTGTTACAAAAGCTGTAATGGAAGCGACAAAGGGAATAGACAACCCAAATGTTGTTTTTACAGCGCATCATGAGCATATTGAGGATTGGAATACGACTATGTATTTAAGTCAGTTATGCCGTGTTGAAAATAAAGTCGTGCCAATGTCAGAACTTAGAATTACAAAAGATTCTTTAGTGGATAGGGATGGAGTGCAAATTGATGTTTTATATCGTCAAACATATCCGATAGAAGATTTAATTGAGGATCAAGATCCTGAAACAGGGGATTTGGTAGGTGTGGAGTTGTTGCAACTCGTAAAAGCCGGAAAGCTGTTTATTATAAATCCTTTGTCAGCATTTTTACTTCAGCCTAAATCAGTTCAGTGTCTTATTTGGGGATTAGCAGAAGAAGAGGTCTTTTATACAAATGAGGAACGACAGTGGATTAAAGAATATATGTTACCTACATATTTAGAACCAGATTTATTTTTAGGAAAAGGTTCTTTCGTTCAAAAACCTTCATTTGGTAGAGAGGGAGACACGATTACCATTCGTGATAAGGACGAAAATATTATGATTCAAAATGCACACCAAACGTATAAAGCGTCACTGCCGATATTTCAAAAGTATACAGAACTTCCAGTCGTATCTTTGGAAACAGAGAAAGGGATGGAGAAACTGTCGTATGTGTTTGGTTCGTTTTTAATTGCAGGAAAAGCAAGTAGTATCGGTATTCGTGCTGGTGAAAAAATTACGGGGAATGAATCGTACTATTTACCAGTAGGTATAAAAAAGGAGGAAGTATATGATTAATTTTTTATTATATTTAGCAGTAACACTTGGTCTTTTATGCATAGGTCTTTTCCTGATGGAAGTGACAACGAAAGTAAAAGAATTTAAGTTAATGGCCCAAGGGAATAAGGCAGTAAGCTATGTACTTGGAGGGCGATTACTTGGGTTAGCTATTGTTTTATATTCAACAGCAGCTAATTCCATTTCACTTCTTGATATGGTTTCGTGGGGAGCGGTTGGGATTTTGGCTCAAATTATCGTCTTTTATTTAGCTGAGTGGCTTACACCACGCTTTAATATAAATAAAAGTCTTGAAGAAGATAATCAAGCGGTCGGTCTTTTTCTTATGTTTTTATCGCTTTCAATTGGGATTGTAATTGCTGGTTGTATAACTTATTAAAAACTTTACGTTTAAACGTAAGGTTTTTATTTTTACTAATTTTAAAATATGTGCTTCATTCATTTGATACGTAGAAAGAGAAATAGTATGTATATGAGAGGGAGTTGTTGTAATAAGGAAAAGATTCCATTCAAGGTGTTGACATCTATTTTAAATAAGAGTAACATTTTCTATGTAATAAAAATAAGTCTCTGTTAGGTGAGGCTCCTGTATAGAGAAATGCTACTGCCCAAAAATGTCGAGAGACGCCAATGGGTCAACAGGAATGATCGAATTAAGGTTTTTCTTAATGTAGCTGGTAATGTACCTATGCTATACAGTGCTAAAACTCGGCGAGGGAGAGGTCCGTAGATTTCTAATTGTATTAGGAATCGTTTATTTGTGTATGTCATGGCCTTTACTCTTTTCGGAGTAAGGGTCTTTTTGTTACAAAGCTATGAGTAATTTCATAGTATAAACTATAAAATAAAACGAGGAGGTGAGGAGCATGTCAAATTCTGACTCGGTTCCGTTACCCATATACTTCAAATCAAAAATATATGATGTAGGCAGGAAACGACTTGTTCCTCCCTCTATATTTATCATCATGTAGCGTTTATATGTATGTTTAGGCGCTAGACACTTTCACCGTAAAGTGGATAAATTGAGAAACAAAGCGTTTCTTCCTACGTTGTAAAGGAGGAGACGATAATATGTTATATGCAAACAAAACTGTGGGTAACACGTCATATAAATTAAGCAAAAAATCAATGAAAGAACAAACGATGCTTCAAAAAAATAAAGATTTATTAATTGAAATCGCAACGAGAGATGTAAAATCTGTATTTGCGTATTTTAAAACAACAAGAGATGGATTATCTATGAAAGAGGCACAAAAACGTATTCAAGTATACGGCCGAAATGAATTAACTTCAAAAAGAGCTCGTATTGCAGAAGTGATGATGAAGCTAGGTGGAATGATCCCAGGTTTTTCAAAACAACATGTGAGAGATGGATTACAATGTGAGAAGATTACTGTGTCTCGAGTAGAATGTTCTAGTGTAACAGGTTTAAACGGTGAATTAAAAATGATGGATTTGCCAGTACAAGAGCTTGTTCCAGGAGATATGATTTTCCTTTCAGAAGGTGATACAGTACCAGCAGATGTACGTATCATTTATGCAAATGATCTATTAGTAAATGAATCTGTGCTAACAGGAAACGATGCGAGTATTGAGAAATTTGAAAGTTGCTATCATCTTGAACGTAAACGATTTATTCCTTTGAAAAGAATGAAAGACTATAATCCACTTGAACTTGAAAATGTATGTTTCAAAGGGACGTATATTGTTAGTGGAAATGCAAAAGCTGTAGTAGTTTCAACTGGGAAAAATACGTATACAGGGATTCTTCATACTTGTTGTAGTAAAACGTCTTAATGTGTAAATGATGCTAAATATACAAAAACAATGTATAATAGACAAAGTTGAAAAACGTAGAATGGTAATCTATTTATATAACCTTACGTGATGACGTGGGGTTATTATTTTTTTTGGTAGGAGAGGAATTATGAAAAAAGTATTATTAGTTGATGGTATGGCACTATTATTTCGTGCTTTTTATGCAACAAGTGTCTACGGACAATTTATGAAACGACAAGATGGTACCCCTACAAACGGGATTCATGGTTATATGAAACATTTATTAACGGCAATGCAAGCAATTGAACCGACACACATCGTAACATGCTGGGATATGGGAAGTACGACATTTAGAACAGAGTCGTTCTCAAATTATAAAGCGAATCGTGCAGCGCCACCTGAAGAATTAATTCCGCAATTTGATCTAGTGCAAGAAATGACTGCGAAATTATCTGTTCCAGTTATCGGCATGAAAGGGTATGAAGCGGATGATTGTATCGGTACACTAGCAAAACAATACTGCAATGAAGCGGAAGTTTATATTTTAACAGGTGATACAGATTTACTTCAACTTGTTGATAAGAACGTTACAGTTATGCTTCTGCGCAAAGGAATTGGAAATTACGAGTATTACACACCAGAGAAAATTATGGAAGAAAAAGGTGTAGAACCGTGGCAAATCGTGCATGCGAAAGCTTTCATGGGAGATACGAGCGATAATTACCCAGGTGTAAAAGGTATCGGTGAAAAAACAGCGTATAAGCTTATTCAAGAACATGGTACAGTAGCAACTGTACTAGAAAATGTGGCATCATTAACGAAAGCGCAACGTACGAAGATCGAAAGTGATTTAGAGAATTTAAATATTTCATTACAATTAGCGCAAATTCATTGTGAAGTTCCTATTTCCTGTTCACTAGAAGAAGGATTACACACAATAGATGAAGAAAAATTACGATTCGTTTGTGAAGAAATGAATTGGGGAAGACCTGAAATGTTAATCAATATGCTGTAAATAGTTTGGAAAGAAGGATGTTGCATAAGTCGAACTTAGACTAGGTGACACCTTCTTTTTTATTTTGAAAAAAAGAATTTTAGTAGATGAAAGTATATGGAATGCAGCTTAAAATATATAAATATTTCGACAAGGTAAATTGATATAAGATGATGCAAATGGCGATTTATGTAATTGAATGAAACGACTATAAAATTGTTTTAGGAGACTCTTTTTTGAGTGTTCACAAAGTTGTCAGAAAATAAACGGAATTTTCATATGAAGTTCAAATGGAATTCACAACAATCAATTATTATAAGAACAACCAGATAATTCTTTATCTTTTATATAAATCATCCCCCAAGGAGGACAATGAAAATGAGAAAAAAAGTGAGAAAATCTTTTAAACAATTATTAATTGAAAATAAACAATCACTATTAAATAATAAAGAAAATATGAAAGAAATTGAGGAACGAATTGAGAAACGACATGTAGCATATAGTGGTGCTAGTAATTAAATAAAATAAAAAAGATAGCCTATAAAGGCTATCTTTTTTATTTTATATTGGAAAAAATGCTATTCCTATCTTTAATCTTGTAAATATACAAGATATTTTTATAGTGCTTTTCTAGCAATCTTTTTCATTTTTCGAGGTTGAAATTGATATATACCAATTAAAGGGATTAACTATTCATAATATTACAAAAAATGTTACAATACATTAAAAATTACGCTATAAATCATTTTAATATGAAAAATTGGAATGAAAAGAAAGGAGAGGAATATGAATAATGGTGTCGCTTTGAAATGATTATTATCATTTCATTAGGAGTTGATATAAAGCGATGGATAGGTATGAAGAACTGGATTCAATTAGAGGGATTTCTTCATTAGTAGTAATGATTGGCCATCATTTAATGATTTTTTCAGTATTTCAAAATTACAGTTATGAAGATAATAAACCATTTGTTATGTATCTATTAAAAGAAACACCTGCTCGTCTTGTTTTTAGTAGTGGTAACGAATCTGTTATTATCTTTTTTGTTTTGAGTGGATTTGTTTTGTATGAATCTATTCAAAAAAATTATGATAGCTATAGGTCATTCCTTGTAAAGCGTATATGCAGAATTTATATTCCATATATCGTAGCGATACTTATAGCTATTTTATGCCAAACTACAATGAGTGAATATGGAATTTCTCATTTAAGTGAATGGTTTAATCGCTCATGGACGATTGAAAGTTCTTTAAGCCTAATCGTGCAGCATATATTATTGGTTGGGAAATATAATACAGATGCATATAACGGCGTAATTTGGTCACTTGTTCATGAAATGCGAATATCAATCATTTTCCCGTTAGTTTTGATGGTTTGTTTAAGAAAAACGTTGAGGGATTCGTTATTGACATTGTTTAGTTTTAGTATATGCTCTGTTGCGATATTATTTTTATTTCGCTCGAGTTTAACATTAACAAGCTATATGTTAACACCACATTACACGGTGCTATTTTTACTAGGAGCACTAGTTGCGAAGTATAAAAATAATGTAATAATTTTTTATAGTAATCGTACTAAAAATGAGAAAATTGCATGGTTTTTATTAGCGATTTTATTTTATATGTATGAAGGGCTTATCGGAGAAATTAAAGTGCTCAATAATTTTATATTGCGAGACTACGTAGTAGCGATAAGTGCATGTTTATTTGTCATATTAAGTCTATCAGTATCAACTTTGTCATCGTTGTTGCGTAATAAATACTTGTTATATTTGGGGAAGATTTCTTACAGTCTTTATTTATACCATATCATATCGTTATTTTCCCTTATATACATGCTTCATGAAATATTGCCGTTGCCTATTATTTTAATTTTTTCACTCGTTTTTTCGTTTATACTTGCGATGCTTTCGTATATATTTGTAGAAAAATTTGCATTCAGAGTCGGAAAGTATGTAACAAAGCAAGCGAATAGAAAGAAGAAAGGGTTATCTGTAAAGAATGATGTTCAGAATATGAATCAGACAAAGGCGGTGAAATAATTGAAGCAAGAAATTAGTATGAAGGATTTTCAACAGTTATTGAAAAGAAGGATAGTAACAATTATTTTGACGATGTGCTGTTTAACTGTTTCTCTAATTCTTATCTCTATGTACGTATTAAAGCCTTCATATCAATATTCAACACAAATTCTCGTTGGGAATTTAGATGAGTTTAATAAGGAAAATTCAACAAATAAAACACAGGAAAATAAGCAACTGGTAACATCTTATGTTGATATATTAAAAAGTCCACTCATTATTTCAACAGTGAAAAAAACTTTGAAATTAGAGCAATCAAGTCATGAACTAGCACAAAAAATTTCAGTGGTGAATATGGACAACTCACAAATTGTTACTGTTACAGTAAAAGATTCGGATCCTATAATCGTAAAAGAAATTGTAAAGTCATTGGCAGAACAATCTCAAAAAAGCTTTCAACAGTATACGAATGTGCAGGGGGTAAAAATATTAACTGATCCTGAGTTACAGGAAAAAGCTGAAAAGTTGTTTCCGAAAATTCAACTTATCATTCCTATCTCTTTAATTGTTAGTTTTTTTGTTGGGATAGGTTTAGCCGTATTTCGAGATTATTTTGATGAACGTATATACGTGGAACAGGATTTAGAGAAGATAACAACAGTTCCTGTAATTGGTCACATAAATATGGAACCGAAAAGAAAAAAGGAATCTACAGAAGTTGATCCGCAATCAGCTATATATCGAGGTGAACATGTCGATGTTTAAAACAAAGAAACAGCTTCTATTTAATCCGCATGATGCTCTAATGAAAGAGCAGTTTTATACTGTATATCACGAGTTGAAAAAAACAGGAAAACAAGTATTCACAGTTATTTCAACGAAGGATAGAGGCGTTGTTGCTCAGCTTATAGTAAATATAGGGCTAGTGTTTGCAGAAATGAAAAAAAAGGTGTTACTTATCGATGTGAATTTTTCTGATCCTAAACTACATCTACTATTACAAAGTAATCATACGAAAACAGTGAATGATATAATAAGCGATTTCACCTGTAGTTATGAATCTTTTTCTAGTAATTTATCTAAATACTTATATTGTATTCCTGCCAAAAAAACAGTACACACCGGAACGACTTTAGTTTCTATGGATGAATTTGATCGTGCAATTGCGAAGTGGAGAGAAGATTTTGATTATATTCTCTTGTATTCTTCTGAAGTATTTGAGCTTCCTGTTACGCACATTAGTGCAGGGAAATGCGATGGAGTGATCTTAGCAGTCAAAAAGCGAAAAGATTCCCTACGTACCGTGCAAAAAGCAATAACTGATATAAAAAAGAAAGAATGTGAATTAATGGGTATAGTTTTATATTCTTGAATGTGGGGGTAACGAACTATGATTCGTGAAACAAATCAAGCCAAGTTGTATGCGATTCCGGCCCAAGAAAAGACCAGTATTTTGAATCGAAGTATAAAGCGCTTGTTTGATATTACATTTTCACTCATATTGTTACTAGTAACGCTACCAATTATGTTGTTCTTTTGTATTATGATTGCTTTCGAAACAGCAGGAGCTCCAATCTATTTTCAAGAACGTTTAGGTATTAATGGGAAGAAATTTAATGTATTTAAATTAAGGTCGATGGTAAAAGAGGCTGAAATAAATGGACCACAATGGGCAGATGAAAATGATTCAAGAATTACTAAAGTTGGATCATTTATAAGAAAAACGAGAATTGATGAGTTACCGCAACTTTTAAATATTTTAAAAGGTGATATGTCTTTTGTGGGACCTAGACCAGAGAGAGAGTATTTTTATAAACAATTTGATACGTATATTCCAGAATTCAAAGACCGCTTAATCGTGAAACCAGGGTTAACAGGATGGGCACAAATAAATGGAGGGTATAATCTTGATGCAAAAGAAAAATTGAAGTTGGACATAGAGTATATTGAAATGAAAACGATCAGGATGGATATTCGTATTTTATGTAAAACTGTTTTAATTGTATTGAACGGTAATGGTGCAAGATAAATATATGTAAGTAGGCTAGGTTGCTTGCAAAGGAGAGCAGGTATGGGTAAATCTATTTTAAATAATATTATCCATCTATTTTATAGCACGATTTTAGCTAATCTTTTTCAGGCTGTAAGTTTAATTGCTTTAGCAAATTTTTTTAATGCACAACATTATGGAATGTTTAGTGTTGCCATAGCAGTGACGTTTGTTATGTTATTTTTCACAGATTTAGGACTTACTAACACGTTTCTTCGAGAAGGGGCAAAAGATGGAGTAGACTTAGGGAAGATTTTATCGTCGTATATAAAAATAAGGATGATCCTACTTATTTTTATTTCTATAATCGGTTATATTGCTATTCATTATATGTATGCGGATAGAAATGTAATTTACATGATGATAAACGTAATGTTTTTCATGTTAATAGGATTAACTTTCCAAAATATAGGGATTGCCTACTTTCAGTTGATGGAACGAATGAAGTATATAGCACTTATTAAAGTTGTATCAGCGTCAGTTGTTATCATCATTACATGTTTTTGTATTTTCGGAGAGTTACCGGTGTATGTAACAGCTCGTTTATATGCTTTTGGGTATATGATCGGTGGTTTGTTCAGCATATATATCATGAGAAAAAAGACGAAAATGAATATGAAAGTCGTAATCCATAAAGCATTATTTTGGCAATTAACACCTTTTATTATTAGCGGTTTTTTAATAATGAGCACCCCGCAATTAGCGCCTATCTTACTTAACTATACATTGCCACTAAGTATGGTCGGTGTTTTTGCAGTGGCGTACCGGATGCCAGCAGCTTTATATCAAGTGCCAGGGGTAATTGCAGGTGCGTTTTACCCAGTGCTTTTTAAGCATTATAATCAAAAAAATTTAGAAGAGCATACGAAATTAAACTTACTTCAAATAAAATCAATGGCGATTGTGGGAGTCTGTATGACAATCGGTTTATATCATTTAGCACCATACTTTATTTCTATATTTTTTTATGAGGAATGGAGCAATGCAGTAGAGCCACTCCAAATATTATCCTTTCTCATTGTGCTACAAAGTTTAAATATTGCTATAGCTGACGGCTTAACAACGAGTGGACGTCAAAATAAAAGAACGGTTGTGCAATGTATAGCATTAGTGATAGGTGGGATTATGCTTTATAGTTTTAGTAGTATTGGTGGAGTGATAGGAGCGGCTTATGCTATGGTTTTATTTGAAATTGTAGCTTTAGTTGGGTATATAGCAGTAAGTGTAGTGAGGAAGAAAATTGTATTCCAAATTGTCATACCTTATACAATTTATTTTGGCGTAACTTTTATTGGGGTGCAATATATGTTGCATACATATCATTTCATTGCGCTCGTTCTGAATACGTTAATCGTAGTAGTTGGTATATTCCTATATGATTATGAGCTGAAAAAACTTCTTTTTTCGTTTATAACAAAAACACGCAAAAAGGATTATATTACGAAACAGGGGATATAGCATATGGAAAATAATATGAAAATGTCGATGAAATGGATTATGCTTCTAATATTATTTGTCATGTTAAGTAAATACAATATATATATTGGATTTTCGTTGAAGATCTATATGATTTTTTTAGTCATATATTTTTGTTTAACAATTAAAAACTTCCATATCCAAAAGCTATATTTTCATGAAGTTGTATTTTTACTATTTTATTTCATCTATTGTTTGAGTGGAATTCTTTCTATATATTTACATGCTAGCATTCGTATGATTTTTGGTGTGTTACTTGTTTTAGGTTGTTATTTTATAATGAGAAATTTATTAGGAAATATTGAAATAGCAACACTTGAATCATCTATTTTTTATGTAGGATTTATATTTAATATTGTAAGCTTAATACTTTATATAGTTGGTTTACAGCACTTTGGGTTATACGGTGGAGAAGAAAGAGAAATTTTTGCCGGACTATTAGTTGATAGAGGATATCCAAGATTAATTGGTTTGCTAGATGATCCTAACATTTTTATTTTTTATAATACAATATTTTTTATGTATTATATGACAAATTTACATAATATGACGAACATTTTAGGATTGATTTTATGTGTTACGACAAGTTTATTAACTTTTTCAAGGGGAGGAATATTAGCGCTTGTGCTTGTCATTTTTGTATATGTATGTACTTCTAGTTTTGCAAAAAAAATAAAAATAATGATGAGTTTACTATTGTTTGGTGTAGTGATCTTTAGTTTATCTAATAGTGTAATGGGTGGCCAATTGGATGACATATTGAATAAACGAATTTCTGATTTTTCGCATGATAATGGAAGTGGCAGATTTACATTATGGGAAGCAGCTTTTAAATATTATTTATCTAATCCATATATCGGAATCGGTGCGTTTAATTTTTCGAATTATTATGAATTTCAATTTAATGAAAAATTATATGTGCACAATACATTTTTAGAAATTTTATCTGAATCGGGTACAATTGGTTTTCTTTTATATAGCGCTTTTTTATTTGTATTAATGTTCAAGTTAACGCAGTATACTTTGTTTCGTGAAAAACCGTATCTTTTATTGACTATGGTTGCATTTTTATTTCAGATGATGTCATTGTCACTCATTATTAACGAAGCGTTCTTTTTATTTTTAGCAATTGTTGTGAAGTACATTTCAATATATGAAGGAAGGGGAAAGATAGATGGTAAAATGTCTATCAGCACATAATAAGGCGCCTCATGTTTCTGTAATAACACCTTCTTATAATAGTATACGATTTATAGGTGAGACGATTGTATCTGTACAAAATCAATCATATGAAAATTGGGAGATGATTATCGTTGATGACGCTTCAACTGACGAATCTGTTACAAAAATTAAAGAGATAATAGAAGGAGACTCGCGTATTAGGTTAGTATCATTAAAAGAAAATATTGGTGCTGCTAAGGCTCGGAATATAGCAATTCAAGAGGCGAGAGGAAGGTATATTGCCTTTTTAGATAGTGATGATATATGGTTACCGCATAAATTGAAGACACAATTGTTATTTATGGAAGAAATGAGTGTGGCCTTTTCATATGCATCGTATAGTTTAATCGATGAAAACGGTAATGGACTAAATCGAGAAGTGAATGTACCGAAATCTGTTGACTATCATTGTTTGGCAGGAAATACAATTATCGGATGTTTAACAGTAATAATTGATCGTGAAAAAATTCCGCATATTGAAATGCCTAGTGTACAGCCGGAAGATACGGCGTTATGGCTGAAATTATTACATGAAGGGCATGAAGCGAAAGGGATACAGCAAGTATTAGCGAAGTATCGAATTGTAGCAAATTCGGTTTCCAGAAATAAAATTAAAGCAGCTTTTCGGTATTGGAAATTATTAAGAGACCAAAAATGTCTTAATGCAGTGCAAATCTTTTACTATTTTAGTAAGTATGCTTATCATGCCTATAGAAAAAATAAAATCAATGTAGTTGGGAAGACGCAATTATGAATATACTTTTGATGACAGATAAATTGATAACAGGCGGAGCTGAAAGTTATTTCTGTAAATTGGAAAGTAATTTGCGTTATGAGGATTTTAAGGTTTATACAGCTGCAGGTGATGGAGAGCTATATGAATCTCTTACTAGAAAAGAAAATTTTATGTTACTTAGCCGATGGAATCATTTGAGAAATATTTATTACTTACGAAACGAAATTTGTAAACGAAAGATAGAACTTATTCATGCAAATAGTTTACGAATGGTATTATATGCTTTTCTACTTCAAAAGTTTATGAAAAAAAAGATGAAAATTGTGTATACGAAGCATAATGTAACGATATTAGAGAAGAAAATGCCAACTCTTTTTCGTTATTTTATGAATAAATATGTGAACAATATTATTACAGTAAGTGAGTTTGAAAAAAATAACTTACTTTCAATGCATGTAGCTGAAGAGAAAGTAAAGACAATTTATAACGGTGTGGATATAGAAAAGTTTTTATTCCAGCAGAAAAAGAAAGAATCTATTTATAAAATAGGGATATTAGCTAGACTATCCAAGGAGAAAAACCATCAACTATTTGTAAAAATTGCAAATGTGTTGAAAAAAAGAGATGATTTTTTGTTTTATATTGCTGGTGATGGGCCAGAAAAAGAATCTATTATGAACGAAATAGAAAAGTATGGATTGCAACAAAGGGTAACAATGTTAGGGAATATTTCAGATCCGCATAGGTTTATAGGAAATATGGATGCCTTACTTTTATTATCTTTTCGTGAAGTGTTTCCAATGGTAGTAATTGAAGCAATGGCTACAGGGACACCAATTGTTTCAATAGATGTTGGCGGAATAAATGAAGCGGTAATAAATGGAGAATCAGGTGTTTTGATACATGAATATTGTGAATCTGAATTTGCAAGTGCACTTGAGGAACTACAGGGGAATGAAGAAAAGGTGAATGATATTAGACTGAAAGCACGAGAGAAAGCAGAGAGGTATTTCTCGTTAACTAAAATGATAGAAGAAACGAAAGGTATATATGAATTAAACAAATGACCGTACAGGTCGTTTGTTTTTTTTATTATAGAAACTTTTAAGAGAAAACTCACATATTATATGAAAAAGGTAATATGAGGAGTGAATTTATTTTGTCAGAATATATTTCTTCCCAAGAAGATTGTGCACCAGAAAATAGCGTTCATATTGATTGTTTTGGAGCAGTACCGAACTCAGGAAATGATAGCTCATTAGCAATTCAGCAAGCTATAAATTATTGTGTAGCGAATCGAATTTCGACGGTTAGAATTACAGGGGTAAATACGTATAAAATTGTAAAGCCAATTATTATTAAATCAAACGTAAGATTAGAGTTAGATCCTACTGTAACGCTACAAATCGATGGAGATTTTAATGTGTTTGAACTGCAACAAAATGCATCTATAACAGGTGGTACAGTTCAAGTCATAAATCCAGTGTTTCAATCTGCTGTTATTTATGTTTCCGGTTCACAACAAATAGAAGTTCCTAATCACTCTCTTATATCAAATATAAATATAATAAATGCAACGTCGTCATATAAAGGTAAGGCTATACACTTTTATTGTCAAAAAGCATGGGATTATATTAGTTTCTTTCAAGTTAACTTTATTCAAATTAAAAACTTTCAAACTGCAATACATTTAAAGACAGAATATATAGATGATATCAATACACCTTGCTGGATTAACGCAAATGTATTTCAATCTATATTTATTGATGGATGTCAGTATGGGATAGAAGTTGATGGAAACAGTGATTTACCAAATGAAAGTTCAGGAAATACGTTTCATGATATTCAAGTGCAATGTAGACAGCAAACGAAAAAAGTAATTCGTTGTACCGGCGCCTATAATACATTTGATTGTATGATTTGGGATACGTACCGGATGAGTAGTGAACAGATTGTCATTGAATTTTCTTCTAATTCGCATCGTAACTACCTTTTTTCAAATTTACTTTCTACAACTATTGTAGATAAAGGGCAATACAATGTTTGTAAGTCTACCTATGAAGAATCTCTTCGAATTCAGTTACCGATTACGTTAAATAAACCACATTTAATAGGGAATCAAGATGATATTTTAGTAAACGCTCAGCAGAAGTATACTGTTAAGCAAGTAAGTGGGAAATTACCGTACGGGGGGAATCTCGCAAATTGTTTTAATTTAATAGATGAACAAAGTGTAAACTATATTGATGTTCCAGATAGTAATCCAGTTGTGATTGAACTAGATTTCACGAAAAATCCAATCAAAATGTTAAATTGTTTTGGAATGTATTTTGGGTGGGGAGAGAGCCCGAAGAAAATTAAAGTTGAATATGCATTAAGTGCAACTGGAAATTGGGTTGTTGCGTCGGATGTTCCATTAAATGTAGGCGATACAATTATATCGAATATGAAGGCGAATCAGTTATATAAAGTTAGAATTACATTAAGTGGTTATTCTCAAGATCATAAGCGTTTTCGGATTAATCGTATGTTTGCAAGATCGTCGATGGAAAATGGGAATGCTTGGTTAGCGACAACTGGCGGAAGAATGTTTGGAGATATTGAAATAGAGGCAAGTAAAGGTATAATTATGAAGACGGCTAGTGGAGTGAAATGGAAAGTTACTATGAATGAAGCTGGCCAACTTATTACGACTAAAATAACTTGAGACGATGCCTAAGTGTATATCCTTGGACGAGTTATTGAGTAGGACGATAAAGGTAATGAAAAAGAGATTGTAATTTGGTTTCAACCAAACTACAATCTCTTTTTGTTTCATTTAACGCCACCAAATCCAAGTCCAAAGGTAGTTTCGTATATTCCGAGGAGTAATGCGAATAAAACGTTCCCCGTCAAAGAAGCAACTTAAATTTGGAACTATTTCATCTTCGTTTTCTGGAACAAAAGTGACGATGTTTTCGTTACTTGTAACGGTTACTGTAATTGGTGGGTCGGTAGGCGAGACTTGAAGTTGTAATGAAACATTTGCGTTATTTTTAAATTCATTATTAACGGGCGGATTTATCACTTGCACTGTGAATAACACGATAATTGTTTCGTTTGGTTCCAAATTAGTAGTGACTAGGAAACCGATATTTGGATTTGCTAGTGGAGAACGTTCCCCATTAATGGAGACAGTGCCGTTTATAAATTGTAAACCTGCTGGAATGGTATCTTGTAACGAAACATTTGAAAGGGAAATATCAGAAGTATTCATAATGTGCACCGTATAATCAAAATATTGGTTTAAATAAGCTGATCTGACGGAAGCGTTTTTCACTACTGTTGCAGTTATAAATTGAACTGGTATACGAACGATATTTGAGTTAACAATAAAAGTAATAATTGGGTCCTGTGGTGCCAATTGAAAAGCGGCTGTGACGGTAGCAGAATTGATAATGGTACTGTTTGAAGGAATAGAAGTGACGAGAACTTGAAATGTTAGCGTTGCTACTGCATCTGCAGATAAAGAGCCGATATTAATACCAGTATCTGGACGGACATTTGGAACTTGAGTGCCATTAATTGTTACGCTATTTTCTATAAATGTTGTACCGGCTGGAATGCTGTCTATAATGGAAGTACTTACTGTAGGGATTGGGGAATCATTAAATATCTCTAATGTGAATGTAAGAATATCACCTAAAATGACAATTGATTTATCAGCTTTTTTTTCAGTTTGAATTATCGGATTAATGATTGTTGTTGTAACAGTATTTGTTTGCTTTGTAACGGTATTTATTTGCCTTGTAATCGTAATAGGTGGTTCGATTGGACCGATAATAGGCGTATAGGAAATAGTAGCATCGTTATTGATTGTAGATTGAAGAGTAGAAGAAGATATTGTCACTTGGAATGTAATAATAACAGAGTCATTAGGAGCAAGAGTTCCTAACGTAATACCATTTTCAGGATTCGCATTAGGCTGATTGATTCCGTTAATCGTAACACTACCAAAAACGAATGTCGTATCTACTGGTGCCGTGTCTACTAGAAGAAGATCTTCAATAGTGATGTTACCGTTATTAGTAATCGTAATGGTATACGTTAAAGTTTGACCAGGTAAGGCAATCGTGAAATCAACAGCTTTTATCGCAATGACATTATCATTTTGGACGGTTGTTGTGACTGTATTTGTTGTTGTCGTATTTGTAACAGGTACGTTATTTGGGTTTACTATATAGTTAAAAGTAGTGATTGCTTGGTTGTTGAGTTCGTTTTGTATTGGAATAGAAGTCACAGAAACTTGGAATGAAGCGATAGCAATTCCACCTACAATTATAGTGCCAATTGGTATACCACTTACTGGATTAACTCCTGGAAGAGTTTCTCCGTTTACAATGACGCTATTTTCTATAAACGTAGTACCTTGAGGAATCATATCTTGAATGACTACATCATTTGCTGCAACATTACCAGTTTGATTGAGTGTAATCGTATACGTTAACGTGTCACCGACTGTTGCAAATGCAAGGTCAACAGTTTTGTTACTATTCAAAGTCGCATGATTAATTGTTGTTACGGCAGCTGATGAAATAATAGTTTCGGTAATAGGTGGTCGATCTGGTAACGTGTATTGGTATTCAACTGTACTCGTGTTAGAGATTGGATTTGTTTGCGGAATCGAAGTAACCCGTACTAGGAATAGAATAGTTGCTGTCGTATTAGGTGGAATGTTATCAAGTTGTATCCCGCTAAGTGGGTTGTCATTTGGACGAGCGGTGCCATTTACAATAACACTATTCTCTATAAAGCTCGTATTTGCTGGGATGATATCTGTACCGATAATGTTTTCTACTTGTATATTCCCGTTGTTTGTGATGGAAATTGTGTAAGGGATAATCGTTTGTAGGTCAGCATATTGGATAGGTGTTGTTTTTATAGCGAGTACATTAGCAGAAATAACTTCAGTGAAGGTAATATTACTAGTTGATATTTGTTCCTCGCCATTAATTGTATAACGAGAAGTTGATTGGTTTTGGATAAGACTGCTAGCTGGAAGAGATACCACAGTAACGGAAAACGTGACTGGGATAGAAGCGTTAGGAGCAATCGTTCCTACAAGTATACCAGTACTTGGATTCGCGTTAAGCTGAGGGATATTATTTACTAAAACACTACCGTCTATAAAGGTTGTTCCATTAGGGATATTGTCTGTAAATACAACAGAAGTAGCATCCGTATTTCCTGTATTCGTTAAAGTTGTTGTATAAGTTAAAATGTCACCAATTGCTACAGAGGTCAAATCAACAGTTTTCAGTGAAACGATATCAGCGTCATTAATTTGAACGAAAGTAGTATTGGAAGTAGTAGATTTTTGAATTGGTGCAAAGTCAGGGTTGAAAATAAAGTCGTAGACGATGTTTGCAGTATTAGGAGTTGGGTTTACAACAGGTAAATTCGTAACAGAAACTTGGAACGTTATTGTAGTTACTTGACCTGACGTAATATTAGGAATGGAAAAGCCGATATTTGGATCTGCTGCAGGAAGTACAGTGTTGTTAACTGTTACACTCCCCGGAATAAATACTGTTCCATCTTCTATCGTATCTGTAAAAAATATGGAGTTAGTTGTGGTGGAGCCGTTATTTTGAATGAGTACTGTATATTCAATAGTTTCATCAATATTTGCTAATACTGTATTAGCGAATTTTGCAGCGATAAGAATAGCATCAATAAATTGTATATTTGTAGTATTGGAAGAGATTGTTTCTGAAATTGGTGGTGCGCTTGGTTCCGGTTGATATTCATAGTGAATGACGGCGATATTATTAATGTTATTTTGAGAAGGTATAGAGACTACATTTACTTGGAATGTAACAATAATCGTATTGTTTGGAAGAATTATATCAAGATTGATACCGGTAATTGGGCTTTCATTAGGCCTTGGTATGCCATCTACAAGGATGCTATTTGGAACGAATGTGGTGCCAGCGGCAATTGCGTCAATGAGGAGAGTATTTGTAATAGGTATTGTACCAGCGTTTGTAACTGCGATTGTATATGTGATGATTTGACCTATGCGTGTAATAGATCTGTTAGCGGATTTAATTGCACTAACATTTGCCGTCCGCACTTCAGTATTTACTGCATTTGATAACGATCTGCGCTGAATAATTGGAGAACTAGGATCAATTTGGTATTCATACGAAGTGTCTGAAATGTTAATGACTGTGTTGCCCTCTGGTATACTTATAAGTTGTACTTGGAATGAAATAGTGACTGTTTCATCTGGTTGTATCGTGCCAAGAGTTACTCCATTTTCAGGGTTCGCACCAGGCTGGATTACATTATTTATTGATAGGCTATCTTCAATGAATATAGTACCTTCTGGAATGTTGTCAATGAACAACGTATTGTTAGCTGGAACAGTTCCTATATTTTGTAGTGTATTTGTGTAGGTGATATTTTGCCCGGTGGATACGAAAGTAACATCCGCCTGTTTAACAGAAATAATATTTGCATTTTGAAGTGATGTTGTAACGATATTAGAATTTACAGAGCGATTCACTGGTGGAGCTGTAGGAATACTTACATATTGGTAATTTACAGATGATTGATTTACAATTTCAGTTTCAGTTGGTGGGTTATTTGTTTGTACTTGAAATAGTATTGTTTTGGAACTGTTTGGTGGAATCGTTTCAATTGGTATTCCGTTTTCAGGATTTACACCAGGCTGAAGTACACCGTTAATTGTAACACTGTCTGGAACGAATGTAGTCCCAGCTGGAATAGCATCTGTAAAAGTAATATTTATTGCGTCAACATTGCCGATATTTTTCACTTCAGAAATATAAAGTATAGTTCCGCCAATATCTACAGTTATTGGATTGGAAGTTTTTATAACTGTCAATTGTGCTAGCACGAAATTTGTAATGACAATATTACTTGTAGATGTTTCAGTAATAGGCGGTTGTCCTGGGTCTGGTTGAATTGTATATGTTGTATTAGATTGATTTGTAATCGATTGTCGCGAGAATGAATCGTTAATAAGAATTTGGAATGAAATCAGGTGTGTAGCGTTTGCTGCTAGGTTAGGCAAAGTAACACCTGCATTTGGATTTGCACCAAGTATAGCTGTTCCGTTAAGTGTAAAACTATTTTCTACGAAAGTAGTCCCTTCTGGAATCATATCTGAAAATAAAAGATTAGTAGTTGGGATATTTCCAGTATTTTCTAGTGTTATCGTATAGGTCAAAATATCCCCTGTTGTCGCTTGTGGTGCATTGACTGCTTTTAAAGAAAGAATATTTGCATCCGAAATTTGTGTAAAAGCTGGATTAGACGTAATTGTTCGAGAGATGATAGGAGCAGTTGGGTCAGCGATAAAAGTATAGTCAATACGGGCTATATTAGAAATTGGATTCACAATTGGAATGGATTGAACGATAACTTGGAATGTGACGGTGACGATTTCTGAAGGTGCAATGGCGTTTAAGAGGATTCCTACGTTTGGATCGGCACCTGGAACTGAAATAGTATTAATGGTCACACTATTAGGAATGAATGCAGTTCCTTCTGGTACTAAATCTGTTAAAGTAACTGTATTTGCCATAGTATTTCCATTATTTTGAACGACTACAGTGTAAGTGATTGTACCTTCAGTAGACTGTACGAGGGAATCTGTATTTTTAATTACAGATAGTGATGCATCAACGACAGCTGTATTCACCGTATTAGATGAAGATGTTGCTGTAACTGGTGGTTGACTTGGATCGACAATATACGTGTAACTTGTAAGTGCTTGATTTATAATCGCTCCTTGCGGTGGAATAGAACTTGCAAGGAATTGGAATGTAATCGTAGCAGAATCACCTGGTGCGATAATACCAACTGGAATACCGAGAGTTGGACTTGCATCTGGAAGTGAAATCCCGTTAAGCGTAACACTATTTGGAACAAATAATGCTCCTTCAGGAACTCCGTTAATGAGTAATACAGAATTTGCAGGGAAGTTTCCAGTATTCGTTAATGTTGCTGTATACGTAATGGTATCTCCGATAGATACGATTGATCGATTTGCTTCTAAAACAGTTGTAACTGTAGCGTTATTAATTTGTGTGGAAGCACTATTAGAAGTTATTGTACCTGTAACAGGAGGAGAGGCTGGATTAACTATAAATTCGTATTGAATAGATGCAACGTTTGTAATTGGGTTTGAAGGTGGAGTAGATGTAACGATGACTTGGAAAGTAACAGTTAAAGAACTACCCGCGTTCACTGTTCCGATATTCACTCCGCTATTTGGATTTGCACCTGGAATGGTACTTCCATTTACAGTAAAACTGTTTTCAATAAAGGTAGTTCCTGCTGGAATTAGGTCTGAGAAATTTACATTCGTAGCGTTCGTATTGCCGCTATTTTGAATTAAAACTGTATAAGTGATCGTGTCTCCAATATTCGCAAAGGCTGTACTAGCAGTTTTTACAGCTGAAAGTATTGCTGAATTAATAGAAGTAACGAAGACGTTCGTTTCCACATTGCCAGGTTGAGCTTGTAATGTATTGCCTACGTTATATTGGAAGTTAACAAAACCTAAGTTTTGGAGTTCAGGAGTGAATGTTGTTGGATTGCTTACGATTTGAACTTGGAATATGATTGTTACAGTTTGATTTGGGCTAATTGTATTTATACCAACACCATCAATGATAGAAGCTGATGGTAACGGAGTGCCATCAACAACAACTGATCCTGCAACAAATTGTGTCCATGATGGTAAAGGGTCTGAGAAAACAACGTTGTTAGCTGGAATATTTCCTGTATTCGTAATAGTAGTTGTATACGTAATCGTATCACCGATCGTTGCAAAAGCTTTATCCCCGATTTTAGTAGTAGTTAATATAGCACTTTCAATTGTTGTTGTAACACTATTTGAAGTAATGTTTTTTGAAACAGGAGGATTAGCTGGATTGACGATATGTTGAAAGCTAACGCTAGCTTGATTGGTAATTGGATTTATAGGTGGAATTTCATCGGCACTAATATGAAATGCTACGATGACAGACTGGTTTGGCGCGATATCACCAATCGGAACGCCTGTAATGATGTCTGCATTTGGGATGGTAGTTCCGTTAAGTGTAAAGCTATTCGGTTCAAAGGAAGTTCCGTTTGGAATTAGGTCGGTAAAAATAACATTCGTTGCACTAACATTTCCGCTATTTGTAATCGTAACGGAGTAGATAATATCTTGCCCAATGTCTACTGTTGACACATTTGAATTTTTTTGTGCAGTAAGGATAGCACTATTAATTTGTGTCGTCGTTGTATTAGATTGATTAGAAGTTGAAATGAACGGCTGATCGGGATCAACAATATAACGGTAAGTGGTAAGAGCTGAATTAGAAATAGGATTGTTGATTGGGAGCGTTGAAACGGTGGCTTGGAATGTGACAATTGATGTGCTTCCACCATTAATGGAACCGATATTTACACCAGTAGATAAATCAGCGTTTGGAATAGTTTGCCCATTAACTGTGAAACTGTTCGGAACGAAAGTTAAATTGCTGTCAAGAATATCGATAACAGTTACGTCCGTTGCAGCCACATTCCCGGTATTAGGAAGGTTAAGTGTAAATGTTATTGTATTACCAACATCCGCAAAAGTAAGATTTGCTGTTTTTGTACTAATAATAGTCGCATTGTTTATTTGAAGAAGTGTCGTGTTAGAATTAGCTGTACTTGAAACGGGAGGACTATTTGGATCAACAGTAAACTCATAATTCGTGGATGCGGTATTCGGTGCTGGATTAATAGGTGGAATGTTGTTCACCACAACTTGAAAGACGATACTATATATTTCATTAGGCGGAAGTGCTGCAAGTAATACACCGGTATTTGGATTCGCGTCAGGTTGTAAAACACCATCAACAGTTAATGTGTTAGGAACAAATGTGAGTCCGCTCGGTAATGCATCCGTGAATACAATGTTGGCTGCATCTATATTTCCTATATTCGAAATAGAGGTAGTGTAAAAAGCAGTTTGCCCAATATCTGCAAAGGAGACACTTTCATTTTTCGTCATGGATAATATAGCTTCGTTAATTTGTGTTGAAACAGGATTACTAATTGAAGTTTCTGCATCAGGCGGTGAGACTAATTGATACGATGTTGATGAGAAATTTACAATTGGGTTTTCGGTTGGCAATGACGTTACAGTAACTTGGAACGAAACTGTTACTGTAGTCCCAGCTGTTATAGGTCCAATATTTACACCATTCGATGGGTCCGCACCACTTTGAGGAACCCCATTAATAGAAAATGAGTTTGCAATAAATGTAGTTTCGCTCGGCATGTTATCTGTGAAAATAACATTTTGTGCAGATGAATTTCCATTGTTTGTTAAAGAGACAGTATAAGTGAGTGTATCTCCGATGTGGCTAAATGTTTTATCAACTTGTTTAGATGAAAGAATGGTAGCTGTATTAATTGTAGTGAACACTGTGTTTGAAGTAACATTTCTTGAAACAATCGGTGCATTTGGATCAGCGATAAATGTGTAAGAAGCAGTAGCAGAATTGGCAATAGGATTTTGAACAGGAGTCGAAGTAGCGGTCACTTGAAATGCTATAGATATTGAGCTGTTAGGAGCAATTGATCCAATTGTTATACCTGTATTAGGGTTAAGCCCAATTTGTGTGATGCCATCTATTGTGACGCTATCAGTAATAAACGTTGTACCATCTGGTATAAGGTCAGTGAAAGTAATATTCGTTGCATTTGTATTACCAGTATTCGTTAAAATTGTCGTATAGGTAATGGTATCACCTAGCGTTACAAGTGTTTGATCGACCGATTTTACCATCGTTAACATAGCATCTAGTACGGGGTTTGTAACGATGTTCGTTGAAGTAGAAGTAGTAACAGGAGCTCCGTTTGGATCAACAGTATAAGAGTATAAAATTGTATCGTTACCCATAATCGAGCTTGAAGGGGGAACAGAAATAACATTTACTTGGAAAGTAACAGTTACTGTTTCACCTGGAGCGATATTTGGTATAGTTACTCCAAGTGCTGGCTGTGCACCAAGTTGTTGGATACCATTTATTGTGACCGAATCTGGTACGAAAGTAGTGCTAGGAGGAATGGCACTTGTAAAAGTAATATTCGTTGCTGGTGTATTTCCGGTATTCGTAATAGTCGTTGTATACGTAAGTGTATCCCCGACGGAAATAACCGATTTATCAACAGTTTTTGTTGTAGTTAATATTGCACTATTAACGGTCGTTGAAACAGTATTAGATATAGTTGTTTGTAATGCGGAAGGTTGGCTAGGATCAACCACATGTTCAAATTGTACGGAACTAAAATTAGAAATTGGATTTATACTTGGAATGTTTGTGACAAGTACGTTTATCGTAATAGCAACCGTACTACCAGGGTTTATATTTCCAATCTGAATTCCGCTAGCTGGATTTCCAATTTGCTGTGTACCAGAATCGTTTGTAAGTGTTCCGGAAATAAATGTTGTTCCTTCAGGTAAAATATCTGTGAAAATTATATTTTGTGAAGTGACATTTCCAGGGTTACTTAATGTAATTGTATAAGAAATTGTATCGCCAATCGTTGCGAAAGTTTTATCTACAGATTTGATTGCCACAACTTCCCCAGAATTTATTTGTGTTGAAACAGAATTAGATGTCGTACTTCGTGAAACAAGTGGTAAATTAGGTCCTGTCATAAATTGATAATCAATGGAGGCGCCGTTTACAACTGGTGAGTTTGGACCTCCAGGTCCAATTGTGAAAATTGGATTTGGAATACTAACTACTTGCACGCGGAAGGTGACGTTTGTAAAATCTCCTGCAATAATATCCCCAATTGGTATTCCGTTAGCTGGATTTACCCCAGGTAATAAAACTCCACCTACTCGAACGCTATCTTCTATAAATACTGTATTATTTGGAATTGGATCTGTAAAAATGATATTAGTAGCAGTTGTGTTCCCGATATTTTCTAATAAAACTGTATACGTTAAAAATGAATTTCCAGGTGCGACGTCAGAAAAGATACGGTCCACACTTTTCGTTGCTTGAATAATTGCTTCGTTAATTTGCACTAAAGTTGGATTACTTGTAGCTGTTTCTGTCACTGGCGGCTCGGTAGGATCCACAATGATAGAATAAGTTGTGCTAGATTGATTCAAAGTTGGATTTGTAGCTGGTATTGAGCCAACAATCGCTTGAAAACTAATTGTTATCGTTCCTCCAACCGGAATTGTGTCTAAAGAAATCCCGTTATCTGGTCTAAAGCCGAGTTGTGGGATCGTATTAATTTGTACACTATCAGGGACGAATGAAAGTTCAGGTGGCAATATATCGATAAAAACAGGTGTGTTAGCGGTAGTATTTCCGTTATTAGTGAGCGTAGTTGTATACGTAATTGTATCTCCAACAGCGGCAAAGGCACTGCTTGCAGTTTTCGTTGCGATAACGGAAGCCGAATTTACTTGCGTAAAAGTTGTATTGGATTGAACTGTTCGTGAAACAGGCGGTTCATTTATATCTACAATAAAACTATATTGAAGTGATGATTGGTTTGGAATTGGATTAGGGTTTGGGAGCGTTGTAATGTTTACTTGAAAACTGAGTGTAATCGATGCATTTGTATTCAAGTTACCAATATTGATACCGTTTTGTGGGTTTGCATTTGGAACGGTTACCCCGTTTATTTTAAAGCTATTTGGGACAAAGGCAGTACCGCTTGGAATTGTATCTGTAAAAATAATGTTATTAGCAGTAGTATTTCCTGTGTTTGTAACAGATGAAGTGAATGTAATCGTATCACCAATTGTAGCGAAAGTTGTACTAGCATTTTTATTTAAAACTAAAGTAGCGTCAACAATTGGGGTAGCGGTCGTGTTTGTTACAGTACTACCAACAGCAGGTGATTGGTTTGGATTCACTGTATATTCATAATTTACAAGGGCGTTATTTGTTAAAGTGCCACTAGAGGGAATTGCAAGTATTTGTACTTGGAATGTAACAAATACAGTATCTGCTGGTGAAATGTCGTTTAACGGAATTCCTAGTGAAGGATCTAAGCCAGGTTGTGAAACATTATTTATCGTCACGGAATTTGGGATGAAGGAGGAACCTGGTCCAAGTCCATCTATTAAAACAGTAGCATTAGCGGGAATATTTCCCGTATTTGCAACTGCAATCGTATAGGTTACGATATCACCAATTGCAGCTGTCGGCGTATTTACTGACTTCGTAGCGACAATAGTAGCATTATTAATTTGAGTTGTTATTACGTTACTTAGCGTATTGGCGGATGCTGGAGGTAAGTTAGGATCTACGACATATTGGTACGTTGTATTACTTTGGTTCGGTATTGGATTCGGACTAGGGATTGAATTTACGATTACTTGGAACGAGATGATCGTATTTGCATTTGGATTTATTGGATCAATTGTTACACCAGTTGCTGGATTTACATTAGGAAGTGTAGTGCCATTTACTGTTACACTATTTGGAACAAATGACGTTCCATTAGGAATGGCATCTGTAAATACTATATTTGATGCAAGTGTGTTTCCGTTATTCGTTAAAGTAGTCGTGTACGTAATAATATCATTTACGTTCGCAAACTGTTTATCTGCAGATTTTACAGAGGTAATTGTAGCGTTATTAATAGTTGTCTGTACGGTGTTGGAGGCCACCATCTGCATTACAACTGGCTTGGATGGGTCGTACGTGTATTGGAATGTAGTGCTCGATTGGTTCGTAATCGGATTTGGACTAGGAATAGTTGGTACAGAAACTTGGAATGAAACAGTACGTGATGAATTCGCTCCTATCGTACCAATTAAAATGCCGTTAGCAGGGTTTGCATTAGCTATAGGGACACCGTTAATCGTTACAGTATTAGGAAGGAAAATGGTACCAGCTGGAATGATATCTGTAAACGTTACATTAGAGGCAGGGATATTGCCGTTATTCGTTAAAATCGTTGCATAAGTTATGACATCGCCAACATCAGCAAAATTTGTGCTTGTTAGTTTCGTAGCAACAATATTAGCAGTATTAATTTGTGTAGCTACGATATTGCTAATAGCGTTCCTAATAACAGCAGGTAAATTTGGATCTGCGATAAAGCTATATTGGAGTGCAGCGCTGTTTTGAACTGGATTTGGTGAAGGTAAACTATTTGCACTAATTTGGAAAACAATTGTTGTAATGCCGCCTGCTGGAATCGTACCAACTTGAAGGCCGGCACTTGGATCCGCACCTAGCTGTAAAGCACCGCCTATAAAAATACTATTTGGTACGAGAGTTGTGCCAGGAGGGAGTATATCGGTAACGACAACATTATTTGCTGGAGTATTTCCAGTGTTAGCTAAAGCAATGGTATATGTGATTGGTTGCCCAACATCAGCGATAGTTACATCTACCTGTTTGACAATAACTACATTTGCTAAGTTGATTTGTGTACTTACAGTATTACTTACAGATGTTTCTATAGTTGGTGGATCGCCTGGATTTAGAATAAAGCTATATTGTGTACTAGATGAATTTATTGTTGGATTTTGTGTTGGTAAAGAGGTGACAGTTACTTGATAAGAGACGGTAAGTGAGCCGTTCGCAGCAATGGAAGGTAATGGAACACCTATATTTGGATCTGCGTTATTTTGAAGTACACCATTAATAAGGAAAGTGTTTGGGATAAAGGTAGTGCCGTCTGGATTTGTATCTACGAAAGTGGGACTATCAGCAGTAACGCTTCCTTCATTCGTTAAAACGACGGTATAAGTTAATACATCTCCTACAGTAGCGAACCCTTTATCCACTGTTTTTGCTGAAATAACATTTGCGTCATTTACTTGAGTAAATGTAGTAGTTGAAGTAGTGTTCTTACTTACAGGCGAAGCGTTTGGATCCACGATAAAGTTATAGGAAATAGAAGCACTATTTGAAATAGGGTTTGGATTTGGGATGCTAGTTATTAATACTTGGAATGAAGCTGTAATTGTAGTATTCGCATTGATGCTACCGATATTGATGTTAGCTGGTGTAACACCTGGTTGAGTAACATTGTTAACTATAACACTGTTTGGTACAAAGGCAGTACCATTCGCGATTGAATCGGATAGTACTACATTGTTCGCCGCAACATTTCCATCGTTTGTAAGAGAAAAGGTATACGTTAATACATCCCCAACTTCCGCAAACGTTTGACTTACAGATTTATTAGCATGAAGATTTGCTAGTCTAATTGTTGATGTAACAGAATTAGAATTTGCTGTTTTTGAAGTTGGTGGCAGACTTGGGTTTACAGTATATAGATAAGAAGCGAAAGCATTATTAATGATAGGATTTTGGGCGGTAATATTGATGACTGTTACTTGGAAAGAAAGGGTAAAAGTAGCTCCGCCAGGAATTGTTCCGATAGGTAAAGCAACGAGAGAATCTACATTTTGCAAAACTCCGTTTAATGTTACAGTACCAGGAGTCAATATCGTTCCATTTGGAAGTGGATCTGTTAGTTGCACGTTAGTTGCAGCTGTATTTCCACTGTTTGTAATAAGAATTGTATAACTGATTGTTTCGCCAATTGTAGCAAATTGTTTATTTGTTGATTTTGTTAATGTTACATTCGCATTGTTAATTTGAGTGGAAACGAGATTCGAAGAAATGTTTTTTGTAACGGGTGATTGGCTAGGATTGACGGTATATTGATAAGAAGCGCTTGAACCATTAGATACGACATTCGCCGCTGGAATTGTATTTACTACTACTTGAAATGAAACGTTTTTTGTTGTGCCAGTTGGAATAGATCCTATATTCACACCAGTAGCGGGATTTGCTCCAACTTGTGTCGTGCCATCTATTGTTAAACTGTTGAGAACAAAAGTTGTTCCAGTAGGAATGACATCTGTAAAAATAACGTTATTCGCATTCGTATTACCTGTACCTGTAAAGGAAACGGTGTACGTTAGTGTGTCACCAATATCTGCAAAATTTTTATCTACTGCTTTCGTCATTGTTACAGTAGCATTATTCACTTGAGTGGAGACAATATTTGTCGTATCAGTCCCGCTTACTGCCGGTTGATTTGGTACAGGAATGTATTGGTATGTTGTGGTGCCACTATTTAATATTGGATTTGTTTGCGGAATAGAAGGAACGAATACTTGAAATGAAACAGTAGTAGTAGAATTTGCAGCAATAGATCCAATTGATATACCAGTAGCAGGATTTGCTCCTGCTTGAGTAACCCCGTTAACAGTTACACTCCCTGGAATGAAAGTAGTTCCGCTTGGAATTGGATCTGTATATATAACGTTAGTTGCAGCGATATTTCCTATGTTAGCTAAGGCAATACTGTAAGTTAGCGTTTCACCAATATCGGTAAAAAGTTTGTTAACTGATTTTGTGCCATTAATATCTGCGAGGTTAATTTGTGTTCCAGCAGAGTTGCTTGTTGCAAGACCATTAAAAGTCGTTCCTCCGGCGATTGGTGTATATTGAAATGTAATATTAGCAGTGTTAGAAATCGGATTTTGATTTGGAAGGGAAACGACAGTTGCTTGGAAAGTTACTGTACGAGAAGCGTTATTATTAATAGTTCCGAGAGATATACCAGCAGCCGGATTTGCATTTGTTTGCGGGATATTATCTACCGTTACAGTGCCAGGTATAAAGGAAGTACCGTTAGGGAGAATGTCTGTAAAAGTAACGTTATTAGCAGGAAGAAGTCCGGTGTTAGGGATAGTAACGGTATAAGTGAGAACGTCTCCAATTGCCGCGACACTTTTATTTACGCTTTTCGTTGCTTGTATATTAGGTGAATTTATGTTGATTTGTAAACCGACTGTATTTAACATATACGCGTCTCCGTTAGTTGTTAAACGGATTGCGGCGGACACTTGAGAATTTGTTAAATAAGGGGAAATATCAATGGAAGTAATGTCCCAACCTTGCCTTCCTGCGGAGATATTTGTACTTGTAGAAGCGTTTTGATTTCGCGTTCCAAATGTTCCAGTTGTATCTAAGTTTCCAGCGGCATTATTCACTTGAGAACCAAAGAAATTATTTACAGCATTATTTGGCCCAGATAAAGCATTTAATGAACTGAAATTTGGTCCAAATAATGCTTGATCCCCTATTAAATCTGCATCTCCTTCAATAGAACTTAAAAATAATCTCCCGCTTACAGGTCCTCCTGCAGGTGTTAAAAATCCAGAAACAGCTACATCTGCACTACCAGTATCAGCAGAAACACGGTTACCAGCTACATAAATGGTTAAGTTTCTTGCTGGTAATGTCCCGTTTTGATAAGCGACGATAAGCGTCCATCCAGCCGAATTAATTGTTCCATTAGAAGCATCTATAGGATCTACAAGTCCAGGGACAGCTCCTGTAGTATAAGAACCAGAACCTCCCGCTTGAATAAGGGTTGTTACGTCTGCTGAACGAGTGTAAAAGCCAAATGTAATAGAGTTTGAAACGAATGTTTGATTTGAAGCCGTAACAGCTGAAGGAGTAATCGAGTATGTTGAAACAGGTGTTGTAAAAGAAATTGGATTTCCTAATACACTCGTAATGTTTTGATCACGAGATAAATAGTTTCCACCCCAAATGAGTTCTGCGTAAAGAATAGTACTACCAGCAGGGATATTTAAAATAGCGGTAGAACTATTTTGTGTATAGTTTAATGTTGTACCAGCAGGAAAAGTAGGTACTTGTAAAGCGGTATTCGTAGTTGCGAATGCACCAATTGCCCCGATTGTACCAGCACGATTTTGATTACTAATTTTACTTAAGCCGAGTGTATTTCCTGTAATAGCGAGTGCACCGTTAGTGGTGGTAGAAAATCGATTCGTAATGGGCATGTTGTCACCTCATTTACAATATAGTCTTGGTCAAAATAGGATATGTGTGTGACAAATAAAGGGTAACATGTACAAGTTGATTTAGTAATAATGATTTAAATGTCTAAATAAGGGGATGGAGAATGACTGGATTGAAAATAAGAGTGGAGCGTCTTAGGGAAGAACAAATAGGCGATATTGTTGCATTATCTTTTTATATTGGTTGGGATTATAACAGAGAAGAAGTTGAAACGATTTTTAACTCAGGTAATGTATATGGCGTATGGAATGAGAGAAAAGAACTGATTGCAAGCGCTGCAATTATATTATACGGAGAGGCGTTAGCGTCAATAGGAATGGTAATTGTACATCCGGATTATAAGGGAAGAGGGATTGGAAAGGCGATAACGAGTTCTTGTATGAATAGCGTATCAGCTCATACTCCCATTATGCTGATTGCTACGGATGAAGGGAAACCTTTATATGAAAAATTAGGATTTAGGGCAGTAAGTTATGTTTCTAAATACATATGTAACTCGTACGATGCGAATGATTATTGTGTAAGAAATGAAGATTATATAATGAATTATGAAGAGTGTGATTTAGAAAAAATAATAAAAATAGATGAAGATGCATTTGGAACAAGTCGAAACGAGTTTTTAAAACAAAGAATTATGCAAAGTGATCAGTGCGTCGTTGTAAAGGATACAAAAGAAAATGTAGTAGGATACGGTATAAGTATACAAACGCCAGAAAATAAAATAATAGGACCGATCGCTGCTAAAAATGATGCAATGGCAATGAGAATTGTACATGATTTAGCAAGAGAACATCATGGTAAATTAAGAATTGATGTACCAGAAGGAAAAAAAGATTTTATGAAAAAATTAGAGATTACTGGTTTTCAAAAGGTGAATACACCACCAATTATGATGAGAAATAGTGATCAATTTTTGAAAAGGAATGGGGAACTATACAGTATTGCAGCGCAAATTTTTGGATAAAAAAGAATCCTTCTGAATGAAGGATTCTTTTTTTGTTAATCACGATATTGGTCGTGAGTTGGTTGGAAGAGGTCTTCCTCGATATCTCTCACCATAGAAAAATGATCAACGTTATAATGTCCATGTAGGGTTTTATTATGATGACCAATAATTTGTTCTGCAGATAATACGCTAGAATCAGTTGTGGAATGACCGTTTTTAATTAATGTAACGTCAAATCCTTGTACAGTAGCTGTTCTAACGGCGGTGTCGATGCAATGTTCTGTTTTACATCCACCGATAACGATATGATTAATTTTTTCTTCTTTTAAAAGTTCAAGTAAAGAAGTGCCATAGAATGAGTTTGTTGCTGCTTTATTAATAAGGATTGCAGACTGAGGTACTTTAATTTCATTATGTACTTCAAATCCTTCTCCGCTACCAGAAGCAACATCGATATCTCTTACGAAAACAATAAGGGCATTTGCATCTATCGCTTTCTGTACGGCTGTATTTAGTGTAGATAATAAATCGGTTTTACGAAAAACTTCTTTTTCTTGTTCATTTCCATCCATTAATTCTTGCTGCGCATCGATAATTAATAGTGCTTGTTTCATCGTGTCTCCCCTTTAATATGAAATAAGTGCCACTTTACATATTCATTCATATTGCAAGGAAATCCTCTATTGTCTATGCAGTAGACGATAGATTTACAAAGTTGTCAAAGAAATTTCATTCTCATAGCGTGTAAAAACATGTATGATAAGAAGTGGAGAATTTTTGAGTAGGTGGGAATATCATGCAAACAGTAGAAGATTATCTTTCATTCTTACATACGAAAGGATTTAAACTATCAGAGGAAGCGCAAGGGTTTATTATGTTCGGACAAGGATATACTGGTGCATCTGATGGAATTGTGAACGCAGCAATAGAAGCGACAATTAAACATCAATTACAGTTTGATGGGAGTTATTTTGTTGCGTTATTAGAACGATTGAAAGAAGAAGAAATTACAGATAAAAAAAGCGCTAAGGCTTTTATGCGGAAGTTACAAGCGTAACTTCACGCAGCCTGCGCTTCTTTTTTTGTTTTGGAAGGTAATTCAACAAAAACCATGCCTAGGAAAATACATAGGCATCCGAAAATAGCAGAAATAGAAAGTTGTTCGTTTGCAACGAGAACGCCTGTTAAGGCAGCGAAAACGGGCTCCATTGCGAAAATAATTGCTACTCTCGTTGGAGACGTATGTTTTTGTGCTGATGTTTGAATGAAAAAAGCAATGGATGTCGCGAACAGGGAAGTTAGAAATAGAGCAAATAAAAAGGAAGAATTCGTCCATAGTGCTACTGAAAATAATTTTTCCCAATCTTCAAACAAAAAGGCGCAAATAGAAGAAAACATACCGACAGCTAATACTTGCGATGTGCTTAACAATAAAGGTGATATTTTTTTAGAGAAGAAGCCGTTAACGAGAATATGAGCAGCGAAAGCAACTGCACAACCGAGAACGAGTATATCTCCAATGTTTAATTGAAAAGAATCACCTGCTGTTAATAAATATAAACCCGCTGTTGCTACAGCAATGCCAATTACGATAAAAATAGTAGCTTTTTGTTTTAAAAAGATAAAAGACAAGATTGGTACCATAACGATACTAAGCCCTGTTAAGAAACCAGCTTTTGAAGAAGTTGTATAAAGTAAGCCGAATGTTTGTAATACATAGCCGACGCATAAAAAGAATCCAACGGTTAATCCAGCGAGGCTACTCTGTTTTATATGTTGTTTTGAAGTTTTTTTTGAGAAAATCATTTGAACGAATAATAAAATGATTCCAGCGAATAAAAAACGTATACCATTAAAAGTAAATGGTCCAACGAAAGACATAGCATTTTGAACGACAACAAATGTAGCTCCCCAAATAAAAGACACAAATAATAAAGCAAGAGGAGCAATCCAATCTTTTTTCACACTCATACCCCCGTTAATTTTGTAAGATAGCTTTTCTAGCTAACTCATCAGCAACTTTATTTTGACTACTTGGAATCCACTTAATAAAAAAGAGATCGAAACTTTTTATGTACTGCAGTGCTTCCTCTAATAGTGGTGCAAACATTTTATTTTTTGCGTATTCTTTTTCGACAGCTCGCTCAACAAGTTGCGAATCTGTACGAAAAGAGACAATGTTATAATTATGCTCCGTGCAATATTTTAATGCCGCAAGTAAAGCGTGGTATTCCGCTTCATGATTGGACATTGTCCCAAGGGGCAATGATAATTGTACAGCGGGTTGAACCCCTTTAATAAATACGCCTGCACCAGAAGGACCAGGATTTCCTTTTGATGCACCATCAATATATACTTCAATCAAAATGAGAAACCTCCAAATGATAAGATGATCCCCTACCTATATGTTTCTTTGAAGTAGGGGATAGAGTAACTTAGCCGATTGTAATACTATAACGACATGTAAATGTTTCATTCGCTTGTAAAGATTGAATTCCTTTTTTTTCCTTGAAATCTTTTGCTGGATTTACTTCATCAGCAATTCCGTACCAAGGTTCAATACATAAGAAAGGTGCATTCTCGCCTGGTGTCCATACGCCGACAAATGGGAATCCGTCAAATTCTACTTTTACGAATTTATTATGTTTATGAGAACGGATGGAGATTTCATCTGTATTCATATTTTCAAAAATAAGTGCATCGTTTTTAAATAGGTCGTATGTAAGTGGCAACTCATTCGTACTTTCAGCAATTAGTTGCTTCTTATTTGAAAGGTAAGGTCCTTCTAATACGCTCGTTTCTAAACGCTCTGGACCATTAAAAGATAGATGGTAATCTGTAAATGACTCGCCCTCTAATAACGGGAAATTGAAACCAGGATGTGCTCCGATTGAGAAGAACATCTCTTTTGAAGCAGGGTTATTCACTTCGTATGTTACATGAACGGTTTGTCCGTCTAGTTCATAAGAAACGAGTAATTCGAATTCATATGGGTATTTTTTTAATGTTTCTTCATTACTAGTTACAATGTAGGTGATTTTCGTTTCACTTTGTTCTTCTACAGAGAATGTAAGATCACGAGCAAAGCCGTGTTGTGTTAAAGAATAAGGTTTACCATCTACGTAGTATGTATTATCTACTAATCGGCCGACGATTGGGAATAAAATTGGTGCACGGCGTCCCCAATAAGTAGCATCACCTTGCCATAAGTATTCTGTATTGTCTTCTTTTAAGAGAACGCTTTGTAATTCTGCACCTTTGTCAGAGATGGTAACGATCACTTTTTCATTTTGAATTGTTGCAGTCATGAAATAAAACCTCCTAAATCTTTCATATATTTCATTATACGTTGTCTAAAAGAAAAAGGGTAGTTCATGGTAGGAATCTATTGACGAAAGGGGGGCTAACGCGTAAAATATAATCTTGTTGCTTAAAAAACGAATAACGTGGTTCGAAACCATCCCACGTAAAAAAACTAAGGAGATTTTGTCATGAATATTAGAACTTTAGTCGGTAATGGTATTTTAGCGGCATTATATATTGCTGTTTCTATGCTTATTCAGCCATTTGGCTTTACGAATGTACAGTTTCGTATTTCAGAGATGTTTAATCATCTCGTTGTATTTAATAAGAAAGCAATTTACGGAATTGTATTAGGTGTATTTTTAACGAATCTCTTTTTTTCACCTATGATCGCTTACGATTTAGTATTTGGAGTAGGGCAATCTATTCTTGCATTAGCTGCGACGATTATTTCTATGCGATTTATTAAAGGTGTTTGGGCTCGTATGATTTTTAATACAGTCATTTTTACAATTACAATGTTTATGATTGCAATTGAACTTCATCTTGCATTTGATTTACCATTCATGTTGACTTGGTTAACATGTGCAATCGGTGAATTTGTTGTTATGGCGATTGGTATGCCTGTAATGTACTGGATTAATAAACGAGTACAATTTGAAAGATTTATGTAATAGATGAAAGAGCTATTCCTATAGGGATAGCTCTTTTTGCATGTGATAATATTGAATATAATTCTTTGACTCTTGATAAAATATAATAAAATAAAGTGAGGCTTTCATTAGCTGGATACATATAAGAAGTCTTACATAAGGGGAATCTAGTATGAAATATAAAATTCATTGGTTGTATAAAACAAAACGCGGTTTTCAGACGGAATTAACGACAGATTATATGAACATAGAAGAAGCACTTCAATTTGCGGAGGATTTCGAGAAAACAGGAAGAGTGAAAGAAGTATTATTTTACGATGAAATGGATGCAGAATGGTCATTAAAGGAAATGAAGAAGCTGAGCAAACAAGTGGAGGAAGAACCCCAAGAAATACTCGTTTATTTTGATGGCGGCTATGATGTACAGACGAAAGAAGCTGGTATAGGCATATGTGTATACTATAAAAAAGGAAATACAAAATACCGAATTCGCCGTAATGCATATATAGAAGGCATATATGATAATAATGAAGCGGAATATGCATCATTACTATATAGCATGAATATACTCGAGGAATTAGGGATTAAGTATGAAGCGGTCACGCTTCGCGGAGATTCTCAAGTTGTACTGCAGCAATTGGCTGGAGAATGGCCTTGTTATGATGAACATTTAAATCATTATTTAGACCAAATTGAGCAAAAAGCAAAGCAAATGAAATTAAAACTTGTATGTGAGCCTATATCAAGAAAACAAAATAAAGAAGCACATCAATTAGCTACGCAAGCATTAGAAGGAACAGTGATTGATAGTCATAAAGAAATAACCGAATAGAGAGGTGCAAAGGTGGATAAAAAGCAACTCATTACAGAGGTAAATGACTTATTAGAAACGTATTGTGAAGGATGTTTTTTGCGAGAACATAATCGAAAGACAAATAGTAAGTATTATGCTCATTCCTTTTGTATAAGACAATGTACAGTTGGAGAAACATTGAAAAAATATGGGGAACAGTTGTCATGAAAAAACATCCAGAGAAAACTCTCTGGATGTTTTTTAGTGCTTCGCTTCATTTAATTGATGCTCACACTCGCTTAATTTCTTTTCCTCATTTATTAAAAATGGCTCGTCTAAATCTGTTGCAACAGATTTCATAATTTCAAGCTGAGAGCGAGCTGCTTCTACAGCAGTAGTAGCATGCTCTAATGTATCTGGATCCATTGAAATTGTCGCTGATCCTACCATTTTTTGTGCTGTTTCTACACGGAATTTCACTTCTTCAAAATCATTTACTTCTGATCCCATTAATAATTCCTCCTTTGTATAGTGCGCATTTCACATAGTTTTTGCTCTGGAAAACGGAAATATACAAAGGAATAACAAAGGAGGTTACCAAGTAAGGTAACCTCCTGTCATATGTTGGATTAAAGTTTTACTACGTTAGCAGCTTGAGGTCCACGGTTTCCTTCAGTGATATCGAAAGATACTTCTTGACCTTCTTCTAAAGCTTTGTAGCCTTCGCCTTGAATAGCAGAGAAATGTACGAATACATCGTCAGCGCCTTCAATTTCGATAAATCCAAAACCTTTTTCGTTGTTAAACCATTTTACTTTTCCTTGCATGTTACAATTCCTCCTAAAAACATTTGCTTTTTTCATTTAGTGAAATTCATTTGAAAAGATAATATAAACTAAAAATGCTATAATCTTGAATATTCTGCTAAATGATTAATTTAAATATACACGAATTGGGAGAATTTAGTCAAGTAAGCGATTTTATTTTTTTGTATTTTTAAATAATTTTTTAACCAAATTTTTAAATAGGTATAGGACAGGCCAAGTATGTAATAGTCTTAATTGAATGCTATACATAATGGGGTGAAAGAATGAATGAGTTTTATTTATTAGATAATGAAGGAATGAGAATGAGAAACGACATACCGAATTGGGTTGCAAAGGAATTTGAAAATTTTTCTAACGTCGTATTAGAACCAACTTTCCCATGTTATTTTGGTTTAACTGCTTTGAAAAAGAATGAACTTCGCTATTCCTTTCTATCTCATAATGATTGGAGTCATTTGCCGCATACAATGTTATCTTTTTTAGAGCTAATGAAAGAGCGTCCAATTGTAAGAAGAGGCTTTTTTCTTTTTGTAGAACCGGAATGTGAGGAGCAATCACTGGAATATTACCGTGATTACTTTTGGAAAGTACTACAATATTTACATGAAAACGATAAGGAAACATGGCCAAAGCAAATTCCTAAAGACCCAGACCATTACTTATGGGAATTTTCATTTGGCGGGGAACCGATATTCGCATTTGGAAACGCACCAGCCTATAAACAACGAAAAACTAGGCATTTAGGAAATTCTCTCGTTATTGGATTTCAGCCACGTACTATATTTGATGGATTAGAAGGGGATCGTCCTAAAGGAGCATATTCTAGGCAAACGGTCCGTGAGCGAGTTGAAAAGTGGGATCAGCTGCCGAAACATCCTAACATTAGTCATTATGGTGATCCGGATCATCGTGAATGGAAACAATACTTTATAGGAGACGATGTAGAACCGTTAAAAGGAAAATGTCCTTTTCTTCATAAGATAGAAAAGTAAGAGTCATCATCTGGATGGCTCTTTTGCATATTTTGGATAAAAAAGGGTATTTTAGTAGTAAATATTTTGAGGGAAGCTAGTCTATTTTTAATTATTACATCATTACTTAATAGTAAAGGAAGTAGAAAGGATAGAGTGATGTTTGGAGCGATTATACAACAAATTGTATTAGGTATTTCATTAGCTGCGCCAGTAGGTCCGATTAATATTGAAATGTTAAAACGAGGAATTGAACGAGGTTTTTGGCATGCGTGGGTTGTTGGAATTGGTGGAATGACAGCAGATATTTTGTTTATGCTTCTCATCTATTTCGGTTTATCTTCTCTGTTTATGTATACATATGTACAAGCTTTTATGTATTGCACAGGGTTTTTCTTATTATTTTATTTAGGATTTCAAAGTGTAAAACAAGGAATTTCTCAATCGAATATGGAATATAAAAAAGAAGAGGTAGGCGGCCTTAAACAATCGTTTATGGCAGGTTTTTTAATTGCGATATCCAATCCATTAAATCTTGTTTTTTGGTTTGGTATATACGGAAGTACACTTAGCTCATTGCTTACGAAGGTAACGAAACAAGAAGCCTTTTTGTATAGTCTTTGTATTATCGTTGGTATTATTTTATGGAATATAAATATTGCTTTTTCTGTCCATTTTGGCAGAACTTTATTAAAGCAAAAAGCACTTGGCTATATAACAGCCGGAGCAGGTATTATTTTAGTAGGATATTCTATCCATTTTGCATACAAAGCTTTACAGTTGTTCACATAAGATTGAAGGGGAGATTTTTATGTATCGAACCACTATTGACGGAAAAGAAATCATTATTACGTTAGCACCAAAAATCAGAAAAGAAATTACTGATAGAAATCCACTATATGAAGCGGTATTTCAGAATGCAGCAAGATTACTACAAACAAAGCAACCAACGTTTGCTGTAAATCATGAAATATTTGGGCTTATCATTGGAGAGGTACAAAGAGGAGAAGTAACAGTGTTTGCGGTGGAACATATTATTCCGAAGCAAAATATATTTGGACCGAACAATTTTTTCTCGACAATAGAGCAACAGGCAAATTTGTAAAGCGTATAGAATAAGATATAGAAAAGAAATAGTCGTAACGATATGTTGCGACTGTTTTTTTTGAAAAGGGGGAAGGAAGATGAAGAGGGTGGGGAAAGAGTTCTTTTTACAACATGATATCGTTATTATGTATAGTATTTTATTTGTTTTTATCATTATTTTAAAAATGCAATTTTTCACATGGATCGGTTTGTTAGCTTGTTTGTTTGGTATTATTTTTTATACGCTAAACGAATATATGACACACCGTTTTTTATTTCACTTAAAACCACCTAAAAACGTATTTTTATTAAAAATGCTAAGAAGATTACATTATGACCATCACGTCTATCCAGATGATTTAAAACTGTTATTTTTACCTGTATGGTTTAGTATACCGAGTTTTACTATATATTTACTTATATCATATGCTATAACAAAAAGTGTTACTATTGCACTTTCGTTCGGAATTGGAATGATTATTATGCTTCTCGTTTATGAATGGAAACATTATATTGCACATAAGCCAATTCGTCCTGTTACTAAGTTTGGAAGATGGCTAAAAAAACAGCACATATTACACCATTATAAAAATGAAAAGTTTTGGTTTGGTGTTTCAAATCCAGTATTCGATTTCATATTTGGAACGCTTAAAGATGGAAAAGACGTTGAATTAAGCGAAACAGCTCGTAATTTAGAAAAGGAAAAAAAGAAAAAAGTAGTGCGTTAAGCACTGCTTTTGTTTTAATGAGGAAAAAATAAGTAAGGTGTCACTTTATTTTGAAAAAGTATATTAAAAACTTAGGGGAAAATGCCGAAAAATGTCTATCGAAAAATCTTTGCAGGAATGTATGGATTGTCTAAAATGAAAATAAGTTTCTGAATATTTACAAAATTTAGTCTTTAGGTATACAAGGGGGAATTGCATTTCTAGTAAGAGAGGGGATAAGAGAATGAAAAGAGATGATACGTCAGCACGTAAGTTACAAAATGAGGTGAATTATACAGAGGTTGTTCAGTCAGAAGAATTTCAATTGTTATTAAATAAGAAAAAGAAGTTTATCGTTCCAATGAGTATTTTCTTTTTAAGTTTTTTTATTGCGTTACCTATTTTAACATCGTATTCAAAGGTACTCAATACACCGGCATTTGGTGATGTTACGTGGGCGTGGGTATTTGCTTTTGCACAATTTATTATGACTTGGGCTTTATGTATGATTTATAGCAAAAAGGCGGAATCCTTTGATGAAATCTCGCAAAAAATTCTACAAAATATGCAAAAAGGGAGGGGCTGACTTTGAATACGACGGCATTTGCACTATTTTTAATTATTGTCCTTGGTACGCTCGTCATAACCTATTTTGCATCGAAAAAAACGAAAAATGCGAGTGAGTTTTATACAGCTGGAGGGGGATTAACTGGTTGGCAAAATGGTCTGGCCATTGCGGGAGATTATATGTCTGCTGCGTCTTTTCTTGGTATAGCTGGAGCGATCGCATTAACTGGGTTTGATGGTTTCTTTTATAGTATCGGCTTTTTAGTTGCTTATTTAGTTGTTCTATACCTTGTCGCAGAACCGCTAAGGAATTTAGGGAAGTACACGTTAGCGGATATGATTGCGGCGCGTTTTGACGCGAAAAAAGTTCGCGGAGTTGCAGCGCTTAATACGATGACGATTTCAATTTTTTATATGATTGCACAATTAGTTGGGGCGGGTGCACTTATTAAGTTATTATTAGGGATCGAATATACAACATCCGTTTTAATTGTTGGTACATTAATGACAGTGTACGTTATTTTTGGCGGAATGACCGCGACGAGCTGGGTGCAAATTGTTAAGGCTGTATTACTTATGGCTGGTACATTTATTATTTCTGTTATCGTTTTCGCAAAATTTAATTTTAGTGTGACGGAAATGTTTGCTCAAATGAAAACAGCAACTCCATTAAAAGATTCGTTTTTAAATCCAGGAGTAAAGTATAAAGATGGTCTTGATACACTATCTTTAAATTTAGGACTAGTCCTTGGTACAGCAGGGTTACCACATATTCTTGTTCGCTTTTTTACAGTACGTGATGCAAAAACGGCACGTCAATCTGTCGTATACGCTACGTGGTTAATTGGCGCATTTTATATTATGACAATTTTCTTAGGATTTGGGGCAGCGGCGTTTGTAGGGAATGAGGCGATTATGAAAGCAAACCCTGCTGGTAATATGGCAGCACCTTTATTAGCTAAAGCGTTAGGTGGAGATTTCTTATTTGCTTTCGTATCAGCCATTGCCTTTGCAACGATTTTAGCTGTAGTGGCAGGCCTTGTATTAACGGCAGCATCAGCATTTGCGCATGATTTTTATAATGAAATTATCCGCAAGGGGAAATCAACGGAAAAAGAGCAAGTATCCATGGCTCGTTATGCGTCTATTGGAGTAGCTGTATTATCTATTATACTAGCGTTATTTGCTCAAACATTGAATGTAGCATTTTTAGTTTCGTTAGCATTTGCAGTTGCAGCGAGTGCAAATCTACCGGTTATATTATTCACAATATATTGGAAGCGCTTCAATACGACAGGTGCCATCTCTGGTATGATTGTTGGTCTTGTATCAGCCATTGTTCTTGTGGCGTTAAGCCCCAATGTATGGAACCCTGTAGCCGGAAAAGCTATATTTGTTGGGGAAGCGATATTCCCATATACGACACCTGGAATTATTTCGATTCCGCTCGGATTTCTTGCAGCATATTTAGGAACTGTTTTATCTAGTAAGAAAGAAGATACGGCGAAATTTGATGAAATTCTTGTGAAATCTAATACTGGTCATGGTATTAGTGACGCGTCTTCGCATTAAAAAAGAGGGGCTTTTCGATATAAAAGAAAAGCCCCTTTTTCTTTTGTCATTTTCTTGTAAATAATACTGCTTTGTAAGTAGGATTTGTCTTAATTTTGTGGAATGAAAATAAGCAGGGAGAAATTTAAATCATCATGGCACCAGCGCAGCTTTTGTGAAAAATAAGTTGTTATGGAAGGTGGAAGAAATGATGAAAACGAAACAGACTGATGAATTATTAGCAAAAGATGAGCAATATGTTTGGCACGGAATGCGTCCCTTTAGTCCAAATAGTACAATGGTAGGGGCAAAAGCAGAAGGGTGCTGGGTTGAAGATATACAGGGGAAAAGATATTTAGATGGTATGAGTGGCCTTTGGTGTGTAAATAGCGGGTATGGAAGAAAAGAGCTTGCAGAGGCGGCCTATAAGCAATTACAAACATTATCATACTTTCCGATGTCACAATCACATGAACCGGCTATAAAGCTTGCAGAAAAATTAAATGAATGGCTTGGAGGAGAGTATGTTATTTTCTTCTCTAATAGTGGTTCGGAAGCAAACGAAACAGCTTTTAAAATAGCAAGACAATACTATGCGCAAAAAGGTGAACCACATCGTTATAAATTTATGTCACGTTACCGCGGTTATCATGGGAATACAATGGCAACGATGGCAGCGACAGGGCAAGCGCAGCGTAGATATCAATATGAGCCATTTGCTTCAGGATTTTTACATGTAACGCCGCCAGATTGTTATCGTATGCCTGGAATAGAAAGAGAGAACATTTATGATGTGGAATGTGTAAAAGAAGTAGATCGGGTCATGACATGGGAACTAAGTGAAACGATTGCCGCTTTTATTATGGAACCAATTATTACGGGCGGAGGCATTTTAATGCCGCCACAAGACTATATGAAAGCTGTTCATGAAACGTGTCAAAAACACGGTGCCTTGCTTATTAGCGATGAAGTAATTTGCGGTTTTGGACGTACAGGAAAGGCATTTGGATTTATGAATTATGATGTGAAACCAGATATTATTACAATGGCAAAAGGGATTACGAGTGCATATTTACCATTATCAGCAACAGCTGTGAAAAAAGAAATATATGAAGCATTTAAAGGAAAGGGAGAATATGAATTCTTCCGCCACATTAATACATTTGGTGGGAACCCTGCAGCTTGTGCATTAGCACTTAAAAACTTAGAGATTATGGAAAATGAAAATTTAATTGAGCGATCTGCACAACTGGGTTCTCTTTTATTAGAGCAATTAAAAGAAGAAATTGGGGAGCATCCACTTGTTGGGAATATTAGAGGAAAAGGTCTACTAGTTGGAATTGAACTAGTAAATGATAAAGAGACGAAAGAGCCAATTGATAACGACAAAATTGCAAGTGTGGTAAATGCTTGTAAAGAAAAAGGGTTAATTATAGGACGAAACGGTATGACAACAGCAGGATATAATAACGTTTTAACGCTAGCACCACCGCTTATTATTTCAAGTGAAGAGATTGCTTTCGTTGTGGGAACGTTGAAGACAGCAATGGAACGTATTTAATGAATCGAGCGAGCTGTAATATACAGCTCGCTTTTGTTTATTATGTGAAATATGATAAATTTTCAAAGGGAGGGGAATTTCGTGACAAAATATGATCTTAGTCAACATTATCACATCGGATATTATGAAGATGGATATGATTTGGAAGTGACAGCGTACAAAAGAATACATGAACCAGTTTGGGATGCTTATATTCCGCACTATGAGGTAGACGATTTTTATAAGAAAGTGGAGGAAATGAAGCTAGGTGAATATATAGATGATTATGGCATTATGGTGTATTCATTTCGTAATGATATTGATGATGATGAAGCGCGAATTATTTTTGAAAAATGGTTAAAAAAGAACGGGCTTGTTTAAAGATAAAACAAAAAAAGGAGATTGCTATCTTATAAGACAGCAATCTCCTTTTTTCATATGAAACTTATTTACTTGCTTTCATTGCTTTATCTTTTGCACCAAAAGTGTATTTTAACATTGGTGGTGTAATCATTGTAGTTAAAATAACGACAATAACGATAGCTGTAAAGTAATCTTGTGCTAGTAGACCTGAAGAAAGTCCTGTTCCTGCGATGATAAGTGCAACTTCACCACGAGAAACCATTCCAGAACCGATAATTGCAGAAGACTTAGCATCAAATCCAGTCATTCGTGCACCTAAGCCACAACCGATTAGTTTCGTTAATACAGCGATTACTGTTAATGCTAGGATGAACCAAATTTGATCGCCAATACCGTCAAATGTAATATTCATACCGATACTTACGAAGAATACTGGAACGAACATAGCGTAAGCGATTGGCTCTACTTTCTTTTCTACTTCATGTTTGTAGTTCGTTTGAGAAATAGCGATACCAGCTGCGAAAGCACCGATAATACCAGCAATTCCTAATAGTTCGCCGAAATATGCGAATGAGAAACAGATGATAAGAGCCGCGCTCACGATAGACTCAGATACGCGTAGCGGTGATAACCAGCGCATAATCGCAGGAACACCTTTCCATCCGATTAAAATAATAGAAGCGAAGAATACAACTTTCTTCAAGATAATCATTGTTAAGTTAACATCGTCTGTACCTAGGAAACTCATTGCAAATGCTAATAAAATAACGACAAGAATGTCATCAAATACAGCTGCGCCCAGCATAGTTGTACTTTCACGTGTTTTCATCTTTCCTAAATCACGAAGTGTTTGTACGGAAATACTAACACTTGTCGCACATAGAAGTAATCCTAAAAATACAGCATTTCCTTGTTCCATTCCCATAATAAGACCAGAAACGTAACCACCTACGAATGGAAGAATGATACCTCCAAGTGCAACAGCTAAAGAAGAATTACGATTTGCGTTTAATTCCTCTAAGTCTGTTTCAAGTCCTGCCATAAACATTAAAAGAATAACACCAACATTACTTAATTGTGTTAGAAGTTCTGAGTTTTCAATCCAACCTAATACAGCTGGACCGATAACGATACCGACAATTAATTTACCGAGTACAGAAGGTTGGCCTAATCTAACACTAAGATCACCAGCAAGCTTTGTACTTAATAAAATAAGTGCAATTTGAAAGAAAAATTCGAATTCCATCGGATCCTCTCCTTATCATTTTTATTTTTATCATACGATTTCTCGGAATTTGCCTAATGAAAATATGTAAAACCCATTAAACAAAGGGTCTGATTACAAGTTCTTTTGAACTTGTAATTTGAACCTGTAATTAATATATAATATATTTTGCAAAAAATCAATGAAAAAATGGGAGCTTTTTTAGAGAGAGACGGTGTTATTAGGGATATACATATAAGATTAGCGTGTGGATTTTATATGTATGAAATAGTATGAAGTCCTTTTTTATTACAAATAATAAAGCCTAAATGCTATTTCACGAATTATAAATGTGAAAGGGAGGACTTATCATTTGAAGTCATTAAAAAATAACTTGTCTATCGTTGCTTTAGGTGGAGTAAATGAAATAGGGAAAAATATGTACGCTATTCAATATGAAAATGATATTGTCGTTATTGATTGTGGATCTAAATTTCCAGATGAAAGTTTATTAGGAATTGATTTAATAATTCCAGACATCACATACTTACAAGAAAATAAAGAAAAAATTCGCGGGTTAGTCGTGACGCACGGACATGAAGACCATATTGGCGGAATACCATATTTTTTAAAACAACTAAACGTACCAATTTATGCGACGAAGTTAACGTTAGGGTTAATTGAAATTAAATTAAAAGAGCATAATCTTCAAAATGATACAGAATTAATCGTCATTCACGCAGAATCAGAAATTGATCTCGGTTCTATTAAGACGACATTTTTTAAAACGAATCATAGTATTCCAGATTGTCTCGGTATTGTGTTTCATACTCGAGAAGGTAATGTAGTACATACTGGGGATTTTAAATTTGATTTAACACCAGTAAATAACCAACATCCTGATATTCATAAAATGGCTAAAATAGGTAGTGAAGGTGTACTAGCTTTACTATCGGAAAGTACAAATGCAGAACGACCAGGTTTTACTCCATCAGAGAGATCGGTAGGAGAACGGATAGAGGAAATATTTATGAAAGCAAATAGAAAAGTAATTATTTCTACATTTGCTTCTAATGTGAATCGTGTTCAGCAAATAGTTGAAGCTTGTATAAAAACAAATCGAAAACTGGCTTTGCTCGGCAGAAGTATGGTAAATGTAGTAGAAGTTGCTCTAGAGAAAGGGTATCTAAATATTCCAGATGGTATGCTAATTGAAGCAAATGAGGTAAATCATTTAGATTCAAAGCAGGTCGCAATACTTTGTACAGGAAGTCAAGGAGAACCAATGGCAGCTTTAGCGCGTTTAGCTAGTGGAAACTATAGGCAAGTAGATGTTTTACCAGAAGATACAGTTATTATAGCTGCGACTCCTATTCCAGGAAATGAACGTAATGTTTCGCGAATTATCGATAACTTATTTGCATTAGGGGCAAGAGTGATTTACGGATCAGGCAGTTCTACTGGAGTCCATGTATCTGGCCATGCATATCAAGAAGAATTAAAGTTAATGCTCACATTAATGAAGCCAAAATATTTTATCCCAATTCATGGAGAGTTTAGAATGCTACATCACCATAGTTTGTTAGCAGAATCAATTGGTGTTGAAAAAGAGAATATCTTTATCGTTCGTAATGGAGATGTTGTAGATATAAGTAATGAAGTGGCCGTTCAATCGAGAAAAATACAAGCAGGAAATATATATGTAGATGGATTAGGAATTGGTGATGTTGGAAATGCATTATTACGTGATCGAAAACAACTTTCAGAAGATGGAATGCTCGTTATAGTTATTACTTTTAATAAAGTGGATGGAGAAATAATTTCAGGTCCTGATATTATTTCTCGTGGATTCGTCTATGTTCGTGATTCAGAAGAGTTTTTGAAGGAATTAAATAAATTAGCTGTTATTACAATTAATAATTTGAAGAAAGAGAAAGTGAATAGTTGGGGTATTTTGAAAAGAGAAGTAAGAGAAGCTTTAGGGAAGTATATATATACGAATACGAAAAGAAAACCGATGATCCTTCCTATAATAATAGAGGTTTAAGAGTTAATAAAAAGAATTCTCGTAGGAGAATTCTTTTTTGTTTTGAAGACAGAATGAACATATAATGAAATAAATAGAAATGGAAGGAAATAAAAGATGTTATTAAATAAACGCTTTACAATTGGAGAAATGGCAAAAATGCATAATATAGCGGAATCTACTTTACGCTATTATGATGAGAAGGGAATTTTTCATCCGTCCACTGTGGACCCGCAAACAAATTATCGTTATTATACAATCGATCAATTTTCACTATTAGATACGATTAAGTTTTTACGCCAATTAAACATTCCATTAAAGGAAATTAAGAAATATATTGATGAAAGAAATCCAGCATATGCACTCAATTTACTGGAAAAACAACAAGAGATGATGTTGAAAAAACAAAGAGAAATTGAGTATGCTTTGGCGAAAATGGAGCATAGAATTCATTTAATTAAGGAAGCAACAAAAGCAAAAGCTGAACAAGTGGTAATAAAAGAGATCCCGCAGCGAAAAATAACAGCTATTGCGGTTGCCCCGGATACGACGGATGATATGTTTGAGTACTACATTCATTCGTTGCAAAAAAATATGAGGCAAATGGATGATAGCTTATTTTCTGGAGATATCGGTGTAACAGTCGCGAAAAAAGGATTCATGCAAAATGAGTTTCAAGCATATAGCAGTGTTTTTATTCTTTTGGATTACATGCCTTTCCAAATACAGAGTTCAGATGAGATTAAGGAAGGTTTATATGCTTGTTCTTATCATCATGGACCGTATGAAGAAACAGATGCAACGTATAAGGAATTACTTGCATACATTGATCAAGAAGGATATGAAGTAAGTGGAGATGCGATTGAGATTGGATTAATCGATTGGTCTGTAACAGAAAATCCAGAGGAGCAAGTAACAGAAATTCAAATTCCAATCATGAAAAAATAAAGCAATAAGTTGTAGCACTCGTATCATTACAAATTGGCATGAAACACGATAAGTAAGTTACCTATTTTTCAAATTCTCTATTGACCTTCAAGTTACTTGAAGGTTTAAACTGAGAAAAGAGAGTTGAAAAAAAGGAGCAAAATAGTATGGAAGCAACAGAAAAATTAAGAGAAAAACCGATAAAAAGTTTATTTATTTCTTATTTAATACCAGCCGTTCTTGGAATGGTATTAATGTCAGTGAATATTGTAATTGACGCTGTCATGATTAGTAGAGGAGTTGGAGCAAACGGTTTAGCAGGAGTAAACGTGGCTATTCCAGCGTTTTCAATTTTCTTCTCTATTTCATTATGGATTGGAATGGGCGGGGCAACGTTATATTCCATTGCATTAGGTGAAAATAAAATTGAAAGAGCAAGGTCTATTTTTACTCAATCCATGACGGTAGCAGTCATTATCGTAGGCGTTTTAGCGGCGATTTGCTTATGGAGAATAGAAGACTTAGCATACTTATTCGGTGCAAACGAAGTGATTTTACCGTATGCGTTAGACTATTTACACGTATTATTAACATTTGGAATGATATACGTTTTAGAAAATATTTTAAGTACATTTATACGAAATGATGGAAATCCTAATTTAGCAATGGCAGGTTTAGTTGTAACAGCTGTATTAAATATAGTGTTTGACTATATCTTTATTTTCATCTTTAAATGGGGCGTAACAGGAGCGGCTTCAGCAACTATTCTTTCGGCAGCGATTGGTTTCCTTGTATTATTAACGCATTTCTTTAGAAAAAGTAGTATTTTAAAATGGACGAAATTCCATTTTGAATGGGATACAGTTAAACAAATTATGATAATAGGTTTTCCAAGTTTTACAGCCGAAAGTACAGTAGCAATTGTAACGATTGGTTTTAATATTGCATTCGTTCAATATGCAGGAGAAGTAGGAGTAGCTTCCTATGCGATGGTAAACAGCATTCATGCGATGACATTACTATTATTCTTCGGTGTAGGTGCTGCATTGCAACCAATTGCTAGTTTCCATTACGGTGCAAATTTATCAGAAAGATTACGTGAAGGATTACAGTTTGCTGTGAAAATTGCAGTTGTACTTGGAGGCGTTGCAATAATTGTCGGATTATTCTTTGGGAAATATATTATTGGTCTATTTGATGTCCAATCTCCAGAGTTGTTGGAGTTAACATTAACGGGTATTAGCCTGTTCTTTATCCAATACGTATTTTTAGGCTATAACATTGTATATGGAGAGTACTTCCAATCAGTGCGACAAACGACAAAATCAGTACTTATTATAATGAGCCGAGGGTTACTATTTATTATTCCATTATTATGGATTATGCCGAAATTATTTGGGATAAACGGAATTTGGCTCGTTATGCCAGTAGCGGAAGTATTGACAGCGATTATCGTATTTACGATGAATCGTATGAAACATCCTGTTCCATTAAATATGGCGGGAAAGAAAGAAGCGATATAATGAAGAAAATCCCCTTAAGAAATGAAGGGGATTTTCTATTTTTTTAAACTAATAGCAAAAGATCCATCTGTTTCTTGAACAGACGCAAAGGCAACGTTTTTAATGTTTGTAATTCCTTTTTCTTTTAATTCTTTATATAACCACTTTTCGTCCTTATGAATTAACTTTAAGTTATCGTATTGAATTTGTGAATCGACGATAAGGGCAATTGGTAATCCAGCATACTTAACATCTATATTCAAATCTTTCGGAGTTAATGGTACAAGTTCACGCTTTGGTAAAATGCTAATGGCTCCATTCGCTTCTAAAATAGCGTATTCAATTTCATGAACACTCGGGTATCCTGCAACGCGAAGATTAGAAAGTAATTCAGCAATGGGATACCTACTTTTTTGTAAGTTCTCAAAAATAATATCACCATGTTTAATTAAAATAATCGGGTGCCCGAGAATAAAACGATTTAGTTTGTTGAATAGGCTTAATTTTGTAAGGATTAAATGTAAACATGTAATTACAACCATACCGAGAAAAGCTTGCAAAGCACCAGAGACTGGTATGGCTTGAAAAGCTAAATAAGATAAAAAGATAATCGCACCAAAATCATGAGGAGTTAGTTGTGCTAAAGCTGATTTACCGAGCATCTTAAGTGATAGTAAAAATAAAATAAAAAAGAACGATACGTTACATAAAAAGAGAAGCAATAGAGACACTCCTTCGTGCAAAGTTGTACTTACTGTTCCCGAAAGAAATATAAATATTACTTTCTAGAGGATAAATTAGGGTGATTTGGAATTTGTCTGTATACAAACAAATAAATGGATATTATCATGAAAGAAGCAAAGAACATAGGAGTATATAGATATGAGAAAGAAAAAAATAATGAAGTATATGATAGGAATTATAATGGTTTGCGCCGTTTATGTGGGATTTTTACAATATAACATTTATAAGCATGGGCACATGAATGCGACCTATGAAGCTGATTATATCATTGTATTAGGCTCGAAAGTAAACGGAACGAAACCATCGTACTCATTGCAATATCGTATTGATAAAGCAGCTGAGTATTTGAAAGCACATGAGAAAGCAATTGCTATTGTGTCTGGAGGAAAAGGAAAAGGGGAAGATATTTCAGAAGCATTAGCAATGAAAAATGGATTAATGAAACTAAAAATTGCAGAAGATCGCATTATCATGGAAGATAGGTCAACGAGTACAGATGAAAATATTAAATTCTCAAAACCTTTAATTCCGGACAATATGAAAAAAGGAATGATCGTAACAAACGATTTCCACATGTTTAGAGCGAAAAAAATAGCAGCTAAGCAAGGTTTACAATTAGAAGGTCTTCCGGCCGAAACACCGAAGCGAATTGTCATTCCATCGAATATACGTGAATATTTAGCCATTACGCAATATTGGTTTATGAATCGAATATAGTGGAAGTGATTCCGCCTAGCATTCTAGGCGGGATTTTTTGAGGGGAATCTTACAAATATGTCATCTTAATGAAAGGTAAAGCGATAGTTTCTAGAATGGATTCCTGACATAATGAAGATAACAAAAACTATTTAGAGGTGAATCGGATGAAAGGAAATAATATATTATCTTCACTATGTTACTTTAGTATCTTTTTTGCCCCATTTTTATTACCAATTATCGTGTACTTCGTTGCAGAGGATGAAGTGAAATATCACGCGAAAAAAGCATTTTGGTCACATATTTTCCCGTACGCAATTTTATTCGGAGGGATAGCGATATCAGGAATATACGGTTTAGGATTCAATCAATCTGATGGTGCTGGAATTGGGATCATGATCACATATGCAGTATTCATTCTTGTAGGGATTTATTACTTCATTTGGAATATCGTAAAAGGTGTTAAAGTGTTGAAAACAGCGTAATAAGATAAGGAATAATTCGGAGTGAGTTTGTCGTTATTTGTCGGTAAGTCGATATTCTTTGTCGAATCGACGATATATTTGAAAAATCGTCGATATAGTGCAGGGAATCGTTGATATATTGAAAAAATCGACGATATAATTTCATTTACCGTATTAATAGATTTTTTAAAAAGAGCAATTCAAAAAGAATTGCTCTTTTTGTGCTTATAAGTTGTGAATATTGGAAAAGATATGTTAATTTTTCATTAGGAAGAGAAAAAGGAGTGATTTTCATGAATGAGATGATACATAAAATGGAGCAACACGTTTCAGTTCGTAAATATAAAGAAGAACCTATTCCGAAAGATGTAGTAGAAAGAATGGTGCAAGCTGCGCAGCATGCTGCTTCCTCGCATTTTGTACAGGCTTACTCTGTTATATATATAACCGATCAAGACTTAAAGGCGAAACTAGCAGAGTTATCCGGAAATCGTCATGTGAAAGATTGCGCAGCATTCTTTGTTTGTTGTGCAGATTTAAAACGACTTGAAATGGCATGTGAAAAACATGGTACAGAGATAAAGCATGAAGGAGTGGAAGACTTTATCGTAGCAACGGTAGATGCTTCACTCTTTGCGCAAAACTTAGCGTTAGCAGCAGAATCGTTAGGATACGGTATTTGTTATATTGGTGGTATTCGTAATAATCCGGGAGAAGTGAGCGAATTGCTTCATTTACCAGATAAAGTATATCCTGTATTCGGAATGACAGTCGGTGTACCAGATGAAGATCACGGAGTGAAACCACGTTTACCGATAGCAGCTATCCTTCATGAAAATGGATATGATGAAAAGAAATATGATGAATTATTAAACGAATACGATGAAACGATGAGCGCGTATTATAAAGAAAGATCATCAAATCAAAAAAATGTAACATGGACGGAATCGATGAGTTCATTTATGTCTAAAGAAAAAAGAATGCATATGAAAGAGTTTTTAAGTGAAAAAGGATTTAATAAGAAGTGAGTAAAAAGGCAGACCTGAAGCGAAGGAGAACTTGCAATATTTTAAAAACGTAACAGAGACTTGTGATGAAACGTTAGCATAAGTGAATAATTTAATTGTTAATACCTAAGTTCAGAATGTAGATACTACTTTCTGAACTTAGGTATTTTGTTTGTTATCATATACATAGAAATAAAAATTAATAATTTTTTACAAAAGTGATAGAAAATGAGAATGAAATGCCAATAGTAAGTAAAGGCAGCTGCTAAAGGGGAATTGAGGAAGGAAGATGCTTATGATTTTCGATTCTGAAGTGGATTTAATTATAGCTATGAAAAAACGCGATCAAGATGCTTTGAAAGAAGTGATTGATCAATATGGAAAATTAATTTTGTACATTATTCATAAATCGTTAAGTACCCCTATTGAAAAACAATATGTGGATGATTGTTATAACGATGTATTTACTGTTATTTGGTTTCATATCGACCATTTTGATACAGAAAAGGGCAACTTAAAATCTTGGATGATTGGTATTACTAAACTAAAGGCGTTGGAATATAAAAAGAAAGTATATAAAGAGAATAAAATTGATAAAGACGTAGAGATAGATACAGGTGTCCATGATAGGTATGACATAGAACAAGAAGAAGAGATTATGGAAATAGTTCAAGATTTAAATAAGAAAGATCGATATATCTTTTTAAAGAGGTATATTGATGGGTATTCCATTGATGACATTGCAAAAGAATTAAAAGTAACGGCGGATTATATATACAATCGAATTTCTCGTGGGAAGAAAAAAATTCAAAAACTATGGAAAGGGAGTGTGTAATATGGATAAAAGATTATTATCTATGTTAAATGAGCTCCAATATTCAGAGGAAGAGATTACACGTTTGGAGAAAGAAGCGGATGAGACTATAAATGTAGATAAGTATTATGTGAAAAACGGAGAATTATTGAAGAAATTAACGGTGCAAATGTTGGAAGAATCAGTTCGGAAAGAGTTACAAGAAGGAGAAGAAATTGAATGTGAAATATTAGTGGAAGAGGGGAGCCTTGTGAATTCTAAAGTTATCCCAAGTATAATAACTGCAGGTGCTACTTTTTATTATTACATTGTTTTAACAAATACAAGATTACGAATTAAATCGTTAGATTGTTATTTCAAAAAAATAAATGAGTACAATGTGTTAATCAACTCAATTCAAGCAGTTTCGCGACATAAAAAAATGAAGAATGTATATGGAATTACTATAGATAATAACTATATACAATTAGGAAGTACCGAGCATGAGCAAGAACTGAAAACTGTAATTGAGAAGCTAAAACAACGCGGGGTGAAAGAAGAGAGATATAAAGAGTTTGAAAAAAGTTGGCTGATTTTTTTCAATGTGTTTGTAATAGCGATGGGTGGGCTTCTAGTTTTAAAATATTTAATTTGAAAATAAAAAGCGGCATAATAGCCGCTTTTTATTGTTATCACGTTTAAAAATATTGAAAACTTATCTGCCGTTATGACACATACTAAAGCACCTTTTATAACAAATGCAAACTTTCAATAAGAAGATATATACCTGTACAACTCAAAAGAATATACGTAAATATTTTAAAAACTCGTTGATTAAGCCATTTGAAAATAATTTGACCTATATACAAACCTAGAAATACGATTGGAATAGCGTAAAAACTTGATTCCCAAATTGTCTTGTTTGTGCCAGTAAAGAGTATTTGCGTTAGTAGGCTAATGAAATATATAAATAGATAAAAAGCTAAAGTAGTTGCTCTCAGCTTCTCTTTTTTTGTATCAGTTCCTGTAAAGTACAGTAACAGGGGTGGTCCTGGCATACCGATACTTGTCGTTAAAAGACCGGATAATCCGCCAACTATGAAATCTCTAGATTTTGTTGATTGAATCTTAAAGTTACAGATTAGCATCAAAGTTAATAGTAAGAGTAGGATGCTAATTGCTAATTTAAATGTGTTGATGTTAATAGAAGTGAAAATGATAATACCAAAAGGAACACCAACTATACTGCCGAAAATTAATCTTTTCAGTAGAATACAATCAATGTCCATTCTTATTTTCCAAATGAGTGATATAGAAATAATGAATGATAAAATGATATTTATTTGTATAGCTTCTTGTGGTAGAAATAACATGAGTAAGAAAGGTGTTGCCATAATAGAAAAGCCAAAACCGGTACTTGTTTGTAAAATAGAAGCTACTAATATAATACAAATGAACATGAATATAGTATTCAAAAAAGCCCCCCCACATAATCAAATTTCATTAATATTTTAACATAAAGTAAAACTTTAATCAGTGGAGGCTTACTGGCCTTTCATACGGGGAAAAAAGCGGCAAAGTAGCCGCTTTATATGTTGCAATTAATATTCCAATGATGATCCTGTAGCCTTAAAATATTTTTCTCGTGAAGGCGTCATTACTCGGATTGCTAATAAACAGGAAAGGAAAAGGATGAGTAACGAGCTACTTATTACAGTCATTTGAACGGAAAGAAATTGTGCGGATGCTCCAATTGCTAAAATGAAAAAGATTTGGATAAAACTTTTTATGGAATCAAATACGCTATCGATACGTCCTATCATATGAACCGGGATGTTATTTTGATAAAATGTAAAAAAGCCAGTACCAGCAAATGATGAAGAAATGCCAAGTAAAATGAAACCGCCTGCCGCGACGATAAATGAATTTGAAAAGGCGAAAATTACATAGCCTATTGCTGTGAAAATTGTCCCTAATCCGATACAATATTGAATTGGTAAACGTTTGGCAAAGAGAGAGACAAGAAATGAACCGGAAACGTAAGCAGCGCCAGTTATACTAACAAGCATACTGTATTCTATATCGGTTAAAAACAGTACTTGTCTTGTAAAAACAACTTCTTGTGAATCAAGTGCCATAGCGACAAGCATAGTCGCTTGAAATAAAACGAATATGAGAATAATGTACGTTTCAGTTCGAGCGAATGAAAAAACTTGTTTCCAATCACTTCGTAATGTTTGTACGAAAGTATTTGCAACTTCTTCGCTTTGCTTTGTTTGTAACGTAATATTAGGTAAGAAATAAATGAGAATAGTAGAAAGTAGAAAGGAAAGTGAGTTGCAGTAAATTACAAAGGATGCTGAGTGCGTGGTGAGAAGTATTCCAGCAAGAGCTGGACCGATAATAAAAGCCCCGCTTGTACAAAAGCTACTCCAAGCGTTGAATTGAGCGCGTTCTTCAGCACGTATAAGCATTGTTTTATAAGAAAATGAAGCTGGATCGAAAAATGATGTAGCGATACGAGTTAAAAAGATAAAAATATAAATGGCCCAAATAGAATCAAATAGTGGAACGCAGCCAATGAGAACTGCTCGAATGATATCTGTGATAAGCATAATGGACCGTTTGTTTAATCGATCTACTATGCTACCAGACCAAATTTTTGTAACAACGGTCGCAATTGGACCGACAATCCATAATCCTGCTACAGCAGCAGGAGAGTTTGTGCTATGTAACACCATTACGTTTAAGGCGATGAGATACATAAAATCACCTAAACGAGAAATTCCTGTTCCCGACAATAATAATAATTTATTTTTCATGAGCAGCTGAACCTTTCTTTCATTGTTTTTTTATCCTGCAGGAAATAGCGTATTCCTCTTCAGAGTTAGATTGACGAGCGGTTTTGTTTTCCCAGCGTAATAAAACTTGTGTAACCTCCCAAGTAAGCTGTTGTAATTCCTCTGGAGTTAAAAATAAATGAGAAACAATATGACTACCTGTATTCGTTCCCTCTGTGCCGCTTTCTTCAATATAGAAATGAGCAGATTTTGCCTTGTAATATTTTTCAATAATCCCTCGTTTTTCCTTCGTGTCTACTAATTCAAGTAACCCTCCATCATATAAAATTTGAACGTGATAATGTACGCTACCAGTAGATTTGTTTAGTTTAGTAGCTACTTGTTTTGCAGTGAGTGCTTCGTCTTTTAAAAGGTGAAGAATTTGAATACGAGTTGCGTTGGAAATGAGCTTCTGCTGTTCAGCTGAAATAGTAAGTCTATCGTCAAACATTATGGCATCCCCTTTCTTATAATCTAAATTTATTGTACATTCTAAAAAATTAGAACGTAAGGAAAATAAATCGTCTTTTTCCTTTATATTTCGACATAAATAAAAATAGCATGTACATAAACATGCTATTAAGCAATAGTAGATTCTTCATTAAGTTTCCCGCGATAATACAAGAACAGCCATATAAAACTAACAAAAATACAACATGTAGCTAGAAAACTACCAATTATTTGAGGAGAAAGGATTTCTAATAACCATCCTGTCATGAGCATAGATAACTGTATAAGTGAGCTATAAATAGAGTAATGAAAGGAGAAAACTTTACCAATCATATTTTCGTGCGTGTAAGTTTGAAGTAATGTCGTATCAAGTGGAACGATGATTCCTCCTGCTATGCGCATACAGAGTAATGTAATGATACCGAAAATAAGTTGATCGGATAGAATGAATCCAAGAAAGAAAAAGCCTTGTAGGAAGTAGGCCCAACCAAATGCTTTTTTCATTTTTTCTTTATTGCTGGATATGTAAAGATTAACGAGAAGGCTTCCTATCATAAGCCCAGCCCCTTGAACCGTATATAAAATCCCAATGTTCGTGTGGAAAATTTTTTCGGCATAGATTGTTAGAAGTAGCTGATAAGCACCTCCAATAAGCCCCCATGAAATGCCTACAAGAATTAATATTAAAATGATTTTTGTTTGTAATATGTATGTGTAACCATCTTTTATATCAGTAAAAAATGCTTTTTTCTTCTTACAAGTATCATAAGAGGGAACACTCATATTATAAATAAAATAGGCTGAAATAAAGTATGATAGGCTATTTACTAAAAAAGCGAACTCAATATGTAAAGATTGTGCAATTATCCCGCCTACAGAAGCACCCATAATAGACATAAAACCATTCATTGTACTAGAAAGAGAGTTAGCAGTTACGAAATGATTTTGATGTACGATGTTTTTTAAGGTTGCTTGTTTAGCCGGCTCAAATAAACAAGAAAGTACGGATAAACATATATTAGAAATGAAAATAATCTCAATTTTATATAGTGCGAATAAGTAAGTGAGGACGATTATGCCTCGTAAAATATCGGTAAAAATCATAATATTCTTTTTAGAAAAACGATCTACAACTCCGCCTATGAAAGGACTAAGCAGAAGCTGAGGTAAACCTTTACTTATAAAGGTGAGTGCGATCATAAATGGAGATTCCGTTATGCTATAGACGAACGTTAATAAAGCTACAGTATGAAACCAATCTCCAAGCACACTTAATGTTTGCCCATAAAATAGTTTTTTGAAGTTATTATTTGTTTTAAGAAGCGCGGAATAAGAAACTGACATAAAAAGATTAATCCTTATGTAATGATGATGCTTGAACTTGTTTTTTCCACTCACTTAAATACACTTTCTCCTCTGTAGGGAGTCCAACAGGTAATTGTGCAATCAATTCTAAACTATTTCCGTCAGGATCGTTAAAGTATACGGCGGCATGCGCTAACTCTGGAAAAACAATTGGTTCAATTGGCTCCATTCCAAAATCTTTTCGTGCTGAAATGCCTTTTTGGTTTAGCCAATGTATTGCATGTTCTAAATCATGTAAGCTTACTTGAAAGGCGATGTGTCGTAAAGAGGGATGATAATTTACTTTGTATTCTGTACCTTCCCAAAGACCGAGCCAACTTTCATTTTCCTTAATCCAAAAGAAAGCAATATCGTCTCCTCTTTTATATAATTTTAGTCCTAGCGATTCGTAAAAAGGTATAGACACTTCTAAGTTACGGACAGGTAAATGTGCTTCGTAAAGACCTTTAATCATTGTAATCCTCCTAAGTAAAAATGTTTCTTATTTCATAGTAAACGTTTTTTTATGAGTTGAAATCACAAAAAAGAGGGACATAACTTCATACGAAAGTATGAAAAAAACAGCTCAAATATGAGCTGTTTTCTTATAGTTTTTCGTTCATTTGTTAAGGATAGGATATATTAGTATCCGTATCCGCCGCCACCCCAACAGCTACATCCGATGATGATTAGAAGGATGAATAGTACGATAAGCAAAGCAAATCCACCGCCGAAACCAGCGCAACTTCCACCATAGCTCATATGTTTTCCTCCTTTTGAGTAAGTTAATCTATATAATTCATGGACTACTGTATACAGTATGTTTTTTTTGTGGAAAAGGAGCCAGTCTCTTTTGTAATTAGACAAACGCCTGTGTGGTCATTTTAAGTGTATATTGAGTTTGATGTATGAATGAATCGTTATATATTTTGCGATTTGTTCATAAAAAAATATAAAAATTGTAAAAAAAACCATTTTTATATTTTTTTATGAGAGGATTTGTACTATAATTTTACAAGTAATATTATGGGAAAAGGGAGTTTTAGTGAAGAGATGGAGATGGGACAACTACAAAATAAAATAGAAACTAAAAAGAAAGAGCTAATTCAACTTGTTGCTAGACATGGATTGGATCATGATAAAGTTTTGTTATTTAGCCGAGATTTAGATATACTTATTAATAAGTTTATGAATGTGAAAGATAAAGTACATAAGTAAATAATTTGTAGTTTTTTATATTAAGATATTCAACAAAGAGGAGAGAGATATATTTGGAACATTTACAAGAAGAGCTATATAAACAAATAAAAGAAGAAAAAGGTATTGTTACAATTTTTTTAAAGAGTGGCGTTAGAATAGTAGGAGAAGTTGTTGCAATAGACAAATTTACCGTTTTAATGTTAGTTGATGGAAAACAACAACTTATTTACAAGCAGGCTGTATCAACAATAATGAAATAAGACACTCGTACTGAGTGTCTTATTTCATTATTGCTTGCAGGCTTCAACGTCAATGCCGGCAGCTAATAATTTTTTTTCACCATCTTGCTCAATGATTTTTTGTAATTTAGATAGGAAAGAATCAAAGTTTGTATGCTTTGCTACTTGGAATGTCATTTTATGCTCAATTGGCAGCCACGTATCAATATCAGCTTCGTTATGCTGAATTTTTACCTCAAGCTTATCAAGTGCGTTAGCAACTTTTGCTTCGTACGTTTCTTTCGCTTCAAACTCCATCCATAAATCATATAATTCCTCGCCGAGAGAACCTTTTAATGTTCGTTTAATATTTGAAATTGCTTCTTGTTCATTTATTTGTTTTTGTAATTGTAATTCATGACTATTCATTGTATCAAAAGCAGGAATATCACCAGCTTCTGCTTCGACTAGATCGTGAATAATAACCATTTTAAGTAATTTTTCAATATTTACTTTCTGATCTAAATAAGGTTCAACTAAAATGGCCATTAGAGACATGCGCCACGTATGTTCAGCAACACTTTCTTGACGTCCGTTAGAAAGCCAGCTATGTCGCATTTCATATTTTAGTTTTTCTGCTAGTGCAATGACTTGTAAAATGTTATGTTCCATCGTGATCCTCCTCGTATTTCCATACTATAATTCTAATATGGAAATGAAATGTGTCAATTTTATGAGTATATTGCGATAAATAGATGATAAGCGTATAATAAGCATTATATATGAAAACGCATTATTAAAATAAAAAAATGTTTTATAAAAATGAAAAGGAAAGGGCAGGAATATGGGAGACGAAAATCAAGGATTTGCTAGACCAGAAAGAAAAAAAAGGAAGTTTGACATTTCTAGCCCATTTGGCATTTTAGTAGGTTTTGCCATAGTGATAGCGGCAATTATGCTTGGTGGAGGCGGAATAAAAGCTTTTAAAAACTTTTTAGATGTTTCATCTATTTTAATTGTCATAGGGGGAACAACTGCGACAATTGTTGTGGCATATCGATTTGGAGAAATAAAAAAATATACGAAAAGTATTTTTACTGTTTTACATAGAAAAGAAGAAGATTTAGAACAGTTAACGGATTTGTTTGTTGATTTTTCAAAAAAATCTAAAAAACACGGTTTACTTTCTTTAGAGGTTGATGGAGAGCAGGTGGACAATCCTTTTATTCAAAAAGGAATTCGATTAATGTTAAGTGGTTACGATGAAGATGAATTAAAAGAAGTGTTAATGAAAGATGTTGAAACGGAAGTGTATGAATTAAGAAAAGGGGCAGTATTATTAGATAAAATTGGCGATTTCGCTCCGGCTTGGGGTATGATAGGGACTTTAATTGGTCTTATCATTATGCTTCAAAATTTGCAAGACACATCGCAAATTGGTACAGGGATGGCAGTTGCGATGTTAACGACATTGTATGGATCAGTACTTGCAAATATGATTGCAATCCCTCTTGCTGAAAAAGTGTATCGTGGTATTGAAGATTTATATACAGAGAAGAAGTTTGTTATTGAAGCCATTTCAGAATTGTATCGTGGACAAATTCCGTCTAAATTAAAGTTAAAACTCGATACGTATGTATACGAAACAAAGATAAAAAAAGTAAAACGAGCAGCCTAATATTGCAAGGAGTGGTATGGTGATGATAAAACGACCGCAAAAGGGATCGCCTCGTTGGATGACGACTTTTACAGATTTAACGATGTTATTATTAACTTTCTTTGTATTACTAGTTGCTACTTCAAAGCAGGATGCAGTAAAATTGTCAAAGATGCTTGAAAAGTTTAGTGATACGGAGCAAGTTGATGCAAAAGTAATGGAAAATACTATACCAGATATTTCACATGAAAAAAATGATGAAAAAATGGTCTCAAAAAAGCGAATGGACGACTTGTACAAAAAGTTAAAAGCATATGTAGATAATAACGGTATTAGTCAAGTGAATGTATATCGAGAAGATACAGGGGTAAGCGTTGTTATAGTAGATAATTTAATATTTGATACAGGTGATGCGAACGTTAAGCCTGAAGCAAAAGAAATTATTAGCAAATTAGTCGGATTTTTTCAATCCGTACCAAACTCAATTGTTGTGGAGGGGCATACAGATAGTAGACCGATCCATAATGAAAAGTTCCCTTCTAATTGGGAATTATCTTCAGCACGAGCAGCTAATATGATCCACCATTTAATTGAAGTGTATAATGTGGAGGATAAAAGGTTAGCTGCGGTAGGATATGCAGACACAAAGCCAGTTGTACCGAATGATTCACCGCAAAATTGGGAGAAAAATCGTCGCGTTGTCATTTACATTAAAGAATAGTATTTTAGTATTTTAGTAATAAAATACTAAAATGAAGAAATTCTTTTAAAAAAATATTAAATTTTATCGTTTTATTTTGTATAATGAGTGAGAATGATAAGGTGAAATATTAAGATATATTTATACATAGAAGGAGAGAATCAAAAAGAATGGCACATAAAATTTTAGTTGTAGATGATGCGATGTTCATGCGAACAATGATTAAAAACTTATTAAAAAGTAATTCTGAATTTGAAGTAATCGGAGAAGCGGAAAATGGAGTGGAGGCAATTCAAAAATATAAAGAACTTCAACCTGATATTGTAACATTAGATATTACTATGCCAGAAATGGACGGACTTGAAGCATTAAAAGAAATTATGAAAATTGATTCAAGTGCAAAGGTTGTTATTTGTTCAGCAATGGGACAACAAGGTATGGTATTAGATGCAATTAAGGGCGGGGCAAAAGACTTTATTGTAAAGCCATTCCAAGCAGATCGCGTAATCGAAGCTTTAACAAAAGTAGCAAATAGCTAATATAAAAGGGGTGCCACAAGGAATCAAAACAGTGATAACGGATAGATGTGTGGCCCCTTTTTTCTCATTTTAAAACACTAAATTGTTATACATAAATGAAATGTTTGTTAGACAGGTAGGGGATGAAAATGCAAACAGATCTATTAAATATATTTTTTGAAGAGTCGGAAGAACATTTACAGTCGCTAAATGAAAATGTGCTAATTTTAGAGCAGAATCCTACAGATATGGATGTAGTGGGAGAAATATTCCGCTCAGCTCATACGTTCAAAGGTATGTCTGCGAGTATGGAATTTACGGAAATGGCGGATTTAACGCATAAAATGGAAAACGTTTTAGATGAAATTCGTCATGGGAATATAGTAGTACATGCGGATATTATTGATGTGATTTTTGAATGCATTGATAATTTAGAGAAAATGGTTGCAGATGTGCAGCAAGGCGGAATGGGTAATATTGATGTAGTCGCAACGAAGCAAAAATTAGAAGCGTTATTGAACGGAAATGTAGAAACTTCTATGGAACATATAGAGCAAGAGTCTATAAACAATGATGATGCAGTTTCGCATGAAGTGCATATAACCGTTGAACAGCAAGCTATTTTAAAAGCAGTACGTGCCATTATGTGTATTGAAGCACTGCAAAATATAGGCGATATACAAAAAACGGTTCCTAGTATTGAAGAAATCGAAGCGGATGCTTTCGGTTTTGAGTTTACAGTATTTATGAATACGGATCGTAGTGAAGAAGAAGTGAAACAGGTAGTGCTTCACGTTTCTGAAATTGAGAAAGTAGTAGTGAAACAAGGAGAATCATTACAGGAAGTAGATTCGATGGTTGCTACGCAAGAAACTACGCGAGTAGAAGAAATGATACAGCCGTCTGTAGTTGCGCAGGTGGAAGCACCTATTGAGACAGCGAAGCAACCTGCAAGTGCTACGCCAACTAAAAGCACTGCAAAAACGAAAAATGCTAAAGGTGAGAATCGTTCCATTCGTGTGCAGCTAGAGAAAATTGAACGATTAATGAACATGTTTGAAGAGAGTGTAATTGAGCGTGGTCGCATAGATGAATTGGCACAAGCAATTCAAAACAAAGAATTAATTGAGCATTTAAATCGATTAGGCGATATTTCAAAAGATATTCAAAATGTACTTCTAAACATGCGTATGGTGCCGATTGAAACAGTCTTTAATCGTTTCCCGCGTATGGTGCGTATGTTAGCGAAAGATTTAGGGAAGAAAATCGATTTGCAAATTACGGGTGAAGATACAGAAGTTGATAAAATTGTTATTGATGAAATCGGTGATCCACTCGTTCATTTAATTCGTAATGCAATTGATCATGGTATTGAGACTGTTGAAAAACGTCGTGATGCAGGGAAAAATGAGACGGGTACAATTAAATTAGAAGCGTTCCATAGTGGAAATCATGTCGTAATTCAAATTACGGATGATGGAAATGGAATTCATAAAGGGAAAGTATTAGAAAAAGCAATTAAAAATGGTGTTGTAACAGAATCTGAGGCAAATAAATTAACGGATCGTGAAGTGTTTGATCTCATTTTCCAACCAGGATTTAGTACAGCAGAAGTAGTATCGGATCTTTCAGGGCGCGGGGTTGGATTAGATGTTGTAAAACATACAATCCATAGTTTAGGTGGACATTTAATTATTGATTCAGAAGAAGGAAAGGGAAGTACATTTAGAATTGAACTTCCATTAACGTTGTCCATTATTCAATCTATGCTTGTTCAAACGAATGATAAACGTTATGCTCTACCTCTTGGTAACATTGTTGAAGCGATTCGTATTAAGAGAGAAGACATCCAAACCTTACAAGGAAAAGACGTGTTAAACTATCGTGATCAAATTATTGAAGTGAAGCATTTGAGTACTGTATTTGGTGAAAAATCAGTAGATGAGGCATTTGAATCATATGAAAGTCAAATGGTTCCTGTGTTAATTGTTCGTAATACACATCGTAGCTATGGACTTATTGTAAACACAATTATCGGCCAAAGAGAAATTGTCTTAAAGTCATTAGGCGATTTCTTTGCAGAGAGTTCGAACTATTTCTCTGGCGCGACGATTCTCGGCGATGGACGAGTGGTCCTCATTTTAAACCCAGAAGGTTTATAATAGGAATGAAGGAAAGCTCCCCACTTGTATACAATTGGGGAGCTTTTTGGTTAATTACATACTAATATATAACAGGAAATAAATACATGTTCACGATTTACGTAATAAATTTGTTAAAATGTAATGAGTGTATTCATTTAATAGAAAAACAAAAATGAGGAGGCAGGGAAAATGCCTGAGCAACACACAAAAGGGGATACGAGCACAATTGTGCTAGAAAAAGAAAAGGAGCTTTTAAAGCCTCAAGAATGTGATATTCTTGGCGAAATTGCAAATATATCATTTGGCTCTGCTTCGACAGTATTATCAACGATTTTAAATAGGCAAGTAAGTATAACTGCTCCTCATGTAGAGTTAGTGGATTTATATGATACAAGTGATGTTGAGGTTCCTCATGTTGTATTAAATATTCATTTTACAAAAGGATTAGATATGGAAAATCTACTTGTCCTTCAGCAAGATGTTGCTTTATCTATTGCTGATTTAATGATGATGGGGACAGGTGAAGTGGAAGAGGGAAAAGAACTTGGCGAATTAGAGCTAAGTGCTGTACAAGAAGCGATGAACCAGATGATGGGATTCGCAGCGACGTCTATGTCGGAATTCTTCCAAGATACAGTAGACATGTCACCGCCGACAATTAAAGTTGTAAAGTTATTAGAAGAGATGGAGAAAATCTCTGGAATAACTGGAAATAACACGATTGTGAAAGTGTCGTTTGACCTTAAAATAGATAATCTTGTAAACTCTAAACTTGTACAAATTGTTTCAGTTGAACATGCGAAACAAATGATAAATAAATTACTACAATTATCTGGTGGCGTAGAAGAGCAAGACGAGCCAGCAGAAGTAGCGGAAGCTGAGATTGTAGAAGAACATGTTGAAAAAGAGCAGTTAACGCAAGAGGAGAAAGATGTACTTGGGGAAATTGCCAACATTTCCATCGGTTCAGCCTCAACGGTATTATCAACGCTTTTAAATCAGCCGGTTACGATTAGTACACCCAATGTAGAAGCGATTAATGTGCGTCATTATGACGGTGTACCGGTTCCCTTTGTGATTTTAAATGTCGATTTTGTTGAAGGTTTAAAGAATGAGAACGTATTCGTATTTACGAAAGATGTTGCTTTGACAATGGTAGATTTAATGATGATGGGAACAGGGGAGATTGATCCAGAGAAAGAGCTTAGTGAATTAGAGCTGAGCGGTATTAAAGAAATCATGAACCAAATGATGGGGCATGCGGCAACAGCGATGTCAGAAATGTTTAAAGAGAAGATGGACATGACGCCGCCAGACGTCAAATTTGTCACGTTAAAAGAAGAAATGGAATATTTGGGAGAGTCAATGGAAGTGGATGAACTTGTTCAAATTACGTTCAACCTTGAAATTGGCGACTTGCTTCAATCGAAAATGTATCAAATTTTACCGATTTCAGAAGCGAAAGAAATGGTAAGACGACTGCTATATCCAATGGTGGAAGCAGAAGAAGAGATTGCTGAGGAAGAAATGGAAGAAGAGGTTGTAGAACCTGTTGTACAACCTATTGAATTTAAAGAAGTGAAACAAATTGAGCCAGTGTATATGGATACATCTATTCTACAAAATGTAGAAATGAATGTGAAATTTGTATTTGGAAGTACAGTGAAAACGATTCAAGATATATTAAGTTTACAAGAAAATGAAGCCGTTGTATTAGATGAAGATATTGATGAACCAATTCGAATTTATGTAAATGATGTATTGGTGGCGTATGGTGAACTTGTAAATGTAGATGGATTTTTCGGAGTAAAAGTGACAAAATCACTATAAGGCGTTGAAATAGTAGATGAAAAGCGTAAAGTTTTTTCTAATTTGCTGGCTATGCATACATGTGTGCTTGCTCTTCCCACTGCAAAGTCAGGCGGAAGAGCAAAATGTGCCAGAACAAAATATAAATGAAGTGGATGTACAAGAAGAGAATAAGGAAGTTCAAGAACAGCCAGAACAAGTGGAAATGAAGCAAGATAAAGAGGAACAACAAGAAGTAAAGAATGAGCAAGAAACCGAAAAAAAGATAGAGACGGATCAAGGGATTATTACAATAAATAAGCGAGAATTAAAAGTTGGCGAAGAAATACGGATTATTGTAGAGCCAAAAGAGACAAATATTCAAAGTATAAAAGGTATGTTGCGTTTGCCAAAAAACAGTAATCTGTATGAGCAAGAAAGAATGATACCTTTTGACTATGAAGAAGAGACGAAGCGATGGATTGCTAACTATAAGGTCGGGATTTTTGATTTGCAAGGTGATTGGAACCTTCAGCTTATTCAAAGTTTTAAAGAAAATGAGAAAGAAGAGCTGATAGAAAATGAAGTGAAAGTCCCACTTATTCGTATAAATAATGAAACGCCAACAATAGATAAAGAGATGCCGAAGTTGCATAAAGTCACGATTGACGAGGCGAAGGAGAATGTAATCGAACGAAAACGAGGCGATTCTATACGTGTAAGAGTGAAGGCGGCAGACGTGGAATCGGTTGTGAAAGAAGTTCGTGTTACATTAAAAGGAAAAGAAAATAAAGAGATTACATTTTTATTAGATTACAATAAGCGCGACATGGAATGGCAAAAAGTATTTGAAATAACGGATGCATTGCCAAATGGGACATACGAGCTACTTGTAGAGGTAGTAGATGCGGCTGGAAATAAACTCGTTGAAGAAAGTGAGTATGTCGTTTCTGTTTTGGAACAAAAAACAGAAGAGGATAAAAAGACAGAAGAACAAGAGAAAGAAGATAAACTAGAAAATAAACTAGAAGATAAGAAAGAAACTGAGAAGCAGGAAGACACGAAAGTAGAAATCCCGCTTCAGGAAGAAAAACAGCCAGTTGTTCAAATTCCGAAAAAAGAAGAGAAAGTAAACGACCTTATAAAAGAACCATTGAAAGAGAAAGAAAAAATTACTTATGTTATAAAAGAGCCTCTCACAGACAACAAGGAAGTAAATAATACGAAGGCTCAAAAAGATAAAGATAATAACAATCAAGTCATTTTGAAGAAGAAAGAAAAAAAAGAAGAGCCAGAAGATAAGAAAGAAACTAAAAGTGACCATGGAATACAAGCTTCTAATGTATTTGCTATTATGTCAGGTTTATTCGTACTATTTTTAGTTTTAAAGAGCAATAAAGAATGGGGCTAATTAATTTCATCATAGTGGAGGCGCTTAAATGGAAATTAAACGTACGACAATTGAAAATAAGACGCTACAACCATTAAAACAGCCTGCAGCTATTTCAGAACATGAAATCCAGAAAGAACGAAAGTATAGCAATCTAGTGTTTACTGGACAGTCTAAAATTATTTCGAAAAATAACGAAATAGGGATTTTACTTGCGAGTTTAGGTGATGGAAAGGTTATGAAGGAAATGCTTTCTAAAGAGATGGATACAGTATTACAACTCTTTAAAAAGTTACATACATTATCTGGAGAAGGAAAGCAAACAGATAAAATATTTGAACAAGTAATGAGAAGCTTACAAGGGCTTGTGAAACAGGCGCATATAAAAGAACTGCCTTTATTAGATGGAACGTATGATTTCGCTGAAGTACAACTATCATTTGGTAGAAAGGTACACATTCCGTTATTAGATGTAAGTGCACTCCTCTCTAGCGTGGAGAGTGACTCGTCAGAAGGAAATATAAATTTAATGATAACGGTTATTACTGCGTATATCACGAAATTGTCTAACGAAACCATTTTAATTAGCGTCACGGATCGCACAGCTAAAGAGCGGGATGCAAGTGTATGGAGAGCACTTGCAGAAATGAATATGACACAATTATCACAGGCATTGAAACAAACGGTGCAAGAACATAAATGGTCTATGACGTTTCTTTTTCTCTTTATATGGGTTGCTTGTATTATTTTAATTCGAGTTATATAAAAAATGAACGGAATCACGCAATTCTTTGTTATGATTTTAGTAAATAAATACAAAAAAAGCAGGGTGCAATAATCCTGCTTTTTTCTATATTTTTTCATAAAAGAACGTATCAAAACGTTGAAGATTGAATCGTTCAGGTGTTAAAATTTGCTCTGTGCTACCGACAAATAGCACACCGCCTTTTCTTAAAGAACGGCTAAACTTTTCATACAGCTTGACTCTTGCTTCTTCTGTGAAATAGATCATTACATTACGACAAACAATTAAATCGTAATTTGTATCGAACGATTGCATTAATAGGTCATGCTGTTTAAACGTGACGTGTTGTTTAATATTTTGATGTAATGAATATATATCATCTTCTTTTGTGAAATGACGTTCTTTCAAATCGCTAGGTAATTCTTTCAAAGAACGTTCCGTATATTGACCACGTTTTGCACTCTCTAAAATATGAAAATCAAGATCCGTTGCTAGTATTTCATAGCGAAATGGAGAGAGATGTTTCGATAAAATTAAAGAGAGTGTATATGGTTCTTCACCAGCAGCGCAAGCGGCACTCCATACTTTTAATTTTCCGTTATTTTGTTCGAGTAATTTTGGCAGTGCTTTCGATTCTAACGTTTGCCAACGTTCTTTATTTCTAAAAAACTCTGAAACGTTAATTGTAATATAGTCAATAAAACTTAAAAATAAGTTTTGATCAACACGTAAAGTACTTAAAAATGTAGTGTAGTTTTCAAAACCTTTTCTTGAAATGAAAGCATCGATTCTACGGCGCATCCTATCTTGTTTATACGAAGCGATATCCATATTGAATTGTTGTTTAAAACTCGTGATAAAATGATCATAATCTTGTTCAATTATCATATTTACAATGGGCACAATAACGATATTGTGCCGCCCCCTTTACATCATACGAATTTTTTGTTCAAAGCTTTTTTTCATTTGTTTTTCATGTAAACCTGGTAAATCATAAATGACAGCATCAATCCCAGCTTCTTTTGCAATGTCAACGGGAATGACAGATGTATGTTTGTCTCCGTTATAAAAACAGAGAACTAAATCGGTATCTTCAATAATTTGTTTCACAAAAAACATATAATCAGATCGATAAATAGAGTCGGAAGGATGATCAAAAGCAACATACTCGGCTCCGTGTGATTTTAAATAATCTACGATTTCTTGGAATTCATCTGTTACTGCTTGTAACGGTTGGAGCGTGTAAAGGCATAAATTTTGAGCGAGCCTTTCGTTTTCAACGAAAAAACGAAGTACCTCATTTTCAATAGATTTATAACATAATATGTAAATTTTATGTTTGTGAGCATAGTCAGTTAAAAATTTTTTAATTTCTTCTTGATCTAATGCTGTTAATTGATTTGAACCACAAAGAAAAATATTCATAGAATTGTGCCACCTCATGCTAAATTGTAACATATCTTCTATAAAAAATAACTGCAAAATATTAGTGTTCAGAGTATAATTATAAATAACTAGATTTTACGATTAACTTTTGGAAGAAATAAAAAAATAAATAGGTGATATATATGCTACGTTCAATCTCGCATAATCCAATCTTATCGCATATACCGCCTGCTACTCAAATGCCGAAAGAAGCAAATGTCAGGACTGGACTTGCATTTTCGGATAATTTGCATGCAGATCCGAAAAAAGATAAGTTGTTAGAACAAATGGAAGCGTTTGTTGATAATATTGGAGAAATTAAAGAAAAAATTGAAATGGAATTAACACTTGATAACGTAATGGAATACAAAAATACAGTAAAATCATTTTTGAATTTTTACGTTGATAATGTATTGCAATATAAAGATGTCATGTCTCGTCATCCGCGTTATGGCTATTCACAGAAAATGACGATTGTAAAGCAGGCGGAAATGGGATTGAATGAGTTAGAAGATGTTATGAACTTAATTAATACAAAAACGGGACATTTAGAAATGTTAAATCAAATTGGAGAAATCCACGGTTTAATTGTAAATTTAGTCTTGTAAAAGGGAAGGAAGCTATATGTATATACAATTATATGAAAAGCTCGTTATTATTCAAAAAGCATATGAAAACATTCAAACGCTTGGAGAACAAATATATGAGAATTTAAAAAATAAAAATGTAAATGCAGTTCAAAAGTTACAAGTAGAGCAATTGCAGTACATTGAAGGTTTAAAACAATTATCGAGATCATTTGAAGAAATGGTTGTTCAGTTTTGTAAAGAACAGGGAGTGGAATCATTTCGCGTAAGTGCGTTATTTTCGTATTTTTCTCAAGAAGAAATTGAGAAAATGGAAAAATTACAAAAAAACTTAATTGGATTAGAAGAAAATGTAAAAATGCTTCTTTTGAAAAATCAATATTACTTAAACGTACTATTAAAAACTACAGAAAGTATTGTGGATTCAGTTTCTGAATATAACTTAGAACGAAACAATAATTCGCAAATCTTTATGAATGAACTATTGTAAAGGGGAAGTGAAGCATTATGAGATTATCTGATTACAATACCCCGTTATCGGGTATGTTAGCGGCCCAAATGGGATTACAAACGACGAGACAAAACTTATCAAACATTCATACACCTGGCTATGTGCGCCAAATGGTGAATTACGGATCTGTTGGAGCGAGCAATGGTCATACACCAGAACAGAGAATTGGTTATGGTGTACAAACGTTAGGTGTTGATCGAATTACAGATGAAGTGAAGACGAAACAGTTTAACGATCAATTATCTCAGCTCTCTTACTATAATTATAAGAACTCGGTTTTATCACGAGTAGAGTCTATGGTAGGAACGACAGGCAAAAACTCACTATCTAGTTTAATGGATGGATTCTTTAATGCTTTTCGAGAAGTTGCAAAAAATCCAGATCAATCAAACTATTATGATACGCTAATTTCTGAAACTGGGAAGTTTACAAGTCAGGTAAATAAACTTGCGAAAAATTTAGATTCAGTAGAAGCGCAGACGACAGAAGATATTGAAGCGCATGTCAATGAATTTAATCGTCTTGCTGACAGTTTAGCAGAAGCGAATCAAAAAATTGGGCAAGCTGGTACACAAGTGCCAAATCAACTTTTAGACGAACGTGACCGTATCGTTACAGAAATGTCTAAGTATGCCAATATAGAAGTATCTTATGAATCTATGAATCCTAATATCGCAAGTGTTAGAATGAATGGCGTTTTAACAGTGAATGGACAAGATACATATCCATTGCAATTAAATAAAACGAAAGAACCTATGTCTGTTGAAATTTACGGTTCGGAAATTCCTTTAACTAGTGGGGCAATAAAATCTGCAATCGATACGAAAGGGCAGATTGCTAGTTATAAGAAAAATCTTGAAGAGTTAATGGGTTCAGTGAAAAATCAAGTAAATACAGTGATGGGAAAAGACTTCTTCGTTGGAGATTATGCGAAAGAGTTGAAATTAAATCCAGAATTTGCGAATGATTTTTCGAAAATGAAAATATCTGCTGAAACTGCAAATAAATTGGCAGGAATTACAGATGAAGATTATAAAGATGGTCTTTCATATAAAAAAGCATTAGACCAATTCATAGTGAAGGTAGCATCTGATAAAAGTGAAGTGAACGGTTATCAAAAAATTCATGGAGACTTATTAGAAGGTATTCAGCAAGAAAAGATGAGTATCGAAGGCGTGAATATGGAAGAAGAAATGGTTAATTTAATGGCCTTCCAAAAATACTTCGTTGCGAATTCTAAAGCTATTACTACAATGAATGAAGTGTTTGATAGTCTGTTTTCAATTATTAGATAATGAGAGGTAAAAACAAAAGCTTTTTCTTTTATGTTTGAAGAGAGGGCCAGCAGAGTGTAGAAGCGGTCAGTGCTTAATAGAGGACCTATCGGTGTGAGACCAGAGATACAGGGCGGTTGCCGAATAAATAAGAATGGAGGAAAGCCGGAAATAGTTCCGGTTTCACCTTCCAATCAATTTTCAATAGATAAAGGAGGAGATAGAAATGAGAGTATCTACATTTCAAAATGCAAACTGGGCAAAGAACCAGTTAATGGATTTGAATGCCCAACAGCAATATCATCGAAATCAAGTAACTTCAGGGAAGAAAAATCTTCTTATGAGTGAAGATCCACTTGCAGCAAGTAAATCATTTGCAATTCAACATTCGTTGGCGAATATTGAACAAATGCAAAAGGATATAGCGGATTCAAAAAATGTGTTAAGTCAGACGGAAAATACATTGTCAGGTATTGTGAAATCTTTAACGAGAGCGGATCAATTAACAATACAAGCATTAAATGGACCAAATGGTGAAAAAGAATTAAAGGCAATCGGTGCCGAAATCGATCAAATTTTAAAACAAGTGGTATATTTAGCGAATACGAAAGAGCAAGGTCGTTATCTTTTTGGTGGAAATAGTGCAGAGAAACCTCCATTTGCGGATGATGGGACATACCAAGGTGGCGAAAAAGATGTAATGTGGAAGCTAAATGACGGTTATGAAATTAAAGCTTTTCGTAATGGCGAGAACTTACTAACTCCTGTTATTCAAACGTTAGTAAAGATGAAAGATGCGATGCAAAGCGGTGATCAAAAGGCGTTGCAACCGATTTTAACGGAAAATAAGAAAAACTTGGATAGTGTTATTAACCGTACAACAGAAGTGGGAGCAACGATGAACACTGTAGAGACGTTTAAGACAATTTTAAGCGAGCAAAATCTAGCACTTCAAGAAAATCGTAAAGAAATTGAAGATGTTGATTTAGCGGTAGCAATTTCTGACTTGGCGTATATTAACGCGACGTATGAAGCGACGCTTAAAGCAGTTAGTACGATGAGTAAAACGAGTATTTTAGACTACATGTAAAGAATAAGGAGTGAGAAATATGGCAGGAACGATAACAGGTATTGGCGGTAGACAACAGATTTGGAATCTCGGAAATAACATGATCGATACTTCTAACTTCGTTGAATTAGAAATGAATGCGTTAGATATGAGAAAAACACCGTATACAACTGAAAAGAATAGCCTTTCACAAGATAAACTTTTATATACAAGTTTAAAATCGGAATTCAGTTCTTTCACGCAAACATTTAAAAATTTAGCGGCTTTTAAAGGGAATGAGAAAAAGGTAACAACATCACAAGACGGTTATATTAATGTCAAAGCTGATGGTGGAGCTATTGCGGGAACTTTTAATATGAAGATTACACAGCTTGCGCAGCGCCATCAAATAGCTTCTGATGAAATTAAAGATATAGATGCAAAGCTTAATAGAGATGAAACATTAAAACTAGGTGATAAAGAACTAAAAATAACATCTGATATGACATATAAGGATTTAATTAATAAAATCAATGATGGAGATTATGGTGTATCAGCTTACACACTTGGAAATAAAATTTTTATGACCTCAAAAAAAGAAGGAAAAGATGGAGTAATTAATTTTGAGGGGAACACATCTAAATTTTTTCAAGATATAGGGTTAGCTAATGAGAAGGGTGCAGCGATCCATATAATCAATGAAGCGCAAAATGCTGAATATACGATTAATGGTATTACAGGTAGCAGCTCCACCAATACAGTTGAAGCCCTTCCAGGTGTGAAAATTGAATTATTAAAAGTAACTGAGCAAAAAGTAGAGGAAAAGCCAGTAGAAAATCCGGACGGAGAAAGTACAGAGGTTGATCCAAAGACAACAGAGGCACAAGCAAAAGGGATAGAGCTGAAGTTTACAGTAAGTGACTCAAACGTAACAGACGCATCAAATGTTATTAAAAAAATGGTTGCGGATTATAATAAAGCTGTTTCTACAGTAGATATCTTTGCTGGTAAAGGCGGGGCGTTCCAAGGTCAAGCTATTATGCAAAGTGTACGCCAAGCGATGAATAGCGTCGTAACATTTTCTCAAGATGGTAATTACTTATTCTCATTTGGTATTCAATTAAAGCAAGATGGAACGATGGAAGTTAATGATGAAGCATTAACGAAAGCGTTAAAAGAGAAGCCGGATGCAGCGAAGCAATTTTTCTTTAGTTCTAACGGATTAGGGAAAATGATGGAAGAACCACTTGAAAAATTATTTGGTGATAAAGGTGTAGTAGGAGAACGAGTAAAAAGTATTGATTCACGTGTAAGTGATTTAGATAAAAAGATTAAAGATATTGAAGCACAAAACTTGCAAAAACAAGATGAAATTGTGAAGAAGTATCAAAAACTAGAAAGTACATTAGCGGCGCTAGATAGCCAATTAAAAACAATTAAAGCAATGACAAAACAAAAAAGTGATGATTAATGAAAGTTGAGGAAGTGATCGTATGCAAGCATGGCAACGTTATATGCAAAATGATATTATGACGAGTAATCCGATTAAAAATACAATTTTTATTTATGAAAGATGCATTGTAGAGTTTCGTAATTTAGAAGAGCTTTTACATACTTTTAAACTACAAGAGGGAGATGCGCTTCTTGAGAAGTTAGAACGTATTTTTGAAGAATTAAAGCTTCAATTAAACCCTGAGATTACGAAAGATTTATATGATAGTCTTTATGGTTTATATGATTGGATAAGTGTTCAAATTCAAACGATGAAAGTAACACGTGAAGCGAAAGATATTGATGCGATTGTGAAAGTGTTACAAGATTTAATAGACGGTTATCGCGGAGCGCTTGAAAATGAACAATGATATTTATCGAGCATTTGTCGGCTGTTTTAATGAAATCGGTGAATTGCAAGTGTCAGATGAAGAGTTTGCTGAGAAGAGCGCGATGTTAAATCGCTGGATGATGACATTGGATGAAGAAACGCGCGCACAAGTTGCGGCAGAAGTAAGTCCATTTATTATTAAGGCAGCACAGCATATTCGAGATAAGCAAAAGATTTTGGAAGAAATGATTATGACAAATGATGGGCGAATGAAAGCCAATTCATTTTACGGTAAATATTAATTATAAAGTGTGGAAACGGATCCCCCTTATTACAAGGGGGTCCATTCCTTCATGTAAATAAAGAGTTCCGCTGATTGAGGTTTCATTTTATGACTGTAAAAAATAGAAGTAATCTAAATAATGTAAAAATAATCTACAGCTAGTTGTAAATATGTTCAAATAATATATAGATTACTACGCGTATACAGCTTTTTTGTATTCTTTTTTATATTTTTGTATTTTTCTAAAGACAACAATGTAAAAATGGAATAAAATATGTAAGGGTACATAATAGTTAATATTTTAATAAATACATATAAGAAATTAAATAATGAAGTGAAACTTCCATCAGTGGATTATTATGCCAAAATGATAAGTTAAAAAGGAAGGGTGTGGAGTATGCCAGATTTAGTGACTGATGTAAGCCATTATATGAATTATTTAGTGACGAAACGAAATACTGTTTCTAGTAATATTGCAAATGCGAATACACCTGGCTATAAAGCACAAGACGTTACATTTGCTGAGCAAATGAATAAAAGTAGTGCATTATATAAGAGTAATACTGCGGATTTAAAAACTAATGCAGATTTATATCAAACGAATGAAATGCACTTACCGACAGTAAATGCGAAAAATACATATGCAAAGATTCAAACGAAGTCAATGCAAACGAATAAAGATGGAAATAGTGTGGATGTAACGACAGAAATGCTAGATTTAATGAAAGCAAACCAATTGTATGGGATTTCAATTAACGCAATTAATACACAATATGCAATTAACCAAGCAGCTCGCGGACGTTAATAGTAGAAGGAGAGACAACGATGTTTCAGGCAATTAATGCAAGTGGATCAGGGCTAACAACAGCGAGAAAATGGATGGAAGTTACTTCAAATAATATTGTAAATGCCAATACAACGGCAGCTCCGGGGGCAAATTTGTATGAGCGCCGTAGTGTAGTGCTTGAATCAAATAATAGTTTTGCGAATATGTTAGACAGTGCGCCGACTAACGGGGTGAAAATAAAAAGTATTGAGGCAGACAAAACTGAAAACTTAGTGTATGATCCGACACATCCGCATGCAAATGAAGAAGGATATGTGCGGTATCCGAATGTTGATGTGACTGCTGAAATGACGAATGTAATGGTTGCTCAAAAAATGTACGAAGCAAATACAAGTGTATTAAATGCGAATAAAAAAATGCTGGATAAAGATTTAGAAATCGGCCGAGGATAAAGGGGGAATATGGGAAGATGAAAATCCAACCAATGTTACATACACAGCCATTTGGCGCGATTCAGTCAATTGGTGCACCGAAAAATACACAAACATCTGTAGTCGAGGGGAAGAAGTTTATCGATTTATTGGAAGATATGAATCAAACACAAAACAATGCGCAAACAGCTGTATATGATTTATTAACAAAAGGAGTAGGAGAAACACATGACGTTTTAATTCAGCAAAAGAAAGCTGAGTCTCAAATGAAAACGGCTGCTCTTGTACGTGATAATCTTATTGAAAATTATAAGTCACTAATTAATATGCAAATTTAGGAAAATGGACGGGTGTGTTTAAATGGAAAAGTTAAAAAATGTTTTCCAATCGTTAAAAACGTGGCATAAGTTAGTCATTGGTGCTGCGCTTTTAGCAATTGTAACAGGAGCACTTTTATACTTCACCTTGCCAGATAAATATGTTGTTGTATATCAAAATTTAAATGATGCAGACAAGCAAGAGATTACAGCAGAATTATCGAAGCTAGGTGTCGATTACCAATTAGCAACCGATGGTTCGATTCGTGTGCAAAAAAATGATGCTCCATGGGTTCGAAAAGAAATGAATGGAATAGGCTTACCGTTTAACTCAAAAAGCGGTGAGGAAATTTTATTAGAAAGCTCGCTCGGTTCAAGTGAGCAAGATAAAAAAATGAAGCAAATTGTCGGTACGAAAAAGCAATTAGAGCAAGACATTGTAAGAAACTTTGCGACAGTTGAAACGGCAAATGTTCAAATTACATTACCTGAAAAAGAAACAATTTTTGATGAAGAAAAAGCAAAAGGAACAGCCGCAATTACGGTTGGTGTAAAGCGTGGTCAACTATTAACGGCTGATCAAGTTGCGGGTGTACAGCAAATGATCAGTGCAGCAGTTCCTGGTGTAAAAGCAGAAGAAGTAAGTGTTATTGATAGCAAAAAAGGTGTTATCTCAAAAGGGGCAGATGAAGCACATTCTACTAGTTCCTCTTCTTATGAGAAAGAAGTAGAGATGCAACACCAAATTGAAGGTAAATTAAAGCAAGATATCGATGCAACATTAATGACGATGTTTAAACCAAATGAATATAAAGTAAATACGAAAGTATCTGTAAACTACGATGAAGTTACACGTCAGTCTGAAAAATATGGCGATAAAGGTGTGCTTCGTAGTAAACAAGAGCAAGAGGAAAGCTCTACTGCGCAAGAAGGTGCAGATACGAAGCAAGGTGCTGGTATTACAGCGAACGGCGAAGTGCCGAACTACGGTACGAACAATAATCAAAATGGCAAAATCGTCTACGATAATAAAAACGGTAACAAAATCGAAAACTATGAAATAGATAAAACAGTTGAAACGATTAAGAAACACCCAGAGTTAACGAAAACAAATGTTGTTGTATGGGTGGATAATGATACGTTAGTAAAACGAAGAATTGATATGACGACTTTCAAAGAAGCGATTGGTACAGCAGCTGGACTTCAAGCTGATCCAAATGGGAACTTTACAAATGGTCAAGTTAACGTTGTAACTGTTCAGTTTGATCAGCCGAAAGAAGAGAAGAAGAAAGAACCAGAAGAAAGTGGTATAAACTGGTGGTTAATCGGTGGTATTACAGGTGGCTTATTAGCGCTCTTTGGTCTAATATGGTTCTTCTTAGCTAGACGTAAGAGAAAGAAAGAAGAAGAGGAATATGAAGAATACTTAGCAGAAGAGGAAGTTGCTGCAAGTAGTGAAAGTATTATGGAAATTCCGGAAGAGAAAATAGTACCAGAGCCAAAACCTGAGCCAGAACCACCGAAAGAACCAACGTTAGATGAACAAGTGCAGGATGCTACGAAAGAACATGTAGAAGGTACTGCAAAAGTAATTAAAAAATGGTTAAACGGACAGTAAGGGAGGAACAACGATGTTAGATGAAATCTCCTCCAAAGAAAAAGCTGCCATCCTCATTCGTACATTAGATGAAGAGGTGGCAGCAAAAGTCATTGAATATATGACGGCTGAGGAAAAAGAAGTGTTGCTTCGTGAAATCGCGAAGTTTCGTGTATATAAACCAGAAACGTTAGAGAATGTGCTAGGGGAGTTCTTATATGAACTAAATGTAAAAGAATTGAACTTAGTCACTCCAGATAAAGAGTACATTCGTCGCATATTTAAAAATATGCCAGAAGACGAGCTTGAAAAATTATTGGAAGACCTTTGGTACAACAAAGATAATCCATTTGAATTCTTAAATTCACTTACAGATTTAGAGCCACTTCTTACAGTGCTTAATGATGAATCACCACAAACAATTGCAATTATCGCTTCTTACATTAAACCGCAACTTGCTTCTCAATTAATTGAGAGATTGCCAGATCATAAGCGAGTAGAAACGGTAATGGGTATTGCGAAACTAGAACAAGTTGACGGTGAACTCATTAATCAAATTGGTGAGCTATTAAAAGCGAAATTAAATAATATGGCGTTTAGTGCAATTAATAAAACAGATGGCTTGAAAACAATCGTGAACATTTTAAATAACGTTTCACGAGGCGTTGAAAAAACAGTCTTTCAAAAGCTCGATGAAGTTGATTATGAGTTATCTGAGAGAATTAAAGAAAATATGTTTGTCTTTGAAGACTTACTTGGTCTTGAAGATCTTGCGCTTCGCCGTGTGTTAGAGGAAATTACAGATAACGGTGTTATTGCAAAAGCGCTTAAAATTGCAAAAGAAGAAATTAAAGAGAAATTATTTACATGTATGTCTTCAAACCGTAAAGAGATGATTCTGGAAGAATTAGATGGCTTAGGACCACTTAAGATGACAGATGCTGAGAAAGCGCAGCAAATGATTACAGGTACGGTGAAAAAGTTAGAGAAAGAAGGAAGAATTATCGTTCAAAGAGGTGAAGATGATGTCCTTATTTAAAAACAGAATTCCGAAGAATTCTGTTTCTTTTTCTGAAGAAACGTATGAATTACAATTTCCAAAACCAATACCAGTTCACGTAGAAGAAGAAATACAAGTAGATCATGAAGAACTTCTTGCGCAACAACAATCGTTACATGTTGAACTAAATCAGCTAAGGCAAGAGCAGCAAGTGTTAGAACGAGAGCGTCAACAGCTATTGCAAGATAAGGAACAATTTCAAATGCATGTTCAGCAGCAAATGGAACAGATAGAATCTGCACGTTTGCAGTTTCAAAAAGAGCAACAAGAAACAGCATACGAATGGACAGAATTATTATGGGATCAATCTTTCCAACTAGCAGAAAAAATTGTGAACCAAGCAGTAGATTCGCGATTACTTGATGTATTACCTATTTTAACTGGCATTGTTCAAACATTGCCTACTTCGTTTGAAAAACTAGTCATTACAGTACATCCAGAAACATTTGAACGTATTCAAGAAGAGAAGGAAAATACGAAAGAGTATTGGCTACTACAATTAGTAGAATGGAAATATGATTTTTCCTTACAGTTTGGTGAATTTGTTCTGGAAGAAGAGAAAGAGTTCTTTGAATTTAAATTTGCACCTATATTTGCGAAACTTCGTCAAAAATGGGAAGAAGAGAAATTATTTGAGGAGCAAAATGTATGAACAACCAGCTCATAATCGAACATAGTAAATGGAATACGTTTATTGAAACGCCGTTCTATACGAAAGTCGGTAAAGTTCATAGTGTACAAGAACAGTTTTTCGTAGCGAAAGGACCGAAAGCAAAAATTGGAGATGTTTGCTTCGTTGGGGAACATAATGTTTTATGTGAAGTAATTGCGATTGAGAAAGAAAACAATATGTTACTTCCATTTGAACAAACAGAAAAAGTATGTTACGGAGATTCAGTTACATTAATTGCAGAAGATGTTGCTGTACCTCGTGGCAATCATTTACTTGGAAAAGTGTTAAGTGCAAATGGTGAAGTGTTAAATGAGAATGCTGAAAACATTCCATTACAAAAAATAAAATTAGATGCTCCGCCGATTCATGCATTTGAACGTGAAGAGATTACTGAAGTATTTGAAACGGGAATAAAATCAATTGATTCTATGTTAACAATAGGTATCGGTCAAAAGATTGGTATTTTTGCTGGGTCAGGTGTTGGTAAATCTACTTTACTTGGAATGATTGCAAAAAACGCAAAAGCGGATATTAACGTTATTAGTTTAGTAGGAGAACGTGGCCGGGAAGTAAAAGATTTTATTCGAAAAGAATTAGGCGAGGAAGGTATGAGGAAAAGCGTCGTTGTTGTAGCGACGTCAGATGAAAGTCACCTTATGCAACTTCGCGCTGCTAAGCTTGCGACATCTATTGCGGAATACTTCCGAGACGAAGGCAATAACGTACTACTTATGATGGACTCTGTTACTCGTTTTGCAGATGCGCGTAGAAGTGTTGATATTGCTGTTAAAGAGTTACCGATTGGTGGTAAAACACTTTTAATGGAAAGTTATATGAAGAAGCTGTTAGAGCGATCTGGGAAAACGCAAAAGGGGTCTATAACAGGTATTTATACTGTACTCGTTGATGGAGACGATTTAAACGGTCCTGTACCGGATTTAGCACGTGGTATTTTAGATGGACATATTGTATTAAAACGTGAACTTGCAACGCTCAGTCATTATCCTGCTATTTCAGTGCTAGACTCAGTAAGTCGGATTATGGAAGAAATCGTGTCGCCAACTCATTGGCAACTGGCAAATGAAATGCGAAAAATTTTATCTATTTATAAAGAAAATGAATTGTATTTCAAATTAGGAACGATTCAAGAAAATACAGAAAATGCTTATATTTTTGAATGTAAAAATAAAGTAGAAGGTATAAATACGTTTTTAAAACAAGGTCGATCTGATAGTTTCCAATTTAACGATATTGTTGAAGCAATGCACCATATAGTATAAGACCTTGCGCTTCGCAGGTCTTATTTTTTTGTTTTTTAATATTTCACAGATTTTTTTGGAAAAAAACTATATAATAGAAAAAAAGAACGTTATAATAGGAAGGGGCTATGAAAACAGGTGGATAAGCAGCAGTACGACACGATAAAATTGCAAATAAATCAAGAAAAAGAACAGATTTTGAAAGAAGTGTATGAATTAACAGCTGAAAAAAGAAAAATAGAACAAAAAAAAGAATATGATTTATATGTTGTAAAATCGCGTAGTAAAGTTGTACAAGCTGGGCAACGTATAATGGCTGGCATGCTTTCGTCACATACGTTTTCACCTGAAAGAATAGAAGAATGGAATCGGAAAATTAAAAAAACAGAGGATTTTATTCGAAAAAATGAAAGCCTTTTAGAACAAGTAAAAGAAAAAGAACGTGTCATTGATGAGATGTATCAAGAAGATTGTAGAAAGCTTGCGAAACTACGAGAAAAGCAGGAAGAAAAAATGCTTCTTGATTTGAAAATGTGTATGAATGGATGAGGTGAATGTAGTGATACAGTCTGTATTACCGGTGCAACAAAGTTTACCTCCGCAAAAAGAAAAAGGGCTAGAAGTACAATCTAAAAGTGAAGATTCTTCATTCGATCGTGCGATGGGAATGGAAAACAAAAAGCAGCCGAAAACGGAGAAAACAAAGCAAGAAAATGCACCAGGGGATAGAAAAGAAAACATTCTTTCTAAAAAATCGGCAACGAAAGAAGAGCCTAATGTAAAGAAAGAAGAAAAAAAAGAGACAGAACAGTTATTGTTAGCTGTATCTGAGCAAATGGTTGCAATTGAGCAATTACGTGTGCAGCCAGAATTGTTATATCAATACATACAAAAAATACAAGAGCTATATAAAGAATATGGAAATATAAAACTTAACGAATTACCCGCAGGTGAATTACAACAATTACAAGAACTCATTTCTAATATGAATATTAAAAATGCTATATGTTTAGAAGATACAATGCAAATGGCATTAGACAAAGTGAAGATGCCAGAGCAAATGATGCAAATATTGAACGTTGTAGAAAAAGAAGCTTGTAATATTGCAAAGCAACAGGAAGAGTCCAAAGACTTAGAGGGAGATCTTCCGAAAGCTGAGAGCGAAGATGTTAAGTTAGAGTTGCCAGAAGGTGATGTATTCAACGATTCGAATTCTGCCGGTGCAGAGTTATTAAATAAAGCGATAAGTACCGATCACATAGGGAAATCAAATAGTGGCGCTGAGAAAGTTGCATTGCCTGACTTAGGAAAGAAAATGGAAGCACAAGTAGAAGCCTTGCAAAAGTTTGTAGTGAAACAAGAGCGTGTTTTATTCCAGTTAAATCCAGAAAAACTTGGTACATTGACAGTGTTTATGAAAAAACATGGAGATCAAATTGATGTTCATGTGGAAATGGAAAAACACGATGCGAAGAAACGTGTTGAAATCATTTTTGATGAATTGAGACTGAAGTTAAAAGAAAAAGAAATTAATATTCAAATTAGCTATTCAGATAAAGATGAAAATCGTAAAGAACAGCGAGAACAAGAGCAAAGGCAAAAGCAGCAATTAGCAAGTACGAAACATGAGAAACAAGAATCAAAAGAATTTGCGGGATTATTGGAGGAATAAAGCGTGCCAACAGTTGGATTAAATACAACGAGTACAAATCATATTCCGTTGCAAGCAGGAGCGCAGAATAGGAACGCACCTGTTAACGGTGCACAACCGGCAGTAGAGCAAATGAATGGAGTATCAGCAGGAGAACAAAAAACTCCTGGAGTAATGGGAAAAGATGATTTTCTGAAATTGTTTTTATCGAGTTTCCAGCACCAAGATCCATTTAATGCGATGGATATGAATCAAATGATGAATCAGACAGCACAATTATCTCTTATGGAACAAGTACAGAATATGACGAAAGCGGTAGATAAACTGCAATCAACGATGTATTCAACAGCGCTTGATGGTGGGATGAAGTTTTTAGGGAAGTACGTAAGAGGTATTGACGGTGACGGTAAAAAAGTAACTGGTCAAGTAGAGACAGTTCGCCTTGCAGAAAATAACGATGTACAGCTCGTAATTGATAATAAAGTTGTCTCTCTTCGCTTTGTTGAGAGAGTGTCTGATAAACCGATTGGAGAAACGAATCTAGAAGATGTAAAGAAAGACGACCAGAAAGTAACTGAAGAAGTAAAAACAACAAATTCATAAGGGAGTGTTCATACGTTATGATTAAAGCATTATATACAAGTATTTCAGGGATGAATGCAACACAAAATGCATTAAGTGTAACTTCAAATAATATTGCGAATGCACAAACAGTAGGTTATAAAAAACAAAAAGCGATGTTTGATGATTTACTGTACAACAATTCAGTTGGTGCAAAAGGTGACGATAGATACGCAGGGACGAACCCAAAAAGTATCGGTAACGGTGTGAAAATGAGCGGAACGGTGACGGATTATACCGATGGTACAATTACGTTAACTGGTGGTAAAACACAAGCAGCATTGGAAGGTAATGGTTTCTTCGTTGTAGGTGATTCAAAAGGCGGAAATATGGAATTTACACGTAAAGGGACATTTACAATATCTTCAGATTATTATATTACGAATACAGAAGGTCAATATGTATTTGCTTATCCAGCTGATCCATCAACTGGTAATGTTGATTTATCTGGTATTCCGGGACCATTGCAAATTCCAATGGGATCAGCAATCGGTGGTATTCGAACGTCACAAGGAATCGTTGGAGGAAACATTCCAGCTGATGCAAAACAAATTACGCAAGAATTGCCTGCATACGATGATGCCGGTAATACATGGACAATGCGCGTAGAGTTTACACAAGATGGTGAACATAATTACAAATATACAGTAAAGATGCGTAACGAATCGAAGAAAGAAACAGAGTTTACAGAGGTTCAAGGCGCAGGTGGTAATGTAAAATTCAATGAGGTAGGGAAGCCAGATCCGGTAAACCCTGAAGCGAATATACCATTTAATAATGGAACAGTAAAAATAGACTTTAGTAAATTAACAAACCACCCGACAGAGAAAACATTAGCAGTAACAAATGTAGATGGTAGACCAGCGGCCACTGTGAAAGATTGCTTTATTGCTGATGGTGGATATGTGATGGTAAAGTATTCTGATGGAAGTATGAAAGCGGCAGGTCAATTAGCTATTGGTATGTTCCCGAATGAAGGTGGCTTAATGAAAACCGGTAATGGTAACTTTACAGCGACAAATACAACTGGTATTTTAGCACTTGGCGTATCTGGTCAAAATGGTGCAGGGAAAGTACGTGGTAGTGCGCAAGAAGGCGCAAACGTAGATTTATCTGTAGAATTCGTTGATTTAATGTTATACCAACGCGGTTTCCAAGGGAATGCGAAAGTAATTAAAATTTCAGATGAAGTATTAAATGAAGTTGTAAACTTAATTCGATAATATATAATAAAGAAAAATTGTAATGTAGTAGAAAGGGTTTTTTACTCGTATGACAAGACAAGAGCGAATTTTACAATTGCCTTTTTTCGAAAATAAACGTGAACTTGCCGAGCAAGTGTTAAAAATGGAACGAGAAGAGCATGTATATTTACCAGATCAATTTGAAATTAAGCAAGTACCTCCGTACTCATTTGGTGAAAAACAAGCAATCATTGGCCGTATTCACGAGTTTTATTTCGTAAGTGTTGGTAGTGAAGGCGAGTGGAAGTATCAACTGTTTAAGGATGAGATGAAGTGCCGTGAGTTTTTTGTTACGTTATCAGGAATAACGGATCAGCAAATCGCGTTTTGGTTTAATAATATCGAGTTACTGAAAAGATCTTAAAAGATTTTAAAAGCTCTTTTTTTAGGTTTTGAGAGAGGACCTGGCGATGTGTGGTGGCGGTCAGTGCCTAATAGTGTCTCGACCGGTGTGTAAGACCAGAGATATGGAGAGTTACTAGGGTAGCCGAAGAAGAGATAAACGAAGTGTAGATAACAGCTATAATCTGTACGTAGTTGTAAGACCAGAGATATGAGAGGTACTGGGTGGTTTTGGGAAAAGATAATCATTTCATGGTAGACCAGTACCTTTTGGATCGTTAATGATGATAGATTTTTATAAAAGGAGAGGTGAGGAGGATGGCGCAGAATAAGTATCGCGTTACATTCATTTCGCCGAGTGAGGTTGAGCAGCGGACTGTAATGACGGCGAGTAGTTTGCCAGATTTAATTCGTAAAGTAGAGGGTATTATTGCTGATCCGAATGGTTATTTTGTAAATGATAAAAAAAATAATTGCTATTTTAAAGTGATGAAAGAAAATGTTACGTTTATTCAATATGAGTTACTATTTTCAGATAAAGAGATTCATATTGAAAAATTAAAACATATAGCACCGGCAGTATTAAAACGTTTATTTGCAAAAATAAATGATCCGGAACTATATGCACTTGCGCTACTGGATGTTGATATAGCAACGAAAGAATATGTGCTAGAAGTAATGAATACCGAGTTAAGAATAAGAGTCGAAGCAAAGCTTTCAAAAAAATGGGAAGCGATGCCGACAGAAATTGTAGGAGCACAAGAAGTGTTACTAGAGGCCCTTGCTTCGTTTATAAAAGATTAATCGCTTGTTTAAATAAAGAAATGAATCGTTCGACTATCTATATTTTTTATATAGGTAGTTGACTTTTTCGTTTTAATAAAGCTTAATAATTAGATATACGGAAATAATGAAAGGGGAGCGACACCTTTATGTCACAAGCACAAAGTATTTTATTAGAAAGCGGAACAAATGAATTAGAGATTGTTACATATACTGTTGGTGAAAACCTATTTAGTATTAATGTAATGAAAGTACGTGAAATCATTAATCCATTCCCTGTTACAACTGTGCCAGAATCTCATCATGCAGTTGAAGGTGTTGTTCAAGTACGCGGTGAAATTTTACCAGTTATTAACTTAGCGACAGCTCTTAATTTAAAATCGACAAAGCCACTTGATCAAACGAAATTTATCATTTCAGAATTAAACCAAATGAAAGTTATTTTCCGCGTGGATGAAGTGCATCGTATTCAACGTATTTCTTGGGAGCAAATTGATGAACCAGCTTCATTATCTATGGGATTAGAAGAAACGACATCTGGTATTGTAAAACTAGATGGAAAAATCATCTTACTATTAGATTACGAGAAAATTGTATGTGAAATTAGCGGTACTGGTTATGATAATAAATCACTTTCAAAATTAGAACAAAAAACAGATCGCGGTGAAAAAATTATTTATATTGCGGAAGATTCAGCAATGCTTCGTCAAATATTAGAAGAAACATTATCATCAGCTGGATATACGAAAATGAACTTCTTTAGCAATGGTGCAGAAGCGTTAGCGCAAATTGAAAAGCTAGCGAAAGAGCAAGGAGAAAAAATGTTTGAACATATTCACATGTTAATTACGGATATTGAAATGCCGAAAATGGATGGACACCATTTAACGAAAGTAATTAAAGATAGTGAAATCATGAATCGTTTACCAGTCGTTATTTTCTCTTCCTTAATTACAAATGAATTATTCCATAAAGGCGAAGCGGTAGGGGCAAATGCACAAGTAAGTAAGCCAGATATTCAAGAGTTAATCGGTTTAGTAGATAAGTTAGTGCTTTAAAAGCTTTTTTAGCTGGAATAGAGGAACTAGCCATGTGTGGAGCGATCAGTGCTTAATAGAGCCCCATGCGATGTGAGATTTCAATTGAAGGTTTGTAGATTCTATTTATAAATCTAGTCTTTTAGTGGGAGAAGGGAACTAACCATGTGTAGTATTGGTTAGTTCCTTTTTAGTGTTTTATACTCTGTATAGGTGGAAAGATGGAACATTGTTGGAGTATTTGTGGTTGTATGAATAAACAATCTTTATTTAAAGATTTTTGATTTGAAAATATAAAAATATATTCTTGGATTATTTTAGTAATTTTTCGTGATAACGCAAATTTTTTCGGTGAAATTACATTCTAAATACCATATAATATAATTAAAAGTGATTCATATGCAATTATGCATATGAATGAAAAAATCTTTTTCTATTTCTATACTTTCTATACATTTTTGTATGTTTATTATTTGACAGACAATTTTGAAATGTTATAATATGGATATGAAAAAATTTCTATTTTCTAAAAAGACATGGGAGTCAGATGAGAATTGTGAAAGGATGAGGGGGAGTGGCACAGATTATGTATCACCACACAGCAATTAATGTATTAAGTCTCTTACAAAACATGTCAAATAATAAAATGAACGATATGCAACTAGAAGCGGAATTTAAAAAAATAGAAAAACAATTCCAAGTAAAGTATGAAGAACTAGTTGATTTATATAATAGAATGGTATTATTTCAAATAGATATAGAAAAACATGGCGGAATACGAGCATATGAAAAATCAACGATCACATGGCTCAAGTCTGAACTAGAGTTACTGTATGAAGTGTATCAATTTTGCCAACGTCACGGTTTAAACATTATTAATATTTCAAAGTATGTTAGTAAAAACGAACTAAATCTTTTCCCGAAAACAGAAAGTCAGTTACAAAATACGTATTACAAATTAAAAAAACGTGAAATACCGTTTGAAAATATTGAAAAACAAAAACCTGGACGAAAACGAAAATATACACCTGTAAAAGAAACAATCGTTGAAATGAAAAAAGAAAACAATCAAGTATTAAAAGAGGAAATCCAGCATAAAGAGAGTGAAAAAAGCCTCGTAACAGTTATATCTGGTATCGTTGATAACTTTGAGACAATTAGTCAACATAGTGAAAGAAAAGAAGATGAACTGCATCAGTTTATGGAAGGGATTTATAAGCTTTCTAACATGGCTGCAGGGCATTTCAAAGAAGAGTCGAATAGAAGTAGTCTGGAGAGTGAATTGCGAGCGCTACGATCGGAAAATGAACGATTAAAACGAGAAAAAGAAGAACTTCTGCAAGATGTGAAAGATATGACGCAACATTTAACTAATTTCATTAAAAGTTCCGATGTCAATCAAATTCGTAAATTACCAACCTTCGTACAAGAATGCAAAATAGAATTAAATAAGCTAGGTTTATATAACGCACAAGACGGAAAAATGAAAATAAGGATCGACCGTAGAGGACAAGTTATGACGGTAGCACCATAGAAGTATTGGGTACAAAATAAAAGGGAAGTACATAGTGTATATGTATTTCCCTTTTGCTTTTGTATGGAATCGTTTCAAAGAGTGGAATGACAATTATGATTGCAGCAATTTAGAAACCATTTGCGGAATTTGATTAGCTTGTGAAACCATACTAAGTGCAACTTCAGTTAACAATTTAAACTTTAAAAAATCACTCATCTCTTGCGCCATATCCGCATCCTCAATTCGAGAAGCAGCATCTGTTAACGCTGTACTTTGACTATTTAAATTTTCGATATTAAATTGCAGTCGGTTAATCATAGCCCCGAGGTCAGCACGGTGAAGTGATACATTTTGTAAAGCTTCTTCAATTTTACGAATCGCCGCTCTTGCTTCTTGTTCTGTTGAAATGTTGATGTCATGTTGTGTAGGAGAAGGGGGAATATGTTTCGTTACATTTACTGTATGACCAATATCATCTAACGTAACAGTCCGATTTTGACCGTCGAAAACGGATAAATCATTAAACTCAGTTGTCTCATCAATATAGCCAATTTGTTCTGTTAAAGATTGAAACTCTTTATTTAGTGAATCACGGTTTTTACTGGAATTTGTACCATTTGCAGATTGAACAGCTAAATCACGCATACGCTGTAAAACATTCGTCACAGTTTGAAGGGCAGCTTCCGCTGTACGCAACATCAATATAGCATCCTCATTATTTCGAATCGCCACGCGCATACCACTCGCTCTCGCATGCATACGAGTCACAATCGCAATATTAGCTGGATTATCAGAAGCGTTATTTAACTTCTTACCAGTCGCCAAATGCTCCATTGCAACATTCATACGTTTTTCATTCTCATACAACGACTGCCTAGCATTCATACTTAAAACATTCGTACCAATACGCATAATAGACACTCCTTATAGATTGATATAGTCGGTATCTCTTAATCTAATAAACAGCTATGAACAGAAAAAGAGACTTATGCTTATTTTCTAGTTGTGTTTTAACATGAGAGGGGATAAAGATAGGCACTGACCGCTTCTACGCCACGCGGATGCTCTCTCCCATCAAAAAAAGGAAGGTTTTACAACAAATAAACCTCTCCGCAAGCAGAGAGGTTTATTCATGAAACTAACTCAAATGGATTATTGTAATAGTTTAGAAACCATTTGTGGAGTTTGGTTTGCTTGAGAAAGCATGCTGATACCAGCTTCGTTCAAGATTTTGAACTTAGTCATTTCAGACATTTCTTTCGCCATGTCAGCGTCTTCGATTTGAGAAGCAGAAGATGCCATAGCTGATTGTTGGCTTTTTAGGTTATTTACGTTAAAGTCTAGACGGTTTAATGTAGCACCTAGAGTTGCACGGCTATCAGCAATAGATTTAATTGCTGCATCAATCGTTTTAATGGCATCTAAAGGATTAGCAGCTGAATCGTCAGAGCTAGTAGCAACTTCAATGTTACCAACGACACCTGTAAAGGCCTTTTCAATTTTTTTAGCAGCAGCTTGTAAATCAGCAGCAGGTTTTTTATCAGTTACTGCTGTATTATAATCAGTAAAAGCTTGTTTAACAGTTTTTACATCTTCAGCACTCATTGAATCTTTAATTTTATCAAAAGCTTCTTGAGCGTTTTTAACTAAACTTGCATGATTACCTTCTGTTGCATTTTTTGTGTCATTGATGGCAACAGACGCAGTATCAAGGGCTTCTTGTGTAATTTTAGCAATTTTAATATTTGATGAAATTGATGTGAAAGCCTTTCCGATATTGTTAGCGGTAGCTACATCTTTTGTTTCATCGTAAGCTTTAAAAGCTTCATCCATTTTTTTTGCGTCAGCAGCGCTTAGAGAATCTTTAATAGAATTAAAAGCTTCTTTAGCAGCTTTTACATCATTTGCATGGTTAGTAGTAGTCTTTCCTACTGCATCCATTGCAGTACTAACTGCATCAAAGTTAGCTCTAGAAACTCTATCAGAACCAATGCTTAATTTATCAATTCCTAGTGCTTTTCCAGAAACATCACTTAACTTGATGGCGATTTGTCGAGTGCTATCGGCAGAGTCGAGAGTTTGAATATCAATTGACGTATTAGAACCGTCAAGTAAATTTTTATCGTTAAATTGTGTATTACTTGCAATATAATCGATTTGTTTTTGTAACTCACTAAATTCTTTTTGAAGAGCAACTTGGTTTTTATCAGTGTTCGTACCGTTCGCAGATTGGTTGGCGATATCACGCATACGAAGTAAGATATTAGAAACAGAATTCATTGCTGAATCAGCAGTACGAACTAATGCCATACCGTTTTGTGTGTTATCAGCAGCAACTCCTAAACCACTTTCACGTGAACGCATACGAGTTGCGATTGCAAGACCTGCTGCATCGTCAGAAGCGTTGTTGATACGTTTACCGCTTGATAAACGGTCCATAGCGTTGCTCATTTTAGCTTGGTTTTGGCGCATGTACTCTTGTGTACGCATGCTATTAATGTTTGTATTAATTCTCATGTTAAGAACCCCCATTTTTTTATATTGAGTTTTCTGCAAATTGAAAAACGGTAATATGCAAAAAAAACAATTTCGAATTTATTGTAAGCCTTGCTATAATGGGTGTCAACTGAAAATTTGAATTAATAAATATAAAAAAATAACAGTTTAACAATTTAGTCGTTTTTTTATTACAATATAATTGCAAAGGATTATTGCAAACTTTACGAAAAAACTCTAATATTAGATTATCTTTGTTTACCGAAAAGGTGATATTATGGTAGTTGGAAATATAGTAAAAGAAGTACTTGCATATAAAAAAGGACAGTTTCAGCAAAAGTTAAGTAGTCCGGAGGCTTTCGTTAGTAGTCGCTTTCAAGAAAAGTTGCAGAGCGAACCTATGAAGGAGACGAAGGCTACTACGCAGCCGGCTAAAGTAGAAGATATGAGTCAGCCGGTACAATCTACGAAAATAGAAGCGGTTGTGAATAAACCGGAAGCATCTATTCATAAAGTAGAGGAAGTAAGTAAGCCGGAAGAAAAGCCTGAAACGAAGAAAGTTGATGACGTGCAAGTCGCGCAAAAAGAGTTTGAACGACGTTTCCCGGAAACGAAAAATGAGGCAGTTGATACGTGGGGATTAACGAAGAAGTATAATATTCAAAAAATACGTTCTTCAAATGAAGGGAAGTATGAGGATATTATAGATAGAGTAAGTCGTACATACGGAATTCCGAAAACGTTAATTCAAAAAATGATTGAAGTAGAGTCTAATTTTAATCCGAAAACGGTGTCGCATGCAGGGGCGATGGGCCTTATGCAGCTTATGCCGGCGAATGTGAAAGAGATGGGTATAAAAAATCCATTTTCACCAGCTGAAAGTATTGAAGGCGGTGTGAAAGAGTTAAGCGGTTATTTAAAGAAAAATAACGGTGACTTAGTATTGGCGCTTGCTTCTTATAATGCTGGTCCTGGTAATGTGAGAAAGTACGGAGGGGTGCCTCCATTTAAAGAAACGCAAGGATATATTAAAAAAATATTAAATATCGACGTTTCAAAATAAGAGATTTCATTATATAGAGAGAACATGAAATTTTCGTGAACATGATATGGGAGTTGGCTAGATTTGAAATTACAAGATGATATTCCGTTAACAATTTATTTTGAAATCGGAAATACGAAAAAGAAAATTGAAGATCTGCTTCATATTACGAAAGGTACATTGTATCGTCTTGAAAATTCAACGAAAAATACGGTGCGTCTTATGCTTGAGAATGAAGAGATTGGAACCGGGAAGATTTTGACGAAGAATGGAAAAATGTACGTTGAAATCGTTGAATTGAAAAGGTAGGGAAGGGGATTTTCATGAGTGGCGATAAATTAAGCCAAGAGCAAATTGATGCCCTGCTGAAGGCGGTAAATGAAGGCGAGGAAATGCCAGCTTTCGCACAAGAAGCAGGGAAGCAAGATAAATTTCAAGAGTATGATTTTAATAGACCAGAGAAGTTCGGTGTTGAACATTTACGTAGTTTGCAAGCGATTGCTTCTACGTTTGGTAAACAGACGTCACAGACGTTATCTGCGCGTATGCGTATTCCGATTGACTTAGAGCCTTCGACAGTGGAGCAAGTTCCATTTACGAGTGAGTATGTGGAGAAAATGCCGAAAGATTACTATTTATATTGCGTCATTGATCTCGGACTTCCAGAGCTTGGAGAAATTGTTATTGAGATTGATTTAGCATTTGTTATTTACATTCATGAGTGCTGGCTTGGCGGAGATAGTAAGCGTAATTTTACGATGCGTAGACCACTGACGGCATTCGAGTTTTTAACGCTTGATAATATTTTTGCGCTTCTATGCAAAAATTTAGAGCAATCGTTTGAAAGTGTTGTAGCGATTAAACCGACATTTGTAACGACAGAGACAGATCCAAATGCACTTAAGATTACGACAGCGAGTGATATTATTTCATTAATGAACGTAAATATGAAAACAGATTTTTGGAATACGACAGTTCGTATCGGTATTCCGTTCTTATCTGTTGAAGAAATTATGGATAAGTTAACGTCTGAAAATATTGTTGAACATTCTTCAGATAAACGTAAAAAGTATACGTCTGAAGTGGAAGTGAAAGTAAATCAAGTGTACAAACCTGTTCACGTTGCAATTGGTGAGCAGAAGATGACAATGGGTGAGATTGAGCAAATTGAAGAAGGCGATATTATTCCGCTTCATACAAAGGTTTCAGACCAGTTGCGTGGTTATGTAGATGGAAAGCATAAATTTAATTGTTTTATTGGAAAAGACGGAACGCGTAAGGCGCTCCTATTTAAAAGTTTTGTAGAGTAGGAGGATCCATATGAAACATGAAGTATCTCCTGTGTCATTAATGGGGTTAGAAGAATTTGCAGGAAAGCGAAATGAAGCAAGTAAAGCACATATTGATACTGTTTCAGATATTTCGATTGAACTTGGTGTAAAGCTTGGGAAAACATCTATTACGCTCGGTGATGTGAAACAGTTAAAAGTGGGCGATGTTCTGGAAGTAGAGAAAAACTTAGGACATAAAGTAGATGTATATTTAAGTAATATGAAAGTCGGCATTGGGGAAGCGATCGTAATGGACGAGAAGTTCGGTATTATCATTTCTGAAATTGAAGCTGACAAGAAGCAAGCTGCGCTTATGAAAGCGCAAAGTCAAATGCAAGATAAAGAGTAGAGGAGGAGTCATATGTCGTATATGACGACCTTATTTCAAGTCGTTTTACTGTTTGGTGCGCTCGGCTACGGTGCATATTATATGACGAAAAAGACGCGCAAGCAGCAGTTTTTTAAACAAGGTGAAAATGGCCATATTCAAGTGAAGGACGGTGTTTATTTAAATCATCAAACGAGCGCCTTTTTATTTGAAGTGGATGGTAAGCAAGTGTTCACTGTTATTAGTAATAACGGTGTTCAATCTGTGCAATTAACAGGAACAGGAAATCAGTTTCAACAAGCGCTAGAAGACGCGGTGAAGAGTGAAACGAAAAAAGTAGAGGATCCATCATGAGAATAAAGAAACAGTTATCGTTATTAGCCGTTATTTTCGTATTTTCTATCGTTTTTTCAATTATTTTTGTAAATCCAGCGTATGCAGCCCAAAACGGTTTTATTAATTTCGAAAATGGAAAAGAGTTTACGAGTAACTCAAGTGTACAGTTATTTGCGCTCGTTACCCTTTTATCATTATCTTCATCTATCGTTCTATTATTTACACATTTTACTTATTTTATGATCGTTCTTGGGATTACACGTCAAGGACTCGGGGTAATGAATTTACCGCCGAACCAAGTGCTCGTTGGGCTTGCCTTGTTTTTATCACTCTTTACGATGCAGCCTGTTCTTGGGCAGCTAAAGAGCGATGTGTGGGATCCGATGACAAAAGAGAAAATAACAGTAAGTCAAGCTGCGGAAACGACAGCGCCGATTATGAAAGAGTATATGTCAAAGCATACGTATAAGCATGATTTAAAAATGATGCTGAAAGTACGCGGAGAAGAGTTGCCGAAAGATTTAAAAGATCTTTCACTATTTACGCTTGTCCCATCCTTTACGTTAACGCAAATCCAAAAGGGATTATTAACGGGGATGTTCATTTATTTAGCGTTTGTATTTATAGATTTGATTATTAGTACACTGTTAATGTACCTCGGAATGATGATGGTACCGCCGATGATTTTAAGTTTACCATTTAAAATACTCGTTTTCGTATATTTAGGTGGATATACAAAAATCGTCGACATTATGTTTAAAACGGTCGCCTGAAGCGTTTGATGCTATGTGATAGGAGTCATATAAATGAATACGTCACCAATTATAGATATTTTTCAAACCTTTTTTTATAAAGGGGTTATGATTTTAATGCCGGTTGCCGGCGTTAGTATGATTGTCGTTATTATCATCGCTGTTATTATGGCAATGATGCAAATTCAAGAGCAAACGCTGACGTTTTTACCGAAAATGGCGAGTATTGTACTCGTTATTATCATTTTAGGTCCGTGGATGTTTCAAGAATTAACGACGCTTATTTTAGATTTATTTGATAAAATTCCATCGCTATTGCGTTCGTACTAAGATAGGGGAACTGAAATGAATATGGAATTATGGGCGGCGACGTTTTTTGCGTTTTGCCGCATTACTTCATTTTTATATTTTTTACCGTTTTTCTCAGGGCGATCCATTCCAGCTATGGCGAAGGTTACATTTGGACTTGCTCTTTCCATTACTGTTGCCGATCAAGTGGATGTCTCTCACATAAAGACAACTTGGGACGTTGCAGCTTATGCTGGTACGCAAATTGTAATTGGATTATCACTTTCAAAAATTGTAGAAATACTGTGGAACATTCCAAAAATGGCCGGGCATATTTTAGACTTTGATATCGGTTTATCACAAGCAAGTTTGTTTGATGTAAATGCAGGCTCACAGTCTACTTTACTATCAACCATTTTTGATATATTTTTTCTTATTATTTTTATTTCACTTGGCGGCATTAATTATTTCGTTGCCACGATTTTAAAGTCGTTTCAATATACAGAGGCGATTTCAAAATTGCTGACGACTAGTTTTTTAGATAGTCTACTCGCAACGTTATTATTTGCGATCACATCAGCGGTTGAAATTGCTCTTCCGCTCATGGGAAGTTTGTTCATCATTAACTTTGTTTTAATTTTAATCGCAAAAAACGCTCCGCAATTAAACGTTTTTATGAATGCGTACGTTATTAAAATTACGTGTGGTATTTTGTTTATTGCAATGAGTGTACCGATGCTCGGTTATGTGTTTAAAAATATGACGGATGTATTGCTTGAGGAATATACGAAACTATTTAACTTTTTCTTAACGAAGTAGGGGGACGCGCATGGCAAAGGATAATAAAACAGAAAAGGCCACCCCGCAGAAGCGTAAAAAATCGCGTGAAGAAGGGAATATTGCCCGGAGTAAAGATTTAAATAATTTATTTTCCATTCTTGTATTAGCAGTTGTCGTTTACTTTTTTGGAGATTGGCTAGGGTTTGAGATTGCCAATTCCGTATCGGTGCTGTTTGATCAAATTGGAAAAAATACAGATTCGACCGAGTACTTTTATTTAATGGGGATTTTACTATTAAAAGTATCAGCTCCCATATTAATACTCGTATACGCTTTTCATTTATTCAATTATATGATTCAAGTCGGTTTCTTATTTTCTTCTAAAGTTATTAAGCCGAAAGCGTCACGTATTAACCCAAAAAACTATTTTACGAGATTGTTTAGTCGTAAAAGTTTAGTAGATATTTTGAAATCACTATTTTATATGGGATTAATCGGTTATGTTGCTTACGTTCTTTTTAAAAAGAATTTAGAGACAATCGTTAGTATGATTGGATTTAACTGGACAGCGTCACTTACTGAAATTATTAGGCAAATTAAATTTATCTTTTTAGCTATTTTAATTATATTAATCGTTCTTTCTATTATTGATTTTATTTATCAAAAATGGGAGTACGAACAAGATATTAAGATGAAAAAAGAAGAAGTAAAACAAGAGCATAAAGATAATGAAGGGGACCCGCAAGTAAAGGGGAAACGAAAAAACTTTATGCATGCCATATTGCAAGGAACAATTGCGAAGAAGATGGATGGCGCAACGTTTATTGTAAACAATCCGACTCATATTTCGGTCGTACTCAGGTACAATAAACACGTTGATGCAGCACCAATTGTCGTTGCAAAAGGGGAAGATGAACTCGCATTATATATACGAACGCTTGCCCGTGAACAAGAAATACCAATGGTGGAAAACCGTCCGCTTGCTCGTTCTTTATATTATCAAGTCGAGGAAGATATGGCGATTCCAGAAGATTTATACGTAGCTGTAATTGAAGTTATGCGCTATTTAATTCAAACGAATGAACTTGAAGTATAATAGCGCGTTTGGAGGAGATCTCTTTGTTTAAGATAGATTCTGCAAGAACCTATTTTTCTATCTTTTTAGCAGCGTCATTCGTAGTGGCGCTCTTAATTCCACTTCCACCATTTATACTTGATATCATTATCGTTTTTCTACTAAGTATGTCAGTGCTTATTTATATGCGAGCGACAAGTATTAACGAGTGGGATGAATTAAAGTCATTTCCGACGATGTTGTTATTAATCGGGATTTTCCGCGTATCGATTAACGTATCGACGACGCGAGCGATTTTGACAAACGGAAATGCCGGTCATGTTATTGAAGAGTTCGGTCAATTCGTAATTGGCGGGAACTTATTAATTGGTATCGTTATTTTTACAGTATTAATCATATTCCAGTTTATCGTTGCAAACGGTGCATCTCGTACAGCTGAAGTTGCAGCTCGTTTTACACTTGATTCTTTACCAGGGAAACAAATGTCAATCGATGCTGATTTAAACCAGCGTATTATTTCAGAAAAAGATGCACAAGCAAAACGAAAAAAATTAAATATGGAAACAGAGTTTTACGGAGCGATGGATGGTGCCGGAAAGTTCATTAAAGGGGACGTTATTTTCGGGATCGTCATTTTATTCGTAAACATTATTTTCGGTTTAATTGTCGGCATGATGCAGCAAGGAATGAGCTTTGGTGAAGCTGCTCTTCATTACACACAGTTAACTGTCGGCGACGGAATTGTAAACCAAATTGGTTCGCTAATGCTTGCGATTTCAACCGGTATTATCGTAACGCGTGTATTTGACGGTTCACCAGATACGGTAACGGAAGGAATCTTTAAAGAGTTATTAGCGCATGAAGTCGTTGTATATGCGCTTGGCGGTTTATTTATCGCAATGGGTATTTTTACTCCGCTGCCGTTTCTACCATTTGCGCTCGTTGGAGGAACAATTATCTTCTTAGGAATTCGAAATAAAAACCGAATGAAGAAAGAAAAAGAAGATGAACTTCAAAAAGAATTAGAAATGATTCAAGGCGAAGATGAGCAACTGCAACAAGTGGAAGATTCATTCGGCGTATTTACAGATAAATATCCAATTATTGTAGAACTCGGTTTAGATTTAGCAGCACTTGTAAAGCAGAAAATTAACGGGGAAACAGCTCGTGATAAAGTTGTTCTTATGAGGAAGTCAATTATTACCGACCTTGGTATTAACGTTCCTGGAATTAATTTTAAAGATAATACGAGTTTTAGACCACGCGGACGTTACATTATTCGCATTAAAGGTGCGAAGGCAGCTGAAGGTGTTTTGAAATCAGGTTACTTATTAGCACTGAAAACACCGAATGTAATGGCCGATTTAGATGCAGAACCGGCGAAAGATCCGATTTTTGGCGAGGATGGATATTGGATTTTAGAGCATATGGTACAAGATGCACAAATGAAAGGCTATCAAGTATTAGAGCCACTTAGCATATTAATTACGCATTTAGATGTTGTCGTTAGACGTAATCTTCATGAGTTAATTCAGCGTCAACATGTAAAAGACTTAATTAATTCGCTTGAAAATGATAACGGCGTTTTATTAGAAGAGATTAAGAAGAAAGAAATTGACTTATCACTCGTTCAAAATGTGATTAAACAACTACTAAAAGAAGGTATTTCTATTCGTGATTTACCAACCATTATTGAAGGTATTATTGACGGAAAAGAAATTTATCAAAATCATGTTGACGGTGTAACATCATTCGTCCGTGAATGTATTTCAAAAGTTATTTGTGAAAATGCGAAAAATCCTGACGGTAAAATATATGCGGCGCTCTTCTCAGATACAATTGAGTTAGACGCAGACGTTGTGAACAATTCTTATCAAGGTTATTTATTAAACTGGGATTTAGATTTAGAAACGCGAGTCGTTGAGCAAGTACAACGCGTATTGAAACAAGCGAGGTTAATGGGAAGAGAACCAGTATTATTAACGCGTAGAAAAGATTTCAGATTTGCGATTGTAAGACTTCTTGAGCGCTACCAAGTAGAAGCGCAAGTACTTTGTATTAGCGAATTAGCACCAGAAATTGTTGTAGATCAAATTGCCTATATTGAATAGTAGGGGGTGAAGTAATGGAAAGTACAGAAAAGAAAGAAGCGTTAATGCGAATAAAAGCAGCTTCGAAAAATGAATTGTATCGAAAGTTATTTGACCAATATGGTACAGATTATTATTACGTTGTCGATGAAAGTGTAAAACGAAATATCCCGTTTTTTTGGAAAAAGAATTATGAAATGTTAGTTGCTTTTCCAGAGGATAAACAGGAAGAAGTGAACGAAGGTACAGCTGAATTTCATGAACAATTAATGGATGTTGTGAATGATCCTTCAGAACAAATTGTGAAGGCGAACGGAATTCAATCGGTACTGCACAATTTAGAAAACGTGACGACTCCTATGTCGTACGCGGCAATGCAAACAGGAAATAGTGAAGAATGGGCAAGAAAGAAAGAGAAACTATTAAAGCTGTTTGAAAAAGGTATCGTCGTTGTGAAACAGACGGAAGAAACGAAAAAGCAAAAAGCTGTGAAAAAAGTCGTTCCTGTCAAGAAAGAAGAAGTGGTTGTAAAAAAAGAAAAGCAAGAATCTGTACCATTTATTATTCAAAAAGTAATTCGCATGCTAGAGCAAAACGATGTAGAACAATATTTCATTCATGCATATGCTGAAAAGCTAAAAGTGAAGTTTGAGAATGCAACGATGATTACAGAAGAAGAAGTAATCGAATATATATTGGAAGATATGAGATCTCATTTCAACACAGAAAACGTATTTGAAAAAGAAGTACAAACAATTGCATTAATCGGTCCAACTGGTGTTGGAAAAACGACGACACTTGCGAAAATGGCATGGCAATTTCACGGTATGAAAAAAACGGTTGGTTTTATTACGACAGACCATTCTCGCATTGGGACAGTGCAGCAACTGCAAGATTACGTAAAGACAATTGGATTTGAAGTAATCGCTGTACGTGATGAAGCTGCAATGACAAGAGCGCTTACGTATTTTAAAGAAGAAGCGCGCGTCGATTATATTTTAATTGATACAGCGGGGAAAAATTATCGTGCGTCAGAAACTGTGGAAGAAATGATTGAAACGATGGGACAAGTAGAGCCAGATTATATTTGTTTAACGTTATCAGCTTCGATGAAAAGTAAAGACATGATCGAAATCATTACGAACTTTAAAGATATTCATATTGATGGTATCGTGTTTACGAAATTTGATGAAACAGCAAGTAGTGGTGAATTGTTGAAAATTCCAGCAGTATCATCAGCTCCCATTGTATTAATGACAGACGGACAAGACGTAAAGAAAAACATACATATCGCTACAGCGGAACATTTAGCGAAACAAATGTTGCAAACATCATAGAAAAGAGGTGAAGGATAAGGCAACTGCCTTATTCAAACGAGTATGAACGGTCTTTATATAGGTTCTATGGGTATGATGAATTACATGCAGCGCATTAATGTTCATTCGAATAACGTTGCAAATGCCCAAACGACAGGATTTAAAGCAGAAAATATGACTTCTAAAGTATTTGATGTACAAGATACATATCGCCGCGGTGACGGAGCTGTAACAAATATCGGTTCGGTCGATTACGCTGTAGTACCAGCCGCAACGCATGTGAATTTAGTACAAGGAAATATACAAATGACAAATAGTGCTACAGATTTCTTTTTAGATGACGGTGCAAACGGTACAACATCATTTTTCGTTACATCTAAAAACGATGAAACGTTTTTAACGAGAGATGGTAGTTTTACAATAAATAGTGATCGTTACTTGCAAACATCATCTGGTGCTTTTGTTATGGGAGAGAATAATGAACGTATTCGTATTCCTGAAGGAGCAAAGGTAGCTGTACAAGCAGATGGTACATTATATGATGAAGTAACACAAAATAATATTGCTCGCCTGCAAACAAAAACAGTAGATGCAGAAGCGAATTCTCGTCTAATGCAAAGAGAGAACAAAAGCTTTACATTAGCAGAAGAAGGAAACATTGCTGATTTACCGAACGGAACAGGCTTAGTAAAAAATCATATGCTAGAAAATTCAAATGTAGATATGACGAAAGAGATGGCAGATCTTATGACGGATCAAAGAATGATTTCAGCATCACAACGCGTTATGACTTCATTTGATAAAATTTATGAAAAAGAAGCGAATGAAATATTGAGATAGGGACTTCCGTTAGCGGAAGTCTTTTTTATTTTTCATTTAAATTTCAGAATTCTCAATTGACTTTGCAGGTCTGTTTTTTTATATTAGTAGGTATACTAATAACTACTAATGTGCATACATTGTTTTGAAATGAGAGTTATATAGATTGTGAGGGGTACTGATGGATGAAATTATAAAGGAATTACAAAAGTTAGGATTTTCCCAGTATGAATGTAAAGCGTATATTGGATTGCTAAAACATTCTCCAGTAACAGGTTATGAAGTGAGTAAACAAACAGGAGTACCTCGTTCTATGATTTACGAGGTACTCGGAAAGTTAATGGATAAAGGAGCAGTACATATTGTACCTTCTGAACCAGTTAAATATGTACCAGTACCAGCTACCGAATTAATGAATCGAATGCGAAAAGATTTTGAAACGTCCTTTGAATTTTTAGATGAGAAATTAAATGGTTTAGAACAAGAGCGACAAATAGATGTAATTTCGCATATTCGCTCAAATAATCGTGTTTTAAAAGAAATTTGCAATATAATTAATAGAGCGAAGGAAGAGTTATGGATTTCTGTATGGGAAGATCAAGTGCATGAAATTGAGCCATACATTCATCAAAAAGAAGAGGAAGGCGTACATATATTTTCAATCTTATTTGGCGCGCCAGAAACCAAAATAGGCGCGACGTTTCACCATAATTATATGACTCCCCACGTTGTTGAAAAGAGAATGGGTGGTCATTTAACTGTTATTGCTCGTGATGGAGAGGAAGTATTAATTGCGAACTTCTCAAATGATAGCACTTCGTGGGCTGTTACAACGTATGACCCAGCACTAGTTCTCGTTGCTACAGAGTATGTGCGCCACGATATTATGGTTGAAGAAATCACGAAGGAATTTGGAGCTGATAAGTTAGATACGTTGTGGCGTGAAAATATAGATTTAGTTCATGTCGTAACAGGAAAACGAACTCTGGAAGGAATGGAGGATGATAAGGATGAGTAAAGCTGAGGCACATGTAGCTTTGCAGAGCGATGATACATTTCAGCAAGGAGTAAAAGATTGTTTACCAACTGTATTTGGTTATTTAAGCATCGGTATAGCAGCTGGTGTAATTGCAAAAACAGCAGGTTTCTCCATTATTGAAATTGCGTTTATGTCCACTTTAATTTATGCAGGTTCTGCTCAGTTTATATTAGCTGGTATGTATGCAGCTGGTGCACCTGCTTCCGCAATTATTTTTACCGTATTTTTTGTTAATTTGCGCCATCTTCTTATGAGTGCTGCACTTGCGCCGTACTTTACGAAACTGCCTCTATTTAAAAACTTACTAATCGGTTCGCAAATTACAGATGAAACGTTCGGCGTTGCAGTACAGCATGCAGCGCAAAAAGGATATTTAGGCGAAAGATGGATGATTGGGCTAAATGTAACGGCTTATTTAAACTGGATTCTTGCTACTATTATCGGCGGGCTATTTGGTGAATGGATACCAGATCCGCATACGTACGGTATGGATTATGCATTACCAGCGATGTTTATCGGATTATTTGTACTTCAGCTCATAAGTAGTAAACCGAAACTGGCAATTCATCTTACTGTTGCAATTGTAGCGATTATAATTGCGTACGTTTCACACTTATTTATGCCAGATAGTATAGCGGTTATTATCGCAACATTACTAGCTGCGACGATTGGAGTGGTGATTGAAAAATGGAAATGAGATTAGACGTATTATTACTTTTATTAGCAGCAGGAGCTGTCACACTCGTGCCACGTATTTTACCTCTACTCGTATTTAGCAAACTACAAATTCCAGACTGGGGTTTAAAATGGTTAAATTACATACCAATCGCGATATTAGCAGCACTTTTAGCGCAAGTTTTATTTATGCATGACACGATGCAGTGGGATTACTTGATTGCAGCAATTCCAACATTTCTTGTAGCGATATATACTCGTAGTTTATTAGGTACAGTATTAACTGGTGTGATTGTGATTATTTTGTTACGTTTCTTTTTCTAAAAAGGATTACGCTCATATAATAGCGAAAAGTGTAATAACATGAAAAATATAGGGGTGGTGTTATGATACTTTTAACGATAGGAGCAATTTTGTTAACGTTGTTTATTTTCTTTATTATCGGCTTTATTACGTTTATGATGTTTGTTGATAAGGCGACACCTCAAATATATTATACACCTTGTGAATCAGTGACAGTGAAAGCTAAAGGTAAACATAAAAGGAAGAAAAGTTGAATGCTGGCTTTTCTTCCTTTTATTTTATCTGATTTTTCTGTATAATTTAAGTTAGTTATCCAACTAACTTAAAAGGGGGGCATAGAAATGGCAAAACCGAATGTTGTTAATAAAGAGAAGTTACTACAAGCAGCAAAAGAAATTATTGCAGAGCATGGGATGGAAAAGTTGACATTAAAAGCAGTTGCAGAGAGTGCTCAAGTTACTCAAGGTACCGTATATTATCATTTTAAAACGAAAGATCAATTATTACTTGAAGTAACTGAATCGTTTTGTAAAGCGTCGTGGGAACAAATAGGAAAGGATGTACAGTTAGAAAAGGCTTTGCAGTCTGCCGAAAATAGATGTGTGAAAGATTCAATGTATCATCATTTGTTTTTTCAATTAGTAGCTAGTGGATTACAAAATGATGCGATGAAAGATAAAATTGGTGGATTGTTACATTATGAAAACCAACAATTAACAAGAGTGTTAAATAAAAGTATAGGAGGTACAATGACATCTCAAATTTCAACTGAAACATGGAGCGTTTTATGTAATGCATTAATTGATGGATTGGCATTGCAAGCCTTATTCAATCCATCTTTTTCTAGCGACAAAGTATATGGTGATTTGCACCTGTTATTGGAAAAGCTCATAGAACTACAAAAGGGAGGTAATGGTAGTGAATAATAAACTTTGGCTCACTATTTTATTTTCTATCGGCGTTTGGTTTTTTGCCTCAGCATTCTTCATTATTTTCGGTTCTTCTGTTTTATTAGAATACACTTCAAATAGATTTTTTCTACAATTGATGTTTCTTGAATTAGGAACAGCGATAGCTTTATACTTTGTAATGTGGTTATACAAAAGACTAGATACTACAAAATATGCAGTTATTAAGTTAGGTATATGCGGTACGGCAATCGGTTTAATTTTAGATACTTACATTTTATATAATTCTTCTAATCTATTCTCACAATTCTCCTCACAGCAAATTATATCATTTACCATTTGGATGGTTATTGCATATGCTTTATATTTAATAATTCCATGTATAATACAATATAAAAAGATCGAGAGATGTTCCAAAGATAGCTGAGTAACTATTTTTGGAACATCCATTTTTGTCCGCCGTTCGTAAATACGTGTGTTTGTACTAATTTTAAAGACCAAATTATATAGACCGGTTGTTCGTTTCATAAATATATCTTAAAAAGGAATTCAATTTAATATTAAATTTGTGTATAAATGCTCTATACACAAGGGTAAAACCCTTTGATATACCGTATCCTAAAATTACACCCATACAATTAAATATTACATCGTTTATATCGACATATCGAAAAGTGAATCCGGCATAAAGCGCTGATAAAAGTTGTAAAGTTTCTAATAAGACTCCTAATACTATTCCTAATAAAACAACCTGTTTGAAATTCGTCTTTTTTATATAAGGAAAACCAAAGCCAAAAGGAATTGTTAGTAGTATATTAAGTATTGATGTTGTTATAGCAAAATGGTCCGTGTTAAATGGTATAAAATTAGCATCTCTCCATACATTTTGTCCAATTTCTTTTTTCATATGTTCATCTATAATAATTGGGAATTGGGTATAATTAAATACTACACAAAGATACAAATAAAATATTGAAAAAAATAGTAAGTACATGCTTCTCTTTTTTAGGTGTAACTTAAAAAAGAGAAGTAAAAATAACAACATAATAAACGCTCCAATAAGAATAAAACCATCAAAGTCAATTAGCATGTGTAAAACCCTCATATTTTTATATTTAAACTATGATGTCTAATAATAGACATCATAGTTTAGTGGTGATATTTTAATTAGATATTTTCCCAGTCCCTCGTATATTTTGTCCATCGTCATTTGTTTTCCAAATGAATAAGTAGTATTCATTTGAATTTTTATCAACATTATATGCACCAGAGAAAGATTTATTTATGCCACCATTAACAGTTCCATAACTAGGATCCGAACCCCATGCAGATCTATATAGAGTATAATTTACATCGTAAGGCCCCACAGCTCCTCCATCAGTAGAATATACATATGCACTCCCATTGATATATACACTACCTTTAGAAAGTGTGTGAAATTGTTTGTTTTTACTACCATCTACCACTCGATGATCCATTTTAAAACTGTAACTACTAGATGCTGCTAATGTTGGTATAGCGAAACATGTTAGTAAGGTTAAAGCAGTGATAATAGAAAAAAATTTGTTTTCATATGTTTCTCCCTTGTTAATTTATTATTGAGAGGCCTTCTCAATAAAGAGGATAATCTATTTAATTGAACACGTAAATAATAAAGTATAAAGATTAATAATTTTTTACATTAGTTTTACGATTATTAAGAAAATGCCATATAGTTTCAATTTGTTTAAAAGAAGAGAGCTTAATTGTTAAAAATAATTAGAAAATTAATTGAAATCGGTATGATTATACGACTTCAAAAGTATATTGAGGAGAATGAAGAGGCCGGGCAGTTCTTTAGCACTATGGATGTAATAATCACATAAAGATTAAGAGGAAATTAAAAGACCCAAACTTGATATTATACCAAGTTCAGGTCAAAGCTGTTAATGAAAGAAAGTAATTAGGTCTTTACTCCCATTTCATAGCTACATCCCCGAAAGAACTAACAACAACAGCCCAAATAAAAAACTAATAAAGGAAAGAAAACCGATACATATGGAGAACACACGATTGTTTCTCCATTCGCGCCAGAAAGTGACAAGACCTAAAATACAAAGGAAAAACCAAATAGGAAGAAATAGGAACTCGCTAATTTTCTCGGGAAGTAACGCATAAAAAGTTGATAAATATAAAATCCAATTTGTAAAAAATAAAATGCAAACGATAATAGATTGTAAGTAGGGGCGTTTGGAAAACGCCCCCTTTTTTACAGTTGCTAAAATAATAGTTAGTACTGAGAAAAAGGCAATGAATATGAAAATAAGTAAGAGTAATGTAAGTGTCATTTACATCTCCTTTATAAGAGTGTTTTTTACAAGAAATGACTCTATTAAATTATATGCTTGATTTGTAGAGTGCCTGTTATATTTTTCAGTGTACGGATTTAGAAAACCATGTTCACCAGGTAGTTGCTGTATTTCTAATAAAGGATTCTTTTGTTGCTGCAACGATTGAATGAAAGAGGGTACTGAAAAACTAGCTTCTTTTTCAGGGAAAATAAGTAAGGTAGCACATGATGGTTTCATATGAATATAGTCACGTATACGAGAACCGTAACATCCGATAATAAAATCTATTTTCGGATTGTTACTACATAGCCATGAGATGGTAGCACCAACACTAAAGCCGATAAGTCCAATATGCGTGTAACGACTAGAAAGATGAGTAATGAATGTTTCAATTTGCTTTTTTCCATCTTCAAATCCAATATGATTCATAAAAAAATGATATGCTTTTTCTTCATCACTATAAGGAAATGCAGGTTGCGATTGTAGCAGATTAGGACAAAATACATCTATATGAGATGAAGTGAAGTGGTCGGTAACGTGATGCATATGGTCGTTCACACCATATATCTCATGAACAACAACGAGAGCTAATTTTTTCTTCATCGTTATAAAGTACCTCTATGAAATTTAAATTCTTTCTCAACAAGGCAGATACGAAGGTGGAAGTTTTCATACCATTGCTCACGGCCCCTTTCTTTCGCTTCTTTATGTAAGGCATTCTGTTTCCAATTTTCAATCGCCTCAAGTGATTCCCAATAAGAAATTGTGATTCCGAGCCCTGAATGATTTCGTGCACTTTCTACACCTAGAAATCCAGGTTGCTGCTTTGCAAGTTCCTCCATTTTGTCAGAAGTGGCATTATAGTCTGTTGTATCATTTGATAAATTAGAAGTGAATATAACTGCATAATAATGACTTGTTTTTTGTAAATTATTTTTCATATAGATTCCCCCTTTTCATCTAGTTTAGCATGTAATAAATAGAAAAGAAGTTATGGCTTCTTATTAATATTTCGTTTTTTTTTATTGTCACTTGAATGAAGTAAGATGGTTTCTATATTGATATTCGAAATTATTTATCATTAGATATAAATATCCTTATATATAAATGTTTAAAATAGGAAAAAATCACATATTTTGTTAACAAAATATGTGATTTATATTAGAATAATACATATAAAGTATATATATATAATATGTTAGTAAAATTTATTGAAGGAGGTGATCTCTTTGCACAGTAGGATAAAAGAAAATAAAAAAGTATTAAATGCATTTGTAGTTGTTATGAGTTTACTCTTGCTATTATCCCAATTACAGTTTTTAAGTCCGATTGATACAGCAACGGCAGCAGTTACAGATGAAGAAGGGTTTGACACACCAACTTATCAATCCATTCATAAAGGTGATATGTATTCTACTGGTAATGTCAATTTAGGTATTAAAGCCACTGAATCTCAAAAGAAAACGGCGTTGTATTCTGATATAACGAATACTGCGTATACAGCACCGAATGGCTATACCCGTGAACTCATTGATGTAGATGATGACCCAACAACTACAAATTCATCTAAGGCATATATTCCTGTTCCAGAAAATGCTGAAATTGAATGGGCTGGATTATATTGGAGTTCCACACGTTATGAATTAACGCAGCAACAGTATGTAGCACCAGTTAAGTTCACGACTCCGGCGGGGAAGAGCTTTCAAGTAAAACCAAGTAATACGTATTACGGAAGTGGCTTGCTTTATGGTTTCGGTATTGATGGTACTTATTATTCTAACTATGCAGATGTTACAAAGCTTTTACAGTCCTCTAATTCAAAAGGAGGAAGCTATACTGTAGCAAATATTCCTTATCCAAATACAAAGCTTGCGTATAATTATGGATATTATTCTTTTGCCGGATGGTACATGCTAGTGATCACGAAAGATAAGTCAAAAACAAGAAAAGCATTTACTGTTTATGATGGTGGATTGAAAAGAGCTACTGGATCTGGTGAAAAAGAATTCACTGTGAAAAACTTTCTTGCTTCCAAAACTGGAGATTTAGATCCAAAAGTTTCTGTTTTTGCTGTCCAAGGTGATAGATATTGGCAAGGTGATAAACTCTTTGTTCATACAGATAATACTTGGAAGGAAGTTACTGATAAGCTGAATCCAACAGGTAATATATTCAATTCCACTATTTCTGAATATGAGGAACATATGCGAGATAAGTATCCAGGTACATTTAATCCAGATTATAAAAATAATTTGGGAGTTGATGCAGATTTAATCAAGTTACCAGCAGGATATATTAAACCAGAGCAAAAAGAAATACGCCTAAAAGCTGCGACAGCTGGTGATGACTACGTATTAAACACATTAGCCTTTGCAGTAAATGCAACAGCGCCAGAGCTTGTAATCGATAAGGAAGTAGTAGATGCAAAAGAAAAGTATGAGCCAGGTGATGAGGTTACATATCGTTTAAGGGTGAAAAACATTGAACCGAATTCGAGTTCTGTTGATACAAAAATTGAAGATGTTTTAGATTCACGTCTAGAATTTGTACCAAATTCGGTGAAAATCATTTCTGGTCCGAATGCTGGAAATGAAACAGAACAAGTTGACTATGATGCAAAGACAAGAAAGTTAACAATAAGAATTGGTGAAGGAGCAATTGCTACAAAAGGTGGAATCTATACGGATAAAACACCTGAGACAATCATTGAATTTAAAGCGAAACTAAGGGGAGAAAAGGTAGAAACAGAAATTCCTAATATCGCTGTCGTTCAAGGGATTGATGAGTTAACAGGAAGTCAGGTTGAAGCTAACGATTCTAATAAAGTAGTGGTTAAAGTATTACCCGAACGAGAAGAGAAACCTGGGAAGTTAGTAGCTACTAAACTAGCTAAAGATATAAACGGTGGTACGCTGAAAGTTGGCGACAAACTAGAATATACAATTCATGCTAAAAATAGTGTTCCAGATTCTATCTTAAAGGCAGTTAAAATTACGGATAACCTTCCTGAAGGAGTAGAGTATGTTCCGAACACGTTAAAGATAAACGGAAAGGAACAAACGGATGTTGAAGATGAAGATTATGCACATATAAAAGATGGAACGATTTATGCTCATTTCGGCGATCTTAAAGGTGAGGAAGAGAAAGCAATTACGTTTGAAGTTGTTGTAAAGCCGGAGATGGCAAATAAGAAAATAAAAAATATAGCAATAGTTGAGACTGATAGTTCGAAAGATAAGGAAAAGCCTGAAGTTGAAACACCGGTTGATCCGTTGTCTGGACAACTAGAATCGAAGAAAGAGATTATTGGTATTAAGCAAGAAAAATTCCATGTCAATGATGAATTAGAGTATCAAATTAAACTTCGAAATAAGGTAGAAAATGGGCTTATTAAAGATATGCGTCTAACGGATAAGCTTCCTGAAGGTATAGAGTATATAACTGGTAGCATGAAGTTAAATGGAAATTTATTGACAGATGCAGTTGACGAGGATGAGGGGGCGTATGAGGATAACACGATTAAATTAAACTTTGGTGACGTACTTGATACAGAAGAACGAACGGTAACTTTTAAAGTGAAAGTTACGCAAGATGCATTAAAAACGAAGGAAATTGAGAACATAGCGGTTGTTGAGGGAAAAACACCAGATAATGAAGATTTACCTCCACAAAAACCGAATGTAAAAACGAATGTGGAAGCAAAGGAACCTAAAGTAAGAAAGATGGTTTCGGATGCAGATGAAAAAGAAGTGGAAAAAGCGACATTACAAAGCATAGATGAAGAGTTTACATGGCATGTAAACTATCATTTTGGTAATGACATTATGAACCTTGAAAAAGTAGTATTGCAGGATGACTTAGAGGATATTTTAACTATCTTACAAGTAAAACTTGTAAACAGCGATGGAGAAGAAATAGAAGTTATACCGCAAATTGATGAACAATTAAAGAAAGTAAGTATTGAGTTACCGAAGCAGGACGGAAATTATGCTTACCTTGCGAATCAATCGTATACAATGCATATTAAGTCAAAATTAAGCGCGAATGTAAATGCAGATATACTAACGAAATACAATGCGAATGATGGTATTCCAAATAAAGCAGAGTTACTGTTTGACCAGAAGAAATTCGTATCAAATGAAGTGTTGGTAGTACCGCCAGCATTAGGGGAATTTGAGATTGAAAAAGTAGATGCGAATGATGAAAATCTCAAATTGGAAGGCGCAGTATTTGAAGTGATTAGTAAAGATGGAAATATAGTATGTAAATTAACAACCGATAAAGATGGTTTGGCAACTTCTATTCCATTAATCGTTGGCAAATATACATTAAAAGAAGTACAAGCACCAAAAGGATATATGTTGATGAGGGAACCAGTAGAAATAGAAGTGAAATCTGGAATGGATTCACAAAGAATAAGAGTAGTAAATAAAAAGAGTGAATTTGTTATTCCAGATACTGGTGGAATAGGGACAATAATTTATTATGTAATTGGTGGAATATTGATGTTTGTTACATTGTTCCTCTTTGTTAGAAAGAGAAATAATGAGAGATAGAAAAAACAAAAGTAATACAAACAATAGGGAGTGGACAACAATGAAAAGGATTTTTAGTTTATTTTTAATCTGTATGTTAGCTTTTTCGACGTTATCTAACATGATTGTTAGTGCGGAATCAAAAAGTACAGGTACTTTAACGATTCACAAGTTTGAACAAAGTAAAGATTCTAAAACAACTACAGAAGGTAATGGAAAAGAAGGACAAACTGTTCCAGAAGATGCAAAACCTTTAGAAGGTGTAACTTTTGAAATTAAACGAATTGAGTCATTTGAAAAAATTTCAAATGATGGAACTGTTATAAAAGAAGATGCAAAGCCAGTAAAAGACGCTGCAATAACAAAGGTAACAAACGCAAAAGGGGAAGCTGTTTTTTCAAATCTTCCGCTAGGACGTTATGAAGTAAAAGCAATTGAGGGTCCAAAACATATTGCGTTGGATAAGACTACTTTTATTGTCGATATTCCAATGACAAGTACAGACGGTAAAGATTTAAATTACGATGTTCATATTTACCCTAAAAATGAAACAAAAAGAGGTTCAGTAGAATTCGTAAAAATAGGTGAAGCTGGTCAAGTGTTAAAAGATGCAGAGTTCCATTTGTTTAAAAAGAATAAAGATGGAACAAGCACACAAGTGAAGACACCAAGTTCATTAGTAACAGGGGAAGATGGTAAAGTTCGTGTAGATTCTCTAGAATATGGGGATTATTATTATTTTATTGAGCATAAGGCTCCAAACGGTTATATAACTAGTAAAGAAGAGCGTCCTTTCTCTATTAAGGAGTCTGGTGAAGTGGTTAAGCTAGAAGATATAAAGAACTATAAAGAACCTACCATTACTAAAAGTATAAATAATGGTTCAAAAGTAGCTGGAATCAATAAAGAGACAGATTATACGTATGATATCAAAACATTACTTCCAGAAGATATTAAATTATATAAAAAATATGTCGTAACAGATATTTTAGATGATCGTTTGGAAATAAAAGGCCAACCAATTGTTATGGTTGATGGAAAGAAAGTTGAAGATGGTAGTGTAAAAGTAGTTGTAGAAGGTCAAAAAGTAACCGCTACAATTGAAGATTTTTCAAAAATAAATGGAAAAGAGCTTCATTTACAAATTACTGCAAAAATTAAAAGTGATGTTGAATCTGGAGTGAAAATTCCAAACAAAGCAGTACTTGATTTTGTAAACAAAGATGATGTTTCATCAGAAAAAGATGGAAAGCCATCTAATGAAGTGGTGGTCACACCGACAGCGGGAAATATTAAAATTGAAAAAGTTGATGGTAAGGATAAGACGCTTAAATTAGAAGGTGCGAAGTTCCAATTACAAGATAAAAAAGGTAATGTTATAAAAGTTAATGGGAAAGAAATGAATGATATAACAGATGCAAATGGTATTATTACATGGAATGAAATCCCGTACGGTGAATATCAAATTGTTGAGACGGAAGCACCAAAGTATAAAGATAAAGACGGTGCAGTCGAACACTATCAAAAGTTAAGAGATCCGATTAATATTACACTTGATGAAAAACACCAAAAAATAGAGCTACAAGTTGAGAATAATAAGAGCGGTTGGATTATTCCAGCAACAGGTGGTATGGGTACAATTCTCTTCACAGTAGTGGGCCTTATACTAATGGCGGTAGCGACATTTATTTTCTTTAGAAAAAAACCTGTAAAAAATTCTTAATTTATATGTTTATAATAATTGAGTTTAGAAAAGAGGAAAGGCATATTGCTTTCCTCTTTTCCACATTTTATCCGTAGTGAAAGAGGCTATTATGAAACGAAATATAATTTTTGGAAGTATTTTTTTACTAGGATTAAGTATATTTCTCTATCCAACTGTAAGCAATTGGTTTGCAACAAGAACACATTATTCAGAAGTAAGTACATATGATGAAGCGATAAAGAGGCTGGAGCAGGAAGAGATTGATCGTAAAGAAATGGAAGCACGAGAGTATAATAAGAAGGTCCAAAATACAACGCAAACATTTTCAGATCCTTTTCGGGAAAAGGATGGTGAACGTAAAAGTTCTACTGTGGATATGTTAAATGTTGGTGATGTTATGGGGTATATTGAAATTCCAAAAATTGATGTGAACCTTCCAATTTATCAAGGGACAACAGAAGAAGTGTTAAGCCGTGGGATTGGTCAGTTGAATGAAACCTCATTACCAGTAGGAGGAGAAAATACGCATACAGTTTTAACGGGACATCGCGGTTTACCTTCAGCACTAATGTTTACTCATTTAGACAAAATTGAAAAGAAAGATATATTTTATATTCATACATTAGATAAAGTACTTGCCTATCAGGTAGATCAAATAAAAGTTGTGTTACCAAATGAGACAGAAGATTTATTAGTAGTACAAGGACAAGATTACGCAACATTAATTACGTGTACCCCTTATGGAGTGAACACGCACAGGTTACTAGTGAGAGGACACCGTGTTCCATATGATGCTGGAGAAAAAGAAATGATTACAAAACCTTTCATTTTAGAAGATTGGATGATTGTTTTTCCTATTGGTATTATTTGCATTATCCTTCTAATAATCTATTTAAAAAAACGAAAATAGTATGTATTGTGTGGTGAGTGTGTGAGAAGGGGAGTTATAAGCGTAGTATTGTTTCTTACAGGATTATCCCTGCTTTTATATCCAATAATTGCTAATTATATAAACAAGTATGTATATAAGACAGAAGTGATACGTTATGAAAAAATGGTTGATGATTTAAAAATAGAAGATGTAAATGAGAAGTTTCGAAAGATGGAAACATATAATAAATCGTTAGGGAAAACTATTTTCAAAATGAGTGACCCATTTGTACAGGATGATGAAATAAGTACGGAACCGTTAAATTTTATAAACAAAGATGAAATATTTGGTACGATTTCTATTCCGAAAATAAATGAGGAATTGCCAATTTACTTAGGAGCAAGTCAAGAAAACTTAAGTAAAGGAGTAGGGCAAATTGAAGGGACTTCTTTACCGATTGGCGGGAAAGATACACATGCTGTATTGGCAGGACATCGTGGATATCACGGAGCAACGATGTTTCGTCATCTGGATCGGTTAAGTGATGGAGATGTATTCTATGTAAAGGTATTTGGAAAGAAGCAAGTGTATAAAGTAATTGGCCGTGAAATTATTAATCCAAATCAAGTGGATAAATTAAATGTAATAAAAGGAAAAGACAAAGTTACACTGCTTACATGTGAGCCATATACATCAAGTAAATATCGTTTGTTAGTATATGGGGAGCGAGTAGAAAGTGAGCAAAAGGAAATGAAACGTCTTAAAAAGAGTGTAGTCGAAGTTAGAAGCTATGAAACAAGAGACATAATTATAAAACTAGCTTGTGGAATAGTAGGCTTCATTGTAATTTGTATTGGTTTGTATGGATTACTAAAGAGAAAATAGGAATGACATTTATATAGAAAAAGAAAAATGCCACTTCAAAAAATGAAGTGGCATTTCTTATATTTCCTCTAAGCTATTAACTGGAACTGTTAATTCGCGTCCTGGGTTTTTTACTTCATATATGCGGGCGGTTTCATTGCTTTCGTCGACGTGTTGAATCATAACAGGCATGCCTTGAAAACTAACATTCGCTTGCTCCGCTGACACAGAAAGCTCTTTTGCACGTTGAATATTCATTTATATTCCTCCCATCATTATTATCTTTGCTAAAAAAGAGGAATAATATACCATTTCGAGACATTCTTAAAGTTTTTGTATTATTTGTAATGTTTCTTTAATAAATAAAGTGAAGATGGAGTCGGGATAACCATCTATCGTTTGAACTGCTTCTTTTGCTTCTTGCAAAGCAGCTGGTTTATCTTGCAGTTCTATATGGCACAGGGCACGATAGGATCCAGCTGTTAATAACCACGATTGATCAAGTGGATGACTCATATAATCTGGTATGGTAGCGTGTTTTAATGTTTCCAAAGCTTCCTCGTAACGTTTTAAACCATACAGAGATTTTCCTTTTTCAAGATAATACAATCCATTGTCTTGAAAAATTGGTTCGTCTTTTAGTTTTTCGCGAAATTGTTCTAGATGTTCTAATGCGATTGTATATTCATTAGTAATTGTATTGTAGTAATAAGCTTTTAATATATCTATATTTGCAGCGGATAAAGTATCTTCTGTAAAAATGGCAAATTGCTCTGACTTTTTTATGTAATATAAATATCGTTCTTTATCAGTTGTAATGATTTTTTGATAAGATAAAATACGGTAAAATTCATCTGTTTTATAATACACTTGATGTTTTTTTGAAAATGCAAGTGCATCTAAAATGACTTTTTCACATTTATCATAATTGCCGTATGCGAGTAAAATAATTGCTTCTTTTAAATATAATTGTATATGTGTAATCAAATCCATTTCTAAATTCTTCGTTTTATATTCATCGCGAACTTTGGTAATCAACTGTAAACATTCTTTATATTTTTTCCGTTTGTAGAGCATATAGTAAAACAGTAGTTTCGTTTCAGTACTTTCGCGATACAAAGTATATTTTTCAAATATAGAAACAGCTGTTTCAACGTAATATTCAATATTATAATCGTTCATAACAGCTGCTGCTGTTATGAACTGTTTATATAAACGAGCTGTATTTAAAGTTGGAGGTAAATCTGTTTGAACGATAGGTAGTAAAGTTTTGTATACTTCATCGCCATTTGCCTTTATTAGTGGCTCCATTTTTTGAATGAGTTCTACAATTTTTCCTTCATCTTCTTCTAATAAAAAGCTCGGTTCACATTCAAGTTTTTCTGCAATATATTGTAATGTTTTCATAGAAGGTGTAGCTTTTCCATTTTCAATTTGACTAAGCATACTTTTTGTCAATTCTGAACCTGCTAGCTCAGTTTGTGTAAGTTTTTTTTCTTTACGTAATGCTTTAATTTTTTCTCCGAGAGTTGCCATATTGTAGCTCCTTTATAATCAAAAGTTAAATACAATTAAACTTTTTGTTGTAATAATTGGAAAGTTGATTATATAATAAGTTTAACACAATTTAACTTTTAAAGGGAGAGTGTCATAATGGAAGATGTAAGTATAGATCAAAATGATTCAAGAATGAAGATTGCAACGAGAAATATCATTTTAATGATGATTGGAAAAATGACGTCTTTATTAGGCGCAGGTATTTATACGTTCGCAATGGGGTTATACGTATTAAAGACAACTGGTTCAGGGATGGGATTTGCAACTACGCTCGTTTGCGGGTCGCTTCCCAGGATGATCTGTGGTCCGATTGCGGGTGCTGTAGCTGACCGTGTGAATCGAAAATGGCTTGTCATTGGTACTGATTTATTAAGTAGTTTAACGATGCTTATCATGTTTATCCTTGCTACTATATTTGGACCATCACTTCTTTTTATTTATGTTTCAGCAGCATTATTATCAATTTGTGCAAGTTTTTATTCTGTTGCATTAACTTCGTCTATTCCTAATTTAGTAGATGAGGGGCGTATTCAAAAAGCGAGTGCTTTAAATCAAACGGCAGCTTCTTTATCAAATATTTTAGGACCAATTATTGGCGGAGTAGTATTTGGTTTCTTTTCCATTCAGTCGTTCTTTTTGTTAAATAGTATTACGTTCTTTTTAGCGGTTATTTTGCAATTATTTATTGTATTTGATTTATATAAAAAAGAAGTGGCTGAAAGAAAAGAACATTTCTTGACGAGTATAAAAGAAGGTTTTTCATATGTAAAACGACAACATGAAATATATGGTTTAATGAAAATAGCATTGTGGGTAAACTTTTTTGCGTGTGGGCTAACCGTTGCACTTCCATACATTATCATACGTACATTGCATTTATCTTCAAAGCAACTCGGTACTGTAGAGGGAATGTTAGCGGTCGGGATGCTAATGGGGGCGATTGCTTTATCAGTGCGTAAAGAAGTGAATAATCCGTTTCGTTCTATTTATACTGGACTGTTTTTGTTTGCAGGTTTGAGTTTATGTACAGTCTTCCCGTTGTTAGTTACCATTCCAAAAGTGGCAAGTTTTATTTACTATATTGCCTTTATGATGTTAACTGGTATAGCAATTATGATTGTCAATATTCCGATGCAAGTACATATGCAAAAAACGACAGATCCGAGCTACTTAGGGCGTGTGTTTGGTCTACTTGAAACAATTGCGACTGCAATCGCACCGCTCGGTATGATTGTATATGGATTATTGTTAGACATGTTGCCAACTAGCATTGTTATGATGACAATAGGCGGAGGTTTATTGTTAGTTGTATTAGTTGGAGTAAGGCAACATATGGCGAAAAAACAAGTGAATGTGTCGGCTTAAAAACAAGAAAATAATAAAAATGACCAAATTAGTATTTTAGTTTTTGAAACTCTTTTTCATGTATGTTACAGTATAGTGAGCAGGTAAAGAAAAGGAGACAACAGCATGAAAAAATTAAGTTTTGTTATGCTTTTTCTGTTAGTCGTAATGGCTGGATGTAGTAATTATGACACATATATTGAAACAGGTATGCAATCATTGAAAGATGAAAAATATAGTGATGCAACAATGTGGTTTGAAAAAGCAGAAAAAGAGAAATCGGGAAATGAAGCGAAATCATATAAAGAAATGGCCGAGAAAATGGATAATGGAGCAACGGCATTAAAAGACGGTAAGTATTTAGAAGCGAAAGACATTGCAAATGAAGTGTTACAAATGAAAAAAGACGATGCACTTGAAACAGCTGTAACATCAAATGCAGAGAATATGCTTCAAAAAGCAAAAGATGTAGAAGAGAAAGTAAATGAAAGAGTAGCAAAGCGGAGAAAAGTAGAAGAAGAAGGAATTGATAAACTCATTAAAGCTGTAGATAGTATAGATGATGTGAAAGAAAAGGAGAAAAAAGTTTCAGAAGCATTAGATAAGGCTGAAGAAGCGCAAGCAAAAATTGAAGCGAAGAAAAATAAATAGAGTTATAGCTTAAAAGACTGTCGTGTAAAGCGACAGTCTTTTAATTTTTTGTTGCATAAGAAGTGATGTTATGTAGTAAAAAAGAAATAATTTTAGAATTCCACCTGTCCTCATGATGAATCGTATAAATGTTACGTTGAAATTCAAATTCAGGGATGGGTATGTAGCGTAGTTCATTTCGTTGTACTTCTTGTTCAATAGCAAGTTTAGAAATAAAGGCAACCCCATTACCGTATTTTAAAATTTGTTTCATCGTTTCTAATGAATCTAATTCAATTTCTGATTGGAATGTAATGTTATGAGCTAATATCCATTTTGTAAGTAAATCTCTCGTTGTAGATGGATTACGATGTAGTAATATGCGTTCCTTTTCGATATCTTGTAATGATACATTTTCTTTTTTTGAAAAATGATGTTCTTTGGAGAAAGCAAGAACAAGTGTATCAGGCATTACATTCGTCTGTTTTAAAAGTGATTCATCAAACGGTGCTGCTGAAATTACACCGAGATCAATTTCATGATTTTGTAGCATCGTTCGAATTTCAGGAGCTGTTTTTACCATGAGTGTTATTTTTATATTTGGAAATTCACATTGAAATTGATGAACAATTTCTGGTAAAAGATAAGTCGCTGGTACATAACTAGCTCCAATTGTTATAGCTCCTTTATGAAAATCTTTAAACTCTTGCGTGACTCGCCTAGCTTCTTTCATAAGCGCATCTATTTTACAAGCATAATGATGCAATGCCTCACCAGCCTCTGTTAAGAAATATCTTCCAGAACGTAATTCAAATAAAGGTACACCGAGTTCCTCTTCTAAGCTTTTTATATGGAATGTAATAGTAGGTTGTTTAACACCAAGCTGTTCTGCAACAATCGTGAGCTTTTTGTATTTCTTAATAAGCACTACAATTTCTAATTTTAAGAGATTCATGGCAAGTTGCCCCTTTTTCTTCTAACTATAGAAAAAATCTATAGAAATAAATAGTTTATTAGAAGTTTTTTAATTTAATCTTTACAGTACATTAACATTCAGTATAAATCTTCCATATAGAATGAAAGCAGGTTAAGAGTGAGGGGAGAGAGGTGAAACGATGGATATTAAAATTAGTGGATTAGAAAAATCATTTGGAAAAGTACAAGCGTTAAAGCCGTTACAAATTATGATGAAACAAGGTGAATTCACCACACTGTTAGGACCTTCGGGATGTGGGAAAACGACATTACTTAGAATGATTGCAGGACTGGAAGAACCAGATAAAGGTGAAATATATTTTGGAGATACGTGCATGTATTCTTCTTCTAAAAAAATAAAAACATCTCCTCATGAACGTAATATCGGTATGGTATTTCAAGATTTTGCTTTATGGCCACACATGACTGTATTTGAAAATGTTGCATTTGGTTTAAGAGCTACAAAGCAAACGAATCAATTACGGGAAAAAGTAGAAGAGGCAATAAAGCGAGTTCGCTTGCAAGGGATGGAGAAAAGATATCCGCATGAACTCTCTGGCGGACAGCAGCAACGTGTCGCATTTGCGAGAGCAATTGTAACGAAGCCACATTTCATTTTGTTTGATGAACCGCTCAGTGCACTCGATGCAATTTTGCGAGAAGAAATGCGGTTAGAGCTTATGGATATCGTTCATTCCATTGGTTTAACGGCATTGTATGTAACGCACGATCAAACAGAAGCTATGTCAATGTCAGACCAAATTATTGTCATGAAACAAGGAGAAGTATTACAAAAAGGAACACCAGAAGATATTTATGTGAAGCCATCTCATGAATTTGTTGCAAAATTTGTTGGTAAGGCAAATTGGCTTGTAGAGGGTAAACAAATGGTTCGTCCAGAGCATGTGAGCTGGACAAAAAATGAAGTGTGTGAAATGTATACAGGTGAAGTCCAGCACGTTACATATGTAGGAGAGCGTTATGAAGTGAAAGTAAATATGGGGACACTCGGAATATGGACAGCTTATCACAATAGTAAGATAAGCATCGGAAAGCCAGTATCGTTATATGTACCGAAAAAATGTATTCATCATATAGGGGGAGAATCGTATGAAGAAATTCAGTTCGCTTAAGTCGTTATTTGTATGTACTTTATTATTTTCTGCCGTAGTAACAGGGTGTAGTTCAAAGACAGGTAATGCAGATGCAAAAAGTAAAACTACGAATGAAAAGAAGATTGTTGTATATAGTGCAGGACCAAAAGGATTAGCAGAAAAAATTCAAAAGGACTTTGAAAAGAAAACGGGTATAAAAGTGGAAATGTTTCAAGGAACAACAGGTAAAATTTTAGCGAGAATGGAAGCCGAAAAGAAAAATCCAGTCGTTGACGTAGTCGTACTTGCATCTTTACCAGCGATGGAAGGATTAAAAAAAGATGGACAAACGTTAGCTTATAAAGAAGCGAAACAAGCTGATAAGCTTCGTTCTGAATGGTCGGATGATAAAGGACATTATTTTGGATATAGTGCTTCAGCGTTAGGAATTGTGTATAACACAAAAAATGTGAAGACAGCGCCTGAAGATTGGAGCGATATAACAAAAGGAGAATGGAAAGGGAAACTGAATCTTCCAGATCCAGCACTTTCAGGTTCAGCTTTAGACTTTGTGACAGGATATGTGAAAAAGAATGGAAAAGATGGATGGAATTTATTTGAACAGCTTAAGAAAAATGAAGTTACAGTAGCAGGGGCAAACCAAGAAGCGTTAGATCCAGTTGTAACAGGAGCAAAAGATATGGTCATTGCGGGTGTTGATTATATGACGTACAGTGCAAAAGCAAAGGGTGAACCAGTTGATATTGTTTATCCAAAAAGCGGAACAGTTATTAGCCCACGTGCAGCAGGTATTATGAAGGATAGTAAAAATGTAAAAGGTGCAAAAGAGTTTATTGATTATTTATTATCAGATGATGTACAAAAACAAATTTCTAAAGCGTATTTATTACCCGGTAGAACAGATATAAAAGCGGAAAATAGACCAAATGTGGAAGAGATTCCAGTATTACATATTGATTGGAAAACAGTTGAGAAAGAACAAGATGAAATAGGAAAACAATTTAAGAAAGTATTTCAATAAGATGGTGATTACATGGTAAATCGATTTGGATCAGTAAGGCAAGTTGGGATGACGGTAGCGTTGTTACTTGTGGCGATGTTAATCGTCATTCCGCTTTTTCTCATTTTACTTTCTAGTGTATATGAAAATAGTAGTTGGAATTTTTTAAAGCCGTTTGAAGTGATGCAGAGTGGTGGATTAGCTGGGATTTTTCTGAATTCGATGCTTCTAGGTGTACTCGTAGTAATAGGGGCAACTATCTTTGCATTTCCACTAGCTTTCATTATGAGCAAAACAGATGTTGGAAAGCATAGCAAGTTAGATATTGTTTTTATGATTCCATTTATGACACCGCCGTATATTGGATCGATGGGCTGGATTTTGTTCATGCAACCGAACGGATATTTTGAACAGTTTTTTCCGATGCTAAAGACGATTTCATCTTCGTTTTTTAGTTTAGGAGGTATGGTTTTAATTATGAGTCTGCATTTATTCCCATTTCTTTACTTCATGTTGAAGAATACATTACTTCAAATTGGGAGTAGTAAAGAAGAAGCGGCAGCAGTTCATGGTGGAAGCTTTTTCTATCGTTTAAGAAAAATAATATTACCGTTATTAGTATCAAGTTATGTAATGGGTGCTTTACTCATTTTCGTAAAGACGATTGCTGAATTTGGAACACCGGCTACATTTGGACGAAGAATCGGATTTCATGTGTTAACATCAGAGATTCATAAATTTATTTCGAGTTGGCCAATTGATTTTAGTAGTGCAACAGCATTATCTTCTTTATTACTTAGTGCATGTATGCTCATTTGGTATATGCAAAACGTATTAAGTCGAAAGTATTCATATGCAATGGTTAGTGGAAAAGGTGTGAAATCTAAAAGGTACACTTTGTCTATATATGTGCGCGTTGTAGCATGGGTTTATGTAATTGGTTTATTAATCGTATCAATTGGAATCCCGTATTTTTCTATACTGATTGCTTCTTTGTCAAAATTAAGAGGCGGAGGCTTACAGTTACATAACTTTACAACGAGTCATTATGAAGCATTATTTACAATCGGATCTCCAGGATTAGAAGCTCTATGGAACAGTTTTCTTTTTTCACTTATAACAGCGATTATTGCTGTTATGATTGGCGTCTTTTTAGCACTTATGATTCGAAAGGGGAAAAAGTCCTCTGAAAAATGGCTGGATATGTGCGGTATGTTACCGAACATGGTACCAGGAATCGTAATGGTTGTAGGGCTTATTTTATTTTGGAATTCCCCCTATATGCCCCTGTCCATTTACAATACACCAGTCATGGTAATCGTAACGTACGTTGTTCTTTTTTTACCTTATACAGTGCAGTATGTAAAAGCATCGCTCGGGCAAATTGATGATTCTCTCGTGCAGGCAGGAAGTATTTTTTCTGGGAATTATATGTATATTTTTAGAAAAATAATATTCCCTCTTATTATCCCGGGTATTCTTGCCGGATGGGCGATGACATTTACAATCTCGATAAGGGAGTTAGTAGCATCGCTTCTCGTACTACCTCCATCGGTAGAAACGTCAGCAACATTTATTTTTGCTCAATTTGAACAAGGAGAAGTATCTATTGGAATGGCAATGGCTGTCGTTTCAGTTGGACTTACAACACTATGTTTATTACTTCTGCAGCATATGGAGCACAAACGAAAAGGGGTAGTATGATGAGGGTAGAAGTATGGGGAGGAGCGGGAGAATACGGTCGCTCCTGCTACTTCGTAAAAAATAAAGAGACAAAAATATTATTTGATTGTGGTATTAATCGGTCATATAAGGATAGTTATCCAAAAATAGAACGAGAAGTTGTACCGTTTTTAGATGCAGTATTTTTGTCACATATTCATGAAGATCATACGATGGGCTTACCTTTATTAGCGAAGTATGGATATAAGAAAAAAATATGGACAACTCGTTATACGAAGGAGCAACTCCCAGCTTACTATGAAAAATGGAGAAACTACAATTTGGCGCAAGGATGGCATGTACCTTATACCGACCAAAATGTGAAAGATTTAAATTATGTATATATTGATGAGATTAGCAATCCGAATGAATGGGTACAGATTACTCCTACATTGCGTTTTCAATGGGGGTATAGTGGGCATGTATTAGGAGCTGTTTGGTTTTTAGTGGATATGAGTCATACATATGTATTCTATTCTGGCGATTACTCAGCAGAGTCTAACATATTGCGAGCTAATTTACCTGAGAAGTTGCACGGCGATATAAAAGTCGCAATCGTAGATGCCGCTTATCATACTGATGATGTTTCGCAACATGAACGAATAAACGAACTATGTACAGAAATTGAACGCGCCGCCGGGAATAAAGGGATAACATTACTACCATTGCCCCCCCTTGGTAGGGCGCAAGATATCGTATTGTATTTATATAAAAAATATAAAGAACTCCCTATTATAGTAGATCAAGAAATTTTGGATGGATTTCAACAGATGTTCGCATATAAAGATTGGATCAAAAATAATGAAGAACTTGAAGAGCTAATGGAGAGTTTAAAAAGAAACATAATAGTTATGGATGATGACAGCGGTACGCAACATAGTTATGGAATAGTTGTAATGAGTGATGCGAATATGCAAACGAAGCGAGCGCAGTTATATTATGAACAACTTCGGCATGACGAACGAAATTCTATTATCTTTACTGGACATATTGCGAAAGGGAGTTTTGCAGAAAAAGTTTTGAAGGAACGTGTAGGTAAAGAATGTAGGGTGAAGCGAGTTCCATATAAAGTTCACCAAAGTATAAGAGATGTGAAAGAGATGTTAAATACATTATCACCAGAACATACGGTGTTAGTACACGCTTTGAAAGAGGATACGGATCGATTACAGAAAAAGCTTAGCACCGCAGGGTATGAAAATGTATATTCACTTACTATGGAACGAATAGAAGTCATTTGAAATGTAAAGGGGATAGGTATATGAAAAGCGTATTTGTATTCGTAAGTATTTTCTTTTGTTGTTTCCTTTATAACGTTAAGGAAGGATTTGCCGCTAGTCCAATGACACCTAGTTTTGAAGTGAAGTTATTATTAAAGCCAGAACAAGTACTAGGTCCTAACAAAGAGATGAAGCAAGATGTACTAGAGCATTTCCAGGCTGGTACAAATTATGAAAGAATACAAGTACAGTTTTTAGATACTGCAAATAAAAATTTAAGTAATGAAGGCTGGTTTGCCAGAATACGAAAGAAAGAATTTAGTAAAGATTTTGAGCTAACATATAAAAAAAGATATCCTATTCCAAATGGTGTAATTCAAGATGCACTAGAAGTAGCTAAAAAAGAAGGATTCGATAGTAATACGGATAGTTATGAGGCGGAAATAGACTGGGGATTTGAAAAGAAAACGTTAAGTATTTCAAATAAGAAAAGTTACAGTGCGAAAGGATATGGAGTACTTGATTTACCAAACGAAAAAGCTGCTCAAAACATGTTAGTAGAAAAGTTACCAGGGAAAATGAACAAATGGTTGTATACGAATTGGGGAGAAGAGATGTTAAGGGATTCCCGTATTTACGGTCCTGTATTAATGAAACGGTATACAGGGGAGTTTGAAAATAGTAAAACGAATATTGAAGTGTGGCCACTAAGTAATACAGGGAAAATAGAAGATGATTTCGTAATAGAAGTGTCGTTTAAAACAAATGAGGAAAGTATTGCAAAAGAAAAAAGAGAATTATTAATGAAGAGTTTAGAACAAAAAGGATGGCTGTTACCAAAAGATAGTTTGAAGACAGAGCTTATTTTTCAGTAAATAGTAAAAAGGAATCCATATGCCATGGATTCCTTTTTATATATGAGTATTAAGCTAAATCATGTACAGAGATAATAAAGTTGTTTAATTTACAATAAAGTCATTTAAAAAATAATATAGTTGTTTAAAAATCCTTCTTCTACTAACGAGGCAGGTTAGTGGAAGAAATAGCAAGTGGGTTTAACTAGGAGAAGTGTCGATGACATTAAAGAAGACACCGAGGTGTCTTCTGTTTTTTAAATTAAAAATATCGATAAATTAGGATTTATTTACTTAACATTATACTTATTTTTGGACCGAGGCATCTAATCGCTGAGTATATACAAACCAAGTAATGCTTGTTGTTAATAATGTTGACGAAATTAAAGCTGTAAGAACACTATATGTTTGCCAAATAAGTATCGTTGACCAATCGAAGGCAAAAAACATTATACACTGGGCAATCGTAGCGATTAGGAAAATAATTGTTACGATTGTTCTCTTTTTTGTCATCGGCTGCTGCTCATTCGTTTTCCTTTTTCTTAATCCTAAGAAAAATAACAGAACGGCTAATAGGCAAAGAATAATTGTGGTAGACGACAAAATGATGTCCAAAAGCTGTGTGCCGCTTATCTCATATGACTGAGTTAGATTGCCGTTTAATATATTTTTAACTTTTAGTACCAGGTTTATATTGGTATTTGCGCCGTTGCTCAGTAAGCAGATGGCTGTTCTTTCATTTGGCAGTATGGCTACTTTGGTACTAAAATTTGGATTACCCCCATTGTGTTCTATAAACGTTTGTTCGGCGTTTACCGACCAACCTGCCGCATAATACATATCATTGACAGCCGAAACAGACATATCACCCCTATGTGATTTTTCGATGGCCCTGTGAAATATTTCGGGTATGTCCTGCACGATACCCATCTGTATGCCCATCCAACGCGCCATATCTTTTGTATTAGAAATGATATAGCCGGCAGGTTTATTCCCAGCATAATCCGGAGCGTTAAATGGAGTTGTTATAAAAAAAGAAGAACGGTAGCCCTGTGCTAACTGTCCAGTGGCTTGAGCATCTTCTTTATAAACATACGTCTGGTGAAGACCTAAGGGTAGAAATACCTGTTCCTTCATAAAGTCTTCATAGCTTTGTCGTGATACAATCTCAATAACTAAACCCAATACATCATAATTAACGGTTCCATAGTTATATTGTTCACCGGGAGAGAACGCCAATTCTGCATCTACCAGCGTTTCCACAGTCTTTTGCAACATATCAGGCGTATTACCTTGTGGAATATTTTGAGTATGTCTAATATTTGTTAGGCCGCTGGTATGGTGAAGAAAATTATTTAGTGTAAGGTTTTGCATATCAACAGGTTTACCTTGATACTTTAACGTAAACCAAGGTAAATATTTTTGGATAGGATCAGTCATTGATAGCAGCCCTTGCTCTTCCAATAGCAAAATCCCCATACCAGTAAAAGCTTTACTCACCGAGGCCAACTCATAGAGTGTATTTTCACTTGCAGACAATCCCTTTTCAAGATCTGCATACCCAGAAGAAAAGTAGAACACTTCACCATCAGCAAGTATTGAGATTGACATTCCAGGCACACCTGATGTACGACGGGCATCATCTAGCAATGCTTGTATTGCCTCAGATTTCGAATCTGACAACGCATAACTTTGTGATGCGAATCCTGGGAATAATATAAATATCGTTAATACAAAAACAATAGTCTTTTTCATACACTCTCCTTTTTGAAGAATTATAAGGATATAAATAACTTATTTTTATAACTATAAACTAAATTCTAATTTACCTTTCTATTTACCTATATAATATGAAATAATTGTGAAGAGTTACACTTAAACTAACGGGGGCGTTAGTTCAATAAGAAGTAAACAACTTTATTATTCGTTTTTTAAGCATTACATAAGCAGATGGATATAATTTGAAACAACTTTAAAGAGGCTTGCTGCATATAGAATGTAGTAAGCCTCTTATCTTTTTTAGTCAAAATTCAATAACTTTATTATCACTATACAAATCAGCTGACACGAACATATCACTATTTTGAAGATTTTTAGAGCGTAAACTATAAGCAACTACCTTCTTTTTATATTGTTTTACAACATCAACATGCTCTTCATGACTGTAAATATAAAATGTGAAATCTTTTTTACCACGTTTTGCATGGATAATTAAAGGAGTGCCTTCATTATGGGGTGGTGCATAATAGCGATCTAAAAATAAACCTTCGTTAAAATCATGAATAATTTTTGATTTCTGTTCGCCTTCTACGTTATTTCCGTGAATTGTAATAGTCACATTCTCTTCTTCAAGTTTTGGATGTGTTTCGTACTTGCTAATAATGGATTCAATAACAGTGTTAGGAAGGCTAGAAACGATAATTTTAAATGCTCCAAATACAACTAACATTACAATAAACCAAGTCGTCATAGTATATCATCCCCTTTATTCTATTTAATAATATAACTCATATGGTAATAGTACATATGGTGAAGTTTTGTATAATTTGTGAAAAATTTTCCTGTTTTTGAACGTTTTTTAACAAATGGAGCTTTGTAAAGAATGAGAGGGAATATTTGGTATGATAAAAGTGTAGAAGCTTTCTATATATTATAAGGGGGTTATGAAATGGGGAAATTAGATGGTAAGGTTGCTTTTGTTACAGGAGCTGCGATGGGGAACGGAGCTGGAATTGCTCATGTATTTGCAGAGCTAGGGGCGAAAGTATTACTTGTTGATATTTCAGAGACAGTTCATGAGACAGCCAAAAATATTGTAAGTAAAGGGTTAGATGCTGCAAGTTATGTAGTCGATGTAGCTGATATGGATGCTGTAAAAGAAGTAGCGAAAGATGCATATGAGAAGTACGGAAAGATTGATGTGTTAGTAAATAACGCCGGTGTTATTCGACTTGCAAATTTTTTAGATATGTCAGATGAAATGCGTGATTTTCAATTTCAAGTAAATATTAATGGGGTATGGAATTTTTCTAAAGCGGTATTGCCATATATGGTTGAGAAAAATTACGGAAAGATTGTGAATATGTCTTCTGTAACAGGAACATTGGTTGCTGATGAAGGTGAAACTGCATATGCAACGACGAAAGCAGCAATTTGGGGATTTACAAAAGCGTTAGCACGAGAAGTTGCAAAACATCATATTACCGTAAATGCAATTTGTCCAGGTTACATTATGACACCAATGGCAGAGCAAATAGCAAATGAATCTGATCCAAATGAGCCGAGTAATGTAATCGATGGAATTGCTTCAGGTGTTCCTTTAGGACGTTTAGGGAAAATTGAAGAAGTAGGTCAGTTAGCAGGTTTTTTAGCATCCGATGAATCAAGCTACATAACAGGTACACACATTGTCATTGATGGTGGTAGTACATTGCCAGAAACGGTTTCAGTGGGTGTAAAGTAAAAGGATTATGAATGAGAGTTTTAGTTCTTTGAATGATAACGCTAGAAGAAATCTGAAAGAGATTTCTTCTAGCATTATCATGTTATGTAATATTATTATTAGAAAAATCAATTTTGTTACAAAAAGTTGAAATTGAAGTATTTTAAAAGAAAAAGGTTTATAATAAAAATATAACTAATAACCACATTACTAATTATAAGGAAGTGTAACTATGAGTACTGTAACAATCGTGTATGGTATTATTCTTTCCACAATTATCGTTTTATTTTTCGTTGGGGTTTCACGTTACATTCACAAATGGAAAGAAGGCGTTGCGAAATTAAATCACATTGAAGAAGAACTTAGTGATTTAATGTTACATCATGGTAAGTAAAAGGTTTATTTTTAGCTAAATAATGTGAAGGATATCACAAAACATGTTCTCATTATGAGGCATGTTTTTTTGTTATGTGAATGATAGGCACATTCATACATTTTTTCCATACGATACAGTGTGAAAGCCGAAATGTTCGGAGTGGAAAAGAGGGATAAAATGAGTAGTTCAGGTTATGTTCCAGATAATAAAAATTTAAAGAAAAGTTCAGGAACTCCAAATCTTTTCTTTGATTCACGAAAAAATATCTTTTTTAAGAGGAATGAGAAAAACGTTGCATATGAAGTTACGTCAACGCAGTTACCAGCAATGATAGGTGGTGCGTTTGTTGATTTATTTATGACAAAAGGGCATATGCGGGAACCACATTGGCATCCGAATGCGTGGGAATTGGATGTTGTAGTATCAGGAGAAGCAGTTACATCCATCTTAAATCCCGAAACGAATCAATTGCAAAATTATCATGTGAAAGCGGGGCAAACTGTCTTTATTCCAATGGGATGGTGGCATTGGATCACAGCGGTAACAGAAGAAGTGCAATTACATTTGTTCTTTAATAACGATCAGTTTGAAACAGCAGAAGGATCAGACATACTTAGATTAACACCGCCAGAAGTATTTCAAGCTGCATATGGTGTAAGTGCAGAAAAATTAGAGAAGGACCTTTCGCCAATTAAGGAATCAGTTGTAATTAGTCCTACTAACTCAAATCGAATAAATAGTGTGAAAAAAAGTGACGAATCAAATATAGTCGTTACGTTAAATGGACAAATAACATCATGTGAAATAGAGTAACTCTTTCTTTTTAGGAAGAGTTACTCTATTTGTATAATTTTGTAATTTAATTCGTTATAATTATGAGATAGAAGGGAATGTATTAGAGGGGGGATATTGTGAACATATTAAAGGTTATAGGAATAATTGTAGGAGTCATTATAGTAGCTGTTATAGCTTTCTTCGTTATTATGAATTACTATTTGTCAAAAGAAGATCCTGATTACGTATTAAAGTACATAAAAGAACATAAAGAAGATGAAACATGTTCATTACTTATTAAAAGAAATGGAGAAGTATTAACTTCTATAAATGAAAATAAAAAATTGCCATTAGCGAGTATGGCAAAAATCGTAATAGCAGTTGAATTTGCTAAGCAAGTGTCAGAAGGAAAAATAAGTCGTGATGAACAAATTTCATTGCACGAGCTAGAAAAATATTACGTTAAAGATACTGATGGTGGAGCACATCCTGACTGGTTAGAAGATGCTAGAGAGAGAGAATTAGTGAAAAATGGACAGATTAATTTAGAAGAAGTAGCTAAAGGCATGATTCATTATAGTTCTAATGCAAATACAACATATTTGTTAGATAAGCTTGGAATAGAAAGAGTAAATGAGAGTATAAAAGAGTTAGAGCTTACTAGTCATGATAAGTTTACTTCTTATACGGCTGCACTATATATGAGAGGATACGTAGAAAAAGAACTTCATGTGCCAGAAAATCAGTCATTAAAAACGTTACGTAACATGTCAAAAGATGAATATAATAAACATGTGTTACAAATACAGGAATGGATGAAAGATGAAGAAGAATGGAAAAAACGGGATATTCCATTAAAGGTAGATATGGAATTTCAGCGAATTTGGTCAGATCGATTAGTGGGTGCAAACGCTAAAGATTATATGAGTATAATGGAAAAGATAAATAGTAGAAAGTATTTTCCAAAATCAATGCAAGAAGAAATCGAGAACATTTTCCAAGGAACAGTTAAAAATAGTAAGTTCGAATATGCTGGTCAAAAAGGTGGTTCTACCGCATTCGTATTGACAAAAAGCTTGTATACTACAGATAAGAAAGGGAATAAAGTAGAAGTTGTCATTATGTTTAACGATATAGAAGATCAAGTTGCATATCAAAAGCTGCGAAATAATATAGATTATTTTATTCGAGACATTATAACAAGTGAGGAATTTAGAATAAAATTATAATAGAATAATTTTATTATGTAAACAAGATGCTATTAAAGGTAGGTGTTGAGATGAGGTTGAGGGAGTATATGCTTGAAACGTTTCCAAATTTAGAACTTAGACCACCTCTATTTTATAATGGGGATATTGGTATTCGCTTTAAATTAGGTGTGAACTATGATTGCACTAATATTTATGAAAACTGTCCATATTTAGAAGGCGTTTATAATAGAGCCATTACTTTATTTCAGTCTTTACATTCCAAAACAGATGATATGTATATTGTAGTGGATGTAAATGATTATGCAGATGGTGAAACTTTCAAACACAAATTGAATATCTTTTCTAAGTATGTAAAAGAGAAGTCTGATTTATTTAAGTTACAGAAAAATACAATCCCTTATGTTTTTCCAGAAGACGATGAAGACGGGGTATATAAAACACATAGATATACTTTGAAATGTAAAGTTTCAGACTTGAAATACATTCCTATGATAAAAGCAATTTGTAATCAAGATATGGGGATAAAACCGCGTATTTTTCATATGGTGTATTTCATAAATATTAACAAGAATACTATATTTCACATTTATGATGATAGAGGTTGTGATGTATTAGCTACCTCTCCTAATACAATTAGGGATATGTATCATACATATAATGATTGGATATTAGATTACGATCGAAATAAAATCGATAAAGTATTTAATTGAATGTAGTCTATTTTAAATGAGGGAAACACCATATGGGGTGTTTCCCTTTTATTAATATGAAAATCAACATTTAAAATTGACAGCACTTATTATAAAGGTAAAGGGATTTGATAATAATGTATTGAATTTGGGTAGAAACGGAAAAAGGAGATGAATAAATGACAACAATATATTTCGTTCGCCATGCCCATTCTACATATACAAAAGAAGAACGGGAGCGACCTTTATCTGAAAAAGGACAATTGGATGCAGAGAATGTAACACACTTATTAAAAGATAGACATATTGATTTAGTGATTTCTAGCCCGTACAAAAGAGCAATTCAAACTGTACAAGGAATTGCGAATACATATCATGTATCAATAGAAATAGAAGAAGATTTACAGATTTTCCGAATAGGAAAGCCCACTACGGTGCGATAGTACCCCCTTTAGGGGTGGGATGATAGTGAGGTCAAATGCGATGTATAGATAAAATGCCGAAAGTATGTTCTGTACATCAAGTATTTGAAATGGTATAATTTTCATAACAGACAAGTGAAAGTCTCTAAAACAATCTTGTTCTCTGAAAACAGAATACATATGAGGTTGGAGTAACAAATTCTTCTGCTCCGTAAAATGTATTGAGTCGTCAAGTACAAGACGCTAAAACACATTTGAGAACTCACAATCTAACTCGTTTGGTAATAGAACGAGTGCCGTATCTGCTAGATGCACTGGATATGGAGTGGTGATGGCACACCGCAATCTTGCACGTCAGCGATACTAGAAATAGACTTCGCCTTTGGTAGCAAGAATCCCACTGACGTTAGTCAGCTTGCGGCTTTAGCCGTGGGAGTGTCAAGAGAAAGGTTATTAAGTTCAGAGCCGGTAGCAGATTTTAATGATGCTATCGAGAATGTGTGGGAAGATTGGAGTTTTGCATACGAAGGTGGAGAATCAAATGATGTAGCACAAAGACGCGCTGTAATATGTATGCAAAGTATATTAAAAAAATATAAAGGTAAGAATATTGTAATAGGTACGCATGGGAATATTATGGTATTACTTATGAATTATTTTGACTCGAAATATGATTTTCAGTTTTGGAAAACCCTTCATATGCCTGATGTGTATAAATTAACTTTTGATAATAATTGTTTCAGTTCTGCTGAAAGAATAGAGTCTACAGATTATCAGATAAATAATTTGTAAAAGTTTATCAAAAAAAGAGGAAAGAGAGATGTTATTGTAGAAGTATGACTTTGTAACATAAAAAATATATGTTAAAGGAGGCTGTTTACATGTTTGAGAAAGAGAAAGAAGGGCTTATTGAAGTTCACAACGTATATGAAATTGCACCAGCAGATGGAACAATTATAGGTATGGCAACGGAAGAAGAAATGGAAATTGCTGCTGAGCTAGAGCTGCAGTACTATGCCCATTCTCGTTTGTTAGAAACAAATATTCAGTTAGACGGTTCCTCCTACAAAGAGTTACTTCAGGAGTTCCAGGAGTACGAAAGAAAATCAATGAGCTTTTGGCGAGCAATACATAAGCGTTTAGCTGTGCCATGGGCATGGGTATTACGTATTGACGTTGCGAATGGTCCTATATATGTAAGTAATGGGAATGCGTATTACGAAGAAATCGATGATGAAGAAGATTATGAATAGATAAGTAAGGAAGCAACTTTAGTTGCTTCCTTTTTTTATTCGTACAGATTGAACAGCCTCAATAATAATATCTGGTCGATCATTTTCTATTCCGTGACCAGCATGTTCAGCAAGTATATATTGGCTGTTTATTGAGAGTTGTAATTGTTCATGAATCAGTTCTTGCCACATTGCTTCAAGTTGTGTCGCTTCCTCTTTTTGCATGCCGCCCTCAGTCAACTGAGTAATAGAATATTGAGGGTCTCTACCGATAACGATTAAAGGTACTTCTAATGTTTTATAGAGTTCTTTTATTGAGCGAGCACAATTTTTCCACGTAGATAGTTCAGAAGCTGTCGCTTTATATAATGTAGGAGAGGTAGAAAATTCAATGTACTGTCTTGATTGATTAGCGAGTATTGGCTTTAGTTCATTAGAAAGCATGTCTACATCCATTTTAGAGTATGTATTATATTTTTGAAGCCACATATCATCCGAATCAGTCTGATCAGAAATTGGTAAATGAAGTTCATCTAATCGGTGTAAGTTCATGGATGTAGAATCAACTAAAATAAGTGCTTGCAACTTATCTTCATGTAACATCGCAAAATGTTGTGCACATAAACCTCCATAGGAATGACCGATTAGAATGATTGGCTCGTGAATATCCAATTTTTGTAGCAACAAATGAAGTTCTTTTGTTACTTGTAACGTAGTACGTGAATAATTCCCTAGTTCACTTTTTCCGTAACCTGGGCGATGGTAGGAAACGACTGTAAAGTGCTGTGAAAGCTTTTCTATAATAGGAAGCCAATCATAAAATGAGCAACCCATTCCGGTTTGAATGACTACAGTTTGTTTACTACTTCCTTTCATATATACTTCTATAGTTTGCCCCAATACCTCTACAAATTTATAAATAGTAAACCCTCCTAACTAAGATTGAAGTAATTTTTGACAAGCGAAAACAATACACCAGACACCTATACCGAATAGGACAGATGTACTAAGTGCAAATGAGTTTTTTAAACCGATATAAACGATAAATAATAGTAGTGCGGATGCAGGAAATCCATATAATACACCTAAAGCAAATTGACTTAATTCTTGTTTGTTCCCGCCTTCGAAAGAAATCCAAAACAGGCTCAGTAAACTAACGAGAGGAAGGGCAGCGATAAACCCGCCAATCGTACTATAATGTTTAGCTACTTCAGTAATAACACCGATAATAAGTGCCGAAACGATTACTTTAACGAGGAAATGCATACTTTGCCTCCTTCGCTAATAATGAAAAAGCTTTTTCAATTAATTGTTGTTCTTCTTTCGATAACTGCGATTCTAATATTTTTATCTTTTCTTTATCTAGTAAAGTATGCTTTTCTAATACTTCAATGCCTTCTTTTGTTAAAGTAAGGTTCACAACTCTTTCATCTTGTTTGTTTCTTTCTTTCATGATATAGCCTTTTTGAATAAGGCGCTTTACGTGTTCAGAAGCTGTGTTATGAGAGAGAGTAAGCTCAGTAGCAACTTTTCCAATTGTTATTTCTTTCTCACGAGAAACGATTTGTAAAATACGAATAGCTTGGTGAGAAAGATTGTCTTCATATTCATATCGTAAGTGATAATAAATGTTCTCCCAATGCTGATTGATGTCTTTCATAATAATAAATCCTCCTGTTTTTATATCGTATATTAAGATATATTCGTTAGTGTAGAAATAAAATCCTTTTATTTGGATAAAAAATGTTGAAAAAGTTTATTTTTATTGAAATATAAGGTAATCTATGTGTAAAGGTATACATTTAGCAAGAGAGAGGATGATAGCTGTGAATACATTCAAATGGATGAGTCATGAACAGATGTATGTAGATGAAATACATGTTGAAAAATGTGGTCCTCTTTCAGTCGGCGTATATGGGGGAAATCAAGAGAGTGATGCATATGAACGAGGAGATGCGGTGCTTGCTTGGTGGGATCCTGAATTACAATTTGAATTTGTTATGATTTTTGATACACATCACAAAACAAAAAATATAGATTATATAGTAGAAGCAATTTCGGAAAGAAAAGAGAAACTAAAAGAGTTATTTTCCTACCCAATACATTTAGCTTTTCATCATACACATATGTATTTGTTAGCTTTATTTACAGATGAGCTGTTTATTGAAAAATGTGATCAAGATGATGAGGAACTCGCATGTTTAATATGTTTGCGAAAAGGCGAATTTTTATATTGGTTATCAGTTGGTAATTGTTTCGCATATTTATTCCATTCTGAGAAAACGAAGAATGGGAAAGGGCGATTAAATAAACGGAAGAATTACGAATATATCGGTAGGAAAAATATTTTTGCAGCAAATACACCTTGCTTTACGTCAGGTGTAAGAGGATTAGAAAAAGGAATGAATCACATCGTAATGGCAACGGACGGTATTTTAGAGTGTGATAAACGAAGGTTTGATGATGACCAATCTTTAATAGAAATATTACACGACGGAAGTTGCTTACAGATTGAGCCAGTATTAACAAATGTACTGCAGTGGAAAGGTAGAGATTGTGCCACAATTATTGGATGGTCCATTGACACTGAAAATAAACGATGTGCTAATTAATATAAAAGGAGTTCAAGGTTTTTATCCTTGAACTCCTTTTTTTAAGCAATATGGATGTGATACGTTTTTAACCATTCATTTACTTGTAGCATGTATTCCATAGCACTTCTTGCTTCGAAATTGTTAATTTCTTTATTACTCTGATCGGCAATAGCAAGTAATGTGGAATGATTAATAAGTGAGAAAATAGGATTGTTTTTATTACTGCACATGTCGAGTGATAAATGACGAATTTTTTGTAAATAATGTGGGTCTTGTGAAGTTGGATACGCACTTTTTCTTCTATTGCGTACATCGTCAGGTAAAGCAGGTTTCAGTGCTCTACGTAAAATACCTTTTTCAATATTATCAATGCTTTTTATGTTGAAAGGAACGTTCCATAAATATTCAACTAATCGATAATCGCAAAACGGTACACGAACTTCAAATCCTACAGCCATACTCATACGGTCTTTACGGTCAAGTAAGAACGGAAGAAATCTCGTTAAAAATAAATAAAACATTTGACGTTGTTTCGCGGATTTTTTACTTTCACCTTCAAGAGTAGGTACTTCAAGTATCGCTTCTTGGAATCGTGTATCAATATAGTTTTCTAGATTACATTGGTTACTTATTTCATGTAGTAGAAGAGGAGATGTATTTTTCCAATTTGTTAGCCAAGGAAATTTATCTATATATAGTAATTCTTCTTGATGAAACCAAGGATATCCACCGAATACTTCATCAGCAGATTCTCCCGATAAAGCTACGGTCGCATCTTTTTTCATTTCGCAAAATAGTAAATATAGTGAAGTTTCCATTTCGCCAGCACTCGGTAAATCTTTTGCACGGAGGGGAACGAATAAGTGATTAGCTAATTCTTCAGCATTCACAATAATATCATGATGAGATGTCCCTACATGTTCAGAAACGCGTTTTACCCAAGGAGCGTCTAAACCAGTGCGAGCAAATGTCAGCTCGAAATCTTTTGCGCTATTTACAAAGTCAACGGAATACGTATGAAGTGTTTTATTTTCAGCAGCAAATTCTTTTCCTGCTAGTGCAGTAATACCGCTAGAATCTAATCCTCCTGATAACATGCAAACGAGAGGGACATCGGCAATTAATTGTCTTTTTACTGTATCTTGTAAAATAGATAAAATATGCGATGATGTATCTTCTATAGAATCTGTATGGACCTTACTTTCTAAATTCCAATACTTCGTAACTACTTTTTTATCACGTGTAAACGTTATAGAATGTCCAGCACGCACTTCTTGAATATGTTTAAAGACGCCACATCCTGGAGTTCGAAATAACCCTAATCCAAATATTTCATTTATGCCATCCGTATCAATTTCAGCAGGGACAGATGGATGAGCTAATAATGCTTTAATTTCAGATCCGAAAATAATACTGTCATTTCTTTCTGTATAAAAGAGTGGTTTTACGCCTAAATGATCACGTGCTAAAAACAGTTGTTGCTTCTGATCATCCCATAAGGCGAAAGCGAAAATGCCGTTTAAATGTTGTACGCAGTCTTCTTTCCATTCTAAATAAGCATGTAGTAACACTTCTGTATCTGAATGCGTTTCAAATGTATGACCACATTTCCTAAGTTGTTCTCTCAGCTCACGGAAATTATAAATTTCTCCATTATACGTAAGAGCATACGTATAATCACCAGTACGAAATGTCTTCGGTTGCGTTCCGCCTTCTGGATCAATTACGATTAACCGACGGTGTGCAAAGGCCGCACGAGGTGAAAGCCAAAACCCTTCAGCATCCGGACCGCGATGCTGAATACGATTTGCCATCTTTTTTAAAATAACATGTTGATTTGAAAGGTCTTCTTTCCAATCTACCCAACCTGTAATTCCACACATACACATCTCATCTCCTAATTTTAAATAGTAGATTAACGAAATAAAATGTACACTAAGTTAAAGAATGACTATATAAATAGTGTACTACATGAATCAAATTGCAGACTTGAGAAAATTTTCTTTGAACGCATAGTTACGTGAGACAATGGCTAAGGGAAAGTATTCCATTACATATAAAAAATAATAAAAATATGAGAGAAAATATTTTTTTAGACGTTATATAGGGTGTAAAAGCTTTTACAAAAAAATAAGGGGAATCGCTACATGAAATCAAATGAGAAAAATTATATAAAAAGATTACAGCGACAAAAAGAAGATGCGCTAGAATTTGTTGTCGATACATACTTACCGCTCATAAAAGGAATAACCCACAAATTTCTTCTTCCGGTTCAAAATGATGGACTCATAGAGGAATGTGTAAACGATATATTTCTTTCCATATGGAATAACGCAAATAAATTTCATGGAGAACCAAATGATTTTAAAAAATGGATTGCGGCAATTGCGAAATTTAAGGCGATTGATTATTACCGGAAGGCAACTAAAAAAGTAGAGATTATTTCGGATGAGTTTCATATTAGTACGGAAAAGTCAGCAGAAGATGAATTAATCGTTATGGAAGATAGGGAAGAGTTATTGAAGCTTATTAATCAATTAGAACCGTTAGATCAAAAGGTGTTCATTATGAAATATCTTCTTGGTATGAAGACAGAAGAAATAGGAGACAAGTTAGGGTTAACTCGGGCAGCGATAGATAATCGTGTGTATCGTGGAAAAAAGAAACTACAACAAAATGCTACGAAAATTAGTTTTGGAGGTAGTGTCATATGAAAGACATTTATGAACTATTAAATGATATTGATATAGATGAGAAAGAACTTGAGGAAATTGAGGCTTCTGAAATTGAAAAAGAAAAAGTAAAGCGCAATGTAAAACAATCGATGCGTACGAAGAAAAAGATGAAAAGTTGGAAAAAAGGCGTTGCTGCTGCATCTATTTTAGTCGGCGTATCGGTTGCCATGCTTGGCATCGGATTTCCGACATACGCTGGAGGATTACCAATAGTAGGTGACATATTCCGATTTTTAGATAATGGTAGAACAGGGTTATATGAAAATTATAAAGAGTTTTCGACTGAATTGAATATGACGAGGGAGAGTAATGGGGTTAAGGTTACCATTAATGATGCTGTTTTTGACGGTAGGACCGTAACGATAACGTATTCTATCGAAAGTGATAAAGAGTTAGGAGAGAATCCGAGCATATTTGGTTCCCCACAAGTAAGTATGTCTAATGGATCGGCTGGAAGTTCTAAAACTACAAAAGTAGGAGATAAAAAATATGTAGGTATTATTACAACAAGTGACCTTGGTAGTAAAAGAATGGACGTTGCAAATGTTAGATGGAATATGGAATCAATTAACATGTACGAAGAAAAAAAATCAATAAAAGGGGATTGGAATTTTGCACTTACTTTAAAGGCGATGGATAGTAAAGAAGTAAAGGTTAATGGGATTTCCGAAAAAGAAGGTATTAAAGTAAATATAGACAAAATGGAAGTAACACCTATGTCCTTTATCGTTTTTTACAATCAAGAAGAATCTAAGGCATTAAGAAGCAAATGGGATAGTGCAGATGTTGAGCTAGAAATAAAAGATGATTTAGGAAATAAATATGTAGGTCAAGGAAATGGAGGTATGGGTACAGTAGCAGAGCCATATAAAAGTAGTTGGAGCGCTACATTCCAAAAATTGAACAAAAACGCTACGAAGCTTATCGTTACACCTCATGTGAACTTACGAGTACATACACCAGAAAACTTTGGTGGGGTGGAGTATGTGAATGGAAAAGAGAAAAAAATTGAAGTGCCGAATAAAGAAGCGAAAAAGAAAGAGTTTGTTTTAGATGATATTGTAATTGATTTAAAGAAATAATAAAAAAGGACTGCCTGAAATAATGAGTGGTCATCTCCCTGTTAAGTAGACAGTAGTAAAAAGAGTATTATGCCACGGTCTTTTCCTGATATTCTATCGAGGAAAGACCGTGAAGTTTTTCTTGGAACTTTTTTGTATTATAGAATTGAATATATTCTTGAATTGCTTGTGCTTAATTTGGATAGATACGAAACTTATAGGCTTTATTAATCATCATTTGATTCAGCTCTATTTCTGTATATGACTATTACATAACAAAGGTAAGTTTGGTAGATGGTAAAGTAACACTTTATGTATGTCCAACAATTAAGGTGACTTCCTGTCATCCCTTGTTCGAAGCCAATTCATCTGATGTTGAAAAGAAAGAAATAGGTAAATATTTAATTAGTCAGGAAGTATCTACTTTGAATATGACCAGTAGAGAATCAATTGTAAAAAAGCATCTGAGATATATCAAAAAGATCAGATTGGTCATGGTGAAAGCTTATTACTAAAGAATTATTATCCCCATCGTTTTACAAATCTTAAGCTAAAGTTTAGGGATGAGAACTTAGGTAAAGATAGCATCAACGAAAATGCTTTTAAATATAATACAAGTGTGTATCTTTTTTAGTAGCGCATGTTATAAAGTTAGAATTTTGGTATAGTTAGAGTAATCCAATACTAAAAAATCATATTGCAAAAGGACACACCTACGCATAACCATAGCATAGGTGTGTCCTTTTTTGTTTGTTATGAGATTTCAAGACTCAAAAGGGGGATATATATTGTGTACCACTAGTATAGCATCTACTAATATTTCTTTTGAAAAATTGAAAAGTCAGGAAGAGAATGAAAAAAACATAGTGTCAATATGTCCGAATTGTAAGAAACGCTCGTTTAGAGCACTTTATAATGATTATCCAAAATGGATACAGTTTTGCCTATGTTGTAATAATCGAGAAGTAAATACAATAGAGAGTCCGTTTGTTTATTAGGTGCAGCTATTTACGTATTTTGATTAGGAGGAAGAAATTTCGATATGAAAATATGGATTAAGGCTATTTTTTTAACATCATTCGTATTTCAAATGGCAGCATATAGTAGTTCCACGCAAACAAAAAATGATTCGAGACCTGCCCAAGCAGTACAAAACGGGATACAACAGCACGTGGAAGGGAAAGGTATTGGTGATATTCCAGAAGCTTATAAGGGGAAAATAAAAGGCTTAGAGACTGCTAAAGGGAAGGTATTACATATAAAGGACGGAGATACGATAGACGTGGACGTAAAGGGGCAGAAACAGACGGTAAGGTTACTGTTATTGGATACCCCTGAGTCTGTATCACAGAAGATTCCACCACAAAAGATGGGGAAGGAAGCGTCGTTATTTCTAAAGAAACAATTAAAAGGAAAAAGCGTAACATTGGTCTATGATCGTGGACCAAAAGAGGACAAGTATGGCAGGAAATTGGCATATGTATTTTGTGAAGGGATACATATCAACGAATTAATGGTCAAATCAGGATATGGTATTGTAGCTTACATTTCAAAACCTAACACTTCACTGCTTCCACAAATGCTAGAAAGCGAAAAAGAAGCAAAGGCGTCAAAAACTGGTGTGTGGAGCATAAAAGGGTATGTGGATGAAGAGAAACATCATTATAACCGTAATGATGCGGCTTAGCACCCTAATCCATTGCAATTCAAATATTCGTACTAAATGGAGGTTTTTTGCATGAATGAAAACAAAAGAAATATGCTCTTATCCTTTATCATTTCAAGTTTATTTATTTTTGTGAGTCTATTACCTTTTAGTAGTAATGAATATGTGTATGTGATCTCCAAAATTGGTGCTGCAGCTGGTGTAATAAATATTGTAATGATGAGCGTCTTCTTGTATTTTCAAATCAAAAAGACGGGACATTTATTAAATTAATACAGTAGGGTTCAATAGTTTTCCTTACCATTATTAAAAAGAATAGGTAAGGAAAACCTAAAAGGAGATGCGATAGGTGAGTCAAGTACCTGGATTCTTGAAATTTGTTTTAGCGAAAGAAAGACGGTATGTATATTTGGCTGTAGCAAAAAAGAAGAACAAAAGAGTGCATACACAAATTGTATATAGATTTGGTCCGCTAGCAAAAGCGTTAGAAGCCATGTATGTAATGCGTGATGATTTTGAGAATCTTTTCCCTTTAGAATTAAAAGAGAAGGGTTATGACTGGGAAGATCTCAACGATTGGATACTGTCTATTGAAACTGGCTATTCGAAACACGGAAATAAACTAGTCATATATTAGCAAATGTTTTGCATTGTAAAAAACAGGTGAGGCGAAAATAAGATGTCGATCATTCAAAAGTATCACATTGCAATTGCTTGGACGATAGCTACTAGTGCTATGCTCATAAGTTTGATTTTTAGTGAATGGATGAAGCTGCCTCCATGTGATTTGTGCTGGTATCAAAGGATGGCCATGTATCCATTAGTATTAATATTAGGTATAGGTATGTATAGAAAAGACCCATACGTAAGTACATATGCATTTCCGTTTGCATGTATTGGCTTATTAATAGCCGTTTATCAAATCACGATTCAGGCTTTTCCTACAAGTGAATTGAAGATATGTTCAGTAGGAGTTTCTTGTACAGAAGATTACTTGGATTTGTTTGGCTTCATTTCAATACCTATGCTATCTTTTGTTGGATTTTTAGCCATCATAATACTTATATATATTAAACCTGATAGAGAGGCAAAAGAACAAATAACACAGCGATTATGATCAATATACTCATACAAACATAAAATACTTAAAAATAAAAAAGAAACTAAAAAGGAGAAATTAAAATGCCAACTATTCAAGCAAGTAATGAAATGTACAAGATCCCAGAGGCGGATGTAGAATTATTAAAGATTATGGCCCATCCAGTTAGGTTACAAATTGTGAAGGAGCTAGAACACCGCAAAATTTGTAATGTAACACAATTAACAGAGCTATTAGATGTCCCTCAATCAACTGTATCTCAGCATTTATCTAAGATGCGTGGGAAAATTTTGCGTTCTGAAAGAAGAGGATTAGAGATGTACTATCATATTGTAAATTACAAGGCATGTCAGATTGTTAATGTATTAAGTTTGTAGAAATTCATGAGTAAGGTGATTGTATGAAGGTTAATTTATCTAATAAAAGTTGGTAGATAATTAACGTTGAATAAAAACAAAATTGGAAAACGAATTAAACAAATTAAAAACTTTCATATTCCGCCTTTAAGTCTCATCCAAATATGAGAAAAGCTGAAAAACAAAGAAGATTTACCTCTTCCAAAAAGGACAGAAAATTCATGTATTAGAGGATTGGATGTACCATCAAGATAAATTGTTGAACAGTTTGCGTTTATAGGAGATGTAACAACAGAGTCGATTTAAAGGTACCTAAAATAAATGAGGAGACCGATGAGGTGAATTTTCTATACAAAAAAGAATGCAGATTAAAACATCTGCATTCTTTTTTGTATAGAAATCTAAATGTATGACTAAGGTGTTTAAAGATAAGTTGCTTCCAAAAGTATAAGATCAACATTATATATAACTATCTATTGGTCTTTATTAGATGTAATTGATTAAAATTATTGAATAGTTTTTCAAAAAAATCTGCTGTAAATTCTATTAAATATATACAGTATTCAAATGAGATTTTAATGTAGGTGTATGTACCATTTGTATTTACTAGATTGTGATTTTGAATATGCTTCAACATTTCCGATAAACTTTTCTCCTTTTGGTATTCGGCAAGTTTTCTATCAAATGCAGGACCTTTATGTGCGATTTGATTCCTTAATTTTTTTATACACGTTTCTAATTCATCACATAACTTTTTATCAATTTCTAAATTCATTGTTTTAGTTATATATTTTTTCGTTTTGTAGTAGCTATTTAGATTTGGTGGATTCTTTTCTTTTGTGTAATTTTCCCAATAATACATACATAATTCATATAGTTCATTTTCGATAAAAGCGCACAGAGTAATTACAAATGATGAATAAAATAACTGTGGTAATCTCTCCATATCCCTATACATAATTCTTTGATATTTTATATCAATGTTTATATGTTCTAAAGTATCTAATGATCGTTCAACCATTTCATTTAAAGAACCTGCGTAACGTGCATGCTTATACTCATGCCAAACTTTATCTTGCAAAGATGTTAAATAAGAATTTGTTTTTTTTATGTGTTCTCTCATTATTTCTAAATTAACACCTACCATAAGCATTCTATCACTGTGTTGTTGTAACAAAAAAGTTCATTCCCTTCTACTGCTGTTTTGAGTTAAAATGTTTAGTTAATATAAATGTTATGATGTTAAATGAATTTAGATTAGAATTATATAGTTATCAATATTAGATAAACCGTGTTGTAGAAGATTGGAATATCTTTGATATTTATGCCATTATAACAAATCATCCATTATCAATACGAACATTTCAGTTTGAGTAAACTCACATATGAGGGGAGTTTTTATGTTGAATTTCAATTCGTGAAATCTATATATAGATTATACTAACTTATACGATAGCGGAATGATTAAATAGAGTATTGTAAGATTTGAATGATAATATTAAATGGATAATACCGAAAAAAAGTAAATACTCAATGAATTATATATGAGTTATAATGACAGATATAAAATAAGTACTGTAAGCTTGTTAACTAACTAATAACAAATATTCAGGGAGGGGAAAAGGTGATTTGTTTATTTCGATTTGAATTAAAAAATAATAAAATAGATTTTATTTTAAATAACAAAATAGAGGAAGTTATAACTCCTTATCACAATGAATTGTTGCAACCTTTAATTACTTCTCTGGGCCAAATTTTATATTCATATCATCAATTTAGTAAACATTCTACTATTTTATCATGTCAAGTCTCAGGTAATAAGCAATTAGAAATAATACTAGGTAAGGGATTAGGACAATATATAGACATTAATACAAGAGAGGAAATTTTTTTCGGAAGTGGTAAAAGTATAGCGGATATTTTGATGCGCTTTATAGATTTTTCTATGATAATGACACCTTAATGAAGATTTTTTTGTATATTGTTATATGAAATTTTATTCCCTTTTATTATTTAAGTATAAAATAATTTTTATGTAACAAACCAAGCGGCGAATATTCCTTATTCGCCTTTAAATACTATTTTAATCTTTACTAATATTTAAACCAATAAAAAACACGTGTAATTCTCGTCTTCCAAGTAAAAATAGAACTAGATTAACACTCCATATACACGATACTTCGATTTCTTTTTAATTTTTCTTTAAGCATAGATTTAAAAAAGTTAATAGACAAAAGGGAAAGACAGAGTATCCATCTATCTTTCCAGCATAAAACATATTGTAATCTTCCTTTACTGTTAGGAGTTTTTCTTATTAATTTTCTAATAGAATTTTATGAGGTTTGGTGATATATCAAATGTGTTTCTTTATGTTGTGAGAGTTCCTCAAAAAAACAAATATCGTTATAAACATAATAATTACTAACCCAAAAACAATAAAAGGATTTAGGCCGTCACTGTCACCGATGATCCCTTTAATTGTTCGCCATTGTATATATAAAGATAAAATTACTGTTTCAAAACCTAGTATGACTCTCATTAAACGGTCATTTTTATAAAGCTTCATAGATTTTTTAAATGAACTAGGTGAAGAAAAAAAGTGATTCTTAGTTAGCTTAGAAGAAAGTAACAAGGATACAAAAACAACTATAGATATCCCGAAAAATAGTATCATTTCTGATTTATCTCCATATCTATCTGCATTCCCCTGACCATTAAAATGCATTGGAACATCACCCGAAGTATTGTTATACCCCCATAGTACAAGCCCTCCCATTATAAGTAGCGAAAAAAATGATAGCACAATAAAAAGTTTTTCAATAATAGTTAAAGGAGCTTTTGGAACAGTTTTTGTAGTTGGCATCAAATTCATCCTTTCTAAATTAATTTACTTGATGAAGGATAAATCAATATTTCTCCATATTAAAGTGTGAATATTTAAAAAATATTGATTTATCAGATTTTATGTCCTATATTTATTTTATCACATGTTAAATCCTGTAAAAAGGAAAAAATAATAGGAGGTGGCAGTTTAGTGCTATGAAAAAGTATCCATATCTAATCTCTTTTTCTATGGTTACAATTTTACTTACAATTTTATTTACATTTGCACTTTTTAACGCATTGCCAGACAGCCCAATAAGAAAAGAAGAAAAAGGGTTTAATATGGCTATCCAATTTATGCCGCAAGGCTGGGGGTTCTTTAGTAAAAGTCCCCGTGATGAAACAATTTTTGTTCACGAGTTACAAGGATCTAATCATATACAGTGGCCTAATAATACAGCTGAGAACCTTTTTGGGATCAGTCGTAAGGGGCGAGGCCAAGGGATTGAATTAGGACTTATAACTAGTAGTCTAAAGAAGGAAGATTGGATAACATGTGATGATGGAATAAAAGAGTGTAAGAAAAAAGAAAAGTTAAATGCAATTGAAGTTGAAAATTCTACACCAGTACCTAATGTTTGTGGCCCTTATATCGTTGAAACGAGGGAACCTGTGCCATGGGCATGGGCAAAAATAACAGATGGTGAAAACTACCCAACAAAAATAGTAAAGGTGAATGTAAAATGCTCGAAAACCTAAACAATAAACTACAAAATAAGCTTTCTGATTTTAACCCTTGGACAAACGTTTATGGATTTTGCAGATCATTAATTGGTTTTGCAACATTAGTTACATTACTTTTCAATGATATTTCAATATTTTTAAGACCTGTTGCAGGTGTAGAAAAATACCCATTTTGTACAAATAGTTTTAGTTTATTTTGTTTAGTTCCCAATGATTATTTATATCTAAATCTATTAAAATGGGCGTGTATTCTAATATTAGTATTAGTTGTAATTGGTTGGAGACCAAGATTTACTGGTGTGCTTCACTACTATATTTTATATAGTATACAAAATGCAGCTACAAGTATTGATGGTGGAGAACAAATTGGAACTGTAATAACATTACTTCTAATTCCTATCACTCTACTAGATAGTAGAAAGTGGCATTGGGAAAATATAAAGGGAAAAGAAGATGTTGTTTCGGTCTATAAAAATGTTACTGTTTATTGTGTTTGGATGGCGATAAGATTTCAAATGTGTTTCTTATATGCAAGTGCAGCTATTACAAGGTTAAAAAATATTGAATGGAAAAATGGTACAGCTCTATATTATTTCTTTAACGATGCGATGTTAGGTCTTCCTGATGGGCTTAAATCTATTTTGGAACCAATTTTAACATCATGGCTTGTAGTAATACCTACATGGGGCACAACAATTGTAGAACTACTATTATTTGCGGCTCTATTCACCCCTAAAAAACATTGGAAATATTATCTGTATTTGGGTATTTCATTACATGCTGGAATTGCATTATTCTTAGGATTGTTTAGCTTTTCTCTAATTATGATAGGATGTTTAATTTTGTATTTACATCCTATTAACAAGCCACTGTCTTTTAAGAAAAGTAAAAAGAGATTAAAAGTATTAAACGAAAAAATTTCATGATTAAGGGAGCGAATTAGATGAAAATTATTAAGAAATGTGTGCCTTTAGCAATAGCTGCTACATGCTTATTTAGTATTTCTCCAGTAGGAAGTTTGAATATTAATCAAGTTAAAGCAGCCGAGCAAGAACAAAATCTATCTAAATATTCCGGTGAAGAAATTTTCAAAGGAGTTATTTTCGGGCAGGGTGAATTATCCGAAAATTTCGCTGATATGTGGGACCCTAAAATTTTGAAAGTTATGTCTTCTAAAGAATCCCAAGAAGCAGTTAATGTGTTAATTAGCCAATTCAAAGAACAAAATCCTGAATATTTCACTAAACTTGAACAAGCCGTGCAACAAAAAAATCCAAAAAAAGTTGATAAATTATTAGAGGAAGGTTCAACTGCACTTATGGAAATTGCTAAAAAAAATGGACGAATAGTTGAAAATGATAAACAAGAGGTATGTGGTCCAACAGTTTGTGCGCTAGCTCTAGTTACATATGGAGTTGCATTTCATGCAGCAGCAGTTGTAACAACAGCTGCGGTTGTAGCAACTATCTATTGGAAAGTATCTATTCAATCAGCCCCAGAATTCCTTGATCCAAGTTTATCTAAAGAAGAAATTCAACAAAAGAGAGAAGATAACATTGCCAACATTTTTAAAAGAATAAGTTAACAGAATTATAATGTAATATTGTGGGCAAGTTACATCGTTATTATAAAGGTGTAACTTGTCTATTAATGAAAAACAAGAAACACTCCCCTAATTTAAATAATTACTACTATTATACTATTCATTATAAAAAGATTTTAATAATAATTTGAGGTGATAATAAATGATAAAACAGAAACGTAAACCTATAATAATTATACTATGTTTTTCGCTTATTGTCGGCATGTTATTCAATTTACAAAGTGTAAAAGACAAAGTATATGCTGCGGAAGCACCTACACAATATTCGAAAGAAGAAATTTTTAAAGGGATATTTTTTGGGATTGGAGAATATGGTGAAAAAGTCTACAATGACACTCCACTAACTATTAGTGAAAGTAAAGAAGAAAGAGATTTTTTAGAAACAGTGGATCATATTACTGAGTATATAAAAAAAGAAAACCCTAGTTACCTGGACGATTTATCTGCAACAATATACAGCAAAAATCCAAATAAAATAAATGAACAATTACAGAAAGGCGGAGAAATTCTAAATAAAGCTTTAACAGAACCCACTAATAACTTAACTGTTGAAGACTCAAAAGCATTAAATAGTTGGTTACAAGGAACAGGTTTATGTCTAGTTTTAGCTATTTATGTGGTTGTTTGGAAATACGTTAAAGTTACATCTTCACCGCCTAGTGATATGCCAGAACCTAAAACAGCAATGCATTATTTAGACAAAAATTCATCAAAGTCAGCTGACACTTTCACTAAAGAACAATTGGTCCATAATATTATTGTAGCACTTTGAAATCAATTTTAGACCTTGATAATTAAAGTATTAGTATTTATAGTCTAATCCTTTCAATTATTGGTGGTTTTATATCTTTCTATCATTATTTAATGCAAAAACTTCCTTTGTTGTCAAATGATGAAGCTACTTGTGGAAGAGTTCCTTGCAATACAGATTATTTGGATTGGTATGGGATTATTACAATTCCGTTATTAGCTTTTATTGCGTTCATCATAATAATTAGTGGTAGCATTATCATTATCAAAACACAAAAAAGAGGGTAAGTTCGTGAAAAAAATCATTATATTTGTAATAGTAACCCTATTTTTATTTGGAGCCATAACTTTTTTCATAAACAAAGAAGAAAAAAATTATTACACTAATAATATTAACACAAAACAGCTTCAAGAAGATATTACTAATAAAAAAGATAAAATTATATATTTTTATCAAACAAATTGTTCATATTGTTCTAAAGTATCTCCTGTACTAATTCCAATGGCTAGCGAAATGGATATTAATTTACAAACTTTAAATTTAGAAAAACACCAGAATGGTTGGAATGATTTTAAAATTGAAGGTACACCTACAATTATTCACTACCAAAACGGCAAGGAAATCGATAGATTAGTGGGAGATAATAAGTCAGAAGTCTTTAAAGAGTGGCTAGAAAAAACAAAAAACTCTAAAGACAAATAAATTATAACTAGTATTGTGTTATTTAATCGTGGTGTAGTCCTTTTGATTGAAATGTTCATTTTATTTTTATAAATAATTTCCGTCACTTATTTATAAGGACTTATCACACTTCAATTAATAAGCCAACTTCTATTAATAAAAATTACAATTGAAAAATTGCATAATAAAAGGAGCTAATAAGATGAAAATTACAAAAAAATGTGTACCGTTAGCAATAGCTGCTACATGCTTATTTAGTATCACTACATTAGGTAATTCGAATGTTAACCAAGTTAAAGCGGATGAGCAAAAACAACAATTATCTAAATATACTAGTGAAGATATTTTTAAAGGTGTATTTTTTGGTGTTGGAAAATTTGGCGAAAAGATTTACAGTGATTCTCAAATAAACAGTAACAACAATGACAATGAAAAGAAATTAGTGAAAGTAGTAGAGGATATTACTGAATATGTAAAGGAAGAAAATCCGAATTACCTCAAAGAATTGTCTGCAGCAATTTATGAAGAAAACCCTAATAAAATTGATGAACAGTTACAAAAGGGTGGAGAAATTTTGCACAAAGCTTTATATGAGCCGAATCGTAATTTAGATCTTAAGGATTTTAAGGATTCTTATATTTCAACACAGGGGGCAGGTTTCGAAATTATTGCAGTTGTTTGGAAAAGCTATCAAAAAACAGTAGAACGTTCTGGTGAAAAGCTTGATCAAAAAACTGCAATGCACTATGCAGAAAGAGATACTTTAAAATCAGATAATAAATTTAATAAAGAGCAGCTTATCCACAATGTTATTATAGCACTCGAGAATTAACAACCTAGTCTAAGTTAACTAATGGATTAGCAAATATGAGATGAAAATTCATTTATTTTAGCAAAACAGTCTCTTGTTGAATTTGAGATTGTTTTGCTAATTAATACAATCATCCAAAAAAGAAAAACTACTTATTCGTATTAAAAGAAGTACGCATTCCTTTACTTGATGTTTCATAGGACTCTAATGCCTAAAATATCAAATTAAAATCAGGAATTTTCATATTTAGTAGAATGTTAAAATGGATGAAATAATTAGGAGAAATAACAAATAAGTGATCCTTAGAGATTATCTAAAAGTATATCCTATAAAGGAGGATCAATTATGACTGGTATTGTTCTATTTGATGGTGAGTGTAGTTTTTGTAATCGAAGTATTCAATTTATTATAAAACGGGATCATAACGCTTATTTTCAATTTGCTTCGTTACAGGGTCAGATTGGAAGACAATTACTAAAAAAATATCATATTGATGCTAATACTGATAGTATTGTGTTAATTGAAAATGATACTGCTCACATTAGATCCGAAGCTATAATAAATATCTGTAAAAAATTTAATGGATTTTGGAAAGTGACAACGCTTTTTTTATTAATACCAAGGTCCTTCCGTGATTATTTGTATGAAAAATTTGCGGAAAATAGATATAAATTATTTGGTAAACAAACAAGTTGTTCATTGCCTACCCCAGAAATCCGAAAAAGATTTCTCGATTGAATTTGTAAAATTTATAGCATATACATTCCATTCAAATCCAAGTAACTTAGTTGATTCTAAAAGATAATAATTTGTATCTAATAATCTAAAAAAATGCAAAAGAAATCTTTTATCAAGATTTCTTTTGTGAGTTATGGAAATGCTAAGAATAAAGATAACTTAGTATTTATTTGTACTTTTTTACCGTTCCTTCATAATAACATACAATCGAAAATGAGGAACGTTCTTGAGAAACGAGCTGAAGAGTTCCTTGGAAAATATTGTCATCATATGTAAAAGTATTAGGAATTTTTACTATTGGACCAAGAAGAGGATTCGGAAATATTTTAATACATCCTTTCACAAGTTCGTTTGCTTCTACATTTTGCGTAATGGTTTCACATGTCCCATTATTATTAGGGATATTTAATTCATCCGCTTTTGTAGAACTTCCTCCTGTAACAAAAAATCCTAATGTTAATACACCTGCAACAATTTTTTTGTACATATAATCATCCTTTGCTAATATTTTTTACGTAGGAGAACTAATAGCTTTAAAATACAGCTACGCATTAAATTCTAATGGGGCGTATGTAACACTAATCCAAGTTGGGTACTAGCCGTTATAGTGTGCTTTTATAATAGACTTCCACTAAAATATCTAAAAACCTTTAATTAAGTTTGGAATTTCATTTTTCATATCAATTAAACTATTATTTCTATAATTTCCAATCAACAGTTAAAAACATTGCATTTTTTGTTTGTTTTAAAAATAAGAAGTTATTTTACAAGTAGAAAGGGGTAATAGTAATGAGATTAAATAAATTACTACTAGGAGTTATGCTAACTTTAGGTTTAGGGATGTTTTCTGTAGAGTCAACAGAAGCAAGTATATTAGACAAAGGACAGACGTTAACTAAAGAGCAAATTTCACTGAAAATTTATGAAATTAACAGAAAATATGATATAAACGAAGGGATATCGGAGGAGGACCAAAATTTTATTAAAACATATGGAACTAGGCTGTTTTTAAATAAAACTCCTTTCCAAACCACCTCTCCAATGTACACGAATCAAAAAACTGTAGCGGGGATTGACACTAAAATTTCTGGTGATATTTTTTATGGACAAACGCCTATGATTTTAAAAATGTATGGTGGAAGGTTTAAAACGGAAACTTTTTCTGGTAATGCTACGAAAATAACTAATAACCTTCATTATGGAACCTATCGATTAGATCCTAAAGAAGGAATGGTAAAAATAACTGGGGGAACACTATCCAATTTGTGTGATAACGGAAAATATTGCGAGTTCTCCAAAGTCGGAACGTATGCTGGAGATTTCGCTTTAGCCAAGGGAGAAGCGATTATTGAGTATCCAGAAGGGACATTTTCTATTGATTTAGTAGAGAATTAATAAGCCGTAAAAAACAGAAACAATAGTGAAGTAAAATAAAGATAATAAGTGGAATCCCCTATAATAAAAGAGATCTTATTTTGAGATCTCTTTTATCTATTATTATTATTATTTAAAAATGAGCAGCATGTGAAAACTGTATAATTTCCTCTCTTTAAGAGTATGTATCACTTGTTTTGATTTGATGTTTCTAAGATTAGAAGGTGATAATTGTGCTCTTTATTTTTTAATTCTTTACAAATCTCTAATCCCTTACAATATAGTTAACAGAATTATTAGATGTACCTCAATCTATCTTATCTCAGCACCTATCTAAGATGTGTGGCAAGGTACTCCGTCCAGAAAGAAGAGGATTAGAGGTGTACTATCATATTGCAAATTCAAAAGCATGTCAGATTGTTAGTGCGCTAGGTTTATAGAAGAATATTAGACAGTAAAACAAGAATGTCATTTCATTTTGGGGTTCTTGTTTTACTATAGTCTCGATAAATATAATTCTAATATTCTGAATTTTGTTGATATATATTTGAAAATACGCCTATTAAATTACAAATTCTGTTATTATATTATTAAAAGAATATATGATAATTGGTAATGAGGGGGTAGATTATGAATATAGCAGTCAAAGGAAATGAACAGATTCTGGGCTTATTAAATGATTGGTATGTGGAAATCCGTGCGCGGCGCATAAGTAATGCACATCGTTTAAAAGAAGAAATTGATGATAAAATGCAAAATATAGAAGAAGATCAGAACTTATTATTATACTATTCGTTATTAGATTTTCGTCATCAATACGTAATTGATAACTTAGGTGTTTCTACAAGTAGTTTTGATAAAGTAGAATCCTTTGAGATTCCTTCTAAAAACACTTTAACTTATTATTATCATTTCTTTAAAGCTATTCATTCTAGTGGAACTGGTAGTTATAAGGTTGCAAAAGAACATTTTGATCAAGCCGAAAAGTTATTAGAGCTTATTCATGATGAAGTTGAGAAAGCTGAATTTTATTATAAGTTAGGTGCATTCCATTTTGATATTTGTGATTCACTAGTCTCCTTTCAGTACACAACAAGGGCAAAGGAAATGTTTTTAGCTCATGATGATTATGAGCGCAATGTCGGCTTTTGTGAGAACTTGTTGGGGTTAGCTTGTATAAATTTAAAAGAGTGGTCATTAGCAGAGGAACATTTTGCGGCTGCAATGGACAAATTCCAAAAAGTCGGAGAAGATAAGTTTATTCTTATGGTGCGCCATAACTTGGGTTGGATGTATTCTAAACAAAACCTATCATCTTTAGCGATTCGTTATTTATCTGAAGTCATTGAAAAGTCTCCAAACCATTACAAAGCCATGTATGCAAAGGCATTGGAACATTACAAACTGGACGAGCGAGAAGTCGCAGCAGAACTCATTGAGAATGGTTTAAATATTAGTAAGAAACTAAATCAAGAAGAGTTCATACATCGATATCTCATTTTACAAGAGCTGAACAACGCTTCACCTACTCAAATACTCGAAACCGTAGTGCTAGCAGGAATTGATTACTTCGAAAGAGAAGGATTGTATGAAGATGTTCAAGAGTCTTATGAGACACTGGGAACAAAATTTTATGATGAAAAGAATCATCATGCGGCGAGTAAGTATTTCCATTTAGGATTGCAAGCGAAACGAAAATTTTTTGAGGAAGGAGCTTTAAAATGAAAAAAGTAGTATTGAGTTTAATGGGAATTGTCACCGCTATAACCTTGACTATAGGTGTGACGAATACAGCGAAGACTCCACAATCATACGAAGTGATTCAAGGTCTTTCAATTGGAGATCACGGTGGTTGATACACTAATTTAATGTATAATAAAAAGGGCTAGGATTTATCATCTAGTCCTTTTTTTATTGATTAAATGCTTTAATTCGTCTTTATCAGCTTTAATACTAGGATGAGTTTTCATAAGGTTCAATTCGTAAAATTAGTAAGACGTATGCTGTGATTCGATTCGAAGTCTGCAGCGTCTTTGGTTCGAATAAGAAAAAATACGATCGGGGAGTGAAGGTCAATAAGAAATCATATCAGGAGCTCACAAGGACAACTACTGCAAACAAATAAGAAATGGTCACACCTAAAGCAAAAACAGCGTGAAATCATATCAACTTGGCTGAGAGAGGTTTATATAGAAAAGATTAAGGTACATAACTGTAGATTGAAACCGAGAGAATATGAGGATGTTCTAGAAATTGTAATGAGTAAAATCTATGAACATGAAATTTGGATTCCGGATTACGAGGTCGAAAAGTATTGCAAAGGAAAAATAAATAAATCGTATAACAAACACATTTTATTGGAAGAAAATGATAAGGGGGAGATATTAAACATGATATCAGAAATGTAATTATCAAGCTTAGTATAATTATTTATTTAAGAAGAAAATCATTAGACGTAACAAATCAAAATAAGGGGAAATTTGATTATGGATATAAAGAAGATAGAAGATTCCGTTGAGAGTACTCTAATATTTGAAAACCACAAGAATAATTTAATAGATGAATCCGTAATTAGTAATAATATTAATGGTTTAACAGCAATGGATGCAGTGTCAAAAATAGATTTAAGTGGATATAAATCAGCAATGGATGCAGTGTCAAAAATAGATTTAAGTGGATATAAATCGGCAATGGATGCAGTGCCAAAAATAGATTTAAGTGGATATAAATCAGCAATGGATGCAGTGTCAAGAATAGATTTAAGTGGATATAAATCGGCGATGGATGCGGTGTCAAAAATAAGTTCCAATTGGGTTCTAACAGATTCAGTTGTTAATGCAATGTCTTTAGAAAATAAGGAAAAAGAGACTAAATACATATTCGGTAAAATACCGAAGGATACTTATCAATTATGTCAAAGCTTTAATGACGATAGTGAGAAATTGGAATATATTCTCGAAAATAAAGAAAATACTGAATCCATACCTGTGCGTGAAATACCAAGAGTATTAGCAATTACAGATATTGTAACAAGTCTTAGCACAAAGGATGTTTTTAGTCTTTATAGATACCTTGCTCAATTCCCGATGCTTGGTTTAGAACATGCAGTTGGAAGAAGAATATTCGATGAAATTAATACGAACTTAATTACTGTTGAAAAATTGACGTTATTCCGTGCTAGGGATCGAGATGCTAATGAGAGGAAGTTACCATATACTGATTTGGAAATGTTTAAAGCGCCTTATGGTGTATCAGGACAAGGTAGATATAATATTTCTGGTCAAGGAGAGTTATATACTTGTGATGTTAAAGAAGTGGCTCTAAGTGAAATAGCTTCAGATAATCCTAATCTAAGATATGACATTATTGAATGGCAACTTTCAATACCGGTGAAATTTTTAGATCTATCAAATTCTCAATCTCCATTAGTCCAATATTGTAGCTTTGAAAAAACAACTCGTAATGGACAAGAATATATATTCCCTAATTTTCTGGCACAATGTGCGAAATATCATGGAGTACATGGAATTGTTTATAGGAGCGTGGCAAGCCCTCAAGCACTAAATTATGTTTTCTTTGATTATGAACAAAATTGGTTTAAAACGATTGATTTTGAATTTGATATTGTACAAACTACTAATACTATTATAAGTCTTAAATAAGGTTCAATAATGCAGAGGAAACATAAGGTTATAAAGGAGATGGTTCTGGTGCAAAAATTCTTTACTAGAAACATAGTTAAGATGTTTCTAGTATAAACGGAAACGAACAACACCAATGTATAAGAAACTCAGAGCAGGTCATGGGCAAGATGTCGGTGTAAATTATAAGTCATGGTTGGAGTTGAAGTACATATATTAAGGAAATTAGGATTAAAGAATTAATAGAATGCATTTAATTTATACTATAATCAATCTTTTTTCAAAATACGTGGTTTTTTTGTATTGTAACATCAATATTTATAACTCATTTTTGATTAAAATTTATTTTAAAGCTACAAATAAACATAGGTGAGTAGATACTATTCAAATTGTATTCTTTCTAAACGTTCTATTTCTAAGCCCAGTACCTAAAATGAGTCTTATAATGGTTATATCTCTTTCTTTATCACGCCGAAAAAACTATATTTTCGGCGTGATATATCTTTTAACATTTCTCCGTAATTATTTGCTAAAAATTGAAGAAAGGTATATCTTACTTAGTACTCGTTTAACAACCTAAATAGACATAATAAAAAAGAAGATAAGTGCAATAAAAATATGACTAAATATAAATAATATACTTTCATTTGCAATAGAATGGGTTGATCTAGAATTATGCCGAATTAATTTTTTTATTATTAAACCATATATCATAGAAACTAAAATAAGTAGAAGTAATAGCATAACAAATTGTAACCTATTATATTCTGTGGATGTTGCAGTAATAATAGCAGGTTTTAAGGATAAGAAATAAATTGTTAAATATATAAAAATGCTTAGAATACAATATAATTAAAAATTCAACAAGTTTCTGTACAAATAAATTCTACCTCTTTCCTTTTTATTTTCTAATTTATTATCTATATTCCCATCTTTTATAGAAGTATCCTAATCCTATTTAATTATAATCATAGAAAAATAGAAGTACTATAAAGTTAATTTTAAACTATTTACCAATTAAAGTAAGGAAATAAAGACAAATAATTTTAGAATTTCTAACAATAATTAAAAATGGATATATCTATGAATCATAATGTTGCAATGTAACTATAATTAATTTATCGGATGTTAATGATATTCCTTTTAGAAAGGGTGTATATTGAATTGCAGTATTCTTATATCGATTATTTTGATGGTTGGAAGAAAATATTTCCTAGTGGTAATTTAATTGTTTTTCAAAAGAAAAGATATATAGAGCTAGATTCTATGGTTATAGATAATGATAAGGAAGCAAAGTATATAAGAGGTAAAAAATCGTTATATCAAGCGAAATGTCCTATATGTCAAGATATCATGTCGTTTAATAAAGGATTTAAGAGAGTTAATAAAAATCCATATTTTTTTCATTTAGATAAAAAACACTGTTTTTCCTTTGAATCACTGGCACATGCTAGAACTAAGAAATATTTATATGAATTATTTAGTAAGGCTGGTTACATCGTAAAAGAAGAGAAAAGGCATAAAGACATTTCACGTGCGGATGTAGCAGTGTTGCAAACAATTGATGAAAAAGAAGAGCTAAAGTTGGCAATCGAAGTACAGGCGTCTAATATTCGGACTAGTAATATTGCGAAGAGAACAAATATATATTTTGAAGAAAATGTACCAACCGCATGGGTGTTAATACTAGATAGTTTCTTCCCACCTAAGGAAAAAGAGGGAAATGGTGAAAAAATATATACGGATAGTTATAGTGGTACAAGAATTAGTAGTTTTAATCCAGAAACAAATTCTTATGAGTATACATATATTTCTCCACTAAAAGAGGAGTATTTCTTTGTAACAGGGGAAAATAATAAAGCATTTAACTATTTGATGGATGTATATCATGTTATTGTAACCGTTGATCATAATGGGCATGTATTATTAATTCGAAGAACTCCTGAAAGTTCTAAGCTAAGGGTAAATGCATTGTTAGAGAACCGAGAACATTCAACACAAGATGATATATTTCTGGTGAACCGAATAGCAGAGTCTGATGTTGTACCAGTATTATTAGAAACAGAATTATTACGTGCACCAAATAGTGAAAAAGATACGAGGCTGAAAAAGAGTATTCAATTAAATGAAGAATTTAAAGGCCAAATTCATAGAAGTGATTCTGCTCCCACGAAATTAGTAGATGCTGCTATTGAATTTGATAAAGCCCGGCAGATAGAGGAAGCATTAAATAGTATAGAATTAGCGAGAAAAGCAAGAGAAGACATGAAAATAGCCTATACTAACAAACTACTAGAAATAGAACGACAAAAAGCTGAAGAGCGCAGAAGGCAAGAAGAAGCATTGGCTGAACAAATGGCAAAGGATTATATGTGTGATTTATATAATCAATATAAAAAGGAATTTAGTATGTTAGTAGAACGACTGGAGACAGAAAAGGTTCTATTTGAATTATCTTCAATTGGTAATTGGTATTCTTGGTTGAATTATTTAAAAGAAGAGCATTATGAGTGGTATATAGTCGTAAAAACTTTATTTAAAGGATTTCCAACAACTTTCTTAAGAAACAAGAATGATTTTGAAATATATTTTAATAAAGAACAAAATAGATATAAAAACTGGATCGAGAGTAGAAATTTAATTGAATTAGTAGAAGAATTAGAGCGACATTATGAGCAGGTAACCAATAATACTTCAGAAAAAATGTTTTATAAAGGGCTTTTGGATAAGTATGGACAAAAGTTAGATAAAGTGCAAAAAAAAGAAAAAATAAAAATGGAGCAAGAAGAGAAACGTATCCGACAAGAAAATTTAAAGAAAGAGGAAGAAGAACGAGAGCGTATTCAATTAGAGAAAGAACAATTATATAGAAAACAAGAGCTTTTAAACAAAGATTATGATGAGATACCTCATTTAACAGGAAATGAAATCGGTTTTGGGAGGAATACGTATGTATACAAAAAAAGAACGTACTGCCTACGAAAGAAAATACTTTCCTACATTCACTTCTGGATTACCAAAATGGTTTGTGTCAAGAAAACTTAGACATGAAGAAAAAGAAATTGAAGCTGTAAATAAGCAAAAAAACAAGAAAAAGGAGCATAAAGAAAACTTAAAAGATAACGACGATGGCTATATTCAGCTGAAGTTATTATAAAAGAAATATTTGTAATTAGAAGTAACATATATATCATTAAACTTTATTTCTGTATATTATAATTTATTTTTTAGGAGGATACATATGAGATTAAATAAAAATGAAAGATCATCGCCTGTATTATTAGCCTATGAAAGAGATGAAAATGGAAATCTTGCAGTTTGGTGCCCATATTGTGCGTTCATGGACAAGGAGACGGGCATCGTAGTGCTCATTGTCAAAATAGGAGAAGTCCATTTATAGAAACCGGGTATATTATTAAAAAGAGATCGAAAAAAGATTATGCTTTCGGTAGAACATATTATGACAGTTATGACAACTTAGATTTGATGTATTGTTACTAGAGGATGTTGCTTTAATTTAAGAATCAAATTATTAGTAATGCTAATAATTTTGAGGACAGTAAAATAAATAAAGCGGTTCGTTTATGGGGATCTAAAAGGAATATAGATGGTAAAGTTCTTGCAATGACGATGGATTTTTTAAATTTAGAGACAAAAGAACTTGAGTATGAAATGGATCAACAGCGATACAGGTAGGTTGCATATTTTGTAAGTGATACGCCGCTTCATAGTTACCATATCGTTCTTTCACTACAACAAGTTCACGTTCCATACAGAGAAATAAACGTTTCATTTTCGTAACCTCCTTAAAAATTCTTTCATTAGTAAACAATATGAAGCTGAAAAAGAAGTAGTCTTATTTTTTGTTGAGAAAAAGGACTTGTTTGAAATGTAGCGAAGTGTTTATACAGAGGAAGCGGGATAAAGATGGGGAGTTTGTTTCATACTAATGTACAGATATTATCCTTAAAGGAGCATTAGTATGGGGCATTCACATAATCATGGTAATTCTAATAATAAGAAAGCGTTATTACTTGCATTTTTACTAACAACAAGTTTTATGATTGCTGAAGTTATTGGGGGATTTGTAACAAATAGCTTAGCACTACTATCTGACGCGGGGCATATGCTAAGTGATGCAGTATCTTTAGCTTTAAGTTTACTTGCGTTTAAACTCGGAGAAAAAACAGCAACAACTGCGAAAACATATGGATATAAGCGAGTCGAAATGTTAGCGGCATTATGTAACGGTGTCGTCCTTATTGTCATTTCAATATACATTTTTATTGAAGCAATTCGCCGTTTTAAAGAGCCAGTTGAGATTGCTAGTAATGGAATGCTTATTATTGCTGTACTTGGTCTGCTTATTAATATTTTATCAGCTGGGATATTAATGAGAGGCGGAGATGTGAAGGGTAATTTAAATTTAAGAAGTGCTTTCTTACACGTATTAGGCGATTTATTAGGATCAGTTGGAGCGATTACTGCTGCGTTACTTATTAAATTTTTCGGATGGACTGCTGCGGATGCGATTGCTAGTATTCTTGTGTCTATTTTAGTCATTATTAGTGGATGGCGTGTAACACGTGATACGGTCCATATATTAATGGAAGGTGCACCGCAGAACATAAATGTTGAAGAGGTAAAAAGTACATTGTTAAATATTACGATTGTAAAAGAAGTTCATGATTTGCACATATGGTCTGTCACATCGGATTTTCAAGTATTAACTTGCCACTTGATTATTCAAGGAAATGAAACACAAAGTGTATTAAAAGAGGCTACGGAAGTATTAAAAGAGAAGTTTCATGTAGAACATGTCACCATTCAAGTAGAAATAGATGGTGAATTTCATCATAGTGAGACAACTTGCAAAGTATGAAAGAAAAAGGATAAGAAAAAGTGTCATAACATTTTTCGCGCGGCATACATATATATAATGTGGCCACAAATACTTTGTAAGGTAAATATTTCATGAAATTACTTTACTTATAAAGAGTCATCTTTTATAATCAAAAGTGGTAATTGATAAAGATTATCATTTTCAATAATCGTAGAAAGGAGTTTTTTTAAAAGATGAGTAGTCAACTCCGTTTTGCTGTTGAAAATCGTAAGAGGCATTTAATTGATGAGTTAATTGGAGCAGGTGTGTTTAAAATTCGCGATCGACAATTATACGAGCTGTCTTTAGAGGAATTGGAAAAAGAATACGAAGATATGGAAGATTATGCAAATATTCAGGCATAACTATATATATTAGTAAAAAGAGAGCTGGTTACGATTTTATGTAGCCAGCTCTCTTTCTATTTCGTAGAAATTATTTTTTGTATTTCTTTCATTGGACGGAGCCAGTTTTGAGTCATCATTTGTTCCATTTGTTTTTCATCCTGCTTCTGCAGTGCTTGAATGATAGCGTGATGTTCATCAATAGATTGACTTGCTGGAACAAAGTTTTGGAAAAATAAATATTCAAGGCGTAAGACGTGAAGTTGCATATTTTCTAGAAAGGGTTCAATATATTGATTTTTAGCAATAGAAGAAATTGCATTGTGAAATTGTATATCTAATTCTAAAGCTTGTTTTGCGTTTTTTTTCTCTATAGAGTACTGAAAGTCATCATTTATTTCAGAAAGTAGCTTCAGATCAGCGTCTGTAATGTTTTGAAGTGCTTGCTTACCTATAATAGAGTGAAGACCAGCCATCGTTTCATAAATAGTAGGTATGTCGTCTAACTGAATAGGAGCAATTTTTGTTTTTTGCCCAGGTACCATTTCCACTAATCCAGAAAGCTCTAATATTTGAAGTGCTTCTCTTACAGGTGTTCTACTTACTCCTAGTGCTTCAGCCAGTTCCCCATCATTAATTTTTTCATCGGGCTTCAGTACACCTTCAATAATCCAATCTTGTAGTTGATTTAAAACGAGTGATTTTGCTGAAACTCTTCCAAGTTTTTTATTATTTTGAGGGATAGGCATAGTGAATTCAATCCTTTCATTGTATATTTTTCTTTTTCTCATGAACAAGCTTTAATTCAGGTTTCCCTTCATCCGGTTTTTGGCTTAAGATAAGCACCATTACAATGACACAAAAAGCCCCTAATAACTGAAAAGATTGAAACGGTACATGTAATATAAGTACAGAAGAAATAATAGCTGCGAGTGGTTCTGTACAACCGAATAATGTCGTTTCTTTCGGGGTTAAGTATCGTATGCTGTCTAAGTATAAATAAAAGGCAATAAGTGTTCCGAAAATGATGACAAATGTGATGAGCGGTAAGGTATTTAGTTTTACATATTTCATCGTTGACAATAAAATGAATTCTTTCGTAGTAATAAAGTGTACAATCGTTACACCCATACCCCCAATAATCATGCCCCATCCAACGATAACTGAGGAAGACCATCTATCTAGTAATTCTTTTGAATATAAACTATAAAAAGCAAGAGATAATCCAGATAAAATACCCCAAACGATAGCTGGTGTAGAAACAGCTAAGTTATGAACAGACCCGTTTGTTAGTAAGAGAAAAGTGCCTACTAATGAAAGGGCAATTGAAATAAAATCAATTTTTGATGGACGAACGTTCCATTTGAAAAGTAAGTATACAGTAATAAATATAGGAGCTAAATATTGCAATAATGTTGCAACGGCAGCATTTCCTTCTTTAATAGAAGCGAAGTACGTGTATTGTACAGCAAGCATACCGAATAGGCCAAACAATATCATTTTAGTAGCATCAGATCTTTGTTTCCATATGCTGAATATTTCTTTTTTTCTCGTTCCGAATGATGAAATAATGAGTAAGATAACGCCCGATATAAGCAATCGAATTGTAACTAACCATTCAGTAGAAATATTGTCATATTGAAAAAGTTGTTGTGCAGCTGTTCCGGACAAGCCCCATAAACAAGCACCGATGACAACCATAATGATTCCTTTTAAACGATTTGGATCCATCATGTATAGAGTCCTCCTTTCAGGAAATATATTATATACAATATGCAATATATCACGAAATGAATAAAAAATAAACTGAAATTTCTGTGTTGTATGGTGGAGATTTGAATAGTTCCAGTTATATTTACGATACAAGCGAGCAGGTTAAATAAAGTGAGAGAAAATTATAAAATTAAATCATAATCAAGCGGATAAAAAAATAAAGATAAGAGTAATTTGGTTTGTTAAAAATATGTGTAGAAGGAGATACGCGATGAACTGGGTTACTCATAAACCAACATTTGAATTTGATAATTTTAGTCCATTTATTCGTGCGAATACTGCGTGGCTTGGGCATTTGGAGTTCGCATACGATTTAGTAAGATTTGAAAAACCAGAAATATTAGTTGAGCTAGGTACACATTTAGGCGCTTCTTTTTTCAGTTTTTGTCAAGGGGTAAAGGATGGGGGATTAGATACAAAATGTTATGCTGTAGATACTTGGACAGGAGACGGGCATACAGGTCCATATGGAGAAGGTGTTTTCCAAATTGTAGATAAAGTGGTGAAAATGAGCTATCCCAATATAGGTAATTTAATTAAATCTACTTTTGATGAGGCTGTTGATCAATTTCAAGATGGAACGATAAATTTGTTGCATATTGATGGCTATCATACGTATGAAGCAGTTTCTCATGATTATAAAACATGGTTACCGAAACTTGCGAATAACGGTATTGTGTTATTTCATGATATTGAGGTGAAAGATCGAAACTTCGGCGTGTATAAGTTTTGGGATGAAGTCACAGCAAAGCACCCTCATTTTCAGTTCCAGCATTCATATGGACTCGGCGTATTATTTCCGAAAGGTTGTAGCGATAAGTTTGTGGAAATACTTAAAAATAAAGAAGAAATACAAAATATGTATAAATAAAAGTGGAGCATGCATCATTTGAATGATGCGTGCTTTTTTGTGTGGGGAATAATGATATTCCTTTAAACGGTGAGGATAATAGTAAAAAGTTTTATGTTGGCAAATATTAAAAAAGTTACTCTTTGATTGTTAAATATAAAAAATGTAACATTTTTTATATTTTCCATTGCGAAAAGTAGCATCTACTTTTACAATAGAAAAGGTGTCCAATATATTATACTGGAAAAATAAATCGAAATAATATGAAAATTTTGTTTTGTCTTCGCTAATTGTATATTACATACATGTAAGACGACACACGTCATGTTATCGACTTGTAAGGAGAGAAAAAAATGAAAAGTGTAAGATTACCATCGATGCTAGAAATCATAGTTCTTTTATTATTATTTCTTGCTGTTGTCTTTTCCTTCCAAACGATTTTTGATCTCCCAATTCAATTAGCGCTATTTATTTCATGGTTTTTAGTAATTGCGCTTGGATTAAGATTAGGATTTCGTTATCAAGAATTGCAAGATGCAATTACGAAAGGGATTTCTAACGGATTAGAAGCAATACTCATTTTAGTTGCAGTAGGTGCTTTAATTGGAACATGGATTGCTGGTGGGATAGTACCAACATTAATTTATTATGGATTAGAATTTATTCACCCTAGTATATTCCTATTAGCAACATTAATTATTTGTTCGATCACTTCTATCGCAACAGGAACATCTTGGGGAACGGTAGGAACAGCAGGTATTGCTATGATGGCGATTGGTGAAGGGCTTGGGTTACCATTACCACTTGTTGCTGGTGCAGTTCTTTCAGGTGCTTATTTCGGGGATAAATTATCGCCACTTTCTGATAGTACAGTACTTGCAGCATCTATGGCAAAAGTAGATGTTATTGCACACGTACGAGCTATGCTTGTATTAGACGTTCCAGCGTATATTATTACTAGCATTATGTTTACTGTAGCTGGTTGGATGTATGGCGGAGATAACGTAGATTTAAATCGAGTAGAATTTTTAAAGGAATCATTATTAAAACACTTTGATATTAAGATATGGATGTTAGTTCCGGCGATTATTGTCATTGTCCTATTAGCAATGAAGAAGCCTTCTATGCCTACAATTGCAATGGGAGCTTTACTTGGCGCAATTTGGGCAACTGTTTTCCAAGGAATGCACTTTGGAGACGCAATTGGAACAGCATATAACGGATTCTCAATTCAATCAGGCGTGGAGTTTGTCGATAAGTTATTAAACCGTGGCGGAATTAACGGTATGCTCGGTTCAGTAGCCGTAATTATTTTCGGTTTAGGGTTTGGTGGATTACTTGAAAAATTAGGTGTTTTAAAAGTAATCGTATCAAAATTCGAAAAGAAATTAAATTCTGCTGGTAATGTAACATTATCTACATTAATCGTTGCATTTTTAGCGAACATATTTGGATGTGCGATGTACGTATCACTTATTTTAACACCGAAAATTATGCAAGAAAGTTATGATAAACTAAAAATCGACCGCCGCGTATTAGCGCGTAACTCAGAAGTAGGTGGAACATTAACTTCAGGTATGGTTCCATGGTCGGATAACGGTATTTTTATGGCTGGTATTTTAGGTGTTGCGACGATATCATACATTCCATTTATGTGGTTAAGCTTCGTATCGTTAATTTTAGCAGTTATTTACGGATATACAGGCAAGTTCATTTGGTATGTAGATGATGCTGAAAAAGGAAAAGAAGCGTCATAAATAAAAAATCACCTTCTACGTGTTGTAGAAGGTGATTTTTTATTATGAAAACATACTTTTTCATATTGAATTCCTCCAGTATTGTTATAGTAGGTTACAAAGGAAAGAATACAACCTAAACTTAAGTTTAGGTCAAGAGGAGTTTTTAAAATAAATATAAAATATCTATTTATATGAGTGAGAATTCTTATCATTTAAAGGGAAGTCTGTTATTATAAGAAATGTAGGTATTATATTTTCAAGGGGATGAAAACATGGAGTACAGAATTGAAAGAGATACATTAGGAGAAATTAAAGTTCCAGCTGATAAATTATGGGCAGCACAAACACAACGTAGTAAAGAAAACTTCCCGATTGGAACAGAGCAAATGCCGCTTGAAATTGTAAAAGCATTTGCCATTTTAAAGAAGAGTGCAGCACTTACTAATAAAAAATTAGGAAAGCTATCAGAAGAAAAAGCAGAAGCAATTGTGACAGCAGCTGACGAAGTGATAGCAGGGAAATGGAATGAACATTTTCCACTTGTCGTATGGCAAACAGGTAGTGGTACTCAGTCAAACATGAATGTGAATGAAGTAATTGCAAACCGAGGGAATCAAATTTTGAAAGAGAAAGGATCTGACGTACATATTCATCCGAATGATGATGTGAACATGTCTCAAAGTTCAAATGATACTTTCCCAACTGCGCTTCATGTAGCATGTGTACTCGCAGTAGAAAATCACGTGTTACCAGCAATTACGAAATTAAAAGAAACGTTAGCAGAAAAAGTAAAAGCATTTGAACATATTATAAAAATTGGTCGTACACATTTACAAGATGCGACACCGTTAACATTAGGACAAGAAATTAGTGGATGGCACCGTATGCTTGAAAAAACAGAGCGTATGATTGCAGAGAGCAATACATATATGAAAGAGCTTGCGATTGGTGGTACTGCAGTTGGAACAGGTATAAACGCCCATCCTAAATTTGGTGAGATGGTATCTGAGGAAATTAGCCAATTTACAGGTAAGCAATTTATTTCTGCACCAAATAAATTCCATGCATTAACGAGTCATGATGAAGTTGTATATACGCATGGGGCATTAAAAGCATTAGCAGCGGATTTAATGAAAATCGCTAACGATGTGCGCTGGCTGGCAAGTGGTCCACGTAGTGGGCTAGGAGAAATTATTATTCCAGCAAATGAGCCAGGAAGCTCTATTATGCCAGGTAAAGTAAATCCAACGCAAAGTGAAGCGTTAACGATGGTTGTAGCACAAGTGATGGGAAATGACGCAACAATCGGATTTGCAGCGAGCCAAGGCAATTTTGAGTTAAATGTATTTAAACCTGTTATTGCATATAACTTCTTACAATCTGCTCACTTATTAGCAGATGCAATTGTTTCATTTAATGATAATTGTGCAGTTGGTATTGAAGCAGATGAAGAAGTCATTAAAGAGAATGTGAATCGTTCATTAATGCTTGTTACAGCATTAAATCCGCATATCGGATATGAAAATGCAGCGAAAATTGCGAAGCATGCTCATAAAGAAGGGTTAACTTTAAAAGAAGCAGCATTGCAATCTGGATTACTAACAGAAGCACAATTTGATGAAATTGTCGATCCGAAAAAAATGATTGCTCCGAAAGAGTAATAAAAATGCCAAGATTCTTTGTTTAGAATCTTGGTCTTTTTATTACTGTAAATACCAAAATATATTATTTGTTAGCAGACATATTCAATATTTTCATATGTGGGCAGTTTTCTTTTAAAAGTGCAATGAATTTTTCTTCTTCTTGTGGTACGAAAGTTGTCACAGAGTCGAATAAATTATAATGGATTTCTAATTGCTGTCTAGTCCATTTCTTTGAATGAAGTTTTTTACCAGAGTATTTAATGTGGCGAATATCTTCAAAGGGAATTTCAGTACGTAGTATGAAACCATGTTTTACGAAAAGAGATGATTCTGTTACGTTGTAGTGAGAGAAATAGAATGAAGAAAGATTCACGATATTTAGCAGCATCATGAGGGTGAAAAAAATAGAATTTTCATTTTGGAAAAATAGTGAAATGAAAAAAATCATGATAAATAATGTAATAAAAATGACGTGAAATGGATTTTTTTTCGCTTTAAATTTCAAGTTAGTCACCTCGGTATACGTGTACTTTAACTAAATTAAATCATAACATTGTAATAAAACGTGTGAATATGCATAATTGCATATTCACACGTTTTATTATTCATGTAAAATTTCTTGATGGGATACATTCAAAAGAAGTTTTGTAATAGTGGAGTGGCATGAAGTGACTTACAAGAATAGAAAGATAGTGTTAGTCATAATTAGTTGTATGATGATTATGGGGAGTTGTGCTAATACATTTGTTGAAGATAGAAACCGAAAGCATACATTTGTACAAGCAAGTAAGGTTTTAGTTGAGACTTTAAATAGAATATATAAAAAGTAAAAGGTGTTTTCTTATACGGAAACACCTTTTTTGTAGTTAAAATTGAATGTACTTTCTCCCAATCTCCATATTCACTAATTGCATATGTATTTTGGGCAATTTGTTTAACAGTAAACCAAGGGTCGTGCAGAATAGTCATGTTTTGTTTCACATCCTATCGTAATTTATTTATTAAATACATTCGCTTTTTATTGCTTCATGTCCTTTTTAAAGAGTATTTTATAGACATTTTTTATAAAGGTTTGAAAAATAGGTAAACGAAACATTGAAATGTTTATTTCGTTTATGTTAAGATGATGAAGTGGTAATAAACGTTATTGGAATTTGTTTATTTTAAAACGGACATTTTAAAGGAGTGTTTAGTATGAGCGATATTTCAGAGAAGTTTTGGGATGCGTCGGTAGAGGAATTGAAAAAAGGGTATGTGTTTGATGAGGAAACGGAAGAGTATATTTGTTTAGCTTGTGGAGAAACGTTTATTAAGGGTGTTATTTATCAAGATAATCAAGTTTTGTATGAAGCAGAGAAGTTTGTACAATTGCATGTGCAAAACGAACATACATCTATGTTTGACTATTTATTAAACCTTGATAAGAAGTATACGGGTTTAACGGATTTGCAAAAGAAGATGGTTCAGTTTTTCCATATGGGGCTGAATGATAAAGAGATTGTGAAAGAGATGGATGGCGGAAGTACTTCAACCATCCGCAATCATCGGTTTACACTTCGAGAGAAAATGAAGCAAGCGAAAGTGTTTTTAGCGTTAATGGAACTGTCAGAAGAAAAATCAAAAGTACAAACGAAATTTGTACCCATTCATAGAACAGCAACGATGGTAGATGATCGTTACAATATTACAGAAGAAGAAAATGATGAAGTGTTAAAAACACATTTTACAGAGGGATTAGATGGACCGCTTTCTAAATTTCCAAAAAAGCAAAAGCGTAAATTAATTATATTACGTCATTTAGTGACGAAGTTTGATAGTCATAAAAAGTACACTGAAAAAGAAGTAAATGCTATTATAGAAAGCGTATATCCGGATTTTGTAACTTTGAGAAGATATTTAATCGAATACGGGTTTTTAGATAGAACAGCTGATGGAAGCCAATATTGGGTGAAGTTATAATATAGGGACAAGAAAATGAATAGAAGCACATCGTTATAACAACTATACAAAGAGATAGAAGTTGAAAAACAGATTTTTAATAAAAGGAGAAATGAAATTTGAAACCACCTACAAATAACAATAAAGAAGGTGCGGAGTCACATAAGTTAGAAAGTGAGAGTAAACCGATTTGGAAATCGATGTCCATGTTTTTAGTACCGTTACTATTAAGTAATGTACTACAATCAGTTGGACAATTATTCGGTATGGTAGTAGTAGGAAGATGGCTTGGAGTGAATGATTTAGCGGCCATATCGGCATTCTTCCCATTATTTTTCTTACTTGTTTCATTCGTAATTGGTATTGGTTCAGGGAGTTCCATTTTAATTGGTCAGGCGTTTGGGGCAAAAAACGAAGATCGTTTAAAAGCGATTGTTGGTACGACGCTAACATTTACCTTTATTATTGGAGTTGTGTTAGCGATAGTAGGTAGTATTTTTGCGATGGATATTATGCGCCTTATGGGGACGCCAGAAAATATTATTGAAATAAGTGTACATTATGCACGTATTTTATTTATATCGATGCCAATCTTATTTTTATATTTCGCATACACAACGTTTATGAGAGGTACAGGAGATTCTAAAACGCCATTTTACTTTTTAATTGTAAGTACAGCGCTAAATATGATCTTATTACCAATCCTTATTTTTGGATGGTTAGGTGCTCCAAAATTAGATGTGTATGGAGCAGCCTATGCTTCTGTTATATCTACAGTTATTACGTTTATTGTCATGTTAGTGTATTTAAAGAAAAAAAATCACCCACTACAATTAGATAGTACGGTAAGGAAATATCTTCGAATGGATTGGGGGTTATTAAAGCTTTTACTACGACTTGGTATTCCAGCGAGTATTAATATGATATTAGTTTCATTATCAGAAATTGCGGTAATCGCGTTTGTAAATCGTTACGGTTCGGATGCAACAGCAGCTTATGGCGTTGTGAACCAAGTTGCAAGTTATGTGCAAATGCCAGCAGTTAGTCTTGGTATTACAGTCTCCATTTTTGCTGCCCAATCAATTGGTGCGAATCAATTTGATCGATTGCAGAAAGTTGTGAAGGCCGGAATTATTATGAACTACGTCATCGGTGGTGTGCTAATATCTCTCATTTACTTGTTCTCAAGAGACATTCTATCACTATTTTTAACGAGTCAAACTACAATTGAAATTGCTCATAGCCTAGTTATGATTACATTATGGAGTTATTTAATTTTCGGGCATGCGCAAATTATTAGTGCGACAATGCGAGCGAGTGGTACAGTATTATGGCCAACTGTTATCGGCGTCGTATCAATATGGCTTGTAGAAGTACCTGTAGCGTATTACCTTTCTTACCATACAAGTCTTGGCATAGAAGGGATATGGATTGGGTACCCAGCAGCGTTTATTGTCAGTTTAATACTACAATATGCATATTATAAGCTTTCATGGCAGAAGAAACGAATTACACGATTAGTGAGTTAAATATTGAAAATGTCCCTAAGTTATTATACTTAGGGACATTTTTTGTAAGTGTAGGTTACAAATAGCTTTTTAAAGTAATATCAAAATGTTGTCTAATGAGTTTGTTATCACTCATATAAAACTCCCACGCTTTTTCTGGTTCACCGATAATTTCAAAAGATTCTTCTGTAATATATAAGGCACAATTATCCTCTAGTGCAATGCCTTCTATATTCCCTTGATGATTTTGTAAAAAGGAATGGAAGGCGTTCATTCTATTTAATTGATTATAATGTGGACAAAACCTTTTGTTCACAATTCCCCAGCCGTTGCTCTCTATATAACCGGAACCTTCATAATCTGAGCGGATGCTAGATGTGAACCAGCACATAGCACCAGCGCTACACCCTGCAATGAGCGTTCCTTGCTGCAGAGCCGATAGTAATTTTTCATCGAGCTTATGTTCTTTCCATTCTGAAATCATTTGAATATAGTTTCCGCCACTGAGATAAATTAAATCAGCAGACTGAATCATTTCGTCTATTTCATATTTAGAAGGTGTATCGGCTATAATACGTAAAATTTGTACGTCACAGTGTAATTGTTTTTCGAATGTGTCTAAAAATAATTTTATATAGCTTTCATCATCATGACTAGCTGTAGGAATGAATAATACTTTCGGATACTGTTTATTTGTTAATTCTATAAGTCGCTCATTAATAGGCGAGTGATTTGAATCTTGTAAATCACCGCCACCAATGACAGCTAATTTCATAGTAAAGCACCACCTAATCATTTTCGTTATATAAAAATTCGATAGAAGAGAGTTACATTCCTTCTGCGATGTAATGATTAAGTAGAAAATATAGTTTGAATATATCGGAATAGTAAAGCAAAGGCTGGTTATATTGAGAAATGAATTAGAAACAATTTATTAATATATAATACTTCATACTATTGTTTCAAAATATGGAAACAATATGTTTAAATGGATATAAAGAAGCATGTATTCATATTGAATGAGTACTTATCCTTTAAAAAGGAATCGGCAATAATAGAGATTTTACAAATGAGTTTTTACTTTTAATAGGAACTTGTATTACAATATGGTAAAATTATTTCAATATATTTATTTAATATAAAAATACAAAGAGGGAGCGTGAGAAAAGTGGATTTTCGATTCGAATTTACAACGAAGGTGAAGGAATACTTGGATGATGAGAAGGATGAAAAAATAATAAAAGATGGACATAGAGATATCATTTTTCAGTATTTATATCCGCTAGAGAGTGAAATTGGTATTTATAAAAATCCTAACTTTACTTTTTTTGCATCAGGAAGACGCTCGCATATCGTATTAGAAAACATTGAATTTAAAACAGAGGTAAATGTAAAAAGTAACATCATTGAAATTACAAAAATAGTAGATAATGTCGTTATCCCGTTAGATACGATCGTAGCGAAAAATCGGGAATTGTTTGCACTTGGGCGTAATGAGAAATTTAGTGTACAAATATTAGAGCAGTATCTCTTTGATACATTTGGAGAAAAATTAGGTTTAAAATGAATGGAATTGCCTATGTATTTATAGGTAGTTCATTTTCGTATATATCATCTACGTTTGACCTTTCAATTAATTTATACTACAATTCGTAGTGTGAAAGGAGACGCATGATGTTTACTCAAAACTATAAGCTAAATGAGCAAGGGTTAAATCATTTCTTTGGACCGCTTGAAGCAAAAATTATGGAGATTGTTTGGTCTAGCGAGGGTATTACGATTAAAGAAGTACAGCAGAAATTAAGCGAAGAATCACCTGTGAATTTTAATACTGTGATGACAGTTATGAACAGGTTAGTAGAGAAATTACATTTAGAAAAACAGACTGTGAAAAGAAGTGGCATATATCGTGCTGTACAAACAAAAGAAGAATTCTTATCCAATCAAACGAAGAAAATGACACAGGAATTGATGGGGGAATTTGGAGATTTGGTTGTAAATCATATGCTAGATGAGTTAGAGCAAGTTGATCCGACTTTAATAAAAAAGTTAGAAGATAAATTGAGTCAGTTAAAAAAAGAGGATTAATGAAATGAAATGGCAAATGCGTAAAATCGTATTGTTAGCAGTAATTGTTAGTACCGTCTTTTTCAGTATGTTAGTGTATTACGTTACATATCCATTTCTTTTTCAAAATAAGGCGTTCTTTCTTTCAAATTTTTGCTTGTTTCAGTTAGAAAAACATATGAAAGAATTATCGCTCATTCGTATTATAATCGCTGGATTTCTACTACTTACAGTGTTTATCGTGTGCAAAAGAATGTGGCGACAATTTTTCGATACTAAAAGATTACAAAAAGTACTTATTCCTTTCGTTCGAAAAGGAAAACAAATATATATATTGCCGACTGCGGAAGTTGCGGCATTTACAATTGGGTTATTTCGTCCGAAAATTGTCATGTCAGAAGGGATGCTTCAAACATTTTCAGATGAAGAAATGGATGCGATTATTTTTCATGAAGAATATCATCAAAACAATCGAGATCCGCTAAAATTATTTTGTTTTACGTTATTAGCAGAAGGAATGATGTACATACCGATATTAAAAGGGTTGTTACAGCGGTATCACACGTATCAGGAGCTAGCTGCTGATAAATATGCGATGCAAAAAATGGAGTCTTCGTTTGAGTTAGGTAGCGCGTTATTAAAATTAATTAAAATAAAGACAATGGAAAATCGATGTGTTACAGCTTCATTTGCAAAAACAGCAATAAATTTACGAATCGAGCAAGTGTTACATGAAAAAGTTGTTAAGCTTACTATTCCGTTACATACGAATTCGGTATATGTAACATTAGGTTTATTCTGTATGTCGGTTGTACTGATTGTCGGAGAGTGCATATAGCCTCTTTTTTTTTAAGAATTAACACTACTTTATGTAGTGTTTTGGGAGGAAGAAAAGTGAAGAAACTAATTGCTATTATACTAGCCGGAGCACTAATTTGGGCCGGAGTTAATTTTTATAATGCAAAGAAAGAAGAAAAAGAAAGAAAAGCGAAACAAGCGGAATTACAGAAAACAGAAGTATTACCACAAGTAGGATTTAAAGCACCAGACATAACATTAAAAGGATTAGACGGGAAGCTGTATTCGTTAAATGATGCAAAAGGTAAACCATATCTTATTAATTTTTGGGCATCATGGTGTGGTCCATGTGAAATGGAGGCACCTGACTTAGTTCGTATGTATGATAAATATAAAAAGGATGTTGAAATCTTTGCGGTAAATGCAACAATAGGAGATCCAGTGCAAGAAGCGAGCGCTTTTGCGGATCGTCACGGATTTAAGTTTCCTGTTTTACTAGATATGGACGGAGTAGCTGGATTAGATTATAAAGTATTTTCTTTACCAACGACATTTTTTGTTAATAAAGATGGAATTATCGTAGAACAAGTACGAGGCGTATTACCTCCAGATCAATTAGAAGAGAAGTTTAAGAAATTAATTGAGAGTTAAGAGGGGATTTTGTATTGATGGAGTGGATCGTGAGGTTACAACCCGTATCTCTTATAATTGGAAGTCTATTTGGATTTATGTTGATGAAACGAAAGATGAAGAAACAAAGTGTACCATATGAAAAAATGATGGATGCAGTAACAAATGCTTTTTTTATCATCGTATTTGTATGGAAATTTGCACCGGCAATTTTAAATCCAGTATGGGCTATTAGGTCGCCACTGCAAGCATTATTAGCTATAGGAAGTATGAAACATATTATAGTAGGATGTATAATTGCGAGTGTATACATTGTTTGGAAAAGTAAAAAGGAGCAATTTTCGCTTCGTATTTTACTTGATGCATTGCCTATTGGGTTTTGTATGAGTATTATTTTTTATTTTCTATTCCACCACAAAATAGGTGTACAAACGACATTGCCTTGGGGTGTGAAAATATATGAATCTAAATTTTTATATCATCCTATATTCGTATATGAGATCATCCTGGCTCTTTGTATAGTGGGCTTGTTATGGATGAAAAATGAAAGGCTCGGAAATAGAAAGAATATAAGTGTTTTTCTAATTATTGAGGGGTTTGCTCATATTATTATTTCGCTTGTTAGTGAACAGAATTCTGTTCTATTTGGTTTATCGATGCAGCAAATACTCAGTTTTTGTGTTATGAGTTTAGGGATTTTGTTCGTGCCGAAAAGATAAAAATAGCCATGTACGGAGGAATCCGCACGTGGCTATTTTTATTACATCTATTAAAAAATTGGCGGAGTAACAGAAAATAAGACAATCGCATTTTTCTCAAATTGATTTACCCATTTATGTTTTAAATAAGCGGGTATTTTTACGCTATCACCCGTTTCTAATATGTATTCTTCTTCATTTAAATGTAATGTAATTTTCCCGTCTAATACAAATGCTAATTCTTCACCTTTATGTTCTAGTACATTTTCTGATGAAGCTGTATTCGGCGGGACGGTCATAATCGCTGTTGCTAAATTTCCTGTGAAATCAGGTGATAGCATTTCATATGATAAATTATCGATAATCATTTTTTTGCGCTTATGAGAACGTACAATTAAATCGTCTGTATTTGTATCTTCAAGTAAAAAGCTAAATGTTGGAACATCAAGAGCTTTAGCGAGTACTTTTAATGTTTGGATAGAAGGGTTAGCAGATCCACGCTCAATTTGACTTAACATAGATGGTGTAATATCAGCCATCTTTGCAAGTTCTTTACTCGTTAAACCTTTTTCTTTTCTTTGTTTTTCAATTTTTTTACCAATATCTATATTTTCCATATTGAAAATCTCCTTACTGATTATTAAATTATATTTAAATAAGTTAAATTAAAATTAACTAAAGTGGATAATTTATGTTAAACTATATTAAAATTAATTTAATTATAATTTATTAAATCGTAAGCTACAAGGTGATGAGGAGGAAGAGAATGAAGGGAATAGAGAAATTAAAAGAGGGATATCCACTCTTAAATAAATTAATCGCAACAGAAGAAGTGTTTTGGGTGAATCCGAACATGGAAAAGTATGAAACGGCAATAAAAGATTCGCCACTCAGTGAAGAGAATGTAAAAGATGCGGAGGAGAGGTTAAAGCGTTTTGCATCATACATTGCGAAAGTTTTTCCTGAAACGAAAGAGACGAAAGGCATCATTGAATCACCTTTATTGAAAATCCCTTCTATGAAACAAGCTTTAGAGAAAAATTACGAGCAACCTATTTTAGGAGAATTATTATTAAAATGTGATAGCCATCTCCCAATATCAGGATCAATTAAAGCTAGAGGCGGCATTTATGAAGTGTTGAAACATGCTGAACAATTAGCTTTGCAGCATGGTATGTTAACAGAAGAAGATGATTATTCCATTTTAGATAGTGATACATGTAGAGAGTTTTTTGCAAAATACTCAATTGCTGTAGGTTCTACAGGTAATTTAGGGCTAAGCATTGGGATTATGAGTGCGAAACTAGGTTTTAACGTAACGGTTCATATGTCAGCAGACGCGAAACAATGGAAAAAAGATTTATTAAGAAGTAAAGGTGTAAATGTTATTGAATATGAAGCTGATTATAGTAAAGCTGTAGAAGAAGGAAGAAGGCAAGCAGATGCTGATCCTAGCTGTTATTTTGTAGATGATGAAAACTCGCATGATTTATTTTTAGGATACGCAGTCGCAGCCTCGCGTTTACAAAAACAATTAGACGAGTTAGAGATTGTAGTAGACGAAGAACATCCCTTATTCGTTTATCTACCATGCGGAGTAGGGGGCGGGCCTGGCGGAGTCGCATTTGGTTTAAAGTTATTGTATAAAGACAACGTACACTGTTTCTTTGCCGAGCCTACGCATTCTCCATGCATGTTACTCGGTTTAATGACAGGACTTCATGATAAAATTGCCGTTCAAGATATCGGGATTGATAATGTAACAGACGCGGACGGACTAGCGGTAGGAAGACCGTCTGGATTTGTCGGTAAAACGATAGAACCATTTTTGAGTGGAAATTACACAGTAAGTGATGAAGAGTTATATAGATTATTAAAAGAACTAGCTGATACGGAAAAGATTTATTTAGAGCCTTCTGCATTAGCTGGTATGATAGGATCAGTGAAAGTATGTGCAGAAGATGATTATTTACAAAAACAACAGTTAACAGAGAAGATGAAGAAAGGTACTCATATTGTGTGGGGAACTGGCGGTAGTATGGTTCCAGAAGATGTGATGAATGGGTATTATAAGAAAGGTTTAGAATTAATACTGTAAGGAAAATGAGGCTAGTTATAGTCTCATTTTTTCATGTACATAAAAATCTTTGTTATTTTCACATATGTTCTTTATAGTATAGATATAAAGGATTACTAAGATCGAATAAATATAACAAAAAAGCTTTATTTTACATAATAAGAGGATGTGTATACGATGTCATTACAGACTAAATATATAGCGGGTATTTCGCTTGGGGTTATGGGGGTAGGTTTTGCGGCTTCTATTCCTTTTCAAGGGTCGGTAGCTGGTGAGATTATTCAAGGTGGATTTGAAGCTGGGTTAGTCGGCGGGCTTGCAGATTGGTTCGCAGTTACAGCATTATTCCGTCACCCGATGGGAATTCCAATTCCGCATACAGCTTTGTTACCGAAAAACCGTAAACGAGTAACGAAAGGGCTCATCAATACGTTAGAAAATGAGTGGCTAACGAAAGAAAGTATTACGAATAAAGTAAAAGAAATGCAATTAGCACAAATGGTGCTGCAAATTGCAGAGAGAGAAATGCAGTCTGATGCTGTGAAAAAAGGGATTGTAACGATTGCGGAGAAAGCGATTGTTTCAATAGATACGGAAAAATTAGCGGTTATTATTGAAAAAGAATTAAAAACATATTTGCACACAATGAATACAAGTAACATTTTACAAGTGCTTGTTGATCAATTAGTTGTGCAAGAATATGATGAAAAGACACTTGATTACATATTAGTAAAAGTGAAAGACTGGACAGCGCAAGATGAAGCGCGTTACCAACTCGGAAGCTTAGGTATGAAGGCGATGGAAAATATAAAAGTAGATGGATTCTTGCAGTTTACTTTGAAATCATTTATGAATATTGTAGATGAAGATAAAATTGGCGGTATTTTGCAGAAGTTTATTATTAGTAATATTAGCAGCTTACAAGATGCTGATAATAGCACGAGACAACTTATATTAGCGAAAATTCGTCAAGAAATTATAAATGTAAAAGAAAATGAAGCGTTGCTACAGGAATTAGAAAAATGGAAAGAAAAGTGGATTGCCAATTGGAACGCTACTGACAAAATTAAAGAGATGCTGGAACAAGTGCAGCAAAAAGCAGTTGTCTTTGTAAACAATGAAGAATTTGCGGATAAGTATGTTATTCCATTTTTACAAAAACAAATGAATAAAATAAAAGATGACGAAGTGACTGTTCAAAAAATAGAAGATTGGTTACAAAAACAAGTTGTGAAGCTTGTTGAGAATAACCATTCGAAAATCGGAAAGCTTGTGCAAGAAAATCTTGATAAGTTAGATGATAAAACGTTAATTGAAATGATTGAAAATAACGTCGGTAAAGATTTGCAATGGATCCGAGTAAACGGAGCTGTTTGCGGATTTATGATTGGCTTAGTGTTAGAGGGAATTAAAGCGATTATATGAGAAAAACCTTCCGCAATTGCGGAAGGTTTTTTTATTTTTCAATAACGCTCATATTTAAATTGTAAGCTTTCTCAATATTTAACTTGTACGTTCCATTTCCAGTTTTAATCGAATTTTTATACCAATGTTCTTGCCCGTTGAATTCTGGATTTTCTTCTGAAGAATTATTTTCTTTTTTCGTTAAATTTTCTACTTGTTCCCAAGGTGTATTTCCGATAGCTTCTTTTTGGTTTGTTACTGCTGTTAGAGAGATGTCACTTTCTTTTATTAAATGAACAGATACACCTGAGCTTTCTTGTACAAACCAATTGTTTTGTAATTGACCTGGATAAAGAGAAAGATCGCGATTAGAAGCACGAATTTCTACATGTTTCGTTTGCGGTAGTACAAGTGTCGGCTTTACGCGTGGTTCATGACCAAACAGTCTTTGATGAAACGGTAACGACTTTAATGTTATATACATTGTTTCTCCGGTCGTTTGAACTGAAAGAAAATCTTCTTGTTTTAAATTTGGTTTTTCATTTCCTTTTGTTGTCATTTCATATGTTCCAAGAAGGCTAACTTCATTTGAGTTTCTTCCGTCTATCGTTAGAGGATGGTTGTCTGTACCTGCATCTACGACAATTTTATTGATAGATTCAGGAATGCTAAGTTTGCTTTCTGGAATCGTGTTCGTTTGTCTAGTTGTATGAATGGCGTAGCGAACTTCTTCTAGCAATCCAGTTGATAATAAACAGTAAAAAGCAATGCCAACACTTCCTAAAACACCGATAAAGAAAATACTAAAAATATCATATTTAATAAATGATTGTTCCTTCTTAGAAAATAGTAGGTAAAGTAAAATTTCCACGCCAAGTATAATAAGTAAAACAGGCCACCATGCGGTTAAGGAATCTAATACCTCAGTACCTTTTATAACTGAAAATAGTAAGAAGCAACCTAATGCAATAATAGAAAGCCCCATTGAAAATGTTCCAACGCGCCATGTTCTCATTCTTTTGTACCACCTTTATTTTCTTTATTTCCAAGTAATAATTTAAAGCCGCCACCAATTAAGAGAAGTGCAACGATAGATGTTTGGAAATAGCGATAATACAGCTCGCTAAGATGAATGTTAAATATACTTGCGAAGTAATCATTCAAAATAGGAAGGACTGTTTGATCTAATAAATAATAACCACCGAGTGCAATTAACCCGATACCGATCCATCTTTGATGATTGATAAAATAATCAATGATAGGTTCGTCATTTACACGTTCTTTCCCATACTTTGCAGTTTGTTGTAAAGCGTCAAAAAAGCTATAGAACCAAATGATGGGTACTAAAAATAAAAACGCTGAAAGTCTTAATAAGTCGAGTAAATATATTGAAAGTAAAAAGGCTGCCATAAGCTGAAGACCACGGCGCTGTAAGCCTAAATACATATGTCCTGCTCCAGGAAACATCGCTAAAATAGAAGCGAATGTTTTACTTTTTTTTCCTTGTTCACGGTGCTCTTCAAAATCTTCGAAAATGGTACGATCAATTAATTGCTCACCACGTTCTTTTTTCTGGAGTTGCTGAACAACATCGAAGAAATTATAAATCCATAAAACAGGTAACGTCACGAGAAAGATAAGAAAACTTTCTTGAGATGTTAAAAGAGCAACGAAAATAATCATACTTCCGATGCCTGTACAAGCTACTAAAAATGTAAGGCCACGTTGCATAAGTCCTAATTGAAAATGACCAAGTCCAGGGATGATGGAAAGAAGAATGATATAAAATCGTTCGCTCTCTTTAGAGGACTCTGTCAATTCTCCGGGTGCTTGTTTTTTTGATTGATTTACAATCGTGATAACTAAATCTAGTAAATTGATTATCCATAACACCACTAGTAAAAATAGGAGGAGAAAGGTGATCTCATGCTCTCCTAATTGTGTCGCCCAAACTACTGCAAAGGAAAATAGTAATAAAGCCCCTCCGCTATATAAAATAAAACCTCCAAACTTCTTTAAATATAAATGTCCAAGCCCAGGAATTAGCCCTAATACAAGTGCTAAAAAGGGATTTTTATTCATGCTTTGAACCTCCGTCCTTTTTTGATGTGTCTACCGATTTGTTTACAATTTGTTGTGAGATAGAAGACTCGTTATGTTTTGAAGATTTCTCGAAATTTGATGTCGCTGTGAAAATATATTGGAATAAACCACTTACCATAAAAATAATTGTAGCCGCAGTCGCAATTATGTAGTGAACGATGGTGCGCTTTAGTGAGTTTGTTTTTATATTTTCATTAGGTTGTAGCGTTTCAAAATTAATTTGCGTCATAACTTCGTTCGTAAATGAATCATCATTTATCATTGGAAGGTTTTCCTGTTGTTCATCAATACTTTCCATATAAAGTGCTAAACAATGATCACATTCATAAAGATGTTCTTCCATAGATTCACGTTCATTGCTTTCTATAACATTTAATGTATAATTGCGCCAATCTTCTTTTGAATAATGCATCATAGAAACTCTTCCTCCTTCCAATGTTTTTTAATCCACTTTCTTGCCCGATACAGTTTCATTTCGACTGTTTTCACTTCGATGTTTTCCTGTAAAGCAATTTCTTGATAGCTTTTTTCTTCTAAGTAATGTGCGAGAACGACGTCACGGTAATTATCGGGAAGTTCTCTCAGTTTTTGAGCAATGAGTAATTTCTGCTCTTTCGTCAATAATAAAGCCTCAATATTATGAGAGGATTTTATATTTTCCTCAGTTTCTTTACATAAAGAGAGTTCTTCGTTTTCTCTAGCTTTCTTTCTCTTATAATCAATAGCGTGATTGGTGGCAATACGCGCCATCCACGTTTTTAATCCGCGAAATTGATAATTTGGGAGAGAGGCGTGAATTTTTACGAATACTTCTTGTGTAACATCTTTCGCATCTTCTTCATGTCTTAAAATAGAAAAGATAACTTGAAAAATATAATGACGATATGTTTGCACAAGGATACGAAAAGCATGTTCGCTTCCTTGCTGTGCTTTTTCAATTAATTGTTTTTCCTCAATGGGTCTCTCCCTCCTTTTTGACGCATTCTATTATATAGACGTAAAGAATGATAAGTCACCCTACACATGTTGTAAAAAAAGAATAATATATTTTTAGGAAGGGGGCTAGATGAAAAAAGGTGTGAAAAAATGGTAAAGAGAAGTATATAATGAGCAAGTAAGAAATGTTACGGGAAGAAAGGATGTGAATGTTAGTAGGGGAAGATCCATACTAACAAACATGAAAATTAAAATATTAATAGCAGATGATAACTCTTTTATAAGAGAAGGTATGAAAATTATTTTAAATACATATGAAGAGTTCGAAGTAGTAGATACAGTAAATGATGGGAAAGAAGCAGTGGAATATTGCAAAAAGAACGACGTTGATATCGCTCTATTAGATGTTCGCATGCCAAATATGAACGGGGTAGAGGCGACGAAATTCATTTGTGAAGAGACGAAAACGAAGCCGCTTATTTTAACGACGTTTGATGACGATGAATATATTTTGGATGCAGTAAAAAACGGAGCAAAAGGTTATTTATTAAAAAATAATGATCCAGAGCGTATTCGAGATGCGATTAAAGGAGTATATAACGGTCAAACCGTTATGCAAGATGTAGTTCTCGATAAAATTAAGTCTAATTTAATGGAAAGTAAAGAGGAAGAATGTAAAATAGATAAAAGTCTTTTTACTGAAAGAGAGCTGAGTATTATCGCATTAATTGCAAAAGGCTTTTCGAATAAAGAAATCTCGAAGCAACTTTTCATATCAGAAGGAACAATTGCAAATTATATTACGTCAGTTTTAGGGAAAACTGGACTGGAACATCGTACACAAATCGCGATTTATTATTTAACAGGGAAAGTAGATTAATGTTATGGAATTTTGGTTAACTGTAAGTAAATTAATTGTCTTTATATATATTGTGTTTAGTTACATGTATTTAAATGTTGCGAACTTACCATGGATTATACTTACTTTGCTTTTATATCTTTCTGTAAACGTGCTGATTTCTATATGTAAAAAAGATACGTACAAAAACATATTAACTTCTGTATCGATTGGCTTAGTTATGTTATTTACATGGAAGATTCATTCGTTCTTTATATTGTTTTTACCATTGAACTTACATGAAATTATATTCCGTTATATAGAGAAGAGATGGCAACTCTTTATCATTATGATGATTCCTATTATCTTTACAAATGAAAGTATTAGAATGACATATGGATTAATTGTTGCATTTTCCTTTCTCGTATTAACTATGGCAGAACGGTATATATCGCGCGTATTAAAGCTTGAATCACAAAATGATCAGATGCGAAAAGATATGCAGCGGCTGACGAAAAGCTTAAATGAAAATAAAGAGTATATAAGACAATCAGAGTACACATTTAAGTTAGAAGAGAGAAACCGGTTATCACAGGAAATTCATGATAAAATTGGCCACTCGATGACAGGGGCACTCATTCAAATGGAAGCAGCAAAGAGGTTAATGGAGATAGATAAAGAAAAATCAGCTGAGTTATTACAAAATGCAATACATATTTCAAAAGATGGTATTGAAAGCATTCGGATTACATTAAAAAATATGAAGCCACCAACTGAGCAAATTGGCATTCATCGTATGAAATTATTCATAGAGGAATTTGCCGGTAAGCATGATATAAATATTCCTTTCGTATATAAAGGGAATTTAGATATGATTTCACCGATTCAGTGGAAGATTATCGGTGAAAATGTTACGGAGGCATTAACAAACGCGATGAAATATGCTGATGCGACAGTCATTTCAATCGATATTCATGTACTTAATAAGATGGTGAAAGTGCAAGTGAAGGATAATGGAAAAGGTGCAACACTTGTTAAAAAAGGTCTCGGGATTATGGGGATGGAGGAACGAACGGCGTCTGTAAATGGTAAAATTATTGTAGATGGAACAAGTGGTTTTTCAGTAACAATGTTGCTACCGATATGAGGATGAATCATCTCATATGAAAAAAGTGAATAATCTCATGTGAAAAGAATGAACTTCTGCACTGAGCAGGTTCATTCTTTTTGTTTATACTAAAAGCAGAGAAACCGAAATAGGGGTGAAACGATGAATACTTTAGAAATTAAAAATTTAACGAAAAAATTTGGTGATTTCATCGCAGTTGATAATATGTCTTTATCTATTAAAGAAGGAGAAATATTTGGCTTTTTAGGATCGAATGGTGCTGGTAAGAGTACGACAATCAACATGATTGCTGGTTTGTTAAGAAGTAATGAAGGTGAAATTAGCATACTAGGAAAAAATATAAAGAAACATAATCGATTTGCGAAGATGAATATCGGTATCGTTCCGCAAGATATTGCAATTTATGAAGAGTTAACAGCCTATGAAAATGTGAAATTCTTTGCTGGATTGTACGGATTACGAGGAGCTGAATTAAAAGCTAGGGTCGAGGAAGCTCTTCAATTTGTAGGACTTAGCGATAAACAGAAAAGCTATCCAAAGAACTTTTCTGGTGGGATGAAACGAAGACTGAATATCGCTTGTGCAATTGCTCATAGACCGAAGTTAATTATTATGGATGAGCCGACAGTTGGAATTGATCCACAGTCAAGAAATTATATCCTGCAGTCTGTTCGGAAATTAAACGAAATGGGAAGTACGATTATTTATACGAGTCACTATATGGAAGAGGTAGAAGAGATTTGTACGAAAATAGCGATAGTAGATCACGGTAAAGTGATTGCAGAAGGAACGAAAGAGCAGTTAAAAGCGATTATTACTGATACGAAAGATATTTGGATTGAAGTGAAATCGGTAGAGAATTTAGATGTAGAAAAATTAAAAGTGATAAACGGTGTGAAAGCTGTTCAAATTGAAGAGAACGTAATTAAAGTAAATTCTGATGCAGGATTAAATAATTTAAATAAAATTGTTCAGCACTTCATCAATCATGACATTGAAATCCGTTCGTTAGAGGAGCAGGCTCCTAACTTAGAAACGGTATTCCTTACGTTAACTGGAAGGAACTTACGAGATAAATAAAGAGTAAATGAAGAAAAGATAAAGGGAGGTTCATCAATTGAACATCTTCAATATTGCAATTATGCATATGAAAAGGGATTTCAGAGACGTAAGAACTTTAGTTTTTATGTTAGCTTTTCCGATTGTGCTTATGCTTGTGTTAGGTACAGCATTAAGTAATGCGTTTAATAGTGATAGTCATTCAATTAAAGATATACAGGTGCTATATAAAGATGAAGCGAGTAGCACGTTTTCTCAAGCATTTGAAGCATTTGCGAAAGAAGTTGATAAATCGGGGATTCATTTTAAAAAAGCTTCTGAAGGTATAGATGGGAAGGAAGCAGTGAAGCAAAATAAATATGCTGCTTATGTAGAATTAAATAAAGATGGTGCAAAAACTTACGGAAGTGACAAAAGTAGTATTGAGGGAAGTATTGTGGAAGGTATGCTTACAACATTTGTTGATAAGTACAATGTAGCAGCCGAAGTTGCAAAAGTTGATCCTAGTAAGGTGAGCGCAGTTATTTCAAATGGAAATCATAATGATTATATAAAAGAAACATCTTTACAAGCTGCGAATAAACCGGGTTCTATGGATTACTATGCGGTTGTAATGACGACGATGATTGCGCTGTATGCTGCGATGGGAGCAAGTTTTCTAATTCGAGGCGAACGAATACGTAAAACAGGAGATCGCCTTATTGCTGCACCTATAAGTAAGGCTGAAATCTTCATTGGGAAAGTGCTTGGTAGTCTAGTAGCAAATGCCCTGTGCATATTACTCGTTATGTTATTTAGTAAATTTGTCTTTCAAGCGAATTGGGGAGATCACCTTGGAATCATATTTCTTATTTTATTAACAGAAGTCTTTCTAGCGATTAGCTTCGGTTTAGGGATTGGATATATTACAAAAACACCTGAATCGTCTAGAGCAATTATTATGGTGGTAGTGCAATTAGCTTCTATTTTTGGCGGTGCATATTTCGTAATAGAAGAAAATTTCGTTACGAATTTATCACCATTAACGTGGGCAAACACAGCTGTTATGAAAATTATTTATGCGAATGATGTAGGGGCAGCACTACCAGTCATTTCTTTAAATATTGGAATATCAGCACTTTTTTTATTAATTGCAATTATTGCATTACGTAGACGGGAGGGGCTATAGTATGAAAGATATTTTATGGCTCATACAAAAAACGTTATCTGTACTTTTGAAAAATAAAAAAGGGTTATTGATTATTATTAGTTTGCCAATAATCGGGACGCTCATCTCTTTTTCGATATACGGAAATGCAGGGCAAGGAACGTTAAATATCGGGATTGTAAATAAAGAAAATGAGCCGATAGCAAACGATACGATAAAGTTTTTAGAAGGATTAAATCATGTGAATGTGAGTAAGGTTAAGGAGTCTGAAATAGAAGATAAACTCACTTCTAAAAAACTTGATGGAGTTATTACATTAGCTTCTGGTTTTTCAAAAAGCGTTCGAGAAGGGAAACCAGATCATATTGAAATTGCATCGATTAAAGGTGATCAAGTAACAGGATTTATAAAATCATATTTATACAATTATATTGATAATGTAGCAGCTATTAGTAAAGTAGCAGGAACAGATCAAAGTGCATTTGATAAGATGTACGCAGGGTATCAAAAAAGTTCATTTGAAATGAAAACGGAGACGCTAGAAGATACTTCGAAAAATAAAGATATGACAAATCAAACGATGGGTTATCTTATTATGTTTATGCTGTTTTCAGCAGTGAACTTATCAGGATTTATTTTAAAAGAAAAAGAGAATAGAACGTATTTTAGATTATTATCAACACCAATTGACGGAAAGAAATTTATATTATCCAATGTGGCAGTAAATATGATGATATTAACATTGCAAATTGTCATTGCAGTACTATTTCTGACGAATGTTTTTCATACAAATATTAATATGCCTTTCATAGTAATGATTGGTGTGCTTATGATATTCGCTTTAATTGCAATTGGTTTATCATTAGTCATTGTGTCTTTTTCAAAAAGTTCAGCTGCTTCAAATGCAATGCAAAATTTAGTGATAGTACCAACATGTTTGCTTGCTGGATGTTATTTCCCGTACGACATTATGCCAAATGCAGTACAAAAAGTAGCTAATTTTCTTCCGCAGCGTTGGTTATTAGATACGATAGCAAAATTACAACAAGGAATTCCGTTCTCTGAGTTGTATTTAAACATATTAATTTTATTCGCTTTTGCGATTGCGTTCTTCTTAATTGCCATTTATAAATTTGGAAGAAATAATGATGCGAGAAACTTTGTTTAATACAAAAAGGGTGTGATGTAAAGTCACATCCTTTTTTGTATAAAGCATGAAATCTAAATTTGAATGACAAAATAGAAAGGAGGAAAGAAAACGAGCGGAAGGAAATTAAAATGATTAAAAAAATATTGCGAGTTACTTCTATTATTATTGCTATTTTCGTTTTTATTTTAATTTGGATGCATATTGACGTTACCTTAGGAAGGAAAATGGAAGCTGGCAAAAATATGCCGACAGAGTATGCTCCTCACTATAGTGATTTTCAATTATATGTAGAAGGGAAGTCGTTTTATAAACAGCTATTTACTGACATAAGAGAAGCAAAGCAATCTATTTACACGTATTTTTTTATTTTGTCGGATGATAAAAGTAGCCATACTTTTTTAAATTTATTAAAAGAGAAGGCAAAAGAAGGAGTAAACGTCTATTTATCAGTGGATCGCATTAATGATTTATCATTTGAAAGAAAGATGATAAGTGAATTGCGGGAAAGTGGTGTACATTTTACATATAGTAGAAAGCCTGAATTACCATTCGGGTTTTATTCACTTCACCATCGTAATCATCGCCGTATTACGACAATTGATGGGGAGATTGGTTATACAGGTGGTTTTAATATAGGAGATGAGTATTTAGGTAAAGATAAGCATTTTGGATATTGGCGTGACTATCATGTGCGGCTTAAAGGAGAAGGAGCAAAAGATTTAGAGGAACAATTTGCTTTAGATTGGAAACGAGATACGAAAGAGGATATAAAGAGGAGCACAAATAAGGCTAGCAAAGGGAATACATTGCATACTATGGTCAGTTACAATGGGCATTACGTTGCTGAAAAATATATAGAGCTAATAAAACAAGCTCAGCACTCAATTGTAATTGCAACGCCGTATTTTATAGCGAAAAATAAAGAATCAATGAATGCTTTAATTGCAGCACAAAAGCGTGGTGTTACAGTGAAAATACTTTGGTCATATAAACCAGATTTACCTCTTATAAAAGAAGCGGCGTATCCATACATACGTCAAGCTATTAATAATGGGATTACTGTATATGGGTATAAAAAAGGAATGTTCCATGGAAAATTAATGCTTATTGATAATGAATTAACCGTTATTGGCACAACAAACTTTACTTCGCGTAGCTTCAATATAAATGATGAAATGAACTTGTATATTCATGGTGGTTCAATTGTAGGACAAGTTAATGATGCGTTAACGGAGGATTTTCATGATTCAAAAGAAATGACGAAAGAGTTTTTTGAGAAGTTATCTTTTTGGGAGCGTTGTAAGGAGAAATTTGCGGGATGGATTGATTTTTATTTGTGATGATAAAGGAAGAAAGGGTGTCTAGAAAAGACGCCCTTTTTTGATGGGAAATAATTATTTTTCATGCACAAGCAATGAAGCATCGTCATTAATTAACGTCCCCACATGCTCACCTAAACAAATTCTTTTCATTACTCCAGGCTCATCAAAGTTAAAGACGTGTGCTGGTAAATTATAATCACGGGCAAGTAGTAAAGCGGCTTGATCCATTACTTGTATGTTTTGCCTAACTATATCGTTATAGTTTAGTTTTTTGTACATTTTTGCTGCTTTATTATGTTTTGGATCACTAGTAAAGACGCCATCGACACCTTGTTTTGCGACTAATATTGCGTCGCTATTCATTTCAATAGCTCTTTGTACGCTTGGATAATCTGTCGTCACGAACGGTTGCCCGTTTCCGCCTCCAAAGATAACGATATACCCGTTATCTAAATGGTGGACTGCACGTAGGCGAATGTATGGTTCAGCTACAGCATTAAACGGGATGGAAGTCATAACGCGCACTTCTTTATTTGTTTTACTTGTTAAAACGCCGCGTAGCATTAAGCTGTTAATGATTGTACCTAACGTCCCGATATTGTCAGCTTCTACACGATCGATTCCCCATTCTTCAGCTAGATGACCTCTAAAAATGTTACCGCCACCGATGACGATGGATACTTCGATACCTAAATCAACAATGGATAAAATTTCGTTTGCGATATGTTCTAATCGTTTGGAGTTAAAGCTATTTCCAGTTTGATCGGCAAGTGCACCGCCGCTTAATTTAATTAAGACACGTTTATATGGTCTCATAACAATTCCCCCTATATAGATCGCAATAAAAAAGGAACAAAGGCGAATGCCTTTGTTCCTTTTTAAGAAAATGAAAAAGAAAAGAAGAAGATAAGACGAATTGTTTTGTGTAGTTTTTCATATCATCCACTCCTTTTCATTTTGATTTGTTTTAAGTATATATCTTTTTGATTATACGAAACAATCTGACTACTTATCAAGTTTATTTTATCGTTTTTTAACAAAATGGTGTCAATGAAAAAAAGAAGAAAAATATTTGAATTTTTTGTGACGAACTTGTAGGTTTTTGTATGATTTTGTAGGTTCGCTTATAAGATGTGTGAGTAGCTTTTATAAATTCAAATTGAAAGCGTTCGCATGAAGGGGATGAACATAAATGAAAAAATTCGGATTGGCAACACAAATTTTTGTCGCGCTTGTTTTAGGGATTGTAGTAGGGGCAGTCTTTTATGGCAATAAAACGGCGATTTCTTATATTACACCAATTGGGGATATATTTATTCACTTAATTAAAATGATTGTAGTACCGATTGTTATTTCAGCATTAATTGTTGCGGTAGCTGGTGTAGGCGATATGAAGAAGCTTGGGAAACTGGGCGGGAAGACCATTCTTTATTTCGAAATTATTACGACGATTGCTATTTTAATGGGATTACTTGCGGCAAATATATTCCAGCCGGGTACTGGCGTTGATATGAATAACTTACAGCAAAGTGATATTTCTTCTTATAAACAAACAGCAGATGCTACAGAGAAGCAAGGATTCGCTGAGACGATTGTTCATATCGTACCGAAAAACGTATTTGAATCGATTGCACAAGGTGACTTATTACCGATTATTTTCTTCTCAGTATTATTCGGTTTAGGAGTCGCAGCAATTGGGGAAAAAGGAAAGCCTGTTTTTAACTTCTTTGAAGGTGTACTCGAAGCGATGTTTTGGGTTACAAATCAAGTTATGAAATTTGCACCATTTGGTGTATTCGCATTAATTGCGGTTACGGTTGCAAAATTTGGTGTAGCAACACTACTTCCTTTAGGAAAACTAGTGCTAGCTGTATACGTAACTGTTATACTATTCGTTGTGATTGTATTAGGTATTAATGCAAGAATGGTTGGCGTAAACATTTTTACATTAATGAAAATTTTAAAAGAAGAACTTATTCTTTCATTTACGACAGCAAGTTCAGAAGCTGTTCTACCTAATATAATGAGAAAAATGGAAGAGTTCGGTTGTCCAAAGGCAGTTGCCTCTTTCGTAATTCCGACAGGTTATACATTTAACTTGACTGGATCGGCTATTTATCAAGCGTTAGCGGCATTATTTGTTGCACAAATGTACGGTGTGCACATGTCACTGACAGAGCAAATAACGTTATTATTCGTTCTCATGTTAACATCCAAAGGTATGGCGGGAGTTCCAGGTGCATCGTTCGTTGTTGTATTAGCAACGTTAGGTTCAATGGGGTTACCACTAGAAGGTATCGCGTTAATTGCGGGAATTGACCGCATTTTAGATATGATTCGCTCATCTGTCAATGTATTAGGAAATGCATTAGCGGCGATTGTTATGTCGAAGTGGGAAGGCGAATTCGATAATGAGAAAGCAAAACAATATGTAGAAACAGTCAAAGAAACAAAAGCAGCATAAGAAATCGTTAAGGAGTGAATAATCATGGCAACATTAACTGAAGTTAAAAATGGTGTTCGAATTGAAAAAGACTTTTTAGGTGAAAAAGAAGTACCAAACTATGCATACTACGGCGTACAAACAATGCGTGCAGTTGAAAACTTCCCAATTACAGGATACAAAATCCATGAAGGTTTAATTAGAGCGTTCGCAGTTGTAAAAAAAGCTGCAGCGCTTGCCAATACAGATGTAGGAAGATTGGAATTGAACAAGGGCGGCGCGATCGCAGAAGCTGCTCAAGAAATTCTCGATGGAAAATGGCATGATCATTTTATCGTAGATCCAATCCAAGGCGGAGCAGGTACTTCAATGAACATGAATGCAAATGAAGTCATTGCCAATCGTGCTCTTGAATTATTAGGAATGGAAAAGGGAGACTATCATTATATTAGTCCAAATAGTCATGTAAACATGGCGCAATCAACAAACGATGCATTCCCAACGGCGATTCATATCGCAACATTAAACGCATTAGAAGGTTTATTACAAACGATGGGTTATATGCACGATGTATTTGAATTAAAAGCAGAACAGTTCGATCATGTGATTAAAATGGGGCGTACGCATTTGCAAGACGCTGTTCCAATTCGTCTTGGACAAGAATTTAAAGCGTACTCTCGCGTACTTGAACGTGATATGAAACGAATTCAGCAGTCACGTCAACACTTATATGAAGTGAATATGGGAGCAACTGCAGTTGGTACAGGCTTAAATGCAGATCCAGAATATATTCAAGCTGTTGTAAAACATTTAGCTGCAATTAGTGAACTACCACTAGTTGGTGCAGAAGACTTAGTAGATGCAACGCAAAATACGGATGCATACACAGAAGTATCTGCAGCACTGAAAGTATGTATGATGAATATGTCTAAAATTGCGAATGACCTTCGCTTAATGGCATCAGGTCCACGTGTTGGTTTAGCAGAAATTATGTTACCGGCTCGTCAACCAGGTTCATCTATTATGCCAGGGAAAGTAAACCCTGTTATGCCAGAAGTAATTAATCAAATTGCATTCCAAGTAATTGGTAACGACCATACAATTTGTCTTGCTTCAGAAGCAGGTCAATTAGAATTAAACGTGATGGAACCAGTACTTGTTTTCAACTTACTACAATCAATTAGCATTATGAATAACGGTTTCCGTGCCTTTACAGATAATTGCTTAAAAGGAATTGAAGCGAATGAAGATCGCTTAAAAGAGTATGTTGAGAAGAGTGTAGGAATTATTACAGCCGTGAACCCTCATATCGGTTATGAAGCAGCAGCTCGCGTTGCGAAAGAAGCAATCGCGACAGGGCAATCCGTTCGAGAACTTTGTGTGAAAAATGGTGTACTGTCACAAGAAGACTTAGAGTTAATTCTAGATCCATTCGAAATGACGCACCCAGGGATTGCAGGAGCAACTCTTTTAAAGAAAAACTAAAAGAAGAGGGGGGACAAGCCCCTCTTTTTTGTTTACAATATAGAAATGCTATATATGAATAGAGGTAGGGATGTTATGAGTAAGTTTACAGTAGCTTCTAATGGTTCATTAGAAACGACATTAAGAGGAGTAGAAGTATTATCAACACCACTTTTAAATAAAGGGGTTGCTTTCACGCAAGAAGAAAGAGAAGAATTAGGTTTAAAAGGGTTATTACCGCCAGCGGTTTTAACATTGGAAGAACAAGCGCGCCGAGCATACGAACAATTTTGTTCTCAGCCGGATGATTTATTAAAGAATGTATACTTAACAGCGTTACATGATCGAAATGAAGTATTATTTTATCGTATTTTAACAGATCATTTACGCGAAATGTTACCAATCGTATATACACCAACTGTCGGTGTAGCGATTCAAAGATATAGTCATGAATATCGTAAACCACGAGGTGTGTATTTATCAATTAACGATCCGTCAGGTATTGAGGAAGCATTCGCCAATATCGGTGCAACAGCAGAAAATATTGATTTAGTCGTTGTAACAGATGGAGAAGGTATACTTGGAATTGGTGATTGGGGCGTTGGTGGTATTAACATCGCGATTGGAAAATTAGCTGTTTATACAGCCGCAGTTGGAATCGATCCTAGCCGCGTATTACCGGTAATTTTAGATGTAGGTACAAATCGTGAAGAATTATTAGACAATCCATTTTATATTGGAAATCGTCACCCTCGTATAACAGGTGAAGCTTACGATGAATTTATTGATACATTTGTACAAGCGGTAAATAAGCAATTCCCGAAAGCACTTTTACATTGGGAAGACTTCAGTTCTCGAAATGCACGGAAAATTTTAGATAAATATCGTCATGATATTTGTACATTTAATGATGATATTCAAGGTACAGGTGCAGTTTCGCTTGCGGCTGTATTATCGGCAGTAAAAGCTTCTGGTGTACCGCTAAGTGAACACCGCGTTGTTGTGTTTGGTGCTGGTACGGCTGGAATCGGTATCGCAGATCAAGTTAGAGATGCGATGGTCCGCGCTGGCTTATCAGAAGAAGAATCATATAAGCGTTTCTGGTGTATTGATCGTAACGGGTTAGTTACAGATAACATGGAAGATCTTCTTGATTTCCAAATTCCGTATGCAAGAAAAGAAGCGGAAGTAAGTGAGTGGAAGCAAAATGGTGTGATTGGACTTGCTGAAGTTGTGAAACATGTGAAACCGACAATTTTAATTGGTACATCAACCGTTGCTGGTGCATTTAAAGAAGAAATTATTAAAGAAATGGCTTCTCACGTAGAAAGACCAATCATTTTACCGATGTCGAATCCGACGCCACTTGCTGAAGCAAAACCAGCCGATTTAATCGAGTGGACAGAAGGGAGAGCATTAGTTGCAACAGGAAGTCCATTTGAACCAGTTACATATAACGATGTAACGTATGTGATTGGACAATCAAATAATGCACTTATTTTCCCAGGACTTGGTCTTGGTACAATTGTCGTACGTGCAAGCGTTATGACGGACGGCATGTTCGCAGCAGCAGCTGAAGCAGTTGCAAGTATGGTGGACACAGGCCAGCCAGGAGCACCTATTTTGCCAGAAGTTGAAGAGTTACGTAATATCTCGGAAATGGTAGCAATTGAAGTAGCGAAAGTTGCCGTTGCGGAAGGTGTTGCGAGAGAGAACTTAAGTGATAACGATATCAAGATTGCAGTGAAAGAAGCAATCTGGGAGCCTGAGTATCGCCAAATAAAAGCGGTAGAAAAGGTTAGAATATAGAAATAAAGCCCGTTTATAATATAAGCGGGCTTTCACTTTTATTACTGAAAAAAGAGTATAGGAAGTGGCACCTTTGAATTGGAATCAATTATGGAAGAAAGATATATCTCTTTTAATTATATTAATGGTTGTTGTTCCGATTGCTGGAGAGCTTAATTTTCATCCTTTTAATGATACGTTTCGTGTTAGCTTTGGGACACCGTTATTCTTCTTTTTATTACTATTTTTAAGAAGAATACCAGCAGCTGCTGCGGGTATTCTTGTCGGTATATGTGTAGTCTTATTCCGAGTATGCCTTGACTGGGTCATGCAAGGCTCATTTCATATGACAGAATCATTTTATTTGCGTTATCCTGTGTTCTTTTATTATTTTATTTATGGAAGTCTTTTTTCACTTTGTAGGGTGAATAAGTTTCATCAGAAGCCAATTGTTATTGGGTGCCTTGGAATTTCAATTGAAATTGTTGCAAGTATGTCGGAACTTGCGTTTTATCACATGTTAGTACTAGGTACAACAATAACAATTTCTGAAGTAAATAAACTCATCATTATTGCTATTTTCCGTAGCTTCTTTGCACTTGGCTTTTTAAATATGATGAATTTATATGAAACGAAATTAAAAGAATCACAAGTTCGAAAAGAAAATGAAAAAATGTTCATGCACCTTTCAAATTTATATGTAGAATCTGTTCATTTGAAAAAAACGTTACAAAATGCAGAATTAATTACACAAGAAGCGTATCAATTATATCGGAATTTACAAGCGAATGATGATTCCAGCAGTAAAACAGCATTGAAAATAGCAGGAGAAGTGCACGAAATAAAAAAGGATAATCAAAGGATTTTTGCAGGATTATCTAAACTGTTATTAGATAAAAATGTGGCTGAGTATGTAGAAGGTCATGAGCTTACAGAAATGATTGTAAGAATAAATGAAAAGTATGCTGAAATGTTAGAGAAAGATATACGTTTTTCTAAACATATAGAAGGTGAACACGCTGCATATCACGTGTATACAGTGCTATCAATTTTTAATAACTTAGTTGCGAATGCAGTTGAAGCAATTGAAGATAGAGGTCTCATTCGTATTAAGTTATATAAACGAGAAAAAAATGTAATCTTTGAAGTGATTGACGATGGCCCAGGTATAACGCAAAAGTATAAGAAATTAGTATTTAAGCCCGGGTTTACTTCAAAGTATGATCAAACAGGAACACCGTCCACAGGTATTGGACTTTCTTACATAGATGAAATGGTAACAGAGCTCGGCGGAGAAGTAAGGTTAGAAGACAATGAAAATGGGAACGGGTGTAAGTTTATCGTTTGTTTACCGGAGTGCAGTTTAAAGCGGGAAGGGGAATAGGTTTGTTTTATTATATTGTAGATGATGATGAAGTTTTCCGTTCGATGCTTTCGCAAATTATTGAGGATGGCGATCTTGGGGAAGTAATTGGAGAATCGGAAGATGGAGCGTTTATTGAAGCAGAACAGTTAAATTATAAAAAAGTGGACATTTTATTTATTGATTTACTAATGCCGATGAGAGACGGCATTGAAACAGTTCGTCATATAGCATCTTCATTTACTGGGAAAATTATTATGATTTCCCAAGTTGAATCGAAACAGCTCATTGGTGAGGCATATACACTTGGTGTGGAATATTATATTACAAAACCACTAAACAAAATAGAAGTAGTATCTGTTGTACGAAAAGTGATAGAACGTATTCGTTTGGAACGTTCTATATATGACATTCAAAAATCATTGAATAATGTGTTTCAGTGGGAAAAGCCGCAAATGCGTAGTGAAACAGTGCAAGAAGGGAAAAAGATATCAGATTCAGGACGCTTCTTACTATCAGAACTCGGTATTGCGGGAGAGAATGGAAGTAAAGATTTGCTTAGTATGCTGGAATATTTATATGGACAAGAAAAGGCGCAAACATTTGAGTTTGGATTTCCTGCTTTAAAAGATATCTTTCACCAAATAACAGTAAAAAAATTAGGGGAACTAGCTTCAGAAGCAGATATAGAGAAGGAGAAAAAAGCATCTGAACAACGTGTGAGAAGAGCAATTTATCAATCATTAAACCATTTAGCTTCTCTTGGACTAACAGACTTTTCAAATCCGAAATTTGAAAGTTATGCTCCGAAGTTTTTTGATTTCACTGTGGTTAGAAAACGGATGACAGAAATGACAAAGGATGGGGTAGCGACTTCTGGCCATATACGAATTAATACGAAAAAATTTATTCAAGTGTTGTATTTTGAGGCGAAACGACTGATGGAGATAGAGTGAAAAGGTGCTTATAAATAAGCATCTTTTTTTGTTAAATCAACATTTTATATTTTCTCGTGAAGCATGTAAAATGTTAAGTAAGAGAAAATGGTTTTACATTAAGGAAGTGTCAAAACAATGAGTTTTACATTAAATAAATCGATTATTAAAGAAGTATGTGGAGAAACCTCATATAAAAGAGGTGAAGCTTATTATAAATCAAATAAAGTAATCGTGAATTACTATGATGAAACGAAAGAAATTTGTGAGGCGACGGTAAAAGGGAACGAGGATTTTCATGTTACGGTAGAAAAAGCTAAGAAAGGTGATGTTGTTGCGAGATGTAGTTGTCCTTCGTTAGCGTCTTTCCAAACGTACTGTCAACATGTAGCAGCTGTATTGATACAAATAAATTATAACCAGCAAACGGGTGGAATGGGCTCTATTAGTAGCAGAAATGATCAATTAACAAACGGGATGTTTCAGTTGTTTGCAGATAAACCACTGAGGCCAAAAAGTAAACAACATCGGTTTGATACACGTGAAATATTAGATGTTGCGTTTATATGTTCACCGGTAGCGACGAAAAGCGGTGGGGCTCTTCTTGGAATTCAGTTAAAACTTGCCAAAACATATTTTATAAATCATATTAGAGAATTTCTTTCTAAAGTGGAGAAGAGAGAGGCTTTTCATTGTTCCAATGAATTTACATATACGCCAGATGTACACAGTTTTAAACAAGAAACAGACGCGATTATACAACAACTCATTAAAATATATCATAACGAAAAAATGTATGAAGATGCACTAGAAGTACATGCGAAACAAGATAAAAGTATGATATTTATACCGCCAGCTTCTTGGAATGATATGCTCTCTGCACTTTCTAGAGCCGAGTATGTAAAGCTGAAACAAAATGAGCAACTGTTTCAGGGATTACACATTTCAAAAGGGTTATTGCCATTACATTTTGAGTTTACGAAAGGGAATAATGGCGGGTTTACCCTTCATATAGACGATCTAAATCGTGTTCGAGTTTTGGAGATGTATAACAACGCCCTTTACGATGGGAAATTATATCATTTATCTATGGAAGATTGTATGCGACTTATTGAATTGCAAAAGATGATGAGTCGCTCAAATAGCAATCAGTTTTATATTCCTGAAAATAAGATGGAACATTTCGTAGCGAAAGTTGTGCCTGGATTAATGAAACTTGGAACAGTGCGCATTGATGAAGTCATATCCGATCGTGTTGAAACGCCATCGTTAAAAGCAAAGCTATATTTAGATCGTGTGAAAAATCGTTTGCTAGCAGGTCTTGAATTTCATTATGGAAACGTCGTGATTAATCCGCTAGAAGAAGACGGGCAACCTTCTGTTTTTAATCGTGATGAGAAAAAGGAAAAAGAGATTTTAGACATTATGAGTGAAAGTGCCTTTGCGAAAACAGAAGGCGGTTACTTTATGCATAATGAAGAAGCTGAGTATAACTTTTTATATCACATCGTTCCAACGTTAAAAGGTTTAGTTGATATTTACGCGACGACAGCAATTAAATTACGCATTCATAAAGGTGATACCGCACCTCTTATTAGAGTGAGAAGAAAAGAAAGAATTGATTGGTTATCATTTCGTTTTGATATAAAAGGAATACCAGAAGCTGAAATTAAAGGTGTATTAGCGGCTCTTGAGGAGAAACGTAAATATTACCGATTAGCGAATGGTTCTCTATTATCACTAGAGAGCAAAGAGTTTAATGAAATTAATCAGTTTGTAAAAGAATCAGGTATTCGAAAAGAATTTTTACATGGGGAAGAAGTGAATGTTCCGCTTATTCGGAGTGTAAAATGGATGAACGGACTTCACGAGGGTAATGTTTTAAGTTTAGATGAATCTGTGCAAGATCTAGTGGAAAGCATTCAAAACCCGAAAAAATTAAAATTTACAGTGCCACAAACTTTACATGCTGTAATGAGAGAGTATCAAGTATATGGATTTGAGTGGATGAAGACACTCGCCTATTACCGTTTTGGCGGTATTTTAGCAGACGATATGGGACTTGGAAAAACGCTGCAAAGTATTGCTTATATAGATTCTGTTTTGCCTGAAATTCGGGAGAAGAAGCTGCCTATATTAGTCGTTTCACCGTCCTCGCTCGTTTATAATTGGTTTAGTGAATTGAAAAAATTCGCCCCACATATTAGAGCGGTTATTGCAGATGGAAATCAAACAGAACGACGAAAAATCTTAAAAGACGTAGCGGAATTTGATGTCGTAATTACGTCATATCCATTACTAAGAAGAGATATAAGGTCGTATGCGAGGCCGTTTCATACGCTATTTCTTGATGAAGCACAGGCGTTTAAAAATCCGACAACGCAAACTGCAAGAGCAGTGAAAACAATTCAAGCTGAATATCGTTTCGGACTAACAGGAACGCCTGTAGAAAATTCATTAGAAGAGCTATGGTCTATTTTCCACGTTGTATTTCCAGAATTATTACCAGGAAGAAAAGAGTTCGGTGATTTAAGGCGTGAAGATATAGCGAAGCGCGTAAAACCTTTCGTATTAAGACGATTAAAAGAAGATGTATTACAGGAGCTGCCAGATAAAATAGAGCACTTACAGTCATCGGAGTTATTACCAGACCAAAAGAGACTATATGCTGCTTATTTAGCGAAATTAAGAGAAGAAACGTTAAAACATTTAGACAAAGACACGTTACGTAAAAATAAAATTAGAATTTTAGCTGGCTTAACGAGATTGAGACAAATTTGCTGTCATCCCGCTTTATTCGTTGATGATTATAAAGGGAGTTCAGCTAAATTTGAGCAACTGTTAGACATACTAGAGGAATGTAGAAGTACTGGTAAGAGAATTTTAATCTTTTCTCAATTTACAAAGATGCTGTCCATTATTGGTCGTGAATTAAATCGTCAAGCGATTCCATACTTTTATTTAGACGGAAATACACCTTCGCAAGAACGTGTAGAGCTATGTAATCGATTTAACGAAGGGGAAGGGGACCTATTTCTCATTTCTTTAAAAGCTGGTGGTACGGGGCTTAACTTAACGGGTGCCGATACGGTTATATTATACGATTTATGGTGGAATCCAGCTGTTGAACAACAAGCAGCAGATCGGGCATATCGGATGGGACAGAAAAATACGGTACAAGTTATTAAGTTAGTGGCTCACGGAACAATCGAGGAAAAAATGCATGAACTGCAAGAGAGTAAGAAAAATTTAATTGCTGAAGTGATTGAGCCGGGAGAAGAGAAATTATCATCCATCACGGAAGAAGAAATTCGAGATATTTTAATGATCTAATAAAGAAAGCTATGCCTTCAAATATATGAGGGCATAGCTTTTTCGTTGTAATAATTATATTTTGTTTTGTACAAAGTAAAGAAACTAAATGTTATTTCTTTGTACCTTTACTTTTGTATGGCTTTGCAGCTTTCTTCTTTTTTGCACTTGATTGCCAACGGTTCCACCCTTTACTTCCTGTACCTTGTCCTACACCTTTTTTCGGTTTTGCTTTCGTTTTACTCATATAATCACTCCGTTATATAAAAATCTAATTTGATAATAGTCAATGATTTAGAAAATACTCTTTATAAATGACTATGTTTGCTTTAAGGAAAACAAACTGCTTGAATGCTATAGTATATCATGAATTTGCAAGTAAACTGAAAGGAATTACAAAGAAAATGAAAATAATACGAAATACTGCGGATTCTATATTTCGAACGATTACATTAATCGTCGTATATACGTTAGTTTCAGTTAGTGAGACGTTTTTTAGAATACCTAGGCAAAAGAAGTAAAGAAGGTATATTGGAAACAATCAATAAAGCCGTAAAATAAAGAATTGAAAAATATTTTAAAACTTTTTGTTGACTTTCTTTATTTTTTGTATAGAATAATCATTAATAAAATGTTTCAGAGATGTGACAACAAAACGACTATGAAAGGACGAGTAGTAGTAGGACGTAGTCTAAGCGAGTCAGGGATGGTGTGAGCCTGATACGAAGCCTATTATGAAGAACCTCCTGGAGTTGCTAACCGAAATCCTTGATAGGAAAGTAGACTTAGCCGGGAACTTCGCCGTTACAAGAAGAACAGTATCGAGATATTTCATCTCCGTATTGTATAAGTGAGCAACCTCTGTTGCTAATTTGGGTGGTACCGCGGAACCAAAGCCTTTCGTCCCAGTTTTTTGGGAAAGAAGGGCTTTTTTTGTTGGCTTCTTTTCACAACATCCAAACATTTTAGGAGGAAACCACCATGTATCAATCATTAATGACAGTAAGAGAGACTCAAATCGCAATTAAGGAAGTTAAAACATTTTTCGAGGATCAATTAGCAAAACGACTTGAATTATTCCGTGTATCTGCACCATTATTCGTAACGAAAAAATCAGGATTAAACGATCACCTAAACGGTGTAGAACGTCCAATTGAATTTGATATGTTACACTCAGGAGAAGAATTAGAAATTGTGCACTCACTAGCGAAGTGGAAACGATTTGCACTCCATGAATATGGATATGAAGCTGGTGAAGGTTTATATACAAACATGAACGCGATCCGTCGTGATGAAGAACTTGATGCAACACATTCTATTTACGTTGACCAATGGGATTGGGAAAAAATCGTTCAAAAAGAATGGCGTACTGTAGATTATTTACAAAAAACAGTACTAACAATTTATGGAATATTCAAAGATTTAGAAGACCACTTATTTGAAAAGTATCCGTTCCTTGGGAAGTATTTACCAGAAGAAATTGTATTCGTTACTTCTCAAGAACTAGAAGATAAATATCCAGAATTAACACCGAAAGATCGTGAACATGCAATTGCAAAAGAACACGGTGCAGTCTTCATTATCGGAATTGGTGATGCACTTCGTTCAGGTGAAAAGCATGATGGACGCGCAGCTGATTATGATGATTGGAAATTAAACGGTGATATTTTATTCTGGCACCCAGTACTACAATCTTCATTTGAATTATCATCAATGGGAATTCGTGTTGATAGTAAATCACTTGATGAGCAGTTAACGAAAACAGGTGAAGACTATAAACGTGAGTATGATTTCCATAAAGGTATTTTAGAAGACATACTACCATTAACAATTGGCGGTGGTATCGGACAATCGAGAATGTGCATGTACTTCTTACGTAAAGCACATATTGGTGAAGTTCAATCTTCTGTATGGCCTGACGATTTACGTGAAGCTTGCAAGAAAGAAAACATTCATCTATTTTAATAGAAGAGAGAGAATAGCTTAAATATAGGGCTATTCTCTCTTTTTTTACTTTGTAAACGAATGGTTTACAGTGAGTTTTACTAATGGTTTCTTTCTTTTATATCTCTTTTTATGTAATAATTTGTTAAAGGAGAGGGATGTTATGAGCTTAGGAGAGCAGTTAAAAAAATTACGAGAGTCAAAGGGATTTTCACAAGAGGATGTTGCTAAAAAGATTGGTGTGACGAGGCAAGCGGTATATAAGTGGGAGAATGATAAAAGTTGTCCTGATATTGATAATTTAATTTTACTAAGCGAAATGTACAATGTTACGCTCGATGAGTTAATAAAAGGGAATCAAAACATGAAAGAAAAAATACATATTGATGAAGAAGATGAGGATTTTGAGAAAGAGAACGAATTTGGTTTTTATATTGGATTTGGTTTGTTAATTATGAGTGCTTTCGTTGAATATGAAAAAATACAGGTGATTGTATTAGGCGTTGCATTATTCATGATGGTATTTTACTCGGATGTGAAGAAAGTTATTTTGAATAAATATAGATCGTTTTTTCATAGAAAAGAGCGATAAGATATAAAATGAGAAGAGTCAGTTATATTTCCTAGGAAAAGGTAAAGCGAATAATTAAATTATTTCATAATGATTTTTGGATATTAGTGATATGTTAAAGAACTGTTTGGATAGAGTCTTGAAATCTATGTGTAAAATGAAAATATATTTTTAAAAACTCAAACAAGCATAACCACGTTCTGGAGTGAGGACGTGGTTAAAAATATAGTAGTTTCATTTATAATACATCACTTACTTGTTACCGAGTTCTTCCGCTAAACCGATTAAAACCCCTTCGGTTCCACGAATGTAGCAGAGACGGTAAGAGTTCTCGTATTGAACTACTTCACCAACGAGTTGAGCACCATGCTTAGTAGTAAGCCTAGATACCATTTCATCAATGTCTTCAACGGTGAACATGACGCGCAAATAACCGAGGGCATTGACAGGAGCTGTCCGGTGATCTCCTATAGCGGGCGGGGTAAGAAATCGCGAAAGTTCAATTCGGCTATGGCCATCTGGAGTCACCATCATAGCAATCTCTACGCACTGCGAACCGAGTCCGGTTACGCGACCAGCCCATTCCCCCTCTACAGTGGCGCGCCCTTCGAGTTTTAACCCAATCTCCTCGAAGAAAGAGATTGCATGATCAAGGGATTCTACAACGATGCTAACATTGTCCATTCTGAGTAATTTATTTTTTGACATTGTCTTTATCTCCTTATATGTAAAAGTGTATTATCTAATCATCATCTTCATTATACTATTAAAAAGTTACAAATTCCTTTCAAACAAAAACACCTTGTCACAGTTTAGGAAAATGTGACAAGGTGTTTTTAAGTATGTCATATAGTATCTTGTTAACAAACAATACCGAGACTTCCTTGCAAAAATATTTCTATCCTGTACGGCATTAAATGATCCGATTGTTGTATAGAATTAATTGTATTTTTTTAATGACACATAAATTTCTTGTCACTCTATATAATGCAAACAGCTTTCTATTTTTAATAGGAAGGAAATAGATTCATATAATTTGTTTTAAGTAGTACCGCTGGAAATTAACTCATTTGTACTAAAGGCACAATTTTCGCCATAAATGATTGATGCAGTGCCTCAACACCTGTCACTAAATGAAGGCGGTCAATAACGACAGACACTTTAATTTCTGATGTACTTACCATTTTAATATGAATATTTTCTTCTTTTAAAGTAGTGAACATATTCGCAGCAACACCTGGATTAGAGACCATACCAGATCCTACAATTGATACTTTTGCTAAATGATTTTCATATTCTACTGCTTCATAGTGAAGTGCCTCTTGATTTTGTTCCAATACTTCTAATGTTTCTCTTAAATCATTAGAATGGATGGAGAAGGAGAGATGAACAGTTCCTTCATTAGTAATACTTTGAATGATGATATCTACATTAATATGTGCCGCTGCTAATGTAGAGAAAACAGTTGAAAGTGAACCTTGTTCTAATCCTTTCACTGTGATGCGTGTAATATTATCTTCAAATGCAATACCTTTAACGATTGATTGTTGTTCCATGTTACATTCTCCTTTTACAATTGTTCCGTTTTCTTGTTCCATACTTGAGCGAACTTCTAAAATGACATTATGATTTTTAGCAAACTCAACAGCACGCGGGTGTAATACACCAGCACCGAGGTTTGCAAGTTCTAACATTTCGTCATAAGAAATTTCATCTAATTTATAAGCATCTTTTACAACTCGTGGATCCGTCGTATATACGCCAGTCACATCTGTGTAAATATCACATTTTTTTGCGTTTAGTGCAGCAGCTAATGCGACAGCAGTTGTATCAGAACCACCTCGTCCAAGCGTTGTAATTTCAAGATCTTCACTGACTCCTTGGAAACCAGCTACAATAACAATCGTGCCTTTAGTAAGATAAGACTGAATTCGATCTGTATGAATGTCAGTAATCCGTGCACTACTATGTACAGATTCTGTCGTAATACCAGCTTGCCATCCTGTTAATGAAATCGCGTTATAGCCTTTTGCTTGCAGTGCCATCGTTAATAATGAAATAGTTACTTGCTCTCCTGTCGATAGAAGCATATCCATTTCGCGTTTACTTGGATTTTCTGTAATTGCGTTAGCAAGTGCTACAAGTTCATCTGTACTTTTTCCCATTGCTGAAACGACAGAGACGATACTATGTCCTCGTTCATATTCTTCAATAATTAAATTTGCTACATGTTGAATACGCTCAACACTTCCGACAGAAGTGCCACCAAATTTTTGTACAATCGTTTCCATTACGAATTCCTTCTTTCATCCATTTTTAAGAATAGATTAGGATATATACAAATCCCAATATTCCTGTAGTTACCAGAGAAAAACAAAAAACACCATCTCAAATAAGTGAGGATGGTGCTGTTACAGGAAAAGGGAAACAGAAAACGGAGCTAATAAAAAAACCGCCAAAAAAGGAATACCATGAAAATGATATCTCTTTTTTGTAGATAGCTCTTCATACATACACGTCTGTACATATGACAGTTCTGTTTCTATTCGAAAACAGCCCCAATCGATACATACAGAGAAATATATCGATTTCGGCAATACTTCCTTTCATCTAATTTCATAGACATCTCTGTGTCTCCATTAGAATACTCATAAGTATCGCAACCTCTATCTCACGTTTTAGGCGAGAGTGTTTGATTTATGAAGTTGTTGGTAACATTTGTTTTATAATAATTTAAATTTTTCGAGGAATCAAGTGTTTTATATATATTTTAAAAATTCTATCTTTTTTACGAGGAAGTTTGTGAAAAATGTAGCAAAATAAATTTATTACATGTACATTAAAATTATAGTTCATTGGAGGTGGAAGAATGAAAGGGAAAAAGCCTATTTATGTTTCAGCAGAAATGAACACAACAATGGAAAAATTATGGGAATACACGCAAGAACCACATATATATACAGAATGGGATGCCCGCTTTACTGAAATTTCATATGTAGAGAAAAAAGAAGGAGAACTACAGAAATTTTTATATAAAACAAAAATCGGATTTGGACTTGAAATAGCTGGGGAAGGGGAATCGATAGGTGAGATAAGAAAAGAAACGGGAGAACGTATTTCTTCTTTAAAATTTTGGACAGAAAATCAATTATCACTTATTCAAATAGGGCGTGGTTATTGGAAGTATACACCCCTTAAAGAACACATTCATTTTGAGACGCAATATGATTATGATACGAGGTTTGGTCGTATAGGGAATGTAATAGATTTCTATATGTTTCGGCCGTTATTAGGCTGGGCGACTGCTTGGAGTTTTGATGCTTTAAAATTATGGTTAGAAAAGGGGCTTCATCCTAGGTTGCTAATTAGAAGAACAATGACATATTGGCTCGTATGTTTTTTATTTGCATTTGTATGGATGTATCAAGGGATCTTCCCAAAAATAATTTTCAGTCATCCAGAAGAGATGAAGATGCTTTCTGCGATTATTGATTCAACTGGAAATAGTATTGCAATTCTTAAAGTAATAGGGATGTTAGAAATTATTTTTGGTATCATATGGCTATTTCCAGTTCCAAAACAAAAATTATTTATACTACATATTTTTATGTTAATAGCTTTAACGATAGTGGCAGGATTTACGAATATCGTAAGCTTTACAGAGCCGTTTAATCCAATTACATTAAACGTTTTACTAATGGGGGTATCGATTGTCGGTTATATAAATAGTTTTGATTTACCAAGTGCAAAAAATTGCAAGAGGAAGAGAAAGGGATAATGTATGGCTAATATGTATGAAAGACTATTAGGGGATTCTTATAACAAACTTCATCCAAAATTACAGAAACGCTATGAGATTACAGAAGAAAATAGCTTTACTGGAGAAGGAAAGATGGATGAAATTTACGGAGGTTCTTTTTTCGTAAAATTGATATTAAAAATTGCATCGAAGTTTCGAATGTTTTTCCCTGAGCGTGGGAAGAAAGTGCCATTTACAATACATAATACCGCTGAGCGAGATGAACATGGACATGAACTTGTGCGGTGGAATCGTACTTTTTACTTTCGTAATAAGAAAAGATATTTTAATGCGGTAATGAAACTTGATGAAAATGAAATTGTAGATTATTTTGGTGAACCACATTTACTCGTCTCTACATTGGATTTTTATATTGATGAGTTAGGGGCAATGCATATCTCTTCAAAGAAACAATGGTTTTATATGTTTGGAAGAAAAATCTCTTTACCGAAATTTTTATACGGAGAGGCAAACATTGTTGAAAGTTATGATGACGAATTACAATGTTTTCGAATTCATGTTCAAGTACAAAATCCGTTAATTGGTTCGCTATTTTCATATAAGGGAACATTTGTGGAGAGGAAATAAATGATATGAAAAATATAATAGTTGGGCTTGCTTGTTATATTATTTTTCTAATATGTGAGTGGTCAAATGTAAACCCAGTTGAAGCAATTATTTTATTATCTATTTTGTTATGTATACCGATGTCTTTTTGTATTATTGATAAAAGAGCACGAAATGGATCGTATGTATTATTTTATAAATCCGTATCGTTTTTATATCCGATAGCAGCGATTTGTGCAATGTTAGCTTTCGTAACAAATCAATATATCTTTGCGATAATTTGGTTTGTATATACGGGGATCGTTGCGTTATTTGGTATAAATAGATTACTAGAAAGAGGATGGACACCGTTAGAAGAGACAGCTATCGATAGTGCGTTTATTTATTTGTTTTTAGGTGGTTTTTGGTTTTTTGCTTCTGTAGCAAAGATTTCGATTATGCAGTTTACTTCTGACATTGTTTTACTCACAGCTGCACACTTTCATTATTCGGCGTTTCTATTGCCATTATCAGCTGGTTTAATAGGGCGGAAGAGAGAAAAGAGCAGTAAAGTATATGATGCAATTATGTTTATTATAGTCATTTCACCGATGACAGTTGCGATTGGAATTACGTACTCAAGGGTATTTGAATTTTTTGCAGTGTTCCTATATTTATGTGCGATTTATGGGTATAGAATTTATGTTTGGCGGGCGAAATTTAATGCTATCAGTGCAAAAATCCTCCTAATCATATCGTCTAGTACGCTCATGGTAACAATTATGTTTTCACTTATATATTCGTATGGGAATTTGAAACATGTAATGACGATTACAATTGCCCAAATGGTTTGGATTCACGGTGTTGTTAATGGAATTGGAGTAGCGTTGCCGGCATTTGTCGGCTGGATGATTGAAAAGAGTGTTCCGAACTATAAATATTACGGGAAACCAATGAGCAGATTAAGAGGAGAGGCGACAGTTGGTGAAGCATTTTTACATAACAGAAATGTAATAGATAGCAAGGAATACAAAGGTTTAGTTGATAAAATGAATGATTTTCATAGTGAGGCATTTGACGTGACAAAGATACCTTTAAGCATTATTCGGTTTTATGAAAATACAACAGAGTATGAATTACAATCGCATATTAAATGGACTCGCTGGTTCCACCCGTTTGCATTTTGCTATGAGAAAATGAGTAAGCGTGTAGGACAAATACATTTAGGAATGGGCGGCAAGTGGGAAACGATGCACGGCTCTATCATAGGGATAATGGATGAGAAGGATGGAAGGGAGAATGTAAGAGCTTGGTTAAGGAAAAATGAAGCAGGAGCATCTATTTTTGTAGCTCTTTACTCAAAACATACGTATAAGAATGAGACATATATGAATATCGCATTGCCTCTACCATATTCGAATATGGCAGAGGTTTTAAAATTACAGATTTTCCGAATAGGAAAGCCCACTACGGTGCGATAGTACCCCCTTTAGGGGTGGGATGATAGTGAGGTCAAATGCAATGTATAGATAAAATACCGAAAGTATGTTCTGTACATCGAGTATTTGAAATGGTATAATTTTCATAACAGACAAGTGAAAGTCTCTAAAACAATCTTGTTCTCTGAAAACAGAATACATATGAGGTTGGAGTAACAAATTCTTCTGCTCCGTAAAATGTATTGAGTCGTCAAGTACAAGACGCTAAAACACATTTGAGAACTCACAATCTGACTCGTTTGGTAATAGAACGAGTGCCGTATCTGCTAGATGCACTGGATATGGAGTGGTGATGGCACACCGCAATCTTGCACGTCAGCGATACTAGAAATAGACTTCGCCTTTGGTAGCAAGAATCCCACTGACGTTAGTCAGCTTGCGGCTTTAGCCGTGGGAGTGTCAATAGTAAGCTGAGAAGAAATGGTAAGGGAGATGAGGGGATTTATATACATACTCGTTTCTTTACAATTCGTTTACCGTTAGCTGAGACGTTTATTATTAAAGAGGGCACCAATCAAATGTTAGAAGCTAACCATAAAATGTGGATATTTGGAGTTAAGTTTTTAGAAATTGATTATGAGATTAAGAAAATAGAGGAGAAGTAAGAAAAGCTTGGAGAGATTCCAAGCTTTTTTTACGTATGGGTAATTGTCATAGCGACTTGTTTATCTAAGTCTTTGTCCCAAACACGTTGAATTTCAAACGTACCTTTTTCAAAAAATAATGGAAATCTTTCTTTAAACCAATCTTGCATAGGAAGATTTAGTGCTGTAGCGATTGGTACCCATAATAATTTACCTTCAGGAGGGTCCACAAGAAGCTCACCTTCAAATGAATCTGTCCAATAGTTAAATACCATATATCGAACATTTTCTTTCGGATTTACGTATTCATCTAATCCCTTAAAGGTTAAGGTTGAAACAAGTAATCCAGTTTCTTCTTTTACTTCCCGTTTAGTAGCTTGAACGATACTTTCTGGAAAATCTACTTTTCCGCCAGGAGCGATGTAACCAGGGAAGCCAAGGTGATTGGGGCGCTGTATTAACAATACTTTGTTATTCCGCTGAATCATACACATTGTATACATACGGTGCTCTATATCTTTCCAATTGTTGCTCATATGAATCTCTCCTCTTAATAAAATCTTATAGTTTTTAACTATAGTTATGTATGACAAAAAATACAATAATAATACAAAATTATACAATTTTCAATTGACTATTACTAATTTTCAGAACTATAATTAGTCTGTTACATCAATACATCGTACTTGAGAGGGGAATATATTCTATGAAAAATAGAATAATCGCAGCAGGAGTAATTGCAGCTAGTATATTATCTTATTCATCTAGTAGTTTCGCGCAAACGAAAAAATTTCCAGATGTCCCAGCTAAACATTGGGCAGAAGACTCTATTTACTATTTAGTAGAGAAAGGTGCAGTTACAGGTAACGAAAAAGGAATGTTTGAGCCAGGAAAAGAAATCACTCGTGCAGAAGCAGCTACAATGATGGCTCAAATCTTAAACTTACCAATCGATAAAAATGCTAAACCATCTTTCGGTGATTCTCAAAACCAATGGTATACCCCATTCATCGCAGCTGTAGAAAAAGCTGGCGTTGTAAAAGGGAAAGGAGCGGGCGTATTCGATCCAACTGGGAAAATTGACCGAGTTTCAATGGCCTCTCTTATTGTAGAAGCTTACAAATTAGATTCTAAAGTAAATGGTACTCCAGCAACTAAATTTAGTGATCTAGAAAAAAGTTGGGGTAAAGCAAAAGCTAACATTCTAGTTGAATTAGGGATTTCTATTGGAACTGGTGACAAATGGGAGCCCGAAAAAATTCTAACTAAAGCAGAGGCAGCTCAATTTATAAAAAAGGCAGATTCTCTTAAAATAGGTAACCCTTTAGTAGAAAAGGTAGTTATTATTGATCCTGGTCATGGAGGATTTGATCCAGGGAATCCAGGGCAAGGTGTAGAGGAAAGTAAAATCGTATTTGATACATCTTTAAGATTACAGAAGTTGTTAGAAAAAAATACACCTTTAAAAGCTTTATTAACACGTGAAGAGAACGGAAATCCAGGAAGTAACAAAAATGAATCTCTTGCGAATCGAGTGAAATTTGGTCAAGAGAACAATGCAGATATATTTGTAAGCATTCATGCAAATTCTTCTGAAAATCATGATGGTCATGGAACGGAAACGTATTATTATAAAAAATCCAAGCGTGGAGAAGAGACACAGATTGAAAAGGATAGTGAAGTGTTAGCAAAGAAAATTCAAAATAGAGTAGTAGAAGCACTACATACAAGAGATAGAAATATAAAAGACAATCACTCACTTTATGTAGTAAATAATAATACAGTACCAGCAGTTTTAACAGAGCTTGCCTTTATTGATAATGATATAGATAATGGTAAATTAGCTACTGAATCAGGAAGACAAATTGCTGCTGAGGCAGTTTATGCTGGGATTTTAGATTATTATGAATGGAAAGGTTTCGATGTTGAAAAATATCGTTTAGCTAAATAACAATATTGATTGCTAAGTCCATCGTCTACATAGAGATGGGCTTTTTATGTGATTTTATGTAATTTTGTATCGAAATAAAAAGATATATCGTATTATGTTGATTATAAATAAAATAATGGTAGATTAGTTGATTTTTATCACGTATACTTTTACTGTTGACTATTTAAGAGTGTGTTAGTTTAATAGGGAAAATTATACGATAAAGGGAGGCAAGTTAACACGGGACAAGCATATAAAAAACGTGTTAAAAAATTTATGAAAAAAGTTATTTCTAATGTGTTAGCAGTGACAGTCGCGCTTCAAGTAGTGATGGCTCCAGCAACTTCGTTTGCATCTACAAAAGAATTTCCAGATGTTCCAAAAAATCATTGGGCACTTGAAGCAATTAATGATTTAACGTCAAAAGGGATTATTGCAGGTTACGATAATGGTAAATTCGGCTTCGGAGATGTTGTAACTCGTGAGCAAGTAGCAGCATTAATGTATCGCGCATTAAAACCAGAAGCAAAAAGTGATTATAAAAATCCATACTCTGATATTAGTGCAGGAACGACAATGTTCCCAAAGGAAATTTTAGCATTAACAGATATGGGGATTTTCGTAGGTGATGATAAAGGAACGTTTAGACCGAAAGAATCATTAACACGTGCGGAGATGTCTGTTATTTTGCAAAAAGCATTTAAATTAGAAGTAAAAGCACCACATACATTTGATGATATAGATGCATCATATTGGTGGGCAAAAGAAGCAATTAGTGCATTGCAATCTAATGGTGTAGCGGCAGGGAATGGACTTGGAGGATTTGATCCATCAGGTGTATTAACGCGTGAAGGCTATGCACAACTTTTATATAAAGCGATGCAAATAAAAAAGGATGTTCCTGTTGAACAACCATCATATATTAATCTAGATGTGACATTACCATCTAACGTAACAGCGCAAGAGATTGATAATTTTATCAAAGAATGGCACCCTGACAGTCCGCTTATTGGGACGGGTAAAGATTTTATTCAAGCACAAAATGAGTATGGAGTGAGCGCATTATACTTAGCTGCACATGCAATCTTAGAATCTGGTTACGGTAAATCAGAAATTGCATATCGTAAACATAATTTATTTGGCTTAAAGGCATTTGATTGGGAGCCATTTGCCAATGCGAAATACTTACCATCTTACGCGCAAAGTATTTCATACAATGCTGATTATGTACGAAAGAATTATTTAGAAGAAGGTGCTGATCATTTCCATGGCTACACATTACCTGCTATGAATGAAAAGTATGCAACAGATAAAGGATGGGCTGGCAAAATCGCTAATATTATGGAACGTATTAAACCGTTTAACAAGAAAGACTATGAAAATGTAAAACGATTACCAAAAAACCCTAATACATTAAATGTAAATGCATTAGGCGAAGCGATTCCATATAAAGATTATGCAAAAGATGCAACAGCTACTGTTCAATTAGTAGGCTCTTACTATCAAGTACCATATCCATTTAGCTATACAATTAAGAGCGTACCAAATATTACGCAAAATGAAGTTGGAAAATTAGAAAGTGGCAAGAAAGTAAATGTATATCGTGAAGATCCAAACGGCTGGGTAGAATTTTCATTTGAAAATGCTCAAGAAAAATATTGGACATTGAAGAAGAACTTAAAAATATAAATAAAAAAGGTGTTTTCACTTATGAAAACACCTTTTTTATTTATATTTAACATGTAATATTTTTAGATTCAGTATGAGTTTCTTTTTTATGTTTTTACCAATAATTAAACCGTTTCATATATAATTAAAAGTATTTAAGATTGAATTTTCTGTTTTTGTTTCATTGTTAACTTAATTTGAAAAGAGGAGAGGTATATGCAAGGAGAAATACCAACAGAGAAAAGTTTAAGTTATATCGGTAAATTGCTATTGCCAGTTAAAGCGTCACCACATTTTAAATTTTTATGGGTTGGGCAATTGCTTTCGACTTTAGGTAGTTCGATAACGATGGTTATTTTGCCAGTCGTTGTATATTCATTAACTGGATCAACAGTTGTAATGGGAATGACTATGGCAATGTACATGCTTCCTAATATTCTTGCGTTACCGTTTGCGGGATTAATCGTAGATCGAATGGATCGAGTGAAAGTAATGTTATTTACAGATATAGTTCGCTGCATATTAATGCTATTACTTGCAACACTTATATTTATGGATGATTTAACAATTCCGCTTCTATATGTCCTCATAGCATTATATGGACTTATGGAAGGGATATTTCAACCAGCGTATGCGGCTGTAAGAGCGAAAGTATTTGTACCGGACATTCGAAATGCAGCTAATGCATTAACGCAAATGAGTAATCAAGGTATACGACTAATTGGACCGGCTCTTGGAGGATTAATCGTTTCAGTTGCATCTGCTGGAATAGGGTTTGGACTAGATGCAGTAACATATTTGTTATCATTTTTTTGTTTATTATTTTTAAGGGAAATAAAGTTTAAAAAAGTAAAAACGATTGAAAAAAGAAAGATCGATTACAAACAAGAGTTTATGGAAGGTGTTTTCGTTTTAAAAAGTCATCCGTGGCTATGGATTACAATTTTAGTCTTTTCTTTCATCAATATTTGTTATGCAGGAATTATCGTCGTATTAATTCCATGGTTATTTAATGTTCATCATCATTTTGAAGCATACGTGTATGGATTAGGAATGGCATCCTCTGGTGTTGGAGCTGTAGTTGCTGCGCTAATATTCGGCGGGAGAGAACGGTGGTATAAGCGGGGAATACTTGCCTATGGTGGTGTTTTAATAAGTGGTTGTGCGCTTTTAATAATGCCGTTCATTACTTGGGCACCTGCTTTAATCGCATTAATGGCAATTGAAGGGTTCGGTATGATGATATTTGGACTCATTTGGGAAACGAGTTTACAAGAGCTCGTGCCAGAAGAAGCATTTGGAAGAGTGGCAAGCCTTGATATGTTAGGTTCATTTGCTTTATTGCCACTAGGTTATGTAGTTGTAGGATGGTTAGCTACTGTCATAGGTGGTGAGATAACGATTATAACATTAGCTATTTTAGTACTTGTAACAATTGGAGTAGCATTATGTGTGCCGAGTATTCGAAGATTTGATTGATGATATAAGGGAAGGTGGGAACGACTTATATGCTTATAAAAAATTTGAACGATATAGTCGCAAAGGAATGGGACAACCAATATACTTTGCAGGAAAAGATCTTTGAAGCAAAAAATTTCACAGTCTATATTGCTACCCATAGAGAAAATAAGCTAGCATATAATCAACTAGTATTAATAAAACATTTTTGTAACGAAAAGCCTTCCGTGCATATTTGGCATAAGAAAATTAGCACCGATGCAACAAAACTGGACATAACAAAAGAAGTGACAGAAGCCATTCAAACTGGTTTTGTAAATGAAGAGTAAGCCCTAATTAAATTAGGGCTTACTCTTCATTAAATACAAATGTTTGTTTCATTTTTTTACTTTCATTTACTGGATGGCCGTTGTAAGAAAAGTTCTTTTCTTCCCAAGTAATCACAACTTTAAAATTATGGCTATTAAAGTCTAATGGGAATACCATGTAGTCAAAGCTTGTATGACTTTTAGAAATATTTTCATTAGGGGTAGTAGGTTTAAAGGTAGCTTTAGAGGTAGGATTGTTATTAAGTATTTCCACGGATACGTTTGATACATCATGACCGATGTTTTTTACGAGTAAACTATATGTATCAAATACACCTTGTTTTGGCTGGATTGCTTGCTTGTTTACGTTATGAGATTTATCAATTTCGATATACCATTGTTTAGACTTTGATGCAATTGGTAGTGATTGAAATGTGTATGCACTAGCTTGTATTGGTAGTGCTAAGCATATAAGCGTAAAGAGAGTTAATATTTTTCGTTTCATTTTTTGAGAGCTCCCATTCTTTAATGAATTTTTTGTTATTTTCTTCTCTTTTTGAGATAATATACCATGCGATTTAGGGGGGAGGATATATTGAAAGAACTTGTAAGTATGGGAAGCAGTATTTTTCTACAATTATTATTTTTGTATATATTTATTTCTGGTGTTTTATTAGAACTCAATCCATGGTATGCAGTAGTTGTTTATGTGACTATTGCTATAATAAGTCTTCTTCTGGGGGTATACTCGATGATTTTCTCTATGAAGAGAAGGCCGAATACTCTTTTTCTAACATTACCAGGTGGAATTATAATAACATTATTTTCAATGTTAATCATTGGATTTACAGTATTTGCTTATTTTTTACCAGAAGGAGGTATTCCGCCTGTCATTCGTTTGTAGTATGAGTGAATCGATGGAGTTTCTATTTTTATTGTTAGTCTTTCTAAGTAAGCGACATACATCTTAAAAAAGGAAACTGTGTAGAGATTTTTTTGCATAGTCTCCTTTTTTGTTTTTGTAATTAATAATAGGTGTGCTTAAAAATATATTGGTGAAGTTAATTTATCGATATAAAAAAAGTAGAGATTGTTTTTCGAAAAAATTTTTAATTTGAAAAAAATCCCAATGGATATGTTAAAATAACATTGTCATACAACAAGGGGGATTTGTTTTATGGAAAATGGACATCTTGCTAAAGTAGATTTAAAGAAAAAAATTGAATCAAAATCTAAGTATAATAAGAAACTTGAAAAATACCAAAGACGTTTATTAGCACTTCAGCAAATTGTAAAAGAGGAAAAAATTGCAGTTATGCTCGTTATGGAAGGCTGGGATGCGGCTGGAAAAGGCGGGGCGATTAAGCGAGTGACGGAACATCTTGATCCGCGCGGGTTTCAAGTAACTCCAATCGGAGCACCTGCACCTCATGAAAAACGGTACCATTATTTGCAACGTTTCTGGCGGAAACTTCCTCAGTACGGGCAAATTACTATTTTTGATCGCTCATGGTATGGCCGTGTGTTAGTTGAGCGGGTTGAAGGTTTTGCTACAAAGGAAGAGTGGACGAGAGCATATGATGAGATTAATGATTTTGAAAAACTACTAACAGATGATCATTATATAATCGGGAAGTTTTTCTATCATATTAGTAAAGATGAACAGTTAAAGAGGTTTAAGGATAGAGAGAACAATCCTTTAAAAAGATGGAAAATTACAGATGAAGATTGGCGTAACCGTGAAAAATGGGACGAGTATGTTGAAGCGATGGAAGAAATGTTTGAAAAAACAAATAGACCAAATGCGAAATGGCAAATTATCGCGAGTAACGATAAATTATTCGCTCGTTTGAAAACGTTGAAAGTGATTATTTCGTTAATTGAAGATTACCTTTTAGAACATAATATAGAATTACCTTCGTATTATTATGAAATAAAAGAGGGAAAGACAGAAGGCTTTGAAACGGGCCAAGATGAAGTTGTAAAATAGTACAAAGTTTGTTTATGAAATATAAAGTAGAAATACCCTGTAATTTTGAACAATAAAATTACAGGGTGTTTTTTATTTAGAAACATTTTACAAATAACAGAATAAGGTATATAATCAATAATCATATTAACAATGTTAATATGATTATTGATTATATACTATGTGGGGGTCTTATTTTGAAAGGAAGAGATGTTGTTTTAGGTTTGTTAATGGGAAAAGAATTGTCTGGTTATGATATTAAAATTGTGTTTGAAGATGTATTTACTCATTTCTTTGATGGAAGTTTTGGGATGATCTATCCAACGTTACGTCAGTTGGAAAAAGAGGGGAAAATAAAAAAAGAAGTTGTTATGCAAGAAGGGAAACCGAATAAGAAAATGTACTTTATTACAGATGCAGGGCGTGAAGAGTTTTATCAATACATGCAAACGGATGTAGAGAAAGATGTTTTGCGTTCAGATTTTTTAATGAGGATGTATTTCGGTAATTATAGTGATGATAAGGCAATTAAAAAATGGATTGAGGATGAAATTGAAAGGAAAGAAGCATACATTGCGGATCTTCGTTTGAAATATGAAAAGTGGAGAAACGGTATTACTTTTGTCGAGGAAATTTCACTCGATGTAGGTATTGCATCTTATAGTGCTCAAGTAGAGACATTGAAAAGAAAACTAGAACAACTAGAAGCAAAAGAACACGATAAAATGGAAGAATGAAAAACACGTTCATTATAAATAAAGGGGTAGATGAACATGGAGCAATCAAAGGGTATTAAGATTGTCTTTTTAATGTGCTTAGGTATTTTTCTTTGTATGATTGATACAACAATTATGAATATAGCTTTACCAGCGATACAAACGAGTGTAAATACTTCATTGGAAAAAATGTCTTGGGTATTAAATGTTTATACAATGACAATAGCAGTACTTGCTATCCCGCTAGGGCGGATAGCTGATATCTTTGGAAAAGCAAAGATGTATATTCTTGGTCTGGTGATTTTTGGTGGTGGATCGGTACTTTGTGCTTTTGCTAATACAGGGGATTTTCTTATCTTTTCTCGTTTTATACAAAGTGTAGGGGCAGCGATTTTATTTCCAACTAGTATGGTAATTGGTGTATCAGCTATGCCGTTAGCTAAGAGGCATGTTGCACTAGCAATTTTAGGCGTAACACAAGGACTGTCAGCTGCAATGGGACCAGTAATAGGCGGAATTATTACACAAAATTTCGGTTGGAGATGGGTGTTCTTCGTTAATGTTCCAATTTGTATTCTTGGAATCATTTTATGCTGCTTTATGCTACAAATAAAAAATGAAGAACGTATTACCTCAAAAATAGATTGGATAGGATTGCTATTAAGTAGCACAGCAATTTTTTCTTTTACTCTCATATTAGTAAAAGGTAATACATGGGGATGGCAAAGTAATATAGCTTTGTTTTGTTATGCAATTAGCACTATTTCTCTTATTCTATTTGTTTTAGTAGAGCGAAAGATTCATAACCCCATGGTGAATTTAAATTTATTTAAAGATCGAATGTTTGTCGGAGCATCTATCGTTGTCATATTAAGTAATGTATTTTTAATTGGAGTTACTGTATTGCTTCCGACGTTCTTGACGAAAATACAAGGTCGAACGGAAATTGAAGCAGCTTTTTTAGTGACACCTATTTCAGCAATGATATTTTTTGTCTCACCAGCTGCAGCAACTTTAATTAAAAAACTCGGAAAAGTAACTATTATTTTATCAGGCTTTCTTGTGATGGGCTTATCTTATTATTGGTTGCAAATGATTGATGTTAATTCAACAAATATAGAAATTATTATTCCATGTATGATACTAGGTGTTGGGTATGGTTTAGTAGTAGGTCCAATTACAGTTTTAAGTGCTTCTTCGTTTGAAGGGGAATTATTAACTGCTTCTCAAAGTGTCGTGTCAATGTTGCGGCAAGTAGGTATTGTTTTAGCGGTCGCAATATTTGTATCTAATTTAACTCACAACTTAACTGTAAATAAAGAGAATGTATATCGTTATGCAGAAGAAAAGGTGCGTAATATTCATGTAGGTAATACTCAGCAAGCGGAGATATTACAAATGACAAAAGAAAAAATAGAGAATCAAAGTATAGAAACGAATGTAGAAAAGCATCAAAATGAAAAATTTGTAGGGTTACATAAAGAGAAAAAAGACGAATTAATTCACCAAAAAGTAGATGAAGTGTTAAATGCTGTTCCAGTAGAATATAGAGATATAAAAAGAGAAGAAGTTATGAATCAAGTGACAAATGAAGTTGAAAAACAAGAGGAAAGTATAAAGAAAGAAGTACTCGCATTTTCGAATGATGTAAACCATTATGCTAAGAATCAGATGGCGATGAGTTTTACAGATTTATATAAAGCGAGTGTGCCAATTATTTTAATTTGTGCTTTAGTAAGTTTGTTATTTTCGGAAAGAAAGGTTTTGAGTAAAAAGAAAAGTGGAAGAGTAGTAGAGGAAGTGTAAAGAAAACGGGCTAATAGCAGCCTGTTTTTTGTTTTTTGATTACATATTGTGAATGGTAGTATTTTTAATATAGCATGAGAGAAGTCGAGTTCGGTTAGAAAGTTTTTTAGAATGAAAGAGAAGAATGGAAAATGGCATTGAATATGTAACGTTAAACATAGTACATTAACAAGAGGGTTTAATTTTAAAGGGAGGATGAGGAATTGTTAGATAGGGCGGGGGCTTTAAAAAGTAATCGAATGTATACAGAAGAAGAACAACAAAAATTATACAAAAGAACATTAATAATCGTAAGCTTTTCACAAATGTTTGGCGGAGCTGGGTTAGCTGCTGGCATTACAGTAGGTGCACTTCTTGCGCAGCAAATGCTTGGGACAGATGCATTTGCAGGTTTACCGGCTGCTATGTTTACGATGGGATCTGCGATAGCGGCTTTCTTTGTCGGGAAGTTATCGCAAAAATATGGTCGTCGCATAGGACTTGCAGCGGGTTTTATAGTAGGTGGGTTAGGGGCTATTGGAGTTGTGATGGCAGCTTTAACAAATAGTATTATTCTTTTACTAGTTTCTTTACTCATATATGGCGCGGGCACAGCTACAAATTTACAAGCGCGTTATGCTGGAACGGATTTAGCGAATAAGAAGCAAAGAGCAACTGCCATTAGTATTACGATGGTAATGACGACTTTTGGTGCAGTCGCAGGTCCAAATTTAGTAGGTGTAATGGGAAGATTTGCTCATTCAATTGGAATTCCTGAACTGGCTGGTCCGTTCATATTATCAGCAGCGGCGTTTATACTGGCGGGTCTTGTCCTTTTTGTTATGCTACGTCCAGATCCGTTACTTATTGCTAATATGATAGAATCATATAAACAAGAACATACATATAAAGGGCAAGCGGTAATAGAAGAAGCGAAAGAAAATAAAAGAGGTATTACAGTTGGAGCTATCGTAATGATACTTACGCAAATCGTGATGGTTGCAATTATGACGATGACGCCAGTTCATATGGGGCACCACGGTCACGGTTTAAGTGCTGTAGGACTTGTAATTGGTTTTCATGTTGGTGCAATGTACCTTCCATCTCTCGTTACAGGAATATTAATTGATAAAATTGGTAGAACTACGATGAGTATAGCTGGCGGAGTAATTTTACTAGCAGCAGGTGTCATAGCTGCGCTAGCACCGAGCGATTCTTTAATACTATTAATTGTTGCTTTGTCTTTACTTGGATTAGGCTGGAACCTTGGTTTAATAAGTGGTACGGCTCAAATTGTTGATGCAACTATACCTTCGACACGTGCAAAAACACAAGGAAAGATAGATGTATTTATTGCACTAGCAGGAGCTTCTGGTGGAGCGATGTCAGGAATGGTAGTAGCGAATTCAAGTTATGCGGCATTGTCATTAGCTGGAGGAGTGTTAGCTTTCATGCTTATTCCTGTTGTGATATGGTCTCGAAAAGGAGAAAGAAATTAAAGAAGAGGTTCTAGTTACTAACTAGAACCTCTTTTTTATATGTTTAGCTTAAATCCCATTCCACAATAAGCCCTAAATGCGTAAGACCACCACCGAACCCGTATAGTAAAAGTGTGTCTCCATTATTTAATTTTCCTTCTTTTCTAGCTAAATCTAGAGCGATTGGAATAGAAGCTGAAGATGTATTTCCCATGTATTTTACACTCGTTAAAGTTTTTTGGATTGGAATTTCGGTTTTCTCACAAATAGATTCAATCATTCGTAAGTTAACACTGTGTGGTATGAACCAGTCTATATCATCCTTTTGCATATTTGCGGTATGTAATAGTTCTTTTATCCCTGTTGGCACCGTGCGTGTTGCCCATTTATATACTTCTCTTCCATTTTGCACGATTTTTTCATTTGCTTGCAGTGGTGTACCATTCATAGTTGTAGATAAGTTTGTTCTGTATAGATGAATACCACCGTCCCCATTTGTTCCCATGTGTGCGGCAATAAAGCTTGGTTTGCTTTCATCTCTTTCTAATAAAATAGCGCCAGCACCATCGCCAAATAAAATGCAGGTCGTTCTATCGGTGTAATCAGTAACTTTTGATAATGTCTCTGTCGCTATGACAAGTACTTTTTTATGTGATCCAGAAGTAATCAAGCTATTACCGACGTGCAAGCCATATGTGAAACCAGCGCAAGTGGCATTTAAATCAAATGCCATTGTATGAGGTATGTTGAAGTATTGTTGTATTTGGCAAGCAACACTAGGGAAAACGTAATCAGCAGTAGTAGTAGCGACAATGATACAGTCGACATCTTCTAAGTTTTTCTTATATGTTGTACATAAATTTTCAACTGCTTTAATGGCTAAGTTTGAGGCGTATTCATCTTCGCTAGCGATTCTTCTTTCCTTCATTCCTGTTCTTTGTACAATCCATTCATCATTCGTATCGATCATTTTTTCTAAATCATGATTTGATAATATTTGTTCTGGAACATGAGTACCAATTGCAGTAATACGGGATTTAGAATTCATAGGAACAGCTCCTAACTTTATTTTATAACCTGATACTAATATCAGGTTATAAAAATGTCAATATAGATTTTTAGTGTATTGAACGACTTAGCTTACTATGGAGGAATTTAGCGAGTGTTGTAAAAATAATATACGAGAAGTTTCTAAAATTGATAATGAAGGGAGTTGGGCTCCTTGAAAAGAATTTTACGTATGTTGCCTTTTGTCATTATTTGTAGCTTTATTTTTATTATTTTTCCAGAGAAATCTTATGCTTGTGATTGTATTAACGTATCAGCAGAAGAGGCTTTTCAAAAAAACGATGTAGTGTTTGAGGGACAAGTAATTGAGGTTGGAAGGAAAGAAGGAGGTGGAATTGAAGTATTATTTGAAGTGAAGAAAATTTGGAAAGGGACAAATTCTTCGCAAATTATTGTATATACAAATGGTGGTGATTGTGTGTTTCATTTTGTGGAAGGAGGAGAGTACTTAATATATTCTTCTCAAAGAGGATCTGAAAAACAATTACACACAAATAGTTGTAGTGGAACGAAGAGATTAGATGAGGCAGGGGCGGACAAAGTGGCTTTACGTCAAATTGCAAAAGAGTCTGTTCCAACGAAGAAAGTGGATTTAAAAGGGGAGATGGTGAGCGGTTTCAGTTGGTGGCAAGTTGCTATCATTTCCATTTGTCTATTATTAATCATTGTTTTTGTTGTGAGAAGAACTCGCAAAAAATGACGATTAAAGTAAATATATAAAGATTTTCTTTCTGTTTCTATAGGTGGTTTAATCTTGTGAAAGCGAATTACTTATGCTACACTTTATGTAACTTAAAATGAACGGAGGGGCTTCCTTTGATCTTAATCAGATTACGTCTCAATACTTTGTGCCAATAATTGAATAGCGCTCAAAGGCTCTGTCTGTGTGCAGAGTGAACGGGATTGGTCTGCCTATTTTAAAGGAACCCTTTATTAAGCTTATATGTGAAAAAGAGGGAGGGACGAATACGCCCTCTTTTTGTTTTGCCTTTATAAATAGAATGGGATTGTATAGGTGAACACTTATAGTGGATACGCATACGATCTTGGGACTTTTTAACTATGAGATAGGATGAAAGCACAACTTTCTTCTATTTCTTTGGTGAACCCTTATCCGTTTACGAAAACACAGGCAGCGACCTGTGTTTTTTATTTTACGTAATCGAAATGGAGGAATAAATATATGGAAGAATTATTACAAAGAGCAGTTTTAGTTGGAGTAAATTTAGGTAATGAGGATGATTTTGCATATTCGATGGAAGAGCTAACGAATCTTGCAGAAGCTTGTGATGTAGAGGTAATTGGACAAGTGACGCAAAATTTACAACGTGTAAATCCATCCCATTATATTGGAAAAGGAAAGATTGAAGAAGTAGCAGCCTATGTAAATGAAGTAGGTGCGAATATGGTCATCTTTAATGACGAATTATCGCCTTCTCAAATTCGAAATTTAGAAGCAGATTTAGATTGTAAAGTAATTGACCGTACCATATTAATTTTAGACATTTTTGCGCAACGTGCGAAAACGAAAGAAGCGCAGTTGCAAGTAGAAGTGGCCCACCTTCAGTATATGATGCCTCGTTTAATTGGTCTTCGTGAATCGTTAGGAAGACAGAGCGGCGGTGTTGGTACGAAAAATAAAGGTGTCGGTGAGAAGAAATTAGAGTTGGATCGTCGTAAAATTGAAGAACAAATTTCAGTTTTAAATAAAGATTTAGAAGCTCTTGTTGCGCAGCGTCAAACGCAGCGCAAACAACGTAAGAAAAATGAAATTCCTGTTGTAGCATTAGTAGGTTATACGAACGCGGGAAAATCAACGACGATGAATGCGATGCTTGAAATTTACAATGGTACAGAAGAAAAACAAGTATTTGAAAAGGATATGTTATTTGCAACGTTAGAAACATCGGTGCGAAATATTGAGTTACCAGATAACAAATCATTCTTATTAACAGATACAGTTGGATTTGTAAGTAAATTACCGCATCATCTTGTGAAAGCATTCCGGTCAACATTAGAAGAGGTAGCGGAAGCAGACCTACTTATTCATGTTGTAGATTACGCAAATCCAAATTATGAACAGTTAATTGATATTACAAATGAAACGTTAAAGAAAATTGGAGTAGAAAATATTCCAACAATTTATGCTTATAACAAATCAGATATGGTAGATGTTGAAATTCCGAAAGTACAAGAAGACCGCGTTTATTTATCAGCGAAGAAACACGTTGGAATTGAAGAACTTGTCGAAATGATTCGCTCACACATTTATAAAGAGTATACGAAGTGTGAAATGCTAATTCCGTATGATCAAGGACAGGTAGTTTCTTATTTCAATACTCATGCGCACGTTCTATCTACGAGTTATGAAAACGAAGGTACGAAACTAGAAGTAGAATGTAAGACGAGTGATTACGAAAAGTATAAGCGTTTTGCAATTTAATAAAGAAGGCGATCCTAATATGTTTTAGGATCGCCTTTTTCTTATTCCGTAATAGAGGCCCACTTATAAGAATAAATTCCTGCAAATGGACGAACAACAACACCTTTTACTGTTGGGCGTTCTAAATATACAAGTCCTGATTGGAAGATTGGAGCGATAGCTGCATCATCTTCAAGTAAGATTTTCTCTGCATCTTGGAACGCTTTCCAACGTGCTGGTAAGTCAGTTACTAAAGTAGAGCTCGTTTTCTCAATTAATTCGTCGTATTGTTTGTTTGAGTAACTCATCTTATTAAACGGTCCGTCTGTAACGAACATATTTAAAAATGTTGTAGGATCAGGATAATCTGGTCCCCATGTAGAAAGTGAAATGTCATAATCACCATTTCCTTCACGATCTAAAAATGCTTTTACTGGAAGTGGTTGTAATGTGATTTTTAATCCAGGTAAGTTTTTCTCCAGCTCACCTTTTAAAAACTCACTAATTTTTTTATCGTTAGACTCATCTGTTGTTATGATTGAAAGAGAAGCGTTTTGTAAATTTGTTTCTTTTTTCGCAGTTTCCCATAGTGTTTTAGCTTCTTTCACATTTGTTTCTACTTTTACATGACTTGTACTGCGAAAATCTTTATTGTCAGGTCCTTTTACGAATCCTTTTGGAACGAATGCATTCGCAGGTATAGAACCATTGTTTAAAATCGTTGTTGCGATTCCTTGTTTATCAAAAGCAAGCGAAATAGCTTTACGAGCATTTTTGTTTGCTAATAAAGGGTTCTTTTGACTAAATCGGAAAAATGTCACAGAAGGACGTTCCATTTTCTTTAAGCTCGGATCTTTTTGATATTTATCAACAAACTCTGAATTGATCGTAATACGGTCTACTTGTTTACTTTCAAATAAATTAACGGCTGTTGAAGTATCTTTTACGATATTTACATTAACTTCATTTAATTTCACATTTTTATTATCCCAGTAGTTCGGGTTTTTTGTCATTTTATAACTTGTATCATGTTTCCATTCACTTAATTGGAAAGGTCCGTTATAAACTACATTTGCAGCTTCAAGTCCGTAATTTTTCCCTTGTGCTTCTACAACCTTTTTGTTTTGAGGATAAAATGTTGCAAATCCCATTAAACCTAAAAAGTATGGAACAGGGTGTTCTAACTGTACTTCAAGAGTTTTATTATCAATCGCCTTTACACCAAATGAATCAATTGGCAATTCTTTTTTATTTATTTTTTCAGCGTTTTTAATATCGAACATAATATGTGCGTATTCAGAAGCAGTTTCTGGATTAACGGCCCGTTTCCATGCATATTCAAAATCATGGGCAGTTACTGGATCGCCATTTGACCATTTTGAATCGTGTAATGTAAATGTATATGTTTTTCCGTCTTCGCTCAGTTTGTATGATTCAGCTGCTGCAGGAACAGGTTTATTGTCAGGACCAGGCATATATAATCCTTCCATTACGTTGTTTAATGCAGCGTAAGAAAACCCATCGGTTGCGATAGATGAATCAAGTGTAGAAATTTCCCCAGCTTCTACAATGTTTAATACTTGTTTCGAAGATTCTTTTTTCTTCTCTCCGGTAGTTGTTGCCTCTTGTTTTTGACCACATGCTGTTAAAAACATAGATAATGTGATTGAGAGTGCAACGATTCCCTTTGTTTTTTTCTTCATAGTTGTCATCCTTTCCTTCATCTCTGCCTTAGTATAAAAGAAAATATAGAAAATTTCTATAAATAAATCCGATAAAGCATATAGAAAAAATATATTATTTAAAAGGTGATATTTCTGGAAAAAGAAATGAAACCAGTATAGAATAGAAATGTTTCAAAAGTCAGAATTTATTACACCTACTGTAATAAATATATATTTTGTACAGGAAGGAGAAATACACATATGCAGGCAGTTTCGCAAAAAAACAGAGTAGAAACACCGACAATATATCGAATATTATTTGCGATTAGTTTCGGTCATTTTTTAAATGATTCGATGCAAGCAGTTGTGCCCGCGTTGTTTCCTATTTTGGAAAAAACGATGAATTTATCCTATATGCAAGTAGGGTGGATTGCGTTTGCGTTAAATATGACATCATCGATTATGCAACCGGTTTTTGGTATGTATTCGGATAAGAAGCCGTCACCATTTTTATTACCGCTCGGTATGTTTTCGAGTATGCTTGGGATGATTGGACTCGCGTTTGCACCGAACTTTATTATTGTTATTATTTCTGTTTTATTTATCGGATTAGGTTCCGCAGTCTTTCATCCAGAAGGCGCCCGAGTTGCTTATATGGCAGCAGGGACGAAACGAGGTTTAGCGCAAGCGATTTATCAAGTGGGAGGAAATACAGGTAATTCTCTAGCTCCTATTTTTACAGCGTTAATTTTCGTTCCGCTTGGACAAATTGGTTCTTTAGGTTTTACGGCCTTTGCGGCGGTAGGAATTGTATTATTAATTTTCGTATCAAATTGGTATAGGAATGAATTAGCGACTGGCGCTGTGAGGAGAAAAAAGAGGGCTGCGCTTGAGGCGGAAAATGCGATTGTAAGTACACATATTAAATTTGTTATTTTACTTCTTGTTTTTCTTACTTTTGTACGATCTTGGTACGGTGCTGGTATTGGGAACTTTTATCAATTTTACTTAATTGAGCATTACGGTTTATCGATAAAAAATGCTCAGTATTTCGTATTCGCATTTATGATTGCTGGTGTGTTAGGAACCTTCTTTGGTGGTCCATTAGCAGATCGATTTGGAAAGAAAACAATTATTGTATTTTCAATGCTAGGTTCAGCCCCACTTGCACTTTTATTACCCCACGTTTCGCTCGTATGGGTCATACCGCTATTTTTATGTATCGGTTTTATTAGTTCAAGTAGTTTTAGTGTAATTGTTGTATATGCGCAAGAGCTTGTTCCTGGAAAAGTAGGAATGGTATCTGGATTAATTGTAGGGCTTGCGTTTGGACTCGGCGCTTTAGGCTCTGTAGTTCTTGGGAAATTGGCTGACATATATAGTCTACAATTCATTATGTTACTATGTAGTTGTCTACCATTAATTGGACTTACTTCTTGGTTATTACCAAGTGATAAGAAAACGATAGAATAGGGGATGCACTATGAAATTATGTAAAAATGTTACAGAATTAATAGGAGATACACCTGTCGTCCGTTTATCTAAATTTATTCCAGAAGACGCAGCAGATGTGTATGTAAAACTAGAAATGTTTAATCCATCACGCAGTGTGAAAGACCGTGCTGCCTATAATTTATTGCACGTTGCAGAAGAGAATGGTCTTATCAAACCAGGAGATACAATTATTGAGCCAACAAGTGGTAATACAGGAATTGGTTTAGCGATGAACGCGGCTGCGAAAGGATATAAAGCGATTTTAATTATGCCGGACAATATGTCAAAAGAGCGTATAAATTTATTGAAAGCATACGGTGCAGAAGTAGTTTTAACACCGGCAGAACAAAGAATGCCAGGAGCAATTGCGAAGGCGTTAGAATTGCAAGAGAAAATTCCAAATAGTTTTATTCCGCAGCAATTTGAAAATCCAGCAAACCCGAATATTCATCGTTATACAACTGCACTTGAAATTTATGAACAAATGGATGGAGAGCTTGATGCATTTGTAGCAACGGCAGGAACAGGCGGAACGATTACTGGGACTGGTGAAACGTTAAAAGAGAAACTACCCAATTTATATGTTGCAGTAGTAGAACCGAAAGGATCTCCTGTTTTATCCGGAGGTGTTCCAGGTCCTCATAAACTAGTAGGAACAAGTCCAGGGTTTATCCCGAAAAACTTAAATACGGAAGTGTATAACGAAATTATTCAAATTGCAGACGAAGAGGCTTTAACGACAATGAGAAATTTAGCTAGACAAGAGGGATTATTAGTTGGGCCGTCTTCTGGTGCTTCTGTTTACGCAGCGATTATGATTGCGAAACGATTAGGTGCTGGTAAAAAAGTTTTATGTATTGCACCTGATACAGGTGAGCGTTATTTGAGTATGGGATTATTTGAATGAAAATGATAGAAACCCCTTAATGGTGAAAGAGAGCTATTAAGGGGTTTGTTGTAGGTTATTTAGAGAGGAGAAGCACAATGAAACTATTAAAACCAACATATGAATATAGCAAACAAATTATGGAGTATCGCGATGCGTTTTTACATGCTGATGAACAACCACACGGCAGTAGTTCTTTACAAAATTTTGATTCTCTCGATGAATGGTTTGAAAAAGTGAGTATACAAGAAGCGGGAGAAAACTTACAAGGTAATCGAGTACCGTCTAGCCAATTTTTAAGTTTTGAAAAAGGGGAACTTATAGGTTTTGTAAATATTAGACATCGACTAAACTCAGAATTATTGCGGGAAAGTGGTCATATTGGATACAGTGTCCATCCAAATAAACGTCGCCAAGGTTACGCTACAAAACAACTACAATTTGCATTGGATGAAGCGCAAAAATTAGGATTGCAGAAAGTGTTAATAACTTGTGATAAAGCTAATATCGCTTCGGCTAAAACGATTCAAAAGGTTGGCGGTGTGTTAGAAAATGAAGTAGTTTCTTCTCATACTGGGGAAATTGTACAACGTTATTGGGTAGAAATATGATGTAGTGGAACTTTGAAAAGGGAATAAAATGTGTAATATCGAAATAAATAAAAGAAGTAAGGCTGTAATGCAATTATAGGGGGAAATGAAGTGGGATTAAAAGAGAAAGCAATAGAAATGTCAGAGATTTATAGGAAGAACCCAAAAGTGGAGGCTATTATTTTAGCCGGTTCAGTAGCTAGAAAGCTAGAAGATGAACATTCAGATATAGAACTACATATTTTATGGTCAATGCCACCAGAGAATGAGGATCGTAAAGGGCCTATTAACTATATTGGTGGAACAATTTTGTCATATCATCCTTATGAGGAAGAAGAATGGTCGGAAACGTATTTGACGAAAGAAGGAATTAAATTAGAGATTAGTAACTTTTTAACAGAAACAGTAGAGAAAGTGATTTCGGATGTGGTGGATCAATATGATATAAGTTATGAAAAACAATGTATTGTATCATCCGTGCATGACGGTGTTAGTTTGTATGGAGAAGAGAAAGTACATGCATTAAAAGATAGAGTGGTAGCATATCCAGAAAATCTAGCGAAACGGATGATTTCAGAAAATCTTTGGTTAAGCAATCGCTGGCATAATCGAGAGGCACTTTTAAAACGAAAAGACTGGCTTATGCTATATGATGTTATTTGTGAAGCACAAAGGAATATATTTGGTGTCTTATTTGGTTTGAATAAAATGTATGTACATCACCCGGCGTTTAAATGGATGCCATATAATGTGGAACGAATGATTATTAAGCCTGAAAACTTATATGAGCGTATGGCGAATGCTTTAATAGGAAAACCGGAGTATAGTGTACAGGAGTTAGAAGTGTTAATCGAGGAGCTATTACAGTTAGTAGAACACCATGCTCCGGAATTACATATCGCTGAACAGCAAAAGCGTATTCAATATGCGAAATAAAAAACAAAGAGATGTAACCCTTGTTACATCTCTTTGTTTTTTATTTTACTAATTTCCCCAGTATAGATAAGCGTTGAATTCTATCACCGAGAATATGTGAAGCAAGTCCACTTGTTAATACGAATAAAAGGTAAACAAGCCCTCCTACAGCGCCACATATAACGACAATGAGAAGTGATTCCATATAAGTTTGTCCAGGAATTAACCATGTTAAAATTGATTTTAATGCCATCACAACAGCAGACATTGCTGCGGAGTAAATTGTAATAAGAAATATTGTTTTTGCTGTCTCACCAATTTTAAATTTCGCAAACTTAACGATGCAGTACAACATAATACTATTGGAAACGAGGTATCCAAGAATGGTTCCAAGTACAGCACCGTGTCCGCCAAATAAATGTAAGAGCGGTGTATTTACTACAACTTTAACGAGAATTCCGGCTGAGAATGCAATCATTGTTTTTCTTTGATAATCGATTCCTTGTAAAATAGCTGCTGAAACTGTGAAAATCGCACTTAATATAGCAGACGGTGTGAATGAAATTAAATATTGTGATCCACCAAGTGCGATTTCAGGATTTACATAAACCATGCGGAATGCATCGTAAGCGATGCTAGCAAGACCAAACGCAGCCGGGATTGTGAAGAATAACAAGACTTGAAATATCTTTGAAATTTGTTCTTGTAATTCTTCTAATTTCCCGCTTGTATAAGATTTCGTTATAGCCGGAATGATCGTTAAGGAGAATCCAGTTGCAAGTGAAGCTGGAATCATAATTAACTTTTGGGCATAGTTCGTTATATAAGCGAAAACTGCATTTGCTGTTTCTAACGGCTCTCCCATCGCTCTAAGGACATCAGCTACAGTATATTGATCTACTAACGTGTAGAGTGGAATTGCGATGCCGACAAATACAATTGGGATGGCATATCGAAGTAATTCTATATAAATATTTTTTAATGGAATATTGGATGCTCTTGATTTTAATTCACCTTCGGGAGGTTTTAACCCATTATATTTTTTCCAGTACATCATTAAAATAGAGACGCTTGCAAGTGCTCCGATAACAGCTCCAAACGTAGCAACTGCAACAGAAGAGGCTACGGAACCTCCTAATAGTTTTGAGACGATAAAGCTACCAACTAAAATGAAAACAACGCGTGCAATTTGTTCTACGACTTGAGAAACAGCGCTTGGTTTCATATGTTGAAATCCTTGGAAATAACCACGTGTCACACTCATTGCTGGTACGAGAATAAGTGCGAAACTTAATGCTCGCATCGTAAGTGTTACGTCAGAGATAAATTGTGGATCTGGCGTTTTCGAGCGAATAATAAATTGTGATATGTAGGGTGCTCCAATAAATAAAACTAAAAACCCTAAAAATCCCATAAACAACATTAATTTTACGCTAGAGTTGTATAATTTTTTGCTTGTACTATAATCACCAAGCGCATTATGCTTTGCAACGAATTTGGAAACGGCAATAGGGATACCGGCAGTTGAAAAGCTTAATAAAATTCCGTACCAAGAGTATGCATATCCATATAAAGCGACCCCTTGTGTTCCGACTAATAGTTGAAAAGGGAAGAAGTATATAAAACCTAATATACGTGAAATCATTGTTGCGCCGCTTAATAAAGCAGTTCCTTTTAAAACTTTTGAAGTAGACAAAATTCTTTCCTCCTACTCGTGCTGTCTTACGTTTATCGTATATTACTATAAACCTGTTAGAGTAGTTAATATAGTATGGAACATAAATATTCTAATATTATTCACTTAAAAGTCATATTTTACATTTTCAAATAGAATGTAATACGTAAAAATTCAAAATATAAGTTGACACTATTTTTAATGTGTGATAAAAATGATAGTAATCAATTCGGAAAATAATATTTGGGCAATGAAAGGGTATAGTAGTGAATATCTCCCTATTACAGAGAGCTGATGGTTGGTGTGAATCAGTATATAGATTATTCATGAAGTTCGTCCTGGAGCATCTTTCATAAATCTCACATTATGAGGAAATGAAAGACGGTAGTTTATACCGTTATCAAATAAAGTGGTGAAGATTGTTTCACAACTAGGGTGGTACCGCGATATTTATCGTCCCTACGTATTTACGTAGGGACGTTTTTTATTTAGGTCTTACTTTGTTGTGGCTTCATAACTAGGGTGGTACCGCGATAATTTATCGTCCCTACGTATTTGCGTAGGGACGTTTTTTATTTAGGTCCTAACTTTGGTGTATCTTCATAACTAGGGTGGTACCGCGATATTTTTGTCGTCCCTACGTATTTACGTAGGGGCGTTTTTTATTAGTAGAGAGGAAGTGAACGTATTAGAAAAGAGTGTGGATAGAACAATATAAATACCGAATTGTAAAACAGAAAAAGATAAAGAGAGGAGATTAACAAATGAATTCACAGCAATGGACATCGAAATTAGGTTTCGTATTAGCTGCGGCAGGTTCAGCAATTGGTCTAGGGGCTATTTGGAAGTTCCCGTATATGGCCGGAATTGGAGGGGGCGGCGCGTTCTTCCTTATTTTCATCGGTTTCACATTATTAATTGGTTTACCGCTATTATTAGCTGAATTCGTTATCGGAAGAAGTACACAAAAAGAGGCTGTTGATGCGTATAGAGAAATCGCACCAAAAACATTATGGCCATGGTTAGGGAAATTAGGGATTGTAACTTGTTTCATATTACTTTCTTTCTACAGTGTTGTAGGAGGCTGGATTTTATTATATTTATGGAATGCAATTACAGGTAGACTATGGGAAGGAAATGGCGCATACGAAGCTACGTTTGGTGAAATCATTTCCAATCCGTATTTAGCAGTAGGATCACAGCTATTATTCATCCTTATTACTATTTTTATCGTAAGTAAAGGTGTACAAAATGGTGTTGAAAAAGTAAATAAATATTTCATGCCAGCACTATTCGTTTTATTCTTTGTATTAATCGTTCGTGCACTTACGTTAGATGGTGCAGGAGAAGGGGTTCGTTTCTTCTTACAACCTGATTTCTCACATGTAACATCAGAAGTTATTTTATATGCGATGGGACAATCGTTCTTCTCACTATCAGTCGGAGTAGCAGTAATGGTAACGTATAGCTCATACTTACCGAAAGAGGAAAGTTTACCGCGTTCAGCATTTTCTATCGTAGCTTTAACGCTTGTGATTACATTACTTGCAGGACTTGCAATTTTCCCAGTAGTGTTCGCATTTGGAATGGAACCATCTCAAGGACCGGGACTATTATTTATCGTACTGCCAGCTATTTTTAGTAAAATGGCATTCGGAAAATTCTTCTTCATCGTTTTCTTACTACTATTCTTCTTTGCTACTATTACATCAGCGATTTCGATGTTAGAAATTAGCGTGGCATCTTTAACTGCAAAAGGTAAAGGGAAACGTGAAAAAATGGCTTTAATCGTAGGTTTATTAATCTTCGTTGTAGGAGTACCATCAGCATTGTCATTTGGTATATTAAGCGATCTGAAGATTTTCGGAAAGACAGTCTTTGATTTAGCGGATTATGCAGTTAGTAACGTATTAATGCCACTTGGTGTTTTATTAGTTTCTATCTTTGTTCCTTTAAAAATGAAGAAAGATGTATTAATGAAAGAGCTTGGTGTAAGTAAAAATAAAGGCTATAAATTATTCGTATTATGGTTATTCTTACTTCGCTTCATCGCACCAATTGCGATTATTATCGTATTCTTAAATGTACTTGGCATTATTTAAACAAAAAGGTAGCGTATCATTGTATGATACGCTAGCTTTCTTACTTTGTTCTTTTTTGTAGTTCGTTTACTGTTACGAACTGATAGCCCTTCTTAGATAAAGAGTCTAAAATACCTTCAATGGTCTGTAAACTTTCATTAGACTCATCATACATAGAGTGCAGTAAAATGATAGAACCTGGTTTTACATTTTTATTAACATATTCAATTTTATCAGCAGCAGATTTATAAAAAGTATCAGGTTCAAGGTCCCAGGTGATTGTTTCGATATTGTTTTTATTTAAATAATAGGGCAGACCAATTAGCTTTTTCCCGTTAGGTGGTCTAAAATCAATTGCGCCTGTAAATCCTGTTTGGCGGATTAATGCATTCGTTTTTTCTATTTCTTCTTTAATAAAAGAAGGTGTTTTAAAAACCATTCTGTTATGAGAATATGTATGGTTTCCAATTTGGTGTCCAGATTGTACGATAGATTCTCCTAACGATAGGTTTTTCTCTAATTCATTTCCAATTAAAAAGAAAGTAGCTTTTGCATTGTATGTATCTAGTAGCGGTAATATTTGTTTTACATTGTTAGTAGGGCCATCATCAAAAGTTAAAGCAATCACCTTTTCATTTGTTTCTACTCGATTTGTTAAATCTCCAAATAATTGAAAGCTTCTTGCATTCATCAATTTGTATGTTCCGAATAATGCTACAGTAATAATGAATAATGTAATGATTGTAATGATTATTTTCTTTTTCATAAAGCAACCTCACTATAGTTTTTGATTGGACTAAAAAGTATTATATCAAACTAAGTAATTTCATGCTTTAAAAAGGATGTGGATGCAAGGGGAAGGAATTTATCATATAATGTAATGAAAAAGGTATATTAGGAGGTGTTTACATGGCGATTATAATTCAATTGCCAGACACTGCAGCGTCTCATGCAAAGCCAAGTATGGAAATGGCGATACTTTGCGTGAGGTAGACAGGTAATATACAATTCATCGCCAAAATGAGCTTGTATCATTTTTTGTATTTGGCTTTGCACCTTATTGAAATGAACCATAAAAAATAAGGGGCGAGCAGAAATGAAATACGTAAAAGCTAAGGCAGTTTTACCAGAGAGTTTAATTACTGAAATTCAAAAGTATATACAAGGTGAAACAATTTACATTCCAAAACAAGAAACGAAACATTATAAATGGGGAACACGATCTGGAGGAAGAAAACAGTTAGATGAAAGAAACAAAGCCATTAAAGAAGCGTTTAAAAGTGGAATTGCTATTCATCAACTTGCAGAAGAGTATTTTCTTTCCGGAGAAACGATAAAAAAGATTGTGTATTCTAAATAAGAGGAAAAGAGTCTGATTCATGTTACTTTGAATCAGACTCTTTTTGTTTTATATGTATTGGATATATGAGATGTGAACGGGCATGATAATAGAAAAAATGTGCCGTTTTTTTATAAAATGGTATACAGAGCACTTGAAAAGTAGAAAGGTGAACATATATGAATCATATTGGACAAATAACGATAGAGCTTTTAATTGGTTTCTTTGTTCTATTAATTGCTACAAAAATATTAGGGAAAACACAAATATCTCAGCTGACGCCATTTGATTTTATTTCTGCTATTGTTCTTGGTGAGCTCGTTGGAAATTCAATATATGATCCTAAAATTAAAGTGTGGTCTATTTTATATTCAGTATTTGTATGGGTAATTTTAATTTATACAATAGAAGTGATAACGCAAAAAATAAGAGGAACAAGAAGGTTTTTTGAAGGATATCCTTCCATTATTATTCGTAATGGAAAGATTGATCGTGAACAATTAAGTGTAAATCATTTGGACATTAACCAATTACAACAAATGCTTAGGCAACAAAAAGATATATTTTCAATCCGAGAAGTTGAATATATGATATTAGAACCTAACGGAAATATAAGTGTTCTGAAAAAAAGTAAATACGAATCTCCCACTATAAATGATTTAAGTTTAAAACATAAGCCTGTATACTTACCAATTTCATTAATTAGTGATGGAAAAGTAGTGAAAGATAATTTGAGAGAAGCGGGCTTTGATGAAGGATGGCTGTATAAGCAAATAAAGCAAAAAGGAATTACTAAATTTGAAGACGTATTATATGCGGAATGGAAAACAGATGATGGCTTCTTTTGTCAGGAAATGGAGCGGTAAAATATAATCGATGTATGTAATATTCGTTTCTAAGTTATCTTTTACATACCAAAAAGCTAAATCATTGTATACAATAAGATTAGATCAACAATTTGTATGGAGTGATAAAGATGGAAGCTTTTATTAGAAGTGATCAATATAATTTTATAAAATCACAAGCTTATATTTTAGCGAATGGGCACGCAACGGCAAATGATAGAGGTGTCATTCAAGCGTTAAAATCATTAGCAATTGAAAAGATAATACATGTATTTGAGAATTTAACGGATGAGCAGAAAGAGTTAATCGATACGGTATTAACAGTTCAAAATAGAGAAGATGCAGAATCGTTTTTAATGAAAATAAATCCGTACGTCATTCCGTTTCAGGAAGTTACAGCACAAACATTAAAAAAATTATTTCCTAAGGTGAAAAAATTAAAACTTCCTGATATGGAAGAAATGGACATGAAAGAATTATCTTATTTAAGCTGGATTGATAAAGGGTCAAGCAGGAAATTTATTATAGCGAAAAATGATAAAAATAAGTTTGTTGGTCTGCAAGGAACGTTTCAAAGTTTAAATAAAAAGAGCATTTGTTCTTTATGTCACGGACATGAAGAAGTAGGGATGTTTTTAGTTGAAATTAAAGGTGATATACCAGGAACTTTCGTGAAAAAGGGAAACTATATTTGCAAAGATGCCGTGGCCTGTAATCAGAATATGAAATCACTTGATAAATTGCAGGATTTTATTGAGAGATTGAAGAAATAAAATGGAAAACCTCTAGTGCTTAAACTGGAGGTTTTTTATTTAAGAAACGGTAATAGATTTCTTTTTTAAAAGATATAATTTATAAATAAAACATAGGAGAGCTAAAGAAATGTTTAAAAAGTTTTTACTTTCTTTACCGGATGTTTTACTTATATGTATTGTTATCTACATAACATACACAACTACTCTTAGTTTTGTACAGATGTTAGTAATTTCAATTACAATCGGAATCGTTGGTGGTCTTGTTATAAGAATTTGTAAGGATGTATTCACGTATATAAGGTGGACAATGAAACAAAGGAAATCTTGAATATGTTAAATAGCTATAAGGAGAAAATAAAATGACTAATAAAAAGAATAAAACTAAAAACGAGATAGTACTTTGGACATTAACAGCTGTTGTTTTTATCATTGTATGGTACTTTTTTCAAAGATAAAAATGCATCGCACTTTGAAAAGAGAGCGCGATGCATTTTTATTATTTTTTTTGCCAATTTTCTTTTATAAAGTCTGCACGGCCAGATTCTTTTTGCTCAGTAGCATATTTCTCAGGGTTCTTTTTATAGAAATGCTGATGGTATTCCTCGGCTTCATAAAAAGGTGCAGCCGGGCGAATTTCAGTTACGATTGGCTCTTTAAACATACCGCTTTCTGCAAGAGTTTGTTTTGATTTTTCAGCAAGCTCTTTTTGTGTTTCGGTATGATAAAAAATAGCGGTGCGATAAGATGGACCACGGTCAAAAAATTGTCCGCCATCATCAGTTGGATCGATTTGCGGCCAATATAAATCCAGTAATTTTTCATATGGGAAAATAGAAGGATCAAATGTAATTTGTACAACTTCTAAATGACCAGATGTACCCGCTTTTACTTGTTCATATGTTGGGTTTTCTACATGACCACCTGCATAGCCAGAAAGTACTTTATGAATACCAGGAAGTTCATCAAACGGCTTTACCATGCACCAAAAGCAACCGCCTGCGAAGGTTGCGAGTTCGTATGTTTTTTCGGACATTGTTGTAATCCTCCTAAATATATATGTTTTATATAGTATTATATAAAAAGTTTTATTGCGCAATAAAAAAGATTCGAAAATATATGTAGTATTAAAAAAAAACAAAAAAACATGTTGACAATGAAAAGAACAACGTCCTATAATACGTTTAACAAATGAAAGTTAATTAAGAATTTTCTAACTTTATATGTTGTATATGCAAAGAAGAGGAAAGTAGATGATTATGATCGTTTCAGAGAGCTACTCCAAGGCTGTGAGAGTAGTAACAATCGAGTCATTGAAGATCACCTCGGAGCATCGCTTGCGAAAGGGAAACTGAGTAGAGGGCGACGGCATCGTCTCCGGTAAAAGGACGGGGGTCTAATTGGACCTACAGAGCTTATATTTCGTGAGAAGTATAAGGAAGCTGAGTGGTAACGCGAAACTCTCGCCTCAGCAATCAAAGCTACTAAATTGTAGTAGTTGATTGCTGAGGCGAGAGTTTTTATTTTTAAAAATAAGAGAATGCGTAGAAGAGGAGAGTAAATGATAAAAATTGTTTCAGAGAGCTACCCAGATGCTGTGAGGGTGGTAACAATGTCATCATTGAAGATCACCTCGGAGCACTACTTTTGAAAACTAGTAAAAAGTAGCGGAGTTGTTTCCGATAGAAAAACAAAAGTCTAATTGGACTTGCAGAGCTTATATTTCGTGAGAAGTGTAAGGAAGCTGAGTGGTACCACGATTCCCTCGTCTCAGCAATGGATTGCTATAAGTATGTATGTAATCGATTGTTGAGACGAGTATATTTTTAAAGTTTATATACTGAATATTCTGTTAAAAAATACTCATCTCAGCAATCGATATAGAAATAGATTGCAAAAATAGAGAGAAAAAAAGAGGAGCGATGTGAGATGGGAAATCAGTACATTTATATGAATGGGGAATTTGTAGAAAAAGAAAAGGCAGTTGTTTCAGTATATGATCATGGTTTTTTATACGGAGACGGTGTATTTGAAGGGATTCGTAGTTACGGTGGAAATGTATTTTGTTTAAAAGAACATGTAAAACGATTATATGAATCGGCAAAATCTATTTTACTTACAATCCCGCTGACGGTTGACGAAATGGAAGAAGCAGTTTTACAGACACTTCAAAAAAATGAGTATGCAGATGCTTATATTCGGTTAATTGTTTCAAGAGGAAAAGGGGACTTAGGGCTCGATCCGAGAAGTTGTGTGAAACCGAGCGTTATTATCATTGCAGAACAATTAAAGTTATTCCCACAGGAATTTTACGATAATGGATTAAGCGTTGTATCTGTTGCATCAAGACGTAATACGCCAGATGCTTTAGACCCACGTATTAAGTCAATGAACTACTTAAATAACGTACTTGTAAAAATTGAAGCGGCACAAGCAGGAGTGCTAGAGGCTCTTATGTTAAATCAACAAGGATATGTTTGTGAAGGATCTGGAGATAATGTTTTCGTTGTGAAAGATGGAAAAGTATTAACCCCGCCATCCTATTTAGGAGCATTAGAAGGTATTACAAGAAATAGTGTTATTGAGCTATGTGAGCGACTTCATATTCCATGTGAGGAAAGGCCATTTACTCGCCATGACGTATATGTAGCAGATGAAGTATTTTTAACGGGAACGGCAGCAGAATTAATTCCTGTTGTAAAAGTTGATTCAAGAGAAATTGGAGATGGGAAACCAGGAAGTGTAACGAAACAATTGACAGAGGAATTTAAAAAGTTAACGAGGGAAAGAGGAGTACGTGTTCCAGGATTGGCGGAAAGCTTACTGTAGGTAGGGAGAGGAGTTAATTAAAATGGAGCAACAGTATACAACATATGAGAAATTACAGTGTGAAGATGTGACAGGAGCTGGACACGTTATTCAATGCTTGAAGAATTTAGGCGTAACGACTGTTTTCGGTTATCCGGGCGGAGCGATTTTGCCAGTGTACGATGCGTTATACGGAAGTGGTTTAAAGCACATTTTAACTCGTCATGAACAAGCTGCTATTCATGCGGCAGAAGGATATGCGAGAGCTTCTGGAAAGGTCGGGGTAGTCTTTGCTACCTCTGGCCCAGGGGCGACAAATTTAGTTACGGGCTTAGCAGATGCTTATATGGATTCGATTCCTTTAGTTGTCATTACAGGGCAAGTTGCAAAGTCATTAATTGGTAAAGACGGATTTCAAGAAGCAGATGTTGTTGGAATTACAGTACCTGTTACAAAGCATAATTACCAAGTTCGTGATGTGAATCATTTATCGCGCATTGTACAAGAAGCTTTTTACATCGCCGAAAGCGGGCGGCCGGGGCCGGTATTAATTGATATTCCAAAAGATGTTCAAAATGCAAAAGTCACCAGTTTCTTTAATGAAGAAGTTGATATTCCGGGGTACAAACCAGAACTCGTACCAGACAGCATGAAACTTAGAGAGGTAGCGAAAGAAATTTCAAAAGCGAAACGTCCACTTCTTTATATTGGAGGAGGTGTCATTCATTCAGATGGATCTGATGAACTGATCAAATTTGCAAGAGAAAATCGTATTCCAGTCGTGTCAACTTTAATGGGACTAGGTGCATATCCGCCGGGAGATCCATTATTTTTAGGAATGCTCGGTATGCATGGAACGTACGCTGCAAACATGGCAGTAACAGAATGTGACTTATTACTTGCTTTAGGTGTTCGCTTCGATGATCGTGTAACAGGAAAATTAGAACTCTTTTCTCCGCATTCGAAAAAGGTACATATTGATATAGATCCTTCGGAGTTTCAAAAAAATGTAGCGGTAAAGTATCCAGTTGTTGGAGATGTAAAAAAAGCGTTACACATGTTGTTACATATGCCAATTTGTACACAGACAGATGAATGGCTTACGAAAACCGAGGAATGGAAAGCGGAATACCCTCTTTCCTATATTCAAAAAGAAAGTGAGTTAAAACCACAGCATGTTATTAGCTTAGTAAGTGAATTAACGAATGGTGAAGCGATTGTTACGACAGAAGTAGGACAGCATCAAATGTGGGCTGCGCATTTTTATAAAGCGAAAAACCCGCGGACTTTTCTAACATCAGGTGGATTAGGAACGATGGGATTTGGCTTCCCGGCGGCAGTTGGTGCTCAGCTTGCAAAAGAAGAAGAACTCGTTATTTGTATTGCAGGTGATGCTTCTTTTCAAATGAATATTCAAGAACTACAAACAATTGCTGAAAATAACATCCCTGTAAAAGTATTTATTATAAACAATAAATTTTTAGGGATGGTAAGGCAATGGCAAGAAATGTTTTATGAAAACCGATTGTCAGAGTCGAAAATTGGATCTCCAGATTTTGTGAAAGTGGCAGAAGCTTATGGAGTGAAAGGATTAAGAGCGATAAATTCAACCGAGGCGAAACAAGTGATGTTAGAAGCATTTGCTCATGAAGGACCTGTCGTAGTTGATTTTTGTGTAGAAGAAGGTGAAAACGTATTTCCGATGGTTCCACCAAATAAAGGGAATAACGAAATGATTATGAAGAGGTGGGAAGAATGAGTCATACTTTTTCATTAGTTATCGATAACGATCCAAATGTCTTATTACGCATAAGTGGAATTTTTGCTCGGCGTGGTTATTATATTTCTTCATTAAATTTAAATGAAAGTGAAATGGAGTTAACGGCAGTTTGTACAGAACAAGAAGCAACATTACTCGTCGGTCAGTTGAAAAAGTTAATCAATGTACTGCAAGTAAACAAATTATAAGGAGTGTATGGAGTATGAAAACATATTATGAGCAAGATGCAAATGTAGAGTTATTAAAAGGGAAAACAGTTGCGGTAATTGGCTATGGGTCTCAAGGTCATGCACAGGCGCAAAATTTACGCGATTCTGGTGTGGAAGTTGTAGTTGGTGTTCGGCTTGGTAAGTCTTTTGAAGTAGCAAAAGCAGATGGATTTGAAGTAATGTCTGTTTCAGAAGCAGTTCGAACCGCGCAAGTTGTACAAATGTTACTGCCAGATGAACAGCAAGCTCATGTGTATAAAGCAGAGGTAGAAGAGAATCTTCGTGAAGGACAAATGTTACTTTTTTCACATGGATTTAACATTCACTTCGGCCAAATTAATCCGCCAAGTTACGTAGATGTAGCGATGGTTGCGCCAAAAAGTCCAGGTCATCTCGTTCGCCGTGTATTTCAAGAAGGAAATGGTGTTCCAGCATTAGTCGCAGTACATCAAGATGCAACAGGCACAGCGTTACATGTAGCACTTGCTTATGCAAAAGGTGTAGGTTGTACACGTGCAGGTGTAATTGAAACGACATTCCAAGAAGAAACAGAGACGGATTTGTTTGGTGAGCAAGCGGTACTTTGCGGAGGTGTAACTGCACTTGTGAAAGCTGGTTTTGAAACGTTAACAGAAGGCGGATATCGCCCTGAAATTGCATACTTCGAATGTTTACATGAATTAAAGTTAATTGTTGATTTAATGTACGAAGGTGGTTTAACGAACATGCGCCATTCTATTTCCGATACGGCAGAGTTCGGAGATTATGTAACAGGATCGAGAATTGTTACAGATGAAACGAAGAAAGAAATGAAACGAGTACTTACAGAAATTCAGCAAGGTGAATTCGCGAAGAAATGGATTTTAGAAAACCAAGCTGGGCGTCCAACGTATAATGCGATGAAAAAAGCAGAGCAAAATCATCAGTTAGAAAAAGTAGGAGCAGAGCTTCGTGAAATGATGAGCTGGATTCATGCACCGAAAGAATTAGTAAAGAAATAGAGTAATAGATTGTAAGTGAAAAATACGTAAGAGGGGATTTGACAAGATGAGAAGTGACATGATTAAAAAAGGTTTTGATAAAGCGCCGCATCGTAGTTTATTAAAAGCAACTGGTTTGAAAGATGAAGATTTTGATAAACCGTTTATAGCTATTTGTAATTCTTTTATTGAAATTATTCCAGGTCATAAGCACTTAAATGAGTTTGGGAAACTTGTTAAAGAAGCAGTACGTGCAGCAGGCATGGTTCCATTTGAATTTAATACAATTGGAGTAGATGACGGTATTGCGATGGGGCATATCGGTATGCGTTATTCGCTTCCGAGTCGTGAAATTATTGCAGATTCAGTGGAAACGGTTGTAAATGCCCATTGGTTTGATGGCATGATTTGTATTCCAAACTGTGACAAAATCACACCTGGTATGATGATGGCTGCACTTCGTATTAACATTCCAACTGTTTTTGTTTCAGGTGGTCCGATGGCGGCCGGAAAAACATCTAAAGGAGAAGTTGTTGATTTAAGTTCTGTTTTCGAAGGAGTAGGAGCTTATCAATCTGGGAAAATTTCAGAAGAAGAATTAAAGGATATTGAAGATCATGGTTGTCCATCTTGTGGTTCTTGTTCCGGTATGTTTACAGCGAACTCTATGAATTGTTTATGTGAAGTGTTAGGTTTAGCTCTTCCTGGTAACGGAAGTATTTTGGCTATTGATCCGAGACGTGAGGAGTTAATTAAAGAAGCAGCAGAAAAATTAAAGATTTTAATTGAAAGAGATATTAAACCACGAGACATTGTAACGGAAGAAGCAATTGATGATGCGTTCGCGCTTGATATGGCGATGGGCGGCTCAACAAATACAGTGTTACATACACTAGCACTCGCACATGAGGCAGGACTAGATTATGATATGAGCCGTATTGATGCCGTTTCAAGACGTGTACCACATTTATGTAAAGTAAGCCCTGCGTCCAATTGGCATATGGAAGATATTGATCGTGCAGGCGGGATTAGTGCCATTTTGAAAGAGATGAGCCGAAAAGAAGGGGTACTTCATCTAGATCGTATTACTGCTACTGGGCAAACCTTAAGAGAGAACATTGCTCATGCAGAGATTAAAGATAAGGAAGTTATTCATTCTCTTGAAAACCCTCATAGTGAAGAAGGTGGATTACGTATATTAAAAGGAAACCTTGCGAAGGATGGGGCAGTTATTAAAAGTGGGGCAACTGAAGTAAAACGATTTGAAGGACCATGCGTTATTTTTAATTCGCAAGATGAGGCGCTTGCAGGCATTATGCTTGGGAAGGTTAAGAAAGGGGATGTAGTTGTTATTCGTTATGAAGGACCAAGAGGTGGCCCTGGTATGCCGGAAATGTTAGCACCAACGTCAGCGATTGCTGGTATGGGATTAGGTGCAGATGTTGCGCTATTAACGGATGGACGTTTCTCTGGAGCTTCACGTGGTATTTCAGTAGGACATATTTCGCCAGAAGCAGCTGCCGGTGGAACGATTGCACTTCTTGAACAAGGGGATATCGTTTGTATCGATGTTGAGGAAAGGTTGTTAGAAGTAAGAATTAGTGATGAAGAATTAGTTAAGCGTAAAAAAGAATGGAAACGACCAGAACCAAAAGTGAAAACGGGATGGCTTGGGCGCTACGCACAAATGGTAACGTCGGCGAATACAGGTGCAGTCTTAAAAGTCCCAAATTTTGATTGAGCCAATATAAAAGAGATAAGGATGATATGAAATGGTGCAAAAGGTAAAGGAGAGAGTGAAAATTGAAGATATCTTAATGGCTCATAATTGCATGAAGGATATCGTTATTAAAACACCGTTACAACGTGATACAGTTTTATCTGAGAAATATGATTGTGACGTTTATGTAAAACGAGAAGACTTACAATTAATTCGCTCTTTCAAAATTCGTGGTGCGTACAATCTAATTCAAAGTTTACCGAAAGTGCAATTACAAAACGGTGTTGTTTGTGCAAGTGCTGGTAATCATGCGCAAGGAGTAGCTTATACATGTAATTTATTGAAGATTCCGTCAAAAATTTTCATGCCGACGACGACACCTAAACAAAAAGTGTCACAAGTACAATTTTTCGGTGGTGATTTCGCAGAAATTGTATTAGTTGGTGATACATTTGATAGCTCTTTCCAAGAAGCACAGCGCTATTGTGAAGAAAATAGGATGACGTTTGTTCACCCATTTGATGATCCATATGTTATTGCTGGTCAAGGGACAGTCGCAGTTGAAATTATGCATGATATGGAGAAAACGGTTGATTATATCTTTACAGCAATTGGCGGTGGTGGATTAGCATCAGGAGTTGGTACATATGTGAAAGGTGTTAGTCCTGCTACAAAGATCATTGGTGTAGAGCCAATGGGAGCTGCATCTATGAAAGAGGCTTTTCTTCAAAATGAAAATGTCGCATTGGAGAAAATAGATAGTTTTGTTGATGGGGCAGCTGTTAAAAAGGTAGGAAAGTTAACATTTGAAACGTGTAAAGATGTAATTGATGATATTGTTTTAGTACCAGAAGGAAAGGTTTGTACGACGATTTTAGAACTGTATAAGAAAAATGCAATTGTAGCTGAACCGGCTGGTGCGCTATCTATTGCAGCGCTTGATTTATATAGAGATGAAATAAAAGGTAAAACAGTTGTATGTACGCTAAGTGGTGGGAATAATGATATTGATAGAATGCAAGAAATGAAAGAACGTTCTCTCATTTACGAAGGGTTAAAGCATTATTTTATCATTGAATTCCCGCAGCGTTCAGGTGCGCTAAGAGAATTTCTTGATAAAGGATTAGGACCAGAAGATGATATTACGCGCTTTGAGTATATTAAGAAACATAATAAAGAAAATGGTCCAGCATTAGTCGGAGTAGAATTAAAACATAAAGAAGATTACGAGCAGTTAATTACCCGTTTTAAAGAAAATAATATTCAATTTATGGAGCTTAATAAAAATCCTGTTTTGTTTGATTTGCTTATTTAATAGAAGGAAAGAGTTAGCACCCAAATAAAAAAGATAGATACAAGCGAGGAAATATAATGCTTGTTCTATCTTTTTTATAGTTAAACTAGATATTCATTAAATTCAAGAAGAATAAAGCTAGCTAACCAAAAGAGGATCGCAATACGAATGATTACATACATAGTAAATTCAAAGGTAGTAAGTTTTCGTTCCCGTTTTATTTTTTTTAGAAGTCTAACAGAGAAAAGTGAACATAAAAGTAGAACGGCTATAGACATTTTATAAATATTCTCTAACAAACTTACATTTTCTAATAAATCTTTTAGCATATTCATCACCTATTCTCTAATGTATGTTACAGAGAAATGGATCTTGTACTGTTTAGTTGCGTTTATTTATTATTTTCCCTGTATCATCAATTTCTACATCGGTTGAAACTTCTTGTAAATATTGTAGAGCTTTTTTCTTTTCTTCCTCATTCACAGGGGAAACTTGGTTGTTACGGATGATATAAGGATTGAATGACATTTGGACATCCTTTCCTTTAAAAGTTAAAGTTAATACACCAGTTTCAGCACTTTTTCCGTTCACATAACTTGGGAATAAAAAGTTTCCTAATGAGTAAGCGACAGGAACGTTATTATAATATTCAAACCCTTGTAACCAATGTGGATGACTTCCGACAATCGCGTCGGCTCCTGCTGTAACCATTTTATTTACATATTGTTTTTGATAATCTACCGGACGATTTGATTTTTCGACACCCCAATGCATATAGACAATTAAATAGTCTGCATCTTTCTTTTGCTCTTTAATTGTTTTTGTTACAAGATTTAAATCATATCCGTTCGCAACGCCAGGTTTATTGTCATCAGCTACCCAAGTGAAATCAGGCATAAATCGGACGAATGAAAGGAATTTGAATTTTTTTCCTTTTACAGTCATTTCTCGTGCCGTATATGCGTCTTTTGCATTTTTTCCGGCTCCAATGTAAGGGAACTTTGATTTTTCTACGTAAGAGATTGTATCTAGTAATCCCTCTTGTCCGTAATCAAGTGTATGATTATTCCCGATATTTACGATGTCATAACCGGTGTTTTTTATAGCTTGAAGCGTGGATGGATCACTTTTAATCCAAAACAGTTGTCCAAGAGCTTTTTTTTCTCTCGTTGTAAATGCAGACTCTAAATTAACGAAAGAAATATCAGCTTTTGTTATTTCTTCTTTTACATGCTGGAATGGATAATCAGCCCCGTTTTTTTCGATTACCGGACGTAATTGCCAATCGAACATTGTATCACCAGAAAAGGTGAGGGTAATTTCTGGGTCTTCTATTTTCTTTTCTCTCGTTGAAGCAGTTTTGCTAGATTTGTTTTGGAAATCGGGTTTGTCTTTCGCTTTTGAAGTAAAAGAGTGGTTAATTAATACAACAATTGGCGTAATGCAAAAGGCTATTAACAAAAATCGTTTTAGTAAAGTTTTCATAAATACCTTCCCTTTTGAGTTTATCCCGCAATTAAATTAGCAATGAGTCTATAAAAAGTAATTGGTTTATGTACAGATATAAAAAATGCGGTTTATGTATTGAAAAAACATTTGTTAATATTCTCAGTATTAAGTTAACATATAGATAACCTGTAAATCAATGAATAAACCAAAATATAGAAATAAAGAATTCGAAGGGTGAAGAATGAGAAATGGTTATATTAGGAGCAGTTGTAAATGGGATTTGCATTATATTTGGTACTTTACTAGGTAAATTATTTAGTAGAATACCAGAAAGTATGAAGGGAACAATTATGCATGCAATCGGTTTAGCGGTTACTGTACTTGGACTTCAAATGGCATTGAAAAGTGAAAATTTTCTTGTTGTCATACTAAGTTTAGTAATTGGTACCGTCATCGGGGAATGGTTACAATTAGAGGGAAAGTTAAAACAGTTAGGAGATTGGCTAGAAAATAAAGTTGGATCGAAAGGGAAAGGGAGCATATCAGAAGGTTTTGTAACAGCTACTTTAATATTTGCAATTGGCGCGATGGGGATACTTGGTGCACTCGACAGTGGGATTCGCGGAAATCATGATATTTTATTTACAAAGGCAATTATCGATGGATTCATTTCTATTATATTAACGACAACTTTAGGAATTGGCGTAGTATTTTCAGCGATTCCCGTTATTTTATATGAGGGTGGTATTGCAATTTTTGCAACACAAATTAATAGTTTGGTCCCGAAGGAATTAATGAATCAATTTATAGTAGAAATGACAGCTACAGGTGGTATTATGATAGCCGCTATTGGATTGAACTTGCTTAGTATTATTAAAATCAAGGTGGCAAATTTACTTCCAGGTATATTGGTAGTGGGTGTAATTGTTTCAATTATTTATGGTTACGGTTTGTTAGTAAATTAGTAGAGGATGGAAATACATATGGAGGAGTTTCAATTTACAAAACGTGTGCATAACATATTGGAGATTGCAGCAGAAGAGGCAGAATGTAATATCATTCAACCAGTTCATTTATTTATTGGCATGTGTAAAGAAGGTACTGGCGTTTGTGGCGAGTTGTATATGTATTTGTTCCGTAATATGGGTACGGATTTTTCAGAAAAATTTTCATTACGAAAACAATATGATTTAACGGATCAAGATTATAAAAAAATAGGACAATATAAATTATCCCATAAGACGCTAGAAATTTTACAAATAGCGAAAAAACGTATGGAACGTTTTCAGCAAGTAATAATTAATGAAGGACATGTTATATATGCATTATTTCGTGTAAATCCAGTTATTGAAAATGCACAGATGCAAAGAGATATATTACGTATTATAGCTGAGCCAAGAAATTTAGCAGTCGATTTAAAAAGTTTTGTTCCTATTTATAATGATTTAACTTGTACTGTTAGAAAGGCTAACGCTTCTGATTTTGAACAATTAGCAATTTTTGTTGAAGCAGAATTTGGTGAACGGTGGTTACATTCGATAGAGTATGGATTTCGTACATATAAAGAAAACTTACCTATTTATATAGCAGAGCAAGAAGAAGTGATAGTAGGTTTCGCTTGTTATGACGTAGTGAGAGGAAAGAAAGGATTGTTTGGTCCAATGGGCACGGCGAAACAAAATCGTGTGAAAGGTGTAGGGAAGCAATTGTTACATTGTAGTCTGCATAGTATGAAGCAAGAGGGTTATGAATATGCAATTATTGGGCAAGCGGGCCCAATTGAGTTTTATGAGAGATGTTGTAATGCACGTTTAATACCGATCATGGATTATTAACCAACTTCATTTAGGTGGAGTTGGTTTTATTATGAAAAAAATGTGGGAATGTAGTGATTTTTATTAGAAAATAGCGGGTTTTGTAGTAAATCTTACAAATAAAGCAAATTACTAAACTTTTTATAAGAAAGGGTGTAGAATGGGTATCTAAAGAAAGAAGGTGTGAAAATGGCCAGCTGGAAACGAAATTTAATGATTTGTTGGCTAGGTTGTTTTACCACTGCAGCCGGTATGAGTTTAGTAATTCCTTTTTTATCTTTTTATATTGAGGAATTAGGGGTGACTGGCACTTCTAGTATTGCACAGTGGTCGGGACTTGCATTTGGTGTAACATTTTTAATGGGTGCGATCGTATCACCAATATGGGGAAAGCTTGGTGATATACATGGACGGAAATTGATGCTAATTCGTGCTAGCCTTGGTATGGCGATTATTATGACGCTTATGGGGTTTGTAACGGATGTATATCAACTAGTCGCACTAAGATTTTTGATGGGAGCAGTATCTGGTTTCCTTTCAACAGCAATGACATTTATTGCAGCAGAAACTCCGCAAGAGCATTCAGGTTGGGCGATCTCCACAATTTCAACTGGTGGCGTGAGCGGTTCTTTACTTGGACCGTTACTTGGAGGTTATTTATCTGAGTTAATTGGAATGCGTCATGTTTTTCTTGTTACAGGAGCTTTTTTATTCCTTTCCTTTCTCATCGTTTTTTTCTTTCTACATGAAGAAAATCACTCTGCTCAAGCAAAAAAAGTACAAACGAAAAAAGTATGGACGATGGTTCCAGCTAAACATTTGATTATTAGTTTGTTTGTAACAACATTTATTATTCAACTTGCTAATATGTCTGTTCAGCCAATTGTTACATTGTACGTGAAAAATTTAGTTGGTCCTCAAACAGCGCATATTGAAACAATTGCAGGCGCCGTTATGTCAGCGACAGGATTAGCTGTTATTTTGGCAGCACCAAGATTAGGACGATTATCAGATCATATCGGTCCTCAAAAAACGTTAGTTGTAGCGTTGTTTGCTGCAGGAATTATTTTTATCCCGCAAGCATTTGTAACCTCAGCTTGGCAACTATTAATTCTTAGATTTTTATTAGGTATTGCACAAGCAGGATTATTACCTTCCGTACAAACTCTACTAAAACAACATACACCAACTCATGTAACGGGACGAATATTTGGATATAATCAATCGTTTCAGTTTTTAGGAAATATGATTGGACCAGTACTTGGTGGACAAATTGCAGCACATGCAGGGTTTCAATATGTTTTCTTCTCTACATCATCACTATTGTTTATTGCGTGTATTTGGGTTTATTTTCATAATAAGAACGAAGAGGTATCAGAGAAACGACATTTGGAAGTTAGTTAACTAAGTGAATGAAAAAAGGATGAAGCAATGATTGCTTCATCCTTTTTTCTTTAAAATTGGAGACAAAGATAACTTAATGTACCAAGCTCGTAACTACGGTGAATGACTTCACCGCTATTTTCACCACTTCCCATAGCGATAAATAAAGGAACAAAATGCTCTGCTCTTGGTACTGCTAATTGTGCATGAGGCGCATTGTTTTCCCAATTAAACAACGCATCTTTATCGTTAGTCTGCATATGTTTTATAATCCAATCATCAAATTCAATTGCCCATTGTTCGGGTGTAGTTTGATTCCATTTCAGTGCTCGTAAGTTATGAACGGTAACACCGCTACCGATTACTAAAATATCTTCTTGTCCAAGTCCTTTTAATGCTTCTCCAATCTTAAATTGTTCTTTTGCAGAAAGGAATGGATTTACTGATATTTGTATGACAGGAATATTTGCTTCTGGATACATACGGTGCAATAGTGTCCATGAGCCGTGATCTAAACCTCTCGTCATATTATGATGAACTGGAATACCTTTGTTTTTAAATTTTGTTTCTAACATGGATGCAATGCTAGAAGAACCTTTTGCACGATACTTAATTTCATATAACTCTGGAGGAAAACCTCCAAAATCATAAATTGTTTCATATTCGTTATCTGATGAGGAAATCGTTAATACTTCACTTTCCCAGTGAGCAGTGAAAATAACAATTGCTTTCGGTTTATATGTTTCTCCAAGTGTTTTTAAAAAACTTGTATAATCTGTATCTTGAATAGCGAGCATTGGTGAACCATGTGCTAAAAATAGTGATGGCATCATAGTAAAAACCTCCTAAAACCATATAGTTACTTTATGTAAGTAACTATATAATTTTATAGACGTTTCGTCAACATAAATAGTTTGACAGCTAATCGGAAAAGGTAGGCATTTGTCATAATGAAAGCAATTGCATATAATACATAATAAGAATAATGAATAGATATTCATTTTTGAGATACATAATAGAGTTGGGGGCTGACGAAATGAACGTACAGGAAAGTTTCGTTACGGCATTGGATGAATCAGAAATTTATTTACGCAAGTGGTTACCAGAATGTGAACCGAAAGGGATTATTCAAATTGCACATGGTATGACAGAACATGCAGGTGTTTATACAGATTTTATTGATGCTTTATTAGAAGCAGGGTATGGTGTTTATGCGCATGATCATAAAGGCCATGGGAAAACAGTAAAAAGAGAAGAAGACTATGGTCATTTTGAACCGGATATAGGGTGGAATCAGGTTGTGTCTGATGTGATCTTTGTTTCGGAAATGATAAAAGAAGAGCAGTCATGTCCATTATTTTTACTTGGCCATAGTATGGGATCTTTCCTATCAAGACGAGCTGTGCAACTTAGAGGCGAACTATATGATGGATTCCTTATTTCAGGAACTGGTGGAAACCCAGGGTTCTTAGGAGTCATTGGTCATAAAGTAGCGACAATTGAGATGAAATTACGCGGGGCAAAAACGAAAAGTCCGATGCTAAACTTTTTATCTTTCGGAAATTTCAATTCGCACTTTAAACCAAATCGCACAAAATTTGATTGGTTATCTTCAGATAACAGTCAAGTAGATAAATATATTGCGGATCCATTATGTGGATTCATTTGTACGACTAGTTTTTATCGAGAATTATTTTCTGGTGTGTTAGAAGTAAATAAACTAGAAGAGTTTAAGAAAACACCGCAAAACCTTCCAATACATATTTTTTCAGGAGATTGTGATCCTGTTGGAGATATGGGGAAAGGTGTAAAAGAAGTATATGAAAATTATAAAAAATGTGGCGTAAAAGATGTAACGCTGCGTCTATATGAAAATGGAAGACATGAAATGTTCCATGAAGTGAATAGAGAAGAAGTATTTCAAGATTTGATTTCGTGGTTAGAAGAACATAATAAATGAGAATGAAAGCTAAGTCCAGACTGTTTATAGTTTGGACTTTTTGTTTGTAGGTGTTGCAAGTATTTACTGATGTAGTGTTCATGTCATTTTTACATATTTGAAGGTAGGTTATATTCTATATAATTAAATAAGCAGAAAGCCTTGTGCAAATGAGGAGATAAATGTATAAAATTAATAATCAAACTTTTTATAAAGCAACAGAGGCCATACATAATAGTAGTATAATAGTGAATGAGGTGTTAATAGAATGGAAGATAAAACATTAGGTTTACTATTAGATGTTGTTGGGGAATTATTTTCAGATGAAATTTCAATTGCTGTATCGAATACGAAAGAATATATATACTATCGGCCAAGTAAACGAATTGATTTAAAGATTAGTGTCGGTGATCCTATAAAGGAAGGAACGATTGCTCATAAAGCAATGGTGACAAACCAAAAAACCTCTGAGTTTATGAATCGGGATGTTTTTGGTATTCCTTATCATGGTATGGCCGTACCATTCTCAAACAATGGAAAGCTTGAAGGTTGCGTGACAGCCATTTATCCAGCTTTAACGGACGGAAAATCAGTCGTTACTTTAAAAACAACGGACGGCTGGATTCCGGTTCCCTTTTCAAAAGTCATGTATTTAGAGGCGAAAGATAAAAAGACGTATGTAAATGCAGAAGAGTTAACAGGGACACATAAATACTCGTTACAAGAATTCGAATACTTACTTCCGAAAGATTCATTTATTAGATGCCACCGTTCCTTTATTGTAAATGTGAATCATATTCAAGCGATTTATCCTGATACTCATTCTACTTTTTTACTTTCTATGGATAATGGAGAGAGGGTTCCAGTTAGTCAATCATACGCTAGTTATTTTCGTAAGCTTCTAGGATTCTAAATTATTCTGCTTTAGAGACTAGATTCGCTGTTTTGTCTGAATTTTTGCCATTGTATACTGAAATCCCTATTTAGATACTGTTAAAGTGTAAAATAATTATGAATATTCATAGGGAGAGGGATTACATATGGAGAATAATTTGGATAGAATTAGGGATGAACGTCTGAAAGATCGCGTAGTTACACCTGAAGAAGCAGCTTCATGGATTGAAAGTGGAATGACTTTAGGCTTAAGTGGGTTTACACGTGCAGGTGATGTAAAAGCAGTCCCATTTGCGCTTGTAAACCGAGTTAAGAATGATACATCTTTTAAAGTAAATGTTTATACTGGTGCCTCTTTAGGTTCTGATGTAGATAAATTATTTGCGGAAGCAGGAATTTTAGGGAAAAGATTGCCTTTCCAAGCTGATGCGACTATGCGAAAAGGAATTAATAACGGAGATTTTTTATTTGTGGACCAGCACTTATCTCATACATCAGAGTTACTTCGCGCTGACGTTATGGATGTAGATTTTGCTATTTTGGAAGCGGTTGCGATTACTGAAGATGGCATGATTATTCCAACAACTTCAATAGGAAATTCTTTAGCGTTTTCTTTAAATGCTAAGTCCATTATTATTGAAATGAATATGGCTCAATCCACGCAGTTAGAAGGACTGCATGATTTATATGAACCAGGTAAACAAGGAGAAAGACTTCCAATTCCGATTGTGAAAACGGATGATCGAATTGGAACGATTGGCATTCCAATCGATGTTGAAAAGGTGAAAGGGATTGTGTTTACGAACCAATTAGACTCACCATCGACAATTGTTCCTCCGGATGAAGAAACTGTTATTATGGCACAGCATTTAATAGAGTTCCTTCGAAAAGAAGTCGAAGTAGGCCGATTAACAAATCGTTTAGCACCGTTACAATCAGGAATTGGCTCAGTGGCTAATGCTGTTCTTCATGGAATGTTAGATTCGGAGTTTGAAGATTTAGAAGTGTATTCTGAAGTTTTACAGGATGCAGTCTTTGATCTTATGGATGCTGGAAAAGTCAATTTTGCTTCATGCTGTTCAATCACACTCTCTGAGGAGAAAATGCAAAAAGTATTTTCCAACTTTGAAAAGTATCGTGACAAATTAATGATGCGCCCGCAAGAGATTTCTAATCATCCTGAAATCATTCGTCGCCTCGGATTAATCTCGATTAATACTGCTTTAGAATTAGATATATACGGAAATGTGAACTCTACTCACGTTTTAGGCACAAAAATGATGAATGGTATCGGTGGTTCTGGTGATTTTGCGAGAAATGCTCGCCTAGCTATCTTTGTTACGAAATCGATTGCGAAAGGTGGCAACATTTCAAGTATCGTTCCTTTTGTTTCACATGTGGACCATACGGAACACGATGTAGATGTTATCGTCACTGAACAAGGGTATGTTGATCTAAGAGGACTGGCCCCAAGAGAAAGAGTGGAATTAATTATCGAGAATTGCGCACATCCAATGTATCGTGATCAGCTAAGAGCTTATTACGAAGAAGCTAAAACGAGAGGTGGACAAACTCCTCATGTTTTAGAAAAAGCTTTTTCTTGGCATACGAATTATGCTAAAAATGGAACAATGCTTGAGGCGGTAGTAGAAACTGTATAGGTGTGTATCGTTAGAAATAGTAAAACGAAAGATTGAGTTTGAAAAAAATTTTAGAAGAAGAAAACGCCAACTTTCAAAGATGGCGTTTTTTTCTTTAAATACATTGTTACAGGCCGTACTAATTATAATAAAGATTTATGAAAATAAGAGGGTTTTTTAATTACTTTTCGAATCATTTTAATAGTTTACATATCGAAGGTGAGGAGAAAGAATCATGAAGATAAGAGAAGCGTTATTAAGTGAAGCAAATGAATTAAGTGAACTCGCACTACAATCAAAAGCGACGTGGGATTATAGTGAAGAATTCATACTTGCCTGTAAGGAAGATTTAACTATTACAGAAGAGTATATAAATAATAATTTTGTATATGTTTTTGAAAACGATAATACGAAGATTGGATTTTTCTCATTTTTACGTAATGATAAAGCTCTCGATTTCCTGTACATTCATCCTCGTTACAAAGGGAAAGGCTACGGGAAAATAATGTGGAAGTATGTAATAGAAAAAGCAAATGAACTAGGCTTAAAAAGTTTTACGATTGATAGTGATCCGAATGCAAAAGGATATTACTTGAAAATGGGCGCACAGTTAATCGGAGAGACACCATCAACGGTCTTTAAGGATCGTTTACTGCCTCTTTTGAAATATGATGTGTAAAACTATTAATAGTAGGGGAAGATTAGAGTGGATGATGTAAAGGAAAAAAGAATATATGAAGCATTAATAAGATCGTGGTCGATTGAAACAAGTTCAAAGTGGACGACTGAGAATCCAGCAAAGGGACAGTGTGGTGTAACGGCTTTGGTCGTTCAAGACATATACGGAGGAGAGATTAAAAAGACAAAAGTAAGAGAGGCGTGGCACTTTTATAACTTTATAGATGGACAGAGGTTTGATTTTACAGAGGCTCAATTTAATGAAAAACTGAATTATATGGATATAGAATCAAATCGAGAAGAAGCATTTGCAGATACAAATGAAAAACAATATTGCATGTTGAAGAAAAAGATAACGAAAGAATTGAAATTATCTTTTGACTCTTAATCTTTAATAAGTTACTATAATGGTGGTAACTTATTAAAGGGAACTTCATAGAGTTGAAAGGGGAAATACTTTTGAAAACAACTTATGTAAACGCTACAATCGTAACGATGAATGAACAAAATGAAGTGATAGAAAATGGATATATCATTGTAGAAAATGATCAAATTATAGATGTGAAGAGCGGAGAATTCGCTAATGATTTTGAAGTAGATGAAGTAATTGACATGAAAGGAAAATGGGTTTTGCCAGGGCTTGTCAATACACATACACACGTTGTAATGAGTCTCTTAAGAGGTATTGGTGATGATATGTTATTACAGCCGTGGCTTGAGACAAGAATTTGGCCACTTGAAAGTCAATTTACTCCAGAACTTGCGGTTGCTAGTACGGAATTAGGATTACTTGAAATGGTGAAAAGTGGTACAACATCTTTCTCTGATATGTTTAATCCAATTGGAGTAGATCAAGATGCAATTATGGAAACGGTATCAAGAAGCGGGATGCGAGCTGCTGTTTCAAGAACTTTATTTAGCTTCGGAACGAAAGAGGATGAAAAGAAAGCAATTGAAGAAGCTGAGAAATATGTGAAGCGTTACTATAACGAAAGTGGTATGTTAACTACGATGGTTGCACCGCATAGTCCATATACATGCAGTACAGAACTGTTAGAAGAGTGTGCACGTATTGCAGTAGAAAATCAAACGATGGTTCATATTCACCTTTCCGAAACAGAGCGTGAAGTACGTGATATTGAAGCGCAGTACGGAAAACGTCCAGTAGAATATGCGGCAAGTTGCGGATTGTTTAAACGACCAACAGTGATTGCACACGGTGTAGTATTAGATGACAATGAGCGTGCATTTTTAGCGGAACATGACGTTCGAGTAGCTCATAATCCGAATAGTAATTTAAAACTAGGGTCTGGTATAGCGAATGTAAAAGCGATGTTAGAAGCAGGAATGAAAGTAGGAATTGCAACAGATAGTGTTGCATCTAACAATAATTTAGATATGTTTGAAGAAATGCGCATAGCGACTTTACTACAAAAAGGTATTCACCAAGATGCAACAGCGTTACCAGTTGAAACCGCACTTACACTTGCGACTAAAGGAGCTGCTGAAGTAATCGGTATGAAACAAACAGGATCACTTGAGGTTGGAAAGTGTGCTGATTTTATTACGATTGACCCGTCTAATAAGCCGCATTTACAACCAGCGGATGAAGTGTTATCACATCTTGTGTATGCTGCTAGTGGAAAAGATATAAGCGATGTAATTATTAACGGAAAACGTGTCGTTTGGAATGGCGAATGTAAAACGTTAGATGAAGAGCGTATTATATTTGAAGCAAGTCGATATAAACGAGGTTTGCAAAGATAGGTATTTTTAGGCTGTGGAGAAGGTTTTCTCCACAGCCTGTTTTTGTGTTTGAACCTTTTTATTAATAAAAAGAAGTTAAGAATTTAGATAAAATCATTAGTTTCAAAAATCCTTTACATCATAATGATTATTTAAAGGATTTTGATGTTTCTTATTCTTTTGTCGCGTTGACCCATTTAATAATGTCCTGAATTACGTATTTAGGAATATTAGCAGGGATTTCATATTCACTAGGAAGACTTAATTCCCCATCACCCTCTGTGAAGAAATGATTCAATTTTGGGTATTCATTGAACTGAACATTCCTGCGGTTTGAAAGCCCTTCCTGCCATTTTATATATTCATTTTTTACTGTTACTTGATAATCGCGTGCTCCTTGCAGAATCAGTAAAGGTTCTTTTCGTGATCTTGCCTCTTCAACAGGACGCCACCTAGAAACATCATACATAAAATGAGGCGATCCCAAATTGTAGCCAGTTGGAGGATGCTCAGGATTGAACGTAGGGTCTTGGATAAAAGCGAACTGTCTTTTTAGTTCATCGATTACTTCCTTTGACGCCCCTAGGTATTGATTCTGATCAATGGCAATGTCAGTCAAGGGGCGTGCAGGTGGTGCGAGTAAGATACTTCCTCTAACAAGTGAAGAAGGTGATTTGCTTAGTATACGTGGCATTGCGCCAGCTCCTAGACTATGTCCAAGAATGAAAATATTATTTGGATCAATGCCTTCCTGCTGCGCTGCTGATTTTGCTGCATATATTGCATCATCTGTAGTATCACGGTCTAACGTAACAGGTTCTGCACTCATCTTTAATGCGTGTTCTAAGGTACGTTTTTCATAGCGCAACACTGCAATTCCGTTGGATGAAAGGCCCACCGCAAGATCGCGTAAGATTTTTGTTCCCATATATGTGCTATCGCGATCATGGATGCCAGCACCATGAACAAGAACAACTACGGGTAGCTTTTCACCAGGCTTATGTTTCGGAACCGTTAATGTCGCTGGTAACGGATAGGTGGAATTTCCGATGACGATTTCACGTTCTTGATAAGAGTCAGGTTGATCATAGCTAGGATGCGGGATGGCATATGATTCCTTGGGAGGCCTTTCTCCAATTTCATCTACTTTCCCGCCAGGTGTAAATTTAAGGAGTAGCGGTATGGTAGTTCCTTCGATAACTGCTGGCATTTCCACCGTCTGATGGACTAAGTTTCGTTCTTTTATCACGGGGGGCCCCATGCTTTTTATACCGCTCCAGCCACTCTGTGTCCACCAGTTTTGTAATGTGTTTGCTGTAAACTTGGATTGAAAAGCAGCAGACGTCAACTGAAGTGCCTCTACATATTTATCTTGCTGGAGATATTCAAAAAATAATGAGGTACGCTCCGTTAAAGAGACTCGTTTTTTTTCTACAGATGGTTCCTCATGTGTATTTGCGTGAATAGCTGTTGTAAGCGGAAAAGATGAAATGCCTAAAGAAAAGAGCAGGGTAAAGGAAAGTATTGATTTTTGTATTTTCTTTTTTTTATTCATGTTTTAACCTCCAATATGTGATGGTGAAAAATAGGTATGATAAATTAAGGTTCTGTTGTAACAACGTCTAAACCATTGATATGTTCATCTAAAACCAACAGTTCTGGTTTTGTCGTAATCGCTCTAGTAACTCCTAATCTCTCTTTCTTCACTTTATATTTTGACTATACGAAACAAAGTTCTCGTTTTTCTTACTTGATCCTTACAAAATCCTTAAGTGTATAAGATTTGTAAAATATCACTTGCTACTTGACCTGAATTTCAAAAAAAAGCGGCATTTCTTAATGGAGATAAAAAAATATCCCAACCAAACTGTACCTATATGTCTATTAAGTTAATTATGGGGGGATTTATATGAAACAGAAGAAAAGTTAAAGCAAAAAGGGAGGTATACAATAGGAGATGTTTTTTAAACTTGAGCGAACAGCGTAGATTATACATTCAATCTTTAGTGATCCTTTTTAAAAGGGTCACTTTTTTCTTGAACGAATAAATATTCAAAAGAATGTCGCATCTTTCTGTTCATATTTCTGCTATAATATATAACGCTTTATAATATTTTATATTTAAGGAGAACAACTCATGAAGCGAAAAAAGAGCCATTTAATGGTAATGGCACTTGTTACATCTTTATTATTAACAGCTTGTAATAATAAGGAAAATAAAAGTGATGCAGAGTCAAAAAAACAAGTATTAAATGTAACAGTATCAGAAGAGATTCCTTCTCTTGATACCGCGAAAACGATGGATGGTACGTCAGCGCACGTTATGCAAAACATATTTGAAGGGTTGTATGTATTAGATAATCAAGATCAGCCTATTCCAGCGGTAGCAAAATCGTTTAAAAGAAGTGAAGATGGTAAAAAATATACATTTGATTTGCGTAAAGATGCAAAATGGTCAAATGGAGACAGTGTGACAGCAAATGATTTTATGTTTGCATGGAAACGTGCAATTAATCCTGAAACAGCGTCTCAATATGCGTATATGCTTTTTTACGTGAAAAATGCAAAAGAGATAAATAAGGGAACAGTACCTCTTGCTGAACTTGGGGTTAAAGTTATAAATGATTATAAATTGGAAGTGGAACTTGAACAGCCAATCCCGTATTTTTTACAGTTGTTAGCGCTACCTATTTACTTACCACAGCATGAATCATTTTTGAAAGAACAAGGAAAGAATTATGCATTGGAACCTAGTAATCTCATATATAATGGGCCATTTGTATTAGAGAAATGGAAGCATGAACAAGAGTTTCAATTAAAGAAAAATGCTACATATTGGGATGAAAAGAAAGTGAAATTAGACGAGATAAACTTTCAAATTGTAAAGGATACAATGACCGCTGTTAATTTATACGAAGCTGGTAATTTGGACCGGGTGCCTATTAATTCTCAATTTGTAGACAAGTATAAAGGGGATAAGGAGTTACATATGTCGAGCGAACCTGCAATTGCTATGCTACGTTTTAATGAAAAAAATAGTGCGTTAGCAAATAAGAAAGTGCGACAGGCTATTTCATTCGCGTTAAATAAAGAGGATTTCGTTGCTCATTTTATTAATAACGGAGCAAAACCTGCAACTGGGCTAGTACCAGTTGGGCATATCAATGAAGAAACGGGAAAAGATTTTAGGGAAGAAAACGGAAACCTTTCTTTATATGATGTACAAAGTGCGAAAAAAAATTGGGAAGAAGCGAAAAAAGAGCTTGGAGTAGAACAAGTAAACTTCGAGTTTTTAACATTTGAACAAGATAACGCAAAACGTATGGCAGAATATATAAAAGGTGATTTAGAAAAGAATTTACAAGGATTAACGATACAAATTAAACAACAGCCATTTAAGCAAAAATTACAGTTAGAACAAACAGGTGATTACGATATAACTATGGCAAATTGGGGACCAGACTATAAAGACCCAATTAGTTATTTAGAACTATTTACGACGGGTAATCAAAATAATAAAATGAATTATTCTAACCGTCACTACGATGAATTAATAAAGAAAGCGAAAAGCGATCTAGTATTAGATCAGAAGAAAAGATGGGAAGCATTGCAAGAGGCCGAGCGTATTCTATTAGGGGATGCTGCGGTCGCACCGCTTTATCAAATGGGCTCAGCTTACGTACAAAAGGATTATGTAAGAGGAATTGAAAAGCATCAATTTGGTGGTATTTATACTTATAAGAATGCTTATATTGCAAATGAATAAATACAAAAAACCTTACTTTTTTGAAGTAAGGTTTTTTTACACATGTATTCTATTAAAACGATTTTAATAAAGAATAAAAATTCGTATCATAGGGAATGTCATCTTGATACATATAATTTTTTAGAACGCCTTCTTTTTCAAAGCCTAATTTTAATAGTACTTTATTGGAAGCTTCATTTTCAAGAAATACAATTGCTCCGATCCGCTTTAAATGAATCGTATGGAAACCGTATGATATAACCTCAGAAACAGCTTCAGTCGCATATCCTTGTCCCCAGTGTTCAGGCAAAAAGGCATAACTTATATTGGCTCGTTTATGCTCAGAAGACCAATCGTGAAAACCAATGGTACCGATGAGTTCTTTCTTGTCTTTTGATTCGATTCCCCATTTTATACCGCTTCTTGCATTGTAACTCAGTTTAAAGTTATGAATAATTTGTTTCACTTGATCAATATCTTGTAACGGTTTTTGGCCATAATAGCGCAGTACGTCAGTATTAGAGAAGCATTGTAGTATACCTGGTGCATCTTCTTCGGTAAGTTCTCGTAAAATGAGTCGTTCAGTTTTCAATATAGGAAACATACTTTCACTCCATTTCTTTTGAAACTAGAATGTATTGTTATTATATAATCTAGTCTGAAAATAAAGATTATTCAAGAGGGGAGTATAGTTTTGATTTGTGATAAAATTGATTGTGGAATATATTTCAAAAAGAGGTTTATATATGGAGAAAAATTCAATTTTAATTGTAGATGATGATCAAGATATTGTTAGATTTATGAACGTGAATTTAATACAAGAAGGTTTTAAAGTTTTTAGTGCTCATAACGGAGAAGAGGCTTTAGAAATTATAAATAATAACAGTATTCAACTTGCTATTTTGGATATTATGATGCCACAAATGGATGGGATAGAATTGTGTAGAAGAATTAGAGAGAAACATAGTTTGCCAATTATGTTTTTAAGTGCAAAATCATCGGACGTAGATAAAGTCGTCGGATTTAGTACGGGAGCAGATGATTATATTGTGAAGCCGTTCAGTACAATTGAATTAATTGCAAGAGTGAAGGCTCAATTAAGAAGGTATACATATTTCAATCAAAATGCTGTCCAAGTAATAGAAAAGAAAATAAATATTAGAGGTTTAGAAATAGATGAAGCGTCTAGAACAGTAATGTTATATGGAGAAACAATCAATCTTACGAAAACTGAATATGATATTTTGTATTTAATGGCAGCTGCAAAGAATCGTGTATTTACTATTGAAGAAATATATGAGAGCGTTTGGAAAGAAAGGGCTTATGAAAGCAATAATACAGTAATGGTTCATATCGCAAGATTAAGAAATAAAGTTGAAGAGAATCCAAAAGAACCGAAGTTTATTCAAAATGTTTGGGGAGTCGGATATAAAATTGAAGATTAAATCATTACAAGGCATTAGAGCTAAGTTTTTTATCGCATTCATATGTAGCATCTTGTTAGCGACTGTAAGTATAATAGTGTTTCAAATTTTGGTTGGAAATATATATAGTCAGGTTAATGTTTTAGAGGAAAAATATTCATTTTTATATTTTATAGTTTTTTTGATTTTTACTACAACATACTTTGCATTCATGACAAAAACGCTGATGAAAAGGTTGTCTCAAATTAACAAGAACGTGAAAGAAATAAGTGAAGGTAATTTTGAAATACATATACCTATTTCGAAAAGCGATGAGATTGGTGAACTAGCGACAAATGTTAATAGAATGGCGAAAAGCTTAAAAGAGTCTATCGAGAATGAAAAAAAATCACAGGAAATGAAAAATGAAATGATTAGTAATATTTCGCATGACTTACGAACGCCAGTAACATCTTTAATCGGTTATGCGGACTTATTAGGAAATAAGCTGCATGCAAATGGAGAAGAATGTGAACAGTATGTAAGCATATTAAAGCGAAAAAGTTATGAATTAAAAAATCAAGTTGATGAATTATTAGAATACTGTCAAATAAATTATAGAGAGATTGAATTACATAAAAGTGTAGTAAATATGAAAGCGTTAATGGAACAAATTATGATTGATTTTGTACCACAACTAGATGATGCCGATATGAGCTTTTGTATGAAAGGTGATAAGGAGTTACATGTGGAAATGGATGTAGCACTTATGGTGAGGTTATTCGAAAATGTAATTAGTAATAGTATTATGTACGGGAAAGACGGAAAGGAGATTGTAATTCAAATTTCTAAAAGAGACATGAATGTTGAAATAGAAATTAAAAATTTTGGGCAATGTATTCCGGATGAGAACCTGCCTTATGTTTTTGAGAAGTTTTATCGTGGTGAAAAATCACGCAGCTCTCATACAGGTGGAAAAGGAATGGGACTTGCAATTGCGAAAAGTATAGCAGAACTTCATAAAGGAGATATCGCTGTACGTAGTAACGATAAAGAAACAGTTTTTACTATCGTTTTACCGCAGTATAAAGAAATGTAAGAAAGTCGTAAGTATTTCTTACGTATGTTGTAATTTTCAATTCGTATCATGTAGAACAAGGATATGAGAGTGGGGATATAACATGTGGAAGAAATATGTGTTGGTAATTTTAGTTGCTTTTTTACTTACAAGTTGGAGTGTAATTTATTTAGTTAATGGTATTATATCAGTCGTTTTTTGGTGGAGTATACAAGCCTTTAGCTTCGTATCAAGCTTTATTTTGATAGGGTCAGTATTACTATTTGTGTGGAAAGGCATTTTCAGAAAGCGAATAGATAGAACGCTACTCTTCATTGTGCTTTTTTCTATAATTGGAGCTTGGCCCTTAGGATGGTTCGCTAACATAGGCGGACTTGCTTACCCAGCAAATGTACAGTCTATGAGCCCTAAAATAGTTGTTCGTTTTCCTTTGAATGAACGAGCATTAGTAGGATGGGGTGGCGATCGATTAGAAGCGAACTATCACGTTATAAAACCAAATGAACGATGGGCATATGATATTCTTATTCCACCTGCTGAAGTGAAAAGTAATAAGTTAGAGGATTATGGAATATTCGGAGCGAGAGTAATGTCACCAGCTTCTGGAACAGTTGTATCCATCAATAATGATGAAAAAGATTTAGTTCCGGGATCGGATGATTTTCAGTCAATGGCGGGAAATCATATTTATTTACGACTAGATGAAACAGGGACATTTTTGGTTCTTGCGCATTTAAAGAAAGGGTCAATTAAAGTGAAGGAAGGACAACATGTAAATGAAGGAGAATTTCTTGCTCAAGTAGGTAACTCAGGAAGTTCAAGTGAGCCACATTTACATATTCATCATCAAAGGCAGGATCCATCCAAGGTAAGTATGTTTTTAGCATAAGGATTGCCACTGTACTTTCAAACTGAAAAAGGTGAGATGATGCCGGAAAGAGGGACATATATAAGAGGTAATTAAAAGAGAATTACTTCACTAAAAAAGGTATTCCAGTTTATTGGAATACCTTTTCTCCTTACCCTACAAATGTTTGATACAGTAAGAAAATATTTAAAATGATAACAAGTACAGCAATGATCCAAGCGATAAAGGTAGTTATGCGGTGGTTAACGAGTGCCCCCATAATTTTTTTACTACTTGTAAACATAATAAGTGGTACTAATGCAAAGGCAATACCGAATGATAAGACGACTTGACTCATGACTAGAGCGTAAGTTGGATTTACACCTAAAGCGATAATAACTAATGGTGGAATCATTGTAATAAATCGGCGTAAGTATAACGGAATATGCATTCGAATGAAACCTTGCATAATAATATCACCTGACATTGTACCGACAGAAGAGCTAGATAGTCCTGCTGATAAGAGACCAATTCCAAATAAAGCAGCTGATACAGGACCGACTAAGTTGCTAAACTGGTTAAAAGCGACATCAAGATCTTCGACATGCAAGCCGTTTTTAAAGAATAGTGCAGCAGCAACAATTAACATACTTGCATTAATTGCTCCAGCGATAACCATTGCGATAATGATATCTATAAATTCGAATCGGAAAATCTTTTTCTTTTGTTCATCATTTGTTCCGACTACGCGGCGCTGCGTTAAGGCGGAATGTAAATAGATTGCGTGTGGCATAACTGTCGCACCTAAAATTCCGGCTGCAAGTAATATACTGTCTACGCCTTGGAATTTTGGGATGAAAAGTCCTGAAAGTAGGGGACTTAATTCCGGTTTTGCATAAAAGACTTGTACACCAAAAGCGATAACAACGATAAAAATCATTCCTGTTATAATAGCTTCTAATGGACGGAAGCCTCTACGTTGAAATTCAAGAATAATAAATGATCCAGCAGCTGTAATTAAAGCTGCCGGTAACATCGGAATCCCAAATAATAAGTACAATCCGAGTGCAGCTCCAATAAATTCAGCTAAATCAGTCGCCATAATAACGAGTTCACCTTGTATCCATAAGCCGATGGAAACAGGTTTTGGGAAGTTTTCTCGAGCAATTTCAGGAAGGTTTCTACCTGTAGCGATTCCTAATTTAGCTGATAAAGTTTGGATTAATACAGCCATTAAATTAGAAGCAAGAATTACCCAGAGTAATAAATATCCATATTGTGATCCAGCGGCAATATTTGTCGCGAAATTGCCAGGGTCAATATAAGCGACTGAAGCAATGAAAGCAGGACCTAAGAATGGTAAAAGTCTTTTTAAGCCTTTCGTTTGTCCGCTTAATGCTAAATGCGCTGATTGAACAGTTGTACTTTGAGAAGGGACATGTTCATCTTTTGATATATCTTTATTCATAGTAGTTTTCCCCTTTGAAATGTTAACTTGATGAAATTATTGTAAGTATTCTTACTGTTTATTTCAATACATTTAAATGTATTAGATGATATTTTTATTTGAGCATAAATGTTTCCTTAGTGCAAATTATATGTCTTTATACAATGAATGGTGTGGCATTATTAAAAATTGGGAGTTTATGGTGTGATGAGGCGGGGAAACATAATGAATTAAAGGGCTATTTTTGAAATTTATGTGAACATAAAGCCGATAATACAGCATATTAATTGATGGAATTGCATTTGTATGATATATAATATATTGGGATTACAACATAACCACAGTGTTTTGGTGTGTAATCTTGTTTTTTATTTTTGTTAACTGATAGAAAATAGTATAAAGAGAAGGAAATGGGATTCATTTTCTTATTATATATGTTTTGATATGAACGTTAACTTATACATGATTTTAAAAATTAGATAGGTGGTAGAAATACATTGGCAACTACAAAACCATACAGAGTATTACTATATTACATGTACACAACAATTGAAAACCCAGAAGAATTCGCGGCAGAGCATTTAGAATTTTGTAATTCACTTGAGTTAAAAGGAAGAATCCTTGTAGCTAAAGAAGGTATTAACGGAACTTGTTCTGGTACTGTAGAGCAAACAGAGAAATACATGGAAGCAATGAACAATGATCCACGTTTTGACGGTATCGTGTTTAAAATAGATGAAGCTGATGGTCATGCATTTAAGAAAATGCACGTGCGTCCTCGTCCAGAGTTAGTTACACTTCGTCTAGAAGATGACATTAACCCACACGAAATAACTGGGAAGTATTTAGAGCCAAAAGATTTTTATGAAGCAATGAAACAAGAAGATACAGTTATCATTGATGCGCGAAATGATTATGAATTTGATTTAGGTCACTTCAAAGGTGCGATTAAACCTGATATCGAATCATTCCGTGAATTACCAGATTGGATTCGTGAAAATAAAGAAGTACTTGAAGGTAAAAAGATTTTAACTTATTGTACAGGTGGAATTCGTTGCGAGAAGTTTTCTGGTTGGTTAGTTCGTGAAGGCTATGAAGATGTAAGTCAGCTTCACGGCGGTATTGTAACGTATGGAAAAGATCCAGAAGTACAAGGTGAGCTCTGGGATGGACAATGTTATGTGTTCGATGAGCGTATCGCTGTACCAGTAAACCAAAAAGAACATGTTATCGTTGGTAAAGACCACTTTACAGGTGAACCTTGTGAGCGCTATGTAAACTGTGCAAATCCAGAATGTAACAAGAAAATTTTATGTTCTGAAGAAAACGAGGCGAAATATTTACGTGCATGTTCTCACGAATGCCGTGTAAGCCCACGTAACCGCTACGTAATACAACATGAATTAACGGAAGAACAAGTAGCTGCTGCATTAGAGAAAATCGAAGCAGAGAAGTAAGAGGGAAAAGGCTAATCTAAATTTTTGGATTAGCCTTTTTTATATTTGATTTTTTGGCGTTTTTTGTCGGTAAGTCGATATATTTAAATAATCGCTGATATATTTTGAGTTGCGCCGATATAATTTGAAAATCGCTGATAAAAATTTCAATTACTGTAGCGTACCACATACTTCAATGTAAAAATACTCTTCTTTACTTCTTATCATCTTTCTCTCTCACAGCAGAAAGTACAGTTTGTTTTACCCATGCTTTTCTTCGTTTATGTTGTAGACTCCATTGGTATAAACTTTGCGCACCTAAAATAAGTGAAATGACTATGCCGCTAATTGCTATTAACAGCGCGAAAAATTCAAGTGGCGATGATATTTTGTTTGAATCGGTGTTTCTTAACAGATCAATCATAGTAAACCCTAACATTTGGCCTACTACAGAGTAGAGCGTTAAAATTAATAGTAAAAGGCTATCTTTTTTTGAAGCAACATTTTCTTGATATTTAAACAAACTATCAAGATTTTGTTTTGCATTCGAGTATAGTATCTCGATGTTAAAAAGCTTTCTTAAGCGGAAGAAAATATCTTCACTCTGTGATTGGGATACTAGCTCTAAAGAAAAGTAATTCGCCGTAAACGAATTGATTGAATAAATTAATTTCTCTATTTCATTTGTATCTTGTTCAATGTTTAATTCAGCATAAGCGTTTGCCATTTTCAATAAAACAATTTTATGAAATAGATTTAATAATAAAGCGTAATAAAACTCCCCATACATTTGACTCGCAAGTTTAGTAAATTCGCGTTCTCCTTCATTTGTTACACATGTGAATATATGTTCTTCCATTATGAAATAGCGATTCGGAGCCCATCTTTGGTAAGCGTGTTGTTTTAAATAATCATGAATATAAGGCAGATTATTTGCACTCACATATGCCTTGCCATCACTTGTTAACCCGGAAAGACTAGAAGTACGATAAACATCCACTTCATTCAGTTCCATATCTTCTTTTATAGATAATAAAGTTTGTACGTACATTCGCTGATCTTCAAAGAAAGGAAAGGTTTGAAAGTAAGAACTTCTTAATCTCTTCTTCTCAAAGAAATCTGTTACGCCATGAAATAAATAACCAAAAATGAATCTTTCCACTTGGGAATACTTTTTTCCGTTACATTCAATACAAATAGTCTCATTTGTATCATTTTTAGTTTCAAGTACACGGAAGCGAGCAGCGAATTCGATTGCTTCGGATAAAGTCATGTTTGGAGCAGTGTTTACTTCTGTTCGAATTGTTAAGAAGCCAAGTTCATAAGGACAAAGTGTTACATCAATAGAGTGTATCTTGAATGGGATTGAAATAAGATTTGTTGTTAAATGTCCAGCTAAGTTAAGGTCCTTTGAATAACGTTGCAAGCCCTTTTGATGCTCTGAGTGAGGAAAGAGAATTTTATTGGTAAATGAAAGATAGTATGCTTCCATATTTTGATGTGAAACTTTAAACTCCCCATAATATGTATTTTCATCATCGAGATGATCGAGCCGAAAAGGACGAAAATCATTTTTTTGTAAGAAAGGGAACATCTGTTGTTCATATCCAGCTTTAAACGAAAACGGGAATATAAATTGAAATATAGCTGTTGCTACATCTTTTTCCTCAATTACTTGTATTGCCTCCATCTATATTGTTTCCTTTCCATATATGCTATAGAAACAACATGCCCAAATTTATTTGAAAATAACCACTGTTTTATACTCAATTGAGAATGAAAATTCAGCTTATTTAGTAGGGGACATGTATAATGTTATGTATACTGAATGTTATAAAATTGTATTTTGAAAAGGGGGATGTTGTATGCGTATTTTAGTATTAGGAGCGGGAGGCGTTGGAGGATTTTTTGGGGGACGCTTAGTAGAAAAAGGAGAAGATGTTACTTTTCTTGTTCGTAGTAAACGGAAAAAACAATTGGAGGAAAGGGGACTTGTAATCCGAAGTGTTAACGGAGATTTTTCCTTTCAACCGAAATTAATAACGAAAGAAGATCAAACTGCTCCATTTGATGTGATTCTATTTTCAACAAAAGCGTATCACTTAAACGAGGCAATTCAAGATTTGAAGCCGTTTGTAGGTGAAAGTACTGTAATCATTCCGTTGCTAAATGGTATTGCTCATGTATCGCTATTACAAAAGGAATTCGGTGAGGAAAAAGTAATTGGTGGTTTATGCTTTATCGAGACGACGTTAAACAATCAAGGAGAAATTGTACAAACTAGCGCTGCAAATAGACTTATGTTTGGAGAAATGAAGTCTCAAGATTCAGAGAGAATAAAGCATATTTCTAAAGCATTTGCAGGTACGAAATCTAGTTTTATTTTAAGTGAAAACATTACGCAAGATATGTGGCATAAATATTTATTTATCACTGTAATGTCAGGTGTGACAACATTAATGCGTGCACCGATAGGACCGATTCGTGAAAGCGAAGGTGGACGCGATTTTATCCAAAACTTATTTGAAGAATGTATGGAAATTATGAGATGTGTAGGAGCACCAATTAAAGATAATATTGTCCAAGAACATATGAAAATAATTGATAAAATTTCGTATAATATGAAGTCATCGATGCAGCGTGATATGGAAAAAGGTTCGTCTATTGAAGCGAAGCACTTACAAGGATACTTACTAGATGTAGCGGAACAATTTTCTATAGAAGCACCATTATTAGGAGCAGTATATCAAAATTTGAAAGTGTATGAAGAAATGACCTTTAACAAATCAGCAATACAATTGGATGTATGAAAAAATAAAAAAGAAAGCAATATATAAGTGTATTGCTTTCTTTTTTTATGACAAATCATTTATTTCTTTTTGTTCTATCTGTCAAATTTATTTCCTGTTCACGTTTACCGTATAATTGATTAATTTCATTTGCTAATGCATCTAAATAGGAATCGGAAAAAATAGGCTTCTTTTCTTTAGACATATAGATCTCCTTTATTGATTTTTTAGTATTCATTATGTATATTTACCAGCGGATTATGCGCAATCATTTTAATTTTTTCTTTTTAAAAATTTTTGTTTACATTTTGAAAATAAAGGAGTATTATAATCCACAGTTTCAATTTTCTAAATCGCTGAAACCGCATGGTGCGGGGGACCCGTTCTTATGGATTAGTTCTTAATCCAATGGGGTGAATCCTTGAAAAAGGTAGGGCTACTCATAGGCCCGAATCCGACAGCTAACCTCGTAAGCGTTATATTGAGAAGGAAGGTGGAGCTTGTGCGACAAAAAAAATAATGTCTACAAGTCTATTTCGTTATGGCTTGTAGACATTTTTTGTTTTCTGAAGAAATCGTTTATCCGCTATAACTAGCAGAAAAGTTCGTACAAAATTATTGGAGAGTGGACAGCAGTGGTTTCATCTATTAAAAGATTTTTAATTGGAAGACCGTTAAAATCAACAGAGCTTGGAGAACAGAAGCTTAATAAAACGAAAGCTTTAGCTATTTTATCTTCTGACGCATTGTCATCAGTTGCTTACGGTCCAGAGCAAATTTTAATTGCTTTAGCAGGTGTTGGAGCGATCGCTTATTGGTATTCCATTCCGATCGCTGTTGGGGTATTAGTGTTATTGACGGCCCTTATTTTATCTTATCGTCAAATTATTTTTGCTTATCCGCATGGCGGGGGCGCGTATGTTGTATCAAAAGAAAATTTAGGGATGAATCCAGGCTTAATTGCTGGAGGATCTTTATTAGTTGACTATATTTTAACTGTTGCAGTAAGTGTGTCTGCAGGTACAGATGCGCTCACATCTGCTTTTCCTAGTTTACATGCACATAATGTAATCATTGCGATTATATTTGTTATATTTATTACCATCTTAAATTTAAGAGGTGTAACGGAATCAGCTTCCGTTTTAGCATATCCTGTTTATTTATTCGTTTTGGCACTATTTATATTAATTGGTGTAGGGATATACAATATTTTAACGGGGCACGTTTCGCAGGCTTTACACACGCCGATTGGAACACCAGTTGCAGGGATTAGTTTATTTTTATTACTAAGAGCATTTGCATCAGGTAGTTCTGCTTTAACAGGTGTTGAAGCAATTTCAAATGCAATTCCGAACTTTAAAGATCCTGCGCCAAACAATGCAGCGAAAACATTGCTTGCAATGGGTGCATTACTTGCAGTTTTATTTTCAGGAATTGTGTTCTTAGCTTATTATTACGGAATTTCTCCAAGTAAAGAAGTAACAGTTGTTTCACAAATTGCTGAACAAACATTTGGACGTAATTTCATGTACTATTTCATACAAGGTACAACAGCTTTAATATTAATCCTTGCTGCTAACACAGGATATTCTGCGTTTCCGTTATTAGCAGTAAACCTTGCAAAAGATAAGTTTATACCAAGAATGTTTACGATTAGAGGAGACCGCCTAGGTTACTCAAATGGAATTATTATACTTGGAATCGCATCGATTATTTTAATTGTAGCTTTCCAAGGGCAAACAGAGCATTTAATTCCGTTATATGCAGTAGGTGTATTTATTCCATTTACCCTTTCTCAAAGTGGTATGGTATTAAAATGGCTTCGTGAAAAACCGGAAGGATGGGCTTTACGATTAACGGTCAATTTAATTGGTGCAGTCATTAGTTTTATCGTAATGAGTATGTTCTTTTTAACTAAATTTGCACAAGTTTGGTCAATCCTTATTTTCTTACCTGTAATTATCTTCTTATTCCACCGAATTAAGAAGCATTATGATGCAGTAGGAGACCAACTAAGTTTAAAAACTTGTGAACGGATTGTTCCGATTGAAGGAAATGTAATTGTCGTTCCAGTAGCTGGTATGACACATGTGGTAGAAAACTCATTGAACTATGCAAAGTCTCTTTCAGCAGATCAAGTTATTGCTGTATATGTCGCTTTTGACAGAGAAGAGGAAAAGAAATTTGAAGAGAAATGGAAGAAGTGGCAACCTGAAGTAAGGCTTGTTACTTTACATTCTCATTATAGAAGTATTATTCAACCGCTAACAAAGTTCATTGATACAGTACAGTATAAAGCGAGTGAATCAAATTACCGAGTTACGGTCGTTATACCACAATTCATTCCGAAAAAAGGTTGGCATAACATTCTTCATAATCAGTCTAGTTTACTCATTCGTGCGTATTTACTCTATAAAAGAAATGTTGTTATTACAACAGTACCATATCATTTGAAAAAATAAGAAGGTTTTTTAAGGATAGCTTTACGAAAGTGAAGCTATCCTTTTTGTGTATACGCTATGCATAATTGCATACGAATCCGAAAGATATATTGATATAATTTTTACATCTGTGAGTAAGTAGAGGTTTTTGTTGTGATATATGGATATTTCAATTGAAAAAGTAAAGTGGATTATATTTTAAAATAAAGACATGAAAGCTTGAAAATAAAGGGAATGAAAATACTTCTTTACGTTATATAAATAGCTGTGTTTAAATGACCTTACAGTATAAAACTTATATGAAAACAAAACGGAATTTCATATTTACGTACGTTATTTAGTTTAATATGAATAATATTTTTATGTAATATATTCACTGTGTGAATGTGGAAATTGCTATAAAATAGAAATTTTATACAATGTTATTCATACTAATCACATATGAAAAAATAATAAAATGTTTTGTGAAGATAAGTAAGTACTGTAGCAATACGAGAGAGGTGGTTCATACATGGATTGCGGTGAGAACGTTCTCTATTTTAACCATCTCAAATTATGGGGAAGAAAATAGAATAATAAAATGCGATAGTAATAGTTGCTAATACATAGGAGGAGTTAAAGTGAAAAAGACTTTAATTACAGGGTTATTGGTTACAGCAGTATCTACGAGTTGTTTTATTCCTGTAAGCGCTTACGCTAAGGAGGGGCAAACAGAAGTGAAAACAGTATATGCACAAAATGTAATTGCTCCAAATACATTATCGAATTCAATTAGAATGTTAGGATCACAATCACCACTTATACAAGCATATGGATTAGTTATTTTACAACAGCCAGACATTAAGGTGAACGCGATGAGTAGTTTGACGAATCATCAAAAATTTGCAAAGGCAAATGTAAGAGAGTGGATTGATGAATATAATCCGAAGTTAATCGACTTAAATCAAGAGATGATGAGGTATAGTACTAGATTTAATAGCTATTATAGTAAGCTCTATGAACTAGCAGAAAACGTAAATGAAAATGAACAGGCAAAAGCAGATTTTACAGGCGCATATGGAAAATTACAATTGCAAGTACAAAGCATCCAAGAGAGTATGGAGCAAGATTTATTAGAACTAAATCGATTTAAAGCAGTATTAGACAAAGATAGTAATAACTTATCGATAAAGGCTGATGAAGCAATAAAAACACTACAAGGATCAAGTGGAGATATTGTGAAGTTAAGAGAAGATATTAAAAGAATTCAAGGGGAAATTCAAGCTGAACTAACTACTATATTGAATAGACCTCAAGAAATTATTAAAGGTTCTATTAATATCGGTAAACAAGTATTTACAATTACAAATCAAACTGCACAAACGAAAACAATTGATTTTGTTTCTATCGGTACTTTAAGTAATGAAATTGTAAATGCTGCCGATAGTCAAACGAGGGAAGCGGCTCTTCGTATTCAGCAAAAACAAAAAGAGCTTCTACCACTTATTCAAAAATTATCACAAACTGAAGCAGAGGCGACACAAATTACATTCGTTGAAGATCAAGTAAGTAGCTTTACAGAACTAATTGACCGTCAAATTACAACTTTAGAAACGTTGTTAACGGATTGGAAAGTTTTAAACAATAATATGATCCAAATTCAAAAAAATGTTGAAGAAGGCACATATACAGATAGTAGTTTACTACAAAAACATTTCAACCAAATTAAAAAAGTAAGTGATGAAATGAATAAACAAACGAATCAATTTGAAGATTACGTTACAAACGTTGAAGTACATTAAAAATAAGTAACGATATAGGGAGAGAAGAAAAATGACAAAAAAACCTTATAAAGTAATGGCTCTATCAGCACTTATGGCAGTATTTGCAGCAGGAAACATTATGCCAGCTCATACGTATGCAGCTGAAAGTACAGTGAAACAAGCTCCAGTTCATGCGGTAGCAAAAGCTTATAATGACTATGAGGAATACTCATTAGGACCAGAAGGCCTAAAAGATGCAATGGAAAGAACAGGTTCAAACGCTTTAGTAATGGATCTGTACGCTTTAACAATTATTAAACAAGGTAATGTTAACTTTGGAAATGTATCGTCTGTTGATGCTGCTTTAAAAGGAAAAGTGATTCAGCACCAGGATACAGCTAGAGGAAATGCGAAGCAATGGTTAGATGTATTGAAGCCACAGCTTATTTCAACAAATCAAAATATCATTAATTACAATACGAAATTCCAAAACTATTATGATACTTTAGTTGCTGCGGTTGATGCAAAAGATAAAGCGACGCTTACGAAAGGGTTAACTAGATTATCAAGTAGTATTAATGAAAATAAAGCGCAAGTAGATCAGTTAGTAGAAGACTTAAAGAAATTCCGAAATAAAATGACGTCGGATACGCAAAACTTTAAGGGTGATGCAAATCAAATTACATCTATTTTAGCTAGTCAAGACGCTGGAATTCCGCTATTGCAAAATCAAATTACAACGTACAATGAAGCAATTAGTAAATATAATGCAATTATTATCGGTTCATCAGTTGCGACAGCTCTAGGGCCAATTGCAATTATCGGTGGTGCAGTAGTTATTGCTACAGGTGCAGGAACGCCGTTAGGAGTGGCGTTAATTGCAGGTGGTACAGCAGCTGTAGGCGGTGGTACAGCTGGAATCGTATTAGCAAAAAAGGAGCTTGATAATGCACAAGCTGAAATTCAAAAAATAACAGGACAAGTTACAACTGCTCAATTAGAGGTAGCAGGATTAACAAACATTAAAACACAAACGGAGTATTTAACAAATACAATTGATACTGCAATTACAGCGTTGCAAAACATTTCAAACCAATGGTACACAATGGGGTCAAAATACAATTCTTTACTTCAAAATGTAGATTCAATTAGTCCGAATGACCTTGTTTTTATTAAAGAAGATTTAAACATTGCGAAAGATAGCTGGAAAAACATTAAAGACTATGCAGAAAAGATTTATGCTGAAGACATTAAAGTAGTAGACACAAAAAAAGCATAATCGAATACGAATCGTTAGAGCGTTAAGTGTTGATGAATGATTTGAAGCTCCTGTTCAGTTGTGAGCAGGAGCTTTTTATACTCTTATAAAGAAACTAGGTGAAAAGTATGCAGAAACGATTTTATAAGAAATGTCTTTTAGCGGTAATGATTGCTGGAGTGGCAACGAGTAACGCATTACCTTTACATCCTTTTGCAGCAGAACAAAATGTAAAGGTGCTACAAGAAAATGTGAAAAACTATTCTCTTGGACCAGCTGGATTTCAAGATGTAATGGCACAAACGACATTAAGCATATTTGCAATGGATTCATATGCAAAATTAATTCCAAATCAACAAGAGACGGATTTAAGTAAAATAAGTTCGATTAATAGTGAATTTAAAGGGAATATGATTCAGCATCAAAGAGATGCAAAAATGAATGCGGCATATTGGTTAAATAATATGAAGCCTCAAATTATGAAAACGGATCAAAATATTATTAATTATAATAATACTTTTCAATCGTATTATAATGACATGTTAATAGCGATTGATCAAAAGGATAGCGGAAAGTTAAAAGCGGATTTAGAAAAGTTGTATGCGGATATTGTAAAGAATCAAAATGAGGTAGATGGATTATTAGGAAATTTGAAAGCTTTTCGCGATAGAATGGCGAAAGATACAAATAGTTTCAAAGAGGATACAAATCAGTTAACAGCGATATTGGCAAGTACGAATGCAGGTATTCCAGCTCTAGAGCAACAAATAAATACATATAACGATTCGATTAAAAAGAGTAATGATATGGTTATTGCTGGTGGCGTACTTTGCGTAGCTCTAATAACATGTCTTGCTGGCGGACCGATGATTGCGGTTGCGAAAAAAGATATCGCAAATGCAGAACGAGAAATCGCTAATTTAAAAGATAGAATTTCTGGAGCGCAAGCAGAAGTCGCAATTTTAACAGATGTAAAAAATAAAACAACAAATATGACTGAAACGATTGATGCAGCAATTACAGCACTGCAAAACATATCAAATCAATGGTATACAGTAGGGGCAAAATATAATAACTTATTACAAAACGTAAAAGGAATTACTCCTGAAGAGTTTACGTTTATAAAAGAAGATTTACATACAGCAAAAGATAGCTGGAAAGACGTAAAAGATTATACAGAAAAATTACATGAAGGCGTAGCGAAGTAAACAGTGGACTAGTTCTGCTGTTTATTTTTTTATCCTGTTTTTGTGAGAGGTGGACTTGTAATTTGATATATAAATTTCTGATCAAGTCTTTTATATTTAATGTTTTAATGAAAAAAGCTATACTGTAAGCAAAACTAAAAATTGGAAAGGAAATACTAGAACATGGAAAATTATCTATTATTTATCCTTACAGCAATGTTAATCATAATGATGCCTGGTCCTGGTTTTGCACTAGTTACAAAAAATACTATCTCGCATGGTAAAAGTGGTGGGATAAAGACAGTTTTAGGAACGATATCTGGAATGATGATTCATACAATAATGGCTACGTTAGGACTCTCTGCTATTCTAATGAAATTTGCTATGTTATTTACATTTATAAAATGTGCTGGGGCTTTTTATTTAATTTACTTAGCTGTAAAGTCAATTAAAAGTGCCTTACATAAAAAAGAAGATATGTCAGGTCCAATAGAAATGGACTCTAAGAATATTGGGGCAATTAAAAGCTTTAGACAAGGATTTACTACGGCAATTTTAAATCCAAAAACTGCTGTGTTCTTCCTTAGTTTTTTACCTCAATTTATTGTAAGTAATCAAAATCATTTCCTCCAATTTCTTTTATTAGGAGTCACATTTACGACTTTGACCGCAATATGGTATTTGCTTTATATCTCGCTAATACGTCAATTAAGAACTTTTTTAAGAAAAGAACGAGTGAACCGTATAATGGAGGGTATTACGGGCGCAGTATTATTAGTATTTGGGGTTAGATTATTTTTCCAAAAATAAATATGTATATGAAAAGAGAAATAAACACTATTGATTATTTCTCCACAGCCTGCAAAAAGGAATCCGTAAAGGATTCCTTTTTTACATTTAATGTTTTAATTCTTAGATAGAAATTCTGTTTTGGGGGTAATTCAAAATATTAGCTTGATGGACATGTGGTGCTATCCCATGCCCATCAAGCTAAGAAATACAAATACCTCAAAAATAAAAAGAGTGAACCTAATCAACAAAAATAAAATTGCTCTTTTCAATTCTTCTCATTTCACGTAAAGCAGTAGCTAGTTTATTTTTGACTTGTATAGGATTCTAAATTCTCTACGATAAGCGCCCCAGACACTTTTCCTTCTCGATGGAATGGGGCAAACGGAGTACATCATCAAGCATTATTTTAAATCAACGGTTGCTTAAGATTTTAATACAAATCAAATGATTTAAGGTTGGCTTAAGGTTCTCTTTAGATTGGAGAAAGGTGTAGGCATTACAGTTGGAAGAGAAGAAAAATATCTAAAAAATTTGAATGGAGCTGACTTTTCATATGGGTGTTTCGGCTATTGTACAAACGCAAAATCTTTCCAAAACATATGGGGCTATTAATTGTGTAAATAAAGTTGATCTTCATGTTCAGGAAGGGGAAATCTACGGATTTCTGGGTCCAAACGGAGCAGGGAAAACAACTACGCTAAAAATGTTGTTGGGACTTATTAAGCCTTCTGAAGGGACAATTAAAGTTTTCGGGGAAAGCCTGGATAAAAATCGTGCATCTATTTTGCAACGTACTGGGTCACTGATTGAATCTCCTTCTTATTATGGACATTTGACAGGGCTGGAGAATATGAAGGTCATGCAGCGTCTTCGAAATGTTCCAGATAAAAACATAGACGAGGTGCTTCGTATTGTACGGCTAGAAAATCAGAAAGACAAGAAGGCTGAACAATATTCACTTGGAATGAAGCAACGGCTAGGAATCGCAATGGCTCTGCTTGCCTTTCCAAAGCTACTGATTCTTGATGAGCCGACGAATGGCCTTGATCCCGCTGGCATTGGTGAAATTCGGGAGCTTATCAAATCTTTACCAGAACGCTATGGAATAACTATATTACTTTCCAGTCACTTACTCTCTGAGATAGAACAGATTGCGACCTCAGTAGGGATTATTAGTGAAGGTAATTTGTTGTTTCAAGGTAGTATGACAAGTTTGCGGAAAAAAAATAGAAATGCCATCTTTATGAAAACGGGGGATAATGCCAAAGCTGAGCAGCTACTTTTCAATCAAGGATATAGTCCAATTAACAATGGCAGCCGGATTGAGTTGGGTAATCTTCAGGATACAGAAGTAGCGGAAATGAACAAATTGCTTGTTGAACATGAAATTGCTGTCACTCGAATCGAGGAGCAAAAGAAAAGTTTGGAGGATATTTTCCTGGAGTTTACAGGAAAGGAGCGAAGTTTGTGATTAAGTTATTAGGATTAGAATATTTTAAAATTCGTCGAAAAAAAATATGGATTATGATTATATTATTTCTTATTGTGGAGATGTTGTGGGCCTTTATGTCCATTAGTCGGTCCATTGCAAGCAATCCGGATAACCGCGTTTGGGAATCTATTTTTTTTAGTATCTCTTCCATGAATGGTCTTTTTATGCCGATTATTTCGGCCGTTGTTGCCTCACGTATTTGTGATATGGAGCATAAGGGATCGACCTGGAAAATGCTTGCTGCTACTAATGTGGAACGTGGGCAACTCTATGCAGCGAAGTATATATGCATTAATAGTCTGCTGCTTTATGGTATCTTTGCACAAGTTTTATTCATAATAGTGTTCGGATTAATAAACGATTTTCCTGGCACTGTTCCTATCGGATTGCTAATCCGGTTCATTGGGGGGAATCTACTGACAACTCTTGTTGTCACAGCACTTCAACAATGGATTTCTTTCTCCATCAAAAACCAGTCTTTTGCGCTGTGCTTGGGTATGCTGGGCGGCTTTATAGGAATGACCGCTGGGCTATTTCCAGCTGCTATTAGACATATTTTTATTTGGTCTTATTACTTGGAGCTCAGCCCCGTTACTTATTTATATGCTGAGTCTACGGGTTCCTATATGATACAGCCAGTAAGCTTTGGAATTGTAGTGGGGGCGTTGAATATGACAGTCCTATTCTATTTCGCTGGACGCATTCAGGTAAGCCGAAAGGAAATCTAAGGAGGAAAGTTAATGAAACGAAGTATTTCTGCTGAATGGCTTAAACTACGTCATTCCCGGATTGGTCTTGTAATTGCTGCACTTCCAATAATAAGTATGTTGATTGGAAGTGCGAATTTTTATTTGAACCAAGGCGCTCTGCAAAATGGTTGGTACAGCTTGTGGACTCAGGTTAGCCTGTTTTACGGTGTTTTTTTCTTACCTATTTTGATAGCTATCTGTTGCTCTTATATATGTAGGCTGGAGCATTTAAACCGAAATTGGAATATGATTATGACCTCTCCCGTATCGGTTGCCAATGTGTTTCTTGCCAAATTGATTATCGTTAGTATTTTAATTTTGTTCGCGCAAGGTCTGTTCATGGGACTCTACTGGCTAATAGGTACCTTGTTCTCTTTACCTGGATCATTCCCTGTAGAAACTATAGAATGGACGATACGTGGATGGTATGCTTCTCTGTCAATTAGTGCTTTGCAATTGGGACTGTCGCTACGGATTCGTAGTTTTGCTACACCAATCGGAATAAGTCTGTGCGGGGTTTTTATCGGCTTAGGTATGTATATTGGCAAGTTTGGAATGTTATTCCCGTTCTCCTTGCTCAACATTGGCATGAGTGTGATGAGTCAGGATAAGTTGACGAACATGCAGAGCTTATTGTTTTGGGTGATTAATATGGCTTTTGTTATTATTTTTGCGTCGAGATCAATCAGAAGGTTAAAGAACAGAGACGTTGTTTCATCCTGATTGAGGTTAGGAGGAATTTATAATGAAAAAAATATTGTTGGTACTAGGGACCGTCATCGTGTTTGGAGCATGTATGTGGATGTTCTTCTTCACTCCAGAAAAGCTTACACCTGAAAATCCTGCAGGGAAAACCGTTTATTACACTAAGATAACTGGACCCGGTGTTCAAGGTCAGAATGGACGGTACGACTATAAGGTGATTGCTTATGATGAGAAAAAAAAGAAAGAGGAACTAAGTTTTTCGGCAGGAAAGAAATTGAGGGAAGGAGCTTATATTCAACTATATTATACAATGATTCGGGGCGTTACGTATTGGGAAGAGGTTAGCTTTGAGGAGCTACCTGAGGCGGTGCAACAGCAGTATCGAGAATAATAATAATTTGAAAGAAGAAGGGACTTTCCTATAGTAATTAATTTACGAATAATAATGTAATACAAAACCCCATTTTTACATTGAATAAAAATGGGGTTTTTTTTGTTACTGTATAATGTCTCTTCCAAGAATAAACTAAATACTTTTTGCCCATAAAGATTAAAACAAAATTGCTGTACTATGTGGTTTTAAATAGTGAAGCCCAAAAATGAAATAGGTGGAATTCCTCAAATTATTTGTTTGAATTTTAAAAAGGTATCAAGAAGTGAAGTTGAATTAAAACACCAAAAAATTCCTTTTTTATGTATAATCAAATGAGGTGATGTAAAATGGAAAATCTAAAAAACAAAAAAATATTAATTGTGGACGATGAACAAGAAATCAGAATAATGATTGAAAGATTTTTAAGAAAAGAGGGATTTTTTCGCATTTATACTGCTGTTGACTGCGCTTCTACTCTGTCATTTTGCCAGGTAGACAATCCAGATATCGTAATTCTGGATGTTATGTTACCGGATGGTGACGGATTTTCTTTACTGTCTTCCATTAGGAAGTTTTCGAACACACCGGTTCTTTTTCTCTCTGCGCGGGGAGAGGATGAAGATCGATTGCTTGGATTGGGCTTGGGGGCAGATGATTACATGGTGAAGCCATTTCTGCCACGTGAGCTGGTATTACGGCTCATGGCGATTTTGAAACGTGTATATTCTTCCTCGGTCACAGAGTGTCTATCTATCTTCAGATTAGGAGAACAAATCGTTGATCTTGAAAGCGCTGTTGTACACAGAGGGCAGAAAGAGATGCCATTGACGGCAAAGGAGCATGCCATTCTTGTAAAGCTTTATGAAAATCAAGGACGTATCATTACAAATGATGCCTTATGTCAGGCTGTTTGGGGAGATGACAGCTACGGTCTTGAGAATACTTTGATGGTTCATATCAGGCGGATACGTGAAAAGATTGAGCTGGATCCTTCCAAACCAATCTATCTTCTCACCTTCAGGGGGTTGGGATATAAATTGCTAGTAAAGGAGACGTATTGAGTGGAAGGAATTACTCGTATATTACAGCGATTTGTCACCACGACCATCCTTATTTCGATATTTGTGCTTATTTTTAATTTCGTGCTACTAGGTACCTTGGTGTTCAATGAAACTAATCAACAAATCCCTCCGGAAGGTTTACTTAAAAAGATTTCTCAAAATCTAGACAAGCAGGATAACAACTATCATTTAGACGAGAACACCGCCAAGATTTTGCAGCACAATCAAGCGTGGGCTATGCTGATTAGTGAAGACGGCCATGTGCAATGGGATTACCATTTACCTAGTGATGTTCCGAGGTTTTATAATTTAGTCGATGTAGCTAAGTTATCGCGATATTATCTTTTGCAATATCCTGTTTATACTTGGGAACATAAAAATGAACTAATTGTGGTCGGATATCCAAAGGGAAGTCACTGGAAGTATCAATTTACCTTTCTTTCTGATTGGTTAAGGGAGATACCCTTGCGGCTTTGTGTACTGTTGCTCTTTAATGTAGGGATAACTCTGTTGATTTCTGTTGTGATTGGTACACGTCTCATAAGAGGGATACGTCCTCTTGTGTCAGGAGTCCACAATCTTGCTAGGGAGGAATTGGTTCAGTTGGATTCCAAGGGAATATTTGGTGACTTAGCTCAAAGTATTAATTCTGCCTCCACTAAGCTCCAGAAAAAAACGGACGCGTTGAAGGCACGAGATGAAGCGCGTTCTAATTGGATTGCCGGGATTTCTCACGATATCCGGACCCCACTCTCGATTATTCTTGGCTATGCAAGCGAAATGGAAGATAATTTTGATTTGTCGGAGGACCAGAGGCGGCAGGCTGGTATCATTCGGCATCAGGGTGAGAAGCTCCGCTCACTTGTAAGTGATTTGAATCTAGTCTCCATGCTTGAGTATGAAATGCAACCTTTGCATTTGAAGCAAATCCGTCTATCAGTTTTAGCGAGACAGGTGGCTACGGATTTTTTGAATAATGGGTTGGATGATCGTTATGAAATTGATTTGAAGCTGAATGTTGAAGCGGTTAAGGTTATTGGAGACGAGAAACTGCTACTTCGTGCAATTAGTAATCTTGTCCAAAATAGTGTAAATCATAACACACAGGGATGTGTAATCACGTTGGAAACCTCTCTATCCAAGGATCGCTCCCAATATCGCTTTATTGTAAAGGATAATGGGCGGGGAATCCCAAAGGAGAAATTGACGGAAATTACCGAGTTACCTTATTCGTCAAGAAGAAAGCGGACTGTCAAAGAAGGCCATGGCCTAGGAATTCCAATGGTGGCAAGGATTGTGCAGGCTCATCACGGACGTCTATTTATTTCTAATAATGGGGATCGAGGAGGTCTAACGACTGTTATAGAATTACCTGCGCATCATGATGAAAAGTTAGAAAAAAGTAAAAAATGTGAAAAAACAGAAAAACAATAAAGTAAATATGAACTAATTATTACTTAATTATACATCTAGTGGACAAGCTGCTTATTTTAATAATTTTGTTATGTAACTTTTTATAACGTTGTACATAGAAATGTCTAAAAATGAGAAGATGTATCGTGATGAAAAATTATTTTTTAGATTAGAACCAGTATGCTATATTGTGAAAAAATATTTGTAATGTTCTAATTGTAGGGGGAAGTATGTAGTTTTAAAAAATTGATTAAAGTTTCATTTTAAATACTAAGTGTAGTAGAAGCTCAGTTAGATAAAATTCGGTAGTCGAATTTTTTTGCATAAAGCTGTATAATGCTTGTAACGAAAAGGAAATACAGGAAAGGATTTGTATTGAGTTACTATGGATAAAGATAAACAACAATTAAGTGTTGAAGTTGCAAGATTATATTATCAATCAGATTATAGTCAGCAAGAAATTGCTAACAAATTAAATATTTCAAGACCGACAATTTCTAGACTATTAAAGTACGCGAAAGAAAAAGGATTTGTTCAAATTAGTATAGCCGATCCATTTGCTGATTTAGATAATGTCGGCAATTTACTGAAAGAAAAATATAACTTGTTAGAAGCACATGTTGTATTTTCCCCAGTGCCAGAATATGCAACGATTACAGAGTATATAAGTAAATATGCAGCTGAGTATATGGAAAAGACGGTTAAAAACGGTGATATCGTTGGTGTAAGCTGGGGAATGACGATGTATGAAATCGCTAGAAAAATCGTACCACAACATGTAAAAGGTGTAGAAGTTGTCCAGCTAAAAGGTGGTATTAGCCATTCGAGTGTAAATACATATGCAAATGAAACCATTGCATTATTTGCAGATGCTTTTCAAACGACGCCAAGAAATCTACCTCTTCCAGTTATATTTGATAATGCAGTGACAAAAGAATTAGTAGAGCAGGATCGACATATTCATCACATTATCGAAATGGGGAAACAAGCGAATATTGCAATTTTCACTGTAGGAACAGTGCGAGACGAAGCGCTATTATTCCGATTAGGTTATTTCGATAAGGATGAAACGAGTTTACTCAAAAAACAATCGGTCGGTGACATTTGTTCACGTTTCTTTGATGGAGACGGAAATATTAGTAGTGAAGAAATTAATAAGCGAACCATCGGAATTGAGTTAGAAGAACTAAAATTAAAGAAACGCTCTATTTTAGTTGCAGGTGGTAATAGAAAAATAAAAGCAATTGATGGTGCGTTACGTGGCGGATATGCAAATGTATTAATTATCGATCAGCATACGGCGAAAGAATTGTTACATTATCAAAAAGAAGATTAGAAATAAAAGGCTTTCTCAAGATATTCATTTTGAGAAAGCCTTTTATTTTGTTATGTATGAATTATGGGATTATTTTTGAATACAAATTGCCTTTTTTAAAATAATTATGGATATTGAGATACATACTACCATTGTTAATATAAAAAATTTGAATTTATATATGAAGTATTTCTTAGTTAGAATGCGCTTTATTTACTAGAAGGAAATTCCTTTTTAAAAAGAATGAACAAAATTTCAAAAGTATATTTACATTTGTTCAACTAAGAGTTAGAATGAAGTTGTTAAAAGATATGAGGAGTGAAGATAATGAATATTGCAAAGTTAATTGACCATACAATTTTAAAAGCTAATGCTACAAAAGAAGATGTTATGAAAGTAATCGAAGAAGCAAAGGAATATAAATTCGCTTCTGTTTGTATTAACCCAACATGGGTAAAGCTAGCTGCTGAAGAACTAGCTGGACATGATGTAGATGTTTGTACTGTAATCGGTTTCCCATTAGGAGCAAGCACGACTGAAACAAAAGCATTTGAAACAAAAGATGCTATCGCAAAAGGTGCAACTGAAGTTGACATGGTAATCAACGTAGGCGCTTTAAAAGATGGCGACGACGAACTTGTTGAAAAAGACATTTATGAAGTAGTACAAGCAGCAAAAGGAAAAGCTCTTGTAAAAGTAATCATTGAAACTTGTCTATTAACAGATGAAGAGAAAGTACGCGCTTGTGAATTATCAGTAAAAGCTGGTGCTGACTTCGTAAAAACTTCAACTGGATTCTCAACTGGCGGAGCAACTGCTGAAGATATCGCATTAATGCGTAAAACAGTAGGACCAAACGTTGGTGTAAAAGCATCTGGTGGTGTTCGTACACGTGAAGATGCAGACAAAATGGTAGCTGCTGGAGCTTCTCGTATTGGAGCAAGTGCTAGTGTTGCAATCGTATTAAATGATGCAAAAGGTGCTACAGATAACTACTAATCATTAGTGAAGTCAAGGGCAATAGATACACAAAGTAAAGTGTATCTATTGCTTTAACAATTGAAAGAAATGTAAGCGGATACGAACACGGGAGGAGATGGCTTATGAAATACTTAATCGGTGTTTTTGGCCTCGTATTGATTTTAGGTATCGCTTGGCTTGCTAGTAATGATAGAAAGAAAGTCAAATATCGTCCAATCATAACGATGGTTATATTACAATTCATTTTGGGGTTTCTATTATTAAATACAAGTGTAGGGAATATATTAATTAGCGGAATAGCAGATGGTTTTGGAGAGCTATTAAAATATGCCGCTGACGGTGTAAATTTCGTATTTGGTGGATTAGTAAATCAAAAAGAGTTTTCATTCTTTTTAAGTGTATTAATGCCAATCGTATTTATATCAGCTTTAATCGGTATTTTGCAACATATTAAAGTGTTACCTATTATTGTGAAATCTATCGGTCTAGCATTAAGTAAAGTAAATGGAATGGGGAAACTAGAATCATATAACGCTGTTGCTTCTGCGATTTTAGGACAATCTGAAGTGTTTATTTCAGTTAAGAAACAATTAGGATTATTGCCAGAGAAAAGAATGTACACATTATGTGCATCTGCAATGTCTACCGTTTCCATGTCTATCGTTGGATCGTATATGGTGTTATTAAAACCGCAATATGTTGTAACCGCTTTAGTGCTTAACTTATTCGGGGGCTTTATTATTGCTTCTATTATTAATCCTTATGAAGTTACTGATGAAGAAGATATGTTAGAAGTACAAGAAGAAGAAAAAAAGACTTTCTTTGAAGTATTAGGGGAATACATTATTGATGGATTTAAAGTTGCGATTACAGTAGCAGCTATGTTAATTGGTTTCGTGGCTCTTATCGCATTCATTAATGCAGTATTTAAAGGTGTAATCGGTATTTCATTCCAAGAAATTCTCGGTTATGCATTTGCACCATTTGCATTTATTATGGGTGTACCTTGGCATGAAGCAGTTAATGCCGGAAATATTATGGCAACAAAATTAGTATCAAATGAATTTGTCGCTATGACAGATTTAGCACAAGGAAACTTTAATTTCTCAGATAGAACGACAGCGATTATATCTGTATTCTTAGTTTCATTTGCAAACTTCTCTTCAATTGGAATTATTGCAGGGGCAGTTAAGAGCTTAAATGAAAAGCAAGGGAATGTAGTCGCAAGATTTGGTTTGAAATTACTTTTCGGTGCAACATTAGTAAGCTTCTTATCAGCAACAATCGTAGGCTTATTATTTTAATAGATTCATATCATATAAAAAGGAATGGTGATTGTAATGAGAATGGTAGATATTATTGCGAAAAAACGTGACGGCAAAGAATTAACAACTGAAGAAATCAAATTCTTTATTAATGGTTATACAGACGGAAGTATACCTGATTATCAAGTAAGTGCACTTGCAATGGCAATCTTCTTTAAAGATATGACAGATCGCGAACGTGCAGATTTAACGATGGCAATGGTGGAGTCTGGAGAAACAATCGACTTATCTGCAATTGAAGGAATTAAAGTAGACAAACATTCAACTGGTGGTGTTGGTGATACAACAACATTAGTATTAGGGCCATTAGTAGCTGCTTTAGATGTACCAGTAGCAAAAATGTCTGGTCGTGGTTTAGGACATACGGGCGGAACAATTGATAAATTAGAAGCAGTAGAAGGATTCCACGTTGAAATTACGAAAGAGCAGTTCATTGATATTGTAAACCGTGACAAAGTAGCTGTTATCGGACAAACAGGAAACTTAACACCTGCAGATAAAAAGATTTATGCATTACGTGATGTAACAGGAACTGTTAACTCAATTCCTCTAATTGCAAGTTCAATTATGAGTAAAAAAATTGCAGCTGGAGCTGACGCAATCGTACTTGATGTAAAAACAGGTGCTGGCGCGTTTATGAAAACAGAAGAAGATGCAAAAGAATTAGCACATGCAATGGTACGTATCGGAAATAATGTAGGACGTCAAACTATGGCTGTTATTTCAGACATGTCACAACCGCTTGGATTTGCGATTGGTAATGCACTAGAAGTGAAAGAAGCAATTGATACATTAAAAGGTGAAGGTCCAGAAGATTTAACAGAATTAGTACTCGTATTAGGAAGTCAGATGGTTGTACTTGCGAAAAAAGCTAATACATTAGAAGAAGCGCGTGAAATGTTAATTGAAGTGATGAAGAACGGAAAAGCAACTGAGAAGTTTAAAGAGTTCTTAAGCAATCAAGGTGGAGATAGCTCGATTGTAGACAATCCAGAAAAAATGCCACAAGCGAAATATGTAATTGATGTACCTGCTAAAACTTCAGGTGTTATTTCTAACATTGTTGCTGATGAAATCGGTATCGCAGCTATGCTACTTGGTGCTGGTCGTGCAACAAAAGAAGATGAAATCGATTTAGCAGTAGGATTAATGTTACGTAAAAAAGTGGGCGATGCAGTAAAAGAAGGCGAGCCATTCGTAACGATTTATGCAAATCGCGAAAATGTAGAAGATGTAAAAGCGAAAATTTATGAGAACATTTCTATCGCTGAAACAGCAGTGGCTCCTAAATTAGTTCATACAGTTATTACTGACTAATCATAATTACACTTACTTTGAGGGGGAAATAATATGGATAAGAAAAAATATATTGAAGAAGCAAATAAGATGTTAGAAAAAGCATATATTCCGTATTCAAAATTTCCTGTTGGGGCAGCATTAGTTACGAAAGAAGGTAAAATTTATACTGGTTGTAATATAGAAAATGCTTCTTATGGTTTATGTAACTGTGCAGAAAGAACAGCAATCTTTAAAGCAGTATCAGAAGGTGAGCGCGACTTTAGTTACTTAGTTATTACAGGAGAAACGGACGGACCAATTTCACCATGTGGTGCTTGTAGACAAGTAATTGCTGAATTCTGTGATCCGAAAATGCCTGTATTACTAACGAATGTAAAAGGCGATGAAAAAGAAGTGACTGTTGAGCAATTACTTCCAGGTGCTTTTACAAATGACGATTTAAAATAAGTTAAAAGCCATTTTGCAATATTAATTGCAAAATGGCTTTTTTGTTTGAAAATTGAATGTAATATTTTGTTCATATTCCGTTCATAAACTTTGCGTAAAATGATTGCAGCGAATATGGAAAGTTTACAGCAGGAGGGATATAATGAAGAAATTCTATAATGGTGCTTGTAGTTACTTATTAATTTATGATTTTGCTCAAAAAGTCATTTAAATAGATAGGAGTGGAAAGTATGATAGCACTTTTATCAAGTATTGTAGCAGTCTGTATGGCTGTTGGTGTCATGTTTCTTCGCTTTAAAGCAGCGAAAAAACCGGTAACGAAAAAGAAAATTATATTGCCCCCATTTTTTATGAGTACTGGTGCTATGATGTACTTCTTACCAGCGTTTCGGTTAACGTCATTAGAAATAGTAGAAGCAATTACTGTAGGACTTATTTTCTCTATATTCCTTATTAAAACAACGAAGTTTGAAATAAGAAATGAACAAATATATATGAAACCGTCAAAAGCATTTATATTTATTTTAGTTGGATTATTAGCAGTGCGAGTAGTAATGAAATCGTATTTAAGTCAATCGATTGACTTAGCAGAGTTAAGTGGAATGTTTTTTTTACTCGCTTTTGCAATGATTGTATCGTGGAGAATTGCTATGTATCGCTCGTATGCTAAATTAGAAAAAACAATAAAAAGAGCTGGAATTTCTAAATAGGAAATCCAGCTCTTTTTATGTTTTATTGAAATTCTTTTGCGCGGAACTCATTTGCTTAATTTTAAACGTATTTGAGCATCTTGTAATGCGGCTGGTGTTACGTTAAGACCATTTTGATCAACAATTTTTGTGTTTAATAAAATGGAATCTAAGCTTCCACGAAATGTTTGTGTATAGTTTTGACGTAGCATTTGTTGTTCTTGTTTTTCATCAACTGTTAATCCAGTTGCTTTTTCTTTTTTTGATAATTCGTTAATACGGAATAAAATGTTTTTCATTTGTTTCACCTCTAGTTTAATTTAATTACATTAGTTGCTTACTAATGTATAGTTATTGTAACGTGTAATTTTAATTATGTCAACACCATCAAAAAAGGTTAAAAATTGACGAAAAATTGTAACAATAATAAAATGAATTGATTAGATAATTATTTTTTAATCATACATAGAACGCTAGGGGGATTATTATGAAATCAACATTTTTTGCTCAAAATAGAGAACGATTAGTAAACACATTACCAGATGAATCGATTACAATTTTATTTGCTGGTCAAGCACCTCATATGTCAGCGGATGCACATTATAAGTTTGTGCCGAATCGGAATTTTTATTATGTAACAGGAATCGATGAACCAAATGTTATTTTTATGCTGAAAAAGTTTGGGAATTGTGTAGAAGAGACACTTTTCATTGAAAAATCAGATCCAGTAATGGAAAAATGGGTCGGTAAAACAGTTTCTAAAGAAGAAGCAGAGAAAATTTCTGGTATAAAGAAAGTTGTATATTTAGATAGTTTTGAAAAGACAATGTCAAATATACTCTTCACAGAAAATGTGAAGCATCTATTTTTAGATTTAGAGCGTCGTGAGTGGAATGGTACAGAGACAAAAACATTAGCGTTTGCTAAACATGTAAGAGAACAATACCCCCACGTAACAATTGGTAATATATATCCAAATATTTGTGAATTACGAGTGTTTAAAACAGAAGAAGAAATTGAAATTATGAAAGAAGCGATTGCTGTAACGAAAGACGGTATTTACAACGTACTTAAGCATGCAAAAGCAGACATGATGGAGTATGAATTAGAAGCTCAATTTGATTTTACACTGAAATCATCTGGCATTAAGCATCATGCGTTCAATACAATTTTGGCGAGTGGGAAAAATGCTACAGTTCTTCATTATGAAGATAATGATGCGCAAATTCAAAATGGTGATTTAGTATTACTAGATTTAGGTGCTCAAAAAGACTACTATAACGCTGATATTAGTTATACATTCCCAGCAAATGGAACATTCTCTAGTCGCCAAAAACAAATTTATAATATCGTATTAAAAGCATTGAAAGAAACAACAGAGATTATTAAGCCAGGCTTAAAGTTCGCTGCATTAAATGAGCATGCTAAAAAAGTACTTGCAGAAGGGTGTAAAGCGGTTGGTTTAATTCAAGAAGATGAAGAGTTATCAAAATATTATTATCATGGTGTCAGCCATTTCCTTGGTTTAGATACGCATGATGTAGGGACATACAAAGATAGAGTATTAGAAGAAGGCATGGTTATTACAATTGAACCTGGTCTTTATATTGAAGAAGAATCGATTGGAATTCGTATTGAAGATGATATTCTTGTAACGAAAGACGGATACGAAAACTTGTCAAAAGATATCATTAGAGAAGTTGAAGAGATTGAAGCGTTTATGAGTGTAAATAATGAACATGTCAAAGGAAAACAAGCTGTAGTTAAATAATAAGAAAGTCATCACTAATTTATTTGAACTTTATCTCGAATCGTGGACAATTAAAAAATCCATGATTCGGGATAGGGTTCTTTTTATCTTCGAAATACTAATCTTTAATTATTAATCCTAATAAAGTCGCAAACTGAACAGCTTGATATGTAGATACTTTACATCCCCTTAAATCGCTCACTGAAACTGTCAGAGTATTAAAATTAGAAGAGCTAATATCGATCCCCTTCAGTGATGTCTGGTCAAAATTAGCTTCGTCAAGGCTACATAATTGGAATTCAACTTTTTTTAGTTTACAGTCAAAAAAATCTGCACTATTTAATGAAGTTTCATTAAATACAATCTTTTCTAGTTTAGAATTTCCAAATGCAGCTAAGTTCAAAATAGAATTCTCAAATTTAACATTTCCTAAGCTAGATTCTGTAAAATTAACCCCGATTAATTTACTGTTTTTAAATTCAACTCTGTGAACAGAAGAATTGCTTAAATTAACATTTGATAAATCACAGTTTTCAAAACAAACATCTGTAATATCAATATTGCTAAAGTCTGTATTCGTGAACTTACAATTCTTTATCACGGCATCATATAATCGTACTCTATCCACAGATTCATTTTCGAAAGTGGAATCGATAATTTCACACATTTCTAGTGTAGGATCTTCTTCATAAAAAATATCTTGAAAATTTTTTGAAGATAACTCTGGTGAAATTTTGGGTCTATCAATTTTCATGGTATATCAATCCTCTTCTATTTGATATATAAGTGTAATTTAGGTTTAGTGAATCCCCGAAAGGAACATTAGTTCTTATTATACACAATCATACGTTTTTTTGTGAAGAGGATTTTGGTTACCTTTTTCTAATTTAATAATCACAGTGTTATTGTTTCTTAAGAAATAAAGCCCTAATAAATAGGAGAACTGCTAATACATTCGTTACAGAGAAATCCTCTTGCATACCTAAAAGTATCGCTTCTTCTAAGGTTTCTGATTTAATAATTTTGTTTTAAGTGTTAGTGCATATGTTGTTTATACTCGTGTGAAGTTGAAGGAGTAAAATCGGGGAATGTTATGAATACCGAAACAATAATTACAACACTAATTGAAAGCAATAACAAAAAGCATCGGTGGATCACAGTAGAAAACCTTTCTGATAAAATTTGAATTATAAATGACATAGTAATCGTTATAGTAAATAAAAGGCTGATAAACAGTATACTATGAGCTTGTTGCGCATTTAGCATTTCTGTAATCATTGCTCCCATCATACTTGCCATTACCCCAGAGAACATTCCTTCTAAAGCAGTATATAGATGAAAACGTAGACCAACTAAAAAGCCGATACAACCACTAATTAAAATCGCAAGCAAAGTAGAATATAGCAATTCTCCTTTAAATAGAATACCTAAATAAAAACCTATACTTAAACCGATACTCATACTAAAAGACATAATAAATACCATATACTCCATTAGGGTACCACTACGTTTCGAAATATATGATGTAATAATAATTGAGATACAGCAAAGCATTAAGGCAGTTAATGTATAAGCAAACATCATGATACCTCCCTGTCCTATCATTCACTTCATCATATGTTCATATAGAGAGTACTTATGCTTATTTATATCTGCATATTATCTGCACAATTTCATAAATGAAAGCAAGGTGGCGTTTGATTTTTTTACGTGTGAACATGTGAAAGAAAGTGTTATATAATGAGTTTCTATTGTGAAGCAATAAAGAATAAGCGTATAATATTATAGTTATCCCATTACTCGGGACAACCCGCGAATGATAAATAAGATTGTTGTTTTATCATCGCTTCTAAACAGATAGACAATGAAAGTAACAGTGGAATACAGATAGGGAGTTATAAAATGAAATTAATTATTGCCGAGAAACCAGATCAAGGTTTGGCTCTTGTTTCACAGTTTAAATATCGCCGGAAAGATGGATATTTAGAAGTAGAAGCGAATGAGTTATTTCCAAATGGAGCGTACTGTACATGGGCAATTGGTCATTTGACGCAGTTATGTAATCCAGAACATTATCACGCAGAGTGGAAAAAATGGTCACTTGATACGTTACCGATGATTCCTGAACGATTTCAATTTGAAGTAACAAAGTCGAAGTATAAACAATTTAACGTTGTGAAACAGCTGTTACATAATCCTCAGGTAACAGAAATTATTCATGCGGGCGATGCTGGGCGCGAAGGGGAATTAATTGTACGAAACATTATTAATCTTTGTAACGTACAAAAGCCGATGAAGCGTCTTTGGATTTCCTCTTTAACGAAGCAAGCTATTTACCAAGGATTTAAAAATTTGCTTGACGAATCAGATACAATCAATACGTACTATGAGGCGTATACAAGGTCATGTGCGGATTGGGTTGTTGGTATGAATGCATCGCGTGTGTTTAGTATTTTGTTAAAGAAAAAAGGAATGAATGATGTATTTTCAGCTGGTCGTGTACAAACACCGACACTCGCGTTAATCGTAAAGCGTGAAAAGGAAATAGAAAACTTTAAGTCAGAGCCGTTCTGGGAAGTGTTCGCAACCTTTAATATAGAAGGAAAGAAGTATGAGGGGAAATGGGAGAAGGATAGTGAATCCCGCTTAAAAGACCCTGATATGGCGAATAAAATTGCAGCATTTTGCCAAGGTAAAACGGCAGTAGTGAAGGAAATGAAAACGGAGCGTAAAGAATTTCAGCCACCGCTTTTATTTAACTTATCATCACTGCAAGCAACGGCAAATAAAGCCTTTAAGTTTTCACCGAAAAAGACGCTTGATATAACGCAAGCACTATATCAAAAAGGGATTGTTTCTTATCCTCGTTCGGATTCCAACTATGTTACACAAGGTGAAGCGGCAACATTCCCTGATATTTTACAGAAGTTAAGTCAGTTTGATGAATATAAAGGTTTATTACCAGCTCCGGTTGAATCGATTATGAATAATAAGCGTTATGTGAATGAAAAGAAAGTAACAGATCACTACGCCATTATTCCGACAGAGCAAGTTACAAACCCAAGCAGATTATCAGGTGATGAAAAGAAAATTTACGATATGATCGTAAGAAGGCTTATTGCAGCTCATTATGAAGTTGCAATCTTTGACTATACAACAATTGTAACGCTTGTAGATGAACGTGCTGAATTTATTTCAAAAGGAAAACAGCAAATTCAAGAAGGATGGCGTAAAGTTATTTTCCAAGACGATAAAGATGACGAAACCATTCTTCCAATTGTAGCTGAAGGTGAAGAAGGAAAAGTTGTAAAGGTGAAAGTGAAAGAGGGGAAAACACAACCACCGAAGCGTTATACAGAAGGACAACTTATTACGTTAATGAAAACAGCTGGTAAGTATTTAGAGAATGAAGAGCTGGAGAAAGTATTAAAGAAAACAGAAGGTTTAGGTACAGAGGCAACTCGCGCTGGAATTATTACGATGCTGAAAGACCGTAAATATATAGATGTGAAGAAGAACCAAGTGTATGCGACCGATAAAGGGAAAGTATTAATTACCGCAATCGGTGACAAAATACTAGCTTCACCAGAAATGACAGCGAAATGGGAGCAGCGCCTTGCAGAAATTGGTGAAGGTACAGCATCACCAGCTACATTTATGGAACAAACGAAAAAGCTATCAGCTAAAATTATTGAAGATGCAGTGGAAATGTCAGAGAAATGGGACTTTACTGGATTGCATGTTGAATCGATTGAGCGAAAAGGATCGAAATTTACAACAGGTAAAAAGGTTGGTAGCTGTAAAAAATGTGATGGCGATGTAATTGATAAGTCAACGTTTTACGGCTGTTCTAATTACAACACGACACAATGTGACTTTACCATCTCGAAAAAAATATTAAGTAAAACAATTTCGCAAAAGAATATGACAAAGCTCTTAAAAGGTGAGAAAACCGATTTAATTAAAGGCTTTAAAAAGGGCGAGAAAACATTTGATGCGAAATTAGAGTGGAAAGATAATAAGATTAATTTTGTGTTTGAGAATTAATTTGTTAAAAGAGCATGACATAAAACTGTCATGCTCTTTTGTTTTTCTTTTATATAAAATTTAACGATAAAAAAAAATCTTTAAATAATAATTTTTTATTGTAAAACGATAAAACTTGTATTAAAATCAAAATCATAATAAATGAGTGAGGTGCTTTTGTTAAAAGGTAACAACCTTATTTTTAAAATTAGAGGAGGTATAACTATGAACATTAACAATTTGATTGTTAAAAATATGGATAACCCCCATGAGTTGGAGAAGATGTATAGAAAAGATCCGAAAGCTTTTAAAAAAGCATTCTCACAAGCATGGGACCAAAACCCTGATTCTCAAGTTCTAGGTGCTTGGTATGAAAGGTTGCATTTCAAGGAGAAAGTAAATAAAGAAAAAACATCTTTGTTTCAAAAAGGTTTCTTATTCATGGGCCTTTTAGGTATTCTGGCCGGCATAAGCACCAGGATCATTTTCCACTTTGTCGAGCAGGAAGCAATTGCTCCAATTAACCTGGCTTTTGGTGTAATTCCCTTTATCGCTGCTTATTTTGTTTACAATAATACCCCGAAAAAAAGTATTATTTATTTCCTTGCAGCGTTGTTCCTAATTGCCGGGTTGTATCTTAATATGTTGCCATTAAATTATAAAGACAGTATTATCCTTGCTTATTTACATCTTCCTATATTTTTATGGATCTTGGTAGGACTTGCATTTACAGGAAATGAATATTCAAAAGGTAATACAAGATTAGCTTATATTAAATTTAATTTAGAATATGGTCTTCTCTACGCTAGCATGGCAGTGAGTGGAATGATACTAGCAGTATTCACCATGCGATTATTTAGTTTTGTTGACTTGGATATAGGAGAGTTCTATTTTAGTAATGTTGTTTTATTTGGAGCTGCCGCTCTCGCTGTAGTGGCTGCATACTTAGTATCATTGAATCTTAAACTTGCTAAAAATATTACACCATACATATCTAAAATTTTTAGTCCACTTGTCTTGATTACGTTGCTAATCTATCTTATAACGGTTATATGGGTCGGGAAAAATCCTTTCTTGGACCGCAATTTCTTAATGGCCTTCAACGGAATACTCCTTGGCGTGTTGGCCGTTACCATATTTTCTATCGTTGAGAGTGATTCGGATGAGAAAAAGAACATTTCAGATTATATAAATTTTGCCTTAATTGTTCTGGCGCTTATTATTGACACTGTCGCTTTATCAGCCATTGTATTCAGACTTTCTTCTTACGGGATTACACCTAATAGACTTGCTGTTTTAGGGGTAAACATACTGATCTGGGCAAATTTAATTTGGATTATGTTTTCCTATATGCGTTTCTTGCAAAGCAAATCAGGACCGACAGCTATCCAAGATGCCGTTACGAAGTATTTACCAATTTACGGACTTTGGGCAGCTTTCGTTATATTTACGTTTCCTATCATTTTTAATTAGAAAGGTCTTGTTAACGTAACGACAAAATTGTTAAAAGAAGATGATAGATGTCATCTTCTTTTAACTGTATAAAAAAACATATTGAAATTATTTTGATGTAAAATATAATGAATTTAGATAATTAAATAAAAACTTCTTATTAAGAGAGGTGGAGGGACTGGCCCTTCGAAGCCTCAGCAACCTTATGTGATATAAAGGTGCTAAATCCTGTAGGATCTAAAATTCCTAATAGATAAGATGCGGTTATAAGTAAACCTTCTTCTTATTTTGAAGAAGGTTTTTTCTCATTTAAATAGAGGTTTTGAAAGGTGGTGAGGAAGAATTAAAGAAAATATACAAGAGGAAAATGGAGGATGCAGTGAATAATGAAATTGAGGATTTAAAAGAGAATAGCACAAGTATTTGGAGCAATAAAATTTTTTCGTATTTTTTCTTAGCAAGTTGCATTTCTTTAATAGGTAATTCTATGGTTACGCTCGTTTTACCGTTATGGGTAATGAAATTAACGAACTCTCCATTACTTGTTTCTGGAGTAAACGTTGCAATTGCGACGACGGCGATTTTATTTGCACCTGTAACAGGAACGTTAGCAGATCGAATGTCGAGAAGAAAGCTTATGATAATTGCGGATGTTATGAGATGTATCGTCATGATTTTAATTGCAGTTATAGCATTTTATAATAAAATGCTATACATTCCGTTACTAATTTTACTTATAATACGCTCAATTGGGAGTGCTTTATTTACTCCGGCTTCAAATGCAGCATTAGTAACATATGTGGAAGAAAAGCATGTTCAACAGGCGATTACGCTGAGGCAAATATCAATACAAACCATATCGGTAGCTATTCCTTTAATGGCTAGCTTTTTAATTAGTATTTTTAATTTTCATGGAGTATTTTTGTTAGATGCAATTACATTTTTTATATCATTTTTAATTTTAATGAAAATTAAATTTCCACGTGAATTAAAAGTAGAAAAGAAAAAGCCTTTTTATGAAGACTTTAAAGAGGGTTTCTCCATATTTAATAGTAATCAATCATTGAAAACATTGCTTATGAGCGCTGCGCTTATTAATTTACTTGGAGCGGCGTGTATGCTTTCGCTACAAGTAATAGTTGTTAGAGAAATGGACCTTTCTACGGGATGGTATAGTATAGTTTTTGCGGCATCACCGATAGGGATTTTAATAGGAGCATTTATTACGAAAAAGATTCGTACATATAAAACGATTACGACTGCTTTTATATTTACAGCTATTATGGGGGTTTTTAATGCTGCAATGGGTACGACGTTAAATCCGGTATTATTTTCAGTTTATTATTTTCTGTCAGGAATTGCATTTGGGGTAAGTAATATATATTTTGGAGTGTTGTATAGAAAGTTAATTCCAAATGAAGTGCAAGGAAGATTTTTTGGTTTTTTAAATTCGTTATTATTAGTATCAACCCCGGTTGGAATTGCAATAACGGGATATTCCTTAGAGTCAATTTCAGCTTCTATTGTATTTATTATAATTGGTATTATTACGTTTCTAGTTTCGGTTATTTCATTTGTAATGATAAATAAGAAATAAATGTTGTATGAGATTTTTCAAAAATAAAAAACGTCCTGCTATAGGACGTTTTTTATTATATATATTGCCGTCTTTTCTTAATAAGCAACAACACTTGTGAAACACAAGCAAGTACTGGCAGTTCAATTAACGGTCCAATAACGAGTGCAAGTGCAATAAGAGGCTCGTCAGGGAAAGCAGTCACAGCAATAGCAAGAGCAACAGGTGAGTTTCTTGCTAACGTTGTTAAGTTTAGACTTACTGTATCTTTATAAGATAAACGCATAACGTGCCCGATAAATTGTCCTAGTACAAAATTAATGATAAAGAACAATAGAACAGGAATGAGTAATAATAAAACGACATTCATATTTTGTAGTAAATATTTACCTTGTGATGCAAACATCGCTACGATTGCTAAACTTAAAAATACAATTTGGGCAGAGCTGAAAAACGGAATGAGTTTATTCTCGAGCGTTTCAGCTTTTTTCAGTTTATTCATAATGAATTTTGTAGCGTGTGCAAGTAAAAATGGTAAGACGATTACGATAACAATACTTTCTACTAAAACAGAAACCGCTACAGTCTTCATAACACCAGCGAATAAAAATAAATAAATGGGAAGTAGTAGTACTTGCAAAATTAAATTTACTGGTAAAATCGCTGTAGAAAGTGCTACATTACCTTTTGCTATTTCAGTAAAGATTAAGTACCAATCTGTACATGGAGTAACCATTAGCATTATAAATCCAATCCACAGTGCTGGGTGATCTGAAAGAAATAGTGCTCCTAATCCCCAAGCGAGTAAAGGTGTCCATAAAAAGTTAATAGTAAGACTTGTTCCAGCAAATTTTAGATTGTGAAATCCGTTTTTTATTTCTTTTAATGGGATGCTGAGGAATAATCCATATAGCATGAAAAATAAGAAGGGGACAATAAATCGCTCTGAATACATATGTATGAAATTAAATTGCCCGAGTATGATGCCGCATGTAACAGCAAAAAGAATAATAAAAGTTTGAATCTTTTCTATCGTGCTCATGAATGAATCCTTTCTAAATATGAATTTTCCTCTCTAATTTTATTATACAAGTAATAAGGCTGTAATTTGGTGTTCAATTGTATTTTAGTAAATGTTTTTAATTTGAGATTTATTTTTTTATTAAAAGTTACTTGACTAAAGTAAGTGACTATATTACAATCACTTACATAAGGTAATTAAATAACAAAAAGTTTTAATTAACTTTCCTTAAGGTATCAATTGGAACTTTTTATTAGAATAAGAATTTTTATGATGATGAATAATGAATATGATAAGAAAGTTTAGGTGAAGAAAATGGGATTATTTAGCTCGTTATTTGGTAAAAAAGAAGAAAATCAAAAAGTAGAGGAGAATAAAACAATGTCAAAAGTATTATTTGTAAAAGCAAACGATCGCCCAGCGGAGCAAGCAGTTAGTTCAAAAATGTATGAAACATTTGTAAGTACTTATAAAGAAGCAAATCCGAATACAGAAATTACAGAGTTAGATTTATTTGCATTAGATCTTCCTTATTACGGAAATATTGCTATTTCAGGTGGATACAAACGTAGTCAAGGTATGGAATTAACAGCAGAAGAAGAGAAGGCAGTTGCTACAGTAGATCAATATTTAAATCAGTTTTTAGAAGCTGATAAAGTTGTATTTGCATTCCCATTATGGAACTTTACTGTACCAGCACCATTAATCACATATATTTCATATTTATCTCAAGCTGGAAAAACGTTTAAATATACAGCTAATGGTCCAGAAGGCTTAGCTGGTGGTAAGAAAGTAGTTGTGTTAGGTGCTCGTGGTTCAGATTACTCTTCAGAACAAATGGCTCCTATGGAAATGGCAGTTAATTACGTAACAACTGTACTTGGATTCTGGGGAATTACAAATCCAGAGACTGTTGTAATTGAAGGGCACAACCAATATCCAGATCGCTCACAACAAATTGTTGAAGAAGGTCTAGAGAACGTTAAGAAAGTAGCGGCGAAATTTTAATTAATTGATAGTAAAAATGGAAAAACCAACATGGATGACCATGTTGGTTTTTTAGTCTATTTCTATGTTAAAAAATGTATATTTATAAAATGAATGAAAAGTTTGAAAATAGTATTGCAAAATATTATATATCAAACTATAATGAGTTCAAGAATAGTTGATACTTAAGTTAAATATTCAGAAAATTCAATTAGTTAAAATTGGAAATGACATAGGTTATATTGAATGGAGGTTATATTATGACGAATAAAGTACCGTTTTCGTTCATAGTTGTTATTGGTTTAATGTTATTTGCACTATTTTTCGGGGCAGGAAATTTAATATTCCCAGCAATGCTTGGTCAATCGGCAGGAGAGAATGTTTGGATTGCTAATGCAGGATTTTTAGTAACAGGTGTAGGTTTACCGTTGCTAGGGGTATTAGCATTTGGAATTTCAGGTAAAGAAGATTTACAATCGTTAGCAAGTCGTGTACATCCAGTGTTCGGCATTGTATTTACGACAGTTTTATATTTAGCGATTGGTCCACTATTCGCTATTCCGAGAACAGGCAGCGTTTCTTATGAAATTGGTATGAAGCCTTTTGTACCAGAAGCTATGGGTTCTTCAGCACTCATTCTTTTTACAATTATATTCTTTAGCATTACTTGTTTTTTTTCGCTAAATCCCGCGAAAATTGTCGATATTGTAGGAAAAATCTTAACGCCAATTAAATTAACGTTTATTGGGATTTTAGTAGTATTTGCTTTTATTCATCCAATGGGAGAAATGCAAGCACCTGCAGAGGCATATACATCACATGCGTTCTTTAAAGGATTCCAAGAAGGTTACTTAACAATGGATACGTTGGCATCATTCGTATTCGGTATTATCATCATCAATGCGATTAAAGAAAAGGGCGCAAAAACAAAAAAAGACATTATGATTGTTTGTGCAAAAGCAACATTGATTGCTGCATCTATTTTAGCAATGATCTATTCAGCACTTTCATTTATGGGAGCTTCAAGTGTTGCAAAACTTGGTCATTTAGATAATGGTGGTGCAGTATTAGCAAAAGTTTCAAACTATTATTTTGGGTCATACGGCGGAATTATATTAGGGATTATGGTTACAGCAGCATGTTTAACGACTAGTGTAGGACTTGTTTCAGCGTGTTCTTCATTCTTCCATAAACTATTCCCGAATGTTTCGTATAAAAAGATAGCAATCATCTTATCAGTGTTCAGTGCAGTTGTTGCGAACGTAGGTTTAACGCAATTAATTGCAATTTCTGTTCCTGTATTAATCGCGATTTATCCATTAGCAATCGTCTTAATTTTCCTAACGCTCCTTCATCCATTGTTTAAAGGACGAGCAGAGGTGTATCAAGGCAGTTTATTAATTACATTTATTGTAAGTGTGTTCGATGGATTGAATGCAGCTGGTATGAAGTTAGCAGTAGTAAATGATTTTCTTACTAAAATACTTCCAATGCATGAAGTTGGGTTAGGGTGGATTTTACCAGCACTTATTGGCGGATTGATCGGGTATGTCATTAGCATTGTGAAAGCAAAAAATCAAGTTCAACCAGCAGCTAGTGTGGATAAGAAAATAGGTTAAATAAAAAAGTTATAGAACTTGTTTCTATAGCTTTTTTTGTTACTATTAATAATGAAAGAAAATAAAGTAGTAGGGGAAATAAAATGAAAAAAACAATTGATCATATCGGCATCGCAGTTCGAGATATAGATAGTACGATACGTTTTTATGAAAAAGTGTTGTCAGGAACTTTAATAGACCGTTACGTAAGTGAAGCGCCTGGTGTTGAAAGTGAAGTAGCCATTCTTGAAGTGGATGGAGATAGAATTGAATTGCTTGCGCCGACAAATAACACCACTTCACCAATTGCCCGATTTATAAAACAAAAAGGTAAAGGTGTTCATCATGTTGCATATCGAGTAGATGATTTAGATGTAGCTTTAGAGGAATTGAAAAAACAAGACATTCGAACGTTAGAGCATACGCTTCGAATGAATAAACACGGCAGAAGATTAATCTATCTTAACCCAGCGGATACAGAGGGAACAATTATAGAGTATTGTGATTATCCGGAAGAGAAGTAGAAGAAAGATATTTTTAAGAAGGTATTACGTAATAACGTAATACCTTTTTATTTATGCATTTCACACTTTCTTCACAAATGATTCACGATAACTTTTCCTCTTCAAGAACTTACATAAATATATTTTATGATATAATAACAATCGACTTTAAAAATGTAAGTTGTATCTATCAAGGTAGTTACTATTGTATTGGAAGTTTAGAGGTGAGAGAGAAATAAATAGTTATACTGTATAGAAGATTATATTTAATCAGGTTAATATTTCGTCAAAGAATCCAACTCGGGAAGTAAAAATAATGAAAATATAGCGATGAGGAAGAAAGAAGTGAAATGAGTGTGAAAGTAATGAAAAGGTTAGGGACATTGTTATTTATTGTATGTGTGCTTATCGTATTGATACCGAAAAGTGCATCTGCTCATGCATACGTTGTGAAATCAAACCCTACTGAAAATGAAACATTGAAGAAAGCACCGTCTGTTGTGAAAATCGAGTTCGATGAGGACATACAAGTTTCAAGTTTTAATACATTGTACGTGAGAGATACATCAGGTAAAAGGGTCGATTTAAAAGATGCTCATATTGATAAAAATAATAAAAAGCTATTAGAAGCCGGATTAAAAGAGAATCTCAAAAACGGTCTCTATTCTATTCAGTGGAAAGTAATTTCAGCTGATGGACATCCAATTCAAGGAGTTATTCCATTCCGTATTGGATTAGCGGAAGCTGGAGCAGATGATATACAAGTAGAAGAGGTGGGATATGTTCCGCAAATTGATATGATCATGGAACGTGGAATTTTATATACAAGTTTCTCATTATTTATAGGAGTGCTATTCTTTAATCTTATTATGTATAAAGGGAATGCAACTTCGGTCCGATCAAGGAGTAAGAACATAATATGGATCTCCTTATTTGGTATATTGATTAGCTTGTTATTTAATCTACCATTGCAAGCGAAAATAAATGCGGATGTTTCATGGCTAGAAGCATTCAATCCTTTACTATTAAAAGAAACGTTACAGCTTTCTGTTTTTAGTTATGTATGGATTACTCAAATGGCTCTAATTAGTTCGCTTATAATCGTTACGTATTTTGCGATGAAGCGTGAGAAGCTTTCGTCGTTTAAAGTGTGGAGTATTCCAATAATATTGTTTATCGGGATACTTGTTATGAAAGCATGTAATAGTCACGCATATGGTTTAAAGTTTAAAGATATTGCTGTTGTTATGGATTTTTTACATTTATTCGCAGCTTCATTATGGATTGGTGGTTTATCGTCCATTATTCTTCTGTTACGTAATGAGGATAACAAGTGGAATATGTATTGGGATATGATTAAGCGTTTTTCACCGTGGGCAACATGTGCTGTCATTGTGATTTTCATAACAGGTCTTTTTAACAGTACATTTTTTATTCCAACAATCCAATCGTTATTTGATACGAAGTATGGATTAGCTTTATTAGTAAAGATAATTTTATTCGTTTTCATGGGGATATTGGGAATTATTCATTATGTGAAAGGGAAAATGAGAGCGGAGCAAGGATTAGGTGCTACGGTGAAGGTAGAGTTTATCATTGGAATTATCATTTTCGTAATCGTAGCTTTTATGACAAACGTACAAACACCACCGATGCCTCCTACTGGACCTTTTACAGAGAGTAAACAATTAGATAATGGATATGAAATGACGCTAAATGTAAGTCCTAATAGAGTAGGACAAAATATATTCCATATTACTTTAAAGGATGAGAACGGACAACCTGTTACTAATATGGAACAAATCATATTAACGACTCAATCGTTAGATATGAATATGGGAAAAGGATCATTTAAAGTTTCGGCAGTTTCACCGGGAGAATATGAAGCAGAAGGTATGTATATTAACATGACAGGTAACTGGAATATACAAGTACATGGATTAACAAAATCACTTGATAGCTTCGATACGGATTATAAATTTATTGTAGGTGGCAGATAGAGTGAAACTTTAAGCAGCCCTCATCAATTGGGCTATCCGGCAAATAGCGGGATAAAGAGTAGGTATAGATAAAAAGGAGCTAATTGAAAATGAAACGTATAAAAAAATTAGGAACAACAATGATAGCAACAGTAATTGCAATGGGAATTTTTTCGTTACCTGTTAGTGCGCACGTCACTGTGAAGCCAGCAACTTCTGACATCGGCTCTTGGGAGACTTACACGATAAAAGTACCAGTTGAAAAGAATGTAGCAACAACAAAAGTTACACTGAAAATACCGTCTGGTGTGGAATTCCAACAGTATGAACCAGTGCCAGGGTGGAAAATGGAAGAGCAAAAAGATAGTGCCGGAAAAGTGAAAACTGTAGTATGGGAAGCAACAGGAGAAGGGATTTTACCTGGCCAATTCCAGCGGTTTACTTTCGTCGCTAAAAATCCGGATAAAGAACAAAAAATAGCTTGGGATGCATATCAACAATATAAAGACGGAGAAATTGTTGAATGGACAGGCGATGAGAAAGCTGAAAAACCGCATTCACTTACTACAATTGCAAAAGGTACGTCATTAACAGGAGAACATGGTGAAGTATCTAATGTAGAAAAGAATGAAGGTACTAGTAATATGCAATTGATAGCAATTGTTTTATCTATTTTGGCGATTGTATCTTCGGTAGGTACGTGTGTTTTTATGGTACGTCGTAAAAAATAAGTAATTAAGTAATATTGAAAGGTCTCATTGAAAATAATGAGACCTTTTTATTAATATTAGGGATTAGTAAAATGAGCATAGCAATATTGTTATAGTCACTATATAACAAAAAGGATTGATTCATGGAAATCAATTGATGGTCATTACGTCTTCTGGCAAGGAATCATGTTCTAGCCAGTTTTCAATTAAAGTATTAAATAGCTTAGGGTTCGCTAAAGAAATTCCATGACCAATTTTAGAAATAATAACACCTGTGCAATGGGGATTACTTTCAAGGATTTTAGTCAACGAGTCTTTCATTATTCTTTTTTCGTTTTCTCCAACAGTTACTAATATATTACTATTAGCATTCTCAAAGTTTTTTGGTATTGTAAACGACATGTTTTCTTCTAGTATCCTTATGACGGTATTTTTACTTATTTGACAACTATCATAATAATAGTGGTCAAAGTATTCTTTATCTATGTACATTGATTTGGCTTGTATTTTCGAAAACGTCCTACTCTTTATAAGAGGGTAGGTTAACGCGATAGATTTTATAAATTTGCTAGCAAAAGGAATGGGTTTGACTAAAGCACTATTTATCATGGCATATTGGATTAAGTTGGGTTTCATGCTAAGCATCGTAATTAACACTTGAGCACCTAATGAAAACCCAATTACTATAACAGTTTTATTTTGTCCTTTTTCTTCAATTAGTTCTATGATTTTTTCAGCACTAAAGTTTATTGAGAAATGCTCTTTACTTCTGTTTTTTCCTTGCGCAGGTAAATCAGGAACAAGGCAGTGAAAGTTAGTAAAATGTTTAATTTGTTTGTCCCACATCCATCCACTGACTCCACCCCCATGAATAAAAACCATAAGTGGAGAGTTTGTATCTCCAAATTCGTTATAATGTAAAACCATATAACTCCCCCTTATAATTGGAATTACAAATTCATCCATCTGTACTAGAGATAATATTTTTACTACTTAATTATCATCATACAATAAAAAAATTCGGTTTGTTAAAATTCTAAGTACCTTTACTCATGAAACGATAAGAAGGAGCCTACAATCAGTAGGCTCCTTCTTATGTCAATTTATTTCACTTCAACCTGCTGCCTTACAGCAAGTGTTTTCGGCTTTATATTTACGAAACAAATACTCACTACAATAAATAATAGTCCGATGAATAAGCTAATAGTAATGGCTTCATGTAAGAAAATTGAACTTACAATAATAGCGATTAGAGGAATGAGAAATGTATAAGCCCCAACTTTACTTGCTTCACCAGCTCCAACGAGTGTGAAGTATGCAAGCCACCCCATTGCAATAACAAAGAATGAAATAAAGAGTAGTACACTAACAAACGGCATACTCCAAGCGATACTAGACCACCTTTCAAACTCTGATCCAAATCCAATTAAGCAAAGTCCGCCAATAATAAGTTGCAGTGTTACCATCCAAATGGAATTAACGCGATGCCCAGTCTTCTTAATAAATACGGTTCCAAGTGCCCAGCCAATAGCGCATCCTATCGCGAGAAGAATCCCGATAATAGAAATATGTCCAGTTAAACTGCTTGAGCTAATAACACCTACGCCAATAAATCCGAGTATAAGCCCGAAAATTTTTAAACCGTACATTGATTCTTCAAGCCATATCCACGAGAAAATACCAAGTAAAACGGGTTGTAGAAATACGATGGCGGAAAATAGACCAGCGGGCATATATTGAAGGCCGACAGTTTGTAATCCGTAAAATATAATGATATTAAGTAAAGAAGAAATAACGTATAAATGCCAAGTTTCTTTTAAGTGTAACTCTTTGTATTTTGGTAATGCGAACAGGAGTAAAATGAATCCTCCAATTAAAGTTCGAACGCCTGCAAATAAAACGGGTGGTGTATAATGCAGGGCAAACTTAGATAAAGGCCAATTGATTCCCCACATGAAAACGAGAAAGGTAAGGATGATGGCCGTCTTAGTTCGAGAAAGCTGTGTCACTGTAAGACCTCCTTGATGTTATTCATTTCACTATGATATGATATCGACTGTAATAAATAAAATGAATCTTTTTTATGAGGAGTATAAGCGATTAGTTATGACCATTACACAACTACAAGTATTAATAAAAACTGTTGAGTTAGGTAGTTTTACGAAGGCTGCTCGGGTGTTAAATATGACGCAGCCAGCAGTAAGTCATGCGATTTCAAGTATTGAGTCAGAGTTAGGAGTTACGATTCTTATACGTGATAAACGACAAGGATTACTCGTTACGGATGTAGGAAACAGAATTCTTGTACATATTAGAGAGATTTTGAACGGTGTAGAGAAGATTGAACAAGAAGTTGCGATGGAGAAAGGACACGAAGTGGGGACGATTCGAATTGGGAGTTTTCCGAGTGCTTCTGCACATTTCTTACCGAAAATGATAAACCATTTTAAGGAGAAGTATCCGAACTTAGAAGTCGTTCTTTGTGAAGGAACGATTAAAGAAGTTGAAGATTGGTTAGTATCGAGGGTTGTTGATATAGGGATTGTTATTTTACCTAATAAAGAGATGGAGATTGTTCCATTAACGAAGGGGAAAATGGTTGTTATTTTAAGAGAGGATCATCCTCTTTGCAAGAAGGATGCTATTACAATTCGTGATTTGGAGAATGAACCGATCATATTATGTAAGGGCGGATACGAACCACCCATTATCGATATGTTTAAACAAGCAAACGTACCACTTCGGGCTGAGTATGTAATTTCGACAGTTACGACAGCTTTAAATATGATTCAAGAAGGATTAGGCATTGCAATATTAGCTGAATTATCTTTAACGAATTTACCACAGAATGTGCAAACGAGAGAATTGGAACCGCAAGTATGGAGAGAAATTGCTTTAGCTGTTCCTTCATTAAGGGATTCTTCAATCGCTGTGCAGCTATTTATTGAAGAATTTCAGGCGCTATTTGCAGAATAAAAAGAGGTGTCTCGTATATTATAATGGGACACTTTTTAATTTACTTATAAAAAATATGTGAAAAGGATTGACTTATTTTTTGGTTGTAACTATAATGATTACATCGAGGTGGTGATTACGATGAAAATTAGTAGCCGCTTTTCCATAGCTGTTCATATTTTATCTATTTTGAAAAACAATCCATCTTCACTTTGTACTTCAGACTATATGGCTGAGAGTGTCAATACAAATCCAGTAGTCATTCGTAAGATGATGTCGTACTTGAAACAAGCTGGCTTTGTTTACGTAAATCGTGGACCGGGTGGCGCAGGTTTACTAAAGGATTTACATGAAATCACATTGTTAGATGTGTATCATGCAGTGAATGTAGTGGAAGAGGATAAATTATTTCACATTCATGAGCAACCGAATCCAGATTGTCCAATTGGGGCGAATATTCAAGCGGTGTTAGAAATTATTTTAATTCAAGCACAATCCGCGATGGAAGAAGTTTTGAGAAATATTACGATGGGGCAGCTGTTTGAAACTTTGCAAGAAAAAATGAATGCTTAAATCATATTTATATTTTTTTAACATTAATGTAACTTATGTGGTTACAACTATAAAGGTAAGGTGTAAAAGTTATGACTGTAAAAATGAAAGTATACTCAGATTTTATATGTCCATTTTGTTTTTTAGCAAAAGGTCCATTAGATGAAGTAGCGAAAGAGAAAGATGTAGAAATTGAATGGATGCCATTTGAATTACGTCCAAGTCCATATTCAAAAATAGATCCATGGAATGAGCCAGAAAAATTAGGTTCATGGGATGCTTTCATTCTTCCGACAGCGAAGAAGTTAGGAATTGATATGCGTTTGCCACGTGTTTCTCCGCATCCATATACACATTTAGCTTTCGAAGGGTGTCAATTTGCGAAAGAACGTGGACTAGGTAATGAGTATCATCACCGCGTATTCACAGCATTTTTCCAAGAAGAGCAAAACATTGAAGATATTGATGTGTTAACAAAATTAGCGGTAGAAGTAGGACTTCCTGAGGCGGAATTTAAAGATGTTTTAGTAAGTCGTAAATATAAGGAAAAGCATCAAGAAGCAATTCAGCACGCATATGATGAAGCGAATATTATGGCTGTTCCAACTGTCATGATTGGAGATGAAGTCATTCAAGGGCTTGCTAGTAAAGAAACGCTACAAAGGGTCATTGATAAAGAAATTGAAAAGGATAAAACAAATTCATTTGAAGGTATGCAATGTAATACCGATGGATATTGCTAATTCGCTTGTTATGAAATAACAAAATAAATTATAAAACAAACATTTGGAGGAATTAAAATGTCAACAACTACAACAAACTTAAAAGAAGCAATCGTGAACCGCCGTTCCATTCGTAAAGTAACAAAAAATGATGCAATTACGAAAGAAAGAATTGAAGAAGTGCTAAAAACAGCTTTACACGCACCAACATCTTTCAATATGCAAAGTGGTCGTATGGTTGTATTAATGGATGGGGAGCATGAAAAGTTTTGGGATATTGTGAAAGAAACATTAAGAGCCCGCGTACCAGCAGAAAACTTTGAAGCGACTGTAGAAAGACTAAAAGGTTTTCATGCAGGTGTAGGAACAGTTCTATTCTTTGAAGATCAAGCAACTGTAGAAAAAATGCAAGAAAACGCACCATTATATAAAGAGCAGTTCCCATTCTGGTCTCATCAAGGAAATGCGATGTTACAACATACTGTGTGGATGTTATTATCTGCTGAAGGAATTGGGGCGTCATTACAACATTACAACCCAATCGTAGATGCTGAAGTGAAAGAAACTTGGAATATTCCAGCAGAGTGGAGCTTAGTAGGTCAAATGCCATTTGGTGAACCAAACGAACAACCAGCAGAAAGAACGTTCTTGCCTACTGAAGATGTAGTGAAATTTTATTAAGAAATACAATATGTAACGAGAAGGAAGCTGTGCTTAAAAACAGCTTCCTTTTTTGTAGTGGTGTTAATTTATGCGCATTTAGGGAAGAAATATAAGAAATAATCCGGTGAGAAGGGAGCTAGAAAAATGAATGATGAGAAAAAATATACAGTGGTAGGTACTGATGTCGAGGAAGTAAAGCGTTTAAATAAAAATTCAGGGTTAACGTATAATCAAGTGAAAGAAATGTTAGCGAAGCAAATGCAAAAAAAGAAGTAATTAGATTGAAATCTTTCATTTTTTCATTTGGCATTTCGATTGGAGAGAGTTAAGTAAAAAGTAACTCTCTTTTTCGTATAACGAAGCACCTTATAGAGTGGAGGAAGCAACATGAAGAAATGGGTAAAGGGAACGCTGTCTATCGCTGGAGGCGTTGTCTTATTAGCGTGTGCCGGCGGATATTACATGTATAAAAATTATTTTCCAAAGGAACCTGAGCGTATTGTATATGATAAAGAAAGAGTGCTACAACCGATACATAATCAGCTTAAAGGAATTAATATAGAAAATGTAAAGATGAAAGAAAAAGAAGTCGTAAATGCGACTGTAGATGAGCTTCAAAAAATGATTGATGATGGAAAGTTGTCATATGAAGAATTAACGAGTATTTATCTCTTTAGAATACAAGAACATGATCAAAATGGAATAACATTAAATGCTGTTACAGAGATAAATCCTAATGCGATGGAAGAAGCAAGAAAGTTAGATCAAGAGCGAGGTAGAAACAAAAAGTCGAATTTATATGGTATTCCTGTCGTTGTAAAAGATAATGTACAGACGGAAAAAGTGATGCCGACTAGTGCAGGAACATATGTGTTAAAAGATTGGGTTGCAGATGAGGATGCGACGATTGTGAAAAAGTTGAAAGAAGAAGGTGCTTTTGTTTTAGGAAAAGCGAATATGTCTGAGTGGGCAAATTATTTATCCTTTACAATGCCTAGCGGATATAGCGGGAAAAAAGGACAAAATTTGAATCCGTATGGTCCGATTACGTTTGATACATCAGGATCAAGCTCTGGATCTGCTACAGTAGTTGCGGCAGATTTTGCACCGCTTGCAATCGGGACAGAAACGACTGGATCAATTGTAGCACCAGCGACGCAGCAATCAGTAGTTGGATTACGTCCATCACTAGGTATGGTGAGTAGATCAGGCATTATTCCGTTAGCTGAAACGCTTGATACAGCAGGGCCGATGGCAAGAACGGTAAAGGATGCGGCAACGTTATTTAACATAATGGTAAGTTATGATGAAAAAGATGCTATGACAGAAAAAATGAAAGATAAAGAAAGAATGGATTATACGAAGGACTTATCAATAGACGGTTTGAAAGGGAAAAAAGTAGGAGTACTATTTTCAATAGATCGACAAGATGACAATAGAAAAGAAGTAGCACAAAAGATAAGAAAAGACCTTCAAGATGCAGGTGCAATAGTGACTGATGATATTCAGTTAAACGCTGAGGGTGTAGATAATCTACAAATATTAGAATATGAATTCAAACATAATGTTAACGATTTTCTTTCAAAGCAAAAAAATGTACCGGTAAAATCGTTAGAAGAGATTATAGCGTTTAATAAAAAGGATAGTAATAGACGAATAAAATATGGACAAACATTAATTGAGGGATCTGAAAAATCTGCTACAACGAAAGATGAGTTTGAAAAAGTAGTGCAAACGAGTCAAAAAAATGCAAGAAAAGAGCTAGATAGATATTTAGTAGAAAAAGGTTTGGATGCTCTAGTTATGATTAATAACGATGAAGTTCTTCTATCCGCTGTAGCTGGTTATCCGGAATTAGCGGTTCCTGCTGGATATGATAAAAATGGAGAACCAATCGGTGTAGTGTTTGTAGGGAAACAGTTTGGTGAAAAAGAGCTTTTCAATATTGGATATGCGTATGAGCAGCAGTCTAAAAATAGAAAACCACCTAAATTGTAAAAGGTTAAACGAAAAAAAGAGCTCAACTGAAGTAATTAGGTGGGCTAATATAAATAGAATCTAACAATATAAAAAGAAAAAAAGGATTCTTTCTAATTAGTAAGAAAGATTGTCTATAGAAGTTCATAAAATGTAATATATTCAATTTCCATCCATTGAAGGGGGAGGTTAAATCTTAATGAATGAAGTGAAAAATTTTTTTCGAAGTAGAGGGTTTCAACGGTTTCTCGTTTTAATAATAGTAGCGCTTGTATTATATGGATTAAAAAGTATGATCAACTTAATATTAATTACGTTTATACTGACATTTTTAATGGATCGATTTCAACGTTTTATTTCAAAAAAATTGAAAGTGAACCGGAAAATTGTTATCGCCTGTTTGTATATCATATTAGTTTCCTTTATTGGCACGACATTGTATAAATATTTACCTGTGTTAACGATACAAATTTCGCAATTGATTTATCAATTTAAATTGTTCTTTCAAAACCCGCCTGATAATGAAATCATTAAATATGCACTTTCGACAATTAACGGAATGGAAGTATCAAAGTATATAGAACAAGGTGTAGATGTCATCTATCAATCGATAGCAAATATAGGGAAGGTAAGTTTACAAATATTATTGTCTCTCATATTAAGCTTATTTTTCTTATTAGAGAAGGAGCGTATTATTACCTTTACTTCTAAATTTAAAGAGAGTAAGCTAAAGATTTTTTATGAGGAAATCGCATATTTTGGCGAAAGGTTTGCAAGATCGTTCGGTAAAGTAATTGAAGCACAGTTTTTAATTGCGGTTGTAAATTGTATTCTTACTGTTATTGCATTAATTGTTTTAGGATTTCCGCAGCTTCTCGTATTAGCTGTTATGATTTTTCTACTAGGGTTGATTCCAGTTGCAGGTGTGATTATTTCTTTATTTCCACTTAGTATCATTGCTTATAACGTAGGCGGAGTTATGTACGTTGTATACATACTTATTTTCATTACAGTCATCCATGCTCTTGAAAGTTATTTTTTAAACCCGAAGTTTATGTCTGCGAAAACGAATTTACCAATCTTTTATACATTTATAATTCTCATCTTTTCAGAACATTTCCTTGGAATATGGGGGCTTATTATCGGGATACCAATCTTTATCTTTTTCTTAGATGTACTTGATGTAAATAATGAGGAATCGATTAAAAAATAGAAAATAAAGTAAAAAGCAATCCGAAATAATTTGGATTGCTTTTTGCTATACATATTAAAGAACAGGAGCCATTGTTTCTTTCAACACTTGAACTGAGTGATCGAATTTTAATTCTTCGTCTTCACTTAATTCTACTTCTAAAATTTCACGAACCCCGCCGCGATTTAAAACAGCAGGTACACCAATATACACATCTTTTTGACCATATTGACCTTCTAAGTAAGCCGATACAGTTAATACACTATTTTCATCATTTAAAATCGCTTTAGTAACACGTAGAAGTGACATACCGATACCGTAGTAAGTTGCACCTTTTCGCTCAATAATATGGTAAGCTGCATCACGAACGTTTATGAAAATTTTGTCTAAATCTTCTTGATTATACGTGTTGTCTTTTTCAAGCAGTGTCTGTAGTTTTTGGATACCAACGGAAACGTGGCTCCAAACTGGAAGTTCCGTATCGCCATGTTCTCCGATAATATAGGCGTGAATGTTGTGTGGACCAATATCGAAGTACTCACCTAACATATAGCGGAAACGAGCAGAATCAAGCGTTGTACCAGAACCGATTACACGTTCTTTCGGTAAACCAGATTCTTTCCAAGTTACGTAAGTTAAAATATCTACAGGATTTGTTGCGATTAAGAAAATGCCATCAAACCCGCTATCCATAATACTGCGAACGATTTGTTTAAAGATTTTAGCGTTTTTCTCAACTAAATCTAAACGTGTTTCACCTGGCTTTTGTGGTAATCCAGCCGTAATGACTACAAGGTCAGCATCTTTACAATCTTCGTAGCTACCTTTCCATACTCTAGTTGGAGCTGGAGCAAATGGAACGGCATGACTTAAATCCATCGCTTCTCCTTCAGCTTTTGCTTCGTTTACATCAACTAAAACAAATTCTTCAGCTACAGCTTGGTTAATCATGCAGTAAGCATAACTACATCCAACTGCTCCTGTTCCGACTAATACAACACGGTTAATACCTTTTTTCATTTCAAAATTCCTCGCAATTTCATTGATTTTATTATGTAAGATAATACGTCTTACTTCTATAGATTCATATCTAGTTTATTACATTTTATAAAAGATATTCAAGTATTTGAAAATGTATCCGTGCAATTTCTTGCATAAAACATAGGAAGTAAGTTAACCGAATATAATGCAATAAAATCCTTTATTGAAGGGGAAAAGGCCATGATGCAGCCATTAACGATGGAAAGAATGCTCCATATTATTCATGTGGGGCTCGTTAAAACGAAGGAGCCAAAACAGATTATTGTTGTTGGTGCAGGAATTTCAGGATTAGTTGCAGCATCGTTATTGAAAGAAGCAGGTCATAACATAACAATTTTAGAAGCGAATAATCGAATAGGCGGAAGAATATATACGATACGTGAACCGTTTAGCAGAGGTTTATATTTTAATGCAGGACCAATGCGAATTCCTGATACACACAAGTTAACTTTAGCTTACATTCGTAAATTTAAATTACCGTTAAATCTTTTTATAAATAAAACCGCTTCAGATATTATTTATACGAATAATATTAAAACGAGATTAAGCATATTCGAAAAAAATCCAAGTATACTTGGATATCCTATTTTAGAGAGGGAAAAAGGTAAAACGGCAGAAGAGTTAATGTTAGAGGTATTAGAACCGATTCTAAATTATATTAAGAAAGATCCTAATAAGAATTGGAGTATTGTTGAGAAAAAGTATAAAGCATATTCGCTCGGCACATTTTTAACTGAATATTATTCAGACGGTGCAATAGATATGATTGGTGTACTTCTTGATATGGAAGCGTATATGGGAATGTCTTTAATTGAAGTATTACGAGAAATGGTCTTCTTTACTTCAACGACGAAATATTATGAAATAACGGGCGGGATGGATGCATTACCAAAAGCATTTTTATCGCAGTTAAATGAGAATATATTTATGCGGTATAAGGTTGAAAAAATTATACAAGAAAATAGCAAAGTGATGATGCAAGTAAACTATGAACAAACTATTGAGAGATTTATGGTTACAGGTGATGTTGCAATTGTTACGATCCCATTTTCAGCTTTACGTTTTGTTGAAATTCAGCCTTACAATCTATTCTCTTATTATAAAAGACGAGCAATTCGTGAATTAAATTATATTGCTGCAACTAAAATTGCGATAGAGTTTAAAAGTAGATTTTGGGAGAAAGCGGGACAGTGTGGAGGTAAATCTATTACAGATTTACCGATACGGTTTACATATTATCCGAGTTATGGCATTCATACACCAGGGGCAGCTATCGTTTTAGCGAGTTATACGTGGGCAGATGAGGCGTTAACATGGGATAGTTTACCGGATAGAGAACGCATTCGTTACGCATTAAAAAATTTAGCAGAAATATACGGTGATATCGTCTATAGTGAGTTTGTTACGGGAACATCTTTTAGCTGGAGTCAAAATCCGTATTCTTGCGGTGCATTTACAGCTTTTGAACCAGGTCAAGAGCTCGAGTTATTTCCGTATATTACACCACCATCTGGAAAAGTGCACTTTGCAGGAGAGCATACGACATTAACACATGGGTGGATGCAAGGAGCAATAGAGTCTGGAATTCGAGTTGCATATGAAGTAAATGAACAGTGAAGATATATTTACAAATCACGACTCTTTTAATAAAATAATAAATATAAATCGTAATTATTACGCTTTGAATGCGTTTTGAAATAAAGAAATGGATGGTAGATCAAATGAATAAAGTAGAAATTCATATATTAGGTGGCTTTTTAGGTAGCGGAAAATCAACATTATTACAAAATTTATTGTTAGCGGAGAAAAAGAAGAATAGAAAAGTTGCAGTGTTAATGAATGAAATTGGTGAATACTCAGTAGATACAGATATTATTGGAAAAGAGAATGTTTTAAGGGAACTTCTTAAAGGGTGTATTTGTTGTACGTTAAAAGAAGAGCTTGAAATACAATTACATTCGTTATATCAGCAAGAAAGACCAGATGTCATTTATATAGAAACGACAGGTGTTGCGCATCCAATTGAAGTGTTAGATGCATGTGTATCACCAATTTTAGCACCTTTCTTAGAAGTGAAATCAATAGTAGTCGTTTTAGATGCAGTAAGGTGGTTAAATCGAAGTATATTAAGTGCAAATGTGCAACAGCTACTGCATGAGCAAATGAAATTTGGTAGCCATATTTTAATTAATAAATCAGATTTACTAACATTTGCGGATAAGAACAAAGTAATTGAAGACGTGAAAGCAATAAATAATCATGCAAAATTGTTTGAAACAAAATATTGTAATATATCTTTAGAAGATATAGAAGAAGCTGAATTTATGAATGATGGGAAACATGAGACACTACATGTCAAACAGCATTTACATATACAAACGATGACATATCAATTTACGAAATCGATTGATCAAGACAATTTATATGAATGGCTTTCAAATTTACCAGATAGTATTTATCGTGTAAAAGGATTTGTGAAATTCCATGGAGATAAATACCCGCACCTATTCCAATATTCATTTGGGGTACCAACTTTACTGGAACAAGACTTCGGTTTCCCGACGAACTTAGTAGTAATAGGGGAAGGGCTAGATAAGAAACAATTGGCTGAAGGATTAGAGAAAGTAGAAAATAATTCTAATTAAGATGAAAGGCCTAACTTATTTTTAAGTTAGGCCTTTTGTATGTAGAAAAACACTTGCAGATTTTGTCTAACGGTAATAATTGTAAAATTCAGAAATTTATTTATAATCAAATCTAAGAGGTGATTCAGGTGTCAGAAAAAATAATAATGGATGTAAAAAATCTAACAACAAAAGGGTTAGAAACGAGAGAGAAATTATTGTGTGCTGCAGAAGAGATATTTGGTAGTAAAGGATATTACGAGGCTTCTATCGTGAATATTACACAAGAAGCAAAGGTAGCACACGGAACTTTCTATAATTACTTTCCATCTAAAAAAGATATATTTGATGAATTGATTCGCAGATTGAACCGTGAGTTACGCTTAATTATTAAAGAAGAAATGAAGGGAATATCAAGTTATGAAGAGGCACAAAGAAGAGGTTTTCAGGCTTTTTTTCGGTGGGTGAAAGATCGACCTAATCTATATAATATTGTACAACAGGCAGTAGTTGTTGATGATAACTTATATAGATGGTACTATGCAAAGCTCGCAAATGGATTTTTAAAAAGTTTATCGGCTGGTATGGAAGCGGGAGAGTTTAAACAACTTGATAAAGAAACAATTGCGTATTGTCTTATGTCAATTGGGCAATTTCTAGGAATGCGATGGGGTTATTGGGAAGAGAAAGATGTTCCGGAAGATGTATTTGAAGCAGCGATGTCATTAATATTTGAAGGATTGAGAAAGAGATAAAGGAGTGGGGGAAATATGCAGGGCATTGCTTATTGGATTGAAAAACGGTCCTATTTACATCCAGATCGCATTGCCATTATTACAGAAGAGGAGGAAATGACATATAAACAGTTACATGAGTATGTAAGTAAAGTAGCAGCCTATCTAATTTATGACTTGAATGTGCAAAAAGGAGAAAGGATAGCCATTTTATCACAAAATAGCTTGGAATATATTGTACTTTTGTTTGCTATAGCAAAAGTAGAATGTATTGCTGTTCCACTTAATATACGGTTAACAGAAAATGAACTTATCTTTCAGTTAAAAGATAGTGGAACTACAGTTTTATTTGTAGAGGAAACCTTTCAAAATATGGCACTGTCAATGCATAAGGTATCGTATGTTCAAAGAGTTATTTTGATTAAAAGTTTAAAAGAAATAGAAGATAGAAAAAGTGACAACCTTGAAGAGATAAATGAAAGCGCATCCTTTATTATATGTTATACCTCAGGGACAACGGGAAAACCGAAAGGAGCTGTACTTACACAAGACAATATGTTTTGGAATGCGCTTAATAATACATTTGCGATTGACTTAACTATGCACGACCGCTCTATTGTATTATTACCTTTATTTCATATTGGTGGAATTGGTTTATTTGCATTTCCAACTTTATTTGCAGGCGGTGTAATCATTATTCCAAGAAAATTCGAACCAACCACAGCTCTTTCCATGATAGAAAAACATAAAGTGACCGTAGTGATGGGAGTACCTACAATTCATCAAGCATTAATGAATTGCGAAAAGTTTGAGACTACAAATTTACAATCAGTTCGCTGGTTTTATAACGGTGGTGCCCCTTGTCCAGAAGAGTTGATGAGGGAATTTATAGATAGAGGATTTTTATTTGGTCAAGGCTTCGGTATGACTGAAACATCACCAACCGTATTTATGCTTTCAGAAGAAGATGCAAGACGTAAAGTAGGCTCGATTGGGAAACCTGTTCTGTTTTGTGAGTATGAACTTATTGATGAAAACAAAAATAAAGTTGAGGTTGGTGAAGTTGGGGAGTTACTAATAAGAGGACCGAATGTAATGAAAGAGTATTGGAACCGGCCAGATGCAACAAAAGAAGCGATTCAAGATGGTTGGTTATATACGGGTGATTTAGCTAGAGTTGATGAAGATGGTTTTGTATACATTGTCGGTAGAAAAAAAGAAATGATAATTTCCGGTGGTGAAAATATTTATCCACTTGAAGTAGAGCAAGTCATTAATAAGCTTTCGGACGTATATGAGGTAGCGGTCGTTGGTAGGCAACATGTAAAGTGGGGAGAGACTCCAATCGCCTTTATTGTGAAAAAGAGTAGCAGTGTATTAACTGAAAAAGAAGTCATTGAGCATTGTCGTTTATTTCTAGCAAAATATAAAATACCGAAAGAAATTGTTTTTCTAGAGGAATTGCCAAAAAATGCAACTGGTAAAATTCAAAAAGCACAGTTAGCAAATCAATTGAAAAGCAGGTGAAGAGATGACGGTATATATCACTGGTCAACAGGCGTCATGTAGTAAAACAATTACAGAAACAGATTTTGTATTATTTGCAGGTTTAAGTGGGGATTTTAACCCAATCCATATTGATCATGAGTATGCGAAACAAACTAGATTTAATCAAAGAATAGCACATGGTTTACTAACTTCTAGTTTATTATCGCAATTGCTTGGTATTCATTTACCTGGAAAAGGATCCGTTTACATGGAGCAAACTATTAAATTTACAGCACCAGTTTTTATAGGAGATACAATTACAGCAACGGCTACAGTACAAGAATTTATGATGGAAAAGAGAGTTTTGAAATTGTTAACAGAGTGTCATAACCAAAAAGGAGATTTAGTATTAACAGGTGTAGCTACAATGATGGTGCCAAAAGAAGGAGGGGTATTCTAATGAATATTGGGATTGAAGCGACTGGTGTTTTCTTCCCAAAAGACGTAGAGACGGCTGCAGACCTATCTAAAAAAACAGGTATTCCTGAGCATATTATTATAGAAAAGTTTGGATTATATGAAAAACATGTCGCAGATGAAACGATGCATGCATCAGATTTAGCTATTGCTGCTGCAAAACCAATATTATCACAAGTAGATCCTCAATCTATTGATGTAGTCATTTATTTTGGCAGTCCACATAAAGATTACCACGTATGGTCAAGTGCCCCAAAAATTCAGCATGAACTTGGATTGAAAAATGCTTATGCTTTTGAAATTATGAATGTTAGTTCTTGCTTTCCTATTGCTCTCAAAGTCGCAAAAGATATGCTCTACTCCGATAACTCAATTGAAAATATATTATTAGTAGGTGGATGTAAAGAATCTCAAATTGTAGATTATGATAATCCACGTTCGCGTTTTATGTTTAATTTCGCTGATGGCGGAAGTGCAGCTTTAGTGAAAAAAGACGCTAGAAACGGTGAAATATTAGGAAGTGCGATTATAACAGATGGTTCATTTCATGAAGATGTTCGTATTCCAGCAGGTGGATCGAAGCAGGTTGCGAGCTACGATACAGTTGAGAATCGACAGCATTATATTGATGTAATAGATCCTATTAGTATGAAAGAACGTCTAGATCGGGTTTCAATCCCTAATTTTGACAAGGTGATTCGGGAGGCGTTAAGAAAAAGTGGGTTAACTCCTAAAGATATTAAAGTATTGTTACCACTGCATACAAAACGTTCTATGTTAATAGAATTGATACAGGGGCTAGGGCTAGCAGAAGAACAAGTTGTATATTTAGATCATTATGGACATATGTCAGCGCTTGATCCTTGCATTGGTCTTCACTTTGCAAATGAACAGGGGAAATTACAGGCCGGAGATATTGCAGTAGTAGTTAGTGCAGGGACTGGGTATACGTGGGCAGCTACTGTGATTAGGTGGTGAAAAATACTAAATGAATATATGGGAAATGGAGGTATTTGGAAAGGGGCGGCGAATGTAATGGTACTTCATTAATTTTTTAATAAATTTGTTTGTATGATTCAAAGAAAAAGTCATAATTACGGATGGGGAATTTTGGCGTGTTTGATTCTAACAGAAAGAAAAGTATGGGGAGGATCACAATGTCGATGAAAAAACGTAAATGGCTAAAAATGATGGCTACTGGTTGTGTTTTAGGATCGTTATTCATAACGGCAGCTTGTTCAGGAAAGAAAACAAGTACAGAGGATGAAAAGACGATTAAGGTAGGGGTTCTTGCATCATTAACAGGTCCGTTAGAATCATATGGAAAACAAACAGTGAACGGATTTGAATTAGGGTTAGACTATGCGACGGATGGAACTGGGAAAGTGGAAGGAAAGAAGATTAAGTTTGTTGTAGAAGATACAGAAACAAAAGCTGATGTAGCGGTTAAAAAAGCTACGAAGTTATTAGAAGAAGAGAAAGTTGATTTTTTAGTCGGATCGTCTAGTTCAAGTGATACATTAGCGGTTTTACCACTAGCTGAAGAATATGAAAAAATAATGGTTGTAGAACCGGCGGTAGCTGATAGTATTACCGGTAAGAACTGGAATAAATATATTTTTAGAACAGGTAGAAATTCATCTCAAGATGCAGTCGCTGGTGCTGCAGCAATTGCTAAAAAAGATGTGAAAATAGCAACGTTGGCACAAGATAACGCATACGGCCGTGAAGGAATTGCGGCGTTTAAAGCTGGAGCAAAGAAATTAGGTGCGAACATTGTAAACGAGCAATATGCAGATACAAATTCGACTGACTTCACAGCTAATATTCAAAATATCATTAGCTCAAAACCAGATTATTTATTTATCGTTTGGGCAGGGGCGAATTCACCTTGGAAACAGTTGAAAGATATGAATGTGGAAGCGCAAGGTATTAAAATTTCTACAGGTGCACCAGATATACCAGCATTAAAAACGATGGATGCATTAGTAGGAATGCAAGGTTTTTCTGTTTATTATCATACACTCCCGAAAAATAAGGTGAATGATTGGTTAGTGGAAGAACATAAAAAACGATTTAATGGTGCGGTGCCAGATTTATTTACAGCAGGAGGAATGTCAGCGGCAATTTCAATTGTAGAAGCTTTAAAGAAAACAAAAGGTGATACAGATGTAGATACATTAATTAAGAAAATGGAAGGAATGGAATTTGATACACCGAAAGGAAAGATGAAATTTAGAGAGAAGGATCATCAAGCGATGCAGACGCTGTATTCTATCACATTGAAAAAACAAGATGGTGTTGATTATCCGGTGCCAGTGTTAGAGCGAGAATTAACGATGAAAGAAACAGAACCACCAGTTCAAAATAAATAGACTGAATTTTCTGTTGTTTACGTATAAAGAGGGGTACACCCTCTTTATACGTATTTCTTTCATACTGAAAGTTTTAAAGGGAGGGATTTCGTGACACATTTGCTAGAAACGAAAAATCTTAGTGTATCTTTTGGCGAGCATCATGTTATTAAAGATGTAAATTTAACTGTACAAAAAGGAAAACTCATTTCTATTATCGGGCCAAATGGTGCGGGTAAGACAACATTATTTAATTTACTAAGTGGACAGATTTCACCCACAACAGGTGAAGTGTATTTTAAAGGGCAAGATATTACAAAACTATCGATTTCAGATCGAACACGCTTAGGAATCGGTCGCTCTTTTCAGCTTACAAACATATTCCCAGAATTAACGGTACTTGAAAATGTCCGTTTAAGTGTTCAATCATTCGTACAAGATTACTATAGTTTTTTCCCGAGTCCAGCAAAATTAAAGCAACAAGTTGGAGAGGCGAGACGTTTCTTAAAAACAGTATTACTTCAGGAGAAAGAGAATGTATTAGCGAAAGATTTGGCACATGGAGAGAAAAGAAAGCTAGAACTTGCGATGTTATTAGCTTTAAAAACAGATGTGTTATTACTTGATGAGCCGACGGCAGGTATTTCGGTCGAGGAAGTCCCAGCTATACTACAAGTGATTGAAAATATTAAGAAACATCCAGAGAGTACAATTGTACTTATTGAACACAAAATGGATATGGTACTAGGTTTGTCAGACCATCTAATCGTTTTATTTCATGGAGAGTTATTGGCTGAAGGTTTACCCGAAGAAATTATGAAAGATGAGCGTGTACAAAGTGCTTATTTAGGGGGATTATATAGTGGCACTATTACAAGTGAATAATATAGAGACGTATTTAGATCAGTTTCATATTTTACAAGGGGTATCTCTTACTGTCGAGAAAGGAACGATTACTGTACTGTTTGGAAGAAATGGGGCAGGGAAGACTACGACGTTACGTTCGGTTATGGGGTTTCACCATATCGCACATGGTGAAATTTATTATGATCGTACACAAGTAAATGGATTATCTACACATTTAATTTCAAGGAAAGGGATAGGGTATGTACCAGAAAATCAAGGTATTTTTCACGATCTGACAGTAGAAGAAACATTCGCTCTTGCTAGAGGTAAGGGGGAAGAAGCGGAAGAAAAAATAGAATGGATGCTTGAACTATTTCCAGATTTAAAGCAATTTTGGCACAAAAAAAGCGGACGCTTAAGCGGGGGACAAAAGCAAATGTTAGCAATTTCAAGAGCATTTATTAATAGTGATGGTTTACTACTTATTGATGAGCCGAGTAAAGGCTTGTCCCCCATTATGATAGAAAAATTAATGATAGCTATTTTGAAAATGAAGGAAAAAACAACAGTTTTACTCGTTGAACAAAATTTTATGATGGCTAGTCAAATTGGTGATTACTTTTATATTATGGATAACGGAAAAATTGTTCATAACGGTTTTATGCATGAATTAAAAGAGGATAAGGAAATGTGTCACAAATATTTAGGGATCTCTTAACATGAATCCGGGGTGAGAAGGATGGATGTGTTAATCAATTTATTTGTAAATGGGATTTCAACAGGGATGCTCATTTTTTTATTAGCATCAGGTCTTTCGCTTATTTTCGGTTTGATGAGTGTTCTAAACTTCGCACATGGTGGTTTATTTGCGTGGGGAGCGTTTACAGGTGTTTGGCTATTTAATATGACAGGTAGTTACGTATTAGCTTTAATTGGAGCAATAGCTATGGGAATGTTCCTTGGATTCATTTTAGAAAGATTCCTTATTAGACCGGTATATGGAAATCACGTTCGCCAGCTTCTTGTTACGCTTGGAGGAATGCTTGTACTTAGTGAATGTATTAAAGTATTTTGGGGACCGAATCCAATTGGTGCAAAGTTACCGTTATGGCTACAAGGAAGTTTTACATTTGGAGGCGTTATATTAATTAAATATCGTCTATTCGTTATCATAATTGGGGTTATCATATACATTGCATTATTATTATTGCTCAAAAAAACAAAGATAGGTCTTATGATACGCGCAGGCGTAATGGATAAAGAGATGGTTCAAGCGCTCGGTATTAACGTAAAAGCGATATTTTCTTTCGTCTTTTTATTAGGAGCAGGGATGGCAGCGTTGGGAGGTTTCTTATTAGCACCGTATTCAGGCGTTATTTTCGCAGAAATGGGTATGCAGTATGCGATTTTAGCTTTCATAGTAGTAATCATTGGAGGATTAGGAAGCGTACAAGGTTCAGCAATTGCTTCTTTAATTGTCGGATTAGCTGGTGCTTTTACAGCGTATTTTATACCAGATTTATCACTTGCAATCAATATGTTAATGCTACTGTTTTTCTTAATCGTGAAGCCAAATGGACTTGTTGGTGAAAAGGGGTGAAATGGTGAACAGTACATCAAATCGAATTAAAGTATACTTCGGAGTATGTATGCTCATTTGTTTAAGTGTATTTCCATTCGTAAATGATTCACGGAGCTTGTTAATTTTGTTCACTCAAATCTTCATCTTTGCTATTTTTGCAATGAGTTTTGATGTATTGCTTGGATATACAGGAATTGTATCGTTCGGCCATTGTATGTTCTTTGGAATCGGAGCATATGGCGTAGCACTTTTATTTGATCGACAAGGAGTATCCATAACGAACTTTTTAATAGGGATAGTAGCTGCAATTATCATTTCAGCCATTGTTAGTTATATAATTGGTTTGCTTTCTTTACGGCTGAAAAGTCATTTTTATGCAATGTTAACACTTGCTATTTCACAGTTGTTTTTCGTACTTGCTGAAAAATGGCGTGGGCTCACTCACGGAGGAGATGGTTTTACATTTGGTGTACCAGACGTATTTCGTGATCGTTTTACGTTTTATTATGTAACACTTATATGTTTACTTATCATTTTTGTTCTGTTACGTCTTTTTACCAAATCTTCTATTGGAAAAGTATTAAAGGCAATTTCACAAAACGAGCAACGTGTTGAAGCATTAGGATATAAAGTTCTTCATTATAAAATTATTGCTAGCATTGTTGCAGGAGTAGTAGCTGCAATTAGCGGTGGTTTATTTGTTATTACACTGCGCTTTGTTAATACAACTGTATTTTCAATTGAAATGACATTAAATGCATTATTGATGACGATGATTGGAGGCGTTGGAACGTTAATTGGAGCCATTGCAGGAGCTGGAATTATTGAATCCCTAAAATATTATTTATCAGAACTAGCTACAGAGTATCCGATCTTTGAACGATGGACGATTATTCTTGGTGTATTGTACATTATCGTATTGCTAGTTTTCCCGAAAGGATTAGTTGGCACGGTTAAGGGACTGAAGAATATGAAACGGAATAAGAAGGAGAAAAGTGCAGAAGTGGAGCAAAATGTGTGAAAAATCAATTGTATAGAATATGAAAATCCCTCTTTTAGATTCGGAAAGGAGGGATTTTTATTGCTGTATGTAAATTTAGTTCTTTTATAAATATTATATTAATTAAATAGTTCATCAGGGATTTGTTTGAAAGAATTTTGGTTCGTAAAGAAATGAACAGCTAATTTCTCAATTGGAACATCTTCAATTGGTACTAATTTATCATTTTTAATTGGTAAAAAGGCTATTCCTTTTCCGTCCTGAATAAACTCTTCTATAAGCGAATAAGAATCTAATTGTTGAAGTTGGCGCTGAGATAAATTATTTTCTTTTAGAAATTGTATCGTCTTATTCCTAAAAGGGCACTTTTTGTCATTACTAACGAAGAAGAGTTCCTTTGAAAATTCAATGGTACACTTTTCTTTCGGTTTTAATAAGCCGATAGAAATTGAAGTGGAAAATACTTTTTTAAACGATATGTCCGGGTAATCCTCATAAGTAATGACCATATCAACTTTTTGTTGCTGCAGTAATTTTTGCAAATGACTACTATTTTCTACATATATTTGATAATTCCTGAAATTTTCTTTAATACGCTTACTTACATAATTAGTCAAAATCGATTGTGACGTCGCGATTATATAAGAAGAACCACACATTTTAATTTTATCTTTCGCTTCTTCTACTAGCGTTAATATTTGATTTGTGTAGTCTAGTAAAATGTCACCAGAAGGTAACAACGAAACGCCTTTGTTATCTCTATGTAGTAAAGGTGTTTCTAACTCTTGTTCTAATTTTTTTATTCTTTCAGTTACGTTCGGTTGAACATAACCTAATTCTTTCGCAGCTTTACTAATAGAACCTTCGCTAGCTACAGTTTTGAATATAATAAGATCATTTATTTCCATTTATCACAGCCCCTTATACGATATCATTATAAATGATACCAAACATAATTTATACCTATTTTACGTTAGTCAATCATCGGTTTATCATTGTGTATATAAGATGGAAAGTGAGTGATAAACATGATTGGAATGCAATATAAGGTCATTTTGCCGAAAGATTATGATATGGAGATTATTAAGAAAAGGGTAAAGGATAATGGGTATAAAACGGATGGTTTTCAAGACTTGAATTTTAAAGCTTATTTAATTACTGAGGCAGATAAGGACGGAAATTTCTATAACTGTTATGCACCTTTATATATTTGGAATGGTCATGAAGGAATGAACAAATTTATCTTTGAAGGGTATTACGATAATATTTTACAATCTTTTGGATGGCAACAAATAAATATAGGTGTTCCATTAGTTGTTAATGTAAAGAGTGATTTTAAGAAATGTAGATATGTTGTTGAATATGAAGGAAGTATTTCTCAAAGTGAATCATTGAGTGGGATTCAATCTATCATTGTGGATCAAAAGGTAGAAAATTGTTTAGGAAATGTAATAGTATATAATCCAGATAAATGGGGATATAGTAAGTTTAATTTTTATGAAGAAAAGCCTGATATGGTAACGAATAAAGGTACTACAGTATATGAGATTTTGCACATTTCACAATGATATTTTGTTGAATGCTAAATTAAGTAAAGGGGTGAAAATATATGCCTTTTGTGAACGTTTATTATCATGAAAATATATTAAATGAAGAAGAATTGAAAAAGATAGGTGAATGTATTCATCTTTCATTAATTAAACATTTTAACATCCCTGAAAATGATTTTTTTGAAATGTTTGTACCTTATCAACAAAATCAATTTTTATATGATCCATATTATTTATTAGAAAGAGGAGAAAAGAGAACAGAGAATATGATTTATGTTTCTATTACATGTGGACCGGGAAGAACGATAAAACAGAAACGCGATCTGTATCAGTCAATATCTTTGAGGGTTTCTGAATGTTCTAGTATAAAAAGTGCAGACATTTTTATTACACTTAACGAGACAGCCGCTGAAAATTGGTCGTTTGGTCAAGGATTGGCGCAATTGGTAAAAGTGAAGGGGGAGTGAAATGATGAATGAATCCATTGAATATTGTATTCAAGAGAAAATGAGAGAAAAGGCACCTGCATTTGCTCATTATAGTGAAAAAATATTGTTCGAGGAAGTGTGGCGAGATGACACTTTAACATTAAGAGAAAGGAGTTTATGTACAGTGTCGGTATTAATCAGTCTTGGTAATACAGAACAATTACCATTTCATTTGCGACTGGCCAAACAAAATGGAATTAAAGAAAATGAAATGATTGCATTAATAACACATATGGCTTTTTATGTTGGTTGGCCCAAAGCAGTAGGCGCTTTACATATAGCAATGAATGATAGGGAAAGTTAAGAATAACGATAAGAAAGAAGTCATTTAAACATGAATTCTTTCTTATCGTTATTTATGTAATACTTTAATGAGATATTTTTCACTTTTTCTCTTGCTTTTTTATCACTTGCGTAGTAAAGTGATAGTAAGATTCACGATAGGAAGTGATCAAACATGCGTGATAATACGATAGGATCATTAATATGGTTACGTTTAATACGATTTACGAACCAAAGTAATCAGATGTCAAATGAGTTTTTAAAACGTTTTGATTTAACAACTGCTCAATTTGATGTGCTTTTGCAAATACGTACGTATCAACCACTAACACAAATGGAGTTAGCTGAAAAGGTAACTGTTACACAAGGCGGTATTTCTCGAATGTTAACGCGTCTTGAAAAAGAAGGATATATTGTACGAAAACAAGATTGGAAAACGAAAACAATTAGTCTGACAGAGCAAGGGGAAGCTGCCTTAGAGAAAGCATTGCCAGAGCAACTTGCATTTCAATCATCGTTTTTTGATGACGTATTAAATGAAGAGGAACAGAAAATGTTATACGAGCTAATGACAAAGGTTCATAAGCATAGTGAAAAAAAAGAATTACCGCAAGAGTAATTTTTTTTATATTATCAATTGACTAATCAAGTGATGTTGTAAACAATAGAGAAAAACATTGGACTTACAAAAGTTTTTAAAAGAGAAACTAATAACACTTCATTAAAGGAGAGAGTAATGATGGAAAAATACCGTATGAATACAAGTAAAGGAATGGAGTTTGGATTATATTCAATTGGGGATCATGTTTTAAATCCACATAACGGAGAGAAAATTAGTGCGGAACAAAGAATTCATGAATTAATTGAAACAGCAAAGTTAGCGGATGAAGCTGGACTTGATGTATTTGCTGTCGGTGAAAGTCATCAAACGCACTTTACAACGCAAGCTCATACAGTTATTTTAGGAGCGATTGCGCAAGCTACGAAAAATATAAAAATTGCAAGTTCAGCAACGATAATAAGTACATCTGATCCGGTACGAGTATACGAGGACTTTGCTACACTTGATTTGATTTCTAATGGACGTGCAGAAATTGTGGCTGGTCGTGGATCTCGTATTGGGGGATATAGTTTACTTGGTTATGACGTAAATGATTATGAAGAGTTATTTGAAGAGAAGATGGATCTTTTATTAAAAATTAATAAAGAGGAACATGTAACATGGAATGGACAGTTCAGAGCACCGCTTGCGCATGCATCGGTTATTCCAAGAGCTAAAAATAATAACTTACCAATTTGGCGTGCAGTTGGTGGCCCACCAGCTAGTGCGATTAAAGCAGGACGTGCAGGTGTACCAATGATGATAACAACACTAGGTGGTCCAGCTATTAACTTTAAAGGATCAGTAGATGCTTACCGTGAGGCGGCTGCGCAAAGTGGATTTAATCCAGCGAGTTTGCCAGTTGCAACAACGAGTTTATTTTATACAGCGAAAAATTCACAAGATGCACTTAGTGAATACTACCCTCACATTAATGCTGGTATGCTTACGCTACGCGGTGGCGGGTATCCGAAACAACAATTTACAAATGCAATAGATTACCGTGACGCGTTAATGGTTGGTAGCCCACAACAAATTATTGAAAAAATGCTTTACCAATATGAATTGTTTGGGCAACAACGCTTTATGGCAGAAATTGATTTTGGTGGCGTACCATATGATAAAATTGAGAAAAATATCGAGCTAATTGCTACTGAAATTTTACCGGCTATTAGAAAACATACAGCAAAATAAATAAAAAAATACCGAGAGTCCAATGGATTCTCGGTATTTTTTTATTTATTTTAGTTTGAAAAAATGACAAAAAAGTGAATTTTTAATCTGAAAAGAGGAGGTTATTTCCTATTTTTGAATAACAATATTTCATGTTTGAATTTTAGAAATACATTTTTCTCTTGACAAAAAAATAACGAAATTATCCATTGGTTAATAGGACATTTTTCCGTAGAAAAGTCAAGTGTATAAAGAGAGAAACGATTATTTTATTGATGCAAAGATAAGTCTCATATTAAAAAACACATTTTATCGATGAGAAAAATCTAATTCAAAAAAATACCAAAAGACATATTTCAGACAAAATGATGTCAATAATACGTCAAAAATCAGCTGAATTTACTATGCAGGTATATTATACAATTCGATTAACGAATAAAACACTACAGAAATAGTGAAAAGGTAAAAAATAGCATTACAATAGTTTGAAAAACTGAAACTTCGTATTTTTCGACAATACATACAAAATGTTTTTGTCTTTTCGTATTTCTTAATAATTGAGCTTGATAAGATTGCTCAATTAACTTTTATTATAAAAACTATGAAGGAAGTGATTGTAGTATGGAAACGCTCGAATTGGCACGAATACAATTCGCATCAACAACGATTTTCCATTACTTTTTTGTTCCGCTGTCTATTGGTTTAGCTTTTATCATTGCGTTAATGCAAACGTTATATGTGGTAAAGGGACAAGAAATTTATAAGAAGATGACGAAGTTTTGGACACAAATATTCCTTGTTAACTTTGCGGTAGGTGTAGTAACTGGTATTTTACAAGAATTCCAGTTTGGTATGAACTGGTCAACCTATTCACGTTTCGTAGGTGATGTGTTTGGTCCATCACTTGCGATTGAAGGTTTATTAGCATTTTTCATTGAGTCTACATTTTTAGGTTTATGGGTATTCGGTGAGGATAAATTACCGAAGCGCATTCACCTTTTATGTATTTGGCTCCTTTCAATTGGAACAATGTTATCAGCATTTTGGATTTTAACTGCAAGTGCATTTATGCAATCGCCAGTAGGATATGAAATGGCAGCAGATGGACGTGCACAAATGAATGATTTCTTAGCAATTATTCAAAATCCACAATTATGGGTACAATTCCCGCATACCATTACAGCGGCAATTGCAACGGGTGCATTCTTTATTGCAGGTGTGAGTGCATGGAAAATAACGAAAGCCCAAGAAACGGAAGTGTTTAAAAAATCATTCCGCATTTCTATCATTGTTGGAACACTTACAACGGCGCTAGTATTATTCTTCGGTCATGCGCAAGCGCAACAATTAATCAAAACACACCCAATGAAAATGGCGGCTGCTGAAGCGTTATGGAATACGAGTGAAGATCCAGCGCCATTTACTGTATTTGCGAAAATTGATGCAGAGAAGAAAGAAAATTCGTTTGAAATTCAAATCCCTTATATGCTAAGCCTATTATCATTTGATAAATTTAGCGGTCAAGTAGAAGGGATGAATCAAATTCAAAAGCAATATGAAGAAAAATATGGGCCTGGAGATTATATTCCGCCAGTACACACGATGTTTTGGAGTTTTAGAGCGATGGTAATGAGTGGAACATTTATGCTTCTTCTAGGAGCGTACGGTTGGTTCTTATCCAAAAAGGACCGTTTAGCTGAAAAAACTTGGTATTTAAAATTAATGGTGTATGCAATTTCACTACCGTTTATCGGTAATACAGTAGGATGGATTATGACTGAAATGGGACGTCAGCCTTGGGTAGTCTTCGGTGTTATGAAAACGGAAGATGCTGTATCTCCAAATGTTACGTTCGGAGAAGTGTTATTCTCTTTAGTTTCATTCACATCACTATATTTAATTATAGGTGGAATTACCATTTACTTATTCGTTCGTATCATTAAAGGACATGAGAATAAGAAAGCGAAACAGGATTCTCAAAGCCATGATCCATTTGATAAGGAGGATGAGTATGTTATCTCTTAATGAGTTGTGGTTTATCATTATTGCAATTTTATTCGTAGGCTTCTTTGTACTTGAAGGTTTCGATTTCGGTGTAGGTATAGTTTCAAGGTTTTTAGGAGAAAACGATTTAGAGAAAAGGATTTACTTAAATACAATTGGCCCATTTTGGCATGCGAATGAAGTATGGCTTGTTTGTGCAGGTGGCGCTATGTTCGCAGCATTCCCGCACTGGTATGCAACTTTATTTAGTGGGTTTTACATTCCTTTTGTATTTATGCTTCTTGCTTTAATTATAAGAGGTGTTTCCTTTAAATTCCGTGCGAAAATAGACAATCATAAATGGAAAGGTTTTTGGGATTGGGGTATGTTTTTAGGAAGTTTATTACCACCTATCCTTTGGGGAGTTGCCATTGCTAACTTTATGGTAGGTATTCCAATTGATGAGACGAAAAATGCTGTAGGTGGATTCCTACAATTACTTCATCCCTTTGCATTACTTGGAGGAGTTATGTTCCTTCTGCTATGTATTGTTCACGGCTTGCAATTCCTTACAATACGTACAACTGGTAAGTTAAGAGAACGTGCACGTATTGCTGCATTGAAAATTGCACCACTTGCAATTATAGCGCTTCTTATTTTTGCTAGTGTAGGGTTATGGAAAACAGATATTTTCACTGGTCATGGTACAGAATGGATTATGGTTCCGATTGGAGCTTTTGTAGCATTATGTGTGTCAACATTATTAAATAAAAGAAGAAGAGATGGTTGGGCTTTCTTTATGACAAGTTTAACAATCATTTTACTAAGTGCGAGTGTGTTTGCCGGCATGTTCCCGCGTGTCTTAATTAGTTCGTTAGGGTCAATATACGATTTGACAATTTATAATGCAGCATCAGGAGATTATGCACTAAAACTGATGACGTATTTTTCAATTGCTATATTGCCATTTGTATTGGGAAGTCAAATATGGAGTTTCTATGTGTTTAGACAACCTGTTAAGTCAGATAAAGATTTGGAGTACTAATGAAAAGAAAAAGAGGACTTCCGTCGTATCCTGGTAGCCGAGTTTTATATGTAGTGCTAACAATCATTAGCATGTTAGAAGCTTTTAGTATTATTGCACAAACAGTGTTTTTAGCGCGGGCTATTACGTTTTTATTTCAGGGAGAAGCAGTGCAATCTATGTTAAATGAAACTGTTTATTTTGGAATCACGTTTGCAGTACGTCATTTGCTAGTTCGAATGTCACAAATATTAGTGGAACGTTTCGCTGAAAAAACAGGATCGCTACTGAGAAAACAATTAATAGAGGCGTATTTCACATTAGGTCCACGGTATGTTCAAACTGTTGGAACAGGTCATCTGGTTACCTTATCGATAGAGGGTATTGAGAAATTTAAAACATATATTGAATTAACAATTCCTAAAATGATTAGAAGTAGTATCGTACCAGGACTAATTGTACTATATGTTTTTACACTAGATATTGAGTCAGGAATCATTTTAGTTGTAACGATTCCTATCGTAATTATTTTTATGATCCTACTAGGATTAGCAGCGCAGAAAATGGCGGATAGCCAATATGAAACATATCGTGTTCTTTCTAATCATTTTGTAGATACGTTAAAAGGATTAGAAACATTAAAGTATTTAGGTCAAAGTAAACAACACGAAGGAAAGATTGAAAAAGTAAGTAAAAGATATAGAAAAGCAACGATGCGTACTTTGCGAGTTGCTTTTCTTTCTTCATTTGCATTAGATTTCTTTACGAGTTTATCAATTGCATTTGTAGCGGTCGGATTAGGGATACGTTTAATAGATGGAACAATTGTACTATTGCCAGCCCTTACGATTTTAATTTTAGCTCCGGAATACTTCTTGCCGATTAAACAAGTTGGAGCAAATTATCATGCTACGTTAGATGGACAACTTGCAATGGAGCAAATAGAAGAGATTTTACAGCGACAAAAAGAAATAGGGAAGAAAGAATCTAATGTAGACTTAATATGGAATTCAACTAGTAATTTGAAATTACAAGATGTAAAAGTAAAGAATGATGAATCTGAAAAAGCTATATTAGAGGAAATTGATTTTACTTGGAAAGGCACTGGCGCTATAGGTGTAATTGGTGAAAGTGGAGCAGGGAAATCAACGTTAATCGACGTATTAGCAGGGTTTTTAACTCCTTCAGCTGGAAAGATGATTGTAAATGGTGTGGAAATTGACGGGGCTACTCGTGAAGAGTGGCAAAAGAATATTGCTTATATTCCGCAGCAACCTTATATTTTCCCGCTTTCATTAAAAGATAACATTTGTTTCTATGAAACAAATACAACGGATGAAGAAGTGGAAAGAGTTATGAATGAAGTTGGTCTTCGTTCACTCGTTACATCGCTTCCAAATGGAATGTATGAAAGAATTGGAGAAGGTGGGCGTATGCTGAGTGGCGGACAAGAACAACGTGTCGCAATGGCACGAGCCCTTTTAAGCAAAAAGCCAATTATTTTATTAGACGAGCCTACAGCACATCTTGATATTGAAACTGAATTTGAAATAAAGCAAGCGATGTTACGTCTGTTTGAAGGTAAGTTAGTATTTCTTGCAACACATCGTCTTCATTGGATGAAACAGATGGATCATATTCTTATTTTAAATAAAGGGAAAATGATAGAAAGCGGAACGTATGAAGAACTTGTAAAGAATGAAGCATTACATTTTCGCAGGAAAGAGAGGGGATAGAGATGAGTAACTGGATTAAACCGTATATACAGCAATATAAAGGTAGAATGACTGTAACTATTTTCCTTGGTCTTCTTGGAGTTAGTTCAGGTGCGATGCTACTTTTCATTTCAGGTTATTTAATCTCTAAATCTGCTCTTAGACCAGAAAATGTAATGGCTGTATATGTTCCTATCGTTGCAACACGTGCGTTTAGTATAGGACAAGCGGTATTTCATTATGTAGAGCGTTTAGTTGGACACGATGTTGTATTACGCATATTAGAAAAGATGAGAACGAAACTATATGGGATAGTAGAACCACAGGCGTTATTTTTCCGTTCACGATTTCAAACGGGCGATATGTTAGGCGTATTATCCGAAGATATAGAGCATTTACAAAACCTATATTTACGTACAATATTTCCTAGCATATTAGCATTAGTTGTATATAGCATATTCGTACTTGTTATCGGTACATTTGACGTAGTGTTTGCACTTATTGCAGCATGTATGTTGGCTATTATCGTTTTTCTTCTTCCATTTATATCATTACTTTTAATGAAGAAACATCATGTTACTTTAAAGCAAGGAAGAAACCGTTTGTACCAACAACTAACAGATGCTGTTTTTGGATTATCTGATTGGCAAGCAAGTGGTAGAAAAGATGAATTCATTGATAAGTATGTAGATCAAAATGCTCAGTTGTTAAAAACGGAAAAAAGAATGAAGCGCTGGAATCATATTCGGGACAGTATTATTCAATTAGTAGTGGGTATTGTAGTTATTTCAATGATTATATGGACTGGAAATGAGGCGGCGAGTGAACAGATTGCTCCTACCGTTATTGCGGCTTTCGTCTTAATGACGTTATCTGTCACAAACGCGTTAATTCCTCTGTCAGATGCTATCGATCGAATTCCATCATATGTAGAATCCGCTCATCGTCTCAATCAAGTAGAAGGTAATGGTATTTTACAGGATGAAAAGGGATTACCTAGAGATAAAGATTATGTTGCACCAAAACATATAGACATTGAATTAAATCATGTATCGTATAGTTACCCAGATAGCAATGAATTTGTATTGAAAGACGTATCATTACAAATAAAAGCAGGAAAAAAAATCGCCATTTTAGGAAGAAGCGGAACTGGAAAATCTACTTTGTTAAAATTGTTAACAGGTGCACTAAGCCCATTACAGGGTGAAGTTTTATTGAATAGTGAACATGCTCACACGAATCTTTTATCAAAATATATTTCTGTATTGAATCAAAAGCCGCATTTATTCGATACGACAATTGGGAATAATGTGCGAATCGGCAAACCAGAGGCAACAGATGAAGAGATATGGAATGCTTTAGAGAAAGCACAATTAGCTTCGCATGTTGCTTCTCTTCCAGATAGATTACAAACAAAAATGCATGAGATGGGGAAAAGGTTTTCTGGCGGGGAAAGACAACGGGTTGCTTTTGCTAGAACGCTAATGCAAGAAGCACCAATCATTGTACTAGATGAACCTACAATCGGCTTAGATCCAAAGACAGAATTATCTTTAATAGAAACAATGTTTTCTGCAACGGAAGAAAAGACAGTAATTTGGATTACGCACCATCTTGTAGGAATGGAGCATGTTGATGAAGTAATATTCCTTGATCGTGGTCAAATTGTGATGCAAGGTAGTCATGAACAACTTCTGACAGAAAATGAAAAGTATCGTATGCTTTATGAGTTAGACAAAGGAATATAATTTTATCCGACTTTAATGGGCAGTAAGACCCCCACCTTAAAATGCAGTGAAAGCAAAGAAGTTAGGTGGGGGATCAACTGTCCATAAAAGTCCGATTGGTTCAACTAATAATCAGTGGGGGATGAAAAACCCCCCACTGATTAAAGCTTCACTTTATTAAGTATGTAATGGAAAAATAGCTACGCCTAATGGTGGAGCTATTTTTTGTTTTAAAATAAATATTCTATTCTTTTTTTGATGGATGGCAAATGTATATGATCGTTACGAATGAAAAATGAATTTCATATTATACATATAATGGAGGGGATATACGTGAAGGAGCAGTGTAAAATTATTGTTTTAAGTGATGAATTATCAAGGGAGAAGATTCAAAATACATTAGACAAAAATAAATGTAAAACAATCGTTCATGTTGTAGACGTTTCAGCTATTGTTCGTATAGAGAGTTCTTTTCAATATATAGTTATTTGGAGAGTGGACGCAGAAAAACTTGTAAATGAATTAATAAACAGGGGCGTGCAAAGTACAAAAATTATTAATTTAACAAAATACATGTATGAATGGAGGAATAAATTAATTTCTATCTATCAAATAAATCCGGATCTTATGTCTCTATACATTTCTATGAAAAAAGCAAAGGGTGATCCGACGTATGAATTGTTTGCGACGGGCTTGTCTTATCCGCATTGTGGCATAAGTACAGAGCTCCTCTCAAAAAAGTCAATAAAACTAACACTTCCATCGCAAGATTTATACTATGATTATTTAATAGCATCACAACTTCTATCAAACGATCATTCCTTTCAATATTGTTTGATAGGAATAGCTTATTTCTCGTTTTACTTTGACATGTCGTTATCATCTGAATCATATAGAATTCACAAAGTATATTATCCATTGTTTCAAGACGGCCATCATACTGTAGTTCATTCTCCTCTATCCACTGATGGATTCTCACATCTAGATACCCCGAAACCACTTTTTTCTATTTTTAATTTGCATTTTGAATATATTTTATTAGACGAACTAACAGATGAATCATTGATATTGCCCTGGATAAATGCTGAATGGAATATCACTCCTCTTCACATTCCTTTTGAAGAACACGGAAAAATAAGAGCAGCTTCACATGCTAAATTGTCATATCCTCATACTTTAGTTGAAAATAAAACAATTTTTAAAACATATTTAGAATTACTTTTAAAACATGATATAAAACCACTAATTGTTGTATTCCCTGTTACTTCACATTATTTCAATTGTAGTAGTAAGAAATTAAAAGAAGATTTTTATAAAGTTATAAACGATTTTCAAGCTCAATATTCTTTTCAAATTATAGATTTATTTGATTCGCCATTATTTTGTGATGAAGATTTTTATGATAGTGATCATATGAATAAAAAAGGTGCAAATAAAATGTCCGTGTTATTAAATATGTTTATTCAGGAACGAAAAGTATGATATTTCGTTTCATTTCTGCATAAAAGTATATAGGCTCCATTCGGTTACAGTAATGTGATTTTTGTGTCGCGTATATAAATAATATGCGAAGAGGTGAGAGAGTAAAATGAGAACTCGTATTGAAAGAAATGAAGAGGTGGTAGATCAACTTCCGTTGGTAAGTGTATTAATTCCTACATATAATCGTCCTCGCTACTTTGAAGAGGCGTTACGTAGTGTGCTGGAACAAACGTACTCTAATATAGAAATTATAGTTGGAGATGATAGTACGAATGATGAAACAGAAAAGGTGTTACAAAAATACTTATGTGATCATTCAAATATTACTTATATAAAAAACAGGTCAACTCTTGGACAGTTTGAAAATGCTCTAATGTTATTTAATAAAGCGAGCGGTGAATATATAAATTTTTTAATGGACGATGATATCTTTCATGTGGATAAAATTGAAAAAATGATGAAGTATTTTTTCAATGATTTAGATAATGAAATTAAGCTTGTAACATCCCATCGTCAAGTAATTGATGAAAAAGGGAAAGAACTACGACATATTTATTCAACTGTCCGTTTATTTAAAGAGGATACGATTATAGAGGGAACAGAATTAGCAAATAGGGTAATTGTCGATCAAAAAAATTATATTGGAGAACCGACAACAGTTTTATTTCGTAAAAATGATTTACAAGAACCGTATGGGATTTTTGATAAGAGGAGGTATCTTTGTAACGTAGATATAGCTTCATGGTTATCTTTATTAAGTAAAGGAAAAGCGGTATATATTGCAGAGACACTGAGTTACTTTCGATTACATCCAGATCAACAGTTAAATGAATCTAATAAAATGATGGATGGATTAGAAGATTTTTCACATAGTATTATAGCTGGAGAAAAATATGGTTTCTTATCTAACGAAAAAGAGTTAGATGAAGCGATAACTAATTTTCTAGAATATGCAAGAAGGATAGTTCCATCATCAATATTATATACATTAGACTATTATCAAAAAATTAAAGAAAAGAAAATAAACATAGAAAAGAAAAAACAATATATAAATAATAATTCTCCTTTACCGAAAGTAAGTATACTTATTCCTGCGTACAATAGACCGTATTACTTGGAATTGGCGCTTAATAGTGCTCTGAATCAAACATATGAAAATATTGAAATTATTATTTCTGACGACAGTACAAATAATGAAGTCAATGCGATGATTCAACCGTATTTACGTGAATATAAGTGTATTACATATGTTAAAAATGAAACGCCGTTAGTTGCTGAAAACTTTAATAAGTGTGTAGAACTTGCGAATGGGGACTATATAAACTTTTTATTAGATGATGATTTATTTCATCATGAAAAGATCGAGAGAATGATGAAATACTTTTTGACGTTAGAAAATATTTCATTTGTGACGTCATATCGTGAACTGATTGATGAGAATGGAGAGATATTACCACCTTCAACATTAAATATGAAAATCGCGAAAGAAACTACGCTTTTTGAAGGAAAAGAATTAGGGAATTATATGTTAAAAAATTTGAAAAATATAGTTGGTGAGCCGACAACTGTTTTGTTTAATCGGGAATTGTTTGAAGGAAAGTTTGGGTATTTTAAAGGGAAGGCTTATTCTGCTATTAATGACATTGCAACTTGGCTAGACATGATGAGGAAAGGAAAAGTAGTTTATATACAAGAACCTCTTAGTTATTTTAGACAACATAGTGGACAAAATCAAAAACAAATGCATTTTATTTTAATGACAATTGACGAGTGGATTGAATTAATTATAGATGCATATAATAGTGGTTTTTTAAGTTCTGAAAGAGATTATAAAGAGAGCTTATCCTATTGTTTAGAGAATGCGGGATTTATAGTTAAGGATGCAGTAAGAAATGGAGAACTAGATCAAATTTATAATGAAAAGATTAAAAAGGGGTTAAACAAACTAGTTGCCCATATGTTTGAGAAAGAATGTTGTTATTGTCAATATTGCAATCAACAATTTGAAAAATTTTCACCTTGGCCAGCACATTATGATTTTCCAAAATATAAATTTGAGATGTGGAATAAAGATACAGGGATATGTCCAGTTTGTAGTTCGATGGATCGTGAAAGATTGTATCGTGTGTACATTGAAACGGAAACGGACTTGTTAAGTAGAAAATATACTATGCTTCATATTGCACCTGAAGCGAATGTAAGAGATTGGTTTAACGAGTATAAAAATATTACGTATGTATGTGGGGATTTAGAGCCAAAGGATCCATTAATGAAGGAAATTGATGTTACAAGCATTACATATGATAGTAATACTTTTGATGTAATTTTATGTAGCCACGTATTAGAACATGTTCTTGATGATGGCAAAGCAATGCGAGAGTTATATAGGGTTCTAAAACCAGGTGGATGGGGAATTATTCAAGTACCCATCGTAATGAATGTGGATTCTATTATAGAGAATGAATTAATTGTAACTCCACAATTGAGGAAATTAGCTTTTGGTCAAGAAGATCATGTGAGAATTTATAATCAATCAGGGTTCATTCAACGATTAATGAATGCGGGATTTAAGGTGGAATTATATAACCTAGCTGAAAAACAAGGGATGAAAAGTGCTAGGAAATTTGGCTTATCTGAAACAGATATGCTCTATATTGTCCGAAAATGATAGGAAGGAATAGATAGATATGGAGAATATTCCTTTTTTACGTGCTTCAACTGTACCTGTAATTGAGTATTTGGATGAATTGAAGGAAATTGATACATCTCACATATATACGAATTACGGACCTATAAATCAACGTTTTGAACAAACAATTATGTCGGGATTTTTTCAGAACAGGGGAGCTGTTACAACAGTAGCAAACGCAACGTTAGGGTTAATGGCGGCCATTCAACTTAAGAAAAGAAAAAAAGGAAAATATGCTCTCATGCCTAGTTTTACATTCCCAGCGACTCCATTAGCAGCTATTTGGTGTGGATTGGAACCTTATTTTATTGATATTTCAATAGATGATTGGTATATGGATAAAACAGTACTTTTGGATAAGATTGAAGAATTAAAAGAAGAGGTTGCGATTGTTGTCCCGTACGCAACTTTTGGATCATGGATGAACTTAGAAGAATATGAAGAATTAGAGAAGAGGGGTGTTCCGGTTGTCGTAGATGCGGCACCGGGATTCGGATTGATGAATGGAAGTGTGCATTATGGACAGGATTTTAGTGGAATGATCGTATATAGTTTTCATGCAACAAAGCCTTTTGGAATTGGTGAAGGAGGGCTCATATATAGTAAAAATGAAGAAGATATACAACGTATTAAAAGAATGGGGAATTTCGGATTTGATACAAATCGTGAATGTACGATGATGGGGTTTAATTGTAAAATGTCTGAATATGCAGCCGCTATTGGGATTGCAACTATGAAAAAATGGGATGACAAATTAAAAGAACGCACCCGTATTTCTGAATGGTATAAACAATTGTTACAAAGTAATGGATTAATGAAAAAAGGGTGGCAACTCCAAAAGACAGAAGTAGTTATTCAGCAATTTATGCCTATTCTTTGTCCGGAAGAAGTTCGCAACAAACAAGTAATAGAAGACCTGAAAAAACAGAAAATAGAAGCTAGATTATACTTTTCGCCCTCTTGCCACCAACAAGTTCTTTTTAGAAACTATAAGTCTACAGATTTAACAAGAACGAATAAAATAGCAAAACGAATAGTAAGTTTGCCTTTATGGGAAGGAATGACGAAAGAAATAGTAGAACAAATTGTAAGATGTTTAGGTCAGAGGGCGGTGTTGGCAGATGAATAGTTTTTATAGTCAAGAAGAGCTAAAGAAAATTGGATTTTTATCAATTGGGAAGAATGTATTGATTAGTAAAAAAGCAAGTATATATAATCCAGGTGTTATATCAGTAGGTAATCATGTAAGGATTGATGATTTTTGCATTTTAAGTGGCAAAATTACAATTGGAAGTTATTCGCATATATCAGCGTATACAGCGTTATATGGAGGGGAAGTTGGGATTGAAATGCATGACTTTGCAACTATCTCAGCTAAAACAATCGTATATGCAGTACTAGATGATTTCAGTGGGAATACATTAATGGGACCAACTGTTCCGAGTCAATATAGGAATGTGAAAACAGAAAAAGTTATTTTAAAAAAACATGCGATTATTGGTGCTAATTCTATTATTTTTCCAAATGTAACTATAGGAGAAGGTACGGCAGTCGGTGCGATGAGTATGGTAAAAGAGAGTTTAGATGATTGGTATATTTATGCGGGAGTTCCCGTAAGAAAAGTAAAACCTCGTCAAAGAAAGATGCTAGAGTTAGAAATTGATTTTTTAAAAAACATTCATTCTTAACAAAAAGAAGGAATGTTTTTTATTTTTATGGTGCAGCATAGTGTGTATATAAACGTATTATGTTTTAAATTTTGCTGACCAAGGCAATACTGAGCCATAGTGAATGTAAAGTTGGAGGGCGAGCGTATATGTTTGATGAGGATGGGATTGTTTTAATTATGGAACCGGCTGATGAAAGAAATCTGAGGAGATTTATTTTTTCAGTACCAAAGTCAGTGTATGAAAAGAAGGGGCTTACATTACACTATGGAACAGCTATAGGACAAGGATATACGGATATAATTGAAGATATTATTAGCGTACATATAGAAGTAGATGTTGTAACAGTAATCGGGCATGTAAGAGGGTAAATAGCTATTTGAAAAAAGGTTATAAGTAATGTAGCTAGAAGTTAGGATAGAGAAACTTACAGACAATTATAAAGACGAAGGGAGCCTAAAATGAAAATAAAATCAACTTTAGTAGTATTTATAGTTACAATTGGCTTAATGGGATGTTCACTAGTAGAACAAGGAAAGAACTCCATAGATTATGCTCAAAAAGCGACAGACTATATAAATGAAATAAGTGCGTTTGCAAATGATGCACCAGCATTAGCTGAAAAGGCTGTTAATGATAGTGAAGCTCGAAAAGAATTAGAAGCGAAGCTTAGTGAAATTAAACAAGATATACCCGCTTTTAATGAATTAACACCGCCTGATGTAGCAAAGGATCTTCATCAGCAAATCGTCGGATATAACGAAAAGTTAAATACGTTAATTGATACGGCGATGACAAAGATAGAAGAAGGGAAAGTGAATGTAGAAGAGTTTAAAAACTCGGAGCTTATGCAGACGGTAGATCAAGTTCGAGATTTGAAAGAGAAGGTGCAAAATTTAGGTCAATAGTAAAAGGCTCCGTTTGTGATAAACGGAGCCTTTTACTATTGGATACAATAAACGATTACACCAACGATAATAATCATGTTGCCGATGAGTTTACGTTTCGTTATTTTTTCTCCTAGGAAATACCAACCGAAAATTAATATGATGATATAACTTAAGGATTCTAATGCTGATGCTTGTTTTAATGCCATGCCCTTCATGGCGATAACATTTAATCCAGCGTTAATTACAAATAAAGAGTAGCCGATAATAACATAAGGATTCACATATTCTTTTATTCTAGAATCGTATTGTTGCAAAGTAGCTTTTTTTAATAATATTTGTGAGTAATTAGCTAAAATTATCCCGAAAATAAATAATAACATATAACTATTCATCTTTTGTCACCACCACAATTCCGACGATAATAATAGCTGCACCAAGTAAATGATTCCACTGAATCGTATCTCCAAATAGAAATACTGACCAAAGCATTGACCATAGTATAATAATCCCGCGATGTGAATATGCTTTTGATATTTCGAAATGTTTAATTACTTGTTGCCATAAAATTGCATATCCAAATAAAAGTATAACTAGTCCGAAATAAGCCATAAAAAATGAGATGGAAGCAATGGGGAATTTAGCCGCCCATTTCATGTAAACCATAATGATAGAATATATCAAAAAAGCTACATGTAAAAATAAGTAATTTTTAATAGTTGGTTTCATTTATTCACTCTCTTTTGCATATAAATATATATTTATACCTAATTTTTTTAATGATAGATATTGGAACGTATTTAGTTTAATCTTTCACATTCCAAATTATATAGTATCATGGCTTTTATTGTAAAACAATAAAAGCCATGTATTCATTTTTTCCAAGGTTCTACAATATGTATCGTTTTATTTGTTGCATCCAATTCTACTTGAACACCGATAGGCATGGTAATCATTGGATGTGTATGACAACAATCGAAGTCGGCTAGAAAAGGAATTCTTTGATTTTGAAGTACTTCTAATAGTATTTCAAAAGGTTTTCGATTTGTACCACAATCATCAAATTGCTCATGCTTTCCAAGAATGATACCTGAAATTTTATCAAATACACCGTTAATTTTAAGGAATGAAAAGCTTCTTTCAATAGTAGCTGCATCTTTTGAACTGTCTTCAATAAAGAGAATATCGCCTTCTTGAATACATGGCATAAAAGAGCTGCCCCAAATTCCTTGTATTGTATTTAAGTTGCCGCCAATTATCCGTCCGGTAGCTTGTCCATTTGTTACAGAAATCCAATTATTTGGTCTAAGTTCTTTTTCTTTCGTTTTCTCTTCCCAATTAATAAATTCGTCTGACCAAAATAAAGGTTGTTTTATGTTGTATGGAAGCGCTTGATCATGCAGTAATGTTTCTACAAAATATTTGTATGTATCATCTACAAAAGGCTCAAATTCTCCAAAGGAGGGAACGAGTGCCGGGCCGTAAAATGTAGGGAGTCCTGTTTTTGCATAAATCCCTAGTAATAAAGCTGTTGCATCTGAATACCCAATCATTATTTTAGGGTTATTTAGAAAAGCATCATAATCAATATAAGGCAATAAGGAATTTGAATTCATGCCACCAATTGTTGACATGATACAAGAAACATTCGGGTTTCTTATTAAAGCATTTAGTTCCTCAGCACGCTCTTGTATACTACCCGAACGATAATAATCATATCGACCTGTTAGTGAACCTTCTAATATATGAAATCCTTTCTGTTGTAAGTAAGATTTCGCTCGTTCAAATCTTTTAGGAGAAGTGTAGGTTACTGGAGAAGAAGGGGAGTAAATCCCAATTGTATCTCCGTATTTTAATGATTTTGGAAGTGGCATTTGTATGAATCCCTTCTATTAATAGTTTTATTCATAAGGTTTATCATTGAATATTCTTATATTTCGGTATTGTTATTGTAACATACATGCATTGAAATAATAATTGCTGTAGATGAATAAATATGCTTTTTACCTTGACGATATAAAGGGAAAGTTGTTATGGTTAAATGTGAGTGTATAAAAGGTTTGTTAAAGGAGTTTTGAAATGAAGCGGTTAAAATGGGGAAGGCTGACAGTCCTATTAGTCATTGTTTTAGGGATATGTTGGTTCTTATTCCAAGGAACTCAAAAGAGTGCAACAAGTATAGAGGGACAACCTTTACAAGTGGCAGAACTACCTAAAACAGGATTAGTTGAAAAAGTAGTCCCACCAAAGTACATACCACCGGAAATTGATGCAAAAGCAGCTATGATTATTGATGCGAGTAATGGAGATATTATTTATCAACATAATGAAAATGAGGCTTTTGCGCCAGCAAGTATGTCTAAGATGATGACAGCATATCTTCTATTAGAAAATGTACATAATGGGAAAGTTCGCTGGGAAGATCCGGTGAAAATGAGTGCGAAAGCGGCACAAACAGAGGGAGCGAGAATCCCAGTACAAGTTAATGACACATTAACTGTTAAAGATTTATATCATGCATTAATGATTGAGTCAGCTAATAATTCAGCTGTGGCTTTAGCAGAACATATGGCAAAATCGGAGAAAGATTTCGTTCAGCTTATGGATGCAAAAGCGAAACAGTTCAAAATGTCGGAACATGCTAAATTTGCAAATGCTTCTGGATTACAAGAGCCAGATGGAAGTGAAACAAAAATGACGGCTGGTGATGTAGCAAACTTGGCGTATCATCTTATAAAAGATTACCCAGAAATATTAGAAGTGACTCACTTACGTCAAAGTCAGTTAGCATTTAATAATATTAATGTTATAAGTACAAATGATATGTTAAACAAAAATAATAAAGCTTTATATATAGAAGGAATAGACGGATTAAAAACAGGATTTACAGATAGCGCAGGGTATTGTTTTACGGGTACAGCAAAACAAGGTGATACTCGTATTATTACAGTTGTTATGGGAACAAAAGGTAAAACGAAGCGTTTTACAGAGACGAATAAGCTAATGTCTTATGCATTTGGCTTAGTTAATTAAGTGAAATACTGAGTTGGATCATCATATAAGAAAGGCAATTTGTTTTTACGTACTATCGGTAACAGCAAATTGCCTTTTATTTTTTAGCACTAATAAAGTAAAAAGGTAAAAAATGTGAGTGTTATTATTTGAGTTTATTATTGTTTGTTTATATTATAAAGTTAGAAACTTATTAATGATAAGTTTTGAGGGGCATATGATGTGTACATAGGAAAAAGCCTCAAATGAAAATTGGAGGGAATTATGATGGCAAAAGATTTTTACTCAGCGATTGAAGACAGAAGATCTATTTACGCAATTAGTAAAGAACAAGTAGTTTCTGATGAAAAAATTCAAGAAGTGATTTATCATGCTGTAAAACATACACCTTCAGCTTTTAACTCTCAGAGTGCTCGCGTTGTCGTCTTGCTTGGAGAACAACACGATAAGTTATGGGATATTACGAAAGAAACGTTACGAAAAATTGTACCTGAAAATAACTTCGCTTCTACGGAAGAAAAAATGAATGCATTTAAAAGTGGTTATGGAACAGTTCTATACTTCGAAGATAGTGAAGTGGTGGAAGAACTGCAAGAAAAATTTGCATTATACAAAGAGAACTTTCCAATTTGGTCTCAGCAATCCTCTGGAATGTTACAATTTGCAATTTGGACAGCTTTGGAAATTGAAGGGTTTGGTGCTACATTGCAACATTACAATCCATTAATTGATGAAGAAGTGAGAAAAGAATGGGGAGTTCCAGAAAATTGGAAGCTTATTGCGCAAATGCCGTTTGGTAAACCGGTTGTACCTGCAGGTGAAAAAGAATACCAGCCTTTAGAAAACCGTGTAAAAATTTATAAATAATGTAGGAACGAGTGGGGGAATTGTTTATCCCCAACTAATTATTATTTGAACCAATCGGGGTTTTGCTACTTATAAAAAGGTGAACAGGGATACAACCTGTTCACCTTTTTATAAGTAGTAAGGATTTTTTTGATAGGAATTTTTCATCTGATTTTTTAATTCGTTTTTACGTGTTTCAATAGTTGATATTTTTTGTAAGGTAATAATTGAAACGAATTGAAAAAAAGCATAGTACAGTTCTATATTTTTATTTATAGGATCATCTATTATGTTATTCATAAATATACCTCCCTTTTGATTCCATTATTTGCAAGCAATAAAACGCTCATCTTAAAATTCAATTGCTTTCCGTGTAGGGTAAATAAAATGTGTATAGATTAAGACGCTACTATATATATGATAATATAAATACCCTATAAATTCCATAGACAGTTAAAAATGGGTAGCGGAATGTGTACTTTCGTCAAATTAGAACAGAATTTTTGAAGTTAAATCTTACAAATCGTCAAATCTTTTAAAAGTGATAGATAGTATCAAAAATAGTTTTCTAAAAATATTATACTATTGATAAAAAAAGTGTTTTTTGTCATGATAAGAGTATGCTTCATGGGAGGAACTATACTAAGTAATACATTCTTTGCATTGTGTTAGATGAATAGAATTTTTCAAAGTGGATAGAAAAATATTTACTAAGATAATGAATGGTATGTCGAATTTTCAATGAAATACATAAGAAATATGAAAAAAGCATTGCAAAAAGAGTAAGTTTAATGGTAAAGTTCACATGAAGTTCACACGGATTTCACTTCATTCATTTAAAATGAACTCTGTGTGAAAAATAAAACTCTTGCTAAAAAATGGAACTTAATGAATATTTTACTTTGATAATATTGTAAAGTATTAAGTTTATAAGTTTTTTTAAAGAGGATAGTAGGGAAAGGAAGTAAAGACAACTTATGAAAAAAGTAATTGCAGGTTTAGCAGCAGCTTCTGTAGTAGGTGTTGCAGTTCCAGGTATGGATTCTGCTCAAGCACAAGTTTCAAACGAAGCGCTAAAAGAAATTAATGGACAAACTCAAACTCAAACTCAAACGACTGTAACTGAAACAAAAACTGTAGAAACAAAATCTGACTTAAAATACACAGTAACTGCTGATGTATTAAATGTTCGTTCAGGTGCTGGTACAGGACATAGCGTTATTTCTAAAGTAAAACAAGGTCAAGTACTACAAGTAATTGGACAAGAAAACGGTTGGTTCAAAGTAACTGTAAACGGTCAAACTGGTTATGTAAGTGGTGACTTCGTAACGACTGGTGGTAAAACAGGAACTACTGTTCAACAAGGAACTGGTACTTACACAGTAAACGTTTCTTCACTTAACGTACGTACAGGCCCAAGTACATCTCATACAGTATTAGGCTCTGTAAATAAAGGTAAAACAGTACAAGTTGTTGGTGAAGTACAAGATTGGTTTAAAATCAACTTCAATGGTGGAACTGGATACGTAAGCAAAGACTTCGTAACAAAAGGTGGTTCTGCTGTATCTAACCAAACACAACAACCAACTACAAACAACAATACTACTACAGTTCAAACTGGTGGTTCTTATGTTGTTAACACTGGTGCTCTAAAAGTACGTACAGGCCCAGCTACATACAACGCTGTAATTGGTGGCGTAACAAACGGTACAGTATTAAACGTTACTGGCGCTGAAAATGGTTGGTACAAAATTAACCATAACGGCCGTGCAGGTTACGTAAGTGCAGACTTCGTTAAGTTTGTAAAAGGCGGAGTAAACAACGTTACGAATAACGTTCAACAACCAGTTAAAGACGTACAAAAACCAACAACAGGTGGAAATACATCTTCAATCGCTGGTTTCGCTAGATCTTTAAATGGTTCACCATACAGAACTGCTGGTACAACACCTGCTGGTTTTGACTGCAGTGGATTCATTCACTACGTATTAAATCAAACTGGTCATAAAGGCGCTCGTCAAACAGTTGCTGGATACTGGAGCTCTAAAACAAAAACTAGCAATCCACAACCAGGTGATTTAGTATACTTCCAAAACACTTATAAATCAGGTCCTTCTCACATGGGTGTTTACTTAGGAAACGGTCAGTTCATTAGTGCAGAAACTGATGCAACTGGCGTACGTATTAGTTCAGTAAGCAACTCTTACTGGAGCAAGCACCTTCTAGGTTACACAAAAGCATACTAAGAAAAAGTAGTTTATATACTTTTCGAATATAGAAAAGGCTTTCCAGGGAAACTTGGGAAGCCTTTTTATAGTTGAATAAATTGGGAGTATAGTAGTTTTTACTTTAACTTCCCGTTTAAAAATCGATCGTATAAGTCATGGAAATAGTTAGGGCGAAATAAATTTGCTGCATGTCCTGCTAACGGTATTTCTTTATATAAAACGTTAGGAAGAATGGACTTTAAATCAAAAAGACAAGATTTATAGAGATGATCATGTTCACCCATTACCCATAGAATAGGGTGGGTAAGTGATTTTAATTTAGATTTTAAATCGAATTCTAACCGATGTCGTAATGACTGGGCAATAATTGATGAATGTAATTGCAATCCGAAACGGTAATAAATATTTCTTGAAATGACTGCAAATGGGTTTGCTTTTAGTATGCCACTTGGAAAAATGGTATTTGCGTATTGAGAGAGCCATTTAGAGTAATCGTCTCCTCGTTTCTCCCAAAATTTTTGAAATACGCTATATAAAAGAGAAGGATTATTATAATGGCCGCCAATATGACAAATGCTTAAAACTTTTTCTGGGTGCATTTGTGCAAAAATGGTAGAGATATAACAGCCGTAGCTTAAAGCGCAAATATGAGCTTTTTGAATGCCTTCTTTTTCGTATAAATTCAATAATTGATCAACGAGGCGCTGTAATGAAAATTCGATAGCTTCACCTTTATCATCGCCGTGACCTAATAAGTCATACGTAATAATGTTGTAGGAGGTTGAAAATCGTTTATGCTCTTTTTTGAAGGCACGACGATTACCAACTAATCCATGAATAAAAATGATTGTTTCCTTTTCGGAATGTATATTTGTTTGCAAAAAGGATACTCCTTTCAATAACTGGAGATTTATATAATATTTTAAATTAGTTATTTATAATTCACATAGAATAATATTAAGTACCAGGTAATAATATCAGATGTTTATATCTGTTGTAAATATGAGTTTTTATGTATATTTTGTAAAAATAAAAAATGTGTGTTTACATTCAGTTTACATTTGTATTGTATTCTATTTTTAGAAAGAACAGTTTTGTTTAACACGAGGAGATGAACATGAATGGAAGTTAGAGATGAAATAAAGAAAAAAGGGAATTGGAGACAGTTTTTACGCCTTATTCAAGATACAAATCCTCCGAAAGGGATATTAATTTTTGCGTTATTCATGAGTTTACTTTCTACAGGAGCGAGTTTATTTATTCCGATGTTAACGAAAGGGTTAGTAGATAATTTTTCGCTTTCCTCAATTAGTACAGGACAAATTGTTGGATTAGTTGCATTCTTTATTATGCAAACTATAGCTGCAGGATTGTCTATATATTTATTAAATTATATAGGACAGAAGATTGTAGCTGGACTGAGAGAACGTTTGTGGAAAAAGGTACTTATATTGCCAGTATCTTATTATGATCAAAATAGAACAGGCGATACAATTAGCCGAATGACAAATGATACAGGTGTTGTGAAGACATTAATTTCTGAGCATTTGTCAAATTTATTAACAGGCGGTATTTCAATTGTCGGATCATTAATCGTATTATTTGTTTTAGATTGGAAAATGACACTTTTACTTTTAACGGTTATTCCATTATCAGTACTTATTTTAGTTCCACTTGGACGAAAAATGTATAAGATTTCAAAAGCACTTCAAGATGAAACGGCTTCTTTTACTAGTGTATTAACACAAGTGTTATCAGAAATTCGTTTAGTAAAATCTTCGAACACAGAAAAAAGAGAATATGAAACTGGAAATAAAGGTATCGAAAAGTTATTGCAATTTGGTTTGAAAGAAGGAAAAGTGCAAGCGTTAATTTCACCAGTTATGTCGTTTGTTTTAATGGCATTGCTTGTTATTATCGTAGGGTATGGGGGAATGCGTGTTTCTAGCGGTGCATTAACTACAGGTGAACTTGTAGCGTTTATTTTATATTTAGTTCAAATTATAATGCCGATGAGTCAATTATCTATGTTCTTTACACAATTCCAAAAGGCAATTGGTGCAACGGAAAGAATTAATACAATTTTAGAATATGAAGTAGAAGATCATGAAACAGGTGTGAAAGTCACAAATGCTAAGCAGCCAATCGTTCTTGAAAATGTACATTTCGAGTATAACGAAGAAGAGCAAGTGTTAAAGAATATTGATTTCACAATTGAATCTGGAAAAGTAACAGCGATCGTAGGGCCAAGTGGTAGCGGGAAAACGACATTATTTTCACTATTAGAACGTTTTTATGAGCCAACTAGCGGTGCTATTAAATTAGGGAAAGATACAATTACGAACTATTCATTACAGTCATGGCGACGTCAAATTGGTTACGTTTCACAAGATAGTCCGTTAATTGATGGAACGATTCGGGATAACATTTGTTACGGCGTTGAGGGAGAAGTGACAGATGAAGAAATTGAAAAAGTAGCGGCGATGGCATATGTGGATGCATTTATTCATGATTTGCCAAATGGATATGCAACAGAAGTTGGAGAACGTGGTGTGAAACTTTCTGGAGGACAAAGACAGCGAATTGCCATTGCCCGAGCGTTACTTCGAAATCCACAAATTCTTATGTTAGATGAAGCAACTTCTAGTTTAGATAGTAAATCAGAGTCTGTCGTTCAAAAGGCATTAAATAACTTAATGAAAGGCAGAACAACGTTAGTTATTGCACATAGACTTTCTACTGTAGTAGATGCAGATAAAATTATCTTTATAGAAAAAGGGAATCTTACAGGTAGTGGTACACATGATGAATTGTTACGCACACATGACATGTATCGTGAATTTGCAACGCAACAATTGAAAATTAAAGAGGGCGTATTATAAAATGAATCATCAGTGGGGCTTATACTCCGCTGGTGATTCATTTTAAAAGTTATATAAAAGATGCTACGTAGAAAGGAGAGGTTTTCTTTGCTACCAAAAATTTTAATAGTAGATGACGATCCACATATTAGAGAACTTGTTTCTGTATTTTTAGAGCGGGAAGGATTTCAAACATATGAAGCAATTGATGGTCTAGATGCACTTCAAAAAATAGATGAAGTGAAAGTTGATATGGTTATTCTTGATATCATGATGCCGAATATGGATGGATTTGATGTATGTTTCGAATTAAGGAAATACTATGATATTCCGATTTTGATGTTAACTGCTAAAGGAGAAACGTCTCAAAAAGTAAAAGGATTTCATCTTGGAACGGATGATTATCTTGTAAAACCATTTGATCCGATAGAACTAGTAGTGAGGGTTAAGGCGTTATTGAAACGTTACCAAATTACAGTATCGCAATCAATTCAAGTTGGGAATGTACTGTTAAATCGTAAAACATTTGAAGTTACAATTGGAGAACAAACGGTTACGTTACCGTTAAAAGAATTCGAATTGCTCTTTACTTTAGGTTCTAAAGCGGGGAGAACTTGTTCGAGAGAGCAATTAATTGAAGATGTATGGGGATATGATTTTGAAGGGAATGAACGTACACTAGACGTTCATATAAATCGGTTACGTGAGAAGTTTCAAGAAGAGAAGTCGAAATTTAGTATTAAAACAATAAGGGGTTTAGGATATCGCTTAGAGGTAAGTAAATGAGAAAAAGAGAACGAATGAGTAAATTCAAGATGCTAAAAGTAACGGGAGCGATAATAGCACTCTTTTCTTTTCTTACTATTATTTGGTCTACAGCATTTTATGTATCATCTAGTATATTGGATGCACTTGCAATACATTTATCTCCTTTTGTTACCTACCTCATTAGTGACATACTCAGTTTTATATTTATGATTCTTCTTTGGATATTAATTGCAGTATTAATGAGACCGAAGCGAGAGGCGATGATTTGGACTATTATTGAACCGATACAAAAAATTGCAAAAGGGGACTTCTCCGTAAAAATACGAAATGAAGAGAAATATGATGGAGAAATTGGTGTGCTCGTAAAAAGTATAAATGATATGACAGATGAACTAAATGCGATGGAGAAAATGCGCCAGGAATTTGTATCGAATGTTTCTCATGAAATACAGTCACCATTAACTTCTATAAAAGGATTTGCTAGAGCGCTACAAGATAACAATCTTTCCGAGGAAAAGAGAGAGCATTACCTTACCATTATTGAAACGGAAACGACGAGATTATCTAAACTAAGTCAAAATTTACTGAAGCTTACCCTTTTAGAGTCGGAAGAATATACACCAGAAAGAGTAACTTATCGATTAGATCAACAGTTAAAGCAAATTGTGTTAAATAGTGAACCGCTCTGGGCTGAAAAAGAAATTGAATTGGAACTTAATTTAGAGAAAGTGCACATTACTGCTGACCAAGAAAGTATGAGTCAAGTTTGGATTAATTTAATTCATAATAGTATTAAATTTACTCCAAGTGGTGGCACAATTACAATCCAGTTAAAAGAATATGAGAAAGTAGTGGAAGTACGTATTCGCGATTCGGGAATTGGGATATCTGAAGAACAGAAGCAACATATTTTTGAGCGCTTTTATAAAGCGGATTCTTCACGAAATCGTGCTTATGGAGGGAGTGGCTTAGGTTTGGCTATCGTAAAAAAAGTACTCGACCTTCATCAAGGAGAAATAAAAGTCGAGAGTGAGGAAGGCAGTGGTACGGAATTTATTGTACGTATTCCGAATCATGAAGAGAAATAGTGTTAGAAGGGGAACCTTCTAACACTATTTCTCTTTAAAAATACATTTCCCATTACTGCAACTATATTGATAAGCTTTTCCTTCATTATTCATCTTTTTTAAAGTCAACGTATGCTTCTGCATCGTTTTTATCATCATCTATATCAATGAAATGAACGTGTCGTATAGAATAATCCTTTTTTTCACTTAAACCTCTTTCTTGTAAGTTCGTATGAATCCCTTGTATTAGTTGATCGAACAGTGACCAATTTAAATTAAGATGCTCAAATGATTCAGTATGTCTTCCTAAAATGCCATTGTCTTGTATTATTTTTTTATTATTATCGTATGTATAAGAGTATGTAAAATAAGGTTCGTCTTTATATACTACCTCTGCATAATAGCCGATATTATAAAGGGAAGTATATTTTCCGGTTATGCTTTGTATTTCTTTTTGCTTATATCCTTTTATAGTATGGAGATATTCGTTAGTTTCTTTTTCTATTACTTTATAATATAGTGGATTACCAAATATAAAGTACATAGCCAAAAATATGCTAAATAGTCCGACTGCAGATAGTGACAAGAACCATTTTTTCTTTTCATACGCATATGCTCTCCTTTATGGAATTTATTTCTATTTTACATGAATTATGGCAAAAAGATGAGAATTATAAATAAGAACTTTCTATAGTTACCTACAAGTAACCTACGCACATGAAAGTGCATCATTGCCTTTTTACATAAACATAGATACAATTTTAATATAATACATAACTGAGATGATTAAGGAGTGTTATACTTGGCAGAATTATTACAAGGCAAAAATGCTTTAATTACAGGAGCAGGTAGAGGGATTGGTCGCGCTGTAGCGATCGCATTAGCGAAAGAGGGCGTAAATGTAGGTCTTTTAGCTCGCTCAGAAGAAAACTTAAAAGCTGTAGCGAAAGAAGTAGAAGCAGAAGGCGTAAAAGCTGTTATTGCGACTGCTGATGTTTCTTCATATGAAGAAGTGACTACTGCAATTGAGACGTTAAAAAACGGTTTAGGATCTATCGATATTTTAATTAATAACGCTGGTATTTCTAAGTTCGGTAAGTTTTTAGAACTAGACGTTGCTGATTGGGAAAAAATCATTCAAGTAAACTTAATGGGTGTATACTATGCAACTCGTGCAGCTTTACCAAGCATGATTGAACAACAATCTGGTGATATCATTAACATTTCATCTACAGCAGGACAAAAAGGTGCACCTGTAACAAGTGCATATAGTGCTTCTAAATTTGGTGTTCTTGGCTTAACAGAATCGTTAGCGATGGAAGTTCGTAAACATAACATTCGCGTAACTGCTTTAACTCCAAGTACAGTAGCAACAGATATGGCTGTAGATTTAGGGCTAACTGATGGAAATCCTGATAAAGTTATGCAAGCAGAAGATATTGCAGAGTTTATCGTAGCGCAGCTGAAATTAAATAAACGTACATTTATTAAATCAGCAGGACTTTGGTCTACTAATCCGTAAGGGATACATGTATAAACAAAAGAAGGGATATCTATTTTGTAATGAAGTAGATGTCCCTTCTTTATTTTTTGTATATAAGACGGAATTTTCTGTATAATTGAAAGTGAATAGTAGAAAAGTATTGAAAGCGATGGTATTTCCATGAGTATGATTGAGAAGTAGACGGCTGTTGATCAATATATGAGTGATGTATGAATACCGAAAGATTTTACATTTTCGTAAAAGAATAACGAAAGGAGATAAATAGAATGAAAAAGATGTTTGAAAAATTATAACTTGTATCGTATACAACGCAGTTAGCTCGTGGACCTCCAACATACTTCAAAATATAAGTTTATATTAAAAATTGGAGGTTAGGAATAGATGAGAACTGAAAAAGAAATGCTGGACTTAATTATAAATACAGCAAAAGAGGATGAAAGAATCCGGGCAGTTATTATGAATGGATCGCGTGTAAATCCACATGTGAAAAGAGATTGTTTTCAAGACTATGATATTATGTATGTTGTAAAAGATATACAATCCTTTACGTCTAATCATAATTGGATTCATAGATTTGGAGAAATAATGATTGTACAAATGCCGGAAGAAATGTCATTAGTTCCACCAGATGGAGACGGAAAGTTTCCGTATTTAATGCAGTTCATGGATGGGAATCGGATTGATTTAACACTAGTGCCAGTTGAATTAATAAATAATTTCGTTGGACAAGATAGTTTAAGTAAATTACTTCTCGATAAAGATAATTGTATAGAAGAATTCCCGCCAGCAAGCGATAAAGATTACTTAATAAAAAAGCCTACAGAAAAAGAGTTTTTAGGTTGCTGTAATGAGTTTTGGTGGTGTAGTACGAATGTGGCAAAAGGGTTATGGCGTGAGGAACTTTCTTATGCAAAAGGAATGCTTGATGGTCCAGTGCGGGATATGTTCATCGTAATGCTAGAATGGCATATTGGTATGAAAACAGACTTTACAGTTAATGCAGGAAAGTTTGGAAAGCATTTCGAGCAATATATTGAAAAAGATATGTGGGAGCAATTTAAAAGGACATTTTCTAATGCAGAATATGAAAACATATGGGAATCATTCTTTGTCATGGGTAATTTATTTAGGGAAGTGGCGAACGAAATTGCTAACGCTTATGGATATCCGTACCCGCAAGGTGATGATGACAGAGTGACAAGTTATTTAAAACATGTGAAAGCTTTACCGAAAGATAGTACATCAATTTATTAATAATAGTCAGCAGTAAGACTGTCCAAATGACGGACAGTCTTATTTTTGTTTATGAATAACAATTTCTCTAACAAAGTGCAGATGAATCACATATGAAACTCTAGGGAGGTTTTTATTATGTATTATTTTTATTCACCAGAAGGGTTTGCTCCATATCAATGGGGGCTAGAACGAGATGTTTCGTATGCCTATATGCCATATAACTCATTTTATTATGGAGACTATATAAACTCATTGCCATACGCATATACCCCTCAAAATTATGAAGTACAAATGAAAGCAGATGAACGTGGATCGTGGACACCATTTTCTTGGGTCGAAAAATATGCGTACGCATTTTCAGGACCGTACAATAAAGCGGAAGTCGCACTTACATTTGATGATGGACCGGATTTAGAATTCACGCCAAAAATATTAGATAAGTTAAAACAACATAATGTAAAAGCGACTTTTTTCCTGCTTGGTGAAAATGCAGAAAAGTTTCCGAATGTCGTAAAGCGTATTGCGAATGAAGGGCATGTAATTGGTAATCATACGTATAGTCATCCTAATTTAGCGAAAGTAAATGAGGATGAGTACCGTAATCAAATTATAAAAACGGAAGAAATATTAAAACGTATAGCCGGCTATGCTCCTAAATTTATACGCCCGCCGTATGGTGAAATACTTGAAAATCAATTGCATTGGGCAACTGAGCAAAACTTTATGATTGTACAGTGGAGTGTGGATACAGTTGATTGGAAAGGTGTAAGTGCTGATACGATTACAAATAATGTGTTAGGGAACTCATTCCCTGGTAGTATCATACTTCAACATTCAACTCCAGGTGGACGCCTGCAAGGATCTGTAGAGGCGCTAGACAAAATGATTCCGCAGTTAAAAACGAAAGGGGCGCGCTTTGTAACGCTGCCAAGTATGTTCCAAACATCGAAAGAGCGGAAGTGAATGTGTTGTTAAATTGGAAAAAACAGGATTTTGTCGTATAATGAAGCTGTAGGTTGTTAGGAGGGAATATAATTGATGTATGCACTAATAAACATAGGAATGAGTATTTTAATAGGTATTATATTTATACTTGCGGCGATTGTCCTTCAAAAAAATCCACCGACCGATATTAATGCGGCATATGGTTATCGTACGAAACGATCTATGAAAAATAAAGAATTATGGGATGTAGGTAATAGGTATAGTGCAGAAGTGATGAAGCAAAACGGATTCATTATGATGTTAATTGGAAGTGTTGTTAGTATACTGTTTAGATATCCACATACAATGATAGCGATTATGGTGATTATGCTGTTATTAATCATTCGTTTATTTATACGAGTAGAGAGTAGATTAAAAATGCTTGAACAATAATGAAAAAATAGGACTTCATGCAATATAATGCTAGGAGTCCTATTTTATTTATAAACTATTATTTTCTAGTAAGTCTTTTCCTTGTTCAACAACAAATTCATAGTATGCAAGATCATATGGATAGATATCATCAAAAGTTATCGTTAGCGGTTTATTGCTCAAAACAGAAGTAGCTGTAAAAGATGGAATCTCTCTTTTTAATAGCTGTAGAAAAGAAGTTGCATGTATTTTCATCACATCGTCTACTTCTTCACCTGGTGCGAATGGAAGTGGATTGATGACATTGTGGAAATACATATGACAAAACTCGCGATCCGTAAGATTTGAAATTTCATAATCTATTTTAAAGATGCCCTTATATGCTAAATCAGTCGTTTGAAAAGAAAGCCCCAATTCTTCCTTAATTTCACGAAGGCCACCAATTTGTACATCTTCATCATGCATAATATGTCCAGCTGAAGTAATATCCCATATACATGGGGCTTCTTTTTTATTTTTAGAGCGTAATTGGAAATATAAGAACATATCTTCATCATCTTTTTCTACAAACCAACAATGAAATGTTTCGTGCCAATCACCGTCACGGTGCACTTCATCACGTAATTTCTTCCCAAGTATATTTCTTTCAGAATCAAATATCGTTAACCACTCTGTCATTTTAATTCCCCTTTCTGCAAATTTTATTATACAATATTTGTAATGAATTTTGGGGAAATAAAGAAAAAAGGAGAGGGTATAAGTGGGTATAGAGAGGACGGAAATAAAATCGATTATTTCAACTGAGGTAGAATTACGGAAAATATTAGGGGAACCAAGTGAGCGAGCTTTGAAAAAGGTTATTTCATCATTAGACCACCATTGCGTAGATTTTCTGTCTAAATCTCCTTTTCTAGTATTATCTACAGCAAATAAATTAGGAGAGTGTGATGCTTCACCGAGAGGAGATGCACCTGGATTTGTTTACGTATTAAACCATAATAAAATTATCATTCCAGAAAGACCAGGCAACCGCCGTATAGACTCCATTTTGAATATTATTTCCAATCCACGTGTAGGATTAATCTTTTTTATCCCAGGCCTTGGGGAGACACTCAGAATAAATGGCCGAGCGTATATAACAAACGACGAAGAAATTTTGCAAGAAATGCAGGCAAATGGACGCAATCCGTTACTTGGAATTGTGGTTGAAGTAGAGGAATGCTATATTCATTGTGCAAAAGCTTTTATTCGTTCAAAAATGTGGGATCCGGAATTTTGGTTACATAAAAAAGAGTTACCTTCAGCAGCAAAAATGTTGTTGGAGCATGCGAAAGTGAATACTTCAGAAGAGGATGTTGCACGTTCTTTAGAAGAAAGTTATAGGGAAAGATTGTATTAAGAAAATTACTTTTTAAATATAGTGTTGAGGTGTGAAACTCTAAACGTTTTAGAATGAGAATTTAATATCAATCTTGTTAGTTTGTAAGTGATGAATACATGTGCAAGAGTAGAAATCTATATTAGATGATTTGTTATTTTAAAATAAAATGATTCGTATTTTTAAAAATAATGAACAAAAATAGGCTTGCTTTTTAAAAAGTTGATAACTATAATAAGTTAACAAATAGACATGAACGAAAAAGTAACGATAAGGACACGGAATCATTTTTACGGTTTACAGAGAGGGAAGTCAAGGGTGTGAGCTTCCTAACACGAGAAATGATTTTACCACCTTTGAACTTCAATAGTGAACGAGTAATCTAGTAATTATTGACGGAATCAGCCGTTATCTGAACTTGAGCAATCTAGGAGGAAATATGTCTGGATTGGAACAAGGGTGGAACCACGAAAACACATTCGTCCCTTTCCTAGGGATGAGTGTGTTTTTTTATAGTTTTAGAGATTGAAAATTAAAAATAATTAAAAAATAGTATTGATTTTGTTTTTTATGCGAGTATAATGAGTTAACAAATAAACATGAACGAAAAGTAACGATAAGGACACGAAATCATTTTTACGGTTTACAGAGAGGGAAGTCAAGGGTGTGAGCTTCCTAACACGAGAAATGATTTTACCACCTTTGAACTTCAATAGTGAACGAGTAATCTAGTAATTATTGACGGAATCAGCCGTTATCTGAACTTGAGCAATCTAGGAGGAAATATGTCTGGATTGGAACAAGGGTGGAACCACGAAAACACATTCGTCCCTTTCCTAGGGATGAGTGTGTTTTTTTATTACTTTGAAAGGAGGTGCTGTAACATGAAACGATTTGTACGTACGGAAATAACCACCACCTGCATGATTGAAAAGCAGAGTAAGGTGATTGATAAAGATAAAAAATAAAATTGTAGGAGGAGATTAGAAGATGAATAATGTTGTTAATGTAGGGGTGTTAGGATTAGGTACGGTCGGAAGTGGTGTTGTCCATATTTTGAAAGAACATTATAAAAAAATTTCACTTGATACAGGGTATGAAGTGAAAGTGAAGACAGTCGCTGTACGTGATTTAGAAAAAGAACGTGATGTTTGTATTGATGGAATCGTAGTAACAAGTCATGTTGATGAAGTTCTAAATGATTCAAATATTGATATTGTAGTAGAGGTAATGGGCGGAATTGAAGAAGCGAAGCAGCATATTGTTAAAGCTTTACGAAATAAGAAACATGTCGTAACAGCAAATAAAGATTTAATGGCTGTATACGGTGCAGAACTTCTCCAACTGGCGAACGATAATGATTGTGATTTATGTTATGAGGCAAGTGTAGCGGGCGGTATTCCGGTGTTAAGAGGGTTAACAGACGGATTAGCATCAGATCAAATTGAAAAAATAATGGGGATTGTAAATGGTACAACAAATTACATGTTAACAAAGATGAGTCAAAATGGATGGTCGTATGAAGAGGCTTTACAGGAAGCACAAAAATTAGGTTTCGCAGAATCAGATCCGACAGCGGATGTAGATGGGCTAGATGCGGCGAGAAAGGTAGCGATTCTTGCAAACTTAGGTTTTTCAATGAATGTTTCTTTAGATGATGTGCAAGTAAGAGGGATTCGAAAGGTCGAAAAAGAAGATTTACAAATGGCTGAAAAGTTAGGGTTTACAATGAAATTAATTGGTAAAGCAGAGAAACAAGGATCAGCCATTCATTTAAGTGTAGAACCGACTCTTTTACCTAGTCATCATCCATTATCGAATGTAAATAATGAATTTAATGCAGTATATGTTCACGGGCAAGCGGTAGGAGAAGTAATGTTTTACGGACCTGGAGCTGGGAAGTTACCGACTGGTTCTGCTGTAGTAAGTGATATTATTTCAATCGTTAAAAATATGAATCAAGTTCAGAAAAATAAAAGTGCGTTAAAAGAACCGGAACCGTACGAATTACAAGGGGATGAAGAAGTCGTTTCGAAATATTTCTTACGTATCTCATTACGAGATGAACCTGGGATGTTGCAAAAAATAACAGAATGTTTCGTTAATTATTCTGTAAGTTTAAAAGAAGTGATTCAATTACCTTTAAATCGTGAACTTGCAGAAGTCGTTGTTGTGACACATCAAACTTCAAAGTATCAATTCGAACGAGTTTTAGGAGCGATAGAAGATGTCGCAAGTGAAATAAACAGTTACTACATTATTGAGGAGGAAAAACAATATGTATAAAGGACTATTAAACCAATATGCTTCTTATTTACCGGTAAACGAAAACACACCTGATGTGAGCTTAATGGAAGGAAATACACCCCTTATTCCGTTATTAAATATATCAAAACAATTAGGGATTCAGTTATATGGTAAGTACGAAGGAGCGAATCCGACAGGTTCCTTTAAAGATCGTGGTATGGTAATGGCAGTCGCAAAGGCAAAAGAAGAAGGTTCGGAGGCCATTATTTGTGCGTCAACAGGTAATACATCAGCATCGGCCGCAGCATACGCGGCACGTCTTGGAATGAAATGTATTATCGTAATCCCAGAAGGGAAAATTGCACATGGAAAATTAGCGCAAGCAGTTGCCTATGGTGCTGAAATTATTTCAATAGAAGGAAATTTTGATGATGCACTAAAGGCTGTAAGAAATATTGCTGCAGAAGAGCCAATCACATTAGTTAACTCGGTAAATCCTTATCGAATTGAAGGGCAAAAAACAGCAGCATTTGAAATTTGTGACCAATTGCAAAGTGCACCAGATGTTTTAGCGATTCCTGTTGGGAATGCTGGGAATATTACAGCGTACTGGAAGGGTTTCTGTGAATATGAGAAAGAAAAAGGATATAAGAAGCCAAGAATTCATGGATTTGAAGCGGAAGGAGCAGCTGCTATTGTAAAAGGGCATGTAATTGACGAGCCAGAAACAATTGCAACAGCGATTCGCATCGGTAACCCAGCAAGTTGGTCATATGCAGTAGAGGCTGCTGAGCAATCTCACGGTGAAATAGATATGGTATCAGATGAAGAAATTTTACATGCGTATAGATTATTAGCAAAATCGGAAGGGGTTTTCGCTGAGCCAGGATCGAATGCTTCATTAGCTGGCGTAATGAAACATGTTCAATCTGGAAAAATCAAAAAAGGAGAAACAGTTGTTGCAGTTTTAACTGGAAACGGCTTGAAAGATCCTGATATCGCAATTTCTTCTAATACATTAGATATTGCAAGTATTTCAAATAATATAGAACAAATTAAAGAGCATATTAAAGGGGTGATTATGTCGTGATACCATTAAGTATTCGTGTTCCTGCTAGTACAGCGAATGTTGGACCTGGATTCGATTCAGTAGGAATAGCTTTGTCATTATATTTACATGTAGTAGTTAAAGAAAAAGTTGATAAATGGCAAGTAATCCATTCCTTTGAAGATTCAATTCCGACAGACGATAAAAATTTAATTGTTAGCACGGCATGTAAAGTATGTCCTTCTTTATCACCCTATATAATAGAAGTTACTAGTAACATTCCGCTAACAAGAGGTCTAGGAAGTAGTGCATCAGCAATTGTAGCTGGGATAGAGCTTGCGAATCAACTCGGAAAATTGAACTTAACGACTGATCAAAGAGTTCAAATTGCTACAAATTTTGAAGGTCATCCTGATAATGTTGCTGCTTCTATATTAGGAGGAACTGTAATCGGAGCACTTGATGGAAAGAATGTTTCGGTTGTAAGAATTGAAAGTAAGGAATTAGGTGTTATTTCTCTTATTCCAAATGAAGAGCTAAATACAGATGAAAGTCGATCTGTATTACCAGATGTATTCCCGTTTCATGAAGCTGTTAAGGCTAGTGCAATAAGTAATGTATTAGTAGCTGCTTTATGTCAAAAGAAATGGAAAGTTGTAGGCGAAATGATGGAAAGGGATCATTTTCACGAGCCGTATCGTTTAGAGCTTGTACCGTTATTACCATCTATTCGTAAATGTGCAAAAGAATTCGGTGCATACGGTACAGCGCTTAGCGGTGCAGGACCATCTATTTTTATATTAACGCCGTATGAGAAACGTCAAGAAATTGCTGAGCAATTAGCGAGAGTATTTACGTCTATGAAAGTGTGTGAGCTAGAAATTGATCATAGAGGGATTACTGTAAATAAAGAAGAACATATTGGATTATAAAGAAAGCTAGTATCGCTAGCTTTCTTTATGTTGTAAATATGTTTGCATATAAAAGAAAAATATGAATGTATAATTTAGTAAAGAGTATATTAACTTGGAGGTGAACGGATCATATGAAGAAAGAGTTACCGGAAGAAAAAAGAGAACGTATAAGGCAAAGTGAATTGAAAAACAATTCTACCGGTTCTTTACATGATGGGCTCAACAGAGCTGAAACGGGTAGTCCAGTTGATATGGCGGGTGGTATGAATTGGAAAGGTACAGCGATAGTAATTTTAGTGCTAGTTTTAGCGTATGTTATATACACTTATTTTTTTAGTTAAGAAATGCATGTTAAAGCTTTGAATGATTTGCTTTTATAATTAGTGAGGATGAAAAAACACGGTTATTGTACTATATATATTAAGCAGATTATAGTTGCCCATATATATTTATTTTTAATCCCAAAAATAGAGCTAGCATTATGCTGGTTCTATTTTTTTGCCACATTCCTGTAACAAAGCCTCTGTATATTCAGTGGTGGAGGTGCAGAAGATGAAAAAAATGATAGCAATATGTCTTCTTACAACGATGTCATTTTCGACTTTAGTCGGGTGTGATGTAAAAGGTAGCAATACTGTTCAAGAGTCTAAAATAAAGAAAGCAACGTATAAAGAATTTACTTATGATGTCAATCCAGAGACTTTCACGTTAATTGTAGAACATGATGGCGTAAAGGCACTGGCATCACAGCCCTTGCCGAAAATGAAGGTGTTGAATGTAAAAAAAGAAAAGGATCGTACATCTTGGGAATATCCAGATCAAAAAGTAAAAGTGAGTCTAGAGAAGAAAAAAGATCACTTAAATATTGAAGTAGAATCGACTGGTGCAGAAAGCTTTACTTGGCCGAAAGTACAAGCTGAAAATTATACACTTCCGTTATGGGAAGGGAAGCAAATTTCGAGTAATGATGAAAATTGGAAGAAGTTTTTAAAGGATGATGCATATTCATTTGCTGAATCATTTTCTATGAAGTTTTTCGCATTAAATGGTTTGAAATATTCAATTGTATATATCGCGAACAATATGTTTAATAATGAGGTGAAATTTCATTCGGATCCGAAAATCGGGTTTGATTTTATACATGAATTTCCGCGTATAAATAAAAATAAAACATATGGATTTCAAGTATATGTGACAAATAATGATGTAGTAAGTATTGCTAAACTGTATAAAGACAATATCGCTCGAAAAGGTGAATTTAAAACATTAAAAGAAAAGGCTAGAAAAAATAAAGAGATAGAAAAGCTTTACGGTGCAGCTCATTTTTATTTTTGGAATCAAAATGGCTTATCAGAAAGTAATGTAAATTGGCCAAAGCTAAGAGAGAAAATAAATAGCCCTTTGTTTAGCCATATAAAAGAGCTTATTCAAAAATATAGTTCAGAGCCTGGGGAATTGAATGTATTAGATCAAGTAAGTAAACAAGATTTCATTGATAAGTATCAAAAAAATGTTATTTTACGTTATATAAACGAAGTGTTATCAATGAAAGAATTTTATAAAGATGATATTTTTCAAAACGTTAATCAGGAAGCTAGTGTGCTATTAAAGAAAGGTGTAGGTCACTTAACGAATACAGAATTGTATAGCTTAAATAAGCATTTATTAAAGTCGCTACTTGGTGATGCGGTTGAAGAGGTAAGTAAATGGGGTAATGCAGATGGAACGGACATACTAAAGGAAATGAAAGAGGCAGGAATAGAAAAAGCGTGGATTGGTCTGCCAAACTGGGAACAAGGATTTATGCAACCTAATTTCGTGACAGAAGCTAAGGAAATGGGGTATTTAGTTGGTCCGTATGACTCATATCATTCCATTCACGAAAAAAGTGATAAAAATTGGAACACAGCATCCTTTAATGACCCATCATTATACGAAGAGGCTACTGTAACGAAGAAAAATGGAGAAAAGGTGCAAGGGTTTTTAGGTAGAGGGCGAAAATTAAATCCAACTTTATCTCTTCCTAGTGTAAAAGAACGAATGAACGATATATTACAAAATGGACCTAAATATAATTCATGGTTTATTGATTGTGATGCGACAGGTGAAATTTACGATGACTATTCAGCGAAACATATAACGACACAAGAGCAAGATTTAAAAGCACGTTTAAAACGAATGGACTACATTGCGCAAGAAAAGGGTATGGTCGTTGGTTCTGAAGGCGGAAATGATTTTGCTAGTAGTACGATTGCATTTGCTCATGGTATTGAAACGCCTGTAATTAAATGGGACGATGAAGATATGAGGAAAAATAAAACAAGTCCGTATTATGTAGGTGGATATTGGTCACCGAATCAAAATGTTCCAGAAAAATATGCGAAACAAGTACCGTTAAAAGAAGAGTATAAACAAGTATATTTAAATCCTGCATATTCAGTACCATTATATAAATTAGTATACAATGATTCTGTAATTACAACGCACCACTGGGAATGGGGAAGCTTGAAAGTAAAAGATGAGGTTAGAAACCGTATGTTATACGAATTATTGTATAACGTTCCTCCGTTGTACCATTTAGATAAAGTAGAGTGGAATAAGCATAAACAAGAAATTACGCAGCACCTGAAAGTTTGGAATGAAGTTCATGAAAAGGCAGTAAAAGAAGAAATGACGAACTTTGCATATTTGTCAGAAGATAAGTTAGTACAATCAGCTTCGTATGGAAAAAATATTGAAATTATTGTGAATTTCTCAAATGAAGAGATAGAAATACAAAAGACGAAAATAAAAGCAAAATCAGCTTTCATTATTAATAATGGAAAGCAAACTATGTATACACCAAACTAATAAAATTATAATATATGAATTTAAAAAATAATTTTATATAAATAGTGACTTGCCAAAAATAAGCACGAGAGTATAATGTGAAATGGAGTACATATTGGATTTGCGCAGTAACCTTACAAAATTGTAAGGTAATTGAAAGGAAATTCAATATGAAGGTTAATAGACTTGCATTATAATTGGGAAAGAGAAAGAGAGGCGAATGGATATGAGCTCTGAATTAGAACAGAATACGAGAAGCAGTAAAAAACGTTCTAAAAGAAAATCAATAAAATGGTTCATTATAATTCCATTGTTCTTACTTATTTTTGGTGGAGTAGGATATGGATCGTTAATATATAATAAAGCAAAAGCAGTAGTAAGTGATGCATATGCACAAATTGATAAATCATCGAAGCGTGATAAAGAAGTTGAACCTTTAAAGGATAACATTTCAATTCTAATTATGGGTGTTGATGGTAGTGAAATGAGAAAAAGCCAATACGGAGAAGCTGTTCGAACAGATGCACTTTTATTAGCAACAATTAATAAAGATGATAAATCAGTTAAATTAGTAAGTATTCCGCGTGATTCACGTGTATATATTCCATCTAGAAAGAAATTAGATAAAATTACACATGCACACGTATTTGGTGGTGTTGAAAGTACACGCGATACAGTGGAAAGATTTTTAAATGTTCCTGTTGATTATTATGTGAAGTTTAACTTTGAATCATTCGTACAAATTGTCGATTCACTTGGTGGTATTGATATTGATGTACCAGTTACTTTCACTGAACAAGATAGTAAAGACCAAGCAGGTATGATTCATTTAGAGAAAGGCTACCAACATTTAAATGGAGAACAAGCACTTGCGCTTGCAAGAACGCGTAAAATTGACAGTGATGCAATGCGTGGTCAAAGACAACAACTTGTAATTGAAGCAATTGCTAAAAAAGCGATGTCTGTTCAATCTATTAGCAAAATGGGCTCTTTACTTGATGCGGTTGATAAAAATATGAAAACGAACTTAACTTTCGATGATATGCTTGCTATTACGAAAAATATGGCAGGATCTAATTTGGAAATGGAAAAAATGCAAGTGGAAGGTACGGATAAACGTATCGGAGGCATTTATTATTACATTCCAAATGAAAAAAATGTGAAAGATATTTCGAAAAAATTAAATGAACATTTAGGTGTAACACCAAAGCCAGTTCGAAATGAATAATAAAAAAAGATTGGCCTTTGCCAATCTTTTTTTATCGAGATGGATTTGTAACTTTTCTGTAACGATTTTTTATACTTAAATCATTTCAATTTATATAAACAAAAGGTGCAATTATACGATATACTAGAGGAGAAGATTTGGCAATTAACTCCTAATGCTGAAGAGAAGCAAATGCAATTCATCAAAACTATAGAAAGAATCGAATTGATAGGAGATCGAAATAGACTAAAGCAAATTTTCTTGAATATTGTTTAAAATGCCATTAAATATTCACATAAAAATGGTAAAGTATATATTGAAGTGACTAAAAATAAAGGACAAGCAGTGATAAAGGTGAAAGACGAAGGGATTGGAATTGCTAAAGAGCATTTACTGTATATAGAACAGTCATTTTACCAGATTAATAATTATGCTACAGGTGCGGGTCTTGGTTTAGCCATCGTTAAAAAAATGGTGGAGCTTCATGGAGGTACAATAAATATTATAAGTAAAGAAGGAATAGGAACGACCATTTTGATAAAACTCCCATTATAATACATATATAGGTCTGTTTATATAGTGTAATAAAATAAATAGATGTATAATTATATTGGGTGATTTATATATAAGATTAATAGGGAGAGGAATTCGATAGAATGGAAAAAGCTTTTAAAATTAAACGAGTAGTATTCGTTTTAATAGCGATTGCAGCAGTAGCTATTGGGTATTTCATGTTTCAATCCATTACTTCACCAGCAAAGGCTGTTGCAAAACAAGAAAATGTAGTACAACTCGCAAGTGAACAACCGAAAGTAGAAATGAATAAAACGGCACCAAGTCGTTTTAATGGCAAGGAAAGAAAAGTTGCTTATCTTACATTTGATGATGGCCCGGGGAAATATACGGCTGAATTATTAAATACGTTAAAACAACATGATGCGAAGGCGACATTCTTTTTAATTGGAGCGAATGTAAAAGAGTTTCCAGATTTAGTGAAACGAGAAAATGCAGAAGGTCATTATGTAGGAATGCATAGTATGACGCATAATTTTGCAAAGTTATATAAAAATGGCGAGTATGTAAATGAGATGAAAGAAGATCAAAGCTTAATCGCCAATATTATTGGGAAATCACCTAAATTAACACGTCCACCATACGGTTCAATGCCTGGATTAAATGAAAGTCTTCGAAATAAAGTGGTAGAGGGCGGCTTTAAAGTGTGGGATTGGACAATTGATTCATTAGATTGGAAATATAATAAAATGCAAGTTGATGCAGCTGCAGCACAAATTGCTCAAAATGTATTAACAAATGCAACAAAACCACAAGAAGTCATTTTAATGCATGATATTCATCCGCAATCAGTTGCTGCTGTGCCAGCAATTTTAAAAGGGTTAAAAGAAAAGGGTTATGAGTTTGAAGCTTATCATGAAGAGAGTCACTTCCCAGTGAATTTCTGGCATGATAACCGTATGTAATGGAGGAATGAACGTTGAAGTATGGAAAAGTAGCAGTAGTTGGAGCACTATCAGTAGGACTATTAACAGGTTGTTTCGGTGAAAAACCAGAAGAAAACCTATATACAGCTTTTGAAACAGCGGCGACACAAGAGAAATCATTAGTTGATGAAGCGAAAAAATTAGAGAAGTTAGAGAAGGAAGGCCAAGAACTATATTCTCAAATTTTACAAGAAGGTAAAGATCATAATGACGCTGTTATGAAGAAAATAGAGCAGGCTACTGCCAATGTAGATGATCGTGAAAAAGCTTTGAAAAATGAGAAAGAAATGCTAGAAAAAGCTCAGAAAGAAACGAAATCTGTTCAAGGAAATATAGAGAAGCTTGAAGATAAAAAGTTACAAAAACAAGCGAAAGCAGTAGAAGAGTCGTATAAAAATCGTTATGATGCATTCCAAAAGATGAATGAAAATTATACGAAGGCGTTAGCGACCGAAAAAGAATTGTATGAAAAATTAAAAGTAAAAGAAACGAAATTAAAAGAGATTGGTGAAAAAGTTAAGGCTGTTAATGAATTAACTATGGAAGCACAAAAATCAAAAGAGCAATTTAACAATTTTACAAAAGAGTATAATGACAGTAAATTAGCATTCTACAAAGATGCAGAGATTAAGATTAAAGATAAGAAATAAAGAAGAGTTTTAAGCGTAATAAAAAGCCGGAGAAACATCGTCACAAATGTTTTTTCGGTTTTTTACGTTAAATGAATAGAAAAGACTGGAATTGATATCATAAAAGAGTTATAGTGAATTATTCCAAGGGAAACATTGTAAAGTAAGGAGACTGGAAATATGTCATATGAATTTTTACTCAAATTAGGTTTAGCACTCTTTTTAGGATTATTCATCGGGATAGATAGGCAGCTAAAGAATAAACCACTTGGTGTGAAAACAAGTATGGTTATTTCTGTAGCAAGTTGTTTAATTACGATGGTTTCAATTGAATCTGTACATGTATATTCTGTTCCAGGGCATACAAATATGGATCCCATGCGTTTAGCTGCTCAAATTGTGAGTGGAATTGGTTTTCTTGGAGCAGGTGTTATTTTACGAAGAAGTAATGACGTTATTTCTGGATTAACGACCGCCTCTATGGTGTGGGCTGCTTCAGCTTTAGGTATTGCGATTGGAGCAGGATTTTATTTACAAGCGACGGTTGCTATGATTTTAATTATTTTAGCAATTAATGTACTTCCGCAACTTGTGAAAATTGCAGGACCGTATTCATTAAGACAAAAGGACTTGTCTATTAAAATTACTGTAAAAGAGCATCATGAGTTAGATGGTATATTTAAGCAGATTAAAAATTTAGGAATGCATGTAAAACGCGTGAAGATTAAAGATATAGATAGTGGAGCATTTCAGCAATTAGAGATGGTTATTTTAGCTCCAGAAGATTTATATACAACTGAGTTATATAGCTCACTAAAAGAGATAGATCGTGTTGTTTCAGTTGAAGTGGAAAGTAGATAATTGTAACAAAAAAGAGTGAAGTGAATTCACTCTTTTTTGTTTGGATTTTTAAGGAAGTAAATTGATATAATGATGAGTAAACGAGGGGGAGAAATGATGGAAATACATATTAGAAGAGCGATAAAAGATGATATACCAGGTATAGCAAAGGTCCACGCTGATAGTTGGAAAACGACATATCAAGGCATATTCCCTAACGAGATTTTAGAAAATATAACATATGAGAAACGGGAAAAACAATGGGAAAACATTTTTCAAAAAGAAAGTAACCATCAATTTAGATTTGTAGCAGAGACGTTAAATGGAGAAATAGTTGGATTCATCGATGGAGGAGCAGAAAGAACTGGTACATATAATTGTGATGGAGAATTATATGCGATTTACCTTTTACAAGAGTATCAAGGCATGAAAATAGGACAAAAGTTATTTCAAGCTTTACTATCTGAATGTACAAACAATAATATGCAATCACTTTTAGTATGGGTTGTTACGAATAACCCTTCTAAAACGTTTTATGAAAAGTTTAATCCAGAAAAAATTGATACAAAATTTTTAGAAAGATTACAGGTGGAAGAGACAGCGTATTGTTGGAAAGATATTAATAATATTATTATGTAAAGTGTATGTTTGAAAGAGGTATACCAATTAAAGTATACCTTTTTTGTTTCACTCGAATGGTTTGGACATAATGCGAAAGATATATGAAAAGAAGAAATGAAAGTACTAACAAATAGAAATTTAGAAGTAGTAACTTCTTAGTATAAAATGATGTAAGAGTCTCTCATTGTAGAGACTCTTTTTTAAAAATATAAATAACCAAAAATTACCATGTATTTAAATTAAAATTTAACACAATTTATATATAAATAAGGAGGTGATTGGTAATGGCTAGAAATCGTAATTCTAATCAATTAGCATCACATGGAGCACAAGCGGCTTTAGATCAAATGAAATATGAAATTGCACAAGAGTTTGGTGTACAACTTGGCGCTGATACTTCTTCACGTGCAAACGGTTCTGTAGGCGGTGAAATTACAAAACGCCTTGTAGCGATGGCAGAACAACAACTTGGTGGCGGATATACTCGCTAATTGTAGAAGGTTATAGGAGAAAGGAAGGATTCTTCCTTTCTTTTTTTTTCAATTAATTGGTATGGATATATTGTGAACTGGATTCAAAGAATAGGAATAATACTATATTTTCCCCAATTTCTTTTGTTGTGAATGGGAAGTAGTAAAAATGTAATAGCCCTGGTGGAATGAAAAGTTACGTTCCAGCAGGGCTATTATATGGTAAGAAATATATGATGAAAGGTTTCGAAGCCAACATGTTAAAAAAAGAAAACTGTTGTTTGATTGCGCTTGCATCAGTTCCACTTGTTATGACATTAGGGAATTCAATGCTCATTCCAATTCTGCCGACTATTGAAAAGAAATTACATATTTCATCGTTTCAAGTATCCATGATTATTACCATTTATTCTATCGTAGCCATTCTACTTATACCGATTGCTGGTTATTTATCAGATAGATGGGGACGAAAGATGGTAATGGTTCCGAGTTTGCTGATTGCGGCTATAGGAGGAGCGATAACTGGTTGGGTATCTTGGAAAGTTGATAATCCCTACACTTGGATATTGATCGGTAGAGCGATTCAAGGTATTGGTGCTGCTGGTGCAATGCCAGTTGTTATACCGTGTGTTGGTGATTTATACAAAGATGAAAAACAAGTTAGTACAGGTTTAGGAATCATCGAAACATCCAATACATTTGGGAAAGTGTTGAGCCCTATTTTAGGATCTGCTCTGGCTGCCATTGTATGGTTCTTGCCGTTTTGGGCGATTCCAGTTTTATGCGTAGTATCAATTGTTTTATTACTTGTTCTAGTAAAGGCAAAGAAACAAGAAGGAGAAGTACCACCGCTTAAAGAGTTTATAAAATCAATTCTTGCTACGTTTCGAGAAAAAGGAAGATGGTTAATTGCCATTTTTGCATTAGGTGCAATTATTATGCTTATTTTATTCGGAATTCTCTTTTATTTGTCAACTATATTGGAATCAAAGTATGACATTCATGGTATTTGGAAAGGGTGTGTACTTGCAATCCCGTTACTTGTACTGTCACTTAGTTCATATATGGCTGGCAAAAAAATTGGAGATAACCAAAATGTGATGAAGAAGTGTATTTACATTGGTTTTTTAATGGCTGCTGCATCAGTCATCATTCCTTTATTTATAAAAGGAATTTATTTACTACTCCTTTGTCTCGTTATTATGGGGGTAGGAATTGGTATGGCACTCCCATGTTTAGATGCTCTCATTACACAAGGAATTGAAAAGGAGCAAAGGGGGACGGTTACGTCATTTTATAGTTCTATGCGATTTATCGGTGTAGCAGCTGGACCACCTCTATACTCTTTTTTCATGAAAGGTGCTGACCATGAAGTGTTTTATGTAACAAGTATTCTCGCTGGGATTGGTGCTGCTATAGCAATCATTTGGATTAAACCAGCAAAAGATGCAAAGAACGTAAAAAAGAAACCAGAACCTACTTCATAATTTGTAAGAGAATTGCATGATGTTTTCAGTAACATGCAATTCTCTTTCGTTCATTAGGAATAAATAACTTGTTTTAACATATAAAGTGCGACACTCCATATGATGAGACCAGAAAATTTATTTAATAATACGATTGTCTTTCCGGTTGAGTCTAGCCTTTTTAGAAATTTCCCCGCTAAAGCTAAGCTTATAAACCAAATCCAAGAAACGATAATAGTTGCAAGTGTGAAAGCCCATTTTTCATTTCCTATGTATTGAATCGAATTTGTTCCAATTACACCGATTGTATCTAAAATTGCATGTGGATTTAATAATGAAACCGATGCAGCGAAAAGTATTTGTTTTTTTACTGGCATACTTTTTTCTTGTTTTACATCGTTGGAAGGGTTACTTCTCCAAATAACAAAGCCCATGTATAGGAGAAAGAAAAATCCAATTATATATAACGAGTTATTTAGCCAAGAAAAAGTAAGGAGTACAAGGGAAACACCTTGTACCGCTATCAATATGAGTAACGTATCACATATAGAGGCAGTTAATACGACAGGGGCTGCCCTCCAAATATTTGGTTGGCTCGCACCTTGGTTAAAGACGAAAACATTTTGAACACCTAATGGAATGATAAGACCAAATGCAAGAATGATCCCATGAATAATTGCTTCACTCATCATATTTCCTCCTATTTAAATTTATTATGATAGTGTATATTGTATAGAAGAAATGAAAATTTGTATCCATATTCATACGCAACATTAGAAGAAATTGAAATAGGTATAAAAAAACTTGCACAACTAATGAAAAAGTAAGAGGAGAAAGTAATGAAACAATATGTAATTTGCCAAATTATCAATGGAGAAAAATATTTAGCTGCTTATGCGGAGACGAAGCAGGAAGCAATTGAAAAAGCAGAATTGTTAGGATTACGAACGGGAAATCGATACACCGTTATTACTGCAGAGGAAGCAGAAGGGTTAACTTATCCTTAAACAACGTATAATAATGATACAGAAAGTAAATAAGCTTAGTAATATATTATATTACTAGGCTTATTTTTTGAAAGCGTTACGTGTTCTCGTATAAAAGATAATAATATTATGAGTCAAGTTGACGGAAATAACGATTTGATTTTCGATCCTGATTTCCGTTTCTATAGTTATCAATATATTGTCTGAAATTCCACGATTGTAAAAACTTATTTGCGGCGTTATAACCAGAATTGTATAGCCACTCTTTTTCTTCCATTGTTAACTCAAAGTTTGTACTAGTAATGGATCCTGTTGGGATTGTAATTGTTCTTGCTTTTGATTCCTTGTCTAAATGACGTAAATCATGGGCTTGCATCATTGTTTTAAAAAGTCCTTTGAACATGGAGATAGGCTCGTTGTAGTGGGCTGGGTCAGCTTGAATCTCATCTTTTACGAAATGAAACCCAAAAGTCGGCCAGCGGGGAGAGGTAGGGGAGTCGAAAATCCAAATTGGATAATTGCTTAAAATTCCTCCATCAACCATATAACAAGGCTGCTTCCATTTTGGGGTTCTCCATTTTACCGGTTCAAAAAAGAAGGGGATTGTACTACTCATTCGTACAGCTTTAGCAATAGAGAAGCGATAATTTAAAAATCCGTAGTTCGGTAAGTCATCAGGAAAGATAACCATTTTACCATTACTTATATCAGAAGCGATAATTTTAAGCTTATTTAAATCAGGTAAATCTGTAAATAAGTGAACTCCTTTTTTTCGAAGTAATTCTTCAATCCATTCTTCGATAAAAATATTAGAGTAAATACCAAGAGTAGTCCATGCGCTTAATCCTTTTCCAATAAACGGGATTCTGTCAATAAAGGTTCTCTTCGTAAATTTATCATAATCAATATTTGTTATAATCGTTTTTAGCTCTGAGCAAGAGTATCCTGCTGCTAGGAGCGCAGCGATAATCGAACCAGCTGATGTTCCAGCTACACGTTCCCATTCATAGCCTTTTTCAGCTAACGCGCAAATTGCCCCTACATGCGCAATTCCGCGTACACCGCCTCCTTCAAAAACACCATCAATCTTCATAAAGTCATACTTCCTTTCACATAAAATATTTGAAAATGGCAAAAAAGCACGTATTATACGTGCTTTTTTACAATAGTTTTTAAATTTACTAGCAGCCTACAAAGCCACCCCAACAGCTAGCTCCGATGATGATTAGAAGGATAAATAAAACGATTAATAAAGCGAAGCCTCCATAACCACATCCACCACAACTACCGCCGTAACCGCCGTAACCGTAACCGCCGCAACTATATCCGTAACCCATGTGGAATTCCTCCTTAAATTAAAAATAAAAATGAACGAGGGGAAAATGTACTGGAAGAAATAATGAACTATCGTGTTTGTAGGAACAATGTATACTATGCTTTTTTTAACTTGTTCGCGTATGAAGGAAGAGCCCGTTTTTTTGGAGGCTTGTTGTTTTTATAAAGAATGGAGTATAATTTTTGTGCGATGATACAAATAAGTATGTAAATATAAGGAGAATGTATGAATAAACAAATTGAAGTATTAATTGATAAATATGGGCTGACGCATTTAAAAGAGGAACTTATGAATACTGTATTTCCTTGTATAAAAGTTGTGCCAAAGCAGGAGGAAACAGTAGCGATAGGTAGTTCGAAAATGGGAGGGGTTCCTGACTTGCCATTTACATTTGAATATCCAACGCATAAAGGAAATACGTTACAGTTTATTGCACAATTTAATTTAAAGGATTTACAAAATATTGGTATGAATCACGATCTTCCTAAGACGGGGATGTTATATTTCTTTACCGTGGAAAATTACTTTGAAGAAGATGTGAATCCAACTGGAGCGGGGCGTGTGCTTTATTATGATGTTCCTGTAGAGCAATTACGAAGAGGAGATGAATTGCAAACGAATTATAACCAGTGTGCAATTACTTTTGAATTAACGTATAAATTGCCAGAGCTTTTCATTGAAGATGAGGCTGATTCGGACCGTTTCTTGCAATTACTTGAAGAGCTAATCCCAGACAACTATGATAACCATCAAATATTTGGTGAGCCATTTTCTGTACAAGATGAGGTATTATACGAGACTGGACAATATATGGACATAGATCCGCAGCAAATGACGCTTTTATTCCAAATTGATTCAGATACTAAAAATTGTAATATGATGTGGGGAGATTTAGGGATGCTTTATTTCTGTATAGGAAATGAAGACTTGAAAAATCGACGTTTTGAAAATGCATGTTGTGTATTACAAACTTGTTAATGAAAAGGGTTGTTCTTGTAAAAAGAACAACCCTTTTACAATGTTAAATATGCATAATCTCATATGACCTATACGAAAAAGTATTGTATACTCTGAAACTATACGATACTTTTTCGTATAGTTATAGAATGTAAGGAGTGACATGATGGGAAAGACAAGTAAGTATGTGACAGCTGCCGCACTTTGTTCAACTATAGTAATGGGGGGCTTACACGCGTCATCTGTATCTTATGCAGCTACAAATCAAACTGTAGCGACATCGCAATCAGATACAAAGTTGTTAAATGATTTCAAAAAAGAATTAAAAAAACAGGTTGATAATCGAGAAGAAAATATTACAATCACATATAAAACAAAAGATAGAAATGCTAGAAGTATTATGGATGAATTGTATGGCGAGTTTAATAAAATTGTAGATGCAGATGAGTATGTAAAATATAATGTAGCGTCTACTAGATATTCCATTAAAGGGTTACCAGGAAACTATACATTTACACTGCAAGTGAAGTACCGTGAATCGAAAGAGCAAACACAATATGTAAAATCTCAGGCAAAAGCGATTATCGGCTCGATTGTAAAACCAGGGATGGATGATCATGAGAAAGTAAAAGCTATTCATGATTACGTTGTAAAACATGTATCATATGATACGTCTTATCAAGCATATACAGCATATGAAGCATTAGCGAATCGCTCTGCTGTTTGCCAAGGATATACGTTATTAACATATGAATTGCTAAAAGGAGCAGGTATCCAAAACCATATTGTAACAGGTACAGGAAATGGACAAGCTCACGCATGGAATTTAGTGAACATTGAAAACAAATGGTATCATCTTGATACAACATTCGATGATCCAGTACCAGATAAAGCTGGGCGCGTAACATATTCATATTTTAATATGTCTGATGAACAATTAAGTAAAGACCACGATTGGGATCGTAGCAAATATCCAGCAGCAACTACAAGCTACTTTAATGAATTAACAAACAAAATAAAAGCGGGTAGTTCAAAGACTGTGGCGTATGAACAAATGTTAAAAGAAACAAATTTAAAATATATGTCTACACAATACGGAGCAGAGAATTATAGTGATTTTAAGAAGAAATTACAGCAACAATTTGCTTCTAAGCCAGAAAAGGTAGAAGTACGATATAAGCAGTCTATGGATGGGACGATGCAAGATATAAAGAAAGCATTAAATGAAATAAATTGGCCAAAGGGTGCAAAGCGTGTATCTTATCAAGTAGCACCTTATAGTGCGATGGCAGATTATTCATTAGCGACAATTACATTTACGTATTAATCGGTGAAAGAGAGCATCTGTAAAGGATGCTCTTTTCCTTATGTATTACTACAAAAATCAGAATTATATGATAAAATGAAAGGAGGAAGGATGTGGAATCTAAATGAATTTGTTCGAGAGTGATATTTTTACATTGATATATACTTGTTTAGTAATCGGACTTATCGTTTTGTTTTTCCTATCATTTACTTTGTTTATTAGAAGAGTATTTCTAAACAGCGCTGCAAAAAAACAACAAGTGATGCATATGAATCAGAAGCTAGATCGAATTATTGAATTGCTTGAAAAAGATAAGGAATAGCGATAAAAGAAGTATGAAAAGGGGAAAGAGAATGGCCAATTATATAAAAGAATTACGCGAAAAAGTAGGGCATGATTATGTTTTCTTAAACTTTGCCGGTGGTTTTGTATTTAATAAAGAAGGAGAAGTATTACTGCAAAAAAGAGGTGACTTTAACGCTTGGGGCTTTCCAGGGGGGGCAATGGAGATAGGAGAATCGGCTGCGGAAACTGCAATTCGAGAAATAAAAGAAGAAACCGGGTATGATGTAGAAATAAATGAACTTATTGGAGTGTATACAAAATATTTTCAATCATATCCAAATGGAGACAAGGCGCAGTCAATTGTGATGTGTTTTTCATGCTCAATAGTTGGAGGCGACAAAAAAGTAGATGGTGATGAAACGTTGGATTTGAAGTTTTTCCCGTTAGACAACATGCCACCGTTATTTTGTAAACAGCATGAAGATTGCCTGCAAGATTTATTGGAGAAAAGGGTAGGGGTATATCGTTAACATATAAAAAAGAAGCTAAATGAGATTAGCTTCTTTTTTATGTTTTATTTATTTCCACCAATCATCAAACATTGATGCTGGTACTTGTCTTTTATGCTCACTCACTGTGTAACGTTTTTCAATCTTTTCTGCAACGTCAGCTGGAACTGTTTTACCTTCTAAATAGTCATCAAGTTGATCATACGTAATACCTAACTCTGTTTCATCAGCTTGACCTGGCTTTTCATCTAATAAATCAGCTGTTGGCATTTTTAAGTAAAGTCGCTCGTCCGCACCTAATTCTTGTAATAGAGCGCGTCCTTGGCGTTTCGTTAATCCCGTTAATGGTAATAGGTCTGCACCACCATCTCCGAATTTTGTAAAGAATCCTGTTACAGCTTCTGCAGCGTGATCTGTTCCGATAACAAGGAGCCCTTTTTGTCCACCGATTGCATATTGTGTAACCATGCGGATACGTGCTTTTACGTTACCTTTATTGAAATCTGTTAACGATTCATCTAATAAGTTTTCGTATTGATTTGAGAAAGCATCAACAGTTGAAGCGATATCAAATGCAACAGATTGATCAGCTTGAATAAATTGTAATGCTAATTGCGCATCATCTTCATCTTTTTGCACTTTATAAGGAAGGCGCACGGCGATAAACGTTGCATTACCACCTTCATTACGAATTTCCTCCACTGCAAGCTGAGCTAAACGTCCAGCTAATGTAGAGTCTTGTCCGCCACTAATTCCAAGTACAAATCCTTTCGCACCTGTTTTTTTTACATAATCTTTTAAGAAATCAACACGTTTACGGATTTCTGCTTTCGGATCAATTACAGGTTGAACGTGTAATGCTTTCATAATCTGTTCTTGCAATGTCATTATGTTTTCCTCCTATTCATATTAAAGCGGTAAATAAGTTTATATGTATATTGGTACATACTTCTATCCTTTATTATTTCGCAAAATTAACGAATATACAATAGGATGTGTGTATGAATATGAATGTAGTCATTATAATGAAACTGCATCGTTTAAGCAATTTTTTTGAAATCTTTCAATAATGTAAGGTTTTTGTCATTTGAATCGATGGAAGGGATTTCCGTACTTTACTAATATAAGAACATAGTTAGTAGAAGGGCGGAGAAGTAATATGAATATTAGAGAACTCGCATATCGGAATGTGACGCGAAATAGACGAACATATTCAGCATATTTTTTAAGTAGTGCATTTGCTATTATGGCCTTTTTTGTTTATTCGTTTTTTGCGTTTCATCCGGCATTAAGTGCTGGAGAATTGGGACGATATGTGTTCGTAAGTATGTCTTTTGCACAGTCCATTATTTACTTATTTACATTTTTCTTTATTTTATATTCGATGGGAATGTTTTTAAAAACGAGAAAGCGTGAACTAGGAATTTTAATGATGTTAGGTATGACGAAATATCAATTAAAGCGTCTTATCTTTTTTGAAAATATTATGATTGGAATAGGGGCAATTATTTTTGGGATACTTGCTGGAATGCTATTTTCCGGAATATTACTATTTATAGCTCCAATGATATTAAAGTTAGATATTTCCTTATCTTATTACATTCCAATGAAAGCCATTGTTGTAACGAGTATTATGTTTTTCGTATTATTTATGATCATTTCATTGTTTAGTGCAGGAATGATTCGAAAAAATAAAATTATGAAATTGTTTAGAGGATCGGCAGAAGCGAAGCCGGAACCGAAAGCATCCATTATTTCTTCTATATTAGCAGTTATATTGCTTAGTGCCGGATATGCAGGAGCGCTTATGTCACACGGTACAATGGTATTTATCATGATGATTCCTGTTACAACGGTAGTCATTATTGGTACGTATTTGCTGTACAAGCAGTTGAGTGTTTTTATTATTAGACTATGTAAAAAAAGTAAACGTTTTTATTGGACACAGACAAATATTATTACGTTGTCAGATTTAGCTTACCGTATGAGAGATAACGCAAGAATGTTCTTTATTGTAACGATAATTTCAACTGTAGCATTTTCAGCAATAGGTACATTAGTTGGCTTTACATCAATGACAAAGGCGGTTATGGAGAGACCAATTGCGTTTCACTATCATTCTAAGCAAGGAAATAGTAATGAATCACAGCATTTGAAGATGATTGACGAAGGGTTAAAGAAACATAGTATAGCAGCTTCAAAAACTAATATTTCAACAAAGAAAACGGAGGAGCAGTCGTTAAGAAGCGCCACGTTTATAAAGGAATCAGACTATAAGGAATATGCGAAGTTAACAGGAGAACCCTTTCATGAGGGATCCAAAAAAGAAGTTTTATTTTTGGCAGTTGATATACCAGGACCACCGATGAAAGAAAGAAAAGAAGTTATGTTGCCACATTTGAATGAACCTTTAAAAGTGAAAAAAATTAATACGTCTTCATTAAGTAAAATAATAAGAGGTAACGTTTATGTAATCTCTAACAAGCAGTATGATGCATTACAAGATGGATTTAAAGAGGAAAAAAATTATGTATACAAAACAGAGGGAACGAAAGATGAAATTGAGGTTGGGAAAGAACTAACGCATCAGATGAAACCTTATGAAGAACATGCAACGTTTAGTGCAGAACAGTACGCACAAAACCAAAGTTTACAAATTGCAGGACCAATTCTATTTGTAGGTTTCTTTATCGGTATTGTATTTTTCGTATGTGCAGGAAGCTTCCTTTATTTCCGTTTGTTTTCTGACTTGGAGGATGATACTCGTTTGTTTGAAATGATTCGAAAAGTAGGCTTAACAAGTGGAGAATTATCGAAAGTAGTTACAATTCGATTGGCGCTTTTATTCTTTGTTCCAATAGGTGTTGCAACATTACATGGGGCAGTAGCGTTAACTGCACTCGGACAGATGTTTGAGTACTCACTATTTAAAGAAAATGCGATTGTATTAAGTATTTTCGTAGGAATTCAAGTTGTATATTTTTTACTGATTCGATTTCGTTATTTAAAACAATTGAAAGAGAGATTACGTATTCGTTAAATGTGTTTTTTTAACTTGAGTACAAAATTTTCTAAAAAGAGGCAGGTATTACCAAAAAGTGATAAAATGGAAAAAGCGAGGTGAAAAAATTAATAAATAGTAAGGGAGGAAGTAATATGAAAGCAACAGGAGTTATTCGAAAAGTAGACGAATTAGGACGAATTGTAATTCCTAAAGAATTACGTGATGTATTGGGAATACAAATTAAATCACCGCTTGAAATTTTCGTAGAAGAAGACAAAGTCATTTTACAAAAATATCAACCTTACAATGCTTGTCAAATAACAGGTGATGTTTCAAATCAAAACATATCATTAGCAAATGGAAACATTACTGTTAGTATAGATGGAGCGAAATATTTAATAAAAGAAATAGAGAAGTTTTTAAACAAGAGTGAGGCTTAGTCTTAATTTATATTATTTTAAAAATTTCATATCATTCTTGAAAGACAGTAAAAGGACCAATTTAGTGGTCCTTTTATTTTGGTTATTGGTTGTACCAATCGGATTTTTGATGTCTACAAATTACGAGATAAATAAAAGAGTAGTATAAATTTCGTAAGCCTTATTGAGAAACATTTTTAAGGAAGGAAAACGAAACACATAAAACGAATGTTAAATGTAAGTGCTTTCAAAAGTGGTCTGAAATGAAAATAATATATTTTCAGGAGGGATTACAATGAATAGTAGTACAGCGAATAAACAAAAAGGTATACAATTGATTCCTTTTACAGTAGATAAGGTGGTTGAACAAGTAAATGAAATTCCGCCAGGTGTACAACTCATTCATGCTCCACAAGTATGGGAGAAGAGTACAAAAGGAAAAGATATTGTTGTTGCAGTATTAGATACAGGGTGTGATATGAATCATATAGATTTAAAGGATCGTATTATCGGCGGAAGAAATTTCACGAAAGATTACGAAGGAGATCCAAATATTTATCTTGATAATAACGGACATGGTACTCATGTAGCTGGGACAATTGCAGCGACTGAAAATGGAGTTGGTGTTTTAGGAGTCGCACCACTTGCTAAAATGTTAGTGTTAAAGGTTTTAGCAGGAGATGGTTCTGGAAGTTATGAGCAAATTATTGAGGCGATACATTATGCTGTAAATTGGAGAGGGCCTAATAAAGAAAGAGTTAGAGTCATTTCCATGTCACTTGGTGGCCCGCAAGATGTTCCAGAATTACATGAAGCAATTCAAAATGCAGTAAAGCAAGATGTTCTCGTCGTATGTGCTGCTGGAAATAATGGAGATTGTAATGATAATACGGAGGAACTAGATTTCCCAGGTGCATACTCAGAAGTAATTGAAGTGGGTGCCGTCAATTTAGAGCGGAAAATCGCATGTTTTAGTAATTCAAATCAAGAAATTGATTTAGTGGCGCCAGGCGATGAAATATTATCTACGTATCCTGAAGGGAAATATGCGGTATTAAGTGGAACTTCTATGGCCACACCGCATGTCGCTGGAGCACTGGCATTGCTCATAAAGCAGTGTGAAAGGGAATATGGTAGAAAGTTATCAGAACCAGAAATATATGCACAACTTATTAAAAGAACTGTACCTTTAGGATATGAACGTACATCTGAAGGGAATGGTTTATTAGATTTATTAAAAGAATAGAAAATACTAAAAAACATTTCATATTCATATGAGATGTTTTTTAGTATGGTTCTGTCGCATATATAGTGGAATCTAGTCTTGAATTCTTTTTCAAGAAATGTTTGTCGTAGCTACATCTATTTTTTCGAAGTAGAAGTTATGCATACAATAAAATGGAAAGATTGAGTTACTTACGGGACAATTCTATCGGGATTTTTTTAGACATTCGTTAATTATTTCGTATTCTTTGCTCGGTAGTGATATCAAAAAAGTGTGCTTTCGCTAAACTAAAAGCTAATGGAAGTGTATCGTTAGTTTTAATCTCGGAACGAGCGTTAATTCGCGCAATAAAGTTTTGGTTTGAAAGTTTTCCATGAATCATCGTTTCAGCACCTAATAATTCAGCAACTTCTACTGTAATCTCGACTGTGGATTCAGGAGTAGATTGCAGAACGATAGGTTCATCATGAATGTCTTCGGGACGAATACCGAGTATGATTTTTTTTCCATTATACCCTTTTTGCTTTAATGTTTTTAGTTGACCATCTGGTACTTTGAAGCGTATATTTTCCATGTGAAAATAGCTATCTTGTAATGTCCCGGTAAAGAAATTCATAGCTGGAGAACCAATGAATCCGCCAACAAATATGTTCTCAGGAGTATCATATACTTCTTTTGGAGTTCCAACTTGCTGGATGAGCCCATCCTTCATAACAACAAGGCGTGATGCCATTGTCATTGCCTCTGTTTGATCATGTGTCACATATATAGTGGTCGTATTTAAACGGCGGTGAAGTTTAGAAATTTCTGAACGCATACTTACGCGTAATTTTGCGTCTAAATTCGATAGAGGCTCGTCCATTAAAAATACTTTTGCATCCCGGACTATAGCTCTTCCTAGTGCAACCCGTTGGCGTTGTCCACCTGATAATGCCTTTGGTTTTCGTTGTAAGTAATCTTCTAGCCCTAAGATTTTTGCCGCCTCCGTTACCCGGCGATTAATTTCATCTTTTGGAAGTTTGCGTAGCTTTAAGCCAAACGCCATATTATCATACACAGTCATATGCGGATAGAGTGCGTAATTTTGAAATACCATCGCAATGTTGCGATCTTTTGGAGCGACATCATTCATACGATCCCCATCAATATAAAACGAACCATCAGAAATGTCTTCTAGCCCTGCAATCATACGTAGAGTTGTTGATTTTCCGCACCCAGAAGGACCGACAAATACAATAAACTCTTTATCTTTAATATGTAAATTAAAGTCAGAAACGGCAGTGATTTTATTATCATAAACTTTAAAAATATGATCTAATACAAGTTCGGCCATAAATATCCACTCCTTTTTGTAATTGATAGAATTATAAGATTATTAAAGGCGTAAGTAAATTGGCATTGTGCACAAAAGAATGAGGAGCTTTTATGCAAGTTTACAGATTTAAGATACGAGAAAGCTCCTGTAGAACTTAAGTTCATCTATAGATATAGGAAGAAAGTATTCTTTTCTCGTAGAAAAATAAGTTTATAGAGTTTCCCAGTCACACAAGAGACTATAAAACGATGATGATATAAGAGAAATGAATATTGTATCGTCTTTCACGAGATATCTAAAGAAAGAAACGCCATATAAACTGCTACTGCACCTTCAAAGGTTTTTATATTAATCCCTGTTTTTTCAATGAATTTATCAATTCGATACTGCAAAGTATTACGATGTAAATATAATTGTTTAGCTGCAAGAGAGACATTTAAGTTACACTGGAAGAATACTTTAACGCTATCTATTAGTTCTTTATCGTTTGAAATATTTTCTAATAATTGATTCGTGTATTTTTTTCTTTCTTCTTTTGGTAATGAAATCATTAATTGATAAGGGAGAAGTTGTTCAATGTATGTAATTTTTTTTGATAAATAGGGAGAAAGAACAGAAAATAATGTTCGTTCCCATTGATACAGGTAAGTAAATTCAGTTGTTTGCGAATAACGTCTTCCAACAAAGAAGGATAGGGATATAAAAAAATCTGTTTCTAGTGTATCTAAGGCTGTTTGCAATACAGATTCCGTTATGTTTTCTTCTAAGATGAGGACACCGGCTTGCGAAGTTTCCCATAACATTGTAGTAGTAAAAGAAAACATAGACTGTAAAGCATCTTGAAATTCTTCTCTTTCTACAATAGATTGTGTTGTGAAGAAGTGTAAAAAACGAACTGATCGTATAGGGATATTGTTATTTCTGTATAATGCTTCGTACCATGATTTTTCTTTTTCCGTTTTATAAAATGTATCAGCATGAATGGGTGTTAAGATGGATGAAAGCAATTGATGTTCCTTTTGATGTAATCGAATTTTTCGAATCCCGACTTTATTTCCTTCAACTAAAAACCAGCTATAATCTTCTGACAACACAGCTTCATTGATTTTTATATCCTCACCATAATATGTTTTTAATTGTTGAATCATAGGAACACTCTCTTTCCAAAATAGTAGTAACAATATATTAAAGAAGTATAGATTCATTGCATTTATCTTTAAATTTTTGCACTAGAATCTAGTTTGTTTTTGCTAGAATTTATAGCGTTTCTGTATTGTGAAGGAGATAGATTCGTTTCTCGTTTAAATGATTGTGCAAAGAATGATTGTGAAGAAAAACCGGTAATGGTTGAAATATTAGAAATCGAATAGTTAGTAGTTTCTAACAAAATTTTACTTTCTCTAATACGAGTTTGAATTAAATATTCAATAGGCGACACACCGACGAATTTTCTAAAGGAATGGGATAGATAATATTTATTAATATGACTAATGCTTGCTAATGTATCTAGGCTGATATTTTCGTGAAAATGCTGCTTAATATAGTTTTTAATAAATTCAATATCTTTATTAATTTTTTGAGTAGATGTTTTCTCTACATTAAAAGATTTTTTTCGCATCATCTTAAGTAATAAAATTTCCAGAATATTTTGTATAATCAAATCATAATCTTCTTGATGGTTTTCCACTTCTTCGACCAATTGCTGAAGGTAGAAGAGGAAGTTTTTTTGATCCTGTTTATAGTTATGAATAGTGACAGGACTGGGATTTTCTATGGATGAAAAGGACAGGCCTTGAATACCAAGTGCAATATATTCGAGTGGATGATTTGTATCAGACTTTTCCGTGTGCTCGATATTTGGATTGACGATAATCAAATTGTGTTCTTGAACAGGGATTTCTTCTTTGTAAAAGATAAAAGTGCCTTTGCCCTTAGTAATATACAATAGCTCTGTAAAGTGATGAGCATGAATGGTACTATGCCAATCTTTATCGTATTTTGATTTTGTAATATAAAGAAGTTTTACTGGAAGATGGTTTCGTTGAAATTGTGGAATCTCATATACTTCATTGGACAAATGAATCCCTCCTTCTTAGAATTTTTATCTATTTTATAAAGATTTTAGTGGGATATTCAGTAAAAAGCAAGATATCTAAAAAACAGAACAAGATGTTTATTGTGAAAGCGTTATCTATTTTGTATTCTTTAATTATGAAAGGAAGATTAGGAGATGGGGGTAAGATAAAGATGAAAAAAAAGTTATTGTTGTCTGGAATGACAGCTTTGTTATCTTTTAGTTTAATAGCTTGCCAAAGTAATACTACAAAAGTTGATAACGCTAAGGATGGTAAAGGCTCCAGTGAAAAACAAACCCTTCATGTGGCAACACTTGAATCGGCTTATGGTAAAGAGATGTGGAACAAAGTGATTGACGCATATGAAGCTGCTAATCCTAAAGTTGATGTTAAATTGACAGTGGACAAAAATCTTGAGGATGTCATAGGATCAAATATGAAAGCAGGAAAGTATCCGGATGTTGTGTTGTTGGCAACTGGGAGAAAACAGGCGCTAACAGAAACTTTGATTAAAGATAAAGCATTAGAAGACATTACTGATGTTTTTGATAAAAATGTTTATGGTGAAGATGTTAAAGTCAAAGATAAGTTAGTACCAGGGCTTACTGGTACACCTGCAACTAATCCTTATAATGACGGTAAAATTTATATGGCACCGATGTTCTATAGTCCAACTGGATTATTTTATAATGCTAGTTTATTAAAAGAAAAAGGTTGGGAAGTGCCGAAGACTTGGGACGAAATGTGGGCTTTAGGAGATAAAGCGAAAGCAGAAGGGATTTCATTATTTACTTATCCTACTACAGGCTACTTTGATACATTCTTCTATTCTTTACTACTAGGGGTGGGCGGGCCTGAGTTATTTAATAAAGCTATGAAATATACAGATGGTGTTTGGGAAACTTCTGAAGCAACAAAATCTTTTGAAATTATCGGAAAATTAGGAAAGTATACAGAGCCAACTACTGTTGCGAATGCAAATGATAAAGACTACAAGAAAAATCAACAGTTGATTCTCGATAACAAAGCTTTGTTTATGCCAAATGGTACGTGGGTAGTTGGTGAAATGAAAGAAGCTCCTCGATCTAAAGGGTTTGAATGGGGCATGATGGCTTTACCAACACTTGATGCTAATAGCGACCGTTATGCATTTACTTTCTTTGAACAAATGTGGATTCCATCGGCAGCTAAAAATAAACAACTTGCTAAAGACTTCATGACGTTTGTTTATTCGGATAAGGCAGCTGAAATTTTTGCTGAGTCGAGTGCGATCCAGCCTATTAAAGGCCTTTCTAATAAACTGACAGGTGAAAATAAATCATTCTATAGTATCTATGATAATGGAGTGAAAGTGGGAATAGGTGGATTTGCTGCAACGAAAGCTGTTGAAGGTGTAAGTATGCCAGATACATTATTTAGAACGATTGACAGTGTTGTTTCTGGTGATAAAAAGGTGAAAGATTGGCAAAGCTCTGTTGAAAAAGTGAGTGACCAATTACGGTCTGCATTAAAATAAATTCGTTTTCACTATGTACAATGGTGAGTCGCCTAGTCTCACCGTTGTACTTATTAATTGAGGTGATGGCATGAATAAGACGACAGAAAAAAGAATTTTTATTTTTGTTTGTACTGCACCGGCACTAATCCTGTTAGCCATTTTTATGATTGTTCCTACGATTGAGGTATTCAGGATGTCCTTATATAAGTGGGGAGGATTTTCTAATAATAAGGTATTTGTTGGGCTCGAAAACTTCAAGATTTTATGGAATGATATGAACTTCTTTCGGTCTCTCCAAAACAGTATAGTTTTGATTGTTATCGTCACACTCATCACGATGGTGATGGCGATCTTGTTTGCCACTTTGTTAACAAGAGAAAAAATAAAAGGAAAAAGCTTCTTTCGAATTATTTTTTATATCCCTAATATTTTATCGGTTGTAGTTATCGCGGGAATATTTTCTGCAGTTTATGACCCAACTACAGGGTTGTTAAATAATTTACTTGCTTTATTTAACCTGGAACACCTACAAAAGATGTGGCTCGGAAATCAGAAAATTGCCATTTACAGCATTGGCGGGGCGCTCATTTGGCAAGCAATTGGCTACTATATGGTCATGTATATGGCGGCAATGGCAAGTATCCCGGAAAGTTTTTATGAAGCATCTGCTTTGGAAGGTGCTGGACGGTTCAGACAATTTTTTAGTATTACTTTACCGTTAATTTGGAACAACATTCGGACGACGTTAACTTTCTTCGTTATTAGTACGATTAATTTAAGTTTTCTTCTCGTTCAAGCAATGACTGGCGGCGGACCTGATGGATCGACGGAAGTGTTTTTAAGCTACATGTATAAGCAGGCTTACACGAATTCTTCTTACGGTTACGGTATGGCTATTGGGGTGGTCATTTTCTTATTCTCATTCGCATTATCTGCAATTATCAGTGGTGTTACTAAAAGGGAAGTGTTGGAGTATTAAGGAGGTCCAAAAACGATGGAAACACAAAAAAGAATGACTACAGAAACAGCTTATCGAGATCCAAAAACGATAGAAACACAAAAAGAAGTGACTGTAGAATCAGCTTATCCAGCCCCAAAAACAATGAAAACACAAAAAGGAATGACTACAGAAGCAATGTATCGCTGCTTTATCTACGTAGCACTTATTACGTTAGCAATTTCAATTGTTATTCCTGTTGCATGGGTTTTCTTAGCCTCAGTGAAGCAAAATTCGGAGTTTTATGGAAGCCCTTGGGCCATGCCGAAAAGTTTCTATTTTCAAAACTTTATCGATGCTTTCCAAAAGGCAAACATGGGTACCTATATGTTGAATTCAGTCATGGTAACTGCGTTGGCCCTTCTTATTTTATTGATTGTGGCTTTACCAGCAGCTTATGTGTTGGCAAGATATACCTTTAGAGGAAGTAAATTAATAAATACTTTTTTTAAAGCTGGATTATTCATCAATGTGAACTACATTGTTGTGCCAATTTTCTTGATGTTATTGGACGGAGATAACTTTTTACGAGGCCAACTAGGTGATGGATTGCTATTAGACAATTTATTTATTTTAGCTGTGGTATATGCGGCGACGGCGTTACCATTCACGATTTACTTGCTGTCTAGTTTTTTTCAATCGCTTCCATCCACGTATGAGGAAGCGGCGTTGGTCGATGGTGCCGGATATTTCAAAACAATGATTTCAGTTATGATTCCGATAGCTCGTCCAAGTATTATTGCCGTCATTTTATTTAATTTTCTTGCCTTTTGGAACGAATATATTATAGCTTTAACATTAATTCCAGGGCCGAATAAGACGTTACCTGTTGGGTTAATGAACTTGATGGCAGCTCAAAAATCTGCTGCAAACTATGGTCAAATGTATGCAGGAATGGTTCTTGTCATGCTGCCAACTTTGATTTTATATATCATTGTTCAAAAAAAATTAACACAAGGAATGACCCTTGGTGGTTTAAAGGATTAGAGGAGGATTTACATGAAAAGGAAAACAGGCCGAGTTACTTTACCGAGTGAAGAAAATTTTCTTAAGGAAACGAAAGAATTAATGGAACGATGGGGTGCAGATGCGATTCGCGATAGTGATGGAACAAAACTAGATAATGATATTAAACAATTGGATGCGAAAATTTATACGACCTATTTTGTTGCTCGAGCTCACAATGAGTTCGCAGAGAAGCATATGGATGAATGCCAGCAACTTTATTTAATGAGCTTGTTCAATACTGCGATTACTGACACCCTCGAAATTGATTTTATGAAAGGCTACTTTGAGGAACAATTAAAACCGGATTACGTTCACAGTCCAAAAAAATACTGGGAGGTTATTGATCGGACAACAGGAGAAGTTGTTGACGTTAATGATTGGGAAGTAAACGAAGATCAAAATCGTGTTTTGATTACGAAGGCGATTCCTTGGCATGAATATACGGTTTCATTCCTAGTCTATGCGATTTGGGATCCAACCCAAATGTACAATCATATTACTAATAATTGGGGAGATAAGCCACATGATATTCCTTTTGATGTCAGGCAGCCACATTCTAATGAATTTATGAAAACCTATTTAAAACAATGGCTGACAGAAAATCCGGATACAGATGTGGTCAGGTTTACAACGTTTTTCTATCATTTTACCCTTGTATTCAATAATCTTGGCAAAGAGAAGTTTGTCGATTGGTTCGGATATGGTGCTAGTGTTTCAGTTGCTGCTTTGGATGCTTTTCAAAAAGAAAAAGGCTATCGCTTAAGACCAGAGGACATTGTTGATCAAGGTTATTATAATACTTCGTTTCGAATTCCAACCCCAGCTTTTTTAGATTATATAGATTTTGTTCATAAGTTCGTTGCTGAAGAAGCAAAGAAACTTGTGGATATTGTCCATGAAAGTGGAAAAGAAGCAATGATGTTCCTTGGTGATAACTGGATTGGTACAGAACCATATGGAAAATACTTTGAAAATATCGGATTGGATGCAGTTGTAGGCAGTGTGGGCGGTGGAGCCACATTGCGTATGATTGCAGATATACCACATGTTCGATATACGGAAGGGCGGTTCTTACCTTATTTCTTTCCAGATACTTTTTACGAAGGTAACAACCCGACGATTGAAGCGAATGAAAATTGGCTAACGGCGCGTAGAGCTATACTGCGTAATCCTGTTGATCGTATCGGATATGGGGGGTATTTAAGTCTAGCGTATCAATTTCCAGAATTCATCTCCTATATTGAAAAAGTTACTGAGGAATTTCGTGAAATTCATGACACAATCAAAGGTGTGAAACCATATAGCGGTCTTAAAGTTGCGATTTTGAATTCTTGGGGCAAGTTGAGAACTTGGCAAACACATATGGTTGCTCATGCACTATGGTATAAACAAATTTATTCTTATTTAGGCGTTTTAGAGTCCTTGAGTGGGGCTGCCGTGGAGGTTTCGTTCATTAGTTTTGATGATGTCATGAATGATGGGATACCAGAGGATATTGATGTAATCATTAATGCCGGAGATGTGGGCACAGCTTTTTCAGGGGGGGCTAATTGGATTAATGAAAAGTTAGTCACTACAATCAGAGCTTGGATGTATAATGGCGGAGGATTCATAGGTATTGGGGAACCTACAGCTTATCAGCATGAAGGACATTATTTTCAATTGGCAAATGTCTTAGGCGTTGACAAGGAACTCGGATTCAGCTTATCAACAGATAAATATTTTATTAATCCTGTTGAAAATCATTTTATTTCTGCTGACAGCACCCAATTTAATTTTGGTGAAGGAATGAAAAATATTTATGCGTTATCAGAAGAAACCGAAATAATCGAATATTCAAATGGAGAAGTTCATCTTTCTGCTCATCCGTTTGGAGAAGGCAGAGCTGTCTATATAGCAGGGCTTCCATACAGCGAAGAAAATACACGTCTGCTGATGCGTGCGTTATACTATGCTGCCCATAAAGAAGAAGAATTTCAAAAGTATCATGCGAGCAACATTTATTGTGAAGTTCATGCATATCCATCCATCCGAAAAATGGCGATTGTTAACAATTCGATGGTCGAACAAATGACGTTTGTCTACGATGGACAAGGAAACAGGATAGAAGTGACGTTGGCACCTAGTGAAATCAGGTGGGAGGATTTTTCAAATGAAGGCTAATATCGTATTCGTTATTAAAATTGTTGTGTTTCTCGTATGCCTATCTTTCATTATCGTCTACCAAAAGACAGCTGGTAAATTTGAACTGGGTATGATGTTAATTGGATTAGCTGGTCTCTTAGGGCTGCTTTATAATTACAATCGGAAATACGTATAAATCAATTGGGGCAAGTGGATTGATTACGAAATCGCAGGTCTATGTTTAACGATAATGAACATAGAAAACTACTCAGTGCATCAAATACAAACTTAGGGGTGCAGACAAATGAAAAAGGCAGTCGGTATTGATATTGGAGGAACGAAGATTGCAGCGGGAGTTGTTTCAGATACAGGCGAACTGCTCGAACGTACGGAAGTAAAAAGTGATCCTTTAGACCGGGAAAAAATGTTTGGTAGAGTTGTAGAAGCTGTGGAACAAGTTCTCAGAAAATTATCAGTTTCCATCTCTGATATTGAGGGTATTGGCGTTGGAGTACCGGGAAAAGTGGATTGTGAGAATGGAATTGCCGTTTTTCAAAACAATTTACCGTGGAGCCAGTTTCCTATTTCAGTCCGTTTGCAGGAGCAATTTGGAATCCAGCGGATTACGATTGACAATGATGTCTATATGGCGGCTTTTGCTGAATGGAGAGCAGCACATGTAAAAGGAAATGAAACCTTTGTCTACGTGACTATAAGTACGGGAATATCTTGTTCTATCATTCATAAAGGCTCATTTTTTAGGGGAGCAGGATTTGCTGGAGAACTAGGTTTGATCCCTGTTCTATCGAAGGGGATCAATGAACGATTAGAAAAAATCGCTGCTGGGCCAGGGATCCAGAGAATAGCCGAAAGAGACTTACAGGTAGGTACGATTTCAACAAAAGATGTTTTTGCTAGTTATATAAATGGGGTACCAGAATATCAGTCCATTATCAATGAGGTAACTGATTATTTAGCTCAAGGTCTTTATAAGATTTCCTGTTTATTAGATCCACATAGAATGGTTTTTGGTGGCAGTGTCATTGTGAAAAATCCATTTCTACTGGAGTTGATCAAAGTGAAGCTAAAGAGTTTTCAGCTTCCTGAGCAACAACATCTTTTGGAGCAGATGAGCATCAGTACATTGGCACAAAATAATGGAGTTGTTGGTGCGGGATTACGAGTATTTGAAGGTATGTAATGAGGCGATGCTGGTCTTCTTTTCTTTTATGGAGAGAATGATGGCAAATAGGTAGAGGAGTGACGAATATGTTTACATTAAGTCAAGAAAAATTAGTTTCGTTAGGCGCATCGATAACAACGGCGGAAATAAGACGGCAGCCTGATTTATGGATTGAAACCTTTGCTTTGTATATGGAGAAGAGCGAGAGAATTGATGAGTTTTTGCAAAAAATAGTAACGAAACATAATCGGGTTCGAGTTATTTTTACAGGCGCTGGAACGTCTGCTTATGTCGGTGATACAGTCACCCCTTATGTAATAGAAAAAGTAGATGAACAACAGTGGGAAGTACTAAGTATCCCGACAACTACGTTAGTTTCAAATCCTTACCAATTTTTCAAAAAGGATTTTCCAACCTTACTCGTTTCATTTGCTAGAAGCGGGAACAGCCCAGAAAGTGTCGCTTCCGTACAATTAGCTGAGCAAATAGTAAGCGATTTGTATCAAATAACGATTACTTGTGCGAAAGATGGAAAATTAGCTAAACAGGCCGTGAATAATGACAAAAACTTATTGCTATTGATGCCCGAAAAATCAAATGATCATGGTTTTGCAATGACAGGGAGTTATACTTGCATGGCGTTAACGGCATTACTTGTTTTTGATTCTATATCGACTGAAGAAAAATCAAAGATAGTGAAAGAAATTTATCAAATGGGTGAAAGTGTCATTCAAAGAGAAGAAGCTATCCAAAAGATAGTAGATTTGCATTTTGACCGAATTATTTACTTAGGTTCTGGTAGTTTAGAAGGTTTAGCGAAAGAATCACAATTAAAAATATTAGAACTGACAGCTGGAAAAATTGTCACCGCTTTTGATTCACCACTAGGATTCCGGCACGGTCCAAAATCATTTGTAAACGAAAAATCATTAGTTTTTGTGTTTGTTTCTAACAATCCATATACACGTCAATATGATTTAGATATGTTAAACGAAATGCAACAAGACAACATTGCCAGCTATATATGTGCCATCGAGGTTAATGGAGAAACGAATTACGCTGGGAATAGGTTTGTATTTGGTAGCGAGGCACAGTCTGTACCAGATGCTTACTTAGCATTACCTTTTGTTATGATTGGGCAAACAATATCACTGTTAGCCTCCGTGAAAGTAGGTAATACACCAGATACACCTTCACCGACAGGAACGGTGAACCGTGTCGTTAAAGGTGTTACTATCTACGAATATGAGTAACTAGGTTAGGGGAAACATACATGTCTATTTTTATCTTTGCAGATAAGTTTTTTCTTGAGGGGAAGGTCGTAGGTCCTGGTTTTTTGGAGATAAAAGATGGAAAATTCGGTATCTTTTTAGAGAACAGGCCAGAAGAAGCGGAAGAAATCATCGATTATGCAGGATATTGGATTGCTCCTGGTCTAGTGGATACACATATTCATGGTTTTAGAAATCACGACGTTATGGACAATAATTTTGAAGGACTAAATCAAATATCGGTAGGACTCCTTTCTTGCGGCGTTACATCCTTTTTACCGACAACTTTAACATCCTCAATAGAATCGTTGAATAATGTCGTTGAAATGATTGGTGCCAATTACAAAAAAGTACAGGGCGCAAAAATTAAAGGTATCTTTTTAGAAGGGCCGTTTTTTACTGAAAAGCATAAAGGAGCACAAAACACGAAATATTTTTGTGACCCATCAGTTGATATGTTGAAAGGTTGGCAGAAATTATCAAATGATTCTATTAAAAAAATTGCGATTGCACCTGAAAGAAAAGGAGCGGCGGAATTCATTGAATATGCTGTAGGAGAAGAGATTATAGTAGCATTGGCCCATAGTGATGCAACTTATGAAGAAGCCAAGCAAGCTAGTGAAAAAGGCGCATCCGTTTTTGTTCATACTTTCAATGGTATGAGTCCGCTGCACCATCGTGAGCCAGGGGTGGTTGGAGCAGCCATGAATTTAAAAGATGTTTTTACCGAAATCATATGTGATGGACATCATGTTCATCCTGTTGCTTTAAATATTTTAATGAATGTCCGTGGCAGAGAAGAGGTTGTAATGGTATCCGATTGTATGATGGCCGGAGGTATGCCTGAAGGAACGTATCAATTGGGAGAATTTCCTGTGAAAGTAAAAGGTGGGATGGCTCGTTTGGAAAGCGGAAGTTTAGCAGGTAGCATTTTGCAATTAAAAGATGCTGTCAAAAATGTCGTCGATTGGGGAATTGCCGCGCCCGAGCAAGCAATTTACATGGCGAGTACTGCACCAGCTAAAAGTATTCAACTAGATGGCGAATGTGGGAAGATCGCTAAAGGATATGCTGCTGACTTTATAGTACTGACTCCAGCGATGGATTTAGCAGCTACCTATCTTGATGGTGTGTGCCATTTTCAAGCTTAAATATTTTTCTGAAAGAGGGATTTCAAATGATTTTATCTGTCACCATGAATCCATCTGTCGATATTTCCTATTCGACTCATGAATTAAAGTTAGATGTTGTTAACCGTGTGGAAACAGTTCATAAAACTGCTGGTGGAAAAGGATTGAATGTGGCGCGAGTGATCGCTCAAATGGAAGAAGCTGTTCTAGCGACAGGTGTGATTGGTGGTACGATTGGCGAATACATTATTCAAGAATTAAATAAAAACAATATTCCAAATGACTTTTTAAAAATTAAAAAAGAATCAAGAAATTGTATTGCCATTCTTCATGAAGGGATGCAAACAGAGATTTTAGAATCAGGGCCGACATTATCCAATGAAGAAGGGATAACTTTTTTAGAAAAATTTGAATGTTTACTTACAACAGCTTCACTTGTGACAATTTCAGGTAGTTTGCCGAAAGGGTTACCGACTAACTTTTATTATCAAATGTTAGAAATCTGTAATAACAATGGAATTCCAGTGATTATAGATTCATCAGGGAAATCTTTGAAAAACGCCTTGGTGCATAAAGAAAAACCATTTGCCATCAAACCAAATAAAGCAGAATTATCTCAGTTGTTGGGCATTAACATGGAAATGGGAATCATAGATTTGAAGCAAGCATTAAACCATGAACTATTTACTGGAATTGAGTGGATTATCGTGTCATTGGGTAGTGAAGGTGCCTTTGTCAGGAATGGTGAGGACTATTACCAAGTTACGGTTCCAAAAATAGAAGTGGTCAATCCGGTTGGATCTGGTGATGCGACAGTTGCAGGGCTAGCTGTGGCATTATATCAAAATCAAACGGTTGAGACTGTTCTTAAAACGGCGATGACTACAGGAATATTAAATACGATGGAAGTTGGTACTGGTTATATTAATATAAATAAGTTTAAACAATACTTTGATCTCATTAAAATTGAAAAAATAGATTAGTAGAGGAGAATGTTGATGTTAGAACTAACCAAGAATAAATTGGAAGCTCTAAAACGTTTATCTGCTGAAAATGGCATAATTGGAGCATTGGCTATTGATCAACGCGGTTCATTGAAAAAAATGATTGCGTCTGGCGGTGCAAGTCATGTTGGAGATGAGGGCATTATCCGTTTCAAAGAATTGGTTTCTGAGGAATTAACACCATTTGCAACAGCAATTCTTTTGGACCCGGAATACGGACTGCCAGCGGCAAAGGTCCGACATAAAGAATCAGGCTTAATAGTAGCGTATGAAAAAACCGGATACGATGCGTCAGAAGTAGGACGGTTACCAGATTTATTATCGGAATGGTCAGTGAAACGATTAAAGGCAGCAGGTGCCGATGCTATTAAATTCTTACTCTACTATGATTTCGATGAAGATGAAAAAATTAATAACTATAAACATGTCTATATGGAACGTATCGGATCTGAGTGTGCTGCTGAAGATATTCCATTTTTCTTGGAGATTGTTACTTATGATGCTGAAAATGATGATGCGAAAAGTAAAGAGTACGCAAAAATAAAACCACATAAAGTGATTGAGGCTATGAAGGAGTTCTCGAAATCTCAATACCAAGTAGATGTTTTAAAAGTAGAGGTTCCGGTGGATATGAATTTTGTGGAAGGGTATACGACAGGTGAATTCGTTTACAGAAAAGAAGAAGCTGCTTCTTTTTTCAAAGAACAAAGTGAAGTAACTGAGCTGCCGTTTATCTTCTTAAGTGCAGGTGTAAGTGCTAAATTATTCCAAGAAACATTGAAATTTGCTAAAGAATCCGGTTCTACCTTTAACGGAGTGTTATGTGGTCGGGCAACCTGGAAGGACGGTGTGGCACCTTTTGCTATAAGCGGCGAACAAGCAGGTCGTGATTGGTTAAAAGATACTGGTAAAAGGAACGCTGAAGAACTAAATCTCGTGTTGAAAGAGACAGCCAACTCATGGTTTGCTAAAGTAAAACAAACAGCGGATCTTCAAAGTTAGTACGATATCTTTCCTTCTATATGTCCTTTATTTCTTTCTAGCTTTAAGTGATAATTGCATCAGAATCAATTTTTAAACGGAATGACAAATTAAGAGCAGACATTCGTCTGCTCTTTTTTTAGTGTGTCCAACATGGTGAAAACCCTAGAATGAAAATCGAGAACAGCAAGGGCAGTAGTAACTATAGCTTCGGGTAAAGGTATATGGGGACCCTTTATATATAAAGAAAATGGTAAGTACTAATAGCTATGTACAATCAAACTAATTGAATTTTAGTGGGGTTTCGCCAAAAAATACACTTGAAAAAGCTAACAATATCTTTGTATTGTAAGCGTTTTTAAAAAGACAATATACCTAAAAAAAGAAACAATATCTTTATTGTGTAGGCACTTTAAAAAAACTATTCTAAACATAAGTGAAAGCGGTGCCTTTCAGGTTTTTGTTTATTTCAAAATTAATGTGCAGGTATCGTCTTTAACCAAAATTTTAAATTCAAGGGAGGAAAAGAATTGGAAAATAAGCATTTCAAGAGAGTTTTTAATACCCTTCTTGCATGTATGTTGATTGTGCCAACACTTTTAGTAAGCATGATTGTGCCGCGGCATGTAGGGGCAAATACGTCTAATCCATGGGTTACAATTTCATCTGTTGGAAACGAAATCAATGCATTAATAGAACAAAATGGTAAGTCATATGCAAGGCTTGGAGCAGGTGCTGGCAACGATAATGGGGCTAAAGCTGCAGTTTTTCAAGAACAGAATAAAGTCGCTAAAGAATCAGGAACGATGGAATATAGTTTTATTCCAGAAACAAAGGGACAAGATACTAGATTCGGTTTTTATCCTCATTATATTGACAATAATAATTTCGTTTTTGTAGGCTACGACTCACTTGGATGGTTCTACGAATACAAATATCAAGGGAAAGGTGAATGGCTAAAAACTAGACCTAATGTTCCACTTCCAGAGGCTGGAACTTCGCACTCTATTAAAATTGATTATAATAAAACCACTTTGAATATTACGTTAGATGGAAAAGATTTATTTGGACCGGTTACCTTATCTAATGATGTAAATAACCTTCTTACAGGTAAGGAAGCGATTAAACTTGGGGCTTATGGAGATAAAAATAGTCAAGTACTCATTGAATTAGGAAAGGCGCCTGGGGATGGAGGCACAGATCCAGGAAATGAAAAACTTGTCGATATTACGGATAATAAATTGGAAGAAGGTGATTTGAAAATTATCTCAGGTGACGGAAAAGTTACCTATAATGAAGATGGTTCAGCCACTTTCGGTGTTACATCTACCCAAAAGAATCGAATTGTCTACAACCAAATGAAGGCGATTAAAAATGGTGTTTTTGAAGCGGATGTTACTACTAATACTGATAAGATGAATCGTTTTGGATTTATCTATCGTGTTCAAAATTCATCTACATACACATATGTAGGAACAGGGGATACGAACGATCAGTATTTTGGAGAAACTTTTGGCCCTATAAACAATTGGACGTCGATGACTTCAAACGTGCCGTTAAAAGCAAAACAAACATACCATTTACGTTTAGTATTCATGGACGATGTTGCGACGTTATACATTGATGGTAAAAAGGTAGATTCTTGGACTTTAACAGGTGGTGTAGATCAAGCTGGCTTACTAGGATTTGAAAAAAGCCGAGGTGCTGCCGATATTACGATTTCAAATGTCAAAATAAAGGAATATAGTGCACCAAAGCCTCCAGATACTCAACCAGTAGAAAATATAATAAAGTCAAAGTATATGGACGTCACAATTGACCAAGTATTCCCGCGGATTGTGAAATACAAAGTGGGCGATAAAGTAATGAGCGGACAGGAAGCTCCTGTTTACGGATTGAAAGTAAATGGTGGACTATACTATCCTAAAGTAAACTTTGAAAAGTTAAACGATAGTGAAGCACTATATACATTAAAAGTTGTAGATGAAATGAAAAACCTTGATGCGGTATTTAAGGTATCTGTAAAGGTGAATGATAATAAGGTTGTTTATAGCTTCGATGAAATTAAGAATAATGGTAGTGCCAAAATCGAGACGGTTGAGTTTGCTGATATGAACTTTATATCGGTAAATTCGGAACAAAAAGGTGCAAAAGCTAAATTAACGAATATTAGTACAGATGTTAGGAAAACAGGTGATGTAGATGTAAGCGTAGATTCTTCTATGGGAGAAATAGGTACATCTACTAAAAATTATACAGCATTCTTGTCAGCTGACGAATTGAGCGCAGGTGTATGGTCTAGTTCAGAAGTGGACGGCTATAAAAATTTAGTTGCAAATCGATATGTAAATAAAAATGGTGCTAAAGCAATGGGAATCGGTTCTAGTGCACTTTATTATCAAAGAGATTTTATGCCAGAACCACAAAAAGATAAACCAACTATTAAAATAGCTATTGCTAAAGATTTGAATAATGATAATAAGGCAGACTGGCAAGATGCGGCGATTGCATACCGTGATATTATGCAAGACATTAAAGGATACCAAGATGTAAACAATAATGTTGGAATGCGTATTGCAATGAATTTCGGCTCACAAGCGCAACAACCATTCTTAAAAACATCCGATAATGTGAAAAAGGTTGCTCTTGCTACAGATGAATTGGGGCAAGCGGTCATATTAAAAGGATATGCAAACGAAGGGCATGATAGTGGTCATCCAGATTATGGTGATGTGGGCGAACGTATGGGAGGCGTTAAAGATTTAAATACGCTTATTAAAGAGGGACATAAGTATAATACCCAATTCGGTGTCCATATAAATGCTCAAGAAACTTATCCAGAAGCGAAAGCTTTCAATAATGATTTTATTGATCGTCCAAGTTCATTAGGATGGGGATGGTTAGATCAATCTTATACAATTAATAAATTAAAAGATTTGTATTCTGGATCACGTGCGAAGAGACTAGATGAATTGAAAACGACTGTTCCTGATCTTGACTTTATTTATTTAGATGTATGGTATCAAAATCAATGGGAATCAAATAGAATAGCAGATCAATTTAAAGATAGAGGTTGGAGATTAACAACGGAATTTGGTGGTTCTATGGCCAATTACTCAACGTGGCAACATTGGGCTACTGATAAAAACTACGGTGGACCGGAAAGTAAAGGGATTAACTCAGAAGTACTGCGTTTTATTAGTAATCACCAAAGAGATTCTTGGGTGTTGAATTGGCCTGAAGTAGGTGGAACTGCTGACCATCCATTACTTGGTGGATTTGAATTAGCTGGTTTCGAAGGATGGCAATCTGATAAGAATTTCGATAACTTTATTCGTATGACATTTGATACGAATTTACCTACTAAATTCCTACAAAAATATTATATAACGAACTGGACAAATGTAGAAGGGGATAAGAGCAAGACGAACTTAGAAAAGGAAATAAAATTGAAGGACCCAAGCAATGGGGATGTTGTCGATGTAACTAGAAAAGACAATGCTAGAGAACGTGTTATTAAGCTAAATGGAAATGTTATACTTGATGGCCATGCGTATTTAATTCCTTGGGTGAAACAAGACTTTAAAAGTCCAACTCCTGATTCAGAAAAATTATATCACTGGAATTTGGAAGGTGGTACAACGACTTGGACACTTCCAGATGAATATAAAAATGCCACTACTGTTTATGTATACAAATTGACAGATCAAGGTAGAACAGATGTGAAAGAAGTAAAGGTCGTAAATAATAAGATAACTTTGACAGCAAGTGCCGCAACTCCTTATGTTGTCGTACCAAAAAGAGATAAGGGTTTGGAAATCTTTGACTACAATTGGGGCAAGGATGCTCATATATATGATGGGGGATTCAATACAGGAAAAGTAAGCGCATATACAACTATTGAGGGTGATAATAAAGCAGTAAGCGTCATCAGAACGAATCAAACTGGAAACAACCGTAATGTAAGTAGTGGAGATTACTACTTAAACATTGATAGTCCATCAAAAGATACAACTGTTTCCCGTGTCCTTACTGGTTTGGAATCAGGTAAAGATTACGTAGCAGAGGTATATGTTGAAAACAATAGTGATGTAAAGGCCGGAATTACAGTAACAGGTGGGAAAGAAGATGCTAGCAATTACACACTTCGCAGCCTGCAAAAGAACTATGTTAAGGCAGATTCACATGCCACAAATGATGGATACAACAGCAAAATGCAAATCATGCAAGTGAGCTTTACAGCTGTATCTAATAGGGCTAAATTAACTCTAAGCCGTGATTCTGGGAAAGGGAACACAAAATTTGATGACATTCGAATCGTTCAAAAGTCTTTAAAAAATAATGTCTCACCGACGGAATTTAAACAAGATTTTGAATCGGTAGTACAAGGTATTTATCCATTTGTTATTGGTAATACAGAAGGTGTAGAAGACAACAGAATTCATTTGTCTGAATTGCATGCTCCATATACGCAAAAAGGATGGGCAGGTAAAAAATTAGTCGATGATGTATTAGGTGGGAATTGGTCCGTTAAAGTGAACACCGGAAATAAAGGTTTGCTGTACCGTACTATTCCTCAAAATTATCGTTTCGAACCAGGCGTAACTTATAAAGTATCATTTGACTACCAAACAACAGCAAATGCATTCCGCTTTATTTCAGGGGATCAAGAAATTGATGTTCGAGACATAGCAAGTGCAAAGGGACTAAGTGTGAATAACACTCTTACTGCATCTACTGACACAAAAAGAGCAGAGTTTACTGTGACAGGTTCTGAGAATGCTCAAACTTACGTTGGAATTTTCAGTGATGGAACGAATTTAAACGGAGATACCGGAGCGGGTACGTTTATTTTAGATAATTTACGTATTGAAAAGGTGACTACAGGGGGAGAGACACAGAGGTAAAAATCTCAAATTAAGATAAAGCGAGTTTTATCGTTCGTGTAATATCGTGAAAGAAAAGAGGTTGACCGAAAGGTAGCTGAATAGCTATAAAGGTTAACCTCTTTTTCATATAAGTATGTCACCACAACGAAATTACGGGCAGAAAGGAAGGATTCTCTTAGGTTTGTAGAGTATAAAAAGAAGTTGTCACCAAAAGATCAATTTTAAGGATCCTTTGAGACAACCTCTTTCAATTTAAAGCAACTGATTCTATTTATCCCGCTTTAATGGGCAGTAAGACCCCCACCTCAAAATGCAGCGAAAGCAAGAAGTTAAGTGGGGGATGAAGAAAACCCCCATTGATTAAAGTTTCACTTTATTTGGCACTACTTCAATAACTAGATTATCAATCATAATATCTTTATAACCGTTAAAGTTAGCTTGTGAGCCTTTCACACCATTAGTATTAGCTGCTTTATTAGTGGAATAAATGCCAAACCAGCTTTGCCCGGATTTATCTCCTGTTAAAGTAAAGGAATATGTGCCAGCTCTTGCATTCTTATCACTACTCGCGGTCGATTTTAATTCCTCCTTCGTTAATACTCCTTTTTCTTCAAATGGAGCATTACCTGTCACCACTGAATACGTTCCATCACTACCTGCTTCATAATCAAAAGTAATTTTATAGGTTACTTCTGGTTTAAATGTGAAGTTTTGAGGGATCGTTTGGTACACAAGAGCATCACCTTCTGTTAATCCATTCGTTTTAAGTGACCATTTACCTGCGATAACATCATTTACTATTTTTTGGTTCCAACCTCTTTGTGTATATGGTGCATGTAATTCAGACAGGTGTGTTCTATTATCTTCTACGCCTTCAATATTACCAATTACAAACGGATAGATGCCTTGTACTACGTTTTCAAAGTCTTGTACGAATTTATGATCGCTTACTTGGTTTTCGGCATTACTTTCCACGATGCGAATATCATCAAAGTAACTTGCGCCATTTCCACTATCTCTAGATAAATCGATGGTTACATCTGGTGTTTTATTGCCAGTTTCAAAAAACACATACATATTTTGAAAGTAACTTGTTCCATCCACAGTTGAAGTCATTTGACCATCAGCTTTTGCTTGCTCAGAGCCTAGTGTATTATGTGCGTATGCTCTTACATAGTTTTTAGCAATAGATTTACCAGTACTATTTGTGTACTCTTTGTCGTTAGAAGTAATTGTTAAGCTTGCTTGTGCTTCACTTCGGTTGTCTATACCCACATATGCAGCATACCTTGTATTAGGTTTTAGGTCTGTTAATTTTTGAGTTACATGTACTTTCTTTTTATTATTGGAGATTGTTAGCATATTATTATTACCTTCACTCTTCGTGATCTTAACAGCTTTTGAGTCTCCTTTAATTTTCCAATCTTTTAGGGAATTGCTATTAAATCCAGTATCTATAAGGTGCATTCCTTCACTCCATTTAACATCTTTATTGGACTTTGGCCCTTTATAAATTACATATGGAGTAGATTTTTTTGCATCTAATGTGATTTTTCCATTTTCAATTTTAACATTTTTCATTTTCTCTTTACCTAATTCTGTTAACTCATACACTTTAACGGTACCTTGCCAACCAGTAGGGACAGTCCACGTTGTTTTTCCACCGTTTGTGTTCCAGTGATATAATTTTTCATTCTCTGCTGATAATTTTTTACCATTTTGATCCCAAGACCATGGAAATAAATATTTTTCGTCACCAGGTTTACCTTCAAATATTCGTTTACCATTTAATATCATAGTTCTTGTTCGATAGCCATCTTGATCATTTGCAAAATTATTTGATTTTCTTTCAATTGTAAGTGTATTTTCACTAGATTCATCCTTTAATACTGTCTTCATACCTGGTACCCAGTTGTAAGGTTGTTGCTTATCATCTTTCATTTCAACTGCTTTACCATTTTCCCACTGTGTGACTTTATAATGTTGAATGAATTTGGTTGGAATATTTACCGCAAATAAATTATCAATATACGCTTTGTAGTCACTCCTACCTTGCCAACCTTCAAAGTCTTTCATACTGTATCCACCTAATAATGGAGCATCTGCATCGCCTCCATACTTAGGATAGTTACCAATCCATGCATCTTTTTGATGGTTTTTAATGAAACGGGTGATTGTACTATTAATGCCTTTTAGCGTATACCCGCCATAAGTTAAATCGGCTGCCCAGTGTTGGAATGTAGAATCATACTCATTTGCATATCCCCACTCACTACCTAAGCGCCAACCTAAACTGTTTATTTCTTTACTTAATTGACGGCTCGGCCATGTGCTATTATCACCTGACTGTCCATTACCCCAAACATCTACATAAATAAAATCTAAATCATTTTTCTTACCACCAAGAGCATCATATAAATCTTTGAATCGTTGTGCTCTACCATTTCTTAAATCATAATCAGCGTTAATGTTTATTCCTTGGTCAATCCAGTTCCAACCATATTTATAAGTTCCATCTGGATTTTTTAATAAACGATCTTCTTGGAAATATTTTGACTCTGGATATGTTTCACTTGCATTCACATGAACACCAAAAGACGCCCCATATTCTTTCCCCTTTGTTAGCAATGCTTTCATGTCCTTTGCACCGCCAATTCGGGTTCCAATATCAGCATAATTTAAATGACCAGAATCATGTCCTTCACTACCATAACCTTTTAGTAGAATAGATTGTCCTAGTCCATCAGTATTTAAATAAAACTTTTTTACTCCGTCTAAAGCCATTAAGAAAGGATTTTGGGCTTGACTGCCAAAGTTCATATTAACACGGTAACCAACTAAGTCTGGAACCTTTTCTGCCCCTAGAGGTTCGTTCATAATTTTTCTATAAGCAATTGCTCCGTCTTGCCAGTTTATCTTTTTATCATCATTAGCATCAGCAGTAATGATTACTTTCACGGACGGCATTTCATCAACCTTATTAACTGTTCCATCCTTTAGCTCTAGAGTGCCATCTTCTTTACGATGTCCTTCTGACTTTTGATACGTCCAGAAGGTACTACTTAGACCAAGTGTTTTTTTTCCTGTACTATTAGTCGTAGCAGTTGCCGTAATTCTTTGAGCATCGGTCTTTGCAGCATAAGAATCTGGAGCCAATTTTTTTGCTAAACTATTCTCTGTATTCGACCATATACTTGCACTTAATTCATCAGTAGAAAGAAAGGCATACATATATCCTTTTTGCTCTTCATCTTTCGTAATTAAACTTTCATCAACCTTTACCTGTCTATCACCATTAATACGTGTATTTGTTGACATCTGTACGCCATCTAGCACTGCGTTTTTTTGACTGTTATTTACAGAAATTAAATTATGATTTGGAATTTCGATAGTTTTTACGATTTTGTTGTCGACGATCTTTGTAATATTGAATTCTAATATATTCTCTTTAACAGCCAACTCAGCAGTAATAACCGCAGAGATATTGTTGGGAGTATCTATTACCGTCATCTCATATACAACTTTCTCGGAGGAAACTTTTGTTTTTACTTTTGGTTTTACTGCTACATCATTTATAAGGATTGTATTTAAGGTCTCAGTTTGTCCGTAAAAAGTCTTTCCTGCTCCATTTCCGGATTTTAAATCGTATTGAATGACTCTTGGAAAATTCACATCAACGAGAACATTCATTTGATTAGATGAAATAACCGCATTTGGGCTTTGAGAAATGATTTGATTTTCAGCTTGTTTAGTATCCGTGGTTCCTTCGGCTTGGATTAGGGAACCATTTGTAAAACAAGTAGAACCTACGACACAACTTGTTACAAGTGTTGCAATCTTCCTCTTGAATTTCCTTTTCGATTTTTTCATATGTACCCCCTCGTTTCCATTTTGGCAATTTTGATATGGATGGTTTTTCACAGGTATAGATTACTTTATGATCTTTTAAACTTAATATTTTGATAGAATGTGAAGCTTGTATAGTAGTTGAGAATCTATTAAAACCAGAAGTAGTTTCCAGTATCTATCTGTACCCATAGATTACTTTTTGTGAAATGCTTACACAAGTGAGATATTGCTATGTTTTTTAGAAATATTGTTTTTTGTAATGTTGAAAATAAGATAAATAACAAATAATCCTGGTTTATAAAGCTAGGGTTATTTTATTGCTAGTGTAATATTGTGGATGAAAGGTCTATCTCGGTGGAGGTAGGCCACATTGTGTTCATTGAATCGTCGGAAATCGTTCTTCAAAACATGTACTTTTTTATGTTTTTAGTGAGATGTTAAAAATGAAAAGCAAGATGTCTAAAAAATACGACAAGATGTTGATTGTAGAAGTGTTTTTACGTACGTATAATGTAACAAAATAGCTTGCTAAACGGGCGATTCTAGTATGCTAATAGCTTCTTCGGAGAAAGCAAAACGTATATTCGAATGGTGGTTATCCCATACGTCCGTTTATAAAATGATAAAAGGTACATAGAACTTGCATCGTAACAACCTAAAACGCTATGAGACTAGAGGAGGTAAATGATGATGATATATCAAGCTATCCAGCAGTTAATTGATCGTGCTATCAAAATTCAATTGATTGAACAAGAAGATGCAATATATACAAGGAATAAAATCCTTTCCTTACTTCGTTTAGATGACTTTGTAGTGGAAGCACCAGCTCCTGGGCCTGCAAAGAAAGCAAATTCGGAGTTGTTGGAAGAGTTAATAGAATATGCTTGTATGCATAAAGTCATTGAGGAAGTACTGGATGAGAAGGAGATTTTAGCAAGTGCAATTATGGATGTTTTTATGTCCAAACCGTCCGTTATCAATACTCTATTTTATGAAAAATACGAACAAAATCCGAAGGCTGCGACAGATTACTTCTATGAATTAAGTAAAAACAGCAACTATATCCAAATGAAGCAAATTGCCAAAAATATAAATTATAAAGTAAATACGGAATACGGTGCCATTGATATAACAATTAATTTATCAAAACCAGAAAAAGACCCTAAACAAATTGCTAAAGAAAGAGTATTGGAAAATACAAATTATCCAAAATGTTTACTCTGTATAGAGAATGAAGGATATAGGGGCAGAATTGGACATCCTGCACGATCGAGTCATCGTATGATTCGAATGAACATTACAGATGAAAGCTGGTTTCTACAGTATTCTCCGTATATATACTTCAATGAACACTGTATTGTATTGTCATCAGACCACCGGGAAATGAAGATTGATCGTCAAACATTTTTACGTTTATTAAAATTTGTAGAAAAATTCCCGCATTATTTCCTCGGTTCCAATGCAGATTTGCCAATTGTAGGAGGATCTATTCTAACACATGATCACTATCAAGGTGGAAACTATGAATTTGCTATGGCAAATGCATCGAACGACATAATTTTTGAACTAACTAACTTTCCAAAAATGCAATGTTCGATTATTAAATGGCCTATGTCAGTTATTCGCTTAAGAAGTAACGACATAGAACAAATAGTAAATGCAGGGGAGTACATATTAGAGAGTTGGAAGGGATATAGTGATCCTTCTGTTAATTTATTTGCATTTACGAATGATGTTCCGCATAATACGATTACTCCTATTGCTCGTTACCGGAATAATATGTACGAATTGGATCTAGTTTTACGGAACAATTATACAAGTGAGGAACATCCATTGGGTATTTTCCACCCTCATGCGGAAATACAACATATTAAAAAGGAAAATATCGGTCTGATTGAAGTAATGGGGCTAGCTGTACTTCCTGCTCGTTTAAAAACAGAACTTCAGGAAGTGGGGAAATTCTTACTTAATATTCCAAATGATATTCCAGCACCTCATATACGATGGGCAGAACAATTAAAAACCAAATATGAAAATAGGATGAATGAACAAAATATACAGGAGATTATGAGAGAAGAATTGGGACGGAAATTTATTCAGGCGCTTGAAGATGCTGGTGTTTTTAAACGAGATGAAGAAGGGATATCAGCGTTCAAACGTTTTATTCAAACTTTAATTTAGGAAGGGGTTTGGTAGTTATAGTGAAGAACAAAAGCCTCAATGAATAAAGCTTCACAGTATTAAAAAAATAGAAAAAACTAAACAACATCTCATATTCCTATGAGATGTTGTTTTAGTATGGTTCTGTTGCATGTATTATGACATCTAATAAACCGGGGAATCTAGCATTTAAGTCATCTTCACGAATTGAAATGAAACGTTGTGTGCCTTCAAGGCGTGTATACATAACACCAGATTCACGTAAAACTTTGAAATGGTGAGATAAAGTTGATTTCGCAATTGGAATATTTAACGCACCACAAGATTGTTCATTTTTCTCTAGTAGCATAGTTACAATTTGTAAACGAATTTGATCACTAAGTGCATATAAAATAGAAGAAAATTGAATTTCTTCTCGATTTGGATGATAGAGAGTACGCATTTTTTCACCTGCTCGTGTAAGTAATATATTTGCACTATAACATATAAAATGGTATATTTCTATTGTTCGAATATATTCGAACAATAGAAATATAGGGGGAGAAAAAAATGAAGTATACAAAATTGCAAAAGGCAGGACTAAATATTTCAAAGTTGGGGTTAGGAACAAACGCTGTAGGGGGACATAATTTATATGCTGATGTGAATGAGGAAGAAGGAAAACGATTAATAGAAGAAGCTATGGGGCAAGGGATTACCTTTATTGATACAGCAGATTCATACGGTTTCGGCAGATCAGAAGAATTGGTAGGGGAAGCATTGAAGGGAAAACGCCACGAAGCTGTACTTGCTACCAAAGGTGGAATACAACCGTTATTAAATGGAGAGGTTTATATGAATAATGAACCGAGCTATTTAAGAAAAGCTGTAGAAAATAGCTTAAGAAGATTACAAACTGATTATATTGATTTATATTATTTACATTTTACAAACCCAGAAACAAGTTACATAGATTCAATTGGAGAACTTACTCGCCTAAAAGAAGAAGGGAAAATTCGTTCAATTGGAATATCTAACGTAAACGTAGAGCAATTAAAAGAAGCAAATCAGTATGGGCACATAGATGTTGTACAATCACCGTATAATATGTTAGATCGTACTGCTGGGCAAGAACTTTTGCCATATTGTATAGAATCAGGTATTTCATTTATTCCTTACGGGCCTCTTGCTTTTGGGATACTAGGTGGTAAATATACAGAAGATTTCAAATTGAATAAAGGAGATTGGCGTCAAAGTGTAAATCTATTTGAAGAGAATACATATAAGAGCAACTTTAAGAAAGTTGAAAAGTTAAAAGACATAGCTAAAGAAAAGGATCTCGAATTATCGCATTTAGCTTTAGCGTGGTTATTAAACCAAAAAGGAATTGATACTGTTATTCCTGGTGGGAAACGAGCGGAGCAAATAAGAGAAAGTGTAAGAGCGGTGGAAGTTTCATTGAATGAAAATGTCATGAAAGAGATTGAATCTATTTTAGAAGATTAGTTGAAAGGAGGGATAATTCCCTCTTTTTATATAAAAGGAGAAGATTTAAATGAAAAGAGTACTAGCTGTATTCTTTACAATCATGTTTATGATCGGTACAGATACTTTCTTAATTTCACCACTTTTACCCACATTACAACAGGTGTATCATATTTCAACTGAGTTGTCAGGGTGGATGGTGAGTTCATATGCTTTGGGATATGCTGCATTTGCACTTATCGCTGGTCCTATATCAGATAGTTTAAACAGAAAAAAAGTGATGGTAATAGGGATGAGTTTTTTTGCGTTAAGTACGTTTTTATGTGGAATTGCACCGAGTTTTCTATGGATGTTAATATTGAGATTTTTAGCAGGTGTAAGTGCAGCCTTTGTATCTCCACAAGTGTGGGCATCTATTCCGCTCCTTATAGAGAAGGAACAAATTGTAAAGGCAATTGGGATTGCAACAGCAGGATTGTCACTCTCTCAAATTTTAGGACTGCCAGTTGGATCATATTTAGCAATGATACACTATACAACACCATTCTTCATCATTGGTATATTATCAGCACTACTTGTTATTCTTATTTATGCAGTATTACCAGAAATACAACCGGGTTATATAAATGGAAATAAAACAAATATCTTAAGGCGTTATAAACAATTACTTTCAGATTCTAAGGTTTCACTTTCTTTTTTTGCATATTTTGTTTTTCAAACTGGTAATTTTGCTGCATTTTCATTCTTCGGTGTGTGGCTGTCTATTCAATTTGGCTTGCAAATTCATGAAATAGGAACAGCTATGCTCGTATTAGGATTAGGAAATTTAACTGGTAATATTTTTGGACCTAGAATCGTAAATAAAATTGGTTATAACCTTTCATTCTATGGTGGAATTATATTTACAGCAGTTCTATATGCATTACTTCCTCATGTAAACAACATTATAATTGTGGAGTTATTATTTTTTGTTTTGTTTTTTGTGACAGGAATTTTGTTTGTATTAATGATGAGGCACTTACAAAACATATCTATCGTAGCAAGAGGAACAGGAGCGGCTCTAGCTAATGCTTCTATGTATATTGGTCAAATGATTGGAGCGGCAATGGCAGGAATGTTATTTGCAGCATCTCACAATTTTATATTTGTAGGTAGTTTTACTGCAATATTATATATTATAGCTGTATTTCTGTTTAGAAAAAGTGAAAAGCTTACTGAAAATAGTGAAACAGGAATTGCGTCATAAAGTCCTTACAAATAAAAAAAGCCCAAAAATAAAAATCCCTATAGAGATAGGGATTCATATATCGGCATATAGCTCCTTGGAAAAGGATATACTGAGTATAACATATAGGACTACTTATAATTGTGAAATAGTTGTGAAAGTAATGTGAAAAATAACATAATAAAAAGCACTGTTTTAGCTAATGAACTAAAACAGTGCTTTTCTCTTTGATTGAACAGTTGCTGCATTTTCATCATGTATGCCTGCATCTTTAATAATTCGTTGTTTAGCTTTATTTAATAGATGGTTTACTGCTTCTCCAAAATAGTTAGCTTCGCTTTTTGTGCGGGCTTCTCGTAAACATTTATAGTTTTCTAGCAGTTCCTCTTTTTCAGTGTCTGTTAAGAAATCTTCTATTTTCTTTTTTGTCATACGAAACACCCTTTCTTCTGACAAACGACGCAATAGAAAATATTTATTGTTTATTATAGCAATAATTTTCAAAAAAAGTATAGACTAACGTCGCAATAATTTGTCAATTTCTTGAATCTTCTCATCAGCTTTCCCGATTTGCGTATTTTTAGCCTGTTCGCCACCAAGAGCTTGATGTAGTAAAAAAGTCTGACCGGAAATAGCAGTCACAATGGATACTTTAATAATTTCTTTGATTAAGGTGACATCAAATAAAACGAGTCCAAGAAGTGCAGCTAGACTACCAGTGAAAATATCAGTCAAAAACCCAAAGTGAAAAAAAGTCTTCAAACGGCGTGGAAGCAATAACTTACCTTGGTTATTGATTAGATGGGAAACGAAACCGGTAATGCCACCAACGAGTATAGCGGTTAGCCATTGATACATTTCCATCGAATCCACTCCTTTTAGTGAATAAGATTCGATTATTTTATATTGATTCCTTTTAATATTTCATAGAAGCATATTGAGAAAGTTTGTTTGGGGGTATTACGTATTCAATTTAATTATAACAGAAAAATCTGATATATTTCAGTCTATTATATGAAGCTGTTATTCCTTAATATGAATACAGAAAAGGGTGCGTGATATGAATATAGATTACCGAATAAGAAGTGTGGCTGGTTATACAAAAAATATAGGGGAATTAGTAAGCATGCTGGAGCATACAAGGGCTGTAACATTCCTTGAAATAAGAGATCTATCGGTTGAGCAATTAGATTTAATGATACCGAGTGGAGGGAATTCCATTGGAGCGTTACTAAAGCATATAGCAGCTATTGAAAAAGCACATCAGCTTATTTCATTTCAAGAGCGTGACTTTACAAAGGAAGAATTAGAAATATGGAAAGACGCACTCTATTTAGGAGAATCGAGGAAAACGATTCGTGGTCATGAAATAAAGTATTATGTACAGCTTCTACAAAGTGTTCGAGAAGAATCACTGAAGTATTTGAGTGAACAAGGTGATGAATGGCTTATGTCAGAAAGAAAGTGGCCTAACGGTGTAGCTCATAACCAGTACTATTTGTGGTTTCACGTGCTAGAAGATGAGATTAGTCACCGTGGGCAAATTAGAATGATGAAAAATAAAATGTTTGAAAATTACGTTAAATAAGGTAGCTTTTTAAATGAATATTCCATATAATGAGAGTAATTAAAATGAGAACGGGGTGATGTATTATGGCGAAAATAACTTATATGAATAATAAACCAAATACAAAGGTGGATGGAAAGGGCGAGACTATATAAGGGAGCGCACGATCCTTCCGCTTAGCTTAAACTAGGGAGGATATCAATTTGAATCAAAATATTTTAGAATCGTTCGGCTGGGATTCTTTTTTTGAGGAACAAGCTGTTGAGAACTTTGAAGTAGGACGAATTTTACTTGAGCATAAGCATATATATCGAATTATTTGTAATGATGGTGAATATATGGCAGAGCTGTCTGGAAAGTTTCGACATGAAGCAGTAACGAAGGGAGATTATCCAGCAGTTGGTGATTGGGTGTATATAAAGAAAATAGAGAATGAAAAGAAAGCAATTATTCATCGTATTTTTCCAAGAAGAAGCTCTTTTTCTAGACAAGAGGCTGGTACTCGAACGGAAGAACAAGTAATAGCAGCAAATGTAGATTATCTATTTTTAGTGAATGCACTTAATCATGATTTTAATGTAAGAAGAATGGAACGTTATTTACTATTAGCGTATGAAAGCGGTGCAATGCCTGTAATTGTTTTAACAAAGAGTAGCTTATGTGAGGACATAGAGCAGAAAATTGTTGAAACGGAAGCTGTGGCAATTGGTGTTCCAATCTTCGTCGTTGATAGTGTAGAGCATGCCGGTATTGAATCGTTGCAGCAATTCGTTACTTCAGGAAAAACAATTGCTTTAGTCGGGTCATCAGGGGTTGGGAAATCTACTTTGTTAAATGCACTTATAGGAATTGAAGTAGCAAAAACGGGAGATATTCGTGAGGAAGATAGTAAAGGAAGGCATACGACAACTCATCGTGAATTGTTCCGATTACCGAGTGGTAGTTTAGTTATTGATACTCCGGGTATGAGGGAGCTGCAGCTTTGGGAAGGAAGCGATGCGATTCAAACAACATTTTCTGATATTGAAGAACTAGCAAATACATGCCGTTTTAGGGACTGTAAGCATGAAAATGAGCCAGGGTGTGCAGTGCATAAGGCAATTGATAACGGAATGATTACGATAAATCGATTGCAAAGCTATAAAAAATTACAAAGAGAACTAGCCTATTTTATGAGAAAACAAGATGCTGTTCTTGCAAGAGCAGAGCGTGATAAGTGGAAAAAGATTTCTAAACAGCATAAAAAAATGTAAAAAACCAAAGGTATATTCCTTTGGTTTTTTACATTTGTAAATTTTATAATAATATTATTCAAATATATAGACAAATAGAATTTATTTGTTTAAACTTTACAAAGTATTCATCATAATAGGTTATGAAAATAATAATTAGGGAATGGGAAGTATTTATAATTCACAATATTTATCTTATAAAATTGAAAAGCAGGAGGTTTGTAATGGGTAGACTATTAAATTGGTTTCGTGATATGAAAGTAGCAAAAAAACTACTAATTTCATTTTTCGTCATTCTAATTGCGGCGGTCTCTATTATCGGAGGCATGTCTTATCAAACAGCTAAAAAGAATTTTGAATCACAAATTACGAGTAGTGCTCACGACAATATAAAAATATTAGATAATTTAATCAATCAAATGATTGAGGCAAAATTTAATGATATAAATAATTTTGCGCGAGTGATTCAAGGGAATATGTATCAAGGGGAAAATCAAGATGAATTAAGGAAGATGTTATCTCAATATATTAATTTAAATAAAGATGTTGAACAAGTATACGTTGCTGGAAATGATAAGAAATTTGTGCAAGAACCAAATATACAAATGGCAGCGGACTATGATCCAACAGAACGTTCTTGGTATAAAGATGCAGTGGCAAAACAAGGTGGTATTGTAATTACTGAGCCGTATAAGGCAAAAGGAAATGGACATATTGTCGTAACGATTGCAAAACAAGCAGAAGATAAAAACGGTGTTGTAGCGATAGATTTAAGTTTAGATAATTTATTAAAAACAACGAAGTTAATTAATATTGGTAAAAAGGGATATGCTTTCATTTTAGATGGGAAACAAAAAATAATTGCACATCCTCAAGAGAAGTCAGGAGAAAAAGCATCTGATTCTTGGGCGAAGAAAATTTATGAAGATAATCATGGTGCTTTTTCATATATGTATGACGGTAGCGAAAAACAAATGGTATTTGCTACAAATGTAAAAACAGGTTGGAAAATCAGTGGGACGATGTACTCAAATGAAGTAATTGAAGCTGCGCAGCCTGTATTTTATAATATGTTAATTGTTATGTTCATTTCATTAGTTATAGGCGGGGCACTTATTTATTTTGTGACACTTTCTATAACGAAGCCATTAAAAAGATTAGTTGTCACTTCTAAAGAAATAAGTGAGGGAGATCTAACGCAAACCATCGAAATTCATTCTAATGATGAAATTGGTCAACTTGCAAAAGGATTTAATGAGATGACTGATGCATTGCGAACATTAATCGGAAGAATTAATACTTCGGCTGGACATGTTGCAGCAGCATCAGAAGAGCTAACGGCAAGTGTAAGACAAGCGAGTGAAGCGACTGAGCAAATTACAATGGCAATGGATGAAATATCGAGCGGGGCAACAACACAAACAACAAGTGTAGAAAATGGTGCAATGTTACTATTTAATGTAACAGAAGGAATTCAACATGTAGCAAATAGTTCATCATCAATTAGTACGGCTTCTGCGCATACTCGTGAAAAAGCAGAAGATGGTGGAAAACTAGTAGGAAAAACAGTAAATCAAATGCAGTCTATTGCAGAATCTGTTTCACAGTCAGATGAAGTTATACAGTTATTAAATAATAAATCAAAACAAATTGGTGACATACTGGAAGTCATTCAAAATATTGCAGATCAAACAAATCTTCTAGCTTTGAATGCGGCAATTGAAGCTGCAAGAGCAGGAGAGCACGGAAGAGGATTTGCAATCGTTGCAGATGAAGTACGTAAATTGGCGGAGAAGTCTAGCGTATCTTCTAGTGAAATTAGTAAATTAATAAGTGAAATACAAGATGACATGAGTAAGACGGTAAAATCAATGGGGCATGTAAATGAAGAAGTTCAATCTGGACTTGTAATTGCGAATGAAACGAAGCAAAACTTTACTGAGATTTTACAATCTACAAACGAAATTGCCGATCAAATTAAAACGATGGTTGAAACGGCTAACGGGATGTCAAAAGGTGCAAATGAAGTGTCTATTTCGGTAGGACAAATTGCAATGACAGCGCAGAATAATGCGACGAGTACTCAAAACGTTGCAGCATCAGCGGAAGAACAATTAGCTTCGATGGAGGAAATTGGTTCTGCAGCTGGTACGCTTTCTCAAATGGCTGAAGAGTTACAAGTATTAATTGAAAGATTTAAAGTTTAATAGAGAACAGACTACTCCAAGATAGCAGTATGCTATTGGAGTAGTCTGTTTTTTTGTAAAATTAAATAGAAATACACAATACTTTTATGAGGTTTAAATATATATTTTGTATAATATTTGTCGAAAAATAAAGGTATTTGTTAACTTTGTGTATAATTATAATCATATAGAATACAAATAAAAGGAGATTCGTATGGGAGTGTATTGGGGGACAAAAAGACATTCTTGGCTTAGTTATGTCTCATTTTGGTTAAGTATTTCATTTTTTATTGTTTTTCTCATTGAAGTGTTTATTTTTAAAACACTTTCAAATAGTTCAGTGCAAATTGTTAAATATTTTTATTTTATATTTGTACCAGTAAACATCTTTCTTAGTTTAAAGTTACTCTTTAAGAAGAATGAAAAGAAAGCATTACCTATTTTTAGTTTTATAGTATCATTATTATTTACAATTCTAATACTAGTATTAGCGTTAGCAGCTACTGGGAAATTCTTTTAAGGAGAGTGATGTAAATCACTCTCCTTTTTTGATGTGAGCAAATAATGATTGGGAATAGGTTTAAAATTTAAGGAGGATTAAGTAATAAAGTAAGCCACATAATAATGAAGACTGAATAAAGTGTTTTATATACTTATGAAGCAAATGAATACGGTTAGAACGTTGATATATGGTACAATACATATGGATAGTGATAGAGATAAAGAGTATATAAAATACTCATCGTTTTTTAGTAAGAGAGGGGTTATCTTATGCTATACGAGGATTTGATGACATTATTTCAAGCAGCTCCGAAAGAAGAAGGTAGAGGCGCTTGGAAATATATAATCCAGGAACGAAATGATAAATATGAAATTGTTAATGAAATGTTGAAAAATCAAATGAGTGTTGAATTGTATTTTAATGAATATGATGAGGTGAAAATCACTTTATATAAAGAGGGAATGCCTATTTCGACGATGCAAAGAATTGCGATTTCAAAAGTTGAATTAGATGAAGAAGAAGAAGGGATTCAATTCGTTTTAGAACGTATGCCTAGTCGAATGATTCGGTTGCAATTAAAGCCATATTTGGCACTCGAAATGGGGCCGTACTGGGAAGTATGTGATGATTGTGAGTAAATATATATAAAAAGCATCCAATAACATGGATGCTTTTTATGTTTTTTGAAGTTGTTTAAAAGCAATAATCGGAAGTAAAATGATGCTAACCCACCCGATTACTGGATATAGAATATGGAGTAATTCACTGTAACCAACGTAACTAAAGCAATAACTTATTAGTAAAATGAAGAAAATAATATTGTTATTTTTCCAGCCAGTGATGGATTGCATTTGTTTTGTCATTCCGAACACATTGCCAACTAAAGTTGTGAATACTTCACCGAAAATGATAAGAACAAAGAAAAAGTGAAAAGTGGCATTGAATTTTCTTATGACTTCAGCCATTGGAATGTTATATTGATAAAATTGGTCGACTGATAAGATAGCTAAATGGCTACATAATAATATTAAAGAAAGTCCTGCCCCACCTAAAATACCGCCCCATAAAATGGCCTTTCGATCTTTTACTTCGCTGGCTAACGGGACGAGGACGCTTTGGGCGAGAGAAAGATTTAAGGCGACATATGTAATAGGACTAGTTATCCACTTCATATTCCAGCTTTCTGCAGGAATAGTGTTACTAATAGGAGTTGTACCGTGAAAAAACGTTGTAATAGCAAGTCCGATAATGAAAATCATCATAATAGGTACGACAAGTGTATTAACTTCAAAAACCCCTTGTAATCCGCGACTACCTATAATGAGACAGGCGATTACTGTAATGAAAATACCGAGTTGTCTTGGTAAACGAAGTTGCTCTTCGAATACCGCCCCAGCTCCTGATAACATAACGCTCGTTACACCAAATAATACGAGTAATAATAATGTGTTTACGACATTTCCAAATACATCCCCAAATAAATATTTGTTAAATTCTTGCGCTGAAAATGCACCGATTTGTGAGGAGAGTAACATCATTTTTGTACCGAGCCAAATAAAAAAAAATCCACTTATACATATGCCAATTGTTCCATAAAAGCCATTCACTGTAAAAAATTCAACAATTTCTCGTCCAGTAGCAAATCCAGCTCCAACGACTGTTCCAATATAAGTAGCAGCGACTTTCTTTGCTACTTGCCATTGTTGATTGTCCATGTTATCCCTCTTTCTACTACGATGAGCTTGATTTACTATTATGCATATGTATGAGCTTGGACAATTAGACGTATGAAGTGTTTGAAAACATACATGAATTAATACATATTAGGGAAATATTAAAGGTGTTAAAACTTTGTTACATATAAGCTAATCGTTCGAAAGGATAGGAAATGTATGGTAACATGTAACTAGGTTATGAAAAGATAATCATTACAAAATGATAAGAGGAGTGGATTGTATGAGTACGAAAACAAATGTTGTTGAAGTATTAAACAAGCAGGTAGCAAACTGGAATGTGTTATATGTGAAACTACATAATTATCACTGGTATGTGACAGGACCACACTTCTTTACATTACATGAGAAATTTGAAGAGTTTTACAATGAAGCTGGAACGTATATTGATGAATTAGCAGAACGTATTTTAGCATTGGAAGGTAAGCCGTTAGCGACAATGAAAGAATATCTTGCAACATCTAGTGTGAATGAAGGGACAAGCAAGGAATCTGCAGAAGAAATGGTGCAAACATTAGTAAATGATTACTCAGCACTTATTCAAGAACTAAAAGAAGGCATGGAAGTTGCTGGTGAAGCTGGAGATGAAACATCAGCGGACATGTTGTTAGCAATTCATACAACATTAGAACAACATGTATGGATGCTAAGTGCGTTCTTAAAATAAAGTGAAACTTTAATCAGTGGGGGCTTACTGCCCATTAAAGCGGGATAAATATAAGAATATAAAGAAAAAAGTCATTGAAAAATTCTTTCAATGACTTTTTTGTGATTTTTCAGTTTTCTTTTATGCTATAATATAGTAAAAAGGAGGCGATGCGATGTTTCGCTTTTTCAAAACTAGAAAAGAAGAGCGTGAAATTACGAAAGATGAATTGGAACAAGCGATGGCTAAGTTTCTAGAAAAGAATGCTAATATCGTTTATACAGTATTAGTAAATGATGATTATACAGTGAATTATGATTTGTTAAAGCCGTATTTACCTGCATTTCCAACAAACCATTTTCTTATTACGAAGGAAACGCTTGAGGTATTTGAACATACAGAAGAAAACTTAAACCTAGTGAAAGAAATTGATATTGTACAAAAGGCAGTAGATCAGTATGTAACAGAAAAAGAAATGTTTCCAATTGTAGAAGGTAGTGAAGATCGCCTCATATGCGGAATGAAACTAGGACCTTACTTAGATCGTATATTAAAAAGAGACTTATATATTTCAGAAAAACATTATTTAGTTTCAAGTAAACCAGATAGAAAAAAACAAAAGAGTGGGTAGATGTATTGAGAACAACAATAAATATATTGTTGTCTTTTTTTTGGTTGTAAAAATATTTATTTTTCAGTCTATTAAACTTTATACTAAATTTATTGGGTAAAGAGGAGTAATAATTGAGTATCATTTTAAGAATAAAGTTATTGTTAGCTTGAGTTATATAACGATTACAGAATGATATAAAGGTTTGAGACATAAATATTATAACAGGTTACGGGGGAGTAGATGTATGAAAAATGGTATGACTTACATTCAATTATTAAATGAAACGTTACATTGCTATGCAAGTAAAGGAAGTTTAGAAGCGTACACTTATATAATGGAGCATGCTAAAGGTATAGTAGGGAATGAGGCTCAAATATATAATTTTAAATATGCATTAGCGAGTGCAGCAGGACTTGAAGAAGAAGCGTTGCATTTAATGAAGGAAGCTATTATAGAAAAGGGTTTTTGGTATGGAAATGAGTATTTAATTTCGGACGACGATTTAAAACCACTACATAAATTTGAAGAGTTTCATCAAATGGTTCAATTATGTAAAGAAAGAGAAGAGTTAGCAAAGAAAACAGAACGAGCAGATGTGAAATATATAGAAAGTAAGAAAAAAGAAAAACTATTTATTGCAATGCACGGTGATCAAGAAAATATAGGAATAATAGAACCATATTGGAAATCTGTTTTGGCACAAAATTATACGTTAGCTTTACCACAGTCTTCGAAAATCCAGTTTTCAGATGGGTTTGTATGGGATGATTTACATAGAGGGAAAGAAGAATTAAAAGAGCATTACGATAAGCTTATAGAGAACCGTACAGTAGAACATGTAATAATTGGCGGTTTTTCTGCTGGAGCAAGAGTAGCTCTATATACAATTTTACAAAAAAATATAGCTGTGGATGGGTTTATTTTTATGGCACCGTGGCTTCCAGAGGTTGAAGAATGGAATGAGTTGCTGGGAGTACTACAGGATAAACATATAAAGGGATATATAGTCTGCGGTGATCAAGATGAAGATTGTTTCGAATGCACACAGCAATTTGTACAATTATTAAGAGATAAGAATATAGAACATAAGTATAAAATTATACCTAACTTAAATCATGATTATCCTATTCACTTTGAAGAGGTATTGAAAGAAGCTATTGAATATATAGGGAATGAAAACAATAAGTAGTAAGAAAAGGAGATGCATCATATGTGATGTATCTCCTTTTTAAAATTATAAATTAAAAGCATTTGCCAATAAGCGATAAGAATTCAATTTATCTTCAAATCGATGAGTAATAGTGACAATCATAAATTCTTCAGTATTGTACGCTTTGCTTAAGTTTATGATTTTTTCTTTTACAGAAGACGGATCGCCTACTATCATACGTTGACGATTTTCTTTTATACGGAATAAATCATACGTGCTATATGAATAATTTTGAGCAGTTTCGATAGAAGGAGTGCCAGTTGTACGCTTTCCTTGTTCTAGTAATAAGATTGATAAATCTAAACTAGAAGCAATTTTTTCCGCCTCTTCATTTGTTTCTCCGCAAATAACAAAAATAGCGACGATTGATTTTGGTTTATCTCCTAAATAGGAAGGCTGGAATTGTTCTTGATAAGCTTCCATTACTTCAGGGCCGCCGTATCCGTTAATGAACTGTGCGAATGCAAAAGAAGCACCTTGTTGTGCGGCAATCTTTGCACTCTCTCCGCTAGAGCCAAGCAACCACATGTCAGGAGATGTGGGAATTACAGGAGTAGCCTTTAAATTTGCATAATGATGGTTTTCTGGTACTTGATCATGTAAGTACATTGCAACATCTGCAATTTGCTCTGGATATTGATCAAGTGAGACCATTTTTCCTTCTTGAAGTGCGCGAGTTGCAATGGGCATACCACCAGGTGCTCTGCCGACACCAAGGTCAATACGATTTGGATAAAGCGCTTCTAAAACACGGAAATTCTCAGCAACTTTATACGGGCTATAGTGAGGTAACATAACACCACCCGAACCAACTCTCATACGCTCCGTTTTTGCTGCAATATGAGAAATAAGTATTTCTGGACTTGAACCAGCAAGGCTTACAGAATTGTGATGCTCTGATACCCAAAAGCGTGTATATCCGAGTTTTTCAACTTCTTGCGCAAGCGTAACTGTATGTGAAAAAGCTTGGGTTGCTGTACTACCATCTGAAATAGGGGATTGGTCTAATACACTTAATTTGATCATAGAATATACCTCTCAATCTTAATGTACATCCTATTATATATTTACTTACGAAAAATGCGTAATGAAATGCTCAAAATAAAAAGTGGATAAATTATATATCCACTTTTAATGTGAAAATCCTCGTTCATAATGATTCATTTCGACTACATTTAAAATATATTCGTAGTTATCAATCTCAAGTTTTATTTGTTCACGCTCTTTTTTAGATAGATGCATATTACTAAGTTTGTTGCATAGCTGTTGTTTCTTTTCTTCTAAATCCTTTTTTGTAGCATTGTAGTCGTAAGTTGGTTTCATTTTTAACCACTCCTTATTTGCTGTTGCTATATTATACGAAGCGTGAAGAGATGTGAGAGCGATCTCTTATGTATTTTCAGTGAATATTCAACTTGCTCTGTTGTTATGTTTATGGAAATTTATGAATAAAATGCACTAAACGACTAATGCCCATTTGATGAAGTAAGGGGTGGAATTGTGCAGAAAGATATAATGTATAACACGGAGATGGATGAAACGTTAAAAATTATAAATAAAGGATTAAAGAAGACGACGAGTCCAAAGCAAATTATTGTAGTAGGGGCTGGCATGGCTGGATTAGTTTCGGCATCTTTATTAAAAGCTGCGGGACATGAAGTGAAGATTTTTGAGGCAAACAACCGGGTAGGTGGCCGCATAGAGACAGTTAGAATGGAAGATACCGGTTTATATTTGGATGTAGGGGCGATGAGAATTCCGTATTCGCATACATTAACGATGGCATATATAAGAAAATTTGGGCTACAGGTAAGCCCTTTTATTAATAGGAATGAGACTGATATTATTTACGTAAACGGCCGAAAAACGACATTAAAACAATATGAAAAAGAGCCAAGTATATTAAAGTATCCTGTGGAAATGAATGAAGTTGGGAAAACGTCTGAGGAGCTATTATTGTTAGCGGTACAGCCTATTATAAATTTTATTAAAAAGAACCCGGAGAAAAATTGGGATGTTGTAGTAAATGATTTTGGCAGATACTCTACAGGACAATTTTTAAAGTATCACCCTTATCAATATAATACTTACTTTTCACCAGTAACAATTGAGATGATTGGCGTTTTGTTGGATTTAGAAGGTTTTTTAGAAAGGTCATTCGTTGAGACATTACGTTTTTTATACATTATGCAAGAGGAGAGCGGATTTTGTGAAATAATAGGCGGTAATGATAGATTGCCAAAATCTTTTTTACCACAATTAGAGGAAGATATTATATATAATCAAAAATTAATGAAGCTACATCAGCATGATAATGGTGTGACAGCTTTCTATCGAAACGAAGAAACGTTTGAATATAGTAGTATTACAGGGGACTTAGTTATTGTTACCATTCCGTTTTCGACAATGCGGTTTGTAGAAGTAGATCCATTTGATTCTATATCTCATGAGAAATGGAAAGCAATTCGTGAATTGCATTATATGCCAGCGACAAAAATAGGAATTCAATTTAAAAGTCGATTTTGGGAAGAACAAGGACAGTTAGGTGGCAGAATTATAACAGATTTGCCAATTCGTTACGCCTATTATCCAAGCTATGGAATTGGAGAGAAGGGACCAGCTATGATGCTAGGAAGCTATACATGGTCTTATGATGCGTTGTTATGGGATGGCTTATCAAAGGGTGACCGTATTTATTACACATTACAAAACTTAGCAACGATATTAGGTGGTCAAGTATATGATGAATTCTTATCTGGTATATCAAAAAGTTGGACGTTGGATCCATATGCACTTGGAGGGTTTGCTCTATTTCAGGCAGGTCAAGAATCAGAGTTGCAACCAGCGATTGTCAAACCAGAGGGAAGAATATTCTTTGCTGGAGACCATACAACGTTATATCACGGATGGATACAAGGGGCAATTGAATCTGGCGTTCGTGTTGCGGTAGATGTAAATGAATTAAATGTATAAAATTCAGAAATTTCTTTACTGTATAGTTTGAGATGGATATTATTATATATAAAAGAATTATAGGGAGTGTTTACAGTGAATCCATTATTATTCGATTTTCCTTCTGAATTTTATACTGAAAGGTTATTGATTCGAATGCCGAAACCAGGTGATGGTAAAGTTGTATACGATGCCATTCAAGCTTCTATGAAAGAATTAAAACCATGGATGGTTTTTGCGCAAAAAGAGCAAACAGAGGAAGAAGTAGAAGTGAGCATTAGAAAATCACATATTCAATTTTTACAGCGTGAGGACTTAAGATTACTAGTTTTTTCGAAAGAAACAGGTGAATTTATTGCATCGGCTGGATTACATCGCGTTAATTGGAATATACCACAATTTGAAATCGGATATTGGATTGATTCAAGGTTTAGTGGAAAGGGCTATATGGTCGAGGCTGCGAAAGGCATAACAGATTATGCTTTTTCTGAACTGAAAGCAAACCGCGTAGAAATTCGTTGTGATTCTTTAAATAAGAAAAGTAGAGCGATCCCTGAGAAATTAGGTTTTAAATTAGAGGGTGTTTTAGAAAGTGCGAGTGTTGCAGTAGATGGAAATGGATTAAGGGATATGTGTGTATTTGCGATGACTAGAAATACATATGAAAAAGAAGAGCTGTAGAGAAACGGCTCTTCTTTTTGTGTATTATGGTACAGGATGTCCGTTAGAGCTTTCGAAAATTGTAAACCATTGTTGACGGTCTAAGTTAACTTTTGTAGCAAGAGCGGCTGTTTTAACACGATCTAATTTACCAGATCCGATGATTGGCAACATTTTAGCTGGATGTGCAAGTAACCAAGCATACATAACCGTATCGATACTAGAAACACCTAGCTCAGTAGCAACTTTTTGCACAGTTTCACGTACACGTACAGCACGTTCTGATTGACCAGTAAAGATTTCTCCGCCAGCAAGAGGTGACCAAATCATTGGATTGATTCGTTTTTCCTGACATAAATCAATTGTTCCCTTTTCAAAATGCTCAAGCTGCAGAGCTGATACTTCAATTTGGTTCGTAATAAGCGAGAAATCTAAGTATGAACTTAACATATTGAATTGGGAAGGTAAAAAGTTAGATACACCGAAATGCCGAACTTTTCCTTCTTGTCTTAAGCGTGAGAACGCTTCTGCCACTTCATTTGGATCCATGAAAGGATCAGGACGATGGATAAGTAATACGTCAATATAATCTGTATGTAAATTTTTAAGTGAAGCTTCTGCACTTTGAATAATATGTTTTGCACTAGTGTTGTAGTGAGCAACATAACGCTCTGGAAATTTCGGTGATGGGGGAGCGATTCCACATTTTGTGATGATTTGCATGTTTTCACGTAAGGAAGGCTTTAGTTGTAATGCCTCTCCGAACAGTCCTTCACACGTATAACCGCCATAAATATCAGCATGATCAAAAGTAGTAATTCCCATATCCATACAATCTTCAATGAAAGAAAGTAATTCTTGTTTCGTCATATTCCATTCTGCTAAACGCCAAAAACCTTGAATCATACGAGAAAATTCGAGTGCTTCGGTCATTTGAACTCGTTCCATTATAGTACCCCCTTGATGAATGATTATTTTTTGAAAAGGCTTTCTTACTACATATTATTATATAGTTAGAGGGGCGTACAAACAATAAATATGTTTTGCTACAAAAACGATTATTTCTATATGATATAATGTAAAAACATATAGCTAGAAGGAGAGGTACAAAATGATTCCAGTAACAATATTAACTGGTTTTCTTGGTTCAGGGAAAACGACATTATTAAATCGTATTTTATCAGAGAATCACGGTCAGAAATTGGCGGTGATCGTAAATGAAATCGGGCAAATTGGTATTGATAATCAGTTGATTATGAATGTTGAAGAAGAAATTATGGAAATGACAAACGGCTGTTTATGCTGTACTGTACGTGAGGATTTACTCGTTGCGTTAAAACAATTACTGGACGTAAAAGCAGAAGGGAAAATGGACTTTGATGGATTAGTAATTGAAACAACGGGTCTTGCAAATCCAGGTCCTATTATTCAAACATTCTTTTTAGATCCTGTTATTCAATCTGCATACCAAATTAATGGTGTTGTAACAGTAGTAGATAGTTATCATATACATAAACATTTTGAAAAAGGGCTAGAAGCAAAAGAACAAATTGCATTTGCTGATGTTGTATTAGTGAATAAGTTAGATTTAATTGAAGAGAGTGAAAAAGAAAATCTCCTACATGAATTGCAAGGAATAAACCCGACTGCAAAGTTAATTCAGTCGACTAATTGTGATGTGGATATTCCATCGTTACTACAAATTCAAACGTTTAAAACGAAAGATACGTTACAAATTTATCCTCATACAGAGCATAATCATTTAGAAGGTGTAAAATCGTTTGTACTACGCGAAGAGCGTCCGTTAGATTTACAAAAACTAAATGAGTGGATGTCAGCTGTCGTTCAAGAACTAGGAGAATATTTATATCGCTACAAAGGAATTTTATCGATTGATGGAGTGGATAAACGTATCGTTTTCCAAGGCGTACATACGTTATTTGCTGCTTCGTATGATAGAGAGTGGCAAGAGGGCGAAGATCGAGTAAGTGAAGTTGTTTTTATCGGAAAAGATATTAATAAAGAATGGTTCCAAGCACATTTCGAGGAGTGTGTGAAATAAGTCTGCGTTTATTGCAGGCTTATTTTTTGGACTTAACTAAGTGTTTTGTAGAAAAATACTAGATTGCCAAAAACGAAGGACTAAAAAAACCTGTTTTCACAGGTTTGTATGTTCATCTAAAAGTAACTCCATTACAACACCTACAACAGGACCTTCATCATCAATATCGCCATTTAAACGGAAGCCAAATGACTCATATAATCCCATTGCAAGTTTGTTGTCTGGGTGTAAACTTAAATAAATTGTTTTACATTCAAATTTATTTTGTAAGAATTGAATAAGCAAGCGAAGGAAACGTTTTGCGTATCCTTTTCCTTGATATTGTTGGTCAATCATAAAGCGGTCTAACCATATGCTTTTACGTTTTTCACAATACCATCCATACATTGCATATCCTACAAGTGTTTCTCCATCATATAAACCTACTGACGTTCCGTTTCCCTCATATAATGATTCTGCTAAAGAAAACGCATTGCTTTCAATAAATTGCTGCTGGTCTTTTGCGACGTTTAAAGCAGCTACCGAACGCCAATTTTTTTCTGTTACTTCACAAATGTGAAGAGTCATAATTCCAACTCACCTTCTAAATTAATATAGCTTAAAAGCTAATATGGATAATTTTACTTGTTATTTTGGTCAAGTCAAGCAGAAACACATAAACATTATGCTAATAAGAGCATCTCCATTGGTGAACTCAATATTTTTATTCACTGCACATTGCACTCGTTGAAGGGGCACTTGGTTTTGTATTGTCTGCTGTATGTAATATCCTACAGGAGAAATTCTGGATTGTGTTTTTAGGAACATATTGATCCTTATATTTATCAATTTGGATAGCTAGTTAAAATAAAGATGCTGGTTTAGGATTTGCTATTGTTACAAAATAGGTAAGGATTATAAAAGCAGAACCCTTATACGGTTCTGCTTTTATTTGGTGTAATTAATTGTCTATATCTAGTGTAAATCCCCATATAGGTTTTTTTTCTTCAATTAACTCAACATCTGTCCTATTTACTTCCATATGAAATTCCCCACGACCTGGTACAGACATATTTAGTTTGTGTCCTACCTGTGGATTATTTGTAGCAATAACTACTTTTAATTCGCTTGCAGTTAGTACTCCGAAATTATGTCCTTTATATTTTGCGTATGTTGTAATTTCATAAGCGGTATCCAAGTCTTCTTTTTTTATTTTTTTAAAGAAAATATTTTCATCCCAATCATCTTGAATAAAACCATTTAATAGTTCAGCTGGATCATTCGATATAATTTCTAGATCATCTTTCTTTCCAGCTAACATGTATTCTTGTCCATTATATAATCCATATTTTCCATCTCTAATCATTGAGTCACCTAATCTACTGTTTTTCGGTTGCCGGTATTAAACGGCAGAACCTTTGTGCTTATAAGGTTCTGCTGTTATCTATTGTAATTAATTCTCTTTATTTAGTGTAAATCCCCAGATAGGTTCTACTTTTTCAATTAACTCAACATCTTCTAGTCTTACATCTTTTACGAATTCCCCACGACCAGGTGAAGACATTCCTAATTCTTTTCCTACTTTGGGATCAATCGTATATATTGAAACAGTTCCCTTGTCTTTATTTTCTCCAATAATTCGAAACATAATTTCTTTATGCTTGGCAAAAGGTGTAATGTCATACGCTGTTTCTAACTCGGATTTTTCAACTTCTTTTATAAATAAATTGGGATTTCGTTCGTAGGGTGTAAAACCGTTTTGTAAGTCCTTTTGATTTGTAGAAGTTAATATAAACCGATTACCGATTTTGGATATACTATATTCTGTCCCTTTATAAACTGCATACTCATCTCGTCTAATCATTTCCATAATTCCTTTCTTAGTTCTTAGTCACAGCTGGAATAAATTTTTTATCTAGCTCGCTATATATTCCTACCAATCGTTCCTTTCCGTTTACAACTTCATATATTTCTGCTCCATCATGTGGTCTTAATTTCTGTGGAAATTGAGATTCATATTCTGGAATAATACGTCCGTTTTCAGACATTACAAATCCATTTCCTGTTTGAGGATATTGTAAGTAATCGCTAGGTTTTTTATTTATTGGGTCATTAAAATTATCGCCATAAGGAATATATAGTTTTTCCGCATCATCCGATGTAAATCTAATAACACCAAAATCACTTTCGGTAGTAAATTTGGTTTTGTGATAATCTAAACGTAATGAGTGAAATAAGTCATGTGATGATTGAATGTCTGCTACATCTTCAAATTTTGCAACGCATCCCCCGACTTCATTGAATCGCTCATCCATTAAGTATTTTTTTATATCTTCTAACGGAATTGCTTTCTGCATCATTGTAGTAGAAGTTGGTGCGGGAACACTGTCTCTAATCTGTTTCATGGCTACTACTTCTTCTGGACTAAGTTCATGATACATTTTTGTTTTTAGCTCATTAAACTTTTCACGTGATATATCTACATCCCGCAAAACAGAATCTATTTGATTTTCAAAGTTACTTTCAGCTAGATGTTCGATTTGTTCACGTGTATATCTCGGTTTGATTTCTGCCACTGTTCCGCCAGTATTCTCTAAATAACGTTTTACTTGTGCTTCACCTACACTTGTGACAGGTTGGGACCTATCACCTTTAGCAAACTGGTAGGTTGAAAGTTTTTCTTCGGCTTGTCTAAAACTAGCACTATCAAATACAGATCTACCACCATTACCGCCTGCGAAAGCCAAATTATCGCCTTTATTAAATAATTGTCCAGCTTTCGAGATACCTTGAGAGAATTTAGCCCCTTGTGCTAGCTTTGCAGCCTTACTGACCCCTTTATCTCCAAGAAGACCTAATCCAATTTGTGTTAAAGCGTAAGATCCCCATCTTGCACGGGTCTCTGCATCTCCATTTATCACATCTTTGTTAAAGGAATCTGATAACGCATTCCACATAGCAGGTAAAGCTTCATCTAAATGGGTGACAGTGTAGCCCATGCCTTTCCAAGTTTCCCAGTCACCTAATGCTTTTATACCGTCGATTGTATCTCCAACAGCATCTCCCGCACCGTCTACTATACCATCCCATACTTTTCCTAAGAAAGATTTTTCAGGTGCTTTACTAGACTTAGTCGTTTTTGGGGATGTTACATCTTCACTATCTGCAACGCGGAATTTCTCAGCAATTCTCTTTAATTCTTCTTCAACATGCACAAGCGCATTAATAGCTGTGAATGCGGATGGTCTTGCATTGTTAAACATTTGAACGAAATTTTGATTTGATGCGCCTGTCCATTGAAAACACATGTAATCAATTTGATTGCATAAGTTATTATGTATAGATTCTAATGCATGCTTTGTATCGTTTGCCCGTTTTGCAACTCGTTCCAATTCTTCGGGCGTTACTTTTATTTGAACCATTTTTTTCCTCCCTTTCCCGATTAAAATTATGAGGTAAGAAGGGGAAATGTAAATACTTAATATTAAGAAAAGACAGCTAAATTATATGAAATAATTATGGATGAATCTAATGTAAATGTGAAGTGGATATAGAGTTTTTATGAGCATGAAAAGATGTAGTTTCAATTGAAACTACATCTCTAAAATGAACTACTCTTGATTCTTAAAGATTTTCTCATCCATATTAAAGTTAAAATAAAAAACTGTCTCCAAAAGGTCTTGTTTAAAGACCTTTTGAGACAGCCTCTTCTTATCAAAAGTTGATTAGTTAGTAGCTTCTTTCAATGTATTCACGTTTTCTTCCATTAAAGTGAAGTAATCTTTATTATTTTTCGCATCGTCTTCAGAAATAGTGGCTAAGTGATTTAAGCGTAAAACTTTTGTACCCGTTTCTTTTTGAATAACGGATGCTACTTTTGGAGTAGAGAATGTTTCAAATAAAATATATTTTAGATTATGTTCTTTTACTGTTTTTGTAATATCAGCAAGCTGTTTTTGAGAAGGTTCATCAGAAGCTGAAATACCAGCGATAGCAATTTGTTTTAGGCCATAGCGTTGTTCCCAGTATCCATAAGCTGCATGAGAAACTAAAATATCTTTCGTTTTTGCATTCGAAACAACTGCTTTAAATTGATCATCTAAATCAGTAAATTTTGTTTGAAGTGCTGCAAAGTTTTTTTCGAACTCTTGTTTATGGTCAGGTTGTAATGCTACAAGTGCATTTTTAATTTTTTCTGCTTGTTTCATTGCTAGAGTAGGGTCTAACCAAATGTGTGGGTCTTTATCGTGATGATGTTCATCCTCTTTATGGCCGTCTCCGTGATCATGATGCTCTTCTTCAGTAGAAGTACGCAGTTCAATACCTTTTGATGCATTTACAATTTTAACGTTTTCTTTTTGTAATGTTTTTTCCATTTTTTCAGCAAATGGTTCTAATTCAGCACCGTTATAAACGAATAAATCGGCTTTTGCAACTTGTACTGTTTGTTTCTGACTTGGCTCAAATGTATGAGAATCGGCACCAGGCGGATAAATTGCTTCAACAGTTACATAGTCGCCACCAATTTTTTTTGCGAAATCTGCAAGAGGAAAAATAGTTGTATAAACAGTTAGCTTTCCGTCTTTCTTGGCATTACCTTCTTTTGTATTTGAGCAGCCAGTAAAAATTAAAGTGAAAATAAGTAAGAATGAAAATATAGTCAATCTTTTAGGCATGAAGTTCTCCTCTTTTCTTTTTTTACGGATATATTTTCCCCAATTATAGAAGAAAAATATCATTTTAATACAAAACGGAATAATTACGTTTTAGTTTGCGAACTTAGTATAATACATCTTTTATAAAGTTGCAATAAATAATAATCATTCCGATTTGATTTTGTTATAAAGTTGTCAAATATAGGTGTGTTATTTTTGCGAATACATGCATATGTGACAACGCTGTGTTCATATATATGAAAGGAGGGTGTAGAGGGGGCTGAGTGTTTGGGTTACTTAATGGAAGCTATTTTATTGATATTAGCGGTAGTATTACCATTAGCCGTAGTCTTAATTTTTTTAAGAAGATTAATAAGTAATTTAGGAGATGCATCAACCGTAACAAAATTACGAGAGAAAGATGAGAAAAAAGAGTGAGTAAAGCACTATGCGTACGCATAGTGCTTTACTTGTGGTAAAATGAGAGAAGGAAACTCCTAAAAGTTGTATGTTACTAAAGGAGAGAAAAGTAAAATAAGAGGTATATGCATATATGAATAAGCGAACAGCGTTAGTACTTGGTGCAAGTGGTTTAGTTGGGCAAGAGATAACGCGTCTATTACTTGAATCAGATTACTACGATTCGGTTACTATTTTTGTAAGAGAACCAATGCAATGGCAACATGAAAAGTTACAGCAAAAGCAAGTAGATTATTTGGCATTAGAGGAATATAAAGAGTTCTTTGCTGTAGATGACGTATTTAGTTGTCTAGGAACAACAATCAAAAAAGCAAAAACGAAAGCTAATTTCAAAAAGGTAGATTATGAATATACGTTACGAGCGGCTTGTTTAGCTGAAAAACAAGGGGTGCAAAATTTCCTTGTTGTGTCCTCAATGGGAGCGAATCCTAAATCGTTTTTCTTTTATTCACAAGTGAAAGGAAGAATGGAAGAGGAATTGCAAAAGTTAGTAATCGGTGGTATTCACATTTTTAGGCCATCTTTATTAGTAGGAAATCGACAAGAATTTCGCTTTGGTGAAAGAATGGCGGAAAAATTATCTCGTATGATTCCTTTTATATTTAAAGGAGCCTTCAAAAAGTATAAACCAATTTCCGCTAAAGATGTGGCAAAAGGGATGTATATAACTGCATTGCGAGAAGAATCAGGTATCCACATTTATAATTCGAATGAAATTACAACGATAGAATAAATAAAACCGAGAAGAAAAGCTTCTCGGTTTTATTTATTTGTACTGATTTTCCCAGGCGCTCGCTCGTATTGATACGGTTCTTCTAATTCAAAGCCAAGTTCATTGGCGGCTATTCTTGGGAAGTAAGGATTGCGAAGTAACTCACGTCCGATAAAAATTAAATCTGCTTCGTTATTATTTAAAATTTGCTCTGCTTGTGCCCCGGTCGTAATCAATCCAACTGCACCAGTTGCAATGTTAGCATGCTCTTTAATATGTTTAGCATATTGTACTTGATACCCAGGGTAAACATCGATGCGCGCAGGTACAACAGCCCCAGAGCTACAATCGATTAAATCTACTCCTTGTTCTTTCATCCATTTTGTATATTGTACATAATCTTGAACTGTTAACCCGTCAGGATGATAATCATTTGCTGAAATACGAACAAATAACGGTCCGTTCCAAACTTCATTTATCGATTCAATGATTTCGCGTAAGAAACGATATCGATTTTCAGGTGAACCACCATATTCATCAGTCCGCTTATTGGTAAGTGGAGAAAGAAATTCATTAATAAGATAACCGTGAGCACCGTGTATTTCAATAACGTCAAATCCAGCTTGTTTGGATCGTACTGCAGCTTGCTGAAAAGCTAATACAGTATCTTTAATTTGGTGTTTGCTCATTTCTATTGGCATTTTCATTGTTTCATTAAATGGAATGGCTGAAGGAGCTAACGCATCTGTTTCTAATTCTGCTTTTCTTCCAGCATGAGCGAGTTGAATGGCAGCTCTTGCACCATTATCGTGTATAAAAGTTGTCGCTTTATGTAAGCCTTCAATTAAACTGTCATCCCAAATGCCTAAGTCTTTATTTGAAATTCGACCTTCAGGTAACACGGCTGTTGCTTCAATCATAACTAAACCAACTTGACCAGCAGCTCTTGTTCCATAATGAATAAGATGGAAATTCGTTATTTGGCCATCCTCGTTTTTCGATGAATACATGCACATAGGTGACATAACAATCCGGTTTTTTAATGTAACGTCTTTAATTGTATAAGGTGAAAAAAGTTTGTAATTCATCCAATAGCCTCCTAGATTGAATTTTCTTACATTGTATCATTCTCGTTTTTGTTTCTCGAATAAAACGCTTATACGAAAAATTTTGTCTATTCGTGTTACAATAATGAATATGAATTGAATTGGAGGATGACATATGTACCAAGCTTATTATGAAAGTGAATTAGGCTTGCTAGAAATTACAGCGAACGATAAAGGAATTACGTCTGTTATATTCGTTGATGAGAGACAAGAAGAACATACAAATGAAATGATAGATCAATGTATAAATGAGCTCGATGAATATTTTAAGGGGAATAGAAAAGAGTTCGCAGTCCCGTTGTCTCCTGAGGGAACAGCATTTCAAAAAAATGTATGGGATGCGCTCTATACGATTCCTTATGGCGTAAGTGCTTCATATTTAGATATTGCAGAGAAAGTCGGAAATACGAAAGCTGTACGAGCAATAGGAGGAGCAAATAGTCGCAATCCGATTTCAATAATCGTTCCGTGTCATCGTGTAATAGGAAAGAGCGGGAAACTTGTTGGGTATGCGGGCGGTTTATGGAGGAAAGAGTGGTTATTAAAACATGAAGGTATTTTGAAATGACGTATGGATGGGAAGAGGGATTGTTTTGAAATGTATAAATTGTGGGCAACTTTGCGAGGGAAATCAGCTGAATTGTGAAAGTTGCCAGCGGACTTTGCATACTGAACAGAGTGAAGGAAGCTCGCTAATAGACAAGGAATTAGAAGTATATGTAGGGAGACAATATCCGTATTACAAAAGGAAATGGGAGCTTGAGGAAAAGCGGATTGCTAGGTGGAGCTGGAATGGTTGGGCAGCTATTTTCAATGTAGGTTGGCTCGGATATCGTAAGTATTATTTACCTGCAGCTTTATTTGTAGTGTTATTATTAGCGTGTGATGCGTTTTCTTATTATATGGGCTTCAACGTAGCATTGCCGATCATTAATATGGTGCCTCTTACGTTTCTATTACTCGTTTTTATTTTATTTGGAATGGCGATTTTTGCGAATGGATTATATTATCAATTTGCAGAAAGGCGTATATATCGAATAAAAGCAAGAGAAATTCAAGATGGATCGGTTGAAAAGTACCTCATTCGTGATAGTGGTGGAACGAGTAAAATGGGAGCAACAATTGTTACGATTTTAGCGGTTGCTAGTATTTTTATCAGCCATTTCTTTTTCCCGACTGATCGAGATATTATTCAAAAAGTTCGTACAAGCTCGCTATATGAATATCCATTCCTTTCAATTGGTGAATCGTTTGAAAATTATTTTAGAAATCCGGGTTGGGCATATTATCGTGGCACGGAAGGATTAGAATTGGTAGAGTTCCAAGGGGATAGTCCGGATATGTCGAAGAAAAAGGTTACGATCCAATTTGTTGTTGATTATAAATTGGGTGAGATTGAGCCATACTCACTTATGATTAATGGCGAATCTAAAAATGAGGAAGAATTTTTAAAGATAATGGACGAAATATTTAAAGTTCAAAATCCATTTGACATAGAGGATGGATTACAAGTAAAAGAAAAAGAAGTGGATAGTAGAGCTCTCTATCCGCTTCTTTTTTTGTATATACGAAAATAATATTTGAAATAATCTGAATCTTTTGTATAATAATATGTATTATACTGGCTTTCATTTATACATATAGATTGGGGGAAGGAACAATGAAGAGAAAGGTAACAACGATTGCTGCAGTTGCATTATCGACTAGTATATTAGTTGCGGGTTGCGGAAATGGGGAGAAGGCATCTACAACGAAGAAAGAAACAGGTAAGGGGGCAGCAGATAAGCAAGTATTAAACTTACTAGAAACAGCTGAAATTCCTTCAATGGATACGTCAAAATCAACAGACTCTGTATCATTCCGTGCCTTTGTAAATGCAATGGAAGGATTATATCGTTTAGATAAGGATAATAAACCAACTCCAGGTATGGCAAAAGACGTGAAAATTAGTGAAGATAAAAAGACATATACATTTGAATTACGTGATGCAAAATGGTCAAATGGTGATCCAGTTCGAGCGCAAGATTTTGTATATGCATGGCAACGTACATTAGATAAAGCAATGGCAGCTGAGTATGCATTTATTTTATTTGATGTAAAGAATGCACAGAAAGTAAATAAAGGAGAGTTACCGTTAGATCAATTAGGAGTGAAAGCGAAGGATGATAAAACTTTAGTAGTAGAATTAGAACAACCAGCACCATATTTCCTTGAGCTTACTTCATTCCCAACATTTTTCCCTTTAAATGAAAAATATGTGAAAGAACAAGGAGATAAATACGGATTAGAAGCAGATAAATTATTATATAATGGACCATTTACGATGAGTGAATGGAAACATGAAAGAAGTTATCAGTTAAAGAAAAACCCTAATTATTGGGATAAAGATACTGTGAAGTTAGAAGAAATTAATGTGAATATTGTGAAGGAAACAAGCACAGGAGTAAATTTATATGATAGTGATCAAGCTGATCGGGTTATTTTAACTTCTGAATTTGTTGATAAATATAAAAAGAATAAGCCAGATGAATTTAAAACGAAGTTAGATCCACGTATGTATTTCTTACGTTTTAACCAAAAAAATGCAACGTTTAAAAACCAAAAAGTTCGTGAAGCAATTGATCTAGCATATGATAAAAAAGGAATTGCAAATGTTATTTTAAATGATGGATCATTGCCAGCGTATTTCTTAGTACCTGAAAAATTTACGACAGGACCTGATGGGAAAGATTTCCGTACTGTAAATAAAAATTTCCGTGACAGTAAAGATAATGCAGCAAAAGCGAAAAAATTATGGGAAGAAGCGAAGAAAGAAATTGGTCAAGATACAATTACAGTCGAATTACTAAATGATGATAACGGTAGTCGTAAAAAAGTAGGAGACTTTATTAAAGAAGAGTTAGAGAAAAACTTACCTGGTATTAAAGTGAATTTAAAACAACAGCCATATAAGCAGAAGTTGGATTTAGAAAAGAAACTTGAATATGAATTCTCTTTATCTGCATGGAGTCCAGATTATCCAGATCCAATGACTTATATTGATATGTTTGTTACTGGAAGCTCATTTAATGAAATGGATTATTCTAATCCGAAGTATGATGAGTTAGTAGCGAAATCAAAAGGAGAACTATTAAAAGATGATAAAGCACGCTGGAATGCACTTGCAGAAGCGGAAAAAATCTTAATTGGTCAAGATGCTGCCATTTCTCCTACGTACCAACAAAGTACCGCATACTTAGAGAAACCATACGTAAAAGGTATTGCAAATCATACGTTTGGTGGGGACTTCAGTTATAAATGGGCATATATTACAAAAAAATAGTATAATAAAAGATGAGAGAATTTTCGCTCATCTTTTATTTGTATAGGAGGAATTAGAGTTGTTAAAAGGAATCAATCATCTTTGTTTTTCAGTATCTAATTTAGAAGATTCTATTACATTTTACGAAAAAGTATTGGAAGGAGAATTATTAGTTAGAGGAAGAAAACTTGCATATTTTAATATATGTGGAGTATGGATAGCGCTTAATGAAGAAATACATATTCCAAGAAATGAGATTCATCAATCTTATACGCATATTGCGTTTTCTGTTGAACAGAAAGACTTTGAACGTCTACTGCAGCGATTAGAAGAAAACGATGTTCATATTTTACAAGGAAGAGAACGGGATGTAAGGGACTGTGAATCTATATATTTTGTTGATCCTGACGGCCACAAATTTGAGTTTCATTCAGGGACATTGCAAGACAGGCTTAATTATTATAGGGAAGATAAACCTCATATGACGTTTTATTAAGGGGGGCAAAGAAAGTTGCATGCGCTAGTAATTGGTGGAACAGGAATGCTAAAGAGGGTGTCTATGTGGCTTTGTGAGCAAGGGTTTCATGTTTCTATTATTGGAAGAGATGAAGTGAAATTAGAAAATGTTAAACGAGAGAGTGCTATACCAGAAAATATCACATGCCTTCCGTTAGATTATCATAATGATGACGATGTAAAGGTAGCTATTAAAAGCACAATTGAGCGGAATGGCCCAATAACATTAGTTGTCGCATGGATACACTCAAGTGCAGAAGATGCGTTATCACTTATTTGTAGAGAATTAGACTTGTCGCCTGAAACATACGAAGTTTTTCATATTTTAGGCAGTAAAGCGTCGAGAATAGCCTCACAAAAAATAGGTGGTACGCGATGTAGCTATCATAGAATAATTTTAGGTTTTATATTAGAAGATACATACGCAAGATGGCTTACTCATGAAGAAATATCGGATGGGGTAATAAAAGGAATTGAACGTAAATGTAATGAATGGATTGTAGGACGAGTAGAACCGTGGGAATTGCGGCCAACATGGTAAGGGGGAATTGAAGTGAAGACAACGGTATATGTAACAAGGCATGGTGAAACGGAATGGAATGTAGCGAAGCGAATGCAAGGACGGAAAAATTCTGCTTTAACTGAAAATGGTATACTGCAAGCTAAGCAATTAGGAGAGCGAATGAAAGATTTATCTATTCATGCAATCTATAGTAGTCCGAGTGAAAGAACCCTTCATACTGCAGAGTTAATAAAGGGAGAACGTGATATACCGATAATCGCGGATGAGCATTTCTATGAAATTAGCATGGGTATATGGGAAGGACAGACAATTGATGATATAGAAAGGCAATATCCAGACGACATACAGTTATTTTGGTATGAGCCACATCTTTTTCAGTCAACATCAGGAGAAAATTTTGAGGCTGTTCATAAAAGGGTAATTGAGGGGATGCAGATTCTTTTAGAAAAGCATAAAGGAGAAAGTATATTAATTGTCTCCCATGCGGCAGCAGCAAAATTACTTGTAGGACATTTTGCGGGTATTGAAATAGAAAATGTGTGGAATGATCCATTTATGCATAGTGCTAGTCTCAGTATAATAGAATTTGAAGATGGTAAAGGTGAAGTGAAGCAATTTGCAGATATAAGTCATTTTCAATAAAGCGGGATAAACGTAAAAAAGGCCGTTTTGCGGCCTTTTTTTGTAGGCATAAAAACTAACAATTACGTTTTTTATACCAGAAGTGATCAAATTTCTTGTGTTTGCAAGATGGGAATTTATGTCCGCCTTTGCAATCATTCCATTTGTGTCCATCATCGTGACAGTCTTTACCATGATCGCATGAATCATCGCAAGAGCCGCCGTGTCTATGCGGGAAGAATTCGCACTTTTTACAGAAACTTCGTTTAGTCCAGAAAAATTTCTTTTCAAAGCGTATGCATTTTGTAATGAATGTACAATGTTTTCTGCGAGTACGTTTTGTAACTAAAACGCATTCTTTTCTACGCGTCACTTTCGTAACGAACGTCCATTTTTGAACGCGTACACGAGTACATTTTGTAACAAATGTCCATTTTTTCACATGTGTACATTTTGTAACGAACGTACAATGTTTCACGCGAGTACATCTTGTTCTTGGACATTTACCCCCAGTTGTACATTTACATCCAGTTGTACAAGTATGATGAGTGAATTTATCATCATCGCATTCAAAAGTACTTGGATCTTGGTGTAAGAAATCCTCCATCCCAGCACTTTTGATTTCTTCAACCGCTTTTCTAATATCACGTTTCATAGAAATCCTCCTTATCATGTATTAAGTTGAAAAGGTATTCTTTTTCCTTAACAGGATATGTATGTAGGTATCTTTCTGAACAGGACAAGAGTGTAATTTTATATAAATAGATGATAGCGGATGTATGGACAAGGCGAGTTGCATACATTGAATGAAGAGAACTGAGAAGGGATGAGAAAACATGCTACCTTCATATGATTTTTTTATTCATCCAATGTACTTAGTGGAATTGAAAAAAGACATTTGGTCAGACAGTCCAGTACCAGCAAAATTAACTTATGGAAAAAAGAAGTATGATATTGATATCGTATACCGTGGTGCTCATATTCGTGAATTTGAGAAAAAATCTTATCATGTTATGTTTTATAAGCCTAAAAAATTTCAAGGTGCGAAAGAGATTCATTTAAATTCTGAGTTTATGGATCCGTCTCTCATACGAAATAAATTATCTTTAGACTTTTTTCATGATATTGGTGTACTTTCACCGAAATCACAACATGTGTTTATAAAAATTAATGGTCAAATTCAAGGTGTATATTTACAGTTAGAATCAGTTGACGAAAACTTTTTGAAAAATAGAGGATTACCGAGTGGTTCTATTTATTATGCGATAGATGATGATGCGAATTTTTCTTTAATGAGTGAGAGAGATAAAGATGTTAAGACCGAGCTCTTTGCGGGTTATGAATTTAAATACTCGAATGAAAATAGTGAAGAACAGCTGAGTGAATTTGTATTTCAAGCGAACGCTTTGTCGAGGGAATCTTATGAAAAAGAAATTGGGAAGTTTTTGCATGTTGATAAATATTTACGATGGTTAGCTGGCGTTATTTTTACACAAAACTTTGATGGTTTCGTTCATAACTATGCACTATATCATAATGATGAAACAAATTTATTTGAAGTAATACCGTGGGATTATGATGCGACTTGGGGGCGAGATGTACAAGGGAGACCACTTAATCATGAATATATTCGTATTCAAGGTTATAACACGTTAAGTGCAAGATTGTTAGATATACCTGTATTTAGAAAGCAATACCGAGGTATTTTGGAAGAAATATTAGAAGAACAATTTACCGTTTCATTTATGATGCCGAAAGTAGAAAGTTTGTGTGAGTCGATTCGTCCTTATTTACTACAAGATCCATATATGAAAGAAAAATTAGAAATATTTGATCAAGAAGCTGATATGATTGAGGAATATATAAATAAAAGAAGAAAGTATATACAAGATCATTTACATGAATTGGATTAATTTTGAAAGAGATTGGAACATTATCAATCTCTTTTTTTGTATAATAAAGAAGTATTGGTAGAATTGGCGTAATATATACTTAATAAAGGATGGAGATGTGGAAACATGACGGTAAAATGGATTGATTGGGTAAAACAAATACAATCTATAGCTCAAGCGGGTTTAACGTATTCTAAGGATGTGTATGATATAGAACGTTTCCAACAATTACGGGATATTTCCATTTCGATGATGTCACATTATACAAAGACAGATTGGGAAGTTGTAGAGAAGTTATTTGCAAGTGAGACAGGCTATCAAACACCTAAAGTCGATATAAGAGCAGTCGTTTTTCAAAATGAAAAGTTATTATTTGTGAAAGAAAAAAGTGATGGGAAATGGGCATTGCCAGGTGGATGGGCTGATATCGGTTATACGCCGACAGAAGTAGCGGCAAAAGAGGTTTTCGAAGAGACAGGTTATGAGGTAGATCATTTTAAGTTACTCGCTATATTTGATAAAGAAAAACATCAACCATCGCCTTCAGCAACGCATGTATATAAAATTTTTATTGGCTGTAAAATTATTGGTGGTGAAAAGAAAACTAGTATTGAAACAGATGATGTGGAGTTTTTTGGTGAAAATGAATTGCCTAATTTATCGATTGCTAGAAATACAGAAGAGCAAATTAAACAAATGTTTGCCTACATAAAAGAACCTCAGAAAGAAATAGTAATAGATTAATAATGCGTATGCCTGTGATATTGTCGGCATGAAGATATTGGCAGAATGCAACCTTTATGTAATAATGAGATGGTATGTGAAGAAAAAAGGAGATAGAAAATAAGATGTTAGCAAGCATAATAGATCAGTTATTGCAATTTTTTGCAAGTTTAGGTTACTTTGGAGTAGCGCTAGCTTTAATGATTGAAATTATCCCAAGTGAAATTGTACTTTCGTATGCTGGCTTTTTAGTCGCAGATGGTAAAATTAGCTTTGTCGGTGCAGTTATTGCTGGAACAATCGGTGGTACTTTAGCCCAAATCTTTTTATATTGGCTTGGATACTATGGTGGACGTCCAGTTGTAGAGAAATATGGGAAATATCTGCTTATTAATAAACACCATTTAGACATAGCAGAAAATTGGTTTAAGCGTTACGGAGCAGGAGTAATCTTTTCGGCACGTTTTATCCCAGTCGTACGTCATGCAATTTCTATTCCAGCAGGATTAGCTAAGATGCCATTAAAACTATTCACACTGTATACAGTAGTTGCGATTATTCCGTGGTCAATACTATTTATATATTTAGGTGAAAAGCTTGGTGGAAATTGGCGACATATTAAAGAGTATGCATCTGACTACACACATTACATAATTATAGGAGCGGTTCTCTTTGTTGCTCTATACTTCGGTTTAAAGTATTTCAAAAAGAAAAAAGCAGCGCGTTAAAGTCAATGATTTTTCATTGGCTTTTTTATTTGTTTTGGTTCTAAAAAAAAGGAGTTGTCCATAATGTGTAATAATAAAGCGTAGCGGAGGAATGTGATGAAAGGGTCACCGTTTATACGTGGAACGATATTTTTAACAATGGCAACGATGATATCTAAAATGTTAGGGTTTATATATGTTATACCATTTACAGCTATGGTCGGTACGAGTGGGTACGTTTTATACACGTATGCTTATCGTCCATATACAATTATGCTTAGCATTGCGACGATGGGACTACCACTTGCAGTTTCAAAGATGGTATCAAAATATGATCAATTAAATGATTATCATACGGTTAAGAGAGTGTTGAAAAGTGGAATTGTTTTTATGTTTATAATGGGAGTTATTTCGTGTTTTACGTTATATATGCTAGCTCCGCATTTGGCTAAACTTGTAATCGATGGAAATGATCAAACGGGGAATAGTGTAGCGGCGGTCACTACTAATATTCAAATTGTAAGTTTTGCGTTAATACTCGTACCAGTAATGAGTTTATTAAGGGGCTTTTTTCAAGGATTTCAATCGATGGGGCCTTCTGCTCTAAGTGTAGTTGTAGAGCAATTTTTTCGAGTCTTAACCATCTTGATAGGAAGCTTTGTCGTTTTATATGTTTTAAAAGCTTCTATCTCACTAGCTGTTGGTATTTCAACGTTCGGTGCTTTTATGGGAGCGATAGGTGGACTAACTGTTTTAAGTGCGTATTACATAAGGAGGAGAAAGCACTTAAAGAAAAAAGAAATGGCAAGTATACCGCAAACAACGAAATCTTTTTTTTTACTATATAAGGAGCTCTTTACATATTCAATACCATTTGTTGTGGTTGGTTTAGCAATTCCGTTGTATCAGACGATTGACACATTTACAATTAATAAATTACTTATACAAATAGGATATATGCAAGGAGAAGCGGAGAAGATTAATGCGATAATTGGACTTGTTCAGATGGTTGTACTTATCCCAGTTTCCGTTGCGACTGCTTTTAGTATGTCACTCGTACCTGAAATGACAAAAGCTTATACAGCAGGAAATGTGAAGTTACTGTACAAACATTTTACGAGGACGAATCTATTAGTAGTAGGTATTACGGTACCCGCGGCAATTGGAATGATGGTGTTAGCAAAACCAGTGTATACTCTTTTATTTGGTGCCGGAAATGATCCGGAGATGGGAAGCGTTATTTTACAGTATTACGCTCCTGCTTGTATACTATTTTCGCTTTTTACAGTAACGGCTGCAATGTTGCAAGGAATTAATCAACAACAGAAAACAGTGCTAGGGTTAGTGATTGGCATTATTGTGAAGATAGTTTTAAATATTGTATTGCTTCCGTATTTTGATTATGTAAGTTTTATTATTTCAACATACGCTGGTTATACGATTTCAGTTGGCTTTAACTTGTGGATGCTTTCTAAATATGTTATAAAGGCAACATAAGCTTTTTAAGGCAGAGAGCACTCTGTCTTTTTCTTTGTTTATCCCGCTTTAACGGGCAGTAAGATCCTCACCTCAAAATTCAGCGAAAGAAAAGAAGTTTGGTTGGGGGCGGGCTGCCCGTAAAAGCCCGATTGGTGAGGGCTGAAAATCAGTGGGGGGATGAAGCCCCCCACTGATTAAAGTTTCACTTTATAATATTTTTCTTATAAAAACGTTTTCAAAATAATTTTTCTATTGAAATTTAAACGTATGTTTCATATGCTGAGAATGGCGGTTCAAAAACTGTTATGTAAGAGAGGTAGATTCCTACATGTAAAAAGAATCGGGGTGATAGTATGTTAAATATTTATTTAACAGACCGAAACGGAAAACTACAAGAGGTTGAGGAAATGCAAAAGGGTTGCTGGATTAATGTACTTCATCCAACGGAAGAAGAAATTCAATATCTAGTACAAACTTTAAATGTGGACTTAGATTTCATTAAAGACCCTTTAGATGATGAAGAACGCTCTCGTATTGAAAAGGAAGACAATAATACTTTAATAATCGTAGATATTCCAACAGTTAGACATGATGAAGAAGGAAATTCGATTTATGACACGATTCCAATAGGTATGATTGTAATGCCAGATTGCTTTGTGACAATTTGTTTAGAAGAAAATCCAATTTTTGAACGTTTTATTAATCAACGTATTAAAGAATTTTATACGTTTAAAAAGACACGCTTTGCACTTCAGCTCTTATATACGATTTCTACTTACTATTTAAGATACTTAAAGCAAATTAACAGAAAGACAATCGATTTAGAGCATCAATTAAATCAGTCGATGAAAAATAAAGAGATTTTCACATTGCTAGGCCTTGAAAAAAGTTTAGTATACTTTACAACATCATTGAAGGCGAATAAAATTGTAATTCAAAAATTAATGCGTAACAGTACATTTTTAAAAATGTATGAAGACGATCAAGATTTATTAGAAGATGTATTAATTGAAAATAAACAGGCTATTGAAATGGCGGAAATATATAGTCATATTCTAAGTGGAATGATGAATACTTTTAGCTCTGTTATATCGAATAATTTGAACAGTGTTATGAAACTGTTAACGTCTATTACAATCATTTTATCATTACCAACAATGGTCTCTAGTTTCTTCGGAATGAACGTAAAGGTTCCATTTGAAGGTGAGGCTCAAGGTTTTGTAATTGTACTCATAATATGTGCAACATTATCTTGCGCTTTAGCATTTGTATTTTGGAAGAAACGTTACTTTTAACGATAAGAAAGCTGCTCTAGCATAGTTGTGTAACTGCGCTAGAGCAGCTTTTTTGCTATGAAATCGAAAGTTTTGAATAGAATATAACTTATAAAATGTAATGTATATGGTAGAAGGGAATTCCGTATAAGTCTTGTCCAATTAATAAAATGGGGTTAAAATTACATATTGTTAATGAAAAGTTGGAGGAAATACATCATGGAATTGTTTCAATTACCGAAAGCATTCCTGCAAATGAATACAATTTTTATCTCCATATTAATCGAAGCACTTCCTTTTGTGCTCATTGGTGTATTTATTTCAGGATTCATTCAAATGTTTGTGACAGAAGATATGGTAGCAAAATGGATGCCGAAAAACCGATTTCTGTCTGTTTTAATGGCTACTTTTTTAGGGATGATGTTTCCAGGTTGTGAATGTGGAATCGTTCCGATTGTTAGGCGATTAATTGGAAAAGGGGTTCCGCCATATGCCGGGATTGCATTTATGTTAACTGGTCCAATTATTAATCCGGTCGTATTATTTGCAACATACGTTGCCTTTGGAAGTAGTATGCACATGGTATGGTATCGTTCTATTGTAGCGATTATCGTAGCAATCATTGTTGGAATTATATTATCATTTATGTTTAAAGAACATCAATTACGAGATGATCACTTCCCAGAAGTGAATCATAAGCGTCCATTACGTAAAAAAATGTGGGATGTATGTACGCATGCTGTTGAGGAATTTTTCTCGATGGGAAAATATTTAGTATTAGGTGCATTAATTGCAGCTGCAGTTCAAACGTTCGTACAAACTTCAACACTTCTTGCTATAGGACAAGGTCCGTTTTCTTCACCAGCTGTTATGATGGGACTTGCTTACATTTTATCACTTTGTTCAGAAGCAGATGCATTTATTGCTTCGTCATTCCAAAGTACATTTTCAACAGCATCACTTGTCGCGTTCCTCGTATATGGACCGATGGTGGATATTAAAAATATGTTTATGATGCTTGCGACATTTAAAACAAAATTTGTAATTGTCGTTACAGTTACAGTTACAGTTGTTGTTTATGCAAGCTCACTACTCATTTATGCGATGGGGTGGTAGGTTATGTTTCGAGCATATATATTATTAGGTTTTACAATCTTAATCGCGCAGCTTCATATTTCAGGTAATATTACGAAGTATATTAATATGAAGTATGCCTACTTATCAAAAACAGCAGCTATTATATTAGGTTTTTTAACTGTTGTTCAAATTATAATCGTTTTCCAAAAAGAACATCAAAAAGAAAGAGAACAGCATAATTGTGGTTGTGATCATAGCCATTGCGGGCATGATCATTCGAAAGATGAAAATACTTGGTGGAAAAAAGCATTTTCGTACACATTGTTTTGTTTTCCGATAGTCTCAGGTTTGTTTTTCCCGATTGCAACGTTAGATTCAGATATTGTTAAGGCAAAAGGGTTTCATTTTCCAGTAGCACAAGCAGAAAGTAAAGATCCATTTATGACAAGGCAATTTCTAAGACCTGATACGAGCATTTATTACGGGAAAGAAGGATATCGTGGTGTAATGGAAAAAGGGAAAAAAGAGTTTGTTACGAAAGATAGTATTGCTTTAAAAGATGAAGATTTCTTAAAAGGGATGGAAACAATTTATAATTATCCTGGCGAGTTTACTGGGAAGAAATTATCTTTTAAAGGGTTTGTTTTCAAAGATGATTCTTCTAAAAAAGAACAATATTTCTTATTCCGTTTCGGTATTATACATTGTGTAGCGGATTCTGGTGTATATGGTATGTTAGTGAAAAAGCCAGAAGGGGTAGAATGGACCAATGATGATTGGATTCAAGTTGAAGGAGAAATATCAACGGAGTTTTATCAGCCATTCCATGCGAACATTCCTGTTTTAGAAGTAACGAAATGGAATAAAGTTGAACAACCGAAAGAGCAATATGTATTTAGAGGAGCCGATTGATAACATCGGTTCTTTTTTATGGACTAAGAGTTCTGAATGTTGTTAATATTAAACGTGTAGTTCATTTAGTATAGTGATTATTGAGATATTAAGGATACATCATTAAAGGGGTGATAACAATGACAGAAGTAAAGGGGAAAACAGCCAATGAATCAAGGGTGTTCAAAACGAGCCGAGTATTTCCAACAGATTTAAATGATCATAACACGTTATTTGGTGGAAAGATATTAGCCGAGATGGATATGGTTGCTTCTATTTCAGCAACGAGGCATGCAAGAAAAGAATGTGTAACAGCCTCTATGGATTGGGTTGATTTTTTACATCCAGTTCGCTCTTCAGATTGTGTTAGTTATGAATCCTTCGTAATTTGGACGGGTAGAACTTCTATGGAAGTATTTGTGAAGGTAGTAGCGGAAGATTTAATTTCAGGTGAGAAGCGTATCGCAGCAACGTCTTTTGTTACTTTTGTTGCACTGAGTAAGGAAAATAATCCAGTTCCTGTGCCGCGAGTAATCCCTGAAACAGAAGAAGAGAAAGAATTACATCGCATTGCAGTGTTACGTGCAGAACAACGTCATATACGTAAGGCAGAGAGTAAGAAAGTAGCTACATTACTAACTTTTTGAATTGAATATTTAGTTGTTAAAGGTATTATAACAGAGCGAAATGTTCTTCATATGAAAAGCGGACACCTAAAAATAGGTGTCCGCTTTTATAGTTTTTCTATCCGCATATCATGTGACAATAACTACTTAGCAGAAGCAAGCAGCACCGACGATGATTAAGAGGATAAATAATACGACTAATAACGCGAATCCATTACCATGTGCGAAGCCCATTGTTATTTCCTCCTTTTATTTTAAGATACAACATACAATATGCAAATGAGCTATCGTTTGATATGGACATATATCATGCAATGACATATTTTCTTGAATGATATTGTATTAAAAAAGGGAAGATATAGAAATAACAGTAAGTGGAGAAAGGAAAATATCCATGAAACACTTTTTCGTTGTAATCCTTTGTGTAATAGGTGTATTCATTTGGATGAACATCGATGTGGAAATGGGGAAAAAAATGGCTAGTGAATATGAAGTAGGACAAGTTAGATTAGGTGAATTTCAACTGTATACGAACGGTGAAGAGTTATATACGAATTTATTTGAGGATATACGTAATGCGGAGAAGTACATATATATCCATTTTTATATTGTAGGTAAAGATGAAATAAGCAAAGAGTTTTTGCAGTTGCTCGAGAAAAAGGCATCTAGCGGAGTAGAAGTGAAATTGTCAGTCGATCGAATAGGTGGATATAAGCTGAAGAAAAAGGTAATTCGTCAACTACAAAGCAATGGTGTCCAGTTTACGTTTAGTAAAAAACCTAAATTGAAACATTTATTCTATTCGTTGCATCAGCGAAATCATAGACGAATTGTTACGATAGACGGAAAAGTATCATATATCGGCGGCTTTAACATCGGAAAGGAATACCTTGGACAAGATCCGAAATTTGGCCAGTGGCGTGATTATCATGTGCGGGTTAAGGGGAATGGTGCCACGGATATGGAAAGAAAATTTGCTGCTGACTGGAAAGAAGATACGGGAGAAAAAATGCCTGTACATGAAAGTCTACCTGCAATTGGGAATGTAAAATATCAATATTTATTTTCAGATGGAAAAGGGTTATGGGAAAAATATGGAGCGTTTTTAAAGCAGGCTAAAAAGTCTTTAATTATTGCTACACCATATTTTGTACCAAGTAAAGAAATGATGAAAGAGTTAAAAGGTGCATTAAACCGCGGTGTCAATGTGAAAATTCTCGTACCATTTAAAAGTGATGCAGTATTGTTAAAACAAGCTGCCTATCCGTATTTGAGAGAGATGAACCATGCTGGAGCGGAGATCTATCAATATCGGAATGGTTTTTTTCACGGGAAAGTAACAATCATTGATGGAGAAATTGTTGATATAGGTACAGCGAATTTTGATAATAGAAGTTTTTATTTAAATTGTGAATCTGATTGTATCATATATGATAAAACAGTTGTTGCCGACGTATGGAACCGATTAAAAGAAGACTTCCATAAATCAAAAAGATTTTCGGAAGAAGATTTTGAGGAAATTAGTAAATGGGATTGGTTTTTAGCAAGAATAGCAAATGTTATAGCATCATATTTATAGCATATAGACAAAAAGAAGGGGGGCACTTTCATGGATTGTATGAAAGAATTGATGAGGTATAGTTATATGCTTATATATAAGGTTGGGGAGTATACAGGAGAGGTAAGAGACGAAGAATTAAAGGAGTTATTACAGCATCATTTACCATATATGTTGCAAGCATATAATGAACAAGTGAACTTTCAAGAAGGAGAGAATGTACAGCATATAACTTGTGAACCAATTTCATTTCATTTTCATGAAATGGAAAAGGAAACTGATAGTAAATATACAGGTGATATGTATATTGCAACTTGTTATATTTCGCATTTGAAACGGTTAGCGTTAAAGTTTGCTCAAGTGGCAGTTGAAGTTGCAAATCCAGAATTTCGCTCGTTTTTAGAAAACTGCTTCCTGAAAATGAATCGTTATGCCTATAGTGTATGGCAATATGTCGTGAAGAAAGAGTATAAGATTAAACATGTATATGAAAATGAGAAATTTGCATAAGAGACTAAGGCGGAAAGATAGGCGCCTTAGTTTTTTACTTTTCGTGGAGAAAAATGAATATATGTACATATTTATTATCAGAAAATTTACAAATATTTACCGTTTATTTACTATTTTTCAATCTTTCCTTTAAAAATAGAGAGTAATATGGGATTGTACATATTCTATCAAAAGGAGGAAACGCAAATGAACAAATGGGTTAAATCATTAACTGCTATGGCACTTGCAAGTTCTTTATTAATGGTAGGTTGTAGTAAAGGTGAGGACAAGAAGAAAGAGGACGATACAACAACACAACAAGAGGATAAAAAGGATAAAGAAACAAGTGGAACTGAGAAGTCTACGGATTCTAAAGAAAAGAAATAATGTAATAATAGAGCTTCCTCTTTTATGTGAGGAAGCTTTTTTGTTGTAAATTGATTGAGATTATTGAAAAATAGAGAAAGAATGAAAGAGGGGGAAAACAAATGAAAGTATGTATATTGGGAGCAACAGGGCGAGTAGGTTCAAACATAATTAAATTAGCATTAAAAGATTCAGCAGAAGTGACTGCATTAGCGCGTGATTCAAGTAGGGTAGAAATAAATCATGAAAGATTACGAGTTATAGAAGGTAATGTATTAAATGAAAATGATATAAAGAAAGCGATAAAAGGAAGCGATATAGTAATTAGTGCACTTGGAACGGATCAAAATGGGACGTTAGCGAAGAGTATGCCACAAATTATAAAGAAAATGGAAGAAGAAGGAGTTCGTAAAATCATTACAATAGGAACAGCCGGTATTTTACAAGCAAGAACAAATCTAAATTTATATCGTTTTCAATCAACGGAATCAAAGAGAAAGTCGACAACAGCAGCAGAAGATCATTTAGCTGCATATAAGATACTTAGTAGTAGTAATTTATGCTGGACGGTCGTTTGTCCGACGCATTTAATTGACGGTGATGTGACAGGTATATATCGAACTGAAAAAGATGTATTACCAGAAGGAGGAGCAAAAATAACAGTTGGTGATACAGCGCAATTTACATGGAATCTGTGTAGTGAAAACAAATATGAGAATAGCCGGGTAGGTATTTCCTATTAAAAAACCATCCCAAAATTGGGATGGTTAAAAGACGATATAACATACAAATATGATAATCATAATGATTTGGAGAATGGCTTTCGCTACTGTACTGCTTAAAAAACCAACTACAGTAGCAACTCCTACTAGAAAAGCGTCTTTTGGCGCTTTTTTATGCATTAATTCGGTTATAAATACCGCTAAGAACGGTATGATAATAAGTCCGAATGGTGGGAAGAAGAAAGATCCGGCAATGATCGAAATCATTCCGACACGTTCGCCCCATTTAGAACTACCGTATTTCTTTAAGAAATATCCATTTGCAATAAAATCAGCAACGAAAATGAATAGTGTGAAAATAGCTTGAATAATCCAAAAAGAAATCGTTAGTTCTCCGCCATTTATACCAAAATGGTAAATGAAATATCCAGCCCAGACAGCTAGGATGCCCGGGATAATAGGATAAATAAAAGCTAGAAATGAAATAATGAAACAGGCAATGATACAGATTGTTAAGAAAACAGTCACTTTATAACTCCTTTTGTATATCTAATTTATGTACAGCAATTTTTTTGACTTGATGTCCATCAAGTTCTAATGCCTTAAATTGAAAACCGGCATATTCGATGGAGTAGCCAGCTTCAATATTTACGTCAACTGCTTGCGATAATAGCCAGCCTCCAATTGTATCTAAGTCGCTCTCATCAATATGTAAGCCAAACATATCATTTACTTCAGAAATAAGTACTTTTCCATCTAGAACAGTAAGTTTAGGCGTACGTTTTTCAATCATGGGTGATTCATCTGCATCAAACTCATCTTGAATTTCTCCAATGATTTCTTCAAGAATATCTTCCATTGTTAAAAGTCCAGCAGTACCACCATATTCATCCATAACGATTGCCATCTGAACGCGATTCTTTTGTAGATGTACCAGTGTTTTACGAATTGGAACAGTTTCAAATACAGTTAGTACTGGATGTATGTAAGATTCAAGTGGCTTATGAATGCCTTTCGTTTGATCGTGAAATACTTCTTTCGTATTGATCATACCGATAATATCATCTTTATCTTTTTCGATGATAGGGTAGCGTGTATACTTTTCAGTTGCGACGATATCCATATTTTCTTCTAACGTATTTTCAGTAGATAAGCAAATCATTTCTGTACGAGGGACCATAATTTCTTTCGCAACTCGGTCGTCAAATTCAAAAATATTATTTACATATTTATATTCGGTTTGATTTATTTCGCCGCTTTTGAAACTTTCACCTAAAATGAGTCGTAGTTCCTCTTCAGAATGGGCAAGTTCATTTTCTTTCGCAGGTTCTAAACCGAGTAGTTTTGTGAAAAAGATAGCAGTACTATTAAGTAACCAAATGAACGGGTACATAATTTTATCAAATAAAATAAGTGGTCGTGCAAACTTAAGCGTAATCGCCTCTGCTTTTTGAATTGCGAATGACTTTGGAACTAATTCACCTAATACAACATGGAAAAATGTAATCACACTAAAAGCAATAATAAATGATAAAGTATTTGCCATTGTTCCAGTAATATTAATCTTTTCAAAGAGCGGTCGTAGTAAATGTTCCACAGTCGGTTCACCAAGCCAACCAAGCCCTAAAGAAGTAATTGTAATCCCGAGCTGACAAGCTGATAAATAAACATCTAAATTAGAAATGACACTTCTTGCAGCTAAAGCTTGTTTATTGCCTTCGTTTGCAAGCTGGTCAATTCGACTTTTTCGTACTTTTACAACAGCAAATTCTGATGCAACGAAAAAGCCGGAAATAAGGATAAGAACAAAGATGAGAAAAATATTTAATATGTCCAAGTGTATTCTCTATTCCGTCGTTTGGAATAAAGATGTCACCTCCTGCAATTATGTTATACTTTTATAATAAATCCAAATGAAAAGAATAGTCAAAGAAAAAGGGTAAATATTGGTATGTTTCTGCAATGGTTTTTGAATTTGCTGTTATTTTGTCCGCTATACAAAAGGAATAACCCTCTACTTTCAGATTCTAGAGGGTTATTTTAAATTAAGGTTTTGGAATACTTCTCGTTAAAGCGTATGATTGTTGTTTAAAGTAGTTTGTCGTCCATAGCGTTTGAAGGAATGAGAGTATACAATACGGGATATACAAAAGTAATAAGCTAATTGTAACAATAATAGGTGCATTTCCGCCGAATTGAACGATAAATTGCAATAGTCCACTTGCGTGAAAAACGCATTCCATAAAAACGAATGAAAGAATAATGGAACCTAAAATAGATTTATGATTCGAAGTAAGCGCTAAAAACAATGTATCTACAAGGAAAGAAGCTTGTTTTATTTCATATTCATTTGTATTACTTAAGAAAGGAATCCATTTTTTTATTGCTTGCATAACGATAATCATGGAAGTACTACAAACGATGATAAAAGATGAGTAGTAAGGAATCTTTATAAATTTTGTGATGTATAGGAGTAGTAATAAGACTGCGCATTGTAATAATACAGTACATAAAGAATAAGGAATCCATCTTAATAAAGAAGCGAACTTTTTAACCGATTGAGGTGCTTTAAAAAATAAATGGCCAATCCCTAAGCTGATGAAGAATCCGATTGCAAGAGTAAAGGTAAAACGAACAATCGATAAAAAATATATTTCCCACATGTAAGGGAATAACGGTGTTGATTGATTAGCAGTATGTACCATCTCATTTGCTGAGAAAAAGATAGATTCGTGCATCCAATCAATCTTTGGAATTGTCATCGAAGAAAGTTGTGCGAAGTTATGGAAAATGCTTATAAAGCCGGTGATGTATGAGTATTTATGTGTAACGAATAAAGTTGGAATAGGACTAATGATAAATATAATGAGAACACCAACGATAAATTTATATATATGTGAGCGCAATAAAGACATGTAATCACCTACTCTTTGAATATTCAGAAAATTCTTATTCTTATTTTAGCTTTTTTCGGAGTAAGTTACAATATATTTTTCTTAAAGAAGTTTAGTATTGTAGTGGATAGAATTGAATGAAACGTGAATAAATTATGACAAGAAAATGAATAATTTTCAGAAAAATAAAATAAATTATTTATTTTTTTCTGAAAATATAATATAGTTATGGCACAGAAAGTATTTTAACATAAGGAGGCTGTTTATGAGGATTAAAGGGAATTATGTGCCGAAAAGGGAAGTTTTATTTTGCTCAAGTTCAATTACAGTAGGGGAAGCGCTAGAGCATTTAAATAAAACTGGTTATCGTTGTGTACCAGTTTTAGATGAAAAAAAAGAGAAATATTTAGGGAATATATATAAAGTAGATATTTTAGAATATAAAGGTTCACTGGAAGAGAGTGTATTACAACTATTAAACGATAAAGAAGGATATGTCAGAGAAGATTCTTCGTTCTTTAAAGTATTTTTTACAATAAAAAAATTACCTTATTTATCAGTAGTTGATGAAAAAGGAGTCTTTCTTGGGATTTTAACGCATAAAAAAGTTTTTGAGCTATTAGAAGATGCTTGGGGCGTTCATTCTAGTAAATATTCTGTCATGATTGGGACACAAGATTATAATGGGGCTATTCAAAAATTATCGACAGTATTAAAAAAATATACAGGTATCCAAAGTTTAATGACTTTTGATAATGATGCCTTATTAGTTCGTAGAATTATGTTTACATTAGGAGAAGAGTTTAACGATGGTGAATTAGAGACGTTATTGAAAGATTTAGAAGATCACGGATTTAGAGTGGTGTATGTGGAAGAGATGAAAAATCCACGTGAAGTTGAAACGATAGAATAATATGCAAAAGCCGTCTAATTATGTTGGATGGCTTTTGTTATGTTACGTGTATAAAATTATTTAAAAATAACGATAGATAATAAGTGAGTTTGAAACAATATTTGTGCAAAAGAATAAAAAATGTAGATAATTTTGATTTTCAAAAAAGTCAATTTGAAAATATGTTTTTATTTTTCAACTAAATATGTTACTATATGTGTGATAAAAACAAAGAGGTCTGACAACTATACTCCGCGCAATACCACTCTAATGATTTAAAAATTCAAAAAAATCAAAAATTAATAATTAGAGTAAAAATAAGGGGACTGGAGAAATTATGGAGAAAGACACTGCTTTGTAAGGGGCATATTTTATCAGCTTGAACAGAGAGGAGGATGCATAGCATATTGTGAAAATAGAGATAAACAATGAAAAAGTGCTATGCAAATGAAAAGCATGAAGGGACGTTTAAGGCCAGGTGATACGGTAGCAATTGGTTTAATGTTATTTGCACTATTTTTAGGAGCAGGAAATTTAATTTTTCCACCAGTTTTAGGGCAACAAGCTGGAGAGAATGTTTGGGTTGCTACAATTGGATTCCTTGTAACGGGAGTCGGATTACCCCTATTAGCTGTAACAGCTGTCGCGTTTGTAGAGGGGGACTTGAAAGCGCTATCTTCTAGAGTTCACCCTATATTTGCGTTTGTTTTCCCATTAATTAGTTATTTAGCGATTGGACCTTTTTTCGCGATTCCGCGTACGGGAGCCGTTTCATTTGAAATGGGTATGAAGCCATTTTTATCAGAGGCATTAGTTTCCGAATGGTACATGCTATTTCTTTTCACTATAATTTTCTTCGGAATAACTTGGTATTTATCTTTAAATCCATCAAAATTAGTGGATTGGTTCGGGAAATTTCTTACACCATTGTTAGTATTAATTGTTGCTGTAATTGTCGGAAAGGCAATTGTTGATCCGATTGGAGAACCAGCTGCACCGCTAGAGGCATACAAGGAAAATGCTTTCTTTGGTGGATTTATTCAAGGATATTTAACGATGGACGCAATTAGTGCGCTTGTATTTGGAATTGTAGTTGTACAAGTTATCCGCTCTAAAGGAATAAAAGAGAGTAATCAAATTGCAAAAATAACAGTAGTATCAGGTATTATCGCTGTACTTGGTTTAACGTTAATCTATTTATCACTTGCTTATCTTGGTTCAACAAGTACATCACTTGGGGTATCAGAGAATGGTGGACTTATTTTAACGAATGTTGTAAATGAGTTATATGGAACAAGTGGTAAAATTTTATTAGGACTTGTTATTGTACTTGCTTGTTTAACAACTTCTGTTGGATTAACATCAGCCTGTGCTGGCTTCTTTACAAACTTATTCCCAAAACTTTCGCATAAAACGATTGTAACAATGGTATGTGTATTTAGTTTAATTGTATCTAACCTAGGTTTAACACAATTAATCGCAGTTACTTTACCAGTGTTAATGATTATTTATCCAGTTGCAATCGTATTAATTGTACTTTCTTACTTCCATAAATGGATTGGGAAGCGTAATACCATTTATATTGGAGCTATTTTAGGTGCGTTGTTAATTAGTTTCTTTAACGGTTTAGAAAGTGCGAATATTAAAATTGACGCGATTTCTAACGTACTACAAATGTTACCATTATATAAAGAAGGAATAGGATGGTTAATCCCATCATGTATTGGCGGGATCCTCGGTTTCTTCTTCTATAAATCAAATGAATCAAGTGAATTACAAAAGAAAGGTGCTTAGGCGCCTTTCTTTTTTTAAAGGGGATTTTTTTGTTTTGTCTAAGTAATAAATGAAAGGAGTGATAAAATGGCTAATTTTGAAGATTTTTTAACTTTGGATTTACGGATTGGGACTGTAACACATGCAGAGGAATTTAAAGAAGCGAGAGTTCCAGCGATTAAACTAGAAATTGATTTTGGAGAGCTTGGAATGAAGCAGTCAAGTGCTCAAATTACGAAGAGATATAACCCAGAAGATTTAATCGGTCAGCAAATCGTTGCTGTTGTAAATTTTCCGCCAAAGCGTGTAGCGGGATTTAAATCAGAAGTACTTGTTTTAGGAGGAGTACCTGAAGCGGGTGATGTCGTATTACTGCAGCCTAATATGGAATTACCAAATGGAACAAAAATTAGTTAATGTAAAGGCGGGGGAACATGGATATTGGACGCGAATACGTACAGTGTGCCATTTCGAATTTTGAAGCAACAAAGAAACAAGGGGAACGGGTGCTTTCACAATTATCATATGAACAGATTGAATGGTCTTCTCATGAAGTAACAAATAGCATAGCAATTATAATTAAGCATCTGCACGGTAATATGCGTTCTAGATGGACGGATTTTTTAACATCTGACGGTGAAAAAATAGATCGTAACCGAGATGCTGAATTTGAAGGTGGTTATTCTTCTAAGAAAGAGGTACTCGCAGCATGGAATGAAGGTTGGGAATATGTTTTTAAAACGATGAATGCACTAACGTCAGAACATTTATTGCAGACGGTATATATTCGCGGTGAAGCACATACTGTCATGCAAGCAATTGAAAGACAAATCTCTCATTATGCTTTGCATATTGGACAAATGATTTACATCGGTAAAATGTTAAAAGAAAATGAGTGGGAATGTTTAAGTATTCCTAGAGGAAAGTCTAACTTTCATTTAGAGAAAAAACGTTCAACATAATAATAGGAAAGAAACCGATATAAAATTGGAAGTAAGAAAACAAGCCAAATGATAGATGGCTCTACAGTCATAAGAATGCTACCAACAATCAGCCCATATATAATAAGAAAGAAATTAATAAGTGTATTTACAGGGATAAATCGTGAGATAAAAACTTGCTGTCGTTTAAAACAATCACTATGAAATACATAAAAGCGGAAGTACCATGTGGTAGTAATAAGATCTTTCTTTCGCGTAATTCTTTTTTTGCATGTATGACAGATGAACGGTGGTTGCATTTCATTGCGCTCCATTTTCTATATTTGTAATAATGTAGGACAAAAGTAGGTACAAAGTGTATATCCCTATATACGCTCCTGATATAAGAAAAAATGGATTTAGTAAAATCCCATGAATACTTGTCATAAAAACTAAGTCTTGTATTAAAACATCATATATATGAATAGAAATGATTGTACCGAGTACATAAAGTGCTAGATATGCTGAAATATGTAACACAACACGGATGGTAGGATGCTTAGCAAGCCAATAAAAAATAAATGATAGTACAACGGGGAGTGTTCCTATTAGTAGTTTCAATTCATTTCACCTCATTAACAATATAGCCTGAATTTAGACGGTCTATTCTCTAGAGCTTGTACATAACTTGAAATAGAGAGGTGATAGTATGAATCGAGGCTTTTTTTATGTGAAATTCACGAGTGTACGTAAGTTAGTATTATTTATTATTGCTACAGTACTAGCGACTTTTTTTCTTATTAGTATGATGGTAACTTCTATGAAAGAGACAAAGTCAACGTATTTATATAATTGGTTAAATGAGTTATCAATGAATGGTTACATGTACGTTCTTGGGAAAGAGAATCATTATTTTACACAGGAATATAGAAATTTAAATCAAGATTTTTCAATATCTTCGTTTCTCTTTTCTATGGCTACGAATATTCGTTTTAACGATGTACGCAGTTTTGTCGGCAAAGAGCTACCTGGTTTCGGTAAGTACGATACAGAAATTGTTATTGCGGGTGAAGGAACAAATTATTCTAACTTGCCTATAGAGTCGAGCGTTCCACTTGAAGAAGTAGTAAAAGAACGGACTGGAGAAGGTGGACAGGCTCAAAAGCCGGATACGAATAAAGAGAAAAAGCAACCAGCTCAAACGACAGGAAAACGACAAGTTGCATTTATTTATCATTCGCATAGCTGGGAATCTTATTTGCCATTATTGAATTTAACAAATGATCCAAATCCGAATAAAGCCACAAGTTCCGTAACGAATATTTCAATAGTCGGCGACCGATTTCGTGAACAATTAGCAAATGAAGGAATCGGAGCAACTAACGACAAGACTGATGTTGGTCAAAAGTTGATTAGTAAAGGGTTAAATAGTAATAGTTCATATAAAATGTCACGGGAAATTGTACAAGAAGCAATGGCCGGCAATAAAGAATTACAATACTTCTTTGATTTACATCGTGATAGTGCTCGGAAAAATGTCACGACAAAAATAATCGGTGATAAATCATATGCGAAGCTTGCGTTTGTAGTAGGGAAAGGTAACAAAAACTATGAAAAAAACTTGCAATTAGCAACGGCTTTACATGAGACGATTAGTAAGAAATATCCAGGCGTTAGTCGTGGTGTCATTCAAAAAGGATTCCAAACAGGAAATGGTGTCTACAATCAAGATTTGTCAGGACAAGCGATATTAATTGAAGTTGGTGGCGTAGATAATACAGAGGAAGAACTAAATCGATCGATTGATGCGCTAGCTAAAGCGTTTGGTGAATATTTCTGGCAGGCAGAAAAAGTGAATGGATAAAGTGAAACAGAAATGAATGCGAGAGTCTGAAAAAACGTGAGTGTAATGTAAAGCTTGCGTTTTTTTGTAATTAATGATGCGTCACAGAATAGACATAATTTGTCGATGTTATAGTAAGATCGAAATTTGTCAAATTATACTGGGAGATTTACAAAGGGATTTTCGGGAAAGTAGAGAAAATCTTTTTACAAGGAAAGCTTTTTATTATGAAATTGGTAGGGTGATTGAAGTGATTAGGGAAATCAAAGTAGAAGATGCAGCATCATTTTTGCAATTAAGTAAGCAATTAGATGAAGAAACAAAATTTATGTTGTATGAACCAGGAGAAAGGAAATTCACAGCCGAGCAACAAGAGCAAATGATTCAGCGTTTTGTAGAAAATAAATATGCAACAATATTGGTAGCAGTTGAAGAAGAGAGAATAGTAGGGTTTATTTTAGTGAATGGAAATCATATTCAAAGAAAGAGACATGTAGCAAGTATTGTAATTGGGATTTTGCAAGAGTATAGCGGGCGAGGTATTGGGACTAGATTGTTTAAAGAGGTCGAGAAGTGGGCAAGATTACATGATGTATGGCGTTTAGAATTAACGGTAATGGCCCACAATACAAGAGCTCAGGCACTATATAAAAAAGCTGGATTTGAGAAAGAAGGTGTCAAAAGAGCTGCTCTTATTATCGATGGAGAGAACATCGATGAGTATGAAATGGCCAAATTATTAAAATAAGAGGTCGTTATATGAAAAAAAGATGGATACTACTTGGTATCGTAGCGGCGATACTCATTGTTGGAGTAGCAGGAATCAATTATAAAATGTATAAGGATAAGCAAGCGCGCGAGGTGAATGTAAATAACATATTTCCGAAAGCGAAAGAAACGATTGCGAATATGGATGGAGATATTGCAGTAATTAGTAATCCGAATTCAATGCTTGTGCTTGTGAATAAAAGTAGGCGTTTACCAGACGGGTATAGACCGCCAGATTTAGTTATTCCGAAAGTGCGCTATTCTAGTGAAGGTGATCAAGAAAAGAAAAAAATGAGGAAAGAGGCGGCCGGTGCGCTTGAGGAAATGTTTCAGCAAGCGGATAAGGAGCGTGTTTTCTTATTTGCAGTCTCTGGATTTAGATCTTTTGATCGGCAAAAAGCGTTAAATACAATGTATAAAAAACAAGATGGAGAAGCCAAAACGGCAATGTCGAGTGCAGTTCCTGGAACGAGTGAACATCAAACAGGACTAGCTATGGATATCACATCACAATCTGCTAAGTTTCAGTTAGAGACAATTTTTGGTGAAACGAAAGAAGGGCAGTGGCTTTCTGAAAATGCCCATAAATTTGGTTTTGTCATCCGATATACAAAGGAGAAAGAATCGATTACGGGCTATCGATTTGAACCATGGCACGTGAGGTATGTGGGAAATCCACAAGCTACATATTTATATGAAAATCAACTAACACTTGAAGAAGTAGCGCAGTGAACAATTGAGGGGAGAGAAGGATTATGACGGTGTTATATAAGAAAAAAGTACACGCATATGTGACAAGAGAAAAAGAAGGAGTTATGCAACTGCTTGTTTTTAAACATCGTGATATACCTGAAGCTGGTATACAAATACCAGGAGGAACAGTGGAAGAAGGGGAAACATTAGAAGCAGCGATTTTACGTGAAGTACAAGAAGAGACTGGATTACGTCATTTATGCATAGAACGATTCCTAGCTGATTACATCATACATGTGAAAGAAAAAAAGGAATATCAAAAACGCCATTTCTTCCATGTAACATTACTAACAGATGTAAAAGATCGTTGGGAACATATTGTAAGTGCCGGTGAGGAAGATGAAGGCTTAGTATTTTGCTATGAATGGATTGATATTGCAAAATGCCCTGAATTAGCGGGGAAACAAGGTGAGTTTTTACATTTGTTAGATGAGGTATACGTGCAGTAATAATAGGGTCTGAGGCGAAGGTGAAATCGTTTCAGACTTTTTTTATTTTTCAGGAAATAAAAGGTTTTTACATCGGTAAGTTGAATTCTTATAGAGGGATTGTAGTTGTATATGTGAGGAGCGGAGAAAATGAAAAAGTAATAGAGATATGCTATCAATAAAGGTTTATAGAAGGAGAATGAAAATGGAGATTTAGTTCAATACACTACTACAAAAAGAATTAACAATTCATGATATACAAAGAGCGATGGAAGATGGAAAGTTAACTTCAAAAGAACTAGTTATGTATTACCTTCATAGAATCGCAAAGTATGATCAAGATGGACCGGAAATTAATTCTATTTTAGAAATCAATCCAGACGCCATCTTTATTGCTGAAGCGTTAGATTATGAAAGAAAGATTAAAGGTAAAAGAGGTCCATTACATGGTATACCGGTTTTACTTAAGGATAATATTGAAACGAATGACTCTATGCATACAAGTGCAGGTACAATTGCGCTAGAACAACATATAAGTAGTGAAGATGCATTTCTCGTTACGAAGCTGCGAGAAGCAGGAGCAGTGATAATAGGGAAAACAAATATGACAGAATTAGCAAATGCAATGTCATTTGAAATGTGGGCTGGATATAGTGCAAGAGGTGGGCAAACAATAAACCCTTACGGTACGGGTGAGGATGATATGTTTGTTGGTGGCTCAAGTACAGGATCTGCCATAGCAGTTGCTGCTAACTGTACAGTAATATCGGTTGGAACAGAAACGGATGGTTCTATTTTGAGTCCAGCTGTTCAAAACTCTGTAGTCGGTATTAAACCGACTGTTGGTTTAATTAGTCGTAGAGGTACTATTCCATTTACGTATTCGCAAGATACAGCAGGACCATTTGCTAGAACGGTAACAGATGCGGCTATTTTGTTAGGGAGTTTAACTGGGGTAGATGAGAAAGATGTAGCCACTTATAAAAGTGAAGGGATAGCAGAGCATGATTATACAAAATACCTTGATGTTAATGGTTTAAATGGAGCGAAAATTGGTGTATATAGCAATGCACCAAAAGAGTATTATGAAACTGGTGAGTATGATGAAAAATTGTTTAAGGAAACGATTGAAGTATTGCGTATTGAGGGAGCGACAGTAGTAGAGGATATTAATATGCCGTCTTTTCATAGAGAATGGAGCTGGGGTGTATCGCTTTATGAATTAAAGCATAGTTTAGATAACTATCTTTCGAAATTGCCTTCTACTATACCAGTGCATTCTATTTCAGAGTTAATGGAGTTTAATGAAAACATAGCAGAAAGAGCTCTGAGATATGGACAAACTAAGTTAGAAAGAAGAAAAGATTTTCCTAATACGTTAAGAAATCCACAATATTTAAATGCAAGATTAGAAGATATATATTTTTCACAAGAACAAGGCATTGATTTTGCACTGGAAAAATATAATCTTGATGCGATTCTGTTTCCTTCTTATATAGGCTCCACTATATGTGCGAAAGCAGGTTATCCGTCTATAGCAATACCTGCGGGATATATGGATAACGGGAGACCATTTGGAATTACGCTTGCAAGCACTGCTTTTCATGAGGGGACTTTAATTAAACTCGCATACGCTTTTGAACAAGCGACAAAGCATCGGAAATCTCCTAACTTATCATAAATAAATAGGGCAGGAAATCCTGTCCTATTTATTTTGTTCATTAAAGTTACATGTTTTTTTGCTTTGTCTTATCATATTTTAATAAGTTAAATGATAAACAAGCAGAGCACAATATAAGGATTGAAGCGAGAATATAGATCGTACGAACACCGAACAAATCGGTAATAATGCCAACACTCAGCATAGAAAGGCCAGAAGCTGTTGAGAGAAGAGCGCCGTGAGCTGTATACATCTTTGATAATAAAGATGGAGCGACGCTGGATTGTAAAACAGTTGTTTGAGAAATATCTCTAATTTGGTAACATGGGCCCATTAGAATGCATAGGAACAGCGCAATAAATCCGCTACTTGTTATACCATATAAAAATGTAAGAATACTAAACAGAAGAGAGCCTATCGCCATAGAGCGTATTAAATTGTTTTGAATGTATGTACTCATTTTCCACGCTAATAGACCGCCAATTAACGTCCCAACATAATAACTTGTATTAATAAATCCCCACCATTCTTCTCCTTTATGAAGGACAGTTGTTACATAAGCCATCGTAATAGCACCGATCCATATTGTTCCTGCAAAAGTTTCAATTAAGTCCATACATGTAACAGTACGGAGGGAAGGGTTTTTAAATAAGAGTTTCCAACCTTCCAATAAAGCAGCACCTTTTGAAGAAGAAGGCTCTATTACTCGTTCAGTATGTATGGACCGTAAGGAAATATGTAATGCAACACATCCAAAAATCATCAATATGTTATTCATCATAAGTGTAGTAGTAGCGCCGACGAGAAGAACAATAATACTTGTAAATGAATAAGCAGCGGCTTGCGCAATTTGTGTGGAAAAGGAAAATATACTATTTACTTTTACTAATTTCTCTTTCGGTGTAAGGCGCGGAAGAATACCGTATAATAATGGAGCACTCCAGCCGCTACACAATGAAATGAAAAAGATGAAAATGAATAGTGTTACAATGCTTGTGGAAACGATCGGGAATAATATCATGAATAAAAATAATAGAGCAGTTTTTATCCATTGCAGTGTAAAAAGTAATGAATAAGATGAAAAACGATTCATTATAAGTGGTGCAGATGTATTTGCTATAAGATTAGTTATGACTTGTAATAATGGAAAAAGAGCAGTTAATGTAGCTGATTTCGTTGTGATATACATATGAGTTGTAATAATCATTATGTATACGATGTCAGCGAGAGTAATGCATATTTTCGATCCTAAATAGTAAGTCAATGAACGTTGTTGCAATAAGAACACCACCTTCCAAAAAAGTAATATTTCAGTAGTTAGAATAATTATAATTTGGAAATTAAATTTTCGAAAGAATTTAATTTTTTGTCACTTTTTGAAAGGGATTTTCATGTATAATGAAGAATATATTAATATAGTATTTTAATAATACTCATTGTAACAGTGAAAATGTACAATAGCTTGTAGTAAGCGCCCACGTATGAGAAAGGGCGGATAAACCATTCTTTTCTTCATATACATATAGAAAATGAGAAAGAAAGTGAGGGTTGCAAATGGCTGCTTGGGTAATTTGGTTTATAATAGCTGGTATTTTATTTATTGCAGAAATGCTGTCGATTACATTTTACATGCTTTGGCTTGGAATTGGAGCTGTTGTCGGAGGTCTTATTGCTTTGTTTGTTCCTGAAGCACTACTGTTACAAGTTGTTGCTGGTGCAATTGTAAGTTTAACATTGACTTTCTTTACGAAAAGAATATCAAAAAACTTTCGGGAAGCAAAAGGTTTTACTGATACAGTAGATATGCTTGCAGGTAAAAAAGGGATTGTTATGCAAGCGATTACAAATGAGGCGAACGGCATTGTGAAAGTGGATGGAGATACTTGGACAGCTATTGCAGATGATCCAATTGATGCTGGAGAAAAAGTTATTGTTATAAAGAGGCATAGTACTATATTACAAGTAAAAAAGGAGAGTGAATAAATATGGTAGCATTAACGTTAACGATTATTTTTGCACTAATTGTTGTTACATTTATCGCATTAACAATTAAAATTATTCCACAGCAAAAAGTTGGAGTCGTTGAAAGATTTGGTAAGTTTCAGCGTGTGATGCAGCCAGGATTAAATTTATTAATCCCGATTGTAGATCGCGTTCGTGTATATCATGACTTACGTATTCAGCAAACGAATGTACCACCGCAGAAAGTAATTACGAAAGATAATGTACAAGTGGAAATTGATACAATTATTTTCTATCAAGTCGTTGAACCGGAACTTGCGACATATGGTATTTCGAACTATGAATACGGTGTACGTAACATTACTTCAGCAACGATGCGTCAAATCATTGGTAAAATGGAACTGGATGAAACGTTATCTGGTCGTGAAAAAATTTCAACAGAAATTCGCTTAGCACTTGATGAAGCTACAGAAAAATGGGGCGTTCGCATTGAACGTGTTGAAGTTGTCGATATTAATCCGCCGAAAGATGTGCAAGCATCAATGGAAAAACAAATGAAAGCAGAGCGTAATAAACGTGCGATCATATTAGAAGCTGAAGCTGCAAAACAAGATAAAGTCCTTCGTGCTGAAGGGGAAAAGCAAAGTAAAATCTTAATGGCTGAAGGGGATAAAGAAGCACGTATTCGAGAAGCAGAAGGTATTAAAGAAGCAAAAGAATTAGAAGCGCAAGGGGAAGCAAGAGCGATTGAGGAAATTGCAAAAGCAGAACAAAATCGAATTGAATTACTTCGCGAGGCGAATTTAGATGAACGTATACTTGCTTACAAATCATTTGAATCATTAGCTGAAGTTGCGAAAGGGCCAGCAAATAAAGTCTTTATTCCATCTAATGCAATTGAAACACTTGGTACTCTCGGGGCAATTGGTGAAATCTTTAAAGAAAAACAAGCGAAGAAACTGCCTTTAAATAATACAGAAAAAGAACAATAAGAGTGAAAAAGAGAAATGGGATGCCGTTTCTCTTTTTATTTTTTATCATTTTTTAATTTATAAATTAAATGAGTAAGGGACGGGGGACCGTTCCTTACTCATTTACACTAAAAAATTTTTAAGATTTCATAATATGAAATAAAGGAGAATCTGTAAGAAATAGAATTGATATAATGATTGAAAATTCAGTCATCTGGTAAAATTTCTAAACTTTTTAGTATATTATTATTGGAAATTGGAGGGGAAAGAATGGCAATTAGAACAGGGGAACAGTATATTGAAGGGTTGCGAAAAAGAAATCCTGAAATTTGGATTGGAGGAAGAAAAGTAACGGATGTAGTAAATGAAGATGTTTTTCGTGAACCAATTATACAAATTGCGAACTTATATGATATGCAGCACAATCCAGAATATCAAGATAAGATTACTCATATATGCGAAGAGACAGGAGAAAGGGTATCAAATGCATTTTTAGTACCGAGAAATTATGAGGATTTAAAAGTACGCCGCGAATTATTTGAAGTGTGGGCAAAAGCCACTTATGGTTTAATGGGTAGAACACCTGATTTTTTAAATGTAACGGTTACTTCAATGGCAAGTAATTCGTGGTTTTTTGAGAAGTTTAATCCAGAATGGGGAGCGAATATAAAAAATTATTATAAACATATAAGGGATAATGATTTGTTTTTAACACACGCAATTATTAATCCGCAAAATGATCGGAGTAAGGCCTCCCATCAACAAGAAGATGAAACAATGCATTTAGGGGTAGTAAGTGAAACAGCGGAAGGAATGTATGTTAGTGGTGCTAAAATGTTAGCGACACTGGCGCCGATTACGGATGAGATAATAATATATTCCTATCCAAGTTTTAAGCCAGGTGATGAACGTCATGCAATTTCTTTTGCAGTTCCAATTGACGCACCAGGTCTAAGAATTCTATGTCGTGAGCCAATGCAAGATGGAAAACGATCTTTATTTGATCATCCACTCGCATCAAGGTTTGAGGAAATGGATGCATTACTAGTATTTCATAATGTGTTTATCCCGTGGGATAAAGTATTTATTTATCAAAGTGTGGAAGCTGGGAATCAATTGTATCCTAAAACCGGAATTGGTCATCAACCAGCACATCAATCTGGGGTAAGAGGGTTAGTAAAACTATCTTTTGCAGCTGAAGTAGCTATGAAATTAGCAGATTCGATTGGAGTAGATGGTTTTTTAAATGTACAAAACCAGCTAGCAGAGCTTATGCAAGATGTTGAAACGATACGTGCTCTCCTGCAAGTAGCTGAATATGAGTATGAAACGAATTCATATGGAGAAGTTATTCCTGCGAGGTTACCGCTTGATACGATACGCAGTTTATTACCTAAGATGTATCCGCGGGCTATTGAGATTATTCAAACTATAGGTGCGGGTGGATTATTAATGTCACCGACAGGTGCTGATTTTATGAACCCCGAGATTCATGATGATATGCAAAAGTATTATATCGGGCGTGAAGGAGTATCCTCTGAGGAACGGGTTCGTTTGTTTAAATTAGCATGGGACTTATGTGGTGAGGCTTTTGGACAACGGTTATTACAATATGAGCGTTATTATTCTGGAGATCCGGTGCGTAAAATGGGAATGTTTTATAATGCGTACAAAAAACAACAAACTTTTTCACTTGTGAACAATGCGTTGCAATCGAGTTCATCTGAAGGGGCCTTAAGTTAAATAAAAATGTTTGCGCTTACATTTTTGTTTGGAAAAGGAAGGAGCAATAGATGATAGAAAGAATTTTACTGTTAGGATGTAATTCTTCTTATATTTTTAACAATATCTAGAACGTGAGAACTGTAACTGGAATAGGGGAGGTATATGATTTGATCGCTTCCATCAGTAAAATTTGCAAAATTCTAAATTGTTTCACAAGTGATGAGCCTGTGCTAGGTAATTCGGAAATAGCGGAAAAGCTAAATATGAATGCAAGTACGGTTCACCATCTTGTTCGTACGTTGTGTGCAGAAGGAATGCTCATACAAGATGAGCAAAGAAAATATAGATTAGGTTGGAAATTGTTAGAGTGGGGAAATCAAGTCATGTTTCAGCAAGAGATATATAGTGGAGCGATTCCGCTTGTTGAAGAGCTAGTAAGAAATTTTAGTGGTACTGTGCATATCGGTATGTTTGACCGTGGTGATGTTGTATTTATATTGAAAGTTTCATCGAAGGAGTCCGTTCAAATTTCAACACATGTTGGATCAAGAGAACCTGCATATTGTACAAGCACAGGGAAAGTGCTGCTTTCATTTCATTCATCACCCTTAGAATATACTTCAGAAAAAGGGCTTTTACGACGAGCACCCAATACCATTACATGTGTCAAACAATTCCAAACAGAGTTACAGAAAATTCGTAAGCAAGGTTATTCAATTAGTGATAACGAAAATGAGCATGGACTGTATGGAATTGCAGCTCCTATTCGATCTTATACTGGGAGAACTATTGCGGCACTTAATATTGTTGGACCTATATCGTATATGCAAGGAAGTAACCGTGAAATCATAATTCAAAGTGTGATGAATACGGCAAATTTGATTTCAAAGGAATTTGGTTATTTGGAAATTTAACTTTAGAAGAAAAGAGATGAGTATCATTTATATACATGAGCAGTGTATACCTGAATTAACGGAATCTATTGTTTCAATTGGAGCATTTGATGGTGTGCATAAAGGTCATCAAGCCGTAATTAAAAATGCGGTTGAGAAGGCAAAAGCATTAAAGATAACAAATGTTGTGTACACATTTGATCCACCACCACGCTCATATTTTCAAGGAGCGCAAGTATTAACGACTATTGATGAGAAAGTGAAACGTATTCAAAACCTTGGTGTTGAACATGTGATTGTAATTCGGTTTGATGAGTCTTATATAACAAAAAGTGCGAGTTGCTTTATTCAAGATATAAAAAGGTTAAGCCCTGTAGAAATTTTTATTGGTCAAGATTTTAGGTTTGGAAAAAATCGTGAGGGAAATATTGAGCTACTAAGAGAACAATTCAACCTTTCTATAGTGAAAGATGTTTGCTGTGATGAAGGTGAGCGAATATCTTCAACGAGAATTAGAGATTATATCTATCATGGGGATTTGCAAAAGTCTAGTTCTTTACTCGGTTGGTCTTTTAAAACGATATAAATAAAAAGGAATTATAAGGAGGAAATAGTATGTCTAAAACATTGCAATCTTTTAATTTACTAAAATGGATTGATGAGAATAAGGAGTTATTGAAGCCACCAGTAAATAACAAAGTTATTTGGCAAGATTCAGAGTTTATCGCCATGATATTAGGTGGTCCAAATAGAAGACGTGATTTCCATGTAGATCCTTCAGATGAATTTTTCTATCAAATTAAAGGTGAATGTTATGTGGAATGTATTACAGAAGAAGGGAAGCGGGAAGTCGTCACAGTAAAAGAAGGGGATGTATTTATGCTCCCAGCTATGGTACCGCATTCACCACATCGCGTTGCTAACACATATGGGCTCGTAATTGAAAGAAAACGTAGCCAAGGAGAACTTGAGGATTTCGTTTGGTTCTGTGATGAGTGTAATCATGAAATGCATCGTGTACGCGTCCAATTAAGTGATATTGAAAAACAAGTAAAAGAAGCAATTCATAGTTTTAATTCAAATAAAGAAATTCGAGCGTGTAAAAACTGCGGTCATATTATGCCAGAGGAAGTGGAGGAATGGAAGTGCGAATAGATTTTCATACACATATTATTCCTGAAACTTTTCCAGATTTTGAAGAGAAGTTTGGTGGCGGTCGTTGGCCGATATTAAATCGGACTTGTACATGTGGTGCAAGTATTATGGTTGGAGGTAAAAATTTTCGAGACGTGACAGACCAAGTATGGTGTCCTAAGAAAAGAATTGAAGATATGGATCGTGAAGGTGTTGATATTCAAGTTCTATCACCAATCCCCGTTACATTTTCGTATTGGGCAAAACCAGAGGAAGCCGAAAGTATGGCACGTATTCAAAATGATTTTATTGCAGAAACAGTTTTAGCATATCCAGATCGTTTTGTAGGGTTAGGAACGGTTCCGATGCAAGATGGAGAAACTGCGATTCGTGAAATGGAGCGTTGTATAACGGAATTAAATTTACATGGTATTGAAATTGGTACAAACGTAAATGGAAAAAATTTAGATGACCCATCGTTTATTGAATTTTTTCGAATGGCTGAAAAATGGCAAGTTCCGATTTTTATTCATCCATGGGAAACATTAGGGCGTGATAGAATGCCACATCATAATTTTATGTATACAGTTGGGATGCCGAGTGAAACGGCACTTGCGGCAGCTACATTAGTATGGAGTGGAATAATGGAGAAGTTTCCACTGCTAAAGGTTTGTTTTGCGCATGGCGGCGGCTCTTTCCCATATATTTTGCCAAGGTTAGATCAAGGCTGGAAAGTATGGCCGCATTTACGATTGACTACGCATCCTCCTAGTTATTATGCAAAGAAATTTTATTTTGATTCTTTAAATTATGATCCTATTAATTTGAAATATATGATTGAAAGGTTTGGGCATGAAAAGATTTTCATGGGTTCAGATTATCCATTTTTATTGCGAGAAGTTGATCCGGGTAAAGTGATTGATGAAACAGCCAGTTTATCAGAGGAACAAAAAGCAGCAATGCTTGGGGGAAATGCTGCGGAATTTTTAAATATTGATATAAAAAAACGAGGTGTAGCATATGCAGAGAGTACAAACACCTGAGGATAAACTAAGTGAGTTGGGAATTACACTACCAGCTATTCGCCCGGCAGTTGGAAATTATGTTAGTTGTGTAAGAGTAGGTAACTTATTATTTACTGCTGGACAAGGTGTAGATGAGTATCACGGGAAATTAGGAAAAGATATTTCAATTGATGAAGGGTATAAAGCGGCAAGGCAATCGATGTTGAATTTGTTAAGTGTTGTGAGAAATGAACTAGGTGATTTAAATAAGGTAAAACGAATTGTAAAAATACTTGGTTTTGTAAATAGTACGGAAGACTTTATTAATCAGCCAAAAGTAATGAACGGTGCATCGGATGTATTAGTAGATATATTTGGAGAAAAGGGGAAACATGCTCGCTCAGCAGTCGGTATGGCTCAGTTACCTAATAATACAACAATTGAAATTGAGATGGTTTTAGAAATTGAGGAGTAGGAGGTAAAGAAGGTGAACAAAGAATTATTAGCGGACAAACTGAAAGTGAAAGATGCGAAATTGTTTATTGATGGACAGTATGTGGATTCTGTATGTGGTGAAACGTTTGATACGTTCAATCCAGCAACGAATAGAAAGCTTGCATCTATTGCAAAGGCAAATGAAGAGGACACCAAAAGAGCAATTGATGTGGCAGAACGTACATTTAAAAGCGGTATTTGGAGTAAAATGCCTGTGGAAGAGCGATCAAATATTTTATGCAAAATGTCGGATTTGATTATGGAAAGAGTGGATGAGCTAGCTTATATAGAAACTCTGGATGTGGGAAAGCCAATTAAAGAAAGTAAAGGATTCGATATACCACGTTCGGCTCATAATTTTCGCTTCTTTGCTGAAATGGCTAAATATATGGTGCACGAGCACTATGACAAACATAATTTTATGTCATATGCAAAGTATGCTCCGGCGGGAGTGACAAGTTTAATCATTCCTTGGAATTTGCCATTTATGCAAATGACATGGAAAGCATCAGCGGCACTTGCTTCTGGTAATACTGTAGTTGTCAAACCGGCCTCTTATACTCCATTAAGTGCAGTTATGCTTGGTGAAATTGCAAATGATGCAGGACTACCACCAGGTGTACTTAATATTATTACAGGTCCGGGAAATACTGTTGGGACAAAAATGACAACACATCCAGCTGTTAGAAGAATTTCATTTGTTGGAGAAAGTAATACAGGCAAGACAATTATGCGTAATGCATCAGAGAACTTAATACCTGTTTCATTAGAACTAGGAGGTAAATCAGCGAATATCGTATTTGAAGATGCGGATTTAGATGAAGCAGTACAAGGCTCAATTGAAGCTATTTATCGGAATCAAGGAGAAATTTGTTTAGCTGGTTCAAGATTACTAGTGCAAGAAAGTGTATATGAACAGTTTTTAGAGAAATTTGTAGAGGCTGTAAAAAGAATAAAAGTTGGAGATCCTCTTTCTGAAGAGACAGATATGGGAGCGCTTGTATCAAAATCTCATTTAGAAACAGTTAATCGTTATGTAGAAATAGGAACTTCAGAAGGGGCAAAATTAGCCTATGGTGGAAAAAGAGTAGAGAGTCTAGTAGAAGGAAACTTTTATGAACCTACTATTCTATATGATGTTGATAACAGTATGCGTGTAGCGCAGGAAGAGATATTTGGTCCAGTTCTAGTTGTTATTCCATTTAAAACGGAGGAGGATGCAATTCGCATTGCGAATGATTCCATTTATGGACTAGCTGGAGTTGTTTGGACAAATAATCTTAGACGAGCACAACGAGTGGTTTCACAAATTGATTCAGGTTTACTATGGATTAATTGCTGGTATGTCCGAGATTTACGTACGCCATTTGGCGGTTCGAAGGCAAGTGGAATTGGTAGAGAAGGTGGACGTCATAGTTTCGAATTTTATACGGAAGCTAAAACGGTAACGATGAAATTATAAGGATAATATTTTAACTTAATTACAAAGAGCCCTCATTTAATGTTTATGAAAATAAGTCGATGGGTGGGGGCTAGTTACAATGTAGTGGATTGGACATATATAAATTTTTAAAAATGAGGTGAGAGCAATTGTTAATTAAAGAATTAGCTAATGAACTATTACAGGCTGAAGATTCACGTGTAGGAATACCTCCTTTTACTGAGAGATATGCTAATTTATCTATTGAGGATGCATATAATATTCAACTTGAAGTAGTAGAAAGAAAGTTGGAGAAAGGGCGTTATGTAATCGGAAAGAAAGTTGGACTTACGAGTGTTGCGATGCAGCAGATGCTTGGGGTAAATGAACCAGATTATGGACATTTGTTAGATGACATGAAAATAGAAAATGGAAGTACAATCTCAATAAGTTCTTTTGTAGCTCCGAAAATAGAAGCAGAAATAGGATTTGTTTTAGAGAAAGATTTAAAAGGGCCTAATATTACATATATTGATGTACTGATGGCAACGAAGTATGTTGTACCTACACTTGAAATAATTGATAGTCGTATTTCCGATTGGAAAATAAAATTGGTCGATACAGTAGCGGATAATGGCTCGTCAGCAAAAGTTGTAATTGGGAACAGATTTTCTAGCATCGATAAAGTAGATTTACGTACAACTGGAATGACACTTTATAAAAATAATAGTTTAATTGCCACGGGGGCTGGTGCTGCTGCATTAGGGCATCCTGCACAAGCTATTGCTTGGTTAGCTAATAAAATACATGAATTTAATATTGAATTAAAAGCAGGAGAGTTAATTTTACCAGGGGCGTTATCTGGTGCAGTCTCAGTGAATAGTAAAGATAGCATTCAAGCTGACTTCGGTTCACTAGGATCGGTTTCAGTTACATTCATATAGGTTAAAATGTTATGAAAAGGTGGGATAGATGTGCAGAAAGTAAAGGCGGCCATAATTGGATCAGGTAATATTGGTACGGATTTAATGTATAAATTAAGAAAAAGTGAAGTCATAGACCTCAATGCCATGATTGGAATAGATGTAGAATCGGATGGTTTAAAGAGGGCGAAAGAAGCCGGATACGAGGTTTTTGATAATGGAATACAGGCGATTATTGATAATCCCAGTTTAGCTGATATTGTATTTGATGCAACTTCAGCTAAAGCACATAGGTATCATGCGAAAACGTTAGAAGAGCTTGAAAAAATAGTAATTGACTTAACACCGGCTGCATATGGGCCATTTGTTTGTCCTGCTATTCGAAATAATAATTTTTTAGATAAGAAAAACGTTAATATGATTACGTGCGGGGGACAAGCAACAATCCCGATTGTTCATGCTATTAATGAGGTGGCGAATGTTACATATGCAGAAATCGTTGCTACAATTTCCAGTTTAAGTGCAGGTCCAGGTACAAGAGCAAATATTGATGAATTTACAATTACGACAAAGCGTGGAATTGAAGAAGTTGGTGGGGCTGATAAGGGGAAGGCGATAATTATATTAAACCCTGCAGAGCCACCTATATTAATGAGAGATACGATTTATTGTGAAGTTAAGGATATGAATGAGGTTTCTATCTATGAAGCAATTCATAAAATGGTAGAACGGGTTAGGACGTATGTTCCTGCTTACTCTTTGAAACAAGAACCAATGTTTGATGGGAATCGTGTAACTGTATTTTTAGAAGTTGAAGGAGCTGGAGATTATTTTCCTCCTTATGCCGGTAATTTAGATATTATGACAGCTGCAGCATTAAAAGTAGGTGAAGAATTTGCAACGCAAATCATTTCAGAGAAGAAAAGAGGTGTAATGAATGAGGCGAAATAGTGAAAGACCAGTGAGAATAACGGAAGTTTGTTTACGTGATGGAAGTCATGTAATGAAACATCAATTTACAGAAGAGCAAGTTCGATCTGTAACAAGGGCATTAGATGAGGCAGGTATGCATTATATCGAAGTGAGCCATGGAGATGGTTTAGGTGGCTCTACTTTACAATATGGGAAGTCATTAGTTAATGAAATGAAGCTCATTGAAGCTGCGGTAGATGAGTGTAAGCAAGCTCAAATAGCTGTCTTGTTAATTCCTGGTATTGGAACGATTCATGAATTAAAGCAAGCTGCAAATATTGGTGCGAAACTAGTTCGTGTAGCAACACATGTAACAGAAACGGATGTTTCCGCTCAGCATATTCAATTTGCGCGTGAGTTAGGTATGGAAGTGTGCGGTTTTTTAATGATGGCACATTCTGCATCGGTTGAAAAGTTAGTAGAACAAGCAAAGCTTATGGAAAGTTATGGTGCAGAAGCAGTTTATGTAACAGATTCTGCAGGAGCTTTATTGCCTCATGAAGTACGTGAACGTATCCGTGCTTTGCGTCAATCTTTAAATATTGAAATTGGTTTCCATGGTCATAATAATCTTTCGGTTGCAGTAGCAAATACAATTACTGCAATTGAAGAAGGAGCGACACGTATTGATGGAAGTGTACGATGTCTTGGCGCAGGAGCTGGAAATGCCCAAACAGAAGTATTACTCGCTGTTTTGGATCGTATGGGATATAAGCTAGATATAGATTTATATAAGATGATGGATGTCGCAGAGGAGATAGTTGCCCCTTTATTACCAGTACCACAAGAAATTCAAAAAAGTAGTCTAGTAATGGGATATGCAGGGGTATACTCTAGTTTTTTATTACATGCTGAAAGGGCGGCACAACGCTTTAAGGTAGACACACGTGATATTTTAATAGAACTGGGGAAAAGAAAAGTAGTTGGAGGACAAGAGGATATGATTTTAGATGTAGCTGCAGAATTAGCAAAGATAAAAATGGAGGTGTAACATATGGCTTTAGTGAAAGGGGCAGATTTAGAAATTATTGACTATTTACTTCAAGCTGAAAAGGAAAGAAAAGAAGTAGTAAAAGTAACGGATAAGCATCCTGATTTAACAGTAGAGGATGCTTATAAACTGCAAAAACGTTTAATTGAACAAAAAATGAGCGAAGGTTCTAAAAGAGTTGGTGTGAAACTTGGATTAACGAGTAAGGCAAAACAACAAATGATGGGGATTGATGAAGCGATTTACGGATATTTGTTGCATGATATGCTTGCATTCGAATGGGAGCCATTGCAATATGAAACGTTGATTCATCCGAAAGTAGAGCCAGAGATTGCTTTTTTAATAGGTGAGGATTTACAAGGAACGAATGTGACAGCTGATGATGTATTAAAGGCAACAAAATATGTTGCGCCAGCTTTAGAGGTGATTGATAGTAGATATTTGAATTTTAAATTTACATTACCTGATGTAATAGCAGATAATTGTTCCTCTTCAAAATTTTTGTTAGGAAGCAAATGGATTGATGTTAAGAATATAGATTTAGCAAATGTAGGAATGGTTATGTCAAAGAACGGTAAGATTGCTACGACTGGGACAGGAGCAGCTGTGCTGGGACATCCAGCAGAGGCAATCGCTTGGGCGGTAAATAAACTTGATTTACAAAATGAAGGATTAAAAAAAGGTGATATTGTATTAAGTGGAGCATTATCTGAAGCGATTGCATTTAAATCTGGAGATTCTATCATTGCACAATTTGATGATTTGGGAAGTGTAGCGATGTTTTGTGAATAAATAGTAAAGCGAGAGATAAAAATGCCCATTATACAAATTCAAATAATAGAAGGTAGAAAGCAAGAGCAAATTCAAAATCTAATATTTGATGTTACAGAAGTAGTCGCGAAAAACTTGGATGTAGATGTTGGACGAGTCCGTGTTTTAGTGAATGAAATCCCAAGTTCGCATTGGGGAGTAGGAGGAAAGTCTAAAGAGTGTTTAAAAGAAATTTAGTTAGTAATAAAAGCAATTTTCATTCTCTTATGAATGGGGGTTGCTTTTGTTGTTTTGAAAATTTCTAATAATATGTTAAAATTTATTCTTGGTTTTAAGGAGAAAAGGGGAGTGAAGAAACATGCAAATACTACTAATACGCCACGGAGAATCAGAAGCTGATATTTTAAACGTACATGAAGGACGAGCTGACTTTGAATTAACAGAAAAGGGAAGAGAGCAGGTGCAAAGACTTGTACAGAAAGTGAAAGCAGATTTCCCGCCAGATTTCATTTGGGCAAGTACATTAAAACGTGCTCGTGAAACTGGTGAAACGTTAGCAGAGGGAATTGGGTGTCCAATTCAATTAGAAGAGGAATTAATGGAGTTCAATAATGGAGTGCAAGCAGGTCTTTCATTTGAAGAAGCAAAGAAATATCCCGAGCCAAAGTTTCTTCATGATCGATTTGAAAATGGGGAGTCATTTATTGAGTTTCGAATGAGAATAGAAGGCATCTTTTCTAAAATCGTGACAGAGAATACGTATGACCGAATTGCAATTGTTGCACATGGTGGTGTAATAAATAGTCTATTACGTGCGTTTTTCAAAATGCCCATTTCAATGGAATATTATTTTAAAATGGGAGATACGGGAATAAGCTTAATTGAAATTGATGGCGAACAAAAAACAGTACATTTCATTAATGATACGAATCATTTGGACGGGATGTAAAGATCTATGTACAAAGTAGTATTTTTTGATGTTGACGGTACGCTTTTAAGCGAAATTGATAGAAGTATGCATGAGAGCACAAAAGAAGCAATACAAAGATTAATAGAAAAAGGGATTCACGTAGTTGTTACTACAGGGAGACCATATAGCTTATGTTCGCAATTTAAAGAGCTGGGCATACATACAATTATTTCTGCAAATGGTGCACATATCAAGTGTGGGGAATCAGTTATACATAAATCAGTACTTTCAAGTGAAATTGTACATGATATCTCAGAGTTTGCAGAATTACATGGTCACGGTATTTCTTATTTTACCGAGGATTTTGCAATGAACGGAATAGCCTCGGATAATGAGCGTGTAATGCAAGCGCTTAGCGAGACGTTGAATTTAGAGGAGTATCCAGAAAAAAGCAGAGATTTGTCAGAAGAAATCTATTGTTTATGTCTGTATGCAGATGAAATAGAAGCTCAAAAATTTCTTGAAAGATATCCAGCACTTACGTTTGAACGTTTTCACGGTTATGTTATGAATGTGTTGGAAGATAATAAAGTATCGAAGGTAACTGCAATTCAAAAGGTATTAGAGCACCTAAACATTTGCAAATCAGAAGCCATTGCTTTTGGTGACGGTAGCAATGATATTGAGATGTTAGAGTATGTAGGATTAGGTATTGCGATGGGGAATGGCGGAGAAAAGTTAAAAACAAGAGCTGATTTCGTTACAAAGAAGGCGAGTGAAGGTAGTATTTTATTTGCCTTAGAGAAGTTTCATATCGTCTAACATACCTTTATTGAAATAAAGGTATGTTAGGATCTTTTATATGCTCACATAGTAAAATATGAACTTGTCCACGATGATGATAAAAGTGTGTAACAATTTCCAGCAACCATTCAAAGCGTGAATAAGAAATACCCCAATAAGCAGTCTTAATTTCTGCTAATTGTTCATTGGGATAAGATAAAAAAGTTTTAGAAAGTAAATCGTAGCCCTGTATCATCGTTTGTTGTATTTGCATAATTGTTTCGGGTGTTTGTTCTTTATAGAAAGTATGTAGCTCTTTTTCTGTAATACCATTTAAAATGAGTAAATCAGCATGGCAAATAAGAGAAAGATGTGCACACATTTCAAATAATGATCGCTTCGAGTGAATTGGTTGTATTTTTAATTCGTCTTCTTTATATCGGTTAAGCATTTGAATAGAAGTATCAACAGCAACTTGTAGTTGGTGTAATGCAGATTGTACAAACATTGTAATTCTCCTCTTCTACGTATATAATAGTTTCTTGAGGGTATTATATCGTACTCAAAATTCCGAAAATTCTAGTAGTTTGACTAGCATATTGAAAAGTATTATATTGTAAAAGGTCATATGAAACGTGAAATAGAATGGAATGCAATTATTGAGTTAGGAGTTAGACCAATGAGTTTGAAATATGGAAGAGATACAATTGTTGAAGTTGACTTAAATGCAGTAAAACATAATGTAAAAGAATTTAAAAAAAGAGTGAATGATGAAAATATTGCAATGATGGCTGCTGTAAAAGCGAATGGGTATGGTCATGGGGCAGTTGAAGTTGCAAAAGCTGCTATTGAAGCAGGAATAAATCAGCTTGCAGTTGCGTTTGTAGATGAAGCGATAGAGTTAAGAGAAGCAGGAATTAACGTGCCGATTTTAATTTTAGGCTATACGTCAGTAGCATCTGCGGAAGAAGCAATTCAATATGACGTTATGATGACTGTTTATAGAAGTGAAGATTTACAAGGTATAAATGAAATCGCAAACCGTCTACAAAAGAAGGCGCAAATTCAGGTGAAAATTGATACAGGAATGAGTCGCATTGGTTTACAGGAAGAAGAGGTTAAACCATTTTTAGAGGAATTAAAACGTATGGAGTATGTAGAGGTAATAGGAATGTTTACACATTACTCTACGGCAGATGAAATCGATAAATCATATACGAATATGCAAACAAGTTTATTTGAGAAAGCTGTCAATACAGCAAAAGAATTAGGAATTCATATTCCATATATTCATAGTTCAAATAGTGCGGGTTCAATGGAACTTAGCAATACATTTCAAAATATGGTTCGTGTCGGTATCGGAATTTATGGAATGTATCCTTCAAAAGAGGTAGATCATTCAGTTGTTTCTCTGCAGCCTGCGTTGTCGTTAAAATCAAAAGTAGCTCATATTAAGCATGCAAAGAAAAATCGCGGTGTAAGTTATGGGAATACGTATGTAACGACTGGTGAAGAATGGATTGCCACTATACCGATTGGTTATGCTGATGGCTATAACCGTCAGTTATCTAATAAAGGGCATGCATTAATAAATGGAGTTCGAGTACCTGTTATTGGTCGTGTTTGTATGGATCAGCTCATGTTAGACGTTTCAAAAGCAATGCCAGTACAAGTGGGAGACGAAGTAGTATTCTACGGTAAACAAGGCGAAGAAAACATTGCAGTAGAAGAAATAGCGGATATGTTAGGTACAATTAACTATGAAGTTACATGTATGTTAGACAGAAGAATTCCACGTGTATATAAAGAAAATAATGAAACGACTGCTATTGTAAATATACTAAGAAAAAACTGAATCGTTATGATTCAGTTTTTTTATTTTTGACAAATGAAAAATGTTCTATTTGTACCGTGTGATTGAATGTCCTTAAAACCTACGGATTCTAGCGAAGAAATTATTTCTTCATTGGAATAACAAGCTTCTTCAAAAGAAAAGTCACTTCTTGTCCAATTATTATCTATGTCATGTTGAAATAGTATAAAGTTCATGACTGCTTTTTTATTGTCATTATCATATGTAGAATCGATTGTACAAACATATTCCGTTTCTGAAATGTGAAAGGACGCGCTCCAGTTTTCTAGAAAACCTTTTTCCATATTCATATCAAATACGAATGTACCTTCACTATGTAATATAGAATAAACATTACGAAAAACACTTTTTAATTCATCTAATTTTAAAATATGGTTTAAGCTATCGCCAGTAGAGATAACATATTGAAATTGCTCATTTATATTGAAATAGCGAGCATCATCGACGATAAAGGCTGCGTCTGGAGCGTTTTGACGTGCGTATTCAATCATTTGAGCAGAACCATCTATACCAGTTACTACAAAATGATTCTCAATTAATTTCTTAGTAAGGTGACCAGTCCCGCAGCAAAGATCTAAAATATGAGAATGTGGTGGTGCATATTGTAAAATGAGTTTTTCCAAAAGTAGATAGGAGTGTTCAGCATAATGCCCCCAATGTTTATTATAAATGGATGCGAAAATATCATAATCAGAATAAATTAGTTTTTTAGACACATGCATTCACCTCGAAATTCATTACATTATAATAATCATACTTCGTTTTCATTTCAAAACCACATTGTGTATACAATTTTAAAGCATGGTTATTTTTCGTTTCGACGTCTAATTCAATTGTTGAAGCTCCTTTTGTAATAAGGGTATGTACCATGGACGTAAGAATATCTTTTCCGTATCCTTTACCTTGATAGGAAGGATGAACGGCGAATCCTGATAGTATAGTAGATTGCTCTTGTTTAGAAACTGTAATTGTTCCTATCACTTTTTCATCGATAAGAGCACTGTAAACTTGATGGGAAGATGAATCCATCATCTTTTGTAACCATGTAGTGGTGTTTTCTACTGAATCTCCAAACGCTTTACTAGAAATTTCAATCAGATCAAGCAGTGATTTTGAAGATGCAAGAGTAAGTTGTATAGCATTCTTCGTTCTTTTTTGCGCTCCATTTGCTTTGAACTCCATACTATATTCACTATATAAATAAGGCAGCTTCATATGTATTGCAAATGCTTTCCCAGAAGCAGACTCCCCATTCATAATAAGAAGAGCTTCGTCTGCCTCTCTTAATCGGATTTCTTTCATTGCGGTTTGTAAAAGAGTAGTACCTATATATTGTTTCCTATAGTTCGGATGAACAAAGCCTAATAACTCAAGTTTGGTAGGTCTTTCAAAGTCATACATACTTAATGCACCGACTAATTGAGTATCGTCATAGAGTAAAAAGTCATTTATCTCTTCTTTATTACGAGCAGTTAAAAAGTTTACATGTAGATCTGACGAGTAATCAATTTGATCGTGTTGCCCGCAAATATGAGCTAAATCTTTCATTTGTTGTATTTCACATTCTGTTAAAGAACACCTTTTCTGAATTTCCATTTCATAACCCCTCACCTTCGTATTTAAAAATAGGATGGATGATTTAGCCACTTTCCTAACTCCACACTGCCCTGAACAGATAATAAACGGTACAAATATCGATAAGGACGTCTACATGCTACAAGATTAGGAATAGGCATGATGGTTTCATAACCTTGTTTAAAAGCATGAGCTTCCTTTTCTGTAAATACATATTCTAAGCCGATAAAATCAAATTCTCGGGGAGCAACTGCATAAGCTTCTGTATCTACTAAACCTGTAATAGTTGTACCATCTGATAAAAACTGAGTAGGGTCCATATCAATTAAAACGAGCGTAGCTTCCTTTGGTACCGGTAAGGAAGAAAGTTGTTGTTCAAAAGTAGGAAATGCGTTACGGATGCTCGCATTATTGGAATAAAATCTATTTACAAGTTCTTTACTGACTTTTAATATGTGAGACTTACATTCTTCTAGTGGAACTTGGAAAGTACCTGATGGGTTTCCTATAAACTTTGCTTGAAACGAATGAATTTCTGCTAGTCCTTTTCCAAGGCTGAATAAAATTGAATCAGATTGTCCGATAAAGGATTGCAGCGTATTTCCTGTTAGTTTTTCGACACTAACAAACTTCCGACCATTTAAAACATGTTTTTGCAAAATAGTGGGGATGGGCAAGTTAGTATGCTTTTTCAATAATTCGTGTATATGCTCTAAATGATGTACGTTCCTTGGATCGATTCCAAAAAGGTTTTTACATCCCCACCAAAAATCATTATTTGGTTCTTCAGTCATTTTTGAGGAACGAACAATAACTTCTTCAAATGCTGTTTTAACAAGAAACACATCGCTTGCATGTTCTTCATAACCTGGGTGTAAAGTTTGAATAGATAAAATAGGTGAAGCGAATAGTTGTTGTAGCATGAAATTGCTCCTTTTTCTGTAAATTCGATAAATTTATTATATAACAGAATATGTTGCAAGTGGATAATGATAGGGACAACATAGAATTTAAATAAATTTAAGGTGAGAAATCAGTTTGGAAATTATATTTTTCTACTTTTGTATGAATTATCAAAATAATGTTTTTGATGATAAATCTGTAAAAATACCCAAATATAAATCTCATATTTTTCAGTAAATGAAGAGTTAAGCGCACTTTCAATAGGGGGATAACGTAGGTTATGAAAAATATTTCTCAATAATAAAATGAAGAGAAAAATGTGAAGAAATAGAATAGATTCCTTTATAATAGTTTTAAATTAATTAATATAATTAATTATTAATAATATTAGATAGGAGAGAATATGATGGCAAACGTACTCGTAATAAATTTCCCTGGAGAAGGTCATATAAATCCGACTTTAGCTATTGTAAGTGAGTTAATTCGGCGAGGGGAGACAGTTGTTTCGTATTGTATTGAAGATTTTAGAAAGAAGATTGAAGCAACAGGTGCAGAATTCCGAGAGTTTGAGAATTTTCTCTCTCAAATTAATATTATGGAGCGAGTAAATGAAGGTGGGAGTCCTTTGACGATGCTGTCTCATATGATGGAAGCATCAGAACGTATTGTTACTCAAATTGTAGAAGAAACAAAAGGGGAAAAGTACGATTATTTGATATATGATAATCATTTTCCAGTAGGACGTATTATAGCCAATGTTTTAAAATTACCTAGTGTTTCTTCTTGTACAACGTTTGCTTTTAATCAGTACATTACTTTTAACGATGAACATGAATCAAGAGAAGTAGATGAAATGAATCCATTGTATCAATCTTGTTTAGCGGGAATGGAAAAATGGAATAAGCAGTATGGAATGAAGTGTACTAGTATGTATGATATTATGAACCATCCTGGTGATATTACGATTGTGTATACTTCAAAAGAATATCAGCCGCGTTCAGATGTATTTGATGAATCATATAAGTTTGTCGGTCCATCAATTGCTACTCGAAAAGAAATAGGTAGCTTTCCTATTGAACATTTAAAAGATGAAAAAGTGATTTTCATTTCTATGGGAACAGTTTTCAATGAACAACCTGAGCTATATGAAAAATGTTTTGAAGCTTTTAAAGATGTAGAAGCGACAGTCGTATTAGTTGTTGGTAAGAAGATAAATATAAGTCAATTTGAAAACATTCCGGATAACTTTAAGTTGTATAATTATGTGCCACAATTAGAAGTATTACAGCATGCTGATGTATTCGTGACACATGGTGGTATGAATAGTTCGAGTGAAGCACTGTATTACGGTGTCCCGTTAGTTGTAATTCCGGTAACAGGAGATCAGCCTTTAGTTGCGAAACGAGTAAATGAAGTAGGGGCTGGAATAAGGCTAAATCGTAAAGAACTCACTTCTGAATTGTTACGAGAGTCTGTAAAGAAAGTGATGAATGATGTAACGTTTAAGGAAAATAGTCGTAAAGTTGGAGAGTCACTTCGAAAGGCTGGTGGATATAAAAGGGCAGTTGATGAAATATTTAAAATGAAAATGAATTCGTACTTGAAACTTAAATAAATGTTTGAGGCACACTTACTACAATGGGTAAGTGTGTTTCAATAAAAAATTACATAAAAATCACTATAAAGGTGAAACTTTTGTGTATATAAACTGATATCTTTGTATTAGTAGAGAAATTACGTTAAAATAATACTAAGAAAATATATAAGTTTTGGGGGTAATGAATGAAGAAAGTATTTGAATACGTATTATTAACAATTGGCTCAATTATTGTAGCAGGTTCATTAGAGCTTATTTTAGCGCCTAATGGATTAGTAGATGGCGGGGTAACAGCCATTGCTATTATGGCGAATAAAGTTGCAGGATTGCCGCTTTATGGAGTGTTCTTGGGGATTAATATCCCGATTTTATTATTTACTGCAAAAGTAATGGGAAAGAAGTTCTTTATCCGTACGTCCTATGCAAATGTTGTGACAACACTCGGATTGATTTATTTGAAACCATTTCCAGCAATTACAACTTCTGAATTGTTAATTGTTCTTTATGGAGGAGTTCTATTTGGTGTTGGTGTAGGAATTGTAGTAAAAATGGGCGGAGCAATTGATGGATCAGAAATGTTAGCTGTTTGGATGAATAAACATTTTAAAGTGCCGATTAGTACATTTTTACTTGCTGTAAATGCGGTTATTTTCATCTTTGTTGCCATTTTGTTTTCAATTGAACAAGCGATGTTCTCATTAGCAATTTTCTATATTGTTACGAAGATGATTGATTTCATATTAGATGGCATTAATCAAGGAAAGAGCGTTATGATTATTTCTGGTAAAAATAAAGAAATAGGCGATCTACTTATGAAAGAATTGCAATTATCCGTTACGTATCTACATGGAGAAGGTGGTTTTTTAGGAGAACATAAGAGAATCATTTATTGTATTACAAACCGTTTCATTTATCCGAAAATGAAAGATCTCGTTCTCTCTGTAGATCCAACTGCTATTATTGAAGCTTCCTATTCAACAGAAACAACTGGTGTCAAACGTCCGGGAAGGGCAATGAGATCAGAAAAATAGTGCATAAAAATAGCTCCACGTAAGTATAACTTGCGTGGAGCTATTTTTATTTAGGGAACCACGCTTTTTTCAGTAATTTGACAACAGTTTCAATACATTCCTCTCGAATACTGCCAAAACCGAGCAATACATATGACTCCTCCCTTACATTATAAACAGAATCGTATGTGGAGAGAGGGTATAACTTAATACGTTCTTTTGCAGCTGCATGAATAAGTTCTTGTTCATTCATCCCGTTATGAACGTGAAGTACAATATGAAGCCCGGATTGTTCACCGAGTATATGCACGTTATTTCCCATTTCGCTTTTAATAGATTTAATTAAAGAAATATGTTTTCTTTTATATAACGTACGACTTCGGTTAAGATGACGTTCCCAATCCCCATTTTGAATAAAGGTGGCGAAGGTAAGTTGTTGCATTGTAGAGACAGTTTGTTTAAACATACCACCAAGTTCTTTATAGACTTTTAAAAGATGAGGTGGTAAAACGATATATCCCATTCGTAAAGAAGGTAAAAAAGATTTCGAGAAAGTTCCCATATAAATAACACGTTCATTTGAATCTAGCCCTTGTAAAGAAGGAATAGGTTTTCCTATATAGCGAAATTCCCCGTCGTAATCATCTTCAATAATATAACCATTACAATCATTCGCCCATTTTAATAACTCGAGTCTTCTAGATAATGGCATAATGATTCCGAGTGGAAATTGATGAGATGGAGTGACATATGCCACATTGGAACCGGATTCACGTAAAGCGGAAATATGAATCCCTTTATCGTCTAAAGGGATCGGGTGAACAGGAAGGCCACAACTTTGAATCATAGCAGGTATACGGTGAAATCCAGGATTTTCGATTCCGTATTCTTTTTTTGAACCAAGTAGTTGAAGGAGTAGCCAAAGAAGAGGCTGCGTACCTGCTCCAATAATAATTTGATCAGGTGAAGAATGTACCCCGCGAGCATGATATAAATACTTTGAAATATGTTCTCGTAGAACGAGCTCACCTTGTGGATCTTCTTTAGCAAATAATTCATTTTCATACTGCAATAAAGTTTCGTGTAACGCTCTTTTCCAGTTTGTTATGGGAAAAGCTTTTTGATCAATAAGTCCTTGACTACAATCATAATCATATTGTTCTTTTTCTTTATTGTTAGTACTGCTTGACGCAATTTGTTGTTTCTTTTGAATGACATCAATATCTACTTCCGCAACAAAAATCCCGCGTTTCGGTTTGCTTTCTACGTAACCTTCAGCTAGTAATTGTTGATAAGCGGATTCAACTGTAATACGACTCACATTAAGTTGCATAGCTAAATTTCTGTGAGAAGGAAGACGTGTACCGGCACGTAGTGATCCATGAGAGATTTCTCGTTTCATATATTCGTAAATTTGTAAGTAAATAGGCGTTTTATTTTGTAACACTAATGGGATAGTCAGATCCATTTGTAGACGCTCCTTTTTATACTGGCCTTATAAAAAAGAATAGAACTGTCACTTAAGTTAAGGGCAGTTACTTTCTATAATGATGATATAACATTTAGAAAATTTTATAAATAGTAAGGGGAGAATCATAATGAATATTAAAGAAGTAGTAACAGAAGCTGATTTACATGAAGTATTTCCCGTATTACAGCAATTGCGAACAAAACTTTCAAGAGAAGAAGCAAGTTCTTTATTTCAAAAAATGAAAGAAGAAAATTATAAACTATTTTCGCTGCGTAACGAAGAGAATGAAGTTGTTAGTCTAGCTGGTGTAGCGATTTGTACGAATTTTTATAATGAGAAACATGTTTTTGTGTATGACCTTGTAACCGCGGAAGCTCACAGATCAAAAGGGTATGGTAATGTTCTGCTGTCATATGTAGAAAAATGGGGGAAAGAAGAAGGGTGCAGTTCTATCGTACTTACATCTGCATTTCCAAGAATTGATGCACATCGTTTTTATGAAAGAGAGGGCTTTAATAAGGTAAGCTATTCTTTTTATAAAGAGTTATAATACTAAGTAGGTTCCGTGTGTAAAAATATATGGAACCTATTTTCTTTTTCAGATTTGAGCTAGGGACAGGTCTAGCGATATGATTTGTCGAATATTAGAAATTTAAAATGGAATCTTGAATTTAGAGAATGTTAGGGGCGTTTATACTTGGAAAAAATAAAGAAATTATCTATACCAAATGATGTAAGAGTCATCATTATTTCTGATATTCATGGAGAATTAGACCTTTTTAAGGAACTACTACATAAAGTTAATTTTCAAGATGAAGATTATTTAATTATTAATGGCGATCTTTGTGAGAAAGGAAGAAATAGTATTGGCGTCGTAAACTATGTGATGGATCTAGTAGTTAGTAAGCCAAATGTGTATGTAATAGAAGGGAATTGTGAAGTTGTAGTTGAAGCACTTGTAAATGAAAATCCTGCTTTAATAAATTATTTGTGTACGCGAAAAAATACAATTTTTAATGAATGGCTAGCGCAATTGAATATTAACGTTCATAAAGAAAGTGATATCCGTGAATTGAAAACAAAATTAATGAGCCATTTCTCAAAAGAAATAAAGTGGCTAACAGAATTACCAACAGCGATTGAAACGGAGGATTATATCTTTGTACATGCTGGCCTTGAAGATAGAGAAGATTGGAAAGAGACAGAACGAAAAAATGCGATAGCAATACCGGAGTTTTTCAATCAATCACATAAAGCAAATAAGTATGTAGTTGTCGGTCATTGGCCTGTTGTAAACTATTCAGAGAAGGCACCATCTAACAATCCTGTTATTGATAAGGGAAAAAAGATTATTGCAATTGACGGTGGAAATACGATTAAAGAGGCAGGACAATTAAATGCATTTATCATTCAGAGGACAAGTGCAAGTGATAAGTTTTCTTATACATATGTAGACTATTTTCCAGAATATGAAGTAATAGCAGATTTTCATGCCGATGCAACAATGCAGGGCGGGGTTACCTATCCACATTATTACATAGAGCCTATGGAGAAGAAGCAAGATTACACAATATGCAGGCAAAGGGAAACGAATACATTACTTTATGTGAAAGATGAATATATTAAGCAACTTGATTCAGGTGAATACACAGTGAAAACGGATATATCTTGTGCGCAAATAAGCGTAAAAAAAGGGGATATTGTTTCTCTCATTGATGGTAGCTGCTCAGGATATGATTTAATTAAAAAAGATGGAGTAGAAGGCTGGATAGAGAAAGGGATTTTAGTTGAGATAGAAAAGACGAAAAAGAAAATATTTAGCTGAAATAGGAGGGATGTAACCTCCTATTTTTTTTTAAGAAGTAGATTGCTTGCTATCTTTAATAAGTAAATAAATCGTACTCGGTAAAATGACAAGCGTCATTCCTAAAATAATTGTTAGTATAGCATAACCTCTATAAGGAGTAGAAACGATAAATGGAAGCCCCGCTAGTAAAATACCTGCTATTATCATTGAAATACTACAAATATTTGAAGCTCTTTTTTCGAGGTGCTTATCATTCCATTCCAATGAAACAGTTGATTCAGTCGTATCAATTTTGGAACTGAAATAACCTATTAATATAAATAAAAGCCCTAATCCTAAAAATATAAAATGATCAAGAGGAAGTGAAAAGCCAAGAGCGATAAGGGCAATGACAATATCGACAAAAAATAAGAATAGTAAAATAGTATTGCCGATCCAAAGGAGAAATTTCTGATTACTCGCTGCTTTAGATAAAGCTAAAAATAAAAAGAATACGAAAGAACATATAATTATATTTACGATAACAAAAGTAGCTTTATCCATTGTTGATGTAGGCGTTCCATTGAAGTCCCATTTCGTAACAATATTTGATGGTAAGAAGAAATAGAGAATAATATTTGCCGTAACAATAGTGAGAAATAAAGTAATACTAAATCGATTATTCATTGAATCACCAGCTTTCTACATGAATAATTGGTATCTTATAACAAAATTATACAATATAATAAACGATATCTGTTTTGATTTTTCAGAAAAAACATTATAATTATATATGAAATAAAGAGGAGTGTAGGAGGAAATTATGAAAAGCGTAATCATAAAAGGGGATAGAGTAACAATTCGTACAATTGAAGAATCAGATATAAAAACATTATGGAATCTCGTGTTTAAAGAAGAAAATCCAGAATGGAAAAAATGGGATGCACCGTATTTTCCGTTTTCGATGCAAGAATACTCAGCCTATAAGGAAAAGATGCAAACTCGTTTAAAAGAAGAACCGCTATCCAATTTAATTATAGAACATAACGGTCAAGTTATAGGGACGGTCGGATTTTATTGGGAGTATAAACCGACGCGTTGGTTGGAGATGGGAATTGTCATTTATAATCCGGCTTACTGGAATGGCGGTTACGGTACAGAAGCGTTAACGTTATATCGGGATTTACTATTTGAAAAGATGGAGATTGGTAGAGTAGGGCTCACGACTTGGTCTGGTAATGAACGTATGATGAAAGTAGCGGAGAAAATAGGAATGAGCTTAGAAGGTAGAATGCGAAAATGCCGTTATTATAACGGAACGTACTATGACTCTATTCGAATGGGAATGATTCGTGAAGAATGGGAAGCGCTATGTGTAACAAAGGGGTGAAGGGATATGTACGCTATTATTGCTACATTTGATCGTGTATTTACTAATAAAATTACAGAATTGCAAAATGAATTAACAAATATCATTGGCACAAATCAATTAGCCGGAGCAGAACCTCATATTATGTTAGCTGATTATAATGAGTTAAATGTTCATTTGTATAAGGAGAAATTAGGGGAGTTTGTAGCTATTCAAGAAAATATGGATCCAGTAACTTTTCCTTCTATTGGAACTTTTCCTACTAACGGAACGGTCTTTCTAGCACCGACTGTTACTGATGCATTGTTAAAATTTCATCATTCTTATCATGATTATTTTAACAATTTTCATGACAACCCCAATTCATATTACGTACCGGGAAAGTGGGTTCCGCATTGTACGATTGCAAATAGATTACATACAAATCAGTTTTTAAGCGTAATGGAATATATTTATGAAAAATTTGATCATGCAACAGCTTCAATTGAGAAATTAAAATTAATAAAGGTGAATTATGAAAATGGTTCTGCCATTTCTTCTCGTATATTAGCAGAATATAATTTAAAGAGAATGGAGACATCGAGATGACATATGTAATTAGAGAAATGAAGCAGGAAGATATTCATGCTGTACAATCAGTAGCGAAAATAGCTTGGCATGATACATACGAAGGCATTATTCCGAGAGAGATTCAAGACAGTTTTTTAGACGAGGCTTATTCTGATGAAAAAATGAAATATCGTCTTGAGAATACACATTTATTCGTTGCAGAAGAAGAGGGAGAAGTCATTGGCTTTGCAAATTTTTCACCTGTTAGACTGCAAAACGAAGCAGAATTAGGAGCAATTTATTTGTTACCAGATCAACAAGGGAAAGGGATAGGAAGTGCTTTATTACAAAAAGGGTTAACAGTATTAAAAGGAATTCGGAAACTATACATTCATGTAGAAGCAGCGAATGAAAAAGGAAAACGTTTTTATGAAGCGAAAGGTTTTGCACAATTAGAAGAATTTGAAGAAGATTTTGAAGGACATATGATGCAGACAGTAAGGATGGTTTTATACATATAAGGAGGACTAGAAGTGAAAATCTTTGATTTTAGTGAAAAAGTAGGAAAGCAAATTACAGCATTTCAATCTAATTTCATAATGTCGAAAATAGTAAACCATCAAGGGAATATACATATCGGTGCTATGCATTTAAAAGAGAATGGAATAATTGGATATCATGAAGCAGTTGTATCGCAACTGCTTCTTATTGTGGACGGAGAAGGATATGTATGCGGGGCAAATAAAGAAAAAGTGAAGGTGGAAGCGGGACAAGCTGTGTTTTGGGAAAAGGGGGAGCTTCATGAGACAAGTACAGAAAAGGGATTGATGGCAATTGTTATGGAAGCGGAGGATCTTGAACGAGCGATATTAATGCCTATTAAAGAGGAGAGTTGTAAAAAATGATAGAAAAGGCAAATCGGGAAGAAACGGACGAAATAATACAATATGCAGCTCAATCGCTTTTTGAAGGTACGAGGGGAAATTGTCGTTTAAATACAGAGAAAGCGATTGAAATTACAAGGCCGATTGTAGAAAAGGGAGCGTATTATTTAGTCGTTAAAGAAGAAAACGTTGTAATGGGTTGGATATTAATAGGGGAAAATACGGACTATTTTTCTCATGAAAAACTAGGGTTTATATACGAATTGTATGTTTTTCCAGAGTACCGCGGGAAAGAATTGTCAAGAAAGTTAATGGAGGCTGGTATTAAGGAATTACAAAAGAATTATTCAGAAATTCGTTTGAATGTATTTGCTGGAAATTTTGCAAAAGAGATGTACGAACAGTTTGGTTTTGTTGAAAGACAGGTCATTATGACTTTGAAGTGAGAATAATAGTTTGAACGGGAGAAGAGAAAGAATGAGAAAAGAAAATGAGTATGTTGCGTATTTACAAAGGTTGTATCCTGAATTGCAAATAAATTCTGTTTATATAAATGAAATAGGTCAAAATAATGATAAGAAAGCTTTTGAAGCTGGAATAGCACAATATGTATAAAAGCCGATTTTAAATCGGCTTTTTATTATTATCGATACATCGTCCACATCCCAATGTCTTTAAACCCTAGTCGTTTATAAATTCGTCCAGCAGTTGGATTGTTATAAAACAGGCAAAGTGTTCGGCTTTCTTTCGTAAAGTCTTGAATCATTTTTTGTAATATGAGTGAAGCAAATCCATTTCCGCGGTAATTCGGGTGTGTACATACGCCAACAACCATTGCAGATAATGAATTTTCAGCGGAAGTAGAGGCGGATGCGATGATTGCACCGTCTTTTTCAATATAATATGTACGTCCTGTATTTGTTTCGAGAGCTTGCCTTAAAATTTTTTCTGATTCATGAGCAGTCGGGAATTCATCGATGCTACTTCTTAATTGCATAATTCGCTCTACATCATCTAGTGTGGCAAGTTTAATTGTTTCTTGGGCAGGCGTACTAGGCAAGTTGTCGGCATCTATACATTCGCAAAAATACATTTCATTTTTGGAGCCTAATTGTAGACTGGAAGCAGTTTCAAACCTTTCTACAATAGTTGACTTACCAGAGAGTTTAAGCGGCTTATATGCGGAAAGAATTGTCTCATAATCAGTGGTAACAAGTTCTTCTTTACTATAGGGTATAAATGAATCGTGGAATCGGAGTAGAATTGATTTTAATGTTCCATTCTCTTTAAATACGCCCCATAATTCTTGAAAATCTGTATCATAGCCGAAAGCTTCAATATCTCCAATAATAAACAAGTTAAGGGCTGCTTCTTCTTTTAGGTAAGCGAATACTTGTTCATGATCTTTCTTTGTTAATTTTCGCATCATAACGAATCGACCTCTTTTTTTATTTTTCTAAATATTACAACTTAAGTTTTTTGAAATCAATATAAAATTTTATGTTTAGTTCACAAACTTTCGGAAAAACTAGGAAAGATATGACAAAGGAGGTTATGAACGGTGGATCATCCAATTCAAGGATTAATGAAAGCGGCAATGGAAAATTTAAAAGAAATGGTCGATGTAAATACGATTGTTGGAGAGCCTGTTCAAACGGCTGACGGTGGTGTAGTGTTAACGGTTTCTAAAGTAGCGTTCGGTTTTGGAGCAGGAGGTTCTGATTTCCAAACGAATGATGGACAAAGAGCGAACGGTAACCCTGCATTTGGTGGCGGTAGCGCGGGTGGTGTTTCTATTACACCAGTAGCATTTCTTGTGGTGAATAAAGATGGAGTAAATATTCTTCATTTGCAAAATGCGACACATTTAGCAGAGAAAATGATTGAATTAGCTCCACAAACAATTGATAAAATTCAATCGATGTTCCAAAAAGATGAAAAGAAAGAGGGAAATCATCATCCTCAAAACCCAGATGAAATCCTTTAAAAACGCCTGCTTACAAGCAGGTGTTTTTTCTTGTAATCACTATGTAATAAAACACATGAAATTGTAAATAGTTTTTGAAGTTTTTTCTATGTTTCTAAAATTTTTCATGTTAAAATATGCTATAGAATTGAAACATATAAAACGAAGGTGGCTAGGTGCTTTGTCTGGAGGATCTGACCAAGTAAAGAATATGATATATATTAATGGTAATCGTCGAGGTCATTGTTTTATTACATCAGGAATTACGTTTAAAGAGTTTGCAAGTAACATCCCTTCACCGCTTCATCAAGTGTTGCTTTTAAAGCATAATTTTGAATGGACAGATTTTCATTATCATACTTTATTTGAATATGTTGAGGAAGAAAATATACATAAGTTAATTCAAGCAGAGATTGATGAATTTGATGAATTTTGTTGGGTAGATTTTGATGATGCAAGCGATTTAGATGAACTAGAGCCAAAAGAAATTGCAGAGCTTTTATATTTGGCTCACAAAAAAGAACCACTTGCAAGAACGTTCTTTCCGTTATTGAAAAATAGATTTGTTTATTTTTCACATGATGACGGATGGTACAACAAAGTGTATTATCGTAGAATTGCTGATTTTGTAGGAATGTTAAGTAAAGTTATTCCTTATAAACTCGGTGCTTTCGGTAAGAAACGTTTTTCTTTCTTCCAAAAATCAAAAATTTTCCCAGCAATTTCAAAAGAAGTGATTATGGGGCTTATTCCATTAATGGAAGATGGTCTTTATATTGATCTGGCAGGGAAAATTGAGTCAAGAAGGGGTCTTGAAATTCCAGTTTATGTAGTCGGTTCGTATGAAAGTACGGATGAGGTACTAGATAATATCGATGAATTGAAAGAAGAAGCAACAGAGACTGGTTGGCTTATTTTTGATAAGAAAGAACAAGAGTGGCAATGGGTTGTGGACTAAGAAAACTTGGCGCATGCAGTCAAGTTTTCTTGTCTTTTGAAAGGAGTACAAATGAAGAAATATTATACAATTGTGGGTATTGTAAGTATTATTCTTGTGGCAATTTTACTTATCACTTGTCCGAAAGAATCAGATTTTAAATTGTATCTAGAAGATAAGTATGCATTGAAATGTGACGAGGGTAGTTTTGAATGCACACAAAATGTAGATGGTAAAAAAGAAAAACTAAAATTTGAAAGTACAGATGCACGAAATGGTGTATTCTTTATGACTGTAAAGCAAACATTTAAAACAGAAGCTGATGTTACAAAAGAATATAGCGGGGTAGGAATGTTTGGTACATTTCTTTTTGTTTCAGAGAAGACTTTCTAGTAATAGAAGGTCTTTTTTTTATGCTTATGTTCATATAGATGAAGTAAGACAAGCATAGGAGGGATATTGATGAAGAAGGAATGTATTGTTTGTGGCGGTGAGGAGTTTTTCTCTTCTACATTATACGCACGTACGAAACAAGATTGGGCATATGCGCCAAATATGTATCGATTTGAAAAGGTATTTATTGAGCATCGGGATGAAGAAAATTATCCAGTGTTTCAAGAAATTACAGCGAAGCATTGTTGTGGATGCGGTCATATTATGTTGTATCATGAATGAACACACCAAGTATAACTTGGTGTGTTTTTTAAAATGCTGACAAAGCAAGCGGATAAAGTAAAGTAAATAAAACAGAAAAACTACCAAAACCAATTGCGGTATATCCAAGTGTTCTTGCTCCAAAATTGACAGCTAATAAGCCGACTAAAATCGCAAGAGAACCGAGTGTAACTGGATAAAATGCAATGGAGAAAAGCGAAAGAAATAAAGCGACATAGCCTATCATTGCACCGGTATTTGTACCTTCTATTTCATTTGAAATTTCTTTACGTTTATGTCTAATTGGAATGCCAGCTGGTGATATTTCAGCTGCATACTCTTCGTTTTTTTCACCACTTTTAAAATGATGATTTCTCTTTCTTCGCATGTACATCCCTCTCTTTCAATTGGGTGTACTTATATTATCTTTCATAAAGAGAAGAACATGAGTATGAGTTAAACCCAAGTAAAGCAAAAATTGGAGAATAAAGATTCCTTTATTAGCATGTACATTTCCTAATGAAGATAAAACAGGAATTTTGGAAAATGATGTAGAATGAAATGAGTGATAAAGCGTGAAGGTAGGGGAATGTATGACGAAATTTAATTGGCATGAATCAGCAGAGAAGAAATGGGATAGTAGTGCAGAGTTTTGGAATCAAAATAGTCAGGAGATGTGGGATAGTGGGAGTAGGAGTACGATTATTCCATTTTTTGAACAATATGTGAAGAAAGAAGCCAAGGTGCTTGACGTTGGTTGTGGAGATGGATACGGTACATATAAATTAAGTCGCGCGGGCTATAAAGCAGTTGGAGTAGATTTATCAGAAGTGATGATTCAAAAAGGTAAGGAGCGCGGAGAGGGACCGGATTTATCCTTTATAAAAGGAGATCTTTCTTCCTTACCGTTCGAAAATGAACAATTTGAAGCAATTATGGCAATTAATTCTTTAGAATGGACCGAGGAGCCATTACGAGCATTAAATGAGATAAAGCGTGTTCTAAAAAGGGATGGATATGCATGTATTGCGATTTTAGGACCGACAGCAAAGCCGCGCGAGAACAGTTATCCTCGTTTATACGGCAAAGACGTTGTTTGTAATACGATGATGCCCTGGGAATTTGAACAGTTAGCAAAAGAACAAGGTTTTAAAGTTGTAGATGGAATCGGTGTATATAAGCGCGGAGTAAATGAGAAGATGTTAGGTCAACTTCCTATAGAGTTACAACAATCGTTAACATTCTTATGGGTATTTATGTTAAAAAAGCATAAAGAAATGAAAGAATTTTTAGGAGGTAAATAAGTGCAGAAAATACAAAAAACTGATACAATATCATCAGAACCAATTAAAGGGGGACTAGGGTATATGACAACTACTACAACAGTTAAATCCGACATTGAAATCGCACAAGAAGCAAGTATGAAGAAGATTCAAGAAATTGCAGCTGAATTAAATATTTTAGAAGATGAATTAGAGCCATACGGTCATTATAAAGGTAAGTTATCTCTTGATATTTTTAAGCGCTTACAGAATGAGAAAGACGGTAAAGTTGTTTTAGTAACAGCGATTAACCCAACTCCAGCTGGAGAAGGTAAATCAACAGTAACAGTTGGTTTAGGTCAAGCTTTTAATAAAATTGGTAAGAAAACAGTAATTGCACTTCGCGAACCATCTCTTGGACCAACGATGGGGCTAAAAGGCGGAGCAGCAGGTGGTGGTTTTTCACAGGTTGTACCAATGGAAGACATTAACCTTCACTTTACTGGAGATATCCATGCGATCACAACTGCTAATAACGCGTTAGCGGCGTTTATTGATAATCATATCCAACAAGGAAATACACTTGGAATTGATACGCGTAAAATCGTTTGGAAACGTTGTGTTGACTTAAATGATCGTGCCCTTCGTAACGTAGTAATTGGTCTTGGTGGACCGGTTCAAGGTGTACCACGTGAAGACGGTTTTGATATTACAGTAGCATCTGAAATTATGGCCGTATTCTGCCTTGCAACAGATATTCAAGATTTAAAAGTACGTCTATCACGCATCGTAGTTGCTTATAATTTTGCAAATCAACCTGTAACGGTTAAAGATTTAGGGGTAGAAGGTGCGTTAACATTATTATTAAAAGATGCATTAAAGCCAAACTTAGTGCAAACGTTAGAAAATACACCAGCTATCATTCACGGCGGACCATTTGCGAATATCGCTCACGGTTGTAACAGTGTTATCGCTACTACAATGGCAGCAAAATTAGGTGATTATGTTATTACAGAAGCTGGATTTGGTGCAGATTTAGGTGCTGAGAAGTTTTTAGATATTAAAGCTCGTGCAGCTGGCATTAAACCAGAAGCAGTTGTTATTGTTGCGACGATTCGTGCGCTTAAAATGCATGGTGGCGTAGCAAAAGATCAATTAAAAGAAGAAAATGTAGATGCATTAGCAAAAGGTATGGAAAACTTACAGAAGCATGTTGAAACAATTCAAAGCTTCGGTGTGCCTTTCGTAATTGCAATTAATAAATTCATTACAGATACAGATGCAGAAGTTGCATACTTACAAGAATGGTGTAATGAGCGTGGCTATGCAGTATCCTTAACGGAAGTTTGGGAGAAAGGCGGCCAAGGCGGAGTTGACCTTGCTGAAAAAGTGTTAAAAGAAATTGAAAAAGGTGAAAACAACTACGCACCACTTTATGAATTAGAATTACCATTAGAAGAGAAAATTCGTACAATTGCTCAAAAAGTGTACGGCGCAAAAGATATTGAATTTGCTCCGAAAGCACGTAAGCAATTAGCTCAATATGAAGGCGAAGGTTGGAGTAACCTACCAATTTGTATGGCGAAAACACAATACTCTCTTTCTGACGATGCAACGAAATTAGGTCGTCCATCTGACTTTATCGTTACAATTCGTGAGCTAAAACCATCCATTGGTGCAGGCTTTATCGTTGCGTTAACAGGAACAATGTTAACAATGCCAGGCCTTCCAAAACAACCAGCAGCACTACAAATGGATGTAAATGAAGATGGAAAAGCAGTAGGTTTATTCTAAAAGGTTGTAATTCATCTCGTTTATCTGTAAACTATATATACATCAAGTGGCGCCTTTCCATCGAAAGGCGCCTGTTTTTTGGAGGAAATTATGTTTGATCCAACTGCTTTTGATAATTTAAAAGTAATCGTAGAAGGCGCTGTTTATGATTTTGATTTACATGGAGATATTCTTGTAACTGATCGAAAAGATATGATGGACCTTGCTTCATTAAGTCGTATATATCATATTTCATTTCAATTAACAGAACCATTCGAACCGTTAGTAGAAGCAACATTTTCACTATCTGTAGATGCAAAGAACTTGTCTGGTGAAATATTAGAAGTACCACAATTTACACCAGGTTGTGAAATGAAATTAGCATTTTCATTCCCGATAGAAAAACCAGAAGTAATGTGCGAAGAAATTGAAACTTTCATGCATTCTATATGGGGAAAAGAAAGAATGATTACGCAAAAACTTTCATACGAATATAATAAGCAAGCGATTTCATATCATAATAAGGTAGAGGTTCTATTTCAAAAAGCGATTACAGAAGACCATGTTGATGATTTAATAGCTGTTATTTCACACATGATAGAAACGGTGCGAACAATACAACATTTTCTTCAAAAATAGAGATAAAGGAGAAAAACAAATGATAAAAGATATGCAACCATTTTTACAACAAGCTTGGGAGAAGGCTGGTTTTAAAGAGTTAACTGAAATTCAAAAACAAGCGATTCCAACTATTTTAGAAGGACAAGACGTTATAGCTGAATCTCCAACTGGAACAGGAAAAACATTAGCGTACTTATTACCCCTTTTACATAAAATTAATCCTGAAGTAAAACAGCCACAAGTTGTTGTTTTAGCACCAACACGTGAACTTGTCATGCAAATTCATGAAGAGGTTCAAAAGTTTACAGCAGGAACTGAGATCTCAGGTGCATCTTTAATTGGTGGTGCAGATATTAAGCGCCAAGTTGAAAAATTAAAGAAACACCCAAGAGTGATTGTCGGTTCACCAGGACGTATTTTAGAATTAATTCGTATGAAAAAGCTAAAAATGCATGAAGTGAAAACAATTGTATTTGATGAGTTTGATCAAATTGTAAAACAAAAGATGATGGGCGCTGTACAAGATGTAATTAAATCTACGATGCGCGATCGTCAATTAGTATTCTTCTCGGCTACAATGACAAAAGCTGCAGAAGATGCGGCACGTGACTTAGCAGTTGAACCACAATTAGTACGTGTAACACGAGCAGAGTCAAAAAGCTTAGTTGAGCATACGTATATCATTTGTGAGCGACGCGAGAAAAATGATTACGTAAGAAGAATTATGCATATGGGCGATGTAAAAGCAGTTGCTTTCTTAAACGACCCATTCCGTTTAGACGAAATTACAGAGAAATTGAAATTCCGTAAAATGAAAGCAGCGGCTCTTCATGCAGAAGCAAGTAAACAAGAGCGTGAAGCGACGATGCGTGCTTTCCGCGGAGGAAAATTAGAAATTTTACTTGCTACTGATATTGCAGCACGCGGTATCGATATTGACGATTTAACACATGTAATTCACTTGGAATTACCAGACACAGTAGACCAATATATTCACCGCTCTGGACGTACTGGACGTATGGGTAAAGAAGGAACTGTTGTATCTCTTGTAACACCGCAAGAAGAGCGTAAATTACTACAATTTGCGAAAAAACTAGGTATCGTATTTACGAAGCAAGAAATGTTCAAAGGATCATTTGTAGAAACAAAACCGAAAGCACCAAAGAAAAAGAAACCAGCATTTACTGGGAAGAAAAAGCCTAGATAAATGATGAGGAAGGCGTAACTATTTGTAGTTACGTCTTTTTTATTTGTAATCAAGTGATAATGGGAATTGTATTAGTGTTTTTTATGTGCCTATCATATATATGCTTTTACTGGGAGTATCGAAAAAAAGGGTAGTTTATTTATTTCGTTTATACGAGGAAATAATATAAAAAAAGCCGAATATTAAACTGATACGAAATAATAAAAAGAAGGTACACATATGGATAGGAAATTAGGAATGTTTTTAAATACGAAACATATTGAAGTAAACGAAGGAATAAAGAAGGCGAGAGAATGGGGGTTAGAATATATTCAATTATATGCTATGAATTCGACTTTCAACTTAGCTAACATTTCAAAGGTACAATGGAACACATTAAAAGAAAACTTATCTTTTAATGAGATTCAAGTCCCGTCATTAGCAATTAGCTTCGGAGAAAATGGAATGATAGGAACTGAAGCTGGATGTGCAATAGAGAGTCTTAAATATATTACTGATAAAGGGTTAAGGTTAGGAGCTAACATAGTAACTGTCCATATTGGGAAAATCCCTGATGATGAAAATAGTGAGTACTATGATAAAATGATACGTGTTTGTAATGAAATAGGAGACTTAGCGTTCAGATTTGGAGGATTTTTCGCTATTGAGACAGGATCTGAAAAAGCGATAGTGTTAAAGCGATTTATAGAAAATATAAATTCAAAAGGATTAGCGGTTAACTTTGACCCAGCAAATTTAATTAGTGATGTAATTGAAAATCCGGTAGAAGGTTTATTGCTATTAAAAGATTATATAGTACAAACTCATATTAAAGATTGTACAAAAGTGAAAAGCGATAGTTCAAGTAAGTATATTGAAGTAGCAGTAGGAAATGGTGAAGTGGATTTCGATATATTCTTCAAGGTATTAGATGAAATTGGATTCAATGGATATAACATGATTGAAAGAAATGATTATTTTGATGAACTGGATGGGATGAGTCAGTCGATAAATTTTGCAAAGAAGTACATACCAACTCAAAAGGAATAACGATAGTATTTGTAGAAAGCTACATAGAATATAAAAACCATTAGGGGGAAATGCAATGATCCATAAAGTAGGACAAATTATGTTATATGTAAATAATCAAGATGAGGCAGTAAATTTTTGGACGGAAAAGGTAGGATTTCATGTAGTTGCAGAGGAAGATAATAAACAAGGAATGAGATGGATTGAAATCGCTCCAACTAACGGTGCTGAAACGAGCATTATATTACATAATAAAGAAGTTATCTCTAAGATGAGCCCAGAATTGAATCTTGGTACACCGTCTTTAATGTTCTTCTCAGAAAATCTTGATCAATTATATGCAGATTTAAAAAATAAAAATGTTACTGTTGGCGAAATGGTAACTATGCCTTCTGGTAAAGTATTTAACTTTGCTGATAGTGAAGGGAATTATTTTGCGGTTATGGAAAAGAACCGATAATAATATTGTTATGTGAAAATCCCCCTCAAACATATTGAGGGGGATTAAATCTTTGAAATGAATTTATCATGAGAGAGTTGTTTAATAAAAAATGTTCCTTTTTCAATAGCGGTTTCCATATAACCGACAATTTGATTAAACGTAAACACCTGTAAGTCTTCATGCAAATGTTGCTTTGGATACAACATATCTTCAAAAAGATATTTTCGAAATTCTAAAACATTTTCTTTAGAAACCTCTTCAATATCGACAATGTGAGCATCTTGATTGAGAAGCGAGAAGAGCTGTTGTTCTTTATCGTAATGATGAAGCAATTTTGCATTTAACAATTTAAAATCGTTATAGTACATAGGTGCGATCGTTTCATCATTTTCTATTCTATTTTTTAACCAAGGAAGAAAAAAGCCGCTTAGCCAATTATCATCAGCAATGAGGTGAGTGTAATAGCCTAAGAGAAAAGGGGAATCCATTTGAGCTTTATATTTTTGAAAAAAAGAATTAAAAGCTATCCTTCTCGTATAATTTTTCGTTGTGCCAGCGTAAAAGTGTGAAGTTCCTTTTTCTTCTGCTGAATGAACCGCATCAGGTGCTACACCTCCGAGTATGAAAGAAGTTCTATCTTGAATACATAGTTTTTCGGCAATACCGTTAGCGATAATAGCATGCATAATTCGTGATCCCATGAATGACACCTCGGTTTCAAGTATTCATTTCAGGAAGAGGACTGAACAGTTAGTATTACTTTTCCTGTACTTTTTCTACTTTCGACCCATTCATGTGCTTTCCCTGCATCTTGGAGTGGAAAAGATTTTGTAGCCTTCATTTGCAAACGTCCGTCACGCAAATAACGGAAAACTTCATTTGCAGTTTCTTGGAGTAGTTCAGGACGTTTTTTTCGTGTAGTTCCAAAGCTAAAACCGAGTATAGAACGACAACTTGCATGTAAATCTTTCGTTTGAAAATTGCCAATTTCACCACTAGCATTACCGAAATGAACGAGGCGACCGTAATAAGCAAGACATTTTAAACTTCTTTCCGAAACAGATCCAGAAATAGAGTCCAAAATGATATTCACTCCTTCTCCATATGTTAGCTCATTGACTTTCTCTACAAAATCTTCATCTTGATGACAAAATACATAATCAGCCCCAGCCTCTAAAGCAATTTCTTTTTTTGCTTCACTTCCGACAGTACCGATAACTTTTCCAGCCCCTAATAGTTTTGCAAGTTGAATAGCAGTAGTGCCAATTCCGCCAGCCGCCGCATGAATGAGTACAGATTCACCTTGTTGAAGCCTTGCTACATTTGCGAGTAAATTATAGCTTGTGAAAGATACGATAGGGCATGCTGCTGCAGTTTGAAAATCGACTTCATCAGGTAATACGAAAGTAAGATTTTCATTTGCAACAACATATTCAGCGTAAGATCCATTTTGAGGAAATGAAATGACACGTTGGCCAGGGTGAATATTTTTCACATGAGAGCCGACACGTTCTACAATACCAGCGACATCTATACCTAGAATAAAAGGTAGTGCTTTATTTCCTTTTTTGCCATAACGTGATTTAATATCAGCGAAATTTACACTTGTAGCACCAACGCGAATTAAAACTTGATTTTCTGAAATAACCGGCATATCCACATCTGTATATTTCATCACTTCAGGACCACCGAACGATGTTACAATGATAGCTTTCATTATTTATCCCCCTAAATTTGACTATATAAATCATTTTAAATCTTTATCAGGAATTGGAAAATTATATAATAGTTATGCAAGGTTATAAGTGAAGCTTATGAACGTATTGAATCATTATATTAATTTATATAAAAAACTTTTGAAAAAATCGAACGAAATATAGATTACTTGCCAATATAAAGTGTAAGACAAAGGAGGGGTGGTATATGAAGGATGAAACAGTGTATACAGATTTGATCCAATTAACTTTATCAGGAAATAAAGAAGCGTATAGCGAATTATATGATGTAACGATTCACGAAGTATATAAGACAGCACATTTTTTAATAGATGATAAAGCGGATGTAGATGATGTCGTTCAAGAAATATACATACAGCTATATGAATCGCTTCGTAAGTATGATAGCGAGAAGCCATTTCGTCCTTGGCTAATTGGACTTGTAATTAAACAAATTCACTCTTATAGAAGAAAGAGGTGGATGCGACTACGAATTATAAAAAAGCAGAAGAGCAAAGAAAACCGGTACAAAGTGATTTTTCTAACGATGTTGTAAGTAAAATATCAAATCGAAAACTAATCGAACTTATTCATAAATTACCGTATAAATTGAAACAAGTTATTATTTTAAGGTACTTGCACGACTACTCACAAGAAGAAGTAGCAGAAATATTACATATTCCAATTGGTACTGTGAAATCTAGAATTCATTCGGCCTTAAAGAAACTACGTCAAAAAGAGCAAGTAGAAGAAATCTTTTTAGGAGAGGTAGGGAATGTGAAATGAGTTTAGATTGTAGAGTTCGAGAATCTATACAAGAAGAAGCGAAGGAGATTGTTGCGCCGCCGGAGTTGAAAGAAAAAGTAATCGTTCAAATAAAAATGAAGCGTGGGGGAAGTAAGAAGAAGAAACGCCTTATCGCAGGAGTACTTGCAGCGGCGTTTTTAATCCCGACAACTGGTTTTGCATATCAATCTATTATGGCAGATGGTATATACGGGTCTTTTGAAAACTTAAAAAAACATGCTGGAACGATGACATTAGAGGCGTACATGCGTTTTAGTGCAAAGCTATCAAAAGCGAAAGATGAAATGAGTACAAAAGAATATGAAGTGTTTACAAAAGAACTGAAGAAATTAACGAATGCAAAGCTTGCGTATGGAGATTCGAACGGTAATATTGATTATGATGCATTATCATCAGCAAAAAGAGAAGAAATGAAAAAGGTAAGTATGGGCCTTCAACCATACTTTGATAAATTAAATGGTCATAAATCAAGTAGGGAAGTATTAACGCAAGAAGAGTTTGATCGCTATATGGAAGCTTTAATGACACATGAAATCGTACGAGTGAAGACAAAATCAACTGGTGCAATAAAAGTAGAAGAAATACCTGAGGCATATAAAGAAAGATTTATGAAAGCAGAGCAGATTATGGAGTATGTAGACGAAAAGGTGAGATAAGTAAAAAAGCTCAGAGTCTAAGCTCTGAGCTTTTCTTATTGAAACGTAAATATATTAACCACCTATGCCTTTTGCTAGCAATAGGAAATATGCAACTACTAGTATTATTCCATTTAATGCTGTACCAACTATTCCGAATAACCAATTCTTTGAAGCTATCGCAAAAATAATGCCGAGTAATGAGAGAATACCCAGTATCGAAATAATTAAAGTTAAATTTGCATTAGGCCCTCTTAGAATAAAGAAAGAAAATATGCTTGCGAGAAACATTAGACACGAGAATCCCAAAAATCTATACATAATAATTCTCCCTTGATTGAAATGTAATTTGACTTAGTACGTGATTTCTTTTAGTTTAACATAAATTTCCTTTTTTATGTGTAGCGACTATTACAAGTAATATTGCATTTATAAATAAACCGCCGAAACCAATGACATTTAAGTATTGGTTATCAATTATATTTTTTCATATTTGCAATGTCTTTTTTTATAAAACAATCTAAAAGGGAATAACCAGCTACTAAACTAATTATCGTAACAAAAGTTGTATTGATAAGAATAATATTAGCTAAATAAGGTAGGTACGCACCAACTGGTGAAAAGAGTAGAGCTGGAGAAAAGGAAATGAATAGTGTAGGCACAGTAATGGCGATAAATTTATCCGGTTGAAAGCGCCAGTTTTGTTTACTTGTTTCACGATTAATAGATTGAAGGAATCGTAATAAAATGCCGACTATAAGAGGGAAGAGTGTAAAGTAGAATAATCTTGGATAAACGTTAAAGTTTACTTGTGCGTCTGTATCTAAATAAAATTGAATTTTCACTCCGACAAATAATAATAAGACGATAAATAATGTAAAGCAGAGGTATAGCATCACTTTTTGCATTATATTCCACCATCCTTTACTCAAAATATATTCAAAAAAAGAAGAGATATACAATAACTACTGTTGTATATCTCTTCTTTTACGGTTATTTAATAGTGGTGTTTGCTTTTTCTTGCTTCGTGAAATAATCTATAATGCCCATCGCACTAATTTCTATATCTAGATGTAAAATGTTATAAACGGAATGATCTGATGGAACGTTTAACTTTGTAAGGTGAGAAGAGACCTTATCCATTAATACAGTTTGCAAAGCTTTAGTAGCTTCATCGAAATCATTATATTTTTCAAAGACCTCTTTACCAGTATGAACGAAAATAGGTAACCAATGTTCTAGTTGCTTATATACTTCTGTAACATTGGATGATGCGCCGTAATGGCCGAAATAAATAGTATCTACATTCATACTTTGAATATGATTTTTAGAAGCAATCATCGCATCTGGTTGGAATTGTGAAGGGGACGTTGATGGTAGATACAGTTCTACACCAAGGTCTGCGAGTTCTCTATAATAAATTCCAATTGTATCGCCAGTAAAAATGCCGTTTGTTAATGAATCGTGAATGCTAATATGGTGCTTTGCATGTCCCGGTGTATCATAAAATGTAAGGATGCGGTCTTCTGCAATTTGTAACGTATCACCATGTTGTACAATATGAACACGTTCTTCTTCAATTGGAAGAATTGGATCAAAAAGTTTATCGAAATCTTCTTTGTACACAGCTTTTGCACCTAAAATGAGTTTTGTTGGGTCAATCATATGACGAGCACCGCGAGAATGCACATATAAAGTAGCATTTGGACATTTTTCCATCATTAAACCAGCAGCACCGGCGTGATCTAAATGAACATGTGTAACGATAATGTTTTTAACTTCGTTTAAATCAATATGTAATTGTTGTAAGCCGTCTAAAATATACGGAAGAGAAGGGGCTGCACAAGTTTCAATTAAAGTAATATCATCACCTAATAAAACGTACGTACCAGTTCGTTCATTATGTTGTAAATCAAAATCATCAATCAGATATAGGTGAGAAGATAATTGTTCTACTTTTTTCATCTTTACCACTCCTTATATACGGTATGTAACTATTATACGCTAAAAATACAAAAAGGCAGAAAACGAAAGTTTCGTCTTCTGCCTTTTTGTAATGTTCTTATTGTCTTTGTTGTTTATTAATAGACATAACGAATAGTCCAACAATGCCGCCAACTAATGGAAGCATAATCTCTCCCGCTAAATTAAAGTAGGAGCTTAAAAATAAACCATTTACATCGATTACCCAGCCAATCACATACAATAACATCATATATAGTACGAAATAAAACTCGCGATTTGAAATCGTTTCATGTTGTGCAGTTTTCATATTGAACACCATCCTTTTCTATAATAATAGAATATAAACTGTCACATTTTGTTCACAATTCAATTGTAAAACTTTCCATCATAAAAGTCTAGTAATTTGTGTCGAATTTTCGAACGAAAATAAAGCGTTTTCAATTGTAGAGAGAAATACGTAATAAGAGCTGTAAATTCACGAATGTAGTATAGTATAAACATGGAATGATAGTGAAGAGAGGGGTAAGGACAATGACAGTTTATGACTTTTCAGCTAAAACAATTACAGGTGAAGAAAAATCGTTAAAAGATTACGAAGGAAAAGCACTTCTTATTGTAAATGTAGCTAGTAAATGCGGGTTTACACCGCAATATAAAGGATTACAAGAAGTATATGATAAATATAAAGAACAAGGGCTAGAAATACTCGGTTTCCCTTGTAACCAATTCGGAGGGCAAGAACCAGGAACAGAAGCAGATATTACTAGTTTTTGTGAATTAAACTACGGTGTAAACTTCCCAATGTTTGCAAAAATTGATGTAAAAGGTGATAAGGCTCATCCTCTGTATACATACATGACAGAACAAGCACCAGGTTTACTCGGTATGAAAGCAGTAAAATGGAACTTTACAAAATTTCTAATTGGAAAAGACGGAAAAGTAGTAGGGCGTTTTGCACCGCAAACGAAGCCGGTGGATTTAGAGGTTGAGATTGAGAAGGTACTTGGCGAATAACTAGGAGTTTCACTTTATTAAAAAATGCCTCAAAGAACTATTTTGTTCTTTGAGGCATTTTATTTACATTCACATTGTCAATATTAAATCGCTGAATGGAAGTCATTTGATTTAGGTGGAGAAGCAGCTTTTTTCATAAGCACTTCCCATAAGTGTACGGATTTTTTCCATTCTGCTGCGGCTTGTCCTTTTTGATATATAGCATTCTCATAACTGAAAGTAAGTTGTTGCATATCATTCGAGTTGTAAAGTGTATCAACATGGAGAGCATATTCTCGGAATGTTTGACTCTCATCTCGTCTTATACCAATTCGCGCAAATTGTTTTAGGAGAGAATCGTAAGCTTTTGTATAAACGGCATCATCTTTTCGATATTTATAGAAATGAATGATAAAAAACGTAATCCATTTCATTCTAGTGATGAATAGAATGTAGCCTATAATACTAATCGGTATTGTAGAAAGGAATACGTACCACCAAGAAAATCCATTTTTAGAATTTGGAATCTTTTTAGTAGAAGCTTCTTCTGTATCTTCTATTAAACTTTTGAGCTTTGCTTCATTGTTTCGTTGTTGTATTGGTTCGTTATTAGAATTATATACTTCGTTATTTTGTAAAGTAGGAGCAGGAGTATTATTTATAAAATTATAGGGATTCGTAAATCCTTTTGTCGGTTCGAATGGAATCCATCCGTATCCAGGGAAATATACTTCGACCCAAGAGTGTGCGTTATCGTTCGCGATTTTATAAACATCCTCACCTTCAGCACCCACCAGCGTATTATCAAGAGTTCCTTCTGTATAACCTTTTACCCAGCGAGCGGGAATTCCAGCAGAACGAAGTAACACGATCATAGATGTCGAGAAATTATTACAGTAGCCGCTTTTTGTATCGAAAAGAAATTGATCTACATAATCTTGGTTTTTGGCAGGGAATGAGACATTCGTTGTTTCATATATAAAAGAATGGTCGGTGAAATAGTTTTCAATAGCTAATACTTTATCGTATCGGGTGTCTTTATCCTTTGTTAGACTACTAGCTAAGTCTCTTACTCGCTGCGGTAATGATTTGGGAAGTTGCGTGTACTTTGTCATGAAATAAGGATTTGTTTCTTGACCTTCATTCGTTTTTACAGCTTTTAAGTTTTCTATGGAAAACTCCGGGACCTCATACGTTACTTTATAAGAATGTAAAGTAGTAGAAGAGTCTCCGTCCATCGTATAGATTTTTTCTGAAAATGGGTCAACGCTGTATGATACATCGGAAGAAGCCTCAACTGATACTAACCCTGCTGGATAGGTAAGGTGCGGATACCTTTTTTGCATGGTGATTGTTGCCTTAGTTGTCTCTGTTTTTGTATTTTGTTCGTACCAACTCACGACGTCGTTTTTATTTTTAAAAGTAACCTTCTTTTGATTTTCAGAAACTTCCCAACCTTTTCCGGTATAAAAATCTTTCGTTTCTACTCTCCAATATTGTTTGTTTTGCGTTGCTGCTGTAAAAACAATTGTAGGATCTGCTTTAAAAGGACCACCTAATCGTGAGTCATCTAAACCATACCCAATTTTAGAAACTTCTTGCTGTTTACTTGCTTCGGATGTGTTGAATTGTAAAAAATCCATTGGGTTTGGCCATTGAGGACCAAATTTTGGAGCGAGGTATGCGATGGTTGCTGATAATACAATAAATATTGTAATAGGTCTAAGTAATTTTGAGATTTCTCTAGCATAATTTTGTAAGTGTTCACTCTCTTTTATTCGTTCTATGCGAAGAAGACTAAGCATAAAAAAGCCGATGACAACAGTACGAATAATAGCGTAGTTTGCATTGTATAAATGTAAGTTATGAAAAATTGTGATATAAATAATAGTCAATATAAGAAATAACAATCCACGCTTTTTATGAATCAACCAAAAAGAGATGAAAGCACTCAAAAACCAAAATGATAGAAAAAATAAAACGGTTGGAAAAACAGGAGAAATATCTAGCAAATTCCCCTGGAATAACAGGGAGGAATTTCGAGAAATATCAGTAAAAAATGTCGTTAGCCAAGATGGATTTATAAAAATATTTTTATAATATAGGAGATGAATGATGAATAAAATCGTCACGATCTTTATCGGAATCTGCCACTTTGTTTGAAAAAAAGAGAGTGTGAAGCAAATTCCTATAAATATTACAAAAATATCTAATCTACCTACGTTTGTAATACCTATAAGGGGTCGTATCCATTCTAGTAAAAGTAGAAATGCGCATGCATGCATGAAGAATCTAGTCATATCCCATTGTTTTTTTGTCTGTAATGTTATCATTTGCTCACCTCAAAAAACACGTTTGTATATCGGTTTTCATAAACCACATTTACAAATATTTTTCGTTTTTGTAGAGTTTCTAATATATTTAGTTCTCGATGTGAGAGCTGATTCGGTTTTTCTTTCACGACAAAAACTAGTAATTTTCTATTTTGTATAGCGGCATAGTCAGCTGCCTTTTGAATATCGGGAGAAAGATCGCTTGTCACGAGTATAATTGTTACGGGCTCATAAACTTTTCTTAATTCCATTTCTACACTCCGGGAGAGCGGGAATACACTGTCCGCTTGTACTTTCGCTAAATGACAAAAGATTTGCTGCAACTGACTATCTCCATTGTCTAAAGGGAAAAAAGTTCGTTCTTTTCCGACAGACACAAATGACGCTGGTGAATTTTGCTTCAATACAGCCCTGACAATAGAGGCAGTAAATGTGACGACTGATTCGAATAGAGGAGACTCAGTTCTGTCTATGAATATCATAATATTATGGCTGCGCTGTTGTTCAAACTCTTTCGTCATAATGTTGTTTGTTCTTGCAGTTGCTTTCCAATCAATCCATGAAAAGCGGTCACCAGGTTTATAGTCTCTCACACCGACAGAAATGGTAGAGTCTTTTGTGAAATTTATATTTGCTGAGAGCGCTCCTTGCTCGAAATGGTTTTCCAATTGCTGATACGTTATATCTACATACTGAGGATAGACTAAAAATGTATCCGGAACTGAAAAAGTTACTTCTTTCTCCATCATACCGAATAGATCACCAGTTTTGACGCGTATGCTTGAAAAAGTGTGCTCTCCTCTAGGGATTGTGTCAATTGCATATTGAAACGAAAAATTTCGTTTTAATCCTGGAAAGAGTATTGTTTTATTCATCTTTGTTTGTCTACAACTTGTAAGGTGTGGTGGCAGTTCATCTTCTATAACTAAATAAAGTAAGGGGAAAGGAAATTTTCTTTTTATTGTAATCGTGCTTACAAATCGTTCTCCTGCTACATAATCGTTTTGATTTGTTATTCTTTTTACTTCAGCACCCCGTAAAGCGTAGAAGGGGAATAATAGTGAATAAAGGCCAATAGGAACCATACTGTAAAATAAAAACCAACTTACAAATCCTCCTTGAAGCATAGCGTACACAAATGTTAACACTAGGCATAAAGGGATTAGTAATAACTTCAAAACGTGATATAGTGTTCGTAGCATGCGTTTCATCAAAGGTTCATCTTCCTTTGAGTCGGCACGGTAGTTCGCGCAACGATTTTTGAAATAACTTGTTCCCCTGTTATTCCTTCAAATTTTGCTTCCATTTTTAGAATGAGTCTGTGAGCTAACACGTAAGGAGCTAAAAATTTAACATCGTCTGGAATAACATAATTTCTGCCATGGATGAATGCATAAGCTTGTGAAGCTTTCATTAAAGCAATCGAGCCACGTGGACTTGCACCTAGTTGTATAGAACTATAAGAGCGAGTTTGACTAACAAGCTTTACAATGTAATGCTTGATTGCTTTGTCCATGCTTATTTCCCGTGCGCTTTGTTGCAAATAAAGTAATTCTTCTATTGTAGTAATAGCTTGTAAAAGGGAGAGGGGATTTGTTTTTTCCATCCGGTTTAAAACTTCAAATTCTTCTTCTGGTGAAGGATATCCCATTTTTAGCTTCAATAAGAAACGATCGAGCTGGGCTTCTGGTAAAGGATATGTTCCCTCATATTCGACTGGATTTTGTGTAGCCATTACAAAGAATGGTTTTGGTAACGGTCTTGTCATACCATCTATTGTAATATTGCCTTCTTCCATACTTTCAAGTAAGGCAGATTGTGTTTTGGGAGATGTACGATTAATTTCATCAGCAAGTATAAAATTCCCCATGATTGGTCCAGGCTTGAACTCGAATTGGAGCTCTTTCGGATTGTAAATAGAAACACCTGTTACATCTGACGGTAGTAAATCAGGTGTGAATTGAATTCGCTTGTAATCAGCATCAATAGATTTAGAAAGAGCGCGTACTAACATTGTTTTCCCAACGCCAGGAACATCTTCTAATAGTACATGACCTTCAGCTAAGAGAGCTGTCAAAGCTAAAATCGTTTCTTTTCTTTTTCCGACCATTATTTTTTCAATATTGTTCATTATTTTTTCTATAATGGGATGTAATGAATCAAGTTGGTGCATCGTAATCCTCCTAATGTTATTATCGTTTTCTAATCTATTTAGTGGAAAATAGAACGTACCTCTCTATGTGCGAGTATAAAACTATTACCTTTAATTCTAAGAATATTCAGATTATTTATTCTGATTACATCTAGTATAATTGTTTCAGTAACTAAGGGCAATATGGTAAATAATGATTTCTAGTTTTATAGATGCATTCAAATGGCTGTTTCCTATATTTATAAAGAAAAACGTAGGAGTTTCTCCTACGTTTTTCTTTTGCAAAATAGTCAATACCTCAAAATACTATTCTTCTATTAATCAAGATTTACTATAAATCTTCATAACAAAACAAAAGGTCTTCTCACAAACTTATTTTCTACTGAATTTTTGACAATCTCTTGAACTGTGCGAAATGTCACATCTGTATTTTACAACCTCTCTTATAGTAAGGGTATGTAAGAGAGACGTATTAAAGGAGTGAACAGTATGAAGAAGAAACCTTCAGCACTAATGAGACGTTTAAAATATTTTTCACCAATAGATCGTTATAACGATAATCATACACAAGAAACATATGAAGATCGTGAATGGGAAAATGTGTATAGAAAGCGTTGGCAGCATGATAAAGTAATTCGTTCTACACATGGTGTGAACTGTACTGGTTCATGTAGTTGGAACATTTATGTGAAAGATGGAATTGTAACTTGGGAAGGACAGGAGCTTAACTATCCAACAACAGGTCCAGATATGCCTGACTTTGAACCACGAGGGTGTCCACGTGGAGCGAGTTTTTCTTGGTACATTTATAGTCCACTTCGTGTGAAATATCCGTATGTACGTGGTGTTCTTTGGAGTATGTGGCTAGAGGAATTACAAAATAATGGGTCACCATTAGATGCTTGGAAAAGCATTGTGGAAAACCCTGAAAAAGCACGCAAGTATAAGCAGGCACGTGGTAAAGGGGGATTCGTTCGTGCGAATTGGGATGAAGTGTTACAACTCGTTTCAGCTTCATTATTATATACAGTAATGAAATACGGTCCAGACCGAAATGTTGGCTTTTCACCAATTCCAGCTATGTCGATGTTAAGTCATGCTGCAGGCAGCCGCTTTATGCAACTTATGGGTGGACCGATGCTTAGTTTCTATGATTGGTACGCAGATTTACCACCAGCTTCTCCGCAAATTTGGGGTGATCAAACAGATGTACCAGAAAGTAGTGACTGGTATAACTCTGGTTACATTATGACATGGGGTTCAAATGTACCGATGACAAGAACACCAGACGCACACTTTTTAGCGGAGGTTCGATATAAAGGAACGAAAGTCGTTTCTGTCAGTCCTGATTTTGCTGAGTCAACAAAGTTTGCGGATGATTGGATTAGTGTGAAACAAGGTACAGACGGTGCACTTGCGATGGCAATGGGGCACGTGATCTTACAAGAATTTTACGTAGATAATCAAGTGGAATACTTCACAAAGTATGCGAAGCAATATACTGATTTTCCTTTCTTCGTTACATTGAAACAAAAAGGAGACCAATTCGTTGCGGATCGATTCTTAAATGCTTCTGATATTGGACGCGAAACAAAGTTAGGAGAATGGAAACCTGTACTTTGGAACGAGAACACGAATGATTTTGCAACACCTCATGGCACAATGGGGTCACGTTGGGATAACGAAAAGAAATGGAATTTACGTTTAGAAGATGAAGAAACAGGCGAAAAGATTGATCCACGTCTTTCTGTACTTGGAATGGAAGATCATGTTGGAACTGTACAAATCCCGTACTTCTCTGATAATGGAAACAAAGTATTAGAACGTACAATTCCAGTGAAAAAGGTTATGACAGAAGAGGGCGAAGTGTTCGTTACTACTGTATATGACTTAACGTTAGCAAATTACGGTGTGAACCGAGGGCTTGGTGGACAAGAGCCGAAAGACTTCAATGATGACGTGCCGTTTACACCTGCATGGCAAGAGAAAATGACAGGAGTAAAACGTGAGCTTATTATTCAAATCGCTCGTGAGTTCGCACAAAATGCTGTTGATACGAATGGTCGCTCAATGATTATTGTCGGGGCTGGTATTAACCATTGGTTTAACTCTGATACAATTTATCGCGCCGTTTTAAATCTTGTACTTCTCGTTGGAGCACAAGGTGTAAACGGCGGTGGCTGGGCGCATTACGTTGGGCAAGAAAAATTACGACCAGCAGAAGGATGGCAAACAATCGCAATGGCAAAAGATTGGCAAGGGCCACCGAAATTACAAAACGGTACATCTTTCTTCTATTTCGTAACAGATCAATGGCGCTATGAAGATACACCAGTGGGACATTTAGCATCACCAGTCGAAGGCAACTCTCGTTATCAACATCACGGTGATTACAACGTATTAGCGGCGCGACTTGGCTGGTTACCTTCTTATCCGACATTTGAGAAAAATGGAATTGAACTATATAAAGAAGCTGTTGCTGCTGGTGCAACAACACAAGAAGAAATCGGAAAATATGTTGCACAAAAATTAAAAGAAAAAGAACTAAAATTTGCGATTGAAGATCCAGATAACAAAAATAACTTCCCGCGCAACTTATTCGTTTGGCGTGCAAACTTAATTTCAAGTTCTGGTAAAGGACACGAATATTTCTTAAAACATTTATTAGGTACAACGAACGGATTAATGAATGATGATAGTGATTCATTACGACCAGAAGAAATGAAATGGCATGAAGAAGCGCCAGAAGGGAAGCTTGATTTGCTCATTAATTTAGATTTCCGTATGGCTGGAACAGCGCTTTATTCTGATATCGTCTTACCGGCTTCAACTTGGTATGAAAAACACGATTTAAGCAGTACAGATATGCATCCATTTGTACATCCATTTAATCCGGCAATCGGTTCGCCATGGGAAGCACGTTCTGACTGGGATATTTTCACTTCACTTTCTAAAGCTGTGTCAGATTTAGCAGAGAAAATTGATCTTGAACCAATGAAAGAAGTTGTTGCAACACCACTTCTTCATGATACACCGCAAGAATTAGCACAACCACTTGGTAAGATTAAAGATTGGAGCAAAGGTGAGTGTGAACCAATACCAGGTAAAACGATGCCGCAAATTCATGTTGTCGAAAGGGATTATAAAACGATTTATGACAAAATGACAGCACTTGGACCAAATGCCGGGAAACAACCGATTGGTACGAAAGGAATTTCTTGGTCGGCAGAAAAAGAGTATGAGCAATTAAAAAGCCGATTAGGAGTTGTTCGAACAGATTCTATTGCGAAAGGTTGTCCAAACATAAAAGAAGCAATCAATGCTGCTGAAGCGGTATTAACGCTTTCTTCTACAACAAATGGTCATATGGCTGTAAAAGCATGGGAAGCACTTGAAAAACAAACAGATTTAAAATTACGTGATTTAGCAGAAGAACGTGAAGAAGAATGCTTCACATTTGAACAAATTACAGCGCAGCCAAAAACAGTAATTACTTCTCCAGCCTTTACAGGTTCTGAAAAAGGTGGGCGCCGTTACTCACCATTTACAACAAATGTAGAACGTCTCATCCCTTGGAGAACAATCACTGGACGACAATCTTTCTATTTAGATCATGACATGATGAAAGAATTTGGTGAAACGATGGCAACATTTAAACCAATTCTGCAACATAAACCGTTCCGTAAATCACGACCTGAAGTAGAAGGGAAAGAGATTACACTAAACTATTTAACACCGCATAATAAGTGGTCCATTCATAGTATGTACTTTGATTCATTACCGATGTTAACGCTATTTAGAGGTGGTCCAACTGTTTGGATGAATAAAGAAGATGCTGAAGAAGCTGGTGTTGCAGATAATGATTGGATTGAGTGCTTTAACCGTAACGGTGTTGTTGTAGCACGTGCAGTTGTAACGCACCGTATACCGAGAGGAATGGCGTTTATGCACCATGCGCAAGATCGCCACATTAACGTACCTGGAACGAAATTAACAAGTAATCGCGGGGGAACGCATAATAGTCCAACTCGAATTCACGTAAAACCGACACATATGATTGGTGGATACGGTCAATTAAGTTATGGATTTAACTATTATGGTCCAACTGGGAACCAGCGCGATTTAAACGTTGTAATTCGCAAACTGAAGGAGGTAGATTGGCTTGAAGATTAAAGCACAAGTCGGAATGGTAATGAACCTAGATAAATGCATCGGCTGCCATACTTGTAGCGTAACGTGCAAAAACACCTGGACAAATCGTCCAGGTGCTGAATATATGTATTTCAATAACGTAGAAACGAAACCTGGCATTGGTTATCCGAAGCAATGGGAAGATCAGGAGAAATATAAAGGTGGCTGGGAATTGAAAAATGGTGAAATTCAGCTGAAATCCGGTTCGAAAATGAAGCGCCTTATGAATATTTTCCACAATCCAGATCAACCAACAATTGATGATTACTTTGAACCGTGGAACTATGATTATGAAACGTTAACAAATAGTCCGCAGCGTAAGCATCAGCCAGTTGCTCGTCCGAAATCAGCAATTACAGGCGAATTTATCGACAAAATTGAATGGGGTCCAAACTGGGAAGATGATTTAGCTGGTGGACATATAACAGGATTACAAGATCCGAACGTAAAGAAAATGGAAGAAGAAATTAAAACCGATTTTGAAAATGTCTTTATGATGTATTTACCACGCATATGCGAACATTGTATGAATCCATCTTGCGTATCGTCTTGTCCATCTGGTGCGATGTATAAACGGGAAGAAGATGGGATTGTTCTTGTGGATCAAAACGCATGTCGTGCATGGAGATTCTGCGTATCGTCTTGCCCATATAAAAAAGTGTACTTTAATTGGCAAACGAATAAAGCGGAAAAATGTACAATGTGTTTCCCACGTATTGAAGCTGGTATGCCAACAATTTGTTCGGAAACATGTGTAGGACGTATCAGATATATTGGGGTAATGCTATATGACGCTGACAAAGTAAAAGAAGCGGCTTCTGTTGAGAATGAAAAAGATTTATATGAATCTCAGCTTACTGTTTTCCTAGATCCAAATGATCCTGAAGTAGCAGCTGAAGCGAAAAAACAAGGCATTCCTGAAGAGTGGATTAAAGCGGCACAACAGTCACCAATCTATAAAATGATTATCGATTGGAAAATTGCTCTACCACTTCACCCAGAGTATCGTACAATGCCAATGGTTTGGTATATCCCACCGCTTAGCCCAATTATGAATATGGTGGAAGGGAAAGGTAGTAACTGGCAAGCAGAAGAGATTTTCCCTGCTATCGATAATATGCGTATTCCAATTCAATATTTAGCGAATCTACTCACTGCAGGAGATGAATCACACATTCGACTTACATTGAAAAAAATGGCTGTTATGCGAACGCATATGAGAGCACTGCAAATTAATAAAGAACCAAATGAAGCTGTATTAAAAGAACTTGGTTTAACGAAACAGGATGTAGAAGATATGTATCGTCTTCTTGCCATTGCAAAATATAAAGATCGCTTCGTCATCCCGACATCTCACCGTGAACAAGTGGCAGATTTATATAGCGAACAAGGAAGCTGTGGTTTATCATTCACAGGTGGTCCAGGCTCTTGTATGACAATTTCTTAAATAAAGGGGCAGAAAATTATGAGACAAAGTTTACAAACTGCTTTTTCTTGTTCTTCATTCCTTCTCTCTTACCCGGAACTTGGGTGGAGAGAAGCTTTAACTGAATTACTAGAAGAGATTGAAGCGATTGAACAAGAAGACGTTAAAGCATCACTTACAACATTTATAAAACAAGCACTACATAAAACGAACGATCAACTTATTGATAGTTACGTATATACATTTGATTTTGGTAAGAAGACAAATATGTATTTAACGTATATGAACACCGGTGAACAAAGAGAAAGAGGTATTGAATTACTAGAGTTAAAACAGCACTATAAAAAATCTGGTTTTGAAGTAACAGATAAAGAACTACCTGATTACTTACCGCTATTACTCGAGTTTTTTGCAAATGCAAATGAGCAAGACAGTGAACCAATTATGAGTAAATACAAGGAGAATATACAAGCATTACACGTTCAGTTAAAAGAAGCAGATAGTATGTATGAACCAATTCTTTCGGCTGTTTTACTTGCTATCGATACATGGGGTGTACAGACAAATTAGAAAGGAGAGTTGTCAAAATGATGGATCAATTTCTATGGGTATTGTTTCCCTATATCATTTTTGCAATCTTTATCGGTGGACATATTTTCAGATACAACTATGATCAATTTGGTTGGACATCAAAATCTAGTGAACTATTAGAAAAGAAAATGCTCCGAATCGGAAGTATATTATTCCACTTTGGGATTATGTTCGTAATTGGCGGGCATGTTATGGGGATTTTAATTCCAGAAGCTGTATACCGTTCCATAGGTATTTCTGAGCATATGTATCATGTAGTAGCAATTAGTTTTGGGCTTCCAGCAGGGGTTGCTTCAATCATCGGTTTAATTATATTAACGTACCGCCGCGTAACGGTAAAACGTATCATTGCAACGAGTACAAAGGGAGATTATATTGCGCTTATTCTATTACTTATCGTAATGCTAGCAGGACTTTCTTCAACGTTTTTAAATATCGACTCAAAAGGATTTGATTATCGTACAACGATCGGTCCATGGTTCCGAAGCCTCTTCGTTTTTCAACCGAAAGTTGATTATATGAAGGAAGTACCTGTATGGTTTAAAATTCATATTCTTGCGGGAATGGGGCTTTTCGCAGTATGGCCATTTACTAGACTGGTACACGTATTTAGTGCCCCAATTAAATATGTAAGCCGTAGCTATGTAATTTACAGAAGACGTATTCCAAATGAATTGAAAAAATAAATTAGTTTTATATGTTTCGTAATTTATAAGGAAAGCCGAGATCTAATTGGAGACCTCGGCTTTCCTTATAGGTATAAGTACCTAAATAAGACGCTAATCAATACTACAAACAGAAGCAGAACAATCTTCACAAGCAATTTCACATTTTAAAAATTGTAAATCGTGTATTGTAATCTTTCCTTTATGAATAGAAATTGTACCTTGCTTTTTTAATTCATTTAACATTCGATTTACACTTTCACGTGAAGTTGCACAGAAATTAGCAAGTTCTTGATTCGTTAACGGTAAATCGATGAGAATACCATTTTCCTTTAAAACACCATAACTATTTGTCATTCGTATGAGAGTAGAATATAAGGCACCTTTTTTGCCGTGTAATACTAAATCTCGGAACTTCGTTTGCATTCTTCTTAAATGTTCACTAATCCATTTCATAAATTCAAATACAAGAGCTGGTTTTTGGAGTAATTCTTTTTCTAACGCTTCACGCTTTATAACGCCTACTTCAACATCTTCAAGGCATTTTGAATTTAATAAATACTTCGCATTATCCGTGAACAATGTTAATTCTCCAATAATGTCGTATGCCGAACAAATTCGAAGTGTTAGTTCTTGTCCGTCAGCACTAAGTTTACTAATTTGTACTTTTCCTGAGTGGATGATATAGAGTTCGGTTGCCTCCATACCTTCTTGAAAAATAAAACTACCTTTTTTTATCTGCATTTTATATTCAACAGATGCAAGTAATTCTTTTAAATCTTGAGATAATGTCATACTGTTTGCCACAGCAATCACCTTTCTTCTTATAAGCAATACATTTCCTATTTTGAGTGTAAATATGATGAAAATGCAAGAGCTATTTTAAAAATAATGTAAAATTTCAATGACCGTAAGGAGTATGGCCTGAAGATGTGAACAAAATGCGAACGGATTTGTGAAAAGTTTTTGAATGGGGAAAGTGATGTGAGAAAAGTCACATTGAATATGTAGCTTCTTTTTTATAATAAAGGCAAATAAAAAAATGAAAGCTTACTAAGGATTGCAGCAGAAAAGAAGGGATATAGATGCACGAGAACATGAAAGATTCTTTAAAGCGACCACTTCAAGATTTACGCATTTCAGTTATTGATCGTTGTAATTTTAGGTGCACATATTGTATGCCTGCTGAAGTGTTCGGACCTGATTATGCTTTTTTACAGGAAGAGTGTTTATTAACGTTTGATGAAATAGAAAGGTTAGCGAGATTATTTATAAGTATGGGAGTTAATAAAATTAGGCTTACTGGCGGTGAACCGTTATTGCGTAAAGACTTACCGAAGTTAATTGGAAGACTTGCAAAGCTAGAAGGCTTAAAAGATATTGGGCTCACAACAAACGGAATTCATTTAGCAAAACAAGCTAAGGCGCTAAAAGAAGCAGGATTAAAGCGTGTAAATATTAGTTTAGATGCAATAGAGGATTGTGTCTTCCAAAAAATTAATGGAAGACATGTAAGTACGAAACCTGTACTGAAAGGAATTGAAGCAGCGAAGGAAGCTGGATTAGAAGTAAAGGTAAATATGGTCGTAAAAAAAGGGATGAATGATAGTCAAATTCTTCCTATGGCTCAGTATTTTAAAGAACAAGAAATACAGTTACGTTTCATTGAGTTTATGGATGTAGGCAGTACGAACGGATGGAACTTTGAACAAGTCGTTACGAAGGAACAATTAATAGAGAAAATTAATCGTGTATATCCAATTGAACCTGTTAAACCTCGTTACTTTGGAGAAGTTGCGAAATTGTATCGATATGTAGGGAGCGATGCAGAAGTTGGATTTATTACTTCAGTATCTGAGTCATTTTGTTCTTCTTGTACGAGAGCTCGTATTTCGGCAGACGGTAAGTTTTTTACGTGTCTATTTGGAACGAAAGGAACAGACTTACGAACGCTTCTTAGAGAAAATATTTCGGATGCTTCACTACTACAAATTCTCAAACATACATGGGAGTTTAGAACAGATCGATATTCAGATGAAAGAACGGCGGAAAGCACAAATAAACGTCAAAAAGTTGAAATGTCTTACATTGGCGGATAGTGAAAGGAGGTTTTCCTATGCAAGAGCGATATTCAAGACAAGTATTGTTTTCTGGAATAGGTGAAATGGGACAAAGAAAAATAAGAGAAAAGCAAGTGCTCCTAATCGGTGCGGGTGCACTAGGCGCTGCGAATGCAGAAGCGCTCGTTAGGATGGGAATTGGGAAATTGACAATTGCCGATCGTGACTATGTCGAATGGAGTAATTTACAGCGGCAACAGTTATATACAGAAGAAGATGCAAAACAATGCAAACCAAAAGCAATTGCAGCGGCAGAACATGTAAGAAGGATTAATTCTGAGGTGGAAATTGTACCAGTTGTAACGGATGTCACAATGAAAGAAATGGAAGAGTTAACGAAAGAAGTGGATCTCATATTAGATGCGACTGACAACTTTGATACGCGTCTACTTATAAATGATATTTCACAAAAAGAAAATATACCTTGGATATATGGTGGATGCATTGGAAGTTACGGTGTAACGTACACAATTCTTCCAGGAAAAACACCATGTTTTCGCTGCTTAATGGATCATCCGATGGGCGGTGCAACATGTGATACAGCGGGAATTATTCAGCCAGCTGTACAGATGGTTGTTGCTCACCAAGTGACAGAAGCAATGAAAATATTGGTGGATGATTTCGAGACGCTACGAGGAACAATGTTATCATTTGATATTTGGAACAATCAATTTCTCTCATTAAAAGTAAATAAACAGAAAAAAAGTACATGTCCATCTTGCGGAAATACACGTACGTACCCAAGTTTAACATTTGAATCACAGGTGAAAACGGAGGTGCTATGCGGGCGGAATACAGTTCAAATCCGTTCAGGAATAAAGAGAAATCTTAATTTAACCGAAATTCAAAGACAATTACAAAAAAGTGTACATGTTCAAAAAACACCTTACTTACTATCATTTCTAATTGATGAATATCGTTTCGTTTTATTTACAGACGGTAGGGCATTTATTCATGGAACAAATGATGTGAAAATGGCAAAACGACTATATGCAAAATATATAGGATGAACAGAGAGAGTTTCTCCTTATTAAAACGAGGTGAAAAAGAATGTTAGCAAAACGTATACCGATTCCAGTGGCAGAAGCAGTTGCACGAGTAATGAAATATGCTCATCAAGGTGAAACAGAAGAGGTTTCTCTTATAGAAAGTTACGGTAGAACGCTTGGAGAAGATGTTATTGCAGATCATGATGTCCCACATTTTGATCGCTCTCCGTACGACGGATTTGCGATTCGAGCGGAAGACACAAAAGAAGCTAGTAGCAGTAATCCCATTCAGTTTGAAGTGATTGGCGAAATTGGAGCAGGGTTTGTTTTTACAGAAGAAGTGAAAGCATTTCAAGCTGTCCGTATTATGACAGGAGCCGCAATTCCGAAAGGGTGTAATGCGGTTGTGATGTTGGAGATAACGGAAGGGTTTGAAGAAAACGAAAAGACTTATATGGTATTAAAACGGTCTTTCTCTCCTGGTGATAACATTTCTTTTAAAGGAGAAGATGTAAAACAAAATAGCACCCTTGTGAAAAAAGGGACTGTTATTAATCCTGGAGTTGCAGCACTTCTTGCTACGTTTGGTTATAGTTCCGTACATGTTGTAAAACAGCCGATTATTGGAATTGTAACGACGGGTAGTGAACTGCTTGAAGTACATGAACAATTAAAGCCAGGGAAGATTCGAAATAGTAACTCCTATATGATAGCTGCGCAAATTGAACGAGCGGGCGGAGTTGTACGGTATTATGGACAATTCATTGACGATTTTGAGACGTGTTATAACAATGTGAAAAAGGCGATAAAAGAAGTTGATATTTTAATTACGACTGGTGGCGTTTCAGTAGGAGACTATGACTATTTGCCTGCTATTTATGAGAGATTACAAGCTAATGTACTTTTTAACAAAATAGCGATGCGACCAGGAAGTGTGACAACTGTAGCTGAGGTAGAAGGAAAACTACTATTTAGTTTATCTGGTAATCCTTCAGCTTGTTATGTCGGTTGTGAATTATATGTTAGACCAGTCATTGGAACATACTTGCATAGAAAAGATTCGCACGTATTTCGTGCAGAGGCAATTTTACAAAAAGACTTTCCGAAAGCAAATCCGTTTACTCGATTTGTAAGAGGGAGAGTAGAAATTGTAGATGGTCAATTACAAGTTACACCAGTTGGTTTAGATAAATCTAGCGCAATTTCTTCACTTGCAGAAGCGAATGCATTTATCGTTTTGCCAGGGGGAACGAGAGGATTTAAAGCTGGAATTACTGTTTCGGTACTGTTATTAGAATCAACCAACGGAAGTGAATGGCCATGGAAAGAATTGCTTCGTTCATACAAATAATAGAAAAATAGGTTGCTAATTTATACAAAGATAAGAGGTGCGAAATGACACATACGTATTATGAAGTAATAGATACACCTATATCAATTGAAGAAGTTACAAACAAAGTAATTCGGCGTGAGTGTGGTGCGGTTACTACTTTTATTGGCACTGTTAGAGAATTTACGAAAGGCCGTCGTACCCTTTATTTAGAGTATGTAGCTTATAAAACAATGGCGGAGAAACAGCTTGAGAGAATTGGTACAGAAGTAGGGGAGAAATGGCCTGGGGCATATGTGGCAATTACACATCGCATTGGTACATTACAAATTTCTGATTTGGCTGTTGTCGTTGCTGTTGCTACACCGCATCGGAAAGCTGCTTATGAGGCGAATGAATATATTATGGAACGTATAAAACAAATTATTCCGATATGGAAAAAAGAGTTTTGGGAAGATAGTGAGTCGTGGATAGGCGATCAGTTAGAGAAAACAGCATATGGTAATGGCGAGCCTGGAAAGGAGATGAGAATTTGATTGAAGTACTATTATTTGCACATTTACAAGAAGAAGTAAGTAAGCCAGCATTACACATAGATTGTGAAAATATTACAGTCGCGAAGCTGAAGGAAGTTCTGATTAAGGAATATAATGTAGCAATTTCAAACGAGATTATGGTCGCGATAAATGAAGAATACGCAAATGAGGATGACATCATTCAAACTGGTGATGTCGTAGCAATGATTCCGCCAGTAAGTGGTGGTTGATTCTTTTCAGCCTAATCATGTAAGAACGTGATTAGGCTGGAGGGAATGAATATAACTACGTATACATAGGAGGGAACAGGATGAAAAGTCCTAATTTTCAATTAAGTTTACAAACTTCTAATCTAATTATCGGTTTTATGGTGTGGGTTATTTTATCATCATTAATGCCCTATATTAAAGTGGATATCCCATTAACTGCGGGACAAATTTCTATGGTAACAGCAGTACCCGTTATTTTAGGTTCTGTTCTTCGCATTCCAATTGGTTATTGGACAAATCGTTTCGGAGCAAGAAAATTATTCTTTATTAGTTTTATTCTATTATTATTTCCTGTTTTTTATATTAGTGTTGCCAATTCTATGATGGATTTAATTATTGGTGGATTATTTGTAGGAATCGGTGGTGCTGTATTCTCTGTAGGAGTAACTTCTTTACCAAAATACTTTCCAAAAGAGAGTCACGGTTTTGTAAATGGTATTTACGGTGTCGGTAACGCTGGAACAGCAATTACTTCATTTTTAGCGCCTGTTATCGCAACTTCAGTTGGCTGGAGAACGACAGTACAATGTTATTTAGTTTTACTTGCAGCGTTTGCACTTATGAACTTTTTATTAGGTGATCGTAAAGAGAAAAAAGTGAATACACCACTAATGGAACAAATAAAAGGTGTATATAAAAATGAGAAACTTTGGTTTTTATGTATCTTTTACTTTTTAACTTTCGGATCATTTGTTGCATTTACAGTATATTTACCAAACTTTTTAGTATCTCATTTCGGATTAGAGAAAGTAGATGCAGGTATACGTACAGCCGGATTCATCGTACTCGCAACAATTATGCGTCCGATTGGTGGTTGGCTCGGTGATAAGTTTAATCCATTTAAAATATTAATCTTCGTATTTATCGGTTTAACACTTTCAGGTATTATTTTATCATTTATGCCTAGCATGAACGTATATACATTTGGTTGCCTACTTGTCGCATTTTGCGCAGGTATCGGTAATGGTACAATCTTCAAACTCGTTCCAATGTATTTCTCTGAACAAGCTGGTATTGTAAACGGACTCGTTTCAGCTTTAGGCGGACTAGGAGGATTCTTCCCGCCTCTAATTTTAACATTACTATTCCAACTAACAGGTCATTATGCAATAGGATTTATGGCGTTATCAGAAGTCGCACTTGCTTGTTTAATTATTACAGTCTGGATGTATAGTCAGGAGAAACTCTTAGTGATGTTAAAGAATCATTAATAAGGAAAAAGAACCGTCCCAAAGTATTTTGGGATGGTTCTTTTAGTAATAGGCTTCAACATGTTTTCTATTGATATCTTAACGAACGTTTGTTTCCTAAAATAATGTGGTTTTAAAATGAAAAACAGAAGAGTAATGGGATTTTATGTTAAAATATAAATATCAGATGTTATTCAATTAAAGGGCAGGTTAGTTCAAGCATAAAGATTAAACTAATTTTTAGAAAGCAAATATTTAATTGGATTGGGGTGTTTAGATGAAAAAGTTATATAAGTCCACTCAAGATAAACAAGTATCAGGTGTGTTAGGTGGCTTAAGTGACAAGTATGGAATTGATGTTAGTATCCTTCGCATAGTAACTGCATTATCAGCCTTTTTTACTAGCGGATTTACAGTGTTAATTTATATAATAGCTGCAATTGTTTTGCCTACAGATAAAGAAATTAAGGGATAAATGTATGACCTTAAATCTAATTCTACAATCGAGAACTCAGTTTTTTGTCTATTGAAAGTTTACAAAGTAAAAGAAACAGTACGATTGTTATAAGAATGAAATGAATAAACGAAACATCCTCATAAAACATTCGGAATATATCGAGAATGAAAACAATAACTTTTGAATTAAACGATATGACTATTGATCGCTAATGAATCGATTAATAGTCACTCCTTTCTAAAAAATATCTATCAATCTATATCAAGAAATATAAAAATTGAAATTCCTCGGAATTTTAAAAAACATATGACGGTATCTATAACAAGAAAAAACTTCATATTTTATTAGAACCAGCTTTTTGATAAGGCTAATGAGTATTGTGAAAAAGTATACTTAAACTAAAGAATACAGTTCAGTTCGATAAGATAAAATTATAAATTTCTATAAATAATCCATAATTTTCTTTATGGATCATATTTGTTATGTTAAAGAAAAGAAAGGGGAGGGAAATGAAATGAGTGTTTTTTCTGATTATTGAGAACTAATGGTGTTTTCCGATGAATTAAATGTGGTCCATATGTAGTAAAGTGTTTAATCCAACTAAAATATATGTAGAATGAGGTTGTAAATGTTTGTTTTTATTATATTAGACGTAATATTACCGATATTAATATTGATGCTAATTGGTGCAATCTTACAAAGAAAGTTTCAATTTGACTTAAAGCAACTATCTACACTTATTACGTATTGCTTGATGCCTGCGGCTGTATTTGTGAATATATATGATATTCGTATAGAAATAGATTTGTTGCTCCAGATAATATACTATTTAATGCTTTACAGTCTAAGTCTGATCATAGTAAGTCATTTTATTTCAAAAATATTAAAGTTAGAAAAAGGGGAAAGTGCAGCTCTAAAAAATAGCATTTCGTTAATGAATTCCGGTAATTATGGATTACCAGTAAGTCAATTGATTTTTAGTCACAATCCAGTGGGGGTTTCCATTCAGATTTTCATTGTTATTTTCCAGAATCTTTTAACCTATTCATATGGAATATATAACTTACTATCAGCAACAAAAACAATCGGAGGTATTATTCAATCATTTCTAAGACTGCCTGTATTTCATGCGCTCGTATTAGGGATTCTCTTTCAATCTTTTACAATTCAATTACCTAATTCTATCTTGCTACCTCTTAATCAGCTTGCGAATGGTTTTGTTGCAATAGCACTCATATTGCTAGGGGCGCAATTATCCAACATTAAGCTTAAATTTTTCCATCGAGTCATAACATGGGCTTTAATTGGAAGGTTACTGATGGGACCATTAGTAGCACTTACCATGATCTACCTACTAAAGATTGATGGTATTGTTGCACAATCATTATTTATTGCAAGTTCTTTTCCTACTTCAAGAAATACAGCAACCATTGCTATGGAGTATCAAATAGAGCCTGAACTACATGCGCAAATCGTTTTATTTTCAACACTTTTTAGTATTGTTACAGTAACTGTCGTTATTTATTTGTCATATATTTTGTTTTGAATTTACATGCAAAAACGAATAGATTTGAGGTGGCGAGTGATGGAAGGGGATCGAGATGAGAAAAAGCAGTCTTTCATATATTAGGTGTCGTTTACAATTGTATCGTGTCTGATAATTAAGCGGCTTAATTCAAAAAAGGAAACTCATTAAGGTTTATTTCGTATACAAATCTTTAAAGCATTTACATATAGACTTGCGAAAAAAGACGCAATCTCGCTTATAATTAAGATTACATGAGCTTAGGATGATAGCGATGGAGCGGGAGTGTCAAGTAAGAATTTTATCTTTATTGATTTTATGAGGTTTTTCCTCATAATTGTATTTAAGGGAGATGATTCTAAAATGAGTAAACAGAATATTAGTACAACTATTTCAGGAGATTTGATTGTTACCCATCTAATTGGCCAGATTAAAACAGAGGATGTGTATGAATGGTTTAATGGCTTTGAGCAGGTTTGTCAGCAATTTATTTCTGAGGGGCGGAAATACAAATTGTTGGTGGATAGAAAAGGATACACGCCAAATCATTTTTCTGTTCAAAAAGTATGGAAAGAGAAGTTCTTCAATGAAACTATTTTGAATCATAGCAAGGCAATTGCATTTCTTCTTGAAGAAGGAGAGATACTGAAGTATTTGCAACAATCCAATACAAAAGAATCCGTAGAGTTTTTTGACGATTATGAACAAGCGCTAAATTGGTTGAATGAATATCCAATATAAAAACTGAATAGAAAGAGTTGCTCGTAATGTTGCACTTGTCATGAAATTTACTTGCTTACAAGTTGCAAACACCATTCATTTTCTTCGTAGATTGCTTATGGAATAAAAGAACGGAACTACAACAAAAAGAACAAACGTCCCCTAACAAACGTTTGTCCAAAGGTAATTACGATTTTAACTAAGAAATAGACTACAATTTATGTGTACGAGAAATCTTTTTTATAAGTTTAGGCAATATAGATGTTAGTTCTTGCTTCAAACGCTTCGTAAACGATGGATCTTTACCTGAAGTTGAAATAGTGACAACATATTCATCATGTCGAATGACGCCAGGTGTGTGAAAAGATGATTCTGTACCATCACTTACAACGTTAACCCACTGAAAATCGTGGGCGGCCTGCTTGACCATCATATTTACAGCATGTTGATTTGTAGCTGCATAAATAAGGTGAGCATCTTTAATATCATCATTACTAAAAGTTTTTTGCTTCCAAGTAATAAAAGGAAGTTCCTTCATCTCCTCGCAAATTTCTGGGCTGATAACGGTGACAAAAGCGCCTGTATTTTTTAATCCAGACGCTTTTCGATATGCAATTTTACCTCCACCAATGATAACGACCACTTTATTTTGCAGATTAAACATAAGGGGGTACATGTTATACATATATGCATTCCTCCATTCGTTCTAACAATGTTAATTTCATATATGTATCAAACTGTAGGCAATTACAAGTCGTCACGTGATCGTATTTTTTTGTATACAACTTAATTTTTTGAAGCAATAATCCGGTAAAGAGAAGGTAGGGCATGACATATACATGGGATGCAGTTGATGTTATTGTCTTTAGCTCAGCAGTAAAAGAGGGTGTTCCTTTCGTTAAAAAGGAGCACGATACTGGTATACTGAGTTTTTGTTCGACAGCTACTCCAATTTGCTGTAACTCATGTATGGGCTGGGGGTCACTACTACCTCTTCCTACGAGTAAAATACTACTATTTTGCATTGGCATAGCTTCACGTATTCTTTTCACTACAAGTTCAACCATATGCGGATGCGTACTAAAAGGTGGTACAACTGAAAATGTTATATGTGGATATTGCTTTTGCATTTGTTCTATCTCAAAAGGAATATCACATTTATAGTGAGCTGCTGCAAATAATAAAACAGGTACAATCATTATTTCAGTTGCTCCCTCTAGTATCGTTTCTGTAACTGCATCCGAAATGGTAGGTGTCGTTAGTTCTAGAAAAGCTATTTTTTGAATGCTTTCGTTACGTTCTTTCATAACAGATTGAATAAAGTGAATGAATTGTTCGTTCCCTTCTTGCAAGCGACTACCGTGTCCAACATATACAATTCCTTTCATTGTCTTACCGTGTCTTTCTGCATAAGAGTTTCTTGTAATTGATGATCAATGTTATGAAACCCGACTTTATTTGCATAGTGTAAAGTTGGAACGTCGGTATATGAGAATGGGAGAGTAACAATATCGATAAAGCCAAGACGTTTTACTTCTGCTAGAAACGTATCAATAGAAGCGCGTCCTTCAAATACAATGCTATCCCATAAGAATTCTGAAAGCATACGAGAATGGACTTCATCGAAACGATGATCAATTGTATACTTATGAGTCATCATATAGGAGCCGGCACCAATTTTCTCTTGAATAAATGCAATCCGATTAATATTTCTGCCTAAATAAACAGTTGTATCGGAAGAGAACTTTGCTTCTTTACTTAGTAGGCCATATTGCATAAGTTTTTCTTGAGTGGCAACGTTCATGTGTTGCAGCTCTGCCTGTAAGGAACGAATATCTTTCTGGTATTTACTACATGATTGCATCAAAATTTCTACACTTTCAGCTGAACAAAAAACAAGACGATCAACGTTAAAAATTTCATTGATTTGTTCAAGGGTTAATGTATATTCTTCCTTTTTGAAAGTTGGAATTTGATATATTTCTGCACCAGCTTCTTGTAACCTTTGCTTTATTACACTTGTTTTATTTGTTGCGGATGTAAATAAAACTTTTTTACCATGTAATGGTTTACGTTCTTTCCAAGCGATTTGATTACGTAAGGAAACGACATCACCAACAATTGTCATAGAAGGGTTAGAAATATTTTCATTTTTGACGATAGAAACAATGGTAGATAGTGTCCCTGTGACAACGCGCTGTTTACCAGTTGTACCCCATTCAATGACTGCTACTGGCGTATCTTCTTTCTTTCCTGCTTGTCGTAAGTTTTCGCAAATTGTAGGTAAGTTTTTTATACCCATGTAGTAGGCAATCGTATCGCTATTGTGAGATGAATTATATTTTCCATGATCGGTTAAAGGACCTTTTGCATGTCCGGTTAGTAAAGTAACGCTATTACTGTAGTTACGGTGGGTAAGGGGGATACCTGCATAGCTACTAGCGGCGATGCTAGATGTAATGCCTGGTACAATTTCATATGGAATATTTGCTGCTGCTAAAGTTTCTGCTTCTTCACCAACACGGCCAAAAATAGATGGATCTCCGCCTTTTAATCGGACAACAATTTTTCCCTCTTTTGCAAATTGAAGAAGGTGTGCGTTAATCATTTCTTGTCGCATAATATGATTCTTTGGCATTTTTCCGCAATACATAAGTTCACATGTTTGTTTTGTATAGCTAAGAAAGAAAGGGTTTAGTAAACGGTCATATAAAACAATATCTGCACGCTTTAAACACTCTATCGCTTTCTTTGTAATAAGCCCTTCATCACCTGGTCCTGCACCAACTAAATATACATATCCGTTCATATAATTGCACCTCATCTAGTTTTATTTAAAAGGAAGCCAGGGGGGGAGGCTTCCTTTTGTAAATTACATATATATATAAATGTCACCATCAATGACTTCTACTTCGTACGTTTGAATACAACCGTCATCAGGTTTTTGAACTTCACCTGTAAGTAATGAAATCTTCCAATCATGTAGCGGACAAAAGACGAATTCACCAGATACAATTCCTTCGGCTAATGGTCCGTTTTTATGAGGACAACGATTTTCTACAGCTCGAATATCGCCATTTGAAAGGCGGAATAGGGCGATAGACATACCTTTCATTTGGACCTCTTTACCGATTTGAATAGGAAGATCTTCTGCACGCATAACTTTTAATTTATCTTTCGTTTGTATCATATAGATCACAGCTCCTTATTTCACAGTTTCTACTTCATACATCGCTTTTAATGATTTCGTTTCTAGTGCTTGTCCCCAAGCTTCTTTATATGTGCCACGGGCCGTTTGGAAACGTTCATTTAACTTAGTGACCATATTTGCATCTTGCAGTATTTCTTTTATGTGATCGAAGCCTAATCGTTCTGTCCAGTAGGCAGTACGCTCTCCGTAAATACCAGTTTCACGATAATATTGCATGTAAGCTGTAGCGATGTGAAGAACATCATCTTCAGTAGGGACAATCATTACAAAATCAGCTTCACGTACTTCTGTACCACCATTTCCACCAATATAAAGTTGGTATCCATTTTCGACACAAACAACGCCAAAATCTTTCGTAAGTACTTCCGCACAGTTACGCGGACAGCCCGTTACACCCATCTTCATTTTATGAGGTGTATCTACCATTTCTAATGATTGTTCAAGGAGCATACCAAGTCCTAATGAATCTTTCGTACCGAAACGGCAGAAACGAGAGCCAACACATGATTTTACATTACGAAGAGATTTTGAATACGCATATCCAGAAGTCATATTTAAGTCAGCCCATACGTTAGGTAAATCTTGTTTCTTAACACCGTATAAGCCAATTCGACTTGCACCGGTAATTTTCACAAGTGGAACATCATACTTTTTCGCAACTTCAGCAATTTTCATTAAATCATCTGCTGTTGTAACGCCTCCGTACATACGTGGAATAACAGAGAATGTACCATCGTGCTGGATGTTACCATTCATTCTTTCATTAACGAAACGGGAGGCTTTATCATCTTCATATTCTTCTGGAATCGCCATACGTAAATAGTAGTTCAAAGCAGGACGACATTTTGAACAGCCATCTTCATGTACAAAACCAAGAACATTTCGTACTTCTTTTGGTGATTTTAAGCCTTTTTCATGAATTGCCGCTACGACTTCATCACGTGATAAAGGTGTACATCCGCACATACCAGCAGACTGGGCTGAGGCATCAAAAGCGTCTCCGAGTGTATGAGATAAAACTTGTTCTACAAGCGGACGACATTTACCACAAGACCCTGCGGCTTTCGTACAGCCTTTAACTTCTTCAAAAGTCGTTAACTCTTGTTCTAAAATGGCATGAACGATTGTTCCTTTCGTAACACCATTACATCCACAAATCGTGTCATCTGCACTCATTGTAGCAACATCAAATTCACTTTCTTCACCAGCTTTGTGAAGAATGGACGCTGGTGTATATTCTTGTATATCTTCTTCTTTCTTTAACATGCTAAAGAGGCGTGTACCATCAGCTGTGTCACCATATAAAACGATACCGACGACTTTATTGTCACGAATTAATACTTTTTTATAGGAACGTTTGCATTCATTAAAGATGGATATTGCTTTCGTTTGATCATCTTCATAAATTTGGCCTGCAGAGAATAAATCACAACCAGCAACTTTTAATTGCGTACCGACGATACTGCCCGAATATCCATCAGTTTGTAAATTTGTTATATGTTTTGCTAATATTGCACCTTGTTCATAAAGAGGGGCAACAAGTCCATATGCGATACCGTCATGTTCTGCACATTCGCCAACTGCATAAATGGACTCATCATTTGTTAGCATATAGTCATTGACTACAATGCCGCGATTGACAATTAAACCAGCATCTCTTGCTATTTGCGTATTTGGTCGGATTCCGACAGCCATTACGATTAAATCACAATCTACAACTTCACCATCTTCAAATTGAATGCCCTCAACATGGTTTGTACCAAGAATTTTTACAGTTTTCTTTTCCATTAAAAACTTCATGCCTTGTGCTTCTAAATCTTCACGCAGTAGAGAAGCTGCTTTCGTATCTAGTTGTTGCTCCATTAAGCTAGGCATTAAATGAACAACATGTACGTCCATTCCTAAGTCAATAAGACCTCTTGCTGCTTCTAAACCAAGTAATCCACCACCAATGACAACGGCCTTTTTCTTTTCTTTAGCAGTATCCATCATAAACTGTGTATCTTCAATAGTTCGAAAACCTGTTACACCAGGAAGAGTGGAACCTTCAACCGGTAAAATAAAAGCACTAGAACCTGTTGCAATAATAAGCTTGTCATATGTAAGAGTACGATTCTTTTCTGTAATAATAACTTTTTCTTCTCGGTCAATACTTTGAACTCTTTCATTTGTATACAAAGTTATTTCGTTTTCTTCATACCAACTGTATTCATTCATAATGATATCTTGTATATTTGTTTTACCTTGTAAAACATGAGAGAGCATAATGCGATTATAGTTTGGGTGTGGTTCATCTCCAAAAATAGTAATCTCATATGAATCACAATCATGTTTTAATATTTCTTCCATACAACGTATGCCAGCCATACCATTTCCGATCATAACTAAACGTTTTTTCATTTTCGTTTCCCCTTTTTATGTGAAATGTTGAACAAAGGATTATATTTTTATTATAGAAAATCAAGAAAGGGGGAGATGTGATATTTATCACATTTTTATAATGATTCACAAATTGTTAAAATTCTGATTTATGTGAGGGTGATGTGGATAGGTTTCGCAAAATGAAAAAGCAGGACATCAGTATGTATACTCATGTCCTGCACTTTATTTACGCTCTCGTAATGGCACGTGGAAATAAAATATTATTTTCTACATGAATGTGCTCAAATAAATCAGACTCTAACGCTTCAAGGCGATTGTAAACAAGTCGATAAGTGCCGCAAGCTCCTTCTGGAGGAGTAAAGTCATGTGTAACTTTACGAAGCTCTTTAATAATGTTGCCAGCGTGGTTATGTTCATTTTCTAGTTCATCTACTACTTTACGTAACTTTGCATAGTTTTCATCAGTTGGATTTTTTTCAAATTCTAAAATTAATGGGAAATCTTCTGTTTCTTCTTTAATTAAATGCTGTTCTAATTCCATTTTAAGTTCATGAAATAGCTTATGAATTTTAGCTAAATGCGGCTGATTTGCTCCATGAACACGTAATACTTTCGTCACATAAGGACTTAACTGTGGTAACTCTTCATTTAAATAACGATGATGCTTATGAATTACATAATCAATCAATTCACGATAAGAAGCATTTTTCCAATCAATTTCAGATTCATTTAATCGTTTCGTATTATGATAAAGCGTATTTAACTCTGTAATTACTTCAGTAGCTGATAAATTTCTTTCATGAATTGCATCAATAAGTGGCTTATTACCGCCACAACAAAAATCTATTCTATAGGATTTAAAAAGATCACTAGCTTTCGGAAACTGTGTAACAATCTCACCGACAATAGAAGTTTCAGTAAATGTATGTTCCATATGAATGCCTCCATAAAGTTTAAATGTAATATCTAAATTAAGAATAGCGATAAATGAAAAACAACGTGGTGATTGAAATCACTTATTATGTGTCTGATTTGAGAATAATAGGATTATTCTTCAACAGAGGACATTATAGAAAAGATGGCGAAGAATTTTGGGATAGGAAGTATATCTTTTATAGGAGGTTTTTATGGAATATGTTTATCATATGGTACCAGAAGAACTAAAAGGAGAATATTTAATCCCATTAAATGAATTGAAAAGGGTATATCCAAATTTATATCGTGAGTATATCCAAAAATATAAAGATCATACTCAAAGAGAGAACTTATTAACACGTAAAATACCAAAACTAGAATGTTTATGGAATGATGTCGTGCATTTTTTACCACTGCATCCTTATGAGATTTATAAAGTATTGTTGGAAATAGGAGTAAACATTCATACAAATAAATTGTTTTATAAAATTCCTATTAGCGCACTGAAGGGTCAGTGTATGGCAATATACAAGTACTCAAAGCACAATTGGGGTGGAGCAAATAGCGAATTAAAAGAATGTGAAATAGAATTCATCAATTTTAATGAATATAAAGAATTAAAGCAATTAAATACCTGCACCAAAGAATATTATAGAGATGAATACAAAAATGGTAGAAGATTTGGGATGTTTCACTTAATTCCACATGTTCTTGTCAAAGGGAAAGTGGAGGTGAAAAATATTGAAATCATTAATTGGAGTATTGCTCCAGTTAATGGTTAATAGTACAAGTATTTAAAAAATAAGATGCCATTTTGAATTGATATAGGGCTTAAAAGAATGGAAGAGTAATTAGATCTTATACGTAATAATAAAAAAGAAGCTTACTAGAAGCTTCTTTTTTATTGCTATTTTTCACATGCGACTCCATCGCCATCACGATCAAGATGTGAGGCATAACCTGGTTGTCCTTTATATAGGGGAGCTTTCCCAGCAGCTCTAACTGCGGCACAATTTTTGTAATATGCACTACTAGTATTTCCTGAAGCAGGTTGTGTTTGAGTTTGCTGTGTTTTTTGCTCTTCTTGTTGTTTACGAGCTTGTTCATCAGCCTGGCGTTTTTGCTCTTCTTGTTGTTTACGAGCTTGTTCATCAGCCTGGCGTTTTTGCTCTTCTTGTTGTTTACGAGCTTGTTCATCAGCCTGGCGTTTTTGTTCTTCTTGTTGTTTACGAGCTTGTTCATCAGCCTGGCGTTTTTGTTCTTCTTGTTGTTTACGAGCCTGTTCATCAGCCTGGCGTTTTTGTTCCTCTTGTTGTTTACGAGTTTGTTCATCAGCAAGACGTTTTTGTTCTTCTTGTTGTTTACGAGCTTGTTCATCAGCCTGGCGTTTTTCATCCTCTTGCTTACGAGCTTGTTCCTCGGCTTGACGCTTCTCATCTTCTTGCTTTTGAGCTTTTTCGTCTGCTTCTTTTTTTTCTAGTTCTTTTTTGTCGCTATCTTTTTGTTCTGTAGTGTTAGAAGCAACTTTTTTACTAGTTGCTGTCGTTTTTTCAGAAGTAGGATTTGAAATACTTGATAACGCACCAAAAATAACAAATAAAATAGCAGTGATAATAAATTGTTTTTTTGCTACACCTGTCTTTTTAATTACAGATAAGATTGCTAGTACAAGGAAGAAAATAAATAAAATGAAACTTAAAATAGTAAAAAATTCGATGACTGGATGTTCTGAATTTGTTGAGCCAGTTACCATCAATATAATCGAAATCATAAAAAGAATAACAGTAGGACGACCATACTGTGTTGCTTTTCCATTTTTCTTGAAAAATGAAATAATACATAAGATTAAAAGAATAAAAGCAATAAAAAATAAAGCTGCACCAATATTACTCAAAATTGCCATTTTTATACCTCCATTTGTAAGATTTTCATTATTGATTATATAGGAACTTACTGGATATTACACAATTTATATAAATTTAGAAAATTAATATTTTTAATAGACTTATAAACATTTATTTTGTATATAAGGAAAAATAGATATATTTCCTATTACGTTTTTAAAGAGAATTCATAAAGTATAGTATATCGATTGAAAGGAGGAGATTTGAATGGAATTTCAATTGTTAGTGAATTGTGTGTTACAAGAAGGTAATGCTTACTTTCTAGTAACGAAGGTAGACGATGTAATTACTTTGAAAGTACCGATTACAGCGGGAGTAGCAGGTTTATTCTTAGCTTTCGGTGTACCAAGATGTTCTTAATTTAAATCTCTGCAGTAGAAAGAGGAGGACAAGCCTCTTTCTACTATTACATAATAATTTTATGTAAACTAAAATTATATTTTATTAATAGCACATTTAAAATGGACATGCATATACTATAATGTTTTTTAAGTTATGAAAATTAAAGAGGTGCTATTATATATGAAAAGAAGGACATTTGATATTCCAGTTACATTGCGAAGAGAGTGGTTTTTAATAGAATTAGCCCATTTAACGAAGAAATATGGAATTGAAATTGCAACTAGCAAGATGGAAGCTGCACCGTTTTTAAGAGATCAAGTTACGGAATCAAAAATAGGGTCAGGGCTCCAATACGATAAATATGATGATGAGTATATCATTGAAAATTAAAGGATAAGAGCAAAACAAATTTCTTTATAACAAAATATAAAATAAAGCAGATTCTAAATATGGAATCTGCTTTATTATGAAATACTTTTAGTCAACTAACCTCTTTCTAGTGTTTTTCCTACATATTTCACTTGCGTTATTCCAAAAGATTCACGAAGAATGCGAGCATAATCTTTTAATTCTATTGGACGTTTATTTTTGGTGCCTTTAAAGGTTTCTGTATAATTTTTATTTGTTAATGATATGTGACCATAATTAGTTAATTTACAAGTGATAGCTCCTTTATTAAAAGGAGATTCTTTATGTTCTACAATGATTTTCTGGATATTATTAACCTTTTTCTCATCTATTGGATTTAAAGTGAAGGCATAGCCTATTTTCCATTCATCTGAAGGTTCAGATTGCAAGAAATTTGTAGATTCCCCGTTAGCTCCTTTTCTCATTTCTAAAATGTGTGTACCTTTTCGGGTAATTCGTTTGCGAATTCGATATTCACCCGTTTGAGAAGAGATGACTTTTCCGTTAAAAGGGACTGGATGTAAAGGTAGATGAGAGGCAAAACCGGCGTCTATAACATAATCTTTATTATTATGATGTAATATGATAATGACATGACCATCATCGGGTTTCCATTTATTATCATAAAGGTCATAAACAGTACCAGCTACTTTATATACTTGAAATCCACAATCCATTAAAAAGTAATACAATAAGGAGTTTAATTCATAACAAAGACCGCCTCGTTTTTGAATAAGTAACTTTTCTATTAAGTTATTTTTTGAGATGTTTTTAATAGTACCAGCCATAATATCGAGATTTTCATAGGGGAGAATCAATCCCATTTTTAAGAGAATTGCATCTAAATCATCAAATGTTATTTCTTTTGCAGGAATTTTTAATCGTTTAAAAAACTCCTTTTGTAAATCGGTCATCATAAAGCATTCTCCTTTCTTTTTACAGAATTTTCTTCTGCTCACCAATAGGTTAGTACTTCTAAAAGTTTAATTCAAGTCTGCGAAAATTATCATAATATATGTTTCTGGAAATATTAGCATCTATTCATAAAATTCAGTTTAATATTTAATGATAGGAAAGTCTTACAATATTAGCCTCTATTTTGTTTAGTTTGTATTTAATTAAATAAAAGCACATATATTCATTAACTTTTTTTATAACTAGCTGGTAATAAAGTGTTTTTTTACTAAAGTTTTTTCAAGATTTGTATGCTTTATATAAACAATAATAATTGGGGGATATTAGATTCAGTAAAGTTAACAATTGTTGAGAAACTTTTTTGTAGCATTCACTCAAAAGGAAGAGATAGAAACAAAGAGAATAACGTGTGTTAAGGAAGAAGGGGGACTAGTAATCTCTTAAGAATAGGGACAGGGTCTTGTTTAAGTACAAAGATTATCTAGTATTAAGAGAGAAGATAAAAAATATTACAACGAGCGCCTTCTTTCAAAAAATGTGGGGGGAGTAACATGCGATTGATGAGAAGATGTGTTGCCTTACTAATTGTATTTTTTATCATGGTTCCAATGATTAGCACAAATGTGCGAGCAGAAGTTGTAAAAGAGCTTAAAACAGGCTTTCCAGATCAAGAAGTCTTTACACCTGGAGAATGGTTTTTAGGTCAAAAACCTGCTAATTATGATGAAAGTAAGCCTCCAATTCTCTTTGTGCAAGGAAGGAATGGGAATGCTGATAGTTGGTATGGAAAGACAGTATATCACGATATGAATGATATGTATGACTATGCTTTGAAAGCAGGCTATCAAACAGTATTTATACAATTATATGATGCTGCTGGGAAAGGGTCAGCTAGTCAGTGGGATAACGGAAAATTGTTAGCACAAAAATTAGAAGAAATATATAATCATTTCGGTAAAAAAGTTAATATTGTAGCACATAGTAAAGGTGGTATCGATACACAAGCTGCATTAGTAGAATATGGGGCAAATCGATTTGTCGGAAATGTTATTACACTTGCGACGCCACATCATGGATCAAACTTAGCGGATTTATCATATAGTTGGTGGGCAGGATGGCTTGCTTCTATATTAGGTCAAAAAGATGATGGTACGTATTCATTACAAATGGGCGAAATGGCAAAATTTCGTTCAACGATTGATAATAATCCAGCAGCTAAATTAAACCGTTATTATACAGTTACTGGGACTAGCTGGGGCCCTGTATTTTCGGCGTTATCAATGGGTGGATTATATTTGTCATCATACGGTTCAAATGATGGACTAGTAAATGAGTGGAGTGCTAAGCTGCCGTATGGAACGCATTTATTTACAGATTCTAGATTTGATCATGATAATATACGAAAAGGATCTGCTGTGTTCTCACGAATTGAACCGTATTTACGTACAGCAAATGTACCGGTTCCAGCTTTAGTAGCATCCAGCACTAGTTCAAATGAAAATATAGAACAATTAAATACAACTTCAAATCAAAGCATTTTAGGAGGGGAATTGCCACAAAATCAGTGGATAGAGCAAACTGTTGCGGTTGATAAAAAGGCAGAAGGAATTGTTTCTATATTAACTGCTTCGTCGGATGTAGAAGTACAAATGATATCACCAAAAGGAAAAGTGTATACAAATAAGGATAGTGTTATAACTACTGGTGAAGATGAATCTTTCTTTGGTGGCGCGACAATTAAAACATTTAAATTTGATAAAATGGATGTAGGAGAATGGAAAGTTAAAATGATGGCGAAGCAGTCGGAAGATGCATATTTAGTTGTAAACGATTACAAGAATAGCGCACCATTTGTTCTTCAAATGCCTACAAAAGTAAAAGCAAATAAATCTGAGTATAAACTGAAAAAATCACCTATGGCACCTGAAATGAAAGGAAATCTTTCCATAACAGTAAGAGTCGTGAATAAAGAAGGGAAACTAGTCTCTGAATATAATGAATTACAAAATGTGAATAACAATACATTTACTGGTGCTTTGAAGGACATAAAGCAACCAGGAGTATATAACGTTACGATGGATATAAAAGGGATGAATAAAGAAGGACAACCATATAATCGTACAATCGTTAAGTCGGTTTATGTGGAGAAATAAGAAAGAATGAGAAAAAAGTACCGAATTTTTGTAATAGAAGAGCTCGGTACTTTTTTCATGTTTATTAGATTAACAGAAAGGTATAATGGGAATTTTTGAAGGCACAAAGGTTAAGTATTTGGTAGAGAATTCTTGAAATGTAGCAGGGATGCTTTTTAAATTGTAATTGCACCTGCAAAAGTAAAACGAGTATCTTCAGTTACAATGATGTGATTGTTTAAGTGAATTTATATCTTTTAAATATTTGTATATATAAGGTTTGGAGTCGTTGACCTTTATTTACGTAGCACGGCAGGAAGAAGAGAAAAAGTATCGAATGAATGTACATATGTAGTATTGTTTGCTTTTGGTGTGAATAGTAGTTAAAGATACGTTGAAATATTTTATACGGTAACAAAAGAGTAATTAAATAATAGAGGGAGCAACTTACATGGAAAATATATTAAAAGTATCTTCAAAATCAAGCCCCAATTCAGTCGCAGGCGCAATTGCAGGTGTACTAAGAACAAGTGGAAATGTAGAAATTCAAGCGATTGGAGCGGGTTCATTAAACCAAGCGATTAAAGCAATTGCAATCGCAAGAGGATTTGTTGCTCCAGGTGGTATTGACTTAGCCTTTGTTCCAGCATTTCAAGAGGTTACTATTAATGATCAAGAAAGAACGGCGATTAAATTGATTATAGGTCCTAGGAAGAAAAGGTCTTAAAAGAAAGTGTTGATATGAATCATTTGAAAAGGTTGATAGATAAAGTAATAAAAAGACCACTCTCATTTTGAAGTGGTCTTTTGTATTTTCGTATTTCATATTGTGGATACGCCCCACATACTGAATTCGTAGTGATATTCAGTGCGCTCAATAACGATCCCGAATTCTAAATCATCCCCAACTAATACAAAATCTGCATATCCAGTTAGAAATTTTGATATGGTTGATAACTCTTCTAAATTCTCAAATACTTCACCAATGTTCAGTTTAACTGCTTCAATTTTACCACCCTTAGAGAAAAAGAGCCTCCCTTGATCAACTGGAAATTTAATGGTTTTAGCTGTTTCTTTTAACAGTACTATTGATAGTCTTCTGTTTTCTTCATAATTAGTGCTACCAAAGTTTTTTATGTTTGAAGTTTGTGTTAGCGTGTTAAATAAGTCTTTACAAAATAAATCATTAGATTTTGGATCCATAAATGAGTCCATAGAAACTGTAACAATATTAGAAAGTTCGTCTACGAGTTCTTTTCTACTACCAGTTCTTTTTGCTTTCATTTTTAGAATTTCAATTCGGCTTTTATTCATATTACTCAAAAATTTTCACACCTTTACTCACGTAGTGGATGAATAAAACCACTTACTTCGACAAAGTAATAATAACATATGGGAGTAATCTTGGTGGGAATTAGAAAAGAAAATCTTGTTGAAATGACAGCTGAAATTGATTTAGAAATAAACGGAATATATATTGTTGAAAATGGTCAGGTTCAGCTAATAGAACCACCCAAAAGTGGATTTGGTGAACAATCATTTGTATATCAAAGTGGAAAAGTAATTTGGATAGAAGAGCGGAAGACAAGATTAATTTAATACTATTTTAGAAAAGATATAACGTGAAAAATAAAAAGTGCCACAAATGTTTGTACAGCAGACATTTGTGGCACTTTTATCTTTTTATATAGCATAAAATGAATGAAACTAAAACTGCTCATTCTTCTCCCAAGATTCCACAATATAATGTGCAATCGTTGGATTAAAGCCTTTCCCAACTAAAAACATAATGGCAGCAACTTCTGTTAAAGCGTGTTTCTGTGATGTATGTTTTGCTTCATTTAAACCGTAATCTACCCAAGGTTTTACGAAATCAAGTACAGGTTTCTTTAAAGGTAAGAACTGTGTACCGACAACTTGTTGAATCTGTTGTTGCGTTGGTTCTGTAATTGGTCCAGGTGGTAAGATTTGAGGCTGTGTAATATCCAGTGTTGGTCCAGGCGGTAAAATTTGTGGTTGTGTAATATCTAATGTTGGCGGTTTAGGTGGTGAGACACGTGCGTCGTAGTTTGGTTGATACATTTGTTGTTGTACTTGAGTTTGTTGTGGCTGAGTTGGGTATGGGTTTGGTTGAAATTGTTGTTCTTGAGTTTGTGGTGTTACATATGGATTTTGTTGAAATTGTTGTTCTTGAGTTTGCGGTGCTACATATGGATTTTGTTGAAATTGTTGCTCTTGAGTTTGTGGTACTGCATATGGATTTTGAGGATATTCGTAACTTGGACGTGTGTCATATGGATTTTGTTGAAATTGTTGTTCTTGAGTTTGTGGCGCTGCATATGGATTTTGTTCATATTGTTGCTCTTGTTCTTCATATTGTTCTGTATATCTTTGTTCTTGTTGCTGAGGGTAAAATGGTTGCCTTGGGTAAGGCGGTTGATTATTATAGAACATATTTATTCCTCCTTCATGATGATGCCTACCACCTAGTGTATGGGCGGACAAGAAAATATGTGATGAAAAAATGCGGGCGTGTTACAATAAGTAACTGGGTGAAGATAAAATGACAAAACAAGAAAAGATAGAAAAAACAATTACTTTTGTAAAACATATTTTAGAAAAAGATGCGAGTGGGCATGATTGGTATCATATTGAGCGTGTACATAAACTGGCGATTTCTTTATCCGAGCAAGAAGGAGGAAATCGTTTTATAATTGAAATGGCAGCATTACTTCACGATGTGGCAGATGAGAAGTTAAATGAAAGTGAAGAAGCAGGAATGAAAAAAGTTTCTGATTGGTTAGAAGAGTTACATGTTGAAGAAGAGGAAAGTAAGCATGTTCTTCATATTATCGCCAATATGTCTTATAAAGGTGGTCATGGCGGTAAAGTGGAGTCAATTGAAGGGAAGATTGTTCAAGATGCAGATCGCTTAGACGCTCTTGGTGCAATTGGAATAGCTCGCACATTTGCGTATGGCGGAGCGAAAGGGAGACTAATGTATGATCCAACTATTCCTCCTCGTGAAGTGATGACGAAAGAAGAATATAGAAAAAATAATGACCCATCTTTAAATCATTTTTATGAAAAACTTTTAAAACTAAAAGACTTAATGAATACGAATGCAGCAAAACAAGAGGCTGAAGTTCGTCATCGTTATATGGAACAGTTTATTGAACAATTTATGAAAGAGTGGAATGCACAAATATGAAAATGTTAACTGTGGAAAACTTATCAAAATCATATGGAGAGAAACCGTTATTTGATGGATTATCATTTAGTATTGCAGAAGGACAACGTGCCGGAATTATTGGTGTAAATGGTACTGGTAAATCAACGTTGTTAAAAATTATTGCAGGGGCAGAAATTCCTGACACAGGTGATATGACTCATTCACGTGGGTATACAATTAGTTATTTATCACAGCAACCAGAGTTTGATGAACAATTAACAGTATTAGAACAAGTCTTCCATGGTGATACACCTTTAATTCGTCTTCTTCGTGATTATGAAAAGGCGCTATTACATATCGAAAAAGATCCAAGTAATGAAAAGGTACAGGAACAATTATTTGCAGTGCAACAACGTATGGACGCAATGAGTGCGTGGGAAGCAAATGCGAATGCAAAATCGTTATTAACGAAACTAGGAATTACGGATTTCACAGCAACTGTTGGAAATTTATCTGGTGGGCAGAAAAAACGTATTGCGATGGCGCAGTGTTTTATTGAAACACCGGATCTATTAATTTTAGATGAGCCTACGAACCATCTTGACCATGAGACAGTTGAGTGGTTAGAGGAATATTTAGCAAGGTACACAGGTGCAGTATTACTTGTAACTCATGATCGTTATTTCTTAGATCGTGTGACGAATCGTATTTTCGAATTAGACAATGGAAAACTGTATAGTTATGAAGGGAATTACAGTACGTTTTTAGAAGCGAAAGCACTTCGTGAAGAACAAGAACTTGCGCAGGAATCAAAACGTCAAAACTTATATCGCCGCGAATTAGCATGGATTCGCCGTGGTGCAAAAGCTCGTTCGACTAAGCAAAAGGCACGTATTCAACGATTTGAAGAGTTAAAAGGTCAAGAAGGGCCAGCTGCAAAACAGTCAGTTGATATTGCGCTTAGCGGTAGTCGCCTTGGGAAAAAAGTACTTGAGTTAAAAGATGTAACGAAAAAATTTGGCGATAAAACAGTATTAAACAACTTCAATCATATCGTGAAACCAGGCGATCGTATCGGAATTATTGGAGCGAATGGAAGCGGGAAATCTTCGCTATTAAATATGCTTGCAGGTAAAATATCTCCTGATAGTGGTGAAATTGAAGTTGGGCAAACAGTAAAAATCGCTTACTATACGCAAGAAAATGAAGAGATGAATTTAAATCAACGTATGATTGAATACATTAAAGAAATCGCTGAAGTCATTCATACGACAGACGGAAAAGTAATTGGTGCGTCTCAAATGTTAGAACGTTTCTTATTCCCGCCGCATTCACATGGTACACCGCTTGGCAAATTATCTGGCGGTGAAAGAAGACGTTTATATTTATTACGTATATTAATGGGAGAACCGAACGTACTATTACTCGATGAGCCTACGAATGATCTAGATACACAAACATTAACTGTATTAGAAGATTATTTAGAAGATTTCCCAGGTGTCGTTTTAACTGTATCACATGACCGTTACTTCTTAGATAAAGTAGTAGATGAATTATTCATCTTTACGGGAGAAGGAGAAGTGCGTGAATTTCTAGGTAGTTATACTGATTATTTAGAAATGGAAAAAACGAGAGAACTTATTGAGAAAGCGGAAGTACAGAAAGAGAAAAAAGTAGTGGAAGAAGCACCGAAACAACAACGTAAGCGTAAACTTTCATATAACGAGCAGCGCGAATGGGAAACTATTGAAGATACAATTGCGGAACTTGAAGAAAAGCTAGAATCAATTGGAGAAGAGCTTGCGAATGTTGGTTCTGATTTTACGAAAGCGCAAGAATTGTCTGAAGCACAGCAGAAAACAGAAGAAGAGCTAGAAAAAACGATGGAAAGATGGAGTGAACTATCGGACATTGTTGAAGGATTAAAATAAAAACAAGCTGCATATATTGAAAAGTAAAGAGAAAAACTTTACACTATTGGTAGAACCTATTTTAGGAGGGAAAAAATGAGAACATCTAATCCAATGTTGAAAAAAGAGGCATTCCGTAAAGAGGGAGCAAGTGCTTCTGCGATGACTATTGGCGGAACAGTAGGCAAAACGTTTATTATGCTTATCTTGCTACTTGCAACGTCTGTCTATTCATACATACAGATGATAGAGGGTACGATGAAGATGCCAGTATTAATTGGCGCTTTAATCGTTGCGGCAATCATCGCATTTGCATCTATGTTCTTCCCACGTATTTCACCTTTTGGTGCACCAATCTATGCAGCAGTAGAAGGGGTTGTGTTAGGTAGTATTTCAGCGGTTTATACAATGAAATTTGGCGATTCTATCGTTTTAAATGCTGTTTTACTAACAATCTCAATTCTATTTGCAATGTTAGTGTTATATGCAACACGTGTAGTAAAAGTAACGGATAAATTCCGTACAGGCGTGATGGCAGCAACACTTGGAATTATGGTTATGTACTTAGTCGTATTTCTACTAAACATGTTTGGTGTAACGGTTCCGTACATTCACCAAGGCGGTACAATCGGTATTATTATTAGTGCAGTTGTTATCGTAGTTGCTGCACTAAACTTATTACTAGATTTCGATTTAATCGAAAATGGTGTACGTAGTCAAGCTCCGAAATATATGGAGTGGTACACTGCAATGGGACTAATGCTTACATTAGTTTGGTTATACTTAGAAATTCTTCGTTTCGTTTCTTACTTTACGAAAAATGACTAATAAAAAATCCTGCATGAAAAATGCAGGATTTTTTTATTTTCAAAGATAAATTGATGATGTGGTATAATATGGATGTTGGTAACTTTAAATTGAAGTGGATGGAATATGATGAAAGAGAAGAAAGGGATTATGAAAAAATTATTTTCTAAAAGTTTTTTCATAGAACTAGATGATGCTTTAACGTATCCATCGGGAGAAGTTATTACTTCAGCTATTGAAAGTTATGCAGCTGAATGTAATGAACAACTTAAATTTGAGAGTAAAGTAAAACCGATAACTTTTTACTTAGAAGAAGTATTGTATCGTGCGGAAATAAAGATGGCTCGTGGAGGATATTACATTTCATGCAGTGAAGTATAATTTTTGAAACCTTACATGTTTAAAATATGTAAGGTTTCTTTTTTTCTTTTATAGCATAAAAAATAATCTTTTTTACTTTAAAATATATTATTTTACGCTTTTTACCCTTCAGACATTTTTATTTACAATGAAGAAAAATATGTGAGGTGGTATAACTTATGATGAATCTTCTCCGTACATTATTGTGTAGAAATTAAAATGTATGGGGGAAGTAGAATTTAATTAAGCTGATATTCAGGGATGAAAAGGGAATAAAAACTACACACTATATATGTGATGGTGTGTAGTTTTTATTTGTACATAAATTTAAAAAAGGTAAATGTAATGTTATTTTAATAATAGAACGGATATATGGTTTGTGGTAATCTTGAAAAAGATTTATTGTGAAGTGTTATCAGCGAATATTAATACAAGTGTTTTTTAGGATACTAGGGGGAAGGAAAAAATGCAGGATTTGGATGGGAAATTGTATTGGATGCCAAAAAGTGTGACTTTACAGAGGTGGATAGGAAAAGAGATTAAATCAGATGAAGTAGTAATGATTTGTATAAAAAATAAGGTTAATGAATTAATTATTCCACATCCTATTACAGATTTTATAAGAAAGGTATATAGGAATAGGGGAGTAGGCTATCATACTCAACTTAAAGCAGCAAGGGTAGTATGTAAATTCCTTAATTTTATTTACAGTAATATTGAAGATGATATTGCGGGATACAATGAATTAAGTATTAAGGGATTAAGAGGATTACAACTTAAGCATGGTGGAGATTTTATTACACATTTGACTTATGAAGGGGTTAGTTTTAAGCATTCGGATTATTGCGAAAGGATACTTACAAAATTTTTTATATACTTAAAAGAGCATGAATTAATAGATCAAAATTTTCAAGTCTTCTATCGACAAGATAGTAAAAAAGTAGGACAACCTCTTTCTATATTTAGTCAATCTATCTTTGACATTGAGCGTCCAAATAGAAATCAAGTAAACGAGAAGTTAAAACTAAAAGATTTTGGCCCTAATCGATATAGATTAGCTTATGAGTTTATTGAAGAAGCAGAATCCAGTGATATAGCATTAGGAGTTTGTTTTCAAATTCTTGCAGGTCTGAGAGTGGGGGAAGTTGTAAATTTAACAAGGGAATCAATTTATGAAAAAGGCTTTAGAGGGAATGATGGAATGTGGTTAGTGATTAAAGATAATCAAGAAAAATTATTTGCACATTTATCTTCTAAGTACGATGTACAAGTTAAGAGACCAAGAGAAGTTTTTGTTTTAAGTGACCAAAAGCTTTGGGATATTTATTATATTCACATGGAACGCTTGAAAAAGTTTGAAAAACAATGGGGGTATAAAAATAACAATGCCCTCTTTATTTCCAAGAGTACCGGTTTACCGTTAAGTGGAACGGGATATACTAAGCGGTTTTATAGAGTGAAACAGCGTTTTTTAGAGAAGTTAAGAATTAATCGTCGTTATGAAGATTTAGAATTCTTAACAAGTCTACCTTGGTCTACACATATAGGTAGAGGAGTTTTTACAAATTTTCTTATTGATTTAGGGCTAAGTATTGAAGAAATTGCTAATTTGCGAGGAGATAAGACGCTGACAGCAACTTTTGAGTATGTTGAAAAGAGAACATCCTATAGCAGGGTACAAGAGCATGTTAATATTCTTACTAGCGTCTATGGAGAGAACAAAGATAATGTAGATTCTTTGGAAAGTTCATCTTATACAAGAAATATTTTTGATCGATATAAACATAATTGGAGCGGATTAAAGCAATGAACCAAGAATATGTAAATGTAAATCAGTTAGATTATAAAATTACTAATAGAGGTCTAAATTTTCTTATAGATAATAATATTATTAGAGCTAAACATGAGGGAAAGAAGATTTTGCTTTGTAAAAATGATTTAAAAAAACATGAAGCGTGGGAAATGAAGCTTAGTAGAGAATACTTTACTGTAAAGCAGTTGTGGAAGTATCTGGGGATCAAAAATTTAGAAAATAAAAGATTAACTTATGTATACTATAAAAATCTTACTTTACTTGCAGAAGAAGGACTGATTCATATTAAAACGTTAAAATATCCATTATTAACTTTGGATAATAAGGAATATCAAAAAGCAAGTCAATATGTTAAAAAAAGTGAGATAATTAACATTTTGGATAAGTATGTATCTACAAATGAATTTCTGAGGATGGCATCTATAGGTTACAGTCATGCAATTGAGATAGTTAATAAATTTAATATAAAGAAAATACAATTTATAAAAAAGAAAGAATTTACATTTTATAAAAAGGAAGATATAAAAGCCTTTTTAAAATATAGGGAAAAGACAGTTGGAGAGAAGATTCGACTAAATGTAGCTGATGGAAGTTTAATAATTAAGCAAGATACTTGCAAAATACTCAATTTGAATAGTTATAATTATAAGAAATTTTTGGAGGAAGAGCTCCTCAAAATTCATAAAAAAGCTGGAAGAAATATTTTTTTTGTAAAGGAAGAAGTATTGTCTTTAAAAAAAAGAATAGAAAAAATGGATAATAGCCTTAGATCAAAATATTATACTCGAAATGAAATATTTAAAGAGTATGGAATAAATGTAGATACCATAAAAGAGGATATCAAGACAATTGAAGTACCTTTATTAGTAAGGGGTATTTCAAGATATCTTTTTAATAAGTACTTGTATTTAAAGAAGGATATTATTAAAGAATATGAGCGTAGAAATGAAAGGTTGAACCTTTATCTGGATAGAGGATCTATATATGATAATGTCTTATATAGATTAGAGGCTGAAGGGGTTGAATTTTCTGTTTATTGTAAAGAGACAGAGTTATTGTGGCTTAAATTTATACGTTCCAAATCCACATTATATGGTGGACAAAATAGTGCTTCAAAAGCTTCGAGGGTTTTAGAGTATTTTGTAGCTACTAAAATATTAGCTCAAAGACTTGTGGGAAAAGAGATTTTTATGTACTCCTCTAAAGAGCTTAATTTGATGTTTTTTAATCAAAATACAGGAATTCATATAAAAAAACCAATTTATATATTTTTAAAAGAATTTGGTAAGGGGAATGGCTATTCTTCTTGCAAGAAAAGTTTTAAGTTAAACGAAATAAATAGTCCTTATAAAGTGGAAAGTAAGAAAAAGAGTCAAGTTAATGTTTATACACCGGAAGAGTATAAGGAATTTTTTGATTATATTTCTGATCTTGCTGTTCATAAGGATAGGGCAATTTATAGCGTAAAAGGAGCAATTGATAAATTTGTAAACGGTAATTCCAAGAATAAGTATTATGACCGATATGATTCGGTTTGGTTGTATATGTTAGTCCATTTAAACAATGCTTGGAGACATTGGGATTGCACGGAAATTCCAAGAATAAATTTTGAGGGAACCAGTATAGAGGGTAACATAGAATGGCTTCAGAATAATAATATATCGATGGAAGATGCTAAAAGGATTATAAGAAAATTACAAATGAAGAATTTGAAACATTCAAAAACTGGAGCGGAGCGTTATTTTTATTGTTCTGAACAATTAACATTGCCAGTTGCCTATGCAGCAGTATTATGTGAAATCAGAGCTCGGGAGCTTAATCCTTTAAGTGACTCATTAATAGATTTTCGTACGAAAAATCGAGTATTGACTAGTTATCCATATAAGAGATTTTTTTGTGATTTTTCAAAGCCTAACCTTAAATTTTCATCATTAAAAATGAATAGGACTTTTATAACTTTTGCCTTTAGTATAATTAATAAATATAAAGATTCAGCACATGAGATTGAAGTATTAAAATTTATTCGAAATCATAAATCAATTGAAACAACTAACATGTATATTTACATAAGTCAACGAGATATTGATTTCCTGAGTGGTCAAATTTTTACTAGAGATTATTTTGGTTTTATAGCAGATGGATTTGCGGATATCTTGTTTGGAACAACACAGGATATCGCTGAAAGAACTCAGCAAATTAATGTTATATATGAAAAGATTGGGAAGGATTTGAGGTTAGAAGGCATTGCAGATGTTTTACTTTATCTGTCTAAGCAAGAGCATATTGTAAAAAATATTATTCATGGGTTAGATGAAGAGGTAATCCACAATATGTACAACATATTAAATTTAGATATGTTGTATTCCAAAACAAGTCATGTTCAATGTATATTATCAGCAGAAGATTGTATGTATCCAAACAGAGAAACTTGTATAGGGTGCCCATTCGCTATTTACAATTTTTATGCACTTTCAGCAATTACTGAAAGGATTCTCAAACATATTGTAAGTCTAGTTGAGAATAAAGAAACCCCTAGATATAAAGGGGATAATGAAAGAGATGCACTTCTTTTTGTAAAGGATTTAAAACTTTTCAAAGAAGCTGAAGCTAAGTTTGGATCCTGTATTTATGAGTTCTTTAATATGAGTCAGGAGCAATTTGAGAGTATTTTACTTCAATTGCCTTCCCTTAGCCAGTATCTTCCGAAAGGAAGGGAGATGTAAAGGTGCGAGAGACAGCTAGTGTAAAAAAAAGTATCGAGATTGCAGAGCTAAGTGATGAAGCTTTTGAATTAGAATATAGTATAGAACTTGCTATTGAAAACTTGAAAAGCATGGAAATAAATCGACTTTCAGAGGTGGATTTTCATAAAAATTTATGGAAGCTTTACGATGAAGAAAAAGATATTATATTTTATTTTCGGTTTAATAGATTGGAAGAAGAGTTGCAAGGAAAGCAATTAAATCAGTTAGAAACATTGACATTGGTAATGAAATGTTGGGTAGCGAGTTTACTAGTTCAATATCATTTTAAAACTGTCCACACAAGCTTTAGATACGTACTTGATGAGCTTATAACAACAGAGTGTTTTAGAATGCGTCTATTAGAAGATTTTATTGGGAAAATTATGTTAAAAGGAGATAGAACAAAATCTTCAATAGCTTCAGCTTTACTAAATTTTTTTAATTACTATGATAACTTTGAAGGAGCCAAGGAATATTTAAACTTCTTGTCAACTATTCCATATTCAAAACCAAAGACTCGAACTATTCCAACCGTAAAGGATTGTCTTAAATTTGCTTGGGTTTTAAATGACTTCTACACACAATCTAATAATACGGATTGGAAGTATACTTATTTTTATCCGGTACGTATTTGGTGGCATTTAACGACAGTTATTCCAATAAGAATTGGGGAATTTCTTCTTTTGAGAAGAGACTGTGTAGATAATGAAGGGAATCGATATTATCTTTATTTATCTAGAATTAAAAATAAAAAAAGTAGAGCCAAAAAAACAGAGGTTGAAAGGATAGAGATATCTTGTAAGCTTTATAATATGGTGAAAGAATATATAGAATTGACCGAGGAATACGGTTACTCCAAAACATTACTTTCTTATCGAGCATACAAAGGGATATCTTTAGCTAATAAATTGAATTCATCAAAAATAAAAAGGAATCCTAATGTTTTAACAACATGGATATTTCATACCATATTAAACGATTTTTATGATGACGTAATTGCGACTTCTCCATACAATTTCACTGTTAGATCAGTAGGAGAAGATTCAGAGCAAGAGATTAGACAGAGTAGAAATAATAGTATAGTTTTTGATTTTGAACGTCGTTTAAGACCCAATGACACAAGGCATATAGCTTTTCTATCATTAATGATTCAAGGTTTTCATCCAGTGGAAATAGCGAGATTGGGTGGACATGATACAGTTTACGGACAGCGACATTATCAACAACATGAATTTTTTTTAACAGATTCAGGTATATCCAAGTTAATTAAAATGTTTAGTTTTACAGGTCAATTTTTAAAGGGACACAATTCCAATGTTACCCCTTCGAATAATATCTCAAATATAGGGAAAATGTTTAGGGAAAAATTTATTTTCTCACCGGCTAAAACATCTAAACATGAATGGGATAAACTTGAGATAGGGAATTGCACAGCAATAATTAAAGATTGTCAAACACAATGTTTTCGATGTGGATACTGGAGAATCGAGTATGATGAGTTTATAGAAAAGAGGGAAACAATTGAACAATGGATGCTAGAGAGTCGGGAGGAAGCACTTGCCTTATATAAAACCGTGTTTAATTTACATTTAAAGTTAGTTAGTAAGGTATATAGTAAGGTCAATTTAAAATTAACGAATGACTTAGCTATACATTCAAAAAGACTTAAGGGATTACTTGAAAATATTGATGGATTTACAGAGAAATATGGAAGTTGGTTAGAAGATGAGTAAGGTTGGCAGAAGAAAGAAGGAATACCCAGAAGATAAAATTAAGGGAATTATCTTGAGCTTTGTAGAGGATAAAGGGATTAGGTCAGAAATTCCTAAAAGAACTTTAAGCGAGTATGCGAAAAAGCTATTTAGAGAGGGGAGTATTCCCTGGTTAGATGAAGAAATATCGGATAACTATTGGGTTCGAACTGAAAGAAGAGGATTCCAGTTAATTGAAGAGTATAATGCTATTGTTCCTAAGACATTATCTCAAAATAGTTGCAATACAGTGCAATTACCTAAAATAGAGGAAATTATAAAGGAGCATTGTAAGGATCTAAAGCAATTACAAAAAAATCTTTTTCCGTATGAAAAAGAATTAACTTTAAGCCAGGACAAAAACAATGCGTTGCAAGATGAAATAAATCAGTTGAAGGAAAGGTTGAATGAACGAAACATATGTATAGCAGCTTTAGAAAGAAAAATTAAATTACAGCAAGAAACAATTTTTAAGTTGTTCAATCATGGTGCTGTTAGTAATCCTAAAATTAGAAACTTAATGGAAATGGGAGAAGAAATGGATGCTATAGTTAAAGATGCTTTTCAAAATATATTTAATTTAAAAGCAGATCAATTTTTGTCTATGGATTTCGATAGTAATCGTAATGTTGTGAATATAGATGGGCAACAACCTAAACGTTCACTATTAGATGATTTTAAAAACCTATAAATATTTATAAGAGGGTTAAATAAACAAATTAAGTAAGATTGATAACTCTTGTAGCTTTGAAATAAAGTTTAATTAAGGGGTCACCCCATCGCCATCAAGCTAAAATTTTATAGTACCCCCAGGACTAAATTTTGTGCTAACTTGTAACAAAAAAGCTCATTTTTTCGTTTTGGGGTAATTCTGAATTCTTAAGTTGATGGGCATGGGGTCCTACCCACACTTTAAAATGAATTTGTCAAAACATATACAATTTAATTTTCCTCATACTGTTTGGCAAGTTTATAAAATGAGGAACGTTTGATGCCATACTTTTTCATAGCTCCTACGGCTGTAATTGAACCAGATTTCCATTCCTTGTAAGCATCCATAAATTCTTCTGTTATTTCGACAGGCGGACGTCCAAAACGTTTACCTTGCTTCCTGGCAAGAGCAATTCCTTCAGCTTGACGTTGTTTAATATCAATTCGCTCTTTTTCTGCAAAGGCTGATAATATTGTAAGAGTTGCTTTTTGAATTGCACTCTGGATGACATCATTTGTACTTTCTCCAGTGTAATTGACGTTAATATATGGTTCCTTTATAAATTGTAAATTTATTCTATGCTTTTCATAGTACCTAAATTCTTCTAACGTATCATTCATATTTCTCCCAAGTCTTGTTAAGGAATCAAATACAATGGTATCTTCTGCACGAACAAGTCGTTTTAGCATTTGATAGTTCTCTCGCTCCATATTTTTCCCAGATTCTTTATCAATGAAAATATCCCGATCTTCTATCCCTAAATCCTTCATATTCTGAATTTGTCGTTCTTCGTTTTGATCTTTACTTGAAACTCGAACATAACCAAATTTTTTATGTTTCATATACTACACCTCACTGGTGATTTTACCAATTATGTCTGTAAAAGTATATAAAATAAACAGATGTCTGTAAAGTTTAAAATAGACATTTATAGACGTGGTTTTTTATAGTTTTCTATGTATCTGTAAAGGTATACTTTTATAGATGGTTCAAGGGGTGCACTTAACACCAAGTACATGAAAGTTAAAAATGTATCTAAAGGTGTACCTTTTGGGAATAATGAATTGCGCCTCAGTATTTATTTTAAGTATGAAAAATTGTATAGGCATATGGTATAAAATTGAATTCACATATTTTCTTTCTATTTAACTTGTATAATGAAAATGCTAGTATAGTTAGATGAAAGAAAAAGTATAATTTGAAAAGGTGTGAAGTAATTGGTTGAATTTACCTTTCTGTTAAAACCTATAATGAATAAAATAATAGGATTATCGGGTGCTAATATTTTAAAAAAATTAGTAATAAAATATAAAATAAATAAAATAAAATCATTTCAAAAACAATATGAAGATACATTTGTGGACTCAAATACATTTCAACAGTTTTTAAATCGAGAAGAAAATGCACATTTAATATTTGATTATGTATTTGGATCTAAATTTAATCCTAGCAATAGAGATGATTTTGTACAGCAATTATCTAAAAATGCAATGAGTGATATAAATAAATTTAGAAGGTCTGCGGATTTAAAAGAAATAGAAGATCATCCAGTTGTAGAAAAATACCTTAGAGATTTAATTATGTATCTTGAGAAATATAGAGATGAAAATTTTAGCGCAAATGAAATGGGTATGTTGGCTAATATTCAAAATAGCATAGTAGCAAGTAATAAAAATTTGAGTGAATACTTTGAAAAAAATTTAGTTGAGATTCAACAAAGGGCTTACATAAAAAAATATACAGATGAACATTTAGAAGAACTACTTAATCAAAATATACTAGATTTAGGTAAAAGGTATAATTCAGAAGCAAATGTAGGAACGGATTTTAATGTTGTATTTGATTCTTTGATAGGTGATAAGAAGATTTTTGAAAATCTCGATGTTTTAATACATAAGTTTCGAGATAGTATTAATAAATTCAGTATTGTGTTAGTTGCATATAAGGATGAAATCAAGCTTAAAGATATTACTTTTGTTGTAAAGATTTTAGATTTCTTAAAGGATATAGACTGTAATGATAGTGAATTTTATTTAGAAAGTAATTTGGATACTTTTCTAGAAGAGATTAATAATTTTATGGGTGAAGTTGAAAGTTTCAGATATTGGCTTTATGAAAAAAACAAACAAAAAATCAGAAGTGAAAGCATTACACTAATTTATCAAATATCTCAACATGAAAGGGCAATAACTGATTATATTAGCTTGATCCACCCAAGTTTAATCAGTAATCCATATTTGTTAATATACGGAGAAGCTGGGATTGGAAAATCACATTTACTAGCTGATAATGCCAAAAGATTACAAGAAGCTGGGCATAGTGTATTTTTATTTTTAGGTCAATATTTAAATAAACATGACCATCCTTTTAATCAATTATTCAATCTAATTGATTATGAAGGTAATAAAGAGTACTTTTGTAAAGAATTTAATGAAAGAGCACAAAGAAAAAATAAGAAAACTGTAATTATAATAGACGCTTTAAATGAGGGAGAAGGTAAACTTTTTTGGGAAAATTATTTGCTGAGTTTTTTAAATTTCATTAAAAAATTTGAAAATATTGCAGTGGTTTTATCAGTTAGGGGTCCCGTCAGGAAAATGCGGATTTACAACGCTAAGCCTATTTTCCTGACGATTCCCCCATTTTTACAACGTTAAGAAAGTTTTAATGGTCTTAAAGAATCTAACGAGACCACTTTCTCCGAATTAAAATGATATTCTCCTAGTAGATTAATATGTTCCCAACCTAGAGGCGACATATGGTGTAATAATTCTTCATTAAAACTACCAGACTGTTTTTGATATTCAACTGCTTTAGTTAGATGTAAGGTATTCCAAATACTAATAGCATTGATGATTATGTTTAAAGCACTGGCTCTTTGCAATTGATGTTGTATAGTCCGTTCCCTAAGCTCACCTTGTTTTCCGAAGAAAATAGCTCTTGCTAATCCGTTCATGGCTTCTCCTTTATTTAATCCCCTTTGTATTTTTCTTCTTAATGATTCATCCGATATATAATTCAAAATAAAAATTGTTTTTTCTATTCGACCCATCTCACGTAAGGCTATAGCCAAGCTGTTTTGTCTTGAATAAGATCCTAGTTTCCCCATAATAAGGGATGCTGAAACTGTTCCTTCTCTTATTGAGTGAGCTAATCGCAAAACATCCTCATAATTTTCTTTAATGACCTTTGTATTTATTTGTCCACGTAAAATGGCTTCTAATTTTGGATACTCACTTGCTTTATCTATTGTAAATAATTTTGAGTCTGCTAAATCTCTTATTCTTGGGGCAAATTTAAATCCTAATAAATGAGTCAGTCCGAATATTTGATCTGTGTAACCAGCTGTGTCTGTATAATGCTCTTCTATGTTTAAATCCGTTTCATGGTGCAACAAACCATCTAAAACATGAATCGCATCCCTTGAATTAGTATGAATAATCTTTGTGTAGTAAGAAGAGAATTGATCACTAGTAAAACGGTAGATGGTGGCTCCTTTTCCAGTTCCATAATGTGGGTTTGCATCTGCATGTAGTGATGAAACACCTAACTGCATTCTCATACCGTCTGATGAGGATGTTGTACCGTCTCCCCAATAGGAAGACAATTGTAATTTGTGATGAAAATTTACTAATACGGCTTGGGCTTTATTCATTGCATCTTCATACATGCGCCATTGAGATACATTGGCTAATTGCTTATATGTAAGTCCGGGTGTTGCTTCAGCCATCTTGCTTACACCTATATTCATTCCCATTCCTAAAAGGGCAGCCATAATAATAATCGTTTCTTCTTTATCCGGTTTTCGATTATTGGAAGCATGAGTAAATTGCTCATGAAATCCTGTTATATAAGCAATATCCATCAGTAAATCGGTTAATTTTATTCTTGGTAGCATCTGATAAAGGCTTGCACTAAACTTTTTTGCTTCTTCTGGTACATCTTTTTCTAAGCGTGCAAGTGACAGCTTTCCTTTATCAAGAGAAACTCCATCTAACTTGTTGGAATTGGCAGTTAACCACTTTAACCTTTCATTAAGGCTGCTGGTTCTCTCCGTTATATAATCTTCGAATGATAAACTAACTGATAATCTCGTATTCTCTTTCGTTTGATTCCATGTAAATTCGGAAAACAAATATTCCTCAAAATCTCTATATTGTCTGCTGCCAACAATGGAAACATCTCCTGCCCGAACATGCTCCCGAAGTTCTGTTAAAACAGCCATTTCATAGTAATGACGATTGATTGTTGTACCATCATTCTCGTATAAATGCTTTTTCCAACGTTTTGAAATAAAATCCACAGGTGAGTCATCAGGTACTTTTCGTTTTCCGGATTCGTTCATTCCTCGGATAATCTCTACAGCTTGTAAAAGTGGCTCATTTGCCTTTGTAGAATGAAATTCCAACACCCTTAATAGCGTTGGCGTATATTTTCTTAGTGAATAAAATCGTTTTTGCAGTAAGTCTAAATAATCATAGTCAGCAGGACGTGCAAGCTCCTGGGCTTCTTCGACCGAAGAGACAAAAGAATTCCATTCAATAACGGATTCTAAAACCTCAAAAACGTCTAATTTTTCCTGTTTTGCTTTGATCAAAGCTTGTCCGATGTTCGTAAAGTGTATAACTTTCTCATTCAGCTTTTTACCGTTCAGTTTCTGAATTTCCTCTTGAGCCTTACGACCTTTTGATAAGAGACTAAGTATTTGTCTGTCATGAATTTCAAAAGCTTTATCCGTCAAATCTTGATTAAGATGTAATAAATAGACGGTTAGTATTGAATATCGTTTATTTTCCTGAAAATCACGGAATGCATAAGGTTCATATCTTGAACCCAAGCGAGACAGCTGTAACAGGCGATTGCGGTGCAAATGATTAATTTGCACCGTTTCTAATTCCATTCCTCGTATGTATTCGAGTCGTTCTATTACTTTTAAAAAGGTTTCGGATGAAGGATGTCCCGGTGGTTCTTTTAACCAACCCAATATCGTTTTATTGGATTCTGACGAATGCTGCAAGGTAATAATATCTTCAAGTTTTTCTTTTTGTTCATTTGTTAGGGATTGACTAACCGTGTTAAATAGCTTCTTTTCAGCCATTGCCCTTGCTTCCCACACTATTCTTTCAAGTGTAGTGATAGCAGGCAGTATGATTTTGTTTTTTCTTAGAAAATCTATGCATTCATGTAGTAGATGAATGGCATCACCATTTTCCAAAGCCAATTGATGTAGGTGCTTAAATGTCATTCTATATTCTTTCAGAGTAAAAGTTACTAGTTTATATTCAATTCGAATTTCTTTCAAATGATCCCAAAGTGTATTGTCTCTTTGAGGATAAAGCTTTAGCGAGGATGGACTAGCACCGATTTGTTTTGATATATAATGTATGACTGAATCCGGGATGTTTTTGATATGAGTGTATGGCCAACCGGGATATCGAAGAACAGCTAATTGAACGGCGAACCCTAAACGGTTTTCTTCTCTCCTTCGCTTATTGATAATTTCTAAATCCCGTTTGGAAAAAGTGTAGTAGGTTCCTAGCACCCACTCGTCTTCAGGAATTTGCATAAGGACCTGTCGCTGTTCCGATGTAAGCAATTCTCTACCTCTCGCAACTTTCATACAGTATCATCTCATTTCTGTAATTGTTCAGTTAATTAGTTCAATTATAAATCAATAGAGTGTACTCTATTGATACAATTATAGTAGACTGATAAAATCATAGTTAAGAGTGTCTCATAAGACTTATCTCAAAAATGAGGTGATATTTTGCGGAAAATTGGTTATATACGTGTCAGTTCGACTAACCAAAATCCTTCAAGGCAATTTCAGCAATTAAACGAAATCGGGATGGATATTATTTTTGAAGAAAAAGTTTCTGGTGCAACAAAGAATCGCGAGCAACTTCAAAAAATGTTGCAGGATTTACAGGAAGGCGACATTATTTATGTTACAGACTTAACTCGGATCACTCGGAGTACGCAGGATTTATTTGAATTGATTGATTTAATACGAAGGAAAAAGGCAAGCTTAAAATCACTCAAGGATACATGGCTAAATTTATCAGAGGATAATCCATACAGCCAATTCTTAATTACAGTAATGGCTGGTGTGAACCAATTAGAGCGCGACCTTATCCGTATGCGTCAACGTGAAGGGATTGAGTTAGCAAAGAAAGAAGGAAAGTTTAAGGGGCGTTTAAAGAAGTATCATAAAAATCACGCAGGGATGAATTATGCAGTAAAACTATATAAAGAAGGCGGCATGACTGTAAATCAAATTTGTGAAATTACTAATGTATCTAGGGCTTCATTATATAGAAATCTATCGGAAAGAAACAAATAGTTTGTCCTGATTCTATCAAAAGGTGTATTTTTTCACCAACATTTTTAGGCATGAAATGTCGGTAATTATTATCTATTTTGTTTTAAAGTAAATATTGAAAGGGAGTAAACTTATGGATTGGCTAGAAAGAATGAACAATGCGTTAAACTACATTGAAAATAGCCTGGATGAAGAAATAGACTACAAAGAGATTGCAAAAGCAGCTAACTGTTCTGAGTTTCATTTTTCAAGAATGTTCTCTTCAATCTCAGGTGTATCGCTATCAGAATATATTAGACGAAGACGGTTAACACTTGCAGCATTTGAAATTCAAAAAAGTGATATTCGGATCATCGATGTGGCAATTAAATATGGTTATATTTCTTCTGATACTTTCTCACGTGCTTTTCAAAAAATGCATGGGGTAACCCCTTCCAATGCTCGTAATAGAGGGGTACAGTTAAAAGCCTTTCCCAAAATTTCCTTTCAAATTTCTATTAAAGGAGATACCGAGATGGACTACAGAATTGAAAACCTTGATTTTGAATTAAGAATTGTCGGAAAAAGCAAGCCAGTAAAAACAAGCAGAGCATTTAAAACAATCCCTACGCTTTGGAACACTGCGAAAAAAGATGGATTTATGCAAGAACTAGTAGATATGTCATGGGAAAACCCAAAATGCACGCTTGAAAGCCTTCTGGGGGTTTGCGGAAAAGAAGCAGCCATCACAGATGAAAAGTTTTCCTATTTCATGGGCGTAAGATACGATGGTGACCCCCCCTCAAATATGGAGACGCTTATTCTTCCCGCAAGTACATGGGCAGTTTTTCCGAACATAGTAGATGCATGGAAACGATTATATTCCGAGTGGGTCCCTACCTCTGAGTACGAACTTGCAAATTTACCATGTATAGAATGTTATTACGGGCCGAATCATAAACCAAGACATGAACTCTGGGTTCCTGTCATCCCTAAGTAATTTACATATTCAATAATAGAACTCTGTTTATAGTGAACAAAAAAGCCTTATTTCTCGATTAAGTTGGCGAGAAATAAGGCTTTTTATATTGAAATTTCCTTATTGTTGTAATCACCATTTACCTGAAGCGCTTCCTTTAGGAGATTATCGCAAAAATATTCCAAACCGTGTGGGGATGGTTTGATGCTAATGAGTATAATATGAGGTGTTTTATGGATAATTAATTAATAAATGGAAAGAATACCTTTGAGTAACCTAGAAATAAATTTTATTTTATTTGCTCATTAATTATTAAATCCTAATCAGATAGTAGGTTTAACAATGCAATCACATAAAGCAAATTTTTCACAAGTATTTGTTTTGTTTATGATGAGTATTGGCTTAATGAATCACGTAATGGTAATTCCTATGTTATTAGCGATCTCAAAGAGGGATTCGTGGATTTCTGTCCTCTTATCTGGAGGATTCATTCTCGGTTGGTTACTTTTTATTCAATTTATTATGAAAAAATTAGACCATACACATCTGTATTCATGGTTAAATAACCATTTTGGCAAAATTATTGCACGGGGATTATGTTTTTTAATATATATATTTATCCTCTTATTTATTGGAGTTACCTTAAAGGATATGATTGTATGGACCGTTACATCCTATTTCCCACAAAGTCCTGCGCCTATATTAGCAATGCTATTTTTAGTTATCTGCTTTTTTGCTGCAACTTCTACCTTTACAACCTTATCTATTCTCTCAGGTTTTTTATTAGTATTTGTTGTTGCATTAGGCTTTTTCGTTATGAGTCTTAATTTTCCTCATAAGGATTATTCTCAATTATTCCCTATCCTTGAGAATGGATTGACACCCGTTATCAAAGGAACCGTCTATAGTTTAGGTTCTCTGCTAGAAGTGACTTTAATATTTTTTATTCAACATAAATTAAAAATGAATATCAAGTCACGGAGTTTTATTATGCTCGGCTTAGTATTGATAGGCTTAACGCTTGGACCTTTATTGGGTTCTATTGCTATTTTTGGACCTGAAGAGGCTTCTAATCAGAGGTATCCTGCTTACGAAGAATGGAGATTATTGAAGATAGGAAAGTATATCGAACATGTAGATTTCTTTTCAATTTACCAATGGTTATCAGGTGGATTTATTAGGATTAGTTTTGGTTTATATATTATTGGACAATTATTTTCATTTAAAAACGAGAAAAAAAGGAATGTATTAATAGGAATCAGTTCACTAATTACATTTGTGGCTGTTCTTCTTCCTATAAGTGATATCGAATTTGTTCGTTTTTTACAAAATGTTTATTTTCATTTAACTTTTTTATTTTTACTTTCCTTTTCAATAGTATTAGGACTTTTAGTTTTTCTAAAAAGAGGAAAGGAGAGATAATCCTTGCGAAGATGGAATCAGAATACAAAAAAAGAGGGTAATGGAAAATTTTCTATCTATAAACCAAATCCAATATTAAATGAGGAAAAAATACGTTCAACATATCAAAATAGTGAGGATGTCAAAGTTGTTCTCCATAAAATTGGGAGTGAAGAAAAAGCTGTTGAGACCTTTTTCATTTATTGCGAAAGTTTAGTGGACAAAAAACAAATAAATCAGATTGTTATTCCTCAATTAGAAAAAATAGCTCAAAAACATCAATATCTTTTCTTAAAGGAAGAAATCCATAAGTATCAACAAGAGCTAGAGTGGACACCTTTAAAAGTGGGAGAAGGGTTAGAGTCTATCTCTTTGGAAATATTTAACGGAAATTTAGTTCTGTATTTTCCTAAGTCGCTTACCTTTTTTTCTGTCAATGCTTCAAATAAACCAAACCGTTCTACTGAACAGTCTAATTACGAAATATCCGTACGTGGGCCAAGAGACAATTTTATTGAAGATATTTCAACAAACGTGGCACTTATTCGTAAAAGATTAAGACATCCCACCTTGTCTTATCAAACGTTGACGTTAGGTAAACGGACCCAAACTCAAATAGGGATATTATATTTAAAAGATGTAGTTAATTTAGAGATTTTAGATAACATTCGAGAATGTCTAACTTTAATTGATATCGATGGCGTAATTAGTTCAACTCAAATTCAAGAGATGGTATCGAAACAATCTTTATCTATTTTTCCTCTTTGTGGTGATACAGCTAGACCAGATTTTGCAGTGGAATGCTTATTGCAAGGTAGAGTAGTGATTATAATTGATGGCTCCCCAATTGTTATTATCGCTCCTGTTACTATAACTTTTTTAATAAAAGCTGCAGAAGATTCCCACTTTAATTTTCTAACTGTATCATTTGCACGCTTTTATCGGTGGATAGGATTTCTTTTAGCTGTCTTCCTACCCGGATTTTGGATGGCATTACTTGCTTATCACCAAGATCAAATTCCTTTCCCTCTTCTTGCGACTGTGACTGTTGCAAGATCAGGTCTACCATTTCCAGCACCACTTGAGCTTATAATTGTTTTGTTCCTTTTTGAGATGTTCCGTGAAGCCGGTCAAAGATTACCCTCCCCCCTTGGTCAAACCCTTTCAGTGGTAGGCGGACTAATCATTGGGGATGCTGCAATCCGTTCGGGTTTTATCTCCCCTTCTGTCATTGTTATTACTGCTTTATCTGCTATTGCGGGATATACCTTAGTAAACCAAATATTAGCAGGAGCAGTATCCATACTCAGAGGGTTTGTACTATTATGTTCAATTTTGATGGGGTTATATGGATTTATGCTTGCCGGATTCGTAATCGTTCTTTATATCTCAAGATTACGTTCCTTTGGAATCCCTTACTTAGCTTTAGTTTTCCCAAAATCTAGTTCAGATTTTTTCAAGGGATTGTTTCGTTTACCGTGGAGAAGTTATAGACATAGAGTTGATTATCTCCGAACCAATGATAGTTCTAAAACGGACGAAGGAGAAGGAAAACAGTGAAGCTGCACAAAATAAAACTAATAATTATGATGCTTATCACTAGTGCAATGTTATCTGGATGTTGGAATATTAAAGAAGTTCAAGATATTTATTATGTTGCAGCTCTTGGTATAGATTTTAAAGAAGGAAAATATATAGCTTATGCTCAGTTACTTGACTTTTCTAACGTTGCTAAGTTAGAGGGGGCTAGACCTGATAAACAACCACCAGTGTGGATAGGAAGAGGTGAAGGTTTTACCATTACGGAAGCATTAAATCAATTATATAAGGATGCTCAACAAAGCCTTTTTTGGGGACATGTATCTACAATAATATTAAGCGAAAGACTGCTCAGACAAGATATTAAAGACTCTATTGATTTTATTAATCGGTACCGAGAAATACGCTATAATATTCTCTTATACGCTACAAAGGAACCCATTGATGATATACTTAAAACAAAAGCCTTTTTTACATTATCGGGGTTGTCTACCATTCTCCATGAACCAAAGGAAAGGTATAAACAACGGTCTTACATACAACCTAAACAATTTTATCAATTTATTAGAGATAGTGATCCGATGGGGCAAACTGCTTATATCCCATCACTTAAAATTTCAACAGAAAATTGGAAAGAAGAATCCAAAAAAGCACCATTATTAAGAAATGATGGAGCGTTCTTTGTAAGGAATAATCGCTTAGAAGGATGGCTTTCTGAGACTGATTTAAACGGTCTAAGATGGATGGATGAAAAAAACGTTCGATCTCCTGTGTGGATTATTGAGAATGATAGCGCTGTTGTTTCCGTAGTGATAGAGAAACCTAAGATTACAATTTCCCCTATTATGAGTAGTAAGCCCATACTTTTTAATATTCGAGTTGAAGTTCAAGCTGGAATAAATGAGAAGATCAAGGAAATTAGTGATAACGAGTTGATTACAAAAACTGAAGATATTATCAAATTAGAAATTCTAAAATCCTTTGAAAAAGGAATAGAAATAAATGCAGATATCTACAAATTAGGTGAATCATTATACCGTCAGAATCCAAGAAAATGGAAAGAAGAAGTAAAAACAGACTCGTTTTACTTAAATGAACACAGTATAAAGAATTTAAAAGTTAAAGTTAATTTAGTTAACTCCGGAAAGTTGAAGTACCAAGATGGATCCTAATATTAATTCAAACGGTATTTATAGTTTTTTAAAAAGGCCTAAGCTCTTGCAACACCGAGAAATTAGGCTTTTTTATATTGAATTCCTTAACGTTGTAAATCCGCATTTTCCTGACGCTACCCCAGTTAGAAGTAACTATATAAGAAGCGTATTACCTGAAAATATTGAATATGAATTTCCGTTGCATAAATTAGAGCACAAAGGGTTTAATGATTTGAGTTTGGAGGCATTAGAGCCATTTTTCAACTTCTATAAAATAAATCCGGTCATATTTCCTTCCTTAGAAAATGAATGTTATAATCCATTATTTTTACAAATTTATTGTGAAGTTTTTCAGGATAGTTATAAAGGCTTTAGGGGTTGGAGTATAGTCGAGGTATTAGAAAAGTATATCGAAAAGATTAATACTAAACTGTCACTTGATGAAAGGTTTCAATACTCAAGTTCATTAAATTTAGTGGATAAAATTTTGAAAGAAATTGCTGTGAAATTCATTGAAAATGAAAAACGGGATATTACTTCAAATGAACTGTATGAAGTAGTAGAAAACGTGGCTAGTAAATATATAGCTAACTATCGATTGTTAATATTTGGTTTAGAAGAAGAAAATATTTTAACAATCAACACAGGGAATAATGAAGGGTTAGTCTACTTTACTTATGAAAGATTTGCAGATATATATATGTCTATAATTTTATTAGAAAGGTATCAGCAAGATGAAAATTTATTTAAGAATATATTGTTAAGTGATTCCGAGTTTTATTATGGAATTTATGAAAGTCTATCCATTGTTATCCCGGAAAAACAAGAGGTAGAATGGCTAGATTTAATTGAAAACAAGTTTATAACATTTGACATAGCAGAGGAGTTTGTACGAGGAATTTCTTGGAGAAATGTTCAGAATCTAAATAAAAGAACTTTTTATTGGATCAATAAATGTTTAAGCCAAAACAATATACATTTACAAAATTTAGTATACGAAAGATTGCTAAAACAGTCATATGTTATAGAATCTCAACTAAATGCAGATTTCTTACACGATAACCTTAACAATATGTCTATGTCCATAAGAGATGGAAGTTGGACAATATCTATAAATAATAACCCTGAAGTACCTATGCGACTTGCAGAAATCATACTTAAACAAAATTTAAGTTTTGAACATTTTAATCATCAAAATTTTGAATTGCTGTCAACGACTTATATTTGGTTACTTACGAGCTCAAATATAAAGTTACGGGATACTGCTACCACTGCTCTAGTGAAACTATATATGAATAAACCTTCAATTATTATAAAGGATATGAAACGATTCATTAATGTAAATGATCCATATGTTCTTGAAAGACTATTTGCAAGTGCATATGGTGCAATTTTAAGAGCAAATGATTTGTCTCAATTAAATGAAATAGTTAATTTTATCTACACCAATATATTTGAAAGCGATGAGGTGTATCCTAATATTTTAATTAGAGATTATGCCAGAAGTATTGTTTTATTTGCTGTTAACAAAGAAATTATTAGTTTAAAAGGATATGAAAAAATTAATCCTCCTTATTCAAGTTTATGGTATGAAAAAATATATTCATTACAAGAGATAGATAATAAAGTTAAAGAAATAGAACAAAAATCAGAAGAAGTGTATGGTGGCTTTCGTTCAATAGTCAGATCTATGACTACTGAATATGGTAGAGGGACTGGAGCTTATGGAGACTTTGGAAGATATGTTTTCGGGAGCGCGGTGTCTGATTGGAGAAATCAATTTGAGGATCAAGATCTGAGTAATATTGCTACGATGAGAATTGTTGAGTACGGATATGATGAAAAAGTACATGGTTATTATGATAGAAACTTAAATCATCATAGTAGACATCAAAATTCAGTGGAAAGAATCGGAAAAAAACTTCAATGGATTGCATTGTATGAGTTACTCGCGAAATTGACAGATAATTACCCTGTATATAAAGAAGTAAAGAGGTATACACCTGAATATGAACAATACAAAAAGTTAGAAAATAAAAAAATGCATAGATATATGAGAACCCTTTTTGATTTTGAGCCAGAAGAAGACGTACTGGTCATAGAACAAGAATTGGAGATACCTCTAAAGGAAGAAGAACATATTGTTCAAATCGAAAAAGAATATTATAAGAAATACGATGGACCATGGGATCCTTTTGTAAGAAATATTGATCCTAGTTTATTAAATTATCCGCCAGAAAAATCTATGCATAATTTGATTAAATCTTATTTACCCCATAGACCAAGTAAATATTGGTCTCAAAGTAAAAAGGAGTTTGAAAATCTCGAAGACTTTATATTTATTGAGTATGAAGGAGAGAAATATATTTCTTTAGCGCAATTACTTATTCAAAAAAGAGATAATGGTAAGAGTTATGTAGATGTAGATGAATTTTGCGTAAAAACAAGAGCAGTATTTTTGCCGCTTAAGGATAAAGAAAACTATATTGGCTTAAAGTCTGTAAAGAAGGGCGATTTAAGTGTTTCTTGGACAAACCTATATACTGTATTTGCATTTGAATATTGTTGGCATCCAGCTTTTTTAGAAAATTGCTATGAACAAGAATTCGAGAATATAAAGTATGAAGAATCAGTATTAGAATATTTATGGGAAACAAATATAGATACTATTTCAGGAGAATTAAATTCATGTAGTTATCTTTTACCAAGTGCCAATTTAGTGAAGTTTTTTGAGTTAAATCAAACTTCTGAGGGTGTTTGGAAAGATGAACATAATAATTTGGTTGCTTTTGATACGCAGTATCTTGGATATGAAAGGAACTTGTTATTTAGGGCTGATTATTTAGAAGAATATTTAGAAAGCAATCATCTAACAATTGTATGGGATTTTTATATGGAAAAAAAATCTGAACGGAGTCGAAAAGAAGAATGGTTCATCTGTTGGATTAATAATAATAAAAATATAGAACATCAAATTTTAGAAGAGCATCTGGAGACAGATAGGAAAGAATTATTTTAATAAAACTAACTAAATTGTATAGAAAAAACAGAAAAGCCATTTCTTTTATAAAGTGCCCGCGATTGTTAGGATTTGTCTAACAATCGCGGGCACTGCTCTTTAAGGTTTTGATATTTTATATATATCTATATAATAAAATATAAGGGATAACAGGAGCGTTTTTAGACAGTGATTTTTGTCGAGCAAAGCTGATTATAGAGTTTGTATATTGGAAATTCCTTATACCTTTCTTGGGTACCCATTTCCAATTGTTCGAAAAATAATTTGGCTTCTTGTGAACTTTCTAATAATACACTTGTACAAAATTGCATTTCAAGGTTATCTCTATTTTTCACTTTAATAGTGAAAAGTTCCTGAATATCAGATTGCGATAAGGACTCTTTCCTTCGTTTTTTGATTTGAAACTGATTGATAGTAATAATATCAGCAGTAAAATTCTCGCCTGCATACATGTTATAAATATGGTCTGCTAAATCTAGTAATTCTGTATTGGGTACAAGGTCAAATGCGTTCATACACATTAAGCAAAATTCATTTGTAAAGTTTGCTATACCTGAGCTAACGTAAGGTTCAATTCGATTAAATGAGTTTTTTATCACTTCTATATTTACATTAGAGGCATATGCTAATCCTGAAGCATTTAGTAAGGCATAGGGCGTATATAGTGATATGACATCATTAATACTAACGCGTGTTTCACCTGTTAATACATCATTTGAAAAAGCGCTTGTTAATTTAGGTTTTAATTGTGGATTGTAAAATAGCAATAATTTCATTGTACCTAAATTAAACAGCAAAAATTTTGTTTCCTCTGGAGAAGCAAATTTATGATTGCTAAAATCATCTTCTAGCATCATTCTATTAAAAGAATTAATTTGATGAATAAATTTATTAATATCATGTTCTTGATCTCCAAAGATAATAGATTCATCAATTTCTAATTGCGTAAATACATTCTGTAATTTCAAAAATGTAGCGTGTAATTCGATAAAATTTTTATGGATTTTCTCTAGTTTTTTCTTATTTCCAATTTCGAAAGTCAACTTCATCTCTTGAAAGGTTATAGAATTTCCTGATAGCATATTTAAAATCATCGGTAAAACTTTGAGCTGAGTAGATAGCGAATATAGCTTAATCATTTTGAAATTAAAGTTTTTAGCACCTTTTTCATACGTGAGTTCAAAAGAATTCTCAATTAAAAGTTTTACTTTATTTTGTTCTTCAGTTACTTTCATGTTAAAATTATAAGAATTTTCATCTATAATCACTGTTTCTTGTTGCTCAAAAGTAACAGAATATACTCGCCCCTGTTCCAATGGAACGGATAGCTCCCCTTTTACACCATATATAGTAAAATCATGTTCAAATATATTCCCTGTCGGGGCTTTAGTAGGGTTGTATGTTAAACTTGTTAATTCAAATTTATGATAATCTTCACGATTAAAGGGGTTATGTTCAATGAGAATAGTTGCTTGTTTCTTTGATTCAGTTAAGAATTTGGTACATATACTTGTTAAATTGGTTTCACTAAGTGGTCTCAATTCTATCTTTCTTTGTTTTTGCCCTTTTTCTTCTCCGTATTTCTTGATAACTTGATGGATTTCAGTTGGAAGTAGTTGTTTGTAGAAAATCACTGATTCTCCATTTCTTTTTATTTCAACAACAAATAACACTACGCCTTGACTACTATAGTAATTTTTAAAATGATCCAACCCCATAGGAAACGTTCGAATACCACTCGTAAACTCTTGTACTTCCGTACCTTTTACCTGTACTGGAACTTTCCCAATTAAAGAACTTACTGATTCTGAATCATCTTTAAAAACTTCAATATCACCGTCAAATGAAATCCCTTTATCTCCTACAGGAATATTAGCTCTAAGAAGGGCATCTGGCTTATTCGCATGTGATATTACAGCATCAACAGCAATTCTTTCTAATTTCGCTTTAGACAACTTTGCCATTAGTACACCTCTATCTTTGTTTGTTAGCACAATTATATCAAGGGGATTCTTAATAATCTATTGATGTATGTATTAAAGTAAGGTTTGACGCTAAGGTAGACGTGATTTACTCTTATAGAGATATGGGTGTAGGAAATCATATTTTTTGTTTTGTATAAAACATCTTAAATTAATATTTATTTCATAATAAATTAGTCAAATTAAAGATATATGTAAATAAAAAAGAATGGTGCATTCTTACAGAAAAATATATTTACATTCAACATTAATTAACTATAACTTTATAAACAATTTGATAATTTGCTAGCGATGCATGGTAAAGTACCTTATTTAAGCAAGTTAATACTTAAAACAAAACACCCTAACTTAAATTGAAGTGAACCCTGAAAACGGGACACCAATCAAAACACCTAAACCACTTGTTCCCTAAATTCTTTAGGGGATAGGTGGTTTAATTTTTCTTGAATTCGCACACAATTGTAGTAATGAATGTATTCTAGCACAATCTTTCGCACAGTTGTGTTGGATACTTTTGTTATCTTTTGTGAATAGAAAGCTTCACTTTTCAAATGACCAAAGAAGCTTTCCATGACGGCATTATCATGGCAATTTCCTTTCCGGGACATGCTGGTGATAATGCCGTTTTCTTTGGCGTACGCTTGAAATTCTTTTGCTGTATAAATACTTCCTTGATCCGAGTGAAGAAGGACACCTTTTACTTTTCGCCCTCTCATTGCTTGTTTTAATGTCTTCATCGCCAATGTCAGTGTTTGCGACTCGCTGATGACACAACTAATAATTTCACGATTAAAGGCATCCATAATCGTTGATAAATACAAGGTACGCTCTCCAAATAATAAATAAGTTACATCCGTAAACCACTTTTCATTTGGTCTGGATGCATCGAATTGGCACTCCAATCGATGAGGGGCTACCATTGGTTCCGCACCATTGATATATTTCTTTTTCTTTCGACGTACTTTTGAAAGAATATGATTTTGTCTCATGATTCGTAATACTTTTTTATGATTGACACACAGTCCCATTTTTCGAAGAGTAGCGGTCACTCTTCGATATCCATACCGGAATCTATGCCTAAGACAAATATCCTTTACTTTCTCTTCTATATCCTCTTTTAGATCTTCCGTTCGTTGTAACCAACGATAAAATGTGGACCGGGGTAATTCTAATACGTTACACAATTCTTTTACCGTTAGCTTTGTTTTTAAATCGTTCCATAAAGTAACTACAGTTTCTGGTTTCAGCCCCTTTCGATTTCTAGATACTTTCCCCATACAAGTAATTTTGTTTTTAGATGTTTATTTTCTAAGCGTAACTGTTCCAATTCATTTAACTCTTTTGGCCCTTTTCCATAAGAATATTGTTTTCCTACAGGTTGTTGAAAACGGTACGTTTGACCGGTACGATACCATTTCATCCATGTCTTAATTTGAGAAACATTTTTAATTCCAAGCTTCTCCATAATTGTCTGATTGGAATATCCATCCTTTTTCATTTCAATCACTTTCCACTTTATTTCTTCTGGGTAATGAACTCTTGTTTTCAAACCAAAAACACCTCCATTGAATTTGCATACTTAGTATGCGAATTCAGGAGGTGTTTTTTTCATGTGCCACTATTCGGGTTCACTTCAAAATTAAAGTCAAGGTGTTTTGTTTTACCTATTTTGTTAGTACTACATGTGAATAGCTAATACTCACTGCTTAGCAACATTCTACACAACAAGGTTTTAATTGTTGGCTATTTCTTCGTCTCTCAAATAGATTAATAACCTTATTTTTATTAGAACTAGTTGAACTAAACTCCAAAGTTTTTGACTGAGTTCTTTCTTTTTCTTGCTTCTGTTTAGTGAACATTAAAAACTCATATTCATTGATCAATTTGATCCCATCCCTTCGTATGAAGATTTAGCTGATTTAGGGTAATAATAGCTATTATGAATTTTTATCTTCTTTTTCAGTATTCTTAGAGCAGCAACTTTCTTTTTCACTTTGCTCATCTTTTATTTCAATAATTTCAATGTTACAGCAATCCTTTTCTTTTTTGTCCCTTTTAAAAATTGATAGTAAACCCATAGTTATCATCCTCCATTATAAATTTAGTATTAAGAATAAATAGCCAGAGAAAGTGGCCATTGTAAACACAGAAACAATAAATGCACCAAGTAATTTCTTGTGGAAAATACTCTTTAACATAATAATTTCTGGAAGACTTGCCCCAGCTCCTCCAATTAATAAAGCCATAGTTGGTGCAATCGGAAATCCTTTAATAAGTAATGCTTGTGCGATAGGTAGCATAGTTGATAGACGAATGTATAATGGAACCCCAACGATAGCTGCGACAGGAACAACCCACCATTGATTTTGATCTGAAATGAACATTAGGAAATTCATTGGGACAGCTTCTTTAATAATTGCTCCAATTAATGCTCCGATTAGAACATAAAGGATTACAGAACGCATTAATTCAACTGTTTCTCTAACAGATTCTTTTATGTTTAAGACTAAACTCTTTCTTCTTGCTAAATCCTGTTCAGCGATATTTCCTTTAACCATAACTTTTTTTACATATTGCTTATAATCACGTTTATCTAAGATCCAACCAATAATCATTGAGAAGAAGAAGGTAGCCACGGTGTAGATTACTGTGATTTTCACTCCATATATGTAAGCCATCAATGCTAAAATCCAAGGATCAAGTAATGGAGAAGTAAATAAGAATGTCATTACTGTTTGAAACGGAATGTTTCGATTTATCATTGTGACAAGTAATGGGACTGTAGAGCAAGAGCAAAAAGGGGTAACAAAGCCAAGGATGGCTCCGGATAGATTCCCGATAAATGGATTTTTGCTGCCCATTAATTTTTCAAGTTTGTCAAAAGGTACATAAGCTTGAATGAAGTTAATAAAAAGTGTAATACCGATAAATAAAACTAATAAGTTCTTACTTAATGATAAAAATTCAAAAAATATTCTTGTCAATGTTTCTGACATATAAATCCCTCCTTAATATATAATTGTTATTTTCAATAGTTGTATTTTGCAACTATAGATTTTAGAAGAAGGAGGCTTTAGCAGCAACTACTTCTTTGCATAGCCTCCAATATTAAATCAATACTTTCTAATACCTGCATACGTTTTTCTTTTGGAACATTTGATAGTATTTCTTCGATATATGTGTTCATTTGCTTTCCAATTTCATTTTCGTATTTCTCACCTTCAGGGGTTAAGGTAATAGATAAATATCGTCGATCTGTAGGAGATTGTGTTCTTTCTACAAGATTCTTATTTACAAGACCCTGAATGTGACGACTTAATGTACTATTATCTAATCCTAATGAAGAAGCTAATTCATTTAAAGAAGGATTTTTCTGACGTTGTACCTCAAATAAGATATGACTTTGTATAAGGGAAACACCACAACATTGTGCGCCTTCTTTTTCTAATAAACCAAACCTTCTAATTAAAATTTGAAGCATTTGACGAAGTTGATAAGCCTCTTTTTTATAACCTAAGATATCAGTCATATTCCCACCACTTTTCTAAAGTTATTATTAGTTGTATTCTGCAACTGTTTCTAAATTGATTGTAAAATACAACTAATTACATTGTCAATACGTATTTACTTTTTTATCATTTTTATTTTTCTGAATTTTTGTTGACTGATGTTAATAATATAGGTATTATTTAGTTAACAAAATAATACATTTTTAAAAAAGTTAAAAATGTTAATAAAGGGGAGAAATATAATGTTAGCATTAAACGAAAATTTAAATGAGAAATTTGAAGGTTTTTTCAATGAGGTTATTGAGGGGGGAGTTCTAACTGATAAAGAAAAAGTTGTAGCTATTCTTACAGCAGCTACTGTAACAGGTAATGAAAAGTTACTGAAAAGTGCTGTGTTACAAGCGAGACAAATTGGATTTACAAAAGAAGAACTTGGTCATGTAAATGCGATTGCTATTGCAGTAAGTGCAGAAAAAACAAGAAGCCTACTTGATATCAAAGTAGAAACAAAAACAACATCGACTTGCTGTGAATAAGGAGGAGCAATATGAATAACCAGTATGTGCTTGTTATTAGTCCTCGAGATAATGAAGTTGATTTAGTAAAAGAATTAGGTTATGGCGTTATTTTGATAAGAAAGAATATTTCCTTTGATGAAATGTTCAGTGTTGAAGTACCAGTAGAAATTGATCTAAATGATGAAGAAACTGTTGTTGGAAAATGTAAGGAGTTAAGTGAGAAATATAATATAGTAGGCGTTTACACATTAAACGAATATCGTATTCCACTTGCCGCAAAAGTTGGTGAAATTTTAGAGATTAATTCATTCTTATCCTATGAAACGGCCATTATTTGTCGGAATAAGAAATTAGCTCGTAAAAAGTTAAATGATTCAAATGTAAGTTCTGTGAAATTTGTTCTTATTAGGGAACTTGATAACTTGAATGAGAAATTAGAAGACTTTTCTTTCCCGGTAATTGTCAAACCTTCTAATGATTCGGGAAGTAAGAACGTATATCTTTGTAAAGATTACAATGAAGTCAAACAAGCTGTAGATGTAATTAGTCACTCAAAATTAAATCTAGTGGGACAAACCCTAGATCCTGAAGCAATTGTAGAAGAATATTTAGATGGACCAGAATATAGCATTGAATCTTATACTATAGATGGTAAAACTACTATAGTAGGTGTTACTGAAAAGGTAGTAACTCCTTTTCCTCTGTCTGTGGAGGTGGGACATAACTTCCCAGCAGTTCTTGAGGAAGATATAGAAACATCTATTCACGAGACTGTAATAAATGCTTTAGATGTTATAGGTGTTGACTTTGGGGTAACTCATACTGAAGTTAAAGTGACAAGTGACGGACCTAAGGTTATTGAGGTTAACGCTAGACCTGGAGGAGATAGAATAACTGATCTTGTAGAGTATGTGACAGGAATAGATTTACGTAGAATAGCATTAAGAATTAACCTAGGTTTGCCTATTAAAAATAGTTGTTGCAACAAAGAATTAGTTTCTTCTTCTTCAATTCGCTTTTTAATTGCTGATAAAGAAGGTTACATATCTTTCAATGAAAACTTTAGAGCAGAATCTATTAAAGAAATACACTGGTATGTAAATAAAGGGGAAAGAGTAAATAAAACAACTAGTAACTTTGATCGTATTGGCTATTATATTGTTGATGGTAATACAAAAGAAAGTTCAAAAAAGATAGCTGATTCGTTGAATGGTTGCTTTGAATTGGCTATTAGTGAATTAGTGGAGATGTAGTTTAGGATGCTTAATGACAATGTAATAAAATTCAAGGCACTGGCGGATGAAACAAGACTCAAGATTCTTTATGAAATTTCACAAAATAATCGATTGTGTGTTTCCGATTTACAAGAAATTTTTAAGATGCCTCAATCTAAGATGTCTTATCATTTAAAGCTGTTGTTGAGTAGCAAAATCATAATAAAACATAATCAAGCGCAATGGTCTTTTTATGAAGTAAATCATGAAGAAATCAAGAAGATAGTTTCTCCAGCGGTTTATGAAATGTTAATTAAAAGAGCAGTGGAATCAAAATGAATTTCATTGTTCTTTTTCTCCAATATGTTGATCAAGAGAAAGTTTTATGTTTGTAAGGGGAGACAACATGAAAATATATAGCATATTGGAACTTGGGTGATGGATAAAAGGGATATTTAAACTAAATATATATTAAGGATGATGGGGTTTATGAAAGAAAGTGTGTATCAACAACCTATTGAAGTTAGTTCTGGACAGGAAACAGTAATAAATAAGAAGTTTAATTTTACATCCAATCCCTTGACAGGATTGGTACTGGCGTGTGTAATTACAATGACATTTTATGCTTTGGGTATTTTTCCAAGTTATTCATTTATGACTTTTATTGGTTTAAGTATTGTAGCGTGGTTAGCCGTAGAGAACGGTGGTAATGATGTTTCGAAAGGCGTTGCACCTCTTGTGGCTGCTGAAATTGCTACGGAAAAGACAGCACTATTATATGGTTCTATAATGACTGCAATAGGAGGAGGGCTTTCGGTTTTCTTCGCTTCAAAAATATTAAAGCTATTTACAGAGGGATTAATGAACTCTTCTTATCAACTTTCAGCTACTATGGCATTGGCTATGGCAATTGGGGCAACTTTATGGGTGGCACTAGCTACTAAATTTTCATTACCAGTATCAACAACCCACGCAATTATAGGAGCAGTAATTTTGGTAGCTTGTATATCTCATGGTGTATCCAGTGTTTTATGGGGAAATTTAGTGAGCAAGATTGTATTGCCTTTACTTTTGAGTCCTGTATTAGGTCTTGGAGTAGCCTGGATTCTTAATCTATTTGTTAATAAAATTCATATTAATCCTCAAGCAGGAAAGGGGATTGCTTGGTTATCTAGTGGACTTATTTGTTTTGTACGATCTGTTAATGATACTCCTAAAATAGTAGCAATCGCGTTACTCGTAGCAACATTAAATGGATTTGAAAATGGTGGGGATGAATCACACTTATCCTTATTCCTTCTGGTTACTGTTGCAATGAGTATTGGTAGTCGGGGTAGTACCAGCGAAGCTGTCACTACCCGCAATAAGGAATAAAGTTAAATATGCAAAGTGTTTTCTATTTCTGATTGCCTTTCTTCGATTGGAATTCTCTCCATCATATCCAATTTAAAGATACCATAAGGATTTACATGGCTATATATAAGTGGACTTAACGCTCTCAAGTCTTCAGGTGTCATCATATCCTGCCACTGCTTTTCTGATAATACAGATTGAATCATGAGTGTATTAATATACACGAGACAATTTTGTAATAAATGCAGAGAAAGAACAGCAACCTCTTGGTCTTCCAATCTATTTGTAGAAATTTCTCCACCTTTTCCGTAAAAAATAAAGCCATTTGCGGAATTCCAATTCTCTACAACATTAAGACCTTCATTAATTTCTCTCCGAATATCTTCAGAATCCAAATAATCACACAAGAAAATGGTTTTAATAACTTTTCCCAACTCCGACAGGGCTTGATAAGTCGGGTGTTTTAAGTTGCTTCTTGTAAATCGTTTTAAGATAGCCTCTGTTTCGGCTGTTCCAAGACGCAGGGCTGTAGCATATTTAATCATCTGATCATATTGCTGACGAATCAATTCCCAGTTGATAGGTCTTGTAAGAATCGGTTGTAAATTAGGGAAAGCATCACTCATGCCACTATCTGGCCTATAAAGTTTTTGTGAATTGATAGCTTTTAATCTTGGCATAAGCTGAAAACCCAAGAGATGGCAAAAGGCAAAAGCTACTTCGCTTTGACCGTGACTGTCTACATAATTTTTTTCAACCTCCATGCTTGTACAATGCTTTAAAACTCCCTCAATCATAGACGCTACCTCAGAAGAAGAGCATGATTTTAATTGAGAATAGATACAGGTTGAATGTTTAGCCACATGCCAGTAAATCATTACACCTCTGCCCCTATACCGAATATGCCATTCAGTCATTAGATTTTGGTCCCACGCACCAAATTTCTTGGAATCGGAAGCACAGGAAGTTGTTCCTTCTCCCCATATATCGGTCATTTTATTTCGCAAAATGGCATTAACAATCTCAGCAATAGCGATACGTAGATTGTCTTTATCAATGTATTTTCGCCGTATATATAATAAATCTTTATACTTTTCGCCATGTTCCCCATTTGAAACTCGCTTTAGCCCTGCATTTGTCCCCAAACCGTATAAACATAAGATAAGCCTCTTCTGTAGCAAATCTTTACTAATGACCTCTCTTGATGCAGATGTTTTAAAAAGGTCCGTAAAGTTTACACGCAAATCAGCTTCCTTGAGGATATCTAGTAAACTCGTCATTGGCCATCGTTTCATAATTTCAGCTTTTAGGCGTGATAGGTTAACTGGCTCCGGCACCGGATCAAAAGGAGAAATAGATATTCGGCCATTTCCCTTTCCTTTTGCTAAAATGCGAACCTTATTATTTTTAGGGATTCCTTGATCTAATTTATTTAACGCCTTTGTCATTTCTTCCTTTAAATTTGTGATAAAATCATCGGGATTAATAGGTTTTTTCAATGCTTTATAGTTCTCTTCACGGTGCAGTTCAAAGTCCTGTGGCAGATCTTCATCTGGATTACGATATCGTTCCGAACCAGGTACCCATATTTCTTTGCATCGCAGCTTATCACGTAAGACTTGCAAGGTGCTAATCTCATAATTAATACGATTGATTCTCTCTTCGCCTGAAGTCTCCTGTTCCACGACTAGGTATCTCCAGCTGGGACGGATCACACCATCTAATGGAACCTGGTCAGACTCTGGGAAAAAGTGAGCATTTGAATTTATATATTTTTTTATAAGTTCTAACGCTTCGATTACTGGATGATGAGCCTCATTATTTGAACAAAACTCTAACATATCCAAAATACGGGGAACCATCCTGCGGTAATGGGAACTGTACGATGAACGAATAATCGTATATACCTTCTGTTTGTAGGCAGGCCCTGTATGTTTAAATTCCTTTACTAAATCTTTAAGTGTTTCCTCGCTGATAACAGGATAAAGGACATCCCGAATAATTCCATCTGGATTATCTAACGCTTGTTCAGCCATTTGGAACAATAGATTGTTTTTCCCATTTACCTTCCTTAAATTATGTATTAATTCTTTATCCACTTTACGTTCGGCCCTAACATTAATACGATGAATAATTTGTATAAGCAGTTCAATCAGACCGTCTGTAATTTCTGCTCTTCGAAGCCAAAAGAAGGAAGATAAAAGTGTGTAGCGAATCTGGGGTGGATGCCGGCGCAATTCACGGATATCCTCTGTTGCTGTACGCTTTCTGTATTTCTTTAAAATTTTTGGTGAAATATCGTTAAACAAATCATAGGGTAATTGCAGCTCTTTTATGGTTTGAAGTTTCTGAAGTTCTTTGAAGATTGTTTCTAATCCAATGCGTCCAGGATCGGACTTTAATTCATGAAATGTTAATAATTCTTTTGCTTCTGAGGCGTCTTCAAATTTTTCTAAAAGATTAATTAATTTATCCAACCCTTCACATGTCTGGCTAGAAAGTCTTTGATAAATAGAGGCGAAAAATTGATCTTCATAGGAGTAGGTAGCAGAGCGAATAAGACGCTCTACACGATCTGGGGTGGGAGGCACAATTTTTAATTCTCTGTATTGTTGGTATAACTTATCCTCAACATAGTTAAATTCATGGCTATGAAATAACACGTGCTTACATAACCAGTCTGTCAATAAGTCTACATCCTGCAGAGTAGTTTCGCGAAATCCAAAATAGGTACGGATTTCCGAACGATGATAAGTAATGGTACGTCCGGTCCAATCATATTCAGAAAAAACATCGGGATTCATCTCTAGCTGCTTAGCGATGTACTCTATAACTGTCTTTGGTATCTCACTCTTGGTATGAGGGAACCTAGCTTCGTATTGAAAAAACTTAAACATGACAGCAAACCCAAGTTTCGTATTTCCCCTTTTTAGTTGAATCTGCTCTTGTTCATCAGGCATAAGGATAAAGTGATCAATTAGCTCATCTAATTCCCAATTCCTTTTCAATGTTTTTCACCCCTTTGTAGCTTACGATATAGGGTCATACGGGAAATACCGGCCTTTTCGGCAGCATCTGTCCGGCTCATCCCTTGGTCTATAAGATATAGGGCATAGTTGATCTTTTCTTCATCAGCTTTTGGTCTTCCAGGATATTTTCCCCGTTTTTTTGCAGCTAAAATGCCTTCCTTTGTCCGTTCAGAAGTGAGATCTCGCTCAAATTGGGCAATGCCTGCAAAAATAGTAAACAACATTTTCCCATGTGCCGTTGTTGTATCCAGCCAAGACTCCTTTAAACTTTTTAAATGCGCTCCTTTTTGGGCGATGAGTTCCGTAATCTCAATCAGATCTTTCGTGGAACGGGATAAGCGAGTTAAATCCGATACAACAACGGTGTCTTCTGGACGAAGAAACTCCAGCATACGGTTTAGTTCCGGACGTTCCCGTTTCGTTCCCGTTACTTTCTCAAAAAAGATGCGTTCACATCCAAATTTTTCAAGCTGTCTTTTTTGACGATCCAAATTTTGATCAATAGTCGAAACACGCATGTAACCAAATTTCATTCATATCCTCACCTTTCAGCATAATTGTACCAAAACTATGAAATAATTAATATTGTTACAAATTATTTTGTTACATATTTTTGTTACGTTGTTTATGCTAGATTGGCAGACAAAATATATTTTTCACACCATGTAACAGAAATGGTCGTTTTTGTTACAGTAATTGCATAGCAAATACTACTTTATAAAAAAGTAGTAAAAGCTCCATTTACTCTATTCCGCAAACGGGCCAGTTAATTGAATAAGACTTCCAAACAAAACTGGATATTTATGTTGATGTTGGTGTGAGATTGTGAAGAAATGTACTTAAAGGGGAGTTCAATAAGAAAACTTTTAATTTTTTGTAAAGGTTTAAAACGGAAAGTGCCTGAACCTTTAAGTATTGATTATACAATACTTGGGCAGGCACCCGAATCAATAAACATAGATATATATTAACAGCCAAAAGGGAATCTATTGCTTTTCTTCATTTACGACTAATTGGAACACATCTTTTCGATCGTAATGTCCAACTACATCAAAATCAAAATGACCACGTGTGATGTCGTCTAAATTCAGAGTAGCATATAGTATTTCTTCTTTTCCAAATACCGGCTCTACTAAAAATTCTCCAAGTGGATTTACGATGCAACTGCCACCACGAGTAATTTCATAAGGCATATTTTGCATTTCCTCCGTTGCTATTAAATCTTCTTCATACATATCCTTTGTACTATATTGATTGCAAGATAAAACAAAGCAACGTCCCTCAATCGCAATATGCCGCATGGAAGCAAACCAAGTATCACGTGAATCAGCAGTTGGTGCAATATAAATCTGAATACCTTTTTCATACATAGCGGCACGCGCTAGAGGCATATAGTTTTCCCAACAAATAAGGGAACCAATTTTGCCATATGGTGTATCAAATACAGGGAGCGTACTGCCATCCCCTTCACCCCAAATAAGACGTTCACTGCCCGTTGGTTTTAGTTTTCGATGTTTTCCCAGCAATCTTCCGTCTGGACCAAAGAAAATCGCTGTGCAATAGAGTGTGCCACCACTTGTTTGTTGGTCACGTTCAATGATGCCAATAACAGTATAAGCACCTGCTTTTTTCACCGCAGCACCTAATTGATTTGTTTCGGGACCAGGTACTGTTATGGCATTTTTTGCATAACGTAAAAAGTCATTGCGTCCACTCTCCGAACGACTTCCAACCACTGCCCCAAAGCTCATCCCACGTGGATACGCTGGAATATATGCTTCTGGAAAAACAATAATATTGGCTCCCTGTTCCCCAGCCTCTTTGATTAATTTTATTGCCTTGTTGATACATTTCTCTTTATTCATTACGATTGAACCTGCTTGAACGACAGCAACTTTACATGTTGACATCTGAATCCCTCCTGTTTCCTAAAAGTGTAAGAGGAATCGTTTATAATGTAAAATATATAATAATCATATTGAATATGCCAAAAGGGAATAATGGGGGAATACGATGAATTTACGAGACTTCGAGGTATTTAAAACAATTGTGGAATGTGGAAGCTTTTCAAAGGCAAGTGAGCAGCTATTTATCGCACAACCATCCCTATCTAAAACAATTCAAAAGCTAGAGAAAAAACTTAGCGTAACACTCTTTGAGCGTTCTAATCGGATTATTCGTTTAACCGATGAAGGTCAGCTTGTTTATGAAAAAGCGATTACAATGCTACAGCAAATGAAGGAGTTAAAAAAAGAGCTTGAAGATATAAATGAACATATAAATGAAAATATAAAAGGGCATTTAAAAGTCGGGCTGCCGCAAATTATTGGTACCTTTTTCTTTCCACAAGTGGCGAAAGCTTTCTCAAAGAAGTATACAGAGGTTACACTTGAAATTGTCGAAGAAGGAGGTTTAAATGTAGAAAAGCTTGTTGAAAAGGGTGAAGTCGATGTAGCTTTTGTCGTGATACCAACCCAAAGCAAGGAACTAGAAGAACAGCTTATTTTTGAAGCACCGTTTGTTGCCTGTTTACCTAAAAGTCACGTTTTAAAAGAGGAACAGCAGATTACACTTGCACAACTGCAACAGGATGATTGGATATTGTTTGATACTACATTTGCCTTGAGCCAAGTGGTTTTAGAAAGTTGTCGTAAGGAGAATTTTGTGCCGAATATTGCATATAGTACAACGCAGTGGGATTTGTTAATGGCATTAGTTCGTGATGAACTAGGAGTAGCTATTATTCCAAGTCCTTTAACTGAAATGTGCTCACAGAATCTTTGTGTCAAAGAAATCAGTAGTCAATATATCCCTTGGAAAATTGGCATCGTTTTAAAGGAAAATCGTTATAAAACACGTGCCTTGAAAGCTTTTTTGAAAATAGTGTCGGATGTATACAAATAAGATGGTGAAATAAAAAAATTATTGAAGTTAATATTAACTATTACCTTTTCATTAATCGAGGAATGGTCACAATTCTTAGATGGTTTTTTATCATAGGGATTAATCAGCAACAGAAGTTGTTCTTTAATTGCGTTAACTTAAGAACCTTGATTTGACTATGCCGAACGGGCGCGCTTGTGGAACAAGGCGTCCTTCTGAATAGGACCATTTAACGGAATAAGATTTCCTGAAGCTCCTGTAGATTTGAAACAAAGTTTTATTGTTGCGAACCTAAACGATAGATGAGATTCTGTTGGAAAGGAAAAAGTGGTAAAACGCTAAAAATATGTAGTTAAAGATTCGATTTTTTCTATTGATAGAGTAATTATTAGGGGCTTTGAAAAGGCGGCGTTCAGTTTGAATTTACAACAATTAAAGTATGCATTAGAAGTAGCAAGTAAGGGATCTATGAATGAAGCAGCAAAAAGTTTGTTCATCTCCCAGCCAAGTTTGTCGAATGCGATTAAGGAATTAGAGAAGGAAATTAAAATTCCTCTATTCATTAGAACGAATAGAGGGGTTACTATTACTAATGAAGGGGCTGAGTTTCTAGGTTATGCCAGACAGGTATTACAGCAGCTTACCATGCTTGAAGAAAAATACATAAGTGAAAAAACAGCTAAGCAACATTTTTGTATTTCAACCCAGCATTATACTTTTGCAGCTAATGCCTTTGTGGAACTTGTAAAAGAATTTGGAATGTCTGAATATGAGTTTACCCTTCGTGAAACAAAAACTTATGAAATCATTGAAGATGTAAAGAATTTACGAAGTGAGCTGGGAATTATCTATCTAAGTAATTATAATGAATCCGTAATATTAAAACTGTTAAGAGAAAGAAACATAACCTTTTCAGAACTATTTACAGCGAAACCGCATGTATTTATTAATAAAAGACATCCATTATCCGACAAAGAATCTATTAATTTGGATGAATTAGAAGACTATCCATGCCTTTCTTTTGAACAAGGAGAGTACAATTCTTTTTACTTTTCAGAAGAAATTTTAAGTACAAGAAGTGTAAAGAAAAGTATCAAAGTAAGCGATAGAGCAGCCATTGTCAATTTCATGATTGGTCTCAATGGTTATACCATTTCTTCAGGGGTTTTCCCTAAATATCTTCATGGAGATGAAATTATTGCAGTTCCTCTTAATTTAGATGAAGTCATACGTGTTGGAACAATTAAGCATAGTGATGTCACATTAACGAAACTTGGTGAAATATATTTAGATGCATTAAAAAGATTTGCACAAGAATTATAACTAAAAATGGACAAATAATGTGTCTGATATAGTTGTTGACTATATCAGGATATATTGTTTTGGTATTATGCTATATCAAAAAGAACCACTATAATTATGAATGATTATAATCATTGATATGAGAGTGGAGTGAATTTTGATATGGGCGTTCAAGTATTATTTTCATTTGTTATATACGTAATAATAAATGCCTTTACACCGGGACCAGGTAATATTTTAGCATTAAATACAATGACGAATTATGGATGGAAAAGAGGAAAACCTTTATTCTTGGGAATCTTTACTGGTTATTTTTTTGTGCAAGCATTATGTGCCCTATTTATTTTTGGATTAGAAAACTTAATAAATCCAATAATGACTGTCCTTACATATGCAGGAGTAATATATATATTGTGGCTTGCATATCAGATTGCCATTAGCAAGCCTGACAATAAAACATCCGAGAAACAGCCCTCTTTTTGGATTGGTTTTGTTCTACAAATTGTTAATGTAAAGATATTTTTATTTGGGATCACCTCTCTAACAGGATATGTTATGCCTTATTATTCATCGCTGGGTTTGCTTTTATTTTTTGAAATGATCATTGCTGCAATAGGTTCGCTTGCTACCTTGACTTGGATATTTTTCGGTGGATTATTCCAAAAAACGTATTTCAAACATTTTCGAGTAATAAATATTGTATTGGCGTTATTACTTTTGCAATGTTCAGTTGCACTTTTATTGCAGTAAAGAAAAGGAGAATTTTAATAATTTCATTGCTGCTTAAATCAAAAGCAAACTTGTGAAGTATTATACTTAAACCAACCTCGTTAGTTCCTATAAATACTTTAGGTTGAATATAAATTTGGTTAAGGAGAGTTGTATATGCGTATTTTAGTTTTAGGAGCTGGAGGAATCGGAGGCTATTTTGGTGGTCGTTTAGTAGAAAAAGGAGAAGACGCTGTTTTTCTCGTTCGTACTAAACGAAAACAACAGCTTGAGAAAAATGGTTTAGTTATTCACAGTGTAAACGGTGATTTCTCTTTTGCACCAAAATTAATAACAAAAGCTGATAATACCGATCCATTTGATATCGTGTTACTTTCAACAAAAGCCTATCATTTAGAAGAAGCAATAAACAATTTGAAACCATTTGTCGGTGATAAAACGGTAATTATTCCATTATTAAATGGCGTAGCCCATCTATCTCCATTAAAAGAAGCATTTGGTGATAATAAAGTGATTGGAGGCTTATGTATTATAGAAACAACATTAAATAAAACAGGAGAAGTCTTGCATTCGAGTGCTTTTGATCGACTTGTATTTGGTGAACTTGAACATCAAGAAACAGATCGAATACAACAAATTGCTGATACATTCAGTGGTACAAAAGCGAACTTTGTTCTAAGTAACCAAATTATGCAAGACATGTGGCATAAATATTTACTTATTACCGTTATGTCAGGTCTTACAACACTTATGCGTGCACCAATAGGACCAATCCGTGAAAGCGATGGCGGCAGAGACTTTATTAGAAATTTGTTTGAAGAAGTAACAGAAATAATGAGAGCTTGTAAAGCCCCCATTGCAGATAATATTGTGGAAAAGTATATGAAGTCAGTAGATAGCCTTTCTTATGATTTTAAAACTTCTATGCAACGGGATATGGAAAAAGGGTTATTTATTGAAGGAGAGCATTTACAAGGATATTTATTGGGATTAGCTAAACAATTCCATATAGAAGCCCCGTTCCTGAAGACTATTTATCAAAATTTAAAAGTGTACGAAGAGGTGCTGTAAACATTATGAAATTATCTGCTTAAAGAATAGAAGATTAGTAGAAAAAGGGGATAACATAATGCTAACAGAAAAAGTTCATATTGCCGTGCCAACAGCTTTTTTTGAAGATGAATCTTTAAATATTAAAGGGACAATAAGTCATATAAGAGATCTATATAAACAAGGAATAAAATCTGTTCTCGTCTCTGGAACTACTGGGGAACAGCATAGTCTAAACCTCCAAGAGAAAATTGAAATCATAAATGGTTTAGAACTGGAGGAAGAACTCATTGGTAATATGGAAATAATATTTGGTGTGGCTTCAATTAGACAGAAAGAGGCAGAGGAATTAGCTGAAAAGATTCGTCACACAAAAATATCAGGTATTATGCTTGGGTATCCACCGTATGTTATACCGACACAAGAAGAAGCAGTGGTTTATACAAAGAGAATAATACACCTTAGTAATAAACCTACAATTTTATATAACAATCCAAAAAGAACTGGATTTGATTTATCAGAAAAAAGTATTATTCAATTAAGTGAGATAGACTTAGTGGTTGGAATAAAAGATGCTGGCAATAAAGAAAAAATTGAGCGAATAAAAAACGGTATGCTTAGAAACAATTTATATTTTTATGCTGGTGGAGAAGTGGATTTAGATGAAAAAGTATTACATGGATATAATCGTCTTTCTTCCATTGCGGGGAATGTTTCCCCGACGGAAATTAGTCAATGGTTTCAAAAAATGCTTATGAAGCAAAAAGTTAGTAAACAAGAAGGCGAAAAAATAAAAAATATTATGGAACAAGTTTATCGAGGAAATGCTATTGTGAACCTGAAAAAGGTCATTAATCATAAGGGTATTCCAATGGGGATTTGCAGGAGTCCAATAGGAAATATTTAATTGGATAGCGAAATGCTTGCTTTTTAGACTGACTATTAAAATGTTCATCTCATCTAGTAATATGCAGGTTTTGATTTTTGATACATTTTAATTTTCCTTACCCAATGTTTTTCAACTAAAAGGCGCAATTGTGGGATAAAACTTAGATTATTGAAGCATGTATTAACTACTTTATTTTCCCCCCATCTTAAACAGGATGGGGTATACGCGTTTAAAAAATATTAAAATAAAAACTTAATTTAAAATTGACATTTCCTTATTGCGGGCGGTGACAGCTTCGCTGGTACTACCCCTAGTCTTGTGAAGGGATTAGCTGTAACAAATTTATTAGCACGTAAAGTAACAAAGCTTGATGAAAATAGTTCTTTATCTTCTGTAATAACGACAACTTGCTTAGTAATGTCTTCTAGTCAATTAGGGTTACCAGTATCAACAACGCATGTAAGTACTTCTGCTATCATTGGAGCAGGTATGAAGCAAGGGGCAAAAACGATTAATTGGTCTGTAATTAGAGATATTATTTTGTCGTGGATAGTGACTTTGCCTGGGGCTGGTATTATAGCGGTGGTTGTATATTATATTTTAAGTATTATTATATAATTTGTTATTAATAATATATAAATTCAATATTTATCTTGATAGTAGGGGTAGCACTACATCACCTTCAATTGGCTCAAAATGAAGGTGATTGATTTGGAATAGAGCTTGATTAAAAGTGCTTTATAAATCTTTTTTAGTGAGAAAAGAAACCATTTTCAAAAAGGAATAATTAAAATGGTTTCTTTTCTTTTGGGAGGAACTTTCCTTTGTTTAAAAAATTTTTGATTAAAATTCGCTTATAATTCTTTAATTGGAAGTAACCATACATCGTGACTTTATTTACTTGTATAAACGTCATAACCATATTTTAGAGCTACACCTAAGAAATCTAAACAAAACAACTATTTTATTTGGATTTTTTTTTCAATATATCTTTTAATATTTCATTAATGTTTATACCGAATCCTGCTATATTAGGTTCAAGTATAAAGTAATCATTTATTTTTCGTAATACTTTTTTTATTCCTGAATCTTTATCATCATCTTTAGACAAATGTAGAACTTCCTGGAGATTAATTATTAATTCGTTTTTCTTATCATTAAAATATTTAGAAGAAACATCTAATTCTTTTAATTTAATTAATATATTTTCTATACCATCTTTCTTTTTTGTATACAGTATTAACTCTGCATAATTAAAAACAAAATCAATTTTTTCCTTATCCTCTAATTTATTAATATCTATACTATCTAATATTTCTGAAGCTTTGTCAAAATCCTCATTGACAGTGAAAACATGTGCAATAAAAATTTTTGATAATACATTGCCATCAATCTCTATACTTTTTTCATAGCATTCAAGCGCTTTTTCTAGATTTTTCAAACTAAAATATGCTTCACCTAATCGTGAATATGCATCTGAAATACCTTTTTGAGTGACATTCTTGTCTTCAAGTATTTTGGTATAATAATCAACAGCCTTTTCTATGTATTCCATGTTATCAAAAATTTTACCAGCATAATTATAGAGATTCGCTAAATTAAAATAGTCATATGTTTCTTTAAAGTGATTTATATTTTGTTCAGCTAATAGTAATGCCTCATTAAATAGATCTTTTGCTTTCTCTAAATCTTCAATTAAAAAGAATTCAATCCCTTTAGCTGCCATATATTTTATTTTGTCTGTTAAATTATCCGATTTTTTTATTAATATATCTTTTATTTCGATTTTATCTGAAAACGAAAGCTTTTTATTCATCACATCGAGATATAATTGAAGAAATTGTACGTTGTAGATTTCCTTATATGAAATTCCAGAAAGTATTACTACCGCTTTATTTATATCTTTCTGATACAAATAGTACCAAACTGTTTTATAATATGTTAAAAGTTGATGCCATTTTTGGTTATAAAAAACTTTACTCAAATTATGAAGCATAGAGATGAAATTTACATCTAGATTTCCAGTTTTAATAACGAATAAGTTCTTATTAATAATTTCATCTAATGCCTTTAAATCTATTTCTAACATATGATCCCCTAAAATTGGGCTGTTTAAAAGCAGTGGTTCGGTATCTCTTTTAACATAAATCATATACCTAGTTAAGTCTGCTAGAGAAAGTTTAAGAGCTTTATCAAAATTTTTATTATGAATTTCCTTTTGGAAATTCATATCTTTAGTAATGTTCGATAAAATATCCCAGCAACAATTTCTGTATTTTTTTCCTGATCCACAAAGACATTGAGCATTTTTTTCTAAAGAAAATTTTTTCATGGTTGTTCTCGTTCACCTATCCTTTAATTGTTTTAAGAGTTTGTATGTATAACTATAGTAGCACATTCAATTTGTAGCTTTGAAATAATGTTAGATTAAAAATTATTTAGAAGTCTTAACTTGAAGAGATAAAGTATCATATCTTTTTATAAACCTCGTTACTTTAATCAAACCTCTGCGCCTTTTTTACAAACATTGTGACGCTAGTTCTAATTATCAGATAATATATTCCGGAAGTTTTCTAGGAGTAGAACAGTAATATTCTAAATTAAAATAAATATTACTAGATAGTTATCCAAATAAATCACGATTCAATACTAAAAAACTGAGGAACATATACATTCCATACAAGAAGAAATGATGCAAAAATATATAGATGATTGCAAATGTATATCTTTTTCGATAGAAGTTAGTAGAGAAGCTGAGCCATTAGGAAAGATAGTTATTGATACAAAATATAAACTAATATTTGATACACATATTTTGAAATTCTCTCAACGAAGAACTATATTGTGAGAGGATTGATTTAAAAAGAAATTAGTTGTAGATTTGAAATGAAGGGGGAAAAAGCATGACATTAATTATAGGTGTTATATTACCGAATGGTGTTTTGTTAGTTAGTGATACTAGGGGGACAAGCTCAATCACTGGGGAAGTTGATTCGGATTTTAGGAAGAAGATTCTTTCGGTTACTCCGTATGTTGATATAGCAGGTTCAGGTGCAGAAAGTAATTGGCATGCTTCAAAAATTTTAAGAGATTGTTTATATAATACTGTCTTTTTAAATCCTGCTAGGTATTCTAAATTTGAAGTTAGAAATGAGATATTAAAATTATATAATGGAGTTAATAATTTATATCAAACTAATCATCCAAATGGTTATCCAATAGGAGAATTACTTGTAGCTGAATTAGATCAGGCTACATCTACTTTTAATCTTCTTCGCAGATGTGGCTTAGAAGGCTTTACAGAATTTAATGTTTTAAGTAATGTTAAAGATGTAGAAGTCATAGGCAGCAGTTCTGAAGTACAATGTAAAGTTAAAAAGGAAGTGCGTCTTGCTTTAGAGAATGTGCCACAGGAAATTATTCATAGAAAAGGTGGATATATTTATATAGTAGATTTATGTCATGAAATAATAAAAAAGCAACAGGATAAAAGTATTGGTAAAAATATATATATTTCATATTTAACTCGAAATGAAAAAAATGGGATGCCTCAACATTGTCTGTTATTTATTAAAGAAGATGGAACAGAGTATTCGTGTGAAAATGACGGATTGGAAGAAATAAAGTGTGAAGAATAAAAAAGAAATTTGAATGGTTCTTTTAATTTTGTATAAAAAGGACAGTGAATTCAATAGGAATTCACTGTCCTTTTTAAATTAGAAACACTCTTGATAGTAGTAAGAAGCTTTCTCGAAGTCTTTCAATACAACATAACAATCTCCAATTTTTTTGCAAATTTGTCTACAAACTTGTTTATTGTTTGGCGATATAAACTCGGCAATTTCTTTTGCCTCCATATAATACTTTAGTGCTAATTCTTTATTAGATTCTTCAAGATAAATGTCGCCCAGCAATTCATAAGCTTGTGCTTTATGTTTATTCTTCGATTTAGTTTCAATAGTGTCGAAGCAAATTGATTTTGCTGATTCATAATCTTTTTGAGCGAAATAACTTTTAGCTAATTCGACCTGTACGTTCATAATTTCATTAGGTTTTGCATTGATTTGAGTATAAAGATTAAGAGCTGTTTTAAATGATAACTGAGCTTGATGAAACTCTTTTTTATAAGAAGAAAGAATACCAAGATTCGTGTATGTTCCTGCTTCATAAAGTTTGTTTTCATTTAGTTTGAAAAATTTAAGAGCTTTTTCATTTGCCTTTTTAGCTTGATCGAAGCGTTGGAGTTCCATATTACAAATACCAAGTGCCATATAGATTTCGCCTGCTTTATAATGAGTTCGTGTTTGTTCGTTTTGTTCAATTGCTTCTTCTAAGAAGTTAATTGCTGAATAATATTCGCTTAACCGGCCATGGACAATACCTAAATTAGCAAGTAAAGAAACACGTAGAATTCCACTAATTTGTTCATGAATTATTATTTTATAAGCTCTATTCAGTGTAGAGAGAGCTGTTTCGTGATTGTTAATTCTACTATATAAGTATCCTAGAGAATCTAACGATCTAACAAGTTCATTTACATAGTTACCTTCTTTTAATAAGGAAATGCTTTTTGTAAAGTATGGAATTGCGTGATTGAAATCATGAATATGCTCGTAATATTTACCATGTATCCAATTCAAAATTCCTTCATCATACTTATTCACATCTGGGTGGTTAAAATAGTTCTTTTGCTCAATAAAGTTCTTAACTTTATCCCATAGATTTGCTGTAGTGTGGTTTTCTGCTGCCTTAATATCTTTTTTTATTTGAGAGAGTGTTAATTCTTTGTTTTCCACAACATCGAAGAAATCCTCTACAGAACAGTTTAATTTATTGCTTAAAGCCTCTAATACTTCATAAGAAGGTTGAATTAATCCCTTTTCTATTTGACTTAAATAACTACGTGTAATAATACCATCGGCTAACTTCTCTTGAGTTAGTTTTTTTTGTTTTCTTAGCTCTTTGATACGTTGACCTAACATATTATAACTCCAATCATATTGTGTTTTACTACTTACTCACTATTATTAACAATTTTGAACAAAAAGTAAATGTAAAATAAATGTTAATAATGTATTGACAATGATTACCTGTTGAATTATGATTTAGTTAAAGTTAGTAACAAAAAACTAATTTTATAAAAATGTTAAAAAGGTTAATAGCGGGGGGAAATAATTTATGAAAACAAAAGTTCAATTATTTGGGATGAAAGTAGTTCTTTTTGCAGCAACTGTAGTGTTTTTAATTGATCCAGTATGGCCGTAAGTTAACGTTACAAGAATGTGTTATTGGTTGATTATGTATAACAAATGATATTGAAATTGTTGAAGTATGAAATAGGGGGAAAGAAGTTGAATATCTTATTGGTTTCTAATTTTGAAGGAGGATTTCAGCCCAACACAATTGCAACAGCTGCTACACCACTAGTTAAAGCGGGCTTTGATGTAGAAATCCTAGATACATATGTAGAAGGTTTAGTTGAAGAGAAATTTAAAGACAAACAATTGGTTGCTATTTCTGTTCCATTATTTGATGCTGTTACAGCAGGGATTGAAGTGGCAAAAAAAGTAGCTGAGATAAATCCTGATGCTCATATTACATTCTTTGGGCAACATGCAACTATAAATGCAAATCGACTTGCGGGTCGTTACAGTGATTCTTGTATAAGTGGGGAATGGGAACATCCTCTAACTTTGTTAGCTAAACATTTATCAGGAGAAACGCAAGAGAGCCTACCTGGAGTTTTAAGTGCAGAACAAGCGATTAAAGGAGAATCAGTTCATCCATATATGGCACGCAATCATCTAGATATTCCTTCCAGACATTTACTTCCAGCATTACATAAATATCCACAAAAACAAATCAATCGTTTACTTGGATCTGATCAAGTGGTTGGATCTACTGAAATTGCAAGAGGGTGTCATCATAAATGTTTATACTGCTCAGTATTTGCCGCTTATGATGGAAAAGTTATTTTAGTTCCAGAAGAAATTGTTTTGCAAGATGTTCGAAACTTAGTAGAGGGCGGCATGACGCATTTAACTTTTATTGATGCCGATTTCTTTAATGCTAAATATCATGGCATTAAGATTTTGAGAAAGCTACACGAAGAATTTCCAGAATTAACTTACGATTTTACAACTCGTGTAGATCACATTCTTGAGAACAAGAAGACACTTGCTGAAATGAAAGAACTAGGAGTTAAATTTATTACTTCAGCTCTAGAATTCCCTTCAGAAGAGGTTTTAGATGCGGTAGCAAAAGATACTTCTGTCGCTGATATCGAACAAGGAATTGCATATTTAAGAGAAATAGATATTAAATTAAATCCTACTTTTATTATGTTCAATCCTTGGACAACTTTTGAGGATTTAACAACATTTAGATCATTTGTAGAAGACAATGAGTTAGGAAATATTATTGATCCAATTCAATATGAAACAAGACTTTATCTATATAAAGGGTCTCCGTTATTACATAAACAATCTATTCAAGACTTAGAGTTAACAGAATATGAGTTCCATTACGACTGGAAACATCCAGATTCAAAGATTGACGAGTTATATTTTGAAATGTTGACTCCACCGGAGGAAGGAATCTTTAAGAGATGTTGTTTAAAATGTTAGTGAGATGTGAACTTGTATGAGAGATAAATCAGTCGCGAGTTCTTATGTTACCACTGTCAAATTAGACTCTTTTCGTGAAATTGCGTATTCAAAGGAATTAAAAAGGAAATTATTAGCTGAATTTATCGGAACATTCACACTAGTTTTCGCGGGAACGGGTGCAATTATTGTTAATTCCATAACTCAAAGTTTAACGCACATAGGTGTAGCAATCACTTTCGGGTTAGTAGTTCTTGCATTAATCTATTCGTTTGGTCATATATCAGGTGCTCATTTTAACCCAGCTGTGACAATTGCGTTATTATCGGCTAAAGAAATTTCTAGAAGAGAAGCTATCTTATATATTTTAATTCAAATGATTGGTGCTTCATTCGCTAGTTTATTTTTACTTTCCATATTTGGGGACATTGCGAATTTGGGTGCAACATTGCCAAGTCAATCCTGGACACAAAGTTTCATTCTTGAATTTGTATTAACATTTATATTAATGATGGTTATTTTTGCTTCAGCTACACATGGAAAGGCAACAAAATCCTTTGCTGGGGTTGCCATAGGTTCAACTGTAGCACTTGAAGCAATGTTTGGTGGACCAATTAGCGGTGCATCAATGAATCCAGCAAGATCTTTTGGACCAGCTTTAATCTCTGGTACGTTTGAGTACTTATGGATATACCTAGTTGCAACAACGTTAGGAGCGTTATTAGCAGCAATAGTCTATAAATTTATACATGAACAATAGAAAATAGGGGGAACGATAAATGTCTACAGCAAGACTTGTTTTATTAGGAGGATTTTTAGGAGCGGGTAAGACTACGACTATGATTAAATCAGCGTTAAAGTTAGAAAAGGAAGGTTATAGAGTTGCAATTGTAACAAATGACCAAGGGAAAGAGTTAATCGATACTGAATTAGCTCGTGCAAATGGATTAGAGTCTAAAGAGGTGACAGGAGGCTGTTTTTGCTGTCAATTCGATGACTTATACAATAACTTAAATACTTTAATGAAAGAAAAACAACCAGATGTAATTATTGCAGAGGCTGTTGGAAGCTGTACGGATCTTGCTGCCACTGTTATTCAACCATTAAAACAGTATTATGCAGATAAGTTTAAGACAGCTCCATTAACTATTGTAGTAGAGCCAGCAAGGTTGCTACATGAGCTTAATCTTGATGAAAATACGAAACCGTTTTTCTCTCAATCAGTTAGTTATATTTTTGAAAAGCAATTAGCTGAAGCTGATATTATTGCTTTAAATAAAGTAGACCGCTATTCTGAAGAGGAGATTGCTAAACTGAAAGCATATTTACAACAGAGGTACCCGCAAACTATCATTCAAACTTTTTCTGCTGAAAGAGGAGATAACTTAGAAGCTTTAACTCATACATGGCTGACGACTGATTTAGGCGGAGATAAGGTTTTAGATATTGACTATGAACTTTATGCTGAGGGTGAAGCGCAGTTAGCTTGGATGAATATTTTAGGAGATATCAAAGCAGAGCAAGATATAAACCCTCGTGAATGGGCTGAAAAATTGTTGGATAATCTTAATAAGCACTTTATCCGTGAAAAAATGGCTATCGCTCATTTAAAAGTACATGTAGGATTTGAAGGTGGTTATGTAAAAGCTAGTATGGTTCAAACAGGTGATGCACCTACATTTACAGTTGAAAATGTAAAAGAAGGAAAAGAATTTAGAATCGTATTAAATATTCGTATTGAGGCAACTCCTGCTATCCTTAACTTAGTTGTAGCAGATTCTATCGGTGCTATTAATAAAGAGTTAGGTAGTAATTGGAGTGAAACATACAATGAATGTTTTAGTCCATTACCACCTAAGCCAGTACATCGTTTATATGAGACAGTTTAAGGGGGATATGACTATGAATAAAAATGATTTAATAGAGATTTTTCCTAGCGTTGTTACTAACCAAACTGACTGTTGTGACAGTGATAATAATTCAGAAGAGGGTTGCTGCGAAGAGAGTAATCAATTTTTTGAAGAAAGCTTAGAATTAAAGGAACAATTAAAAGAACACTTCGATAAACTGGTTAATGTTCATTTGTATAACTACGAATTGTCAATGGATCGCGTATTAGCTCAAAAGAAATTAAGTCAGTTAATCCAAGAGCGTGGCTTTGGGAACATTAGTGAAGATTCTGTATTGCGTTACGTTACACCGGCGGTAGTGGTGAATGGAACATTAGTGAGTTTTGCTACAAAGCCTCAAATGGAATCTGTTTTGAAAGTTTTGAATAAATAATCATTTTAAGGTCCTTAGCATATTGACTAAGGGCCTTAAAACGTAGTTATAATATTTCAAAGCAAAATAGTAGAAGGGATGAAAGTTATGGAGTATAGTATTGTTCAGCTAACAGAAAAGGATTGGCCTCAGGTTAGTGATATTTACTTAAAGGGTATTTCAACTAAAACAGCTACTTTTGAGACAGAATGTCCGGATTGGTATAAATGGAAAATGAACCGTGATCTTAAGACATGTATTGTAGCTAAAGTAGATCAAATTATTATTGGATGGGCTTCTGTTAGTAAAATATCATCAAGATGTGCATATGTGGGTGTAGGAGAAACGAGTGTATATGTTCATCCAAACTATATAGGGAATAATGTTGGATTCAGATTACTCAAAGAGCTTGTAGATTTATCAGAGGAAAATAATTATTGGACATTGCAGGCAAATATTTTTGCGGAAAATATTTCAAGCATTAAAATCCATGAAAAGAATGGATTTAGAATTGTAGGGATAAGAGAGAAAATAGGGCAGGTGAATGGAATTTGGAAAGATAACATTTTGATGGAGAGAAGAAGTGTTAAGATAGGTCGTTAAATAAATGAAATAAGGTGATTATATGATTATTAATAATGGAAGCCAGCTTAGTGTCGAATACTTTAAATCCTATTTTAGATTAGTTATGAATTCGCAGCAGTGTACTGTTATTGAGGCCAAGGAGATTATTTTTAATAGGATTTTTAGAGGAAATCATACTGCATATGGGAATTATACATTTCAAAACTTCGAGCATGCATATAAAGAAATAAGTGAGATTGATGAATTGATTACAAAATAAGAGAAACCTCATATTTTTCTTTATAGGTGTTGTTTAAATAAAACATTTGCATTAAATCCCTAGAAGCAATAATTTTTTCTAGAAATCAGTTATATTACTTGAAACATATAAGTAATTAGTTATATACTTATATCGAATTCAGTCATGATTTAATATTTATTTTGAATAACTGCATAAGGATTTATTTTTTTACCTAATATATAAGTGTATGCTTATATAATTATTTGAAAGGAGGGATTGCGATGCAACAAACAGTTGTAGAGTTAGCTCAAGTATCAGGTGTTTTGAAGCTACTTGGAGATAAAACAAGACTAACAACCATTGCAATTTTAAATGAGCGTAAATGTTGTGTATGTGAACTTCAAGTAGTATTTGATATGAGCCAACCATCTATAAGCCAACATCTTCGAAAATTAAAAGATATTGGATTATTAAAGGAAGAACGGCAGGGACAATGGATTTACTATTCTTTAAATGAGGAAAGTAGTTTTTATCCAATTATTAAAGATATTTTGCAACATGTACCTGATCAGAAAGAAAACATTCAACAAATTGAAAAGTGTAATCCAACCCTTCGATGTAAATGTTAGTGTGACAATAGGAAAGGGAAGTGAGAAGAATGAGCAACACGGGGAAAAAGCGACTGTCATTTCTAGATAGGTATTTAACTCTTTGGATTTTCCTTGCAATGGCTATTGGAATTGGAGTTGGATATCTATCCCCTGGTTTTGTTGAGGGAATGAATAGCTTACAGGTAGGAACAACTTCTATTCCACTTGCCATTGGATTAATTTTAATGATGTATCCTCCACTCGCGAAAGTTCGCTATGAAGAGATGGGGCGAGTTTTTAAAGATGTAAAAGTATTAGTATTATCGTTGGTACAAAACTGGATTATTGGTCCTGTTCTGATGTTTGCTTTGGCTGTTATATTCTTACCGGATAAGCCAGAATATATGGTGGGCTTAATTATGATAGGTTTGGCTCGTTGTATAGCGATGGTAATCGTTTGGAATGACTTAGCAAAAGGTGATACGGAGTATGCGGCAGGATTAGTTGCTTTTAATTCTGTATTCCAAATGTTATTTTTCTCAGTATATGCTTATGTGTTTGTAACAGTCATTCCAGAATGGTTAGGAATTGAAGGTGCTGTTGTAGATATAACAATGGCAGAGGTTGCAAAATCAGTGTTTATATATCTAGGAATTCCATTTATCGCAGGTATGCTAACACGCTTGATTTTTGTAAAAACGAAAGGACGAGAATGGTATGAAAAAGTATTCATTCCAAAGATTAGTCCAATTACTTTAATCGCATTATTATTTACAATCATTGTGATGTTCTCTCTAAAAGGAGAAGTGATTGTTAGCGTACCATTTGATGTTGTACGTATTGCAATTCCATTGCTTATTTACTTTGTAATCATGTTCTTTGTCTCTTTCTTTATGGGCAAAAAAATTGGTGCAAGTTACGGGGTGTCAACAACATTAGCGTTTACAGCTGGAAGTAATAACTTTGAATTAGCGATTGCAGTAGCTGTAGGTGTATTTGGAATTCAGTCAGGTGCAGCCTTTGCGGCAGTTATCGGACCTTTAGTTGAAGTTCCAGTTATGATAGCTCTTGTAAATGTAGCACTTTGGTTCCAGCGTAAATACTTTCAAACACAATAAAAATAAACAATCATAATAAAGGTGGAATTATCATGGAAAACAAAAAAACAATTTACTTCTTATGCACAGGAAACTCATGTCGTAGCCAAATGGCAGAAGCTTGGGGTAAAAAATACTTAGGTGATAAATGGAATGTACTTTCTGCTGGTATTGAGGCACACGGAGTAAATCCGAATGCAATTAAAGCAATGAAAGAAGTAGACATTGATATTACGGACCAAACATCTGATATCATTGACCGTGACATTTTAGACAAAGCAGATTTAGTTGTAACACTTTGTGGTCACGCAAATGATGTATGTCCGACAACACCACCTCATGTAAAACGAGTTCACTGGGGATTTGATGATCCAGCGGGCCAAGAATGGTCTGTATTCCAAAGAGTTCGTGATGAAATTGGCGCACGCATTAAAAAGTATGCTGAAACAGGAGAATAATTGAAAACAAAATAGGCCGAGAATTTTTTCTCGGCTTTTTTATAAAGAAGGGGAGAAATCAGAGATGAAAAAGATTGAAATTTTTGATCCTGCAATGTGTTGTTCTACTGGAGTTTGCGGTCCAAGTGTTGATCCAGAGTTAATTCGTATTTCAGCTGCTGTTAACAACTTGAAGAATAAAGGAATTGATGTGACTCGTTATAATTTGGCAAGTGAACCAGATGCATTTGCCAATAATGTTGTTATCAGTCAACTATTAACAGATAAAGGACCAGACGTGTTGCCTGTAACTTTGGTAGATGGAAAAGTAGTAAAAGAAAAAAGTCACCTGACAAATGAAGAACTTACACAATTAACAGATATAACAGTAGAAGAGTTGAGTCAAAAGCCAGTCGTACGTTTAAAGTTAAACGTGAAAAAATAGAGAAAGAAGTGAAAGGCAATGACAAACTTATATAACCCAAACACAATAGTATTCACACCATTTTTGTTCTTTACTGGTAAAGGCGGAGTAGGAAAAACATCTACTGCATGTGCAACAGCTATTACGTTAGCTGATATGGGGAAACAAGTTTTATTAATAAGCACTGACCCAGCTTCTAATTTACAAGATGTGTTCGAAATAGAACTTACGAATAAACCGAAAGAAATTCCAAGTGTTCTAAATCTACAAGTAGCAAACTTAGATCCTGAAACAGCAGCTCATGAATATAAAGAACGTGTTGTTGGTCCATATCGTGGAAAGCTCCCTGATGCTGTTATTGCAACGATGGAAGAGCAATTATCTGGTGCTTGCACAGTAGAAATGGCTGCATTTGATGAATTCTCTACGTTACTTACAAATAAAGAATTAACATCAAAATTCGATCACATTATATTTGATACAGCACCAACAGGTCATACGTTACGTCTTCTTCAACTTCCTACGGCTTGGAGTGGTTTCCTGGAAGAAAGTACTCATGGGGCTTCTTGTTTAGGACCATTAGCAGGACTTGGTGATAAAAAAGAGTTATATAATCAAACGGTCCAGGCACTATCTAATCCGAACCAAACGATGTTATTGCTTGTTACACGACCAGATAGTTCTCCATTACAAGAAGCAGAACGAGCAGCTCATGAATTAAAAGAAATTGGTGTAAGTAATCAGTTTCTACTTGTAAATGGGATTTTGAAAGACTATATGCAAAATGATAATATCTCAAATGCATTGTTTAAGAGACAATCACGCGCGTTAGAAAACATGGCAGAAGAATTAAAAAATCTTCCTACTTATGAAATTCCATTAGTACCGTTTAATGTTACTGGGATAGAGAATATGAGAAAACTAGTTCAACCAATGGAAAATCTCTCGATTTCGGATGAAGAAACAAATACTGTCTCTATTCCTTCACTTCAGACATTGATTACTAATCTTTCAGAATCGGGAAAACGAGTAATTTTTACAATGGGAAAAGGTGGTGTCGGAAAGACTACGGTAGCTTCAGCAATTGCAGTAGGTCTGGCGGAAAAAGGACACCATGTACACCTAACTACAACTGATCCCGCAGCGCATATTGATTATGTCATGCATGGAGAACAAGGAAACATTACGATAAGTCGAATTGATCCAAAAGTAGAAGTTGAAAACTATCGTAAGGAAGTCATAGAGCAAGCAAAAGATACAGTTGATGAAGAAGGTTTAGCGTATCTCGAAGAGGACTTACGTTCTCCTTGTACGGAAGAAATTGCAGTCTTTCGTGCTTTGGCCGATATTGTTGAAAGAGCTAATGATGAAATTGTAGTAATTGATACAGCACCAACAGGTCATACATTATTGTTACTAGATGCAGCACAAACGTATCATAAGGAAATTGCACGTTCTACGGGTGAAGTACCACAGTCTGTGAAAAACTTATTACCACGTTTGCGTAATCCAGAAGAAACAAGCGTTGTAATTGTAACACTTGCAGAAGCAACACCAGTTCATGAAGCAAGCCGTCTACAAGAAGACTTAAAACGTGCGGATATTACTCCGAAATGGTGGGTTATCAATCAAAGTTTTTACGCAACACATACAAGTGACTTTGTGTTAAGAGGAAGAGCACAGTCCGAAATACAGTGGATTCAAGAAGTGCAAAAGGAATCACAAAATAACTGTGTTATTATCCCTTGGCAATCGGAAGATATTGTAGGATATGAGAAACTTAAAGAGTTAGTAAAATAAAACATTTTAATTAGTTACTGTGAAGGGGAGAAATAATAATGAATATTACAGATAAAGCAAAAGAGTTTATTGAAAATGCCATGAAAGAAAACGGTGTTTCAACATTACGTTTTACATTTGAGGGTGCTGGATGCTGTGGTCCTAGCTACGGTATTAATTTAGGCGAAGCAGAAGAAAGTGATATCACAGAAACAGTAAACGGTGTTCAAGTCGCAATGGATCCAAAGGTAGCAGAAATCGTTAATACTTTAACATTAGACTATGTAGAAGACCAACAAGGCGCAGGACTTGTTATCAGTGGCGGATCTAATTGCTGCTAATTAATAATTGAGGGAGACTACCAAACATGAATAATTATCACGAACTCGTAAAAGGAAAAGTATATATTGGTGGAGTAGACGCTATACAAGACGCAGTAAACAAGCACGGGATCACAGAGGTGTTTGATTTACGTGATGGTGGAGAAGAACCAGAAGGGTTTCCGGCTGGAACTAAACGTCATGTTTATCCAATCGTAGAAGGTGTAGAAGGGCAAGATGAATCAGTAAGAAATGCAATTGCAGCTGTCAAAGAAGCTGTTGAACAAGATAAGAAAGTATTTTTCCATTGTTCCGGTGGACGTAATCGTACAGGTACAGTTGCAACTGGATTATTAGTAGAATTAGGGCATGCATCTAACGTAGAAGAAGCGGAACAAAAAGCAAAAGAAATCCGTTCAAGTATTAATATCAAATCAGAAATGAAACAAGTATTGAAACGTTTATATGTATAATTCATCTAAGTCTCAAAAACATTAAGGTTTTTGAGACTTTATTATTTTATGGATATTATTTTGAAATGAAGCCCTCATCATTCTTATGGATTTGAAAATATGGGACAATTAAATAGAAATTCTGTAAATTTAAAATCGTATATCATAGCTTTATAACTATTAAAATGGGGAGGAATTCTTATGTATGTGAGGGTACGAGAACTTCTTACAGCAGAAGAACAAAAGCGTTATTAAAAGCCTTACATTAGTTTAATTATGTAAGGCTTTTGTATTTTATAGATTCAAATTAAGTAACTTTATTAATCCTTTATAAATGCAAAGATTATATAGTGCTTGTACCAGGATAAGTGAACTTGATGCAGATACACATTTTTATGTAATGAGTTCTGGAACTCGTAAAGAAAAAAGAGATGATATATATTTTTCGAAAAGCGTTTGAAACCTTGAAAAGATTCTTATTTATATCCACAGATATAAATAAGAATAAAGTGAACATAATTAATTTACAACACAAGTTAGATTTAGAAATTTTCGTTTTTTTAAGAATAATAGTACATAAAAAAGAGAAACAAAAGAAAGTAATTGAAATGTTTTCTTTTGTTTCTTGTTATATTTTTTGGTTGGATAATTTTTCTTCTAACTCTTTAATAAGTTGTGAGGGATTAATTTTTAAGGCTTTAGATAGTGCAAATACTGTGTTTATTGTCGGTTTTCTTTTTCCTCTTTCTAAAAGGCTAATATAGGTCCGGTCTAATTCAGAGTTAAACGCTAATTCTTCTTGGCTCATTTTTGAGTTAAGACGATATTCCTGCAAGACAGTACCAAAAGTTTGTTCAATACTCAAGAAACCACTCTCCCAATCTTTATACAATAATTGTGGGAGAGTGATTTCTTTAACTCTACAGACTATAGTCTGCAAGTAAGAGGACTATTGTCTGTAGAGTTAAAGAAAAATAGTATAGAGGTTAGTGTTAAATTAGTTAGTATGGAAAAGAATAGAGTCCCTTTAATAATGAATCAGAGTAAATATACAAATTAAGGTAGTGTTACAAGTATATTTTTTAACTCCTAATCATGCAGACTATAGTCACAACGAAACTTCTAGTCTATAATGTTATAGTGTGATATTAAAATTAAAGAAGGATGATAATTTAAGTATGGACGGCATCAAGAATAGCATAAGGTTACCTGCAACATTAAAAGAGTATTTATTAACAAGTAATAGAATGGAATCATTATTATGTGAAGAAATTTTATTGGATATTGAGGAAATTTACATTCTTTATAAATCACTTTATGAATTTGATGAATCGGATTTTAGTTTAAATGTGATTAAATCTATTGATAGGTGTAGAGATAGAACGGGATTTTACTTTTATCTAAAGAAAGTATTGGATAGGGAATTAGAAACAATGTCTAAGGGTAATGTGGAACAAAATAATAGTGGTATTGTAATATCAAAGAACTTAATTGATGAACAATTCAAGACGGTTACTAAAGGTTATATCGATTCAATTAACCAAATATACCATGGAGAAGCCAAAATAGATTTAAAATATGCTTATAAAAACTTAGGGAAATTAGAAATACTACATACTCTTTTGGAAGATGAATATTTAAAAGATTTACTGTCTTCGGGGTATAAAATACTAGAAAATTATGAAGGGAAATTAAAGTAATCTAAACTAATCAAAATAGGAAGAGAAGGTATAGGTTAATTTCTACACAAGAACAATGTGTAGAAATTAAGAGAATGTTTTTATATCGGTACTGCTTAATTATTACATATATAATTTAGTACGGAGATTCAATCGAGTTGTATTAATCGGTAGATTGACAAAGGAGCCAGAATTATACTACACAAAGCAAGGCGTCGCATATGCACGAGCATGTGTTGCGGTGAATAGAGGATTTCGAAATAGTTTAGGTGAACAACAAGTAGATTTTATTAATTGTGTCGTATGGCGAAAATCGGCTGAGAATGTAACTGAATATTGTAAGAAGGGCTCACTTGTTGGGATTACAGGGCGTATTCAGACGAGTAATTACGATGATGAACAAGGCAAGAGAATATATAGAACTGAAGTTGTGATTGAGAGTATAACCTTTTTGGAGAGAAGGCGGGAGGGGGCATCGTAATAAGAGGGTCTAGTAACATAGCCCTCTATCACTTTTGATTAATACCTTCCCAAACAACATCTAATTGTTGATTGAGAATATTTTTCGCAATGATTTCATTTCCATGTAGTAGCGAATGCGACATTAGTGTATAAAAATAAGTGCTCATAACAGTAGAAGTGATAATATTTATATCCCATTGACTGTTTAATTTTCCTGCCTCTTTCGCTTCTGTAATAATTGAAGACAAACCTTCTTGTAGCTGTTGTATACTTTTTAATTCATTTTCTACTAAGTAGTTTGACTTTATAATCTCAAAGACGGCATGCTTCATTAAATCACCATGTCCAGTAAATCGATCCAGTAAATCGCCTAAAACAAGTTTGATTCTTTCTTTTGGATGTTCCACATTTTCGTAAGTTTTTAAACTTTCATTCCATAGCTCAATTTGAGAATCACCTAAAAATAATAATATGTTTTCCTTTTTCGGAAAGTAGTTGAAGAAAGTGCCCTTCGCTATCCCACATGCAGTAGTAATATCTTGAACCGTTACATTTTCGTACCCGCGTTCTTGAAAGAGCTGTACTGCTTTTAGGAATATAAGTTCCTTTAACTCTTTTTTTCTCGTTTCTCTAAGCATTTTATCTACTCCTAACAAAAACAATTATATCTGTTTAAGAGATAATCTCAAATAGAATCTTACGTCATAATTCTGTTTATAGTTTTCATTATAGTTACATGTTATAAATGAAAACTATATAGTTCATGTGTTTGCTTTTCAGAAACCCATTTTGGCATACGTTTCATTACTTCGTTTCTTACTATAGTTAAAGGTTTACTTTCTATTTGTGCCATTTTTCCAACTTTCCATGCAGTATTTGAGATTTTTTCAATTCTATCTCGTCGTTTTTGTTCGTATTCTAAAAATGCTTGACGATAATGAGCATTATTTTTAATGCATTCAGCCAGAATAATCGCATCTTCAATTGCTTGGCAAGCACCTTGGCCTAAATTCGGAGTAAGTGCATGGGCAGCATCCCCAATGAATACGATGCGTTTGTCAAAAAACTGTTTCATTGGAGTGATGTCTATAATATCACGATGAATCATATCAATGTCCGATGCGTTCTTTAAAATAGATGGGATTGGATTATGGTAAGTTTTGAAATGATTATATAAATCTGTTGTTGTGTAAGCTTTGTATTTTTGATCTCTAGCTTTCGCGTTTATGAGCGCATACCAGTATACTTCGTTGTTAGGAAGAGGGACGATACCAAATCTACCGTTTGTTCCCCAAGTTTCAATAAAATCATTTGTTAAAGAAAGATTATTAGCAGGAGTTACGCCGCGCCAACACGTATATCCTGCATAACGATAATTATCGCCTTGTGTTACTTGCTTTCGAATGACAGAATGAATACCATCAGCCGCAATGAGTATATTACCGAGTGCTTCACTACCATCTTGAAATACTATCTTTAAGGCGCTTGCTTCATTCTGTTCTATTTTTACGCATTCTTTTCCCCACTTGACAGTATCTTCTTTTAGTTCAGAAAGTAGTAATTGGTGTAAATCTTTTCTATGAATGGAGTACATTTTTGGATAGCAAGTTGGAATAATTAACTTATTGAAAGTAGTACCTTTTTCGGATACAAGGTTAAAACCGTCACTTTCGTTGCCGAATTTTTTGATTTTCTTAGAAATGCCGTATAGTTCAAGTGCTTGCATTGCGTTTGGGGCAATGATAATACCTGCACCAGCAACAGTAGGCTCATTGTTTTTATCATATACTTTTACTTCTATTCCTATTTTTTGTAAGGAAATTGCTGCGCAAAGTCCAGCAATACCGCCACCAATAATTATGACATTGTTCATTTGTTATCACTCCACCTTTGAATGACTTTGTTCATAAAATGACCACGGTCATTTTATGAGTTAAGGTTAATCCCTTTTTATGTAATTGTCAATTATACTTTTAACTATAGTTATGGAATGATTAGGTGAAAATAGAATGAATGAAACTTTCCGGCGATGTAGAAAGGTAAATAGTAAAATTAAGCATCCGAGTAGGAGTATAGCGTGATAACATGTTACAATACAGCTAAGAACATGCAATAAAGGAGAGTTATTTACGTGAAGATTAAAGCAATTGAACCGACGCCAAGTCCAAATACAATGAAAGTTATTTTGAATGAAGTATTACCATCAGGAGCACGTAATAATTATACAAATGAAAATAAAGAACAAGCGCCAATGCAAGTGCAAGAAATTTTGAAAATTGAAGGCATTAAAGGTGTATATCATGTAGCTGACTTTTTAGCAGTGGAGCGAAATGCAAAGTATGACTGGAAAGTGTTATTACAACAAGTTCGTGCTGTTTTTGGCGAAGAAGTAGTGGAAGAAAGTGAAGAACAACAACTTGCTCATTTTGGGGAAGTGAAAGTGTTTGTTCAAATGTTCTTTACAATTCCAATGCAAGTAAAGTTAACAGATGGAACGACGGAAGAACGTGTTGGTTTACCTGACCGTTTTAAAGAATCAATTATGAAAGTGCAAATGTCTGCACCAAACGTTGTAAAAGAACGTAAATGGGTGGAACAAAGTACACGTTACGGTAATTTTGAAGAAATCGGGAAAGAAGTAGTAGAAGAGATTGTTGCTGCTTATCCGGAAGAACGTGTAAATGAAACGGTTAAAGAATTATTAAATCAGGCAGGTGCTGTTGAAGTAACGATTCAAAAGCGTGAGCCATATAAAGTAACAGAAGAGATGATGAAAGATGCTGACTGGAAAAAACGTTTTGCAGCTTTAGAACAAATGGATCCTACTGAAGAAGATATTCCAGTGTTGAAGATGGCGTTAGATGATGAAAAAGTTTCGATTCGCCGTTTAGCAACAGCATATTTAGGTATGGTAAAAGGTGATGAAGTATTACCGTTATTATATAAAGCCTTATTAGATCGCTCTGTAAGTGTTCGTCGTACAGCAGGTGATTGCTTATCAGACGTAGGTGACCCAGCAGCGATGTTCGTTATGATTAAATCTCTGAAAGATCCAAGTAAATTAGTACGATGGCGTGCAGCGATGTTCTTATTTGAACTAGGAGACGAAAGTGCGATTCCAGCATTAAAAGCAGCGCAAGATGATCCAGAGTTTGAAGTAGCAATGCAAGCACGTCTAGCGTTAGAGCGTATTGAAGGCGGAGAAGAAGCAAAAGGTTCTGTATGGAAACAAATGACGGAGTCTCGTAAAGGGGAATAATGTATGATTGTTTTCTATGATAGTTGGTGTCCGATGTGTACGGCGGTTGCAGAACGTACGAAAAAATTAGATAAAAAGGGTAAGGTGAAATTTTTTTCATTTCGAGATGAAGATGTAGTTGAGAAGTATGAACTTTCTCAAGAACTACAAAGTAAGATGGAACAAAGATTGTATATTTTAAAAAATAATAAGTGGTATGACGGCATTCATAGCATATATGTATTAGCAAAGGTCGTTCCATCTTATTGGTTTGCCGTACCTTTTATAAAGCTATCTATCGTACTTGGTTTTGGAAGTAAAGTATACGATTATATCGCTAACAATAGAAAACTTGTCCCAGTTGGACATTGCCGCGAAGGGATTTGTGAAATCCCTACAAAAAAATGAAATCATCGTTATCTTTCTTTTGCACCTATTAATAGAGCGTGATATGATGAATTTGGAATGAAAGTTGAAGGAGAGATTACAAGATGTCAAATGCTTATGAAGAATACATGCGCCAAATGGTAATCCCAATGCGCCAAGAGTTAGTGCGTTCTGGGTTTGAAGAGTTAACTACAGAAGAAGCTGTAACAGAATTTATGGAAAACGTAACAGGTACAACTTTAGTAGTTGTAAACTCTGTTTGTGGTTGTGCAGCTGGTTTAGCACGTCCATCAGCAGGTCAAGCGGTTGTTCGTGCTGAAAAACAACCTGATCATCTTGTAACTGTATTCGCAGGTCAAGATAAAGATGCTACTGCAAAAATGCGTGAATACTTCGGAGAAATTCCTCCGTCTTCACCATCTATGGCATTGTTAAAAGGAAAAGAAGTTGTTCACTTCATTCACCGTCATGAAATTGAAGGTGCAACTATGGACGAAATTATTACGAATTTAGAACAAGCTTTCGAAAAGAATTGCTAAAGAAGGGGGAGAGTAAATCTCCCTCTTTTCTTTATATAGAGGTGAAAAAATGATAGTAACAACAGCAGGAAGAACGAACAAAGAAATGACAGCTTATGCAAACAGGGTAGCAGCAGAATTAAATGCTTCTTTCGTTAAACGTAATGACATACCAGTACATAAGCTGCATGAACAGTATGAACAAGATGTACTTGTCGTAGGGAAGAACCGATTAGCTATTTATCCAAAAGGTACGGAAGAATCGTTTTTCTTTCATCCGAACTCAGCGATGTTTCGTGTGAAAAGGTTAATGCGCGGAGAACATGATCCGTTTGTACAAGCCACGCAATTAGAGAGAGGAATGACAGTGTTAGATTGTACGCTCGGGATGGCATCAGATAGTATTGTAGCTAGTTATATTGTTGGTGAAAGCGGAAAAGTAACAGGACTTGAAGGCAATGAGTATATGGCTTATATTATGGAAAATGGTTTGAAAACATGGTCTTCATCTGTTTCTGAAATTGATGAAGCAATGCAACGAATTGATGTAAAGCAAACGGAGCACTTCGCATTTTTAAAACAATGTGAAGATAATAGCTATGACATCGTTTATCTCGATCCGATGTTTGAAGAAACTGTCATAGAATCTGACGGAATTAAAGGATTAAAACATTTCGCTTTGTATCATGATATTACTGATGAAACAATTGCGGAGGCGAAGCGAGTGGCGAGAAAGCGTGTTGTATTAAAAGATCATTTCCGTAGTTCTAGATTTGAAAAACACAATTTTCACGTATACAAAAGAAAAAGTGCTAAGTTTCACTTTGGTGTAATTGACCCTTGCTAATTGTTTGAAAAGATGTATAATAAGCAATAATTAATTAAATATACTGTCTGTGATGAAGAGAGTAGTCTTTTTTAGAAGGAAAGCGAGCTAGGGATGGTGTGAGCCTAGTGCGGAAGAAAAAGATGAAGCGCACTTCGGAGATGCTTCTTGAACGAATAGTAGAGTAAGCCGAGGCCCCCTGTCCTCGTTATAAACGGGAAAGTGGTTCGTAATGAACAACAAGGGTGGTACCACGGGTTCAAACTCGTCTCTTTTTTAGAGACGAGTTTTTTGTATTTTAAAAATGAAGGAGGTTGTAGCATGGATTATAAAAAGCAGTTTGCAGAAAGTTTATCTAATATTTTTACGAATGAATTAACGCAACAGCAAATTTTAGATTTAATTGAAACACCGAAACAAGATGAATTCGGAGATGCAGCGTTCCCATGCTTTTCATTAGCGAAGCAATATAAAAAAGCACCGGCTATTATTGCAAAGGAAGTTGCACAGAAATTAAGTGATCCGTTTTTTGCGAAAGTAGAGGCTGTTGGTCCTTACGTAAATGTCTTTTTTAATCGTGAAACGGTAAGTGATACAGTATTAAAAACGATTTTAGCGGAGAAAGAAGAGTACGGTCACAATCATTTTGGATATGAAAAAACGGTCGTTATCGATTATTCCTCTCCTAATATCGCAAAGCCATTTTCAATGGGGCATTTACGCTCTACAATGATAGGAAATTCATTGAAACATATCGCTGAAAAATGTGGCTATGAAGTTGTAGGAATTAATTATATTGGAGACTGGGGAACACAGTTTGGAAAGTTAATTACAGCTTATAAAAAATGGGGAAATGAAGCAGTAGTGAAAGAGGATCCAATACGTGAATTATTTAAGTTATATGTTCAATTTCATGAAGAGGTAAAAGACGACGAAGAATTAGAAGAAGAAGGACGCGCTTGGTTTAAGAAATTAGAAGAAGGTGATGAAGAAGCTGTTGAGCTTTGGAATTGGTTCCGCCACGAATCCTTAAAAGAATTTTCTCGTATTTATGAACTTCTCGGTGTGGAATTTACTAATTTTCAAGGAGAAGCTTTTTATAATAATTTAATGGAAGACTTTATTGGGATTTTAGAGGAGCATGATTTGCTTGAAGAGTCAGAAGGCGCATTAGTCGTTAATTTAGAAGAAGAGGGAATGCCGCCTTGCTTAATTAGAAAATCAGATGGTGCGACGATTTATGCAACGCGTGACTTAACAGCAGCACTATATCGTCAAAACACATTTGGTTTTGATAAAGCGTTATATGTAGTTGGCCCGGAACAAAGTTTACACTTCAATCAATTTTTCACTGTATTAAAAAAGTTGGGCTACACTTGGGTTGATGGAATGGAACATGTACCGTTTGGGTTCATTTTAAAAGATGGTAAGAAAATGTCCACACGTAAAGGAAGAGTTATTTTACTCGAAGAAGTACTTGAGGAAGCAATCGAACTTGCAAAACAAAATATTGAAGAGAAAAATCCAAACTTAAAACAAAAAGAAGAAGTAGCAAAGCAAGTCGGTGTAGGCGCAGTTATCTTCCACGATTTAAAAAATGAGCGTATGCACAATATTGAATTCTCATTAGAAAATATGCTGAAATTCGAAGGGGAAACAGGCCCGTACGTACAATACACACATGCACGTGCTTGCTCTATTTTAAGAAAAGAAAGCGTAGAATTTGAAACGTGTACGTTTGCATTAAAAGATGATCATAGCTGGAGCGTTGTAAAATTACTTAATAAATTCCCACAAGTAATTGAAATAGCCTTCAACAAAAATGAACCATCAGTTATTTCGAAATACGTATTAGATGTAGCGCAATCGTTTAATAAATATTACGGGAATGTGCGTATATTAGAAGAGAGTGAAGAGAAAGACAGTAGACTGGCATTAGTGTATGCTGTGACGGTTGTATTAAAAGAGGGATTACGTTTACTTGGGGTGGAGGCACCTGAGGAGATGTAGCATAGTAATAAACTGACAAACTGGGTTTAGTATATAAACCTGGTTTGTTTTTTATTTGGATATATAATTAATTTTCAAAATCAATTAAAATCTTTTTAGAGAGGAGGATTTATATTGATTCGAAATATGATTTTACAAATTCCTTGTCATAGAAGATCAGATAGAAGTTTTCTTAAACTACAAAAATACATACCTTTATGTGCGCGTTGTACAGGCATGCTTATCGGTATATTAATGTTTCCAATTTATTTTTATATAACACTTTCATTTCTTTTTGCAATTATACTATCATTTTCTGCTCAAATTCCGTTACTTATTGATGGATTTACCCAAAAGTGGAAATGGAGAAGTAGCACAAATTTACTAAGAGTAACTACTGGTGTATTAAGCGGTAATGGTATGGGGTTATTTATTTCATCAAGTGTTATTTGGATATTATCTTAAGGTATATAGTAACGGAGGTATTTACATAGATGTTCTGGTTTTACTTAATTCTAATTTTTATTTCAGGTGGAAGTGGAATTGGTTTTATGATTCAAAATAAGTATACAGAAGCAATAATAGCTTTTACTATTTGTATACTATTGTTTGGGCTACTGTATTATTATCTTAAGAGAAACAAAAGAAAGAGAAAAGCAGATTGTGGCGATTTAGATTGTACGGATTGTTTTGATTGTGATTGTACTTGTTAAATTTTTCTTCCAAATAAAAAGCTAGTGTATTTTTAATAATACACTAGCTTTTTGCTTTGAAATTTTAAGAAAAGTGTAGGAATACGACTATTATATAGAGAACTTTAGTTTTGTATATAAAAGGAGGCGTTAGACGTTGGAAACGTATGATTGGAACAGTAAACTAACTTATTTAAAAAATACAAGAGATTTATATTACAATGACGATTATGTAAGCTTTTTAGTAAATACAGTTTGGAGAATCACTAAGCCAGTACATATCGTTGATTACGGTTGTGGATATGGTTATTTAGGCTTAATATTAATGCCATTACTTCCAAAAGGATCAAAGTATACAGGCATTGATAGCGGGGGAACATTAATAGCGGAAGCGAGAGAGTTGTTTCGTTTACTTCCGTATGATTCAGAATTTCTTGAAGGAGATGCTACAGAAATTGAACTGAACGATAAATACGATATAGCAATCTGTCATGCTTTCTTATTACATATGACTACTCCAGAAACAATGCTACAAAAAATGATACATTCAGTTAAAAAGGGCGGAAAAATAATCTGTTTTGAACCACATTGGATATCAAATATGTCTTCATACTTTTTAGATGGGGAGAATCAATCGGAATTTATTAGGTTAGGCACTTTGCAGAAGTTATTTGAAAATGACACACAGAGAAGCGGAAAAGATGGAAATATTGGTATGAAAATACCGATATATTTAAGTGAATTAGGCGTGGAAAATATTGAATGTAGAGTAAGTGATAAAGTGAACTTTTTAGATTCTAATATGCACCATCATGGTAAAGCGAAGTTGTATCATTCATTAAAGGAAGAGGGGATTGCGGGGAATCCAGGTGATAAACAGCAATTTATAGGACGTTTAATAGACAGAGGATTAACATATGATGATGCGCTAGCTCAATATGAAGCTGAACTACGATTTTTTAAAGCATTTCATATACATTCTTCATTAGTGTACGCTCCGAATATGAAAATTACATTTGGTGAAATAGTATGTTAATAGGTAGTAATACGATGAAACATGTCGCTGAATGTCGATAAGTCGATATTCGACATATAATCGCTGATATATTTGAATTATCGCCGATATAATTTCATGTACTGATTTCAGCTATATAAAAATAAGATCCACATGTTACGTTATTCCATATAATCAAACAAAATACAGAGAAAAACAATCATTTTTACTATATTTTGTTATAAATTCGAATAATATTAAATAATACTATCCATTATAGGAGATTTTAGTTGAATACATACAATATGATGTGTAAAATCTAAGCAAGTAGCAGTATAAATAAATATTCGAGGTGAATACATGCTAGATTTTAAGCAGTTAGATGCTTGTTTGAAAGACAAGAGATTTATAGATGGATTACAGGAAATAAATAATGAAATTTCATATATAAAAGAAAAGAATACTTTATCTTATGTAAAGAATTGGCTTGCTAATATTCCTTCACATAAGGAGTTTGATATATTAATACGTCTTACTGATGAAGGGCTTATGCACCAATACAGTTCATTCCTCATTCGCTACGCCTATAAAAAATTCCCAAATATGAGAACGCTCTCTTTATATTGTGATGAGTTAATTGATGAGCGGAAAATCCTTGAAGCAGAACAGTTGTTAAAAGACTCATTAGAAGAGGTAAATAAAGAAGAAATTGAAGTTGATCTTTTAGCGAAAACATATTTTACTTTAGTACGATGTTTGTTGGAAATGAAACGAAATGAAGAAGCGCTAATCTATATGCAAAAAGCAGAGGAGTACAGTGAACGTGCCGTGTTTGATAAATGGGGATACGTCTATATGCATACAGGTGAATGGGAGAAAGCAGAAGAACAATTGATAGCTGGTATGCAGCATAAAGATTGTGAAGAGTTATCTACCTATTTATTATCACAGTTATATGCGAATAAAGGAGAACAAAAACGTGCATTGCAGCTAATTGATGATGCAATTGTAAAGTTCCCACAAGTACCATATTTTCATTTTGAAAAGATAAAATATGTATTAGATTTAGGGAAGTACGAAGATATGTTATCAGTAATAGATAACATAAATAAACAGCTTCCTTATCATGCGTATAAAGCTTATTTCGTACATTTACGAGCAGAAGCACTGTACAAAATGAATAAACTTGTAGATTTACAACAGTTATTAAAAGAAGAAAAAAGTTTAAAAGGGTCTTTATATCATAATTTAGAAAAAAATCCAGATGGAAAAAAGGTTCACCTGCCGATCGTTCCCATTGTACAAAAGGATAATTATTGTGTGCCGACAAGTTTAGAAATGATGTTGCAATTATGGGGAGAAAAACGTACACAAGATGAAATAGCAGAGTTTATTTTTGATATGACAGGATCGAAGTTTTCAGATACTGTTTCTTATTTAGAAGAATTAGGTTATGAATATCGTTATTTTAAAGGTAATGAAGAGAATTATAAGAGACTGATTGATGAAGGAATTCCTGTTTTATTAAGTATAGATATTGAGCATGCTTCACATGTACAAGTACTAGCTGGATATGATGATACATTGCAGGCCTTTTATGTTCAAGATCCGAACTTTATAGAGCCAGTTATGGTGGAATATAGTAAGTTACAAGAAAAATATCGTTATACAGGTTGTTTAGCAATTACGTTTGTTCCGCAAGAAAAGAAGGAACTACTATCATTTTTAAATGAAGAAGAACATCATTATTTTAAATCTATTTTTTCTTTAACAGATCATTTGGATGAACAAGATAAAGAGGAGATTCATGACTTAGTACAGTTTTTAAAAGGGACGAGTGATAATCCGAATACGTGGTTATATACGGTTAAGCATTTAGATGTTGAAGTAGATAAAGAATTTATTTTATATTGTATAGAAAAGTTAATGGAGAAATTTCCTAACTCAGATTTTGTTAAATTACATGGTGCACAGTGCTTTATTCGCCTGGAAGAGTTAGAAAAATCTGGGCACATGCTTGCGAGTGTTGAGAAGAAAAATAGTCGTGCCTTATATCATTTCATAAACGGAAGGTATGCTTTTGAGCAGGAAAGTTATTTAGAAGCGATTTCAAGTTTTCGTTCCTCATTACAATTAGACGCAGATCAGCCGATTGCTTGGAGTTTCCTTGCGTTATCCTATATGTATATCGATCAATCTGATAAGGCATTGCAGTTTTCTCAAGTTGCTTTAGAACGTAGTCCAGAAAGATTTACTTTAACGAATCACGGGTTAATATTAATAGATTTAGAAAGATATGAAGAAGCGTATGAAATCTTTAACGACCTGTTAAGAGAGTATAAAAATGAGGCACATGTATGGTATGAGCGAGCGAGATGTGCGCATCATTTAGGGAAATTACATTTAGCGATAAAAGGGCTTAAAGTAGCGATTCATTTGGATAGTAATGCACCTTACATTTATACGAAACTTGCAGAAATATACGAATCTGGTCTGAAGGATGAAGAAAGTACGAAAGAAATTTTATTAAAAGGTATTGAGAATTGTGATGATAAGGCACCTCTATATGTAAAACTGGGTGACTATCATTTTCAAAATGATAGCCTGGAAGAAGCAGAATCGTTGTATACTCGTGCTTTAGAAGAAAATCATGATGATGTTTATTCTCACTTCGGACTTACGCAAGTTTATATGGCAAGAGAACAATATAAGGAAGCAAAAGAATATATTCTCGGTATTGAAAAACAAATTGAAAAGAGCCAAGATTTTCTTATGAATGCGGGAATGGTTTTATGGGATGCTGAAGTTGAACTTGGTGGAAGTGAAGAAGGGTTTAAAGTAGCATTGTCTAAGTTAGAGAGTGGTATAAAGCAGAGCGAATATAATGTAGCAAGCGCGTTAGATGAATATGTGAATCGAATTAAAGGAACGGTATTTGTGCAGCGAGGTATAGCATTCTTAAGAACGTTACAAAAAGAAAGAAATGAAGTAAGTGAATATGGTTGTTATACAGGTATTTTATATGAATCTATCGGACAGTATGGCCAAGCGATGAAAAGATATAAAAGGGCGATAGAACAAAAGGAAACGGCATTACCGTATTACCGAATTGGTGAAACACTTATGGCATTAGGACAATTGACGGAAGCAAAACAGGCATATGAAACATGTTTAGAGCTTGATGGGAATTTCGTCGGTGTACATTTACAGCTTGCGGAAATATATGAAAAAGAAGAAAATCGTTCTAAAGAACAAAGTCATATGGTTCAGGCGATGAAAGAAGAGCCGCTGCATATTAATATGGAATATTTGGCGCAGCTTTCAGTAGAAATGAATCTTCAGAAAGAGTTGCTGACTGAACTAGAACAATTAGTGGACGAAGTGCCTGAAATATGGCGATTAGATGCGATTGCATATGTGTATGGAGCGATGGATGAAATAGATAAAGAACAAGCACAGATTGAAGAGGCACTACGATTAGATAGTGAGCATACAGAAGTTTTATATCATTATGCAAAAGTATTAGTGAAAAATAGAAATGCAAAAGCAATTGAAATTGCAATGAAGGTTATACAAAAAGATGTAAATAATGAACGTATATTTGATGTATATGTAAAAGCGATAGAACAACATAAGAAATGGTCTAACATACGAGATTTTCTTCACATATTAAAAGTCAAAAAGGCAGAAAGAAGTATGGCGTTTATGTACGCTGCATCTGCAGTTACAGAAAGATGGATTGAACGTCAACAAAATGAACAGCCGAAGAAATCCATATTTACGAGAGCTCTTTATCGTATGAAAAACCGTGCGAAAGAAATTTCGATTATTACTACAATCATTGATTTATATGAAATTTCGTTACAGTTAAATCCGAAAAATAGTATGGCAGCGCAGCGATTTGCGCTATTTTATGAGAATGTAGAGATGAATAGAGAAGCAATAGAGATTCTGCACACGTCACTAGAAAATAAATGGGATTATGAAGTAGCGAAGCAACTTGTAAATCTTTTCGTTGAGTGCGAGGAAGAAGGTATGTTAAGAGATGCTATGGAATTAACGAAGCAAATGGTTCGAGAGTTACCAGATGATTACGATACTCTTCTTCTTCAGGCACAAGTATTCTTTAAAGCAGGAGAAGAAAGAAAAGCAGAAAAGATTACTTTACAATTAACGGAGCAAACACCATTTGTAAGTAGAGCATTTCTTGCTTTAGGAGAAATATATCAAAGTCAAGAGAGGTTTGAAGAGGCAATTCACGTATTAGAAAATGCTTCTATCCATCATCCGAATGAAACAGCAATTCTTCTTTCTTTAGCATCTTCATATCATGGTGCTGGCCAAACGATAAAGGCAGAAAAAATAACAAATGAAGTAGTAACAATGGATGCGAGTGATTTGTTAGCAAGATATGATCGTGCTTGTTATTTAGCACAGTTAAACAGGAATGAAGAGGCGAAGGAAGAGCTTGAAATTGTACTTCGTGAGGATGAGTCGGGATTTTTCGCTGAACTTATCGAGGATGATGAAAATTTAGCAGCACTGCGAGAATTTGAAAAGTAATTGTATAAGAATAGTGAAAAAAGGGCATAATTAAATATATATTTCGAATTAGTTGACAATTGATTACCAAATGGCATAAAATAGCTTTTAACAAAGTATACAAATCTGAAGACGAGAAAGAGTAAAATAGTGTACTGTTCCCCAGAGAGCCGGTATGTTGCTGAAAGCCGGTGTGCAGACGTTATTTGAAAATCATCTCCGAGGAGCCGAGGCTGAAAATGAGTAAGCTCGGACGGATGTCTACCGTTACAAAGAACACGTATGATAGTACGTTGCTAAGTGCTATTAGTGAAGAGCTAATAGAATTAGGGTGGTATCGCGGGTAAACCCGTCCCTATTTTATAGGGACGGGTTTTTTGTGTGCTTTAAAACATTCAAAAGGAGTGATTGTAGATGAAGAAAGTAGATGTAAAAGAGTCAGCTGTAGGGAGAGAAACACGTATTCGTAAACAGTGGAACGAGCAGAGCATTTTCGAACAATCAATTCAGAATCGAGAAGGCGCACAATCTTTTGTGTTTTATGAAGGACCACCAACGGCGAACGGACTACCACATGTAGGTCATGCACTTGGACGAACAATTAAAGATGTAGTAGCAAGATATAAAACGATGTCTGGTTATAAAGTATTAAGAAAAGCGGGATGGGATACACACGGTTTACCTGTAGAATTAGGTGTTGAGAAACAACTTGGTATTTCTGGTAAACATGAAATCGAAGAGTATGGAATTGAACCATTTATTAAGAAGTGTAAAGAGAGTGTATTCACATATGAGAAGCAGTGGCGTGAATTCACTGAAAGTATCGGTTATTGGGTAGATATGGATGATCCATACGTTACGTTAGAGAATCCATATATCGAAAGTGTATGGCATATTTTAGGGACGATTCATGAAAAAGGATTATTGTATAAAGGGCATAGAGTTTCACCATATTGCCCAAGTTGTCAAACTTCACTAAGTTCACATGAGGTTGCCCAAGGGTATAAAACAGTAAAAGATTTAAGTGCAACAGTTAAGTTTAAAGTGAAAGATAGTGACAATGAATACTTCCTAGGTTGGACGACAACACCTTGGACACTTCCAGCAAATGTTGCACTCGCTGTACATCCAAATATGGAATACGTGAAAGCGAAACAAGAAGGTCATGTATACATTGTTGCGAAAGAACGTGTACGAGATGTATTAAAAGAAAACTATGAAGTATTATCTGTTCATAAAGGAGAAGAATTATTAAATACTTCTTATACAGCACCGTTTCCGATGAAAGAAGTTACAAATGGGTACCGCGTTATCGGAGCAGATTTTGTAACGGCAGATAGTGGTACAGGACTCGTTCATATTGCTCCAGCATATGGAGAGGACGATTATAGAGTCGTTCAAAGTGAAGGGTTGTCATTCTTACATGTTGTAGATGAGAAAGGTGAATATACAGAAGCAGTACCATTTTTGAAAGGTAAATTTGTAAAAGATTGTGACGTAGATATCGTTCGTTATTTAGCGAAGGAAGATTTACTTTATCATAAAGAAAAGTATGAGCATAGTTACCCACATTGTTGGCGCTGTGATTCACCACTTCTTTATTATGCAGGTGAAAGTTGGTTAATCCGAACGACTGCAATTAAAGATACATTTTTACAAAACAACGATACTGTTACTTGGTATCCAGATCATATGAAACATGGACGATTTGGTAAGTTTTTAGAAAACATGGTGGACTGGAATATTAGCCGAAATAGATATTGGGGAACACCATTAAACGTATGGGAATGTGAAAGTTGCGATCATCAATTCGCACCGAAAAGCATTGCTGATTTAAGAAAGCATAGTATGAAAGAGACACCTGAAGACTTAGAATTGCATAAGCCGTATGTAGATGAAGTGCAAGTTTGCTGCGAAAAATGCGGAAGTACAATGAATCGCACACCAGAAGTAATTGATGTTTGGTTTGATAGTGGTTCGATGCCATTTGCGCAATATCATTATCCGTTTGAAAATAAAGAGTTATTTGAAGAACAGTTTCCAGCAGATGTAATTGCAGAAGGAATTGATCAAACACGCGGCTGGTTTTATAGTTTATTAGCTGTATCAGCACTATATACTGGAAAAGTACCGTATAAACGAGTGCTATCACTAGGGCATGTTCTAGACGAGGAAGGACAGAAAATGTCTAAAAGTAAAGGGAATGCACTAGATCCAGTTGATTTAGTAGAGAAGTTTGGTGCTGATGCTTTAAGATGGGCTTTACTCGTTGACAGTGCTCCGTGGAATGCGAAGCGTTTTTCTGAAAGAACAGTATTAGAAGCAAAATCTAAATTTGTAGATACATTAGTCAATGTGTATAGCTTCTACGTTTTATATGCAAATTTAGATGAGTATAATCCGAACGAAACGTATGACGTAAAGCGGACGAAATTGGATGAATGGGTATTATCAAGATTGCATAGCACAACGAAAAAAGTGAGAACTGCACTTGATGATTATCAATTTACGAATGCAGCTCGTGAAATCGCGACGCTTGTAGATGAAGTAAGTAACTGGTACGTAAGACGATCACGTAATCGTTTCTGGGAATCTGGTATGAATGCTGAAAAAGCAGCTGCGTATGAGACACTTCATGAAGTGCTTGTAACAATTAGTAAACTAATTGCACCATTTACACCGTTTGTCGCTGAAGATATTCATTTGAATTTAACTGGAAGTAGCGTTCATTTAGAGGATTATCCAGTTGTAAATGAATCACTACTTCAGCCGAAATTAGAAGCGGAAATGGATGCAGTTTTACAAGTTGTTGAACTTGGAAGAAGTAATCGTAATCAACATTCTTTAAAAGTAAAACAGCCGTTAGCGGAACTTGTATTACTTGAGCATAATGAAAATGATATGGATTGGGAATCTTACCGTGATATCGTTATGGATGAGTTAAATGTGAAGGCGTTCCATGTTGAACTCGATGAAACGAAATACACATCTTATCAATTAAAGCTGAATTTTAAAACGGCTGGGCCGAAGTTCGGTAAAAATGTGAATGCAGTAAATGGCTGGCTAAAACAATTATCACAAGACGAGGTACAAAACTTTGTCTCTACAGAAAGAGCAGTTTACGAAGTAGCATCAGGAGAAGAAATAGTTGTAACGACTGAAGATGTATTAGTAGAGAAAGTTGCGAAATCTGGATTCTCTAATACAACTAACGGACAATATACAGTAATGTTAGATACGAATGTAACGGAAGAATTGCTACAAGAAGGGGTAGCACGTGAATTCATTCGCGCCGTTCAAGAATATCGTAAGCAGTTGAATTTACCTGTTAATTTACGAGTAGATGTAATTCTTGATACAGAGGAAGAACTACAGCAAACGTTAACGAATCATAAAGAGTTGTTGGAAGAAAACTTACTCGTTAAACAATTTACATTTGGTCACTTAACGAATAAAGACGATGAAATTTCTTTAGGTGAGACAAAAGTCCGCATTAAATTAAGCTCAGTTAATTAAAGAAAAGGAAGTTGGAATGATTCCAACTTCCTTTTTGTATGATGGAAATTTATCCGGCTATTTTCTGCATAATACATTCGATAGGACCTCTAGAAAAATTCTTTCTCCATAACACGCTAATTAAAATGCTGTTAAAATTTATTTCTACAGTATTGTTTTCGCTTTACACATAAATATTGAGAAAATTTCACTCCCCCTAAATGGAAAGGTAATAGAATTGTTCATAGAGAATTACTCGTAGATTCAATTTTTATTCCCCCCATTTTATGGGGAATGATTGCCTAGTGGTAATGGGATAAGGTTGAGCTACTTTATTAGGGGGAGTGGTTCTATGTTTAATAAAAAAATGGTGGCAATGGCAATGACTGTGCCGTTAGTAATGGGGACAATTTCTACAGTTTCGGCATTGGAAAAACAACAGCAAGTAAAGCTAGAAGCTTATTCGCCGCAGAAAAAAGCAACAGAATATTTAAAAGAAAATGCTGCGCAGTATGGATTAAAAGCAGACCTTTCAGACTTACAATATATTTCTACAACAGAAACGTCAGTAGCTTCATATGTTAGGTTCCAACAAATTGTGAATGGTGCGCCTGTATTTTCAAAACAAATTACAGTTACTCTTAACGGAGAGGGAAAGGGAGTACTTGCTGTTTCTGATTATCAATCTGTTAAAGGTGTGAAGGAAGCTACTACAAAAATTAGTGAAAAAGATGCAATACAAAAATCAATGGCGTATGTTGGAGAAGTAAGTGAACAAAACTTATGGGCTCCTACAGAGAAAGAATTTGGATATATTGTTGAAGAAGGAATTGCTCGTCCAGTATATAAAGTTGTAGTCCATTCTAATAATCCATTTGGTGCATGGGAAACATTTGTTGATGCAGAAAATGGAAAGTTAATTAAAAAGGTTGATATAAACCGTAAAGCAGAAGGATCAGGAAAAGTATTTTTACCTAACCCAGTCGTATCTAGCGGTAGTAAAGTAGGTTTAAAAGATAACAATGATGCAGATTCAACAGCATTAACGAACCAATTAAAGACTGTTACGTTAAAAGGTTTAGATGGGACAGGATTTTTAATTGGAGAGTATGTAACGATTTCCTCAAAAGCAAAAACGAAATCTACAAACTTACAATTTAACTATACACGTGCAAATGATAGCTTTGAAGATGTGATGTCGTATTATCATATCGATACTTTACAACGTTACATTCAAAGTCTAGGTTTTAAAAATATTAATAATCGCTCTATTAAAGTGAATGTAAATGGAACGACGGCGGACAACTCGTTTTATTCTCCGACAACGAAAGCTTTAACCTTTGGTACTGGTGGAGTAGATGATGCAGAAGATGCAGGTATTATCGCACATGAATATGGACATTCAATTCAAGATAACCAAGTTCCTGGCTTCGGTAGTTCTGCAGAAGGTGGAGCGATGGGAGAAGGGTTTGGTGATTTCTTAGGTGCTACGTATGAAGATGCAGTATCGACAACAGGCTACGGAAAAGCATGTGTTGGAGAATGGGATGCGACTGCTTATTCTAGTTCAGATCCGACGTGCTTACGCCGATTAGATAATAATAAAGTGTATCCGAAAGATATTACGAATGAAGTACATGATGATGGAGAAATTTGGGCTCAAGGACAATATGAGATGGCGCAAGCATTTGGTCGTGATGTTGCAACGAAAATTATTTTACAATCGCACTGGTCGTTAACACCAAACTCTAAATTCAGTGATGGAGCGAAAGCGATTAAGCAAGCGGATGCTCTTTTATATGGCGGACAACATGCTGCGGATATCGATCGTATTTGGGCAGCGAGAGGAATTAGTACGAATTAATATAAAAAGTCGTGGCATGTATAAGCCACGACTTTTTAATTTGCTTTAGAACTGGTACTAGTAAAGTAAGCTATATAGATGATAATGTGAATTTATTCGCATTCCATTTATTTTTTTTCATCTTTAAAAACAAAATGCTCTTTAAATTTTCTAGATTCAACTTTTTGACCATTTCGCATCGATCGGAAAGGGTGTTCTTGCCAAGTAATCATTACATCAACTTCATCCGCTTTTGTAGCAACTGGAAAATTAGCATGTTCAAATCCAGTTTTTCCACTTGCTAAACGACTTTCCTTTAGAGAAAAGAGTTCATATTTCGTTTTTGTTTTTGGTTCGTTGCGGAATACTTCGACTTGTACGTTATATACTTCACTGTTTCCAACATTTTTTACTGAAAATTGATAAGTTTGGAATTCATCTTTTTTAGCTTGAAGCTTTTTTTTGTTTACTTTTTTCGGTTCAGCAATATTCACTTGCCATTGATCAGAGTTTTGAGAGATAGGTAAAGATTTTGGTGAATAGGCGTACGTTTCGTTTACTACAATTAGGCAAAACAATAGGAGAAAGAAACTAATCACTTTTTGCATATACACACCTCGCTATAAAATTTTTATTAATATGTGTAAATAAAACAGTAAATATGTAATTTAATGGAAAAAGGTGATACTTTGATTCAAATGAATTTGAAAAAACTTGAAGAAGTAATAGATGGAGAAGGGTTATACGAATCATTTCATCATTTAGAAATACATGGTGTCTGTATAGATTCCAAAAACATGAAAGAAGGAAATTTATTTGTTCCAATCATTAGGGTGAAAGATGGGCATGAGTATGTGAAAGAAGCAATGGATAATGGAGCTGTCGCTTCCTTATGGAAAAAGTCTTACGGTACTCCGCCAAAAGGGATTCCAATTATATTTGTGGATGACACTTTGTTTGCTTTGCAACAATTGGCACAATTTTATCGAAGAGAGATAAATGTAAAAGTAATAGGAATTACAGGTAGTAATGGCAAGACTACGGTAAAAGATATAATAGGAAGCATTTTAAGTTCAACTTATAGAGTGCATAAAACAAAAGGTAATTTTAATAGTCAAATCGGTTTGCCGTTAACAATTTTAGAAATGGAACGAAATACTGAGTTCTTAATACTTGAAATGGGAATGAGTGAAAAAGGACAAATTCGAAATTTATCACGAATCGCACAGCCAGATGTAGCGATTATTACAATGATTGGACAGTCACATCTAGAGACGCTTGGATCAAGAGAAGAGATTGCGAAGGCTAAATTTGAAATTGTAGACGGATTACATGACGGTGGACTGTTCTTATATAATGGTGATGAGCCATTACTTTCTCAACATATTAATACGCTAGGTATAGAAAGTAAGTCATTTGGTGGAAAGTATACAAATGATTTGTTTCCAACGAACGTACAATTAGATGAATATGGTGTTCATTTTAAATTAAATCATACAAAAATACAGTACGATGTTCCCTTACATGGAAAACATAATATTTTTAATACGATTGTCGGAATCGCTGTAGGTCAATTTTACAAAGTCCCTATAGAAAAAATACAAGAAGCATTGCAACAAATAAATATTACACAAATGCGCTTTCAGTTTTTAACCGCTAAAACAGGTTTTACAATTATTAACGATGCATGGAACGCCAGTCCTTCCTCCATGAAGGCTGCAATTGAAACGTTACAGAAGTTAAATGCCTATAAGAAAAAAATGATAGTGATTGGGGATATGTTGGAGTTAGGGAAGAACGGTGAAACATATCATAGAGAAATTGGTAAAATGTTAAATGAAGAGAGTATTCAATATGTATTTACGTATGGAGAGTTAGCCGAAATTGTAGCGGAAGAAGCAAGAAAGAACTATCATGCAGGAAAAGTACAATCATTTGATAATAAAGCCGAGATAGCAGAGGAAGTATTAAAAGTAATAACGAAAAAGGATGTTGTTTTACTGAAAGGTTCACGTGGAATGGCTTTAGAGGAAATTGTACAAAACTGGATGTGAAAAATTAAAATATATTTAAAAGTGCTTGCATTTTATAGTGTGAAGAGATAGAATACTCTGTAAATATAAAAAGTGATGATTAGGAAAAGTACATGATGCAAAGGTCTACAGAGAGCAATCGGTTGCTGAGAAGATTGCGATACCGCATGATGGAAAGACACCTGTGAGTGTTGCTTTGAACGTGATAATTAGTAAAAGCAAACGGTACCTACCGTTATCAGGACTAAGATGGTCATTATGACAATTTGGGTGGTACCGCGGAAAAATCCGTCCCTATTTATAGGGGCGGATTTTTGTATTCTTTTAAGGGAGGTGAGTGACCGTGGATGATGACGATGACAACAACAATATCGTAAATAACTATAAAATTACCGGAGGGAAAAATAATGGAGTCAATAATGAAGCGTTCACTCACAAAAGAATGTACAAAGCAAGGCGGAAAAGTTGTATTACTTCAAGGGTGGGTAAAAAAGATTCGTCATCTTGGAAATGTTAGTTTTTTATTATTACGGGACAGAACAGGGGTAATTCAATGTGTATTAGAAAATGAATTAGCTGGATATAAAGTTGATGTAGAAAGTGTCGTCCATGTAATCGGCGAGATAGTCGAAACAACGAAAACAGAATTGGGTGTTGAATTACTTGCGCATGAAGTGAAAGTAATAAACGGTGCAGAACCACTTCCATTTGAAATAAATAAAAAGAAGTTACAAGTTGGCTTAGATCAACTACTGAATGAACGGGTATTATCATTAAGACATGAGCGAACCGCTGCTATATTTAAAGTGAAATCTACGCTCGTCCAGAGCTTTAGTGAATTCCTTATAGAGAACGATTTCACACGTATATTTACTCCAAAAATTGTTTCGCAAGGGGCAGAAGGAGGAGCAAATGTTTTTAAGCTTCCATACTTCCAAAAAGAAGCGTATTTAGCTCAATCACCACAGTTTTACAAGCAAATGATGGTAGCGGGAGGATTAGAACGTGTTTTTGAAATTGCACCTGTATATAGAGCGGAACATCACAATTCTTCCCGTCATTTAAATGAATATATATCGTTAGACGTAGAGATTGGCTTTATAAATGATTTTCATGAAGTGATGCAATTAGAAACGGATGTATTACGATATATGTTTCAACAAGTAGCAAAAAACTGTGAGAAAGAACTACAACTATTACAAATAGAAGTACCTGTCATTACAGAAATACCGAAAATCACATTGTTAGAAGCGCAAGAAATTTTGAAAAGTAAGTATCGGAAAGAATCGCCAATTGGGGATTTAGATACAGAAGGTGAGAAGTTACTAGGGAAATATGTGAGGGAAACATATAAGAGTGAGTTTGTTTTCATTACACATTATCCGAAAGAAGCGAGACCGATGTATACGATGCCGAATAAAGAGAATCCAGCTATAACTGATTCGTTCGACTTACTATATAAAGGATTAGAAATAACATCAGGAGCACAACGAATTCATAATTATGAAATGTTACTCGCTTCGTTTAACGAAAAAGGATTACATCCCGATAAATTTCAATCGTATTTAAATACATTTCGATACGGTTGTCCTCCGCACGGTGGTTTTGGAATTGGGTTAGAGAGAGTTGTATATAAACTATTAGAATTAACAAATGTACGAGAAGCGAGTGCTTTTCCGAGAGATTGTACTCGTCTTATACCATAATTTTAAACCCCTTCTATATTACAGAAGGGGTTTATGTATTTCAACATATGTTAAAAGGAATAATAGTTTTTTTGTGTGAAAATATGTAAATTATATTAAGAACATTTTATAATGAATTGAGAAAAAGAAAATTCATAAGTTATAATGAAATATGAATATAAAAAAAGTTCATATAATAATGTATGGAAGGGTATGAAACATGTTATATCAAACTCAAGCAACACAACAAACACCAGCTTATATAATTTATCTTCTTGATGTAAGCGCATCAATGAACCAAATGATGGATGCAGGCGGAGAAGAAAAAAGAAGAATTGATATTGTAACGGATGCTCTTTCTTTAGCGATTCGCCAAATGGTATTTCGTTCAACAAAAGGTAGTCGCTTGCTCCCGAGATATAAGTTATCTATTTTAGCCTATAGCGATCATGTTTTTGATTTATTGGGTGGGGTGAAAACAATAGACGAGGTAGCAAGACTTCGCCCTCTAGAAAAAATACAAACGCATCGTTTAACTGATACAGCAAAAGCTTTCTCTGTAGTAGAGAAGTTATTGCAAAAGGAATTACCAAATTTACAAGACGGGCCAGCTCCTGTTGTTTGTCATATGACAGATGGTGCTTCTACTGGTGAAGATCCAGAATTAATTGTGCGAAGAATTATGAATATGTCTGTACCTGATGGAAATGTACTAATTGAAAATATTTTTATTTCAGATGAAATCATGCAAGAACACATTACTAATATAAAGAAGTGGGAAGGCATTATGCCAAATACAGAGATTACAGATGAATATGGTGCAAAGTTGCAAAGACTTTCATCGCCTATCCCTCAAAGCTATCGTGAGATGATGACAGAACATGGATTTCATATTGCAGATGGTGCGGTGATGATGTTTCCTGGGACAAATGCGGATTTAGTATCACTTGGATTTCAAATGTCGGCTGCAACGCCGGTTCGATAGGAGGGGGAAGTATGGTGAAATATATCCTATCGCAAAAGAAAGAAACGGTATTGCAAGATAAGAAAACCAATCATTTTTCTTATCGATATAGCTATGTAAGAGCAAAGGAAACGCAGGATTTAAATGAGTGTGGACAGGACTTCCTAGCATTTCAAGATAATGGAACTAGTTTCATATTTGCGTTATGTGACGGTGTAGGGCTGTCTTTTCATGGTGAAATTGCTGCGGAATTTCTTGGTATGAAGTTAGTAAACTTGTTTGAAACATGTCAAGAAAGTGAACTGGATATTGCTACATTATTAAATGAACAGTTAAATAATTGGATAGAAGAAGCTTCAGAGGAAGTGAGTGCATTTCGGTTGCCAGAAAAAACACCGTGGTTACTTCGCGATGTCTTGGAGGAAAAGCGAAAACAAGGTAGTGAAACGATGTTTATTGGTGGGAAAATAGAACTCATTCCAAATGAAGATAAAGTACAAATAACGATAGTTACACATGGCGATTCATTTGTGCAATTGTTTCAAGATAAGGAGAATTGTTCGAATGTAATGAAGTTTAAGAGAAATATAGAGAAAAGATGGTCTACACAGCGAGGTATTATTGGTGGGGAATTGGCGGTTTTTTCAAAGGCACTATCTAGGCAAGAAGCGAATCGGATAGTTATTCACTCAGACGGACTTGTGCCGCTTAAGCAGTATAACTTTGAGGAAGTGTTAAAAGAAATTGAGAGGGCACAGAACTCTCCGACAAGCGATGATATTTCATTTTTAGATGTTTCTTGGTAATAAACACGATGGAAAAAAGGTGAATTAACGTGGAAGAGATTATTGTGACATACATAAAACAGTCAAATGAAGAAATTGATATTGCAATTCCAAATGACGTAAAAGTGGTACAAATTATTGAAGCGATTTTACATCATGAAAAAATAGATGAAGCATTGAGCGGGATCTATGAAATTAGAGTGGCAAAAGATAAAGAAGAGTGGCATTCTATTCGAAATGATGAAACGTTGCGCGATAATGATGTGTGGGATGGACAATATGTAATGCTACATAAAAAAGGAGCAATTATCCCTTCTTTTGAAATGATGCCAGCAGAAGAAGTTTATAATGAACCTGTTAAACAAGATATGTCTTCTAGTGAAGAAGATTATGTATGGAAAATCATTGAGTAATAGTTTTTGGATGGGGAAGGAGAAATGTTTTGTGCAAAAATCACCGTATTTTCAACGCTCTCCGCGTGTGAAAGTAGAGATACCAACAGGGGATGTTATTATTCATGATCCACCGAATATACCGGAGGAGCCGAAGTTTTCAATTGAAACAATGTTACTGCCTGCAATGATGACAGTTTTAACATTGGTATTATATTTTGTAATGATGAAATTTATGAAGATGAATTCAAGTTATATGCCATTAATGATGGTTTCAAGTATTCCGATGTTGGGATCATATATAATTACAACGATGGGGCATTTCCGTAAAAAGAAAGAACATCGTCAAATGGTTGAACAATTACAAACAAGATATTTAGAGCAAATTCAAAAGCATCGAGTGGAATTAGATACGTTAAAGGTTGAACAAGCAAAATATTTAATTACACAAAATCCAAGCCCATTAAAAAGTGTACAAAGAATTGAAAACAGGGAAAGTAATTTGTGGGAGAGAACACCTGAAAGTCCAGACTTTTTAGATATTCGTATTGGTACAGGAGAAAGACCATTCCTTGTAGAATTGAAGGTGCCTGAACAGAAAGGTTACGAAGAAAATCCATTAGTTACAGAAGCACAAAATGTGAAAAGAGATTTCAATACGATACCGAATGGACATATTTCAATTTCTTTGAAAAAAAATGATGTAATTGGTGTAGTCGGAAATAAAGAAGATAGACTAAACTTTATTCGAATTGTAACGACACAAATTATGACGCATCATGCACCAAATGAAGTGAAAATAGCAGCATTTTATCATGAGAAGGAGAAAATGCAGTGGGATTGGATGAGGTGGCTTCCTCATGTATGGGATGAACAGAGAAGTATGCGCTTTTTATCTGAAAATCAACAAGATGCACAGAAATTAGCTGAAGTACTATTTACCCCACTTAATATGCGTAGAATCTATAATTCCTCTGCGCAAGCAGATGCAAAAGTTCCTTTAATTCCGATGTATGTATTTTTCTTATCAGCGAGAGAGTTTTTAGAAGATGATCCTTTAACTCCAATGTTACTTAGAGAAGGTGAAAGTGTAGGAGCTTCTACATTTATTTTTGCGGAACAAAAGGAACGCTTACCGATGGAATGTGATCTTGTAATAAGCTTAAATGGAGAAAATGGTGAGTTAGTAGAAACGTTTTCAAGTTCAGCTGAAAATAGTGGAACAACGCGTGCTAGTTTTAAAGTAGATCGACTTTCATTCGAGCGATGTGAACTAGGAGCGCGAAGCATTGCTCCAATTCGAATGAAAAGTTCTACAGCAGCCAACATTCCGAAAGTATTAACATTTTTAGACTTGTTTCAAGTTAAAAATATGGAAGAGCTACAAGTGCTAGAGAGATGGAAAGAAAATCGATATCCGACTTCATTACCGGTTCCAATTGGTGTAAGAGAAGGAAGTAAACCTGTTTTTCTAAATATTCACGATAAAATAGAGAAAAAAGGGCATGGTCCACACGGCCTAATGGCTGGCACAACAGGATCAGGAAAAAGTGAAGTAATTCAGTCTATAATAGCAGCGTTAGCAGCAACCTATCACCCTCATGAGATGGCATTTATGCTTATCGATTATAAAGGTGGTGGGATGTCAAACACATTTGCGGGATTACCGCATATTATTGCATCTATTACGAACTTAGAGGACCCGAACTTAATTGAGCGTGCCAGAATTTCATTAAAGGCAGAACTAGAACGGAGACAAAAATTATTCATTCAAGCTGGAAATGTTCAGCATCTAGATGAATATTATGAAACAAGCTGGCGTGAAAAAGAACCTTTACCACATTTATTTATTGTTATTGATGAGTTTGCTCAAATGAAAAAGGAACAACCAGAATTTATGGACGAGCTAATTAGTGTCGCTGCAATAGGAAGGACATTAGGAGTTCACTTATTATTAGCAACTCAAAAACCTTCAGGGGTTGTAAATGACAAGATTTGGAGTAACTCACGTTTTCGAATTTGTTTACGTGTACAAGATGACGCGGATAGTCGTGAAATGTTAAAGATTCCAGATGCATCTAAAATCAATGTACCAGGGCGAGGATATCTTCAAGTTGGTAGCAATGAAGTATTGGAATTATTCCAATCTGCATGGAGCGGAGCACCTTATAATCCAGATGAAGAGAAAGTTCTTGATATTGTTGACTTTACAGAAGTGAAGCTTTCCGGTGAAAGAATAAAAGTGAAAAAGCGTCCAAAACCAATGACAAATAGTCCAAAGCAATTACAAGCTTTTATTCAATATGTACAGAGCGTATCAGAAAAAGAAAATATTAAAGCACTACCAGGACCTTGGCTGGATCCATTACCGGAAAAATTATTGTTAAAAGAATTTTATGCTATGGAAAATTGGACAATTGCTGAGTGGAATAAACCGAAAGAATATTTACAAGTAACAGTAGGATTAATTGATGATGTTGCAAATCAAGCACAATTTCCTCTGAAGTTAGATTTACAAGAAGGGCATTTAAATATTTATGGTATGCCAGGTACAGGGAAAACGACGATGTTGCAAACAATTATTATGTCCTTAGCTGTATCGCACACACCAGAAGAAGTGAATTTCTATGTTATTGATTTTGGTCGAATGTTCTTAGATTTTAGAGACTTACCTCATATAGGCGGGATTATACAAGAAGGCGAAAATGAGAAAATGAAACGTCTATTTGGATTTTTAAAGAAGGAAATCACGCATAGAAAAGAGAGTTTTTCTAATATCGGTGCAAAGTCATTCTCTATGTATAACCGAATGGTGGAAAAGAAAATACCAGCTATAGTAGTAATGGTAGATGGTTATATAAGATTCAAAAATGAATTCGAGAAAGAAAATGAAGTATTAGAATTATTATTGCGTGAATCAAGTACATACGGAGTTTATTTCTATTTCTCTCTGAATCAAACAATTGATATGTTCGATCGTGTTCGTAATAATATACCGATGGCACTTACATTTGAATTGCAAGATGGAACAGAATACCATAACTTAGTAGGCAGACCTAAATTCCCATTAATTGAAGTTCCTGTTGGCCGTGGATTAATGAAAGGGCAACCGCCGGAACTATTCCAAGCAGCATTGCCGTTTATTGGGGAAAGTGAACTTGAGTACTCTCAACAATTAAAAACAATTATTCAAAAAATGAATGGAGAATGGGATGGTGAAAAAGCAAAAGCTATTCCAATGGTACCTAAAGAAATATTTGTAGAGCATATGGTTGAAAAATTAGAAACAGCCCAAATTTCAGCAGGTATAGAAACAGAGGATATTCGCTTACAAAGCTTTTCTTTAGATGAAATGAGTCATATATTTATTGGGGGAAGAATAGAAGGTGGAAAAACATCGTTATTACAAACACTTCTATTCACTACTACATACCAATACTCTCCTGAAAAGGTTGAGCTATACTTAGTAGACCTTGGTGAAAGACCTACAGGCTTATTAGCTCTTGGAGATTTACCTCATGTGAAGAAGAAAGTTACAGAGGGTATGCAATTAAAAGAAATGTTAGATGAATTGTTAGAGCTAATAAATAATAGAGAACCAATAATGCCTTCTATAGATCCAAACGTAACAGTAGAGTTTCCATATAAGAGAATAATCATTGCAATTGATGATATTGATCAAATGTTAACTGTATTATCTACTGATTATGAGGCGAAAAATAAAATGGAACTAATAGTCCAAAACTGTAAAAATAAAGGGATTCACTTTATGACAGCGGCTACAACGTCTAGTTTAAATAGCTATTCTCATGAAAAATGGTTTGCGGAAATTAGAAAGAGAAGTATTGGTTATTTATTGGGAACGACACAAAATAACGATGTGTATTTCTTTAATATGAAACTTCCACATACTGAAATGGATCAAGAATTATTAAGTGGGGATGGATATTGTATACGTAGAAAGCCAATAAAAATAAAATGTGCATATACACCATTACATTTACTTCGCACGATGATAGATAAAATTAGTGTGAAATGGGCTGAATTAAAAGTGAAATAATATTAAAATAGGGTTAAATTACTAGAAAATAGAATTTTTTTGTAATTTAGCTCTTTAAAAATTGTATGAATATAGTTTATAATCTAATTGTTGTATCATTTATGATTTGAAAGGGGAAATTATTACAATGGCAGAAATTAAAATCACACCAGAAGAACTTGAAAGAATCGCAGGAAACTTTAAAAACGCAGCAGGAGAAGCACAAAGTCAAATTAATAGACTTGAAGGCGATATTAATAGTTTAGAAGGACAATGGGCTGGGGCAACACAAGCGAAGTTCCGTGGAGAATTTATCCAATCTAAACAAGCAATGCAACAATACATTCCAATTTTAGAAGGTATTTCAACAGATTTAAAACGTATCGCTGATAAATTCCGTAACACAGATAACGCATACTAAGAATAGAACAATTGCAAAAGACCAGGAGCTATTGTTCCTGGTCTTTTTTTGAAAAATTGTTATACGAGAGTAAGGGGATAAAATGGGATTCCGACCAGAAGTAGGAGAAAAAATTAATCTTAATAAAGATGTTTATCGTTTTGAGAAACACCCAGCTGTAATTGGTATTGAAATGCCCTATGGCCAAGAGGGAAGGCAAGGAACCGTTTATCAATTACAACAGGAAAATGGTGTAGAACGAATTGCATTAAAAGTTTTTAAGGAACGCTATCGTGAGGAAAAACATCAACTAGCATTTCTGAAACCACTTTCTTCCTTAGCAGGTCTGAAAGTATGTTCACGCTATATCGTTACTAAAGAAGAACATACATCTGCTATCAAAAAATCAGAAGATCTTGCTAATAGTATTGTAATGCCTTGGATTGAAGGTCCAACTTGGGCTGATATTTTACAAGAACAACGAATGTTATCAAAAGAACAATGTTTCTTTATTGCAGAAGCATTTCTTACAACACTTAAAATGATGGAAGAAAATGAAGTTGCTCATAATGATTTATCGTCTAGCAACGTACTTGTACCTTTTTTAAGTGAAAATGCAATTGAAGACCAACACAATATCGAACTTGTTGATGTTGAGCAAATGTATGGCCCAAAAACGAAAAGACCTTCATTATTGCCAGCAGGTTCAGCGGGTTATGCACCAAAGTATTTGACAAGTGGAGTATGGCAAAAAGAAGCCGATCGATTTGCTGGTGCTATTTTATTAGGAGAAATATTAAGTTGGTGTAGTGAAGAAGTTCGAAATAAAAAATGGACGGATGCAAGTTACTTTAAAACGGAAGAAATGCAGACAGAATGTGAAAGATATACGTTACTTCAGCAAGTATTACATAATCAATGGAACAGGGAAATTGCAAAATTATTTAAGCAGGCATGGAGTAGTAATTCTTTCGCAGAATGCCCAAGCTTTGCACAGTGGTACGATGTATTTAATAGCGCGAGAGAAATAATAAAAATTGATGCGGAAAGGCAGTCAGCAGAAGAACACTCTCTTTTTGTATCAAAATGTTTGGAAATTGCAAGATTATTAGAAGAGAGAGGATTTAAACAAGCGGCATTATATGAATATAAAATAATTTTCAATTCACTCAATTCATCAACAGCTCTGCAAAAAGAACTCGCATATATCATTCAAACTATGGAGAGTCAAGAGCCTGAAATAAATAATAAAATGGTCCTACAACATTATTTGGAATTAGCTACTGAATTGGAACGAGAAAACAATGCAGCATTTGCTTGTTTCGTCTATTCACGAATCGTACAATTTCCAAACATTGATCAGGCGTTAAAACAGGAAATTGAAAGCATTATTAAAGAGATAGAAGAAGAGCAAGGAACAGAGTCGCAGCAAGAAGTAGCAGCTACAATTACAGTGCCAAATAGCATTCTACAGAGCCGAAAACAAACAAAAAAACAAGTGGAATATGATATAGATGATGAGATTTTAAATGCAAAAGCATCCAATCAACCACTTACAGTAGCGCATGAACAAAGTGAACCGTCACCTTTTTCTAAATGGTGGAAAAAGAATAAAAAACGGATTTTGATTATTGGTTCAACTGCAGTTGTTGTAATAGGTGGTTCGACGTTGTTTTATTTCTACACAACAAATGCTAAATATCAAAAGTTTATGGAACAAGCACGACAAGCTTATGATGATAAAAAATATACAAAAGCTGAAGAAGCTGTTGGACAGGCAATTGCTGTGAAGGGTAAAGACGAGGCTTATCTCCAATTAGCAACGATTTACGTTGCTGAAGGAAAAAATAAAATTGCAATCGATTATATTACAAAACTAATAAAAGATAGAGAAATAGATAAAGAAAATAATGAAGCTGCTTATTTATTAGCTTCAGCGAATTTCCGCATTGGGAAATATCAAGAAGCAGTGCAAAATTTTGAACAAGCGCTAGCGAATAATGCAAAAGGAATTGAACCATACAAAAAAGATGCAATGCGAGATTTAGCTGTAAGTCATATGAAAATGAAGGAATTTGAAAAGGCAGAAGATGTTATTGTCAAAATGAGTACGAAAACAAATGAAGATAAAGCAATTGTTTCGTATTTAAAAGGTCAACTATCAACCGCAACTGTACAGTTAGACAAAGCAGAATCTTTCTTTAAAGAAGCTATTATGCAAGATTCAAAGAATGCCATATATACAATTGAACTTTCAAATTTATATGTGCTTTGGAATAAAACAAACCTAATTGATAGTGCGAAGAAAGAAATGAATTATCAACAAGCATCTCACATCTTACAAGTTGCAATTCAAAAAGATATGAAAAATATTGAGTTGTTAAATCAACTAGGAATTGTGTATTACGAAGCGGGCCAATTTTATGAAACGCGAGATGGCGCAAAGAGTACGGCTGCATACCAACAAGCGTTAGAAGCTTACAATAGAGTTGTCGGCAGTGGAACACGCGATATAAATACGCTTGTAAATATAGGGATTTTATACGATAAAGTGGGACAAGGAAATGAAGCAGAGAAGCTTTTCACAGAAGCATACTCACAAAACGATGAAAATCCGCATGTGAATTTTGCATTCGGGATGTTTAAAATTAAACAGAAAAAATATGAGGAAGCAAGTCGCTTCTTAAGAAAAACAGTGCAAGCAAATGAAAATGAATCTGAAGTAAGAGCTGCGCAAGAAAAACTAACAGAAATGAAAACAAACGGTTGGATTCAATAAAGATAGGAAAAGGGGAAAAGGACATGGAGGAAAACAATAATAACTTAGGGAAAAAAGTCGCTATATCAGTAATGTCGGTAGCATTACTAGGAACATCAGGATATCTTGTGTATGACAAAGGCTTTAAGACAGCAGGAAAAGAACAAGTAAAACTAGCAAGTAATACAGAAGAGAAAAAAGATGATCGTATTACAGGGGGCGATTTACAGTCTATGTTCCCGAATTTAGTCGCTGATCCTGCAAAAAAAGATGAAAAACCCGGCGAAAAACCAACTATTAATTTAGCAGACTTAATTGGGAATAATAAATCACCAATTACACCAGTGACGTATAAACCAGATGAAGTATCGGTGGAAAAGAAAGATCCACAAATCAAATTATCGGATGCACCAACTCCACAAAAGTTAGATTTGCCATCTAATATGGGGGGACCTGTGGCGGAGCCAAATAAAAATAATGATAATGCTCAATTACCTACATCCACTGTAGAACCGCCAAAAACTAATACTGGAACAGGAGGAACTGAAACAGAAAAACCAAAACTAGACCCAGAACCAAAACCGGAACCAGAACCAAAACCAAATCCAGAACCAAAACCAGATCCAGAACCAAAACCAAAACCAGAACCAAAACCAGATCCAGAACCAAAACCAGATCCAGAACCAAAACCAGATCCAAAACCAAAACCAGATCCAGAACCAAAACCAGATCCAAAACCAAAACCAGATCCAGAACCAGAACCAAAACCAGATCCAGAACCAACACACCCAACAATTACAGTATCACCAAAAACGGGAGATATTTTAGTTGAGTGGTACGCTGGCAATGGAAAATACTACTCATCTGTTTTCTTTAATGATTTTTATACGAGTCAAAAAGAACTGGATGAAAATGCATTAAATAATTTAACGAACTACTATAGCAAAAAAGAAGACTGGACGCTCGTTAGCCAATTGAATACACCATCAAAATCAAAATCAATAGCTGAACATAAGCTAGCATTAGATAATGTAGAACAAATTCTTACAAGTGGTGAATATTCAAATGAGAGAGCACTATTCTATTTACGTAATCAAATGAATGTACTAAATGAATCGGTTACCACTCAAGAAGAGCTACAAAGATATTTAAGTGAAAATAAGAAGGATTATATTAAATCTGTAGCAGAAAAAGTTTATCAAACAGCAACAAAAGAAAAAAGAGAGTGGTCAAATACAGGGGATGTAGCATCTTTAGAACAAGCATTAAGTAAGTTTTATTTAGTTACATCAGTATTTGAAAGCGTAGATCCTACATTAGTAGAAAAAGCGAATCAAGATGTAGAAGATATTTTCAACAAGCTATTACAAGAAGAATTACAGAACCTTAATATCCAAACATCAGTAGTGATGTCTGCAACTGAGACAAAAGAAAAAGCAAGCCCTGTAAAAGAAAAGACTAGCAGTAATGAAGGAAAAGCAGTGAAAGAAGTTCCTAGCAGTAATGAAGGAAAAGTAGTTAAAGAAGAAAATGTAAGTGAAAATGAGGAAACAGCTACATCAAGTGAGAAAAATCTAAAAGAATCAATAACTGAAGGTGCCACAAATAACAATAAAACAAATAATGTAGATTCAAGTAATCAAAAAGAAAAAGTGAAATCTGATCCGGCTGAAGAAGCAATTGCTCAAATTGATGTATATTTAAATCCAGCGAATCCACAATATGAAAATGCTTTACTATTAGCAAATCAGTATATTGACGGTGCAACAGGAGAACAAAAAGAAAAATTAGAACAGCAATTTAGTGCGGCTGTAGAGGGACTTCGTGGACAAATTAAAGATTCTAATTTCAAAGTCGAAGATGCTATAAATAAAGCGAATTTATTAGCAAATACGGCAAGAGTAGAAAAATCTGTTCAAGATGAATCTCATAAATTATTAATGCCGCTAATGTTTGAAAGAAAAGCAAACGATGCTGCAAATAAGGGAGAATATTATACAGCGGTATTAAATATTGCAAATGCAATTCGTACAAAGCACCCATTGGAACGCTCAAGAGAAGAAATGGTTAATTATGCGAATAAATTATGGATAGATACAGAAAATGAATGGAATAAAATAAATGGAACGACAGGATGGCAAAGTGAAGTAAGTAAAAACTTATTACCATCATACACATTACTTGCACAGTTAAAAGATATTGATAAAACGATTGGCCAAATTAGTGGTATGAATATGATTGATAATGCATCCAAAAAAATGGAGGGAATTCAACTTATTCAGTTAGCAGGTGATGAAGCAAATAAAAAAGGTCAAACGAGCCTTTATAATGCTTTACATTATTATGGTCAAGCAGCTTCCCGAGGTGTTGTTGACAAAACAGGATTTTCTAATGTAGCTGGTCTTGTAATTAAAGAAGCAAAACAGTTAGAGAATAAGGATGCTTTAAACAACTATCAAATTTTATATAAAACACCAGGAATTGAAGAGCTAGGAATTAAAGATGAAGTAAAAGTGACAATTGAGTATTTGAGTACATTTGAAGCTGCAAAGGTAAGTGGAAATAAAGATACAATTGAAGATTTAGCTTCAGCAATTGAATTAACTTATCGTTCTATGGAATTAGGATATCCAGAAGCAGATGCTAAAGAATGGATGAATACGGTAGCTCTAAAAATGTTGAATAAAGGTGCAGGTTATATGTCCGCAACTGATACGAATAATGCATATAAATGTTTTGAATTTTTAACTCGTGATAAATATGCAAATGCTATTAATGGAGAAATAACGAAACAAGCAAAAAAGAATGTAGAAACAATTAAATCTATGAACGTTAAAAAATAATTAGATTTAATATTCGCCATCTTACTTTGAGTAAGATGGCGAAATTATTTCGCATAAGGAGTGAAGTTCAATGAGTTTACTAGAAATTTGTCCATTAGATGAGGCGTTAGTGGAGGCTTTACAGAATGAAGAAAAAAGAGTTCGTTTTTATGAGATATTACAGAAATCAAATTTGTACGTTGTTGCTTCGGTAGAGGGCGATACAACTGTAGATGAAGAAGGAAATTTGATTTCAACTGAAAATACACAATTGCAAATTCATTATTTTGAAATGGAAGAAGGATTAATGTTACCACTGTATTCTGATTTGAAACATTTAGAAATGGTTATTCCAGAAGAATGTCCGTATGTCTCTATGAATGCAGTTGAATTATTAAAGACGATAGATTTAGAGGCAAATGTAATATTAAACCCAGGAACAAAATTTCAAAAATTATTTGTAAAGGAAGAAATTGAAGCGATTTGTGATAATAGTATTTTTGATGTTTTTTCTAAAGGGGATAAGTAAAATTTGATGCAATTCTATTCATTTTTGGTATAAAATAGAGGAAGGTGGGAGAAGGTTTGGAGATTAAGGTCAAACCTGAACAACTCGAACAAATTGCCAAAAACATATCAGAGATGCAAACACACAGCCAGACCATACAACAAAATCTCAATCAATCTATGTTTAGTATTCAAATGCAATGGCAAGGAGCAACGAGTCAACATTTTTATGGGGAATATATGAGATCAATGAGACTCATGGAATCTTACATACGTAACTTACAAGTTACAGAAAAAGAATTACGGCGTATCGCTCAAAAGTTTCGTCAAGCTGATGAAGAATATCAAAAGAAACAAAATGAAAAATTGAAAGAAGCCCATAAAAAAGAAAAGAAACATGAAAAATCATGGTGGGAAAAGGGAATAGAAGGAGCAGCTGAATTCATCGGAGTAAATGATGCAATTCGTGCAGTTACCGGTAAAGACCCTATTACAGGAAAAGAATTATCATCAAAAGAAAGACTCATCGCCGCAGGATGGACGCTCCTAAACTTTGTTCCTGTTGGAAAAGTGGCAAGTCTTGCTGGAAAAGGAATAAAGTATGTCGCTTCTAGCTTTGGGAAGACGATTGTAAAAGCAGGAAAAAAACTAGGCGAAGGCGTAACAATGGTAGCTGGAAAAGCTGGAAAAGCAGCTGTCGATGGTATAAAAACAACCAGCCACAAAGTAAAAGAGGGTGTAAACTTTGTAGCCTCCACAGCAAAAGGATTTGCCGACAAAATCGGAAGCCTATGGAACAAAGGTGCCACAACCGTAAAAACAACCTTCTTGCAAGGGAATGAAAAGATCCAGCACGCAGTAAAAACATTAATGGAGTACAAATGGATCCCAGGCGAGGGAAAAGGCTTCGCCATGGCTGGAGTAGGAAATGTCTCAGGAGGAGGACAGTATTCTCTGAAAGAGGCTTATCAGTATATGGAGAGTAAGGTTGTTAAGGGTACGGGTGAAGCTATAGGGAAAATAAATATTCCTTCTATTAGGAATGGAGAGTTCAATAAATGGTTTGACGAGTTATCTTCAAAAGAGTTTAATAAAATGTGGGAGAACCCTAAGTTAAGAAAAAGGATTGAAGATAGAATTCGAAGACCGGGAGGATATCATGAGTGGCATTTGGTGGCAAGAACTCCAAAGTTTAAAGAGTGGGGAATATCAATGAATGATATAAAAGAAATGAGAACTTTAACAAAAGATGTAAAATTTGTTAATCCACCTGGTGTTCATGGTGGCGAAGGTTCTACAGTAGCTCATAATCAAATTCTAAGAATTATAGATACATCAAAAGATTATGAAACCTTTGTAAAAAGATTAAATAATTGGGCAGAAGATAGATTGGAAAGCGGAAAGATGGGATTACCAATTGAATTAAGGAGGTAGTAAAATTATGAATGACCATGTATCAATATGGATTGGGAATTTTGAGAATGAGGAAGAGTTAATGAATTATACAAATATTGAGTATACAGAAGATGGAGACAGTATTTCTTCAACTTTCGAAAAAGACTTTAACTTAGATTATTATGATCGCGATTTAATTGAAAAGAAATGGATTAGTAAATCGACAAACAGTGTGAAGGATTTATTAGATGGATTTTCTTACTCCGATCAATTTTTAGAACAGTTTGATACTATAAGATATAGTGAAGAATTTAATGCTGCTATTCTAATTTACAATTTGGAATATGATGCTCAAAAAACAAAAGGTAAATTTAAAAATAGTGATTTGAAGTTTATCGGTGTGGCACAATATACAATTACTGTAGATGATAGATGGTAATTTTTTAACTTTATGAAAGTATATGAGTTAAATTAAGCGTATTAAAAACCTTGAGTGGCTGATTGCCTTTCAAGGTTTTTTTACTTTAGTTTAAATTAAATAAGCTAATATTTGAGTGGGACAATTTGTTAATCCAATAGGTAAACATGGTGATATAGGTTCTACTACAACACATAATGAGTTGTTAAAAATTATTGATAGTTCTTTAGATTATAGTACATTTAAAAGAAGATTAAAAAATTGGGCACATTATAGATTGAAAGGTGGAATAAATTCATTACCTGAAGGCTTAAGATAAGTGATGTTACTATAATTTATATATAGGGGGATTCATTATGGAAAAACTGGGCGTAATGTCTTTATGGATAGGTAATTTTAGAACTAAGCAAAGTCTAAAAGAATATGTTGAAATTAAGTTTGATGAAGTTGGGGACAGAATTCAATCTAAATTCATGAGAGACTTTAATATTGATTTTATTGATTATAACCAAGATTTATTAGAGAGTATCTTGATAGAGGGCTCCACTACATCGTTGACTACCCTTTTAAGTGGTTCCTCTTACGAAGCGGAAATTTTATCACAATTTGTGGAACATTATGGGGAAGAATTGCCAGAAACCTATGATTCTGTTATTAGATTATATGATTTTGAGTACGATGGAGATATAGATGAAGTTAAATTTAAAAGTGGAAATTTAATTTATATGGGGTCAGTTGTATATGAGGAATGGGATGAATAGTTTGTGATTTAGTGAAGGAAACCAATACAATTAGCTATAGTAACTGCCTAAGTATTTATTACAGGACTTATAGGTTATATACTAGAGTGATAAAGCATGTGGTACTAAAATTGTATACACAGTCAGGTAAGGCATGAGAACGAAAAAGAATAGGCTGTTAAAAAGTAAAGACCTCATGATGGTTGTACCATCATAGAGTGTTATGTGCAATGATAGAATAGAAAATAAAGTATGAGCTTAGGCGAGATGACATTTTACCGGGCGATAAATATAAACACATGGAATGTATATGAAACTAATGAACTCGTACAAACTCGTAAGTTTTAACGTAGTAGTTTTTATGACATACAAAAGGTTTCATACTTTTACTGCAGGATTTACAAATTTATGCTACTTAAAAACATATGAACTTAAAGCGCTTGTTTGTCAATTAAAGGCAACAAGTGCTTTTTTCGTATCAGTATAAAAATGATATATAATAAAGATAAAGTTAATATTAGATTGAGATTATAAAAAGTGAAAAATAGGTACTAAAAAGCAGCTGTCGATGCCATAAAAACAGCCAGCCACAAAGTAAAAGAGGGTGTAAACTTTGTAGCCTCGACAGCAAAAGGATTTGCCGACAAAATCGGAAATCTATGGAACAAAGGTGCCACAACCGTAAAAACAACTTTCTTGCAGGGGAATGAAAAGATCCAGCACGCAGTAAAAACATTACTGGAATACAAATGGATCCCAGGCGAGGGAAAAGGCTTCACCATAGCTGGAGTAGGAAAGGTCTCAGGAGGAGGACAGTATTCTCTGAAAGAGGCTTATCAGTATATGGAGAGTAAGGTTGTTAAGGGTACGGGTAATACTCCTAAGATAACTGAAATAAAAGAGGGGGATCTTGGGAAACAAATTATTAAAGGGAAAAATGGAAGGAAAGAACTTGCGCCAAACGTACGTTATATTACTGAGGATGGTTATAAATATACAACAGATGAGCTTGGTAGAATAGTAGATGTTGAGGCAGAAGAATTAATACTTCAAAAAGGAAAAAGAAATACAGGAATGCAGGTAGCAGCAGGACGAGAAAATAGGTTGCCTGATGATGATGATGGTGGTCACTTGATAGGGACACAATTCCATGGATCCGGTGACATTGATAATTTAGTCGCTCAAAATAAACAGATTAATCGGTCAGGTGGAGAATGGTATAACATGGAGAAAGAATGGGCTAATGCTTTAAGTGAAATTCCGCCGAAAAAAGTATCTGTAAAGATTGAACCAGTTTATCAAGGGACTTCACTAAGACCAAATTATTTTGAGATAGTTTATGAAATAGAAGGAAAAGGAATATTTGAGAAAACGATTAGAAATCGCGCAGGGGGTTGATTAAAGTGGAAAAAGAAATGAATAAGTTGTATAGAGAAATAGCCGAAACAGTTAATGAAATGATTCCAGAAGAATGGGAGAAATTTTATTTTTATGCTCAGATATCGGAAACTGGAGGGGGAACTTACTTTTTTTATAATACACCTGAAAATAGACAATGCTTTAATTACAGTGTGAAAATCCCATTTAACTATGCTATTGATAAAGAAGAATTTAAAAAAAATAAAAGAAAGCTGTTTGAATTGAGCGATGAATTAAGAAATGTTTTTAAAGATAATGAGCAGGAACTTTGGTATTCTTTTACAATGTCTCTTGAAAGTAGTGGGAAATTTAAGATGCATTACGATTATACAAATTGGTTCGATACAGAATATAGTTTTAGTGACCAAATGATTATATGGAAAAATAAATATTTAGGTGAAGTACCAAATGATGAAAATTATAAAACATTAATTGATAAGTATCATAGTGAATTTCCGAATAATCCTATTTAACTAATTAAAAGACAGAAAAAATAATAGGGTGTTTGAAAACATATACTCCATGATGGTTGTACCATCATGGAGTACTGTGTGCAATGATAGAATAGAAAATGAAGTACGAGCTTAGGCGAGAAGACATTTTACTGTGCGACGAATATAAAGACATGGAATGGACATTAAATTAACGAACTCGTACAAACTCGTAAGTTTTAACATAGTAGTTGTCACGACATATAAAAGGTGTCATACTGTTACTATAAAACTTACAAATTTATGCTACTTAAAAACATATGAACTTAAAGCACTTGATTGTCAATTAAAGGCAACAAGTGCTTTTTTGCGTTTTAGCGTAGAAATTTAAAAGAGCATTATAATTTTATAAGTGCATTAAGTGTTAAATTTTTATTGTTGTTTTATAGACTGTAATGGCTATGTACAGTATACGACGATAGTAGAGGAAAAAATAAAGGGTTGTGTTATGTTTTGAAGTCATCGTAAAGTACGTTTTAACGGATGGACGTTATGCACACGTTATCCGCAAAAAACGGGTAAACGTTACAGGAACTTTAATTGCTGTAACGAGAAGGGACTCAATATGGAAGAAAAAGTAGTTGGTTATGTACGAGTTTCAACAGAAAATTTTCTTACTATTACTACAAAACTTACAAAATATAAATTTAAAGCAATTGCTTGTTGAGTATAGCAAACGCGAAATCGTACAAGTATTGTCCCGTAATAGAGAAATAAAATTAAATAAAGAGTAAAGGAATGCATCCGTTGCGCTATTTTATAGTGTAGCGGGTTTTTTAGTGCGCAAAATTCAGCACTTTCTCATCAAATTTTAATGTAAGCTTAATTGTGCTCTCTTTTTTCACCTTTAATATAAGCCGTAGATACGAAAGATATATAAGGTGAAGGGAGACATAATACATGCGTATTTTAGTTGTACCATCAGGGTTTAAAGAAAGTTTAGGGGCGAAGGAAGCTGCCGATGTAATGAAAGAGGGGATTTTAAAAGTTATGCCACTTGCTACTGTAGAGACTTTACCGATGGTTGATGGCGGGGAAGGGTTTACAGAGGCAATTATAAATATTACTGGTGGGAAAATGTATGAAGTACAAGTAACGGGACCTGTTGGAGATGAGATACAATCTTATTTTGGTGTTTTTGAAACGAGAAACGGTGAGCGTACAGCTGTTATTGAAATGGCTGCGGCAGCTGGGTTACGCCTTGTACCGAGAGATTTACGTGATCCAAGGAAAACGACTACTCACGGTGTTGGACAGTTAATAGAATTAGCTTTAAACAAAGGAGTAGATCGTATATTAATAGGATGTGGTGATTCAGGTACGTCTGATGGAGGTGCTGGTATGGCTGAAGCGTTAGGTGTAAAGTTTTTAAATGAAGATGAAAAGGAAATACAAATTCAAGGTGGCACCTCTTTATTACAAGTTTCAAAAATAGATACGTCACAAGTAGATCCTAGATTAAGACATGTCCAAATCGATGTTGCTTGTAATTGGTTTAATCAATTATGCGGTGAGCATGGAGTAGCTAGAGTGTTTGGTCCGCAAAAGGGTGCTAACGAAGCACAAGTAATAGAACTAGAAAAAGCATTGGAACGCTATGCTTCTATTATAAAAAAAGATATAGGGATAGATGTACATCATACACCAGGAGGTGGTGCATCTGGCGGTCTTGGTGCTGGACTGCAAGCTTTAATTGGGGCAACGCTTCACCCGAGATACGACATTATTATGAAGTATATGGATCTAAATAAATTATTGTTAAAGTGTGATCTTGTATTTACCGCGGAAGGAAGTATAGATTTTCAAACACCACGTGGGAAAATTCCAGCTGAGGTGGCTAAATGTGCAAAAAGATATGGATTACCAGTAATAGCGTTAGTAGGGACAGTTGGTAAAGGGGCACGTATTAATTACGATTACGGAATTGATGCATATACAAGCATATTACCAATGCCATCTTCATTAGAAAATGCATTTTCTAATGCGGAGAAATGGCTTCGTGATTGTACAGAGAGTACGATGCGTACAGTTTTAGTTGGCTATCAAATCGCTTCTCGTTTAAATAAAAGTGGGTACGTATCATGATTGAAAAAAATGTAGTGGAATTACATGTGGATAATAATGATACTCCGAAAGTTAAGTCATCCTGGGTTCTGCCCGTAGCACTTATATTAATTGTAGAAATAGTTCTTTTGCTTCCATCATCATTAACGATGGAAGCAAAATGGAGTTTGTTTGGGTTTTGCTCTGCAATTATATTATGGACAACAACAACGATAAATTCGGCCTATATTGCACTCGGTTCTGTATTATTTCTAATTATTTCAGGAACAGCAAAGCAAGATCTTTTATTTGATTCGCTAGCTTCGGATGTCATTTGGCTTATGATCGGTTCGTTTATTTTAGGAAGAGCACTTCAAATTACCGGTCTAGCTGAAAAAATGACGTACTTTGTTGTGAATCGTGCTCGTAATATATCAGGATTATGCTGGATTTTAACAATGATTATTCAAATACTTGCCTTTTTTATTCCATCTACATCGGGACGCGCAGCGGTTGTATTACCTGTTTTTCAAGCTATATGTAAAGAAATTGGAAGTAGAAGAATTGCGAAAGCATTAGCAATTTTAATGCCTACTGTGATTTTAGTTTCAACAAGTTCTACAATTATTGGGGCAGGCTCACATTTAATCGCTCTAGATATGTTAAATGAATTTAATAATAAAAACATTACATTTGTAGAGTGGTTAATATGGGGATTACCATTTGGAATTATAATGAGCTTTATAAGTTGTCGCGTAATATTAGTACTATTTTTAGACAAAGAGGAAGTAAAAATGAAACTGCAACAGAAAAAGGTTAAGTTTGAATTATCGCGAAATGAAAAGTATACAATAAGTATTTTATTAGCGATGGTAGCATTTTGGCTAACGGAATGGTTACACGGTTTGGAAATTGCAACCGTAACTATAATAGGGGTATTTTTATTAACTTTACCAAAACTCGGCGTAATGCAGTGGAAAGAAAGTTTAAAAGGTGTCTCGTGGAACTTAATTTTATTTGTTGGAGCAGCAATTGCATTAGGGAAATCATTAATGGAAAGTGGTGCAGCGCAATGGATTATGCAGAAGTTATTTTCTATAACAAAATTTATTGATGGTCAATCAATTTTCATTGTGCTACTAGTAATTGTTATTCTTTCCGTAACATCACATTTATATATTACATCTCACACTACGAGAGCGGTAATTTTTATTCCGCCACTACTATACTTTGCAAGTAGTCTACAATTAAATGAAGTAGCTGTCTTATTTTTAGGTATTGTTGGAATAAATTATTGTTTAACCTTTCCGGTCAGTTCTAAAGCACTACTATTATTTCAAGAAAGTGATAGAGAAACTTTTCAACCACAAGATTTATTAAAATTAAGTAGTTATTTAAGCGTTATTTATATATTTGTAATGGTTATATTTTACTATGCATATTGGCAATGGGTTGGATTGTCTCTTTAAAAATCAGGAATATATTTCATTCCTGATTTTTTTCATTAAGGAGAAAATATATTGGGTATTTTTTCTTTTGAAGGAAAGTATTACTTGTTATACTAAAATGGTGCAAATATATATTATAGGAGGCTTTTATGGGAGAAAGGATTTTAATCGTTGAGGATGAAGAAAAAATTGCTCGTGTCGTGCAGTTAGAATTAGAATTTGAAGGATATGAAAGTAAAATTGCAAAAACAGGTACAGAGGCAATGGAAAAGTTCGGCAATGGTAACTGGGATTTAATATTACTTGATGTAATGCTTCCAAATATAAGTGGGTTAGAAGTTCTTCGAAGAATACGTTTGAAAAATGCTGTAATACCTATTATTTTATTAACTGCTCGTGACTCAGTTGTTGATAAAGTGAGTGGCTTAGATCAAGGGGCAAGTGATTATATTACAAAGCCATTTCAAATCGAAGAACTTTTAGCGAGAATTAGAGCATGTTTAAGAATTTCAAACGTAATAAAAGAAGAGGAGCATAGTAGTTATCAAGTTGCTGATTTATATTTAGACGAGAAAACACGTGAGGTGAAAAGAGGGAATAATCTAGTCGACTTAACACCACGTGAATTTGATTTATTACACTTTCTAATGAAACATGAAAATCAAGTGTTAAATCGAGAACAGATCGTAACGAATGTTTGGGGATTTGATTATTATGGTGATACAAATGTAGTCGATGTATATATTCGATATTTACGTAAAAAAGTAGATTGTAATATAGACGTACCGCTTATTCACACTGTTAGAGGTGTTGGTTATGTCTTAAAGGTGTAATATATGAAAATTAAAAATAAAATATATTTATTTTCTACAGTATGGTTACTACTTATTTTGTTACTTATTAATAGTTCTATATATTTTTTGTTTTATAAAGTGACTACGAACGGAGAGTTAGAACGTTTAAAACGTGAGGCAGTACATATTATAGAAGGAATGAATGCAGAATCAGCAAAAGAAATAGACGCAGTAAATCTGTTGCAACCGTACTTACCATCAAACGGTATGATTAGAGTTATTAATGAAAATTCAAAGGTAATGATTAGACAAGAAGTAGATAGTACAAAACCAATCCCAGCAGTAAATACGAAATTTGAAAGAAGAGAATCGGCGGGAATTTATGAGAAGAATGGAGGGGAATTTGCTTATATAAAAATACCAATCATTTGGCATGATGGAAAAATCGTTTCGTTAGAAATGACAGAACGTTTAGATAGTTTGCAAGAGAATTTGAATATGTTAAAAAGTGTATTAGTTATTGCATCACTTTTCGTTTTAATTCCGTCTTTTTTTGCGGGAAGAATGTTAAGTAAACTCATTTTAAAACCTGTAAATTCTTTAATACAAACAATGGAGCATATACAGGATAGAGGGATATTCAAAAAAATACCGCTTGAGAAAAAATCAAAAGATGAATTGCACAAAATGGGAACGACATTTAATAAAATGATCGATTTATTACATCAGAACTTTGAAAAGCAGCAACAGTTCATTTCAGATGCTTCGCATGAATTAAGAACACCGTTAACAGTTATTGAAAGTTATGCAAAATTATTAAAAAGATGGGGAATGAAAAAACAAGATGTTTTGGAAGAATCTGTAGAAGCGATTTATTCTGAGGCAGTAAGAATGAAAGGTATGACGAATCAAATGTTGCTTCTTGCAAACAGCAGTGCTGAGTGGAATTTGGAGACTAACGAATCAGATTTGGTCCGATTATGTAAGATGACTGCAGAACAACTAGAAAAAACATATAATCGGGATTTTCGTGTTATTACAGAGGAAGAAAAGATTGTTGTAAATATTGACGAACAAAAAATAAAACAAGTATTAGTAGTTTTATTAGATAATGCAATGAAATACAGTAAAGATTCTATAGATATTATAGTAGGAATACAAAAAGAAAAAGTCTATTTTTCTATTCAAGATTACGGTTTTGGAATTCCTAAGGAAGATATACAGAAAGTGTTTGATCGCTTTTTTCGAGTTGATAAAGCGAGGAGTAGGGAAACAGGCGGTACTGGTTTAGGTTTATCGATTGCGAAACAAATTATTGATGCTCATGAAGGTGATATACAACTGGAAAGTGAAGAGGGAAAATGGACGAAAGTTACAGTGTATTTGCCTTTTTTTTATAAAGAGATGGGAGCTTGAAAATGAAAAAGAAATGGAAGGTTGCATTGTTACTTTGTTTTGTGCTTGTTAGTGTAGCTTTTGTATCACAACGTATCATTTCTAAGCAAGGAGACACAATATTATCTGAAAAACAAATTCAAAATATTGTGTCGGAACAATATCCTGGAAAAATTAAAAGCATGAAATTAGTAAATAAAGGGGAACTAGATTTTTACAAGGTAAATCTATCAAATGAACAAGGCTCATATGAAATAATAGTAGATGCTCAAAATGGAGAGATAAAACGCGCTAAAGAAATATCATTAAAAAGTAATACAATAACGAAAGAGAAAGCGGAAGAAATGGCGCTACAGAAAGTACAAGGTGAAATTAAACTTACTATATTAGAAAAGAGAAATGAGATAGAAGTGTTTGTAATTACGGTAGAAACAAATGATAAACAAAGTAAGGTAGTTGAGATTGAAAAAACAACTGGTCAAATTCAATTGTTAGAGAAGCCGATGACAAAAATTACAGAAGAGCAGGCAAAAGAAATTGCAGTGCAGCAAGTGCCAGGAAATGTAAAGAGAATTAGGCTTGAGCAAAAAAATGAAAAGAATATATATGTAATAGAAATAGAGAAAAGTGCAAATGAGAATGTGATAGTAGAAATTGAAGAAAATACAGGCGCTTTTATTGGTACTTCACAAATACAAAAAGTTATAACAGAAGAGCAGGCGAAAGAAGTTGCGTTACAAAAAGTACCAGGTGGATTTATAGAGAAGGTAAGTGTAGTTGATATAAATGGTACGTCTACCTACCAAATTATTATAAAAAAACAGACAGAAACGGTCGATGTAAGGATACATACGATAACAGGTGAAGTCATTTCTACTACATCGGTAAATAGCGCTATTCAGCAAAAGGAGTCATCACAACAACAAGATGAAGATGATCAAGAAGAAGGCAATGATGATCAAGAAGATGATGACGAAGGGTAATCACAACAATAAACGGATTCTCATCAAATTTTAATGTTTCTCACAGTTTTCTTTCATTTTAACATTTTAGTATGTAAGGAAGAAAGAAATAAAGAGGAGGAACATGAAATGAAATTATGGATTGGAATCGTAATGGTGCTTTTAATTGGTGGAGGGACAACATATGGTGTAAATGCAATGGAACATGAAGAAACGGGATTTGAAGAGATAAAAGAAAAAAGTTATAAAAGTAAAGAGCTTAGTCCGGAAACAGCTAAACAAATTGCAGTTGAAAAAGTAAATGGAGTTGTAGAGGGAATTGATGTAGAACGTATGGACGATAATGGTGTATATGAAATAGAGATAGAAACAAATGTAGGTGAGGAAGAAATATATATTAATAAGAAAAACGGGAATATTATAGCGAAAAAGGAATTTGAATTAATAAAAAATGAAGATGATGATGACCAAGATGAAGACGATATGGATCATGATGATCTAGATGATTAATAACATTGCTTTATTGTACAAAGTTACAATGGAACATTCTTTTCGACAAAAAAATTAATATATAGCTTGACAGTTACAAATATAACCGATATACTTCATATTAATTTCAAAAGAAAATATATTCTAAATATTAAAATGTGTTGAATAGGAGTAGTAAGGTCGTATATTTGTACAGAGAGCTATGGGTTGGTGTGACATAGTCAAATGACATCCTGAACTCGCCTAGGAGCAGTAAGGTGGAACGGAATCACATTCTTAGTAAATCTTAACGGTTAACCTTCGATATTAGGTTTGTAATCAAACGATTACTACTAAGGTGGATTCATAATGGAATCAATAAGGGTGGTACCGCGTTAAGTAAATGGCTTAGCGTCTCTTTATATAGAGACGTTGAGCCATTTTTTTATTTTATGGAAATAGAAATGGAGGGTTTATTTGAATTGGTCTATATAATTTGATTATTTATATAAATAAATTTAATTAGGAGGAAAATAAGATGAAACAGACAGAGCAATGGACTTCGAAATTAGGTTTTATAATGGCTGCAGCCGGATCGGCAATTGGACTTGGCGCAATATGGAAGTTTCCTTATATCGCTGGCAAGAGCGGGGGAGGAGCATTCTTTTTAATTTTTATATTATTTACTGTATTAATTGGATTACCACTACTTATAGCTGAATTTATGATTGGACGTAGTACGCAGAAACAAGCAGTTGGCGCATTTAAAAGTATTGCACCAAATACAGGGTGGCACTGGATTGGACGCCTTGGCGTCGGAACGTGTTTTATACTACTTTCGTTTTATAGTGTTGTAGGTGGATGGGTGTTAATTTATTTATTCAGAGGAGTAACGGGACAACTTATTACTCCAGGACAAAATTACGGTTCATTATTTACTGAAACAATTGGAAATCCTGTTTGGGCAATTATGGGACATTTCGCTTTTATGTTCATTACGATTTGGGTCGTATCAAAAGGTGTACAAAACGGAATTGAAAAAGCAAGTAAATATATGTTGCCAGCGTTGTTCGTTTTATTTGTCGCTCTTATTGTTCGCTCATTAACACTTGATAATGCAATGGAAGGTGTGAAGTTTTTCTTACAACCAGACTTCTCAAAGATTACTTCAGAAAGTATTTTGTTCGCAATGGGACAATCTTTCTTTGCGATTAGTATCGGGATATCGATTATGGTCACGTATAGTTCCTATTTAAATAAAAAAGAAAGTTTACCAAAATCAGCAATAACAATTGTTGGATTGAATTTATTTGTTTCATTATTTGCAGGACTCGCAATTTTTCCGGCCGTGTTTTCATTAGGAATGGAGCCAACAGAAGGGCCTGGATTACTATTTATCGTATTACCATCAGTATTTAGTCAAATTCCATTTGGTGGGTTTTTCTTAACAGTATTCCTTGCACTATTTACATTTGCGACATTAACATCGGCATTTTCACTATTAGAGACAGTTGTTTCAGCAGTAGCAAATGGCGAACAAGAAAGAAGAACAAAGTTATCATGGATGATCGGTTTCTGCATTTTCTTAGTAGGTATACCATCAGCGTTATCATTTGGAGTATGGAGTGATATTACGATTTTCGGAAAAAATATTTTTGATGCAGTAGACTTCTTATCTAGTAATATATTAATGCCACTTGGTGCACTATTCATTAGTATTTTCGTTTCATTTAAAATGGAAAAAAAGGTATTAGAAGCAGAGTTTTTTGTAGGTGGAAATTATGGCAAGAAAGTATTTACTTGTTGGGCGTTTTTACTTCGATTTGTAGCACCACTCGCAATCATTATCGTCTTTTTAAATGTAATAGGGATTATTTAACAGTTGATGTTATAATATTCAGTAAAAAAGAAGGTGATGATCATAAAGGCGAATTTGATAGAAGCAGGGAAATACATGCATATTAGAGGAAAAAAGCTATACGTTGAAACGCATGGAAACCCTAAAAATAAACCAGTTCTATACTTGCATGGTGGACCAGGAGAAAGTTGCTATGATTTTTCATTTCATCAAGCGGAACGTTTAAAAGATTCTTTATATGTAATTATGATAGATCAAAAAGGTGTTTGTCGCTCAGAAAAAATTACTGAAGACGAAGCTTTTGGATTAAATGATTTGATTGAAGACTGTGAGGAATTAAAAAAAGTATTACAAATTGAGAAGTGGTCTGTAATTGGACATTCTTTCGGTGGATATTTAGCATTGTTATATGCATCGATATATCCAAGTTCAATAGAGAAAATAATATTTGAAGGACCAACTTTCGATTTCGCATTAACAAGTAGGGCTTTGTTACAAAAGGCAGGGCATTTATTAAAAAAGTATAGAAAAGAAGAAGTAGCAAAAGAGTGCTTTGCTTATTCATCTAGCAATGCTTGTTCAGAAGAGTTGTTAGAATCTTATATAAGATTAAGTGATGAATTAGAAGAAAAAAGAATGGAACTTTACAATTATAAGGAAGATGTGACAGACGAGAGTTTATATAGTGATGAAGAGTGGGAAGAATTTTCAAATCGCTCCAAGATTCATTTTGATAGATTAAAATTAGAAGGAGCATTTCATACTTCATTATTACGAAAAATAAAAGATGTACAAAGTCCAATGCTATTAATAGTAGGAAAACATGATGTAGTAACGTGTGAAAAACAAATTGAAATATTTAATAAAGATGCCCGAAACGGCAAGTATATCGTATTTGAAGAGAGCGGTCATTCACCTCATTATGAGGAAGCAGATAGATTTGCAGAAACAGTCATACATTTTTTGAAATGAAGAAAAGGGTGCTTCTCTAAATAAGAAGCATCCTTTCTAAATTTCTGGATATGTGATTGTAATGCTAGGCCACTTACTTTGCCAGTTCTTTTTAATAACTCTGTTTTTGTACATATGTATACGCTCTTTCGATTCCAGAAAATGAGCTGTTGGTCTCACTTGTAAGGAAAGAACATCTTCAATGCCGCACGGAGCTGTTAATATAACATTGTTTTTTTCGTCTAATGTAACCCCTAAAGACGTTGCTGTTTCAGGGAATTTAGAAATAGCATCAACAGAAGAAGAATACGGTGGCATATTATTTACTACGTGCATACGAGCTTGATTCTTTACAGACCAAGGGATAGTAGCATCCATATTCATTAATTTCGTTTCTAATGATTGTTCGTATATCTCATCTTTATGTAGACTATCATAATAAATCACATCAACATCAGGCATAGTCGTTTTAGCTTCATAGTTATGTAAAGTATCCCAAATTTTAGAACGAACAAACCCGGCACAAATCCACCAATCAGGTAATTCTAGTGATTTTGCTAATTGTAATACGTCCATCATCCATTCGTCGTTTTCTATTAAGCGAATGATATGTTGCTCTGTTTGGATATTCATTGATATATTCACCTTTCTAGTAAATTAATGTATTAGTTCAATAATCCATAAAATCCAGTAAGCACCTGGTACAAATAGTAGTTGTGCTAATAATGTACCGAAAAGTCTAGAAATCATTAGCCAACCGTACATTTTACTCATAGACTCAGCACCATTCTCTGATTGTAAAGCACGTTCTGTTAAAAGAGCGATGCGTGGATCGAGTAGTACGGTTAATAAAATTGTAGCAAAACCATTTACAAGACCAGAAGCTGTACTTGCGTTTGTTGCATAATCTGGATTTAGAAATGAAGCGTAAAGGGCAGAAAGAACACCTGCTGTATAAATGGCAGTAGCAAACATATTAATAAGCATAATACGTTTTGGAATACCACCAATGCGTAGTCTATGAATCATTTCTAACTTTGGAAAGCGTACATATTTTTTTGTGTACTTTAACTTTTGAATGTTATTCGTCTTCATCATTCGAATGAATGAACCATCTGTTTCAAAATTTTGAATGACGTATCCAAATAGTTTTGTCAAAGTTGGATACAGTATAATCGCAAGTAATGTACCGATAGAAGCAGATAATAGAACGAGACGTATAATATGCTCTAAATCAATAGAAGAATCTAGTTTTGCTTCATCGACAATACCACCGATTAAAAAGGCTTGTAGTAAGTTAGATGTTCTAGAAATAAGCAGTACCATTCCTACGACGGATAAGGCAACGGCAATCTTTTTTAAACGTACACCAGCTAATCGAATACTATAAGAGCTAGTTTCAACCGCATGGATAATAATTGTGAAAGCCATTATAAAAATTAACGTAATTGACATTTGTTTCACCAGTTTCTATTAAAATAATTGTAACTTTTTCACTTTACCATATGTATCTTTTTTTGTAACTGAAAGTATGTGACATAGGAAAAGTAATTTTTCAGAAAAAAAGATAATGATAGTATTATAATAGAAGGGAAAGAGGGGAGATCTGTTATAGGTTACTTATAAAGTAAAATGAGTGGGGGATTGAAACGTGTACACAACATATTTATTTGATTTAGATGGAACATTGACGGATCCGAAAGAAGGGATTGTCAATTCAGTATTGTATGCATTAAAAAAGGTTGGCATTGAAGAATTACATATAAGCGAGTTAGATTCATTTATTGGTCCACCCATCCAGCAATCATTTGTAGAGAGATATAATATGAATGAAGGAGAAGTTGAACGAGCTGTTTTTTATTTCAGAGAATATTTAAAGCAACGTGGATTGTTGGAGAATAATGTTTACGAGGGTATTCCAAATCTTTTAAAACAATTAAAAGATACTGGAAATCGTTTATTTATAGCAACTTCAAAGCCTACTATATTTGCTGAACAAGTTGTAGAGCATTTTCAACTAACAAATTATTTCGAAGGTATTATTGGAAGTAATTTAGATGGTACAAGAATAAAAAAAGAAGAAATCATTGCTCATATTTTACAAACAAATGAAGAACTTAATAAAGAAGAAATTGTTATGATTGGAGATAGAAAGCACGATATAATCGGCGCGAATCATAATGAAATTGCATCGATCGGCGTTTTATATGGCTATGGTAGTGAAATGGAATTGACTGAAGTTGGTGCGACTCATATCGTAAATGATGTAAAAGAACTACATCATTTTTGTTTAGAAAACAGTTTGATAAAGAAGTAAATATAGAGACTAATAATCCCTTTATAACGTATGATGATGAAATCGTTTTTTGTTTAAAGGGATTTTTCATATGTAATCGAATACTTATAATTAGACATTTTTAGCATGAAAAATTTGTATGAATAAGAGGAGGGATGTCAGAATCAAAAGATTAGTAGTAGAAGTTTATCAATAAAAGTTTGAATCTTCTGTTAAAGGAGGGGTATAATTGGAGCTAGTTATTATATTATTAGCACTTAGTTTACTTATGTTTGTAGCTTATAGAGGCTTTTCTGTTATTTTATTTGCACCGATTTTTGCTTTATTTGCAGTGTTTTTGACAGAGCCTAGTTTTGTATTACCTTTCTTTTCGAATATTTTTATGGAGAAAATGGTAGGTTTTATTAAACTATATTTTCCTGTATTTTTACTTGGAGCAATATTTGGGAAAGTAGTAGAAATGTCAGGAATTGCGGACTCAATTGCAAAGACAATTATAGAGTTAGTTGGTGAAAAACGTACGATATTAGCAATTGTATTAATGGGGGCTATTTTAACATATAGCGGTGTTAGTGTGTATGTAGTAGTGTTTGCTGTATATCCATTCGCAGCAAAGCTGTTTCGACAAGCGAATATTCCAAAACGTTTAATCCCTGGAACGATTGTTCTTGGAGCAGTCACGTTTACGATGGATGCGCTACCTGGATCACCACAAATTCAAAACGTAATACCTACAACGTTTTTTAAAACAGACATTTATGCTGCGCCGGTACTTGGTATTGTAGGGGCAATTTTTGTACTTACGTTAGGTTTACTATATTTAGAGAGTAGACGTAAGAAGGCGAAAGCAGCTGGAGAAGGATATTTTGGTTTTAACGATGGGAATACGGAAATGGCAGCTTCTTTACAAGTAGAACAAAAAGATATGCCGTTACTGAAAAGCCTTGAAATTACAAGAGCACAGCAAGTAATTGCTTTTATACCACTTGTTTTAGTAGGTGTAATGAATAAAGTTTTTACTATCATGATACCGAAGTGGTATCCGAATGGTTTTGATTTTTCTACAATTGGTATGAAAGCATTTGGAAAAGTAGAATTAAGTGCAGTAGTTGGAATTTGGTCGGTAGAATTGGCACTTATAATAGGTATTGTAACAACGTTATTATTATATTGGAAACGAGTCGTAACAGGATTTCAAGCTGGATTGAATACAAGTATTGGCGGAGCGTTACTTGCGACAATGAATACAGGAGCTGAGTTTGGTTTTGGTGGTGTCATCGCCGCACTTCCAGGTTTTGCAATCATGAGAGATGGCATTTCTGCCACATTCACAAACCCTCTCGTGAATGGAGCAGTCACGACGAATATTTTAGCCGGTATTACAGGCTCTGCATCAGGAGGAATGGGAATCGTTTTAAGTGCAATGGGAGATAAGTTTATTGCAGCGGCTCATCGATTTGATATTCCGTTAGAAGTAATGCATCGTATCGTATCAATGGCATCAGGAGGAATGGATACACTACCACATAACGGGGCTATTATTACTATTCTTACAGTAACCGGATTAACTCATAAACAGTCATATAAAGATATATTTGCAATTACAGTTTTGAAAACGCTTGCTGTATTTTTAGTTATCACGTTCTATACTTTAACAGGGATTTATTAAATAGATATTTTATAGACGAAAACATGAATTAGGGAAAGAAGAGGTGGAGTAGTTGCAAGAAGTTGCTGAATTTCGTATGCCGAAGTCTGTATTATATGGAAGAAATTCGCTTGAAAAACTGGGGGAACAATCCAAGAAATTCGGGAAAAGAGCGTTTATAGTTACGGATACAATTATGGAGAATTTAGGATATGTTGAGAGTTGTATACAACAATTAAATACAAAAGGTATTACCGTTATTACATATAATAAGGTAAATGCTGAGCCTACAAATATACACGTGTTAGAGGCGTTAACTATTTGTAAAGAAGAAAAGTGTGATTTTATTATCGGTCTTGGTGGTGGAAGTTGTATTGATGCAGCAAAAGCAGTTGCGGTGTTATATACAAATGGCGGAGAAGTAGAAGATTATGTCCAAAAGGATATGGAAATAGACAATGATCCGCTACCGCTCATTGCAATTCCAACAACTTCGGGTACTGGGTCAGAAGTAACAAGTGTAGCAGTAATTACGAATAAACGAACAGATGTAAAAATGATGATGAAGCATCCGAGTTTTACCCCGCAAGTAGCGATTATTGATCCGATTTTAACACGTTCTGTACCACCTCATATTACAGCAGCAACAGGGATCGATGCATTATGTCATGCAGTCGAAGCATATATTTCTAAAGTTTCACAATCACTTACAGATGTACTCGCTCTTTCAGCAATTGAAAGTATTATGAAATATTTACGTATTGCTTATGAAGATGGGGAGAATATGGAGGCAAGAGAAGCGATGATGATTGCTTCCTTACAAGCTGGAATTGCATTTTCAAACGCATCTGTTACGTTAGTTCATGGAATGTCGAGGCCAGTTGGGGCATTATTTCATGTACCACACGGTATATCAAATGCAATACTATTACCTACAGTTTTAGAATATACAAAAGGTAGTGCGGTAAAAAGATTAGCGGAAATTGGCCGCTGTTTAAATAAAGATTTGCATTCCTATTGTGATGAAGAAGTAGCCGACTACACGCTGGGGGAAATAAAAAAACTTTGTTTTGATCTTCGTATTCCAAATTTAAAAGAATATGGAATTGGTGAGGTTGAGTTTGAAAAAGCTATTTCTAAAATGGCGTCAGATGCAATTGAAAGTGGAAGTCCAGCGAATAACCCACGTGTGCCATCATATGATGAAATTAAACAGTTGTATCGAGAATGTTTTCATTATAAATATGAAGATTCAATAAAAACATTAGGGGATTAATTTCAGAATATTCTTATAAAATTTCCTTGGAAATAGTTAAAACAAGACTTTATATTTCAAACGTAAAGTCTTGTTTTATTATGTATAATATACATAATAAAATGTCGAAATAATCTTGAATAAATAGTATAAGGTGGGTGTGGGTTTAATGAAAACGATAGGTCTTATTGGTGGTATGAGTTGGGAATCAACTGCTGAATATTATCGAATCATAAATGAAGAAATAAAAAGTAGATTAGGTGGGTTACATTCAGCTAAATGTTTAATTAATAGTGTAGACTTTGAAGAGATTGAAGGATTCCAGTCTAGCGGTGATTGGGATAGTGCAGGAGAAATTCTAGGGAATGCAGCATATTCATTACAAATGGGAGGCGCAGACTTTATTATTATTTGCACAAATACAATGCATAAAGTAGTTGAGAAAATAAAGGAGAATATTCATATTCCAGTCTTACATATCGCAGATGCAACTGCGAAAGAAATGAAAAGAAAAGGTATTCAAACTGTTGGTTTACTTGGAACAAAATATACAATGGAGCAAGATTTCTATAAATCACGTATTAAAGAGAATGATATAAAAGTCATAGTGCCATTAGAAAAAAATAGAGAAAAAATAAACGAAGTCATATATACAGAATTATGTTTAGGAAAAATCGTATCTCAATCCAGAGAGTATTATAAAACAGTTATAGAAGATTTAGTGCAAAAAGGCGCACAGGGTATCATTTTAGGATGTACAGAAATAGGATTATTAATAAAGCAGGAAGACGTATCCATTCCAATATTCGATACGACTTATATACATGCAGTTGAAGCAGTTAATTTCGCCGTAGGAAATAGATTATAATTATATTATGTAACCTAATTTGTATATGTGGAAAACATTCAGAAAATATTTTATAATGTAAGTGGTTACATGTAAGGGGGAATGCGTATGTTTTCAGTTCAACCAATCGCATTTGTACATAATGAAAGAAAGGAAATAAAGGATGATGAGTGGGGAGAAGTAAAATCCTATATTACTTTAACTGAATTGTATACAGAAGAAAGTATACAAGGGATTGAAGATTTTTCTCATATTGAAGTTGTTTTTTATTTTCATAAAGTAACTGATGAACAAATTCAATATTTTGCTAGATATCCTAGAAATAATCATGATTATCCTAAAGTAGGTATTTTTGCACAGCGTGGAAAAAATCGTCCGAATCGTATAGGAGCAACCATTGTAAAGGTAATCAAAAGAGAAGGTAAATCAATTATTGTTGAGGGGTTAGATGCTATTGATGGTACCCCTATATTGGATATAAAGCCGATAATGAAAGAGTTTATGCCGAAAGAAGAAATCGTACAGCCTAAATGGGCAACGGATATAATGAAACAGTATTGGAAGGGGAATGGAGTAAAATGAGAATATATGAGGCAACAATTGCAGATTTAGATGGACTAGCATCAGTTTTTAATAACTATCGTATGTTTTATAGACAAGATTCCGATTTAGAAGGAGCAAAAGTATTTTTACGAAATCGAATCGAGAAAAAAGAATCAGTTATTTTCGTGGCAGTTGAAGACGGAGAATATATTGGATTCACACAATTATATCCATCATTTTCTTCTATTTCGATGAAAGAATTATGGATTTTAAATGATTTATTTGTACAAGCTACTAAGCGCGGGGCAGGAACAGGAAAAAAATTATTAGAAGCTGCGAAAGGATTCGCCTTAGAAAATGGTGCAAAAGGTGTAAAATTACAAACAGAGATTGATAATTTATCAGCGCAGCGATTATACGCTGAAAATGGTTATTTGAGAGATAATCGTTATTTCCATTATGAATTGACGTTTTAAAAAATATTAGATGAAAAGAGGCGCTTTCATTTTGAAGGCGTCTCTTTTCATTTGCATTATAGTTGACTTAAAAGCCAATTTGTCGCATCTTCAAAGTTTTCTGCAATGTAGTTTGGTTCAATATGTGCCCACTTGTCTCGGTACGTATGTAAAGCGTCGTATCCAGCGCCTGTTCGTACTAAAATCGTTGACGCATTCACTTTTGCTCCTGCAACGATATCAGTCCAGCGATCACCAATTACAGCACATTGTGTTAAATCAAGCCCGTGTCTTTCAGCTGCTTGTAGCAGCATGCCTGTATTTGGTTTACGACATTCGCAACCATCACCGTGTTTATGAGGACATACATAAATATCATCAAAACCGAAGCCTTCTAATTCTTGTACAAAATCGGTTACAGTTGCTATCCCGTCAGCGATACCTGGCTGGTTTGTAAAAGAGAAAATTTTTATATGATTAGCTTTTAGTTTTTGCAAGGATGTTTTTGTAAAAGGAAATAATGTAAATGATCCTGGGTAATGTATTGTAGTATCGCCACCAATTGTACCGTCACGGTCAATGAAAATTGCTTGAAAGTTTGTCATAGTTATAGTCCTTTCCGTTAAAAAGTAGTTTAAAAATATTTTACAAATCGGTAACCATTTACTTCATATCCTAATTTTTTGTAAAAAGGATGAGCCTCTACTCTTTTTGTTCCACTAACTAGCCATGTGCCAATGCAATTATGCTTCTTTGCTAATTGCTCTGCATAATCCATTAATACTTGCCCAATGCCTTTTCGTCGTATTGTAGAATCAACGCTAATAATTGAAATTTCCCCATAACGAGTTACATCTTCTAAATTTTCACGTATACGAAACCCAAGTAATCCAAATATAGTTTCTTCTTCCTCATAAACATATAAAAAATCAAAAGGACTCATTTGTACGAATTGCAATCGGTTGTTCATATCTTCATAGGAAATAGAGGAACCTTTTAATTCTTTCGTCAAAGAGCAAAGCGCATCTATATCGTCTATCGTCGCTTCACGAATTTGAAAAGACATATTATCCACTCCAATAAAATGTAATCAAACATTTATTATTCTGTTAAAAAATATTTTTTCCTGCTAGGAAAGTAAATATTTTATAATGATATATAAATAGTTATATATTATTCTTTTCCTTGTTTGTATTGGAAATGGAAAGAAGGGGAATGTATGTTAGAAGTAAATATCCGTTCTGCTGGATATGAAATAGGTGAAAAAACAATTCATGATATCGCTTTTTCTATTGAAAAAGGTGAATTAGTTGCTCTTATTGGTGCAAATGGTGCCGGGAAAAGTACGACGATTAAAACGATACTCGGGTTACTTGTAAATGTGGATGGTGAAATATCATTTGGCGAGAAGAAAAATCCGTATGCATATGTGCCAGAACACCCGACATATTATGATTATTTGACGCTTTGGGAACATATTGAATTATTAATGGCAGCTCGCGAGAACGAAGCCGGAAGCTGGGAACGGAAAGCTGAAGAGTTATTACATATGTTTCGAATGGATAAGCATAAACATGAGTATTTATCAAAGTTTTCTAAAGGTATGAAACAAAAATCGATGCTTATATTAGCGTTTTTAACAGAACCAGATTTTTATATCATTGACGAACCTTTTATCGGACTAGATCCAGTAGCTACGAAAGAGTTTTTAAGTTATTTATATAAAGAAAAAGAACGCGGGGCAGGAATTTTACTTTGTACGCACGTATTAGATACAGCTGAAAGAATTTGCGAAAGATTTTTACTCATCTCTCAAGGTACATTAGTCGCAGATGGCCATTTAGAGGCAATTCAAACGTTAGCAGAAATGCCAGGAAGTTCATTATTAGATTGTTTTGATGTAATCGTAAGGCGTGAACAGCATGATTAAAAAACAATTTTATAAAAGATTACGCCATGAACTGGGGCGCAAATGGAAGTCCATACGTTCTATAACTGATTGGACGGTTGCGCTATATATTATTATTCCGGCACTTATATTTATGGGAATTTATTATCGTTCACTATGGATGGAAGAACTAGCGATAGGAGAGACGGTTTTTTTCGGATTAGGCCTACTCGCATTTTATGTGATTACATATGCAAGAGGAGTTCGCTCATTTTTTGAGCAAGCGGATAGTTTATTTTTAATTTCGTATCCTGTTCACATGAAAAAGTTAATCCAGTATGGCATGACATATACGTTTATTCGAATAGCAATAACGAATGTAGTAGTTGTTGTTGCGATGTTACCAGTGTTGATGAAAAGTATTGGAGTGACGAAGATACAAGTCGTATTATTTTGGCTATTCTTTACTATATTTCGATTTTTGTTGGCGTTATTAACGAGATTTATTCATGTACGTGTGGGGAAACGATGGCTACTATGGATTATAAAAAATGTAATATTTTCTATAAGTCTATCCTTTTTTGGATTGAGTTTGTTTCTTATTTATAAAAATCCATTGTATTCTATACTAAGTATCGGTCTAGCAGTGTTTCTAATTATCATATTGATAAAAGAAAAATTAAATTATAAAAATTGCTTTTTTAAAGAAGTTGAGAGAGAAAAAGAAGAAAGTATGCGCTGGACGAGTGGGATTATGCAAGTTGGTGGTCATGCAGCTAAACCGAGTAGTTCGAATAAAAAGCCGTGGATGTTTCCGCGTTCTAAAAAGTTTTTAGGAAAGAAAACGGATTATCGTATTGTTGAATCCTTTTTAAAAGAATTTTTCCGTACAAGTAGTGCACGAATATTTTATATTCAAATTGTATGTATAAGCATTGTCAGTATTATTATGAGTCCGAAATGGATTGCCGCTATTATTCTTGCATTTGCTTTATTTGCAATTTCCCGCTATGCACGCGATTATTGGACTGAGTTTGCGAAAAAAATGTTTCTTCATTTATATTGTGATGAAGGAAAATTACTATTGTTAAGATGGAGGGCAGATCGCTATTTATTACTTCCAGTAATACTTTTATATGGAATAGTTATACTTTCTCATTTTTATTTATTACCAGCTTTAATTGCTGGAGTCATTTTTATAGTATGGATTGGTTGGATAGTATTCTTACCATAGAAAAAAGAGCCGAAAAATGGCTCTTTTTTCTAATCTGTAACACATTGATAAATAAAATATACTAAAACGAGTATGCTTGCGGCGGAATACATGGCATCTAAAGTCATCGGAGCTCCTCCTCATTATTGTTGTATTTTTATTGTATGAAATCTTACAATTTCATATTCAAGTGAAAAATATGTGAACGTTAACAAAATTGTAAAGTGCAAAAATTACAATCATTTTGTATAATAGAGAAAACAACCGTTATATAAAATATAATGAGTGAAAGGGGAGGAAACATACATGCCAAATTGGTTTAGAAAAACCTTAGTCGCATTAATTACCGTATTTACATTTGGTTTAGTGACGCCTCCTTCCATATTGCTTGATAATGCCAAAGCTGCGGACAAGCCTACGAGCACAGCTGGGCAACAAAATTTGGAGAGTACGTCCTATACATATGAAGAAACGAATGACAGGTTAACCACCGATACTTTTATTACTTATGCAATGCAAGAAGCAGAGAAACAGTCGATGCAAAAGTTTGGTACTAAAATTGGCCCAGTAATTGAAGATGAGTTTAAAGATGTAATATTACCGAAGATTGAAGAGGCAATTGCTGAACTAGCAAATGATGTACCGGAAGATTCGTTACAATCATTAGCGATTTCTCAAAAACCAGCTGGTGGAAATAATGAAAAGATTTTTCACGTTTACGATACGAAAACAGGAAATGACTTATTGCGTTTCCACGTAAGAAGAGATCATCCACCGCAAGATGGGTATTATTTTAATTTCCACTATCACCGTTTTGATGATGGGTACTCCGGACATCATGAGTTGGGAAATATTTATTGGAATACGAATGTGCCGCCAAAATGGCTTTCTTAAAAAGAACAAGAGAAATCTTGTTCTTTTTTTATGTTTATAGAAGGGTAAGACGACTATGTTGTTGAATAAAATAGGTTTAGAAAAAGAAGTAAAGGGAGTAGGACAATGCAAAAATATATTGTTTTTGACTTTGATGGCACATTAGTAGATTCACAAAATATATTTGTACCAATTTATAATCAACTTGCTGAAAAGCACGGATATAAAACGGTAAGGGAAGAAGAAATTGAGTATTTACGTAAATTAACGATGCCAGAAAGATGTAAACAACTTGATGTACCGCTGTATAAACTACCAATATTAGCGCTGGAGTTTTATAAATTGTATCAACCTGCCATAAAAGATCTTATTTTGTTCCATGGGATGAAGGAAGTATTAGATGAACTACATAAAAAAGATTACGGAATTGCAGTCATATCATCCAACTCAGAAGAGCATATTCGGGCGTTTTTACACAATAATGATATAGAAAATATACAAGAAGTGTATTGTTCTAAAAATTTGTTCGGTAAAGATAAAATGATTAAAAGGTTTTTAAAATCGAAAAAGATAACGGAGAAAGATATGTTATACGTCGGTGACGAACAGCGAGACGTAGCAGCGTGTAAAAAGGCTGGGGTGAACGTAATATGGGTATCTTGGGGATATGATGTCATTGAAACAGTGAAAAAAGATGCACCAGATTATATGGTCAATACACCTATGGAAATTGTACAAGTAGTACAAGGGGCGTATTCTTAATATGAATACACTTCGAGCAGGTATTCATCATATTGAATTTTGGGTAGCGAATTTAGAGGAGTCCATTTCTTTTTATGATATGTTATTTTCTATAATTGGCTGGAGAAAGTTAAATGAAGTAGCATATAGCACAGGAGAAAGTGAAATATATTTTAAAGAAGTAGATGAAGAAATCGTAAGAACTTTAGGACCAAGACATATTTGTTACCAAGCTATTAATAGAAAAGTAGTTGATGAGGTAGCAGAATTTCTTTCTAGCACGAAAATAAAGATAATACGTGGTCCGATGGAAATGAATCATTATTCGGGAGGGTACTATACGATTGATTTTTATGATCCGAATGGGTTTATTATAGAAGTGGCTTACACACCAAATGTAGAAATGTAAGGAGGAATATACATGAAAACAATTACAACATGGCAAAACAATATACAAATAGTAAAAGATGCAACGAATATTGCAGAAATTTCTAAAGGTTTTTCACCGGATAAGAAATATATAGTTACGACAATTGATGAGGAAAAATATTTGTTACGGATTGGCGATATACAAGAGTATGAAAGAAGAAAAATAGAGTTTCAAATTTTAAATGAAATGGAAAAACGTAACATACAGGCACAAAAGCCGATTGAAATAGGTATATTGGAAGATGAAAGTGTATGCTATAGTATTTTTTCGTATTTAGAAGGGGAAGATGCAAAGAAGCTATTGCCTACGTATTCACCAAAAGAACAATATGAAATTGGTATAGAGGCAGGAAAAGATTTAGCAAAAATGCATACATATGAAGCTCCTAATGATATACTTCCATGGTATGAAAGAGCAATGAAAAAACATAGTAAATATTTAGAGGCATATAAAACATGTGGAATAAACATAAAAAATGATGATAAAATCATAAAGTTTATTGAAGAAAATGAAATATCTTTAAAGAACCGCCCCAATCGATTTCAACACGATGATTTTCATTTAGAAAATATAATTGTACGGGATGGAAAATATGTAGGTGTTGTTGATTTTAATGGCTACGACTGGGGCGATCCACTTCATGATTTTGTGAAAATTGCACTGTTTGCAAGGGACATTAGTATTCCGTATTCAATCGGACAAATAGAAGGATACTTTAATAGAAAAATACCAGAGGAATTCTGGAAATTATACACGGTGTACGTTGGTATGACAGTTTTCTCCTCAGTTGTCTGGACATTACGAGCAGCGCCGCATATGTTAGATGATATGTTAGAGCGCCTTACTATAGTTTTAGAGGATCATAATAACTTTGAGTTATCGAAGCCAATTTGGTTTCAACCAAATAAGATTGATATGAAATAGAAAAGGTAGGTGTGATTCGCACCTACCTTTATTTTTTACCATCAAAATACTTATTTAATTTTCTTAAATGCAAGCGGCTGAGTACTTAGCGTAGCTGGTACATGTAACTGAAGGGAAGGGAATTCACCGTTCACACTCATTTCATATGCAAATAATAGATTCATCTTCATTTGGAATAAATCAACTTTTGCAGAAAAGATGTCGTAATGATGATGTGTTAATTGAATGTCCATCTCCATAAATTGTACAAATAACGAATCATCTCGCTTGTATACTTGTAATGTTCCGTATGCCGGATGTTCGAAAGTACCAGTATAATCCTCTAATTTATGAGAAGGTGTAGTTCCTTTAATTTGTTCTGGAATGGATTCAGTTGCTTCTTTTATCATTTCCTTCATTTTTTCAGTATCTTCTACAGCACGTTTATGCCAATCAATGGATTCTAATTCAAGTAGTTCGTCATAAATTTGATTAGCGAGATAAGTAGGAAGTAATGTTCCTCCAGCATTCGTTAAAATGACAAGGCCTATGTTTTCTGTTGGTATGAATGAAACAAGCGCTGAAAATCCATCGATATTACCGCCATGATGAATTACTTTTTTACCACGATAAGCGCTAATAAACCAACCAAGACCGTAACTATTTAATGGAGATTCAGGGAGTGATAAAACCGGTTGGTCTGGAATGGAATTGTGTGGTGTATACATTTGTTGTAATAATTCAGAGGAGATTAATTCATGATCTCCAAATTTTCCTTCATTTAAGTGGAGAAGTACCCAATTTGCCATATCTTTAATTGTAGAATTGATACAACCAGCAGCGCCAACGGTATCAATGTTGCGGAATGGAACTTCTTTTATTTCACCGTCATTTTCAATGTAAGGTAAAGCGTATTCATCTGTCGTTTGTGAATTGGTAACAGAGAAGTTTGTATGTCTCATATTTAAAGGTTCTAAAATATGTTCTGTAGTGTATTGCTCCCACGTTTGATTTGTTATGTTTTCTACAATATAGCTAATTGTCGCATACATTAAGTTGTTATATAGAAATGATGTGCGGAACGGTGCATCAAGTGGTAAATGTTTTATTTTTTCAACGAGATCTTTTCGAGATAAGGAAGAGCTGTACCAAAGGGCATCATGACGACTTACCCCGGTACGATGAGAAGCTAAATCTCTTCCTGTAACTTGTGAACTAGCAAGTAGTTCAGATAAAGAGAAGTTAGGTATATAAGACTGGACAGGAGTATCCCAATTAAACCTTTTTTGCTGTGCTAACAAACTTAATGAAAGTGTGCCAAAAGCTTTCGTTGAGGAACCAATTGCGAACAAAGTACGCGGTGTAACTAGTTCTTTTGTCTCTAGATTTCGATAGCCAAATCCTTCTGAAATAATAACTTCACCGTCTTTTATAATAGCTACAGCAGCTCCCGGAACGTTTAAATCCTTCATCATTTTTTCAACCGTTGTTTGTAAAGAAGTCATAACAGGCGTTTCAATTTTAGACATACTTCTAACCTCCAAATATAATTTTTGTTCTACCGCACTATACTTTCGGTAATAGAAAATGAAAACCTTTTTAAATATGGAAAGTTAATAATTTTGTAAGGATGAATAAAATTATTATTTATTTAGAATTTTATTTTTATTATAATTAATTTAAATTAAGATTTAGAAAAGATGGTGAAGAAGTGTGCTAACAATAAAAAAATTGCTCTGTGATAATAAAAATAATCCGATAGGTATAGATTCGAAAGTTGTTAAAATTAGTTGGCAAATCGAGTCGAGTAAACGAAATGTAAAACAACTTGCGTATCAATTGCAGGTTGCGAAGGATAAAGAGTTTCAAACTATAGTATTCGATTCACAGAAGGTAGAAACAGATCAAAGTTTATATATACCAATTAATTCGTTTTCATATAGTACGGAAACACGCTATTTTTACCGAGTGAAGGTATGGGATAATTACGGAGAAGAATCACCTTGGTCAGAAGTAGCATTTTGGGAGACTGGATTACAAGGGCAAAACTGGAGCGGAAAATGGATTGCTGCGAAAAAAGAACGCACGCAAGTTATGTCTTTTCATAAAAGCTTTTCTATTAAAAAATTAGTTAAAAAAGCACGTTTATATATGACTAGTTTAGGATTATACGAGGCTTCTATAAATGGAGAGCGTATTGGAGATTGTTATTTTACCCCTGGATGGACAAGTTATGATAAAAGGATATTGTATCAAGCATATGATATAACGCATGTATTAAAGATTGGGTATAATGATATTTCTACTCTGGTAGGTAACGGCTGGTATAAAGGGCCGATTACTATGCAGCATGTACGTAATTATTACGGGAAAAGACGTGCGATAATGGCTCAAATACATATCACGTATGAAGATGGAACGAAAGAAAAAATTGTAACAGATGAAACATGGAAAGTAACTCCAAGCCCTATTTTGTATTCGGAAATTTATGAAGGAGAAGTTTATGACGCTAGGCTAGAAGAAAGTGAACAAGTGCTAGAAGATGGTGAAGTAATTGAGCATTCCAAACAAATAATTGTTGCACAGGAAAATGAAGCGATTCGTAAAGTGAAAATTATAAAACCAATCGCTATTTCAAAACTACCCAATCATGAATGGCTTATTGATATGGGGCAAAATATGGTAGGTTGGGTTCGGTTTAAAGTCCGTCATGTTTATACTGGACAAAAGATAGAATTGCATCATGCTGAAATATTAAATAAAGACGGTTGCTTTTATACTGGGAATCTCCGAAAGGCAAAACAAAAAATAGTGTATATAGCAAAAGGAGAAGAGGAGGAAACGTTTGAACCTCATTTTACTTATCAAGGCTTTAGATATGTGAAAATAAGTGGATTAACCCAGCCCCCTCAAATAGCAGATTTTGAAGGGTGTGTATTACATACAGATATGGAAAAAGCAACAGCATTTGAAACGTCTAATCCATTAATCAATCAACTTCATCATAATGTGGAGTGGTCTCAAAGAGGGAATTTCTTTGATGTGCCAACAGATTGTCCGCAGCGGGATGATCGACTTGGATGGACAGGAGATGCACAAATGTTTATTGGGACAGCTACGCAAATTATGAATGTGCAATTGTTCTTTAAAAAATGGCTCCAAGATTTATCATTAGATCAAAATGTGAATGGAGCTGTGCCATTAGTTATTCCAGATGCATTTGGGAAAAGAGCGGATTTTGATTTACATACTTCTGGCGGTTGGGGCGATGCAGCAATTATTTGTCCATGGGTTCACTATTTACATTACGGAGATGTATCCATTTTAAAAGAGCAATATAACAGTATGAAGAAGTATATAGATTACATACGTTCACAAGGTGAAAATGAGTATTTATGGGATACAGGCTATCATTTAGGGGATTGGCTCGCATTAGATACGAAACCTGATGTATATGAAGGCGGAACAGACAAGCATTTTATTGCGACAGCTTATTACGCGTATTCTACATCGCTTTTACGAAAGGTTGCTGAGATTTTAGGTGAAAATACAGATGCTAAGTTTTATGCTGAGCTACATGGAAATATTGTTCAAGCGTTTCAAAATGAATTTGTTACACCGAATGGTAGGTTAATTTCAAATACCCAAACAGCCCACATATTAGTACTTCTTTTTGAACTAGTGAAAGATAATGTGAAGGAGAAAGTATTTAATCGATTAATTGAGCTTTTAAAAGCAAATAAAAATCATTTAACAACAGGTTTTATAGGAACACCGTATTTAAATTTAATATTAAGCAAGTTTAACCGTCATGACCTTGCTTGTAAGCTTCTATTTCATGAAGATTATCCATCATGGTTATACCAAGTGAAACGAGGTGCCACAACGATTTGGGAACATTGGGATGGTGTGAAAGAGGATGGAACCCTTTGGAATGATAGTATGAATTCGTACAATCATTACGCATATGGTTCTATCGTTGAATGGATATACCGATATATTATTGGATTAGAAGTGGATGAAACAAAACCAGCATATAAACATTTTTATATTCAGCCTCATTTTAATTCTAATCTAGATTGGGTTTGTATTAAGCGTGAAACAGCATATGGGGAAATTAAAATTGATTGGCGTGTAGAACATGGACAAGCAGTATTGAACGTTGATGTGCCAACAAATACATCTGCTACATTACGAATAGTGGAAGATGATTGGAGGTCAAGTGATATGCCTGAAATGAAATTAGGTTCAGGCGCATATGAATTTAGATTTTGTAAGAACATACAGAAGTAGAATTTTGTTAAGTATAGAAATGTTTTTTTATAAATTTAGTTTGTTCAATCTGTTAGCATTAAATTTATGATAAAATCCATATAGACTAGAGATTTGAAAGAAGGTTTTTCTACATATGAAACATGCTGAAAATGAATACTTAAATTTATGCCGCCATGTAATGGAGCATGGTACGAAGAAAGAAGACCGTACAGGGACAGGCACTGTATCTGTATTTGGATATCAAATGCGTTTTGATCTAAGTAAAGGTTTTCCTTTATTAACAACAAAGAGAGTGCCGTTTCGACTTGTAGCAAGTGAGCTACTTTGGTTTATGAAAGGTGATACAAATATTCGTTATTTATTGCAGCATAATAACAACATTTGGAATGAATGGGCATTTAAGAGTTGGGTAGAAAGTGAAGAGTATACTGGTCCTGACATGACTGATTTCGGTCTTCGCTCACAACAAGATGAGGAATTTAAAGTTCAGTACGATGAGCAAATGGAATTGTTTAAAAAGAACGTTTTAGAAGATGATGATTTCTCAAATAAATATGGTTATTTAGGAGACGTATATGGTAAGCAGTGGCGTGCTTGGAAAACGACAGCTGGTGAGACACTCGATCAATTAAAAGATGTAATTGAAATGATTAAGAAAACACCAGATTCGCGTCGCCTAATTGTTTCTGCGTGGAATCCTGAAGATGTACCAAGTATGGCATTACCGCCTTGTCATACGTTATTCCAATTTTATGTAGCAGATGGCAAACTTTCTTGTCAGCTATATCAAAGAAGTGGTGACATATTCCTTGGAATTCCATTTAACATTGCAAGTTACTCGTTACTAACACATTTAATTGCACATGAATGTGGACTTGAAGTAGGAGAATTCGTTCATACAATTGGAGATGCACACATTTATACGAATCATTTTGAACAAGTAGAAAAGCAATTGGCACGTGAACCACGTCCATTCCCGAAACTTATATTAAATCCAGATGTGAAATCTGTGTTCGATTTTGAAATGGAAGATTTAACAATTGAAGGATATGATCCACACCCAGCAATTAAAGCACCGGTTGCAGTGTAATTGTAGAGGAGATGAAAAGATGATAGTTTCATTTATGGTCGCAATGGACGAGAATAGAGTAATTGGTAAAGATAATAATTTACCTTGGCGCTTACCGAGTGAATTACAATATGTAAAGAAAACAACGATGGGTCATCCGCTTATTATGGGAAGAAAGAACTATGAAGCGATTGGTAGACCACTGCCTGGAAGACGTAATATTATTGTAACTCGCAATGAAGGGTATCATGTTGAAGGATGTGAAGTAGCACATTCTGTAGAAGAAGTGTTTGAGCTATGCAAAAATGAAGAAGAGATCTTTATTTTTGGCGGAGCACAAATTTATGATCTCTTTTTACCTTATGTAGACAAGTTATATATAACAAAAATCCATCATGCATTTGAAGGAGATACATTCTTCCCAGAAATGGATATGACAAATTGGAAAGAAGTTTTTGTTGAAAAAGGTTTAACGGATGAAAAAAATCCGTATACGTACTATTATCATGTATATGAAAAGCAACAATAATAATAAGGATTGATGTGAATATTCGCATCAATCTTTTTATTTATATCCATCAATATAGGTTTATAGATGAGATTCGATAGTGCTATAATGAAAGGTAGCATGTGAAAATGCTAAAATTTTCAAGAGTATTAAGAGAGAAAGAGGAGGAGAATCGATTGAGAAAGATATGGGGGATTCTTTTTCTTTGCTTAACATTCATGTTAGTCGGATGTGGTAAAGAAGAAAAACCACAAGAAGCATTTGATACATATGCAAAAGCATGGAATAAACAAAAATTTGCAGAAATGTATGATCAATTATCAGAAAAGGCAAAAAAAGATATTTCAAAGAAAGAGTTCACTGAGAAATATGAAAAAATTTATTCTGGCATTGAAGTGAAAAACTTAAAAGTAGAAGCAGGAGAAGTAAAAGAAGATAAAAAAGATGAAGGTCCTGTTCCTTTTAAAGTAAGCATGGATACTGTTGGTGGTAAAATCAATTTTGCCCATGAAGCAAAAATGGTGAAAGAAAAGGATGGAGATAAAGAATCTTGGAAAATAGATTGGACTCCTGATTTTATATTCCCAGGTATGACGAAAGATAGTAAAGTGCGTATGCAAACGACAGAGCCGAAGCGCGGAGAAATATATGACCGTAACGGTAAATATCTTGCGGTAAATGGTAAAGCTTCTGAAATCGGATTGATTCCTGAAAAATTAGGGGATACAGCTCCGCAAACGAAAGAAACGGTAGCGAAGTTACTAAATATGTCTGTCGAAGAAATTGATCAAAAACTAGCAGCTAAATGGGTAAAACCAAATTACCTTGTACCAATTGGAATATTGCCTGAAGGAGCAACACAAAATACGTACATAGATTTACCTGGTGTTGCAACAAAACCAGTAAATGTTCGCTCATATCCATTAGGAGAAGAAGCCGCACATCTTACTGGCTATATTGGAAAAGTGAATGCTGAAGATTTAAAAACGTTACAAAAGAAAGGTTATCAAGCAGATGATCCAGTAGGTAAAGCCGGTTTAGAGCAAGTACTGGAAGAAAAGCTACGCGGTAAAAAAGGTGGTCGTGTCTTCGTAGAAGATGCACAAGGAAAAGAAATTAAAAATTTAGCAAAAACAGATGCTGTTGATGGAGAAAATGTAACTTTAACGATTGACAGTGCAGTTCAAAGCGAAATTTATAATGAAATGAAAAATGAGGTAGGATCAAGTGCAGCAATTAATCCAAAGACTGGAGAAACACTTGCACTTGTGAGCACACCAGCTTATAACCCAAATACCCTTACAAGAGGGGCGTCAAAAGCGCAACGTGATGCGGTAAATAATGATCCGAAAAAACCGATGACGAATCGATTTACACAATTATCAGTTCCAGGTTCTGTATTTAAGCCTATTACAGCAGCAATTGGTCTTGAAACGAAAACGATTGATCCAAAAGAAGAGTTAAAAATTGAAGGATTGAAATGGACAAAAGATTCTTCTTGGGGTAATTATTATGTAACGCGTGTAAAAGATGCAAATCCGATTGATTTTGATAAGGCGATGAAATACTCGGATAATATTTATTTCGCACAAGAAGCTTTGAAGATCGGGAAAGACAAATTTATGAGTGAAGCGAAAAAATTCGGATTCGATGAGAAATTACCAATTGAATATGGATTCCCAGCTTCTAAAATCGCAAATGATAGTATTAAAAATGATATTCAAATGGCAGACACAGGTTATGGACAAGGACAAGTATTAATGACGCCACTCCATCTAGCATTAACGTACGCACCAATTGTTAATGATGGAAACATACCTTCTCCATATATTATTAAAACAGATAAGCAACCAAAAGTTTGGAAAGAGAATGTAATTTCAAAAGGCAATCAGGATATATTAAAAACTGCTATGACGAAAGTAATTAATGATCCAGATGGTACTGGGAAAATTGCTAAAATTGATGGCATGACTCTTGCTGGAAAAACAGGTACAGCGGAATTAAAAGTATCAAAAGAGGCTGAAGGAAAAGAACTAGGCTGGTTCGCTGCATTTGATTTAAATTCACCAGATATGGTTATTACTATGATGATTGAAGATGTAAAAGGTAGAGGCGGAAGTAATATTCCAGCTGAAAAAGTAAAACATGTATTTCAAAAATAATATGTAATAAAAGGTTAGCTCTATAATTTGTAGAGCTAGCCTTTTTCTATGAAAGAATTCCTAATATCTATATACTGAATTTTAAGGAAACAAAATAAATTATTAACTTACGAAAAAAAAGTAGCTATTTTTTATTGACATCGAATGAAACTTTTTGTATTATACTTACATAAGGTAAGTTATTTACTTTCAAATTATAAATCTCAAATTAAAGATAAAATGTAGAAAAGGGAGAGAATACAATGACAAAAGTACTATTTATTACAGCAAATCCAAATTCAGCAGAAGGTTCTTTCGGAATGGCAGTAGGGGAAGCATTCATCGAAGCTTATAAAAACGAACATCCACAAGATGAAGTTGTAACAATTGATTTATTCAATACTACAGTACCAGCAATCGATGCAGATGTATTCGCTGCTTGGGGTAAATTTGCAGCAGGTGAAGGATTTGAAGCTTTAACTGAAGCTCAACAACAAAAAGTTGCAGCAATGAACACAAACTTAGAAACATTTATGAATGCAGATCGTTATGTATTTGTAACTCCAATGTGGAACTTTAGCTACCCACCAGTAGTAAAAGCATACTTAGACAACGTAGCAATCGCAGGTAAAACATTCAAATATACTGAAAATGGTCCAGTTGGCTTATTAGAAGGTAAAAAAGCACTTCACATTCAAGCAACAGGTGGCGTATATTCTGAAGGAGCATACGCAGCTGTAGACTTCGGACGCAATCACTTAAAAACTGTATTAGGATTTGTCGGTGTAAATGATACTGAATATATTGCAGTTGAAGGTATGAATGCAAACCCTGAAAAAGCACAAGAAATTAAAGAAGCAGCAATTGCTAATGCTCGTGAATTAGCAAAACGTTTCTAATATATCATACTTAAAAATGTCCAAACACTTGTTGTTTGGACATTTTTTCTTCTTTTTCCTTCGTTTGTCTAGTATAATGAAGGTCGGAATGATAATAGGTGGGGGTTCTGTATGATTCAAACGTTTTTTAAAATCTTTTATTTAATTTTAATCGTAATTGCGATTACACCGAGAATGTGGCGTCTTAAAAGACAAGTAAATACGATGTCGCCACAAGAAAAAGATAATGCTGTGTACAAAACGACAAATTGGTTTGGTAAGAAAATGGTACATGTAGCTGGAGGAACAGTAGAAGTTAAAGGACTTGAAAATGTTCCGAAAGACAAGCCGGTACTAGTTGTAAGTAATCACCAGAGTAATATGGATATCCCTGTTTTACTAGGTTATTTAAATAAACCAATTGGCTTCGTTTCAAAGGCAGAGATTAAAAAGTTCCCAGTTGTACCAACTTGGATGGAACTTATGAATTGTGTATTTATGGATCGTAGCGATCGCCGCCAGTCACTTCAAGCGATTAAAGATGGGATTGAACTATTGAAGAATGGACATTCTATCGTAATTTTCCCTGAAGGAACGAGAAGTAAGGGTGGGGAAGTTGGAGAGTTTAAGGCTGGTAGTTTTCATCTTGCTGTAAAATCTGGTGTAGCAATCTTACCTGTAACATTAGATGGGACATATAAAATGTTTGAAGCAAATGGAAATCGTATGAAGCGAGCTCGTGCAACAGTAACAATTTCTAAGCCGATTACACCTGAAGAGTATGCGACTATGGATATTAAAGAGTTAACGAAGTATACACAGGATGTTATCGCATCACAATTACATAAGTAATAAAAAAGGTTTCAGCTTACATTAAGCTGAAACCTTTTTTATTATGCTGTAGGTAAGACGTAAAAGAGTACGCAGAAGAACATCATCGCACTACCACCTAATACGAAAAGATGCCAAATGGCATGGTTGAAAGGTAACTTTTCCCAAAGGAAGAATATAGCTCCTACAGAATATAAAATTCCACCTGCTAAAAGTAGTGAAAAACCATGTCCAGTTAGATTTTCATAAAGTGGTTTAATAGCAACGATTATGAGCCATCCCATTATGATATAACATAGCGTCGATGCCTTAATAAAGCGACGTACAAAGAAAATTTTGAAGATGATACCTCCGATTGCAAGGGTCCATATAATAGCAAGTAATGTCCATCCTAATGGGCCGCGGAGTGTAATAAGTAGAAAAGGAGTATACGTGCCAGCAATCAATAAGTAAATGGCTGAATGATCTAAAATAGTAAATATTTTTTCTACTTTAGGATGATGAATGCTATGTAACAATGTCGAAAACAAGTACAGTAAGAACATGCTTACACCGTAAACCGTAAATGCAACAACAGCAGATGCGGTACCGTGCTTAGAAGCATGAATAATCAATATGATTAAGGCAGGGATGCTTAAAATGGCACCGATACCATGTGTTATTGCATTTGCAATTTCTTCTTTTACAAATTGGGTCATTCGTGTCATTTTTTCAGTCATAATGGTAATCCTTTCTACTATTATAAAGTGAAACTTTAATCAGTGGGGGGGCATCCCCCCACTGATTTTCAGCCCTCACCAATCGGGCTTTTACGGGCAGCCCACCCCCACGTAACTTCTTTGCTTGCACTGAATTTTAAGGTGTGGTTCTTACTGCCCGTTAAAGCGGGATAAAATAATATGTCATTTCCCTTACCATATCATACACAAGAGCAATAGAAAATGAAATTTGTATAATTGATTATATTTTTGAATTTTTTTGACAAAAGGTAATGGTTTTGTTGACGTTTTCAAACTTTTTTGACAAAATAAAATTATGCAATAGTAGGACAAGGAATCTACTAATAAAGGGGATGGAGAAATGTTTTCAAATATTGGCTTTCCAGGATTAATTTTAATTTTAGTAGCTGTACTTATTTTATTTGGGCCGAAAAAATTGCCGGAAATCGGAAAGGCTTTAGGGGAAACGTTAAAAGAATTTAAAAAATCAACGAAAGAATTGACTGATGATGCATTTCAAGAGAAGGAAAAGAAAGAAAAAATGTAATGAATTTTCTTCGAAATGGATAAATAAAGTGTGGTGAACGAGATGGAAGATCGGGAAATGAGTGTAGTAGAACATATAGTTGAGCTTCGCAAACGAGTAATATATACCGTGTTATCCTTTGTACTATTTTTAATTGTTGGGTTTACTTTTACGAAGGATATTTATTTTTGGCTTGTAAAAGACTTACCAATGAAATTAACTGTTCTCGGTCCAAGTGATGTATTGTGGATTTTTTTCTCGATTGCTACAGTATTTGCTATCGTTTGTACAATTCCTTTTGCTGCTATACAAATTTGGTTATTTGTAAAACCGGGTTTACATGCAAATGAACAAAAGATGACGTTAATGTATATACCGGTATTGTCTATATTATTTATTGCAGGTTTATGCTTTGGATATTTTGTTGTAATGCCGTTTTTATTTCATTTTTTAACTACGATAGGTAATGAAATGTTTAATACGATGTTTACGACAGAAAAGTATTTTCATTTTGTTCTTAATTTAACAGTTCCATTTGCTGTAATTTTTGAATTGCCAGTAGTAGTAATGTTTTTAACGAGTATTGGACTATTGACGGCGGAATTTCTAATAAAAATAAGAAGATATGCTTACGTAGCATTGATTATCATTGCATCGTGTATATCACCGCCAGATTTTTTATCACATAGTTTAGTTGCGGTACCGCTTATTTGTATTTATGAAATTAGTATCGCTTTATCAAAGATTGTGAGTAAGCGAAAAAAGAAAAGAGAAGAAGAAATTCAGTCGAAAAGTGCCTCGTTATAAAGGCACTTTTTTTATTTATTTGTTATACTCTAGTTATAAACGTATACAATATAGAGAAGAAAAAAATTATAGAATCTCCAAAATTTAGACAAACTTTGCGCTTTTATAAGTTTATACTGAATATATTAAGCAATATACGGATAACGAGTCCTTATCTTATTAGGAATTTAGGGTGGGGGATGGATTAGGTGAAGATGAATAGAGTATAAATCTTCTAACCAAAAGGACTACAGAGATTGTCTAAGGATACTTTTGTATTCATGGGAGTCGCCACTTTAAACAACGTGTTACAGCGTAAAGTAGAAGAAGTTCAAAAATCCAATGAAAAAGAGGATTGATATTGTGATTACGAAAAGTTTTTATTTCACTCATTCAACAGGGGAGTGTATTAAAATATTTGAAATCCCTGTCCTACAAGCGCAGCATCCATTATCGTTTCTAATACAGTCTCGTCTTCAATTATTTATTGCAAAAATTCAAAAACAAAAACACCCAAGATTTTCGTATTCTTTCCGTGAATATTTACAAAATTGTTTGAAGTGGAATGATTATTTAAATGTATATAAAACAAATACTCTTGAAAAAAATGCATGATATAGAGTGGGGACAGGGTTAAGAGCTCTGTCTTTTTCATTTTAGATATAAAAATATAATTAATTTAATGAAATTTCGTTTCAAATTGTTGAAAGCAATGGGAATACTAGTATAATAACAAGGAGAGCGTATTGGAAAGGGAAGAATATAATATGCAAAAAATTAAAATTGTAACAGATTCAACGGCAGATTTATCACAAGAGGTAATTGAGAAGTATGACATCCATGTTCTACCATTATCAATCTCTGTAAATGGACAAACATATTTAGATCGCGTTGATCTACAACCAGATGAATTTATTGAAGAAATGATTAAATCAGAGGAACTACCAAAAACATCACAACCAGCAATGGGTACATTTGTAGAAATGTATGACAAGTTAGGGGAAGATGGAAGTGAAGTACTTTCCATTCATATGACAAGTGGAATGAGTGGTACTGTGGCAACTGCAAATAGTGCTGCATCAATGACCGACACAAAAGTAACAGTTGTTGATTCGCAATTTATTACACATGCTTTAGCATATCAAGTAGTTGAAGCTGCGAAAATGGCAAATGAAGGACGCTCACTAGAAGAAATTTTAAAACGTGTAGATGAAGTAAGGAAGAATACTCGATTATATGTAGTAGTAGATACATTAGAAAACTTAGTGAAGGGTGGGCGTATCGGTAAAGGAAAAGCGTTTATCGGTTCGCTACTTAATATAAAGCCAATTGCTAGCCTTGAAGATGGTGTTTATAACCCTGTAACGAAAGTGCGTAGCCAAGGTCAAATTGTAAAAACGTTAGCTAAGTTATTTGAGGAAGATACAGCTGGAAAAGTTGTAAAAGCTGTGGCAATTCCGCATGCGAAAGCAATTCCTTTAGCTGAAAATGTAAAAGCGGCTGTTGAAAAAGTAAGTGGATTTGCTAAATCAGAAATTTTCTTTACAACGCCTATTATTAGTACTCATACAGGTCCGGGTGCAATCGGATTTATGTATTTAGCAGAGTAATAAAAAAGCTACTTGAAATTTATTTCAAGTAGCTTTTTTATGTGAATAGAAAGTAAGAAATAAGAAGGGCTATACAGGCACTACCGCTAATGATATAGCGAGTCTGTAAATATTCATTCATAAAAAACACCCTTTATGATTTTCTATATTATATGTTGAATATAGAAAATCAGTAGTTACGTTACACATGTAATGTTTCAATTTTTTCATTCACTTTCTTATAATGTGTTTCACTATTATAAATGAAAGTTTGACCTAAAAAGAGTACATGCAGTTGTTCCCACGGTAACATACGTAAATTCCAATTATTTCGAAGCCTTGTTATTGCCTCGCGAGGTGTTTCATCAGCGAGTGCAAAAGCTCCGTAATGCATTGGTATAAAGTGTGTAGCATTTAAATCTAAATAAGCTTGCACTGCTTCTTCAGGTGAAACGTGAGATATTTTCATAAACCATTCTGGTTCATAAGCTCCAATTGGCATAAGGGCAACATCAATTGAAAAGCGTTTGCCAATTTCTTTGAAACCTTGGAAATAGCCACTGTCTCCACAAAAATAAATGGTTTCTTCCATATTGTCATTTTTAATAATCCATCCACCCCAGTGAGATGTGTTCATATCAAATAATGATCTTCTCGTCCAGTGCTGAGCAGGTACGAAGTGAAAGGAAACATCATCAATAGTCGTACTTTCCCACCATTTATACTCTTCTACATTATTGAATTTTTTACGAGTAAATAATTTTTTTAGCCCAATGGGTACTAAGTATAATACGTCATCATTAAGTTGGCGAAGTGTTGAAAAATCTAAGTGATCATAATGACCATGTGAAATGAGGACAATATCAATTTTAGGTAGTTCTTGTATAGAAAGACCAGGTTCAGTAAGTCTTGAGACTAGCTTCAATTTATTGGCCCATACTGGATCCGTTAGTATATTAAGTCCATTCGTTTGGATAAGAAAAGTAGAATGCCCAATCCATGTGACAGTCGTTTTTTCAATATTACTTTGCAAAAATGCACTTTGTTTAACGGGTGATTGTTCTACTAAGAAAGAAAAATCTTTTTTGTTTTGCTTTCGTTCTTTACGCCAGCGTATAAAAGAGCGAATTGATTTTTTTGTACTCACATTATTCATATTTTCATAGCGCTTTGCCATGAACATCACCTCATTTAAAATCGTTGTAATTGTATTGTACCGAAATGTTGTTAAGGAATACAGTGTATAACATGGATGAATGTTTAAATAATTGTAAAAAAACAGGAAGGTGCATTTACAAAAATAACAATAGAATTAGTTTTGCGACGATTATTTAGAGAAATAATAGTAAAAAAATTATTTTGTCTAGTAATTCGCTTGAAATAAAGAAGTAACATACGTAAATTCGTACGATTTCGTGAACAAATGTAGTAAACAATTTTCTCGTAGTGTTAACTTTTGTTATGATAAACATAACCTATTTAAATTTAGGATAGAGAAAAGAGGTTTATAAATGAAGCGTTATCAAAAAGTAATTGGTCTTATGGTTGTATTTTGTCTCTTTGTACTTGCTGGATGTAGTGGATCAGGTTCAAAGCTTCGTAAACCATTGAATTGGGATTTAGAAACTTTCCAATTTACAAATCAAGATGGAAAGCCATTTGGTACAAAAGATTTAAAAGGGAAAGTTTGGGTTGCAGATTTTATGTTCACAAACTGTCAAACAGTTTGTCCGCCAATGACTGCTAATATGGCGAAATTGCAGAAAATGGCAAAGGAAGAGAAATTAGATGTTCAGTTTGTATCATTTAGCGTAGATCCTGACCTTGATAAGCCAGAAAACTTGAAAGCTTTCATTCAAAAGTTTACAGAAGATACAAGTAACTGGAACCTGTTAACAGGTTATTCGTTAGAAGATATTACAAAGTTTTCAAAAGATAATTTCCAATCACTTGTAGATAAACCTGAAAATGGTCAAGTGATACATGGTACGTCATTTTATTTAATTGATCAAAACGGAAAAGTAATGAAAAAGTACAGTGGCATTAGTAATACGCCGTATGAGGACATTATACGTGATATGAAGCGATTAGCAGAATAAAAAGAAGGGTGCAGATTAAAGCACCCTTCTTTTTTACATTAATCTATGGATAAAATGTCATGTTGCTGTGGAAGTTTTGGAGCCCGAATTTCTAACACGCCATTTTGATACGAAGCTTTTGCTGCTTTTTTATTAATGGAGTACGGTAATTTAATTAATCTGGATGCTTCTGAAATAGAACGTTCTCGGCGATAATAGTTATGGGATGTTTGCTCTTCTTCTTCCAGTATCTCTTCTTTTACAGAGACTTTTAAGTATTCACTTTGTATTTCAATTTGAATTTGTTCTTTTTGTATACCTGGTAGTTCAGCTGTAACAACGAGTTCTTCACCAACTTCATATAAATCTACAGGGAATGTTAATAAACGATTTCCTTTTTGGAAAAAATGATTTAAATCAGCAATTACATTGCGAAGTGGTGTTTGCTCGAAGAAATCATCAATTTGCTTTAAATAATTGCGAACCGGTGGGCGAGAAGAGTCTTTTTTTTCTTCACTCATGGTATTCCCTCCTAGAAATCAATTTGCAATATCATATGACAAAAGCGGAGAAAGGTGATTGCCTAATTTTCATGTTTTCATAAAAAATTGTTAAAAATGTGAAATGGAGTGATTTTTTTATAGTTTTTGGTCGCCATATTCAGTTGATTATGCTAGTATAAATAGGGTTGATATAGTAGTATAGAGACAGAATGAAAACTGAAAGAGGGTAAGAAGTATGTGTGGTTTTGTAGGATGTTTATGTGAAAACCCTAGAGAGTTTTCAGAAACAGAAAAACATCAATTTGAAAATATGAACACGATGATTTTCCACCGTGGTCCAGATGACGAAGGATATTTTCGTGATGAGCATGTACAATTTGGCTTCCGCCGTTTAAGTATCATTGACTTAGAGGCAGGACATCAGCCGCTAACTTATGAAAATGATCGATATGTAATTATTTTTAATGGTGAAATTTACAACTATGTAGAATTACGTGAAATGTTACTTGAAAAAGGTGCAACGTTTGCAACGCAATCTGATACAGAAGTTATCATTGCATTGTATGCACATATGAAAGAAAAATGTGTAGACTACCTTCGTGGTATGTTTGCATTTATGATTTGGGATCGTGAAGAAAAGAAACTTTTCGGTGCACGTGACCACTTCGGTATTAAACCTTTATACATCGCACAACAAGGTGATACTACATTCTTCGCATCTGAGAAGAAAAGTATTATGCATGTGATGGAAGATAAAGGCGTTAACCCAACGTCATTACAACATTACTTTACGTACCAATATGGTCCAGAGCCAGAAACATTAACAATTGATGTTAATAAAATCGAACCTGGTCATTATTTCGTAAAAGAAATCGGTAAAGAGATGGAAATCCATCGCTACTGGAAACCTTATTTCAATGCTTCAAGTGCAACGAAAGAGGAGCATATCCAAGCAATTCGTGATGTGTTATATGATTCAGTAAAAGTGCATATGCGCAGTGATGTACCAGTAGGTTCATTCTTATCTGGTGGTATCGATTCATCTATCATCGCTTCTATCGCAAGAGAAATGAATCCAAATCTTTTAACATTCTCTGTTGGTTTTGAGCAACGTGGTTTCAGTGAAGTTGATGTTGCGAAAGAAACTGCTGAGAAATTAGGTGTTAAAAACCATAACGTATTCATTTCAGCGAAAGAGTTTATGGATGAGTTCCCAAAAATCATTTGGCATATGGATGATCCTTTAGCAGATCCAGCAGCTGTACCGTTGTACTTCGTTGCAAAAGAAGCACGTAAGCATGTAACAGTTGTTCTTTCAGGCGAAGGTGCAGACGAGCTATTTGGTGGTTATAACATTTATCGTGAGCCAAACTCACTGAAAATGTTCTCTTACATTCCTAGCCCAGGTAAGAGCGTTCTAAAAGCATTAAGTGGTGCTCTTAAAGAAGGCTTTAAAGGAAAGAGCTTCCTAGAGCGTGGATGTACGCCAATTGAAGAACGTTACTATGGAAATGCGAAAATCTTCCGTGAAGAAGAGAAAGCCGAATTAATGAAGTATTACAATGAAAGTGTTAACTATATGGATATCACGAAACCATTGTATAACGAAATTAAAGATTATGATGATGTAAGCAAAATGCAATACATTGACATGTTCACTTGGTTACGCGGTGACATTTTATTAAAAGCTGATAAAATGACAATGGCGAACTCATTAGAACTTCGTGTACCGTTCTTAGATAAAGAAGTATTCGATGTTGCATCTAAAATTCCAACTGAATTTAAGATTGCTAACGGAACTACGAAAGCTATTTTACGTGAAGCAGCACGCGGAATCGTTCCAGATCACGTATTAGATCGTAAAAAGCTTGGATTCCCAGTACCAATTCGTCACTGGTTAAAAGACGAAATGCATGATTGGGCTATCAATATTATAAACGAGAGTAAAACAGAGCATTTAATCGACAAACAGTATGTATTAAACTTACTGGAAGCACATTGTGCAGATAAAGGCGATTATAGCCGTAAAATTTGGACTGTACTTGCGTTTATGGTATGGCATCAAATTTATGTTGAGCATAAATACGATACGAATAAGTTCCACGAAGAAACGAAACGTGCGTATAGCTTAGTTTAATTAGAAAAACCTTAAGATCGCATATGGTCTTAAGGTTTTTTTCATAAATAGGACGTATTATTGATACAATAATAGTAAAAGGATGGACAACATATGATTACGTTTGAAAAAGTAACTGTAGAAAATGAAAGCGTTGTTAAAGAAATGTTTCACTCACATAGTTTAAGTGAGAAACAGGTACAGTATTGTGTGAAAGTCGATGATACATATATTGGTGTAATAGATTATCGTGTTCAAGAGGAGACTGTGGTTTTATCTCAGTTAATTATTCACTCTGATTATCAAAGTTACGGTTATGGGGCAAATACGTATTTCACATTTGAAATGATGATGAAAGAAAGAAATGTGAAAGAGATAAAGGTATTACAAACGGAATTAACAGAACAAGCGAAATCTTTCATAGAGAGCTTTGGATTTAATGTGGAAGACGGAATATATGTGAAGAAAATATAACGATGAGTAGTTATGCGGGATAAATATAAGGCAGGTGGGTGTATGACGATGACTTCTGGTCTTGTATTAATTGGAGGATGTTTTTTAGTAGCGGAGCTAAGCCATATGCTTATTCGAAAAAGAATGAATAAGAAGAGAAAGCCATATGAATTACAATATGCCCCAGTGTTTTTCCTTTTGTTTTGTATGCTACTTACATTACAAAACATAACGAACTTTCCACCGCTGTTAAATATTTTTTTGAAGTTTGGTTTGCTGTATAGTACCACTGGAATAGCCCTTTTATTTCTTTTATTTTGCATACGTTATATTCACTATCAATCGTATATATTTATTTTAAATTGGTTAAAACAAAATGATAGAAACCGCCTTACATAAGGCGGTTTTTTAATTTGTAATTGTAATGGCTTTGTATATAAAACTCAAAATTCCATTGAAATTTATAAAAATGATTAGAGGATTTAACATATTATCTGTTTTTAGTATGTGGTACTATATATTCTTAATCTGTAACGTAAGTGGGTGTATAAATTGGAAATGTTAATCAACTAGTTTGTCTCGCTTTAATGGGCAGTAAGACCCACACCTCAAAATTCAACGAAAGCAAAGAAGTTAGATGGGGATTGGGCTGCCCATAAAAGTCCGATTGGTTAGGGCTGATTAAAGTTTCACTTTATATGAAGTGCTAAAAAATAGCAGAATTAAATTTTAGGGAGGTATCGTGTTTGTATGTTTAATATTGATATGTTATTTCTTGAATGGATGATCAGTCTGGAGGGAAGTGTACTTACAGCATTTTTTAAACTTGTATCTATTATTGCAAATGAAACATTATATTTAATTGTTATTTCAATTTCGTATTGGTGCGTTTCTAAAAGAAAAGCATTTCATATGATTGTTATGCTTTGTTTCTCTGGATATATAGGGATAGTGATAAAAGAATTTATGAAAATTCCGCGACCGTATACATACGACGGAATTCAATCTTTATATGAAAAATCAGCTGCAAGTTATTCTTTCCCAAGTACACACGTGCAGTTAGCAACAACGTTTTGGGGTTCATTCATGATTTTATGTAAAAAGAGAATCGTTTGGATCATTGGTATTGTTTTTATTATATTAGTTGCTATTTCTCGTCTATATTTACGTGTACATTGGCTCAGTGATATAATAGGTGCCGTTTTATTTAGTGTCATAGTTGTTTATTTATATACGAAAGTAACAATGGAATTAAGTGATAGGAAATTTATATTGTTACAACGAATTATATTGGCTGTTTCACTCATTATGTATGTTATGACAAGCCAAGTAGATAATCTTAAATTACTAGGAGTTTTGACAGGTTCTACGATTGGTATCATGTTAGAGAATCATTTTATTAATATGAATGAAAGTAATGATTTTAAAACGCAAGTGGTAAAAACAGTATTGGGCCTAAGTATCATGCTAATAATGCAGTTTATACTAAAAAAAGTAATACCTGATATGTATTATTTACGTTATGCAGTGACTGGAATTACAATTACTTTCTTATGTCCATTTATGTTTCACATGTTACGAATAAAAAATGTGAGTAGCAAATAAATATAAAAATAGTTTGAATAAAAATGAGGTCTAAATTATATATATTGAAAAAGTTTTCTGATATATCTATTGACAATGTATGATATATACATTAATCTTTAAAAAGTAAATGATAATCAATTTCAACTAGGAGGACTTATGGCACGCACTAAAAATATACTTATATTTTGCGTTATGCTACTAACGATCATAATCGCAGGGTGTAGTAAAGAAGAGAAGAAAGAAAATGAGACATCAGCTAAAGCAAAAGATTCGTATACGATAAAACATGCAATGGGCGAAACGACAGTAAATGGTACGCCAAAAAGAGTTGTTGTTTTAACAAATGAGGGCGCTGAGGCACTTTTATCTGTTGGAGTAACACCAGTTGGAACTACAAAACCACGAGCTGGTGATGAATGGTATCCTCATTTAGCGAAAGAGTTAAAAAATACGAAAGTAGTAGGAACTGAGCGTGACATTAATTTAGAAGCAGTAATGAAGCTTCAGCCGGATTTAATTATCGGAAATAAAATGCGTCACGAAAAAATATACGAACAATTAAAAGAAATCGCGCCAACAGTATATGCTGAAACATTACGCGGTGATTGGAAAGAAAACTTTACACTTTATACGAAAGCTGTAAATAAAGAAAAAGAAGGGCAAAATGCTCTTAATGATTATAAAAAGCGTATTGCAGGAATAAAAGAAAAATTAGGTGATAAAGTTAACTCTAAAGTTTCTATTATTCGTTTCGTCCCTGGTGACGTTCGTATTTATCAAAAAAATTCATTCTCAGGTGTTGTATTAAATGATATTGGATTTAAACGACCACCATTACAAGATAAAGATGAATTTGCAATTAAAGGAATTACAAAAGAGCAAATTCCAAATATGGACGGGGATTATTTATTCTATTTCACATCTGATAAAGACGCGGATAAGAATAATGAAGGAAATACATTAGCAAAAGAATGGACAGAAGATCCACTCTTTAAGCAACTGCAGGCTTCTAAAGAGAATAAAGTATTCCAAGTAGATGAAGTGATTTGGAATACAGCAGGTGGTATTGTAGCTGCAAATCTTATGTTAGATGATATTGAAAAATATTTTCTGAAGTAAATAAAAAGTGCATCACTTTAAATAGGTGATGCACTTTTTATTTTGTTAAAATACAGAAAATTGCTTCTTTTGATCGTGCATAAGTTGTACAATTAAAACAATCATGTAATAAAGGAGTGGGAATAAATGAAAGCTACTCATAAAGATTGGATTTTATTTAACGGAAGAATTGTAAATACGAAGGAAGAACAGCCGATGATTCCATTAGAGGAGAGAGGCTTTCAATTTGGTGATGGTATATACGAGGTATTCAGACTATATGATGGGAAGCCACATTTATTAGATTTACATTTAGAACGATTCTTTCATTCTATGGAAGAAATAAAATTAATTCCACCGTTTACTAAGGAAGAGTTAGTGGAAGAGTTATATCAAATGATTGAAAAAAATAAATTTCAAGAAGATGGGAATGTATATTTGCAAATATCAAGAGGGGCTCAAGCACGTAATCATGTATATGAGTCAAATATGCAACCAACATATTTCGCAAACATTGTTTCTTTTCCACGACCAATTGCTTCTATGGAACGAGGAATAAAAGTTACTGTAGAAGAGGATATACGCTGGAAGTTCTGTCATATAAAATCCTTAAACCTGCTACCTAATATTATGATTAAAAATAAAATAAACGAACAAGGCTATCAAGAAGCGATATTAGTGCGAGATGGAATTGTAACGGAAGGTTGTCATTCAAATTTCTTTATGGTGAAAAATAATAAATTGATTACACATCCGGCTGACAATTTCATTCTACACGGCATTACACGTCACTATGTTATTACATTAGCGAAAGAGTTACATATTGAAGTAGAAGAAAGAGAATTTCCACTTCAAGAAGTGTATGAGGCCGATGAATGCTTCTTCACAGCGACGCCACTTGAAATATTCCCAGTCGTTCAAATTGGTGACGAGCAGTTCGGGAACGGCGAAAGAGGACCGATTACAAAGAAACTCCAAGTTGCATATGAAGAAAGTATTCGTTTGTTTAAAGTTACGAACTAATATTGAAGAAAAAAGCTGGTATTACTCCAGCTTTTTTTCATGATATAATTCAAGGATAGGACAAGATTTGAAAACGCTGTAAAAAGGGGATTTAATGTATGAATTATGAAGATTTTAAAGAAGTAATTCACGGTAGACGAAGTGTTAGAAAGTTCACAGAACAAGAAGTATCCACTAGTGATATAAAAGAAATTATTGATTGTGCTCGTTATGCACCGAGTGATACGAACTCACAAACTTGGGAGTTCTTGGTCATTATGAACCGAGAGAAAATTAAAGAAATTGAACAAATGACATGGGATGCATTACATAAACTTGCGGCAAAAGCGGCAGAAACCGGAGAAGAGAAAGCAGGGAAATTACTTACACGTTCTTTTGGACCATATGCAACAGCTTTCTCGGAGGCACCAGTATTAATCGTATGTTTGGCAACGCCATATGAATCAAAGTTTCGTGAAAAGATATTTGATCCGATTGCTTTTGTTCCAGATTCAGTTTGGGAAGAAGAAGGAATTAAGAGCAGCTGTTTAGCGGCACAAAACTTAATGTTAGCTGCACATGCGAAGGGGCTTGGTACATGCCCAATGACAGGACCGGTATTGTTAGCTCAAGATGAACTACGACAATATTTACAAATTGAGCCTGAAAAGCAAATAAATATGGTTATATCACTCGGTTTTCCGAAAGATAAGCCGAAGAAACTTCCAAGAAAAGAAGTAGATGAGATTACAACATTTGTTTTTTAAAGCTCAAAATAAAAGGACATTGAATAAACAATGTCTTTTTATTTTGGATAGGTATGTAATTAATCTGTTAGGCTAAAATGATAGATAAGAGGGAATTACTATTTATTTCATAAAAAAAATTAATGTTCTATTAGGGAAAGTATGATACATTAATCGTGAGCAAGATTCTATTTGTTCATGAAAGTGTTGGAAATAGTCTTAAAATTTAAAAGTTATTTTTGTATAATAAATTATAATGAAATGACAGGGGGGATGAATTTTGAAAAAATTCATAATCACTGGATTGTCTGTATTGTTATTAGCCGGTTGCGGCGCTCCACAAGAAAAAGAAGGTGCGCAATCAAAGCAGGAAGAAAGAGTTGTAAACGCAAGTAATGAGAATATAGTAGTATTTCCTGAAGGAGCAGTGCCAGTCGGAGAAGGAAAAGTAAAAGTTATTACACCAGACGGTACTTCTGAGAATGGTAATATACCAGCTGTATTCATTAAAAAGGATACTTTAATTCAACACGTTGAATTAGAGCTCTCTAATTTTCAAAATGATAAAGAAACATTCGTATTTGTAGATCGAGTGTTTGCAGATAAATATCAAGTAACTAGTACAACACAGACAACAGTACAATTAAAAGAAAAGACGCTTGAAACAGGTAGTCATACGATTACGGCAGTTCAGTATGAAAACAATGATCCGAAAGGAAAGGTTATTAGTTTTAATCAAGCAACATTCGAAACAAAACCAGCGTCATAAGAAGAATAAAAAGTACATTACTCAAAAAGTAGTGTACTTTTTGTTTATACTAGAGGTTGTAATAGTGAATCACTTGTTTCGTTTTCTAATATGATTAAATTAGGAAGAGACCACTTGTTACTACTATGACAGAAAAAGCGGTTGAAGAGGTGAACTGGTGTATTTGTATCTTCTTGATTAATATGATGATGTCAGTAATTTGGTTTATGATGCAAGTTACGTTCCATTATCAAATTTATGACTTATCGATAGGGTCTAGTTGTTTTACCATTGTTTAGCTATTATATGATAAACTCGGAATAAGGTAAGTTTCAGAAGAAAAATGTAGGTATTTCATTTGAAATGTCGAATAGTACATACGATGTCGTAATAACAAATTTTCTATTGTTTACTGTGAAACAGGAGAGGGAGAGATAGTAATGAAACGAGCTCTTATAAATATTGATTATACATATGATTTTGTAGCGGAAAAAGGTGCTTTAACTTGCGGAAAACCCGGTCAAGAAATTGAGAAAGAACTTGTACATATAACGAAGCGATATATCGAAAATGGAGATTACGTTGTCTTTGCTATTGATAAACATGAAGAGAATGATGTATATCATCCTGAATCAAAATTATTCCCGCCTCATAACATAACGGGTACAAATGGAAGATATTTGTTTGGTGAATTACAAGATGTGTACGAAACATATAAAAATGCAGAGAATGTATATTACATGGATAAAACGCGATATAGTGCATTTGCAGGAACAGACTTAGAGATGAAGTTAAGAGAAAGAGGAATTGAAGAGGTTCACCTTGTAGGGGTATGTACTGATATTTGTGTTCTTCATACAGCAGTAGATGCTTATAATAAAGGGTTTAAAATTGTAGTTTATGAAAAGGCGGTTGCATCTTTTAATGCGCAAGGGCATGAATTTGCACTTGGACATTTTAAATCTTGTTTAAATGCAGAAGTGAAGTAAAAAAAGAGGCCTTTAAAAAAGGTCTCTTTTTACGTTTAAATTGAGACGAGGTTTTGCTCAATTAATTTTTTTATAAATGGGCTAATATTTTCTGGTAGCTTATCAAAATCAAAAAATTGGACACTTAATGATTCGATCCCATCAGCTTTTAGCAAGCCGCCTTTAATGTCTTTGCAAAGATATGCGATTGTTATAGGATAAAACTCATCCCCGTTTGGTAATTTTACAAAAAATTCTTTTCCAGAAAATACGCTTATTAACTGTAAGGTTCCTATTTCAATCCCTGTTTCTTCGAACACTTCTCGTCTCCCAGCTTCTTCTGTTGATTCACCAAGTTCAACGAATCCACCAGGAACACCCCAAATACCATTTCGCCTTTGTTGAAGTAATATTTGTCCTTGTTCATTGAAAACAGCTACAGCAACTCCTGCTAGATTGAGTGGTCTTGATCCGACAACTTTTCTAAGTTCTTCAATATACCCCATTGTATGTAACCTCCGTAAGAAAAAATAAGAGCAAATATACTATTCGTTGTTATGTGAATATTTTCCTCTTTATAAGAGGGAGAGAAGTCATATAACTTATTTGTTTTATTTGGTAAAATATACATCAAAAAAGGTCAAACAAAATCTTTGACCTTTTTTGATCAAATGTTATAATAAAGGCAGAAAGAGATAATCTTTCATTCATAAATAATAAGGAGGAAAAAATATGCGTAATTTATTTCCAGAGATAACAAAACGTCAAAATGGTATTTTTGATTTTGGGCCTTCTTTATTAGAAGGGATGACAGATGCTTTCTTTAAACCGATGAACATGGATACTTTTAAAGTAGATGTTCATGAACAGTCTGATAAATATACAGTAAAAGCAGATTTACCGGGTTTTCAAAAAGAAAACATTCAAGTTGAATTTGAACAAGATGTATTAACGATTCAAGCAACTAATCATAATGAAGTAGAAGAAAAAAATGAGAATGGCATATATATTCGTAAAGAACGTTCTATAGGTTCTGTAACTCGACGCTTTAATTTTCAACGAGTTGAGGAAGAAAATGTTAAAGCAAATTATAAAGATGGCGTACTGACAATTGAATTGCCAAAATTGAAAGAAGAAAAAAACAGTAAAACAACAATTAATATCGAATAAAAGAGCTGATAAATTCAGCTCTTTTTTTATCTAGTTAATGAATAAATTAGTTGAAATCGTAATGAGTAGAATAAAGTTTTAACGCTTAAAAAATTTCACGATTAGCTCCCTTTAGGTTATTAAAAAGGGTATATTTAAAGGGAAAGGAAAAGAACATCTAGACATACTGTTTAAAGTGAATTAGTAATAAAGTCAAAATACATAGTAAGGGTAGCGACGTTTTAGAGAAGATAATAGATTTTCCTAGAATAAACTGAGACGATTATGAATTTTTTAATTAGTAAGGAAGTGGTTAGATGAGTTTATTAACGTATACTGAAGAATTTTTTAATTATGTAAGAGAGTTTTTACTTTTAAGATTTTTACTATTTGCTTTCGTCCTAATCATTATTTCATTTGTCATAAACCGCATTATTGATTGGTTTTTTAGGAAATCAAGCTTTTTTGATGAAGAGGTAGAGCAAACGATTCAAAGTGTGATTCGATCTATTTTTAGATATATCATTATCATTAGTCTAATCATATATTTAATTAGCCAATTTGTAGATATAAAAAGTATCATTGCAGGTGCAGGGATAGCGGGGGTTGTTATCGGTTTTGCTGCACAACAGATGCTGAAAGATGTTATATTAGGCTTTGCGAGATTAGCGGACAAAGAGTTTCGTGTTGGCGATTTTGTTACTTTTAACGGAACAAACTCAGGAACGATTGAGGAAATTAGTATTCGTTTTATGCAAATTCGTGAATGGTCAGGAAAACTCCTTACCATACCACACGGAGAGATTAGAACGATACAAAATTTTAATAAAGGCTGGATGCGCGTAATTGAACGAATTACGGTAAGTTATCAGGAAGATCCGACAAGAGTTAAGGAATTGTTAGAGGAAGTTTGTGTGAATTGTAATGAAAAGTTGGCCCCAAGTCTTTATAAAGTAGAGGATGAAGCTGTTGAACCTTTTAAATATGTAGGTGTTACAGATTTAAACCCGAATCTGAAATACGTTGGATATGAATTTTGTATTACAGGTTTAATAAAGCCAGAAGATTATTTTGAAACTTCTAGACAAGTAAGATTTGAATTAATGTCTATGTTCCATAAGAATCAAGTGCAAATGCCAGCAGCAAATATGCTTGTTACTACTGAAAGTTTACAGCATAGACAAGGTGGACAATCTTTATCGGACAGCTAAAGTAGAATAGTTTGGTAACGGAAGTGCTGCTTTCGACATTGGATAGAAAAATAATAATAAAATGATTGATATAAAAAAGAGCTGAAGGAATTCAGTTCTTTTTAATTTGTAGAATTTAGAAATTTCTTAATGTTATAATGATAGATGGTGATGAAAATGAACTTTGAAGAAAAAGAGATGCATCGTTTAGAGGCATTAAAAGAAATTGCTGAATTATTAAATGAAGCAACAAATTTACAAGACATGTTAGAAAAAGTGTTACATACTTTGTTACAAGTTATGAATTTACAAACAGGCTGGATCTTTTTTATTGATGAAAGTGGAAAACACCGTATGCTTGTAGATCAAAACTTACCGCCAGCTCTTACGTGGCAAGAGAAGAAGCCGATGTGTGAAGGAGATTGCTGGTGTGTAGAGCGTTTTGTAAATGGCAGATTGGAAAAAGCGACAAATATTATTGAATGTAAGCGAATAGAGGATGCGATTGAGTGTAATTGGGGAGATACTGAAGATGTTACGCACCATGCGACAATTCCATTAAGGTCCGGGTCGGAGAAGTTTGGTCTCTTAAATGTGGCCGCGCCTCAAAAAACACATTTTTCAGAGGAAGAATTAGCATTATTAGAATCAATTGCATTTCAAATAGGGACGACAATCCAACGTATTCAGCTAGTGGAAAAAGAACGTAAATATGTAGTAGTAGCTGAACGAAATCGACTTGCACGTGATTTACACGATTCAGTAAAACAATTGTTATTTTCTATCATGTTAACCGCAAAAGGTACTCTAAATATGACGCAAGATAGAGACTTGCAAGAGATGTTGAGCTATATTGGAGAATTATCACAGGAAGCATTACAAGAGATGACACTTTTGATTTGGCAATTAAGACCGGAAGGATTAGAGAAAGGGTTAGCTGAAGCAATTAAAAATTACGGAAAGTTGTTAGGGATTCACGTGGAAGTTCGAATTGATGGAATGGTTTCAATTGGTGATGAAATAGAAGAAGTTTTATGGCGTATTAGTCAAGAAGCGATACATAATTGTAAAAAACATGCTTCATGTGAAAAGGTACATGTTCTTTTAAAAATAGAAGATAACCAGTTGTATTTTTACATAGAGGATAACGGAATAGGATTTATACAAGAGCAAGTAAGAGAGTCAGCACTCGGTTTAAAAAGTATGAAGGAACGTATTCAGTTAATGAGGGGATCATTTCAAATAAAAACGGAGCTGAAAAAGGGTACGAAAATTGAAATTCAATTGCCAGTTTGAAGGGGAGAAGAAGGTTGAAAATTAAATTACTACTAGTTGAGGATCATCATATCGTTCGAAGAGGACTTGTATTCTTTTTGAAAACGAGAGAAGAATTTGAAATTGTTGGGGAAGCAGAAAATGGTGAAGAGGCATTCACATTCGTCCAAACAAAAAGGCCAGATGTAGTATTAATGGATCTATCAATGCCGAAGATGGATGGCATCGAAGCAACAAAACAAATAAAACAATATGATGAAACGATAAAGATACTAATATTAAGCAGTTTTTCAGAGCAAGATTATGTTTTACCAGCACTTGAAGCCGGAGCAGATGGTTATCAATTAAAAGAAGTACAACCTGAGCAACTTGTAGCTTCTATTATTGCAGTACATGAAGGAAATACGAATTTTCATCCGAAAGTAACACCAGCACTATTAGGACGATCAGTAGTCAAGAAAGAAAACCCTTTTTCTATGTTAACGAAAAGAGAACAAGAAGTACTTCGTGAAATTGCGAAAGGGCGAAGTAATAAAGAAATTGCAGCAGTGCTTCATATTACAGAACAAACTGTAAAAACACATGTTTCAAATGTTTTAGCTAAATTAGAAGTAGATGATCGTACGCAAGCTGCATTGTATGCAGTGAAACATGGGGAAAATAATAATAAGTATGAATAAATGTTTCGCATAGTATGACAGAATACATAGGAGCAATTAAAATGTTATAGTTAAGTCTAATAAAGGTTTTTCTTCTTTCAATAATTAGGTACAATAAAATGAAATTTTAATCCGTGGAGGGTCTATACCCACTGATTATTAACCCACACCAATTGTTTTTTTACGGGATAAAGCTACGATGGAAGGTGAAGATATGCTATGCCTGGTACAAGAAGTGGGATTGGAAAGATTCAAGCTTCGTTAAACGGTTTATCACCGGAATTGCGAAGTATTGCTGAACATATTTTAAAACATCCACAAGATGTTGTACATAGATCTATTACTGAGTTAGCAGAAGTTACGAATAGTTCTGAGGCTACGATATTTCGCTTATGTAAACACCTCGGTTGGCAAGGATTCCAAGATTTAAAGATTACATTAGCTCGTGAAATTGTCCATACACCGATGCAAAATATTCATGAAGAAGTATCAGCAGAAGATAGTATGGTAACTGTTGCTAAAAAGTTTTTCATTCGCATATTACAGGACTACAAGATACATTGCATTTGTTAAATGATACGGCATTAGAGCAAGCTGTAAAAGCTTTGTAAGAAGCAAATCGAATCGAGTTTTACAGAAATGGTGGTTCTGGTATTATTGCGATGGATGCATATCATAAATTTATGAGAACGGGTATTTCATGTATCGCTCATACTGATTCGCATTTTCAAATTATAGGAGCTGGTTTGCTCTCGAAAAATTCAGTTGTTATCGGCATTTCTCATTCTGGTAGCAATAAAGGGTTACTGGAAGCGTTAGAAGTAGCGAAAGCAAGAGGAGCTAAAATTATTGCGATTACGAGTTATCAGAAATCGGCATTAATTCAACTGGCTGATATTACATTATACACTTCAACACGTGGAACGGAATTCCGCACAGAAGCAAGTTCATCAAGATTAGCGCAGTTAAGTTTATTAGATACTTTGTACGTTGGGTTATCGTTACAACACCAAGAAGAAACGTTGCAAAATCTACAAAGTATTCGTGAAACAATTTCGATGAAACGAATATAAAAAAGAGGCTGTCTCAAAAGGTGCTTTTTAGCCAAAATCGTATAAAAAGTGAAAGGCAGAAATGTTGATTTTATAACGTTTCTGCCTTTTCAATTTCATGTGATCTTACTTCGAAAGAGACTTATGAGACAGCCCCTTTTTTATTAGTGAATAGTTTGTTTATTTATTTTCTTGTAGAAATATGAGACTTACTTATAGCCAGTGATGACTCTCATTTAAAAAAATATAAAACGATTTATACAACAATTCAAACATTGTTCATAATTTCACAATTTGTTTTTGAAGTGTCATGTTATGATGAACATGTAATGATGATTGAACATTTAAACTTGGCACAATGATTAGCCAAACTAGTGAAGACAGAAGTTGTGAGATGAACTCATGAAAAATTCTAAAACACTAAAGGGGAGATCACATATGAAAGCAGTAGTAGTTAATAAAAATAGTAAAGCAAACATTGAAATTATTGAAAAAGAATTACGTCCGTTACACTCAGGTGAAGCGCTAGTAGATGTAGAGTATTGTGGAGTTTGTCATACTGATTTACACGTTGCAAATCATGATTTTGGAAACACAGATGGCCGTATTCTTGGTCATGAGGGTATAGGTATTGTGACGAAAATCGCTGATGATGTTACTTCACTAAAGGTGGGAGACCGTGTAAGTATTGCATGGATGTTCCAATCTTGTGGACGTTGTGAATATTGCGTAACAGGTAGGGAAACATTTTGCCGTGAAGTTAAGAATGCTGGTTATTCAGTAGATGGTGGTATGGCTGAACAATGTATTGTGACAGCTGATTATGCGGTGAAAGTACCAGAAGGATTAGATCCAGCTCAAGCATCATCAATCACATGTGCGGGTGTAACTACATATAAAGCTATAAAAGTATCCAATATTAAACCTGGCCAACCTATCGTCATCTATGGTTGTGGTGGATTAGGTAACCTAGCTATTCAATATGCTAAAAACGTATTTGGTGCAAAGGTAATTGCAGTAGATATTAATGACGATAAATTAGCCTTAGCAAAAGAGGTTGGAGCTGATATGACAATCAATCCAATTTCTCAAGGTCCTGCTGATAAGATTGTTCAAGATGAGTTTGGTGGTGCTTATGCTGCTGTAGTAACAGCTGTTTCAAAAGTAGCATTCAACTCTGCAGTTGATGCAGTACGTGCTTGTGGTAAAGTCGTTGCAGTAGGTTTACCAGTAGAAACGATGGATTTAAACATTCCGCGACTTGTACTAGATGGAATTGAAGTGGTTGGCTCTCTAGTCGGTACTCGTAAGGATCTAGAAGAGGCATTTATATTCGGTGCAGAAGGAAAAGTAGTGCCTGTTGTTCAAACTTGTTCTCTAGATAAAGTACAAAGTGTATTCGAAGAAATGGAACAAGGTCGAATTCAAGGACGTATGGTAATCGATTTTAAACAGCATAATTGTGATTGCAAATAATTCACATTAAATATAAAAAATATGAGTCTAACAAAGTACATGTAAAAAAGTTAGACTGCATAAAAAGATGATCCCTGTATGCAATAGGGATCATCTTTTTTATATTCTACTAATATCAATGCCAATCCATACTTGATTAATGAGACAGGATTAAAGGTTCACTTTATTTGCAAAAGAAAAAGAATCTTTATGTTTAACAAATTTTTTATGATCAGGAACGGTTTGAATTGCTACAGTTTGCGAATCTCTTGCTTTCAGTGCATCTTGAATCCCGAGTGTCATAAGCTTAATAAATAGAATCGTAATAAAGAATGAAGCGAGAGTATAAAAAATGATCCACCATGAAAGATTCATTTCATTACGATTTAAGCCAATAAGGCCTGCCCAATCATTAGATAGAGAAACAGGTTTGAGCACTCCGTCATACAGTTCACGCATTTGTATCCCACCAATTACAATGTTAAGCAACGCTAAATGGATAACGAGTATGAGTGTTTGGACGATATGTTCCATAAATAATACAAATAAGCGGTCAAGTAATAAGACTCGTAAGTGTTTTTTCATAATATGAAAACGGCTAGCACCTAATAATTGTGCACTTAAAATGTAATCTCGTTTCATAAATTCATCAACCTCTGAGGATATATATAAAGAAAGTGTAGGCAGAGCAACGAAAATAAGTACGAGTACTTGATAAAACGTAAATGAAATATTTGGATCTAACCCATCAGCATTTGATGTGATTACAATATTAACGGGCGTGATGAGTATGAATGCGATAAATAGAGTTGGAATATAATAAAAAACTTCTGAGCATGCTTGGAAAAATCTCTTGAATTTTGGAGCATATAAACTTAAGAGAATTCCTATACATGTTCCGCATAAAATTCGAAAGAAGCTAATTGCCACGGCTAATAAAATAGTAAATTTTGCTCCTTCTATAATTTGTAAGAAAACAGACTCTCCAAAACGATCAGATCCAAAAGGCGGAATTAACGATGGCGGAAAGGGGGCCTTTCCAAGTAATTCGTTATTGTCATTGTAAAGTAACTGAGGAGGTTTTGGGATGTTATCTTTAAAGAACCAACTATAAATAAAACTGGCTGAAATAAGTATAAATAAATAAGTAAAGCCGATTAAAAAGCGTTTTGATTTCCAAATAGATTTCATAATGCTACTCCTTTCAAGTGCTTTTGCCATCTATTCATCATGAATGAGATTATTTGAAAAATAGTATAAAACGGTAAGATAATCATAACCAGTATGATAAATGCAGCTGGAGGTGAAATAAACGCCTTATTAAATAAGAATTGAATAATGCCTTCCATATTAAAAACAAATTCTAAAATGAATAAATTAGAAAGTAAGAAAACAAAAATCGTTTTTAAATGGTGGAAGAAGTGGATAGATATATTTTTGAATAAATGAATGCATAGTATATAACTTGATGAAAGGCCTTTTCCATAGGCAACCTCTACATAATCTTTTCCATGTTCTTCTTTTATGTATAACACCATCATTCGAAACATTTGTAATGTAGGTAAGACTGCTAAAGATACAATTGGGAGTAAATAAGCTCGATTTTCATTAAAAGAAATAATGGTGAAAGGAGCTTCCCCGAATTTTCTAAGTACCCATATGAAAAATATTTGCAAACAAATCATCATCATCATATCAGGGACAGCTTCTAATATGAACACAATTCGGTTTATCCATTTTTTTATATAATCTTTTGCTAAAAAATAAAAAAATGCCATGCTGGATGATAGAAAGAGCGCAAGTAAAAAGGCTAAAAATAATACAGTAAATGAATATAGGTAAGGTTCTAAAACAGTTGGGAATAAGGGTATTTTTTTGAAACTACCAAATTTCGGATCTGATCCTATCACTACTAATGATTCAGGGGAGAAAACATCTTTTAACATAGTAACAATCTGGTTAAAAAAAAGAATTGGTTGAAAGGTAAATCCATTTTGAGTGATAAATAAATAAGGTAAATTTAATAATAATAAGAGTGATAAAAGAATTGATGAAAGCTTCATTGTGAATTGAGATATTTTATGTAACATTAAATCCCTCCGACATCTTTTTACAACATTATACAATAAATTCCGGGATGTTTTTATATTTTTCTGAAAAATAAGAAAATAATTAAGTTTTATAATTATAATGCGGAATATACTTACATAAGGAAATCTCTATATTGAGGACCGGATTTCTATGTCCATCAAGAGAAATTCCTAATATTCCTATTTTTGAAGCATTTACTTTACTTCAATTGATTGGCATTTGGTGTTATTCCAATGTTACCAAGTTAATAGAACTAAGTTTTCTTAAAACAAAAACCACCGAAATATAGAAGTGGTTTGGAACGTAAGGAATTTGTAAGGAAGGAGTAAGAAAAAAGAGATTTTCAATGTGTATGATCAAAATATAGAGAAGAACGGGAGGGGGAGTAGTTACTATCTATTTATATAAAAACAAATTAATTAATAAAACGCTATGGAAGAAAAGAAGAAATTATAGAAGTTAACAGATATCTGAAGAAGAGGGATTAATCATTTATTAGGTCAGAGAGTTGTTTGAAGAAATAATTGGTCTATAGATGATTGCAAATTCAGTGTTGACCCTTATCATGGGGAGAGTTGATAGCTGTGTGGTTAGACCTATCAATCATTAATACAATTTAAATAGAGGAGAGGAATGCTTTATGAAAACACGCAGTAAAATTATATGTGGAAGTCTAGCATTATTAATAGCTGGGAATTCCCTGTTATACATAACACCAGCCTCAATTGTAAAAGCAGAATCGTCGCAAAATGTATCTAGTTCTTTACAAACAAGTACGCAAAGCGATCGTACTTCCGTTAAGAAAGCAATGCGAGATGCACTACAACTTGGATACCCAGGAATACTCGCTCAAATTTCTAAGGGTGGTAAAACTTGGAGTTATACCGCTGGGGTAGCAGATGTGAGAACTAAGAAACCAATGAAAGCAGATTTTCGCTTTCGTATTGGCAGTGTGACGAAAACGTTCATTGCAACAGTGCTACTGCAATTATCTGGAGAGAACCGTTTGAATCTAGATGACTCCATTGAAAAATGGTTGCCTGGTGTCATTCAAGGAAACGGATATGATGGTAACCAGATTACAATCCGGCAAATATTGAATCATACAAGTGGTATTGCTGACTATATAAATTCAAAAGACTTCGATATTACGGATATAAAAAAATCGTATACGGCTGAAGAATTTGTAAAGATGGGGATTTCTCTTCCCCCAGACTTTGCCCCGGGAAAGGGTTGGTCTTATTCAAACACAGGATACGTATTACTGGGGATCCTTATTGAAAAAGTAACTGGCAACAGCTATGCGGAAGAGGTTGAAAATCGGATTATTGAACCGCTTGATTTGTCAAATACATTCCTACCTGGTAATTCAAGCGTGATTCCAGGCACTAAGCATGCCCGTGGCTATTTCCAACTAGACGGAGCAAGTGAGCTAAAAGACGTTACATATATGAACCCAGGTAGCTCGGATGGAGATATAATTTCTACTGCTGACGATTTAAATAAATTCTTCTCTTACTTACTTAGTGGTAAATTACTGAAGGAACAGCAACTAAAACAAATGCTTACTACAGTTCCTACAGATAGAGAAGGAGCGGGATATGGTCTTGGAATCGTTGAATTTAAGCTTCCGAACGGTGTCTCGGTATGGGGACACAGAGGTAGCGTTCTAGGGTTTTCCACTTTTGTTGGTGGAACACTTGGAGGCAAGCATACATTGGCCGTCAATTTGAACAGCTTTAACTTTAGTAATCCTGATCCTTTTAAAAGTATTTTACTTGCTGAATTTAGGAAGTAGGCAAAAAGGCGAAATGGATAAGTTTTGTCATAGGTTTATAGTTTAAAATATATCATTTTGGTGCAAAAAACAACTTGCTCTAAAAAAATTTAATAATCGTAATTAAGTATAAAAGAACGCTATCGTTTTAAGTAAATATTTCAGGAGGGTTTTATGAAAAAGAAAATGATTACTGCACTTGGTGTTTCTGCTATAATACTGACTAATTTTGTAGGAAGTACTTATGCAGACTCTAAAACAGGAGTTTCTGTTACAGCTCCCTACAATAAAAATCAAATAGCGGAATGGTTAGAAATGCACGCGAAGCCTTTAAAAACAACAAATCCAAATACATCTTTTAATGATTTAAAACCATTTAAGAATATGGTGGGTTCAGCTTCAATTGTAGGTTTAGGTGAAGCTACACATGGGGCTCATGAAGTTTTTACGATGAAAAACCGTATTGTAAATTATTTAGTATCTGAAAAGGGTTTTACCAACCTAGTTTTAGAAGAGGGGTGGGACAGAGCTTTAGAACTTGATCGATATGTTCTTACTGGTAAGGGAAATCCAAGCCAGCATTTATCACCTGTATTTAAGACGAAAGAAATGTTAGATTTACTTGATTGGATTCGGCAATATAATGCTAATCCAAAACATAAATCTAAAGTGCGTATCATCGGGATGGACATTCAATCAGTAAACGAGAATGTTTATAATAATATAATAGAATATGTTAAAAGAACCAATTCAAAACTTGTGCCGAGGATAGAAGAGAAGATAAAAGGTCTTATTCCTGTAACAAAGGATATGAATACTTTTGAAAGCCTTACGAAAGAAGAAAAAGAAAAGTATATTTCAGATGCTAAACAAATTAGTGCTTTATTAGAGGAAAATAAAAGTTATTTAAATGGGAAATCTAAAGAGTTCGCATGGATAAAACAAAATGCTCGTATTATTGAACAGTTTACTACAATGTTAACGTCACCTCCTGATAAACCATCTGATTTATATTTGAAACATGATATCGCAATGTATGAAAATGCAAAGTGGACTGAAGAACATTTAGGAAAAACTATTGTATGGGGGCATAATGGCCACGTTTCGAAAACAAATATGCTTCCTTTTGTATACCCTAAAGTAGCTGGGCAGTATTTAGCAGAGTATTACGGAAAACGGTACGTATCTATTGGAACATCAGTTTATGAAGGACAATACAATGTCAAGAATAGCGATGGTGAATTTGGCCCAAATGGAATATTAAAATCGGATGATCCAAACAGTTATAACTACATCTTTGGACAAGTTAAAAAAGATCAATTTTTTATTGATTTACGTAAGGCAAACGGTGTGACAAAAACTTGGTTGAACGAACAACATCCAATTTTCGCTGGAGTAACTACCGAAGGGCCTGATATACCAAAAACAGTTGATATATCATTAGGTAAAGCGTTTGATATACTTGTTCAAATTCAAAAAGTGAGTCCATCTCAACTACATCAATAAATTTAGAATAATGTACCTTAATGAAGTGTAGTGTTAAGTGTCAATAGAGTTGTTTGAATATGTCAGTTAGGTTATTTTCATTAAAGGATTATTAAATGGAATAAATGTTTTCAAATTAGAGACGATGTGGGATAGAAGCACAGTATCATCAAGTTAACAAAATAAAATTCTACCTAAAATGAAAAAAACGCTATTCTTTCTATAGAATCATAGGAAAGGATGGCGTTTTTTGATCTAATCTATTACTACAATTTGGTCAAGGAATTTAAACATTTTTATCTCCTAATACCTTACGAAATATTACTAAAATGTAGGTCTTGTACAACGAACAACATACCCATTAAGCTAAAAAAATAGTTACCGAAAAACTAGAAAAAAAGTGTGTTACAAAACGAATATGATGCAATTTTACCGGACGGAAAAGCTACATAGAGTATGTAAATGAAACGGAATGAGGGGATTTATTTTTTTGTTATGAAAAAATTTTATATACTAATTCATGTAAACGGTTTACTAAATCGTATTTTGCTAGAAATGAAGGGAAGATTCGCATGGAAACAAGGGGGAGAGTAATCGGGATTGATATCGGTACCACAAGTGCAAAAATGGTTGTGTTCACAGAAAAAGGAAAAGTCATTGCATCACATGCAATCGATTACCCAATTATTCAACCGAATGTAGGATGGGCTGAGCAAGATCCTGATGTAATATGTGCCGCTGTATATAAAAGTGTAAGCGTTTCCGTAGAAAAGGTAATGTATTACCAGAAGATATTTCTTCAATCGGTATTAGTACAGCTATGCACGCATTAATTGTAGTAGATGAAAACGGTGCGCCGTTAACGCGCTCTATTATTTGGGCAGATAATCGCAGTACGAAACAAGCGGAAGATTTATTACAACATATGAATGGGCATGATATTTATAGACGAACGGATCCGTTATCCGTGGTTGGTTAATGGACTTAACTGAAAAATCATTTGCAGAAGGTCCGAAACTAGATGGCATTAAAGGTGTAATGAACTCTTCAGGAGAAGGAAAATGGACTGTTGAAACGGAACTTGAACTGCAAGCTGCAGCACCAGTTATCGCTATGTCATTATTTATGCGCTATCGTTCTCAGGAAGATGATACATTCCATGGAAAAGTAGTTTCAGCATTACGTAATCAGTTCGGTGGGCATGAAGTTGTGAAAAAATAGAGAATGATTTTTGAAAAGAAACTTGTGCATAAGCGCAAGTTTCTTTTTTATAGTTTAAGAAATTACTAATTTAAAAATACCAATCAATCATCGTTTTTTTGTCACAAATGACAGCTTCAACGTTCATTGATTGAATAATATATTCTATATTTTCTTCTTTAGCTAATAATAAGGTTGTAAAGGAATCGAATATACTCATAAACGCATACTCATTGTCTTCGCTAGTAATAATTAACTCATTATTGCTAATGTCCCAAATATCTAATGGAGTAGTATTATCTACTTCTAATAATCCGTTTGTATCAAGAATTGGTTCAGAGAAATATAAATTTTTTGCACCTTTAGAACCGAGGAGTTTAAGTAATTTATGTAATAAAAATATAGACGTATAATCTTCTGTTGGATAATAAAGATCTTCTTTTAAGTTTGAATGTAGTTTTTCAGCTAAATCCTCTCTTTTATATTCTTCTGTAAAAGCACCAATGGAAGTCAACATGGCCATTGCTAATTCTGCGTATGAATGTAATCCACTATAAGACATCATTTCCTTCCAAGAAACGGATTTCCCATTATGAATGATTTCTTCAGCGCTAGGATAGATGTGCTCATATAGTTTTTTTCTCACAGACTTTTCCCATTCTAAAGGCATTTGGACAAAAGGGTGTAGCAATATAGCTGCAGATTTAAAGGTGCTTGGTAGTTGTTCTAAAATTGGTGATTTGTCATCTAGCCAAATGTAATCCAACAAAATATAACCTCCTCTTAGACTTTGAAATGTACGGATTCCCGCATTATGTTTTTTGTATTGGTTGTATTAAGTATAAAGCGCTGCATGAAATATGTCCCAACATAAAAATAAGAATAAATAAAATGAAGTTTTCATAAATAGTAAAAGAATGATTATGTCATCAGTGTAGCTAAGAAATGATGTTACATATGGAGAGAGCGTGTTAAAAAAATATGAGGTGGTTAAATGGGAAATGAGCAAGTGAAGAATGTAGGGGAAGAAAAAAAGTTATGTCTTTGTATGATTGTTAAAAACGAATCTAGAATTATGGAAAGATGTTTAAATGCTACGAAATCAATTGTAGATTTTGTTTCTATTTGTGATACTGGATCAACTGATCATACGCCTGAAATTATTGAAAATTGGTGTAAGGAAAATGAGATACCTGGGACGGTTCATCATGAGCCGTTTAAAAACTTTGGTTATAACAGAAGCTTAGCTGTTTCGTTAGCGCAAAAAACATACCCAGAAGCAGATTATTTATTAATATTAGATGCGGATATGATTTTAGAGGTTGATCCGAATTTCGATAAAACGAGCTTAACGGAAGACCATTATCTTACATTACAATATGATATTCATATTAAGTATTGGCTTACACGGCTTTTAAAAGCGTCTTTACCATGGAAATCAGTCGGTGTTACTCATGAGTATTGGGATATAGATCGTTCCAAAGTTGGAGAGGATTACAATACGAGAGTAGCTAGACTGGAGACGCTTGTCGTTAATGACCCTGGTGATGGTGGGAGTAAAGCGGATAAATTTGAAAGAGATGAGAGGCTGTTGTTACAAGGGCTGAGTGATCCAGAAACTACGCCAGATTTGCATATAAGATATTTATTTTATTTAGCCCAAACGTATTTTCATTTAAGTCAATTTGAAGATTCGATTAAATGGTATAAAAAACGAGTGGAAGCAGGGGGATGGGTTGAAGAGGTATTTTATTCGTTATTGCGAATAGGATTTTGTTATGAACAATTAGCAACTCGTTCAGCAAATAAACAACTTGAAGTAACAGAAGTGGATGAAAAAGAAAATGCTAAGAAACAAGAAGAGCAATATACAGCATTAGCTGTTCTTTATTTTCAAAAAGCGTGGGAATATAGACCAACTAGGGCTGAGCCATTATATCAACTTGCAAGAATGTATCGATTAAAATCTCAAAATAATATTGCTTTGATGTATGCCCTGCAAGGGAAGGAAATTCCTTTTCCGAAAAATGATCTTCTATTTGTAGATTATCATGTGTATGATTACTTATTTGACTATGAGATTTCTATAAATGCTTTTTATATACCACATAAAAAGCATTTAGGTGCAGTGTCACAAAAATTTTTGGAATCGAAAAAAGATGAGTTACCGTTGCATATAGCAAATATGGTAGAAAGTAATGCGAAATTTTATTAAATACAATTTCGGTTAAAGGAGTAGTGGAGTAATAATGGAATTAATACGATGGGCGCTAGAACTAGGAGAATCTGTGCATGGAAATACGTATGAAGAATTGTTGCCACTACTAGATTATTATTATGATCGTGATCATTTAAAAGCGTATTGTATCGCAAATCTTCTGTTAAACATGGACGTATCAGATGAACATCAGCAAAGAATTGAATTAAGAAGGTGCATTGCTGCTTATTATGCTGGACTATATAAAGTAGCAAAAAAACATGCAAAGGATCTTTTACTGAAATATCCGGATGTAGATTTATATAAGAATAATTTAAGGCTAATGGAAGCTTATTTGAATAAAGAATATGATTATTGTTTGTTTATATGCCCAAAGACGTATGGTAGTTTTATAGATGTTGCGCGAGCTTTGAAATGGCGATTGGAGCAAGAGGGAAATACAGCAATCATATCAGAAACAATACTCGAAAATGTGGGGAATACAATTGTTTTTGGAGCGCATACATATGCACATAGCCCACATCTCCTTCCGAAAAATGCAATTATTTATAATTTAGAACAGCTATATGAAGGAAGCCCTTATGCGCATCCTCTTTATTTAATGTTATTAAAAGATAAGGAAATTTGGGATTATAGTAAACAAAATATAGAATGGTTAAAACAAAGAGGAGTAGGAAAAGAAATAAAACATGTAGGCATGAACTATGCACCAACTTTAGAAATAAAAAAAGATGCATTTGATGAAGAATTAATTGAAGACATTGATATACTGTTTATAGGTGCTCTTAACCCAAGGCGGCAAGCTATATTGGATCAATTAAAAGTCGTTGCCCCGAATTTAAATATTGTTTTTAAAAATAATGCATGGGGAATTGTTAGAAATGAGTTAATTGCCAGGTCTAAAATTATATTAAATATCCACTTTTACTTATCTGGTATTCTTGAAACTCCTCGAGTTTCTTATGCAGTGGCAAATAAGAAATTTATTATTTCGGAAAATAGCAACCCAGAGGACGAAATAGATTGGCCGGGTATTGTATTTACTCCGTATGAAAAAATAATTGAAAACGTAATGAAATATATAGAATTATCAGAAGAACGGAAAAGATTAGCGGAAAAAGCATATAACCATTTTAAAGCAAATGAAAGTTTAGGTACATTGAGCATGAGAGATGAAACAAAGTAATTGTACGAAACTCATACGAAAGTATGAGTTCTTTTTTGTTTATCATACTATTTTATGAAACAAGTTAACTCTTTATATTGTGTTTTGTGTAGAAATTTCTGATAATATATAAGTAGAAATTGAAAACAAAGGGGAGAAATAATCATGAAACTAGTTGTTATTAACGGTACACCAAGAAAATTTGGTAGAACTCGCGTGGTGGCAAAATATATTGCGGATCAATTTGAAGGGGAATTATATGATTTAGCAATTGAGGAGTTACCTTTATACAATGGAGAAGAGTCACAACGTGATTTAGAGGCAGTGAAAAAATTAAAAACGTTAGTGAAAGCTGCGGATGGGGTTGTATTATGTACACCAGAATATCATAATGCGATGAGCGGTGCGCTGAAAAACTCTTTAGATTACTTAAGTAGTAATGAATTTATTCATAAACCAGTTGCGTTGTTAGCGGTTGCTGGTGGCGGTAAAGGTGGAATAAATGCATTAAACAGCATGCGAACGGTCGCTAGAGGTGTTTATGCAAATGCAATTCCAAAACAAGTTGTTCTTGATGGATTACATGTGCAAGATGGTGAACTTGGGGAAGATGCAAAACCATTAATTCATGATGTAGTTAAAGAATTGAAAGCATATATGAGCGTATATAAAGAGGTGAAAAAGCAACTAGGAGTTGAGTGATATGTCATCTCTTTATAAAGATTCACGCTTGTATTTCATTCTAGGGGCCAATAGTCTATCAGCTATTGGTTCCGGTATTGTAATGATAACGATTCCATGGTTGTTAATTAAAGAGAGTGGAGGAGAGACAACGTTTGGTTATGTTTCCATCATCTCAACACTGATTATGTTTTTGTTAACTCCGTTTATCGGGCAAAGTATTGATCGTTTTTCAAGAAAATCTTTATTATTATGTAATGAAGGTATTGGGATAGCCGTAATCGGAATAATGGTTATATGGGGATTTGCTGGGCAATCCTATCATTCTATTCATTATATTCTTATTTATATAGCGGGCTCTTTTTACTATCTATTATTTTATCCTACAATTTTTGCGTTCAACCAAGAAATTTTTCAAGCAGAACATTATAAAAGTTTAAGTGGAACGATGGAAATACAAGGACAGTTAACACAAGTTATTTCAGGAGCAGCCGCGAGCTTTCTAATTGAAGTTGTGTCTTTGAAGTGGATATTGTTAGTAGATATGTTAACTTTTGTAGGAGCATTTTTGCTGTTTTTATGTATACCGTATGTCAAGAAAAAAGAGATTAAAAAGAAAATAACATTTAAGAAGCAATTGTTCGAAGGAATTCACTTTATGAAAAAACGTCCTAAGCTCTTTTGGTTCTTACTTGCTACTTATATGCCGTTTATAGGTGTCATGATGGCAAATTATTTAATACCAGTTTATATTTCGGATATACTTAAAGCTAATGCCTCTGTATACGCGATAGAGGGAATGATGTACGGTGTTGGAGCTGTTGTTGCAGGAATCTGTATTCCACTCATAATGAAATATGTCAAAACAGAAGTTTCAATCGTTATGACGATGTGCATTTATGTAATTTCAATTACCGCAATGATTATTGAACCTTCCGTAATGTTGTTATATGGACTAGCGATTTTTCATGCGATTGGAAATGCGGGGACAAGAGTGGCGAGAAATGTATTGATGATGGAGGAAATCCCAAACGAAGTAATGGGACGTGTTGACAGCTTATTTCGATTAATTGGTACAGGAATAAGAATTGTATTATTAATGCTGTTTACAGCTGGTGTATCTAAAGCTGGGGTAATGCTCCCGTTTTACGTACTTAGCTGTATATTGATTCTATCATTAGGAATTGCTCTTTATTATGTATATTCACAACGTAAAGTAGGGACGAAAGTTTTTAATAAATCAATCGTTTAAAAAACACTTCTGCCTTCCAATCTTTTTTTATATAATAAAAAGAAAGGGAGTGCAAACATATATATGAACAAATGGATATTACTTATAATCTTATTATTACCACCACTATACATTCTTTATATGACCTTTCGAATGAAGAAAGTTGCTCGTGAAAAGCTGAGCCATCACTCTCCGTACGTTCTTATATTAGGTGCAAAGTTATTTGGAGATAGACCGTCTTTATCTCTTCAAAACCGTTTGGATGTAGCATTGGAATATTTAGTTTCTCATCCTGAAGCGAAAGTAATTGTTTCAGGTGGTCAAGGAGAAGATGAAGATATACCGGAAGCTCATAGTATGAGGAACTATTTAATGGTACATGGTATAGATGAGAGTCGTATTTTAATAGAAGATCAATCTACAAATACGTATGAGAATTTAAAGTTTAGTATAGATTTATATGATGTGAAACATGCGGTAGTTGTAAGCAATACGTATCATTTATATAGAACGAAAATAATTGCAAAGCGTTTAGGCATGAGGATGGAGGCACTAGCTGCTGAAACGCCAATGCGCTCTAAGAGAAAAATGTATGTGCGTGAATACGCCGCTATAATGAAAACAATATTGTTAGACCGTTAGAGCTCAAATGTGAGCTCTTTTTTTGTTGAATAATGCGTATCATTTGAAATGAATTCCATATTCCATCAAAATAAAGGAAACAACGATAAAGGAGTTGTATTTGTGATTCAGTTTAATCAAGTGTCAAAATCATATGAAGATGGCACAAAAGCAGTGGATTCATTGCATTTAGAAATTAAAAAGGGAGAATTTTTTGTTCTCATTGGTCCGAGTGGTTGCGGGAAAACAACGACAATGAAAATGATTAATCGTTTAATTGAAACGACAGAAGGCTCAATTTTAATCGATGGAAAAGATATTCAAGAATACAATATTAATGAATTACGATGGGATATAGGGTACGTGTTGCAGCAAATCGCTTTGTTCCCTCATATGACAATTGCTGAAAATGTTGCAGTTGTTCCTGAAATGAGAAAGTGGAGCAAAGAAAAAATAAAAGCTCGTGTCGATGAGTTGCTCCAGATGGTCGGGCTAGATCCAGACGTATATCGCGATCGCATGCCTGATGAATTATCAGGAGGACAAAAACAACGTGTAGGTGTCGTGCGGGCATTAGCCGCAAACCCGAAAATCGTTCTTATGGATGAACCATTTAGTGCGCTAGATCCATTAAGTAGAGAACAGCTTCAGAAGGATATCGTACAATTGCAAAAGAAGATTCAAAAAACAATTGTATTCGTAACACATGATATGCAAGAAGCATTATCACTTGGAGATCGCATTTGTGTTATGAAAGAAGGAAAAGTTGTTCAATTAGATACGCCAGAAGGAATTATACATAACCCGAAAAATGAATTTGTAGAAGAATTCATTGGAAATCGTGGAAGACCTTGGTATGAGGGGAAAAGTATTGAAGATGTATTGCCACATGATGAAAGTATGCGGATAGAAGGGGAGGCACTATCATTACATTCTTCTTTACAAGAAGCATTAGTTCGCCTGCGAGCTGATGAAGTCGTTCCAGTTGAAGAAAATGGTCGATATGTTGGAGCTTTAACAAGTCGTCATATTGTCAATTATATCGTTGAACAAATGAAGGAAAGAGGCTAAACAGTGACTGATTTTATACAGACGTTCCAAGAACGAAAAATAGAATTACTAACTGCATTAAGTGAGCATTTACAAATATCGCTTATTTCATTATTTTTTGCAGTAATTATTGCGGTACCGCTTGGCATTTTATTAACGAGAAAAGAGCGAATGGCTGAATTTATAATAGGAACTTCTGCAGTAATGCAGACAGTGCCATCACTTGCATTGCTCGGACTATTAATTCCGTTAGTAGGAATCGGAAAACTTCCAGCGATTATCGCATTAGTTGTGTATGCACTATTACCTATTTTACGCAATACATATACAGGAATACGGGAGTTAGATGAATCTTTAATTGAAGCAGCGAAAGCTATGGGGATGAATAGCTGGAGAAGACTGTGGAAGGTAGAGCTTCCTCTTGCGTTACCAATTATTATGGCCGGTATTCGTACGGCAATGGTATTAATTGTTGGAACGGCTACATTAGCAGCTCTTATAGGTGCTGGTGGGCTTGGTAAACTCATATTGCTTGGTATCGATCGGAATGATCATGCGCTTATCATTTTAGGGGCCGTACCAGCCGCGTTACTTGCTTTATTCTTTGATGTAGTACTTCGGGTGCTTGAGAGTCCAAAACGTTCGTCTAAGCGTGTTATATTGACGATATGTATTGTTTGTATAATGGTTGCTTCTCCATTTCTTTGGAATACCGAAAAGAAAGATATTGTTATTGCGGGCAAACTTGGATCAGAACCTGAAATTTTAATTCAAATGTATAAGCAGCTTATTGAACAAGATACCGATTTACATGTACAATTAAAACCAGGTCTTGGAAAAACATCATTTGTATTCGAAGCGTTGAAATCAGGGGAAGTAGATATATACCCTGAGTTTTCGGGAACAGCTTTATCTACATTCGTGAAAGAAGAGCCAAAAAGTACAAATCGGGATGAAGTATATGAGCAGGCTCGCGTTGGAATGGAAAAGAAATATAGTATGGTTATGTTGAAACCAATGGAGTATAACAATACATATGCACTAGCTATGCCGAAAAAAATAGCAGATCAAAAGAATATAAGTACAATTTCTGATTTAGGAAATATTGCACAGGATGCTAAAGTAGGGTTCACATTAGAATTTGCTGATCGTGAAGATGGTTATAAAGGAATGCAAAAATTATATAACTATAAGTTCTCGAATGTTAAAACGATGGAGCCGAAGCTGCGTTATAGCGCAATTGAATCTGGAGATGTTAACGTAATCGATGCATATTCAACAGATAGTGAATTGGAACAGTACGGACTTAAAGTGTTAAAAGATGATAAAGGGTTATTCCCACCATATCAAGGTGCACCGTTATTAAGAAAAGAGACATTACAAAAATATCCTGAACTTGAAAAAGTATTAAATGAATTATCTGGAAAAATTACAGATGAAGAAATGCGAAAAATGAATTATGAAGTAAATGTGAATGGTAAAAGTAGTGAAGAAGTCGCAAAACAATTTTTACAAAAAGAGAATTTACTTCGTTAAATTTACAAAAAATATACAAATTCATATGTATGAAATGACCGTTCATTATAAAATGAACGGTTTTTTTGTGCATACTTATACATTTTTTCAAAAAAGTATTCCATTTTTCTTCATTTTCTTTTAGAATAAGTAATGTTTTCCTGAAAAAATATAAGAGAAGCGTCTATTAGAGAAAAAGGTGACTTTAATAGTTGAACGAACATAACACCTAGAATGACAGATGGGGTGGTACAAATAGAAAAGAAGTTAGGATTTTTTCCATTAATTGCATTAGTAGTCGGAACAATGGTTGGTGGCGGTGTTTTTAGTTTACCGCATGATTTAGCAGTAGGAGCAAATAGCGGCTCTATCATAATTGGCTGGTGTATTACAGCGATGGGAATGATTCCACTCGCGCTCGTATATCAAACGTTAGCAAGAAAGAAACCAGAGCTTGAGGGCGGGATTTATAGTTATGCACGTGCTGGTTTCGGTGAATATATCGGATTTAACAGTGCTTGGGGATACTGGTTAGCAGGAATTTTAGGAAACGTTGCAACAATCATGTTACTGTTTAGTACATTAGGTTATTTCTTCCCCATTTTTAAAGGTGGAAATAGTGTTGCGTCTATCGTAGGAGCATCACTTTTATTATGGACACTTCATTTTCTAATTTTATTTGGCATTCGTGAAGCATCTATTATGAATGTGATTGCAACAATAGGGAAATTGGTACCAATCGTATTATTTATTGTTGTAATGGTAACAGCGTTTCGCTGGGATACATTTACACATGATTTTTGGGGAGAAGGAACTATTTCAGTTTCCTCTATACTTGGTCAAGTGAAGAATACAATGCTTGTAACTCTTTGGGTTTTCATCGGGGTTGAAGGAGCGGTAGTATTATCTGGAAGAGCGAAAAATAGTCGAGACGTCGGTAAAGCGACAGTATTAGGACTTATTTTAGTAATGTCTATTTATATTTTAATTTCTGTCTTGTCAATGGGAGCGATGACAAGAGGAGAACTTTCTGTTTTAGAAACGCCGTCAATGGGACATGTATTAGAACATGTTGTTGGGACGTGGGGCGCAGTAGCGATTAACATCGGGTTAGTTGCTTCACTTGTAGGTACATTAATAGGTTGGTTTTTACTTGTTTCTGAAATTTCCCATGTAGCAGGAAAAGATGGCGTGTTTCCGAAAGTCTTTACGAAAACAAATAAAAAACAAACACCGCATATGGCATTATGGATCTCAAATGGCGTTGCCCAAGTTATATTTATAATCGTTCTGTTTTCAGAGTCAACATATCAAATTATGTATTTCATAGCGTCAACATCAATTTTAGTACCATATTTATTATCAGCGTTATTCCAATTCAAATTAGTGATTACAAATGAACTAAAAGATGCAAAAGTGAAAAATGGTTCGCTAGCTTTAATTGCTTCACTTTACTCTATATGGCTTATTTATGCAGCTGGTTTGAAGAATTTATTGCTCGTTTCAATCGTATACGGAATTGGGATCATTGTTTATGTGTACGCAAGAAAAGAAAAAGGAAATCGTTGTTTTACTCGTATAGAGAGATATGTAATGTGGGCAATTGTCGTAGCAGCTGTTACATCTCTTTATATGTTATTGACTGGAAATATAAAAATGTAAAAGTCCTTTTCATTTAAAGGGCTTTTTTCTTTGTCTATAGAATATTTAATACATAAGATATTCAGGAGGGATGAAAATGGAAGGAAAAGAACAGTTGAACAGAATTGTTGATTTAGCGAGTGAAGTAAGGAAAGTGTTAGTGCAAGAATCTTTTTTTAATCATCATCCTGAACTGCGAGGAGTGATTGAAAATTTAGCGAGTGCGGTAGAGAATTTGGCGGAATTACAGCAACATAAAGATGAAAACGCTGAAGATCGTTTACGATATGTACTTGCTAAAATGAAAATTGCTCATAATGCCATCTTACAAGAGAAAAACGCATTTCCATCTCATTAATATACGATTTCATTTTGAACCTGGCGGATAACGTCAGGTTTTTTGTTTCTAGTTTTGCGTTTCTTTCATACACTAAGAATAGTATGAAAAAAAGAAGGTGACGAAGGTGAAATTACATAAAGCTCTTCAGCCAAGTTTTATAAAACGAATGTACTATATGAGGTTTATTGGGAAGTTTACAAAAGCAGAGAGTGAGAAGAGTGGAGAGAATTTCTTTGTACAATGCCTATCGCCAATACCATTCACATTGCAAGAGCAATTGAAAAATGAACCATATGTATTTGAAGGTTTATGTAGCAATAAAAAGAATGAAAAAGTCTTTTCGGAATTAAAGAAAAGAAAACTAGAAAAGCAATTGATTATGTTTCGTCTCTATTATGAAAGAGGACATATATACGTGGAGTTAATTTGTACAGAAGAAGCGCGAGAAATAGCAAACGGTTATAAAATGATTCCAGTACCTAAAGTTTCCGATTATAAAAAGGGAGAGTCTTTAGAAAGAAAACTTAGTAATGGTTATTTGTCATTTCTAATGCCAAAATATCCGAAAGACTTTGAGCCCCCTGAGTTATTGTGGCATGAGGGAAGGTTATATGGAAATATATCTTTAAAGTCATCGTCAATTAGTTCAATCGCATATTTTGAACAGCAGCGGGAATGTAAGTATATAGAACTTAATGACTGGATGAAGTATGTAGAAATAGCGGTAGAAGATCAATTATATTTTGTAAGCAATCATGTGTATGAGCAATTAAAAAAACGAATAACTGAAGAAGGTAAGCTTGTAGAGGTAGAGGAAATAAAAGTGCAAAAGGATGAATGGGAATGGGATGAGCGTGAATCCGTCTTTTTACAGTATGTGAAAAGTTTTATACGTAATAAAGGGCTATATTTGGATGAAACAGATATTTATAACTTTCATATAAGTACAAAAACAAATATGTTGACGATTCTGGGGGGGATACCAGGTGCTGGAAAATCCCGTTTTGTGCAAGCTTATGCAGAAGCACTTGGATTACAATACGGGGAAGAATTGGTTTGGATCCCGATTTCACCATCATATCAAGAACCACATGATTTACTTGGTTACCTTCATCCAAATGGTACTTTTATTGAAAGTGAAACAAAATTAGTTAGGGCGTTAATGAAGGCAAAAGAAAATCAAAATCAGCTGTATATAATCGTTTTTGATGAAATGAATATGTCACATATTGAGCATTGGTTTACTCCATTTCTATCTGTTCTTCAACTTGAAAAACAAAATCGTATTTTAAATTTATATGAAGGTGTGCAAGAAAAAGAAAATTCAATTCCGCCAACAATTGAAATTGGAGAAAATATTATATTTGTTGGTACTGTGAATTTTGATGAAACAACGAAGGAGCTCTCAGATCGATTATTAGATCGGACGAATGTAATAACTTTACGAAAGATTCCGTTTTGTGAGATGTGTATGGAGCAAGAGAAAGTTGTATTACAACCACCTCTGAAAGTAACTGCAGGAGAATTTCGCATAAATTGGGTCAGGAATAAAACGATGATTGAGGTGTTTTCTGAAGAAGAGTTAGAGCTATTAGATAAGTTACATGGTGTATTGTCATCACACGATACGTCAAAGGGAATTTCTTTTCGATGTGCAAATGCAATTGCTACTTATTTGCAAAATATACCGTTCCAAAATAATCATTCTTATATGATTAGTAGAGAGGAAGGATTTGATTTACAAATAAAGCAACGTGTATTGACGAAAATAAGAGGGACTGAAATGATGGTTGGGTCTTTACTTTCAGAGGAAGTAAAAAGGGGGGCAACATTAGTACCTCTTTTGCAATCTCCACTTGCAAACAGAGTATCTACATTTGAACACTCTTTAGCATATATAAGAGAAAAGCGTAGAGAACTGGAGTTGTATGGTTATGCAAAATGATGGGCGATACGAAACAGAAATCGTTGATACGAAAGAAACGCTTCCTTTTGTATTAAAGTTAATTATTGGAACGGAGTCAAAAGGAGAATATATTTTATTAAATCGTCTTTGTACCTCTGCAACAGCATTAGTTCAATGTATTTATAAAGTGCAAGAATTAAAACCAATTAGATTGCAATACCATTATGAAAATCCAATGAATATTACTTTTATATGGAATAAAGTCTATGAGGGACAGAAAAATATAAAAGAGACAAAATATGAAATAAATGAAAAAAAACAAAAGGTATTAATATATGAACATGGAAAAACGGAATTCTTTTATCCATGGCGTTGTGGTTTATATCATTTTGAGGTGAATATAGAAAATCGAACGTATTATGGCGCTTTTCAAGTCGTTCCAAAAAATTTTTTTGATGATCAATTTGAAATGATTCAAAACTATGTGAAGTCAATTTTAAATGAGTTGATTTTAGATAGAGGTTATTATAAAAAGACTTTCTCTGCACTTAGCGATATTGAAGATTCTTCTTATCTAGTGTTACTTAGAAAGTTGCCGCAAAAAATGAAAAAGATAAAGCAAATTTTTAAGAAAATAGAATCGAGTTCAAAATTTATACATGAATATAAATGGGAAGAAAAGGAGCGGAAAGTAACGAGGAAAGGAGCGGTAGTGGCGGAAAGAAAACCGTACGCAAAATATTATAATCGTAAGTTTATCGAACAAAAAAATAGTATAGAAAATGCATTTCTTAAATTTAAAGCGATGCAATTTTATCTTTATTTACTTGAAGCCGAAAGTTTTTTGCGTCAAACAATTGAAATATTAGAAAGAGAAAAAAAGAAGAAATCAGAAGAATTTCAAGCTGTAAAAACGATTATACAAACAATTGAGCGTAATGGATCAGTGACCGATAGAGAGAAACAAAAATATAAAAATATACATTTACTAAAAGAGGCGGATTTACGAAAAAGTTCTATGAAGATACAAGAATATAAAATTTTAGCGCATTTCGTACATGATAGTGTACAATACTTTCAAACTTTAATGCATTCTCCATTTTGGAGAGAAGTTTCTGAAACGGGTAGAATGAACGCACATAATTTACCGATACCACATCAACAATTACTACAGCATTTAGATTTACTCCCACAATATACAGATCAATCTCCATCTTTATTATTTGTTTATAAACCAACTTTTTTAGTGTATGAATATTACGCTTTTTTTATCGTTATTTCCATGTTAGAGCAAATTGGTTTTGAAGCTAGAAATTCCATTCGTGAACAAATACAAGAACATTTTTATGTAGATGGATTACAAGATGGAACGACAGTAGTTTTACATCGAGATGATATGAAAGTCCATGTCGCATTTAATGATTTAATTGAAACACATCCTCTTATTGCATTAAGTAAAGGGAGTAATTTTTATAATGGAGAAGATACGAAGAAGCCAGATATTCGCTTAGACTGTTATGTAAAGGGGGAAGAGAAATACGTCTATCAATCTTCTATTATTATTGAAGTGAAGTATAGCCCAATGTACAATATTTTTCAGCACGTTGGGAATACGAAAGCAACTGAGCAAATGTATAAGTACTGGTCTATAAAATTTGTAGAAGAACAGGATGGAAAGCGAGTCTATCATCGAAGGGCCATTTATGAAGTCATTTGTGTATATCCAGGAAGTCATATGCATAGTAAAAAAATTGAGTCTGGTTGTGGTATTTTCTTACAATTATATCCATATAAAACAAAGCAAGGGGAAGAGAAATTAGCTGGAAAACATGGAATGGTACAAATTTTTGAGAAGTGGTTAAAAAGCATGAAGAAGTAAAAGAAATCCTTTTTTATAAAGGATTTCTTTAGATTAAGAAGAATTATATGCAGTAGGGGAGACGGCTTCATACGATATGAATTTGCAAGTAATATAAATATATTGTGAGAAGGATGGTACATGAGGGATAAGAGATGATTATGATGGAATTTAATTCGTTTTGCAGAATATAATAAGTCATAAATATTTTTAGTTGCATACGAAGATTTGTTCTTATATGATAGATAGTGAAAGCGTTATCAAAAACAGAGCGGCGATGGGAAAGGCGGGGAAATATGTTCCAGCGTGTTCAAACAAAGGAAGAACATTTTTGGTTCGAGCAACTATGGGGAGATTTTTGTGAAGAAAGAAACTTAATGTTCGTAGAACGTAATTTAAATCCATCACGATTTTTATTAATAGAAGATGAACATCATATCGGTACAGTAGAATGTATGAAGTATACGGTACCAGAACAATCAAATTCTGAGTTTTTCTATCCGTTTTCTAAAAATGATTTAGTGAAAGATTTGCAAAATGTATATGAAATAGGCAAGTTAAGTATTGCGAAAACGTCTCGTGGGAGAGGACACTTCAAAAGACTAACAGCTATTTTATTTATGCATGCATTAGAAACAAAAGCAGAATGGTATATCGCAGCGGTTACAAAAAGAATGTATATGTATTTATTAACACTCGGTTTCCCAATTGAACCGATAGATAAGCCATTTCAATTTCATGATACTTTACAAGGTGTACCAGTACGAATTCATGCCCGAAAAGGGGCTACGCATTTGTATTCTTTAAAAGAATTTCGAGATGTAATTCAAGGAAATGCCCATGCACAGGCATTAATCGCAGAATACAGTAAGAATATTATGTTAACCAAATAAAACGAAATGAATATATATAATAAAGAGAATGCGATTTTAAAATGAAATTATTCTTCATGAAAAAGACCCTTATTATTTTAATAAGGGTCTAAAAATTATAATCCAAATATACTAAAAATCATTTTACGGCGCTTCGGTTTCTTTTCACGTTCATATATTGGCTTTGTATCGGGAGTAATATAGATTGGTTCTTCTTTCTTGAGGGTAGCTTCTAGTTTTTGAATTCGCTCTAACATTTCCTCCATTTCACGGCGATGTTGTAAAAGTTGGTACGTAACAACATCATTTGCCTTATCTTGCATTTGTTCTTCCATTCGATCTAGTCTTCTCGTAATTGTGTTTAATTGAGCGGTTAATTGCTCAAAATCATGTGATGATATGTTTTGAACAATTGTATTTACTTGAGTTTTCAATTCTTCAACATCATTTGATGATGTTTTTTGAGTAGGGTGAGTGTTTTGGGACTTCTCTATTTGTGAAAGATGGTATTCTAACATTTGGTCTAAATCATCTTGTGTAAAAATAAAGTGACCATATTTATTTTTTTCTATAGTAAGATTTAATTGTTGTGCAATCCGGACAACAGCCTTTGGGCTAACACCTAATTTTTTTGCGATAAATGGTGTTTTATATTCCAAAATAATCCCTCCTATATATATCCTGTTGAATGATTTCGATCTATGAAGTAAGTTCCCTTCCAGTGTGACAAAAGAAGTGTGGAATCGGCAAAGAAAGTGTTTTTTCACGAAATGAAGCTAGGAAGAATATATCGTGAATATAAAAGTTTTTATCTTGAAATTTAGAATCATTTGACTGAGGGAAATGAATTAGATTATCATAATGATAAATATCTTTTTTATGTATGCATATAATATATAAAAAGGTGGTTGCTAATGTAGAATTTTGTTAGAGTATTAGAATGCTTACTTCACTTGAATAAAATTAAGTAGGAGGTGGCTTCCTTGCTTACAATGTAAGTAAGGAAAAGTATTTGGACATATATAGTATAAGTATAGTGATTGTTTTAATTGCCTTAACGGCATTTTTCGTTGCAGCAGAATTTGCAATTGTTAAAGTGCGAAGTTCAAGAATTGACTATTTAATTGCAGAAGGAAATAATCGCGCAACATCTGTCAAAACAGTCATTACAAACTTAGACGAATATTTATCTGCTTGTCAGCTAGGAATAACAGTTACAGCACTGGGAATTGGGTGGTTCGGTAAACCTGCGTTAAAGCAAATGTTTGACACATTTTTTGTGAATTTGAACATTTCTACTCAACTAGCAGATATTTTTGCTGTAATTTTAGTGTTTTTGTTTATTACATTTTTGCATGTTGTAATAGGGGAATTGGCTCCAAAAACATTTGCGATTCAAAAAGCTGAACAGGTGAGTTTATTTGTTGCTAAACCGTTAACTTTCTTTTATCGTATGGCGTTTCCATTTATTTGGCTATTAAATGGATCAGCCCGAATAATTACGAAGTTGCTAGGGCTGAAACCACCGAAAGGGCACGATGATGTTCATTCAGAAGAAGAATTACGGTTATTAGTTTCAGAAAGTTACAAAAATGGAGAGATTAATCAGTCTGAATATAAATATGTAAATAAAATCTTTGAATTTGATGATCGTATAGCAAAAGAGATAATGGTACCCCGAACTGAGATGCATATTATAAGTAAAGAAATGCCTGCTGAAGAAGCGTTGCAAAAAATGTCTCGGGAAAAATATACGAGATATCCAGTTGTTGATGGCGACAAAGATCACGTAATAGGCTTTGTGAATTTTAAAGATATTTTCACAGATTTTGTGCAGCATAATGCGGTTAGTAATAAGAAAGTAGAGCAATATATTAGGCCGATTATTTTAGTTATCGACTCTATCCCAATACACGACTTATTTTTAAAAATGCAAAAAGAAAGAACACATATTGCTATATTGATAGATGAATATGGTGGTACGTCTGGACTTGTTACTGTTGAAGACATTTTAGAAGAAATAGTTGGAGATATTCAAGATGAGTTTGATACAGATGAACAGCCAGAAATTCAACAAGTTAGTGAAACGAAAACAATACTAGAGGGAAAAGTACTTGTTAGTGAAGTAAATACGTTATTAGGTTTAACGATTGATGATAATGGTGTTGACACAATAGGTGGATGGATTTTAACGAAGAATATAGAAATTGCCGAAGAGGATTTCATTGAAATCGAAAATTATAAGTTTTGCGTAAAAGAATTAGATGGACACTATATAAAGAGACTAGAAGTTACAAAAACTGTAGAATCAATTGTTATTTTAGAAGATGAAAAACAAATTTCATTACAAGAACAAATTAGTTCGTAGACTCTGCTAGATGGCAGAGTTTTTTTTGAGCATAATGTTTTTGGCAGAATAAGGGCTATGTTACAATGAAATAAGTCAGACCTTTCACTAGGTGAAGTATTGTTGTATACATATATTTGAAAGGGGAAGAATTATGAAAAAGCATTTATATATAAATGGAGATTGGAAGTCTGTAAACACGTATAAACCATTATACGCACCATACTCTGAAGAAACATTAGCGGAAATTGCGCAAGGAACGGAAGAAGATGTAAAAGAGGCTGTTACTGCCGCAAAAAATGCAATGAAAGAAATGAATACATTATCTGCATATGATCGAGCGACTATTTTAGAGAAAGTCGCACAAAAAATGGATGAAAGAAGAGAAGAATTTGCAGAAATTATTGCAAAAGAGGCTGCAAAACCAATACGTGCTGCAAGGGGAGAAGTAGATCGTACTGTTCAGACATACAAATTTGCAGCTGAAGAAGCGAAGCGTATATACGGTGAAACACTACCGCTTGATGCAGCACCTGGTGCAGATGGGCGCATTGCATACACAATACGTAAACCGATTGGGGTTATAGGGGCGATTACACCATTTAATTTTCCATTAAATTTAGTGGCACATAAAGTGGGCCCCGCAATTGCTGCTGGAAATACAGTTGTATTAAAACCAGCTGATCAAACGCCTCTATCATCTTATGCATTAGTTGAACTATTTGAAGAAGCAGGATTGCCAAAAGGGGCTTTAAATATTGTTTCTGGTCCTGGTTCAACTGTAGGCGAAGCAATAGTTACAAATGATGATGTTGCTTCCATTACTTTTACGGGAAGTCCGAAAGTTGGACTTGGAATTAAGGCAAAGGCTGGGTTAAAGCGAGTTACGTTAGAACTAGGATCGAATGCCGCTGTTATTATTGATGAAGATGTTGAATTAACAGATGAATTAATTGAACGAGTAAAATGGGGAGCATTTGTTAATAATGGACAAGTTTGTATTTCGGTACAACGCGTTTTTGTACATGAAGAGAGACTGGATGAATTTTTATCTAAGTTACAGAAAGCGATGGAAACAGTTGTTGTTGGTGATCCGTTGCTTGAGGAAACGGATGTATCAGCTTTAATTTCGAAAAAAGATGTCGAGCGTATCGATAACTGGGTGCAAGAAGCAGTTAAAGAAGGAGCGAACGTTTTGTATGGTGGTAACAAACGTGATGAAAGGATTTTTGAACCAACTGTATTAACGAATGTTCCAGAGCATGTATCTGTACAGTGCCAAGAAGTGTTCGGTCCACTTATGACAGTAAATACATTTAAAGAATTTGATGAGGCTATAGAGCAAGTAAATCATTCACGTTACGGTCTACAGGCAGGTGTATTTACAAATAATTTGTTTAAAGCTATGCGTGCAATTGATGAGCTTGAAGTTGGTGGTGTCATGATAAATGATATTCCAACGTTCAGAGTAGACCATATGCCTTACGGGGGTGTGAAAGAAAGTGGTACGGGGCGTGAAGGAATTAAATATGCAATCGAAGAAATGACAGAAATGAAATTAGTGTGTATTAAAAAATAAAGGAACTAGAACTTAAACATCGAAAAAAACGAGTAGGAAATGTTTACGATTCCATACTCGTTTTTTTTTGTTTATTTGACGTTTCTTAGAATGATTTCATTTAATCAAGTGTACCTTTTACTTCATTTCTTGTTTGAAAATAGCATCTTCTACATAAATTTGTTCTTTGTCGACAGCAGTGCTATGAGATAATACTAAACCGATTGGTGTTTCTGTACCTTTATTTTGAACAATTGTAAAAGGAACGTTTTTTTCGTTCGCTAATTTAATGTATTTTGATAAATGTGGGTAAGCAATGCCACCATTTAGGAATATTTGTAATGATTGAGAAGAGCGCATGCTACTAGCTACTTCAGAATATACATTACTTTGCATTACTTGACCGATAGTTAAAGCGATTTCTACACGCTCACGTAATGTAGTTAAATACATATTACGTTCTTCTGGTTTGTTTTGCTTTTGGCCGTAAATGCCTTCTTGGAGATAATCTTCCACATTTTTATTTACCATATTTTTCACACCTTTCCTTTTCTATTGTACGAAAGAATGAAGCAGGATGCAAAAAAAGTCGCATCGAATATAAAAAATTTGAATGAAAGGAAGGAAAATGGAATGTAACAATCTAAACAATTAATAAAGTTATAAAAATTTTATCAACACATATTAACAAAATGTGACAATAATCTATTAACGAATCATGTTTTTTGTGTTAATATTCAAAATATAAAGGGTGTTCGTCGCATGGAAATGGAGGAATGGAGGTTTTTCCAATCGATAAGGATATTAAAGAAGTATTTTGTTCGCACTTGAAAAACAACAGGCACCAATTCGTTGAGAACTGGAAAAACAAAATGATAATTTCCGATAAAGATCCATTTAGACTAGAAGCAGTTCAAAATGGAGAGGATTTATTAGAGTTTATTATTGAACTTACTATGGAAGAAAAAGATATAAATTATCTTCAGCCATTATGCGAGAAAATTGCTATTGAACGTGCAGGAGCAGATGCGAATATAGGTGATTTTGTTTATAATGCAAATGTAGGAAGAAATGAGCTTTTCGAAGCGATGTGTGAATTAGATGTTAGTGCACGTGAATTGAAACCAATTATGGCCCAAATACATACTTGTTTTGACAAATTAATTTATTACACTGTTTTAAAATACTCGGAAATTATATCAAGAAATTTAGAGGAAAAACAGCAATATATTAACGAAACACATAAAGAAAGGCTGACAATTTTAGGGCAAATGTCAGCTAGTTTTGTACATGAATTTCGTAATCCGCTTACTTCCATTATGGGGTTTGTCAAATTATTAAAGGCAGACCATCCTAGTTTATCGTATTTAGATATTATTTCTCATGAATTAGACCAATTAAATTTTCGCATTTCGCAATTTTTACTCGTATCGAAAAAAGAAATGTGGACTGAATCTGAACGGTTTTGGCTAAATGATTTGTTTCAAGACATTATACAGTTCTTATATCCAAGTTTGGTCAATGCAAATGTTTCTATTGAAAAGAATTTGCCATACCCAATTCCGCTTACTGGTTATCGGAGTGAAGTGAGACAAGTATTTTTAAATATATTAATGAACTCAATTGACGCTCTTGAATCAATGAAAGAAGAACGGAAAATTATCATTGATGTATTTGAAGAAGATCAATCGATTCGGATTGTAATAAAAAATAACGGGCCAATGATTCCAGCTGAAAATGTAGAAACGATTTTTGAACCATTTGTAACTACTAAAAAGTTAGGAACTGGTATTGGGTTATTTGTATGTAAACAAATTGTAGAAAAGCATAATGGGTCCATCATGTGTCGTTCAGATAATGATTGGACAGAATTTCAAATTGCATTTCAAAAATAAACAGTCTACACCAAATGAATGGTGTAGACTGTTTTAATTCGTAAGTATAACGGCTTCTAATTTAGGATCTTTCGTTGAATAACCTAAAATTGAAATTGTATAAATAATGTTCGGTTCGACTTTGAAATCCGGTATAGTTAGTAAGACACTTTGATGATCTGCGAGTGAAACTTCTATATCCGCTGTACCAGGGCTAACTTCTAAAAAATCTGTTATTTGTTTAAAGAGTACATTTTCAAATAAATGATCGCCAGCTTTTAAACTTACATTTACAACAGGGGTATCAGGAGAAAAGTGTGCAAAGCGTATTTTTGCCTGGCCTGCTGGTAAATGAGTATTATCAAGCATAGGTTGTAATTGTAGATGATTATCACTATTTATTGCGGCAAAAGTATAAGTGTGATTTCCCATTATTGGTACTAAAGCTGAAAAGATGGGCGTTTCATTTCCAACAGGAACGATATCTATTCGGTACTTACCTTGTACTAATGTTAAATAAGGACTAAATTGTTTAAATGAAATATTTTTAATTACCTTTTGCCCGTTTACTAAAATGTCAACGGCAGGTGTATTTGAAGCAGAGTGAAAAAATCTTATGTGCGATGGTAAAGCAGCTTCTTGTGAATTTCTTTTTTCGTATGCCTGTACAAGATTCGTAAGCGCATCATAATATTTCATATATAGTTCTACATATTTTTTTGGATTATGAAATTGATAGTAACGAGCGAGCTGTTCGTAACGTGCAGCTTCTTGTCCATATTTTTCGATTTCAGGTTGAGACATAAACATTCCTCCTTTGTCATCATTAAAACTATATGCTTAGCAAGAATGAGGTTATGCGAAAAAATTGTTTTTTAAAGGAGAAAGGTTGAAAATTAATAATAAGTATTTTTTAAGGATAAGATAAGTTTAGGTGAACGAGAGTTATAATTTTCTAGAGGATACAAAAATATATTATCCATATTGGCAGAGGAAGTGTGTATTTCGAAATGAAAAATTTGAGAGCATAACACGTGACATGTCGAAACCATGTCCTGAAACCCTTAGGAAACTAGGGATTTTTTTAATTATGGGCAAATACACATACAAAGTAATAATTGTCCTACATAAATTATAAAGGAAAGGTAGTTTGAAATTAAGGAAAGGAATGAAACCTTGGGATGGGGATATCCCGCAAGGAATTGTAAATGGAGTTATGGACGGTTTTGTGCTTTATACTGTAGGATGAATTGTGATTTTGTAATACTATTGTTTCTATTTATGTTAGCAAGTGACGGTATTAACTGATAAAAGAGCGTCGTGCCGAACTGATTAATGTGGTTAATCGGTTCTTTTTTTATTGTATAAAACGGATGGAGTTGTATGTGAAATATTGATTTCTTTAAAATAATTGCTATGCATTTAGTAGGATTAATTGTCGAGATTTGTTTAAAAATATGCAATATAAAGTAGGAGAACAGGAAGGAGTTTAAAGGGAGTTTCGTCGAAGTTTACACAATGTCGGCATTTGAGGGAAGCTGACATTATGTTAGAAAAACATTTAGTGAAGCGTTAATTTTATATAAGGGAGGGTTATTTGAGCGTATAGATAAGGGTTGGTCTTTAATTTAAGTTCTGAATTTTCTGTTTTTAAAATGATATTTAGCACTCATTTGTATATTTTATAATAGTTTTTTGATAAATTCACTGCTTTCGCAGAGGGTTCTTTTTTATGAAAGAAACGTCAATTTTCTTCATATATATATACAAATTGGAGAAATGGGGGAGCGCTATGCGCGATTACTTAATTAAACCACTTGTTGGTCAGCCGTATCCAATGATTTCACATGGAAAAGGTGTGTATTTGTATGATCAAAACGGAAATAAATATTTTGATGGCTCGTCAGGGGCAATTACGGCAGGTATTGGGCATGGCGTAAAGGAGATTGCGGACGTTATCAAAAAGCAAGCAGAGGAGATTGCTTTCGTTTATAGATCACAGTTTACGAGTGAACCAGCTGAAAAATTAGCGAAGAAATTAAGCGATTTAAGTGTAGGAGATTTGAACTGGAGCTTTTTTGTGAATAGTGGTACGGAAGCAAATGAAACAGCTATGAAAATTGCAATTCAACATTTTCAAGAGCGAGGTATTCAAGGGAAACATAAAATTTTGTCACGATGGATGAGTTATCACGGTATTACGATGGGAGCCTTATCAATGTCTGGGCATCCACTGCGTAGACAACGTTTCGTGTCAATTTTAGAAGATTATCCAACTATTCCAGCTCCATATTGTTTTAGATGTCCGGTACAAAAGGTATATCCAACTTGTCAGCTTGCTTGTGCGACTGAACTAGAAAGATCAATTGAAAGGATTGGAGCAGAACATATTGCGGCTTTTATTGCTGAACCGATTATTGGAGCAGCTGGAGGTGCAGTCGTTCCGCCGAAAGAATATTATAAAGTTATTAAAGACATTTGTAGTCATTACGATATTTTATTTATTGCTGATGAAGTAATGACTGGGCTTGGGCGTACTGGTGCATGGTTTGCGATGGAGCATTGGGGTGTAGAACCGGATATTATGACCCTTGGTAAAGGTTTAGGAGCTGGATACACACCGATGGCAGCGACGGTTGTAAGTGACCGTGTTATGGAGCCAATTTTACGAGGATCGCGTTCTGTTATGAGTGGACATACGTTAAGTGCAAATCCATTATCTGCAGCAACAGCTCTAGCTGTTATTGAATATATGGAGAAACATAATCTACCTGAAAAAACAGCGGAAAAGGGAGAGTATTTAATAAAAGGATTACAGAAAGTTCAGCAACAATCGACAATCATTGCTGATGTGCGTGGAAAAGGATTGCTGATTGGAGTAGAATTGCAACCGTTTACAAAAGCGTCGGAACTTATTTCGGTTGCAGCTAAAAATGGTCTTCTTTTATACCAAGCTGTTTCAGGGCAAGCAGGAAAAGAAGATAGCGCACTGCTTGTAGCACCGCCAATGACAACTACATATTCCGAGTTAGATGAATTACTTTCAATTTTTGCAAAAAGTGTTGAAGAAATGATGCAAAAAGGAGGGCATAGTATCGCATGACAACTATTACGAATACATTCAGTAAATTAAAAGAGATAGAGGAGGTAATTTCTTTATTCCACGATGATATGACATTAATGTTTGGGGGATTTGGGGGGGTTGGCTCCCCTCCATCTTTAATACAGGCCATTTTAGAAAAAGGAGTTACAAATTTAAATTTAATTGGAAATGATACAGGATTTCCTGATGTAGGAATCGGTCGTCTCGTTACGAATGAAAGGGTAAAATCATTAATTACTTCTCATATTGGATCAAATCCAAATGCAGGAAGACAGCTAAACGAAGGAAGGTTACAAATTGAGTTTTCTCCTCAAGGAACATTAGCAGAGCGTATTCGCGCTGGTGGTGTAGGACTTGGTGGCGTATTAGTTGATGTAGGTGTTGATACGATTGTAGAAGAGGGAAAACGTACTGTTGAAATGAATGGTAAAACATATTTAGTTGAAACAGCATTAACTGCTGAGGTTGCGATTGTATATGCGAAAAAGGCAGATCCGTTCGGCAACCTTGTGTTTGATAAGAGCGCTCGTAACATGAATCCTCACGTTGCTATGGCCGGGGATATAACGATTGTAGAAGCAGAAGAAATTGTTCCACTTGGAAGTTTAGATCCAGAAGAAATTGTTGTCCCAGGAGTATTTGTAAATTATATCGTACCGTCGGAAGGAGTGAATTGGAAATGGGTATGGGCGTAGAAGTGAGAGATAAGATTGCTAGACGTGCGGCGAAAGAAATACAAAATGGTATGATTGTAAATTTAGGTATTGGTATACCATCGCTTGTACCGAATCATTTGCCTGACGATATAAACGTTATGTTTCATGCGGAAAATGGAATTGTAGGTATGGGACCTACGCCAAGCAAAGGAAATGAAGACGAAAATTTATGTAACGCAGCAGGTTTGCCAACTTCTCTTATTACAGGAGCAAGTTATTTTGATAGTTGCACAGCGTTTGGGATGATTCGAAAAGGTTTACTAGATATAACGATTCTTGGTTCATTACAAGTAAGCGAGAATGGTGATTTAGCAAACTGGATTGTTCCAGGAAAACGTGTTCCAGGTATTGGAGGAGCAATGGATTTAGCTCAAAAAGCGAAGCGGGTCGTTGTTGTGATGAATCATGTCGATAAATACGGAAATGCAAAAATTGTTTCGGAGTGTACATTACCATTAACTTCAAAAAAATGCGTAGATTTAATTATTACGGATATGGCAGTAATGGAAGTAACGCAGGATGGACTTATTTTACAAGAATTGATGAGCCCATACACAGTGGAAGATATAAAACAACATACAGAAGCGGATTTTAAAATTGGCTCTAACTTACTAGTAATTGAATGAGGGGAGATATAATATATGGAGCAATTAAAAAAACAAGTTTGTGATTATATTGAGAGTCATGAAGAAGAAAGCGTAAAATTTTTAAAACGATTAATTCAAGAAAAGAGCGTATCTGGTGATGAAAGTGGTGCGCAGGCAATTGTGATTGAAAAATTACGTGAGCTAGGTTTAGATCTTGATATATGGGAGCCATCATTTTCTAAAATGAAAGATCATCCTTATTTTGTATCACCGCGTACAAGTTTTTCAGATAGCCCGAACATTGTGGCAACCCTTAAAGGAAGCGGCGACGGGAAATCTATGATATTAAATGGGCATATTGATGTCGTACCAGAAGGAGATGTGAATCAGTGGGACTATCATCCTTATAGTGGTGAGAAAATAGGAAATCGTATATATGGTCGTGGAACGACAGATATGAAGGGCGGCAATGTCGCATTAATGCTTGCGATGGAAGCAATTATTGAATCTCGTATTGAATTAAAAGGAGATATTTATTTTCAAAGTGTAATAGAAGAAGAAAGCGGCGGAGCAGGAACATTAGCAACTATATTACGAGGATATAAAGCAGATGGTGTTATTATTCCGGAGCCAACAAATATGAAGTTTTTCCCGAAACAACAAGGATCCATGTGGTTTCGTCTACATGTGAAAGGGAAAGCAGCACACGGTGGGACGCGTTATGAAGGAGTAAGTGCAATTGAAAAAAGTATGTTTGTTATAGATCATTTGAGAAAGTTGGAAGAGAAGAGAAATGACCGAATTACAGATCCATTATTTAAAGGAATCCCGATCCCAATTCCAATTAATATTGGGAAAATTGAAGGCGGTAGCTGGCCAAGTTCTGTTCCTGATTCGTTAATTTTAGAAGGAAGATGCGGTATTGCGCCGAATGAGACTATAGAGGCAGCAAAAGAAGAGTTCGAGAATTGGATCGCTGAATTAAATGATGTGGACAATTGGTTTGTTGAAAATCCTGTAGAAGTGGAATGGTTTGGAGCAAGATGGGTTCCTGGTGAACTAGAAGAAAATCATGAGTTAATTACAACACTTGAACATAACTTTGTTGAAATCGAAGGGAACAAACCGATTATTGAAGCATCTCCGTGGGGGACAGATGGAGGTTTATTTACACAAATCGCAGGTGTACCAACGATAGTATTTGGCCCAGGAGAGACGAAAGTAGCGCATTATCCAAACGAATATATAGAAGTTGATAGAATGATAGCTGCCGCAAAAATTATTGCATGTACATTACTAGATTGGTGTGAGGTGAAAAAATGAAATACTATGAATCTTTTAGAGAACAGACGAATGGCTATACAGTAGAAGGCGTTTTGGACTATTTTAATAAACGTATTCGAGTAGACCACTACACAGGAAATGTTGAGAGAATCATCCAAACAATTGACGAATTAGCAGAGAAACATTCTTTCACTAAATGTATTGTTAAAGGAAAGGGAGAGCATGTTTCAACATGGCTCTCTTTCGGTTTTTTATTAGAAGCAACATTACCACATTATTTTCAAGGTCACGATGCATACTTCTTCGTGAAATTTAATAATGATGAAAGACGAAATAGTATACATTGGGTTGAGGAAGATACCATTTTAAGCGGTGTAAAAGCAAAAGAAGTAAAGGAAAAAATAGTCCCAGAGAAATTTCTATTAAGAAAAGCGACAGAAGAGGACGCAGAAGAATTAGCAGCTGTCTTTGGAGAAGTATTTGAAGTGTATCCGACTCCTTTAAACGAAGCGAGTTATGTAAAACAAACGATGAAAGAAGACGATACAATTTACTATGTGTATGAATTCGAGGGGAAAATAATTAGTACAGCGTCTGCAGAAATGAATATAAAAGAAGGAAATGCAGAATTAACGAATTGTGCTACCTTACCCGAATATCGTAAACACGGGTTTATGAAAAGTTTATTAATTAAGTTAGAAGAAGAACTTCAAGAAAAATCGATTTTCTGTTCTTATACAATTGCTCGATCGCTTTCTTTCGGAATGAATGCAGCCTTTCATCAGTTAGGCTATACGTATACAGGAAGATTGGCGAACAATTGCTACATTTTTGATAAGCTAGAAGATATGAATATATGGGTAAAAGATTTGTCTAAATAGTACGTTATAAAAATAGAACGGAATCGTCATGCTTATAATCGCACATAGGTATGCCGGAAATTCGGCATAGTATTTGCTGGATTTTCGGCAAGAGGGGGGATGACATTGCTAGCAGTTTCGACACAAGAAGTCATTGAGGCGATTTTGGGCAGTATTGATGAGGCTATACACGCAGTAGATGAAAATGGTATTACAATTTTCTATAATACTGTAGCTGCAAAACACGATGGATCAAAAATTGAAAAAGTGTTAGGTAAACATTTGTTAGAAGCGTTTCCTTCTTTATCTAGGGAAACAAGTACGTTGATGAAAGTATTAGATACAAAAAAGCCAATCGTTCATCAAGTGCAGCATTATCAAAACTTAAATGGGGAAGACATTTGTACAGTAAATACGACGTTACCTATTTTCATAGATGGAAATATTGCTGGAGCTGTTGAAATTGCAAAAGATTATTCCACAGTACAAAAACTTACCGATACAATAGTCGATTTGCAGTCGAAAATAAAGCGGTCATCTAGAAAAAAAGCGGTCAAAAAGGATGTTGCATTTGAGACGATCGTGACGAATGATGCTCGGTTTAAACAGACGAAAGAATTAGCACAAAAAGTAGCCCCAACTGATGCGAATGTTTTAATATATGGGGAAACAGGAACAGGGAAAGAATTATTTGTACAAGCGATTCATGAAGCCTCTAAGCGGAAGAACAAGCCGTTTATTGCACAAAACTGTGCAGCTTTACCAGAGTCTCTATTAGAAAGTTTATTGTTTGGAACGACGAAAGGTAGTTATACGGGGGCAATTGAACGAGCGGGATTATTTGAACTTGTAGATGGAGGGACATTGTTTTTAGATGAACTGAATTCAATGCCACTCGATTTACAAGCGAAAATGCTACGTGTATTAGAAGATGGTGTTATTCGTCGTATTGGTGATAATAAGACGAGAAAAGTAGATGTTCGCGTTATTACCGCAATGAATCAGCCACCAGAAATATGTTTAAAAGAGAATAAAATTCGCACTGATTTATACTATCGATTAAATGTCTTTTCATTATATATTCCGCCGCTCCGTGAAAGAACGGAGGATGTATTATTGTTAGCGTCTTATTTTTTGAAAGAATATAATAAAAGTTATAAAAAAGGTGTACTTCAAATGGATAAGGAAGCGAAAGAAAGACTACAAGCTTACCAATGGCCTGGAAATGTTCGAGAGTTAAAACATACGATTGAACATGCTGTCATTATTGCAGAAGGGAATACATTAACAGCCAATTGTTTACCGCGTACATTTCGGAAAGAGAGTTTTCCAAAGAAGAAGGGCATATTGCCTCTTAGAGAAGCACTTCATCAAACGGAAAAAAAATTAATAGATCAAGCGTTAATTGAAACAGAAGGGAATATATTACAGGCTGCAAAAATGTTAGGTATCCCTCGTCAGACGCTTCAATATAAACTGAGTAAGTACGACAAAACCGCCGAATAATTGGCGGTTTTTGTGTGTTTGCACCAATAAAAGAGCGTTTACATATATAAAAAGTAATGAATATGATAGTATGTATGGATTTCATACAGTGCTTAAAAATATTTTTTTCGCTTATATAATAGGTTTATCCGTACGTTTACTTATCAATAAAGTAAAGTTGGCATAACTATTGCTTATATAAAGGATGAGCGTATAAAAAGGGGGAATAGCAATGTTACATGATGTATACAAACCAAATCGTCACTGGAAGGATATCGAATTATGGAAAGATGTTACTGAAGAGCAATGGAATGATTGGGTTTGGCAATTAACGAATACGATCAAAACGTTAGATGACTTAAAGAAAGTGATTAACTTAACACCTGATGAAGAAGAGGGCGTTAAAATTTCAACGAAAACGATCCCGTTAAATATTACACCGTACTATGCTTGGTTAATGAATCCTGATGACCCACGCTGTCCGATTCGGATGCAATCTGTACCGATCTCGGAAGAGTTATATAAAACAAAATATGATTTAGAAGATCCGCTTCATGAAGATGAAGATTCACCAGTTCCAGGGTTAACACATCGTTATCCTGACCGCGTACTATTCTTAGTAACGAATCAATGTTCTATGTATTGTCGTTACTGTACACGCCGTCGTTTTAGTGGACAAATTGGAATGGGTGTGCCGAAGAAACAATTAGATGATGCAATTGCTTACATTCGTGAAACACCACAAGTACGAGATGTATTAATCTCTGGTGGTGATGGTCTTCTTATTAACGATAAAATTTTAGAATATGTATTAAAAAATTTACGAGAGATTCCGCACGTTGAGATTATTCGTATCGGAACGAGAGCGCCGGTAGTATTCCCGCAGCGTATTACAGAAAACTTATGTAACATTATTAAAAAATATCATCCAGTATGGTTAAATACACATTTCAATACATCTATTGAAATTACTGAAGAATCGAAAAAAGCATGTGAAATGTTAGCGAATGCTGGTGTTCCAGTCGGAAACCAAGCAGTAATTTTAGCTGGTATTAATGACAGTGTTCCAATTATGAAAAAACTAATGCATGACTTAGTAAAAATCCGTGTACGTCCATATTATATTTATCAATGTGACTTATCGGAAGGTATTGGTCATTTCCGTGCACCAGTTTCTAAAGGTCTTGAAATTATTGAAGGTTTACGCGGACATACGTCTGGTTATGCAGTACCAACATTCGTTGTTGATGCACCAGGAGGAGGCGGTAAAATTGCGCTTCAACCAAACTATTTAATTTCGCAAAGTGCAGATAAAGTTGTACTTCGTAACTTTGAAGGTGTTATTACAACGTATCCAGAGCCAGAAAGCTACATTCCAGGAAGAGCAGAAGGGTACTTTAAAGAAATTTATCCAAACTACGAAGAAAAACGTTCAGATGTTGGTATCGCAGGCCTTATGAGTGATAAGAAATTTAATCTTGTTCCAGACGATTTACAGCGTATGAACCGTCGTAAAGACTATGAGGATAATGAAACGCATGCAACATTAAAAGATAAACGTGATAAGCGCGACCAATTGAAAGATAAAAAATATCAAGCACAAATGGCTAAATTAGAAGAAAACGACAAAAAAACTGAGGGTGATGCAGTATGAATTGTATGTGGTGTGACAGTACAGAAGCAAAAGAAAGCTTAAATACTGTATATTGGGAATTACCAGATGGTACGAAAGCCATTGAAATCCAAGAGACACCATGCATTTCTTGTTCCTCATGTGGTATGGACTATCAATCAGATCAAACAGTGAAAGAAATAGAAGATCAATTGTTTCTAATTTATACGAAAGACTTACCAAAACAACTAACATATGAAGAATTAATGGGAAGACCACGTCTATTAAAAAGAAATTATTTCGACTTTTAACCAGCTTTTATGCTGGTTTTTTTCTTTTTTGCCTTGTATAATGTACCCAAGCTAGAAAGGTAGGGAATATTTTTGAAAAAGACATTTTACCACTATATGATGAAGCATCGTGCAGCTTTATTTAGTAATGAAATATCGAATTTAGCAGAGGCAATGTATGATGATTTAAGTTTTCCGAAGCAATCTGAAGATTACGATGAAATTAGTTCATACTTAGAGCTAAGTGGAATGCTAGAAAGTATGTCTATATTTGATGAAGCGTGGGATTTATACATACAAGATAGATAAAAACTATTTGAAAACATACAGAATACATTACTTTATTTAAAGTGAAGTATTCTGTATGTTTTTTTATTATGAAATTTGTTGATTTGAAGCTAGTCTAGTTACTAGCTTTTTTTGAGTGTAATGTAAATTTTATAAGATTATATTTTTTATTGAAAAAATTTATGAATATAAGCTTCTGTGATAAGCGTTTTTATGTAGGTTGCATATACTGTTATCAAAATCACGACGTCAAAAAAAGGAGAGATATAGATGGCAAGGAAAAAGCAACCTAAATATAACGTAGGGGACATAGTCGTGATTACGCTATATGGAACCGTTGGTAAAATCACAAATATGAAGGTTTTAGATGGAGTTTACGTATACGAAGTCAATAATCACGATGGATTTTACGTAGAGCAAACATTGCAGCACGTTACAGAGCAAGATATGAAAAAAGGTGAAACTGAGTGGATTGAATTAAACTATAATTTCACATTTGGTGATCTCGTGCAAGTAACAGGATATGATAAAGATGTTTTCCGTATTGTTGGTTTTCGTACAGAAGTATGGAGATATAAAAATGATGCATGGGAAGATACAATATATGAACTGTCACGAATTACGGATGGTGAATGGTTAGAAGCGGATGAGTCAGATTTAACGTTACTTGCCAATGCTCAAACGGCAAATGCAATTTTGAAGAAAATGAAACAAGATAAAGCAGGTATGAATAAATTAGATTTAGGAAAATTAAAGTCAATTAACAACTCAAAAAAAGTGAGTGTTAAGACAAATCGTCAAGAAATCATTGATGGATTACTTGATATTTATAACGATTACCAATTGTTATTTGATACATTTAAAGATGAAGAATACAAAATTGTTATGGATGTTGTTCATAATTATTTAGTTAAATTGACAGAGAAAAAATAGTTAACTAGAAAGAGAGAATGAATTGAACAACAACATATGCAGTATAAGGTATGCCTACAATTATTAAAAAAATAAAAAGCCATTTAATAAGAGAGTCTGCCCATTGATCTTCATGCATGAACTCTTCTTTTGTTTGTCCTACTTCTTGCTTTACCTCGTATTGATATTCCATAATTATATCCCCCTTTTTGATAGCTTGTACTACCATCGTATGCACCTTGTCCAAAGGATATGACCTATAAAAAAGAAAAACTATTTTTCTAATCTCATATACATATTTTTGAGATTTTTTCATAAAACAGAAATAAAGGAGTGATGCTCATGAAGGAAATTGAAGTCGTAATTGATACGGAAGAGATTGCGGAGTTTTTTTATGAGCAACTAATTGAAAGAGGATACGTCCCAAAACGAGAAGAAATTGAAGATCTCGCAGATATTACATTCGAGTATTTATTAGAGAAATGTATGATTGATGAAGTGTTTGATGAAGAGGATGAGTGAAAGTAACGACGGGCTTAACTCGTCGTTTTTTACTCTTTACAAACTTGTCACAAATGTAGCCAGCAATACTTGGTATAATTAAAAGAAAATTTTACTCAAGAGGTGAAGGGATGTTCAAAAAAATTATTGATTCTTTATTAGGAAAGAAAAAATATCGTTCGTATTCTAGTAGTGATTATCGCCATAGAGGTCGCTCTTATTCAAGTAGCGATTATAAACGACGTTCATCTGGTTATGGGCATCATCATTATAAAAGAAAACGTAAAAGCCGTAGCTTCTTTTCAAGTAGTTGATGAAATGGCGTCGTATACTAGCTTTATTTGATAGACCACTGCGAAAAAATACAATTGTTGTAGAACGTTATAAAATTGAATCAGTAATTGGAATGGGTAGTTATGGGGTTACATATGTCGTTAATGATTTACAAATAAATAGATATAAAGTCTTAAAACAATTAAGACAAAGTAAACAAAGATATGAGTCTGGTAGAAAATCATTTGAACAAGAGAAAATGATTTTACAAACATTAAATCATCATGCAATTCCTAGTTTATATGATCATTTCGTATGGGAGAAAAAAAGCTTTTTTGTGATGGAATATATGCCTGGTAAAAATTTTGAAGATTATATTTTCTTAGATGGACATGTATATACAGAACGTGAAGTTTTAAAAATTTTATATAAAATATTAGAAATTGTATCAGTGTTTCATAGTAAAGGTATTATTCACCGAGATTTACGCATTCCAAACATATTAATGAAAGAAAACCAAATTAGTATTATTGATTTTGGGTTGGCGAAATTGAAAGGTGAGGGTGATGAACGAGCTACAACGTATGAAGGTGAACAAGCTTTGATGCGAGAAGTTCACTTTCGTAGCGATTTTTATGCGCTTGGTCATTTCTCATTATTTTTATTATATGCAGGCTATGAATCTAATGAAAAATATGAAAAACCATGGTATGACGAATTAACTTTGGAAAATTACAACCGTGAAATGCTGATGCGTATGTTACAAATAAAAACGCCGTACTATGAGAATGTACGAGATTTAAAAAAAGATGTAGCTTTTGCTTTAGAAAGGATGGAGGATCCATGTTTCAAAAGTTTTTAGCAAGCGTTGGTATCGGTAATGCAAAAGTAGATACAGTTCTTGAAAAAGATGAGTATATTGTTGGTGAAGAGATATACGGAAAGGTTCATATAACTGGAGGTTCCGTTAGCCAACAAATTGAAAGCATTTACTTAACGCTATCAACATCGTATGTACGAGAAGTAGATGATAAAAAAGTAACAACAACATATGATTTAGAGCGAGTTCGTTTAACAGAACCTTTTTCTGTTGAGCCGAATGAAAAAAGAGAAATTCCATTTTCATTTAAAATGCCGCTTGAAACACCGCTTACTCTTGGAATGAAAACAGTTTGGGTTCACACAGGCCTTGATATTAAACGTAGTATAGATCCAAGTGATCGTGATTACATTCAAGTGTTGCCAAATGCACTATTAAATAGTGTGTTAGAAAGTGTGAATCAATTAGGTTTTAAAGCGCGTCATATAGAATGTGAAGAATTACCGTATCGATTACGTAAGCAAGTTCCATTTGCACAAGAATTTGAGTTTGTTCCTGTTTCCGGACAGTATTATGGGAAATTAGATGAACTAGAATTATTAATTTTACCAAGTGCTTACGATCGCCTAGAGATTATTATGGAAGTAGACAGAAAATCTCGTGGATTAGCAGGTTTATTTGCAGAAGCACTTGATCTTGATGAGAAAGTGATGCGCTTTACAGTAACGAATGAAGATATTCCAATGATGAAAGAAACAATTAACAATTATATTTTTAAATAAACTATGCATAAAAAAGGAATGGAGAGGAAAACTAAAACAACCGCTCCATTTTTTTGCATAGTGAGGTTATGTATGTGAAACGATATCGACATTTATACTTGTTAAGTTCAACGCTACTCATTTGTTTTGTCGTATTATCACTTTCGTATCATACCGCTTGTATTGAGAAATTTGACAATATAGTCGCGCATTTTATTCGAAGTTTTCGAAACGATTATTTGACAGCCTACTTTACTTGGGTGTCGTTTATCGGTTCCAAAAGAATATATTTTCCGTTACTCATTATTCTTGTAATGTATTTTCTCGTTAGAAAAAAGTTGCTTAGTGCATTACTTCTAACAATTAATTATTATGGATCTCGTTATTTAAACAGTATGCTTAAACTATGGTACGAGCGAGCAAGACCTGATGTGTCGCAGCTTGTTACTGCAACTGGATATAGTTTTCCGAGCGGTCATACGATGAATGCTACTGCTTTTTTAGGATTTATTGCATACGTCACGATTACAGAAGAACGTATTACATTGCATAAAAAATTGTTGATTATTTTTATAGCGAGCTTTGTTGTATTATCTATTTCAGTTAGCCGAATATATCTTGGCGTTCACTATCCATCTGACATATTAGCAGGATGGGCAGCTGGCGGTAGCTGGCTCGTTTTATGCGTAATATTTCATAAAACGTTCATTAAAAAAGAACCTATGTCATAATAGGTTCTTTTTCCATTGGTTCAACATGAATGTGCGCATGATAAATGCCAAACTTTTTGCGAAGCATTGCCTCGATGTTGTCAGTAATACAGTGACTTTCTCCAACATCCATACGAGCATCTACCTCAATTGTAATATCGACGTACGTTTGATTCCCGTACATACGAGCGCGAATATCTACGATGTTTTCCACGCCACCAATATGTTCAATCGCATCAGCGTACTCTTCCATCTTATCTGGATCGATTCCATCCGTTAACATATGAGAAGCTTCTACGAAAATCTCCCATGCAGTTTTACAAATAATAAGACCGACAATTAAAGCGGCAATAGGATCTAAAATAGGCATTTGGAACTGCGAACCGACAATACCTACTACTGTACCAATACTTACGAGAGCATCTGATAAATTATCCTTTGCAGCTGCTTCTAATGATTTACTTCTTGTTCGTGCTGCAATCTTTTTCGTATACAAATACACACAGTACATAACGACAGCAGAAAATAAAGCTACCCATGCAGCAAGTACATTAGGTGCTGCTTGTTTCGGATTTAAAAAAGATTGAATGGCACTAATAACAACTTCTAATCCGACCGTTGCCATAATAAAAGAAGCAACAAGTGATGCAATTTGTTCTGCACGCGAATGCCCATATGGATGATCTGGATCACGAGGTTTCCGAGAGATTTTTAGACCAATTAATATCGCTAAAGAAGCACCGATATCGGTTAAGTTATTTAAACCGTCAGCACGTAATGCGCTAGAGAGGGTAATATAACTGATGATGATTTTCATAGAGGATAAAAATATGTAGGCCAAAATGCTGACAATAGCACCTTTATCAGCTTCTTTATGAGAAAGAGTATCCATTTTAATCACTCACCTTTCTACAAGGAATTTCTTTCTATAAATAGAGTATCAAACGAAAGTCGTGTGGGTCTATACAAACATTGTTGACGTTTTATAGCTTTTTAAGAAGTGGATAACAAAGTTTCGTGAAGGAAAAATATGTTGTAAAGTGCAAAGTTAGGGTATGCAAGCGATTTAGATCTATGTATAACCCGGGAAGGAGAAGGGAGTACAAATATGTACACTTCTGACAGCTGATTTGGAAAAAATAAAAAACCCTCTAGAAAATATTTTTCAGAGGGTTTTTATCTTAGTATGCTTCTAAAAACTCAGTAACTTGCTCTTCAGTTTTTGCGTTAGCACTATGTAAGTGGCCTAGCTTCTCACCATTTTGATATACAAGTAAACTTGGAATACCCATTACTTGATACTCTTCAGCGATATTTGGGAACTCATCTTTATTAATAGAATACCATTCAAACTTATTGAACTCTTCCATTACATCTCCGATAAAGTTGTCCATACGCACGCAATCAGGGCACCATGTAGTAAAGAACTTAACAACTACTGGCTCCTCGCTTGCGATGATGTCTTTAAATTCCTGTTCAGATTTGATTTCTTTCATGTTAGTTTCTCCTTTTTCACTATCAATATTTTTGGTTATTTAGTTGGTGTATTTGCTGTGAAAGGAAAACTTATAACGAGAACCTTTCTTTTCGGAAAATTCGTTAGCAAATTGATCCACCGCAGTTTCTTGAAGTCCTGGTACATATGAGTAGATATCCAGTGTGATTCTACTTTTTATGTCCTAGTCTTATATGCATCTTAAATTTAGAAATGAATATTAGGAACCTCACTTTTCTTTATAAGCTTTTTCGTGAGCTGTGTCAAACTTCTGAAATTGTAAGGCTACTATTTATTAGTAAGGTAAATTGTATTCATGATAGCCATTGCTATAAAGTTCTTTTCCCCATATATTTTTATGAGGTGTTGTGAGAGAAGAGATTAAGTGGCGTTAGCGGAGTTCCAGCAACAATTACAGCTAAATAAAGTAATGCAGGTAAAAGAAGCAAGGCTAACTAGAAGGGAAAATTGCGGCACTGTATAGAGTGAAAGAAAAACATGATATGGAGCGAGAAAGGAATCGTAAGAACATGTTAGGAAGTATTTAGCGGTAGAAGTCAGGGGGAATGTAGATGTGATAGAAAGACAGTATTACATTATTCTTTCAAAGGGGTAACTAGGATGGTGAAATGGGTAAAGAAACTATTTTTTTAAAATGCCCACCCTGCATTGTTTGTGAGAAACAAGAAGGTGAGCTTCAATTAAACGAAATGAATGTAGTTTGTGAAAAATGTTCCTAAATTACGCATGAACAAGACATATAAAGAGATTCCTACACCCTTTATATCTTATTCCATAAATAACAAAGCTGGTGAGCTTCTGATTCAAGAGCTATTACATGATCATTATTAATAGAGTTATTCGTATACATTTTGTTCTTTTGGATATTAAGGACCGTATAATTCACATTGTTATGTTCATTCGAAAATGTTGATTCGTTTAATAATGTTAATGTTGAGTTGATGTTATATTTATCAATTCGCTCTTTTTTTCCTTTGAAAAACAGTTTAATAAGATGTGGCTCATCATTAATGAGCAAACCAAGTTCAGGTGATGAGCGGACGATTAAATTATGTGATAACCAATGTGATTTACCTGGATCAAACCAAGAGACGTCTTTGTTTTTAATAAATTTTTTATACTGCTTTATAACATCAATGTAGTTTTGCTTTTTCTTCTGGTCAACAGTTTGTACTAATGTTTCAAAACAGTCAAAAGCTAGTTCGTTTTTATGAAATTTAATAACAGTTTCTCGTAATTGTTTCCAGTAATCAAAAACTGGGTGATATTCAGGTTGAGATTTAAGATTTTTTACAAAATTTGTTTTAGCTGCACTACTTTTCAGTGTAAAGTCTAAAAATTGTGTAAGTCCTACTTTAATTTCCGCCATGTTATACCCCCTTTCCGAACATTACTAATTCGATAGTGGAAAGGGAAATCCTGCATTTTTAAGGAGGTGAACGAGATGCTAGATGATGAAGAGTTGACGGAACAAGAACGGCTCTTTTGTTTGTATTATGTGAAATACTTTAAAGGGAAACAAGCTGTACGGAAAGTTAGGTATGTAAAGAGAAGCACGCATAGTACGAGTAGTCGATTACTTAGAAGAGAACATATAGCATTTCAGGTCAGAGAGCTTAAAGCAAAAATGGTTGAAACTATATTTGGGGAAGTAATGAGTGGGTTAAATGAGTAAATCAAGATTGCTTTTACTAATACGAAAAAGGTCCTGTTGTTTCCAACAGGACCTTTCCTAAAATGGCAAAGAGTAACTCTTACCTTACTCTTCTCGTATATAATACATGAAAAAGATAGATGTGTATACAACAAGAAATTCCAATATAATTATTTGAATATAGTGTTTAAAAATAAAAGAGTGGAATTTCAAATAAGGAATTAAATTACAAACGCTGATTTATCAGGTGATACAAATGAATTTCTATCAAATTGTAGTTAATAAAGTGATATTGAGATAATAAGATATGTAATTTTGCATACCGGATTGTAAAAGCGAACAAGGGTATAAATAATCTAAATAATACGGAAGTTGAGGGAGAGTAATACTAAAATTTCATTTATTTTTTACTGTAATAAATTCATTTGAATAGAAGTGAAAAATAGAGATTTGCCTTAGTCATTTATGAAAGTCAAGAATATTTATAACCATAGGAGTAAATACACAGGTCCGATTTTTGTAATGATGGAGGGAATTGATGTGGACATAACTCAAAGCATGGCAAGAATAGTAGTTAATGGGAAAGATCTTCCGTTTCGTTTAGTTAGTACTTCTGTATGGAATCAAGGGCCTGTAAATGATTTAATTGTTTCAACAAACGAAAGAGTCGAGGATTTTTATCAATTTATGTGGTCGCAAGTACCAGTAATGCTTGCGATGTATTTTCTTCAAGGGGCAGACTTAATGAGGTTTGCTAGAATTACTGGGATTAATCAAAATGTAACGGGAGAATATATTTATCATTTCTCTTGGGGATAAAATGAATGTAAAGTAGCGTAACAGCTGCTTTTTTAATTTGTAAAGGAATTTAATGAGGTTAAGAAAATAAGATTAGAGCGTGATATAGATAATTTGTGACTGTTTTTAAGCTCATAAAGATACTCGGTTACTTCTTTTAATACAATGGCTTTTACAAACAAATGTATAGAAGTATACATAAGAAAAAATGAAATAAGTCGAATAATATTTCTCTATGTATATTACGATTAACACGAAGCACGTAGGGGATTGATATAAATATGAAGTTTTTAAGGAGCACAAGAAAATAAAAAACAGAGAGACATATTTTTTGTCTCTCTGTTTTTTTGTTTTATTCACAAATAGTTCCAGTTGCTATACCAGTTGGAGCGACACCTACTGGGACATTAGTGATAACAGTATTCGTAGCAATATCAATAACGGAAACAGTATTACTAGCTTGATTTGTAACATATGCAAGAGTGCCATCAGGTATGATGGTTACTTGATCAGGGGATAAACCAACAGAAATTGTATCAATCACAGTATTTGTTGCTACATTTATAACTGATACATTATTGCTCACTTTATTTACAACGTAAATAAGATTTCCACCCGGTGTAATATCTATACCAACAGGTTCTGTACCTACGTTAATTGTATTAATAACTGCATTGGTAGCGGTGTTAATAACAGAAACAGTATTGCTGTTTTGATTTGTTACATAAGCACGAGTACCATCTAGTGTGAAGACGATTATTCTAGGACGAATACCAACAGGAATGGTAGCGCTAACGGTATTCGTAGCAGTATTAATAACAGAAATATTGTTGCTTAATTCATTTGCAACATATGCAAAGGCTCCATTTGGAGAAACAGTGATTCCTTGCGGAGCGTTGCCAACAGGAATTGTATCAATGACAGTGTTAGTAGCAGCATTAATAACAGAAACCGTATTATTACCGTGATTTCCAACATAAACAGTTGTGTTATTTGGAGAAACAGCTACACCAATCGGGTCGCTTCCAACAGGAATGGTAGCGCTAACGGAATTTGTAGAAGTATCAATAACAGAGACGGTATCAGAAAAAATATTAGTAACATAAGCGCGAGTTCCATTTGGTGAAACTGTTACTTCGAGAGGTGCATTATCTACAGTAATTGTAGCTACAACTGTATTTGTTCCGGTGTTGATTACAGATACTGTATCATCGGTAGGATCATCTATGACTCCTGCGTTTGTAACATAAACAAGGAAATTACATGCAGGTCCAGTAGGTCCAGTGGGTCCGGTTGGCCCAGTAGGTCCAGTGGGCCCTGGTGGACACTCACAATCTCCAGTGGGCCCAGGCGGTCCTTCCGGCCCCTGAATTCCTTGCACACCTTGAGGTCCTGTCGGTCCTTCGAGTCCTTCCGGTCCTTGAATTCCTTGTACGCCTTGAGGTCCCGTTGGTCCTTCGAGTCCTTCTGGCCCTTGAAGCCCTTGCACACCTTGAGGTCCCGTCGGCCCTTCGGGTCCCTCTGGCCCTTGAATTCCTTGGACACCCTGGGGTCCCGTCGGTCCAGGTGGTCCAGGAACTCCCATTCCAGTGCCAGAACCAGTGGGCCCAGGTGGTCCAGGCGGTCCTTGAAGCCCTTGTACACCTTGAGGCCCAGTCGGTCCAGGTGGTCCTTCTGGCCCTTGAAGTCCTTCCACGCCTTGAGGTCCAGTAGCTCCTGCAAGTCCTTCAAGTCCTTGAAGCCCTTGTACACCTTGAGGTCCAGTAGCTCCTTCTGGTCCTTCTGGTCCTTGAAGCCCTTGCACACCTTGAGGTCCAGTAGCTCCTTTAGGTCCTGGAAATCCTCTAGGCCCAGTAGGACCGGGTATTCCGATAATATTTAATAGAGAACTATTCAATATTCCTTGCAAAATTAAGTTGAATGTTTGTTGCAACAATGGGTCTGATATATTGGAACAACTAATGAGCGAAGATAAATTTTGGAATAGAAATTGGAATAACGCAGAAATTTGAGTAAGAGATGCAGTAGGTAAGGAATTGATTAATTGATTTATAGTTCGTATAACTAAATTTCTATTTGGAGTATTTGGTTGCACTGTAATTATTAAATCATGTAATGCCTGTAATGCAGATTGGAGTATTTGTATAGTTGTCGGATTTGGCGTAGTAAAGAAAGAAAGGATAGCTTGGTTTAATTGGTTAATTAGGGACAATAATTCTTGTTGTTGAGAAAATGAGAAAAAAACAGGTGTACAACAATTACTTTGATCACAAGAGGATATAGAAATAAAACAGGGGAATTGAAACTTTTCGCACGGATCGTTTGAGTTTTGATTATGCTTCATAATTACCTCCTTTAAAAAAATTTACATGTTAAGTATGTCTTGAAAATTTGTATCCTCTACTGAATGTTAATTATTGGTAAGTGTATGTGTAATGTAAAATGTTCAGGAATATTTTTCTTCTAAGTATATGTTTAGAAAATCGAGACGTTCTTATGGGATGTATAATCAATACTTGGTTATTAACAGGAAGTGTAAGTAAGACTACAAATCAAAATGGAAGTATATTTTTTTTAGCTTAAAACATAAAAAGAGTAATCTATGAGATCGTTGCTTGCAACTACTGATTTAAATGCTTTTTTATTGAACAAAACGCCCATTTGAATAGGAGGTTAATGGTGAGGAAGACATTAGAAGAATTAGAAAGGTGTTATAATGAAGCCTTAAATGAAGGAGCAGAGTATGTAGCTGTTCAGATTAAAATAGATGGACTTTCTAGCGATGAAGTAATTGTTAACGACAAATATAACATAGATTCTAAACTAGCGTATTACAAGAAAACGTACAATGAAGATTTAGAAGATAAATGGAATCCAAGAATTCGTATTGTAGGTTTTGCATATAGTTATTCATTTTCAGGAATTGTACGCAAATTAGGACTACTAGTTTAGTAGTGATGAAACTTAAGATAATTATTGAGGTGGATACCACAATTTAAGTGGTATCTTTTTTTTGTTAAGGAATAAATAAAAAAGAGGGCTTAAGCCCTCTTTTTATAAATGCCTAACTTTTATGCACAGATTGGAATTCCTAATGCTATTAAAGTCAATGCTACTTGAAGAGAAAGTTCTAATCTAGCAATTTCGATTCCAGCAACTGATACCACTAAAAGAGGTTGTCCATTAACGAACAAAACACAACTTTCCATATTTACACCTCCCTTCTAGTAATCTACTACAATATATGAATTAAATTTAAATAACGTTATAGTTAAATTAATGAATTTTATAAAATTGATAAATTAATCTATCATATAAAATGAATTTTTATTGGTCTAACAACTGCTTCTTTATCACCTTATATAAAGGGTATGAATATATTAGTAGTATATAAAAGCATAGGAGTGATAGATATGTTTTTTGCAAAGCTACGTGGTAGAAATGAAGTTCCACCAGTAGAAACAGACGCTCGAGGGGAGGCTTTCTTTAAATTAAGCCAGGACGAGCTTAGCCTAAAATTTAAGTTGGATTTATTTGATATAGAGGATGTAGTAGTTGCCCATCTGCATATTGGAGCAAAAGGAACTAATGGTCCTGTTGTAGCTTTTTTATTTGGACCTATAACAAATCCGGTTTCAATAGAGTGTGCAACGCTTACGGGAATAATTACTCAAGAAGATTTGGTTGGGCCGTTAGCGGGTCAAACATTAGCTACTCTTGTAAATGAAATCATATCTGGAAACATTTATATTAATGTTCATACAGTACAACATCCTAATGGTGAAATTCGTGGACAATTGAATTATTGCTAAGAAATTATAGTAGTGAAAAATAAAGCATCCGTTTAGGGTGCTTTTATTTTGTGGAGGATGTATAGATAGATAATTTACCTTTAATAATCTTAAAAATTCATTTGTATAGTTTTGAAGGTAATCGAATGGAATTAGAAATAGTGAATTTTTTACCTTTTTAGTTTGTAAAATAATTATCGAAAACTTATAAATGAAATGCCCCTCCGAAAATTAAATTAGTATTAGGAGATAAACTTTGTAAATGAAATATGAAAGTGTAAGAGAGAATAGAAATTTTTAAACCTAATCAAAGCTAATAGACTAACTTTCAGCACCCACTGAAATAAAGAATCATAACATAATTTGTAATAACTTATATGAAAGTGAGCTGAAAAAAATGTTTTATTCGTATTTTTATTCTCAAGCGGGTATGCGACCAGCATATGGTACATCAATAACGTTTAGCGGAGCACAAAGTACAGTTCAAGCTGTTCAACAAGCGTTACAAATGCAACAACAAATGCAAATGCAACAACAAGGTATCCAGCCGTATTATTCATCTATGGAGTATTTTTATCCAGTGCATCAAATCACACCGTATGGAAGTTCTTTTCTTACGATTCCATATGGAACTGTCTTCAATCTATAAGCTGAAAATTTTATGAATAGGAGCAGGTATCCCAAACCGATTATTAACCTAACCATTACCAATTGGATATATACGGGAAACCCAGCTCCCACCTACCTTTATCACAGATGCCGAATTTTGAGGTATCTGCAAATAGCGGAAATAATTGAGGGGGGTGAGTGTATATGTAAGCGTCAAATAGTTCCATCTACAATTTGTAAATAGCTGATGAGATAATCTTTGTACATACTCTACAAGTTGTTTTTTGGTAAGAAAATATCGTCGATCGAAGAAAGAATGAGAATTATCTTATCATGACAACTGATGGATAGTGGCACTATATGAAAAGATACATGAACATTTACTAACGCGAACCAGGACGAGAGGTAGCAATGAAATCCTATCTGTGGTTATATCGTACAGGAAGATTGTCCTATGACTATCAATTTACAAGAGCAGGAGAACATCCGGACCGTTTTTCCCCATTTTGAAGTATATTTATAGCCATAACATCTTATGTTTTGTTTATAATTGTAAATAGTTATTGAAATGTATAAATGTTTTTTATGAATAAAAAGGAAAAATAATGCAACTTTTTAATTTGTTTATTCGTGTTATATATGAAAGGAGGAGGGGGATGGAGATTGAAGAAATATATAAAGTTTATATAAACGATGTGTACCGGTATTTATTTTCCCTTTCTCGTAGCCATCATGTAGCGGAGGACTTGATGCAGGAGACTTTTTATCGGGCGTTTCTTTATCTAGAAGACTATGAAAACCAAAAGGTGAAATCATGGCTTTTTAAAGTGGCATATCATACCTTTATTGATTTTGTTAGGAAAGAGAAAAAAGTAGCTTTTGTAGGAACGGAGGAATTAGAAACAATTCAAGCAGGTGAATCTACAGAAGAGTATGTAGTCGCAAAAAATAGTTATGAAAAATTAATTCAGATTATTCATACTTTACCGGTGGTAGAGGCGCAAGCTATTTTATTATGTGACGTACATCAATTAACGTACGAAGAGGGTGCTTCTGTATTAGATTTAAAGTTAAACACGTATAAAAGTCACATATTTCGCGGGAGAAAGAGATTAAAAGAATTGTTAAAGGAGGAAAAGAGTCAAAATGACAAATGATAAACCTCATTCTGAACAAGATGATTATAAAGAATTGTTACAAGAAGCTCTTCATCAAAGGCCGGATGCACTTTCTAATGGAAAACAGGAGCAAGTGATGAAAATAGGGAAAAAAAGAGCGCGTATTACGAATGTTTTAATTGTATTTACTTTTTTATTACTTATTCAACCTATATTATATATATCTACTCTCGCATACTATGTATTTGCACCTACAAACGCAATGGAGATACGGAATGTAGTAAATCAAACATTAAGTGTAACAGAACCAAATGTATTTTTGAAAGATAGGGACATGGAGCAAACATTGTTACCGCTTAGTTTACAATTGCATTTTGATTTGTATAAAAGGGTAGGAAAGAAAGATATTCGAATAGGGGAAGAGAAAACAGATTATATATTTAGTAGAGCAACGAAAGTTAGCCGTGAATATACAACAGATGAAAAAATTCCGGAAGTCCCATATATAGATAACGAGGTATTGTCTCATCCTAATAATTATAATTCATCCTATAATAGTAGTGAAGAAGCGCAAGTATTAAAGGGTCTTCCGCAAGAATCTGTTGTAGAAGCATTTATATCTTTTAGAGAATTGTTGAGTGTACAAGAGGTAACGAATATGTTTCCCACTATTGATATCGTCTGGTATGCCGTTAATACAGGGTTAGAGGAGAAGCAAACGAATGACGAGGGTATGTATGTTGCTCCGATTGGCTTTCCAGCAGATATGATTTCAAGACCAAGTGGTGCTTTTGTGAGTGATTCACCTCATGAGGAACAATTTATTGATGTGTTAAAGTCATTACAGAAGCACGAAAATTTAGCAGTGAAGCTATCTAGAGCGAAAGTATTAGAGTTGTCACAGCGTATTTCTTTCCTTGAAAAAAATGGGGTAAAAACATATGGGGCAGTTGTAACAGGACCTAAAGGAGAAGTTGAAAAATTAATGAGCCACGAAAAAGTTAGAAAATTGAAAGTAGGTGAAGCGAGATTATGGAATTGGCATTCTTAAAAAAAAGAAAGAATCATATTTATAAACAGGAAACGTGGATGGGGACTATTTCATTAATTATTGCCTTTCTGGCGTTATTGTATTTGAACATTATATTGCTTATACAAGAAACATTTATAGGTAAAGGTTTTCTGCAAATAGTTGGTATTGGATTGGTATGCTCAGTCATAGGAATGATCACAAAAAGAAAAAGTCGGAAATATGCATTGTGGGCATGTAGTTTATATCTTTTTATGCTACTGTTTTCTATATTTGGATTTATGTTAGGTTGGATGATAAGCTTTGGACCATAAAAATGTGTGAAAGGACGAATGTAAGTTCGTTCTTTTTTATGCATAAAAAGTAAAGGGATTTATCAAATTTGAATAGAGATTACTATACTACTAGGTTGTTGTGTTATTGAAATGTCTTCCGCCTACGTGTATATAAATAGGCGACAAGTATAGGGGGAAAACAATAGTTCGTCCAAACATTGTGAATCTCTTTTACATAATATAGAGTAATAAGCATAAAAGGGGAACGAGTATGTCTTGCTATTACTACTGTAAGTATTGTAAAGAATATAAAAAGAAACAGCATAACTGTTGTAAGAACGATAGTAAGTGTAATGACAACAAGGATAGTCTTGTTAGGGCATCAGCATTTAGAGCTAGAAATACGGTGAATTAACCTGTTCCTGCTAATACTTTTGTAAAAGTATTGTTCCAAAATGAACAATTTGATTTAGCAAATGAGTATAATCCAGCAACGTCTATTTTTATTCCGAAGACTAAAGGAGTATACTCTGTTATTGGAACGATTGGTTTTTTTCCAAACGATCCTAGCTTAAATTATAGAGCTCGTGTAGAAATTCGTGTGAATGGAAACGCGGCAATAGCTATAGATAATGACTTTTTTGGTCCAATCGGTTTTGGAAATGTAGTAAGTGTTTCGACGATTATTCAATTGCATGCAGGAGATCAAGTTGAGGTTTATGCACAAAGTAGCATAGACGGAGTTTTAAGTCCTTCGGAAGACGGCTCACATTTTGAAGCTGCTAGATTCCCTTCACCAATTAAATAAAGTTGAGTATACAGCAGATAAAGGGTAATCCTCACCGAAATGGTGGGGTTTTTTCTATTAAAAGGAGTATCAGTTTGTCCAAACGATTCTAATCTATATTGCATAGTATGTAATAATAAATTTAAGGGGGATTTACTACGTCTTATTATTACTGTAAGTATTGTAAAGATTATAAAAAGAAAAGTCATAATTGCTTTAGAGAAAATAGTAAATGTGATAAAAAGTATGTAAAAGAAAATTGTTGTGAGGATAAGAAGGAAAAACTTGTAAGGGCATCTGCCTTTAGAGCTGTTAATACAATGAATCAACCTGTCCCGGAAAATACTTCTGTTAAAGTATTGTTCCAAGATGAACAGTTTGATTTAGCGAATGAATATAACCCAGCAACATCTATTTTTATTCCGAAGACTAAAGGGGTATATAGTATATTAGGGAATATAACATTCTCTCCAAATGATTTTAATGTGAACTACAGAGCTAGAGTTGAAATTCGTGTGAATGGAAATCCAGCGATAGCAATAGATAATGATTTCTTTGGGACTGGAGTATTTTTTAACAATGATGTTTCAGTAACTTCTATTCTTCAATTAGAAGCAGGGGATTCAGTTGAAGTTTTTGCTGAGAGTAGTGTCGCTGGAGTAATTGTTCAAAATGTTAATGGCGTGAATACGGTTCATTTTGAAGCTGCAAGATTTCCTTCTCCAATTAAATAACGAAGAGAATAAAATACTTTTCAGTAGGTTTAGTTAATCCCCTGTACCGAATGGTGGGGGATTATTATTGTTTTTTTAATATATAAGTAAATCGGTTAAATATAGTTTGTTTCATGAGAATTTCACATGCTAAAGATGTAATGATGAAAGGTAAAGTTTTAAAATTATTTTTTACAGTTTTGATGTTGAAAGGGCTATCTTATTTTAAGTATTAGATTTTCTGCAGGTAATAAAAAGAGTAAGTAACAAGGGTGTAAAAGTTCTTTGGCGTTACATTTGCTAGTTGCCTAACGGTATAAAAAGACATCTTAATTTATGTCCGTATAATTAAAGGCTTTTTCATTACTATATAGAAATTACATATTTAACATCGGTTTGTGCAGGTATTACTATTGTATGGAAAGGAATAACATGAAGGCAAGTACACTATATAAAAATAAAATAAAACCTAAGATGAGTAGTATGGGATGCAACTTGAACATATTTGACCTCCTTGAGTATATAAAGAATTTTAATACATCTTTTGTGAATTTAGAAGGAAAATATATTAGATAAATGGTGCTTGAATGGATACACGAATTTAATAGAGTAGTGAATGTCTAATAAATAAAGAAGTATTATGGGGGACACCTTGACTAGATTATTTATAAAGGGCAGGTCGATTTACCCGACGTGAAATATAAAAGTGATCAGATTTATATGTACAGAATAAGGGATAAATAAAAAAAGAGCATACATAAAAAGTACGCTCTAAAGAAAGATAGGTTTTATGAGTGGATAATCTCCATACGATAATATATGTTCGGTTGATGTAAATGTGTGAAAAATCAATAAATTATCAATGAAATATCATGAAATGAGTAATCTTAGTCTATTAATAAGGTTTTGTAGTTAACCAAATTGTAAGGATTTTGTATAGAATGGATTAACAACTCGATAATAATCGTACTTCAGTTTCATATTTCGTATAGTTTGGATATTGTGTAATAGTTTGACATTTAGGTGTGGAAAGTTGATTAATTATAGAAACATTTGTAATTACTTCGTTACAAGGACCGAAAAATGTAACTTTTAATTTTGAATTTGGTGGGACTTTGAAAACAATAGGTTTTTTCTCCATGAAATCAGCTCCTATGATGCAGAATTGTATACTGCGTTTTTTCGTTCATATTATAAAGACGTACTAATATAATATGAAATTTTAGTTGAGTTGATAATGATATGGAGTTCTATGGCATGGTGAAAATGTGGAAAATACAGTAAAAACTGAGAATGTTCTATACAATGTATAATCAATATAATAGGTAAAATTAAAAAATAAGTAATTTATCTAATACGCTTTTTTTCTTGCTACATATTATAGTAGTAAGAATTGTATTAGGAGGTAATGAAAGATTGCAAGAAAATGTACAAGCTCAACCTCAGCTTTCACCACCATGGATCACATATTTCAATGAGTTAAAAAATTCAATTGGTGCTGATCCAACAGTTACAGTTGGTCCGCTAATTCCAGTTGGAGGAAATTATATTATTTTAGTGCACGCGTTAAGTGATGAAAAAGCGAGAGCGTTAGCAACGCTCCTAAAATCTTTTGTAGAATTTGGGAATGTAAGTGTAACAGTTATTGTAACTAATAATGAAAATGACATTGTAAATCCACTGCCATGTCCACTAGATGCATTTGAAATTGCCCATTTATTTCAAGTGGCGCTAGAAAATAATCCTTATTTCGAACAAGTTGTTGTACAGCCTCAACTCCCTGGTGGGGCAAATGTTGTCTTTCCTGTTTTTGCTGCACAAGTAATTCAATTTTTTAATGATGATATTTCAAATTTATGTCAAACATTTACTGGTGTTGCTGCAGATGTATTTCATGATGTAATGAACGATGATGTTTGTGGTATCCCAATATTATTCTCCACAAGCTGTGTTCCGAGCAGTGAAAGTGCACAATTACAAAATACAGATTTAACACCAAAACTGTTTTATTAAATTGTGAGAAGACATTTTCATTAATAGAAAATGTCTTTTTCGTATGCATTAACGTTATTTTGTAGAGTTATTGCGGACGATAAACGAGGCTTCCACTGATAAAATTGTTACTGAATCTTATATAGAGTGTAAAGATAGTATTTTTGAATTGAAATATAAAAGAAATGAGAGATAAATTGTTTTCGTTAATATAGAATAATCACAAAAAATACAGTAAATTAACTTTCATACATATGTTTCATAGTATAAAGAAGATTAATTACAAAAAACGAAGATTAGTAATAGAGAAAATGGTTCTAATATTAGCGCAAAAGATAGATTGATTAACTAATGTTATCTACTGATACATAGTTTTTTTACATGAAATGAATTACATGTAGAAAACACATTGTATACACAACAACACTGTATAGTTATTCTTATATAATAATAAAAGTGAGGTATTTTGAATTGAAAAAGAAAAAGCTATTTTTAGGAACAATTATTTCATGCGTAGTACTGGCATTATCCGCATGTGGCTCCTCAGACAACGTAGTAACATCAAAAGTAGGAAATGTTACAGAGAAAGAGTTAAGTAAAGAATTAAGACAAAAATATGGGGAAAGTACTTTATACCAAATGGTGTTAAGTAAGGCGTTGCTCGATAAATATAAAGTTTCAGATGAGGAAGCAAAAAAGAAAGTAGAAGAAGCAAAAGATAAAATGGGTGAGAACTTTAAAGCGACTTTAGAACAACTTGGATTGAAAAATGAAGATGAATTAAAAGAAAAAATGAAGCCAGAAATTGCATTTGAGAAAGCGATTAAAGCGACTGTTACAGAAAAAGATGTAAAAGATAACTATAAACCAGAAATGAAGGTAAGTCACATTTTAGTAAAAGATGAAAAGACTGCTAAAGAAGTGAAAGAGAAAGTAAATAACGGAGAAGATTTTGCGGCTTTAGCGAAGCAATACTCAGAGGATACTGGTTCAAAAGAACAGGGCGGGGAAATCACTGGTTTTGCTCCAGGGCAAACGGTAAAAGAATTTGAGGAAGCTGCATATAAATTAGATGCAGGACAAGTAAGTGAACCAGTAAAAACAACTTACGGTTACCATATTATTAAAGTGACAGATAAAAAAGAATTAAAGCCATTTGATGAAGTAAAAGATTCAATTCGTAAAGATATAGAACAGCAAAGACTACAAGACACGACAGGTAAATGGAAACAACAAGTAGTCAATGAATTATTGAAAGATGCTGATATTAAGGTGAATGATAAAGAGTTTAAAAATACATTTGAATTTCTAGAAAAGAAATAATGACTGTAATTAGAAAAGGGAACCTTTAAAGGTTCCCTTTTCTAGTTAGTGTGTGAGTTATAAATAGATAGTAAGACAATACAATATTACATATAAATATTAAGAATTACAATGGAAATTTATGTAATTATTTTGAAGTAGGTTAATCATTACTTCATAGAATGTTGATATTATAATGTTTTGTTTCATCTCATTAAATATAAAACGAATTAATTAATTTTAGCCCATTATTTGTAGGCAGTAAGATTTGCGTAGGCTAATTATTAGTCAGGAATGAACAAAGCTTGAGTGGATTAAAGTTTCACTTTATAGAAGTGGATAAACATAATTTGCAGAATGAAACATACAATAAGATTGAAATATATTGACGTTAAATGAAGTGAAAAGCAGAGCATTCTATTAAGATGGATGTTCTTTTTCGTATGAAATTTTAAGGTGAAGAATGAATTATTGGATAGATAAATAAATGATGTAGGGGGAGAAAATGTGAAAGTAATTTTTCAAAGAGAAGACGGAGGGAAAATTTTTGAATCGTATGATGAAGATATAAATAACCTATTAGCTATTTTAAAAGAAACGAAAGGGATTAAGATTGGGATGGTTGACTATAAAGTATTAAAATATGAATTAGAGTATTTTCGGAATCCTAAAAAAGCAGTAACGGAGAGGGAGTTACATATAATAGTACAACCGAAATATATTTAATAATTAGAGTGAATTATAAATAAATAAATAGTTTGACGCAGTATGTACGAACAGAGAGTGTTTAAATTGCTCTCTTTTCATAGAAATTTATAAGGAACGAGTTTTGATTCTTTATAAATCTCATAGATTTTTTGAATTTAGGCAGGGATTTTATATTTGGGTAGATAAATGTTCATATAAGTTATTTTTATGTGAATATTGGAGGAGTAAAAATGAGTTTAGCAAGTTATATAGGGTGTAATGTAGAAATTCCATTAACGGATCCAGATTCTAATGATGTAATTGTTTTTGCGCCATGTTTTTCAGATGAAAGTATGCTTGAAATTGTACAAGAGTTTCAATTTCAAACAAGTTATACATATGAAGTTTCAACGAGTTGGGGCATTGAACTTGTTGAGTGGCAAACTGAAAGGGAGAAGAAAAAAGCTAATAGCTTTATGCACGATTATGGAAGGTTATTTAAATGATGGGGACTATTTTGAATTATTCAGTTGTTGGGTTGGTAATGAAGATAAGGAACGATTGGGAGAATTAAAATTAAAAATAAATCATTTTCATATAGATGAGATTCGTATTCCAGAAAGAACACTTGTCAGGATAGAAAAATAAATATAGAAATATAGGTGATTAGAAAAAACGACTTCTCTTTAAGTGAAGTCGTTTTTTAGTTGATACGTGAACTTCCTATTAAATGGGAAAAAGTCTCATTTGATGAAGAAAAAATAAATCCCTTCTCAAAAGAACGTAGGTTCGTGTATAATTAGAACGAACGTTCTTGTATGTGTAGATAGTATACGATTTAGAATAAAGTGAAAATGTAATTAGTGGGTGTTCATCATCCACTAATTACATTTTCACCAATCGGCTGTTTACGGGAAGTTGATCTTCGACTTACTTTCCTTGTATGTCTTGAGTTTTGAGGTGGGAGATTTCTTACCTGTTCATGCAGGGGAAATATGAGCCGAGCAATTATTAAAGAATAATCGAAGCGCAATATGTTTGAAATAGAATGGATAAATAATCGAGGAGATAGAGAAATGAATGATGTAAAGATGCAAAGAGCAAAAAGAGAATGGGTTCCATTTACAGTAATGTCGGAACAGTTATTAAGTATGCGAAAGGTTATTGAGGAGAAATTTAAAGTACAAAAACCATTTTTAACAAAAGAAGCAAAAGAGGGAATTTCTGATAAATTATTAATGTCATTATTGTCTGAGAAAGAAATATTGGTGACATATTTTGAAGATGGATACATACTTACAAGCTACATGACAGTTGTACATATAAATCCGCTAAAGCGCATTGTAATGTGTACTGACGCGTTTTATAAAACTTACGTATTTAATACCACGGATATTATTGAAATAGCGTAAAGTAAGCTATGTTAGATGTGAAACAGAAAAAATGAAACGGAAAAGCAGCTAGCTTCATACTAGCTGCTAAGCCCCAGGGAAAGGGAGAAAAAGATAGGGTACTCCAAAAATCAACAATAGCTGTATAACAGCCTGATTATAGTATGGACAGATTAAAAATTCTTAAACAGAACGATGAAAAAATAGGGTTAAGCTGTACCGACTTGGTTTTGATCCGCAAGGTCAGAATCAAACGTATTAGTCGCACTCACACCATTAAAAGTATTAACAACAAAACCAACGTTGGAAGCACCAGATCCATTATAAGCCTTCGTGTTTTCTTTTGGAGAAACGTTATAGAAATCACCTAAATTAAATGAACCGTTACTATTTTGTACAACTAAATTCCCTACAACTGAGGGCATAGTTCTCACCCACTTTACAATCATTTGTTAACACTACTATATGGTCTTATAGTCCAAAGGGTTCATCTAACGAAAATTGCGGAATAATAAAACGTTTGAAGTGTAGCTTAATCCCATAATAAAAGTGTGTTAAACTGAATGTAAGGTTACGTAATTAAAAATGGAAATTGTATAATTATCATATATGAAAACAAAGGAGGCAAAATGTAATGAATAATGTTATAAAAAAAGTAGATTTAACAGATGCAAAGTCAAGTAATCTTGTTGCACTTATTTATAGCAATGAAGTTATATTGGTGGAAGAAGCATTTTGTCCAAAGGAAATAAAATTAAAGTTTAATGAAATTGCAATTTTATCGGCTATTAAAACAGCGCATATAATGAAAGTATCCATTAGAAAAGAGCTTGACGCGTTTTTTCATGACACGGGTGTTTTATTGGTGAAGCATAGTGCTGAGTATGGAAACAGTCAATCTATCACTATGCATTTTGAACAATTTAAAAAGTTACAACATGAGATTGAGTATTTAAGTAAAAGTATGTAATAAGGCAAGATGAAGATTCTTTCATAGAGGTGAACAGTTCTATGTTGAAAAAATGGTTTGAAAATTTTTTAGACGAATCTCACTGTAAACATAAATATAGTTTTATTAAGATGTAGGATATGGTAGAACAGTTATTAGTGGGTAATAAAAATATCGGAAATGTAAAAGTTACTGGTTTTTATAGTGTATGGAGAGAGAAAAATACAAAACAAGGAGTTTTCAAGAGATGATGTATTTGTTGGCAATTTTTCTTCCACCTGTAGCCGTATTATTTTGCGGAAAACCATTTCAAGCAGTAATTAATTTCATATTAACATTAATATTTTGGGTTCCAGGTGTTATTCATGCGATATTAGTTGTACATGATAAAAAAGCAGATCGGCGTTTAAAAAAACAAATTCAAGCATATGATGAAATAAATAAAAAGAACAGAAGATAGCTGAGTTGTGAAATGATTTAAAAAAGAAAGGGGGGACTACCTCCTTTCTTTTTTCATTCTAGTTAAGTTTAAATTTTAGTGTAGCGGTAAGAATTTTTAATATAAGTATTGTGATAATTCGTTTTAGAGTGTGCGTTTAATAAACCGGTGTAAATGTTTTCAGGAACGTTAAAGAAATCATACAGTCCATGCTTTAATTGAATGCGTAAAATCATAGAAAAAGGATTATAGCCAACAGCAACTATAGTTTTGGAAATCACGGGAGATAACTCCATCATTACGCAACTCCTCACTTTTCATTTTTAATAATATCTTATAGATGTTGAGGTTGTGGTGTTGAAATTTTTATAATTAAAGAGGTATTATACTTATATGCAATATATTAAATGTTCGTTATACGTAATTATAAGGAAGTTCACACGAAGTACATATCGTTGTGCTATTTTTATTTCACCTTTGATTTATAAATAAGAAAATATTGACCATTTGAAAAAAAGGTATATTATTTATACGAGGTATTAAAAATTCACTTTTTACATTCTATGCTTAAAGGGGCAGCATTATTAGAAAAATAGAAGTGAAAATACTTTGTGTAACAAGCATTCTAAAATTTATAATCTGTGAATTAGGAAAATATTGAATGCTCCAGGTCAATATACTTTCTTAATTAAATTTATTTTAGAAAGTGACCTCAATATTTTTAAGTAAATCAACGGGAGAATTGAAAGGCAGGAGAAAGTAACATGTCAGAAAATTATCGTTCTCGAGAGGAGCGACGACAAGTTAAAAAGAAAAAACAGCCAGCTTCTAAAACACAAAAACCAAAAGGTAAAACATCATTTTTTCGCAAGTTTTTAATTACTTGTTTATTACTTGGTATTGTTGGTTTAGTGGGGGGAGTTGCTACCTTCTTCGTAATGATTAAGGATGCACCAAAACTTGAGAAAGCAAAACTTGTTAATCCGTTATCCTCAAAAATTTATGATAAAAATGGCGATTTGGTATATGAATACGGGAAAGAAAAGCGGACGAATGTTACGTATAATCAAATTCCTAAATTAGTAGAAAATGCATTTTTAGCAACAGAGGATGCACGTTTTTACGAGCATAGCGGAGTAGACTTTAAAGGTACTGCCCGTGCTGTTTTGGTAAGTCTTAAAGGAGATTACGGTTCACAAGGTGGAAGTACAATAACGCAACAGGTTATTAAAAATTACTTCTTATCGATGGAAAAAACATCAAAACGTAAAGTTCAGGAAATATATTTAGCGTATAAACTAGAACAACAATATTCAAAACATGAAATTTTAGAAATGTATTTAAATAAAATTAACTTAGGAAACCGTTCGTATGGTATCGCAACAGCAGCACAAAACTACTATGGTAAAGAATTGAAAGATTTAACATTACCAGAAGTTGCGATGCTTGCAGGTTTACCAAAAGCACCGAATAACTATGATCCGACGAAAACAGAAAATATTGAAAGAGCAACAGAAAGAAGAAATGTTGTCCTAAAATTGATGAATCGACATGGTTATATTACGAAGGCAGAAATGGAAGAAGCTTCGAAAGTTGAAGTGACAAAGGGACTTAAGACAGCAACGGAACTTCAAACAATGCCGCATACTGCATTTATGGATGCCGTAGTGAAAGAAGTAGAAAAAGAAATACCAGATGTTAATATTGGATCTGATGGCTTAGAAATTTATACAACATTAGACCCGAAAGCACAGGAATTTGCTGATAAGATTTTAAATGAAAATATTATTAATTATCCAAATGATAAATTCCAAGGTGCTTTCACATTTATGGATACGAAAACAGGTGAGATTCGTGCTATAGGTAGTGGTCGCGGTGAAAATAAAGCCGTATTTAAAGGGCATAATATGGCCATTGAATTAGATCGTGCAGCTGGTTCAACTATGAAGCCAATCTATGATTATGGCCCTGCAATTGAATACTTAAAATGGGCTACGTATCATCAAATTGATGACTCTCCATTTAAATATTCAACTGGACAAGAAGTTCGAAATGCGGACAGAAGTCATTTAGGATCAATTACGATGCGTGAAGCGTTAAAAATGTCGCGTAACGTCCCAGCAGTTAAAACTGCAAAAGAAGTAGGGTTTAGTAAGTCGAAGGAGTTCTCTGAGAAATTAGGTATTACACTTAGCTCAACACCGAAAGAATCTACAGCTATTGGTACAAACGAAGTATCACCAACTGAAATAGCGGGTGCTTATGCGACATTTGGTAATGGTGGTAAGTATGCAAAACCGCATTTTGTTAAGAAAGTAGTTTATCCAGACGGAAAGTCACAAAGTTTTGGACAAAAACCAAAACAAGTTATAGCTGACTCTACAGCATATATGATTACTGATATGCTTCGTTCAGTAGTGACATCAGGTACTGGTACAGCAGCAAATATAAGTTCTTTAGATGTAGCTGGAAAAACAGGTACAACAAACTATGATTCAAAACAATTAGCGAAATTTAATATTCCGGAAAGTGCAACTCGTGATAGTTGGTTTGCAGGTTATACACCGCAGTATACGATGGCAGTATGGACTGGATATATGAAAGATGGTAAAGACGAGTATATTAGTAGTAAAAATACGAAAATTGCACAGTTGATCTTTAAAGCAATGATGAGTCAGTTTGCTACTGACAAATCAAGATTTAAAATGCCAAGTAGTGTAATTCAAGAAGGTAGTGAGCTGCGTATAAAAGGTGAAAAACGTGATTCTTCTCCAAATACGAGCGTACCGGATACGACAGAAAAACCAAAACAAGATCAGCAGCAAAAAACTGAAGAAGAGAAAAAGCAAGAAGAATTAAAGAAACAGGAAGAACTGAAAAAACAAGAAGAGGAAAAGAAACAAGAGGAACTTAAGAAGCAAGAAGAACAAAAGAAACTAGAAGAGCAAAAGAAACAAGAAGAAGAAAAGAAACAAAATGAACAAAATAATGGAGGGGGCCAAGGAGATACGACACCTCCAGCAAATAACGGAGGAGGCCAAGGGAATACAACACCTCCAGCAAATAACGGTGGAGGCCAAGGGAATACGACACCTCCAGCAAATAATGGAGGAGGCCAAGGAGATACGACACCTCCAGCAAATAACGGTGGAGGTCAAGGGAATACGACACCTCCAGCAAATAATGGAGGAGGCCAAGGAAATACAACTCCACCAGCGACCACACAACCAGAAACTGGCGGTAATGCAGGAGAGGCCCCTGCTAATAATGGACAATAAGAAAATTTTATAAAAAATATTAAAAAGCACTTAAGATTTGTAAAAATTATAATCTTAAGTGCTTTTTTCTTTTAAATGCAGTAGCTATGAGACAATGTATTTTAAATATTAAAAGTACCATAGAAGTTTTGAAAATAAATTGAAGGAAAATGATAAAAAATTTGAGATTGAGGTAACGGAGGATAAGCGTGGCTTTGAAAGGGGGTACTACTTGGATGTGCACCATGATGCCAAAATGAGGGGGTAATTTGACCGGGAATTTGATAGTGTTGCCAAGTTGCGGGAAGTTCAATACCGACATCAGAACTAGCTGTATGAACGGCGGGAACGTGTATCCCAGGAGCCGAAGGAACTACGGCTGTTACTCTTGATGATACCCACATAAAAATATTCACTCCTAAGTTGCGATAATAAAGTAGTATATTCTTTTCACACATATAAAGGTACAGTTAGATAGGACTTTAGGCTAAAACATACGTATAAAGTTGTAAGACCAATTTAAATTGAAGGTAGACTATTTATTATAAAAAGATACGTCTATTTACGGAGGGAAAAGGAACAAGGAAACAGTAAAATAGAGGTGTTAATTGTAAGATTTTACGTTTTTATGGAGGAATATTTATGGAACGATTATGGACGAAATCATTTATTCAAATGACTTTCGCAATGTTATTCTTATTTACAGCATTTTATTTACTTGTTCCAACGCTCCCACTTTTTATTAAAGAGATAGGTGGCAATGAATCACAAGTCGGACTTATGATGGGAATGTTTACAATAGCGGCAGTTGTAATACGACCGATTATTGGAGGGATGTTGGATCAATATGGTAGAAGATCCTTTATTATTTTGGGACTCATCTTTTTTGGGTTAACGATGTACTCTTATCATTTAGCGACGACTATTGTCCTTTTAGCTGTTTTACGTGTTATTCACGGAGTAACATGGGCTGTTTCTACAACAGCTGTTGGAACAGCGATAACTGATATTATTCCAGATTCACGCCGTGGTGAAGGTATGGGTTGGTATGGAATGGCTATGACGATTGCAATGGCAATCGGCCCAATGATTGGATTATCGGTTGTACAAAATTATTCATTTCACGGCCTTTTCTTATTAGCAACTCTTTTATCCTTTATGGCAGTCTTACTATCGTTAATGACGAAAATGCCATTCACACCACAAAAAGAAAAAGGGAAAATACAACTGTTTGAAAAATCGGTTCTATCCATTACGATAGTTGTATTCTTTTTATCATTTGCATATGGAGGCATTACGACGTTTTTACCGCTATTTGCATCGTCAATTGATGTGAATCCTGGGACATTCTTTCTTGTATATGCAATTGCTTTAACGATTGTAAGGCCAATTTCAGGAAAACTATTAGATAAGTATGGAGAAGTATTTATCATACTTCCGGCACTATGCATTACTATTATTGCAATAGTTGTATTAACGATTTCAAATGATTTAATAGGTGTAGTTATCGCAGCTACATTATATGGTGTTGGATTCGGTTCAGCACAGCCAGCATTGCAAGCGGCAATGCTTACAATTGTCGATCCGAGTAAAAGAGGAGTTGCGAACGCTTCATTTTTTACAGCGTTTGATTTAGGAATCGGGTTAGGTGCTATTTTACTTGGAGTTGTTTCACAAATGTTTGGTTATCGTATTTTATTTTCAGGGAGTGCAATTTCAGCATTAATAGCCTTAATTATTTTCGTCTTCTTTGTAAAACAACGATTAGGAAAAAAAGAGTTTGCATAAACTGGGGGGAATAAAGATGAGAATTTCAATTGATCGTAAAGCTCTACAATGGTTCCAGGAAGAATTACGTATAAAGCACGGTGAATCTGTACGTTTTACTGTAAGGTACGGAGGGAATAGTTCAATTCAGCCTGGATATTCTTTAGGGATTGTTGCAGAGAAACCAGATGGGGAAATCGTGTCAGTTGAGAAGGAAGGTATTATATTTTTTGTAGATGTTGATGATCTTTGGTATTTTCAAAACTATGATTTATTTGTAAGTTATCATGAGGAAATGGAAGAAATTCAATTTAATTACGTAAAATAATAACTTTATTAAAAATAAATAAATTTTATATGGAAATTATATTTAGAGAATAGTGAAATAAATATAATGCAAAAAACGGGCTGTATATGAATACAGCTCGTTTTTTTATTTAGTAAAAGAAATTGTAAAGTAGGTATATATTTAACTGGATTATATGAATTAACTTTATATTTTGTTTTAAAGATAAATAAGGAGAAGTCTGTCTTTTCTTTATAAAATATGAAAATTATTTTTAAAAAATTGTATTGTTACATCGGTAAAAGTGTAGGAAACTTATCATTATAAAATAAATTGAAATCTTCTAAAAACTCTGATACATTGAAATAGAAATGTAGTTTCACAATATTGTAAAGGCTTACAGTTATGTGCACGAAGATCTATTAGGATTGGAGGAAATAATGATGAAAGCTGAAGAAAAATTTTCCCCGGGATTAGATGGTGTAGTGGCAGCGGAGACGAAGATTTCGTTTCTTGACACAGTGAAAGGTGAAATTGTAATTCAAGGGTATGATTTAATCGAACTCTCAAAAACAAAAGAGTACTTAGACATTGTGCACCTTTTATTGGAAGAACATCTACCGAATGCAGATGAAAAAGCAACACTTGAAAAGAAATTAAAAGAAGAATACGCGGTACCAGAAGGTGTATTCAACGTACTGAAGGCATTACCGAAAGAAACACACCCTATGGATGGATTGCGTACAGGTGTGTCCGCATTAGCTGGTTACGATAATGATATTGAAAATCGCTCGTTAGAAGTAAACAAAAGTCGCGGATACAAATTATTGAGTAAAGTACCAAACATTGTAGCGAATAGCTATCATATTTTAAATAATGAAGAGCCAATCGAACCACTTAAGGAATTATCATATAGCGCGAATTTCTTCTATATGTTAACAGGTAAAAAACCAACTGAACTTGAGGAGAAGATCTTTGATCGTTCCCTTGTTTTATATAGTGAACATGAAATGCCAAACTCTACATTTACAGCGCGCGTTATTGCATCTACGCAATCCGACTTATATGGTGCTTTAACAGGTGCGGTTGCATCTTTAAAAGGTAGCTTACATGGCGGTGCAAACGAAGCGGTTATGTACATGCTTTTAGAAGCTGGTAATGTTGAAAAGTTTGAAGAGTTATTACAGAAGAAACTATATAACAAAGAAAAAATTATGGGCTTTGGACACCGTGTATATATGAAGAAGATGGATCCAAGAGCTTTAATGATGAAGGAAGCTTTAAAGCAGTTATGTGATGTGAAAGGTGATTATACACTATATGAAATGTGTGAAGCTGGAGAAAAGATTATGGAGAAGGAAAAAGGAATTTATCCGAACCTTGATTATTACGCAGCTCCAGTATATTGGATGCTTGGTATTCCAATTCAACTGTACACGCCAATCTTCTTTAGCTCTAGAACAGTAGGACTATGTGCGCACGTTATTGAGCAACATGCGAACAATCGTTTGTTCCGTCCACGTGTAAATTATATTGGCGAGCGACATGTGCTTAGTAAATAAGAACAACTGGGGAGTTGTTAGCACCGCCCGCCAGATGGGTGTTTGACCGACACCCATCATTAATAATAACGAATTTTCGACAGAAAGGGAAGGATAGCATGATTAAAACAAATGAAATTAAACAAAAAGATGCATTATTAGAAGAGATTACGGATTATGTATTAAATAAAGAGGTAACAAGTGCAGAAGCATTCAGTACTGCTCGTTACGTATTACTTGATACACTTGGATGCGGAATTTTAGCATTACAATATCCAGAATGTACGAAATTATTAGGACCAGTTGTACCAGGAACAATCGTGCCAAATGGTACACGTGTACCAGGTACGTCATATGTACTTGATCCAGTGAAAGGTGCATTTAATATCGGCTGTATGATCCGTTGGTTAGACTATAACGATACTTGGCTTGCAGCAGAGTGGGGACATCCATCTGATAACTTAGGCGGAATTTTAGCTGTGGCAGATTATATTAGCCGTGTTCGTATTTCAGAAGGAAAAGAACCGTTAAAAGTACGTGAAGTATTAGAAATGATGATTAAAGCACATGAAATTCAAGGTGTACTTGCTTTAGAAAACAGCTTAAACAGAGTTGGTCTTGACCACGTATTATATGTAAAAGTAGCAACAACTGCTGTAGTTGCGAAAATGCTTGGTGGAACACGTGAAGAAATCTTTAATGCATTATCACATGCGTGGATTGATAATTCTAGTCTTCGTACATATCGTCATGCTCCAAATACTGGATCACGTAAATCATGGGCAGCAGGTGACGCGACGAGCCGCGGTGTTCATCTTGCAATGACTGCTCTAAAAGGTGAAATGGGTTACCCTACAGCATTATCTGCACCAGGATGGGGATTCCAAGATGTATTATTCAATAAACAAGAATTAAAATTAGCAAGACCATTAGATTCTTATGTAATGGAAAATGTATTATTTAAAGTTTCATATCCAGCAGAATTCCATGCACAAACAGCTGCAGAATGTGCTGTGAAATTACATCCAGAAATTAAAGGGAAATTAGATGAGATTGACCGTATTACAATTACAACGCACGAATCAGCAATTCGTATTATTGATAAAGAAGGTCCATTAAATAACCCAGCGGATCGTGATCATTGCTTACAATACATTACGGCAATTGGTTTATTAAAAGGGGATATCGTTGCGGATGATTATGAGGATGCAGTAGCAAATGATCCACGTGTAGATGAATTACGTAATAAGATGGTTGTTGTTGAAAATAAACAGTACAGTTTAGATTACCTTGACCCGAACAAGCGCTCAATCGCCAACGCTGTTCAAGTTCATTTCAAAGATGGAACTGTAACAGAAAATGTGGAATGTGAATATCCACTTGGTCACCGTTTCCGTAGAGACGAAGCAATTCCAAAAGTTGTTCAAAAATTCACTGCAAATATGGCAGGTCATTATTCTAGTAAGCAACAAGAACAAATTCATGAAGCTTGTTTAAATGAAGAGAAACTAGAAAATATGAATGTAAATGAATTTGTAGATCTATTCTTAATTTAATAATAGGGGGAATCTAGAATGGCTTGGGTTGTGGATAAACAGTCAACACAAGAAGAGCTTGCGAATCGCTTCCGAGCTTTAGTAGAAGCAAATGAAATTTTACAGATTCCAGGTGCTCATGATGCAATGGCAGCTCTTGTTGCGAAAAATACAGGTTTTTCAGCTCTTTATTTATCGGGAGCTGCTTATACTGCAAGTAAAGGGCTACCGGATTTAGGAATCGTAACGTCTACTGAAGTAGCAGAGAGAGCAAGAGATTTAGTAAGAGCTACAAATTTACCTGTTCTTGTTGACATTGATACAGGGTTTGGTGGTGTATTAAATGTAGCGAGAACTGCTGTAGAAATGGTGGAAGCGAAAGTAGCAGCTGTCCAAATTGAAGATCAGCAATTACCAAAGAAATGTGGCCATTTAAATGGTAAGAAACTCGTTACGACAGAAGAATTAGTTCAAAAAATTAAAGCGATTAAAGAAGTTGCACCGAGCTTATATATTGTAGCGCGCACAGATGCTCGTGGTGTAGAAGGATTAGATGAAGCAATTGAAAGAGCGAATGCATATGTAAAAGCAGGTGCAGACGCAATTTTCCCAGAAGCGCTACAATCAGAAGAGGAATTCCGTCTATTTAATAGTAAAGTAAATGCACCTTTACTTGCCAATATGACTGAGTTCGGGAAAACGCCGTATTATAGTGCAGAGGAATTTGCGAATATGGGCTTCCAAATGGTTATTTATCCTGTAACTTCACTTCGCGTAGCAGCGAAAGCGTATGAGAATGTGTTTACTTTAATTAAGGAAACTGGTTCTCAAAAAGATGCACTTTCTAATATGCAAACGAGAAGTGAGTTATATGAAACAATTTCATATCATGACTTTGAAGAACTAGATACTGGAATTGCAAAAACAGTATTATCAGAGGATCAATAGATAAAACAACTAAGGCGATGAGAATACATCTTTGGCAAGACAAACTGCTTGATGTGAAAATTCATCGCCTTCTGTTTTCAAAAATAAGATATTCCACTCATCGTAGACGAGCATATGTAGTAGCAAGTAAGGCCGAAATGATAGGGGGATTCAGATGGAGAAAACGAAGTTACCGTGGGATGAATTTTTTTCACTTAATAAAGATGTGATTCATGCTTTCTTTACGCCAGAAGATTTTTCAGGAGACGAAGATTTAATCGCAAAAACGACTGAACAATTCGTTAAACAAGAAATTGTTCCACAAATGGAGAATATTGAACAACATAACTATAAAGTTTCTCGTCAATTGTTTGAGAAAGCTGGAGAACTTGGATTATTAAGTATCGAGGTTCCAGAAGAATATGGCGGATTTGAATTAGGAAAGGCAGTTTCAGGGCTTGTAGCAGAAAAAATGGGATACGCTGGTGCATTTAGCGTTTCATTTAATATACACGCAGGTGTAGGTACATTGCCTTACATATATTACGGAACGAAAGAACAAAAAGAAAAATATTTGCCGAAAATTGCGTCTGGAGAATGGATTGGGGCTTATGCTTTAACTGAACCAAATGCTGGTTCTGATGCTTTAAGTGCAAAAACGAGTGCAGTATTAAATGAAGATGGTACTGCTTGGAAGTTAAATGGTGAGAAGCAATGGATTACAAATGCTCATATGGCAGATGTATACGTTGTTTTTGCGAAGACAAATAAAGGAATGACAGCGTTTATTGTCGAAAGAACATGTGAAGGGGTATCTATTGGGCTAGAAGAAAAGAAAATGGGGATTAAAGGTTCTTCAACGGCTACCCTTATTTTAGAAGATGTTGTCATACCTGCTGAAAATGTTTTAGGGGAAGTTGGGAAAGGGCATCACGTAGCTCTTAATATTCTTAACTTTGCTAGATTAAAACTTGCCTTTGGAAATATTGGAACAGCAAAGCAAGCAATTGGATTGTCCGTTCAATACGGAAAAGAACGTAAACAGTTTCAAACGGAATTAGTAGACTTTACGATGATTCAAGAGAAAATTGCAAATATGATCATTGCTACATATGGAGCAGAAAGTGCAGCGTATCGTACAGCAGGTGTAATTGATGAAGCAATTCATGAGAGCGATGAAGATCTTATGAAGAAAATGTCTCAATTTGCAATTGAATGTGCACTGAATAAAGTAAATGCTTCTGAAACACTTGGTCATATCGTAGATGAAGCTGTACAAATTCATGGTGGTTACGGTTATATGCAAGAGTATGAAGTAGAACGATTATACCGTGATGCTAGAATTAGTCGTATTTTTGAAGGGACGAACGAAATTAATAGATTAACAGTTGCCAAAATGTTAATGAAGCAAATGGAACAAATTGAAGATACTGAAATAGAGATTGATGTAGAAAATGTCGAAAGAAACCATCGTTATATTTTATTAGCGAAAAAATTGTTGAAACAATCTTTGAAAACGCTCTCTAAAACTCCAGGTTTAAAAATTGATCAAGAGCAAGAATATTCACGTGTATTATCAAATATGTTAACGGACGTGTACGTCATGGAATCAGCATTTTTACGTACGAGTAAAGCAATTAGTAAAAATGGTGCAGAAAAAGAGCGTACGAAACAAATGATAACTGACGTTATTTGTGAAGAAGGCTATCGCAAAGTAGAAGAATCAGCGATTTCTATACTTTCCGCGGCTATTACAGAAGAACAAGATAGACACGTGATTTTAACTGAAATTCGTCAATTATTAGTGCCTTTATACACGAACGTATTTACAAAAAAGAGAGAAATTGCGAAAGCTATTATAAATCGCGGAAAGTATATTGTGTAAATAGGAGGAAAGCGATATGAAAAAGATTGGTTTTATCGGTTTAGGTAACATGGGCCTTCCGATGTCTAAAAATTTAGTTAAATCAAGTTACACAGTATATGGTGTGGATTTAAATAAAAATGCTGAAGCTTCTTTTGAAAAAGAAGGCGGAATTATCGGCTTATCAATTTCAAAACTAGCAGAAACATGCGATGTAATTTTTACAAGTTTACCTTCACCTCGCGCTGTTGAAGCGGTATATTTTGGCGAAGAAGGATTATTTGAAAATAGTCACTCGAATGTAGTTTTAATTGATACAAGTACTGTATCTCCACAGTTAAACAAACAGTTAGAGGAAGCTGCAAAGGAAAAGAAAGTAGACTTTTTAGCAGCACCTGTTAGTGGTGGGGTAATTGGAGCTGAAAACCGTACATTAACATTTATGGTTGGTGGATCAAAAAAGGTATATGAAAAGACGGAATCTATCATGGGTGTATTAGGTGCGAACATTTTCCATGTTAGTGAGCAAATTGATAGTGGGACAACAGTTAAATTAATTAATAACCTATTAATTGGTTTTTATACAGCTGGTGTGAGTGAAGCTTTAACATTAGCGAAAAAGAACAATATGGATTTAGATAAAATGTTTGATATTTTAAATGTAAGCTATGGTCAAAGTAGAATTTATGAGCGCAATTATAAAAGTTTTATTGCATCAGAAAACTACGAGCCAGGTTTTACTGTAAATTTATTAAAGAAAGATTTAGGGTTTGCAGTAGATTTAGCGAAAGAAAGTGAGCTTCACTTACCAGTAAGCGAAATGCTATTAAACGTATATGAAGAAGCAAGTGAAGCTGGGTATGGTGAAAACGATATGGCTGCTTTATATAAGAAAGTTAGTGAACAATTAATTTCTAATCAAAAATAATAGACTTATAAACATCATAAAAAAGGAGAGAATATAATGATTACAACTGAAATTAAACGAGTAAAAAATCATATTAATGGTGAGTGGGTAGAATCTACTGGTACAGAAGTAGAAGCAGTTCCAAATCCGGCGACTGGAAAAATTATCGCTTACGTTCCGCTATCTCCGAAAGAAGATGTTGAAAAAGCTGTTGAAGCGGCAAAAGCAGCATACGAAACATGGTCTAAAGTACCAGTTCCGAATCGTTCAAGACAATTGTATAAATATTTACAGCTTTTACAAGAAAACAAAGAAGAACTTGCAAAAATCATTACGCTAGAAAATGGTAAAACATTAACGGATGCAACTGGTGAAGTACAACGTGGTATTGAAGCAGTAGAACTTGCAACATCTACTCCAAATTTAATGATGGGACAAGCACTTCCGAATATTGCAAGCGGCATTGATGGATCAATTTGGCGCTACCCAATTGGAGTTGTTGCTGGAATTACGCCGTTTAACTTCCCGATGATGATTCCATTATGGATGTTCCCGCTTGCAATTGCTTGTGGTAATACATTCGTATTAAAAACATCTGAAAGAACGCCACTTTTAGCAGAGCGACTTGTAGAGTTATTCTATGAAGCTGGTTTTCCAAAAGGCGTATTAAATTTAGTGCAAGGCGGAAAAGATGTTGTAAATAGCATTTTAGAAAATAAAGATATTCAAGCTGTTTCGTTCGTTGGATCTGAGCCGGTAGCTCGTTACGTATATGAAACAGGTACGAAACATGGGAAACGTGTACAAGCGTTAGCTGGTGCGAAAAACCATGCGATTGTTATGCCAGATTGCAATCTTGAGAAAACGGTACAAGGTGTAATTGGATCTGCATTTGCAAGTAGTGGAGAGCGCTGCATGGCATGTTCAGTAGTAGCAGTAGTTGATGAAATTGCAGATGAGTTCATCGACGTACTAGTAGCAGAGACGAAGAAGTTAAAAGTAGGTGACGGTTTCCACGAAGATAATTATGTTGGACCATTAATTCGTGAGTCTCATAAAGAACGCGTATTGGGCTATATTAACAGCGGTGTAGCAGATGGAGCTACTTTATTAGTAGATGGCCGTAAAATTAAGGAAGAAGTTGGAGAAGGTTACTTTGTAGGTGCGACAATCTTTGACGGTGTAAATCAAGAAATGAAAATTTGGCAAGATGAGATTTTTGCTCCAGTATTAAGCATTGTACGTGTTAAAGATTTAGAAGAAGGTATTAATCTAACAAATCAATCTAAATTTGCAAATGGTGCGGTTATTTATACATCAAGCGGTAAACATGCACAAACGTTCCGTGATAACATCGATGCGGGCATGATCGGTGTAAACGTAAACGTTCCAGCACCAATGGCATTCTTCGCATTCGCAGGAAATAAAGCTTCATTCTTTGGTGATTTAGGTACAAATGGTACAGATGGCGTTCAATTCTATACACGTAAAAAAGTTGTAACTGAGCGCTGGTTTTAATATAAAGTAGACAGCCAAATCAGTTGTTAAAAGAAAACCACCACTATGAATAGTGGTGGTTTTCTTCTTGTTAATTGCTTTTTTCAAAAGCGAGTTTAATACCAAAACCAATTAAGACAATTCCCGTTAACCCTTGAATATAACGTTGTGTCTTCGGTTTTTTCATAAAAGCACTAATTTTATCAATTAAAAATATATAAAAAGCGAACCAAATAACTGTTAAAACTAAGTAAGTAAGGCCCATTATAAGAAGTTGGATAAACGTATTATGATTTGGATTTAAAAATTGCGGTAAAAATGTTAAAAAGAAGACTGCGATTTTAGGGTTTAATAAATTTGTAAGAAACCCTTGGCGAAAGCAAGAAGTATTCTCGTTTGCGTTATTCAAAGATATATCGTTCGTATTGACGCCTTCTTTATTTCTTACTGCTAAAAGGGCTTTAATACCAATATAAATTAAATATAGAGCTCCAACGTACTTGAAAATAGAAAATAAAAGAGCTGACTTTACAATAAGTGCGGAAAGTCCGATTACTGCTGCTAAAGTATGAATTAATAGTGCAACACATGTACCGAACACTGTTTTCACCCCGCCTACCTTACCAGCAACTAATGTGTTTTTCGTAGCCATTGCAGTATCAGGACCAGGTAAAATAATAAGACAAATAGACATAATGATGAAAAGAAAATAATTTTCAATCATAGTCGCTCCTCCTTCTTTTATTTTTAGAATATTTAATTAAAAATAGTGTAGCACATAATTCGATTTAATAAAATTAAATTTTATTAAAATTTATTAAATAGGAAAAAGGCTATATAGGCGTGTAATTATACGACTATATAGCCTCAATTTAATCCCGTATGAAAGGGCGATTGCTTCTACTAATAATAAGAGGGAGATAAACCCTACTTATTAAATTCTCACTTTACGCATTAAGTAAGTTAAAGAACCGGTTTACATCTTCTTCTGAAACATCACTTAACTGCTTATATTTATAATTTGGATTTTGGTCTTTATCAACGACAACAGATCGTACTCCTTCAAAGAAATCTTCATGTCTCATGAAGTTTTTAGCAAGTACAAGGTCAGTAGCGAAACATTCTTCAACGGACTTATTTTGTCCATCAATAAACTGTTTTAATGTTACTTTTAGTGAAATAGGAGATTTTGATAATAACGTTTCTTTCGCTTTTAAAGAAAAGGAACTTTGATCTTTCTCTAATGAATGAATAATTTCTTCAATTGTATCGAATGCAAAATGTGAATTAATTTCTTCTAATGAAGGAGCAAGCTCGCTTTCTAATGTTGGAGCAGTTGCAAATGTACGAATGACTTCTTTTAAATGAGTATGTACATCATCTTCTTTAGACCAATTTACACTTTCCAGTTCAGTAAGGAAATTTGGTAATGAATCAGATGCAATAAAATAATCAGCAGCGTTTATAAATAATACGTCAGAAGCTTTTAAAATAGATGCTGTTAAAGCGACATAGCGGCCGGCATACCCTGGAGCTTTATTTAAGAAATAAGCAGCACCGACGTCTGGGAAGAAGCCAATATTCATCTCTGGCATTGCCCATTTCGTACGCTCAGTTACAATTCTGTATTTCGCACCATTTGTAAGACCGACACCACCACCCATTACAATTCCATCTAAACAAGCGATAATCGGTTTTTTATATTGATAAATATATGTATCAATTTCATACTCTTCTTCAAAGAAACGTTCCGCATGCTGCAATGCAGCTTCATTTGAACGTGCTTCATAAAGAGTTTTAATGTCGCCACCTGCACAAAAACCTTTTGTGCCAGCTCCTTTTAATACGATAAGCGCAATTCGCTCATCATGTTCCCACTCTTTCAGTTTTGCCCCAATTGGTTGCAACATGTCATAAGATAAAGAATTAAGTGCTTTTGGGCGGTTTAAAGTAATTGATGCAACGCCGTTTTCGCTAACAGAAAATAAAACGTGTTCAGTCATAATTCATCCTCCCTTACATATCTTCTTATTCTTAATTCTTTATACGTACTGAAATGTCCTTTATAAATTTTGTCTAAAGTTGGCGGTATATGTTAATTTATCCACTGCATATTTTGACGAGTTATATTTGCAGGATTTTGGAGGTTGAAAATGAATATTACAACATTACTGTAATTGTAATTATTTGAAGTTACCATGATAAACACGCTATTATATATGTGTAAATTGTACATAATCACTTCGAAAAGAGTATTTGAAGTGATTATAATGAAAGAAAAATTGCTTTTCATTAGAAATAGAGAAAGGAGAAATCGGAATGCCAGTACCTTTACTATTGTCGGTGATTATTTTGTCTTCTTTAATGATAGGGATAACGCAATATTTTCATCATACAGATACGACAGAGGAAGTGAAGGATAAAGTACGACTTGTATTTCCGATTTTTATCATATCTATTTCTTTTTGCATTTTATTAAATAAAGATGGGTACATTGTTGCAGTATTTTCATTTTTTGTAGCGATTGTTTTCATTACAGTTTTATATTATGTAATGAAAGAATTTATCCAAAAATAAAGATGTCATATGAGACATTTTTATTTTTGGAAAGAATAAAATTTCACATACCGTATTATATGTGAAATTAAAAAAACATATCGCAATAGAAAAGTATGTACTTTACCGTGTATTTACTTGTCAATCTTGCATAGCCAATATACTATTAATAGTGTAGAGATTAGAAAAAGGGGTTGTATCTATCATGAAATTTGAGATGCACACAAAAATTATTTCAAATGAAAAAGAAGTAAGATTACATATAGAAGAAAACATATTTCAATTAAAATTGGATGGTTATCACTTATTTACAGTTCAAGAAATATTACCTTTATATAAATCAAATGAAGAAAGAATCGGTAGTGCAATGATACAAAAGTTAGAATGGGAGAACGGAAAAACTACAATAAACTATCAACTTGTATCACTAAATTCAGTAAATTAAAAGGAGCAGGAAACCATGAAGTTATTTCATACAGCCGATTGGCATTTAGGAAAGCTTGTTCATGGCGTGTATATGACTGAAGATCAAAAGATTGTATTAGATCAGTTTGTACAAGCTGTTGAAGAAGAAAAACCAGATGCCGTAATTATTGCAGGGGATTTATATGACCGAGCAATTCCACCTACGGAAGCAGTAGACTTATTAAATGATGTGCTGCAAAAAATAGTGATTGATTTACAAACACCAGTTATTGCAGTCGCAGGAAACCATGATAGTCCAGATCGTATTCATTTTGGAAGTAGTTTAATGAAGAAACAAGGATTATTTATTGTGGGGCAATTTCAATTTCCATATGAGCCAATTATATTAAATGATGAATATGGGGAGGTTCACTTCCATCTCATTCCTTATGCGGATCCAAGCATAGTGAGACATGTATTGAAAAACGAAGACGTACGTTCTCATGATGATGCGATGCGTATTTTTATGAATGAGCTTTCTGAAACGATGGATAAAGAAGCTAGACATGTATTTGTTGGTCATGCATTTGTAACTTCTGCGGGCGAAGCGGAAGAGAATACAAGTGATGCTGAACGACCGCTTTCAATTGGTGGTGCTGAATACGTGAATAGTCATTATTTTGATAAGTTTCATTACACAGCGCTTGGACATTTACATCAAGCGCATTTTGTACGTAATGAGACAATTCGATATTCAGGTTCTCCACTTGCATATTCTATTTCTGAAGAAAAACATAAAAAAGGATATTATATTGTGGAATTGGACGAGCAAGGTGAAGTAACAATTGAAAAAAGGTTACTTACACCACGCCGTAAAATGCGAACAGTAGAAGCGAAAATAGATGAATTGTTACAACATCCAGTAAGTGAAGATTACGTGTTTGTAAAATTATTAGATGAAAATCCTGTCTTGCAGCCAATGGAAAAAATACGCTCTGTTTATCCAAATGCAATGCATGTTGAAAGAGCCATTCAAAGACGAGAGTTCACTGAGTCAAATGAAGTAACTGTTTCAAGACATAAAATGGATGATTTATCATTATTAAAGGCTTTTTATAAAGAAATGAAAGGCTTAGATTTATCAGAAGAGAAAGAACGTCTATTTGTAGAAGTATTACAAACAGTGCAAGAACGGGAAGGTGAACGAGGATGAGACCGATTCAGCTTATTATGACGGCATTTGGCCCATATAAACAGAAAGAAGTAATTGATTTTGACGATTTGGGAGAGCATCGTATTTTCGCCATTTCTGGAAACACGGGCGCCGGAAAGACAACGATTTTTGATGCGATTTGTTATGTTTTATATGGTGAGGCAAGCGGAGAAGAACGAAGTGATACGAGCATGCTCCGCAGTCAATTTGCTGATGATAATGTGTATACAAGCGTAGAATTAACCTTTCAGTTAAAAGGGAAACGTTATGAAATAAAACGACAACTGGGACATAAAAAACAAGGGAACAAGACGATTACGGGACATGCAGTAGAATTATATGAAGTAATTGATGAAGAGAAGATTCCGGCTGTTGATCGTTTCCATGTAACGGATGTAAATAAAAAAGTAGAAGATTTAATTGGTTTAAGTAAACATCAATTTAGCCAAATTGTTATGTTACCGCAAGGGGAATTCCGAAAACTATTAACATCTGAGACAGAAAACAAAGAAGAGATTTTGCGTCGTATTTTTAAAACAGATCGTTATAAGTTAATGCGTGAGTTACTTGACCAAAAACGAAAACAATGGAAAGACGTCTTACAAGAAAAACAGAAAGAGCGAGAGTTATATTTCCGTAATGTTTTTAAATTACCAATTCGTGATGGAGCATTATTAGAGACATTAGTGGAACAAGACCATGTAAATACGCATCAAGTAGTAGAGGCATTAGAACAAGAGACAGCTGCGTATAAGGCAGAGGTGGAGCAATTACAAGTAGAACAAGATATTCAAACGAAGCAATTAAAGGATGCTGAAACACGTTTTCATGCAGCGAAGTCTGTAAATGAGAAATTTATAGATTTACAACAAAAGAATGAGAAATATAATACTTTACAAGAAAAACGTTCAGTAATTGAAATGAAAGAAATATCTTTTAAGCGTGCGGAACAAGCGAAGCGCTTATTACCATTTGAACAGTGGTACGAAGAAGCAATGCAAAATGAGCAGAAAGCTGAAAGTTTGTTAAAACAAATTATCGCTAAAAAAGAAAATATAATGAATAATTTTGAACTTGCTCAGGAGAAATATGAAGCAGTAAAGAATAAAGAACCTGAGAGAGAAAATGCAAAAAAACTTGTTCAAAGATTAGAAGAGTTACAACCGATTATTGCATCATTAGCTGAGAAACAGTTGAATTTACAAAATGCAGAAATTCAACTAGGAAAATTAAAAGAAAGTATGCAAAACTTAGATCGACAATTAGAAGAGCATACAAATCAAAAACAGCTAATGTCTGGTGAATTACAGCAATTAGAGCGAGCGCTTGAACGATATGTAGATAAAGTAGAAGAACTAACGAATATGCGAGAAGATGCAAAAGTTTTAAAGCAAGCATATGACGTATGGCAAGAAAAACAAAAATTCGAGCAAGAAAAAGAAACTGCATTTATTAAGATGCAAGAGAAAGTTCGTGCATATGAGAATGTGGAACGTCGCTGGTTAAGTGAACAAGCTGGTATATTAGCTCTTCATCTACATGATGGTGAATCTTGTCCAGTATGTGGCAGCACGAACCATCCGAAAAAAGCTTCAGAGCAAAGTGATGCCATCAATGAAAAAGAGTTAAATGATTTAAGAGACAAGAAGAACATTGCTGAAAAATTACATGTGCAAGTAGAGGAGAAATGGAATTTCTATCATCTTCAATATGAACAAGTAATAGAAGAGGTTAAGAAGCGAGGTTATCGCTCAGAAGAATTAGCTGAAACATATAGTGCGCTTGTTCAAAAAGGAAAACAATTAGCAACTGAAGTGAATACGTTAAAAGCAAGTGAAGAAACGCGTAAGCAAACAGCTGTGAAAATAAAAAGCATAGAAGAAAAAGTAGATGCACTTCAGAAACAAAAACATGAGGTAGAAACAGAACAGCACCGTATAGAAATGGATTGTATGCAGCTTCGTACGTCATATGAACATGATAAGAAAAACATTCCTGAAAACTTACAAACAGTCCAAGCTTGGAAAGTCCAGTTTGACCAAGCTATGCATGAGCTCAAATTAATGGAGGACGAATGGAAGAAAGTGCAGGAGGCGTATCAACATTGGCAAAATGAAAATATACGTATTCAAGCAGAACAGGAAGGTGCTTCTAATCAATTTGAAAGTGCAAAATCGAAGAAAGAAGAGACTTTCACGCGCTTTATGAAAGAGCTTGAACAGAGTGGATTTACAGATCAAATTACGTATAAAGAAGCGAAATTAAGTGATGCCGAGATGGATATGTTACAAAAAGAAATTCAAAGCTATTATTCATCTCTTGAAGTACTTGCAAAACAAATTGAAGAGTTACAGGGTGAATTAAAAGATAAAGAGTATATGGATATTACAGCGTTAGGTGAACATATAAAAGATCTAGAAATTAACCTTGATATCATTAAAGAAAAACGTCAACGTGCGCAAAATGCGGTAACATATATTTCTGATTTACATGAAAATATTAGACGTATTGATGAGCAAATTCATGAGGAAGAAAAAGCTTTCCAAGAACTTGTTGACTTATATGAAGTAATGAAAGGTGATAACGAAAGCCGTATATCATTTGAACGTTACATCTTAATTGAGTATTTAGAACAAATTGTTCAAATTGCAAACGAACGATTACGTAAATTATCAAATGGACAATTTTATTTAAAACGAAGTGAACGAGTTGAAAAGAGAAATCGTCAAAGTGGATTAGGTCTAGATGTATACGACGCGTACACAGGCCAAACACGCGATGTAAAAACTCTATCTGGCGGCGAGAAATTTAATGCATCGCTTTGCTTAGCGCTCGGAATGGCAGACGTCATTCAAGCATATGAAGGTGGTATATCCATCGAAACGATGTTTATCGACGAAGGATTCGGTTCATTAGATGAGGAGTCATTAACAAAAGCTGTAGACGCATTAATTGACTTACAAAAATCAGGCCGATTTATCGGTGTCATTTCACACGTTCAAGAGCTGAAAAACGCAATGCCAGCTGTATTAGAAGTAACGAAGCAGAAGGATGGGTGTAGTCAGACACGGTTTGTGGTGAAGTAAGTTCAATTGTAATTCATATTATTTGCGATTCTTTAGTATAGAACTTTTGATAAAATAAAGGGGCTGTCTCATAAGTCTCTTTCGAAGTAAGATCACATGAAATCGAAAAGGCAGAAATGTTATAAAATCAACATTTCTGCCTTTCACTTTTTATACGATTTTGGCTAAAAAGCATCTTTTGGGACAGCCTCTTTATTTGTTATTCAAAATTAGATAATTCACCTATGAGTTATCTGTAGAAGACGGCGTATTTTCCAAACGATTATAAGCTTTAAAAGCCGAAATTGCCGAGATAACACCACCTACTAAAAATAAAGCCGATCCACCGACCAAAATGATACGACTGACATATGTTTCGCGCGCTTCTTCAACTTCTTCTTGTAACATTGTAGGCATTTGAATTCCCCCTAAATAACATTTATTTTGTAGATAGTATATACAAACGCCTAAAATATGTTAAAATCACTGGATAGTGTTAGGAGGAAATATGTAGTTAGATGTGAATTATTTGAAAAATCTTCATTACAAATTTATGCGAACTTCACATAGAGCACATATTAACATTGTATTATGTATATGTACCAAATAAATAAAGTGAATGTAAGTTCTGTTTTCAAAAATTTAAAATCCTTTTATTTCTATATGAAAGTTTTAATCGAGGGTTTTAAAAATTTTGGAAATAGATCTTATAAAAATGGAATTCATATAAAAGGGGAATGTCTTATGACAACATATACGAGTGAAATGAAAAAAACTTTAGTTTCAGAAGAAGATGTAGATATTTTAAAAATTATGGCGCATCCAATCCGACTGCAAATTGTAAATGAATTAAGTACAAGAAAAACTTGTAATGTAACACAATTAACAGAGTTACTGAACATCCCGCAATCTACTGTTTCACAACATTTATCAAAAATGAAGGGTAAAGTGTTACGAGCAGAGAGAAGAGGTTTAGAAATTTATTATCATATTAACAATTTAAAAGCGAGTAAGATTGTTAATGTTTTAGGGTATATAAACTAGTGAAATATTTTTATATAAAATAGCCCCTGCTGTTTAGCAGGAGCTATTTTGTGTTGTTTTATGTATTTGCATTTAAAACTTTATAGTTTTTATGATTTACAATTGTTCGATCAAATTCAAAAGTACCACCGCTTACATTTGTAATTTCAACTAAGACCGATTCAGTATAAAGTTTTAATACAGATCCTGTAATCTTTAAATTGTTTCGTTGAAAAAGTATAGTATCCCCTACGTTTGCTTTCATAGTACCTCCTCATTAAAGACAGAAATATTTTTTATTATATATATTAAACCACGTATAAGTATATTAGTGAATATTTAGTTTTATTTATCAAAAAAATATTTGTAGTCTAATAGAAGAGTATAAAGTACTCCTATGCTAAAAGTTATATTTTATTATAAGCAAAGTAAATTGTTTTCAGCATCAGTGAAACAATATTTCTATGTAATATATACTGCAGCTAAACAAATTATTTAAAAGACAAATACTATGTAGCCCAAAACGTAAAGTAAATAAGTAAGGGTTTTTTAGGAGTACAAAAAAATATATGTTTAGGAATAAGATCCCTTTTGGTGAAATTCCAATTAAAAACATAGAAAAACTTCAATATAAAAAGGTAATCAATTACAAATGGAGAAGTAATATATACGAAAGGAGAGATTTATATGAATAAAGGGAAAAAACAAGTTAGTCAACTTAGTTTTCTGGTGAATTTTTTGAACGACAAGGGGAGTTGTGTAAAGATTTAATAGTATCCCCTTGTGAAAAAATGGTTGGGGGAATATATAAATGATAACAGAAATGAATATTAAAGTAGTTTGTGAAGAAGCATTTTCAAAAAGAGAAATAAAAATTTTAGAGACATTTCTTTCAACTTTAGCGGGGCATTCTAACGCTCTCGTTACAAAAGAGGGGATGTTTTTAAATCCTTTAAGTAAAGAGAAGAGTGTGATGTATTATCACAACTTTGTATTTGTAAAATCACTTACAGAAGAAATGTGTGCAGAATTAAAAGAAGTTTTAACAAGACGTATTAAAAATGCTTTCATTATGATGGAATTTGTAGAGCCAATTATTACATTTGAAGAAACAATTATAAATGTATAAAGAAAGTCAGGCTTATGAATTAATTTAATAAAACCGTCTCTTTAATGTTTATTAAAGAGACGGTTTTATTGTTTTACTATTGAAAAAAGGATTCAAAAACATATGTAAATTTAACTTATACAAAACAATATGAACAACTATTACGTATTTAAAAAACATTTTTTTGTATTTCATCCTTCGTTTTCTGTAACTGATTCCATGTTTTTGACGCCTTGTCTTGTAAGTGCTTACATAACTGAAAACATCTTATACAATGAGGGTGTTAAATCAAAAGAGATGACCAAAATGAACATAAAAAAACAAGACTTAGCGAAAAGCATTGAAATAGAAAGAGGAGGCGGAAAGGTATGAAAAAATCAAAGGTTAATCCATGGCTTGTTGTCCTTGGTACAGTAATAGTTCAAATGGGACTTGGAACGATATATACATGGAGTTTATTCAATCAGCCTTTAGTTAGTAAATACGGTTGGAGTCTTAACGCGGTTGCGATAACTTTCTCAATTACTAGTCTTTCCTTAGCATTTTCAACTTTATTTGCAAGTAAATTGCAAGAAAAATGGGGACTTCGTAAACTTATTATGATAGCTGGACTAGCATTAGGACTAGGATTAGTACTTAGTTCACAAGCTTCTTCGTTAATATTGCTTTATATACTAGCAGGAGTTGTTGTAGGTTACGCAGATGGTACAGCTTATATTACTTCACTATCTAATTTAATTAAGTGGTTCCCTGAACGTAAAGGTTTAATCTCTGGTATATCTGTAGCTGCATATGGTACAGGTAGCTTAATTTTCAAATATATAAATGCAAAGTTAATCGATTCCGTTGGTGTATCGCAAGCGTTTATATATTGGGGTTTAATTGTTACAGCTATGATTGTCCTTGGAGCTTGTTTAATCCATCAAGCTGCTGATCAAGGTGCAGTTCAGGAAACAAACACTCATGAATATACAATGAAAGAAATGTTAGGCACAAAACAAGTATACTTATTATTCATCATGTTATTTACATCATGTATGAGTGGCTTATACTTAATTGGTATGGTAAAAGACATTGGTGTTCAACTTGTAGGGCTTAGTGCAGCGACAGCAGCTAATGCGGTGGCTATGGTTGCAATATTTAACACATTAGGTCGTATTATTCTAGGACCGTTATCAGATAAAATTGGTCGTTTAAAAATCGTTACGGGTACTTTTGTGGTTATGGCGAGTTCGGTATTAGTTCTAAGTTTCGTAGATTTGAATTACGGTATCTACTTCGTATGTGTAGCAAGTGTAGCGTTTTGTTTTGGTGGAAATATTACTATTTTCCCAGCTATTGTTGGTGATTTCTTCGGTATGAAAAACCATAGTAAGAATTACGGAATTGTGTATCAAGGATTTGGATTTGGAGCGCTTGCAGGTTCCTTTATCGGTGCACTTCTAGGTGGATTCAAACCAACCTTTATGGTGATTGGCGTACTATGTGTCGTGTCATTCATTATCGCAATTTTAATTCGAGCACCTAAACAGAAAAAAGAACAAGAAGAAGCGTATCGCAGCGTAGCATAAGTATATAAATCTTCTATAACACTATAGTTACGAAAAAGCATCCTGTTAAATAGGGTGCTTTTTTGAGTTATTTTAACAAGGTTAAATTACTTTTTATTTTTTTTGATATAAAAGTGAGTGAAATATCCGTTTGGATTATATTGGAATATAATAAATCGATACATCGTATTCGAAATATGTATTAAATCTTAAATAATAAAGAAAATATGAATTGATGTTTGCAAGATATATTTTCAGACAAATATTGAGAAAATAAATGTTCGACTTTTTGTTAAGGCTTTGTAACTGAAGAGACCTTCAGTTTATCATCTTCAATTTTTACAAAGAGGAGTAAGAATTAAAGTATTAATGTAAGTGTTTATTAATACTTTTAGATGTAATTGTATTGAAAAGCACTAAAGTTTTTATCTGAAAAATAAAAATAGGTTGACAAGTTTATTGAGAAAGATTATCATTTCGGTGTAAGAACATTAAATGAAAAACATTATCAATGAATAATATTTTAATGAAAAGTACACTTGACCAATTAGTTTAGTAAGTGTATTATTTTTTACATCGATAATGATAATCATTATCATTATTTGTTTAATTAGATTGATTTTTAAATGAAAGGATAGAGGAAATGAACTTAGGGGAATTTGATGGGAAAACTGTTTTAGTAACAGGTGCAGCTCAAGGTATAGGTAGTGTTGTTGCTAAAATGTTTTTAGAAAGAGGAGCTACAGTTATTGCGGTTGATCAAAATGAAGAGGGATTAAACGAACTCTTAAATGAAATACATTTGAAAACGTTTTGCTTAGATGTGAGTGATAGTACCGCAGTTGAACAGATGGTAAATGATATTGAAAATGAAATAGCGCCAATAGATATATTAGTAAATGTTGCAGGGGTTTTACGTATGGGAGCGATTCACTCGTTAAGTGATGAAGATTGGAATAAAACGTTTTCTGTAAATTCTACAGGAGTTTTCTATATGTCCCGAGCAGTAAGTAAACATATGATGCAAAGAAAGTCAGGGGCAATTGTTACAGTTGGTTCAAATGCAGCAAATACGCCGAGAATGGAGATGGCTGCATATGCTGCATCAAAAGCTGCTACGACGATGTTTATGAAATGTTTAGGATTAGAACTTGCAGCGTATAACATTCGCTGTAACGTAGTTTCTCCAGGTTCTACTGAAACTGAAATGCAAAGGTTACTATGGGCTGATGAGAATGGAGAAAAAAATATAATTGCTGGTTCTCAAAGTACATATAGACTCGGTATACCGTTACAAAAAATTGCACAGCCTTCAGAAATTGCTGAAGCAGTATTGTTTTTAGCTTCAGATAAAGCTAGTCATATTACAATGCATAATTTATGTGTTGATGGCGGAGCTACATTAGGCGTTTAATAAAAAATTCAGGGGGTTACTATACAATGAAGGAATTTACGGCTGTAAAGGAACTGTCAGAAAAATTACTAGAAGATTATAAGACTGAATCTTCATTCTTTTTCGCTTCACCAACTCGAACGATATTAGCAGAAGGAGAGTTTACTACAGTAAAGCATCATGAAATTGAAAGTTTTCCAGAGCTTGTACAAGCAGTGTTACGTAATGCAAAACAAGCAGGAAATCCGAATCCTATCGTCGTCGGTGCCTTGCCATTTGATCGTAGAAAAGAAGTTCAACTTATCGTACCAGAATATAGCAGAATTTCTGAGCGTTTACAATTGAATACAACAAATCAGTTTGAAACAAATGAGAACGTAACATTCGAAATGACGTCAATGCCAGCGCCTGAAGTGTATATGAATGGTGTGAAGCAAGGAATTGCAAAAATAAAGGGCGGGGATTTAAAAAAAATCGTTCTATCCAGATCGTTAGATGTTAATTCTTCCGAAAAGATTGATAAGCAAAAACTTCTTCGAGAATTAGCAGCGCATAATAAGCATGGATATACATTTGCTGTGAATGTATCGAAAGATGAAAATGAGAGTAGTAAGACGTTAATTGGAGCGAGCCCTGAATTACTCGTCTCACGTAATGGTATGCAAGTTATTTCTAATCCGTTAGCTGGTTCAAGGCCACGTAGTGAGGATTCAGCTGAAGATAAGAGAAGAGCAGAGGAATTACTTTCTTCTCCAAAAGATTTACATGAACATGCGGTAGTAGTAGAAGCAGTTGCTGCAGCGCTTCGTCCGTACTGTCATACATTACATGTTCCGGAAAAGCCATCCGTTATTCATAGTGAAGCGATGTGGCATTTATCTACTGAAGTGAAAGGTGAACTAAAGGATCCGAATACTACTTCTTTGGAATTAGCAATTGCTCTTCATCCGACGCCAGCAGTTTGCGGCACACCGATGGAAGAAGCGAGAGAGGCGATTCAAAAAATTGAGCCATTTGACCGTGAATTCTTTACAGGAATGCTAGGGTGGAGTGATTTAAATGGAGACGGTGAATGGATTGTTACAATTCGTTGTGCTGAAGTACAAGAAAATACACTCCGTTTATATGCAGGAGCGGGCGTTGTTGCTGAGTCAAAACCAGAAGATGAATTAGCAGAAACATCAGCTAAGTTCCAAACAATGTTGAAAGCATTAGGATTAAATGATAGTTCACTTAATGAAAAGTAGGGGGCAGAAAGAATGCTAACAGGTTATACAAAATGGCCAAAAGAATTTGCTGATCGTTATCGAGAGGAAGGGTGTTGGCTTGGGGAAACATTTGGCGGGATGTTAAGAGAGCGAGCTGAAAAATATGGCGATCAAATTGCAGTTGTAAGTGGTAATACGCATATTACGTATAGTGAGTTTGATAAAAAAGTAGATCGATTAGCTTCAGGGCTACTGAATTTAGGAATAAAGCAAGAGGATCGAGTTGTAATCCAGCTACCTAACGTTATTGAGTTTTTCGAAGTATGTTTTGCACTATTTCGAATTGGGGCACTTCCTGTTTTTGCATTACCTTCACATCGAAGCAGTGAAATTAGTTATTTTTGTGAGTTTGGTGAGGCGAGTGCTTACGTTATTTCAGATAAAGCTCTCGGTTTTGATTATCGAAAACTAGCAAGAGAAGTGAAAGAGAAAGTGCCAACTTTACAACATGTAATTGTAGTGGGAGAAGAAGAAGAATTTGTGAACATAAGTGATTTATATATAGATCCCGTTCCATTACCAGAAGTTCAGCCAAGTGATGTTGCGTTTCTCCAATTATCAGGAGGGACAACAGGACTTTCTAAATTAATTCCTCGAACGCATGATGATTATATTTATAGTTTACGTGTTAGCGCTGAAATTTGTAATTTAAGTGCAAAGAGTGTCTATATGGCCGTTCTTCCAGTAGCACATAATTACCCGATGAGCTCTCCTGGAACATTTGGAACTTTCTATGCGGGTGGAAAAGTAGTGCTGGCAACTGGAGGTAGTCCAGATGAGGCATTTGCACTTATTGAAAAAGAAAAAGTTACGATTACTGCTCTCGTACCACCATTAGCAATGATATGGCTTGATGCTGCATCTTCACGTAATAACGATTTATCGAGTCTAGAAGTGATTCAAGTAGGTGGCGCGAAATTTAGTGCTGAAGTTGCAAAACGTATACGCCCTACATTTGGATGTACATTACAGCAAGTATTCGGTATGGCGGAAGGATTAGTGAACTATACAAGATTAGATGATCCGGAAGAAATTATTATTTATACACAAGGTAGACCAATGTCTGCACTCGATGAAGTACGAGTTGTTGATGAAAATGACAACGATGTAAAACCTGGCGAAGTAGGTAGTTTATTAACAAGAGGGCCATATACAATTCGTGGTTATTATAAAGCAGAAGAGCATAATGCACAATCGTTTACAAAGGATGGATTTTATCGCACAGGAGATCTTGTGAAAGTAAATGAACAAGGTTACATCATTGTAGAAGGAAGAGATAAAGATCAAATTAATCGTGGTGGTGAGAAAGTTGCCGCGGAAGAAGTTGAAAATCATCTATTAGCACATGTTGCAGTACATGATGTAGCGATTGTATCTATGCCTGACGATTATTTAGGAGAACGTACTTGTGCATTTGTTATAGCTCGCGGACAAGCTCCGGCAGTAAGTGAATTAAAAAAATTTTTAAGAGAGCGTGGTATAGCAGCTTATAAGATTCCAGATCGAATTGAATTTATTGAATCATTCCCGCAAACAGGCGTTGGAAAGGTAAGCAAAAAAGAACTACGTAAAGTCATTGCTGAAAAACTTATTACAGTAAAACAATAATAAAAACCGGAAGGAAGTGATTAGATGGCTATCCCATCTATTTCAGTATATAAAATGCCAATTGAATCAGAACTACCAAAAAATAAAGTGGATTGGAAACCAGATCCGAAACGTGCGGTTCTTCTAATCCATGACATGCAAGAATATTTTCTTGATGCATATAGCGATAAAGAGTCACCGAAAGTAGAACTCATTTCAAATATTAAGGTGATAAGAGAAAAATGTAAGGAACTTGGTATACCAGTTGTTTATACAGCGCAACCGGGTGGACAAACACTAGAACAACGAGGGTTATTACAAGATTTTTGGGGGGACGGTATTCCTGCTGGACCAGATAAAAAGAAAATTGTCGATGAACTTACTCCTGATGAGGATGATATATTCTTAACAAAATGGAGATATAGTGCATTTAAAAAGACAAATCTATTAGAAATTTTAAATGAACAAGGAAGAGATCAACTCATTATTTGCGGTATTTATGCGCATATTGGCTGCCTTTTAACAGCTTGTGAAGCATTTATGGATGGAATTCAGCCGTTCTTTGTAGCGGATGCAGTTGCTGATTTTTCACTAGAACATCATAAACAAGCGTTGGAGTATGCGTCAAATAGATGTGCAGTAACGACATCAACTAATAGTTTGTTAACAGAGTTACAAGGTTTAAAAGATGATGATGAAATCACTTTACAAAAAGTACATGAACTAGTTGCACAATTACTTCGTGAACCAGTAGAGAGTGTTGGGACTGATGAAGATTTATTAAATAGAGGACTTGATTCGGTCAGAATTATGAGTTTAGTAGAGAAGTGGCGTCGCGAAGGAAAGGAGATTACTTTTGCGGATTTAGCAGAGAACCCAACAGTTGTTGATTGGCATCGCTTATTATCTCTGCAAACAGAACGTGTACTTTAATATAGACTACATAATAAAGGGGTAGTGAAGAATGCCTAATAGTCAAAAGATTCGTCATTCGTTATCATCTGCGCAGTCTGGTATGTGGTTTGCGCAACAATTAGATCCGCTTAATCCAATTTATAATACTGGGGAATATGTAGAAATAAACGGAAATATTCATCAAGACATTTTTGAATTAGCTGTACGTAAAGTTGTAATGGAAGCAGAAGCACTTCATGTTCGCTTCGAAGAGGATGAAATTGGCCCATGGCAAGTTATTGAAGAATCACAGTTTCATATGCATTTTATTGACGTTCGTAAAGAAGAAAATCCTGAAGAGGCTGCTAAAGCATGGATGAAAAATGATTTATCTATGCCAGTCGATTTGAAAAAAGATACTTTATTTATTGAAGCACTTATTCAAGTTGAAAATAATCGTTTCTTTTGGTATCAGCGCATCCATCACATTGTGATGGATGGCTATGGATTTTCACTTCTTAGCCAAAAGGTAGCGAATGAGTATACATCACTTATAGAAGAAACAAACAAGAATGAAAAGACATTTGGTTCTCTTGCAAAAGTTGTGCAAGAAGATATGGAGTATCGTGAGTCTAAACAATTTCAGGAAGATCGTGCTTTTTGGTTAGAAAAATTTGCGGATGAACCAGACGTTGTAAGTTTGGCAGAACGAGCACCGAGAACATCCAATGGATTTTTACGTGAAACAGCTTATTTATGTAGTTCTAGTACGAAAGCTTTACTAGAAAATATCAATATTTCGTTAACAAGTTGGCCGGAATTCATTGTCGCTGTAACAAGTATTTATATGCATAAATTAACAGGTGAAAATGATATTGTTTTAGGTTTACCGATGATGGGGCGTCTAGGTTCTGCATCTATTCATACACCGAGTATGGTAATGAATTTAGTACCACTTCGTCTTACTGTAACCCCAAATATAACTCTCGTAGAATTATTACAGCAAGTTTCTAAAGAAATCCGAGACGTACGTCGCCATCATAAATACCGTCATGAGGAATTAAGAAGAGACTTAAAGTTATTAGGTGAAAATCAAAGGTTATTTGGACCGTTAGTGAATGTTATGCCTTTTGATTACGGGCTTAACTTTGGTGGGAATCGTGGTATTACACATAATTTATCAGCAGGACCTGTCGATGATTTATCAATAAATGTATATAAACGTTTTGATCAAAATGAGCTAATGATTCATTTTGATGCGAATCCGGAAGTATATAATGGTGTGGAGCTAGCATTGCATAAAGAAAGATTTATGCAATTATTAGAATTAATGATAAATGCTTATCAAAAAGACGAGTCGATTGGAAAAATAAATATTACTCTTCCTGAAGAAAATCATAAAGTTTTATTGGAATGGAATGAAACGAAGGAAGACGATGAGTTAATCAGTCTACCTATATCATTTGAAAAACAAGTGCAAAAAACTCCAAATAAACTAGCGATTACTTGTGACGGTGTAAACTTTACGTATAAAGAGCTAAATGAACGAGCGAATGAACTAGCACATTATTTAGTAGAAGAAGGAATAAGACCAAATCAGTTTGTAGCTTTAGTATTTCCAAGATCAATAGAAATGGTAACTAGTATGCTAGCAGTTTTAAAGGCTGGTGCAGCGTATTTACCAATAGATCCAGAATACCCAGCTGAGCGAATAAATTATATAGTAAATGATGCAAAACCAGTTTGTATCATAACACATTCATCTGTTTCATCTAAGTTAGTTATAGAAAATGATATGAAAAAAATTATATTAGATGACGAAGAAACGAAACTAGCATTACATACATATTCTCGTATGAATATAGAATGTAAGAATGATGTATCAATTTTAAACCCAGCCTATACAATATATACTTCAGGCTCAACGGGTAACCCAAAAGGTGTAATTGTTCCTATGAGAGGTTTAAGTAACTTTTTAATGGCTATGCAACAAAAGTTTTCGTTACATGAACATGATCATTTATTAGCAGTGACAACATTTGCGTTTGATATTTCTGCTCTAGAAATTTATTTACCTCTTATTAGTGGTGCAAGTTTAACAATTGCGCAAAAGGAAGACATTCAAGAGCCTTCTGCATTAACGACACTTTTACAGGAAGAAAGAGTGACCATTATGCAGGCTACACCGACGCTTTGGCAGGCGTTAGTAACTGATTATCCAGAGAAGCTACAAGGGCTAAACATACTAGTTGGTGGTGAAGCTCTTCCAGCGCATTTAGCAAATAAATTAAAAGAATTAGGTTGTTCATTAACTAATTTATATGGACCAACTGAAACGACTATTTGGTCTACTGTCATGAACATCGATGAAAGGGAAAGTGGTATACCTCCTATTGGAAAGCCAATTTGGAATACAGACGTGTATGTATTAGATGCAGGTTTACAACCAGTACCACCTGGAGTAATTGGTGAATTGTATATTGCAGGGGAAGGGCTTGCAAGCGGATATTTAGGAAAACCGGAGTTAACAGCTGAACGGTTTGTTGCAAATCCTTATGGAAAACCAGGGCAGCGCATGTACCGTACAGGTGATCTAGTAAAATGGCGCAGTGATGGTGTTTTAGAGTACATGAACCGCGCAGATCATCAAATTAAAATTCGTGGTTTCCGAATTGAATTAGCTGAAATTGAAATGGTATTACAACGCCATGAAAATATTAAGCAAGCAGTGGTTATGGTACGAGAAGATCGTCCAAATGATAAACGAATCATTGCGTATATTGTTGCCGAAGAGAAGGAAACGATTCATCTTTCAGAAATTCGTTCTTATGTTTCAGAAAGTTTAGCGAATTATATGGTGCCATCAGCATTTGTATGGCTAGAAGAATTACCATTAACGCCAAATGGAAAGGTTGATAGAAAGAAATTACCTGCTCCTGATTTTAATGGCATGAACAATGAGAGAGTTGCTAGAAATCCGAAAGAAGAAATATTATGTGATTTATTTGCAGAAGTACTTGGTGTTTCTCGCATTAGCATTGATGATAATTTCTTTGAAATGGGTGGACATTCGCTTCTTGCATCGCGTTTAATGGCAAGAATTCGTGAAACGTTAAGTGTCGAATTAGGAATTGGAAAACTATTTGAATCGCCAACTGTTGCTGAATTAGTGAAACAATTGGATCGAGCAAAAACTGCAAGACCAGCGATTAAGAAAGTAAGTAGGCCAAATGAAGTTCCACTTTCATTTGCACAGCGTAGATTATGGTTCTTACATTGTTTAGAAGGTCCAAGTCCTACTTATAATATTCCGTTAGTCATTCGTTTGTCTGGAAAGTTGAACGAGGGAGCATTACAAGGTGCCTTTTATGATGTAGTCGAGAAACATGAAACACTTAGAACAATTTTCCCTAACGTATTAGGTAGTTCCTACCAGGAAATTTTACATATGGAAAACTTAAATCTTGAAATGATTATAACAAATACATGTAAAAATGAATTAGAAAGTGTACTTGCGGAGGCTGTAAGATATAGCTTTAACCTCGATGTTGAACCAGCAGTTCGTTTGCAACTATTTACAGTGAATGAAAACGAACATGTATTACTAATTCTATTGCATCATATTGTAGGGGATGGCTGGTCGTTACAACCGTTGACGAGAGATTTTACAGCGGCGTATAAAGCGCGATGTCAAGGGAACAAAGTACAGCTGGAGACACTTCCAGTTCAATACGCAGATTATGCACTTTGGCAACAGCAATTGTTAGGGGATGAAACTACACAAGAAAGTCTCATTTCAACACAATTAGATTTTTGGAAGAAAGAGTTAAAGGGATTACCAGATCAATTGGAGTTACCTACAGATTATCAGCGTCCAATGGAAACGAGTTACAGAGGAGAAACAATTCATTTTCATATAGATGCAGGTATGCATAGTAGGTTAGTAGAGCTCGCACGGAAAAACGGAGTTAGTTTGTTTATGGTATTGCAAGCAGGACTAAGTGCGCTATTTACAAGATTAGGTGCAGGCACTGATATACCAATTGGAAGTCCGATTGCTGGAAGAAATGATGATGTACTTTCAGATATTGTTGGTTTATTTGTAAATACATTAGTGTTACGTACAAATACTTCAGGAGATCCAAGTTTTAAAGAATTATTAAATAGAGTGAAGCAGGCAAATCTTGCAGCTTATGAAAATCAAGATGTTCCATTTGAACGACTCGTTGAAGTGTTAAACCCGGTGCGTACTCGAAATAGTCATCCGCTATTTCAAGTTATGTTAGCTTTCCAAAATACGCCAGAAGCAATCTTTGATGTCCCGGATATAGAAACGAGCCTTGAAATTCAAAGTGTTGGCTCTGCGAAGTTTGATTTAACATTTGAAATTAGTGAGAGTCACGGGGTTGATGGTACTCCGAACGGTTTACATGGTTTACTAGAGTTTAGTACCGATTTATATAAACATGAAACGGTTCAAAAACTAATAGAACGATTCATTTTGTTATTAGATGATGCGGCGACAAATCCAGATCAATCCATTGGCAGATTAGAAATATTAACTTTAGCAGAGAAAAATACAGTGTTAGAAAAGTGGAATGGTGGTTTTCAAATTGCACCAGAAATGACATTGCCACAATTATTTGAAAAGCAGGTTCATATTAATCCAAATGCTATTGCTGTCGTCTTTGAAAATAAGAAATTAACTTATGAAGAGTTAAATAGAAAAGCAAATAAAATAGCTCGATTCCTAATAGCAAAAGGAATTGGTCCTGATCAACTCGTTGCTTTAGCGATGCCAAGATCATTAAACATGGTTGTAAGCTTATTAGCTGTTCTTAAAGCTGGTGCTGGATACCTTCCGTTAGATCCAGATTACCCAGCAGACCGTATTTCTTTTATGCTACACGATGCGAAACCATCATGTGTTTTAACGAATTCAGAAGTGGAAATTGAATGTAATGAGGCACTAAAAGTTTTAGTTGATAATGTAAAAGTAATAGAAGAAATTGAGAAACATAGTGAAGACAATATTGATGAAATGGAGCGCGTGAAGCCATTAACTCCATCACATATTGCTTACGTTATTTATACATCAGGTTCAACAGGTAGACCGAAAGGCGTTATGATACCTCATCAAAATGTAGTAAGACTTTTAGGAGCAACTGATCATTGGTTCCAGTTTGATGGAAACGATGTGTGGACGATGTTCCATTCATATGCTTTTGATTTCTCGGTTTGGGAAATTTGGGGACCTTTATTATACGGAGGGCGCTTAGTTGTAGTTCCACATACTGTAAGTCGCTCGCCGAAAGAATTTTTACAGCTTCTTGTTAAAGAAAAGGTAACTGTTTTAAACCAAACTCCATCAGCGTTCTATCAATTGATGCAAGCAGATCGTGAAAATAAAGAGATTGGCCAACAATTATCTTTACGATATGTTGTTTTTGGAGGTGAAGCACTTGAGCTAAGTCGATTAGAAGATTGGTATAGTCGACATCCTCATAACGCACCGAAGCTTATTAATATGTACGGTATTACTGAGACGACAGTACATGTTAGTTATATTGAGCTAGATGAGAGTACCGTTTCTTTACGAGCAAATAGTTTAATTGGGTGCAGTATACCTGATCTTAAAGTATACGTATTAGATCATTATTTACAACCAGTGCCACCTGGAGTAGTTGGAGAAATGTATGTTGCAGGTGCAGGGCTTGCTCGTGGATATTTAGGAAGGGCAGGTTTAACTGCAGAACGTTTTATTGCAGATCCATTTGGCAAGCCAGGTACAAGAATGTATCGTACTGGAGACTTAGCACGCTGGCGTCAAGATGGGACGCTAGATTATATAGGACGTGCAGATCATCAAATAAAAATTCGTGGATTCCGAATTGAATTAGGAGAAATAGAAGCGGTCATAATGAAACACCCTACAGTTGAGCAAGTAGCAGTTATTGTACGGGAAGATCAACCAGGGGATAAACGATTAGTTTCTTATATCGTCGCATCAAATAATGAAGCGATTGATATGAATGAAATGCGTCAGTTTGCTAGTGGTAGTTTACCAGATTATATGGTTCCATACGCTTTTGTAGTAGTAAATGAGTTCCCTTTAACTCCGAACGGTAAGTTAGATAGAAAGGCATTGCCAGCTCCAGAATTTATCATATCATCTTCTAGTCGTGGACCAAGAACACCGCAAGAAGAAATGTTATGTGACTTGTTTACAGAAGTGCTAAGTGTACCTCAAATTGGAATTGATGACGGATTCTTTGATTTAGGTGGTCATTCACTCCTTGCAGTGCAGCTTATGAGCCGTATTAAAGAAGCACTTGGGATCGAATTAAATATCGGAACTTTATTTGCAGCACCTACTGTTGCAGGCCTTGCTGAAAGACTTGAAGTGGGAAATGGACAAAGTGCACTCGATGTGTTGCTTCCGTTACGAGCAAGCGGAAACCAATTGCCACTATTTTGTGTACACCCAGCAGGTGGATTAAGTTGGTGCTATGCAGGACTTATGAAATCTTTAGGAACAGATTATCCAATCTACGGCGTGCAAGCACGTGGTATCGCTAAAAATGAAGAACTTCCAAGAAGTTTAGAGGAAATGGCAGCGGATTATTTAAAACACGTTCGTGAAGTACAGCCTCACGGACCATATCGTTTACTCGGTTGGTCGCTCGGAGGAAATGTTGTGCATGCAATGGCAGCGCAACTACAAAATGAAGGGGAAGAAGTAGAATTACTCGTTATGCTAGATTCTTATCCTGGTCACTTCCTACCGAATACGGAAGCGCCTACTGAAGAGGAAGCGTTAATCGCATTACTTGCTTTAGGCGGATATGACCCAGATAACATGGATGGTAAACCACTTACGATGGAAAGTGCAGTTGAAATCCTTCGTACAGATGGAAGTGCATTAGCAAGTCTTGAAGAAGAGACTATATTGAACTTGAAAGAAACATATGTAAATTCGGTAGGATTATTAGGGAGATACGTACCGAAAGTTTATAATGGAGATATTTTATTCTTTAGATCTACTGTTATACCAGACTGGTTTGATCCTATTTCTCCAAATACATGGCTAAATTATTTAGATGGGAAAATTATGCAGCATGATATTGACTGTAGACATAAAGATCTATGTCAGCCAGGTCCACTTACGGAAATTGGACAAGTATTAGCGAAATATTTGCAGAATAAGAAAGGGGTAAGGAGAGTATGACGAATCCATTTGAAAATGATAATTACACATATAAAGTATTAATAAATGAGGAGGGCCAGTATTCTCTCTGGCCTGTCTTTCTTGATGTACCTATTGGGTGGAATGTCGTACATGAAGAAGCTAGCAGGCACGATTGCTTACAATATGTTGAAAATACCTGGACAGATTTGAATCCAAAAAGTAATCAAGCTGGTGAAAAAATAGTAGTAGGAAAACGATAATGAAAGCAAAAATAAATCCAAAAGTAGTTGTAAGCATCGTATATATAACAGCGATGTTTATGGCTGCCATGGACGCAACGATTGTAAATGTAGCACTGCAAACGATAAGTAAGGAACTGCAAGTGCCACCATCTGCTATGGGGACAGTTAATGTTGGATATTTAGTTAGCTTAGCTGTTTTCCTTCCGATTTCTGGTTGGTTAGGAGATCGATTCGGTACGAAAAGAGTATTTCTAGCTGCTCTTTTCGTATTTACAACCGCATCTGCGTTATGTGGGATAGCGAACGATATTACATCCTTGAATATTTTTCGTATTATTCAAGGTGCTGGTGGGGGGCTTTTAACACCAGTTGGGATGGCGATGTTATTCCGAACATTTTCACCAGAGGAAAGGCCGAAAATTTCTCGGTTTATTGTGTTGCCAATTGCTGTCGCACCGGCAGTAGGACCAATTATTGGTGGCTTTTTTGTAGATCAAATGTCTTGGCGCTGGGCATTTTATATTAATCTACCATTTGGAATTGTTGCATTGCTATTTGGACTTCTATTTTTAGCAGAGCATGTTGAAAAATCAGCTGGTCGCTTTGATTCTCTCGGCTTTATTTTATCAGCACCAGGATTTGCGATGCTCATATATGCACTCAGCCAGGGACCGTCAAAAGGGTGGATTTCTCCAGAAATTATGAGTACTGGGATAGCTGGGGTTGTATTCATTACATTGTTTATAATCGTCGAACTGAAAGTAAAGCAACCGATGTTAGATTTACGCTTATTAAAAGAACCAGTCTTTAGAAAGATGAGCCTTATTTCATTATTTTCATCAGCTGGTTTACTAGGAATGTTATTTGTTTTTCCGCTTATGTATCAAAATGTAATAGGAGCATCCGCACTGGAATCAGGTCTTACTACATTCCCAGAGGCCATTGGATTAATGATATCGTCACAGATTGTGCCATGGTCATATAAGAAATTAGGAGCTCGTAAGGTAATTTCTATAGGGGTAATTTGTACGGCGATTATCTTTATTTTATTAAGTTTTGTAAATCACGATACGAACCCTTGGCAAGTACGGGTATTATTGTTTGGCATAGGTATTTTCTTAGGCCAATCAGTTGGAGCAGTTCAATTTTCTGCATTTAACAATATAACGCCGCCTTCTATGGGGAGAGCAACTACTATATTTAATGTGCAAAATCGATTAGGTTCAGCGATAGGAGTTGCTGTTTTAGCTAGTATACTAGCCGGTTTTGGAAATAGCAGTGTACAACATAATACTCATTCAGATTTATTGCCATATCAAGCAGCATTAATTGGATCAGCAATATTTTTACTCGTAGCATTACTATTTTCTTTACGTATTTCTGATAAAGAGGTAATGTCAAAAAAGAAGAAAAAACCGTTACCTGTATTACAAAAAGAGAAAGAAGTTGTAAATGAATAAGTTTGAAAATGGTCTTTTGAAATAAAATGATATTGGTATTTAGAAGGAGAGAGTTTACATGATAGAAAGTAAAGTTGTAGATTCTATACCGATTTTGAATGAGAATGATTGTCAAATATGGTGGGGAAGAATTTCGGATTTACAATCATGGCATTACAATTTACTAAATGATGTTGAACGAAAGAAAGCAAATTCATATCATCATTCGGCAGATCGTGCTCGTTTTATAATCGGTTGTGTAATTAGTAGATTAGTTCTAGGTAAAATACTTTCTATGTCACCAGTTCAAGTGCCAATTGATAGGCTGTGCCCAGTATGTAAGTTACAACATGGTAGACCACAATTACCAGAGGGGATGCCGCAGTTATCGGTTTCACATTCGGGTGAGTGGGTTGTAGTTGCATTTACAAAGTCTGCACCTGTAGGCGTTGATGTTGAACAAATGAATCCAGATGTTGATGTTATGAAAATGGTAGAAGGCGTATTAACCGACATTGAAATAGCGCAAGTTATGAAGTTGCCAAATGAACAAAAAATAGAAGGTTTTTTAACATATTGGACTAGAAAGGAAGCTGTGCTCAAAGCGACAGGTGAAGGTCTAATGATTCCACCAGTGGATATTACTATATCAGCTCCAAATGATCCTCCAAACTTGTTAGTTTTTCAGGATAGACAAGAGTTAGTAGAAAATACAGTGATGAGAGATTTAAGGCCAAGTATAGATTATATAGCTTCAATTGCAATATGTAGTAAAGAAGTCACCGAAATCATACAGCTGGATGCAGTAGCGCTTTTAAATTATAAATAAGTTTAATAAAATATTTTATAGAAGAGGTGTTCCTCATGCTAGTAGCGGAAAATAGAACAAATGAATCCACTTATAATGTACAAGCAATTAAAAATATTTTATTTTCTGGAGATACATCATCTATTCATGCTTTAGAAAAGTTATTGAATGATACAGTTCAGTTTGATGTTCTAGAACAAGAGGTGCTGGATAGACAGTATATCCCGAAAGAAGCAAAGAGTTTCTTTGATAAAAACGGAACATTTCTTTACCGTGTATCCAATATTAGTTATAAAGGGAAAGTATTATCTGAAAATCTCATTTTTGCGGATACCTCGTTTTTACCAAATACAATAAAGAGGGAGCTAGAGAGTGGAAACATTCCAGTTGAAAAACTTATAGAAAAGATGGAAGTAAGAAGGAACGTATTATATGAAGGATATCAGCCTTCTGGGAATATTATTGAATTATTTGATGGATGCTCTGTTTCGGCGCATGTGTATCCAACAAGAAAATATCAAATTGTAAGTAACTGCAGATGCATATTTTATATTTGCGAGGTGTATCATGCAGAAAATATAAAGCAATTACTAAATTAAAACAAGAAACCAGCCTATAAAATGGCTGGTTTCTTGTTTATTTCACAGCTTCTTTTAACTCTTTACCTGCTTTAAATGCAGGAACTTTACCAGCAGCGATTTGAATTTCTTCGCCGGTTTGTGGATTACGTCCTGTACGAGCAGATCTTTCACGCACTTCAAAAGTTCCAAAGCCGATTAATTGAACTTTATCGCCAGACTGTAATGCAGTAGCAATTGTGTCAAATACAGATTGTACAGCTGCAGAAGCATCCTTTTGAGAAATATCAGCTGATTGTGCGACATTTTTAATTAATTCTGTTTTGTTCATGTTTTCACCTCATAAAAAAATTTTTTGGAATGAATGATTTAGTATAATAGATAGTAAAGATAAAGCTATTTATATTGTTAGAAAGAATGCTATATAGTTATGTTAATTTCGTTGCAGGAAACTGAATCCCTGCTAATAATTAGGGATTAATTAAGAAATGATGCATAGAAAACGCTATAATATGAGGATGAGGGGGAGTATACGGATGATTTTTCGTGAAAAGGATGAGAAAGAAAGTACATTAATTCGTCAACATGATCATGGTTTTTTAGCTGGAGAGATTGCAAAGCATATAAAAGAAGATTTTTTTGAAGATGACACATATTTAAAAGAGACAATTGATGCAATATATGAGCATGATAGAGGATGGATAGAACTTGATAAAGTACCAATTTTAAATGATGCTAAAAATATTCCATATACATTTATGGATTGTCCAAGTTCATTACGTTTTGTCTTTTATACGATTGGTTTGAATGAAATTGAAGATTCCAATCCATACGGAGCATTACTTTGTAGTAAGCATTTTTTATCATTTCCATTAAATGAGGAAGATGAAGAGATGATGTCATTTTATACAGGGGAATTGGAACGACAAAAAAGAATATTGACGACCCTAACAAAAGAACAATTTGCGATGTTCGATAAACATTATAGATTATTAAAGTTTTGCGATGAACTTTCTTTATATGTCTGTATGAATAAACCGGGTGTAGAAAAGGAAGAGGAAATTGATTTGTTTAAAGATGGTTTTGAAGGAACAGAAATGTTTAATAGTAAGGAGGAGAAACCTATACAAGCTGAATGGGTGGACAAGGAAACAATTCGGATTACACCGTTTCCATTTCAAACGGAATTTCATACGTATGTAAAATATAAAACTATAAATAAACAAGAAATTGAAGAAAAAGGAATTGCAAAAGCTGATAGAGAATCAGAAATAAAGAAACAAACTATTCGTTTCATACAATAAGGAGGCGATTTCGATTGAAAGAGTACATGTTAAAACAAGTGGATTACCATGCTTGGGCTAATCTACGATTATTCAATCGACTAAAAGAATTACCAAACTATGAGACGATTTTTACTGAACAGATGCAGAGTGTATTTCCATCAATCAAGGATACGTTTGCCCATATTTATATTACAGATCAAGTGTGGTTACACATATTGCATGGTAAAAGTATGAATGAAACAATACAAGGCCGAGAAGATTTACGAAAACAAGTGGAAAACAAATCGTTACATGAATTAGAAAAAATGTTTGAAAACATGGCAGATCAATATAAAGACTTTTTAAGTACAATACAAGATGTGAATGCTGTATTTGTTATCGAGAATCCATATGTAGGAAAATTAGAAACTTCAATTTTAGAGTTAGTACAACATGTCGTAAATCATGGTACATATCATAGAGGAAATATAACAGCGATGATTCGTCAACTTGGTCATTCGTCGACAATGATGGATTTTGTACTGTATTTACATATGGTGCAGAAGGAATTGAAATAGTTGAAAAAAGAATGGCTTATCTATAATAAGCCATTCTTTTTTAGTGATTAACTTGCCTGTCTTTTATGACTTTTTTTCAATTTCTCTGCTTGTAAAAAGCGATTCGTTTCAGCAACAACAATACCACTTAACCCAATAAGACCAATTAAGTTTGGAATCGCCATAAGTCCATTTGCAATATCCGCAAATGTCCATACGATGCCTAATTTTAAATTCGCACCAATAGCAATCATGACAATAAAGATTGCTTTATAATATTTAACAGCACTTTCTCCAAATAAATAAGCCACGCATTTCTCACCGTAATACGACCAGCCTAAAATAGTAGAGTAGGCGAATAAAATAATTGCGATACCAAGAATCATACTACCAGCAGTACCGAATACAGATTGAAACGCAAGTGTTGTAGCTTCAACCCCAGTTTTACCAGACTTCCATGCACCTGTAGTAATTAATACTAGCCCTGTAATTGTACATACAATAAACGTATCTAGAAAAGTACCAGTCATTGAAACTAAAGCTTGCTTTGCAGGGGAATCAGTTTTTGCAGCCGCCGCGGCAATAGGGGCACTCCCTAAACCAGCTTCGTTCGCAAATACGCCGCGCGCCATTCCAATTTGAATAGCTGATGCAACTGTTGCACCGATAAAACCACCAGCAGCTGCAGTACCATTAAACGCACCAGAAAAAATAAGTGAAAATGCTTCAGGAATTTGATCGTAGTGATAGAAAATAATGATAAGACCAGCAATGATATAAAAGAAAGCTTTAATAGGAACAACATATCCTGTTACTTTCCCAATTTTTTTTACACCGCCTAAAATAACGATAGCGATTAAAAATGACATTACTATACCAGTTAAAGCAGGAGGGAAAGAGAAATTAATTCGCATTGCCTCTGCAACTGAATTAGATTGCACCATATTCCCGATACCGAAAGAAGCAGTTGTACCGAATATAGCAAATAAAACTGCAAGCCACTTCTTACCTAAACCACGTTCTAAATAGTACATTGGTCCACCTGAATATTCACCATTTTCATTACTAACACGGTATTTCACCGCAAGAATTGCTTCGGCATATTTTGTTGCCATACCAAACAAAGCAGTAATCCACATCCAAAAGATGGCACCAGGTCCACCAATCGTCACAGCAGTTGCAACACCAGCTATATTTCCCATACCAATCGTTGCCGCCATAGCTGTCATAAGTGCTTGGAAGTGGCTAATATCTCCAGAGGAAGATGTATCTTCTGATTTTTTAAAAGCTAGTTTGTGAGCGTATAATAGTTTACTAAACTGTAAACCTTTTAAACGCACTGTGAGAATAATACCAGTACCAACGAGTAACAACAACGTTGGTAATCCCCACACATAGTGATTGATTTGTTCTAATACTTTACTTACTGTCTCCATCTTTATTCTCCTTTTTTAGAAAAAATAAAAACCACTTCAAGTAAATGAAATGGTCTCTGGAGAAACAAGGGATAGAAAAATAAACCGATACAAATCGGCATTTTCTTTCGCTTGTCTCTGTCCTTTTACCTGAGAGATTATCCGCTATAGTAGCGGATTTGCTCCTTCGGTGCTCGTTTTCCTCCGCGCTATTTAAAGCGGGAGGGAGTCTCTCCAGAGATTCGTCCCCATGCAGTTCTACTTGTAAACAAGACCTGAGAGTTTCAAAGTCGGTTAACAACTTTTTGCCCCGTCGGTAGATCAATAGACCTTCTCCTGAATGGTTCATCCGAATTATAAAATTAATAACCTATACGAATTGAATGTGTATAGAATCAATAAAAACATTATAGATATACAATTAATGAAATGCAATCATTTTTTATTTTAAAATAGTAAAGAATTCTATTTTTTCGAAAGTCCTAATTTCTCTTCAACTTCAGTTAAAGTAGATAAAGCGATGACAATATGTTGATCTGCAAGCCCTAAAGCATGTTTCGTATTTTCAATTGTTGCACTGTTTGGAGTAGAGTTAGTGGCTCCGTCTATAATTAAATCTGCCGCGTTTTTCATAAATTTAGAAGCAGCTTTAAACTCAGTTGTGAAATAAACTAGTTGTTCTTGTATTTGTACTTCCGATATATTTTCTTTAATTTTCAAAGTGTCTATTTCATTCATAATGTTTTCATATTGTTTGGAAACAGCATTCATTGTAACTAATAGTTTATTTCGATCTACTGAATCTCCAGTCGTATTAATCTCTTCCCAGGCAGGCAACCAATCTTTTTCGATGATGTCATTATAATTAGTAGTCAATTCATCGATTTTAGGTTGTAATTTAGTTTTGAAAATTTTTGTATCCACTGTTTCTACAGTTGCTTTTTCATTGTTATTTTTCACATTAGTAACGTAGAAAATCGTACCGAAAATGATGAAAATAGAAATAATAACTGACAATTTAGTAAAAAGTAATTTCTGCAATATGTAACGCCTCCAAAATTTAAAAACTTATAATTATAATATATAACAATGATGTTGTTTAAAGTAGAGAAAATTAAGTTGGAAAGTATATAAATTATTTATTTTATATACATAAATAATTAAAGTTGGTAAAATAATGAAAGTTATATACGAGAAAAGAGGGTTTTTAGTGAAAATGAATAGAAGAAAACTAGTTTCAAGTATTTCAATGGCTATGTTATTAGTTGGTTTAATTGCATTCATATTTATGAATAAAGAATCTAAAATTAAAGGTTTTCCAGTACCAATGTCAGCAATTCATATTAACGATGATAATGAAGAGGACTATCAATATATAAGTGTAATGCCTATTACAAAGGCAAATGGATGGGAGAACTTAGGAGAAAACGGGCATACTGTTAGTTTTAAAAAAGGTGAGCGGAAAGTAACAGTATTACATTATCCGGGAGAACTTACGTATTATTTATTTGAAAAGTAAATGGAATGCCCCATAAACAATGAGGTTTCCCTAAGTTGTTTATGGTTATTTGTATTTTTAAAAAGAGGTTCAATCTATAAATAAGAAGGTGTTTTGTTTTATAAAAGAGAATAAAAATCGTATAGGAAAATAAAAGGAGATATATTCAATGGAGAAAGAAGCAATACGTGCGGTTGAGGAATATCGTAAAGATTTAAATGCTGGTAACATTGAGAAAATAAATAGTTGGGTATCAGATGATTTTATAGGTTACTTTGGGTATTACAGTGATAGAGACTATGAAGTATACCGAGGCGCTACATATAAAGAAGATAATATTGAAACATTAAAAAGTTATGAAGGACAAAAACCTTATTGGAAATATAAAGATCTAACACATATTTTAAGAACAGAGAATGAACTGATTTTATCTGCAATTGTAGATTTTTATTTGCAAGATAAAAAAGTAGCATCAGTTTTAGCGATGGAAGTTTTTAAGAAAGAAGTGGCTGGGTGGAAGTTATATAGACAGCATATGGAAAGATATGCGTTATAATTTGAAAAATAAATGATGATAAAAGTGAAAGGATGTAAACGCCCTTATAAGAGTGTTTACATCCTATTTTTTTGTTTTTAATTCTGAATTATTAGAATTATAATATACGTATGGAATAAAATAATTTTTTGTATGGAAGTGAGTTGATTATTTGCCAACTATAAAGAAAATAGGGCGCTTTTGTTTTACTGATGATGAGGGATATATTATAAATGATGCACATACTGAAAAAGTTCAACCTATATTTATGGAGGTAATACAAGAAATAAAAAATACTTGTTGTGAATTGTTACAGGATGATTTACACAGTGTTTATATCAGAGGCTCAATTCCAAGGGGGATTGGAATTGAAGGAATTGCAGATATAGATGTAATTATAGTAGTACGAAAGGATCCCAAATTAATAGACTTAAGTTGGCGAAAGAAACTAGAAGTTCAAAGTTTGCAAAAGTTTAATTGTATAACAGGAGTGGAATTGAGTTTTTACAGTGAAAAAGAAGTGATAAATTCAAAGAGTTTTTCTTTTATAAGCTTTATGATACAGACACATGGAGTATGTATATTTGGTGAAGATGTAACATCGTCTTTACCTAAATATAAAGTAAGTCAGGAGTTAGCCCATGAACACCTTATTCAACTGGGGAAACAAATTGGACAAGCACGCAAAGAGTTAATACATAATAAAGGCGTGGAAGATATAGAAGATTGTTGTCGTTGGATTATGAAGATAATAATCAGGTCAGGTCTGGCATTGACAATTGAGAGAGAAGGGCTTTATTCCAGAGACTTATATCCTGCATATGAATTATTTAGTAAGCATTTTCCTGAACAAGAAAAAAATATGAGAAAGGCATTACAATATGTAATTGAGCCGATAAATGATATAAATGAAATTTTATTATTTTTAAGTACATTTGGTGAATGGCTAATAGAAAGAGCGGCTGATTTTTTGAATAATATAGATAACTAGAATAACATAAAAATATTATGTAAACAAAAAAGGGGGAGAAAGTGAAATGAATGTTAGTGTAGGTGGAAATGTAGAAAATATTGCAAATGGGAAATGGAATATAAGATAAGGGGGAATTAAAAATGCTACTAAAAACAATCTACTGTAAGGTGGAAGAAGAGAAAAAGGAATTGTTTTCAAAAGCACAAGAACAATGGCGTGATATACAGCATCTAGATGGTTTTCATGGACAATTTGGTGGATGGCATGAAGATGAGGCATGCGTATTTACTTTATGGGAAGATAGAAGTGCATATCAAACGTTTATGAATGGTGCTCACGATACAATTTATATAAATAGTAATCAAGAAGATACGTTTCTTTCATGTGAAATTGAACTATTTCAAACGTTGTATGATATAGCAGAAGTGCCTTTGAAAGACGTTGTTACAGAAGGATCCTTCGTAAGGGTAGCTGTATGTGATGTAAAGGAAGAAAAAGAAAAGCAATTTTTACATAAACAAGAAACAATTTGGAATAAAGGAATGAAAAATATAAAAGGGATGCTAGGTGGGGTAGTTGGGAAGTCTTTAAAAAATGAAAATCGTTACATCGTGTTAACTTATTGGAAAGATGGAATGGCGCATCAAAATTATGTAGAAGAGATTTTCCCTGAGTTGTATAAACTAGCTAATATTCATGAAGATATAGAAGATATAAGAGGTAAACAAGCTATATGTAAGGAAGAATGGCTTGTATATTAAGCACAGAAAAAGTGCATAAATGAATGTATAATAAAGATAATTTCTTATAAACAAGAAATTAATAGAAGACGTTATATACCCTTTCATGTTAATATATTTAAGTTATAATAGGAGGCTTACCCTTTTGTATTGTACGGTAGAAGCAGTGTGAGCTTGAAATTTTTTTAGAAAAGGATGTGCCTAATTTGCGTATCAATAAATTTATTAGTGAAGCTGGAAAAGCGTCTCGACGCGGAGCAGATAAATTAATTAATGAGAGAAGAGTAATTATTAACGGTAAGGTTGCAAAAATTGGTGACCAAGTGAATCCAGGTGATGATGTACGCGTAAATGGAGAGCAACTTCGCATTGCTCGAGATCACGTATATATCGCTTTAAATAAACCAGTAGGTATTACATGTACAAGTGAAAAATCAGTAAAAGGTAATATTATCGATCTAGTGAATCATCCATTACGAATTAGTCACATTGGACGTCTTGATAAAGACTCAGACGGTTTAATTTTGTTAACGAATGATGGTGATATCGTTAATGAAATTTTACGTGCTGAAAACAAACATGAGAAAGAATATATCGTTTCAGTAGATAAGCCAATTACACCTGATTTCTTAGAAAAAATGGCAGCTGGTGTGAAAATTTTAGGAACGAAAACACTTCCTTGTGAGATCACACAGTTATCAAAATATGAGTTCAAAATTATTTTAACACAAGGACTAAATCGCCAAATTCGTCGTATGTGTGAAGCTTTAGGGTATCAAGTATATACGTTAAAACGTACGAGAATTATGAATATTGAATTAAATAATTTACCAGTTGGACAGTGGAGAGATTTAACGAAGAAAGAGAAACGCCGTCTATTTGCAGACTTAAATTACGAACCACAAGAGTGGTAAAATTGAGAAGGAGAAACCAAAAATTTATTTTTGGTTTCTTTTTTTATTAAATAAAAATTTATTTTTAACACTTGCAAAAATAAAATGAATAAGATATAGTAAATAACAATTAATGGATGTAATTATAAAAGCAAAGAAAAGGACACGAGTTATTTTCCCCGGTTATACAGAGAAGGAAGGAAAGCTGAGAACTTCCTAACGCAGAAAAATAACTTACCACCTTAGAGCTGCACTAGGGAAACGAAGTATCTAGTGCCGTGTAAGCGACGTTATCGCAAAAGAAGCCATTATGTTTTTTGTGATGGGAATCTGGGTGGAACCACGGATATAAGCATATTCGTCCCTATTTTAGGGATGAATATGCTTTTTTGCATTCAATTTCATAATAAGCGAAGAAAAGGACACGAGTTATTTTCCCCGGTTATACAGAGAAGGAAGGAAAGCTGAGAACTTCCTAACGCAGAAAAATAACTTACCACCTTAGAGCTGCACTGGGGAAATGAAGTATCTAGTGCCGTGTAAACGACGTTACCGTAAATGAAGCCATTATGTTTTTTATGATGGGAATCTGGGTGGAACCACGGGTATAAGCACGCTCGTCCCTATTTTAGGGATGAGTGTGCTTTTTATTATGAAATGGAGAGATGAAAAATGAAAGAACAAATGATTGAAATTAAATTTCCAGATGGTAGTGTGAAAGAATTTGTAAAAGGAATTACTTTAGAAGAAATTGCGGGATCCATTAGCAATAGTTTAAAAAAGAAAGCAGTCGCGGGGAAAGTAAATGATGGGTTATATGATTTGCGCCGTAATATTGAGGGAAATGCGGAAGTAGAAATCATTACTTTAGATTCAAATGAAGGTGTAGAAATTGCAAGGCACTCTGCGGCACATATTTTAGCACAAGCTATAAAAAGAATTTATGGTAATGTAAACCTTGGTGTAGGACCGGTTATTGAAAATGGATTTTATTATGATATGGACCTTCCAAGTAGTGTAAACGTAGAAGATTTACGGGAAATTGAAAAAGAAATGAAAAAGATCATAAATGAAAATATAAAGATAGAACGAGTTGAGGTTTCTCGAGAAGAAGCAGCTAAACTGTTTCAAGAAATGAACGATCGCTTGAAATTAGAACTTTTAGAAGCAATTCCTAGTGAGGAAAGTGTAACACTATATAAGCAAGGTGAATTTGTAGATTTATGTAGAGGACCACATTTACCATCTACAGGTTATTTGAAAGCCTTTCAATTAACTCACGTTTCCGGTGCATATTGGCGAGGAGATAGTAACAATCAAGTGCTTCAGCGCATATATGGTGTTGCATTCTCTTCCCAGAAAGAATTAGAAGAGTATTTACATTTCGTTGAAGAAGCAGCAAAAAGAAATCATCGTAAATTAGGGAGTGAGCTTGAGTTATTTATGTTTTCTGAAGAGGCTCCGGGAATGCCGTTTTATTTACCGAAAGGTCAAATTATTCGTAATGAATTAGAAGCTTTTTTAAGAGAAATTCAAAAAGAATATAATTATCAAGAAGTACGCACTCCATTCATGATGAACCAAGAAGTATGGGAAAGATCAGGGCACTGGGGACATTATAAAGATAATATGTATTTCTCAGAAGTGGATAATAAAAGTTTTGCATTAAAACCAATGAACTGCCCAGGTCATATGTTAATGTTCAAAAATAAATTGCATTCTTATCGCGAATTACCGATTCGTATGTGTGAGTTTGGTCAAGTACATCGCCATGAATTTAGTGGGGCGTTAAACGGATTATTAAGAGTACGTACTTTCTGCCAAGATGATGCACATTTATTTGTAACTCCAGAACAAATTGAAGATGAAATCAAATCTGTAATGGCGCAAATCGATTATGTATATAAAACTTTTGGATTTGAATATGAAGTAGAACTTTCTACTCGTCCAGAAGATTCAATGGGTGATGATAAGTTGTGGGAACAAGCAGAAGCGGCGTTAGCAAATGTATTACATTCATTGAATTGTAAATATAGACTAAATGAAGGTGACGGTGCATTTTACGGACCGAAAATTGACTTCCATATTAAAGATGCTTTAAATAGAAGTCATCAGTGCGGAACAATCCAGCTAGATTTCCAAATGCCCGAAAAGTTTGACTTAAATTATATAGATGAGAAGAATGAAAAGAAAAGACCAGTTGTCATTCACAGGGCAGTATTAGGATCTTTAGATCGTTTCTTAGCGATATTAATTGAGCACTTTGGAGGCGCATTCCCGGCATGGGTAGCGCCAGTTCAAGTGAAGGTCATTCCAGTTTCGAATGCAGTCCATGTACAATACGCAGATGAGGTTGCGGATAAATTAGCACAAGCTGGTGTTCGTGTCGAACAAGATGTACGAGATGAAAAATTAGGATATAAAATTAGAGAAGCACAAATGCAAAAAATTCCTTATGTACTTGTTATTGGGGATAAGGAAATGGAAAACGGAGCTGTAAATGTACGTAAATATGGGGAAGAAAAATCAGAAGTTGTTGAACTAAATGGATTTGTGGAAAGTATGAAAGAGGAAATAAATAATCGGAAATAGAGTTTAAAGAGAAAACACACCAATTCATAATGGTGTGTTTTCTTTTTTACCTTACAAAAATGTAAGGTAAATGTAAGCGAAATCGAAGGAACGAGTTGTAGAAAGATGAGAATATGAAGTAGGAAATAGGTTCATGTTATCTGTATAACCTTTTTAGTTTGAAGAATTAAAAAATTCTTAAGAATTTACATGAGAAAAAGATAAGAAATGTGTGAGAAATTAAATTTATACAAAAGGGATGGAGTGAAAGAGATGTCAACAAATGTAGTTACTGTAGAAAGTGTAGAAAAAACGTATGGGAAAAGAAATGAGAATCAGTCAAAAGCATTAAGGGGTGTGTCATTAAGTATTAAAGAAGGGGAATTTGTAGGGATTATGGGTCCTTCTGGATCTGGAAAGACGACTTTACTGAATGTGATTAGTACATTGGATCAAGCGACAGGTGGCAGTGTGACAATAGCTGGTACAAATATTACTTCTATGAAGGGGAATGCATTATCAGATTTTCGATCTCAAAAATTAGGGTTCATCTTTCAAGATTTTAACTTACTAGAAAACTTATCAATTTATGAAAATATTGCTTTACCACTTTCTCTGCAAGGTGTACCTTCAAGTGAGATTACTGGAAAGGTAAATGAGGTGGCGAAGAAATTAGGAATTACTGAAATTTTAACAAAATATCCAACTGCTGTTTCTGGTGGACAAAAGCAAAGAACAGCGGCAGCACGAGCTTTAGTACATAATCCAGCAATCGTATTAGCAGATGAACCGACAGGAGCGCTTGATAGTAAAAATGCAAAAAGCTTATTAGAAGCGATGCAAGATTTACATGAAAATCACAATGTAAGTATTTTGATGGTGACACACGATGCATTTAGTGCCAGTTATTGTGAACGTATTTTATTTATTCAAGATGGTCTTTTATATAAAGAATTAAAGCGTCAAGGAACGCGAGAAAGTTTCTATCAAGACATTTTAGGTGTGCTCGCTCATATGGGCTCAGCTGCTGAGTCTAAGTAGGGGGGAGAGACTATGTTATTCAAATTATCACGTCATAGTATGAAAAAAATGTTAAAAGATTATATGGTTTTACTTATCGGTCTCGTTATTAGTATTAGTATTTTTTACATGTTCCAAACGATGGCGATGAATAGTGAATTTACGAAAGATAATAGTCTTATTAGTAGTATAAGACTCGTATTCTGGGTAGGTGCAATACTATTATCTTTCATTACAGTATTTTATATTATATATGCCAATTCTTTCTTACTCACATTAAGAAGAAAAGAACTCGGTATGTACATGATGCTCGGAGCGAAAAAGAAAAAAGTAGCACAATTATTATTTATTGAAACATTCGGTATGGGTATTGTTAGTATTATTATCGGGATTTTAGTAGGGATGTTACTTGCAAGTGTAGCAGGAAATTTTTTAATGAATGGTATGGAAATTTCAGCAAAGGGTAGTTATTCATCTGTATATACACCAGCAATCATAGTTACAGCTATATTCTTCTTAATATTATTTTTTATTACTGGTTTAATGAATAGCATCCGTTTATTACGTAAAACAGAATTAGAATTAATACGTGAAGATGAAACACTAGATGAAGTGAAGAAAAGTAAAACTCGCATTATTATAATGACTGTACTTGGTGTATTACTAGTAAGTACAGGGTACTATTTTATGATTAACGTAAAAATATATGCTGAATTTGGTTTTATAATAGCGACAATCGTTACAACGCTTGGAACATATTTTATCTTTAGTTCATTGCTCCCATTTTTTGTGATGAAAATTAAAGGGAATAAAAAGCGAAATGAAACGGGCTTAAATAGTTTTACATATGCACAGCTACGCTTTCGAGTAAATAGTTTATCGAGAGTATTAGGTACTGTAGCAATGTTAATTGCATTAGGAGCAGGTGCGATGACAGCAGGTATGGCGTTCCAAAAAAATGTAGGTATTATGACAGACTTCTCACGTGTGTATGATGTCGTAATTCATGATCCGAATGAACAAGATACAGCTGCATTAAAAGAAATGGAAATTGTGGAAGAAAGCAAGTACAAGTATAAAGTAGATGGAGAAGCGGTTTATTATTTACGTAACGATTTAACTGCGAAACCGCCACTTGTTTCAGACCACTTTGATACAAAAACTTTAAAAGAGCCTGTTCGTAAACGTGTGACTGAACCTTTAACTGAACCTGTATATTCTGCTTTAGAGGCTCCTGAATTAGCAAAATTCCCTCGTATGCCAAGAGATTGGGAAGATGCAATTGTAAGAGAAATACAAATTACACATAATCAATTTAACGGAAAACCTGTAAGAATTGCAGATGAAGCACATTATAAAGGAATTCAAGGAACAGAACACACTGTAACATTAGCAAAAGTAGATGATATGAAAAAGTATAAACCGTTGTTGATCGAAATAGATAAGAGACAAAAAGAACAAATTGAAAAAACAACAGGTGCAAAAGTAGACTTATTTACGAAAATGACAATTTATCAATTTATGAACAGTTTCATGAGCGGAACAATGTTTATGGGATTTTTCCTCGGAATTGCCTTTTTAGCAATGATGGCAAGTTCCCTTATGTTCAAAATATTAACAGGTGCTTCTCGTGATGTACGCCGTTATGAAATGTTACGAAAAATCGGTGTGAGACGTAGTATGTTAACGAAAAGTATATATAAAGAAATTTCATATTTATTTATCTTCCCAGCAATCATTGGTATTTCTCACGTGTTAGTAGGGCTTAACTTATTTAGCTTCATATTAGTTGACCCGTTTGTAAAAGTGTGGGTGCCAATTGGGATTTTCTTAGTCATTTATTTCATCTATTACTGGATAACTGTTCAACTTTATAAAGGTATGGTAATGCCGAAAGAAGAAGTAGCTAAATAGTTTATGAAAAGAGTCCTTGTTTGAAAACAAGGGCTTTTTTCATAATGTTCTCTATACAGAAGGAAAAGATTGGATAATGGTCGAAAAATATAATATAACTTCCGAGAAATGACTAAAATAATACTATTTTGTCGAGAGAAAGGATACGAAATATGAAAGAAATGCTACAGTTATTTCGCAACAAAGTGTATGCACGATTTTTTCTAGCGAATATTTTAGAACGACTCGGTTCTATGATTGCTGGAATTTCTTTAATGTTTTACTTGTTAGATCAATACGGAAAACAACCAGTTTACGCAACAATGACGCAAATTATGATTGCGTTACCTGCATTAATCTTTTTTCTATTAGTAGGGACAGTAGTGGATCGTTTTGATAGACAACGTATTTGTACGATAAGTAATATATGTTGTTCGCTCTGTAATATTGGAATCCTAATTTCGCTTTATTACGGGATGATTATACTTGTCTTTATATTTTTGTTTTTGGAAAATGCATGTATACAATTTTTCTCTCCATCAGAACAGTCGATGATACAGGGAGTGGTTGAATCAGACCAATACGGTGCAGCAGCGGGTATGAATCAAATGGTAAATAGTTTGTATGCTTTGTTTGGTGTAGGAATTGCAACGATGGTGTACTGGACTTTTGAAATTTACGGGAGCATTTTAGTAAATACGCTCACTTTTATTATGAGTGGTATTTTGATTCAAACGATCTCCATTCCAGAAAAAGTTCGTTTACCAAATGGGAGAACAAAATGGAAAGAAGTTAATTTGAAGATGTTAATAACAGAGTTTAAAGAAGGGATCAAGTATATATACCAAAATGAAACTTTAAAAAAATTACTTTTAGGATTTATCGTGTTTGGTTTATTAAATGGTATTTTAAGCGTATCTACTACTTACATATTAAAATACAAATTGGCACCAGAAACGTATGAAAGTTTAGCAATGGTGGGCGGTGTAGTTGGAGGGATTTCATTATTAATTGGAAGTATAGTAGCAACGAGTATAGGTAAGAAATATGCTCCTAAACCTATTATTGTATTTGGTATGGCAGGTTCAGGGATCTTCTTCGGTATGTGTTACTTTGTAAATCACGTATGGTCTTTTTATGTATGTATCGCTTTTGCGACTTTCTTTTTACCGTTTATTAATGTTGCAATATCGGGCTGGATGTATGAAATTGTAGAAGAGTCATTCATGGGGCGTGTACAAAGCTTGCTTAGTCCATTAACGACAGGATTCCAGCTTTTATCTCTGGGTGCGATAGCGATGTTATTCCCAAAATGGATTCTTGCAGATACATTGTATATTATTTTATTTGGTTTATTATTGTTTGTTACATGTTTATATCAAGCTATTTTACCAAGTGGGCAAAAGCAAGTACATACAGTAGCTAAAGAGATGTGATATATTTAGTTTTTTATTTCTGAATATTCTATCGTATGGTAAGGGGAAATTGTTATGTTGATGCGAATGGTTAAGTGGTGTGGGATTACTTGTTTACAACTAGTAGCTGCAATTTTATGTATAATCTGCCTAGGAGCGCTACCACGTTTATTTAAGGGATTACAAATTGATTTAATCGGTTTTTGGAATACGATTGTATTTCTTGGAGGGAAGTTACTACAACCAGGTGAAATAACATATGGTTTTCGAGACTCAAGAAAATTATTTCCGCAAATATGGATTCATTATATTGAAACGATGATTGTATTTCTTTCAGCTTTTTTACTCTCTTTGCTTATAGCGTATATACTTGTCATTTGGGTATTACAGCGTTCTCATATGAAACAGAAAATGTGGAACGGGATTTTTCTTACGCTTGAGAGTATACCAGATATATTACTTATTTTATTATCGCAACTTCTTGTCGTAATTATGTTTCAAAAAACAGGATTTATGCCGATCAAACTGGCTGGATTAGGGGAAGAAAGGATACGTTTGTTACCAATTATATGTCTTACAATACCAACAACATTATTGTTTATTAAACTGTTGTTATTACGGTTTAAAGAAGAATTAGAGAAAGATTATAGTTTATTTGCTAAAAGTAAAGGGCTTAGTTTAAGACATATTTTAACACATCATATTTCAAGAAATGTTTTGTTAACAACGATCTATTATGCAAAAACAAATATTTTATTTATGTTATCAAATTTATATATTATTGAATGGATATTTAATACGTACGGTATGTTTGTTTTTGTAAAAGAAAATTCGAAATTAGAAATATTTACAGTGAGTCTAGTAATATTATACGTACCGCTTTTTATACTGTTTCGTTTATTACATACGTTCTTACAAAATGTTATAAAGGAGCGTGTGTAACATGTGGCAAGTTGTAAAAAGAGATGTGAGATTTTGGATAGGTATTACTTTTTTGAGTGTACTAATGATTGTTAGTATTGGATATACGTTGTTTTTTGATGGGACTATTCGTGAACTTACGATGATGTATAACGAAAAAGGGGAACTAGAGGCAGCACCATTTTCGCCATCAAGTAAATTTTGGTTTGGAAGTGATGTGAAAGGTCGTGACCTTGTTCAATTAATAATAGAAGGTGCAAAATGGACAGTTGGAGCGAGTATAATTATAGCGATTTTACGAGTTATAGTTGGAGGGGGAATTGGTTTACTTCTTGGTATGTATGGTAAACGTTCTTTTCCAGTTATTTCATCCTTTTTTGATCCTTTTAGTATTGTACCGATGGTTATGATTTCTTATTTTATGTTAAATGAAGTATTAACGTTTGATAGTGGAGCAGAAGTTGTGCCGTTATATTTGCGGGTGTCATTTCAAATTATAGTTCTTGTATGTCTTGCTGTACCAACAGTAATGTTGTATGTAGCGCAAGAAGTAAAACGTATTAAGAAGGAAGAATTTATGTTGGCAGCCACTGTGCTCGGCGGTAGTAAGTGGCATAGGTTGAAGCGCCATATATGGCCTCATATGTTACCGCCATTTCTTTTATTAGTAGCTCAACAATTTGTAAGTACGTTATTACTTCTTTTACATCTTGGTTTGTTACAATTATTTTTTGGCGGAACAATAACCTTCAGTGGAATGGATCCAGATAGTGTAACAAAAGAATGGACTGGCCTAATTGGTCAAAACTTCCGCCATTTAACTACACATACATGGATTGTACTTATACCGATTGCTTTTTATAGTATGACAATTCTCGCAGGAAATCTAGTTAGTAATAGTATGCAAGATGCGATTAAGTTAGGAAATACGAGAAGGCCAGAGCGGAAAGGTAGAGAAGTGCAAGCAGAGAAACAAGTACAACCAACTACGAATGACTTTTCTTTTTATAGAGAGATACAAAAATAAAAAGATAGCTGAAAGCAACTTGTTTTCAGCTATCTTTTTCTGTTTATAGTGGTGGTAAATCAATCTTACCTTCTTCAAATAATTCTTTTATCATATGCTTCGTATAACCAGCAGCTTGACCAAATGTGATTTTTGCTGGCATTGGTGCTTCGTTAGCATCTACAACTACATCGATAATACATGGTTTGTTTTGTTTTACTGCGTTTTCAAAAGCTGGGAGTAATTCATCTATATGTTCAACGCGGTATCCGATACCTCCACACGCCTCTGCATATTTTGCAAAATCAGGGTTCGTTAAGTCTGTTTCGAATTCGATATTACCCATGACTTCTTGCTCGAATTTAATCATCGCAATTTTATTATTGTTTAATACGACGACAACAATTGGTAGTTTATATTTAACAGCTGTTACGAAGTCGTTCATTGTCATTCCAAAACCACCGTCACCACAAACTGCAAATACTTGTTTATCCGGGAATGCAATTTTTCCAGCAAGAGCACCAGGTAAACCGCAGCCAAGAGTTGCGAGCCAGCTAGAAATGATAAATTGTTGATTTGTCATACGGAAGTGCCTTGCTGTCCATACTGTTACATTTCCGACATCGACTGATAGAATTGCGTCATCATGTGCTACTTGCTGCAGAGCATGCATAACGCGTTGTGGTTTAATTGGAATGGAAGAGTCTTCTTCTTGATCGTGTAATTTTTCTTCCCACTTTTTCATCATGTCTTGGTAATGTTCTAAGAAGGAATGGTCTGTGTGTTCTTCAACATTTTCAATTAACCATCGTAAAGTTTTTTCAGCATCACCAGCTAAACCAATATCTGTCGCATAACGTTTCCCAATTTGGGCAGGATCTGTATCGATATGAATTGTCTTAGCTTTTTCAGGTAAGAAACCAGTGAACGGATAAGAAGTACCAACCATAATTAAAGTATCTGCATGCTTCATTGCTTCATAAGAAGGTTTCGTTCCGATTAATCCTAATCCACCAATACAAAGAGGGTGTTCATCCGGAATAACGCCTTTAGCTGGTAATGTAAGTACGATTGGAGCACCAATATGTTCTGCAAATGCAAGTAAAGATTCTCTCGCATGTTTTGCTCCTTTACCAGCTAAAATAACAGGTTTTGTCGCTGCATTTATTGCGAGTTTTGCTGCATCTAAATCTTCTTTTTGTGGAAACAACTCAGGCAAAGTAAAAGAAGTATTTGTAATACGAGCACCATTTTTTACTTCGAATTTCGGGACATCATCTGGAATTGTAAGAACGGATACACCTTTTTTCGTATAAGCCATTCGAATTGCTTGATTCACTACGGCAGGTAGTTGCTCTGCTGACATAATACGCTGGTTATAAACCGCGACATCATCAAACATTCTTTCTAAATTTACTTCTTGGAAAAAATCCGTTCCGAGTAAATCGGTTTCTACTTGACCTGAAATTGCTAGAACAGGGGCTTTATCGAGTTTCGCATCATATAAACCATTTAATAAATGAATAGCACCAGGTCCTGCAATTGCCATACAAACGCCAAGTTTTCCTGTTAATTTCGCATAGGCAGCCGCTGCTAATGCACCAGCTTCTTCGTGGCGAACTTGAATGAATTTAATTTTATCTTGTTTTTTTCTTAAAGCTTCAATGATAGAATTGATGGAATCTCCAGGCATACCGTATATGTGTTCTACGCCCCAGTCAATTAATAAATCAACTAATGCTTCACCGGCTGTTTTTCCAAACATAATTGTTCCTCCTTATAATTAGGTAGATACTATTATGTTTTGGAGAAAAAGGAAAAATATACAAATGATAATATTATTATCTTTAATGATGACCAGCGAATAGTGTAAATACTGTTATTAGTAAAAATCCACTAGATGCCCATGTTAAAAATGAAAGGAAAGAGAGCTGCTTCTTTGCTTTCCAAAGCATTTCATGAATTGTGACATAGCCAAGTGAACCGATAGCACTTCCCATAATGAGTCCTTGTAAATGAAGCGCTTTTCCTTCCATTAAAATGCCAAAAACTGTACCGGTACCGAGAATAAGAGATAGTAATAAAGTTGTTAATAAAAAGGAAATATATTTATGTTTTGTAAATAGAAAGGGGATAATTAATGCTAAGCCTTCAGGAATATGGTGAACGACGATTGCTATTAAAAAAGGTATGGCAGAGTCAGCATGATTAATAAAAGCAGTACCTAAAGCAAATCCACTCGGCAAATTATGAATAAATATAGCGAAAGAGAGAAAAAGGAAAGTTTGCCATGCTTGTTGATCTTTTGTATGTATCATTGGATGGTGACAATAGTTATCTAATAAGCTCATAATTAAAATACCGATAGCCATACCAAGTATAGGTCCAATCATTTCATAACTTGAAAATGTTTCAGGAATAATTTCAAGTAGTAAGAGTCCAAGTAAAATTCCGCCACATAATGCATATAAACGATGCATTTTTTCTTCAATTAGCTGGCGCGTAGCAATGCCAACAGCACCGCCTAATAATAAGCCACCAAATGAAAAAAATGTAACTATCATAGGAATCCATAATCGTTCCATCGTATCACACTCCGATTCTTCCACCTTATTTTTAGCTTACGAAAAGGAAAGTTAGATTAGTCCAAGTAATTGTGTTTGATTATAGAGAAAAAACTAATAATTCGTTATAATTTATATATTAAATTTAAGTGTAAATATGAAATGAGGAATAATTTTGCAAACAAAATGGAGTTTATCTGAATACGAAAATCCAAAACGATATGATATAGAAAATAAAAGTTTATCAGATTTTCCGTTTTTACTATCATGGGCACAAAAACTACATATACAAAATGAATGGATTCTAGATCTTGCCTGTGGTACAGGAAGGGTTACAATTCCATTTATAGAAAATGGATATCAAATGATTGGTGTAGATATACATGAAGGCATGCTTGCTGAAGCAAAGACAAAAACTACGGATTGTAAGAAGGTAAAATGGTTACAACAAGACTGCTTACAATTGAACATTGAAGATACCATTTCGCTAGCATTTATGGTGGGGCATGGATTCCAGCATTTCCTTACAAATATTCATCAAAATCAATTATTAACATCTATTCATCATGTGTTAGCTGAGAATGGTATATTCATATTCGATACACGTTTCCCTTCAAAAGAAGAATTAATACAACCATCTATAGAAGAATATTGGACAACTGTTAATGATGAAAAGGGAAGAAAATGTGATTTATATACTGAAATGACATACGATTCAATTCAACAAATACAGCACTACATAACAACAAGAAGGTTTTATGAGGGGGATACTCTAGTAGAGGAAATAAAAACAACGATAGATCTTCGTTATACGTACCCGCAGGAGTTAGAAAGATTATTAGTAGCGAATGGTTTTGAATTATTACATATATATAATGATTGGGAAGGCAATGAGTTGGGAGAAGATTGCTATTCTATGGTAGTAGTCTGCCGGAAGAAAAAATAGTATTATTTTAAAAATATGAATGTGAAAAGCCTTTAAGGAGAGGAAAAAATGACTTGGTACTTAGATAATGTTTATGAATTAAATAAAGAAGCGCCCTATACATTCTACCTTCCTAGCTCAGAAGTTTTGGAGAAATTAAAGGTTGGGGATTTGGTAAAGCTAATTTTTGTATCTAAAAATGAGGAAGAAGATGGATTTAATGGTGAAAGAATGTGGGTTGAAATCATTGAAAGAAATGAGAAGAAGTTTGTAGGGGAACTGAGCAATGAACCATATCGCTTAGATTTAAAAATAGGTGATAAAATTTCATTTGGGATTGAAAATATATGTGATACGGAATATGACGATCCATCTTCAAAAGATTGGGATTTTTATTTTGATACGAAGGTAATTGTTAGTAATGATGTACTTGAAAAAAGAGAATTTAACTTTATGCTTAAAGAGGATTCAAGAGAAAAAGGTGACTCTGGTTGGTCAATACTGAGTGGTTATGAAAGTGATGACTATGTCAATAATCCTAAAAACTTTCAAATTATTTCAATTGGAGTCATTTTGAATATAGATGATTCTATTTTAAAATTTCTTGAGGAACCACCTTTATGTGCATATGAAAGAAATGATGAAGGTAGATTCTATAAAATTGAAGACTACGATTGGGATGCATATTTAAATGGATAGAAAAAGTTATTACGTTTTAAAGAAAGCAATATAATTTCACCCTATGTGCTTGATAAAGGTTCTACAGATAATAATTCAAGAGAGTAATAGTAAATGGAGGAACAAATGATGCAACAAATTAAAAAAATAGGAAACTCATTTTGGTATATGACACCAGTTTCTGAAACAGATAGACCTATATTAGGAATGGTCATTGGAAAAGAAAAAACGTTAATGATCGATGCAGGGAATTCAGAGGAACATGCACAATTATTTTTAGAAATGTTAAAAGAAAAAAATGTATCGAATCCTGATTTTGTAGCACTAACGCATTGGCATTGGGATCATATTTTTGGATTATCTGTATTACAGAATGCATTAACTATTTCACACGCTGAAACGAAAAAAGAAATGCAGGCAATAGTATCTTATGAATGGACAGATGAAGCGTTGGACGCACGCGTAAAAGAGGGTACGGAAATTGCATTTTGTGCGGATTGCATCAAAAAAGAGTTTGAAGAAAAAGCGAGAAATATTAAAATTATTCTTCCAACCTTAACGTTCCAGGATCAAATTGAATTAGACCTTGGTGAGGTGACCTGCGTGTTAAAACATGTGGGCGGAGATCATGCACATGATTCAGTTGTTATGTACATAAAAGAAGAAAAGATATTGTTTTTAGGAGACTGTATATATGCAGATATTTTTTCTTCGAAGTGGAACTATACGACGAAAAGAACGTTTGCATTAATAGATGAATTAGAAAAATTTGATGCTGAGACATATATTCTCTCTCATGGGGAAGCGATAAATCGAGAGGAGTTTTTACAAGAGATTCGTATGTTAAAAACAGTAGGAACTTATACTGAAATACATAAAGGCGATGAAGGGAAGATAAAGGAAGCGTATAAACGAGACATAGATAGAGAATTAAATGAAGATGAATTAGAAACAATAACGTTTTTTGTAAATGGTTATGAAATGAATAATCAATAAGACACGACATGAATCCAATATAATTAAATTGCACAAAAAGAGTATTGAAATTTAATTCAATACTCTTTTCAATACTTAAATATGTAGTTTCAACCAAATTCTAAATGGGGAATCATTGTCTGGAGGGGTGTCATTCTATGTGTTTTTCGTATAGATAGTGGTTCAAGTAGAAGCCTTCCTTGCTAATTCAGTTATATAGTTGAAAAATCCATTGTGGTTTACATCATATACTACATTTACAGGTCGCCCACCATCAAATTCCACTGTACGCCCCTGGCTTGGTCCGTATGTATGAACGATACTATTAATCGTTTGAGTTTTTGCGAGGTTAGTGTTTCCGACAAGCGCAGTTGTTAGTACATCCCACAAGTAGTAAGTAGAGTTCGTTGAAAAGTGAACGAGGGGAGGAACCATCGCATAGCATTGGCCAAGGAAGTCTACACCAATATAATTTCGTTCTTTTGCCCAACGTTCACGTATGTCTATAGTTAATGGAACTTGGTTTGTACTTTCTAGTGTCACTAAGTCGATTTCAATTTTTGATTCCCATACACGAGCCACTGCTTCAGGGTCCCAAAATGAATTCCACTCAGCTGTTCCGTCATGCTCTGGTTCATGTACATTGCCTGCGGTAAGAAATGTACCACCCATCCAAACGAGACGTTCAATTTTATCTTCGACTATGGGAGCTTCATATAATGCACGAGCAAGGTCAGTTAGGGGTCCCGTAAATAATAAAGTTGTTTTTCCTTCCGTTTGTAGAAGCGTTTCTATTAAGTGATGATGTGCAGACTTTGCTGCTACAGGTGTTATAACTTTTCCAGCCTCATTTAAAATTGGTAAAGCATCTACATAAAATGCATGCATCCGCCAGTCTTTTGGAAATGGATTTTTCGCACGGGAATTTGATGCGGCTACTTCAATATATTCTTTGCTGAAGCGATCAATAATTTTGCGACTTGCAGATATTGCTGGTTCCAAATAGCAATCAGCAGGGATAACTGAAACACCTGTAAGTTTGACATTATCCATCTGAAGTAATAAAAATAGTGAAATTAAATCATCTACACCACCATCATGATTGAAGTACACTTTTTTCATCATTGTAATCTCCATCCTATTTGATTTAGTTAGAAATTAAACATGCATTGAGGAAAAGTCATCAATAATTTCGACTACTTCAATTTCGCCATTAATGAGTAGCTCAGGGAGTTCGTTATTCACATTTCCTTTCCAATATTCTCTAGATTGTTCCATTTTTTGAGAAAAAGGAATAGCATCTTCTTTCGGTAAAAGATTCCCGTCACCTTCAAAAGAACTTCCGATTACTCGTAGTTTAACAATCTGCAAAACTTCTCGATTGTAAGAATCAAATAATGCTTTCCATTTTAAAGCATCTTCATAGCTTTTAGCAGCATATAAACAAGACAATCTTGATGGATAATCAGGATATTCTTGCAGCCTAACCATTTCCACAATCGTTTCTCTAATGGCTCTAATTGTTTGATCCATGTAATTCATAACGACTGTAGCATTTTCATTCTTTATATGTAATTCTTCATTTGTATAATGTTCTTTTAAAATTTGTATAGAATCTTTACCATTAGAATTTAAATGTTTTCTTTCAAAAAAGAAGTGGAATAGCGTATTCGTTTGATTTTTATTAAATTGAATGCTTTGTCCGATCTTCATTTTTTTCCTTGTTACGATATGATATACGAAAAATCCTTGTTCATTCATGGTTCTCCTCCTAGTAGTAATGTTTCAATTTAGTAATTCAACATTGAAATATATAAAACCTTTATAAGTAAAAGTGAGAATTTGAGTTGAAAGCAAAGAAAATATATGAAAACGTTTTAAATTTGTTCACAAAATGTTCACTTACGAAGAGGTTTCCAATATCGATATAATGACAAAGACTCAAAGAGAAAGGATGATGAATTTTGCCAACAACAAGAAAGGAAAACCTCCAATTTGGTATGATGATGTGCCTTGGGATGGTTATCGTAATGACGTTTTACAATTTACTAACGAATGGATCAGGAGGGCCAATTCATATTAAGGAGATTGCATTAGAACTACTAATTGGATTTATTATTGCGCTATTAATTGAAATATGTATCGTTGGACCTTGTGCGAAAAAAATTGTATTCATGCTACCGTTTGATAAATCGAAGAAAATAAATATTATAGTTGCGATGGCGACAGCAATGGTAATCGGAATGGTGTTCTTTATGTCATTTTTCGGAATGACTATGATGCATTTACATGGTGGGCTACAAGGGGATTCATTTGTTTCAATATATTTTACAATTTTTATTAAAAATTTCATTATGGCTTATCCATTACAATTAATTATTATGGGGCCACTTGTGCGTTTCTTATTTGCAAAGTTTATTTTGAAGAATAAAGCTGTAAAAGTAGCGTAAATAAATTTGTATTATCTAATTATAAAAATTATATAATATTAAATGTGGTCTATTGAAAGATTGTAGCATGCATAATGAAGATAATCTAAATCATACGTTTAGTTAGGTGAAAACATTATGAAAATTAAGAAGGTATTATGAGTCAAAAAAATATAAGTAGAGCTATGTGTGAAAAAGAGATTTTAAAGTAAAACAGTGACATATAAAAAGAGGGGTGCAAATGCAACCCTCTTTTTACATTCTATAAGCTTTACCGTGTCAAAGAATATGGTATATGTAAGAGTCTTGATAGGTTTATTGCTTGGATTGAACCAACTTAAAAAAGGATTGTACGTTTTGTGGGCTTGAAAAATTATCAAAGACAATAAAATCGTCTCCATGGTTCATGGTTATTTTTTTGATAAAGGGAATTGCAGACATCTCTAATACAACCCCATCCGTATGACTGAAATCTTCTATTTCAGTATATTTGAATTCCCATTTTAGTCCTTTTCCAAACATAGCATCAGAACAGAACAATAATCTTTTATTTGTAGCAGCTAAAATGCCAGATCTACTGATATAACCAAAATTTATTACGCAGTAGAGTGTAGAAAGAATATCTTCTTCACTGTTTAAGTGTTCTTTTATTGTTCCTAGATTCGCCTTCATGAGCAGGCCCCCTTATTATTGTAAGTAAAGTGTTGTTAAATTTATTTTATCATATATTAACATTTTGAAATTTGTATTATTGAATTTTAGTTGAGGGATGAAAAGGGAAAGAGAATTCTTTTTAGTTTCTAGTACAATAAAGTAAGGAGAATATGAATAGAAATTAAAATATTACTAAATATACGTAACTAATGAATACAATGTCTTTTTCAGTTATTAAGTTGTAAATCATTTTATGATAAAATCTTTTACATAATTTAATAAAGGGGTAGTATTCAATGGGTTATTTCTCAAATGGTTTATTAGTTTTGTTTGTGCTTATCGTATGTAGTTGTATAATTTTTGGTTAATAATATAATGAGAGTCTTATATAAAAGAAGTTATCTCAAGTGAGATAACTTCTTTTTATTTTATGTTGAGAAGGAATTCTATTTTTCTTATTGAAGTTTGTTCTAGTTATTTTCACGTCAATCGCAATTTTCATAAGGGGCATTTTATGGAACATTAACAAACTATAGAATAAGGAGTATTTACATGAAAAATAGTATACACTACACAAGTGAACATCCTACAAAATTTAATGAATTATTAGCTTTATATGAATCTTTAGGATGGAATTCTCTTAAATTAACAGTGAATGAATTAGAACAAATGTGTAAACAAAGTTGGTATGCAATATATGCATTTAAAGAGGAACAATTAATTGGGATGGGGCGTGTTATATCCGATGGAGTAATAACAGGCGTTATTTGTGGTGTATGTGTAATGCCGGAGTATCAGTATATTGGTATTGGAAAAGACATAGTGAAACGATTAATCCATCACTGCGAACAAAACAAGGTTATTCCGCAACTTATGTGTGTGGAAAAATTGCAATCTTATTATGAATCTATAGGGTTTGAAGCATTCTCTATTGGGATGACAAAACATATTATGAGATAGCGGTGCTTTATATTTTCAGTTTACTCGTACATATTTTCAAACTTCAGTTGTAAAGGAGAATTGCTGTATGGAGATTGCTAAAGGAGTAGAAATGTTACAACTTGAGTTTCAAGAATTTATCATTCACCCAATTCTTTTATGGGATGATGAAATGGCAGTTTTAATAGATACTGGTTTCCCTGGACAATTTGAAGATATACAAGTAGAGATGGAGAGAGTTGGGGTATCTGTTGATAAGCTAAAAGTTGTGATTTTGACACACCAGGATATAGATCATATAGGTAGCCTTCCTAATGTATTGGAGAATGGTGTAAGCGATATTAAAGTATATGCGCACGAGTTAGATAAGTCATATATTGAGGGAGATTTACCTTTATTGAAAGATGTACATGTAGAGAATCCACCAAAAGGAAAAGTGAGTGACACAGTGATTGACGGGCAAGAACTTCCGTATTGCGGTGGGATACTAATTCTTCATACTCCAGGGCATACTCCGGGGCATATTAGTTTATATTTGAAACGAAGCAAAATTCTTGTCGCTGGAGACTCGATGTATAGTGTGAATGGAAAGTTAGGAGGAGTTCATGCTCCAACAACTTTAAATATTATGGAAGCACGGCAGTCTTTGAAGAAGTATTTAAATCTAGATATTGAATCTGTAGTTTGTTACCACGGGGGATTAAGTAAGGGGAATATAAAGATTCAACTTCAAAATTTGTAAAAAATGATAAAAAAGCATGTTTGAAGAAATACAAACATGCTTTTTTATTAAAGGAAACCCATGTAATTTTAACGTCCTAATCCGTTCCAATAAAAAGAAACGATTTCTTGTGCTAATTCATCTATATTTGTAAGAATAGGATTGTCATTTTCATCTTTAAAATTCCCAATTGATAATAAAGATACGAATGCATGAGCGGCAAATTTAGGGTTTCCTTTTTGGATTTCTCCAAATTGCATCGCTTTAGCGAGTGCTTTTTCTAACACTTCATACATGCTATCTTCAGCTTTTTTTAATTCTTTCAATTGTTCTTCAGATAACGACAGTTTTGCATCTTTCATAAAATTTTTCATATCGATATCCATTGTGGCATGTAAGTAAACTTTAGCAAAGTTTAATAATCTCTCTTCTAAAGTATTGTTTGTAGAGAGTATTTGCGACATATTCTCACGTATACGTACCATCATTTGAATCATAGTAGCGGTAAATAAATCTGCTTTTGTTGAATAGTAATAGTAGACGGTTGCTTTCGTAACACCACAAACTTTTGCTACTTCCTCCATAGAAACGACTTGATAATTTTGAGTAAGAAATAACCGAGTTGCAACTTCTAAAATGGTTTCTTTTGTAGATTTTGTATTTTTATTTTGACGAGGCCTTCCAAGAGGGCGTTGTTTTTGTTCCAAATCCATTCGCTCCTGACATGTATTGTTTAGATAATTATAACATAATTTTTATTCATTCTTGATTAATTAACCGACCAGTATATATAATTAATAGTGGAGGAAAAAAGGAAGGTGGGTTTTTTATGAAAAAGCACCCGTTACATATGTTAGGGAGGCTTGTAGCAGGTAAAAATACGCAATGGATCACTTTATCGGTATGGATTCTTATTACATTATTACTTTCATTTACGTTACCACAAGTAAATAGTACGAAAGAACCGAACCCGAAAAATTTACCCGAAACAGCTATGTCGCAGCAAGCGGAAGCACTTATGAAAAAAGAGTTTCCGAATAATGCGGGGAATCCGTTGTTAGTAGTATGGTATAGAGATGGTGGATTACAGTCACAAGATTATAAACTCATACAAGACGTTTATAAAGAGTTAAAAGCTAGTCCTTTAAAGGAACAATCAACGTTACCACCATTTGATACAATCCCGGAACAAGTATTATCAAAAAGCGCTTCAAAAGACGGTACATCATTTGTTACACCGGTATTTTTTAACAAGTCGGCTGGAACAGATATATTAAAAGGAAATCTTGAAGATTTAAGAAACATAGTGAATAGTAAAGTCGATGAAGATCCATTCAAACGAAAAATTAGTGACGCTGGTTTACATGTTCGATTATCTGGACCTGTAGGCATTCAAACGGATGCAGTTAGCTTATTTAGTCAAGCAGATGTGAAATTGTTAGTTGCTACTGTATTACTTGTATTGGTTTTATTAATCTTATTGTACCGCTCACCAATATTAGCGATTTTACCTTTACTTGTTGTTGGCTTTGCATACGGTATTATTAGTCCTACACTTGGTTTTTTAGCTGATTACGGATGGATTAAAGTCGATGCCCAAGCGATATCAATCATGACAGTGCTATTGTTTGGTGCTGGAACGGACTATTGCTTATTTTTAATTTCGAGATATCGGGAGTACTTGTTAGAAGAAGAAAGCAAATATAAGGCGCTGCAACTTGCAATTAAAGCTTCTGGTGGTGCAATAATAATGAGTGCGTTAACTGTTGTACTTGGATTAGGAACATTATTGCTTGCTCATTATGATGCCTTCCATCGATTTGCAGTACCATTTAGTGTTGCTGTATTTATTATGGGAATCGCTGCTTTAACAATTTTACCAGCGTTATTATTAATTTTCGGTAGAGCTGCATTCTTCCCGTTTATACCGAGAACAACTTCAATGAATGAGGGGTTTACAAGAAAGAAAAAGAAAGTCGTAAAAGTTAAAAAATCAAAAGGGGCCTTTAGTAAAAAACTTGGAGATGTAGTAGTACGAAGACCGTGGACAATCATTATGCTTACTGTATTTGTACTAGGTGGATTGGCTTCATTTGTACCACGTATTCAATACACATATGACCTATTAGAATCATTTCCAAAGGATATGCCTTCACGCGAAGGGTTTACGTTAATTAGTGATCATTTTTCAGCTGGTGAACTAGCGCCAGCAAAAGTTGTTGTTGATACGAAAGGAAAAGAGCTTCCTATTAAACAAGAACTAGAAAAATTCTCTTTCGTAAAAACAGTGAAAGAACCAAAAGAGGGGAAAGAAAATAAGCAAATTAAAATGTATGAGGTTTCTTTAGCTGAAAATCCATACTCAATTGAAGCATTAGATCAAATCCCTAAATTGAAAACTCGTGTAGAAAAAGTATTAAAAGATGCTGGGGTTAGTAATGCAGAAGATCGACTATGGATTGGCGGAGAAACGGCTTCATTATATGATACAAAGCAAATTACAGAACGTGATGAAGCGGTTATTATTCCAGTAATGATTAGTATTATAGCTTTATTATTACTTGTTTACTTACGATCAATTGTCGCGATGATTTATTTAATTGTAACTGTTGTTTTATCATTTTTCTCTGCATTAGGAGCAGGATGGATATTACTTCACTTCGGTATGGGAGCACCAGCCATTCAAGGCGCAATACCGTTATATGCATTCGTATTTTTAGTTGCTTTAGGTGAAGATTATAATATCTTTATGGTTTCAGAAATATGGAAAAACAGAAAGACACAAAATCATTTGGATGCAGTAAAAAATGGCGTTATACAAACCGGTAGTGTCATTACATCTGCAGGTTTAATTTTAGCTGGAACTTTTGCTGTATTAGGAACACTTCCAATTCAAGTGCTCGTTCAATTTGGTATTGTAACAGCAATTGGTGTATTACTAGATACGTTTATTGTAAGACCACTACTTGTACCGGCAATCACAGTCGTTTTAGGTCGCTTTGCTTTTTGGCCAGGAAAACTTTCAAGGAAGAGTGAAGAGATACAAAAAGTGGATGCGTAGTTGAAAAAGCCAAGGATATTTTCCTTGGCTTTTTTCAATGTAATTAATTTTTTGAAGTCAAATCATCAGATGCAGCATGATCAGCATCTTCAATATCGGTTTCTGGCATTCCATATAAGCCGTTCATTGCTTGTTCTTCGATAGTAAGATTGGCAGTATTATTATTTTGAATAGGTGTAGCGTTTTCGATAACATTTTCTTTTTTATTTATATTTTTGTTATTCATGTATGAATCCTCCAAATTTTATTTGATTTATTTATAGTATGTGGATGGATTTCCAGAAATATGTGAATTGATTCTTATAGATGTAATATAATTAAATAAACAATTAGGGTGAAATGTAAACTGTTAGGAGTGAACAATTATGGTGAAAGCAAGGAAATTAGCCTCCTAAAATAAAAAGAAAATTTTAGGAGGCTATTAAAATGAAGTTTCATGTAATTGATAGAGAAAATTGGAATAGAGAGCAGTATTTTGAGCATTATTTAAAGTTGAAATGTACATTTAGTATGACTGTTAATGTTGATATCACGATGTTATTAGAGGAAGTATATCAAAAGGGAGTAAAATTTTATCCCGTTTTTATATATTTAATTTCTAAAGTAGTAAATAATCATAAAGAATTTCGAACATCTTTTAATGATGAAGGAGCTTTAGGCTATTGGGAGGAAATGATCCCGAGTTATACAATCTTTCATAAAGATGATAAGTCTTATTCAAGTATATGGACGGATTATTCAAGTGATTTCCGAACTTTCTATAAAAATTATGAAGACGATATGAGATACTATGCTAGTGTCCATGGTCTTTTCACGAAAGAAAATACTCCGCCTAATGTATTTCCGATTTCTAGCATACCTTGGACTAGTTTTACTGGATTTAATCTTAATATTAGTAATGATGCTGATTATCTATTACCTATTATAACTTGTGGGAAATATTTTAATGAAAAAAATAAGGTTATGCTACCAGTTTCATTGCAAGTACATCATTCGGTTTGTGATGGATATCATGCAAGTCGATTTATAGAGGATTTACAGGAGTTAAGTAATAGTTGTAACGAGTGGCTGAAATAAAAACTAATTTTAAATTATATACAAGTGAAAATAAATAATAGAAGAGATCATGTTTATATTGCATGGTCTCTTTTTTATTCATCTAAAGAACAGTGGAAAATATAGGTTGATTTGTAGTTTAATAATAAGTAGAGTGATTAATTTTAATTTTCTTTATTTTATAACTGTATTGTTTACAAAAATATTATCTTGTAATAATAAAGGGGAAAACAAAAATGGAAATAATATCTATAGAAAAAGCTACAATTTTAGATGCTGAAAAATTAACAGAAATAATGACAAGAACATTTGATGAAGAAGCAGAACGATGGTTATGTGGTCAAGGTGATGTTATTGACTATAACATCCAACCACCAGGGTATTCTTCAGTAGAAATGATGAGATATTCAATCGAAGAATTGGATTCTTATAAAGTAATAATGGATGAAAAAATAATCGGGGGAATTATAGTTACGATCTCAGGTAAGTCATATGGCCGGATTGATCGTATTTTTGTAGAGCCTGTTTATCAAGGGAAAGGAATTGGATCAAATGTTATTAAATTAATAGAAGCGGAATATCCAAGCATAAGGATTTGGGATCTCGAAACATCGAGTAGACAAATTAATAATCACCATTTTTATAAAAAGATGGGTTACCAAACAATTTTTGAATCAGAAGATGAGTATTGTTACGTGAAAAGAATAGGGACGAGCTCAAACAAAGAAAGTGTATTTAAAAATGAAGACATGAAAAATAGCCAATACGAAAACTGCAACTTGGAAAATACAGAGTATTATCAAGTAAATTTAAAAAATAGTTCATTTGTTGGCAGCAATATAAGGAATATGAATATGAGCAATTGTAATGTAAGTCAATCCAAGTTTAGAAATATTAATTTTAGAAGTTCTTCATATGCAGATTTAAATCTTTCTGGCAGTAAATTTAGTTTGGTGATTTTAGGTGGAGTTCAATTTAAAGATACAAGTCTTGGAGAAAATAAATATCCTATTTCATTTAATAGATGTGATTTAGAAGGGAGTACGATAAGTAGTAGTAATCTAAAAAATATGGAAATAGAAAATTGTGATATAGCCGGTATGAAAGTAAATGGTATTCCAATGGAAAAGCTGCTTGCGTTATATAATAAAGTAAAAAGTTAACCGGTTAATGTAGATAAGTTTGTTCGTAAAGCTAATATTATGCCGAAATAATTATATAAAAATAACATAAAGAAATAAAGGAGAGAAGGGGTTTCATGCGGGAGGCTAGAATGAATATATGTATTGTTAAGAATATGGAGGGAAGAAAATATGACGATCAAAGTAAGAGCAGTAGAAATACAAGATGCCAGAGCGATTCACCGTATATGCATACAAGATGACGTTTTACCTTATATGATTTTCTTACCTAGCATGCGTGTAGATGCGATGGAAAATAGAATTCGAAATTTAGCACCAAATCAATTTGAATTTGTCGCAGAGTATGATGGGGAAGTTGTAGGATTTGTTGGGTTAACCCAAAGTCCTGGACGTAGATCTCATTCGGGTGATTTGTTTATCGGGGTAGATAGTGAATATCATAATAAAGGCATTGGAAAAGCTCTTCTTACAAAAATGCTTGATTTGGCTGATAATTGGTTAATGTTAGAGAGAGTAGAACTAGGTGTTTTAGAAACGAATCCTAAAGCGAAAACTCTATATGAAAAATTCGGATTTGTAGAAGAGGGAGTAAAGATAGGAAATTTGAAAGCTTACGGAAAGTTTATTAATGAAATTATGATGAGTCGTTTTAGACCTGATGGTTTAATTGTACATAATGGATAGTGAAAGCATGACAGTATAATGTCATGCTTTTTTATTAGAATTTGGTTGTAATAAAAATAATGCAAGACCAATAAAAATAACTGTAATGCCTAGTCCTTGTTGTAAAGAAATAGTCTCATTTAATATAAAGTACGCTAGTATACAAGTCCCAATTGTTTCTCCTAAAATGCTCATGGAGATTACAGTAGCACTCATCCATTTTAATAACCAATTAAAAATCGTTTGCCCTAAAATCGTAGCAATAAACGTCAAACCAATAAAGCATAGCCAAGTTTGTGTAGAGTAATGGATAAGAGATTCGTGTTTCATATAAGCAAATATACCAAGAAAACAGGCGCTACTTCCATAACTAATGAGCGAATACGGTATAAGTGACAAATCTTTACGAACATATTGGCTAATGAAAAAGTATGCGGTAATAATTCCTGCCGCAATAAATGCTAAAATATCTCCGTATAAGGCTTCCCCGCTAATTTGGAAATCTTGCCAGCCAATGATGATACTTCCTGAAATAGCAATGAGACAACCGATAATCGCGCCTCTCGTAAACCTTTCCTTGAATAAAAAATAACCACCAATCATTGAGAATAAAGGTTGTAACGTTACGATAACAGTAGAGCTTGCTACAGAAGTATATTGTAACGATTCAAACCATAGTACATAATGTGCAGCTAAAAATAGCCCAGAAATGAATCCGAATCCCCATTGTCTTCTTGTTATTGTTTTTAGTTCGTTTCGATTGTTTCGATTAAAAAGTAATAATGGCAACAGAATTAATGCAGCGAAAAATAATCGATAAAAAGCAATGATAGTTGCAGGAGCATCTGCCAATTTTACAAAAATCGCTGAAGTTGATAAGGCGAATACACCGAAAAATAAGATGCAATATGAAAGAATAGGTGATTTCAAAGTTTGTCCCTCCGATAGATTGTCTATTATAATAAACTAAATACGATAAAATGTACAAAGGTAAGTATATAAGTCTCGGAGACGATAGAAAAGGATTATTTGCCTTTGTTTAGTAAGTCAACACAAAAGCGATGAAATATATATTATGATGGACGAAGGAAGGATTTACTATGATACATGATAGGCTTGGACAAACTGTATTAAGTTATCGTAAGAAAAATAAGATGACAATTCGCGAATTTGCGGATTATGCAGGAATTAGTACTTCATTAATTAGTCAAATTGAACGAGGACATGCGAATCCCTCGTTAAGTGTATTGGAATTAATAGCGAAAGCGTTAAATGTACCGCTATTTACACTATTTATTAATGAGATTGATACAGATTCACTCATTTCTAAGAAGAAAGATAGAAAGAAAGTATATCGAGAAAATAGCGATCACATAGTTTACGATGTATTAACACCAGATTTTATGAAAGCGCGTATTGAAATGTTAATGATGGACCTAAATAAACAAGCAAATACAACGGAAAATCACTATTCACATGAAGATAAAGAAGAAATTGCTGTTGTTATGAAAGGAGAAGTTTATGTGGAGTTAGAAGGCAAAGAGTACTTCTTAGAAGAAGGAGATGTTGTACGTATCCCGCCAAATGTGAAACATCGTTTTTTGAATAAGAGTGATGAATCCAATCATATTTTATTTGTATTGACGCCATCTTTAGGATGAGTATAAAGTGATTTTTTTACGGGGGATAGAAAGATGGAAAATAAAACTGTTTTAAAAGGTGGCTTGTCAATTGATTGGGATTTTGGACATGTTTTTAAATTCTCATATAGTTACTTTGATCATATTAGGAGGGCTCCAAAATATAAAGATATAACTTTAGAGAAATTCCGATTTGTTATGAATACGTAATGAAGCCTAATGGTCTGTATTAAGGTACAAAAATATAAATTTATTTGTTGTTAGTATATTATTTTAAAATATGTAAGATTTTACATGAGTATTTTACTTTTACTAATTATGTAAATAGGCTATACTAAAATACATACATTTTAGTATTGGAGAGAGAAGTAAAACGACATGGAATTAGTGAAATTGGAAAAAGTAATTGAAATAAAGAAAGAAGAACTTTTATATTTAGTATCAGATTACGGAATTCAACATGAAAAAGTATTGGCATTAAGTCAAGAAATAGACAAACTGATTAATTACTTTATGTTTTTAAAATAGGAAGAACTATGACATGATGTGAAAATGTTATAGTTCTTTTTTATTTGGAAATTCAGATGTATATTCTATATACTAATAATAGATGGAATATTCTGTTTTAGAGGAGGCGGATACATGATATTACATACGTACATTTCAGGAGAAGGGGAACCAATCGTACTTTTACATTCTGGTGGTATGACAGGTTTAGTAGAATATGAAGAGCAGGTAGCATTTTTTCGAGAACAAAATTATCAAGTCATTCGCCCTGATTTAAGAGGGCATGGAAAATCAGGGGGGACATTGGAGAATTATTTCCTACGTTCTGCAAAGGATTTATATGATACGTTAGAGCATCTACAAATTGATAGATGTCATATAGCGGGTGTTTCACTAGGGGGATTAATCGCTTTATTATTTGCAAAAAAGTATCCAGAGAAAGTGAGAACATTAACTTTTTCAGGAATCTTTCCGGTTAAGAGGGATAATTGGGAAGAGTCTCTGGAGTATGAAGCGAAGTGTCACGAGCAATTGATGAAAAATGAAGAAGTTATAACGTATATGAATCAAATTCATGAAAAAAGTGATCGGAAAGCATTGCTTGAATCGTGGCAAGTTAAAGATTGGTATCCTTTCGATGAAACTGGTGATGTAGCGAATCTTCAAATACCTACACTCTGTATTGCTGGGGGAGATTCAGAAGATGAAGTTACAGCTGTTACAACGTTCAAACAATTAAACGGAAATATTCATATTGCCGTTATTCCGTTTGCCGGTCATTTAGTACATAATGATCAACCAAAAATTTATTCGGATATATTGTCTAATTTCTTACAGAATGCGCAAGTTGCTAGTCGAATATAAGGACTTTTGGGTATAATAATAAAGGAATTATTAATTGTATCGGTTAGGAGCGCAATACATATGAAAACAGTTGTTGTCATCGGTGGAGGTATAACGGGACTTTCTACTATGTTTTATTTAGAAAAATTAAAAAAGGATTATAATATAGATTTAAATTTAATCCTTGTAGAAAAAGAAGAGTACTTAGGTGGGAAAATCCATAGTGTAGAAGAAAAGGATTTTATTATGGAATCCGGAGCAGATTCTATCGTTGCTCGTAATGAACATGTCATGCCGCTTATAAAAGATTTAAATTTAGAAGAAGAAATGGTATATAATGAAACGGGTATTTCTTACATATATTCTGATAATATTTTACATCCAATTCCTTCTGACACTATATTTGGGATACCGATGAGTGCCCGATCGTTGTTTAGCAGTACGCTAGTATCAACGAAGGGGAAAATTGTTGCTTTAAAAGATTTCATAACGAAAAATAAAGAGTTTACAAAAGATACTTCTCTTGCTGTATTTTTAGAAAGCTTTTTAGGAAAAGAGTTAGTAGAAAGACAAATTGCTCCGGTGCTTTCAGGTGTATATTCTGGTAAATTGAATGAGCTTACTATGGCGTCTACACTACCGTATTTACTGGATTATAAAAATAAATATGGAAGTATTATTAAAGGTTTTGAAGAGAATAAAAAGCAGTTTCAATCAGCAGGAAACAAAAAGTTCGTATCATTTAAAGGTGGATTATCTACGATTATTGATCGTTTAGAAGAAGTGCGGACTGAGACGGTTGTTAAGAAGGGTGTTGTAACGACAGCTGTAAGTAAACAAGGTAATCGCTATGAAGTCTCCTTTGCAAATCACGAATCAATCCAAGCTGATTATGTTGTTTTAGCAACTCCGCATGATATCGCAGAAAGTTTATTACAGTCTAATGAGTTAAACGAGCAGTTTCATACATTTAAAAATTCATCACTTATAAGTATTTACTTAGGATTTGACATACTAGATGAACAATTACCAGCGGACGGCACAGGATTTATCGTAACAGAAAACAGTGATTTACATTGTGATGCTTGTACATGGACAAGCCGGAAGTGGAAACATACATCTGGAAACCAAAAGCTATTAGTGAGAATGTTTTATAAGAGTACGAATCCGGTATATGAAACGATTAAAAATTATAATGAAGAAGAACTAGTACGAGTCGCTTTATATGATATTGAAAAGAGTCTCGGAATTAAAGGTGAACCAGAAGTAGTTGAAGTGACAAAATGGAAAGATTTAATGCCGAAATATCATTTAGAACATAATCAAGCAGTTCAAACATTACAAGAAAAAATGACGGATCTATATCCTAATGTATACTTAGCAGGTGCCTCATATTACGGTGTCGGTATTGGTGCGTGTATTGGAAATGGAAAGAACACTGCAAATAAGATAATTGCAACATTAAATGAACCGCCAAATTAATATAGCATACATATATAAATAAAATGTCCCTCCAATATAACGGAGGGACATTTTATTTATTTTACTTGAATTGAGATCTTTTTATTCGTTGTATGATTCTCAGTAATCGTTAATGTTATATTACCGGATTCTTTAAATGAATATGATGAGAGTTGATAAAGCTCTTTTATACCATGTTTCTCTTTTAATTTATTGGCAGGAAGTAATGTTATGTTCGGTTTCCATGTTTCCTGTTTACCTGAAGGATAGTTTACTATTATTTCTGGATTATTTAATTGCATTGGTTTCCAAGAGGCAAAATGTAGCTTAACTTCTGTATCTTTTTTTAATAATTCTTCTGAGAAATATCCAAGCTCTCCAACGTTACCGAAAACAGTAAAGTTTTGATTTTGTAATGTGATATCTAAATGTTTAGGTTGATATGTTGCTGCGTGATAGATTCCATATGAAAGAGAAAGAGTAGCGGCGATTAAAATGCTGATTGAAAATGTCTTAAAGCTATTGCCTTTAAAACTAGTCATCATGAATGAGTTTGGAGTGAACTTTTTTGCGAATAAAAATATGAGTAATATGAGTAAGAGGGATAAGCTGATGAATATATACAAAGGAAATTTACACCTCCACAATAAAATAATGTATTGACTATATTTTACCATAAATGTATGGGGTAGGGTGTTGTTTTAGAAGGGAAAAGTGAGTATGGAATAAAGAGATGATCAATGTACTATGATCATCTCTTTATTTTTCGCATCATGTAAATGCAAGAAGGGTTACTCTTAGTTCGTATTGAATTAAGAGGGTAGGCTACTCTTGAAATATTTGATTAATGGGACATTGAGGACTTTCCTAATTATAAATATGTTTTCTGCTATAATGAATAAGTAGAAAGAAAGGAGTGATCCTATGGCATTTCCTATATTAGAAACAGAACGTTTGCGTTTAGTTGAAATAGAACAATCTTATTGTCAAAAAATATATGAAATCTTTTCATTGGATGAGGTAACGTGTTATTACGGTATGAATTCTTTTACAGAATTTGGACAAGCTTCACGTATGATTGAATCTTTTTCAAAAAATTACTTTGAGAAAAAGGCAATACGATGGGGGATTGTATTAAAAGAAACAAATACTTTAATAGGTACAATTGGATTAAATAATTTACAATTATGGAGTAAACGATCTGAAATTGGATATGACTTACATCCTCGTTATTGGGGGAATGGTTATGCGTCAGAAGCAGCCAGGGAAATTATTCGTTATGGATTTCAAGATTTAGGCTTATTTAGAATTGGTGCTATTACATACCCTGAAAATGTTACTTCTTGTAAAATGTTATGTAAAATAGGTTTTCATAAAGAAGGATTATTACGTGGATATATTCATCAAGGAAATAAGCAACATGATGCATTATTGTATTCTATAGTTCGAACGGATGTTGAAGATCTAAATTTATAATAAAAAACCCCTCTTAAATAAGAGGGGTTAAGTAAAAATTAACCTAACTTAGGTAATAAACGTTCTCCGCTTTTCATGCTACTTTTACATAAAGGGCATTTAGGCTCTTCTTCAAATGAAAAGTTCTTTCTCATCCATCCTAAACAATCCTCTGCTTCACATTCCCAGACAGGGGTTTGTTCTGGTGGTACTTCTGCTACATCGTTCTTTCGATTGCGATACATGTAACCACTCCTTTTATGTAAAAAATTTTAGTTATATATTAAAAAGGTTGTTAACCGTGCTGGTAACAACCTTTTTATTGTTTGAATTATAGCTTTACAACGTTTTTAGCTTGAGGTCCACGGTTACCGTCTTCAACTTCGAAGCTAACTTCTTGACCTTCGTCAAGAGATTTGAAGCCGTCGCCAGTGATAGCTGAGAAGTGAACGAATACGTCGTTGCCACCTTCAACTTCGATGAAACCGAAACCTTTTTCGCTGTTAAACCATTTTACTTTACCTGTTAATGTCATGGTAATGCCTCCTAAAAATTAAAAAGATTACAATATGTTCGGCCTTATTTGAATGAAAAATAAAATTTCACATATTATCAAAAACCCATAAGGAATATAAAATGTTCCTGATTGATACTTGATAATATGCAAAGAAAATATACTGTTAAATTGACCTTAATTACTATCTTACAACAAATGGTGGGAAATAGCAAGTGCTGGTAATACCAGTGTGAAATCGGATGGTAAAAGACACAAAAACATCTCTTTTATTTATATATTATTCCTAATTTTGGTTTATGCAAAATCATGTAAAAAATGGAGTGAAATATTATTAATAGGTCACTTGTGGTAAAATATGGTTGTTAACTGATGGGAATTAAATATTAATAAAGGAAAAGGAGGAAAGAGAGTGAAAAATAATTCATTTAAAATAATTGAAGCAGCAAAAACAGGGAGAAAAAAAGTCCATCCAATCTTTGCTGTAATATTAGCCATTATATTTTTGACTTTAGGTGAACTATTTATGTTGTTTATGTTATTTTTACCGAAAGTTGAAACAACATTCATGAAAGGGATTTATGATAATATTAGAATGCTGTTAACATTTGGAGGAGCTATACTCATTTTATTTATATGGATTCGTTTTGTAGAAAAAAGGCCATTTTCATCCATTGGTTTTTGGAAAGAGAAATGGATGAGAAAGTATTTAAAAGGTGCATTAATAGGATTTGTATTTATTTCAATACCAGTTATTTTGCTGTTACTAATGGGAAGTGTAAAATTACAAGTACAACATATTACCTCAACAGTAATAGTAGGTATATTAGGATCCTTAGTTGCATTTTTAATACAAGGGGCAACTGAAGAAATTATTGTACGAGGTTGGTTATTCCCGGTTCTTTCTACTAGAGGTCGTATATGGGTTGGAATAATTGTTACTTCTTTTTTATTTGGATTTCTTCATCTCCTTAATCCGGGAATTACAATATTATCTATATCGAATATAATATTAGTTGGAGTATACGCAGCTTTATACGTATTGAAAGAAGATGGTCTATGGGGAATATGTGCATGGCACTCAATTTGGAATTGGGCGCAATATAATGTATATGGTTTCGCCGTTAGTGGTACAAATGTGTATTCCACTCCGATTTTTAAGTCTATAACAAATGGACCAGAAATATTGCATGGAGGCACATTTGGTATTGAAGGCAGTATCATTACAACAATAATGCTCTCCATCGCTTCAATTGTTTTATGGAAACAGTTATGGGGGAGAAAAGCGAAACAAAGAGATTTTAGTTAATGAAAGAGGGAGAAACTATGGGGATTATAGCGTTTGAGGGAGCAAGTGCGGTTGGTAAGAGCACAACGTGTCGTGAGTTAGAAAAGAATTATGGTGCTTATATTATACCTGAAGTGAATTTATTATTTGAAAGACCAAAAAATGAACATAGAACATGGTATTTTGAAAAACAAGTAGAGCGCTGGAAAATAGCAATGCAGAAGTCAGAGCAATATAAATTAGTAATACTTGATGGAGACATTTATCAGCCGCTTAGTTATAATTGGTGTTTCCATTTTGAAATATTTGATCAGCCATTATCTTTAATAGAAAACTTTTATAAAGAAAAGCTGATACATAGGGAAATTGGTTTTCCTGATCAATATTTTTATTTATATACGAATGATGAAGAACTTAGAAAACGGAAAGAATTTGACGAGACAAAAAGAAGAAGAAACTTTGAAAAACATTTACATATATCAAAATCGTTTCAACGTTATTATGAAAATTTAAATGCCATTACAGACGGGTACTGCAAAATAATTGAAGCGAAAAGTGTAAAAACGAATGAACTAGAAATTGTAAATAACTTAAACAGTTTACATGTGTGTGAAGAGAGTCGTTTTGATGTTTCGAGATTAGATGCGATTACGAAGTGGTTAAAAGAAAATCGCGCATAAAAAGAACGAGTACCTTATAAGGTACTCGTTCTTTTTATGCATATTGAATATGTAAGTTCGTTTCATAAATTGTTTTTAAAATTTGTAAGTTTGCTTGTTCATTTTTATGAATAGCATTTTTATATTTAGGTAAGAAAAGTTGAGAAGGATAAACTGGGAGTTCACCACAAATATCAATACCATAAATAGATTTATTCATAATTAGAGAATGAATAAATTGTAAAAGTCTAGATAATTTCATGTGCCCTTGATCCCAATTGGTAATAGTAACTTTTGGATCTAAAACATCTTTATCAATGCTTACATATATTGTTTCTGTATGAATATGTGAAAGTATTGTATGTATGGATACTTCATGTGATATATCAATTGGAAAAATTTCTACGTATGGACAATCATTAGAATGAATTGTAAGAGAAGAAGGCCCAATAATGATTACCTTCTTTAAATTATCATTATTTCGAAGAGAAAATGATACCCAAGATCCACAGGAAATAAGAGTCTGTTCATTCGCTCCCTGTAAGTTCATATCAGTATGATGATCAAATAGTATAAGGGTAAAAGGCTTGTTTATTTCTTCTAATAATAAATGAGATACATAATGATAATTTCCAGAACCTATAAAAGTAATTCCTTTATTCTTTCTGCGATTTAATGCTCTTTTTATATGCATTAAAGAAGTGTTTTCGCAATATAGATTTGCGTGTTCTAAATGAGTAAAATCAATATCTTCATGTGAATAAGAATGTAGTTTATTTTGTAATAAATACGTATCATCAAAGTTTAAAAAAGTTAAACCGTTATGCAATAAACTCATATTTATTCATCTCCTTTAAATATAAGGCTATCATTTATTTTTATAAAATTAAAATGAAATGCTTTGAGTGGAATTAGTATTTAGAAAAGATAGTGTTTTTGACAGAATAATCTTTCAATTTTTAAAGAAAAGAAATACAATATAAGGAAATATGTATGTACTTCAGGAAATAAAAAATATATAACAAATGGAAATAGCAACAAAGTATAATCTTCATCAGATTTGTCTTGAAATAGGTGATAAGTGGTATTCCAATTTTGATGTAACTGATTATTTTGGTAATGTACCATGTGAAATTATGGATGTAAGAGATTTGAACTTTGAAAAAGCTTCTAAAGCAATTATTTGTACTAAAGGTTCAATAAACAAGGAATTCATTAAAGAATTGCCTGATGAATGCAGGGGAGTCATTACAGATGATGGGACATTGTGTCAAATTATGCATGCAGAAGTTTCAAAATGGAATAGTATTTAATATGTTCTACAGCACTTAAATCGAGACGTATCTGAAGTTATTGCTTTTGGAGATGACTACAATGATATGGAAATGATAGAGAAGTGTGGGATTGGTGTAGCGATGAGCAACGCTATTGAGGAATTAAAGGCAGTCGCTAAAGTTATTGCTAAAAGTAACGATGAGGATGAAGTTGCTACATTTCTAGAAAGTAAAAGTTATGTTTATGTTGACTAGTATGAAAAAATTGTAGTAAGCAGCGAAAAAAGAGATGCTGCATCTGTTTTTGATAAATAGATATTATGAATGAGATATGCGGGAGGAAACGAGCAAGATGAAAACATTCTTTAAAATAATTGGAATTATAGCTGGCATGGCGGTAATCGGAGTAGGTTTAACATATGGTATGCTGTATTATTTGAATAATAGTAAACCAGCTGCGAAAAAGGCATCACCCGCTGCTCCGGCAGCAGAAGTGCTGGCTGATAGTAATGTAAAAGCTGAAGATGCAAAGGTTTTAGAAAATGGCAATCATTCATTACCAAATAGCGGCTTTAATAAAAATTTTAAATGGACAGATGAGAAAATACAGACAGCGTTACATGAAATGGCACATCAAAAAACGAAAGCTGATCAAAAGTGGGGCTATATTTTTATTACACAAGAACGTATTGAAAGTTTACTTGATATTGTAAAGAACAATGATCTAGTACAAGGAAAAATATATGCAGATATTTTAGAGAGATGGAAACAAGGAAAATATGAAAAAATGGATGCGGATCACAATCAGATTTGGAAATTACAAAGCGGGAATTTAGGCGAAGGAACAGGAGTAATGTCAGAAGCGGAACAAAAAGAGTTGATTAATCAGGTGTTTATGCAAAAAGGTACATATTCAGGTAGTAAATTAATTGCAGGTGGGGGACAGACTAATAAATAAGAGATATGTTGAAACACCTTTGTCATCATAATTACAAAGGTGTTTTTGTTGACACAAGAAATAAATGGGAATATGATTCATATATGAAATAAAATAGAGGGGCTTACATATGAATAACAGAGAGCTTTACGGTAATATTCGTGATGTTTATCATTTACTCCAAAAAAATCTAGATAAGGCAATTGAACAATATGATATAAGTTATGTACAATTTGGAGTGATTCAAGTACTCGCAAAATCTGGGAAAGTATCTATGTCAAAGTTAATTGAAAACATGGGATGTGTTCCAAGTAATATGACAACAATGATTCAACGGATGAAGCGAGATGGTTACGTAATGACAGAGAAGAACCCGAATGACCAACGTGAAACGCTCGTTTATTTAACTAAAAAAGGTGAAGAGACGAAAAAGCAAGTAGATGTGCAATATAGTGATTTTTTAAAAGAGAATTGTGGTTGTTTTACGAAAGAAGAAGAAGGACTTTTAGAGGCTTTATTATTAAAGTGGAAGAAACACTTGAATTAAATATAGTAAAAATGTAACATTCTGTTACATTTTTATTTATATAAATACTTCATATGTGAAATAAAAACTAGTACAGTGAAAATTAAAGAAGGGATAATAATAAATAATTATTTCATATGTGAAATAAAGGGGAGTTATATATGGAGTTAAAGTCAATGATACGTATTTTGGCAATTGTAGCTTTTTTTGTTGGATTAGATTCATTATTAGTGGCACCTTTATTACCAGTAATTACAGAAACAATTAGTATCCCTGATGGGAGTGGAGGGTTATTAATTACTATTTATGCACTTTGTTATGGAATAACTGCACCCGTATTTGGAATGATGTCTGATAGAGTTGGAAGGAAACGTATGATTATAATAGGGTTTATTATTTTTTCTATTTCTACATTTTGTACGGGATTAGCGAAGAATTTTGAAATTCTTTTATTATTTCGCGGTCTAACAGGTTTATCTGGTGCAATGATTATGCCAAGTATTTTTGCATTAGTAGGAGATAAAGTTACATATGAGTCAAGAGGAAAAGCGATGGGAACAATTATGGGAGCAATGATAGGTTCAACAGTCATTGGAGTACCTATAGGCGCATTTTTATCTGAAATAGGAAATTGGCAATGGACATTTTATAGTATAGGACTTTTAACTTTATTTCTGACATTACTAATTAATCACATATTAAGAAATGAAAAAGAGAGAGAGGATGTGCATGTTTCTTTAACGGAAATGGTGGATGCACCATTGAAAATGACTGTAGTAAATATATCAGTTTTATTTGCATTATTAGCAACGTTTCTATGGACAATTGGATTACATGGCATGTTTTCATACATAGGTGTTTATTATGAGAATAATTTTGGAATTTCTGTTGGTAAAATAGGTATAGTAATTTTTTTGGCAGGAGTTGGTAGTGTAGCTGGTAATATTTTAGGTGGAAAATTAGCTGATAAAATAGGAAAGAAGAGTGTTATAGTCATTGCGAGCATTGTATCCTCAATTAGTGTAATGTTATTCTCGCTTTCCACAGAAAATCTAGTAATTGCAATTATTGTACATATTATTTGGAGTTTATTTATTGGATTTGGACAAGCATCATTAACGGCACTAATTTCAGAATTAAAACCAGCTGTGCGAGGGACTGTAATGGCATTAAATAGCTCTGCCATGTATATTGGGATGACTATTGCTTCTGGCGTAGCGTCACTTGCCATAAGTAATGGATTTCCGTTTTTTTCTTTAGGAACAATCTGTGCAATTGCTAGTTTACTTGTCCTTCCAATCATATTTGTTCTAGTTAAAGAAAAAACATCACCTAATAAAAAGAAGATGACTATATAAGTGGTAGTAAAGAAAACGTGGGTTGATATTCTTTAAAGGATTTCAACTCATGTTTTCTTTCATATTATTTTATACTTTCATAACCTTTAATAGTGAAAGAAACGACTGTACTACAGGAGAAATCCATCTAGATTTATGATAGATTACATGGCTTTGAATAACTGTTGGAGTTTCAATAGGCTGAAAACAGAGTTGCTCTTTTTGACAACTTTCTTGTACAACGATGTAAGGAAGAATTGAAATTCCTAACTCACACATAACAGATTGTTTAATAACTTCAACGTTGGACGTTTCAAATGTTTTAGCTGGAATATTCCCGCTTTGACGTAAAAAACGATCTACCATTGGTCTATAACCGCAGCTTTGTTCGGTAAAAATAAACTGAGTATCCTTTAATAAATAAAATGGGTTAGAGTGTATACAGTAATGGGGAGGTAAAATCCATCCAAATGTTTCATTACTAAAAGTACGTGTAATAAAATCATTATGTTCTATACTTTCTCCAATTATGAAGACAACGTCTGTTTCTCCTTCACGTAATTTTTGTAATGCTTGTTCGTTTGTGTTTGTTTCAAGTACGATATTTACTTTCGGATTTTTCTGTTTATAAGCGCGTAATAATTGTGGTAAACGGTACACGGCTAATGATTCGTTTGATGTAATACTCAATGTACCTTCTAATTGATCGGTATTTTGAGGGATTTCTTGCGCTTTTTCATAAATTGCAAGTAATTCTAAAGCATAAGGATGAAATTGATGACCTGCTTTTGTAAGAAGTACTTTTTTTCCTAACCGATCGAAAAGAGGAATATGTAAATCGTTCTCTAATGCTTTCATATGCGCTGTAACTGTAGATTGCGCATAACCTAATGCATGAGCAGCTTTAGAAAAACCACCATACTTAACAATCGCACAAAATGTTTTAACGTGTCTCATTTCCATAAACAATCCCTCTTTTATTATCATGATTTGTGAATGATTATATCACGTATTTCAATTTTCCAAATGATTAAATTCCTTATAAAATAAAATTGTAGAAATATTTATTCATTTACCATTGGAGGAGAAAAGATGAGTGAAAAGGGCTATCATGTAGCTGTTGTTGGAGCTACGGGTGCAGTAGGTCAGAAAATTATTGAACTGTTAGAAAAAGAAACAAAGTTTAATATAACTGAAGTTACGTTACTTTCGTCAAAAAGATCGGCTGGTAAGACAGTACAATTTAAAGGGCGAGAGATCATTATACAAGAAGCAAAAATAAATAGCTTTGAAGGGGTAGATATTGCCTTTTTTAGCGCTGGAGGAGAAGTTTCTAGACAATTTGTAAATCAAGCTGTCTCTAGCGGTGCCATCGTAATTGACAACACAAGTGAATATCGAATGGCACGTGATGTACCTCTTGTTGTTCCGGAAGTAAATGCGCACACTTTAAAGGAACATAAAGGGATAATAGCAGTTCCGAATTGTTCAGCATTACAGATGGTAACAGCTCTTCAGCCAATACGAAAAGTATTCGGATTAGAACGAATTATCGTTTCCACTTATCAGGCTGTATCGGGTTCTGGTATTCATGCAATTCAAGAATTAAAAGAACAGGCTAAGTCAATACTTGCAGGTGAAGAAGTGGAGAGTACTATATTACCAGCGAAAAAAGATAAAAAACATTATCCAATTGCATTTAATGTACTTCCTCAAGTAGATATATTCACGGATAATGATTTCACCTTTGAAGAAGTAAAGATGATACAAGAAACGAAGAAAATTTTAGAAGACCCAAACTTGAAAATGGCAGCTACTTGTGTGCGTGTTCCAGTTATATCAGGTCACTCAGAATCGGTTTATATAGAGCTTGAAAAAGAAGCAACTGTTGCAGAAATTAAAGAAGTATTGTTTGATGCACCAGGTGTTATTTTGCAGGATAACCCTAGTGAACAGCTGTATCCAATGCCATTATACGCAGAAGGGAAAATAGATACATTTGTCGGTAGAATTAGAAAAGATCCTGATACACCAAACGGATTCCATCTTTGGATCGTTTCCGATAATTTATTAAAAGGTGCGGCGTGGAACTCGGTGCAAATTGCAGAAACGATGGTGGAAGAGGGAATCATTTAGTATGAAGGAAACTAGGGAACTGTTAAAGATTACAGTTTCCTAGTTTTTATTTTATAACTGTTCGCTTTATTCCAGCCGTATTTGATTTGAAAGACAGTAAAAAACATCAAGAATGAATACAATTTATTTGGTACGATATGGATAAATTCAATAAGGGGGAATTAGATGTATCAAGTAAAGGGGTATTTTTCATCGCTAAAAGGAAGTCATTATGAAATCGGTAAGCAACAAGGGGAATTTGTAAAACAACATCCTTACCTTATTCCGCAATTTATACAGAAAGAAAATGTAATATCGCATCAGCATTGGACAGAATCTAGGAACATATTACATAATTATTGTCCAGGAATTAATGAAGAGATTGAAGGGTTTTGTGAAGTATTAAAAATTTCATCTGAAAATATGATGTATTATTATCAAACACTATTAAAAGCAGGTTGTAGCCATTGTGCTGTTTTACCTAAAAAGACAGATTTAAAGCATACTTATGTATTAAGAAACTATGATTTGTCACCAGTAATAGATGATATGCGTTTTTGTTCGACTCATGTTGAAGGTGCATATGCACATAGTGGCTTTTCTACTCAATATTTTGGCCGAACGGAAGGAGTTAACGAGCATGGATTATCTGTTACATTTTCAGCATGTGGTCAACCGGTTGGAAATATTGCGGGTTTAAGAAAGCCAGCGGTAAGTGGTTTACAATGTTTTGCGGTCATTAGAGTATTATTGGAGAAATGCAAAAATGTGCAGGAGGCTAAGTCACTAATAGAAGAAATACCAATTGCTAGTAATATGAATCTAATAGTAGCCGACCCTGTAGATGCAGTATGTATTGAAATATTTGATGGATATAAATCAATAATCACAATTGTTGAGGAAAGCCAAGATTTTATCGTATCAACAAACCACGCAATTAGTTTACCTATTCAAAAACTGAATAGTAGAAGATTAGAACAATCTACAAACCGATATCACACATTGTATGAACATTTAAATCGAAATGAACAAGTGAGTATAGAGTCTTTAAAAGGATTAGTACAAAAAGAATATCCTGCCGGGCTGACGGTGCATAATTATGAAGAATGGTTTGGAACTTTACATTCCGTATTATTTGATTTGCATGAATGCACAATGAATATTTGTTTCGGGTCTCCACTTTTAAATGACTGGTACTCGTTGGAGGTTGGAGGGAGTCTTCCTTTTTCTGAGGTGAATGTGAACTTTGAAAATAAAACTTATACTGATTTTTGGAGAGAAGAGAATAATAAATTGATTCCAAAAGGGTAAATGGGGTAATATGGTAGCACCGAAGGAGGTTATTTATACTGGAGGGATTACCGATGCTAAACATTTTATTAATGATTGTTTTTATCATTTTTTTAGCCGTTTCCATGTATATTGCGTATCAAAAAAGAAAAAAAGCAGAAATAAAAGGATTGAAGAGTGCATTAACTTCAATTTGTTTCTTTTCACTTGCAATTTTTAATTTGTTCGCATATTGGTTTCAGTTCGGCGGTATGTTGACAGTGCTATTTTCAATCGTATTATTGTTAGTTGGGGCTTATTTTACAAAATATATTCCAATTTCCAAAAAGGTACACTAAAATTTATAGTTAATACTTTATTTCATTATGAAAAGAGATTATTCTACTAGGTCGTTATGAAATGACTTCATAGGATAATCTCTTTTGTTCGTTTAATTTTGTAAAGAATGTACGGTTAGTTTCAATTGTTTAATAAATTCTCGAGTTGCAGCACACATATATTTATCTTTTCTATAAATAAGCCCTATTTCTATTATTGGAGTAGGATTTTCTATTTTAATAGCTTGAATGTTTTTATTTTGTAAAAAGTCTATATACGGTTTTGGTAAAACTGTAATCCCCATGCCTTTTGAAACCATTTGGATTAAAGATTCCATTGTACTAATTTCTAAAATTGGTTTTGGTTTAAAGTTGAATTTTTGACAATGGGATGTAATTAATTCGGTTAAAAAGAAATTTTTAGGTAAAAGAATTAAAGGGTAATTCTGCAATTCAGCAATAGATACATGATTATGTTCAGCTAATTGATGACCAGTTGGTACGACTATTATAAGTTCACTTTTGTAGAGAGGGATAGAAATAATTTCTTTATCTTGCACCGGTAGAAATGTAATGCCAATATTTAGTTCGTTTTGTAATAATTTTTCACGAATATCTCCTGTGCGAAGTCCTAATACAGAAAGTTCTATATTGGGATATAAATTATTAAAATTTAAAATAGCTGGTGGTAGTAAGTAATTTACGACGGTTAATAATGATCCAATTGTTAAGGAACCTTGTTGTAATCCGTTTAAATCTTGAATAGCAGAACGGGCTTGTTCAACTTCATGAAAAATTGTTTTACTATGTAATAATAAAATCCTCCCAGCTTCGGTTAAAGATATTTTTTTACCAATTCGATCGAAAAGGGGCATTCCAACTTCATGCTCTAATGCACGTATTTGTTGACTTAGTGAAGGCTGTGAAATATTTAATTTCTCAGCTGCTTTTGTGAAATGTAATTCTTTTGAAACAGCTAAAAAGTATTCAAGTTGTCGTAATTCGATTGGAATCACCTCAAGTATAATAATAGGATATACCTATCATTATTATATAAATAATTGAATTGAACAATGATTTTAGAGGTTTTATAATCATCTTTATATAACAGAGAGGGTTATAAAAATTAACCGAGAGAAAATACATGTAACACCTTTAAAGGAGGAAATAGAATGGCTAATGAATATCAATTATTATCTTTAAATATAGGATTACCAAAAGAGGTTACATACGGCGGAAAAGTAATTCATACAGGCATAAATAAGAAACAAGTAAAGGAACCGGTATATTTATCTTTTGTAAAATTTAATGGGGATGGACAAGCTGACTTAGTTCATCATGGAGGAGTAGATAAAGCAGTTTGTGTTTATACTGGTGATCACTATCCATACTGGGAAAAAGAGTTGAATCAAGATCTTGTATATGGGGCTTTCGGAGAAAATATAACAGTTAGTGATATGCGCGAAGAGGATGTTTGTATTGGTGATACATTTCAAATTGGAGAAGCAGTTGTACAAGTAACGCAGCCAAGGCAACCTTGTTTTAAATTAGCTAAGAAATACAATATCCCGAAGTTACCACTATATTTTCAAGAAACAGGATATACAGGGTTTTATTTTCGCGTATTAAAAGAAGGATGGGTATCATCAGTCGATACTTTAAAAAGACTACAGTCTGATCCAAAGGGTGTTTCAGTAGCGTTTGCTAACCGTATCATGCACAAGGAAAAGCAAAATATTGAAGGGATAAAAAGGATATTAGAAGTAAATGCACTTTCAAGTAGTTGGAGAAAGTCTTTTGAAAAGCGTATAAGTGGAGAAGAAATTAATACGAAGGAAAGACTTGAAGGGATAAAAGAATAAAAATCTTTTATTATAAATAGTGTATTTCTATTAGTAAAAACGAATTAGAAAGCGCTATTTTTATATAATAAACTCATTAATATCCAAAAATCCTAATATTGTTTTATTCGACTTGTTTTCGAATAGTCGAAACATAAAATTAATTAGACTTTTTTTTTATATTTTATGATAGTATATTGATTGGTAAGACCTATTACTTTAAGAGCAGGTTCTACAACTATATCTAATTTGATGGAATTAACATATGGAGGGACAACATGGGGAATGTTGAAAGTTTTGAAAAACTTCTTTTAGAAGAACCGAAAAGAGAGCAGTTATTTCCTTTATTTGAAGAAGTGTTTGGGATTCCAAGTCAAACATTGCATGATTTTTCAGAGAGAGGTTATTGGGATGATACATATAAAGCTTTATCATTTTTACAAGAAGATAAAGCGATTGCAAACGTTGCGGTATTCTCGTTACCATTGCTAGTGAATGGTGAAAGAATAAATGCAGCAGGCATTCAATCGGTAATGACACACCCTAATTTTCGAAGACAAGGACTCATGACGCAATTAATGAGTAAAATGATAGAAGAAATCGATAAGAAATGTGAATGCACATTATTGTTTACGGAAAAACCTGAACTATATACATCATATGGTTTTAAAGTTGTGCAGGAGTATTTGATGACTATTCCATATGATAAAAAGAATAATAATGATTCCTTACTTAGAGAGCTAGATTATTATATGGAAGAGGATAGAAAATTAATACATGAAACTATAGATAGTAGCCAAAGACTTTCAAATAATTTTTCAACATTAAACTTCCATCCTTCGTTTTATTTGAATATGTACAATTCGGAATGGAATGAGAAATTGTATTATTCAGAGAAACTAGATGCTCTAATTGTGTATGAAGTAGATAATGAAAAGTTGAAATTATATGGAGTGTTTGCACCAGTAATTCCAGTTTTAGATGAAATATGTGGGGAGATCGCTGAAAGATTTACAGAAATCGAATTTTACTTCTCTCCAGATCAATTAGGGGTTGAGGATGTACAGTTTACAGAATTACAATCAAGTAAGTATTTAATGGTTCGAAGTAATAGAGAGTTGGATTTGAAAGGTTATAAATTCCCAGTATTAGTAGAATTTTAAATGTGTATATAGATGCTTTATTAAGGAGGAACTATGAAAATATCACATATACCAGAACATATTGAGCAACTTACTATAATGAATGTACCTGAATATTATAAGCTTAATAACAATCATGCGCTTATTGTCCGCTCGAAAGCCGAAACAGATTTTTGGCTTAAAACACATTATGGATTCGAAGTAATGAATGGTCATGTATTTTATACAGAGACGATGACAGACTTTCAAGCTGAAGTTCAATTGCGTATGAATCCAAATTCAAAATTCGATCAAGCTGGTCTTTTTGTTATGGTTTCGGAAAAGTGTTGGCTGAAAACTTCATTAGAATATATTCCAGATGGTCCATCTCATTTAGGAGCTGTCGTAACGAATAATGGATATTCCGATTGGTCCACGCAAGACTTTCCGACAGAATTAGCTAACGAGCAACTGCGTTTTCGAATTGTTCGTAAACGTGGTGATTATACAATATATGTGAAGAAGATCCACCAATGGGAACAAATAAGAATCGCTCATTTGATGGAGGATATAGGAAATAAGCCTATTAAAATAGGTTTTTACACGTGTAGTCCGTCTAAAAATAATGGATTTGAGACTGAGTTTTTAGAGTTTACAACTGAAAAAATATAGATGAAAAACCGTATTCTTTTCATTAGGAATGCGGTTTTTATATGTATATAATAAAAAGCACATTTATTGACCGTAAAGTCATTAATGCTTATCATTTAATAATGTTAAATATTAATTTACATAATATAATTAGGAATAAGAAAGAAATTACAAACTACAGCGCTTAAATAAGGAGGGATATGAGTTATTCGGGGGTAATTTCATGGGAAAAGGAGATTATGTATGAAATCATTTCGTAAATTATTACAGTATTTAAAACCATACATGTTCTTCGCTATTATTGGACCACTATTTATGGTACTTGAGGTTGCGATGGACTTAATTCAACCGACTATTATGCAACATATTATTGATGTTGGGATAGCAAATCGGGATATGAATTATGTAATAAAAATGGGACTTCTTATGATAGGAGCTGCAGCACTCGGTTTAGTTGGAGGGCTTGGGTGTATGATGTATTCTACAAAAGCAGCTGTTAATTTCGCTACTGACATACGAAAAAATGTGTTTACGAAAATAGAAACATTTTCTAGTGAAAATCGTGATTCGTTTGGAACTGGAAAGTTATTAACGATAGTGACAAATGATATTACATCTATTCAATCGGCGATGACGATGACATTACGTGTTCTCGTTCGTGGTCCTTTGTTATTTATCGGAAGTATCATAATTGTTTTTGTGACAGCACGCGAGTTATTTCCTATATTACTCGTAGTCGTTCCAATTTTATTACTTGCCATTATATTCATTGCGAGTAAAGCGAGCGGGACGTTCAAAAAGGTGCAAGAAGCATTAGATAAAGTGAATACAAAGTTACAAGAAAATTTATCTGGAGTACGTGTTATTAAAGCGTATGTAAGACAAAAATATGAAATTAATCAGTTTGGAAATGTTAATACAAATTTAACGAAGATAAATATTCGAGCGGTGCAGCTTATTTCCTTAATGATGCCAATCATAATGTTAGTTGTAAGCGGAGGGATTGTCGCAACATTATGGATTGGTGGAGAAAAAGTATTTAACGGGACTCTTCAAGTAGGAGCTATATTAGCGTTTATAAATTATTTGAATATCATTTTAATGTCACTTATGTCTATCAGTATGGTATTTATGCAAATCGCGCGAGCATTTCCGTCTGCGGATCGAGTACAGCAAGTTTTAAATACTGAGGTTGATATTACGAGCGAAACAAATGCGCTTGTACCTAAGGAAATTGAGGGGAATATTGATTTTAAAAATGTTAGTTATAGTTATACGAAAAATAATGAATATGTTTTAAAAGATATTTCATTTCGCATATGTAAAGGTGAAAAAGTAGGGGTTATCGGTTCTACAGGAAGTGGTAAATCTACTTTAGCAAAATTGTTACCACGCTTATACGATGTTGATCAAGGTGAAATATGTATTGATGGAATAAATGTTAAGGCATACGATTTACAAAAACTTCGTGGTTCAATCGGGTTTGTACCTCAAAAGGCATTGTTGTTTTCAGGTAGTATAGAAGAGAACTTACGTTATGGAAAAGAAGATGCAACGAAGGAAGAGCTGGAAGTGGCGGCTTCATCAGCTTGTGCGACTGAGTTTATTAACAAACTGGAAGATTCTTATCAATATCATGTAACACAAGGTGCGACGAATTTATCAGGTGGACAAAAACAACGTGTATCCATTGCAAGGGCGCTTGTGAGAAAGCCATCTATTCTTGTATTAGATGATTCTACATCAGCAGTTGATGCTAAATCAGAATCTAACATTCAATCAGCATTAAGGAGAGAATATAAAGGAACAACAACATTATTAATTGCTTCTAAAATCTCATCAATAATAGATGCTGATAAAATTCTCGTGTTAGATAATGGTGAATTAGTTGGTGATGGTACACATAAAGAACTGTTAGAACAATGCGAGGTTTATCAAGAAATCTATCTTTCCCAAGGTGGCAATTTGTATAAGGAAGGTGGGAAAGAACATGCGTAATTTTCAAGGGCAATTTGCTAATAAAGGTGGGCGTAACGCAACAAAGATGGGGAAGGCTAAAAATACGAAAGGAACTGTGATGAGAGTATGGAACTATATGGGCTATCAAAAGGCTGCTCTTACGTTCGTTATATTTTTAGTATTTGCTACAACGTTACTTGGATTATTAGGTCCTTATTTAATGGGAGTAATTATAGATCAATATATTGTACCGAAAGATTTAAATGGCACAGCAAGAATGTGCATGTTACTTATCGCAATTTATGGTATTACAGTGTTTTTAACTTGGTTACAAACATTTGTCATGGTTAACGTTGCATTAAAAACGATACAAAAAATAAGACAAGATATTTTTGAGAAAATCCAAACGCTTTCTTTACGGTTCTTTGATGTACGTTCTCAAGGGGATTTAATGAGTCGTGTAACAAATGATATAGATAATTTGAATCAAGCGTTGACACAAAGTGTTGTACAAATTATTTCATCAGCGCTAACTTTTATAGGTGTGACGATTGCGATGTTCGCATTAGATTGGATTTTAGCGATTGTTACTTTAATTACAGTACCTATTATGTTTTTCGTTACAAAAAAACTAGTTGCTTATAGTGGTAAAAACTTTGCAAAGCGTCAAAAAGATTTAGGAGAATTAAATGGATTTATTGAGGAAGCTATAACAGGTGCGGATGTTACAACGTTATATGGGAAAGAAAAAGAAACCGTACAAAATTTCAATAAAATTAATGAACAGCTAAGAGTTTCTGCAACGAAGGCGGATACATTTTCAGCTTTTATTTTTCCGAGTATGAACTTTATTAACAACTTAGGTATGGGACTTGTAATTGGGACTGGGTCAGTAATGGCTTTAAATGGAATGACAACAGTAGGTGTCATTGCAGCTTTTATTAATTATTCTCGTCAATTCTCAAGACCACTCAGTCAATTCGCAACTTTAATGAATACGATTCAAGCGGCAGTGGCTGGTGGGGAACGTGTCTTTGAAATTATGGATGAAGTACCGGAAATCAAAAATAAAAAAGATGCATTCGTTGTACAAAATTTACAAGGACATGTTGCACTCGAGAATGTTTCATTTGGGTATGAGGAAAATAAAACGATTTTAAAAGAAGTGAGTCTTAAAGCGCGGCCAGGGGAGACAATTGCTTTAGTAGGTCCAACTGGATCGGGCAAAACAACAATCATTAATTTGCTAACGCGCTTTTACGATATACAGCAAGGACAAATTCATATTGATGGAAAAAACATAAAAGAATATGATATGAATTCGTTGCGAAGTAAAATAGGAGTAGTTTTACAAGATACGTATTTATTTGCTGGGACGATTATGGATAACATACGTTATGGTCGATTAGATGCTAGTGATGAAGAGGTAATCAATGCAGCTAAGGCAGCATCTGCACATTCTTTTATAAAACATTTACCGAATCAATATGAAACGAAAATTGCTTCAGAAGGATCGAATTTAAGTCAAGGACAAAAACAACTTCTTGCGATTGCACGGGCAATTTTAGCAGATGCAGATATATTAATTCTCGACGAAGCAACATCTAATATTGATACGAGAACAGAATTACAAATACAAGAAGGACTAAACAATTTAATGAGAGGTCGAACAAGTTTCGTAATCGCTCATCGACTGAAAACGATTGAAAAAGCAGATCAAATCCTTGTTATAAAAGATGGAAGTATTATAGAAAAAGGGAATCATGAATCTCTCATGGAAGATAGAGGGTTTTACTTTGATCTGTATACGAGTCAGTTTAAAATTTAATAAGAATTTTGATATGGTGCGGTTTCTCTAGAAAGGAGAAACCGCATTTTTATATTTATAAAGATAATTAGAAATATAGACTTGAATTTTTTTAGATACACGAATTGTTAGCAAATACTAGCAACTTCAGTGCCAGACGGGAACAATAATTTACGAGGTATTGTAATAATCTCAAGAGCCATCTGGGCTGAATGGAGAAGTATTGGAGTTAACTCTAAAGCGTGTGTTAATAATAATATAAAGCTTGTTAGAATTGCAAAGCTTCCCCAAAAGAAACTTTTTGAAGTGTTACGGAAATCTTTTATTAAGGAAAAGAAAGAAAAAAATGCTGTAACAACAAGAATTAAAAATTTATACTTATCAGCCATTAAACCCCTCCTAAAGAACAATAACTTATATTATAGCGTATTTTTCTGTATTATTATAAAGAGATTTTAAAATGAATGATAAAAAGTAGAGGCCGCAACTTAAAAGAATGACGGATTACCTTGAGCGTAGAGGCTGGTGGTATGAAGTTAAGTAAAGATTTTATTTTAGTGAAACAGAAAAATCACTCGGCCTCAAAAAGAGGATACTTTTATTGAGTAATCCTCTTTTTTAATAAAGGAAATTTAATTGGTTATAATGGAAAGCGCACTGAAAACTAATAAAACGGCCATAATGATGTTAAATGATTTAGTATGCTTCAACAAAAGTTTTTGAAACATGGAACCGAATAATGTCCAACTAAATGTGCTCATTAATCCAACTACACCTAGAAATAATGAAAAAAGTAGATAATTTGAATATGAATTGTAGTAAGGAAGAATAAAAGTTGATACTACAGTTAGTCCGAATAGTATTCCTTTAGGGTTAATAAACTGAAGGAAAATCCCAACTGTAAATAAATTTTTATTATATTTTTCATTGGGATTTATGCTAGTTTTACTTGTGAGTATTTTAAGAGCTAAATATAGCATATATGCTACACCTAAGATTTTTAAAGGGAATTCGATTATAGGTAGGATTTTAATTAATACAATATTAAAGAAACTACATAAGGAAGTGAGGATGAAAAAACCGAAAGCTACTCCGAAGCAAAATTGCATACTCCTTTTTAAACCATGTTGATTAGCGTATGTCATAGCTAAAAAATTGTTGGGTCCGGGTGTGAAGCTACTTATAAAAACAAATAACAAAAAAGAAAATATAGGCATTTCAAAACCCCCTAAGTATTTTGTATGTTATAATGACTGAAAAGAACTATATAACGTGTGCTTTTTATTATACATAACGGTCGTTATATTGTATATAGTGTAGGGGTGTTTCTTATGGAAGAAATTCAACTTATTCTGGCGAAAAATTTAAAAACAATTCGAGAAAAAGAAAAATTAAGTTTAGAAAAGGTTTCCCAATTAACAGGTGTGAGTAAAACGATGATTGGACAAATTGAACGTGGAGAGTCAAGTCCAACATTAACAACGATATGGAAAATTGCGAATGGTTTGAAAGTGTCTTTTACTTCTTTAATCAATAATCCGCAACCGGATACGAAAGTTGTTTTACGAAATGATGTTCAAGTATTATCAGAAGACAATGGAAGATATAAAGTGTATCCTTCTTTTCCTTTCCAAGATGATAGGAACTTTGAAATCTATACGGTTGAAATTGAAACAGAAGGAAAGTTAAATTCGGAAGGTCATAAAGAAGGGACTGAAGAATTTATAACGGTGTTTGAAGGGGAATTGACAATTGAAGTAAATGATTGTCAGTATAAATTAAATAGCGGGGATTCAATTCGCTTTAAGGCGGATAGACCGCATTCCTATCGTAATTTTGGAAGAACGCAAACCCGGTTAAATATGACTATTTATTATTCAACTTCATAAATTTACAGCTACCTTGAAAAACAAAGAAAGGCGTAATGATAAAACCATCTATAAGAGATGGTTTTTATTTTTTATAATCCACAAAAAAAGACACTCATTTGAGTGTCAACATAGTGTTGCTCTCGCGTATAGGATTGGAGTATGTTTCTCAAATATGTTTTGAGATGGTTCGCATTTGAGAAACTATCTTCATGTTCAATGTAACATTAGCAGTGAGGAGTGTAAATTGATAATGTATATACGGAAAATTTAGTATAGATACTTTGTACTATGAATATAGTACAAAGTATCTCTTATTGCATAATCACTTACGTGAAGTTATTAAAATATAAACTAAAGGAATGACCTAGTAGTTACTATTTTAGCATTTAAGAATGATTATTATAAAAAGAATGAATCATTTTTTAATCGATTCGTATAATTGTTAAAGAGGCGCCTGTTGAACCACCTCCAACTAAATTAACTATGGATAATACGCCGAATAGTTGAAGTGAAATTGTATTACCAGCAGTTAAATTAATTATTAAATTATTATTATAATTTGAAGTTGATAATGCGGGAGAAAAAATAGATCCGGAAAGTGGAGTCGAAGAGTTTAATAGTAGCCTTGTACCAGCAAGTAGTGCAGTTGTTGTATTAACTTGATAGGTTAAATAATATCTCCCAGTAACAGGAATTGTAAATATATCATTTGAAGCATTCACTGTAAAATTACCGAGACTTTGGTTATTAGAAAGTGGGATATTAGTTCCGCCTAATATAACTGAAATGGGACCACCTGACGTATTATTAGCGAACATGGAGTTTGTTGTAATATTAGGCCCGGTGATGCCTGTAGGCCCGGTGATGCCTGTAGGCCCGGTGATGCCTGTAGGCCCAGTAATGCCTGTAGGCCCAGTAGGACCTGTAAGCCTGTATGGAAGTATAATTTCAAGAGCTATTGATAATAGTCCTTTTTTCATTTTTTCATTCTTATCTTGAATATAAATCACCTCATTTTTAAATTGAAATGTAACCGATTTAGTATTTTGGAATGGAACTATCATTTTATTATATTAATACTACTAGTTATAGTAACGGTAAAAAGTTTACTTTATGTAAAATCATTTGAGTATGAAAAAGTAGTTATGGAATTTTTCTAAAATGATAGAGGGTTTATTTTGTTAATTAGTAAACAAAATGTGAAATGAGGTAGTAAATTGAACAGCGATGAAAAATTATCTTTGAATAAAGGTATGGTAAGACCAGAAAATATTGGACCTACTTTTCCGGTTCTTCCGCCAATTTATATTCCAACGGGATCAACGGGAGCAACAGGAGCAACAGGGTCAACGGGAGCAACAGGGTCAACGGGAGCAACGGGAGCAACAGGAGTAACGGGAGCAACAGGAGCAACGGGATCAACGGGAGCAACAGGATCAACAGGGTCAACGGGAGCAACGGGAGCAACAGGAGTAACGGGAGCAACAGGGTCAACAGGAGCAACGGGAGCAACAGGAACAACAGGAACAACAGGAGCAACAGGAGCAACAGGAGCAACAGGAACAACAGGAGCAACAGGAGCAACAGGAACAACGGGAACAACAGGAACAACAGGGTCAACGGGAGCAACAGGAGCAATGGGAACAACGGGAGCAACAGGAACAACAGGAACAACGGGAACAACGGGAGCAACAGGGTCAACGGGAGCAACGGGAACAACGGGAACAACAGGATCAACAGGAACAACGGGAGCAACAGGAGTAACAGGGACAACAGGAGCAACAGGAGTAACAGGGACAACAGGATCAACGGGAGCAACAGGGGCAACAGGAGTAACAGGGGCAACAGGAGTAACAGGAACAACAGGTCCAACTGGCGTTATTGGCCCCATAACAACAACTAATTTATTATTTTACACTTTTTCAGATGGAGAAAAACTTACATATACAGATTCAGATGGGCTAGCTCAATATGGTACAACTCACATATTATCTCCTGATGAGGTTTCGTACATTAATTTGTTTATTAATGGAATACTTCAACCACAGCCATTATATCAGGTTAGTACTGGCCAGCTAACTTTATTAGATAATCAACCACCATCACAAGGTTCTTCAATTATTTTACAATTTATCATTATTAATTAAAAAAGACAGATTCTTAAATAAGAAGGATCTGTCTTTTTGCTCTACATTAAAATAGTTAAAACTAAGTGACGATAAATTCGATTGTAATTGGAATTCCACCGTCTAATGCATCTCCGCCAGGAATTGTAATAGCACCAGTAGGTCCAGTAGTAACACTGGAGTTCACACTAGGTTGAAGAATGCCGTTTACATATAAGTTGTAATACGTAAAAGTCGGAAAAGCAGTTGCAGTAGTGCCAGCATCGTTTAAACAAGCTGTAGCAGCAATTGCAAAAGCTGCACCTGTTCCTGTACCAGCTCCTAATGTAGATGTAAATCTTCTAGATGCCATAAATGGTTGAATAATTGGCAATTAATTCTCACTCCCTATATTGTTTTTTGGAACGAAGTATACAATAACTTGTCCACTATATTGTATGAGAGTTTTTGATAATAGAAACGGCTTTATGATAATAGAGGGAACACAATTTAAGTAAAGATATTATTGTTATTTATTTGAAAAGGTGGTGTTATTACTTATTATTTGTAAGTTATTGGTTATATGCTAATGCTTAGTTTTAATATTTAAATTAAAATGTGCTTTTAAACCTAAGAGATAAACGTGGAAAAATAAAATAAACTTTTAAGTTTAGGTGTTTAATCTAAGCAGTCAATTATTAAAAACATATAATTAATATGTGAGTCATGAACATAATTAAATAACGTTTTAAAGTTTAATTATTATTCATGTTTCCTATTTTAAGTGAATTAAATCTATGCACAATTTTATAGTTCTTATAATAGGAAAATACTCAAATAAAAGAAAGGTAAGGAGGAAATAAATGAAACATAATGATTGTTTTGGTCATAACAACTGCAATAATCCGATTGTTTTCACACCAGATTGTTGTAACAATCCACAAACAGTTCCAATTACTAGCGAACAATTAGGAAGATTAATAACTTTACTAAACTCTTTAATTGCGGCTATTGCAGCGTTTTTTGCAAATCCAAGTGATGCAAACAGATTAGCTTTACTCAATTTGTTTACTCAGCTATTGAACTTGCTAAATGAATTAGCACCTTCTCCAGAAGGAAATTTCTTAAAACAATTAATTCAAAGTATTATTAACTTACTTCAATCCCCTAATCCAAATCTAAGTCAATTACTTTCTTTATTACAACAATTCTTCAGTGCTCTTGCACCATTCTTCTTCTCTTTAATTCTTGATCCTGCAAGCTTACAACTTCTATTAAACTTATTAGTTCAACTAATTGGTGCTACTCCAGGAGGAGGAGCAACAGGTCCAACAGGTCCAACAGGTCCAGGAGGAGGAGCAACAGGTCCAACAGGAGCGACAGGTCCAACAGGTCCAACAGGAGCGACGGGTCCAGCAGGTACTGGTGGTGCAACAGGTTTAACAGGAGCAACAGGCCCAACGGGAGCAACAGGTCTAGCAGGAGCAACAGGCCCGACAGGAGCAACAGGTCTAACAGGAGCAACAGGCCCGACAGGAGCAACAGGTCTAGCAGGAGCAACAGGCCCGACAGGAGCAACAGGCCTAACGGGAGCAACTGGAGCAACTGGTGGCGGAGCTATTATTCCATTCGCTTCGGGTACAACACCAGCTGCGTTAGTTAACGCGTTAATAGCTAATACAGGAACTCTCCTTGGGTTTGGTTTTAGTCAGCCTGGTATAGCTTTAACGGGTGGAACAAGTATCACGTTAGCGTTAGGTGTAGGTGATTATGCATTTGTAGCACCACGCGCAGGTGTTATTACGTCATTAGCAGGTTTCTTTAGTGCAACAGCTGCATTATCTCCATTATCACCTGTTCAAGTGCAGATACAAATATTAACTGCACCAGCTGCAAGTAATACGTTTACAGTACAAGGCGCACCTCTATTATTAACACCAGCATTTGCTGCAATAGCAATTGGTTCTACAGCATCAGGGATCATACCTGAAGCTATTCCAGTAGCAGCTGGGGATAAAGTATTATTATATGTTTCCTTAACAGCAGCAAGTCCAATAGCTGCAGTAGCTGGATTTGTAAGTGCAGGTATAAATATCGTCTAGTTTGTTACAACGCCTGTTTGAAATTTGAATTGGCGTTTGTATATAGCCCATCCTAATTTTATTAGGGTGGGCTATATTTTATGGAAAGATAGGTGATAAATCAATTGAGAAAGTACTCTTTGTTAAAAAAATCAAAATTAATGATTTATAATCTATTGTTTATGGAATAAGTTATATGATTTGAAAAATTATCTATAAATAAAAAAGATGAATTCTATTAAAAACAGAATTCATCTTTTAAATAAAAGGGAAGTAATTTATTTATCGTGAGTGTTAAAATGTTATTGTACAAATTAGTAATCAACTATTTGTTTTTATTACAGTTACATCCTTTTTTCTTTACATAGCCTTGATTGGCTAAGTCTCTTTGTGATTGGGAATTGGAAGATTGAGAATTCGAAGACTGAGAGGATGTTGATGAACTACTATTTTTATTATGAGAGTAGTTTTTTCGATAGTTATAATTACTCATAGTACTATCACCTCCAATTAAATATATAACTATTATATGTAGCTATTCTATTAATTGTTACGATAATAAATAGGAATGGGTATATAATAAAAAAATCTCCTACGTATTTTCCGAGGAGATAAATAATTGTCCTTTCATAATATAAATTAATATCCCCAGTAAAGAGGAAAATAATATGAATCTTGGTAATATAAATTTTGTTGTGGATTAGGAGGATGAGTTGCAGGGGGTATCGTTCCGCGGTTCTGATTACAATTTGCTGGAGGACCGATTACTGTAGTGGATTGAATAGGGGATACCGCTTGTTTCCATTGTTGCTCATCGAGACAGTAAGTATGGGCCATTATATTAGTGGGAGTTAATCTTAACATGTCAGAACCAAAAATAACTTCTGGTGTTGGTGCGTCGAAGATTGCTAATAAATGAGTGTTATCTGCTGTAGCAATTTCATAATGCCACCACGCTTGTGGAATGTTGGCAACTTGCCCCGGTTTTATTGGTAAGTTTAATATTTGATTTGTAAAAGGATTAAGTAAAGAAACAACTGCAGAGCCTGAAATGCAGTAAACAAGTTCAGCTGCATTTTGATGTATGTGCGGCTCTACAACATTTCCTGTACTTAAATAGATATCTAATAAAGAAGTGTTTTCTAACGTATTTAATTGTTTCTCGCCAAGTACGTTTATATAGTTTTGAGCATCTTTCTGAAAAAAATTACTTTTATTTAAATCATAAGTGAAATTAATTGAGGGGGAAGTGTAGTCGATATTGGAACTCAATTGTATTACCTGCCTTTCTATTAGTAAGTAAGGTTACAAAATTAGGATATGTGTCTATTGTTGGTTGTGTGCAGTTGTTGGTATCTTATTAAATTTGCTTATTCCATAAAGAATATGGGGTGTATTTCGTATCATAAAAAACAGACCAATACTTTTTATAAGAAGCATTGGTCTATTTTTTATGATAGTTTTTGCTGAATAATTAATTGTGCTTTAGCGGTATTGGCATAATTGAGCCAATCTAATACCAAGTTTTGTTTTAAATCAAAGTAGATTTCTATGACGTCAAAATGGGATACCTTTGCTTTAAGTGGAACAGGTATACCGTTTACTTTTGCATTTTTCATGTTATGTGCAATTTTCGGAAATGCAGAGAAAGTAAAATCAATAATTGTAGCACCATCTGGTAAATAAATAGGTTGTAAATCTGAAGTATAAGCCGTTATGGTATTTTCAAATAGTTCGTACGATACTAGATTGTGGAACGCAATTGGATCTGTAGTTAATAAATTGTTATGCACAATTGTATCATTCATTATTTTATAAGATATGGATTGAATATCCATAGTTTCATTATTCAATAAAGAAAAAATACCATTATTTTTTTATCTTTTTGCAAGTTTTGTTTGAATGATAATTGTTTGTTCAGTATCATTCATATTGATTTTAGTTTTTAAATTGCTATTAAAATGGCTGTTTTCAAGTGCCATATTGTCTTCGAAATAGTTTATAGTTGGATTGTATAATTGATGTATCATTCCAAGAATTTTATAGCAATCTAGTACACTTGTAGTTGTAATACAAATTTGTGAAACCTCTGATACGTTTTGTATTTCTTGTAATTGTGAGTAAGTAGTATAAATCGGAGGGAACTCATAGTTTATTTCAAATGAAAGGTTAGTATCATAAAAAGAATGAATTGCTCTTCTTAAATCAGTTATATTTTTTTGAAGATGTGGAACATATCCCGTTAAGAATTTAAGTACCTTGCTATATCTTTCTTTATGTAAATATTGAAAAGCAAGATTTTCTAATTCATACTGGATTGTATATAATCCAAGTCGCTTTGCAAGTGGCGCAAAAAGTGTTAATGTTTCATTCGCATATGCTACTTGTTTCGCGGGTTTTTTAACATTCAAAGTTTTTATATTATGAAGGCGATCTATAACTTTAATAATGCCAACACGTATATCATGTTGAGAGGATAATAGTAATTTTTTAAAGTTAATTGCTTCGTATAATACTTTGTTTTGATCTTGTTGTTTTTTTCCTTTTGTTAATCCATTTACAATATATCGAATAGTCGCACCAAAATGTGATTCGATTTCTTCTAGAGAATATTCGGTATCTTCTACAACATCGTGTAATAAGGCAGCAATCAATGTTGTAATGTCAGCTTTATAATTTAGCAGTATTTCTGTAATTGCGAAAGGATGAATAATATATGGTTCTCCAGTTTGACGGTATTGTCCATCATGTGCTTGCTCTGCAAAATATATAGCTTTTTTCAAGAGTTTTAATTCATTAGATTGTAGATAATTTGCCTTTTGTAATAATACCTCGCTCATATAAATCCGTCCCTTAAAATTATTTTTAATAGTAATTCTATATAATAGAATAAATCCCCTTTGAAATTATTTTAATTATGTAAAAAATAAAGGTGTTGAGATGAAACTATATTCGTATATCCATTCATACTTTGGATTGATGGAAAAAAGTAAAGAACGTGTTAATTTAATATTACATCAATCATTAATAAGGGGTGAAGGTTCATGTCATTTAGTGAAATGATTAGAAATGAAGTGCTCAGCTGGGCGGGTGTTTCTGAAAAACCGCATCGATTTGGCGGCATTGAAGTAAATTACGGTAAGAAAGAACTTGGTCATCTGCATGGAGATAAGTTAGTCGATTTACCATTTCCAAAGTTAAAGCGGGATGAATTAGTAAACCAAGGATTGGTCAAACCACATCACGTATTACCTGAATCAGGATGGATCAGTTATTATATAAAGAGTGAAGAGGATATACCATTTGCAATTGAGTTATTTCGTATGCAATATGACCGAATAAAAAAATAATGTAATAAAATAGATGAGTAAAAATATATTTTCATGTCACATCCCTCCTTAATCGTTCGTCTTGTATGTAGAACGATAAGGAGGGATTTTATTATGAAGAAATTTGATGTAGCAATTGTTGGTGGTGGCCTTGCTGGATTAACAGCGTCTATATATTTAGCGAAAGCTGGAAGAAAAGTGATTGTTTTAGAAAAGTCCAATCGCTTTGGTGGTCGAGGGATGACTATTAATAAAAATGGGATCTGTATGAATCTTGGTGCACACGCCTTATATAGAGGAGGAGCCGCATTTTTAACTTTTAATGAGCTCGGTATGAATCTACCGGGTGGAATTCCATCTACAAAAGCACATGGAATATGGAAAGGGGATATTTTCACCATACCAACAGATTTCCGTTCAATTTTATCAACACCACTACTTTCGTGGTCTGCAAAAGTACAATTCTCACGTCTTATGATTCGTTTAGGGAATTTAGATGTAAGAAAAGTTCAAAAAGTGAGCCTAACTACATGGGCAGAAAATGAAATAAAAGATCCAATGGTTCGCAATATATTTTATGCGCTATGCCGAACAACAACATATACGTTTGCTCCTACAATACAATTAGCATCATCTGTACTAAAGCAAATACAGCTTTCGATAAAAGATGGGGTATTTTATGTAGATGGTGGCTGGGAGACGATAATAACAAAATTAAGAGACATTGCGAATCATGCCGGGGTGCAATTTTTGGATAAAAAGCATGTTTTGGAAATAGAGCATTACGAAGATAAACAAAGAATATATTGTTTTGATGATGAGGTATTTGAAGTAGGTACAGTCATTGTGACGACTCCACCGAAAGAAGCTTGTAACATAATTAAAGGTGTGGAAGGAACAAGTTTGTATAGATGGAGTGAACAATCGGTACCGGTTACTGTTGCTGCATTAGATATTGGTTTGAGACGATTACCTAATCCGACACATCAATTTGCGTTAGGGTTAGATCAGCCTATATTTTTCACGAATCAATCAAGAGCAGCTAAATTAAGTGATGATGGATCAATTGCAGTGAGTTTAATTAAGTACCATAATCCTGTACTAGAGATGAAACATACTCATGAAGATAAAGAACAGTTAGAAAGTACAATGGATTTGCTACATCCAAATTGGAAAAGAGAAGTTGTTGCGCAACAATATTTACCGAAAATAACAGTAGTATATGATTTTCCTCATATAAACCGAGTTGAAAAATCAGGTCCTAATATCCCTGAAATGCCAGGTGTTTACGTTGCAGGTGATTGGACTGGGCATGATGAAATATTAGCTGATGCTGCAGTAGCAAGTGGAAAACGTGCAGCGTTACACATTTTAAAGCAATTAGAAAGTGAGGGAGTTCATCATGGAAACGGAGCAATTATATGAAGCGTATCAACCATTATTATTTTCGTTAGCATATAGAATCCTTGGGAGTGTTATGGATGCTGAGGATATCGTTCAGGATGTATTTATCTCGTTAAATAATATAGAGGATCTTCAGTCTATAGAAAATATGAAAGCATATTTGTGTAAGATGGCGACAAATCGTTCAATTGATAAATTACGTTCGGCAGCGCATAAACGTAACGTGTACGTAGGGATGTGGTTACCAGAGCCACTTGTAGAAGAAAGTAATGAGCCATCAGAGTCATTTGTTATGAAAGAATCCCTTTCCACAGCATATTTATTACTTTTACAACAACTGTCTGAGGTAGAAAGGATTGTTTTCATATTAAGAGAGGTTTTCAGTTATGAATACGAAGAAATAGCTTCAATTGTTGATAAGAGTAGTGTGAACTGTAGAAAGATCTTTCAACGGGCACGAAATAGTATATTGGATAAGCCGAAGCAATCAACATTAAGTACGAAGAAAATGGCTGATTATGTTGAAAAGTTTGTATCATCACTACAATGTGGTGATGCGCAAGGTATGTTAGAAGTATTAAAAACAGATGCGATATTGAAAGCAGATGGTGGTGGTAAAGTTACAACTGCGATTCATCCGATTTACTCTGCGGATCGAATTATACGTTTGTTCTTTGGGATTGCACAACGATTGACAGAAGAGTACACTGTTGATTTCAAAATGGTAAATGGTATGCCTGGGGTAATAGTTACAATAAATAATAAAATAACGTATGTTCTTTCGTTTGCGTTTGAGGATGAGAAGATTTCAAACATTTATATGATGGTTAATCCTGAAAAACTTATGCATTTAAATGTAAAAATATAAAAAACGCATTTCTTCAGAAATGCGTTTTTTTATTATTTTTCTAACATTTCAAGAGGTACATCTTTTTCGCCAGCTACCTCAAATTTAATTTCCCCGTCTTCTTCATAAATACGTGTAATAATCGGTATAGTAATCATTAATTTTTTGTGCTGCTTTCGTTTTCGAGCAGCATCTAAGCTAATCACGTTCATTTGTAAGCATCCTTTCTTCTAGAAATATATAAACAAAGAAAATGCGTCCGGAAAGGGCGCTTAATTGAATTTGAAATACCGATTCATTTAAATGGGGTTTATATGATTTAACAACTGCAATTGAATTAAAAATAGTATGAATGGAATAATTGCACGTAGAAATTAACTTTACCAAAAAACGAAACAATATGCTATAAAAAATTATAAATCTTTGTCATATAACGAGAAAAAGGTTTTTGTTTCGCATATAATGAAAGTAGACGAGCAACAAGAGCTTTTTCATCATATTGCTTTAGAAAGGCGATGAAAAAAATGGATACATTAAATTCATTATTATTTCAACTTGAACAATATGGAGAAGAGCATGATCGAAATAAAAAAACACGGGAAGAAAAATTACGGAATATTTCTCGTGAGATGGGGCAATTTTTATCAATTTTAGTAAAAGGGTGTAGCGCAATAAACATTTTAGAAATTGGAACTTCTAATGGTTATTCTACATTGTGGTTAGCTAATGCGGTAGAAGAAACAAATGGAAATGTAACAACTGTGGAGCTTTCTTCAGAACGAGTTGGAGAGGCACTTGTCAATTTTGAAAAGGCAAACTTGTTGCAAAGGATTGATGTTCACAATCAAGAAGCAGGGGCATTTTTAGATTCACAACTAGATCATTCATTTGATTTTATTTTCCTAGATTCAGAGCGTACGCAATACATGTGGTGGCTTGAACATATAAAACGCATTTTACAACCACAAGGTCTTCTTGTTGTCGATAATGCTACTTCTCATGCGAGTGAATTAGCTGAGTTTATAAAAATGATTGAAGAAGATAAAATGTTTGAAACAGTGTTATTGGCATTTCAAAATGGTGCATTTGTAGCGCGTAAGAAGCAATAGGATTGAACGCAATATAATTATCACATTGAAAAAGGGTGTATGTCAAAAGATTGAGTACAGTAGGATGGGAAGGTCGTAATTTATATACGTAACATACGAAGAATCCGCCTTCAGCATGTCGGTCTCTAGGTCTTAAGTCTGAGGAAAATTATGTTGTTTACAGGTATACTTATAGTAAGAAACAGGGAATGACTGCATAAGCAGGTATTTCTTGAAAATTGATTTCATATAGGCTGTTTGCACATGAAATACAATATATTAGATGAAATATAGTGCACATAAATTCGCACATATAAATAAAGGAGCGATTTTGTTGACTGAACTCGAGAAAAAAGAACCCGTATCAATTGTGAAAGATAATAATGTAGAAGTAGTAGTTGATACAGTTATAAAAGATGAAGAACTTGATGAATTAAATAAAGAAGCCGATCTTTATGTACAAAAATTAAATAGCGAGCAAAATACAGATTTATCGAAAGTATTGTCTCAGCTAGGAGATTTAGGGGATAAAGAACAACAAGCAGCAGGACAAACGTTATCAGCATTAAAACGTCCTGTCACAGCGATGATGAACGGGAAAAATGAAGAAATCCCGAATACATTGTTAGAATTACGTAAAGTAGTATCAGAGCTTGATCCGAACTCATTAAAAGCAAGTGGCATGAAGAAAATTATGTTTAAAGTATTCAAGAAAAATCCACTTGAAACATACGTGCATAAATACCAATCTATAGATAAGCAAATTGAGGAGATTATAAGATCGCTTCTAATTGGCCGTGACAACTTACAAGAAGATACTGTTGGCCTAGAGATGCTTAAGGAACAATCACACGATAAAATTCACGCGCTTGATAAGCAAGTATACTTAGGGAAAAAACTTGCTGGCATGCTGGAAGCTGAGAAACAAAATCCAGAACGTCAAAGGGATATTCCATTAATTAATGATGCATTAGAAAAGATACTCGTACGTACGCGCAATATGCAACAAGCGAAAAGTGTGTTATTACAATCTATCGCATCAGTAGACATTATTAAGAAAAATAATGAAAAGTTAACAGAGGCAATTCGTAATGCAATTACGATGACGCAAAACGTTGTAACAGTTTCTGCTGCTATCCAGTTAGCATTAACAAATCAGCGTAAAACAATTGATGCAGTGAATGCAACAAATGAAGCAATTGAGTCTATGGTATTAAGTAATTCTCAGGCATTAAAACAAAATACAGAAGAAACAACAAAACTTCTTGAAAATCCTGCAATTAGCATGGATAAATTACGCGAATCATTCCAAAATGTATTTGCTGCAATTGAAGCTTCTGAAAAATCGTCAGAACGTATTATCGAGTCAAGTAAGAAGTTTGTTATTGAACTAGACACATTTAATGATGAAATGAAACAAAAACTCATTCAGCGCCCAAGAAAATAGCAGACTTTTAGAGGAGGTGAAAAAATGAGTTTTATTCAAACTGTATTATTACTACTCGGTACATTGTTTTTAATCGCATTTACTGTCGTTGTTTTAGTTGTATATTTCGGACGTAAACTGTATTTTTCGTGGACGAAGCCATATAAAAGAGCACACGATTCTTTAGATAAGTTATCGAATAAATCATTACCGTTTCTACAAGAATTTACACAACATCCACTCTTTTATCGTTGGATTCGTACGGAAGGAAAGAAAGAACAACATATATTAAACACGCTTTTCTGTGCATCGGGTCAACGTACGAGAGAGCAAGTATTCTCAATGTTACCGAAAGAAAAACAGAAAAAAGTACATGTAATGGCAAAAACGACGAAAAAGCTTACTAATGAAGATATTGATGTAGCAGCGATGAAAGTAAAAGATTTTTTAAGACAAGAAACGCAGCAAACAGTAAAACCGACAGATTTATCGTTTTATAAATTGTATTTTTATGATCGATATCCAGATGCATTAAATACAATTCAAGCGTATAAACGTTCAATAAATCCTTCATTACAAAAAACAGTTGATGATATTACAATTTCAGTATTAAATGCACTGCCATACTATCAAGAGCAACGTATGTTTGAACAACAACATAAACTTGAAACGTTCTTAATGAAAGATTTAATAGCAATGTTATCTTTAGTGGTGCAACTACCACCATCACAACGTCCCGAAAAAGAAGAAGAATTGAAAATCTACTTACAAAATTTCCAAAAAGAAATGGAAGTAGTAGAGCGGGATATTCGTGACTCGATTGATCACGATTTGAATGTGAAGATGAGAGCAGCGACTGAGAAGTTTAAGAATAAATAAAAAAGACGCCTTAAAGCTATAATACTTAGCTTTAAGGCGTTTTTTTTATTAGTTGTTATTTTGCTTTAACGGTAGTATGACTAGAAGCAACACTTTCATTATGCAATCGATCAACTGCAGTTACTACATACGTATATGTTTCTCCAGAAATAACGGTTTTATCTAAATAAATTTCTCCAGGCTTTGTCTTTCTTACAGTAGTAAGTAAATTTTTCGGATTTTCTATATTCACTTCACTTTTTCCATTCACGCGGTAAATAGCGTAATAAGCAGAATCATTCTCTCTATTATCAATGATACCTACAGCAATACCTTCATCTCTTGGAATAGCACCTTTTAAAGTCGGTTGTTTTGGTGGATCATGATCAAGCCAAGGCATAGAGGGGATTAATGCAGGATATTTATATATGTCTTTTGAGAGTCTATCTTTAATTCCTAGTGGATTGTTATTAATATCTTTCAAGCTAAAATGCATACTACCTTTTATTTCAGGATATAACCGATTTAATTCAATTTGTCTTGGGTATTCTTCTGGATCAGACCAAGCTGGGACAGAATTATTATTAATTTTATAGGCCGCCTGACCGATGTATAGGTGGATCGGTTTATTATTTGTTTCTTTTACCCACCAATCTACTAATATGTCATACGCAGCAGGAGTGAAACCTATATTCCAATATATTTGCGGTGTGATGTAGTCAATGTAACCTTTTTGTATCCACTCACGTGTATCAGCATAAAGATCATCAAAGTTTCTTTGGCCGGCAGTTGTGTTAGAGCCAGTCGGATCATCAGCTATATTTCGCCATACGCCAAATGGGCTAATGCCAAATTTTACATATGACTTTTCTTGTTTAATAGCAGTATTTAAATCTCTTACAAGTTCATTTACATTGTCACGTCGCCAATCCTCTATATTTGTAAATCTACCGTTATTATACGTTTCGTACGTTTTTTGATCGGGGAATTGTTCACCTGCTACTTTATATGGATAAAAATAATCATCCATATGCAGCGCATCAATGTCATAATTTTGCACGATTTCTAAAGCACCTTCAGTTATAAATTTTTTCACTTCTGGAATACCGGGATTGTAATATAACTTCCCGCCATAAGGTACAATCCAATCGGGGTGTTGTTTTGCAGGGTGATTATTTGATAATCGATTTATATCAGTGTGATTCATCGTTATTCGGTATGGGTTAATCCATGCGTGAAATTCTATATTTCTTTTATGTGCTTCATCGACCATAAATGCGAGTGGGTCATAACCAGGATCTTTTCCTTGTGTGCCCGTAATGTATTCAGACCAAGGACCGTAATTTGAAGGATAGAAAGCATCAGCAGTTGGTTTTATTTGTACAATGACTGCATTCATACCAGTGTTTTTTACATCGTCTAATAATTTAATAAATTCTTGTTTTTGATTTTCAATTGGTAAGCCAGTTTTTGAGGGCCAATCAATATTAAGAACAGATGCGATCCATACAGCACGTAATTCATGTTTTTTATACGTAGTATTAGCTTCAGCATAAGTAGAGTGAGGGGAAATGAAAGTGAAAGGAATAAAAAAGATGACGATACAACATATCATTAATAAACGTTTAACAATCATTTATACGCCTCCCTATTATGTGGTTAACTATTATGATATCCGAGATGAGGTTGTTCTTACAATTGAGAAAAATAAATATTGAAACATTAATTTAATAGGAAAAATATTTTTACTGAAATTTACTTTCAGTATAACTAAATTCATTTACTACTTCATATGCTTGTTAGTAAAGTGAAACTTCCTTTCATTTGAAGGGGAATAAATTATAAGTATAGGAGGATTCATAAATGAAGGTTTTGTTCGTTTGTTCTGGAGGGATGTCCAGTGCAATTGTTGTAAACGCTTTAAAAAAGGAGGCGGAGAAAAAGGGTATGAACATGGAAGTGCATGCGATTGGAACAAATGAGGTGGAAGAAGAAGTGAAGAATGGCTGGGATGTTGTAATGGTTGCACCTCAAGTTAGACATCGATTTGATTCTGTTAAAAAATTCGCAGAAGAGGAATCTATCCCGTGCGGTATTATACCGCCGCAAGCATATACACCTCTTGGTGGACCGACTTTATTAAAGACTGTAAATGATTTAATTCGTTAGGGGGAACCGTTATGAATAAGTTTGTCACGTTTCTTGATAAAAACTTATCTGGACCGATGGCAAGACTTTCTGAACAGAGACATTTACAAGCAATCCGTGATGGAGTGATTTCAGCATTACCATTTATCATCGTAGGAAGTTTCTTTTTAATCGTAGCATTTCCACCATTACCGAAAGATAGTTTCATATCTGTTTGGGCATTAAAAAATCAAACAAGTATATTAATACCATATCGCCTAACGATGTTTATTATGTCTTTATATATAGCATTTGGAATAGGATATAATTTGGCGAAAAGTTATAAACTAGATGCTTTATCAGGAGCACAGCTTGCAGTATGTTCACTGCTATTAACATTAACTCCTGAATTAATTGATAAAAAAGGATTTATGCTTCCGATGACAAATCTTGGAGGTCATGGATTATTCGTGACGATGATTGTTTCTATTTTATCCGTAGAGATTTTAAGGTTTTGTAAGAAGAAAAATGTAATGATTAAAATGCCAGAACAAGTACCGCCATCTGTGTCGCGTTCGTTTGAAGCACTTATACCTGCTGCATTCGTTATTATTATTATGAGTCTAGTAACTGTCGTTTTTAGCATTGATTTACACCATGTTGTTGATAAACTAGCAGCACCATTAGTAAAAGCTGGCGATAGTTACTTCGGTGTAATGATTCCAGTGTTTTTAATTACGTTTTTTTGGTCATTCGGAATCCATGGTGTGTCGGTTGTTGGAACTGTTGCTCGGCCATTATGGGAAGTATATCTAGGGAAAAATGGAGAAGCAGTTGCTAGTGGAGCAGATCAGTTGCCATTTATTTCACCAGAGCCGTTATATCAATGGTTTATATGGATTGGCGGTTCTGGTGCGACATTAGGGCTTGTATTAGCTATGATTGTATTTGGTCGATCAAAATATTCGAAAGCATTATCAAGAACTTGTATTGTTCCGGGTATTTTTAATATAAATGAGCCAGTCATATTCGGCTTGCCGATTGTACTAAATCCAATTTTAATTATCCCATTTATCATTACACCACTTGTAACGGCAACTGTTGCATATTCTGCAACTGCAATGGGATTTGTAACACCAACGCATATTATGCCGCCATGGACATTACCTGCTCCAATTGGTGCTTATTTAGCAACAGGTGGGGATTGGCGTGCGATTGTATTAGTTTTTATAAATATAGCAATATCGTTCCTTATATATTTACCATTCTTTAAAATGTACGACAAAAATATGCTTGAAATTGAGAAGAGTGGTGAAGGCGAATCTGTTAATCCATAATCTTTATGCTTTAATTTATGAGTGATAGGTATTTTGCCTATCACTTCTTTCACATGAAGTCCAGAGAGGATGAAATGGAATGAATATAAAATTTAGTTATAAAGGTGTATTTTTATTATTATTTGGAGTGATATGTGCGAATTTACTTTTTGTGCCTTTATTAAGAATGCTACATCTATCACAAATGCATAGTATATGGCTTGTTACAAGCATTGCGGCAAGCATTTTGCTTACAGTAGTTGTTTCTTTCATTGATGGATCGTTTGCATCGAAAGCTCAGTTGTTTTTTAGATTTATATTGTTTTCGATCGGTTGTACATTTGTAACTTACATGATTGTTTTTTAGTAAATAGGAGGTCATGCATGTTATGTATATTGCAGGGGTAATGTCCGGTACTTCATTAGATGGAATAGATGTAGCGCTCGTTCGTATAGAAGGGAGTGGTGTAGATTCTAAGGTTAAACTCATCCATTTTACTACAGTTCCATTTCGTAATGATATAAAAAGTGAAATACAACAAGCATTATCAATAGAAAATTCAAATGTCCAACTCATATGTAGTTTGAATTTTAAGCTCGGTTTATGTTTTGCCAATGCTGTAAAGGAAGTTTGTAAAGAGGCCAATTTTTCTTTGGAACAATTAGATTTGATAGGTTCTCACGGACAAACGATTTATCATCAGCCGGAGCAAGATGGTAATAGGATACCTTCCACATTGCAAATTGGGGAACCTGCAGTAATAGCATATGACACGAACACGACGGTTATCTCAAATTTCCGAACGATGGACATGGCAGCAGGAGGACAAGGTGCACCACTTGTACCATATTCAGAGATTATTTTATATCGTCATCCAACTAAAAATAGACTACTACAAAATATCGGCGGGATTGGTAATGTTACCGTAATACCAAGTCAAAAAAGTGATCAGAACGTTATAGCTTTTGATACTGGTCCAGGGAATATGATAATTGATGAAGTATGTCAAAGGTTATTTCAGTTGCCATATGATCAAAATGGTGAAATTGCAAAACAGGGTAGAGTTATAGATGAAATTTTGACATATTGTATCAGTCATCCATTTTTGAAAATGAATCCGCCGAAATCAACAGGTAGAGAACAGTTTGGAGAAAAATTTGCAAGTGAATTATTGAAGCGGTTTGAAAAGCATAGTAAAGAAAATATATTGACGACTGTCACGATGTTTACTGCAAATTCAATTGTTCATCATTATAAGAAGTTTATCTTGCCGTATTATGAAATCGATGAGGTGATATTAGGCGGTGGTGGCAGCTATAATAGCACACTTGTTGAAATGTTGCGAAATGGATTGAAGGATGAAAACTGCGCAATATTCATTCAGGAAGATATAGGCTATTCTTCAGAGGCGAAAGAAGCTATCGCCTTTGCCATTTTAGCAAACGAAACGTATCATCGTAATCCGAGTAATGTGCCGAGTGCAACAGGTGCAAAGAAATCTGTAGTTTTAGGGAATGTAACGTACCCTTCAATATGAAGAAAATGAGGAGAACGTATATGAAGTATATGATTGGAATAGATGGCGGGGGAACGAAGACAGAAGCAATTGCATTTGATAAAGACGGAAATGAACTTGTAAGAGCTACTAGTGGATTTGGAAACATATTAATAGATTTTGAAGAAGCTCTTGTGCATATTATGGAAGCGATTGATCATTGCCAGATAAGTGTAGTGAAAGAGCATTGTGTGTGTATTTGTTTAGGATTAGCAGGTATAAGCGGAGCAAATATAAATGAATTAACATTACGTCTAAAAAAGAAGTATGGAATACAAATTGAAGTTTTTAATGACGCAATGATAGCACACGCAGCCGCTTTAGAAGGAAAGGATGGAATTTTAACGATTGGTGGCACAGGTGCGATTTGTCTAGGGAGAAAAGGAGAAGTACATGAGTATAGCGGTGGATGGGGACATATTTTAGGAGATGAAGGAAGCGGATATTGGATTGCATTACAAGCTTTAAAGAGAATGGTAAATCAATTGGATCAAGGAGTTACACTTTGTCCATTAAGCTTAAGAATTCAAGATGAGTTTCAACTTTTGACATCGTCTCATATAAAAAGTCTAGTTTATAGATCTGCAAAAGATAAAGTTGCAGCAATCACACCATTAGTTATTCGGGAAGCTAGAAATGGGAATGATGCTGCACATGAAATTATGATGCAAGCTGGAAAGGAATTAGCAAGGATTACAATAGATGTTTATAACAAGATGCAGTTTGATTTATCAGCTTCTATTGCAGTAAGTGGCAGTATATTGCGTTTCGTTCCTGAAATATATGATGAATTTAAGAAATGCTGTGAGAAAAGCATAGGAAAAGTTACATTTATATCACAATCACAATCAGCAGTGAAAGGAACATATTATTTAATGAAAAATATATATTTTAAAAAATAGCTGTATGAGAATTTTTGTATGATTTGTAAATATATGATGTTAAAATGTATAAAGGGATGCGGATAGAAACGTACAATATACATTGTTCTTGAATATTGTATAAGTACTCCTACGTAGAAAGTGAATGATTATATGATTAATAGTATGCAATTTTTGTATTTGGTGGCTTCTTATTTATTTGGAAACATATTGACTGCTTATATAGTAACGAAATGGAGACATAACGTTGATATTCGGGATGAAGGAAGTGGTAATCCTGGTGCAAGAAACATGGGCCGTGTGTATGGAAAAGGGTATTTCGTCGCTACATTTTTAGGCGATGCGATCAAAGGGGCAATCGTAGTTTCTATTGCAAAATACCTTTTTGAAGATTCTACATTTGTAATGCTAACATTATTGGCTGTAATAATTGGACATATTTATCCAGTTTTATTTAAAGGTAAGGGCGGTAAAGGTATTTCAACATTTATCGGAGGACTAATCGCATTTGATTATTTGATAGCGCTTACCCTCGTTGCAGTTTTCATTATATTTTATTTAATCTTTAAAGGATTTACGAAGCCAGGACTAATTACAATTGCTTGTTTACCACTTTGCATGATTTTGTATTCTTACTCAATTGTTACGACTATTTTAAGTGCACTCATCATTGTACTTATTTTATATGTAAATCGCGAATGAAATAAACATTTAATAAGTGGGGTTAATCTCCACTTATCATTTTTTATTAAATAGATAAAGGAGATAGGGCATGAGGTTAATTTATAAAGTTGCTGATCAAGTTTGGGAATTTGAAAGTATACATAAATTGAATTATAAAACATTTGTAGAAGAAATTCCGCAACATGAAGAAACGAAAGATCGTGTTCGTATAGATTGTTTTCATGAAGAAAATACATATTTAATTTGTTTAGATGACGATAAGTTAGTAGGTATGGTTGCGTTGCGAGGAAAACGACCATTCTCGTTAGATTATAAAATTTCAAATCTAGATTTTTATTTGCAAGAACATGGAGAAAACGTATATGAAATTCGTTTACTTTCAGTAGAAAGTGAATATCGAAATGGAAGAGCGTTATTAGGTTTAATTCGCTTTTTACATCGTTATTTACTTCTAAATGGATATGAATTGGCACTCATTTCTGCAACAACACGTGAACTACCTTTATATGAGCAAATGGGATTCAAATCTTTCCATTCGTTAGTTGGTACAGAAGCAGCAGCATTCCAGCCTATGTATGTTACCCCTGCTATGTTTGAAGCATCGAGTGTTGGGGGAATTATGACGAAAGAGTATACGTTTTTACCCGGCCCAGTAGATATTGAAGAGAATGTTCGAAAGGCATTTTCTACTAAGCCTATTTCACACCGTTCTAAGTCATTTCAAGTGACTATGGATAATGTAAAGAAACGATTACTTCAAATGACAAAAGCAAAACGTGTGCAAATCATGTTAGGAACAGGGACATTAGCGAATGATGCCATTGCTTTACAGTTACGTTCTTTAAAAGGAAAGGGGCTCGTATTAACAAATGGGGAATTTGGTAATAGATTAGTCGGGCATGCAACACGTGCAGAGTTACATTTTGATACGTATAAAAAAGAAATGGGAGAACCGTTTATTTATACAGAATTGGAAAAAATAATGGGAGCTGGACATTATGAATGGCTTTGGTTTGTTCACCACGAAACATCAACTGGAATGTTAAATGATTTAGACGAGCTAAATGTTTTATGTGAAAAGTATAAAGTGAAACTATGTGTAGATTGTATTAGCTCAATTGGAGCGATACCGATAGATTTAAAGGATGTATATTTTGCGAGTGGCGTGAGCGGAAAGGCAATTAAATCGTTGACTGGATTATCTTTCATTTTTCATAATCATAATGTGAAAGTAAACGAGACATTACCAGCCTATATGGATATTGGTATGTACGAAGAAAATGAAAGTATTCCATATTCCCATTCATGGAATTTAATTAATGCTTTGCAAGAAGCGTTGAAGAGATTTGAAGATGAAAAAGCATTTGTAAAAATTAAAGAGACATATGATTATATGGAAGAAGCTATTACTAGTATAGGGTTAAAACTTGTTTCACCTAAAGAATATGCCGCGCCAATTATACTTACGATTCAATTAAATGGAGGTCTTTCTTCTAAAGCGGTCGGTGATGCGTTAGCGTTACAAGGATATATTGTTCATTATGAATCAGCGTATTTACGAAAGAATAATTGGATCCAAATTGCATGCTTAAATCATTATAAAGAACGTGATATGAAGAGGATGTTGAATTGTTTGCAGATGTATGTATTACAGAGTGGGGTACATATATAAAGACTTTTTCATTTCGTATAAAGGAGTTGCGACTTACGAAAACTTAGGAATAGAACATTGGAAGAGGTGTTAGTATGATAACTAAAAAACTACCATTGCATATAGACGATATTAAAAAAGCTCAAACTATTTTGGACAGAAATGCTCGTAAAACTCCATTAGTAAAATCATTTTATTTGACTAGTAAAACAGGTGGAGAAATTCACTTGAAATTAGAAAATATGCAATTAACAGGTTCGTTTAAATTCCGTGGTGCGTTTAATAAAATGTCACAGCTGACAGATCAAGAAAAAGAGAGAGGAGTAATTGCTTGTTCTGCTGGTAATCATGCGCAAGGAATTGCTTTATCTGCTCATTTACTCGGTATTAAAAGTAAAATTGTAATGCCGATTTCTGCCCCTCAAGCGAAAGTTGATGCAACGAAAGGATATGGATCTAAAGTGGTTTTACATGGTGAAACCTTTGATGATGCGAAGGCAAAATGTGAGGAGATTATTAGAGAAACAGGTGAAACATACTTACATCCATATGACGATGTAGAAGTAATGGCTGGTCAAGGTACAATAGGATTAGATATTCTTGATGATATGTGGGATGTTGATACGGTCATTGTACCAATTGGTGGAGGAGGAATTATTTCTGGAATTGCTGTTGCATTAAAATCTTTTAATCCGTCGATTCATATAATTGGTGTCCAAGCAGAAAATGTTCATGGGATGAAGGCATCTTATGACAAAGGTACAATTATAGAACATTATGAGGCACCTACGATAGCAGATGGTTGCGCGGTAAAAATACCAGGCAATTTAACTTTTGAAGTTGTAAAAGAATTAGTAGATGATATTGTAACAGTATCAGAAAAAGAGCTGGAATTAGCGATGAAAGACTTATTACAACGCGGGAAAGCTGTTGTAGAAGGTGCAGGCGCATTAGCTACTGCTGCTCTACTTGCAGGGAAAGTGGATACATATATTAAGGGAAAAAAAGTAGTAGCGGTTATATCTGGTGGGAACGTAGACTTACAGCGCATATCGAGTGTTTGTGAACAATTTTTTGTGGCGAATGAAGTGAAATGAAATAGTACATTTAAACATTGTGTAATAAAAGAGGAGCTAAGTAACATTATATTAGCTCCTTTTTCATTATGTTTGTGCGGGAGTAAATAATGACTCCATTTTTACTTTGCTCTTTTCTCGAATTTCGGCGTCTGCATGGCGCATCACGTATTTATGAGCTACAGCGATCGCCAAAACATCATCTAATAAGCCAATCCCAATAATAGCAGCTATATCTGGAATAAAGTCGATTGTTAATACGTAATAAGATAAAGCGGCTAATATGATGAATTTCGCTTTAGTAGGTAACCCTTTTTTTCTCATTGTGTAATATAAAATAATACTTTCATATACGCTAGATTTACCGAGATCTGCTGAGCTTTTCTTGAATTTTTTCCAAAGTTTCTGTTTCTCCATATAAACACTCCTTTTACAAAAAAATAGATTTTTTAAAAGGATAGACAAAGAAGTGAGAGACTAATCAATTTTATAGTTTTTCTTAATGTATATTTCAATAAAAATAGGGAATTACCTGTTCAAAATAATAGAATGTTGGTTATGTAACGACTCACAGTGTATATGTTCGTTCCAAGTAAAGGTACTACGTAGATAACGTTTTGTGGTAATGCGTATTAAAGTTAATTTTTCACATTAATCTCTGCATTCGTACAATGTTGAATTACTTCTAAATAATCTATTGATGAGAAATTTAGTAATTCTTGAATAGCCCCTTTCCTCGCTGGTGATTCATAGGCTTCTAATGTGATTCTGTTATTAATCGATTAGCTGCTTCATCTAGCATTTCAGGTGTTACTTTGTTTTGAATTATTTTTTCCTCTCTTTTCTCCCATCTTCTTGAAAGTAGTCACTTCGGTGATGTTTTTTTATTTTCTCAGATGAAGCCGATGAGTTTGAGTTTTAGAATTTTATCGTGGTATTATTTATGTAACGAGGGGATGTTGTAAGAAAAAATACAATTTTTTGGGGGAATGAGAATGGGAATTTATAACTATGAAGCGAAAGAGGATTTGCAAGTAGGAGAAGTTTGTTTAGAACGAGATATTTATGAAATTGTAAATTTTTACAAGAAAGGGTCAATAGTTTTATGTGATTCAGTATCTCGGTTCAGTGCGAATTCAGACAGAATGTTTAAAGTGATAAATAGGATAGAAACATATATGCATAAAAATGAAGACTATACATATCAGGTTTCGGATAGGCCAAAGTTGATTTATGTAGTTGAACAGGTAAGATAAGGAAAGCATTCATAACGGATGCTTTTTTCTTTGCTATATAGAAAGTACACATTAAACGTAAATTTGAACGAAATGTATGTAGATGATTTAGTTTTTATTAAACATTTATTAAGTGGTATGGGGGAAGAAAAATGAAGATAATAGAACTACCAATTGAATTCGAATTTAACGAGCAAAAACAATGTATTTATCCAAGTTTAATAATAGTAAACGATGAATTAACTTTAGTAGATACAGGGTATATGAATTTTTTACCTTTAATTGAAGAGGCAATTTTAAAACATGGATACAAGATGAAAAACTTAAAAAATATAATTATTACTCATTATGATGACGATCATATAGGATCTTTATATGATTTTAAAGTGAAATATCCTCAAGTTAATATTATTGCTAGTGAAATTGAATCTAACTACATTAATGGTGATATAAAATCAGAGAGATTAGTTCAAGCAGAAGAAATGTTAGAACGTATGCCAAATGAAGAAAAAGAATTTGGTAAATGGTTTATACAACAGTTAAAAAATATAAGACATATTTTCGTCGATGAAAAAGTACATGATGGACAAATAATTTTGAATGGTGAATGTCAAATAGTAGCGACCCCAGGACATACTTCGGGACATATTTCATTATATTTTCCGGACTTACACAGTGTAATTACAGGAGATGCAGCCGTTCAAGATAATGGTGAATTAGTAATAGCTAATCCGAATTTTTGTTTAGATATAGAAAAAGCGGAAGAGTCTTTAAAGAGGATTAAAGACCTTAAAGCTGTAAAGTATTATTGCTATCATGGAGGGGAATTCAATATATAAAATAATAAAAAACCGATCTTTCTTATATAGAAAAGATCGTTTTTTAATTCATAGATTCTGCAATTTGAATTAAATCCTTGATGTTATATTTTCCTTGTATATAGCGTTTGTTACCAATTGCAATTGTGTATTGAAAACCATTTTTCTGAAAAAGGAGCTCATATGCTGAATCGAAATGAGGATTGTATAATGCTTTTATATTATTTTTTAAGCTATAGAACTTAGCGCCCCTATGTACATAGAAATTTAATTTGTTTTGAACTGGTGAAACAGTGATTTTAAAAATCCCATTAATATCTTCATTGTAGTATTGGAGGTTTAAGTAATCGTTATAGATGTATCCTTGAAATTCGTGAATTTCGAACGGGAATTTTGTAGGAGTAAGTATATGTTTCTTACACTTCATTTCATATTCTTTTACGATAGTAGCTTCTTTCATAAATGGATTCGTTCCATCATAAATTTGATTAATTCGAGATATTTTATTATTCTTTGTTACTATTTCCAAAATGAAACCGATAGTAAATTCATCATTAGTGCCTTTGAAATAAGAAATAAGAATTGTAGTATCTTCTTTTGGAGATAGTACGGTTTTAATTTCATGAATAGGTTTTTCCTTTTGGAAAGTAGGTAGTTTAACTCCTTCTGTTACATATGACTGCATTAATTCTTTATCATTTTTGAGCAAAGCATGTTTGAATTCACTGATTACATCTGTTTGAGATTTTGCCGTTATAATTGTGGTGGATTGAAAATATAGTAAGTAAAATATGCAAAAGATCCTTATGAATGTAGTTGTCAATTTTATCACCCTATAACTATATTTCCGTAACATTGAAATATATATGTACAGGAGGGGAGAAGATGAGTTTATTATTTGATGTAATAGCAGATATCATTTTATTTTTCCCTCAAAATGACATGAAATTAAAACATCATATTGCCAAATTAAGCGAATTTGAGTGGTTTCGAAAGCTACACGAAGATACAAAGTATACAAAATTAATTTGGAGTAATAGAAAAATTAAGAAGTTCATTTTGAATTCTGCAAATATGAAAGCATTAATAAATTCTGAGATAAAACAAAAAGAATTTGTCCAACTAGTACATAATGAATATAAAAAAAGAAGATAAGAATTTTTTTATTTTTCATATTTGGCGAAACAAATGGTACAATGAAAGCTAATGTGAAAAATAAGGAAAAGAAGTGGTCAATTTGAAAAACTTTTTAGAATTAGGAATTAGTGAAACTTTTAATCATACATTACGTGAAAATGGAATAACAGAAGCAACACCAATTCAGGAGGAAGCAATTCCTGTTATACTGTCAGGTAAAGATATTATTGGGCAGGCGAAAACAGGAACGGGTAAAACGTTAGCATTTGTGTTACCAATTTTAGAAAAAATCGATCCAGAATGTAGCGATGTTCAGGCTTTAATTGTTGCACCAACAAGGGAACTAGCACTGCAAATTACAACTGAAATTAAAAAAATGCTTGTGCAAAGAGAAGATATTAATGTATTAGCGATTTATGGCGGTCAAGATGTAGCACAACAATTGAGAAAGTTAAAAGGTAATACACATATTGTTGTTGCGACACCAGGACGATTATTAGATCATATACGACGTGAAACAATTGATTTGAGTAATCTTACAACGATTGTATTAGATGAAGCGGATCAAATGCTTTATTTCGGTTTCTTATATGATATTGAAGATATTTTAGATGAGACACCTGGTAGTAAACAAACGATGTTATTCTCAGCAACGATGCCAAAAGATATTAAAAAATTGGCGAAGCGTTATATGGATGAACCGCAAATGGTTCAAGTACAAAGTGAAGAAGTAACGGTAAATACAATAGAGCAACGTGTCATTGAGACGACAGATCGTGCAAAGCCAGATGCACTTCGTTTTGTTATGGACCGTGATCAGCCATTTTTAGCAGTTATTTTCTGTCGTACAAAGGTTAGAGCGAGTAAGCTTTATGATAATTTAAAAGGACTAGGTTATAATTGTGCTGAACTTCATGGTGATATACCTCAAGCGAAACGTGAAAGAGTTATGAAGAGTTTCCGCGAAGCAAAAATTCAGTACTTAATCGCAACGGATGTAGCAGCTCGTGGACTTGATGTAGATGGTGTAACGCACGTATTTAACTATGATATCCCTGAAGATGTAGAAAGTTATATTCACCGCATTGGCCGGACAGGACGTGCAGGTGGATCAGGTATTGCAATTACGTTCGTTGCAGCGAAAGATGAAAAACATTTAGAAGAAATTGAAAAAACGCTTGGTGCACCAATACAAAGAGAAATAATCGAACAACCGAAGATAAAACGTGTAGATGAAAATGGAAAACCGGTACCAAGGCCGGCTCCGAAGAAATCAGGCGAGTATCGTCAAAGAGATAGCCGTGAAGGTTCAAGAAGTGATTCAAGACGTGGTTCGAGAAATGGCTCAAGAAGTGATTCAAGAAATAGTTCAAGAAATGAAAACAACCGATCATTTAATAAGCCAAGTAATAAAAAAGGTAGTACAAAGCAAGGTCAGCAAAGACGTGGCCGTTAAATAATTATAATTGTAAAGAGTCGCAAAATATTGTGGCTCTTTTTTTGTTTGTATAGAACAAGGATGATAGCAAGAAAAAAAACGGAAATTTCATTCACCGTATTTAAAACTTACAAAGGAAAGTTTATAGTCCAAAACCAGTAGAACAAGGGTATTACAACCATGTCGTAATTCAAGAACAAGTGCAACTTACGTATGGACAATATTTAATCGAAAAAAATCGAGAGAAAGCAATTCGTACTAGCTCCTCTGATGATGATACGAATTATGAAAAAATCAATTGGTATAACGATATAAAAACATCTTTTGCAAACAAAGAATTGGCCGATTTGGTGAAAGAAATTTGTAACTTTGTTAGTTTTGTTCGATGGGAACTCGAGATGCACAACTACCATCCTTATTGGGAAGTTACTTACTACGGCGATGAAGGTAATGTAGTGTGAAGTTAACAGAAGGGATAGTATGCGAAATAAGAAAAAGGACTAGCAGTCGTACCTGCTGTCCTTTAATAGGAGAAAAAGTAATCTTGTTTAGAACTACGCATAAACAGAAAATCTGCTTGTGATTAGTTTTACCCTAAATATAAGTGTCTATACAAAAAAAGGGATAAGTAAAAAATACTTATCCCCGGAAGGGAAATCCCAAGCACCAAAATGGCTCGTATTGGTCTGCAGGTTCAAAAGTAGTATATGTAAAACAAAAAATCTCATACAAAAAGCAGACAACGATTTTGGTTGTCTGCCAGTGCGCTCAATGAGTTAGCTAATTGTGATAATTTGCATCCCCATTGCGAGAAGAGTGAAGCTGCTAGTTCAAACAGCTTGTTCGTATTATTTTCGATTCCCTAAAAAATATACAGAGAAAGCAGATAAGTGAAAAATCTATCTGCTTCTGCTGTAACAAAAGAAAGAAGTATTAGCCGTGGACACGGCGGCTTGAAAATAGTATGTATTTTTATTTGGAAAATATTCAGGGGGTGAAGAAACATGGAATGTTTAATAAATGGTGTTTGCGAAATTAATCAACTAATTAGTAAAACAAAGTAGAAAAAGAATGAGCAAATATAACAATAAAAAGGTAAATGTTCAAAAGAGTGATGAGTATAAAGTAAAACAAAATAGCTATATTAAAGCTTGATTTTCATAAAAAATAAAGCACACATATAAGTGTGCTCTTATGAACGCTTTAGATTTGTGTGACTACATAGTCACCATACAATAAAATATGCTTGTTTGATATAAATGTGTGTCAAATCTATAACATATATTTTGGGGTGTATAAGGAATATTAAATGTTAATTAGCCAAGCATATTGTTTTTATTAACGAATTTGTGCAACTGTTAAAGCGGCAGAACGAATATCTACTGTACCAATTACTTCAACGGGTACAATTTGAATTAAATCACCAGGGTTTAAGTTTATTAGAATGACACCGCTGGATACATCTACTTCACCAGTGCCAATGATATTAGAACGGACTGCGGTTCCTGATCCTGCAATAATATTAGTTGATGAGTTTAGTGTTAAGAAAAAGCGCGCTGCTTCCGGGGCTACTGGAACATTATCGAGGCTGATTGTTAATGTATAACTGATTTGATAAATACCAGCTACTTGAATTCTAATACCAGTTCCTGTACTAATTGTATCATTGATTACAGGGACAGTAATGTTTGGATTTGGGCCCGTACTAGGTAGTAGTAGTGGCGTGAATAGTGTGGCAAATTGAGGTGAAGTAGCATTAAAAGCAAAACCGAGAGCTGGTAGTGTACTGGGGGCTTGTGCTCTACAATTAAAGTTCGTGAGCTTACGACTAGATGATCGCATATTTTCACTCCTTTCTTTCATTTAGATTGCGTGAGTAACAACCTCACGTTTTGGACAAGCACAATACAATATATGAAAATTTATAGTGAATAGTGCAGAAGTGTACTGTTATGGGTAACACTAATTGCCTATTGTACAAAGGAGATACTACGCTTACAGAAATAGTTTGTAACCTAAAGTTGAAAAAATAGTATGAATAGAGTTGAAAATGCTATTTAGAAATGAAAGGAAACATAATAAAAAGGAACATACATATAAGCATGCTCTTTGACAAGAAAGGTAGATTTTTATGAGTGGATTCCTCCATACAATAATATATGCTTGTCCGGTTAATAGTTGAGAAAGGGAGAATGCATATGGAACGAATGGAAGCGTATAACAAAATAAAGATTTCATTTTATAGTAAAGGGGAATAGATATGTGTATTTATTGGGAAAACGTAGTTAAAGAGTTCTTTAAGAGGTAAGAACTGGAACGAAATAAAAGAGCAGCTAGCAAAAGCTAACTGCTCAATACAAGGAGATACAGAGAAGACTACTTTACATGAATGTTGGCATACAGCCTACATTCAGTATTGACCGAATATTTATTTTAAATCCAATTTATTTAAAGTAAACATCCCAACAGATAAAATGGCTGCGCTTGCTACAGAACCTAGCCAGTCTCTCCAGCTTAATGTATTTAAAGATGCATCTGTTAAATCCATAATTAAGAAGATAGCAAACATTAATACACCAAATGCTAAGCATCCCCAAAATGTTTGCAAATATTTAATCATCTTATTTCGGAACTTGCTCATATAAATCACCCTTATTAATAATTTATATTTTTATAAATAAATTATCGCATGTGCAAAAATTAAAAGTATGAAATATGCAAAATTACATATTGGAACTTAACAAAAAATCCATTCATAAGTAAATAGATCGAACAGAGGGAAACCGTTTCGTATGAATCAATTGTCATTTTTTGAAGTCATCGATGAAAAGGAGATGCGTAGATTTGTGGTAAAGGAGCTGAAAAACTACAAAGTATTGTGCGTTTGAATGAAGAATCAACAAAAATAGGATCAAGCGGGGGCATCGTTCTTTTCCTCAAATGAAAGGTGACGGTAAGAAACATGAGATACATTTTAAACAAATTAAACGGAAGTTAAAAAATAAAAATTTATAAAGGAAATAGAAAGTAGGGAGTTGTATATATACGATAATAGGAAACTTTTTACTAACTAAGCATATAATTTAAATAGACCGACAGTCGGTCTGATGGGAAGGGGAACTTGAATGCGAATAGTAAAGGAATATGAGAAGCGTAGAAAAGAAATTTTAGAAACGGCTGAACGTTTATTTATTACGAAAGGTTATACGAAAACAACAGTAAATGACATTTTAAAAGAGATAGGGATAGCAAAGGGGACGTTTTATCACTATTTTAAATCGAAAGAAGAAGTAATGGATGAGATTATTATGAGGATTATTAAAGAAGATGTTGCTAAAGCGAAAGTAATCGTCTCTAATCCAAATATACCAGTATTAGAAAAGTTATTTCGAGTTTTAATGGAGCAATCTCCAAAATCAGGTGATATAAAAGATAAAATGATTGAGCAATTTCATCAACCAAATAATGCAGAAATGCATCAAAAAAGTTTAGTACAATCCATTATTCATTTATCTCCTGTATTAACAGAAATTTTAGAACAAGGAATTGAAGAAGGGATATTTTCGACTTCATATCCACAAGAAACGATTGAACTATTACTATCTTCAGCGCAAGTCATATTTGATGATGGGTTATTCCAATGGAAGCCAGAAGAAATGATGAGGAGGGTGAAAGCTTATATTAAAATGATGGAAGTATCTGTTGGAGCGAAAGAAGGATCCTTTAATTATATGCTGGAGGTTTTAATGAAACAGAAATGATATTTTTTTGTTTGTTTATTATAGACCGACAGTCGGTCTAAATTAAAGGAAGGGTGTGATTATGATATCTATTAGTATAAAACCTTCGATGAAAGATTTTTATTTAATGGTGAGTGGGCAAATTATTACTATTTTGGGTTCAACACTTTTACGTTTTGCTCTGTCATTATATGTGCTAGATTTAACAGGGCGTGCTGATATATTCGCAGGATTATATGCGATAACGAGTATTCCGTTTTTGCTAGCTCCTCTTGGCGGAGCGATAGCAGATCGTTTCAATCGTCGTAATTTAATGGTTATTTTTGATTTTATAAATGCTGCGATTGTATTAAGCTTTATAGTTTTGTTATTTACTGAATCTGTATCTATTCTATTGATTGGAACAATTATGTTTTTACTAGCAATCGTTAGTGCAATGTACGCACCAGTTGTAATGGCAAGTATTCCGCAATTAGTTCCAGAGAAAAAGTTAGAACAAGCGAACGGTATCGTAAATGGTGTGCAAGCATTATCTAATATAGTTGCTCCTGTATTAGGAGGGATATTGTACGGCATAATTGGCTTGAAAATGCTCGTAATAATAAGTTGCTTTGCTTTCTTTTTATCTGCGATTTTAGAAATGTTTATCACAATACCTTTTATAAAGAGAGTGCAAGAAAGCCATATCATACCGACAATTGTAAAGGATATGAAAAGGGGATTTATCTATGTTTTAAAACAACCATTTATTTTGAAATCTATGTTTTTAGCCGCATTACTAAATTTAATACTGACGCCGCTATTTGTTGTTGGTGCTCCAATTATTATACGAGTAACAATGGAAAGTAGCCACACGTTATATGGAATTGGAATGGGATTAATCGATTTTGCTACTATTATAGGTGCATTATCAATAGGTTTTTTTGCGAAAAAGCTACAGATGCAAACATTGTATTATTGGATGATTTTAATAGCTTTATTAGTAATACCAATGGTACTATCAGTTACACCATTTATTCTTAATTTAGGACACTATCCACCATTTATCCTCTTTATACTTTCTTCTATTTTAATTGCAATGATCATGACAATTGTATCCATCTATGTGATTACTGTAGTTCAAAAGAAAACACCAAATGAGAACTTAGGAAAAGTAATGGCAATTATAACAGCGGTATCCCAATGTATGGCACCGATTGGGCAAGTCATTTACGGTTTTATGTTTGAAGAATTCAGTATGAAAATTTATTTACCTATATTAGTTATTAGTTTCATAATGTTATTAATAGCAGTTGTGACGAAGAAAATACTATCCAATGAAGGGAACTAGCTTTATATGATTAGGAGAATGTTAAAAAGAGATTTCTCTCAAAATAAAATGATAATTACTATTTTATTTTTGTTTATCATGTTATCAAGTCTTTTAATGGCTAGTGCTTCAAGTAATGTTATAAATCTATTGAACTCAATGGATCAATTGGTTAAAGTATCAAACGCACCGCACTTCGTACAAATGCATGCAGGAGAAGTAAATCAAAAGTCAATTGATTCCTTTGTAGAAAAAAATCCGTTTGTAAAAAAACAGCAAACGGCTGAGATGGTTCAAATAAATGGATCTAACATTTTTATTAAAAAGAAAAATCAAGCAGAACATAATAGTGTAATGGACATTAGTTTCGTGAAACAAAATAGTAAGTTTGATTTTTTATTAAATTTAAATAATGAAGTGGTCGATGTTACGAAAGGGGAAATAGGTGTACCCATTTATTATATGCAAAAATATAATTTGCGTATGGGAGATAAAATATGGGTTATTAAAGATAATAATGAACTAGAATTTACGATTTCAGCATTTGTTCGTGATGTTCAAATGAACCCATCAATCGTTAGTTCAAAACGATTTGTAATAAGCAATAAAGATTTTGAAAGAATAAAAAGAAATTTTGGAGAAAGCGAATATCTTATTGAATTCCAGCTAACAGACGAAAATAAAATAAATGAATTTGAAAATCTATATAAGTCATCGAACTTACCACAAAAAGGTCCCTCTATTACGTATTCACTATTTAAAACACTCAATTCATTAACAGATGGAATAATAGCTGCAGTACTTATCATAATAAGTGCATTATTAATGTTAATTGCAATGTTATGTATTAGATTTACGATTATTACTTCGATGGAAGAAGATTATCGGGAAATTGGTGTTATGAAAGCTATCGGCATTACAAGTAAAGATATTCAAAAACTATATGTAACAAAATATGTTGTTATTTCAGCTGGTGGGTGTATATGTGGATATATACTTTCACTATTTGTTACAAAGATATTCACTTCGAATATCACTCTTTATATGGGAGCGGCAGATAAAAGTATTTTACACAATGTTGTGCCATTCATAATTACAACACTATTATTTTTAGTCGTTATCTTGTTCTGTCGTATCATTTTATGGGAATTTAGGGGAATTACAGCAATAGATGCTTTACGATCAAGAGATAAACTAGGGAAAAGAAAAATTAGAAACTTTTTTTCACTCAATCAATCTAAATTTAAAAATGTAAATATATTTATTGGTATACAAGATGTTATAAAAAGATTTAAGTTATATCGCGTATTAAGTATCGTATTAATAATAGCTGTGTTCATGATTGTTGTACCTGTTAACTTTTTGTATACGATTCAGTCACCGGATTTTGTAAATTATATGGGAACAGGAAAAAGTGATATTCGAATAGATTTACAGCAAACTGAAAATATAGAGAAACGTTTTAAGGGTGTTATTTCATATGTAAAAAATGATAAAGAAGTAGAAAAATATGCAACATTTGTTACGAGTACATTTAAAATGGTAAACGCTGATGGTACACATGAAAACTTAAATGTAGAAATGGGAGACTTCACTAAATTTCCATTAGACTATATCCAAGGTAGGGCACCAAAAAATGAAAATGAAATTTCTCTTTCTTATATGAACGCAAATGAATTAAAAAAGAATGTAGGGGATCATATCGTTTTATTTGTTGATGGGAAAGAGAAAACACTAACGATTAGTGGTATGTATCAAGATGTAACGAATGGTGGGAAAACAGCTAAAGCTAGTTTTTCTAATAATAATGAAAATATATTATGGTATGTAGTAAATGTAGATATGAAGCCTAAAGTGGATTTGCAAGAAAAAGTGAAGGAGTATAAACAAAAATTTAGTTCTGTAAAAATAACAGATACAAATGATTATGTAACGCAAACTTTAGGAGAAACAATTAAACAATTAAGACTCGTGACACAAGTGGCTATTTTGATTGCGATATTGATATCAGTTTTAATTACTGCAATGTTTTTTAAAATGTTATTAGCAAAAGATTCTTCGCAAATTTTAATTATGAAAAATATCGGTTTTTCTAGTAAAGATATTCGTATACAGTATATAACACGTTCTATCTTCATTGTATTATTAGGCATTGTGATAGGGACATGTATAGCTGCTACGTTTGGTGAAATGTTAGTAAGTTGGTTAGGGTCTTTTATGGGAGCTGCTCATATAAAGTTTGTCGTGAATCCTATCGTTTCTTATGTAATATGTCCAGCTATATTATGTATATGTGTGACTGCAACAACGCTTTTCAGTAGTTTTACTATGAAACAAACAAACGATGTAAAGCCAAATGGGGAGTAGGGGTGTATCACTTGAAAAAAATTTTAGAAGTAAAGCAAGTAAACAAAACATATTCAATGGATGGAAATACAAATTATCACGTGTTAAAAAATATAGATTTAGAGATTTATGAGGGAGAATTTGTATCGGTCATGGGGCCTTCTGGTTCTGGGAAATCGACATTACTATATAATATTAGTGGAATGGATCAAATGTCATCAGGAAGTGTAAAAATTGATAGTAAAGAATTATCATGTATGAAAGAAGAAGCGTTAGCGAAATTACGTCTTACTGAAATAGGATTTATTTTTCAGCAGAGCAACCTTCTTAGAAACTTGAACCTATTTGATAATATCATCTTGTCAGCATATTTAGCGAAATGTGAGAGTAAGAAAATAGTAAATAAACGTGCTCTAGAGCTAATGGAGAATATGGGGATAAGTGATATAGCGTCTCATTATATAACCGAAGCATCTGGGGGGCAATTACAAAGAGTCTCTATTTGTAGAGCGCTCATTAATAATCCAAATATTATTTTTGCAGATGAGCCGACTGGTGCTTTAAATTTAAAATCAACAGAAGAAGTAATGCAAATATTATTAAATATTAATCGTGGTGGAACGACCATTATGTTAGTCACTCATGATGTGAAAGTAGCAGCAAAAACAGAAAGAATTCTTTTTATGGCGGACGGAGAAATTGTTAGTGAAATACAGTTAGGTAAGCTTAGGAACGATGATTTAAAAGCGCGAGAAGAGAAGTTGTTAAACTGGTTAGCTGTACTTGGATTTTAAAGAGAAAAACTCCTATTGAATGTAGGAGTTTTTCTTTGTCTTAAAGTTCTAAAAGATATATAATAATTTTCTGAATATTAAAATTGGAGGGGTGCAAATGAAAAATGAAACGTTGCACACGCAAGAAGATATTATTAAAATGCTGGATTCATTATTAAGACCAGCAGAACCATTTTGGAATGAATTTTATGCGAATAGAGAAAAAGATGTTCCGTTTTTTGAAAATGTTCCAGATGAGAATCTAGTTTCGTATATACAAAAAAAGCGGGTTTCAAAAGGAAAAGTACTGGAACTTGGATGTGGTCCGGGTAGAAACGCAATTTATCTAGCAAATGAAGGGTTTGATGTAACAGCAGTAGATTTATCTATAGAAGGCATTAGCTGGGCGAAAGAGAGGGCGTTAGCAAAAGGAGTAGAAATTGAATTTATTTGTGATTCAATTTTCAATTTAGAGGTTCAAAATGAATTTGATTTTGTATACGATTCGGGCTGTTTGCATCATATTCCACCACATAGAAGAGTCAATTATGTGGATTTAATTAAAAACGCATTGAAATCAGGTGGTTATTTCGGATTAACGTGTTTCGCGGCAGGTGATTTAGATGAGCGAAATGGATCAGAAATAACAGATTGGGACGTATATAGAGGATGGAGTTTACAAGGAGGTCTTGCTTATTCGGAAGAAAAACTAAGAGAGATATTTAAAGGATTTGAAGTGATTGAAATTAGAAAGATGGAACAGATTGAACAACCAAATACTATGTTTGGAGAATCATTTCTTTGGACAGCATTATTTAAGAAGAAATAAGAATGTAGATAATTGACAAACTCATCGTTTTTATAGACAATATAATAATGAGAATGTATGTTCGTTTTTATTAACCGATGTATATTTTGCATAAATACATAACAAGGGGTTGTCTCTAAATGAGTAACACAAATCAAAAAATTACTACGTTTTTAATGTTTGAAGGAAAAGCTGAGGAAGCGATGAATTTTTACACGTCGCTATTTGATCAATCAGAAATTGTAAGTATCTCTCGTTACGATGAAAACGGACCTGGTAAAGAGGGTACTGTCATTCATGCAACGTTTACATTACACGGGCAAGAGTTCATGTGCATAGATAGTTATGTAAATCATAATTTTACATTTACGCCAGCTATGTCTCTTTATGTAACTTGTGATACGGAAGAAGAAATTGAAACAGCTTTTAATAAACTAGCGGAGGATGGAGCAGTACTTATGCCTTTAGGTGCCTATCCGTTTAGCAAAAGATTTGGTTGGTTAAATGATAAGTATGGTGTGTCTTGGCAGTTAACACTTGCTGAATAAAAAAGAAAAATTGTAGCTTATTTGTTTAATGGGTTCGGTTAAGAGCTTGAGAAATTAAATAACATTAATAAAGGTATTCCAACTGTCAACAGGTTTGTAATGCCTTTTTATGAGGATGATTTTGGTGGAACAAGGATATTAGATAAGCATATTAAAACATTTATTGCTACAAAAGCTATAAAGTTAAAGGTTGATTAAGAATTTTGACTTGTCACACGAGACGTTAGTCGAAGAAGGTTCTTAAAATAGTATATATAAAAGGAAAAGGGTGGAACTTTCCATCCTTTTCCTTTTATATAATTAGGTTATGCTTTTTATATTAAGAATTTTGTTGGCCGAATCTTTTCCCAAGTTTAGCTAGCAGTTCAGGCTGATCCCCTTGGCTCATTACAACTTCAACAAAGGTAAGTTGATCCTTATCATTACTTATTTTAGTTAAGACTTCTTGTAACTCTATTTCATTTTCCACTTTACATGTTAGGCTTTTTTCTTCTGTTCCGAATACGTTCGCTAGTTTTGTGTAATCCCACATTTGTATGTCATTATACGGTTCGTTTTGACCATGAATTGCACGTTCAACAGTATAACCATTGTTGTTAATTAAAAATATAATTGGGTTTAAATTTTGACGTAGTATAGTTGATAATTCTTGGACAGTTAATTGAAAAGAACCATCACCAATAATTAAAATGTTGCGCCGCGATAAATTAGCGAGCTGTGTACCAAGTAGAGCAGGTAACGTATAGCCGATCGATCCCCATAATGGTTGCGCTACATATGTAGTGTCGTTTGGTAAAGGGATAGCGGCACTACCAAAGAAAGGTGTTCCTTGCTCTGCAAGTAAGACGTCGTTTTCTTGTAAGAAATGGTACATTTGCTGCCAAAAGCGTTTTTGTGTAACCATTTGTAGCTTTGGATTAAACTTTTCAGTAATTAATATTGATTCTGAAATAAATGGCTTAATATCAAGCGTTTCTTCATTTCGATGTTCAATTACATCACTTAACTGTTGTAAAACATCTTTCATTACAACTGGCCCATATTTTTTATCTGTAATTTTCACAGTGTAGGGATGAATTTCAATAACTTGTTCTTTCGTAAAACCTTGTGTGAAGCCACCTGTAATAGTATCAGTTAACTTCACACCAATACTAATAATACAATCAGATTCATCAATTCGTTTACGCAAGTATGGAGAACTTACATCACCAGTATAAATCCCTATAAATTGAGGGTGTTTTTCTGGAAATATTCCTTTTCCCATACTTAACGTTGCAATAGGAAACCCTGTTTTTTCTACAAATTGATATAAATATTCTTTAGCATGAAAACGATCCACTTCAAAATCAGCTAAAATAATAGGTTTCTTTGCGCTATTTATTTTTGAAATGGTATGTAGAAGCATTTTATCCAGTGTTTCTTTATTACTTAAAATCGGTTTATGTAAAATTGGTTCTGTAGGTTTATTAATTGGTTTATTATACACATCAATCGGCAAATTAATATGAACAGGGCGTTTTTCATTCCAACATGCACGTAACACACGGTCAATTTCCTCAGCAGCATGTTCAGGGGGCAAATTTGTTTGTGCAACAGTGATTTCTCGATACATTTTGGAAAAATGATCGAACTTTCCATCACCTAACGTATGATGAACGAGTGCTCCATTTTCCATTACTTTTGTTGTTGGTGTGCCCGTGATTTTTATAACTGGTACGTTTTCGGCATATGAGCCGGCAATGCCGTTTATGGCGCTTAATTCTCCAACGCCAAAGGTGGTAATAAGAGCTCCGATTCCTTTTATGCGAGCGTACCCATCTGCTGCATATGCCGCATTTAATTCATTACAATTGCCAATCCACTCTACATTTTCATGTGCTATTACATCATCTAAAAAAGCCAAATTATAATCACCAGGGACACCAAAAATATGTTCAATTCCTAATTCGCTTAGTCGGTCTAATAAATAAGTACTAACAGTATATTGCGTTTTCAAGTGAATCATCTCCTCATTGTTTTGCTGTCTTGTAATAAACGTAGAGTATGGATTTAAAAATTCATTACGAGAATGTGGTATAATTTACATACAGGGGGAAAGTAGATGACACAACATAAAGAAGAACAGATGAATGAAGCATTAGCCTTATTTTACTTTGCATATAAAACATTTACTGAAAAGCCAGATGAAATTATAAAAGAGTATGGCATACAACGAGTACATCACCGAATTTTATTTTTTATCGCACGCTTTCCAGGTATAAGCGTAAATGAGTTATTATCACTGTTAGAAATAAGTAAACAGGCTCTACACGGACCATTACGACAACTTGTGGAAAAGGGCTTAATTGAGAGTAATGAAGCTATACATGATCGCCGTGTGAAACAGTTATCTTTAACAGAACAAGGTGCCGATTTAGAGAAAAAACTGAGCGATGTACAAAGACAACAAATGGGTGCTATTTTTTCAAAATTTGGTGAATCGTGTGAAGAAAATTGGCATCAAGTTATGAATGAAATGGCACATAGCCGATCAGGTTTTGATGCTTGGATATCGAAAAGGGAAGTTGCAATCGATCAAAAATAAAAAGAAATATATCTGTTTTTATAGTTTGAAAAAGAACAAATTTTATCCATACATTTGGCAACTATGATTTGGTCATAGAGTGAATGGATAAAAAGATACATTACTAGATACTTTATACGTGTACGCAATGGAACAATAAAATTCACATTTCCGAAAGGGGAATTATTATGATAAAACTTGTACTTATTCGTCACGGACAGAGTTTATGGAATCTTGAAAATCGCTTTACTGGATGGACAGATGTAGATTTATCAGAGAAAGGATTAAGTGAAGCGAGAGAAGCAGGAGCGATATTAAAGAAAAACGGATATACTTTTGATGTAGCTTATACATCTGTATTAAAACGAGCAATTCGGACGTTATGGATTGTACTTCATGAGATGGATCTTACCTGGGTGCCAGTACATAAATGTTGGAAGCTAAATGAAAGACATTATGGTGCATTGCAAGGTTTGAATAAAGATGAAACCGCGCAAAAATATGGTGAGGAGCAAGTTCATATTTGGAGAAGAAGTATTGATGTAAGACCACCTGCTCTTACTGAAGATGATCCCAGGTATGAAATAAAAGATCTAAGATATAAAGCACTAAAAAAAGGTGAGTTTCCATTGACAGAATGTTTAGTGGATACGGAGAAAAGAGTACTTGCTTATTGGCATTCAGAAATTGCGCCGAAATTAAAGAATGGTAACAAAGTAATCATTTCATCACATGGTAACACAATTCGCTCGCTAGTAAAATATTTAGATAATCTTTCAAGCGATGGTGTCGTTTCATTAAATATTCCAACGAGCATACCACTCGTGTATGAATTAGACGATGATTTACGTCCAATTCGTCATTATTACTTAAGTATGGATGGAGAAGTACCTGAAGGGGAAATTCCGAAACATATTTCTTTTTAACATGAAAATTTGAAACACATGCTTGTCTACATATACAATGTAGATTCAAGATAAAAGACGTGGTACCTTCTAATGTATATGCGATGTAACTAAATTTAGAAGCTTGTCCACGTCTTTTGTCATAAAGAGAGTTGCTTGTGCATGTAATGATATCGTGAGTAGTTTTTGAATGGAGGGTGATGTCATTGGTGATCTCTAACATTCGAATCGGCTTATTTATTTTAGCAATCGTTTTTCTAGTACTTGTTTTCTTTTATTGGAAAAACGAAGAGTTGTACGAGGAGAAGAAGCAACGTATTAGAAAGACTTGGTATGGGTTGTTTATAATATCAGTCACCGTGTATTTCATGATAAAAGGAATTGATTTAACCCTCTGGAAAAATCTTTTAATGTTCACTGCAATGGTTATTTTCGTTGATATTGCATTTATTTTAACACCTAATATTTCAGAAATATGGGGAGCGAAATTTAGCGATATCGGCAAGACGGTTCAATCGATAAAACGGTCATTAATTGCTTCTAAAGCAAGGGGAGAAATATACACAACAATCATTCAAAATGTCAATCCAGCAGTGTTCGGTACGATGGAATGGCATACGGAGGAAGAATACACAAAAAGCTTAAACGCATTTTTAGATTCGTATGGGGAAAAGATTGGAGCAAAAATTGTTGTATTTGAAGCGGCAAAGGAATTAAATACAAACTTTCGTGGTATCCGTTCTCAATTTAGTACTATGATTCCGTTAGAGTACATTGAGCAATTGAATGAGCAGAGAGCAGTACAAGTAGAAAATGTCGGAATTATACCAGCAAAAATAGTGAGTGATGTTTTCATTGTTATTGACGGGAAGAAAAATAACCTGCAAGATCGAGATTTTGAAAATGTATATAATTTAACAATACATCATAGTTATTTTAGTAAATAAGGACAGAAATTTTTTCTGTCCTTTTCACTTATACATAAAGGTAAAGCGAATTTAGACAAACTTGTATAAAATCGGACAATCATTCCTACACTAGCACGTAGAGGTGATTGTAGTGATAAAAAATAATGACAATGATTTTTTTAAAGAAGATAATGAAGATACAACGGATTTCTCGTTAATTAAAGGGGATACGATGCAGCAAGTAGAAGATTTAGAAGATGAATTAAAAAGAAAATGATACTTGTACATGCTGTTTACATTTACGATATAATATAAATAGAAGAATGTATATTTTTGAAGAGGGGGAGAAGAGATGGCTGAAGTAAATGTACAAAAGTCTTCGTTTTTTAAAGAAAAAAAAGAAGAACCGAATACAGATTTCTCTCTTGTGAAAGGTGCATTGACTCAAAATGTAGATCGATTAGAAAAATTTGTAGAGGCAATTCCATATAAGTATATAAAAGAGGGTAATGTAAAAGAGAATGCGTAAAAACATTCTCTTTTACATTACCTCTTTATGATTTGTTTATGCGTTATTTCTTTTTTTGTTTAAAAATGACTTTATACATATAATACCCAAGGGCTGCAAAAATGAATCCAATAACAGCACCAACTATTTCTTTCATAAACAATAAGTATAACGAAGCAATAATTAGTGTAAATAAGATTAAAATTAATACATACTTTGAAATAAATTCTAACCCTTTGTACACTAGTAGAATGACACCTGAAAGAACAGTGATGATAGGTAATATCCTATTTTCGAAAAAACCTTCCTTTTTTTTGCTAGAATGCTGTTGTTTATTCAATATAAATATACTCCCGTCTTAAAGGATTAATGTTTTATTAGTTTTGCTATTTCATTTTCGAAAAGATTTTTGGTTAAATAGGTTATATCAAAGGAATCATTTATTATATTTCGAGTTAATAGCCATTGGGTGTTTGTTGATTCAATAACAAAGAATCCATTGTTAGAAATAACCTCATTCTTTTCTGTTGTATCTAGACGTATAATAGTGTAAATAGACTGTGTTGTTTTTAAATCCATTATAAAATTTTCAGCATATAAGGAATTAAATCCATTCTCTATTAACGTTGTTTTCCCTTCTTGAATGGACAGAGGGAATAACTTTTCGATATTTTGTACGATATGATTTGGAAGAGTCCCTACAATGTTACTTCCTTTTTCCTCTTGCTGAAATACTAGCTGTAATAAATTTTTAGATTCTAAAAATAATCTATCGTCTGAAATTTCTTCGATTTTATGTGCAATCCCATCTAAACTCTGATATGTAACGTTTGAAGTGTTATCAATATAAATGTTAGCAGTAATCGTTGTTTCGTTTATAAAATCGACTTTTTGAAGTAATAATGAAAGTTGCGGGTTACACATAGTGTTGAATAATTTCTCTATACTCGGTTGTAATTGCATTTCTTTAGTTTGTTGATTAAAGTTTAATAATCCTCTAGCATATAGGGAATGCGCTGCAGTCAATAATATTTTTTCGACATCTGCTTTCTCTAGTTCATCATAAATAAGACTTAGTAATTCTTTTGCATAAGTTTGATTTTCTTTGGAATTCATTAGAAATGCTAATTCCTCTATAGAAACAATTTGTTTTTTATTCATAGCTTTTAAAAAGTCTAATTAGGGACTTTTTTTACCTCATTTCTTCAATTGATTTTTAATTTATTTTAAAAAATTAGTGAAGCTATCTGTAAAACTTGAAATACTCTCTTTAAACTTTTGACGGGGTACAAATTTATCTGCTAATTCATTGAATGCGGTTCCACCTACAGTAGAACCAATAATGCCACCTGCAATTGCACCAACAGCTGTACCAACTGGAGGGAAAATTAATGAGCCAGCTAATGCACCGGCTTCAGCACCCGCTACTCCACCTGCATAAGTTGAAGCTAAATTTCCAACTACTTTTCCTGTAGAATAAACTGTATCCATAGCAATATTAACACCAGCTTGAGAGCCATCATATTTTTTAAAATCACCTTTTATGGCGGATGTTAATGAATTTACTTCTCCTAATGCAGTAAGGGAAATGGAAGCTATACCAAAGGGTTTCATATTTTTTATAATATGCTTAGAAATATTAGATTCTTTAATACTATTTTTAGGAAGAGATTTATCCAATTTCCCTAATGATGCAGCGGTTTTTTCTAATGTTGAAAAGTTTTTTAAGGGAATTAATTTATTCCATATTTCTCCTGCCTTACCATTAACCCATTTACGAGTGACGATATCTACTAAATCATTTCTTTTTTTGTTAGGAATAACATTTAATACACCTGCCATTATACCTAATTTAACGGTGGGAGATAATGAGGTCATCAATCCCTTTTTGAGAGATTCAAGCAAACTTCCCTCATTTGTAGATAACTCAGCTCCTGTTTCACTATCTACTTTTCTGAATTTTTCGGCCGCTCTTTTTAGTTGAATTTCAATCTGTTGAAGGCAATGAATATATTTATTCATTACTTGGCTAGATTGTTGAAAATCATAATAAAACTTTTCTTTGGTAGAACCATACCAAATTGATTCAAGATATAAGATATCTTGTCGAAGGTTAGTAAATTGTACTTGTGCTTGCTCTTGAGCACTTTTAAAATTGTTAGCAGAAGCTTCTAATAATTCTGGAGTCACGATAATATTCAATATGGTTAACCTCCTTGTGTGAAAAATTATTTTAATCAAAAATATGTTAGATTATAATTCCAATAAAATCTACTTTTTTATAATATCAAATATTATTATTAAATAGTAGATTAATATTGGTAATTTTATGATAATTAACAAAAATAAAAAAGAGATAATGCCAGGTAGGAGTTGAAGATACAACAGATTTCTCGTTAATAAAAGGAGATACATTACAGCAAGTAGAAGAATTAGAAGAAGAATTAAAAAGAAAATGATACTTGTACATGCTGTTTATATTTACGATATAATATAAATAGAAGGTTGTATCTTTTTGAAAAGGGGGAGAAGAGATGGCTGAAGTAAATATACAAAAGTCTTCATTTTTTAAAGAAAAAAAAGAAGAACCAAATACAGATTTCTCTCTTGTGAAAGGTGCGTTAACGGAAAATATAAATCGGTTAGAGAAATTAATGAATAATAGTACTTCAAAATATATGAGAGCAAAAAAAGAGAAAGAAAATGCATAGTGCATTTTCTTTCTCTTTTTATATGCAATTTAAATGTTTAACGAGCGGATATTAAAGTATGAAATAGAAAGTGAAAATAATGAATCATGGTATAATGATAAAAGACTTACATATTATTTTGTTATTTTGAGAGGAGCTTAAAAATGTATTCTACTTTAGAACAATTAACAAAGCACCCTGTATTTTATCATTTTGCAGAAATTTCAAAGATTCCTAGAGGATCAGGTAATGAAAAGGAAATTAGTGATTTTTTAGTTGGCTTTGCGAAAGAGCGTAATTTAGAAGTGATTCAAGATGAAGCATTAAATGTCATTATTAAAAAAGAAGCAACTGCTGGTTATGAAAATGTACCAGCTATTATCATTCAAGGTCATATGGATATGGTTTGCGAAAAAAACCAAGCAACCGTACATGATTTTGAAAAAGATCCAATCGAATTACGAATTATTGGGGACATGTTATATGCAAATCAAACGACTTTAGGTGCTGATAATGGTATTGCAGTTGCTTATGCATTAGCTTTATTAGATTCAAAAGACATTCCGCATCCAGCACTAGAAGTAGTTATTACTACTGAAGAAGAAACGACAATGGGCGGAGCTTTCGCTGTTGATTCAAATCATTTTGAAGGAAAGATTTTTATTAACATTGATTCTGAAGAAGATCATAAATTATTAGTAAGTAGCGCAGGTGGTGCGAAAGCTGTTGAAACGATTCCAGTAATTTGGGATGAAGCACCCGCGAATATGGATGCATACCGTCTATATGTTGGCGGTCTAAAAGGCGGACATTCTGGTATGGAAATTGATAAACAACGTGGTAATGCGAACAAAGTATTAGGGCGAGTATTACATGATTTATCAGTAAATATTCAATTTGATTTAAGTGAAGTTCACGGTGGATTAAAAACGAATGCAATTCCGCGTGAAAGTGTAGCTACAATCGTATTACGTACAGAAGATGTAGAGAAAGTAGAAGAAAAACTAGAATCATGGACACGAGTATTACAAGAAGAAATGCGTGCTGTTGATCCAGATGTTCATGTTACACTTACAAAATTGGATGAGAAAGTAGAAAAAGTATTTGCTAAAGAAACAAAAAAGCAACTAATTTCATCATTATTCTTAATTCCAAATGGCATTCAAAGTATGAGCATGGATATTAAAGGTCTAGTAGAAAGCTCAACAAATTTAGGTGTTATTGAAACGTTGCAAGATGAAATTAAATTACGTAACGAAGTGAGAAGTTCTGTAAGTAGTTTAAAACAACATATTGCAGATGAGATTAAATGTATTGCGGAATTAGTTGGCGCAACATTTGAAATAGAGTCAGAGTATCCAGAATGGCCATACAATCCGAATTCACAAATTCGTAATTTATTTGAAAAAGTGCATCAAGAAAAATACAATAAAGATGTTGAAATCTTCGCTGTACACGCTGGGATTGAATGTAGTGTATTCGTTCAAAAGATGCCTGAATTAGATGCAATTTCATTCGGTCCAGATATATTCAACGTCCATACTCCAGATGAACATATTAGTATTTCTTCTGTTGTGAATAACTGGGGATTCTTCGTTGATGTAATGAAAGGTACGAAAGAATTAGCTAAGTAATATTGATGAAATGAAAAATAGCCTATAAAACTTTATAGGCTATTTTTTTGTATAGAGTTTTATTAGAAATTCGTTTTTATGTAAGTATTTAATTTTTGCTTTTATTTCTAAAAGAGATTGTACCAAAGATTGCTCCGGATATCGCTCCGATTAAAGTCGTAAAAATTGCACTCCATGCTGCAAATGACATTATTACACCTCCAAATAATAAATTATTGTTTCTTATTCCTTTTAATAGAAATGATGATTGCAACAACTGCTAAGAAAATAAGAGGAGACCAAGAAAAGAAAGACATGAAAAATTCTCCCTTCAATATTTATATAAAATAATTATCACATATTTAAAAATCGAACATGTGGAATATGTAATGTTGCATATTGAATGGTAGAACTTAAAGAAGTGGAAACAGTTATTGAATAAAAATGCTGTATTAAAAAGATATGTATTTTTTCTAACCTTAAAAAAGGAAAATAATCAAAAAAGCTCCCCTTAAATAAGGGGAGCTTTTAAAATGGTTTTTTTTCAATATTTTTTGAAGAGATCTAATTAGTTTGAGATTTTAAAGCTGCCCCCATAATAATAATTTTCTCCAAGTTTCATAACGGCTACATATGTTCCCGGATTATAAGCCTTAGTAATAGGCGTTACAAATCTACCATAATTATGTTTCAAACCCGAGTCATAAATGGTTTTATATCTATGCAAGTTTATTTCATCATTTTCATTTCCACTCAATTGATATATTTTTACAATACCAGTATCCTTACCACCAGTATATATAGTAACATCGAATGTATCTCCATGTTTTAAGTCACCAACTGCTAACTCTTCTATAAAATCTGCATTATGATGTAATAAAAAATAGCTTTGCCAACGCCAAGTATCTAAAAATCTTGATTCTTGTTGTGTAAGTTGCGATTCAGCAGACACAGGTGGGAGTGTACTAATTGTATTTGCAAATAAAAATCCTCCAACAGTCAATGCACCAATAATTGTTGATTGCCTTAAAAGTTTCATCTTCTAGACCTCCTATTTACTTAAGGATTCAGAAATCGTTTTTGTGAAAAACTAGCTGTGAAATCTAATGGATGATAATATCTTCTATAATTATATTAACATTTATTGATTTATCAGACAAATTAATAAATAATAAAACTATATCGAGGGAGTTAAGGCTAATATAAGAAATAAGTTAGTTGTATAGCTAAGATATCTTTATTATATATAATTGGGATTTTTTATTTGAAAACTCGATTGTTTTAATGTTGAAATTTCAATTCACACTTTAAGTTTTAGTACATAATTCTACAATTTGACTTATGTAATTTATCACGTTATGATTTTTTTATTATAAAAGAAAGGCTTGAAGACAATGATTCGTCGTTTGAGAAAGCTAAAAAATGTAGCAGTCGTAGTAAGCTTCTAAGTAAATTGCAAAAATCTACACTACTTAGAAGCGAGGAATAAAGTTATGAAGCATCCGTTATTTAATCATTGGTCGGAAACAAAGTATATAAAAGATATAGTAACAAATCCACTCATTGAAGTAGGAGCGTACTCCTATTATTCAGGTTATTATGGTCATCCAAATTTTGAAGATGGCTGTGTAAGGTATTTGTGGGGGGATGCTAAGTCCCGAGCGCTTTTCAATCCAATTGAACAGATGGGATGGCATCTTGATAAACTCATTATTGGGAACTATGTTTGTATTGCCAGTGGAGTAGTCATTTTAATGGGTGGTAATCACAATCATCATTCAGAATGGATTACAGTATATCCATTCGCTGAGCAAATTGAACATTCATATGAACCGAAGGGCGATACAGTCATTAAAAGTGATGCTTGGATTGGAATGAATGCTATTATTATGCCTGGCGTTACAATCGGTGAAGGTGCAATCGTTGCAGCAGGATCTGTTGTAAGTAAAAATGTTCCGCCATATACAATAGTTGGTGGAAATCCTGCTAAGGAAATAAAGAAACGATTCACTGATACAGAAATAAATATGCTAATGGAAATGTGTTGGTTTGATTGGGATAGAGAATTAGTTAAGAAGGCAATTCCTTTTTTATCTAGTTCATCTATTGAATTATTATATGATTTTTATAACGAGGAAGTAAAAAATATATAGATCTGTGAGAAAAACTACGTCCGATATAGGACGTAGTTTTTTGTAGTAAAAAATTAATAGTTTAGATTATGAAAAGTTTATCCCGGTTAATGGATATCCTGATAAGTAAGGGCTAATAATCAGTTGGGAAGGGATGCAACCTCCACTGATTAAAGTTTCACTTATATTTGGTATGAGTATAGCAAGTAGGTTTTCAAGTTTTGTTCATGTGAAATATTTTTATTTGTTTATTTACCCCTCTCTATTTTAAAAATCTCCTATGGAATGTAATTGAAATCAAAAACCACTTAGAAATAACAATTACGTTGTGAGCTATTGTATAGTATAAATATGGTTCATAATAAAGGGGGAATACATATGTGGAAGCGATTTGTAGCGATTGGTGATAGTTTTACAGAGGGGATAGGGGATGAAGTTGAGGGAATTGCATTAAAAAGCTGGGTAGATCATTTTGTTCAACTGAGTGTAAACGATATAGAATATGCCAATTTTGCAAAGCGTGGGTTAGTAACGAAAGAAATTCGCTCGCAGCAATTGGAAAAAGCATTAGCTTTTAAACCAGATTTGGTTAGTCTAATTGCGGGTGCAAACGATGTATTAAAAGGACGTTGGAATCATTATGCATATAAGGAAGATATGAAATGTATGATAGATACATTAAGTAAAACAGGTGCTGATATTATGATAGCAAACCTTCCAGATTTTACAGTCAGACTTCCATTTTCTACAGAAAAAAAACAAGTGTTAAAAGAACAATTATTAGAGGCAAATGAAGTTATACTTTCATTGAGTAGAGAGCATCAGCTTCATCATATTGACTTTTGGAATCATCAGTTAGTTAATGACAATACGCTTTGGTCTAAGGATTTCATTCATCCAAACTCAAAAGGATATGTAAAAGTTGCTGAACTGATCTTTAGTAGTTTGCCTGTACATGATGCTTCTAAATAAGCTTTTGAATGAACTAATCCCTTGCGCAGGGGGCTTTTCATATTTTCTGTTGCAGAACCCTTAGTATAAGGGTTCTTTTTTGTATCAAAAATCTAAAAAAGATACAATTGGAGAACTCGAACTAAATGGAACAAATGAAACTTGTATCTTGTCTATATATTGAAACCATAATAAAAGTGAGGGCAGTTTTTATGTTTATTCAAATAAGTTTGAGGTGTGGAAATGGAACAGACGTTTATTGAAAAGTGTAATCATGATGAGCTGGACTATGTTATAAAAGACTATTGGCAAGATGTATGGAATTATTCATTTATTATTACGAAAGATCCACACTTATCAGATGATATCACGCAAGATGTATTTATAAAGGTGTTTAAAAATTGGAATTCATTTCGAAAGGAGTCATCTATTAAAACGTGGATTTTAAAAATCACAAGAAATACGGCAATAAACTATTTGAAATCCTCCTATTTTAAAAGGATATCTTTAATAGGATTTTTTAGTGACGATAAGCAATCCCTGTCAGCAGAACAAGAATTTTTTAACCAAGAAGAGATGAATGAGGTGTGGAAGGTTGTATTAAAACTACCTAAAAAGCACCGTGAAATAATTATATTGGACGCAAAATATGAATTATCATATGAAGAAATGGCCGAAACATTAGGAGTATCCATTGGAACTGTAAAATCGAGATTAAGTAGAGCGAGAAGTAAGGTTTCAAAATTAATAGGGGAGGGTAGTAGTGATGAACAATAAACAAAATCCTGACTGGTATAGAAAATTAAAAAAAGGCCCAATGGAACACCGTAAAAACGAAGAAGAATATATTTATAAAATAAAGCAATCTATATATGAAAGTAATGAGGGAGGCTCTCTAAAACAAACAAGAAGATTTCGTAAAAAAGCATTGCCAATTGTTGTGGTTTTAGCTTGTACATTTTTATTTTTTATTGTTCAACAACCTTGGCTTGATAATAATAAATCACCGGTACAAAGTAGTACACAAATTAAGCCTAAAACAAAAGATGAGTCTGCTCAAGATCCAACATTAAAACAATTCATGAATGAGTTATATCAAAGTACAAATGTAAAAAATAAAAATGAATTGTATAAAGCGTTAAAAGATGAAGTTCAATTTAAAGGGAAGAGTTATAAGAAGGATGAATTAAAGTTTGATGAAGATATTTTTCATGAGTTGCAAGTCGCACTTACAATGGGGGGAGAATTTGCAAATGATACAAAACATGTATATAAAGTACCAAGTGGATTGACAGAAAGTAACCAACCAAAGCAACCTCATTTTATATATGCAACTGTTACTGGAAATAAAACGAAAATTTTAGCTGAACCAAAGCGAGAATCACAAGTTTTATATGAAGTATCTAATGAAATGGTAAAAGCTTGGATTCCAGAAAAAGCGCAGAAGGATGAATATATAAAAATATCGACAATTAACGGTAATACTGGATATGTACAAAAAGAGTATGTTTTAACTGACATTAAATACTCATTTATGTTTGAAAAGAATAATGAAGGTGAATGGAAAATAATAAATATAGATTCTATTTGGTAAAAAAGGAAGGTTCACTTTAATGAACCTTCCTTTTTGTTTTTATTCTCTTTTTGAAGAGTATTCCAGGACTCTAAAATTTCTGATGTAACGAGAGCAGCAATGTTTTTTTCTGAATTACTTCCAGGAATAACGACAGAAACGGCAATCTGTGGATCTTCGGTAGGAGCATATGCAATGAATAGAGAATGATTGATCATTCTTGCTTGCTCATTCGGAAAACCTGTAATACCTGTTTTACCAGCGACGTCGAAGGGCAACTTTTTAATCTCCTCTATATTTTGACTCATTCCACCTTGTACGACACTCCAAAAGTTCATTGGGTAACGATTTGAACTTTCTAAAATTGGTTTAAACTTTTTTGTTTCTTTACCATCTTGACCAATAATAGCACTTGCCATTTGTGGTTTATATTTATCACCTTTACTTGCTAAAGTTGCTGCATATTGAGCGAGTTGAAGAGGAGTATGCACTTCATTTCCGCCCCACGAGGCATTTAATAAAGCGGAGATTCCATTTTCAAACTTATTAGAAGGATGGAATTCATACTGACCGTCTTCTTCAAAGGGTAAATCAATCCCGGTTTTAGAACGTAGGCCGAATTGCATTAAATAATCTGTCCATATATGTGCCACTTTTTCTATATTGCCATTATGTTGGTTAAATAATGGAAGAGCTACTTTTGCTGTCATAAATGTGTTAGATGAATTAATGATAGCCTGCCTCGGTGTAATCTCACCTGTTGGTGTTCCGGGTGCATTTGTAATGTTATTTTGATTATCATACTCAAAAGTACCGTTATCTAAATACGTATCTTCAGGTTGAAAAAGCTTTTCGTTTAATCCAATTAAAATAGTAAGTGGCTTTATAGTAGAAGCCATATTTACATAAGATTCACCATATTTTAATTTTTGAATTGCTTTATTTTGCGAAAGTGATTTTATGTTATTTATTTTAGTTGTTACATGTGTATGTAATATATTTGGATCAAAAACTGCTGAGTTGGCCATAGTTAAAATCGCGCCAGTTTTTGTATCGCTCACTACAGCATAACCAGCTTTAGCATCAGGTAATTTCTTAATTTGTGATCGTAATGCTTCCTCTGATTTTTGTTGCAATTTAGAATCTAAAGCTAGCCTGATATCCTTACCTTTTTGTACTTTTTGAATGTTCCATAAGAACTCTTTGTTATTCATTTTAAAAATAAGAGTTTTACCCGGTTTTCCTTTTAAATCATCTTCATATTGCAGCTCAATCCCACTTTTTCCAACCGGCATATGCTTTGAATTAAGGTTATTTTCTACATACCCAATTACCTGTGAACCAATTTCATGTTTAGGATAATATCGAATCCATTCATCTTTAATTATTACATTATTCGGTTTGTTTTTGTCTATGAATGCAAGTTCATTCTCAGCTATATCAGAGTATAACGGTATATCATGCATAGTCTGTTTTTTACAAGATTGTTGTAATTGAGATTTTATGCTCTCTGAAGAAATATCATGTTGAAACTTACTTGAAAATTGATCGAAAAAAGCTAATGTGTTTGATGTATCTTGTTTCGATAACTTTTCATCATTAGAAGTGCAATATAGAGACTTAACTTTCTTATTTGTAGCTAGTATTACACCATTTTGATCAAAGATTTTTCCTCTTTCAGCTGAAGAAGTTGCGATAGTAATTGAAATGAAGTTGATTTTAAATAAAATTAGTAAAATCAAACCTACAATAGAAAGAACCGCAAAAAATCTCCATTTTTTTATTTTTCTATGTAACATAAAATCCTCCCTTTTGTAGCCTATTTCATCTTATAGTTAATTATTTTTTTTGTAAATGTGGAACAACTTTATTATTTAGATTGTCTATTAAGTATTACAGCATGAAGAAAGGAATAATCAGTATGAAAAGTTACTAGCCAGCCTATGTGTAAATATAGTATGAGTCACATTGCAAGCGACAAAAAACTAGAGAGAAAAAAGGAAGGGAGGTTTATCAATTACGCGGCTATACCAAAAGAAATTGATACTTACAAGGATTTAGAAAAAAAGATAAGACATTATTTATAACCGAATAATGGTTTGTAATATATAGGGAACGTTTAAGTATTAGTGAGAAGTTCCAGAAGAATTATATGGAGGATTTATGAAAGAACAAAAAGGAAAGAAGCAGAAGACATATATATCTATTCGATTAAATATCATGTTCCTTTGCATATTTTTACTATTCTCAGCTATTATTATGCAGCTAGGAAAAGTACAAATCGTTGAGGGAGAGGCTTATAAGAATCAAGTGGAAAACAGTCAAAATGCAACAACTAGCATTCCAGTTCCGCGTGGACAGATTTTAGATCGAGAAGGGAAAACGGTCGTTAATAATAAGTCTCTTCGTACAATTACGTATACCAGGGTGAAGGGGATTACGAGTGACGATATTTTAAAAACAGCAAAAGACTTGGCGAAAGTACTTGAAATGTCTGAACAAGATATTAATAAATTAACTGATATCGATAAAAAAGATTTTTGGATGCAGTTGAATACGAAACGTGCGGAGACAAAGATTACTAAGAAAGATATAGAAACGTTTAAAGAAGAGGGAATAGAGGGAAAAGAGTTAGATAAAAAAATAGAAGATTTAAGACGAAGTCGCGTTACAGAAGTAGAATTGGGTGAGTTAACAGAACAAGATTTAAAGGTGTTAGCTATTAAAAGTAAAATGAGTTCAGGTTATCAACTAACACCACAAATTATTAAAAAAGATGTAACAGATGAGGAGTATGCGCGGATAAGTGAAAATCTTGCGGATTTTCCAGGAGTAGATGCAACGGTTGATTGGGAACGTAATTATGTAAATGGTAATTTGTTTCGTTCCGTATTAGGTAATATTACGAGTAGTGAAGAAGGTCTGCCGAAAGAAAACTTAGATTCTTATTTGGTACGTGGATATAACCGTAATGATCGTGTCGGAAAAAGTTATATTGAACAACGATATGAAGATGTATTACATGGTACAAAAGAAGAAGTGAAAAACATAACTGATAAATCAGGAAACATTATAAATACAGAAGTAATCGCTAAAGGAAAAAGTGGTAAAAGTTTAACATTAACGATTGATATGGAATTACAAAAGAAAGTGGAAGAAAGTATAGAGAAAAATTTGAGAGCTTTTAAGAGTTCAGAGCCGCTGCTCGATCGAGCTTTTGTCGTCATGACGAATCCAAAAAACGGACAGGTTTTATCTATGGCAGGCAAAAAGATTGTAGAAAAAGAAGGAGTACTAGAGATTGAGGATTTGGCATTAGGTAACATGACAACTTCGTATGAACTAGGATCAGCTGTAAAAGGTGCAACTTTATTAACTGGATATGAGACGGGGGCAATACATCCAGGAGATCAATTTTATGATGCACCGATGAAATTTAAAGGTACACAAGCCAAGAAATCATGGAATGTATCTGGATTTGGTAATATTAATGATTTACGTGCTTTGCAAGTATCTTCGAATGTATACATGTTCCAGACAGCTTTAAAAATTGCGGGAGTTAATTACGTACCAAATGGCTCATTGGATATTAAACAAGGAGCATTTGATACGATGCGTTATTATTTCAAGCAATTTGGTTTAGGTGTCCCAACAGGTATTGATTTACCGAATGAAATAATTGGACAAACGAGAAAAGTAGATAGTCAACCTGGTTTTTTACTAGATTTTTCTATCGGTCAGTATGATACGTATACGCCATTGCAATTAGCTCAATATATTTCAACGATTGCGAATGGTGGTTATAGAATGCAACCTCAAATTGTACAAGAAATACGAGAACAATCAATTAAAGAAGAGGTTGGTAAAGTTATTCGTTCTATAGAGCCTGTCGTATTAAATCGGATTGATATGAAGACAGAATATATTGATCGAATAAAAGAAGGGTTTAGATGGGTATTCCAAGAAGGGGATGGAACTGGCGTAAAGCATTTCAAAAATGCTCCATATAAACCAGCAGGAAAGACAGGGACAGCCCAAACTGTGTATGGTGGAGATGATCCAATTGGTAGAAATGCAAAAGGAGAACGTATGGAATGTTACAACTTAACGTTAGTTGGATATGCTCCATATGATAATCCAGAAGTAGCATTCTCAGTAGTAGTTCCGTGGCTTCATAATGATAAAAGTGGAATTAATTCTATAATTGGAAAGGAAGTTTTAGATGCATATTTTGATTTAAAACAGCAACGTATACATGGTGAGGGTGCTAGTACAGATAGTCCTAATCAAAATTAGTAAAATTTGTGTACTTTTCTCAGGGGAAGAGACCCTATTTTATATAAAGCATTTATAAGTAAAAAGATGAGTTGTGAAATAAGGGGTAGCGTCGATCATAGTTGCTACTCTTTATTTTGTTAATAACACCGATATTAGTTATAAAATTTTTTTAGATTATGGAACAAATTTATTTTAGTGATTGTCTATTATATGTAAGTAAAAAAAGTGTTAAGAATTTGAAAGGAATGATGATTTTGAAAAACAAGAGGCTGCTAAAAATAGGAATATGCGTTGGTATATTAGGTTTAAGTCTTACATGCCTAGAAGCTTTTACAGGAGGACCATTGCAAGTTGAAGCGAAAGAAAAGACTGGACAAGTGAAACATAAAAATCAGGCGACGCATAAAGAGTTCTCTCAACTTGAGAAAAAATTTGATGCTCGATTAGGTGTATATGCGATTGATACTGGTACAAATCAAACAATCGCTTATCGACCTAACGAAAGGTTTGCCTTTGCATCAACTTACAAGGCTTTAGCGGCAGGGGTATTACTGCAACAGAACTCTACTAAGAAATTAGATGAAGTTATTACTTATACGAAAGAAGATTTAGTGGATTATTCACCTGTTACAGAGAAACATGTAGATACTGGAATGACACTAGGAGAAATTGCGGAGGCTGCTGTTCGTTATAGTGATAATACTGCAGGGAACATTTTATTTCATAAAATAGGCGGACCGAAAGGATATGAAAAAGCGCTTAGAAAGATGGGGGATCGGGTTACTATGTCTGATCGCTTTGAAACAGAGTTAAACGAGGCTATTCCAGGAGACATTCGTGATACTAGTACAGCAAAAGCAATTGCTACGAATCTTAAAGCTTTTACGGTCGGAAATGCACTTCCTGCTGAAAAACGTAAGATACTTACAGAGTGGATGAAAGGAAATGCGACAGGAGACAAACTTATTCGTGCAGGTGTACCAACTGACTGGGTAGTTGGAGATAAATCAGGTGCAGGAAGTTACGGGACAAGAAATGATATTGCTATCGTTTGGCCACCAAATAGATCACCTATTATCATCGCAATTTTATCTAGTAAAGATGAGAAAGAGGCTACCTATGATAATCAACTAATTAAAGAGGCGGCTGAAGTTGTAATCGATGCTATTAAATAATAATCTCTTAGTTATTTCAGTTTTTTACCATATGTTGTTGGGTATATAAAATTAGAAAACGATTCTTTTTCGTATGAAAAGAATCGTTTTTGTATTTTTATTATTAAGAGGATGACGGTAAAATAAATATATATGACGTATCCGATATGAAATTTCATGTACTGTACTATATTCAATAAAAAATCAAAAATGTATCATATAATTCTGTTAACATAAAATAAGTGTTTTATAAAAATAAAAGGAGAGAATATGAAGAGAAATATTAATAGAATCATATTGTTTATTGGCATATTAGTAGCTTTTATTACTTTTTTATATTTACAGAACAATTTAATAGGTATAACTGAGGTTAAAATAACCTCTAGTAAAATACCCTCCTCTTTTAAAGGGTATAAAATTCTACAAATTTCAGACTTACACAATAAACAATTTGGCAATAAGCAAGGTGTATTAATTCAAAAAATTGAAAGCATAGACCCAGATATTATTGCGATTACGGGTGATTTAATTGACAGTAAATCATACGATGCAGAAGTTAGTATGCAATTAATACGAGAAATTGTAAAGGAGTATCCTGTATATTTTGTGACAGGAAACCATGAACAATGGTCTGGAAAGTATAACCGTTTAGAAAAAGAGTTGAAGAAATATGATGTCAATGTTTTAAGGAATGAACATGTAGGCATTCGAAAGGGGGAGCAAGAAATAAATTTGCTAGGTATTGATGATCCGGAGTTTGTAACTGGAAACCGTGATGAAGGAAATATTGTAAAAGATGCAATTTTAAAAGCGAAATTTGAAATGCCTCCAAATACATTTGATGTATTATTATCCCATAGGCCTGAATTTTTGACAGAATACGCTGATGAGCAACTAGATTTAGTATTATCGGGTCATGCTCATGGAGGGCAAGTTAGATTGCCATTTATCGGAGGATTAGTTGCGCCAAATCAAGGTGTTTTACCTAAATATACAGCGGGTTTATATGTAGAACAAAATACATCAATGGTAGTGAGTAGAGGATTAGGAAATAGTATCATTCCGCAAAGGATTTTGAATAGGCCAGAAATTGTAGTCGTGCAGCTAAATTAAGCTGTACGATTTTTTTTATACAAAAATGAGTAAAGGGGCTTTCTGTATTTTGCAGGAGTAAACATTACAATTTTGTTAAAAATTTTCTACGTTACATAAAGTAACAAAATTTGACCCTCAGTGTTTGTTATAGTGTAAATAATCAAAAAACTTAAAATTTGTCGAGTGAAAAGTGTGATAAGTAATTCATGTAAAAAACTTAAAGGGGTGTACACATGCATAAAGAATACGAAATTGAAGAGTATACGGCGATTGAGGAACAAATACATTATTATTGTAAATGTTTATTAGTAACTCATCCTGATCAAATTATAAAGTATTTAGAAAAAAGATTAGAAAAATATGCAGAAACATTACAATATGCACATTTATATCCCGACACAGTTATATTACCGTTACAGCAATTAGTTATCGAATATTCTTTAGATGTTGCTAGAATTAGGAAATATATGAATTTAAAAACGTAAAGCAAATTATATAATTTAAATGAAACAGAGTCGACTTTAAGAAAGGATATTCTAATGTCGACTCTGTTTCATTGTTTAATATTATTGACGGAAAACCATACTAATCAATGAAGTTTGACATATAATTACGCAAGAGTAAAATAAAAGTGAGTACTCACTCATTTTAGAGAAGGGGGAAGAATACGTGAAGCAGCCTGCCATTATTTTACGGACTGTATCAAAAAGTTTTGGGAAAAAAGAAGTTTTACACAATCTTTCATTACAAGTTGAAAAAGCAGAGATATTTGGTTTAGTTGGGCCTTCAGGTTCTGGGAAAACGACTCTTATTAAATTGATTGCAGGTATTAACGAAGCAACGGAAGGTGAAGTGCTTGTTTACAACACGAACATGCCTAATTTAAATGAAATGAAAAGAATTGGTTATATGGCTCAAGCTGATGCATTATACGAAGAACTATCAGCATATGAAAATGCAGATTTTATGGCAACGATGTACGGATTAAAGGGAAAGCATAAAAAAGAAAGAATTGAAGAAGTTTTTGACCTTGTACAATTATCACAACATATGAAAAAGCAAGTGCAGCATTTTTCAGGCGGGATGAAGAAGCGTTTATCATTAGCAATAGCACTCCTTCATGAACCAGAAATATTAATTTTAGATGAGCCAACAGTGGGGATAGATCCGCTTCTTAGAAAAACAATCTGGGCAAAATTTTATGATTTGAAAAAGAAAGGCACAACGATAATTGTAACGACACACATTATGGACGAAGCTGAATTTTGTGAACGCCTAGGGTTAATTAGAGAAGGAAAGCTAGTTGCGACTGGTACAACTGAAGAATTGAAAAAGCGGGTATCATCAGGAAGGATTGAAGATGTCTTTTTGTTGGAAGAGGTGGCTGAATCATGAGAGTTACCGGTGTAATCATTCGTATTATTCGCCAATTTTTTCGAGATAAACGTTCGTTAGCGATGATGTTTGGGGCACCTATGTTATTACTTTGGTTATTGTCGCTAGTGTTTACACAAAAGGACTATGTACCGCATATTGCTGTTGTTGATATGCCCGCTCAGTTAGTAAAAGTGATGAAAAATCAGGAAGCGTCAATTTATGAATATAATACAGAAAAGGCAATGTCTGAGCTGGAAAATCAAAAGGTAGATGCAGTCATTCGTTTAGAAAATGGAAAAATGAATATTGTATTAGAAGGTAGCGATTCGTCAAAAAATCGTGCTGTACTTCAAATATTACAAAAAAGTACAGAGAAGAACGATGTATCGATTATGAAACCTGAAGTGAATTATTTACATGGCTCTAAAGACTTTACAATGTTTGATGGGCTTGGTCCTGTATTAATCGGTTTTTTTACATTTTTCTTTGTATTCATTTTATCAGGGGTGTCTTTCGTAAGAGAACGTTTAAGTGGTACTTTAGAAAGGTTATTATCGACTCCAATTAAAAGATGGGAAATAGTTGTAGGATATATTATTGGTTTTGGGATCTTTGCATTTATACAATCCATTATTATCGTAAGTTTTTCAGTTTACATTTTAGACTTGTATGTAGCTGGCTCCATATGGCTAACGCTACTTATTACATGTATGCTTTCTTTAACGGCATTAACTTTAGGGACGTTTTTATCGGCATACGCAAATAATGAATTTCAAATGATCCAGTTTATACCGCTTGTCATTGTGCCACAAATTTTCTTTTCTGGTTTGTTTCCAATTGAATCTATGAATAAGTGGCTTCAAATGTTAGGGAAATTATTTCCACTCACATATGGCGCTGACGCAATGAGACAGGTGATGATTCGAAATCAAGGATTTACAGAGATTGTATTAGATCTTACCGTATTATTACTTTTTTCAATATTATTTGCAATAGGGAATGTATTTGCATTAAAGAAACATCGAAAAATATAATGATGATACAAAGGGGCATTATAGATGAAGAAAGATTGGCTGGAAGAATTAATTGCCGCAACTAACACGGATAAACGAAATGAACGTCAAATGCGTATATTAGAGGCGGCTGTTGATATGTTTGGAGAAAAAGGATACGCTTCAACTTCAACAAGTGAAATTGCAAAGCGTGCTGGTGTAGCGGAAGGAACAATCTTCCGCTACTATAAAACAAAAAAAGATTTATTGTTAGCAGTAGTCATGCCGACATTAACGAAGTTTGCTGCACCATTTTTCGTACAAACATTCGCAAAGGAAATATTTAAATCGGAGTATGAATCATATGAAGGGCTTCTAAGAGTTGTTATTCATAATAGATTTGAATTTGCAAAAAAGCATTTTCCAATGATAAAAATATTAATTCAAGAAGTGCCATTTCAGCCAGAACTGAAAAATGAAATACAACAATTAGTAGAAACAGAGTTACTTACACATTTTAAAAAGTTGATTGCAAAGTTTCAAGAAGAAGGAGCAATTATTGAAATGCCTCCAGCTTCTGTATTACGACTTACTTTATCAGCTGTGTTAGGATTACTTTTAACACGATTTTTATTATTGCCAGAAGAAAAATGGGATGATGAAGTGGAAATTGAAAATACGATTCAGTTTATATTGTACGGATTAACGCCACGAATTTAATCGATGAAGTGTGAATTACATATCTTATATTTAAGTAAAATAATAAATCGCCTTTAAAAAGGCGATTTATTTTCATGATATATTTTTGATAAATAAGTACTTGTTTACTAAAAACATTCTAAATCAGCGTGTTTCTTTGTCTCTTCTTCTAAGACCTAATAATCCTGCTAGTCCTAATAAACCGAGCCAAGCCCAATTATTATTTTTATCACGATTATCATTTAAATCATTTGTTGTATTTACATTTCGAGTTCTTACATCATTATTAACTCTGTCTAAGTTATTGTCATTAACTCGAGTTGAAATGTCAGTGTTATTAACTCTATTCATATTAGTTCCATCGTATTCAGCTTGTGCAGATGTACCTAAAAACATAATAGATAGTGCTAAAACACTTAAAATAGATGATAATTTCTTCTTCATAACGCTCTCCTCCTTTCTTGTGTATTAATTTCTCCAAAGCATGTGTGTATTATTCGTTTCACAGTATCTAAACCATCATTATAGAGCGCATATTTATAGAAAATAGAGTTGAACGATTGCTAATATATTATTTGATATATATTTGTCATAAAATTAAATGAATCAAACTTTGCTTAAAATGTTAATCTTAGTACAATTTATATTATACGGACTAGCACTAAGGAGGTAATGAGATGCGACAATTTGCAAAACCAACAATCGTCGTAAGTAAATGTTTAGAATTTGATGCTTGTCGTTATAATGGAGAGATGATTCCAGATGTAACAATACGAAATTTGCAGCCATTTGTTACATTTATACCTGTCTGTCCAGAAGTCGAGATTGGATTGGGGACTCCTCGTGAAACGATACGCATTGTAGAAGAAAGTGGTGTGAATAGGCTTGTGCAACCGTCTACAAGAGAAGACGTCACTGAAAAAATGAATCAATTTTCAAATGAATTTTTACAAACGATATCTGATGTAGATGGTTTTATTTTAAAGAATCGCTCACCAAGTTGTGGTACGCGTGATGTGAAAATTTATTCTGGTTTTGAAAAAGCACCAGCAAAAGGAAAAGGACCAGGCTTATTTGGTGGTGCAGTATTAAAAAAATTTTCGCATCTTCCAATTGAAGAAGAAGGTAGATTGTCGAATTTTATTATTAGAGAACACTTCTTTACAAGATTATTTACAATCGCATATTACAAGATGATTAAACGTAATAAAAATATGAAAGACCTCGTATCGTTTCAGTCGGATAATAAATATTTATTTATGGCATATAATCAGGTAAAACAAAAGGAATTAGGGCGTATTATTGCAAATCATAAAAATGAAAAGATTGAAGTTGTATTTGAAAACTATGAGAAGACTTTATATGAATTATTTATGCGCACACCCCGCTATACATCGAATGTAAATGTATGTGAGCATATTTTTGGATACTTTAAAACAAAGCTGAAAAAACAAGAAAAAGATCATTTTTTAAATTTAATACAAAAGTATATAGAAAAGAAAATACCACTTAGTAGTTTACTTACAATTTTAAAATCATGGGCCATTCGATTTGATGAAAAGTATTTATTAAGACAAACGTATTTCGAACCATACCCTGAAGCATTAGTAGAAATTTCTGATTCGGGAAAAGGTAGAGATTATTAAACAATAAATTACATAATTCGACACAAAAGCTCCTATGTTGTTGTAGAACAATGTAGGAATTTTTTTGTGCATTAGTACAGAATCTGTTTTAAAATTAAATTATGACAGAATTATAACAATTATCTAACTAATGTTCTTGTCTTTTCATTCGTAATGTTTGTAGTAGAAACTCGCACGCTGTCGAAACTCAATATTCGATAAGGGGTGTGTAGCGGAATGGAATTTACTCTAACTCGCGAAAAACAAATGATTAAAGAAATGGTACGTGACTTTGCTGAAAAGGAAATCGCACCGAAAGCTGTGTATTATGACAAAACTGCAGAGTTTCCATATGAAACATTTCAAAAAATGGGCGAACTAGGATTATTAGGCATCCCATTCCCAGAAGAGTATGGAGGTTCAGGTGGCGATACAGTATCGTACGCGTTAGCAGTTGAAGAAATTGGTCGTGCTTGTGGTGGGACAGGATTAAGTTACGCTGCAACAATTTCATTAGGTGCTTCTCCAATTTATTATTTCGGTACAGAAGAACAAAAACAGAAATATTTAGTTCCAATGGCATCAGGCAAAACTTTAGGTGCTTTCGGATTAACTGAGCCGAATGCTGGATCTGATGCAGGTGGCACACAAACGAAAGCTATATTAGACGGAGACGAGTATGTTATTAGTGGTGAGAAGTGTTGGATTACAAATGCAGAGTATGCAAATACAATTATTGTAACCGCTGTCAACGGTGTTGAAGAGAATGGTAGAAAACGTATTTCTGCATTTATCGTACCGACTACTAGTGAAGGGTTAACGATTTCAAGCCCTTACGATAAGATGGGCGTACGTGCTTCTAATACATGTGAAATCGTACTTGATGGTGTACGTGTGCCGAAAGAAAATATACTTGGTGATGTAAATAAAGGGTTTAAACAATTCTTATATACACTTGATGGAGGACGTATTTCAATCGCAGCATTAGCTGTTGGTATTGCACAATCTGCATTTGAACGTGCATTGAAATATGCGAAAGAACGTCAACAATTTGGAAAATCAATTTCTAATTTCCAAGCGATTCAATTTAAATTAGCTGATATGGCAACTGAAGTAGAGCTAGCGCGTAATTTAGTACATAAAGCAGCTTGGTTAAAAGATAACGATAAACCTTTCGGTAAAGAAGCGGCTATGGCAAAACTTTTCGCATCTGAAGCAGCAAGCCGTATTGCAAATCAAGCAGTACAAATTCATGGTGGATATGGCTATATGCGTGAATATGAAGTAGAACGACATATTCGTGATGCAAAACTATTAGAAATTGGTGAAGGAACTTCTGAAATTCAACGTCTCGTAATTGCTAGACATTTAGGATGTAGATAAAAAGGAGGAATCACTATGTTTCAAAAAATATTAATTGCGAATCGTGGGGAAATCGCAGTTCGTATTATGAAAACTTGTCAAAAACTTGGCATTCGCACTGTTGCTATTTATTCTGAGGCAGATGAAAATGCCTTGCATGTAAAAATGGCAAATGAAGCTTACTTAGTAGGTGGGCCACGTGTCCAAGAAAGCTATTTAAACCTTGAAAAAATTATTGAAATAGCTAAGAAGACAAATGCTGAAGCAATCCACCCGGGGTATGGATTATTATCTGAGAATCCATCTTTTCCGGTTCGTTGTAAAGAAGAAGGAATCGTATTTATCGGGCCATCAGAAGAAATCATTACGAAGATGGGAAGTAAAATCGAATCACGTATTGCGATGCAAGCTGCAGATGTCCCAGTAGTCCCAGGTATTACTACAAATATTGAAACTGCTGAAGAAGCAATTGAAATTGCAAAACAAATTGGTTATCCATTAATGCTTAAGGCATCCGCAGGCGGCGGAGGCATTGGTATGCAGTTGATGGAAACTGAGCAAACGCTCACCAAAGCGTTTGAAAGTAATAAAACAAGAGCGCAAAACTTCTTCGGTAACGGAGAAATGTATTTAGAGCGATATATAGCAGATGCGCATCATATTGAAATTCAGCTTTTAGCAGATACACATGGTAACACAGTGTATTTATGGGAGCGTGAATGTTCGGTACAGCGCCGAAATCAAAAAGTAATCGAAGAAGCACCTTCACCATTTTTAGATGAAGGTACACGAAAGGCGATGGGAGAAGTTGCTGTACAAGCTGCCAAAGCTCTAGGGTATACAAATGCTGGTACAGTTGAGTTTCTAGTAGATGATCAGAAGAACTTCTATTTCTTAGAGATGAATACGAGATTACAAGTAGAGCATCCAGTTACAGAAGAAATTACAGGTTTAGATCTTGTAGAACAACAACTTCTAATTGCATGTGGTGAAAAATTATCGTTTACACAAGATGATGTAAAACGTAGTGGTCATGCCATTGAGGCACGTATTTATGCAGAAGATCCGAAAACTTTCTTCCCATCACCTGGGAAAATTACAAATTTAACGCTTCCAACAAATGTACGTATCGATCACTTTTTGGAGAATCAAGTAACGATTACACCTTTCTATGATCCAATGATTGCGAAAGTCATTGCTCATGGTGAAACGCGTGAAGAAGCAATTTCGAAATTACATGATGCTCTAGAAGAATTAAAAGTAGAAGGTATTAAAACGAACACGCCAATGCTGCTTCAAGTATTGGAAGATGATGTGTTCAAAAGTGGTATTTATACAACGGGTTTTGTAACGAAACAACTTGTTAAAAAATAAGATTTAAAAATACTAAGGGGGAAAAAATGATGACGAAAGTATATGCATCGATGGCAGGAAATGTATGGAAGATTGTTGTAGGAGTAGGAGATACAGTAGAGGAAGAGCAAGATGTCGTCATTTTGGAATCTATGAAAATGGAAATTCCAATCGTTTCAGAAGAAGCTGGCACAGTTATGAAAATTAATGTGCAAGAAGGCGATTTTGTAAATGAAGGAGATGTATTACTAGAAATTGAATAGGGAGATATAGGGGGAAGCGAATTGAAACTACCTAATTTTGCTGTCATTAAAGAAGTCGGGCCACGTGATGGCTTACAAAATGAAAAAAAGATTGTTGGCACAAAAGATAAAGTAAAATGGATTCAACTACTTACAGAGGCTGGATTATCGTACGTTGAAGTTTCCTCATTCGTTCACCCTAAATGGGTCCCTGCATTAGCAGATGCAAATGATGTGTTTTCTGAGCTGAAAAGGGATCCCAATGTTACATATGCAGCGCTTGTTCCAAATCAAAATGGTTTGGAACGAGCTTTTTTGCAAAATGTAGATGAGGTGAATGTTTTTTTATCAGCAAGTGAATCTCATAATAAAAGTAATATTAATAAATCAATTAAAGAAGCATTAGTTGTAATTGAAGATATAACAAAACAGGCATTATTCGAAGGGAAAAAAGTAAGAGGCTATGTTTCTACTGTATTTGGATGTCCTTATGAAGGGGATATAAGTCTCGTAGCAGTTGACGAATTATGTAATCAACTATTTTCATACGGCATTTATGAAGTATCTCTTGGCGACACAATCGGAGTAGCAAATCCACTACAAGTAGAGCAAGTTTTAGAGCATTTATTAAAGAAATATGATGCTTCGCAGTTTGCAATGCACTTCCATAATACGTACGGAATGGCACTTGCGAATGTAGTAAAGTCTTTAGAATATGGTATTACAACATTTGATAGTTCTTGTGGTGGCCTTGGGGGATGTCCATATGCACCAGGAGCATCAGGTAATGTTGCCACTGATGACTTAGTTCATATGCTCCATAAGTTAGGTGTCCAAACGAATATTGATGAAGAGAAGTTATTGAGAGCGAGTCAATTTATTCAGAGTAAATTAAATATCCAATTACCGAGTCATGTGTATAGAGCGCTTCAACATAAAACGATAAGTAGGTGAGAAGATGCTACAATTACAAAACATTTCAGTTGATTATGTAACACCGCACGTTGTAAAGATTTCCTTAGATCGTGAAGGACAAGCCAACTCATTATCTTTAGCTTTATTAGAAGAGTTACAAAACATTTTAACTCAAATAAATGAAGAGTCAAATACTCGTGTAGTTATTCTAACAGGTGCTGGTGAAAAAGCGTTTTGTGCTGGTGCTGATTTAAAAGAACGTGCTGGCATGAATGAAGAACAAGTTCGCCATGCTGTTAGTATGATTCGCACTACTATGGAAATGGTTGAACAATTACCACAGCCAGTTATTGCTGCTATAAATGGAATCGCACTTGGTGGTGGTACGGAATTAAGTTTAGCTTGTGATTTTAGAATTGCGGCTGAATCTGCAAGTCTTGGTCTTACTGAAACTACACTTGCAATTATACCAGGAGCAGGTGGTACGCAGCGTTTGCCAAGATTAATTGGTGTTGGTAGAGCGAAAGAATTAATTTATACAGGTAGACGTATTTCAGCACAAGAAGCAAAAGAATATGGTCTAGTAGAATTTGTTGTACCACCTCATTTACTTGAAGAGAAAGCGATTGAAATAGCAGAGAAAATTGCTAGTAATGGTCCTATTGCTGTTCGATTAGCGAAAGAAGCAATTTCAAACGGTATTCAAGTTGATTTACATACCGGATTACAAATGGAAAAACAAGCGTATGAAGGTGTAATCCATACGAAAGATAGATTAGAAGGATTACAGGCATTCAAGGAAAAACGCACACCAATGTATAAGGGGGAGTAAATATGTTAGACCAAAAACAACAATCGAATACATTTGAAGAACGAGTTGAAACGATTAAACAAGGCGGCGCACCAAAATATCATGAACAAAACAAAGCGAAAGGTAAACTATTCGTTCGAAATCGCTTAGCTCTTTTATTTGATAATGGTGAATATGTAGAAGATGCATTATTTGCAAATTGTGAACAAACAGGATTACCTGCTGATGGTGTTATAACTGCAACGGGTAAAATACATGGTCGTACTGCATGCGTAATGGCAAATGATTCTACGGTAAAGGCTGGTTCATGGGGCGCACGTACAGTTGAAAAGATTTTACGTATTCAAGAAACGGCAGAAAAATTACGTGTTCCGTTATTTTATTTAGTTGACTCTGCTGGGGCGCGTATTACTGATCAAGTTGAAATGTTCCCAGGGCGCCGCGGGGCAGGAAGAATCTTCTATAATCAAGTGAAATTATCAGGTAAAGTCCCGCAAGTATGCTTATTATTTGGACCTTCTGCAGCTGGTGGCGCATATATTCCAGCCTTTTGTGACGTTGTTATGATGGTAGAAGGAAATGCTTCTATGTATTTAGGATCTCCTCGTATGGCTGAGATGGTTATCGGTGAAAAGGTAACTTTAGAAGAAATGGGCGGAGCTCGTATGCATTGCTCTGTATCAGGATGCGGAGATGTTTTATGTAAGACAGAAGAAGATGCGATTACACAAGCAAGACAATACATTTCATATTTTCCAAATAACTACTTAGAAAAGACTCCATTGGTTACACCTCAAGAACCGAAACAATTCGATAAAACGTTAGAAGAAATCATTCCAGAAAATCAAAATGCTCCTTTCAATATGAAAGATCTCATTAATAGAGTTATTGATGAAGGTTCTTTCTATGAAGTGAAAAAATTATTTGCTCAAGAACTCATTACAGGTTTAGCACGTATTGATGGTAAGCCAGTTGGTATTATTGCAAATCAACCGCGAATGAAAGGCGGCGTATTATTCCACGATTCAGCTGATAAAGCAGCGAAGTTTATTAATTTATGTGATGCATATCATATTCCGTTATTATTCCTTGCAGATGTACCTGGATTTATGATTGGCACAAAAGTAGAACGTGCTGGTATTATTCGTCACGGTGCAAAAATGATTTCCGCAATGAGTGAAGCAACTGTACCAAAAATCTCTATCGTTGTCCGTAAAGCATATGGTGCTGGTTTATATGCGATGGCAGGTCCAGCCTTTGAACCAGATTGCTGCCTAGCATTACCGACAGCTTCTATTGCGGTAATGGGTCCAGAAGCCGCGGTCAATGCTGTATATGCAAATAAGATTGCAGCTTTACCAGAAGAAGAGCGTGATAGCTTCATTGCTGAAAAACGCGAAGAGTATAAGAAGGATATTGATATTTACCATTTAGCATCAGAGATGGTCATTGATGGTATTGTTCATCCAAACAATTTAAGAGAAGAGTTAAAAGGACGATTCGAAATGTATATGAGTAAATATCAAGTATTTACGGATCGTAAACATCCGGTTTATCCAGTTTAAAAGCCCTATTTAGGGCTTTCTTGCTCAAAAAGTCAAGGAGGGGAAAACATTGAAACAAGCAGTTTGGTTTCCAACAGAAGAGTATAAAGAAAAAACGCGTTTATATGGTTGGATGAAATCATTGGGCTATGAAGATTATGAAACGTTTTATAAAAAGTCAATCGAAGAAACAGCTTGGTTTTGGGGAGAAGCTGAGAAAGCAGTTGGCTATCAATGGATGAAACCTTATACAGAAGTGCTAGATTTAGAAAATGGTACGCCGTTTGCACAGTGGTATAATGGCGGAACATGTAATGTTGTAGAATCGGTTTTATCACGCTGGCTTGCAGACGATGAAACGAGAACACAACCAGCACTTCAGTATGAAGGGGAGAATGGAACTTCAAAATCATTTACATATGAAGAGCTTGATAGCTGGGTAAGTCGCGTCGCAAATGGTTTGAAACATGCAGGTATTGAAAAAGGTGACCGTGTCACAATTTATATGCCGATGATTCCAGAAACAGTTGTTGCGATGCTAGCGGTTATGAAGATCGGAGCAATTATTTCACCAATATTCTCAGGATTTGCGTCTGATGCAGTCATGACACGTGTGCAAGCGGCAGGATCTAAAATGATTATTACTGCAGATGGTTTTTCACGCCGAGGTAAAGTTGTTTCATTAAAAGACGAAGTAGATAAGGCTTGTGAGCATTGCCCAACTGTTGAAAAAGTTGTTATCGTGCGTCATGCAGGAAATGATTTTACACCGCATAATTATGATTTCTCATGGAGTACGTTAGAAAAAGAAAAGCCATTTGTACATGCTGAAGAAATGCATAGTGATGATCCATTAATGCTCATTTATACATCAGGTACAACTGGAAAACCGAAAGGGACAGTACATACTCATGCTGGATTTCCCTTAAAAGCAGCTTTTGATGCGGGGTTCGGAATGAATATTAAACAAGGTGACCGCGTATTATGGGTAACTGATATGGGATGGATGATGGGACCATTTTTACTATTCGGTTCTCTTATTAATGGGGCAACAATGGTTATGTACGAAGGCGTTCCGGATTTCCCAGAAGCAGATCGTTTATGGGAGACAGTTGATAAATATGAAATTACACATCTCGGTATATCACCAACATTAATTCGTGCGTTAATGGCAAAAGGTGATGAGTATGTAAATAAACATTCGCTTAAGAGTTTAGAAGTATTCGCCTCAACAGGCGAGCCTTGGAATCCAGATCCTTGGATGTGGCTATTTGAAACGGTTGGAAAAAGTAATGTACCAATTTGTAACTATTCGGGCGGGACTGAAATTTCTGGTGGAATTTTCGGAAACGTCCTTATTAAACCAATTGCACCGATTAGCTTTAACGCTTCTTTACCAGGAATGGCAGCGGTTGTGCTCGATGATCAGGGCAATCCGATTCGTGATGAAGTTGGAGAATTATGTTTAGAGAAACCTTGGGTTGGTATGACGAAAAGTTTCTGGGAAGATGATGAGCGTTATGTGAACACATATTGGTCACGTTTTGAAAATAAATGGGTTCATGGTGACTGGGTGGTTTATGATGGTGAACAATATATTATTACAGGACGCTCAGATGATACGCTAAACATTGCTGGAAAACGCATTGGACCTGCTGAATATGAATCTATTCTTGTGAAGCATAATGATGTCATAGAAGCTGCTGCGATTGGTGTACCAGATGATGTAAAAGGTGAAGTTTGTCATTGTTTTGTAGTATTAAGAGACAATGTAACATTCTCAGGAGAATTAAAGAAAGAATTAATGAGTTTAGTAAACTCTCATATTGGAAAAGCATTATGTCCAAAAGATATTCACGTTGTAGAAGATTTACCGAAAACACGTAATTCTAAAGTAATGCGACGCGTCATTAAAGCCGCTTATTTAGGAAAAGAATTAGGCGATTTATCGTCACTTGTGAATCCTGAGGTAGTTCCGTTTATTCAGGGGTTGCAGTCTAGTAAATTATAAAACTCGGAATGAGCTCTATTTAATTAGAGCTCATTTTTGTATTTACTAATATAAGTGAAGAGTAGAAGATAAAAAGAAGAGTGGAAATATTAAGGTAGAAAAGTGAGGAAACGGAAGATGGAAGTTAAACAATGAGACGGTTTATATATCTAACTTTTTAAGTATTTTGTATGTCTAAAATGACTAATATAAAGGGAATTCCACTTCTCTTAAAAATTTATAAATCTAATTAAGGTTGAGTTATGTTCGTTGTAATGCAACTAGCTAAAAACTTATCATTAAATGTAATTGAGCCTTCAACGGTGAATGGCATTTTAATTGTTAGGTTCTTACTCATATAATCAAATCCAATTTCCTGTTCACATTCGCCGCAATTGATCGAAGAAGATATTAGTGTGCCAGATAAAATATTGTAAACAATGGTTAAGCAAACTGGCTGAGTTAATCCTGGTAAAACACAAGGCATTGTATTTTAACCTCCTTTTCTATTAATAGGAAATGAAATGTAGGGGGGTTCGATTTTGGGGAAGAGTTAATAAATTAGGTTAAAGTGTAGAAATAAAAAATATTGTACAACATGTTTTAAATTGTAAATTTAATATGGGAAAAAAGTTTAGGTTTTGTTTATTAATTTAGGAGGGTGAGAGAGGAAGTAGAAGTTATACTTCTATTTCCTCTGAAAAATTACTTGGACTAAGGTTGAGTTAAATTCGTTGTAACGCAACTTGCCTGGAATTTGTCATTGAATATAAGAGTACCTTCACCAGTAAATGGCACTCTAATAACTAGATTCTTACTAGTATAATCGAATTCCGTTTCTAGAGTACAACTTCCACAATCAACAGTAGAAGATATTAGTATACCCGATGAAACATTATAAACAAGCGTTAAACAAAGAGGCTGTGTTAAACCTGTAACAATACAAGACATTCTATTTACACCTCCTATGCTACTTATTAATAATAGTAAATGTAAATAGGATAACTTTTGAAACGGTAAATGCGGAAAAATTACAACAAATAGATAGAATATTTTTTGGTAATAGAAAGAAAGTTTTGAAGTAGATTTAAATAGTAATTTGATAGATCTTTCTAAAAAATAGCTTTAACTCATATTTTCTATAGATACATACTGGCGTCAAATTATTGGAGGCCAGTTTAAAATTTTTAAATACAATTACTAAAGAGATTTTTTTGGGAATTGTACATAAATGAAGGGTTTAAATTAAAGGTAGAAACGGTAATGGATTAGTTTTTAATTAAAATAAAAAGATTTAGTACAAAAGTTTGTTTTTTCTTTTCTATGTTTTTGCCTCATACACTTTGAAGCTAGTGGACATACTATATTAATAGAAATGACTAGGGGGTGAGATTTTGGGATCTCGTTATAGTAATTCTAGAAAAAAGTGTTCATGTAAACAGTGTTCAGGCAAACAGGATGATTGTTGGGATGTTTTTGAAGAGTGTAAAAAAGAACATGAAGAGCAAAATAAGGCATGTGACTGTTGCTGTGTACAAGGAATTAGAGATGAGCTGAGAAAGTTAGTAAACAGATCAGTGCGTATTACAACAGGAAGTAATAATTATGCAGGAACTGTTTCTTCAGTTACTTGTGATGTTGTAAAGCTTGCTAATAGTGCTGGGGTAGTTACAGTAATTATTTCAGTTTGTAAAATTGAAGCGATTGAACCACTGTTAACATAAGAAACATGGCATAATTGGGCTATGTTTTTTGTAAAGCCATTCTTATGAATGGCTTTATTTTCATTTCGTATAAAAGGAGAATATATTCTATATATAGAAATAAGTTTGAGTAAATATAGAATGGTGTATGAAAGGAGAATGAAGTTGATTAAACTAGAACCCTTTAAACGATCCGATTTCAAACAATTAATAAATTGGATTGATTCCGAAGGTTTTTTAATACAATGGTCAGGAAATGCATTTACATATCCCCTACATGAACAACAATTAGAAAAATATATAGAAAGTGAAAATACGCTTGCATTCAAAGTAATAGATGAAGAGACTAAAGAAGTAATTGGTCATATTTCACTTGGGCAAATAGATAATATAAATAAATCTGCAAGGATTGGTAAAGTACTAGTTGGTGATACGAGAATGAGAGGACGTTCCATAGGGAAGAATATGATGAAAGCAGTACTTCATATTGCATTTGATGAATTAAAACTACATAGAGTAACGCTTGGTGTTTATGATTTTAATACATCGGCTATTTCATGTTACGAAAAAATAGGATTTGTAAAAGAAGGCTTATTAAGAGAGTCGAAAAAAGTAGGGGAGACATATTGGAATTTATGGGAAATGAGTATGTTAGAATATGAATGGGGCGATAAAAAACAATAGTTGTTTATAATTATGTTATGTCGATTAAAAGGGGTATGGTGGGAATTTATGAATAAAAAAACGAAAATTATTACAATTGCAGCTGTTTCAGGAGGAGGTAAAACTACTGTTACAGAAAGATTAACTCATAAGTTAATAAATTCAAAAGCGCTATATTTTGATAGTTATCACTTTGATAACTGTCCTGCAGATATTTGTAAATGGATTGATGATGGAGCAAATTATAATGAATGGGTACTCACACCATTAATTAAGGATATTCAGCATCTTATACGAGATAGTAATGTAGATTATATTATTGTAGATTATCCTTTTGCATACTTAAATAGTGAAATGCGACAGTTCATTGATGTAACTATATTTATCGATACGCCTTTAGATATTGCGATGGCTAGAAGAATTTTGCGAGATTTTAAGGAAGAAACAATGAGTGAAATACATAATGATTTAAAGCATTATATAACATATGCTAGAAAAGGCTATTTGGAGGCGCTTCATACTGTAAAGGCAAATTCAGATATTGTTTTGGATGGATCTTTATCTGTAGATGAAATAATTAATCAAATTGAAGAAGAACTTTATCGGAGAGAAGTGATCGTCCATGGTTAAATGTATAGAGGAATATGTACAAGTTGATGATTTTAAAATGTATTCAAAAGTATTTCAAGGAAAGAAGTTGCAGCCAGTTATTATAATGGAAGCAGGTTATGGCGATTATTCAAAGGCATGGGACCTTATTGCTGAAGAATTGACGGAATATGGGACGGTACTCACTTATGATCGAGCGGGAGTAGGGAAAAGTGGCAAGAGTTCCAAGCGACGTATTAGTTCTGAAATGGTAAAAGATTTGAGAAGTTGTTTAGAGCAATTACAATTGAAACCACCTTATATTTTTGTAGGACATTCTTTTGGTGGTATAAATGCACGTTTATTTGCGAATTTTTATCCCGAAGATATGTCTGGAATCGTTTTGGTTGATTCGACACCGGAAAATTATAAAGAAGATTTTTTGCCAATCATGTCACTGGAATTTCAGGAAGCTTACTATAAACAGTTTGTATATGAAAGTTCTTATGAAGAGTTTATGTTTAGTCTAAGTGAAGCAAATAAACATTGTCAGTCAATGAGAAATATTCCACTTGCCGTATTAGTTGCTGGTAAAAAAAGCCTATTATTCGCAAGAAGCACAAATGAAGTGGTTACAATTGCAAGAAGAATTATTACGCTTATCAAACAATCATACATTTGTAATTGCAGAACAAAGTGGTCACTATATTCAAAAAGATGAGCCTCATTATATTATAGATGCTGTTAAATGGATAATTGAGGTAGAGGAGAGATAAATGTGTATAATTTATTTCAATACAATTGGCAAGTAAGAGATGATTGGTTTAAGTGGTGTGAGCAACTTTCAAAGGAAGAATTACTCCGTAAGCGTATTGGTGGTGTTGGAAGTATTTTAGAAACATTATTTCATATTGTAGATGTTGAGTATAGTTGGATTAATGCCCTTCAAGAAAAAGAAGATGGTGCACCGCAGTTTAAAGAGTATCAATCTATCCAAAAAGTGAAAGCGTTATCTGATTTATATAAAAGAGAATTAGAAGATTTTTTACAAGTATGGTCAGCTAACTTAGAATGTAAAATATTAAAAGCTTCGTGGACAGATAAAACATATACATATGGTGAGATCTTAAGGCACGTAATTGTACATGAAATTCACCATATCGGTCAGCTATCTATATGGGCAAGGGAGTTAAATCTTCGGCCTGTTTCAGCAAATTTAATTGGGAGAGGACTATAAATTTAAAAAACGGCTTGCACTGTAAATGCAAGCCGTTTTATATATATAAGAAGATTTCTTAATTAAAATCCTCGGATTTTTTCTGACGTATATGTAAGAACATTAAAATTGTTATAATGAAGAAAATCAACAATGTTTGTATAATCAAATTTTTAAACTGAAGCAAAACTGCCCAAGATGTAACAGCATCTTTAAAAGCTTGGAGTGCAGAGTATGAAGAAGGATCAAAGCCGTACTGAAGTAACTTTTTTGTTTCAATAAAAGTGCTGTTTTCATTTTCGGCGTCTAATATTACTGAAATAAGTCTAGTATCTCCTCGTTTTGCTGTACTGACAAAACTATAATTACCATTAGTTGAAAAACTAGTTTGTAAGCCATCAACACCTTGGTGTTTAATGTTTTTATTAAGGGAATATATCATTTTATTGGTGTTGAAAACTTTCGTATCTTTGAAGGTGAACTGGTAAGAGGTTAGTTTTGTAACGTTCAGTACATCTGGAAAGTCTGTTACTAATTGTGTTGCTAGTTTAGCAACTTCAATTGCTGTTGTAGTTGAAAGTTTATTTGTATCGTTATTCATTCCAGTAGCGTTTAGAAACGGAGATGATTGTGATAACTTTAGGTGTTTTGCTTTTTCATTCATTAACTGTGTGAATTTATCTTCGTTTCCAGCGATATGTTCTGCAAGGGCAAGTGCGGAACGATTATTTCCTGTCAATAACAGTGTATGAAGTAAATCACGAACCGTCGTTTTATCTTTCGAAGTTACTTGTATAGGACTCGTTTCTGCTCGGAAAACTTCGTTACTTATTTTTACTACTTCATCTAACTGTATAGTTCCTTCATTTAGTTGTTCCAGTGTGATATATTCAGTCATTAATTTAGATAAAGTAGCCGATTGTATAGGAGTTTCTTCATTTTTTGTATAAACAACTTCACCTGAATGAGCATCTATTAAAATAGCTGATTTAGCTTGAATAATTGGGCCATTTACATAAAGATAAAAATATAAAACGATAAGTGCAGTAATAACAAAAGATAATAATAAAATTGTGAATTTTTTTAAGAATTGCATAAGCGATCCTCCTATTATGACATCGATAATAATATTGTAAAAAGGAATGCTTAATTAGGAAGAAAGAAAAGGTAAAGAATTTCTAAAGAATTATAAAGGATTATTAAATTTTGGATGTTACTGGAAAATAAAAGGTCCAATTTCTTATATCGTAAGAAATTGGACCTAAAATTAAGCTGTATTAACATTTATATGGTTGTAGTTTTACAGTGAATGTTGTTTTTTTGTCATCACTATACACTTCAATTGTTCCTTTATGCAATTCGACAATACTCTTTGCAATTGCCAATCCGAGTCCAGATCCACCAGTGTTTGTAGAGCGCGATTTCTCAACACGATAAAAACGTTCGAAAATATGAGGTAAATCGGTACTTGGAATAGGTTGGCCGTAATTGGTTATATCGATTGCAATCATATTATTACTTTCATAAGCAGTAATATCAATATAATCACCATCGTTACCGTAAGCGATAGCATTAATAATTAGATTTTCAAATACGCGTACTAATTTGTCTCCATCAGCTAATACCATTAACTTCTTTGATGGGAAAAAGGGGCGACAATCAATATTAGCCTCTTGAAGCTGTATTCGAAATTGAACTGTTAATTGTCCAAGAAGTTCTACAATATCAATAGGGACAGAATATAAACTTAATTCTTTATTTTGAACACGTGTATATTCAAACAGATCATTCATTAATGCATTAAGACGAGTTACTTTATCGTAAATGACTTGTATATAATGACGTAATTCCACTTCATCTCTATAATTATCATGGTGGATTAAGTTCACGTATCCAACTATAGAGGTAAGAGGAGTACGTAAATCATGCGATACATTTGTAATCAGTTCGCTTTTTGCTTGTTCTGCCTGTCTTTCTTCATCAATCGAGACTTTCAATTGTTCAACAATTTGATTAACCCCGCTTGCTAACTCTTCTAGATAATTATGGTTTACGATAGAAACTTTATGATTGAAGTTTCCATTTGCAATATAGCGAATCTCTTCTATCATTTTTTTAATACAAGTTTCATAGTAAAGCTTTCTTTCATGACGATAAAAAATGTATAGGTAGGATGAGAAAATAGAAAATAAAAATAAATAAGAGACAATCATCATCCATAGAGATTCTTTTATTCCTTTATATTTTTCATAACCAAAAATTCTAATGAATTCTTTGCCAAGTTCGCTTAACGTAAGCGAACTCTCAATTACACTCGTAACGAGGCGATATATAATTAATTCAGTAATAGGAGTGAGTGTGATAGCTAATAAGAGCCAAAAAATAAGTTTCCATTTCGGGATATCTTTTAATATATCAAATGCTTCATTTCTCAATTTTATAGCCTACTCCCCAAACAGTATGAATAAATTTTTCTCCATTCATTCCTGTTTCAAGCTTATCTCGTAAATTACTAATGTGGACCATTACAGTTTTATTTGAACCATAACCATCTTCATTCCAAACACGTTCAAATATTTCTTCAGAACTAAATACTCTTCCTGTATTACTCGCAAGTAAATATAAAATATCAAATTCAATAGATGTAAGCTTAATATATTCGCCATTTACTTTCACAGTATGATTATGTTTGTGTATTTCAGCAGAACGAATGCGAATCATACCATCTTCATTCTTTTGGGAAGTGGCATTTTGGAAGGATGATCGTCGTAGCAAAGCTTTCACTCTAGCTACTAATTCTAATGGATTAAATGGTTTAATCATATAATCATCGGCGCCTGTCATAAGTCCTAATATTTTATCCATATCTTCTGCTTTTGCACTCAGCATAAGAATAGGTACAGTATTATTTTCCCGAACTTCTTGGCAAACTTCTAATCCATTTCGTTTTGGCATCATAATATCCAAAATCATAAGGTCAACTTCATATGTAGAAATCATTTGTAATGCTTCATCGCCATCATATGCTTTATAAATGTTATAGCCTTCATTTCGCAAATAAACAGCAAGTAATTCAACAATTTCTTTATCGTCATCAATAATTAATATATTTTTATTCATTATGTAGTTCCTTTCCTTACAAATCATTAACATTACTATAATATCAAACATTTATGTACTTGTAGCGATGATTATGTATAAAATTTCATGTAACGTATTAAAAAAGGGATTAAAACATTTATAACGAATACAAATAAAAAGGATATTTAAATACAACGTTATATTGAAAGTTAGGAAGAAGGGGACATACTACGATGTTATATAAGGATATATATTCATTTACTCCAACTGGAAAGATTGAAACTGATATAAAAGCTTTTCTATTAAAATACAATAAAGAAGTTACATATAAACATTCAATTCGAGTGGCAAATGAGTCTCGTAAAATTGCGGTTATGTATCATGTAAATGAAGAAGAGGCAACAATTGCGGGATATTTACATGATATTAGTGCAATTTTTCCAAATGAAGTACGGATTGTAGTTGCTGAAGAATTCGGAATAGAGATATTAGAAGAAGAACGAAAATTTCCAATGATTATTCATCAAAAACTTTCTAGAGTACTCGCAAAAGAGATATTTAAAGTGCATGATGAAGAGACTTTAAATGCAATTTGTTGCCATACGACACTGCGTAAACATGCAACGAAGATGGATTTAGTGTTATTTGTTGCTGATAAAATAGAATGGGATCAAAATGGGACACCACCATACTTAGTAGAAGTAAAAAAGGGGTTAGAAAAATCTTTAGAACATGCAGCTTTTGCATATATTTCATATTTGTGGGATAGAAAAGACACGTTGAAAGTTTTACACCCTTGGCTAGAAGATGCATATTGGCAGTTAAAAGAAATTGTAGAGTAGAAAGAATATAAAATACAGTTAAAAGAATATATGAATGAAATATTTACTGGGGTTACATTAGTACCATACATATAATAAACACTTATTTGAAGATATATTTTCAAAAGAAGATAAAGTGTTTTTAATAGCAAATGTTTATTGACTTAAAAAGGGAAATGTAAAAAATCCACAGAAAATAAATATATAGTCTATTTATTCAAAAAGAGATTTAAAATATCATACAAGACAAGAAACAATTCTTTTTTATTTGAAGATGAAGAAACTGACTTGTATTGTACATATCAATTTTCATTAAAATATTTCGCTGGTGATATAAAGTATAAACGACTTATTCAAGCGGCGAATCATGAAGATTTACCAGGTCTTTATCCTCGTTTAGGACGCAAAAAAAGAAATTTCTTATCCAGATGTATTTCTCATAAATGCAACAAAAGATATTATCATGTTTATGCATGATGATAGAGGAAGTGAAGTAATTTCGAAGAATAAAGAAACAATACGAAATTTATATGAGAAATATAAAGAGTGGATTCCAGATTATAAAAGAGAAAGCATAGATAAATTATTTAAATGACAGTGAGGGAAGTGAAGTTTGTAATGAAACGTATTGCAATCGTAGCCGCTTGGGAACCTGAACTTACGTATTTGCATCAATCTTATCCAAGTGAACGCATTGAAAAAAAAGCCGCTTGGGAATTTCATTTTCATACTATAAATGATCTGGAAATTATTTCAGTTATAACTGGTGTTGGGAAGGTAAGTTGTGCTAGTTGTGTACAATTATTAATTAGTGAGTTTCAGCCGGATGAGTTGTTTATGACAGGGATATGCGGGAGTTTATCAAATAAGGTGAAAAATGGTCATATTGTAGTGGCACTGAACGCAATACAACACGATGTCACTGCTGCTGGTTCGGGTGAAGATGTTTTTAACTTATATAATGGTAGAACAGCACCTATTGAAACAACAAAATCACTTGTAAGAAGAATAAAAAAAATACGATCGTATGATCCGATTCATTTCGGGACATTTTTATCTGGAGATCAACGTATCCGTAGTTCGGAAATGAGATATTTACTCCATACTGTATATGGGGCATTGGCAGTTGATCAAGAGGTGGCAGCTTTTGCTTATGTATGTCAAATCAATAAAAAACCTTTTTTATGTTTAAAAGCTGCTTCAGATCAAGCAAATGATAAAACGAAAGAGGAACAAAAAATCTTTAAAATGTTAGCATGTGAACGAGCGTGTGAGCATTTAATTGCTTTTTTACGTGTATATGAGATTAATGTAGTAAATCATAGATAGTAAGAGGGGTTAATATTGGAAAGTACAAATAAAATAGCTATTTTGGGTGCAAACGGAAAAGCTGGAAAAATTCTTGTAAATGAAGCGTTAGAAAAGGGATATCAAGTAAAAATATTAACGAGAAACTCTACAAATACAGAGAAAATAAATGAAAATATAGAGACTATTATTGGGGATGCACGTAACTTTTCAACGATACAAGACTTACTTCAAGGTTGTAGTGCTGTAATTAATGCAGTAGGTCAACCGAAAAATGAATCTTACATTTTTAGTACAGTAACGAAGCATATTTTAGAAGCGATGAAGGAGTCTAAAATAAAAAGATATATTCTAATTTCCGGAGGTTCTTTAAATGTTACGGGAGATCAGAAGGGAATTGTAAATAAAATAGGAGCTACTTTGTTTAAATTGTTTTTACCAAAAATGATGCAAGATAAATATAAAGAATTACAAATTATCCAAAATAGTGAGGTAGATTGGACAATTGTTAGATTACCATTTGTTATAGAGGGAAATGGTATTGGAAGTATAAAAGAGAGTTTAGTTGATATGCCAGGAATTAAAATACAAAATGGCGATATTGCACCGTTTGTTATAAAACAAATTAATAGTGATAGATATGTAGGGAAGTGTCCGTTCATTTCAAATTAAGCAGTAGAATTCAAAATTAAAGTATGATGTGACTAGTAGATCTTATGTATTTGAACGTTAAGTTTAACACGAGTAAGTGGGGGATAATTTTATATGATTCAATATAAAAGATGCAGTGAAATAAATATAGATTTAGTGTATGAAGCTTTTAGGGATGGGTTTTCAGATTATATTATTAAGATGGAAGTTTCAAAAGAAGATTTTATAAAAAGGTTTTTTGGAGCTGAAGGGAATTCGTTAGAACACTCGTTTCTTTCTTTAGACGGTGACAAACCAGTTGGTGTAATACTTGGTGGTATTAAGATTTATGAAAGTATAAAAACAATGCGTTGTGGAACATTAGCTATTCACCCTAAGTATCGCGGTATTGGTGTGAGTCAAAAGTTATTTGAACTGCATAAAGATGAAGCGATTCAAAACGGGTGTAAGCAACTTTTTCTTGAAGTCATTGTAGGTAATGACCGGGCGATTCGTTTTTATAATAAATTAGGCTATGAAAAAGTGTACGATCTATCTTATTATAATTTAAAAGATATGACTAAAATAATGCTTAAAGAATGTAAAGGAATTGAAGTAAAACAATTAGAATTTGCAGCTTTTAAAGTTGAAATTCAGAAATGGTTACACTTCCATATAAACTGGCAAAATGATATGGATTATATCGAAAAAACAAATCATACATTTTATGGTGCATATGTCGATAATGATTTAAAAGGTTCTATATGTATGAATGAACAAGGTAAAATCAGTTTTATTTTTGTAGACAAAGATTATAGAAATATTGGTGTTGGGACGAATTTATTACAAGTAGCAATTGAAGAATTGAAGTTGTCCACGTTAACTATTGGCTTTCCTAATAATAGTTTGCTAGAAGGATATTTGAAAAAAATGGATTTCGAAAAGAGTTCATTAGAACAATATGAAATGTACTTTTTATTATAATAAGCGAAAGGAGATATTCTTTTCGCTTATTATTTTTTTATTTTAAATAATATAAGAATCACATTAAAAATGTGTGCAAAGATAATAAAATTTTTAAAGTAAAATAAAATTGTAAAAAATGCAACTTGCTTTATTGAAAGAAAGGACCATATTCTTGAATAAAGAAGCAAATAAATAACTTCTGAAATGTACAATCGTTGTATAGTTTTTAAAAGGAGATTCATTTCTTATATGAGAAGGGAGAGGGGATTTTGAACTTAAAATATGAGAAGGGTATGGGCTCAGAAATAAATGATAAAGTTTATTTGAGTAAAGGATGGGGTTATGTTGCAGCTGTTTCCCTGTTACCATATGCAATTTTAAAATCTCTTTGGGCATGGGGATCAACGGTAGGACTTACAACAAAGCAAGCTGTTCAAAGTGTGACAGGATTTGGTGAAACATTACAGGAAGGATCCTCCTTTTTATATACGCTATATACCATTGGAATAGACTTCACAGCTCTCTTAGCAGTACTTGCATCTTTATTTGCTATAGCGCTCGTTACTTCATGGGGAGAGAAGCTACCGAGATGGTTATTAATCATATCAGGATGGGCAGTTGGAGTATTCACAGTTATAGTTAGTTTCTTAACAGTGTTTCAATTTTTAGGAATACTTCCTAAAGGATACACCGAAGGATTGGCTATTTGGGTATATGTGGTGACATATGGCGGATTATTCTTGTGGGGGATAACTGTATTTATGGCGACTCTGTCGTTCCAGCATCGAATGAAAACTAAAAGGAAAAAATAAATAATTTACTATTATTGTATATCTTAAATATTTTAACTATGGCGGAAGTTTTTTATAAATAGTTGAGGCTGAAGTATTCTGCTTAGTCGTAGGCATGTAGTTTATTTGTTTTTATACTACTGTTTACTATATTAAGATTTATGTTAAGTCGGATGATAAACTTTGCACCATAAATATGTGGAGAAGAGCGAATGTAGATTCGTTCTTTTTTATGTATAAAAAGTAAAATACCTATCAAATTTGAAAGGAGTGTATATGCATCTAGACTGTCGTTTTGTTTGATATGTTTTCCTCTCGTGGACATATTGAACTTTCTATTAATGAAAGAGCTTTGAATTTGTTTATTCTTAAGTTGATTTTTAAATTATTACTTTTATGATGATATTATATTTTGTATAATATTCTTTTTTTATGTAGAATAGATAGGATGGGAGGGGATGAAATGAATAATGGATTAAAGTTTAAGATTTTTGAATTGCATTCTTTCGTTCAAAGAACTTATTCTGATATGAAAATAGCATGCGATATTGCTATTTATCAAGAAAACACTTCTAAATATTTAATTTCATTAGGTTTTTTAAATAAATCATACATGACTTATATAGAAACAAAAAGATTTTATCGTGAAAATGAAGAGCTTGTAAGTGTAGAATTTGATAATTTCTTTGATACATATGATATATTAGAACAGGAGTTAAAAAAAGTTATTTCAACTGAAGATAAGAATCCTTCATTGTTACATAGTAGATTTGATCAGTTTCAGCAGAAAGTTGAAAATATAAATGACCTAATAAAAGTAATGCAAAATGCTCGTTAATGAATGCTTTTTCTGTTTTATATAGAAATTATGCATTAAAAATATATTAGGGGTATTACATATTGAAGAGGTGACTTTTGTTGATTACAGAAGTCATCTTTTTACATTAGAAATAGATTGTATAAATTTTAGTAATTTCATATTTTAGGAAATCATAAGAGGGAAATAACATGAAAAATAAAAAAGAAATAGCTATAGTTGCATTAACAACAGGATTAGCTTTGACAAGCATAGTACCATACGAGAAAGGTTATGCGGAGGAAACGGATCAAATGCAAGTTGATATTCAAGAGGATTCGTTCCGTACAGGTGAACTTACAAAACCATCACAAAAAACGCCAGAGAACGTAGTGAAAGATGCACTTAAGGAAAAGACGGAACATGCTTTGTCTCCAAAACAAGTTAGTGGAGACAAAGGGGTAGATTACAAGGTTCTTCAAAAACGTGGTTCATATGATGGGACTACACTTGTTCGTATGCAACAAATATATGAAGGTAAAGAAGTATACGGACACCAATTGACTGCTCATGTAGATAAAAAGGGTATTATTAAAAGTGTTTCAGGGGAAAGTGCACAAAACTTAGAAAAAGAAGATTTAAAGAATCCTATTAATTTATCAAAAGAAGAAGCAAAACAATATATTTATACGAAGTACGGAAATGATATTCAATTTATTTCTGAGGCAGAAGTTAAGGAAGTTATTTTTGTTGATGAAAATCGTGGGCAAGCTACAAATGCATATCAAGTTACATTTGCAGCTGCCACACCAAACTATGTATCTGGAACTTATTTAGTGGATGCTCATAGTGGTGATATGTTGAAAAATATGGTGCAAGAGTCAGATTTAAAAGTAAATGAAGAGCGTGTTGAAGCTATTCAGGAGAGTAAAAAAAGTAATTTTAAATCATTAACCGGGACTGGAAAAGATGATTTAGGAATAACTCGTACATTCGGTATTTCTGAACAAAGTAACGGGAAATATGCGCTTGCTGATTATACAAGAGGGCAAGGAATTGAGACGTATGATGTAAATTATAGAGATATTACTTTTGAAGAAAAATATTATCCTGGTATATTAACAACTAGCACATCAACAACATTTAATGACCCAAAAGCGGTAAGTGCTCATTTCTTAGCGACAAACGTATATGATTTTTATAAAGACAAATATAAGCGTAATAGTTTTGATAATAAAGGGAAAAAAGTAGTTTCAGTTGTACATGCATGGGATTCTGGAGAAACAAGTGATCCTAAAAATTGGGGGAATGCATTTAGCGCTAATATTAACAATGTTAGTATGCTTATATATGGTGATCCAATGGTTAGATCGTTTGACATAGCGGGTCACGAATTTACACATGCGGTTACATCTAGTGAATCTAATCTTGAATTTTTTGGAGAATCTGGAGCAATTAACGAGGCGTTATCTGATATTATGGGAACGGCTATTGAGAAATATATAAATAATGGGGAATTTAATTGGACAATAGGAGAACAAAGTGGATCAGTTCTCCGTAATATGAAAAATCCATCTTCAGTCAAATTTTTTAATGGAGTACCGTATCCAGATGATTATAGCAAATACAGTGATTTAAACGGAGAGGATAATGAGGGCGTTCATTTCAACTCAAGTATTATTAATAAAGTCGCGTATTTAATTGCACAAGGTGGCACTCATAACGGTGTAACTGTAAATGGTATTGGTGAAGATAAAATGTTTGATATTTTCTATTATGCAAATACTGATGAATTGAACATGACTTCTAATTTCTCTGAATTAAGATTAGCGTGTCTTAAAGTTGCAACAAATAAATATGGGGCAAATTCCATTGAGGTTGAAACGGTCCAAAAAGCTTTTGATGCAGCAAAAATTAAAGGAACAGTGAAAGAAAACGAAAAAACTGAGGCAAACCAAGTCCCAGAGCTAACAGTACCGCCAACAATTACACTACGTGTCGGTGATAAGTTTGACCCAATGAGCAATATAAAAGCTATTGATAAAGAAGATGGTGATTTAACAAATCGAGTAGAACATAAAGGTGATGTAGACACTTCTAAACCAGGCAAATACATTGTGGATTACTCTGTCGTTGATTCTCAAGGTGGGAAAGCAACGGTAACACAGACCGTAATTGTAGAGAGGGATGGAGAAACATCAGATCTAAAACCTACATTAACAGTTCCTATTGCAACGACAATTACTGTAGGAGAATCATTCGATCCGATGGAAAAAGTAAAAGCTATTGATAAAGAAGACGGCGATCTTACTTCTAAAGTAAAAGTTGAGGGGGAAGTAGATACCTCTAAAGTCGGTACTTACATAGTAACGTATACAGTTACAAATTCTAAAGGCCATGAAGAAATTGCGAAACAAACTGTAACAGTCACAGGTAGAGAAGAAGTTAAGAATGACATACCAATACTAAAAGTACCTTCTACAACTACAATTACTAAGGGAGATGAATTCAATCCAATGGTAGGTGTATCAGCTACGGATAAAGAAGATGGTGATCTTACTTCTAAAGTAGTATATAAAGATATTGGAGATACCACTAAAGTTGGTACTTTTGAAATAATATATAGTGTCACAGATTCTGTAGGTAATAAGGTACATGCCATACAAAAAGTATTAGTGAAGGATACAGACGCTAGCAAAGCTAAAGGTAGTACTAATAACAGTAATAGCGGTAATATCCAAAACAACAGTAATTCTGATAAAAAAGAATCTACATATAAAGAGCTTCCAAACACGGGGGGCAGTACAACTAATAGTACAACAATGGGCTTATGGATGGTTTTTGCAGGTATAGTGTTCACTTTAGTTCGCAAATTTAGAAAAATATAAAAGTAGATAGTACAGCTTATTCGTTTGAAGAAGGTGTAAGAGCTGCTGAAATTTGCTATGAATTTTTAAAGCAAGAGGGGCATATTCGGTGCGGTGTTCCTGATGCATTTTTCCGAGATGAGGCGTACCAAAAGATAGTTCAAATAGGTGGACCTGGCCCAAAAGATCACCCAGCAGCAAGTCATAAAATTGTCCATACCTATAAAACACTAACGAAAATGTTTGAAACTGCTGGATTTGAGGTAGTTTTACTTGAATATTGTGATGAAAATGGTCAGTTTTATTATAATGAATGGGATGCAAACGACGGTGTTATTTTCCGTTCGAAAAGGTATGATTCTAGAAATAAAGGTGATAAACTTGGTTTTCCATCGTTAATTGTTGATGCGATTAAGCGGTAAATCATTCAACAAAAACAGGAGTAATTCTATAAATTTATGAGTCGCAAATGCGGCTCTTTTTATTTGAGCGTAAGTCTATATTTTGGGAAGAAACGTGCATAAATGATATTTATTTTTCAAGATTATTTAAATTGATTTAGAAAAGATTAAAGTTTTTCTCATCACGTTTAACTTTTAATTACTACTTCGTTTATATAAAGATTTATTTTATATTTATATTCGTGTAAAATAAATTAAGAACATACATTCTATATAGGGGGGCAATCAATATGATAGCTGAAATCGGGAAACTAACTAATGGATATATTGTAAAATTTGAACGTCATTTTTCATATTCGATAGAAGAAGTTTGGTCAGTTTTAACAGAAAATAGTAAGTTAAAAAAATGGATGTCCAATTTGCAGATTGAAAGCCTTAAAACAAATGGTGTAATAAAGTTCGACATGATGGATGGTTCATTTATAAATATTGATATTATAGAGTGTCAACAAAACTCAGTGCTTGAATTTACTTGGGATAAAGATCGGGTCCGATTTGAAATACATAAAGAGGATAATGGAACCCTTTTACTTCTCCAAGAATATATTCACGAATTAACTGATCATACACCGAAAGATATAGCTGGTTGGCATATTTGTTTAGATCTTTTTTCTGCCGTTCTAGAAGGAGAAGAAAAAGAATTTTCTAAAGATAAATGGCAACAATGGTTTGAAATATATAAAGATAAGGTTCTTGAAGTAAGAGGGTAATAACGTTAAAAGTTATATTAATTATGTAATTATTATATTGTAAAAATAATTGTTAAGATTAAAAATGGTTGATGAGTGGTATTGTTGTTTGTTAATCTTTTTGTTTTATTGTCTGTTTTTTTGCATTTAACAGAAATATATACTTGAATGAAGTATATATTTCTGTTAAATTTATCCTATGGATAGAACGAGTTTAATTAAAGGGCATTTAGAAATGTGTGTATTATCTATTTTGTCAAAAAAGAAAAGTTATGGTTATGAGATTATGAAAGAGCTAGAAGTACACAATTTAAAATTGAAAGGAGTAGGAAGTATTTATCCAATTTTAACTAAGTTAAAAAATCAAGATTGGGTTAATACTTATCAAGAAGTAACAGACAGTGGTAAAGTTAGAATTTATTATGAAATTAATGAAAACGGTAAAATACGTCTTGAGAAGAAAATTAATGAGTGGTTAGAATTGCAATCGGATATTCAAACATTATTAAAAAGCGGTTTGAAAGGAGACCTTCTGAAATGAGGAATAGATTGATAGGTAAAGAAAAGCAATTTTTAACAGACGTACTAAAAGAATTAAAGCAATACGATATTAGTTTAGAAGAAAGGGAAAATATAAAGCGACAAATATTAGAACACATTCAAGAATGTCGTGAACATGGTGAAGATAGTATAGATGATTTAGGTACACCTCAATTATTTGTTCAAGATTTTTTAGAAATAAATGAAATTGATTTAAAAGTCAAAATGACACAACTTCAAAATGAAAAAGGGAAATTTAACACATTTATGTTCCGCAGCATATTCATCGCAGTTATTACTTACCTCATCTCGCAAACTACATTTTCAATATTTTTAACTGAATCATTTAATTCAATTAATAGTAAAAATACATTTAATTATAATATTTTATATCGCATATCAGAGAATCAATGGTGGAACTCATTATTAATAATGAGTAGTTTTACAATCTCTGTAGTAGTATTCATTAGTTTAGTAAATTATAAAAAAAGAAAGCTATCTAAAGTATAATGAAGAAAACTATCTATAAATTATTCCAAATATGTATTCTTTGTAATGTATTAGTATTATGTATCGTTCATCCAAAAGTGTATGCCCAGCAAAATATTAAAGCTACTTTAGATAAGTATATTGAAGAATTTATAAATGAACAGAATATTCCAGGAGTTGCTGTTGCAATTGTACATAATAAAGAAGTATTCTTCACAAAAACGATGGGGGTTACTGGAGAATCTGAAAAAAGGGTAACTAGTAAAACGCCATTTGCAATCGGCTCAATAAGTAAATCTTTAACAGCTTTAGCTATAGTGAAATTAATAGAAGATAAAAAAATAAAATTAGAGGATCCAGTTCAACGATATCTCCCCTGGTTTAAACTAAAAGATGCTCAAATATCCTCAACTATAACAATCCAACATCTACTAACTCATACAAGCGGAATCAACACATATGAAGGCTTAGCATTATCAGATAAGCAATCTAAAAGTTCTACAGCATTAAAAGAAAATGTAATGAAACTTTCAAATGTAAAAGTAACTGCTTCACCAGGTGAAAAATATCAATATAGTAATGCAAATTATATTGTTTTAGGCGCACTTATTGAAGAAGTTACAAATGAAACATATTCATCATATATGGAAAAGTATATTTTTCAGCCGTTAAATATGAATGGTGTGGCAGCAAGTAAAGAAACTGCATATGAAAAAGGTTATTTAACGGGTTATCAGTCGTGGTTTGGCATACCAAGAAAAAGTGTAGTGTCCTATGATAATGCCGGGGCACCATATGGTTATATTACCGCGAATTTGGAAGATATGATTCAATTCATTATGTTTTTGAATCGCCAAGAAAATCTTCAATTTTTAAAGCAAGAAAACATGGATCTTTATCTTTCACCACTTTATAAAATAAATTCAGAAAAAAGTTATGGTTTTGGATTAAGAACAACAAATATAAATGAAAGCGAAACGATGATTTGGCATTCAGGATCAACGCCCGATGCTCGTGCAGAAATATTTACTTTAAATAAAAGTGGCTGGAGTGGTGTGATTTTAACAAATAAAAATCATGTATTAGAAGAAACCGCACTATCAGAATTGAAAAAGGGGATTATTAGTATTTTGAATGGAGAAGAACCGGTTGATATCCCTAAAAACATCCCATTAATACAAATTGTTTTGTTGCTAGTTACACTTATACTTTTCATAATATCAATTATGTTAATTAAAAAGTATAAACATATGAAAAGCGTAAAAAAGCTAATTTGGTTATTCATAGGGAGTCTATCCCTACTATTATCTATTATTTTCATCCCACTTCTTACTTATAGTACAAGTTCACCATGGCGTACGATAAAAATATTTGCGGCAGATATAGGTTTACTTACAAGTATTATAGTAATTTTATTAGTTGTGAACGGATTATTATCAATCTTCATAGGTTTAAGACGAAAGAGGGTATACGAGTAAATAATTGAAGAAATATAATTCAAGTGTTATAAACAGTTGACTCTCACATAATGTCATTGTTTAAGATAAAGTTGAGCTTCGAAGTAGATGTAATTTATAGGAGGAAAATATGTTTAAAATAGGGGATTTTTCAAAACTATCTTCCATTAGTATTCGTATGTTGAGGCACTACGACAAAGTGGAATTATTACAACCAGTAAAAGTCAATGAGCTGAGTGGATATCGATTTTATTCAGCAGACCAATTAAAAAAAGTAAATCAAATTCAAATATTAAAAGCTATGGGGTTTAATATTAATACCATTAAAGAAATAATAGAATGCGATAATATAGATAGCATAAAAGAGCAATTTTTAAATCGTAGTGTTCAAATTAAAGAAGACATGTATAACCTCCAAAAACAATTACGTCTCCTCGAAGACTCAATGAAAACGATGAGAGAGGATGTTGTTGAGATGAATTATCATGTTTCAATAAAAGAAATTCCAGAAAGAACTGTAGCTAGTGTTAGAAAGATTATTCCATCGTATAATTGCGAAGGTGATTTATGGAGTATATTAATGCAAGAAATACAAATAAAGAATATTAGTATTGACCATCCGAGTTATAGTATTGCGGTTTTCCATGATCGTGAATACAAAGAAAATGATGTAGATATAGAAATACAGCTAAGTATTCTAGGGAAGCACGAAAATACAAAAGACGTTACATTTAAAAATGTGGAATCAGCTAATGTAGCTTCTATAACAGTTAATGGAAGTTATGAACAGATGACAGCTGTAAATGAAGCTGCGGCAAAATGGATTGAGACAGAGGGTTACGAATTAGCAGGTCCAATGTTTAATATTTATCATGTGAGCCCAGCGATGGAATCGAATTCTAATAAATGGGTTACAGAAGTTTGTTATCCAGTTAAATGATTATAAAGAAAAAAGGCATATTATAATGCCTTTTTTCTTTATAAACTTATCCGTAATTGCAATTAACCAATCATAGTTATCTTTCCTTCTATTATAGTTTTCGTATTGGACTATATAAAGCAATAAAGACTTCAATTAATTTAGTAAAAGCAGCTAAAGCAAATATAAACACTGGATTATAAGCTGAAATAATGCCTCCCGCTAATGCTCCGAGTGGCATAGCTAATCGTGTAAGTACACGTGAAAATCCTAAAACTCTCCCTTGCATATTTGATGGAACGGTTTCCTGGCGAACGGTGGCTACAATTGTATTCCATGCAATATTGCAAGTCATTGCAATACCGAAAGCAATTCCGGGAGCAAGCCAATATGTACTCCAAAGCGCAAAAGTTAAGCCAATTGCTCCAACAAATAGGAGTAATGGAATTAGAAGACCGCGTTGCAATCTCTTTTCTAAAGGAACTGCAATCAAGCTTCCTAAGAGCCCGCCTATTCCAATTAGTAAATAATTAAAGCCACTTTGTTCCGGCGTAAGTTGCAATGTGGATAGTAAATAATACATGAACACACCTAAAACCGCACTTGCTCCAAAGTTTCCAATCATAGCTTGAAAAGATAAAGCTAAATTTAAACGGTCATTTTTGAGCCATTTACATCCATTAACCAAATCAGCTAGTACATTTTGAAGTGTATTTTTATCTTGGCATTTCTTGTTTACGGTTTTCATAGACGGTAATAATATCACAGCAATTAATGTTGCAATAAATGAAAGAACATTAATCCAAAGCATCTGAAAGCTACCAATAAAAGAAACGAAAACTCCAGCTATCATTGGACCAAATAAACTGGCTAATTGATTGACCATTTGATAGAAAGAATTGGCTTTCGTTAAGGATGCTCCAGCAATTTGCGGAATGACTGTAACAGTTGTTACATCAAAAAGCATGGACATAACTGCTAACATAAAAGTAATTATGTATAAATGCCAGATTTGTAATAGATGTAATGAATGTAGTATTGGAACAAGACTTACTAAAATAATATTAGTAATATCCGCTACCAAAAGTAACTTTTTTCGATCATAACGATCAATTATTACACCAACTAAAGGGCCAAATAAAACGATTGGCAATACGTTAATAGCAAATAAAGAACTCATAATTACAGCTGAACCGGTTAATTGATAGGCAATCCAAGGTAACGCAAAAGTATATAGTGAATCCCCAATTCGTGAAATGAGTAAACCCAAAATAAAAATCTTGTATTCTTTAGTAAAAGTTGTCTTTACGGTAAGGCTACGTTCTTGCATAAGTTTCACACTGTTTATACCACCTTTATTATAGAGAAATTTGAAAATAATTCGTCCAATACTTGTCATATATAGAATTCTTTAATTTTTTGGTGAATCCTACTTTTTACATGTATTTTAAGGAGGAAATAAAAATGAAGAATGTAAAAGCAGTCTGTACTGTTTTAAATAGTATGTGTGGTTGGGGAGAGATGTAGATTACATACATAAATAAACCATAAAAATGTTATGTAAACTATTTGTGCATATGGAATATATTTTCCTTATAATTTGTATTTTATACTATATAATAGAAAGTAATTAAGGGCGGTTATTTGAAAGGAGTGATGTTTTATGAACAAACAGAAGAAAATCAAGCATGAGGTAAAAATAAATTGAGTATGCGTATCATACCTCTATCAACTACGTTCGCTCAAAGCTAGGAGCAGCACATGATAAATATTAAAATTGGAAAAAATCAATACCCATTAACATTGGCTGAGGAGCATAATTTTGATTGGTTAAAGGATGTAGAAGTGTTTACTGTGTTTGATCAGCAAGATTCAGGAAATATTAGCTTTGGTATTATTGAAAATGGAAAACGTTATTTTTTGAAGTATGCAGGTGCACGCAATTTAGAATACAAAGGCAAGATAGAGGACGCGATCCAACGATTAATGAAGGCAAAAGAAGTGTATGAACAAATTCAACATCCTTTACTAGTTCCATATATTAATCCTATTCAAATGCAAAACGGATTTTGTTTAAGGTTTCATTGGATTGATGGGGAATGCATGCACAATCATTGGGACTTTACACCGTTTGAAAAGCACCATGCACCAAATTCGCCTTTTGTTAAGTTAAGACAATTATCAGTGACGGAGAGACTTAACATATTGACACAAATTTTTGAGTTTGCAGCCTATGTGGAGTCATTAGGATATGTCATGGTTGATTTTTATGACGGTAGTATTTTATATAATTTTGAGCAATCAAAACTTACGATCTGTGATATTGATTTCTTTCAAAAAAAACCTGTATTCAATAAAGTTGGGGAGGATTTTTGGGGAGCAGGTCGTTTCAAAGCACCTGAAGAATATGAACTGCATGCACAAATTACAAGCGAAACGAATGTGTATGTGTTAGCCGGAATTGCTTTTGCTTTTATTGGCGGGAAAAATGATAAAAGCTATGAGAAATGGGAGAGCACACTAGAATTATATAATATATGTAAAAAAGCTCTACATAAAGAAAAAAATAAAAGATATCGCACTGTTCAAGCGTTTTATGAAGATTGGCTGGCATATATAGGGGAAATTGATGGATCTTTTTCACAAAGAATCAATAGCATAAGCGTTAATAGAGGGGAAAATACAAAATGAACGAATTAGAGTACAAAAACTTTTATGATAAAGTAGGAAGAGTAAATGGTTGGGATTTTAGTAAAATAAAATGTGAAACTGTAGGAGATTCATGGGACTTTTACGGGGAAGTGAAAGAAAGATGTAAACTTTCAGACACCCTACTTGATGTTGGTACAGGTGGAGGAGAAAATGTACTTAATATAGCATCTTCAGCTAAACTGTTAATTGGAATTGATAATTCTAACGGCATGATTGAAACGGCACATTCCAATTTTAAAAAATCAGGTGTACAAAATGTTGAGTTTTTTCAAATGAATTCTGAAGCGTTAACGTTTCCGCCTGCCCATTTTGATATCGCTTCTAGTTGTCACGCACCGTTTATAGCATCTGAGTTAGCAAAAGTAATGAAACAAGGTGCTTTTTTCTTAACACAACAAGTAAGCGAACATGATAAATTAAATCTTAAGGAAGCATTTGGGCGAGGACAATGCTTAGGTGAAAGAGATGGCATATTAAAAGAAAAGTATATGAGTGAACTTATTAGTGCAGGATTTGAACTCGTGCAAGTACGTGAATATGATGTGACTGATTATTACAGAACGCCTGAAGATCTTATTTTCTTATTAAAACATACGCCTATTATTCCTAATTTTGGAGAAGAGGCAGAAGATTTTACTATTTTACAAAGTTTCATTGATGTTAATAGTTCTGAAAAAGGGATTCGTACGAATTCAAAAAGATTTATGATTATTGCTGTAAAATCTTAATGTATTTTATTGTAAAAGCAGCTTTTCGTTTAAGGAAAGGCAGCTTTTTTATATAGGAACAATGCAGGGGAAACTTGAAAAAATAAAAATAAGTAAAGTGTTAATCAAAAAAATGAAATATGGAGGATAATGGTGTTGAAATGTTACTGTACTAGCAATGAAAGAAGCTAACATATTCATACTAAAGTTGTAGTTTTTATATGAAAAATCCATCCTTCCGTTTGATTTTATCTATTTATAATTGTAATACAATACGAATAGATAGTATGAAATAGGGGGACGTAAAATGATTACACATATTTCTGATATAAAACTACAAACTGTTTCCATAGAAGGGGTAAAACAAGTTTATAGGGACGTATTATCTTTTCCAATAAAAAAAGAAACAGCATCCTACATTCAATTTGAAGTAACACCATATACAACAATTAGTTTTCAAGAAGTGTATGAGCCAATTGCACCTGCGCACTTCGCCTTTGAAATTTCATATTCAAAATTTCATGAAACAGCAAAATGGCTTGAAAAGTCTGGGTTACTCATTGTGAAATGGAAAGATGGAAATATAATTGGTGAGGAGAATAATCTATTCAATTTATACTTTAAAGACGGAGATGGAAATCTTCTCGAAATTATTGCACATAGTTATGTTAAAGAAGATGTATTAATACCGCATTCACCATTAAACGTTTTATATGTAAGGGAAATCGGTCTTCCCGTTAAAAGTGTACCTGTATTTACGAAATGGTTAAAATCAAATCTAGATATGAAAACGATGGAAGATGGGGATATTTTTAACTTTGTTATAGGTGGCACTGCATACATTGTCGCAACTTGGTGGCAGCGACCATGGATTCCGATTGCGATGAAAGCTTTACCACCGAAAGTACATGTTTCTTTTGGAACACCAGATCAAGCATTTTTACAACGCATACAAAATAACTTGAAGAAAAATAGTGTTCCATATGAATGTAAACATAATGAAGTATCATTTATTCAGCAAGGATATTCATTTACGATCTTGCATACACCAAATCTCCATGCTGATATTCCAAGTAAATTAAACTTACCGCTTTCTATTTAAGGATGGAAAGTGGTAAGTTTTTTTGTATAGTCGTGAAGAAGGTTTTAGCTAGGGTTATAGTGAATGTAAAGAGAAGTATAAGATGTTATTCTAATTTATGTTAAGGGGAGAAATGAAGTGGTTTTAGGTAATCCAATTGCAAAAGGGAATACAGCGGAAATTTATCTATATGATAATAAGATTGTGAAATTATTTAAAGAATATCTTCCAGATACAGAGTCTATGAATGAAGCAAAAAAACAAAAATATGCTTATTCATGCGGGCTGCCAGTTCCAAACGTATTTGAAGTGGCAAAGATACAAAATAGACAAGCAATTATTATGGAATATGTAAAAGGGGAGAACATTGGTGATCTCCTGCTTAATAATTTGAATGAGGCAGAGCGTTATATCGGCCTTTGTGTAAATGAGCAAAAAAAGATCCATGCTATACGTGTGAATACAGATGGAATGGAGTTCATCAGGCAAAGGTTAGAATGTCAAATTAAATCTGGACATAAATTAGATGAAAAGCAAAAGGAAAATATATTGAATATGTTACATTCAATTAAATTTGAACCTAGATTATGTCATGGAGATTTTCATCCATTTAATTTGATTTTGAGTAAGGAAGAGAAAGTGAAAGTTATAGACTGGGTAGATGCTAGTTCTGGTGATATTCGGGCAGATGTATTTCGAACATATTTATTGTATGCTCAGACTTCTTTAGAATTAGCTGAAATGTATTTACACTTATATTGCAAAAATACTAGTTTGTTAAGAGATGAGATTTTTCAATGGGCTCCTATTGTTATTGCAGCTAGATTTTCTGAAAAAGTATCACCGCAAAATGAAGTGTATTTGAAAAGATTATTGAATCAGTATTTATAAGTCATAAAAAAGGTTGTCAGCTAATTAATAAACGCTGTTGTTTAACTAAAGTTTCCTTGTAGTTAAACAACAGCATTTTTAAACATTGATATAGGTATACTTATTTTCAATTTTCATCCTATAAAGGTTCATTATCCGTACTTGTTCCTCAGTTAATTCTTCTTTATCCCAATACATATGCATTAAGCTATATTCAAAAATCTCCTTTAATTTAATAAATAATGGAAACTTGTCTATCATTTCTTTAGGTAGTTCATTTTCTTCTTGGTACCCTTCAAATAGTGCTTTTGTAATGGAATGCTCATACTCAACGATATTTGCATTTCCAGCAAATGAATATTCTAAAGCACTATAAATAGGAACTGCTAAATCGAATATATAAAAATGTTTTTCACAGTCTTGAAAATCAATCATTGTTAAGTTTGAATTATTTTCAACTAAAATATTTTCTAACCATAAATCTCCGTGAATTAAGCCGTAATTTGAAGTGGATTTTTGTAGCTCTTTTATAGAATTTAAAACTTCAGATGCAATTTCCCTAATAGTAGTTTCTTCTTTAGGAATATACTTAAGGAAATTATATTCCTCATTCTCATACCAGTCGTTAATATATTTAACCGGTTTAGCTTTTTCAAAGGTTTTAGATATACGATGCAATTTTCCGATTTGTTGACCAAGCTTTTTAAATATAGTAGAATTCCATTTGCATCTTGGTAAATGTATACCAGGAGCAGCTTTATATAATACTGTAAAAAGCTCCTTGTCTAATGTTAATTTTTCTACAAGATTCCCTTGTAAAGAAGGGAGTATTGGTGGAACATCTAAACCGTTTTCGTATAGAAAATTCGTATATGTAACTTCTTCTAATTGTTCTTCATATGTTTTGTAGTTTGTAATTCTAATGAAGTATGTTCCTTGATCTGTGAGACATTCATACATCTCATTTGTTATTGGTGTAATGTTAATAAAATTCAACGGATATAGTTCATTTATGAATTGAAGTATTTTTTTTTCTAGTTTGTTCATTGTAACGTCCTTTCTAAACTTTTATTTTTTAATTAGAGAATTAAAAGAATCTTATTTTACAAAATTCTAGTTTCATTTTTGAAATCCTTTAAAATGAAATATGATGTAAATTGACCTTTAATAATTAGTTAGGTCTTGCAAGCATACGAATTAACATTAAATTGAAAAATGAATAGAAGGTATGTCAAAATAAGATAGGTAAAAAATATAAAACTAATACTCATATATAGATTTTATAGAATGGCTCATGTTTTAAAACACAAGAAATATCAAAAGAATGAAACGCACTTCTCTTATACTTTTATATAAGGAGTGAAGGAAATGAATGAACATATACAGCAGATGATTGATTGGTTTGAGCGCAATTTGAAAAAGGGATTTTCATTAGATGAATTGTCCCGTTATATGGGGTATTCTCCTTATTATTGTTCTTTTAAATTTCACCAAGTAACGGGTTTCAGTATTAGACGCTATATTCTTCTTAGAAGGTTATACTTATCTATAGAAGATTTAAAGAATGGTAGGAAGATAATAGATATCGCATTGGATTATAATTATTCTTCGCAAGAGGCCTATAGTAGAGCTTTCAAGAATGTTTTTGGAATGAATCCAAGAGAATTTCAACTTAACCAATTGCCTATTCAATCATTTGTTAAACTCAATATAAATAAGGAAGGAGAGTTTAATATGAATATTTCTAGAAAAATAGAGGTTGAGCAATTACGAAATGCGAAGAGCGAGCTGTTTGATAAAGATGTATTAAACATATTGAATGGTCAAATGATGTATGAAGAATTTAAAAATGAAAAGCTAATGGGTGATTCTGATTACGCACCATTTAATGAAGCGATGTGTGTAAACCAAGTTACTACACTAGTTTTTGATAAAGAATTTATTAAGACAAGGGCAGCAGGACATAACAGTTCAGTAGAAAGTTACACAAAAAAGGTTATAGATCCATTAAAGAAACTTTTTACGAAAGAGTATAAATGTATTGTTTTATGGTTTGGTGAAGATATGTTTTGTCAAATGAACTTACTTACAATACTTTCATACCTTGAACAGTCTCGTTATGAGGGGAAGGTATACTTAAATAGCTTCAGAGAAGATGAATTTAAAGTAAATCAAATTGAACTTGAATTAGGAAATTATTCTTCGGTATACAATGAAGTATTAGTAAATCATAAAAAGACTTTCTATAAGGTACCACCTGTAATGTATCAGGCTATAGATCTATATTTAAAAATGCTAAAAGAAGATAATGCTGTAATGAAATTTATCTCTAAAAATAAAGATTTATCAACTCAACAATTATTAACAAAGTTGTTTCAACTATTTCCAACAATCGGATATGGTGATTCTCAGTATATAGAGCTGATTAATAAAATAAAGAAGAAAGCTACACCAAAAATATAGGTGCAGCTTTCTTCTTATAATTGCTCAAGTAATTCTAATTCTTTTTCTACAAATGCCATTAGTTCCTTAATTGTTTCGCTAGAAAAATCAAAACGAATTCCAGCTGCTTCATACACTTCTTTTATAGATTGCGAGCTTCCTAGTGATAATGCCTTTTTATAATTTTCTAGTGCTTGCTTGGGATCCTCTTTATATTGTTTATACATTTGTAATGCACCAAGTTGGGCGATCGCATATTCAATATAATAAAATGGTACTTCAAAGATATGGAGTACAGGTAACCAACTCGTTGCTATCCAGTTTTCGTAGCCATCAATATGTATGACGCTAGACTGATAATGTTTTTGAAGTTGTAAGTATTTTTCATTTCTTTCTTCAGAAGTATGACTTGGATTTTCATACAGCCAGTGTTGAAATTGATCGACAATAAGCATAATAGGTAAGTATGAAATAACATCTTTAAAGAAGTTAATTTTTGCTTGTTTTAAATCTTTTTTGTCTGTATAGAAGGTATCCCAATAATTAAGCGAGAATAACTCCATTGTCATACTAGCTAGTTCAGCTGTTTCAGCTGGAATTTCTATATACTGTCGTAATTTTAATGGTTTTATAAGTTCGTTATGAATACTATGACCCATTTCATGTATAAAAGTGATAATATCATCTTGTGTATAATTTAAGTTCATAAAAATAAATGATAATTGTGAAGCTGGTAAGTACTCACAAAAGCCTCCAGATGCTTTTCCTTTGCGGCTTGTTAAATCAAGACAATCGTGTTTATACATTCGGTTTAATAGTGTTGAAAATTCAAGATCTAGTTTGTTAAAGATATGAGTGCTCTTTTCAATTAAATCATTTTCATTTGCAATTGGTTTAAGTACTTTTTGATCTGGAGTTACAGCTGATACATCCCACGGGCGAAGCGTATCCACTTGCAGTTTCTCTTTTTTCTCTAGTAATATTTTATCTTTAAGAGGCACAACATACTTACGTATGGATTCAGCTAGTTCATAGCAATCTTTCGCTGAATAATCAAAACGCTCGTATTTTTTGAACATATAATCGCGATAATTCTCTAGTTGAATATTTTTTGCTTTTTGATGGCGAATTTCAATTAATTGATTTAATATGTTTTGGAGTTCTTTTTCAACAGATAAAAATTGTTCAGAAATAATGGTTTTGGCCTTTTTACGGATGTCACGATTCGAATCTTGTAAATAGGATTGTAATTCTGTTATCGTTTTTTCTTCTCCGTCCCAAATTCCAATTAATCCTCCAGTGATTTCAAAGTACTCTGTGACTAATTTGTCTTCCTTTACTTCTAATTCAATATTTTCCTCACAAAATAACTTTTGAGCATTTTTTATTTTTGCATCCAACAAACCATATACGTTAGAATCTAATTCCATTCGAAAAGGTGACTCTAAATATTTATTATCCAATAAATTTTGGTACCGTTTTAAAAGTGGCTTTACAAATTGTTGATCATGTTCAAAAGTATCCTTTATTTTTTCATCATCCGTATTACATTGAAAGGCGATATAATGTGTTCTTAATTGTTCTTCGATTTCCCAAATCACTTTTGACTGCTCTTTTAACCAGTTTTCTAGGTCTAATTTTGAAGAAATCATTTTATTTAATAAAGACGAAAGAGTTTTTTCTAATTGTAGTACATTACTAATATCAATTGTATTTACACGTTGCATTACATATCCCTCACTTTTTATTTATTCATAGAGATATTCTATTTATTAATTGTAATTTCCTTGTTAAGAGGAGGAAATGTGAAATAATGTTAAAATTAAAAATGATAGAAAGGATGTATTTCTTTTTACTTTATAATGACTGTGAGAATGAGGGACCTTTTAAATACTTCTATAAGGGAGTGAAAGAATGTATAAGTATTTACATATTTTAAATGATATAGAAAAAATGATTCAACATGGAGAGATAAAAGAAGGACAGAAATTACCGTCAATACGGTCACTCGTTGCGCAATATGAATGTAATAAGGCAACAGTTATACGTGCGCTTCATGAATTAGAAAAGCGTCACATTATATATTCTGTCCCTCAAAGTGGATACTACGTTGTTAAGAAATCTGGGAGTACTATAGAAAATAAAGAGATAATTGATTTCGCTTCTTCAGCACCAGATCCAGATGTTTTCCCATATTTAGATTTTCAGCATTGCATTAATAAGGCTATTGATACTTATAAAAATGATTTGTTCGTATACGGAACACCGAAAGGCTTACCATCTTTAATTCCAGTCATTCAAAAACAGTTGGCAAATTATCAAGTGTTCACGAAAGAAGACAATATTTTTATAACGTCAGGCGTGCAACAGGCACTTGCAATATTAACTTCTATCTCATTTCCAAATGAAAATGAAACAATATTAGTTGAACAGCCAACGTATCATTTATATATAGAATATCTAGAAATGAATAAAGTTCCAGTAATTGGTATTAAGCGTACGAATGAAGGTATTGACTTAAATGAATTGGAACGTATTTTTCGAACAGGTAAAATAAAATTCTTTTATACAATACCAAGATATCATCATCCGCTTGGAACTTCTTATTCTAAAGACGAGAAAGAAAAGATCGTGTTATTGGCTAAGAAATACAATGTATTTATAGTAGAAGATGATTATTTAGCAGATTTAGAAACAGATTCAAAAGCCGATCCATTATATAGCCTGGATCATGGTAATCATGTCATATATTTAAAGAGTTATTCGAAAATTATTTTTCCAGGTTTACGAGTTGGTGTAGCAGTTATTCCACCGATTATTTCGAGTGCTTTCCATACATATAAAAAGATTTTAGATATCGATAGCCCAATGATATCCCAAGCTGCTTTAGAAATTTATATAAAGAGTGGCATGTTCGAACGCCATAAAAATAAAATTAAATCTTCCTATAATAATAGATCTAAAAAACTAGCAGAAGCATTAGAAAGGATGCATAGTGAAAACCCGCTTCTATTCACATATAAAAAGCAAAATACAATTGGAATCCATACTTGTTTAGAAGTACATAAAACAAGTATTTCGGACATGTTGATACAAAGACTAAGTGAAATGCAAATCAGTATCGATGCGATTGATAAAAATTATGTGAAAAGTTTTTCGAAACAAAGACTATTAAAGTTAAACGTATCGAATGTAAAGGAAGATAGGATTGAGGAAGGAATTCGTAAAGTAGTGGAAGAAATCAAACAAGTGGAACGTCTAAATTTTCAATTTAAAAAAAGAATAAAATGAATAAGGAGGTTTGTTGTGAGGCGTAAAATAATTCTCTTGTTTGTGTGTACCGTTGTAATAATTTGAGCTATAGTTGTGACTAATTATTATAAAAAAGAAATGCATTGTCGTTGGTAAGTATTCAAGAGGTATTATCATAGGTCAAAATAACGAACCTATATTTAATGTGAAAATTTATGAAGATTCTATTAAAGGTAAGGAACGCAGAATTTCAAATGCAGAAGGTGAATTTGAAATACTAGATGGGGTATGTGGTGAGATTGTTTTACAATTCGTTACTCCAGATGGAGAAATCTATATGAGGAAATATGATAGGAAGCATATACCAAAAGTTATAAAGCTTAATTAGAAACATAAAGGTGAATAAGATGAAACCATTACGGAAAAAGTAGCAGTTGTGGTCGGAGCAACTATATATGTAACTGGATAATTATATATTTTTTAAGAGCACTCTTAGCAAAGGGTGCTCTTTTTCATCATAAATATTTACTTAGCATCTTTTTAAAGTGATTTTTATCATAATTTACATATTGTGTAGCTGTATTTCGTATTGGATCTCCCGCGTAAAATCTTTCGTATAATTCGTGTCTTGATCCTAATGGGCTTCCAATAATATCCCAGGCTAACTTAAATAATTTTGTGCGTTGTTCGGCATCTATATTTGTTCCTTTAAAGTGCTTTTTTAATAAATCAGCTATTGGACTCTGGAAATCAATCGAGCTTGAAGGAAGTTGAATGAAGCCACCTGCTCCAATTAATTGTAAAATTTCTATTGCGCGGGGATAATATTTAGAACCAAGATTCCTTGCAGTTTCGATATATTTAAAGTTTGGTAAATAAGTTTTTGTTTCATTTGTAGTACCTTCAACTTCCGCAGCAATTAAAAGTGCGCGAATTGTTTCGATTTGCATAATTAATTCTCCAAGTTTTTCTTGAACATGCAAATAAGTGTGAGCTCCAATTGCTTCAGCAATTTCAAAAGCAATCGCAGTTATAAATTCTAGCTTTATTAGTAATCGTACTATAGCTTGATGATAAGCTAAACTACTAGAAGCTGTATCTGATTTTATAGCCCAAATTGCTTCTGGATTGTTATAAAGTAAAACACGTTCCCAAGGGACAAATACATTATCGAAGATTAATAGTGCATCCATTTCATCATACTGTGAGCTAATAGGGGAATCAACTGTGCTTGAAGTTGTATTTGCATATGGTTCTCTACAAACCATATGTAATCCTGGAGAATTGGCTGCCACGATAAGAAAGTGAGCTAAATCTTTTTGAGCGTCAGTCAGTTTTGTTAATGGGTAAATTAATAAATCATTTGAATAAGGAGAAGCAGTTCCTATCATTTTCGCACCACTTAAATAAATTCCATCAGAAGTTTCCTTTGTAACTCTTAGCAACCCTAAGTCATTTGCATTTAACATTGATTCTGTTGAGCGATTTATTTGCGGATCACGTTGGACTACACTTAAAAACAAGTGATTATCCCTAGCTTTTTCGTAATAAGATGCGATTTTATCTGGAAACTGTGCATCGAACTTTTTATAAAAATCTCTTGATACGTACCAGCCAGTAAGTCTCGATCTTGCGTAATCAGATAGTCTACTCATTACACCGTCTGTAGCATAACCCCATGTTTCAAATGCAGTTCTTCTCATTAATAATTCATTATAGGAATTCGGAACTAAAAATGATTTATGAACAAAGTCTTTCGTTTTTGGGCTGACATATCCAATAGAATCTCTCTGTTTGGGATCATCAAATAACGAAAATAAATTAGAAATGGTACATAGTGTCCCCGAAAAATTGTTGTCTGTAGTTACATCTACTTTTTTTCCATAGAGCCAAACATTTCGACCATCTTGTAAGCTCTTTATATAGTGATCCTTTAAATTTTGCATATTTCCTCCTTTTAAAGACTACTCATATATTTGTACATCTTTTAATGGTGGTGAATATACATGGAATGTTATTGCTGTTGAATCTGTAGCATTATACATTTTATGCACAGTATCTTTTTTTACGGTGAAAATATTTCCCTCTGTAAACTCTTCAATCCATTCTCTATTTTTTTCGTACGTAATATTTTATAGCGTACCATTGACTATTAATATACATCCTATAGATATTCCGTGATCATGAATAAGAGTCTTTGCTTTGCTAGGGAAATTTAATACTAAAATCTCCACAAATTCAGACTTATAGATAACATTTCTTCCGTATTCAAGGTTAAGTGGTGAAGTAATAAAAGGAGATATTTTATGAAGTGTAATATTTAATGATTGAATAGCGGATATTAGATTTGCCGTATCGTAGTCACATAAGTTATGAAACGCTTTTTTTATGTTATGAATCAATTGCATGTAAAACTTCCTCCTAAGCATGTACATTAAAAGAAAAAGTAATCTAATATTATATAGAGCGTAGTGAATTACATAATATTGTATTGAAACATTAAAAAAAAGTGACTTCTTTTACTTAGGAAGATTATTTAATTTGAAAATTAAGGTAATTACTTCCATTAACATGATATGCTTGAACTATATACTTTTTTATTGGAAAGGTGATGAAATAAATGGCAGTTCTTTTAGTGGAAAATCTATTTCAAATGTCTATTGTTTTATTACTTCTATGTTCATTTTGTTTTTATAGATATTTAAAGAAAATCAAAAGGGAAAGAAAGCTTACAGGTTTTGAAATTACGATGTATATCATGACGCAACTTGCGTATTTCATTTGGGCGGCAACAACTTTTCTTAAAATGTTGTCAGAATAGTTAATGTAGGGCTAATTGTTTATTAGGTGCTGGGCAGAAATGTACGGTAAACAAAGGCAAAGGACAAAGATAGGCTTATAGAATTAGGTAAATAAATATAGTCGGTATCTAGATTGATTACAATCTCACTTATAAAGTCTTTACAAAAAGAGCAGGGAATACGGTCATAATTATGTCGAACACAAAACAAATCGATGACACCACCGTTAGAAATCCCCTCATGTTTTACATTCAAATACATCCTTTTTAATTTCGTAATTGAAACGCATTGTCCAGCTACATACTCATTTATACCATATCCATCAAATTCAATTATCATGTTATCACTGTTGGGTGCTAGCCAACGTTATAGCTTGAATTTTTGATGAATCTATTATACATTATTTGAAATTTAGTGAGAATAAATTTTATAAAATGAGAGGGTTATAAATGGAACAAAATAAAATAGTTTTAGAAGGACCAAAATACCTTAAGTGGAAAACGTGTAAAATAAAGTCTATACAGGATGATGAAATTATCGTTAAAACAATTGCAGGTGCAATAAGCATTGGAGCAGAGTTACCTCAGTATAATGGATCCGATGTTACAGATACACATCCTATTTATCCAAGAAAAACTGGATATGAAAGTTACGGTGAAGTGATTCAAGTTGGTAATAAAGTAAAGAATTTAAACATAGGCGATAAAGTAGTTTCTTTTTATGGACATGAAACGATAGGAGTAGTTAAGGGGTATAAAGTAATTCGAGTACCTAGTTATATAAAACCTAAAGTAGCTTTATTATCTATTCTTTCGTGTGATGCTGCTAAAGGTATATTGAAACTAAATCCGCGACAAGATGAAAAGGTACTTATAACTGGAATGGGAGTTATCGGTTTACTTGCTTTTTATTTCTTAAAATACTATGTAGGTGTTAAGCATGTAGATGTTGTTGAACCTAATAAAAATAGAAGAGATTTTGCAAAGAAGTTTGGTGCGAAAAACATATATGCTTCAGAAGAACAAATAATAGAAACATATAATTACGGTTTCGAATGTTCTGCTACAAATAGCGGATTTCATACATTACAAAAAGCACTTAAAACTAATGGACAAATATGTATACTTTCTGATGGTAATATTGAAGAACTAACATTAACCGCTGATTTTTATGAGAAAGAACTGCGGATCATTGGTTCAAGTGACGGATATAATTATCAACAACATGCAGATTGGTTTTTTAGTCAAATAGAAAAAACACCATGGATAGAAGAGATTTTTCAACATGAAATACAACATACAGGACTCATTCAATGTTTTGAGGAATTAAGTCAAGGAATAATTACCCCTTTAAAAGTATTTGTCTCATATGAATAATGAACAAAATGACCAGGTACTTGTCACATAGCCCACATATGTTTAGACACTAATATGATAGCAGAGCGCGGAGTAACATGTACGGGGATTCTTTAATAGGTACAACGGGTTGTGAAAACAGAGAATGGTTTTTGTTCTTTCATTATGTACAAATAGTATATTATCTTTCTCAGTGTACATATTAAGTAAAGAGTTTAATATCAAACATAAAAGGGGGGATAATATGAATGAAAATAAGAAAAATGAAGAATTGATTAAATTTAAGAAACAATGGTTTAATGAAGATAATCAACCAATAGCTGGAATAGAGTTAACTTTACCGCCTGATATAGGCAGCATGTTAGACTCCAAATCAGTTGATGATGAAAGTGAAGAAAGTAATAATGAATAAGTTTAATCTATATGCATCCATTCGGGTGCTTTTTATTTTTTTGATAATGGAAGATGGATTATCAAATCCATATTGAAAAAAGGTTGGTCAAAATAGATTCTTTTTCAGTATATGTAAGTTTAATTTTTACAAAAAAGTTTAATTAAAATACATTTAGAATGCTATATGAAATGGGAATGCTAGTAACATTCACCATTAAAGGATTGGGCTATTATGAATATGATTTTTGAAAGCATTATTTTAATTCTGACTGGGATTATTGCATTAAAAATGACAGGTAGTAAATCTGTTAGCCAAATGACAAGAGCTGAAATCATTATAGTAGTATCAATTGCACGTATTATTGTAGAACCGGTATTAAGTAGGAAAGTAGTCCCATCTATATTTGCAGCTGCAATATTTGCGTGCGTACTTCTTATCATTCATTTCTTTGAATTGAAATCAAAGAAGATGGAACAATTCCTAAATGGCAGTAGCATTATAATAGTAGAAAATGGAGAGATTGTAAAAGAGAATTTGATGAAGGCGAAAATGTCGGAACAACAACTATATATGCAATTAAGAGAAAAAGGGATTCATGATTTAAAAAGTTTACAGCAAGTTACAGCTGAACCAAATGGGCGGATTGGTTACCAATTAATAGAGAAAGCTCAGCCAATCACTTTAGAAGTGTTAGAAAAAGTAATAGATCAGTACAATATAAAAAGATAATTTCTTATGTGAAATGCCAATATACAATTGAAGTATTGGCATTTTTTATTTTTTCTAATTGTAAAAGCTAATATTTAGAATAGATATTCAGCCAATCTTTAAATTAGATATAGGCTTATTAATATGCTATATTCAATGGACCTATAGTGACTGTGGTGAAAAAAGCAGCGTTAAAATGGAATAGGTCTTTCATGTGATATTAAACATGAGATAAAAATAAGGAGATAGAAATATAATGGAATTTTGGGAATCAAGTTTTATTGAGAAACAAACGATGTGGGGGTTTGAACCTACAGAATCTGCAATTTTGACAAAAGATTTTTTTGTGGAAAACAATGTTAAAGACATATTAGTTCCGGGTATTGGCTATGGAAGAAACGCAAAGGTATTTATCGAAAATAGTATAAATGTAACAGGTATTGAAATTTCGAAAACAGCGATCGATTTAGCAAGAGAAAACGGACTAGAAGATGTTAGTATCTATCACGGTTCAGTAAATGAAATGCCTTTTGATAATAAACTGTATGATGGTATATTTAGTCATGCACTTCTTCATTTGTTGAATGAACAGGAAAGAGAGAAATTTATTAAAGATTGTTATAATCAGTTAAAACCTGGTGGATATATGGTTTTTACAACTGTTTCTAAAAAAGCTCCAATGTATGGCAAAGGAAAACAGTTGGATAAAGATTATTATGAGATAATGGAAGGTGTAAAAATGTTCTTCTATGATTCTGAATCTATAAAACAGGATTTTAAAAAATATGGACTAGTACAAGTTTCGGAAATTGATGAACCAAATAAGAACATGGCAAATAAACCTTCAATCAACTTTTTAACGATAAAATGTAAGAAAGAACTATAACTAAAAGTTATTAAGAATGATTGAATATGTTTATATATTAATTATGCACAAATAAAGAGGACAAGCATATAATAGAAATACCTTTTAACTTTAAGTAACCTTAACTTTCGTTAATAGGGTATCTCAAAATCCCCAAAAGAGCACTTGCGGAAACAAGTGCTCTTTTATTTTTTGTTTCATAAATATTTAAAGTTGCAAATTTCGTGCAATAAAAATAAATCTGAGAGAAATAATCATATCTTTATTATACGATTATTTCTGAACTACAAACGTAATAGCATTTGTTTTTAATTGAATATGCCTTTCATCGCGAACAATATCATAGACTAATTCTTTTATTTCAACTTTAATTTCTTTCCATTCCTTATAAATACTTTTTAATAGATATATCATATCTTCAGTAGGAAGGTTAATTTCAATTAAAGCATCTAACTCTTCATTTGTATGTAAGTCAATTTCTTGTATGTTCGAATTAATAATTAAACAATTCATACCGCCGCTTTTTGTACCTTCTTTCATAGAATGGAGCACGTTTTTTAAATCTTCTTCTGATTGAACATGCTCTAAACTGGATACTGCAACGATATAATCATAAGTATTAGGTTGAATGTAGTAGTTTTCAATTGCTACTTGTTCTATTTTAATATTATTAATTACACCATATTCTTTACTATAAGTTTGTAATTTTGTTAAAGCAGAATCAAGTAAATCCACACATGTAACAGTACCACTCGCATTTTGAATCTTTTGGGCAATGGGAATACTATTTCTTCCAACGCCAGAGCCGAGATCAAGTACTTGCAAGTTGTTTTTTCCTTCAAAATAATCCATCAAATCCATAACCGTTTTAACCGGTTTGTACAGCCAAGAACCAGTTTCAAATAGTTTGTATTGTTCATAACAAAGGTCGTGATATTTCTTTTCTTCTTGTCTTATAAAATTAATGCGATTCATAGTGTTTCAGCTCCAATATTATTATTGTAAAATGAATGGGTAGGACAACCTTTTACATTTGTTTGAATTCGAAAAATACCACCAGCATGTGGATATTGCTTTAATTCGTCATCCGTCATTCTTGTTCTGGCTGTTGTAACATATAGGTCGGTTAAATTAGGCCCTCCAAATGTACAAGATGTTACATATGGCACTGGAATCGGGATACTTAATATTTGTTCACCAGTTGAAGGGTTCCATCTAGTAATCTTTGAACCTCCCCAATGAGCAATCCATAAGCAACCTTCCTCGTCAATTGTCATACCATCAGGTAGACCGTCATTTTCGGGGAAAATAATTACATCACTTGGATTACGAATTACTCCAGAGCATATATCATAATGAAAACGAACTACTTTTTTAGTAGGTGTATCGATATAGTAAAGGTATGTATGGTCAGGTGACCAAGCTATGCCATTTGATGTATTTACATGTGAAACTTTTTTCTCTACCTTTAAATTATTATTTAAACAATACAAGGAGCCAGCAGCATTAATACCGTATGTATCTGTAGTACCTGCCCAAAAACGTCCTGCCGGATCGCATTTTCCATCATTAAAACGATTTTTAAATAAATGTGGTTCAGGGTCAAAAATATGTGTCAGTTTTTCTATTTCTACATTAATAGAATAAAAGCCATTTTCCATAGCTAGGAGTAGTATGTCATCTAAATATGGAACAACACAGCCAATTTGTTGATTGAGAGCAATTACTCGGTTTGTATTAGCGGTAGGACTAAATATGCATAATTGTTTCTCCACAATATCAACCCAGTATAAAAGTTGTTTTTTTCATTCCAAGATGGTCCTTCAGCTAAACTTGCTTTCGCATCTAAAACTAATTCTATATTACTGTCCAAGATGTTCACCTCGCTTTATAAGATATTTATATAATTCGATAAGAATAGGGACAAACCTTTTAATCAGAAAATATTAAGATTTGTACCATGGAAAAACTGATTTTCTCGAGTGATTAAAACAATGTATAAATATTGAGAGGAAAATGCATATGATGTTTTATGAAATTGTTTGTTTTTCTTGTAAAAATATATTTCGTGTTTATGAAGGCAGTGAAAAATATAAGCGATTTAAAGAGAAACCAAAAGGGGTATATTGTTGTGATGAGTGTAGCCACAAAATTCAATTAGAAGCGATAAAGAATTTTTTTAGATAATTATACTGTTTTATTTCGGAAAAGTTTGACAATGAAACTATTTTAAATTATCATATGAAAAAACTAATATGTAAAATGGCATGGAAGAGAAGAGTAGTTAAGAAAGAATACGTACAGAGAGCTCTGGTAGCTGAGAAAGAGCAGTATACATCTTAATGAAAAAAGACTTGGAGCTGCGCAAGGAACTAATTTATTTAGGGATGGTGCGACGGGATCTCCCGTTATAGAGATAGGGTATAAGCATATTTTGCCGTACCTGAAGAGGTTAATATGGCGACATATTGACAAACTGAGGTGGTACCGCGAAGCTAATAACTCTCGTCCTCAAGATGAATAATCTTGGGGGTGGGAGTTTTTTTATTGTATAAAACTGAAAATCTGAAAACAAAAAACAATTGAGGTGAGTAACATATGCATTGGGCGTATGAAGTAGCACACGAATTAATTAGAAAACATCCAAACAAAGAAACTTTTGTTTGCGCATCTGGAATTAGTCCATCTGGTTCTGTTCATATTGGGAACTTTCGTGAAATCGTAACGACTTATTTTGTTGTAAGGGCGCTTCAAGATTTAGGGAAAAAGACTCGTTTTATATTTTCATGGGATGATTACGACAGATTTAGAAAAGTCCCTAAAAATGTTGAGTCATCTTTTGTAAAGTATATCGGAATGCCATACTGTGATATACCAGATCCGTATGGATGTCATAATTCATATGCCGAGCATTTTGAAAAAGAGTTTGAGGAATCGCTTCAAGTATTTGGGATTGAAGTGGAATTCATATATCAACATGCTGAATATAGAAGTGGAAGATATAACAAAAACATATTGGAGGCTTTATATAAAAGAAAAGAAATATATGATATTTTAATGAGTTTTAAAACGGGAGAGTGTAGTGAAGAAGAGCGAGAGGGCTTTTATCCGGTTACATTATATTGTGAGAAATGCGGGAAAGATGCGACAACGATTACACATTTTGATGAAGTATTAAAAACAGTTCGGTATGAATGTGAATGCGGAAATCAAACTGAATTATCGGTATTAAATACAAATGAAATGAAACTGAATTGGAAAATCGATTGGCCGATGAGATGGATGATAGAGGATATTGTTTTTGAGCCGGGCGGAAGAGATCATTCATCAGAAACGGGTAGTTATAATGTATCAAAAGAAATTGCGAGAAAAATATTCAATCGTGAAGCGCCTCATTACATTGCTTACGATTTTATTGGAATTAAAGGGCATCATGAAAAAATGTCTAGTTCCTCAGGGAATAGTATTACACCTAGCGAGTTGTTAAAAGTGTATTTACCAGAAGTGATTCTATTTATGTTTGTAAAATATAGACCAAGCGCATCTTTTCATATCAGTCTTGATGAAGATGTGATTCGCAATTATACAGAGTATGAACGATTAAAAGATAGTTATAAAAATAAAACGCTCAAAAATGAAGATTTATTTGATGCAATTAAACTTTCTAGAGTTGATAGCGGATTTAAAGAATATCCGAAATTTAATCAAGTAGCAGGAACGTTGCCGTTATTAAATTTTGACTCATTTATTTTACAGGAGATATTAGAGAAAATAGATAGGAGCTATGCGTTAGATGAAATGAGAGCGATAAGTAATCGTGCAGAGCATTGGATAAGAAACTTTCAATCTGAAAAATTAATGGCGGTAAATCAGGAGAAAAATACAGAGTTTTATAACACATTAGAGGAAAGGCAAAAAAAATGGCTGGTAGAAGTTTGTAAAATACTGCGTTCAAATAAAGATTATTCGAACATAATGGAGCAATTTTATTCGATTTGTCATCATGAAAATAAAAAAATAATGAAAGAAAATCAAAAACAATTATTCAATATTATATATAAACTCATTATGAATCAATCAAATGGTCCTCGTATACCATTATTAATACATGTGGTAGGTATAGAAAAAACCATTGCATTATTAGATTTCTAAAACAAAGTTAAAAGTAACGCAAGTACCCAAAATTCTAAGTACTTGCGTTCCAAATTTTACTACCGTGAATACAATTTCGGACATTCATCACCACTAGGTTCATAAAAACAATGACTTTTAAACTGTCCTACAAATGGCTGATTATACCATTCGGGCGGACAAGCTCCAACTGGACGGAAATACCAAAGAGCCCATCGTGCAGGCCAGCGCCACTCACCTTGTAAAACTTTTCGTGCGATTTCTTTTTCTGATTCACGAGCGCGTTGATAAAAATATCCGTATTGCACTGCTTCGAATCCACCAGGGCTTTGATATACAGCATCACGTACGGTACGGAGTTGTTTAAAATCTAAGCAATCACAAAATACACGATTTACTACTACGCAGCCAACAAGTTGTTCACCTTGTCGACCTTCGCCTTCAGCTTCAGCACGCATTAAACGAGCTAGTAAATCAACATCGCTTTCGTTATATGGAATAAGGGGCATAGTGATACCACCTTTCTTTACCTGTTATAGTAAAGAGTGTATGTATGAAAATAAGCTAAGTGCTTTTCTATATGTAAATTTATTAATTATTAAAAGGAGCTTTTATGAAAAAAGCTAATTAGTAATTGTAGACAAATATAAAGAGGAGAGATAATATGTATCGAATTCAGAAAGAACATATCATTTACGCAATGTCACCAGAAAATAAACCATGTATGGAAGTGGAAATTGGGAGTCGCCTTATATTCGAAACATATGATTGCTTTGAAAATCAAATTGATTCTGAAGATGTTGTGTTTCAAGAGTTAGATTGGAACCGGATTAATCCAGCGACTGGTCCGGTATATATTAATGGTGCAGAACCTGGTGATATATTAGTTGTTACCATTGAAAAGATAAAAATTGCAGAGAAAGGCGTTTTAACTACAGGTGCAAATCTTGGTGTAATGGGTGAAGAGCTACATGAAAATACAGTGAAAATTGTCTCAGTACATAATGAACATGTTTTGTTTTCAAATGAACTACAAATCCCGATTAATCCAATGATCGGTGTAATTGGAACAGCGCCGAAAGAAGCGAGCATTTCATGTGGCACACCACATGATCACGGCGGGAATATGGACTGTAAAGAGATAAAAGAAGGGACAACATTATTATTACCTGTAAATGTTCCTGGTGCTCTATTAGCATTAGGTGATTTACACGCAGCGATGGGCGATGGTGAAATTGGGGTTAGTGGAGTAGAGGTTGCTGGTGAGGTGACGGTAACAGTTCAGATTATAAAAGGAAAGAAATGGCCATTGCCAATGGCTATTCAAAAAGAAAAAGTAATGACGATAGCTTCAGAAAAATTGCTAGATGATGCAGCGAATCGAGCTGTACGTAATATGGTGACATTTTTACATGAAGAATTAGAAATGTCTAAAGCTGATGCCACGCTTTTATTATCAGCAGCCGGCGATTTAAAAGTTTGTCAAGTTGTGGACCCGCTGAAGACTGCTCGAATGGAATTAGGGATGAATTATGTGGAGAAATTGGGGTTTACTATGAGTGAATTCCATATTAAATAAGAAATGATAGAAGAAGGATGATTTTGTATAAAAGTATCTTTTTTGATTTACGGATTATATAAAAAAAGGTAGTATTTATTTTATATAATTGAATATAAGATTGTGGATCGAAAAAGGAGTAAACACATGGTTAAAATTATGATTGTAGAAGACGATATGAAAATTGCAGAACTATTATCAACACATGTTGCGAAATATGGGTATGAAGGGATTATTGTATCGGATTTTCATAATGTATTAAATATTTTTTTAGAAGAACAACCAGAGTTAGTTTTATTAGATATTAATTTACCGAGTTTTGATGGTTACTATTGGTGTCGTCAAATTCGCGGAGTTTCTACATGTCCGATATTATTTATTTCAGCTCGTGAAGGTACGATGGATCAAGTTATGGCGCTAGAAAACGGTGGCGATGATTTCATTTCAAAGCCATTCCATTACGAAGTTGTAATGGCTAAAATTCGAAGTCATTTAAGGCGTGCTTACGGAGATTATGCACCGAAAATAGAAGAACGGATGGTTGAACAACATGGTCTTTGTTTATATCCTGAAAGGCTTGTATTGAAGCTTAAGAATCAAGAAATTGATGTAACGAGAAATGAAGCTATTTTATTAGAAATGTTAATGAAAAATTATCCGCGTGTTGTGAGTAGAGAAGTGCTATTAAATAAATTATGGGATAGCGAATCCTATGTTGATGATAATACATTAAGTGTAAATACAACACGTGTGAGAAAAAAGTTAAAAACGTTACAGATTGAGGGTGCGATTGAAACGATTCGTAGTGTTGGATATAGATTGCATATTACTTGGGATACTGGTATGGAAAAATGATAAGATTGTTTATTCGTGATCATATACCTCTTATTTGTTTTACAGTCATCCAACTATTATCCATATTTCTCGTATATTGGTTTGATGGGCATAAGCATATCGCGACGGCATTGTATGCAATGTTTTTAGGTGCCTTTTTTATGGTAGGCTATTTAGTATTTCGTTACTTTACTCATCGTACTTTCTATGAACGATTAGCAAACCCGATGCAATCTTTAGATGAATCGGTTCAAAAATCTGATTTTGCAGCTATATCTGCTGCGCTTCAAGACTTACTTGAGGTACAATATCGCCATTATCAAAATCAGCTCCACATACAAGAAAGAAAAAATAATGATCATTTAACTTTTATGAATCAGTGGATTCATCAAATGAAAACACCTTTATCTGTAATAGAATTAATTACACAGGATGAAGTCGATTCGCGTTTTGAAAGTATAAATGAGGAAACAGATAGGTTGAAAAAGGGGCTAGAGATGGCACTGTATGTCGCACGTTTAGAAGCATTTACACAAGATTTTTATGTGGAAAGAGTACAATTACATAAAATAGTGAATGATTCTGTGCATGAACATAAACGCTTCTTTATCCGGAATTTTGTATATCCAGAGCTTAAAATTGATAAGGACATTACAGTAGAAAGTGATGCGAAATGGTTACAATTTTTAATTGGACAAATACTATCAAATGCGATTAAATATTCATCTGGTAGTCGAGAGAAGATTAAAGTGAAAGCTTGTAAGGAAGGTAATAATGTTATACTTGAAATTGCTGATAATGGTGTAGGCATACCGAAGCATGATTTGCCAAGAGTGTTTAAACCTTTCTTTACAGGAGAAAATGGTAGAGATTTTAAAGAATCAACTGGAATGGGGCTATATCTCGTATATGAAATTACGAAGCAATTAGGACATAGTGTAGAAATCCATTCAGAAGTTGGTAAAGGTACGGTTGTACGAATTAAATTTTATAATGTATAAATAAGTGATCTAGGCTAAAGAGCTTTGGAAATAAGTTTTTTAGCCTTTTTTTATAGCGGTTATATGAAATGATAAAACGTTATATTAGTATGTATAATGACACACTAATAAATACGATTGTTAAATTTGAAGGATTTAATAAAAAGCTGATAAATATTTTTGTAAGAAAAAAGCCACCCCTTTGAAAGAGATAGCTTCATGGATCTATCCTATGTATAAGTGTAATGTTCGAATACGTGATATGTTTTGTGGACTATAATACAATTAGTCTTTTGTTTTTTCATGATACAGTATTGTAATTAAGTAAACAAACTTAATAATTTATACCCAATTAATCCTAAAATAGTGATAGGAATCATCATTAAGAAAGAAGACACACGATAAGCATTAGAGCGTTCTAATACAAGAATCAAGATAATTCCGACTATCACTTCCGTATATCCAACAGGTAACATGTGACTGTAATCTTCAAAGTTTAATAGAATGTGAAGTCCGTCCGTTACAAAAACTCCACTTAAAAGTGCGCTTCCGAATTTATGAAGTGGATTTGTAGTATCTTTCCATAGAAAACCTGCAATTCCAAAGATCGTTCCTCCTATACATGCACATACAATCCATACAGATATAAAATAAATAGAGTGAGCTACATTTTTAATAACTATTGCATAACCATAATAGCCTAATACCATACCGAGTAGTGCAAGGATACCAGAAAGCATAGCTGTACGCTTAGAATAACTAAAGCTAGCCACGAAAAAGGATGGAACTAACCAAACGCTTCCTAAGTTAGCTAATGAATGCCAATTTCCTGGAAGTATACCTTGCCCCAATTTCGTTAGTATACCAACAAGTATCCCTACTATAATCGGGAGGATAAAAATCCTTACAAACATATTTAACTTTGTGATTTCTAATGTCCTGTCCATAAATTCAATCCTTACATTAATATTTTCTGTAAAGATATAATAGCTTATTACAAGAGAATAATCAATAAAAATTTATCGAAAAACAATAAGTGGTTATTGGATAACGAATAAGATTTTGTTTTTATATAAAATTTATTACTGTGGAAACCTAAAGGACGTATTACAATCAATGTAATTTGTGCTTATTCAACATGAAGTTAAGGAATGATAAATAAATCTAAAAGAAAGCAATCTTTTTAACAGCACATATAATTACATTTACTCATACAGTACTAGTATGGTACAATATGGTTACTAATGACGGAAAGGAATGATGGGTGGACGATGATTAACTAATCTTATTTTTAAATGTTGAAATGAAATAAATTTCAATTTATAAAAAATAGGATTAGTCTGCCCAATTCCAAACAACGGTTTTGCTATTTGATTTGCGTAATAGCTTATTTGGGTATAAATATTTTAACGACTAATCCTGCCAAATTTATTTGGGAGGATTTTTTTATTCTCCCTTAATGAAAGGGATCGGTATTATGAAAGAACTATTAAAATTAAATGATGTTTATGTTGAAATAAAGGAAAATATGTTGTTAGAGAAAATGAATGTGACAGTAAAACAAGGGGATGTTATCGGATTAATTGGTAAAAATGGTGCCGGTAAATCAACGTTACTTCAATTAATAAATGGGAAGATTGAACCTTCAAAAGGTACTGTTGAATGGCTGCAAATGAACATGACAACAGCATATGTTGAACAAGAAAAAGAATCTTTTGTTAGTAAGGATATAATTGCAAAAGAAGCAGAACTGCTTGCGAAATGGGGCGTGCCAACGAACGACTTTCATACTTTAAGTGGTGGTGAAAAGCTGAAAGTACGATTAGCAAAAGGATTTGCTGAAAATCCTAATGTCTTAATATTAGACGAACCGACAAATCATTTAGATGAGATGAGTACAGAATTTCTCATTAAGCAAATTAAACATATGAAAGGTACAGTTATCGTCGTATCACATGATCGATATTTTTTAGATGTTGTCGCGACTAGAATATGGTCAATTGAGGATAAGAAATTAATTGACCATAGCGGTAATTATACAAGTTATATGAAAGCACGTGAGCATAAAAGAATGACGCAGCAACGTGAATATGAAAAACAACAAAAAAAGATAGAACAAGTAGAAACTCATATAAAAGAACTAAGTTCATGGTCACAAAAGGCACATGCGCAGTCTACAAAACAAGAAGGAGTTAAAGAATTTTATCGTGTAAAAGCGAAGCGCATGGATGCACAAGTGAAGTCGAAACGAAAACGTCTCGAAAAAGAGCTAGAGAAAACGAAGGTAGAACGTGTGAAAGAGGAGTATTCAGTTGAATTCTCTATTCAAGCGAGTAAAAAAGTAGGGAAACGTTTCTTAGAAGTAAAACAATTGCGGAAAGAATTTAATAATCGGACATTATTTGAAAACGTTAATTTTACCATTCAGCACGGTGAGAAGGTTGCGATTATTGGGCCTAATGGTAGCGGGAAAACAACTTTATTGAAGATGATCATGGGAAACGAAACTGCTGAAGGAGAAGTATGGATTTCACCATCAGCAAACATCGGTTATTTAACACAAGAAGTATTTGATTTACCACTTAATAAAACACCAGAAGATTTATTTTATAAAGAGACATTTGAAGAAAGAGGAAAAGTCCAAAATTTAATGAAACATTTAGGGTTTGAATCTTCCCAATGGAAAGAGCCGATTCGATATATGAGTATGGGTGAACGAGTAAAATGTAAGCTAATGGCTTATATTTTAGATGAAAAAGATGTACTTATTTTAGATGAACCTACGAATCACCTTGATCTTCCTTCACGTGAACAGCTTGAAAATACATTAGCTGAGTATAACGGAACGCTCGTTATCGTTTCTCACGATCGATATTTTCTGGAGAAAACAACTAATACAAAGCTTGTGTTTGTAAACAATACAATACAAAAGCAGCTCGAAGAACCTACGAAAACAAGAGACGAAATCGAAGAGCTACGTTTAACATTAGAAACAGAAAGACAAGAAGTATTAGGGAAATTAAGCTTTTTAACTTCTAAAGATAAAGAATATAAAGCTCTGGATGAACGATTTATGGAACTTACGAAGCAGATTAAGGAGCTTTAATATAAGTAAGGGGGATTAACATGGAAGAAGATAGATTCACTAAGTTATTTAAAATAGATTGTGGAGATCTATACCTACAAGAGTTTACGATCAGTGATGCAGAGAGTATTTATCAAATACATTTCAATTAAAGGCGTAAGTTAAAAATATAACTTCGGGAAGGAAAAGACCATTATCGGTCTTTTCTTTTTCGTATAATAAAGATAGGAGATTGTATTTCCTACCACTATACAATTATTATAAGATAGTTATGCGTTAATTTTAATTTGTAAATAATGTTATTATCAGTTTTTTTAGAAATCTTACAAGCGTGTAAGATAAATGAAAGAAGAATCAATATGAACTGTAAGACAATTCATTTACACTCTGTTATGAGAAGTGCAAATGAAGGGAGAATAGAAATGGGAATTTTACATGCGAAAAATATTAGTAAAGTATATAAAGGGAAAATACCTTTTAAAGCATTAGTAGATATTGATTTATCAATTCAAGAAGGTGAATTTATAGGGATCATGGGGCCATCTGGTAGCGGGAAAACAACGTTATTAAATATGGTATCTACTATTGACTCTCCAACATCGGGAGAAATAGTAATAAATGGTACGAATCCTTTCCAGTTATCATCTGAAGATTTGGCTTTATTCCGTAGAAAACAATTAGGATTTGTATTCCAATCATTTAATTTACTTAGTACGCTTACAGTGAAGGAAAATATCGTATTGCCGATGACATTAGATGGTGTTTCTGTGCAAGAAATGAACAAACGAGTAGAAGAAATTGCAGAGAAATTAAATATTACAGATATCTTGAATAAAAGAACGTTTGAAATTTCAGGGGGACAAGCTCAAAGAACAGCAATTGCTCGTGCAATTGTTCATAAGCCGCAATTATTACTTGCTGATGAACCGACCGGGAATTTAGATTCTAAATCTTCAAATGATGTAATGGAGATGCTGGATACGCTTAATAAGGAAGAAAAGGCAACGATGATGTTAGTTACACATGATCCGTATGCAGCTAGTTTTTGCAGCCGAGTAATCTTCATAAAAGATGGTCAACTGTATAACGAAATTTATCGTGGTGAAAGTCGGCAAACTTTTTATCAAAAGATTATGGATGTCCTTTCTTTGTTAGGAGGGAAAAGGCATGACTTTTCGTCAGTTCGCATTTAATAATATTTTTCGGAATAAGCGTACATATGCTGCTCATTTTTTAAGTAGTGCATTTTCTATTATGATTTTCTTTACATATGCCCTTTTATTATTTCATCCTGATTTACAAGGGGAATTAAAATCAACAAGTGCAACAATAAGTGCATATGGTACGATGGGATTTACAATTTCGCAAGGTTTGATTTTTGTATTTTCATTTTTCTTTATCCTATATTCAGTTAGTTCATTTTTAAAAACTCGTAAGAAAGAATTTGGCATATTAATGATGCAAGGTATGTCAATGAGACAATTTAAGAAATTATTATTAATTGAAAATATGTTGATTGGATTTGGTTCAATTTGTATAGGGATTTTCATTGGACTCATATTTTCTAAACTAGTCTTATTGATAAGCGCAAGTGTATTAATGATTAATAATGGTTTGCCTTTTTATACACCAGTGAAGGCTGTATTATTAACAATTATCACTTTTCTTTTCTTATTTTTCATTGTTTCACTATTTACATTTAAAATGGTAAAAATAACGGAACTTGTGGAACTTATTCGAGCAGAGGAAAAACCAAAACCTGAACCGAAATCTTCAATTTTATTATCACTACTTTCTTTAATTAGTATAGGATATGGATATTTCTTAGTATTTCGTTTCATTTCAAGTTCCAGTTTTACTACGCTCGGAATGGGTGTCCTACTAGTAATTATAGGAACGTACTTTTTATATACACAGTGTAGCGTGTATATATTACATCTTGCTAAAAGGAGAGAATCTTTCTTTTTAAAGAGAACAAATATATTAACGATTTCTGAATTAATTTACCGTATGAAAGATAATGCAACAATGTTTTTTATAGTTTCTATTGTTTCAGCAGTTGCATTTACAGCGATTGGTACAACAGCTGCAATTGGAAGTAAAGATTTAGTAAGGATGACAAATCCGTATACATTTTTATATGAGGATTTTGAAAACAATAAAGCATTAAATAAAAATCTTTCTATTATAAAAAAACATCTTGCTGATGCTAATATTCCATATCGAATGGCTTCAGCTTCATATATATACACAGAAAGTAATGTAATTGTAATGAAGTTAAGCGAATATAACGATCTTGCTAAAGCACTTGGATATCAACAAGAAACAATTGAAAATGAAGGTGAAACTTTATTAATTCCTGGAGTCGTATCACAAAAACACGAATTTAAAAATGGCGACTATAAAAAAAGTATAGAAGTCATTCAAGGTGAATGGACAAAGACATTTCAAGTGGAAAAAGCTGTAGAAAATTTAGTTTTACCACATGATACTAGAAAAATATATATCGCTGTTCAGGATCAAGTATATGATGAAATACCTATTACTAGTGATCCAAATAATATTCATATTCCATATCGTACTTACGGATTTGTTGTAGACGATTGGATAAAAACGAAGAGAATTTCAAACGAATTAATTAGTACATTCGCGAAAGAAGAAGGTAGTTTTCAATTTCGAGCTTTAACTCTAGATTTGTTAAGTGCGAAGCAAACGAATGGACTATTACTTATGGCAAGTGTTTTAGTCGGAATCGTCTTCTTTACATTCGCTGCTAGTTTTATCTATTTCCGATTATATACGGATTTGGATCGTGATCAACAGCAATATAAAATGATTTCGAAAATGGGATTAGGTAAACGCGAGCTAAAGAAAGTTGTAACGAGACAGTTATTATTAATGTTCTTCTTACCGATTATCATTGCAGTGATACATACCGTAGTCGCTTATATGGCATTACAACAATTACTCGATTTTTCTATTATGAATAGTTCTATCGTAATTTTAATTTCATTTATTTGTATACAAGTTTTATATTTCTTTATAACCCGTTGGCGTTACCTGCAAAAGCTTTATAAGGTTATGGAACAATAGAGTTTATTAGCTTGTAAGACTATATGAAAGTATGTGAAAAATCAACTGTATGATGAAAGGAAACGCGATGAAAAGAACTCTAACTATTTTTATGTTAACGATACTACTATTAATAAGTTTTAGTGCATGTTCTAAAAAGGAGAATCTATTTCCTGCAAACGGTATATTAATCATTGGAGATGAAAATAAAATTTCACCAATTATTAATCGTTATCAGGAAATTACGAAAGAAAATGAAGTATTTTCTGTAAAAAAAGGTAAAGTTGGAAACGGACAGGTATTAATTTTAAATGAGTCTACAGCACAAGCATTGATTAAAGCTAAAGTTTTTCGTGAACGAGACAATGGCTCTAATTATATACCTGTAAATACGTTACCGAAATTCCCAAAAGAGGGTTCGCTACTGTTTGCGCAAGACGACGAAAAGACTTTGAAAAGTATTAAACTAGAAGGGAAAGAGATTCCTGTCATATACAATAGTGACGCTTGGATAGGTAACAAGCGTATTTATCCAACACAATGGTATGTGATTGTAGCAAAAAATAGCGTATATAAGGAAATAAAAGCAAATGAAACAAAAATGCATCTTCTTCAATTTAAAAAATCTATAGGTGACGAAAAACCTAAAATGTCGACAGATAATACAATGATTAATGAAAATGTCAAAGTAAAAAAGCTAATTAAAGGTTTGGAAGGAGAAGTATCTTTTCAGTTTGTAACGATTGGAGAAAAATCTTAAAAAAGAGTTCGAGCTTGATAGAAACTTTATCAAGCTTGAACTCTTTTTAGTTTATAGACTATTTATATAAAAAAGATTACATTACTTCATTTAATCGAGTCTCGTTTGTTTCCTCAATCGCATTAGTATTTTGAGTCGAATTATTTTGAGCTTCTTTTTCTTTACGAACTTTTTGTAGCATTTCAAGGATGATCCATAAAGGAACACCTTTATCTTTTAGCATCTTCCATAAATCTAATTCATTAAATTTATGCTCTGGCTGTTTCATTTCTTTTTCGGATGAACGAATATCGAACTTGATGGGATCATTTACTTTCTTACTTTCAAGTTTAGTAGAAGAGATAGTATTATGCTCAAGATTAGATGGAGTTATTTTAGTAGGTTGAGACAATGTATGAATATTTGATCCGATTTGCATGATTTTTCCTCCTTTTGAAGCAATGAGATTAGTTTTCTTATGGTTTTTAAATCTTTTTAACATGAGGAAACTATATTTAATTATAAATTCAAATAAACAGATTTACAAGATGTATTGTAAAAAGTAAATATTTATCAACATTTGTATATGTTTTCTATATATACAACGTATATAAAATACTTTACATTATGTTTAAGTTATTAAAGCATGCTGTAAATTTAAAAATGTAAACGTTTTATTAGGGGGAGGAAGTATGGGGAAGTTATTTTTAAAAATATGTTTTTTTGCATTGATGACTGTATGTTCATTCGCCACGAAAGTAATATACGCTGAAGAGAGTCAACAAAATAATTATCCGATCATTTTAGTAAACGGGTTTGCCGGATGGGGTAGAGAGGAAATGCTAGGGGTTAAATATTGGGGTGGTGTTCATGATATACAGGAAGATTTGAAACGCAATGGTTATACAGTTCATACTGCAGCCGTTGGGCCAGTTTCTAGTAACTGGGATCGTGCATGTGAATTATATGCCCAAATTAACGGTGGAACAGTAGACTACGGTGCCGCACATGCTGAGAAACATGGACATAATCGTTTTGGAAGAACTTATAGTGGTTTCACGCAGAGTTGGAGTGAAACAAATAAAGTACATTTAGTTGGACATAGCATGGGTGGACAAACAATTAGAACATTGGTACAGATATTAAAAGAAGGCAGTTATGAAGAAAAAAATTATGTAAAAAATCACCCAAACACCAAAATATCACCACTATTTGAGGGCGAGAAATCATATGTTCATAGTGTTACAACATTAGCAACTCCTCACAACGGTACAACACTTGCGGATGGTAGTCTTCTACTACCGTTCGTTAAAGATTTACTCATTACAGCTGCAAGTTTTGGAGGAAACGATAATTTATCACTATATGATTTTAAATTGGATCAATGGGGGTTAAAGAAGACTGCTGGAGAGTCCTCTTTACAATATACTGATCGTATTCTAAATAGTTCAATTTGGAAAAATACAAAAGATATAAGTCAATGGGATTTAAGTACAGATGGTGCAAAGGAGTTAAATAATTGGGTAAAGACGCAACCAAATGTGTATTACTTATCCTATAGTGGACATGCATCACAAGCAGCACCTATAACAGGTTTACATTTGCCTCATATAACAATGAATAAGGTGTTAATGGGGAATGCATTTTTCTTAGGTTCCTATGCAAGGTATGAAGAAAATCGTCCATTAATTAATACTTCTTGGTGGCAAAATGATGGTGTAGTAAATACAAATTCTATGATTGCACCATCATCTCATGCTACTGTAAATAATAGCGAGTCATTACAGATTGGGAAATGGAATCATATCGAAACGAAAGCAAATTGGGACCATTTCGACATGGTAGGATTAAGTGTTTCGGACACGTTAGGTTTTTCTAGCATTCAAGAGTTTTATAGAGCAATTGCTGAAAAGTTATCACGTTTACCGAAATAGATAGTAATAAAGCGCTCTCGATGGAATTCGAGGGCGCTTTATATTATATTGAAAGAGGGCTTTGGTAGAAAAATATGGGGGGATATTATGAAAATTAAAGTTGTATTATCAGGATATGGAACAGTAGGAAGAGAGTTTATAAAATTACTACATGAAAAATGTTCATATATATATGAAACATATGGTATAGAGTTAGTTGTAAGTGGCTTATTAGGTAGAAATGTTGCAATACATAATGAGGATGGGTTATCTATTCAGGACTTATTAACGTATGGTAGCAGTAGCGCAGCAATTGAGAAGTATATAGAATATCATCCGGAGGAACGTGCAACAGATAACATAAGTGGTACAGTGCTGGTAGAATCAACAGTTACAAACCTTAAAGATGGAAATCCAGGAAAACAATATATAAAACAAGCGATTGAAAAACAAATGGACATAGTAGCAATTTCAAAAGGTGCGCTTGTTACAAACTGGAGAGAAATAAATGAAGCAGCAAAAATTGCGAATGTACGAATTCGATATAGTGGTGCAACTGCGGCCGCATTACCTACACTTGATATTGGTCAATTTAGTTTAGCTGGTTGCCATATTGAAAAAATAGAAGGAATATTAAACGGGACAACAAATTATATTCTGACGAAAATGAATGAGGAAAATATTACGTTTGAAGAAGCACTGAAAGAAGCGCAACGTAAAGGAATTGCTGAAACGAACCCAATATTAGATGTAAGTGGTTCTGATAGTGCGTGTAAATTGTTACTTTTGACAAACAGTTTAATGGGAACAGAGCATATGCTTACAGATATACATATAAAAGGAATTGAACATGTTACAAAACAACAAATTCGAAATGCTAAGGAACAAAATAAATTTATTAAATTAATTGCATCAGCATATAAAGATGAGGATGGCAATGTAAATTTAAATGTTGAACCGTGCAAAATAGATAAAGATCATCCGCTAGCAAATGTAAATGGGACAGAAAAAGGGATTACGTTCTTTACAGATACGATGGGCCAAGTTACTACAATTGGTGGTGCATCAAATCCACGCGGAGCCGCAGCAGCAGCTTTAAAAGATATAATTAATTTATATCGTAAAGATTTGTCACGTATTAACGGGGAGTAAAGTTACTAATTGATTAAAGTTTCACTTTATAAAACCGTACCGCCCTTTATAAAAAATACATATGTAGTGGACCTTTTAAGAATGAAATAATTATGCAAAAATGATTGCAGGGGGTAAGGAATTGTTTAAAGATTTTAAAGTTGTGAAAGATCGTCCCGTTTATATTCAATTAAAAGATTATTTAAAGAAGATGATTATGAAAGGGCATTTGCTCGGGGATCAAAAAATTCCTTCAACAAGGGAACTAAGTGAATTACTTAGTGTAAGCAGAAACACTGTACTCGCTGCTTATGCAGATTTAGAGCAAGAAGGGCTCATTTATGCAGTTAAAGGAAAAGGGAATTTTGTTGCGAAGGTTGATATATCGAACACTTCGTCTGTTGAAATAGATTGGAAAAATAAACTTAATACAGTTACTTTATTAGCGGATGAATTAGATTTAATGAAACATGGTGTTCGTTGGGAAAAAGGAATGATTGTTTTTAACAGTATTGCTCCGGACGAAAAGCTATTTGATGTGGAAAATTTCAAAAGAGCTTTTCTTACTCGTATGTCCATTGAAGGTGATGTCGTATTAAATTACGGATACGCAAAAGGCTATAGACCGTTAATGAAATATCTACTTCATTATATGGAAATGAAAGGTGTAGATATTTCGAACAAAGATATTTTAATTACAAATGGATTTACTGAAGGGTTAGATATTGTTCTATCCTCGTTATCAAAGAAATCAGGTCGAGTTATTTGTGAGAATCCAACTCACCATGCTGCGCTGAAGCTATTCCGCTTACATGGCCTTGAAGTTCATGGTATTGATATGAATGAAGATGGTATTGATACGAATCAAGTTGAAAAAAGCTTGCGTGAAAAAGAGTTTGATTTTGCGTATTTAATTCCTTCCTATCATAATCCAACCGGCATTGTGACGAGTTCAGAGAAAAGAACGGAACTGATGAGATTATTTTCAAAATATAAGATTCCTATTATAGAAGATGGATTTAATGAAGAGTTACGTTATTCAGGTTCACATTTAGCACCATTATTAACTTTTGCTGGTGCTGGTAATAATGTGATTTATATTAGTAGCTTTTCAAAGGTACTTTTCCCTGGCTTACGTGTAGGCTGGATCATTGCAGATAAAGAACTAATTCATTATTTAGAAAGTGTGAAAAGAGCAAGAACTATTCACACATCTACTTTAGATCAAGCTGTTCTTTTTCAATATTTACATGAAGGATATTTTGAAAAATATTTAAAAAAGGCAAGATCTGTTTATAAGAAAAAATATGAGTTAGCTGTTGGGGCGTGTAACGAGTACATTCCGTTTCAAAGAATGACCGGTGATGGTGGACTTCATTTATTTATAGAGTTAGAAGAAAAAATTCATGCCCGCACACTTTTGCAAAAGTGTTATGAGCAAGGGGTTACTTTTTCTCCTGGAGATGTGTTTTATTCTGATGGAGGAGGAGCGAACACGTTTCGATTAGGATTTTCACGTTTGAAAGAAGAAGAAATAGTTCGGGGAATTAAAATAATTGGTGATACAATAAAAAATGAAATTTGGAGTTGAGGAAATGAGAGTTGGCGTTATTATGGGAGGAGTATCCTCTGAAAAACAAGTATCAATTATGACTGGAAATGAAATGATTGCACATTTAGATAAAAATAAATATGAAATAGTACCAATTACGTTAAATGAAAAAATGGATTTAATCGAAAAAGCGAAAGACATTGATTTTGCGCTGCTCGCATTACACGGGAAATATGGAGAAGATGGGACAGTTCAAGGAACGCTTGAAAGTTTAGGTATTCCTTATAGCGGGAGCAATATGTTATCTAGCGGTATATGTATGGACAAAAATGTTTCGAAAAAGATTCTACGTTATGAAGGAATAGAAACACCTGATTGGATTGAACTTACAAAAATGGAGGATCTAAATGTTGATGAATTAGATAAGTTAGGATTTCCATTAGTGGTAAAACCAAACTCTGGTGGTTCGAGTGTGGGGGTAAAGATTGTCTATGATAAAGACGAATTAATTTCAATGCTGGAAACTGTGTTCGAATGGGATTCTGAAGTAGTAATAGAAAAGTACATTAAAGGTGATGAGATTACATGTTCCATTTTTGATGGAAAACAGTTACCTATCATTTCAATTCGACATGCGGCTGAGTTCTTTGATTACAATGCGAAATATGATGATACTAGTACAATTGAAGAAGTTATTGAACTTCCAGCTGAACTTAAGGAACGTGTAAACAAAGCGTCACTGGCTTGCTATAAAGCATTAAAATGCAGCGTTTATGCAAGGGTGGATATGATGGTGAAGGATGGTATTCCATATGTAATGGAGATTAATACATTACCAGGGATGACGCAAGCGAGTTTACTACCAAAAAGTGCAGCTGCAGCGGGAATTGAATATAGTAAACTATTAGATATGATTATTGAAACTTCATTAAGAGTAAGAAAAGACGAAGGATTTTAAGTAGTGGTATCATGAATAACTTTTGACAGTTACATGAAGTATGTTATGATGAATACAATACGAAAATTAAATATTTTATCCACTAGGGGGGCCTATTATAGGCTGAGATCAAATTGGAATTTGAGACTCTTAGTACCTGATCTGGTTAATGCCAGCGTAGGGAAGTGGGAAAGACATTGCTGTTTCATGTATAAATACTGTCAATTTCACTTTCTTTACGTCTGTAAAGAAAGTTTTTTTGTTTTACAGATTTAATAATGGTGGGTAAATACTTAAATTTCATACATAATTGGAGGGATTTACATGACTTTTTCACAATCATTACGTAAAGAAGTAGACTCAATTTGGGAAGCTAGTTTTCATCATCCTTTTGTAAAAAAACTTGGTGAAGGAACGTTAAATTTAGCTAGTTTTCGCTATTATGTGCTTCAAGATTCGTATTATTTAAGTCACTTTGCTAGAGTACAAACTTTAGGAGCTGCAAAAGCACTAGAATTAGAAACGACAGCTCGTATGGCACACCATGCTCAAAATACATATGAAGCGGAATTATCTTTACATGAGAATTTTGCGAAGAAATTAGGGATAACACAAGAAGAAAAAGATAATTTTATCCCTGCTCCAACTGCATATGCGTACACTTCACATATGTATCGTGCTGCGTATGAAGGACATTTAGGCGATATTATTGCAGCAATTTTACCTTGCTATTGGTTGTATTATGAAATTGGTGAGCGTTTAAAAGAGTGCCAGCCAGAAGAGCCGATTTATAACGAATGGATTTCTGCTTATGGATCTGATTGGTTCCGAACATTAGTTGAAGAGCAAATTACAAGGTTAGATACTATCGCTGAACAAGTAACAGAGGCAGACCGTAAGCGTATGAAGCAGCATTTTATTATTAGCAGTCAATATGAATATTCATTTTGGGAAATGGCTTATACATTAGAAAAGTGGCCGATAAGTACAAAAGAGAAAAACGTAATAGGATAAAGAGAAGAGGTATTGCTATTTACAGGTATGAATCATACTTATGTATATGATTTAACAAAAGAAGTATCGCAAAAAGGCGCATCAATCTAAATGCGTCTTTTTTTAATTTGACGAATTGTATTATTAAGTGCGACACCTAAAAAAACAAAAAAACTCACCTCGCTTCGTGTAAAGTAGAAGTTACCACACCACTTACTTACACGGAGGACGAGTATGAGCTATTCCCATGTTACTACGTTTGAATGTGGACAACTAGAAGCACTTCATAAATTAGGTTATTCAACGAGAGAAATTGGTGCCATTCTGAAGCGACATTACTCCTCTATTGCACGAGAATTAAAAAGAAACGTACAGAAAGATGGTACGTACCGCAGTGAAACAGCATTGTATTATTAGCAGTCAATATGAATATTCATTTTGGGAAATGACTTATACATTAGAGCAGTGGTCAGTGAATAAAGAAGCGAAAAAGGTAATAGGATAGTGAAAAGAGGATTTGATATACATATGTATGGTCAATACCTCTTTTATAATCTTTTGTAAAATTATTGTAAATCACAAATACAATACGTGACTGATATTATATAATCTCAATATATTATATTTATTATATAAAAGGAGGGATATGTATGAAAATTTCTTTTAACTTTTATCAGAGTCATGTCATTAATATATAAGTCGGATAAGCAGTATTTGCTTCTCTTTTAAATAATTAAATTATGTGATGATACTTTAGTTTTTTGAGATCAAGAAAAATGAAGAAAGGAAGTAATCATTTTATGGAAAAATTAAAGTTGTTAACATTTGAAAATATAATAGAACCCCTTTTAAACGAAAGCGTATCATTTATATATTTTCCTATTGAATGGCTCGATATTGTAGAGATACATTATAAGACATTTTTATTAACGAGTAAGTTGAAACGATTAAATGAAAGATTATATGATATGTTTTCTGATATATTATTTATTCAGCATAATCCATATGTACTAAATGAAAATACACCATGGATTGTATGTAAAGAACCTATTAGAAAAGAACAACTTGATTATATTTTTCAAAGTTGGTATGAGATTATTCATGATTGGAAACCTAATAAATTAATAGGATCGCCAAAATATGAATGGCATTACGATTTAATTTCTAATTTAACAGTACTACATGATAAGGAAGTATATTCTAAATGGGTGCCCGCTTTAATTTCACATATTTTTTGTGAACGTCCTGTACAATTAGAAAATATAAATGAAGAAGATATATATTTTTCTCCTCTTAGATCACAAAATATTTGTGAGGCGATGTCAGAGCCTATTAAAGATGAAAAAACACAAGACTATTTCGCCTATGTATTTCGGTTCGAATATATAACGCGCGGAGGAGAGAACATTCCATTATTAAATGTTTCAATAGGAATTCGGAGATTTTATCAAGAATATAACCATCCAGACATCCCTTTGCTATTAAGACGAAAACGGGGCATGATATTAATTTCTACTCCAGAATTTGCATTGAATAATAAGAAATTACGATTTGTAAAACTAAAAGTTCAGCAGGCTACAAACGGCATCAAATGGATTAAGATATTTAGAAATTTAAAAGATGATTTTCGTATAGGTGGAGAAGTTGAATTAGATCATATTCTTCAATATCCGAAAGATTATATGCTAGGAGCAAATCTTAGGGTACTTCTTCCATACAATGAGAGAATATATAAAGTTCAAGGTACTAAAATAAGATCTGGTATAAAAGCAAAAGAAAGAGAGTATCTATTTAAAGGGTTTCAGCAAAAATTTTCTTATTTCACATTACTACCAGAATGTAAAAAGATTGAAACAGGCAATAGGAAAGAAGTATTCCCTTTAATTGCACCAAAAGGATTAGAGACTATAACGCTAGAAATATGGTCTGAAAAAATATCGCTGGAAGTAGAACAAGCATTATTTGAAAGTGAAATGGTGTTAGCTCAAATCAGTGAGTCATCATATATATTAAATGCAGATTCTCCAGTGTTGTTAAAAATAGTAAGATGTAATATTGAAAAAGTATTGCAAAATCCATATAAGATGCAATATTGCCAGAAGTATAAAACGAATTTAGTAGAGGATGTTATGAAAGCGGTTTATGCTACTGCAGGTAAGCGTAATGATGCGACATTGGCGTTAATTGCAATGAAAAATTGTGATGGACGTGAAAAAATTGATCCAAAGCAAATTGTTAGAGAAGGATTTGCACGAACAAACCGTATTTCAGCATTTATTAATTTATTTATAGGCCAAAGTGTGTCTCGTAAAACGATTATAAATGGTATTTTGAGTTTATTAGAACAAAAAGGATTTTTAAAACGTAGTTGGAATAAGATAAATTTACCTTGTACATATGTTAATTTATCAATTGAACGAATCTCGAAATTTGATTTCTTACCCATTTTTTCAAAAATAAAAGGAAAAGAAATTTCATATAAATTATATGGGAATATAGAGTGGCAAACGATTGATCGTTTATTATTAAATGTAGATAAACATAACACCTTTTTACCGCAGCCTTCAAAAAGAAATGATATGGGCATTCAATTTAAACAATTTGTTTCTGAAACATTAGCGGAAATTTTACAACCTGCAAAAGAGCAAAATGAGCAAGTATACTTCATTATAGATGCGAATGTAAGAAAACATTGGATAAAAGAGTTACAAAATGAAAAAATTGATATAGATACTTTCCCTGACATTGTTCCAGATGTGCTAAAGGTTCCAAACTTAAATGCTGTAAGAATAAATACATCTTTTGATGTACCCAAATACGGTGTGATAGAATGTGATGACGTATTAGATAGTACGAGTTTATATATAGATCAAAAGGGAATGTATTATAGCACTGGTGAGTATCTGTGTAATGATAGTGAAACATTGCATCGATATATACTTGAAATATTACCTCTAGGTGTAAAAGCTGTTGAAAGGAACTATATTGCCAAAATGGTACATTACATGTGCTGTAATTCAAGTATGCTTTTGGAAAAGAATATACACATGCCATATTCCATGCATATGGCGAAAGTAATAAAGAGCTATATGACGGATATAGATGCAAGAGAGTTTAAAGAGTTTGATGATGAATTGGATGTAGATATTATAAAAATAGAAAAGAAAGATTCAATTATTCTACTTTAAATAATAATAGACAAATCCATGGAGGATATGAGAGCCGGCATATAAGCCTTTATCGATGAGTTATACTGTTGAGGTGCTAAGAAAGTTGGTAATATGTTGGTAATAAGCCAGCATATCCTTGCGATTTTTGGCGTACATGGAAACAGGAAATGTACCTGGTATCGGTAATTGTGATTTAAATCAATTGATAGGAGGAAAGCTGCTTTCTTGGTTTACTGGAGCAGTGCAAGAGCAAGTTCAAACAACTAAACTAAATATCATCCAATCAGGAGCATTTTCAAGAGAGTATATTGAAGATGTTATGGGAGCATTGACATCGTTAAAAATGACAGCTAAGTTCATTTTACAACCTGATGGATTAGCATATTTTATTTCTGATCCAACTTCAGATGCTCAATTAAATGCGATGAAGGAGTACCTTGATCGTAGAGATTGGTGGTATGAGTATTTGAAGTAAAACAAAAGGATAGCTTAATCAAAAATAACAGCCGACTCGATATAAATGATTCGGCTGTTATTTTATTAACTATGACAACAATTCCTCTACTCCGACACCATCTATTAACAATGCTTTTAATGAAGGAGCTATTTTAATTGCTTCTTCAATATCTAAATCTCCAAAATCCACTGTATATAATCCGAATCCTTCTTTTCCATCTCCATATAATAATGCTTTTCCGCCTTCATCATCACCGATTGCCAGTGAATTTGGTATATATTTTTGAATATCATGTGCTTTATTCATCTCTATGCAATCAGTAGGGCCCCAAATACGTATGTAAAGTTCATTTTGTACATTAATCTCTGCGTTTGTACAATTTTGGATTACTTCTAAATAATCTAATGGTACATCTATTGATGAGAACTTTTGTAATTCTTGAATGGCCTCTTTACTCGCTGGTGATTCCTGAGCTTCTAAAGTGAAGGAATCGTTTAATTTTTCTAGAATATTCATTAATGATCAATCCTTTCATACTCTTGGGTGGTATGAAGTTAAGTGAGATTTACTATGTAATAGCAAATGAAACCTATGTATATGTGAAGTGAAAAAGGTTCTCTTAACTGAGAACCTTTTTATTTATCTCCAACGCCATTCTATTTCATTTGAATCAAAGTAGACGGCAGGTATTCCAATTCCCTCTAATTGATTATTTTTAGATACAAACCAATTATTTTCATCCAATAGGATTGGATTTACATCATCTAAAGGCGGATTATTTTCATCTACCATTTTGTTAAGAAACTCTTTGAAATCAGAAATGTTATTAGTGAAATTAATATTTCCATACATCCAAAAACCATCACCATTTACATTTGAAATGTCTCCTAAATGTATATCTTTAAAGTATAGTTTCATAGCGAATATCCCTCTCATTTCTTAATGTTAAAATATTTACTAGGAATTTCTCCTCTAATAAGGTATTCAGTATCTCTTTTAGTCCAATTTAAAGCGAGATTTTTCCAGTGATCTGTAGTGGCGGAATCTTGCTTTATTAAACGCTCTATTTGCTTAGGGCTTAAAATAGCAACATCTTTTACTTCACCGTCCCTAATCCCCTTTCTTAGAGCAGGTAAATCAATATCAATAATATTTTTACCATAATTACTTGCAACCTCAGGTTTTATCGAGAAACTAGTATAAGGACTATTATGTTTTGCTCCTCTGCGATATCCACCTAAGATATGTTCAGTTACAGTTACTTGTCGGCCTTTATACATCCCTTCTTTATTTGCTGGGATTAGGTTTCCGTTCTCACCAATATGTGGTTTACCGATACCATTTGGTCTTGTTGCTGCTTTTAAGTAATCTTCTCCTCGTAAAAGGTTTTTACTTTCTATTGCAGCATGCGTCATCTTAACGCCTTTTCCCACTTTAGCAAGTTTCCCGACTGGTGTAAGACCAGCTACTGCCATCCCACCCGCAAAGATTCTATCCCAGGTTGATAGTTTTTCACCAGTAGATGGATCAACACCATCCCACGCTCTTTTAATATCATACTCACCACTTATTTCACCGGCTATATCTCGAGCTAGTTTACCGCCATCAAAACCTTTTTCTTCAGAGGAAGGTTTACCACACATTGCACCTTCTTCCATTGTAACATCTTGATTATCTGCATTGCGGAATTTTTCAGCAATCCGTTTCAAGTCTTCTTCTACTTTTACAAGTGAATTGATAGATGTAAAAGCTTTTGGTCTCGCATCATTGAACATTTGAATGAACTGTTGATTAGAGGCACCAATCCACTGAAAACACAATTGATCTATTTCGTTACATAAATTATTATGTATAGATTCTAATGCGATTCTGGTATTATTTGCACGATTAGCCACTTCTTCTAGCATTTCAGGTGTTACTTTGATTTGAACCATTTTTTTCCTCCCTTTCCCAATTAAAATTATGAGATAAAAAGAAAAAAATGTAAATACGGAAATTTTAGATTAGTATAATAATATTTATGTGAACTAAAATCTGCTTAATTGTAAATAAAGCGTATGTGTATGTGAAATAAAAAAGAGCCGTCCTGTTGGGCGGCTCTTTTTTATTTCTATCAATTATTTTCTTTTAACACTTATGTCTATTCTTTCATAACCATTTGATGCAGGCATTGTGCCTAACTCCATTTTGTAGTTACCCTTATCTAAATATGCGTGATAATCTCGCTCCCCTGAATTTTTGAAAGGCAATGCAACAATATCGTTAATTTCTTTATCTAGATTTAAATCTGGATTTATTAAAGTAATCCAATTTTTTGCTAACTCTACAGTAGCTTTATCAATTATAAATGTAATCATGAAATCATTTTCATTCTCACCTACTAAATAGAGTTGCCCTTGTCCATAATCATAAATCTTTCCTAAATTAGGATTAGAGGAAAGTAATTCTACCCTTTCACCATCGCCCATCTGGCCGCCGCTGATATATACGCTTTCGTATTTGAAATCTTCATTATAATTCTTGTTTATTTTAGTAATTAGATTTTGAGCTTCTTTAGATACAGATTTTAGTAGCAACGGTGAACTGTTTATCCAGCTACTACTGTCGTAATGAAATTCACTTGTAATCATAGAGCTTGGGAGATCAAACGGTGGTAATTGATTGAATTATTACTCGTTCCAGCTGCAGGTTTGACAGTGGCATTATTCGGTGAAAAGTTCAAAAGTAAAAATGATGATAAGAGAAAAATACAGGTGTTTTTTGAGGTGGCTGGAATTGCGATTAAAAGAAATAATGAAGACAAATTGCAATATCCAAAGTTCCAAAAACAAATTGATGATGATCGTAGTACGACTTATGTATATACTTTACCGCTTGGTATGCCGAGTAAAATCATACAGAAGGTTGAGGATGTAGTTTCAGAAGGGCTAAATAAACCAGTACGTATCCAGTACGATAATTATAAATTGAACATCCGTGTGTTCCGTAGAGAAATACCGAAGAACTGGTCATGGTCAATGGATTTAGTAACGAAAGGGAAATGGCGTATTCCAGTTGGCCAGAGTTTAGAAACAATTGTTTATCATGATTTCGATGAAACACTGCATATGGCTGTAGGGGGATTAATTCGTATGGGGAAAACAGTCTTCCTTAAAAATATGTTCGCTTCCTTATCATTAGCAAATCCTGATCATGCTCATTTTTATTTGATTGATTTAAAAGAAGAAGGACTTGAATTTAGTGAATATAAAAAACTGAAACAAGTCGAACAAATCGTAGAAACTTCAGAGCAAGCACACGGCATGCTGCTGAAAGTGATGGAAAAAATGCATGAACGTGGGAAGTACATGAAAGAACGTGGTATCAAGAATATTGTTCACACGAAAGAAAAGGACCGGTATTTCATTGTAGTGGATGAAGGAGCAGTACTTGCACCTGCAAAAGGGCTACCGAGAGCTCATAATAAAATGCTGGAAGAGTGCCAATACATGATTAGTCATATTGCGCGTGTTGGAGGGGCACTTGGGTTTCGTATTGTCTTCTGTACGCAATATCCTACAGGAGATACATTGCCAAGGGTAGTAAAACAGATGGCGAACGCGAAACTCGGCTTCCGTTTACCGACTCGTACCGCATCAGAGGTTGTAATCGATCAGTCCGGATTAGAACAACTACCATCTATTCCAGGAAGAGCTATATATATGAAGGAAAGCTTCACCGTACTGCAAGTGCCGTATATCGATGACATAGTTATGTGGAAACATCTAAAAGAATATGAGGTGGAAAAACATGAACATCCAGAGCCATATGAAAATCAACCGTCAGATGGCGATACTTGCGACGATTAGGAAGCTTCAGTTTGCAACGAGAAGACATTTAATGAGTGTGCATAATATGGGTGGTATACGTAATGCAAACCGTATTTTGGGGGATTTAAAACCATACGTGAGTAAAACCATGCAAGGGAAAGAATATGTGTATTATCTCAATAACGAAGGGCACGCGATGTTTGGTGATGATGGTAAGGTTGTTTCGAGAGGGAAGCTTGCGCATGCGTTATTACGGAATAAAGCGTGGTTACATTTATTTTGTCCAGATAACTGGCAGATTGAAACGGATATACGTTATATAAAGAATAAAGAGAAAAAGAAAATAGTTCCGGATGTGAAGTTTCGGGATGAAGAAAATATACTTCATGCAGTTGAGGTAGATCGCTCGCAGAAAATGAAAGTGAATGAAGAGAAGATAAAAAAATATGAAGAGTTTACCCAAATTTATAAACAGAAGCATAACGGGAAAATGCCAGTGATTCATTTTTTTACAGTGACGAAATATAGAGAAAAGAAATTGGAAGAGTTAGCTGCTAAATATGATGTTCTTGCGAAGGTGTATGTAATAGAAGAAATATAAAAAAGTGCTAACAAGTTTGCAAACGAACTTGCTAACACCTATTCGGAATAGACATAAATTATCGCTGATATGTCGTCTTTGAAAATAGCTTTAGTTAATGAAATCACACTTATGCGAAATGCTTATAAAATCATTCGTGATATGACGGATATAGATGCAAGAGAGTTTAAAGAGTTTGATGATGAATTGGATGTAGATATTATAAAAATAGAAAAGAAAGATTCAATTATTCTAATTTAAATAATAATAGACAAATCCTGTTCATTATATAGGTCAGGATTTGTCATTTTTTCATGTAAATAAGGATATCTTTTGTCATGTATCTTCTCTTTTACATATTTACTTTATTTCCATACAGGATTAAGATGTTTTTTAGAAATAAAAAACTACATCATATGGAAAAGCAATATGTATTAACTCAAAAGAAATTTGAAAGGAATGAGGAATTGTGAAGAAATTAGATGTGCTATTAATGCTATTGAGCGGCCTCTTTCCAGTTGCAGGAATTTTAAAGCAAATCCCGCTAGAACAATCTTTATATATTGGAGGCCTTTTATTTTTTACTAGTTTCGGTAGTTATTTTGCGAAAAAAATATATTCACGTATATGTAGTTGGATAGCGTATGCACCATTTATTACACTATTGTTAGTCATTTGGCATCAAGATATTTCAACTAGTTCAATAATAGCGAATGCGAAAATTGCCGCTTGTATCGCTTTAATTCCATGTTTATTTCGTTTTCGTACATATGGACTTACTTTCGGTTTATTCGCATTATGGGCCGCTTTAATATGGGATATGAAAGAAGTACAGTCGTTAGTCATACTTGAACGTATGTCTAGTTTAATGACAAGCAATTTCAAATATATCATGCTTTTAGTTGGTGGACTGATATTAGGTGGATTACTTGCGATGTTAATTCACCGCAGAGAGAAAAATGATAATAAAGAAAATATAAATCTATTTAAACAAAAAAAGAAACAGAAAAAATTATCCTTTAAGATTCCACTTCCAAGATTACCGAAATTTAGGATGCAATTATTTAAGTTTGGTGGAAAAGTATCAAAACGAAAAACGCCAGAAAAAATACGTGAGCATAATTACGAAGAACCGGCTCCAGCTGCAACATATGAACTGAAAGAGCAAATACATCAATATAAAGAAGGTACTGTTCAAGGACAAACAAGGATGGAACGTCGTAGAAATAGGTATAATGCATAAGAAACTTTAGTAAGCCTTTAATGAGTTATCATTGAAGGCTTTTTTGTAATTACATATTGATTGCTAATGAGAAATGTATCCCGCTTTAATGGGCAGTAAGACCCCCACTGATTAAAGTTTCACTTTATAGCATACCTTAAAGTTAAGGAGTTAAATAAAATAATGGGAGGACAAAATGCTTATTATTACATATATTTCTGTCTGTATATTATTTTTAGTTAGCTTTTTACATGTTTACTGGGCTTTTGGAGGTAAGTGGGCGACAAATAGTGTTATTCCAACAAAAATGGGAAAAAAGGCGTTTACACCAGGTGCAGGAATGACATTGCTCATTGCGTTATTATTAAGTATGGCAGCGATGATTTTATTACAACAAACAAATATTGTTCATTTTGCATTTCCTAATATTATTGTTCGAGTGGGATCCTGGGTGTGTATGATTGTATTTTTCATAAGAGTAATTGGTGAGTTTCATTATTTTGGTATTTTTAAGCGAAAAAAAGATACCCAATTTGCTAGAATGGATACTGCTTTATATATACCACTTTGTGTATTTTTATCTTTATCATTCTTATTAGCAATTATAGCGTGAACATAAAATAGTGGTTGTTTTCTTCAAAATAATATAAACGTGAATTGGCAAATGTAAAAGTGAAAAATCTAGGAGTAAATAAAAGGATGTAAGTGCCTTTTTACCGAATTATAGATTATTATGAAAGGCGGGTGACACTATGAAGTACGTAAAAGTCAGTATGAATGGTGGAAGTGAACACAAATTCTCGATGACTTTAGCTCGGTTTGAAGAACTTATTACTACAGAGAATGGGCTACTAGAAAATAAATTAGTTAGTATTGAAAATGTAATGATTAATCCTACTAATATATCTTCTGTAGTTGAAAAAATTGGTGTACCGGCTAAGTTTATGGAAGCTTAAAAATCGGTACATAAAAAAAACATCCACGGGGGATGTTTTTTTTATGTATAAATATGTTAATTGTACAAGGGATTTATGAGGAGAATTTATAGTGATACTTCGTACATGCACAAAAAATAAGTACAAGCATATATTAGATAGTGGGACAAGACCTTCGTGTCCTACTTAATACTCAGAAAAACCTCTATCACATGAGAGCATCTGATTGCAGGGTGCTCTTTTTTTTATCCCACTTTATCCGGATCTTTAACTTTTAATTTTAAACATATCTTTGATGCTCATAAATATTAAAAATAAAATAATAGCAAAAATTAAGTTAGATAAATAGAAATCTTGATGAAATATTAATTCAAAGATGACATCAAAAGCAAATAAAAAGGCGATAGTAGGTAATATACAAATAAATATAAATCTCCAATTTTTTAGATAATGTTTATAATTAGGAAATACTTTCTCCATAAACATAGCTCCTACATTTTTTATTTTCTATATAATTATACATTTAAATAAAAGGATTTACAAAAGGTTATTTAGCAATCTTTCTAATACATGATTTGACTAAAAAACTTTTAAAGATTAACACTTAAATGATACACTATAATCTACGTTATTTTTGAAATGAATAGAGGGGTTTACATGATAGATAAAATTAAAAATGCTGTAGAGGATATGCACGAAGATGAAGCAAAACATTTACTTCAAAGTATTCTAATCCAATTAAATTTATTAAAAGAAAACTATAGTGAAGATACTATTAAAAATTTGATGGATATTCCTAAGCAACTAACGAGTAATACATCTTATAAAAGAAATGTAAAAGAAGTCTCACACGTACATATTGCATTTGATGATTCAACAGCTGGATGTTTAAAGCATATGCTTGGTCAAGAAGAACGATTGGAAGAGATGGTTGTTGCTTTTTCTGAATTCTTTTCAATTGGGCCGATAAATAAGTTACATATGAATGAAGGGCAACTAGCAAGACAGGAATGGTTAGTAAACAACTTAAATGCTTATGAAAATTATTTTGAAGAAGAGTATTTACCAAGGTTTTTAGAAACTATGGAAGAACTATACGCTATTCCTAGTGAAACGCCTATTACAATTTGGAAAGCCGATAACGCACATGAACATGTAGGTCTATGTTTTGTAATGGCGCAATTAAAAGATAAGAAAAATATTCGCGTTATGAATACATCTGAAGCAAGTAAAGAAATATTAAAACTAGAGTATGTGATTCGTGGAACAGGAGAGTTACCACCTGAAAGTTTAGCTCTAATTCAAAAAAGTTTTGTAAAATTGCCGTATTTAACTGTAGAGAATCGTCTGCAGTTTGAACATGAGTGGGATAGTCTCTCGAAAAGTACGGGATTTTTAAGAGTTTGGACAGACAATGAAGTGCGTTCTGTACAAGAAAATTATTTTGATCAATTTATTATTGAATGTGCGAAAAGTATAGGTGCTGATCAAGAATTCCTAAAAGCTCCTAGAGTAATTGGTGAAGCACTTGGTCTTGTAGAGCAATCAGTTGGCGATACGTTTTTAGAATATCGCTTAAAGGAATTAATTAAACAAGAAGTATTTGAATTTGAAGGTTCATTAGATGAAATGCGTTTCTATAGTGTGAAATTAAGAAAATAATACATCTATTCCGTTTATGAAGAAGCTCGTATTTTTAAAATACGAGCTTTATTTTTTGTTGAATTTAGGCTATACATAAGCTTCCCAGAGAGGGCATATCACATATGAATGGTAAAGGTAATGAAAAGAAGGTGATTTATTAATATGTATAACCAACAAAATTATCCATATGATCAAGCGATGTATTATAATCCACAAAACTACGGGTATGAACCTACAAATGAAGTGAGAGATATTGAACAAGAAGATTACAGACCAGATGATGCAGAAGATGCTCCAACGTCACCACCTCCGTCACAAGCGCCGGCGTTACCGTCTACATTTGCTTCTCCTGCACAACCAGGTAATATGAAATCTTGGATGTGTAACTGTCTAGGAAGATGGGGCTATTTACGCTTATATCGTTCTGGTCCTTTCGGAAGGGATTTATGGTTCTTCCCGACCGAAGTGAGAAGAAATGGAGTATCAGGTTACACGTGGCAAGGTGGTCGTCGTCGTAAAATAAGTTATCACTATCAACAAATTAGTAATTTCATGTGCTTCGCATAAAGAAAAGTGAGAGAGTAGAAAGATTTTACTCCCTCACTTTTTTATTTTTCAATATACGAAGTAAGGTTTTGATTAAAAAGTTGCAATTTTCACGTTTTTATTAGCGTATAATGCATATGTTGGTTGTTTTTTTAAACAAATGAGAGTGAGGGAATACAATGTCAATGAAAAATAAAGTTGGGCTAAGAATAGAGGATGGCATCAATTTAGCTTCAGCTCAGTTTAAAGAAGATGCATATGAAATTTATAAAGAATCTCGTAAAATGCAACCTATCTTATTTGTGAATAAAACTGAATTAGGTGCAGAGTGGCTTATTACAAGATATGAAGATGCTTTACCACTATTAAAAGATAATCGCTTAAAAAAAGATCCGGCCAATGTGTTTTCTCAAGATACATTGAATGTGTTTCTTACTGTTGACAATAGTGATTATTTAACGACGCACATGTTAAATTCAGATCCACCTAATCACAATCGTTTACGATCACTCGTACAAAAAGCTTTTACACCGAAGATGATCGCGCAATTGGAAGGAAGAATTCAGTATATCGCAGATGATTTATTGAACGAAGTTGAGCGAAAAGGTTCATTAAACCTTGTGGATGATTATTCATTTCCTTTACCGATCATTGTGATAAGTGAAATGCTCGGCATTCCAAAAGAAGATCAAGCGAAATTTAGAATTTGGTCGCATGCTGTCATTGCTTATCCAGAAACACCAGAAGAAATAAAAGAAACTGAAAAGCAACTATCTGAGTTTATTACATACCTTCAATATTTAGTTGATATGAAACGAAAAGAACCGAAAGAGGACTTGGTTAGTGCTTTAATACTTGCAGAAAGTGAAGGACATAAACTTAACGCTCGGGAACTATATTCAATGATAATGTTACTAATTGTTGCAGGGCATGAGACAACGGTAAATTTAATAACAAATACGGTATTAGCACTTCTTGAAAATCCGGATCAATTACAGTTATTAAAAGAAAATCCAAAGTTAATTGATGCAGCAATTGAGGAAGGATTACGATATTATTCCCCGGTTGAGGTTACAACTTCAAGATGGGCAGATGAACCTTTTCAAATTCATGACCAAATAATTGAAAAAGGAGATATGGTTGTCATTGCCTTAGCTTCTGCAAACCGTGATGAAACAGTATTTGAGAATCCAGAAGTATACGATATTACTCGCGAGAACAATCGCCATATTGCCTTTGGACATGGTAGCCATTTTTGCCTAGGCGCTCCACTTGCTAGGTTGGAAGCAAAAATTGCTATTACTACGTTATTCAATCGGATGCCTAAACTACAAATAAAAGGGAATCGAGAAGAAATCAAATGGCAAGGTAATTATTTAATGCGTTCTTTAGAGGAATTACCATTAACATTCTAGAATATTTATTATAAGACATGCATACATTGAAAATGTTTTACATAGAGTATGTATGTGTTATTTAAATTCGAAACGGAAGGGTGAAAACATCCCAATGATCAACTAATTCTATTTGTAAGAGATCTTCGTTAAAAAACGAAATATTCTTCTGAATAGGATTAGTCTGTACATTTATAGAAAAGGGATGTATTTCGCTCTGCGAAAATATAGTCTTTTCATATGATTTGTGCTGCCTCCTGTTCAGAACATGAAATAGGGGGCTTTTTTATGTCGACAAATGTAGAAACGAAACAAAATAATGGGGTATCACAAGTATTAAAAAACCGGTTTGTACAGGGGATTCTAGCATCAGCATTATTTTTACAAATTGGAATATGGGTTCGGAACTTTGCGGTATTACTATATGTAATGGAAATGACAAAAGGTGATGCTTTTGCTATTTCGATGATTTCAGTGGCGGAGTTTGCTCCAATTTTCATCTTTTCCTTTATTGGTGGAACGTTTGCTGATAGGTGGAAGCCGAAGAGGACTATGATATGGTGTGAGACTTTAAGTTCTTTATCAGTATTTGCAGTATTAATTACTCTAATGTTTGGAACGTGGAAAATCGTGTTTTTTGTCACACTTATTTCTGCAATCCTTTCGCAATTTTCTCAGCCATCTGGCATGAAATTGTTTAAACAGCATTTATCGGCAGAACAAATTCAATTAGCAATGTCTATTTATCAAACAATATTTGCGATATTTATGGTGTTAGGACCGATTCTTGGAACATTTATTTTTCATAGTTTTGGAATTTATATTTCAATCATTATTACAGGTATCGCTTTTTTACTTGCAGCAGCTGTGTTGTTATTTCTTCCGAAAGATCTTGAGAATGATAATGAGAAGAAAGAAATCACTATATTACAGGAAATGCTTGATGGTATTAAATATGTGAAAAAGAAAAAAGCATTAACTTTGCTAGGGCTTTGTTTTATGGCAGCAGGACTAGGAATTGGTTTAATTCAGCCGTTAGGTATTTTTATTGTGACTGAGCAGTTAGGATTATCAAAAGAGAGTTTACAATGGTTACTAACAGTAAATGGTGCAGGAATGATTGTTGGCGGTGCTTTAGCGATGGTGTTTGCAAAAAATGTTGCGCCGCAAAAGATGTTAATTATCGGTATGCTTGGTCAGGCAATCGGCATCGGTATTATAGGTTATTCCACCAATTTATGGGTAACACTCACAGCACAACTTTTTAGCGGTTTAGCTCTTCCTTGTATTCAAATAGGTATTAATACGCTCATTATTCAAAATAGTGATACTGATTTTATTGGTCGTGTAAATGGCATTTTAAGTCCGCTATTCACCGGTTCAATGGTAGTAACGATGAGTATTGCTGGTTCATTAAAAGAAATGTTTTCATTAAGTACGATGTACGAAGGCACAGCTTTACTATTTATAATTGGATTATTATTTATTTTACCTATATACAATTTAAAGCCAGTTATAGCAATAGAGAGTGAAATGAATAGGAAAGGAAGTGCTGTGCAACATGAATCCTAATCCAAATGTTAAATACCCTATCGAAGGAAATAAAAATGTTCACTTTATAAAAAATACAATAACGAAAGCTAATATACTCGCCGGAGATTATTCATATTATGATGCGAAAGATGGAGAAACATTTGAAGATCGAGTATTACATCATTATGAATTTCTTGGAGATCGCCTTATCATTGGAAAGTTTTGTTGTATTGCAAATGGAGTTACCTTTATTATGAATGGAGCGAATCATCGGATGGATGGATTCTCGGCATATCCATTTAATATATTTGGAAATGGATGGGAGAAGTATACACCTAATTTGTCTGATTTACCTTACAAAGGTGATACAGTTATAGGAAATGACGTTTGGATCGGTATGGATACAACAATTATGCCTGGAATAAAAATAGGGGATGGTGCAATAATAGCAGCTAAATCGGTTGTGACTAGAGACGTTGCACCATATACAATTGTTGGTGGAAACCCTGCATATAAAATAAGGGAGAGATTTTCAAATGCAATAATAGAAGAATTATTGCAAATACAATGGTGGCATTTTCATATTGAAAAAATAACTGAAAATATAGGTGCTATTGTACAAGGAGATATAGAGCCATTAAGAAAGCTAAAAAGGGAATAAAAAATGCATAACAAAAAGTATCATACCTCCGAATTTTGTTAATGATAATAGAACGAGGAGGTGTGATACTATGGCACAAGACGTTTTATGTGAAGTAAACAACTGTAGATTTTGGGCTAACGGCAATAAATGTAGCGCAGACGCAATTTATGTAGTAAGTCATAAAGGAAAACAAGCATCGACTACAGAAGAAACAGATTGCAAAACTTTCGATCCGGAAGTATAAATTTTTGAAGGGTAGCCAAATCGTGGTTGCCCTTTTATTAATTATAGTATTGATAATAAATCTCATTTTCATTCATTGTTTTTAACTTTTCTTTTATTTTTTCATATTTTCTTCATAAGTGATGTAATCCAGAGCAATTCATGTTCGATACGTGATTTACTAAATTCAATGACTTCTGTAATAAAAGGTGAACTAGCATCTAAAGATTGAATAGCAGTAAGTTGTTTATGTAGTATGTCTTGGCGTATTGTTAAAACTTCTTTTCTAGCTTCATAATCAAGCTTTTCAAAAAGCGCGATACGAACAAGAAATTCTATATTGTTTGTCGCGAGTTTTTCGGGAAACTCGCGCAACATTTCAGAAAAGATTTCTTCTCCTGTTTCAGTTATGTCGTACATATTTCGATTTGGCTTACCGACTTGTGTATGTACTTTTTTCGTTATAGCCCTCATACTCTCAAAACGTCGAAGAGAAGGATAAAGCATATTATGATTTAATTCAAAATTCTTACCTATTCGCTTAAAACTCAATAAACTGTTCAGCAAGGTACAAATTTACTGTACCTTGTTTTTTTATTTCTCAATTGTAAAATTTTAGTTGGTTATTTAGTATGGAAGTGTGTGAATAAGAGTAGAGGAGGATGCTTATGTTAACGTGTAATGGAAGTAAGACGTTCCAAACATTTATTAAAGCTGTAACGGATTTAATAAATAGTAATTTGTTAGAAGATCAAATTGTTTGTGGGATTGAAAAATTATTAGAAGAACTTTTAGAAAAGAAAACATGGCTTCCGTTAGAAAAACAGAAGGCGAATTCGGCTCAATATGCACGACACTTGCTTTATGAAGATCCTTTAAATCGTTTTGAAGTATTAGCTCTTGTATGGAAAGATGGACAATCGACTCCTTTGCATGATCATGATGGCACATGGGGAGTAGAAGGCGTATTTACAGGAAGAATAATGGTGCAGAACTTTATACAAACGAAGCAGTTTGAAAATTCACTTGTTTATTTAACTCATACAGGAAATCTTTATTTGGGAGAAGGAGAAACAGATAAAGTCATTCCACCAGCTGATTGTCATATTCTTGAAATAGCAGAAAATGAAAACGTTGTCACTATTCATGTTTACGGAAAACGTTTAGAAAAGTTTAAAATATATGTCCCAACTGAAGAAAAGAATGTGTACATGTGTGAGACGAAATATATTAGTTATAGTTCATAGTTTAAAATCAGAAGCTTTTCTTTAAAAAGAAAAGCTTCTGATTTTATTTTTAATTATTTCTTGACCTGAAACGCTTTTCATAAATTATAACTAAAGAGAACCTCACGAGACCAGTGTGAAAACGATACCTTGAATATAGGTAGAACTCGTGTATTTTAGAAAGTGGTGAAGAAATAATGAAATTAATAGCAATTGATTTAGATGGAACCCTTCTTTCAGGGAATAAAATGATTAGTACAGAGAATGCAAAAGCAATTCGAGCATGTCAAGAAGCGGGCCATGTTGTAGCGATTTGTACAGGACGTTCTATTGTCGATATTGAACGATTATTGTTAGAAGCTGATTTAGAGTGTCCGATCATTGCAGAAAATGGTGCACTTATATATAAAGATAAAAAAATGATGAAAAGATATCCAATTCAAAATATGCAGGCACTTAAAATAGTAGAATATCTTGAAGAGAATGGTTTATATTATCAACTTTATACAGATAAAGGCGTATATGTTCCAGAATATGGAGTGGAAAGTGTACGCAGGGAAATTGAGGATTTGAAAAATTCAAAAACAAATGTGGATATACAAGAATTAGAAACAATTGCAGCATTATACCTTGAGCATACAGCATTTCATAGTACGGAAAGTTGCAAGTCAATTGTAGAAACAGAAATACACGTGCATAAATTGTTGCCATTTTCTTATGATATAGAGAAATTAAAAAAACTAAAAGAAACATTTCTTCATAATTCAGATTTAGCAATTACATCTTCATATTGGCACAATTTAGAGATTAATCATCGAGATGCTCAAAAAGGGAATGGATTATACACTTTAGCTGAATATCTTAATATTTCAGTTGAAAATACTGTTGCGATAGGTGATGGGCTAAACGATGTTTCTATGATGGAAAAAGCGAACATTTCAATTGCAATGGGAAATGCTGTTGAAGAAATAAAAGCGATGTGTAAATATGAAACATTATCTAATGAAGAACATGGTGTTGCACATGCTTTATATAAATATGTAATGTAACATAAAAAGAAAAAAAGAATCCAATTGGATTCTTTTTTTCTTTTTATTAGGGGTAAGGTATTCTATGAGATTCATAGAAGCCTTATTACATTTTATTATATAGAATATATTGGAATAAATGTTTATATTTTTCATGATAATTGTGAAAATTTTATGAACTTTATATGTAATGTATTTTTATATTGCTACTAGTGTGTATAAAACTATGTCAAAACTTAACGAATGTAAGGATGTTAAGGAGAGTTCATGCAACATAAAAGGTCATGATTGGCTCAGCTAATAATCAGTCGGAGATGAATAAAACTTACTAATTAGAGTTTCAATTTGCATGCATATATTTTTTGTTTTTAATTGAAAAATAAAATTTGTTCGAATAATTATTCTTCAGCTATATACCTACAGGCACATTCTTCGTATAATGGAGAAGTATGAATTTAAAGTTTGTATGAATTTTACATATTGAGGTGAAAAAGGAATGAATGCGCGGCTAATGGAACTTATTGATGTGAGTACAATAGAAACCATGGCAGAACAATTTTATCAATTAACCAACATATCACATCAACTTCTTGATGCTGAAAAAGAATGTATATTTTCATTTGGAATAAATGAAAAGAAAATATGTAAACTTCCCAAAATTGAAATCCCCATTTTTTTATACAATCAATATTTAGGATCTTTTGTTGTATGGTCTCAGAAAAGCGAAATTTTCAATTCCCAAAAATACTTTGAAATGCTTTCAAATCTAATTATAGGTGGAGTAATGAAAGGATTTCAAAGTAAAAATACAACGTTACTTACTCGAAAAGAGGAGGAACTACATACAATCTTACAAAACATGCCTGTTATGGTTGATGCACTTGATTATAATGGAGATTTTGTTTTGTGGAATCGCGAATGTGAAATTGTGACAGGCTATACTGCGGAAGAGGTAATTGGAAATCCAAACGCACTTCGATTACTGTATCCGGATCATGATTATCGTCACGAGATACAAAAGAAATTTTTGACTCGTGGAAAGAACTTTAGAGACTGGGAAATGCGTTTAACTTGTAAAAATGGTGAAATTAAAACGATAATGTGGTCCAATATATCAGAACAGTTTCCTGTAAGTGGATTTAGTTATTGGGCTGTTGGTGTAGATATTACACATTTAAAAGCAATAGAAGAGAAATTAATACAACAAACGTCTGAATTGGAATTAATTTTTCAAGCTTTACCAGACTTATGTTTCTTAACAGAAGATGACGGCACAATTATTGATTATAAAGCAGGATCCCCTACAAAATTTTACGTACCCGCAGAAGCTTTTATGGGAAAAAAGTTTTACGAAGTATTACCAACTTCAGTAGCACAAAAATTTCAAGAAGCAATTTTTCAAGTGAAAGAAAAAGGAACAAATGCAATTGTTGAATATCCGCTTACAATTAATGAAAGTATCGATTTCTTTGAAGCTAGATGTTTACCGTTATTACATGATAAAATTATGATTATTGTACGTGATATTACAGAGCGGAAAAAGACAGAAGAATTGCTAAATAAATCAGATACACTTGCAGCAATTGGTCAATTAGCAGCTGGTGTTGCTCATGAAGTTAGGAATCCATTAACAGTCATTAAAGGCTTTATACAGCTATTTCAAATTAATAAAGAAGATCAAGAAAAATATTTTGATCTAATGCTTTCTGAAATTGAAAGAATAGAAGCGATTCTTCAAGAATTTTTGTCGATTGCTAAAACAGATGAACTAAGCACGGAAAAGAAAAATCTTTATCAAATATTTAAAAATGTCGTTTCGTTAATAAATACAAAAGCAATTATGACAAATATTCAAGTTGAATTATATACAGATTCTAAAGATATAATCATTGAATGCTCAGAAAATCAACTGAAACAAGTATTTATTAACATTTTGCAAAATTCAATCGAAGCTATGCCAGATGGTGGGAGAATTTCAATTCACATAAAAGAAATAGGCAAAGATGGTATCATTATTAGTGTAATTGATAAAGGAATAGGAATACCTGAAGAACGAATTAAAAGATTAGGCGAACCTTTTTATAGTACGAAAGAAAAAGGTACCGGTATTGGATTGATGTTAAGTTATAAAATTATTGAAAGTCATCAAGGGAATATAAGTATTATGAGTGAGGTTGGCGTCGGAACAACAGTAACGATTTACTTGCCAAAAATTCAGAGTAAAAAGCCTTTATCAAATTATGATGATAGATTAGAATCAATACGTTCAATTATTAATTCTTAAATACCCAATAACGAAAAGCTAAGCTTTTCGTTATTGGGTATTTTTGTATTTAATTTAGAAAACTTTACCTTTTCTTTAGATTTACTTTAATTTCTATTAAGTTTTTATCAATATATTAGTATTTGTGCAAAGTAATGTATAGAAAATGTGCATTACTTTTAATATATAGATTCAATTATTAATAGAAATACAGTAAGGAGGAGATTATGACAAGGTGAAAAAACAAGAGAAAAAAAGCGGTAGAGCAGTACCGATGCGGTTAAACATTTTATTCTTATGTGTATTTATATTGTTTTCTGCCATGATTATACAATTAGGTAAAGTACAAATTATTGATGGTGAGACGTATAAAAATGAAGTGGAGAAGAGAGAAAATGCAACCGTAAGCCTTTCTGTGCCGCGGGGAAAAATATTTGACCGAGAAGGGAATCCAGTAGTTGATAATAAGTCTTTACGTACAATTACATATACAAAGATGAAAGGTGTAAAATCAGAAGAAATATTAAAAACAGCAAGACAACTTGCAGACATAATTGAAATACCACAAGAAGATATAGATAAACTAACTGAGACGGATAAGAAAGATTTTTGGATGCAATTAAATCCGACACTAACCGAAAAATTAGTATCTAAAAAAGAAATAAATAGGTTCAGAGATAAAGATATTACCGGGAAAAATTTAGATAAAAAAATTGAAGAGTTAAAAAGAAAACGAGTTACGGATAAAAATCTTCAAGATTTAACAGATAAAGATATAAAAGTGTTAGCTATTAAAAGTAAGATGACTTCTGGTTATCAAATGGCTCCACAAATTATAAAAAAAGACGTTAGTGAAAAGGAATTTACTATAATTAGTGAAGGTTTAGCAAATCTCCCAGGTGTAGACGTGTCGGTTGATTGGGAGAGAGTGTATGTGAATGATGGATTATTCCGATCCGTTCTTGGAAATGTTTCTAATTCTGATGAAGGATTACCAAGTGAACGATTAGATTATTACTTAGTACGTGATTATAGCCGAAATGATAGGGTTGGAAAAAGTTATATCGAGCAGCAATATGAAGATGTACTTCATGGTACAAAAAAAGAAGTAAGAAGCGTTGCAGATAAACAAGGTACTACAATTAGAACGGAAACAATTTCTGAGGGAAAGAGCGGTAAGAACTTAACTTTAACGATAGATATGGAATTACAGAAAAAAGTAGAAGAAAGTATAGAAAAAATATTAAAGGCATATAAAGGATCTGAATCTATGTTGGACCGTGCTTTCGTTGTAATGATGAATCCGAAAAACGGACAAGTATTATCAATGGCTGGGAAAAGACTTGTAGAAAAAGACGGGAAAACAGAAGTTGAAGACTATGCATTAGGCACAATGACTAGTTCATATGAGCTAGGATCAACAGTTAAAGGTGCGACAGTTTTAACTGGATTTGAAACGAAAGCTATAACACCAGGTACTTATTTTTATGATGCACCTATGAAGTTTAAAGGTACTAGGGAGAAGAAGTCTTGGAAAGAGTTTGGAAACATTGATGATTTAAGAGCGTTACAAGTCTCTTCAAACGTTTATATGTTTCATACAGCATTAAAAATTGCAGGTGTGGATTATGTGAAAAATAGTTCATTAAATATTAAACAGGAATACTTTGATAAAATGAGGTACTATTTCAGACAATTCGGATTAGGTGTTCCAACGGGTATTGATTTACCGAATGAAACAGCTGGACAAATTGGTAAAAAAGATAATCAGCCGGGTTTCTTATTAGATTACTCAATTGGTCAGTATGACACGTATACACCACTTCAGCTCGTACAGTATATTTCAACAATTGCAAACGGTGGATATCGAATGAAGCCACAAATTGTACAAGAGGTAAGAGAGCAAACGTCGCAAAAAGATGAGATTGGTAAAGTGGTGCATGCAGTAGAACCAATTGTTTTAAATAAAATTGATATGAAAGAGGAATATATAAATCAAGTAAAAGAAGGATTTAGAAAGGTATTCCAAGAGGGTGATGGAACAGGAGTAAGGGCGTTCCAAAAAGCATCTTATAAACCAGCAGGTAAAACAGGAACAGCACAGACAGTTTACGGTGGAGAAAGCGATATTGGAAGAAATGAAAAGGGCGAGAGAAGAGAATGTTATAACTTAACGTTAGCAGGGTATGCGCCATATGATAATCCAGAAGTAGCATTCTCTGTAGTTGTGCCGTGGGTTATGAATGATAAATCTGGCATTAACTCTGATATTGGAAAAGAAGTTTTAGATGCTTATTTTGAATTGAAAAATAAGAGATTGACTGGAGAAAATTTACAAATAGATAGCTCTCAAGAAGGTTAAAACATATGAAATAATATAGAAACTAGAGTCATTTAATTTAGGGATAGATTCAAAATGGGTGATAGAAAGGTAAAATCATTCTATCAATTGTTCACGTTTTATAAAATAAATCATATATTGATAGCATAGGACAAGCTGAAAAGCTTATTCTAACCTCACAGAACACTCCTTATCACGGTTAGGCATCTACTTATGTAGATGCCTTTTTTAATTAAATAACTGACAATTATTTATCAATCTAAAGTAGCAAGTATATTAGGACTATTAGGGGAAGATTGACGGTAATCATTACAGTATGATTAATAAGAGTGTTGAAATGTAAGGAGTGAGAAAGAAGTGCTAAATATTTTAATGATTAATTTTCCAGCAGAGGGACATGTAAACCCGACATTAAGTTTAGTCAAAGCCTTTACTGAACGGGGGAATCACGTACACTATATTACTACAGAACACTTTAAAGGCAGAATTGAAGATTTGGGAGCTACTGTATATACCCATCCAGATTTATTAAAGGATATTTCTATTGATACTGAAACTTCATATGGATTGAACTCTTTCTTTCATGTACATGTTCAAACTTCTTTATATATATTAGAAATTACGAAACAATTATGTGAAAGCATTAATTTTGATTTCGTAATTTATGATATATTTGGTGCTGGAGAGTTAGTAAAGGAGTATTTACAAATTCCAGGCATAGTTTCTTCTCCTATATTTTTAATTCCTACTGAATTTTTGGAGACTTTACCTTTTCATCCTAATGCAGAAATACCATTCCAACCTGATGAAATTTCTGAACAGTTACTATATCGAATGGAACATGAATTTGGAGTAAAGCCTAAAAACAATCTTCAATTTATGCATAACAAGGGAGATATTACTCTTGTGTACACAAGTCGTTACTTCCAACCTAATAGCGATTTGTTTGGAGAAAATAACATTTTTATTGGACCAAGTATTTCAAAGCGTAAAACAAATGTAGAGTTTCCACTTGAATTGCTTAAAGGTAAGAAAGTTATTTATATTTCAATGGGGACACTGCTTGAAGGACTTGAACCATTCTTTAATACTTGTATTGATACTTTCTCAGATTTTAAAGGGGTAGTTGTAATGGCAATTGGTGATAGAAATGATCGTTCTAAAATTAAGAAAGCGCCAGACAATTTTATAATTGCTTCATACGTACCCCAATCAGAAATATTAAATGAAGCAGATGTTTTTATTACACATGGCGGCATGAACAGTGTACACGACGCTATTTATTTTAATGTCCCATTTGTCATCATTCCACATGATAAAGATCAACCGATGATAGCACAAAGACTAACTGAGCTGGAAGCTGCACATAGGTTATTGAAAGAGCATGTTAATGTACAAAGTTTAAAAGAAGCGGTAACAGACGTACTTTTAAATGAAAAGTATAAGCATGGTATACGAAAACTGAAGGATAGTTTTTTAGATTGTGGTGGTTCAAATGAAGCAATCACAGTGATTACATCTCTTTTAAATAAATAGTGTGGGTAATATAAAAGCATAGAGGCTCAACCTTTATGCTTTTATATGATTATCCCGCAAACTGCACAGCAGTATTTGCATGTAAAAAAGCAGTATCAAAAACAGGAACAGTAAGGTCGTTTTGGGAAATGAGCAACGGTATTTCGGTGCAACCTAGTAGTATACCTTCTGCGCCATTTTGAATTAATGATTTTGTAATTTGTAATAGCTTTTCTTTTGATGTTTCTGAAATAATTCCTTTACTTAATTCATTTAAAATAACATGATGAATAAAATTTCTTTCCTCTTCATTTGGGATGATTGTCTCAATGTTATAGTTTGCTAGACGTGATTTATAGAAGTCTTGTTCCATCGTTTGTTTCGTACCCAATAATCCGATACGCTTTATATTCTGTTCTACCATTTCTTTAGCACTTACATCACCTATGTGAAGAAGTGGAATGGATATTGCACTTTCTACTTCTTCAGCAAATAGATGGACCGTATTGGAACACATTAATAAACATTCAGCTCCGGATTTTTCAACCTTCTTTGCAACAGTAACTAATTCGTTTTTCACTTCTTCATATTGATGATTTTGTAATAAAGTCGTTACTTCACCAAAGTCCATGCTATATAAAACAAGCTTTGCATTTTGGTCGTATTGAGAGAGTGTAAGTGTATTAATATGTTTATAGTATAATGATGTAGATTCCCAACTTAGTCCACCAATTAAACCAATTACTTTCATCGTACATTCCTCCCGTAACTATTTTGAATTCATTATTACATAATTCCGATAAGAATACAATGATTTAAATGTACTATTAAACAAAAAAATAAAAATAATTAGAAAAGTGTTGAAATTTATACTTTTTAATGCCATAATACGAATTACAAATTAATACTTATCCAGAGAGGTGGAGGGAACGGCCCTATGAAACCTCAGCAACCCCTATGTAAATGTATAGGAAGGTGCTAAGTCCGCGGAGAACACGATGTGTTTTTTGGAAGATAAGAGGATTCTTAAATGTGAAAGAAAATGACCTCTTATGTAAGAGGTCATTTTTTGTTGTATAGAAAGGGAGTGTCGATGCATAATTCATTTTCAAAATAAATATAGAGTAATAAAAGTTGACTATTAAGAGGGGGGAATTGTTATGAACAAATTATCAACAAAATTAGTAGTGGCAATCGGAATTGGAGCAGCATTATACGGGATATTAGGACTTTGGGGATTTTCTATTGCACCAAATACATTTATTAAACCTGCATTAGCTATTTTAACCGTTTTTGGAGCGTTATTTGGTCCAGTGGCAGGACTGTTAATAGGACTTATCGGTCATACCGTAACAGACACAATCGCTGGCTGGGGGATTTGGTGGGGATGGGTTATTAGTTCAGGCATTATTGGCTTTGCAATGGGGTTCATTCAAAAAAGAGTTGGCTTTAGTGTGAAAAACGGGACATATAATAAGGGAGATATTTCTTATTTAGCCATTACTGGCTTAATTGGAATTGTCATTGCTATTATATTTGCTGGGGCATTCGATATTATTGTAATGGGAGAACCGTTTGACAAAATTGTTATACAAGTGTTAGGTGCAACAATTGCTGACGTTATTGTATTTTTAGTTCTTGGATTGCCAATTACAATAGGCCTAGCTAAATCAAATAAGAAACATACACATTTAAAAATTGAAAAGTAGGGATATTAAAATGCAACCAATTATTTCTTTTGAACAATTCAACTTTCAATATAAGCATGCAGCGCAGCCTACTGTGAAAGACATTACATTTCATATATATTCTGGGGAAAAAGTGCTAATTGCTGGACGAAGTGGTTCAGGGAAATCAACGTTAGCTCATTGTATGAATGGGCTAATCCCATTTTCTTATGAAGGGACTAGTACTGGTAATATTTTAATTGCTGGAAAAGATCCGAGGAAAAAGAGTGTTTTTGAACTAAGTAAACATGTAGGCACAATTTTGCAAGATCAAGATGCACAATTTATTGGTCTTACAGTAGAAGAAGATGTAGCCTTTTATTTAGAAAATGAATGTGTAAATCAGGATGAAATGAAAAAGATTGTCTCGGAGTCATTAAAAAAGGTAGGGATGCATACTTTTCATAAACAAAGTCCGCATGAATTATCTGGAGGGCAAAAACAAACTGTTTCTTTAGCGGGTTTGTTAACAACAAATGCTCCTATATTATTGTTCGATGAACCGTTAGCAAATTTAGATCCAGCTAGCAGCTTACATACAATTGAACTTATTAAAAATATACATAAGCAATATAATAAAACAATTGTAATTATTGAACATCGAATAGAAGAAATGTTAAATCTGGATTTAGATAAAATTATTTTAATTGATGAAGGGGAAATTGTTGCGATAGGGACACCAGATGAGATTTTAGCGTCAAATATATTACCCTCAATCGGATTAAGAGAACCTATGTACATAGAAGGATTAAAAAGATTACATTTTGATAGTAATAATGACGTAATATATCCACTTGAAAATCTTCATAAGGAAAGTATTAGTGGTGTAATAAAAGAGTGGATGGAGAAAAAAGCTTTTTGTAAAGATACTCCTACAAAAAAAGAATTATTGAAAGTAGAGAATTTATCATTTTCATATCCTAATAAACAAAAAGTATTAGAGAATGTAAATTTATCCATATATGAAGGAGAAATTGTAGCACTTTTGGGCCATAACGGAGCTGGAAAATCAACATTAGCTCATAGTCTTATAGGAATAAACAAAACAAAAAATGGCAGGATTTTAATTGATGGAGTAAATATCAATTCTTGGTCTATACGTAAACGCGGTGAGATTATATCTTATGTCATGCAAAATCCAAATCACATGATTACACAACCTACTCTTATAGAAGAGGTTTCATTCACATTAAAATTAAAAAAGGTTTCAAAGAAAGAAATTAAGTTTAGAGCGGAGGAAGCGTTAAAAATTTGTGGTTTGTATCCATTTCGAAATTGGCCAATTCAGGCGTTAAGTTATGGACAAAAAAAGAGATTAACGATTGCATCTGTACTAACAGCAAATCCAAAACTTATCATATTAGATGAACCGACAGCGGGACAAGATTATTATCATTATAAACAGTTTATGTCGTTTATTAGAAAATTAGCTAAAAAGGGAATATCATTTATTTTTATCACACACGATATGAATCTCGCATCAGAATATGCGGACAGAGCAATAGTTCTACATGAAGGGGAAATTATTGCGAATAATACCGCGTCTACTGTATTAGGGCATCCAGAAACATTAAAAAGAGCGAACTTAAAGGAGAGCTCTTTATTCAAACTCGTTAAATTTAGTGGTATTGCAAATCCTGAAAAATTTATGGAACTTTATTTTAATGATATTAGGAGGGAGGAAGGTGTATAATACATATTTCCATCGCATGGACGGAGCAGTGAAATTGTTGTTATTTATTTTTGGTATGACGCTTACCTTTTTATTTTTTGATTTTCGCGTATTGCTATTCGTATTTATAATTGGATGTATCGGACTTTTAGTTGCTAAAATTCCATTTCGTAAAATTTTTATTGTTTTTACTGTTATATTTACATTTAGTTTATTAAATTCTGTCATGATCTTATTTATTACACCAACCCATGGATCTGAATTAACTGGATCGTATACTTCATTTATGTATATTGGATATGCAACAATTACATACGAAACATTATTTTATGCAGCTACACTTTCGTTAAAGTATTTTACGTTATTACCATTTACACTTATTTTTATTTATACGACTGATCCAAGCAAATTTGTGAGTAGCTTAAGTAAATTTCGAATTCATTATAAAATTACTTATGCGATAAATATTGCATTACGTTATATACCTGATATTCAGTCCGAATATAAAGTTATTAAACATGCCCAAGAGGCGAGAGGAGTAGCTTTCGAAAAAGGAGAAGCAAGTTTATGGATCCGCATGCAAAACCGTGTCTTAATTTTTTGGCCTTTAATTATTCATTCTTTAGAGAGAATCGATACAGTTTCAAACGCAATGGATTTAAGAGGGTTCGGAAAGAAGGATACACGTACGTGGTTCTATACAAATAAAGCGAAAAGCCAGGATTTCATTGCTTTATTTGTAGGTATTTTTATTTTAATTGCTGCAGTATATGTAAAGTTACATGTATTTCAAAATTTTTGGTATCCATTTTAAAGCACTCTCAAATGAGTGCTTTTACTTATTTTTATATAGACATGCTCAAAAAAGGGATATTTACATAATGTATAATACGAACCAGTTAAAATGATCAACTACCTATTAGTTTTCAAACCAAAAGGAGGAGAAAATATGAGTTACGGTGGTTCTTGTGGTTTTGGTGGAGGTTTCGCTTTATTAGTTGTGTTATTTATTTTATTAATTATCGTTGGATGCAGCTGCTGGGGCGGAGGGTACTAATTTTTAGTTAGTCTCCACAAATGTAAAACTAAAAAACATAGAAGATACTTATGTATCGAAACAGATAAAAAAGGAGCATAATTGCTCCTTTTTTATTTATTGTTAGATGCGTTTGTATTACATTTCGGAAATGTAATTGTCAAAGTAGTACCTTTATTCATAACGCTTCGGATTTTTAAATTACCTTGCATCGTTTCAATGATCTTAACAGCAACCATTGTACCTAAACCTGTACCTTTCGTTTTTGTACTAAAATACGGTTCGCCAAATCGATTTATTTGCTCTTGTGACATACCAATTCCGCTATCTTCAATTCGTATGATAACTTTATTATTACTAATAGAAGAGGAGATATTTAAAGTACCGCCATTAGGCATTGCTTCAATACCATTTTTTAATAAGTTTAAAAAACATTGCTGAAAGTGCTGTTTATTACCAACTATTGTTGCCGTAGAGAAATCTTTTGTAATATGTATTGTATTCATATTACATAAAGGTAAGATCATATTAATAACTCGATTTAATTCTTGTTCTACTGAAATCTCATCTAATTTTTCTGAAGCAGGTTTGGCAAACGTTAAATAATCATCAATAATTCCTTGGGCGTGATGTAATTCTTCCAGTATATGCTTAATATACTCGTCTCTTGATTCTGGAGTTAAATTTGGTGTTTTTAAAAGTTGTGTAAATCCTTTTACAACAGTTAAGGGATTTCTTACTTCGTGCGATATACTAGCAGCGAGTTGGCTAACAATCTCCATTTTTTCCATTTTAATTAACTTTGATCGCATGCATACTGCATCTTTTAAAACTTCATTAAAATAAACTACAAACAACATTAAAACGGTTGGTAATATTATGAAATAAATGATGTACAAATTATTCACTTCAAAATCTGATAAAGTTAATACAATTACAGTTGTAAATATTGCTAAGAAAAATGTTAAAAACATTGCATAAGCTACTTTAATTTTTCTATTATACGTATTAAATTTTGCGGATGCGAATGCTGTAATGATAAACATTGTTCCATACACTACTATTGTTAACATACTAAATCCATAAAATGAAAATCTTGTAATTAATAAAATAGCAAACAATGTTATACCGACAGGGAAGCCACCATAAAGCGTACCTACTATAACCGGTATTTGTCTTAAATCATGAATACAATTTTCATCCATATAGATAGGATAGCGCATACATAAAATAAGAGGGATACTCGTACAAAGTATAATAAGTAGTTTTTTATATTTCTTCAAATTGCGCCCGCTATCATATATAAAATAAAAAATAAATATGCTACTTAAAATGTATAGAAGGTTATTTAACACGTGTTGATTGATATACACAAAGTTCATAATATTTGCCTCGTTATTTTTAATTTCCTTTTCATATATATTATCATGATAATAGTATAAACTATATATTTGTTTGAATAATATAGATTTATATCTTTTTAGTATTCGACACGTTTACCCACTCTTCATAAAATTCTTTAACTGATGCATATCGTTCGGTTCGATTTTCATTTACTGCGCGATACGCTATTTCATATAAATCCCTACTTGCTTCCCATTTTGTAAAGGAGCGATCTTTTCCACCACCTAAAATCGCGAAAGCCATTGCCCCCATATTAAATACATTTGTTCTCGAATCAATTATAGCGTTTAGCTCAAATTCTTCAGGAGACATAAAACGTGAGGAACCCCATAATCTTCCCATTTTATTTACGTATGGTTTTTTAGAATATAAATCAATATCACAAATTTTCGTTTCATTTGTATTAAAATTATACATAATACTACCATCATAAAAATCTATCGCTACATATTTTTTCTTTTCGACATATGTATGGAAAGAAAAAATGGAATTTAAGGATTGAACTCGTTTTCTAACAGGTAAATGCTTAAATTTATAAAATGGAGAGTTTGGATTTTTATATTTTTCAGGAGGCGGGAAACTCCAGTGCGAATGAAGACATTCACCATCAAACCAATCGAAAATTAATACATATCCAGATTGAACTGGAAAGTGTTCAATTAGTTTTATAAGCGAGTTGTGTTTTAATTCCTCGTATAGGAAAACTGAATTTTTCAAACGTTCAATAGCGTCGTTTATTGTTCCTTCGTATGCAATTGTTTGTGCCCCTGCGTATTTAATGAATTTTTTATGGCCATTTTTTTCAACACCAAAACTTATATTACCTGAATCTTGCTGGTCAAAAACTGCAAATACGGTTCCTAATTTCAATAGCCAATCAAAATTATGATGTTCTTTTAACTGGAATGTAACTTGATTTAACTGAATTTCAACTGGAATATCTTTCATATTATACCTCGCATTTATTATAATTAAGTTATATATTTCAGTATTCGACACGTTTTGTAAAAATCCTATGTGAATCACATGAAATTTATATAAATATAATAATAAATAATTATAAAAAGGTGGATAAAATGGAACAACAAATCGTTATTAAACCATATGAAAAAGAGTGGCACGAAGAGTATTTAATAGAAAAAGAGAAATTTATTTCTTTATTCGGGGAAGATTGTATTGCTATTGAACATATAGGGAGCACATCTGTACAAGGGTTAGGAGCGAAACCTTTAATTGATATGATGATTGGCGTAACAGATTTGCAAATTATCGAAAAGTGGATTGATGATCTATTAAAAATCGGATATGAGTATGTTCCAAAAGAAACACCTAATTGGCGTTTTTTTAGAAAGGGAAAATGGAGAGCAGGTACTCATCATTTACATGTTTATATTTATAATAGTGACGAATGGAAAAACAATCTTTTATTTCGAGACTTTCTAATAAAGCATGAATGGGCACGTAAAGAATATAGAGAACTAAAAGAGAGACTTGCAGCTACATATCCTTTTGATCGTGTTTCTTATACAAATGCAAAAGCACCATTTATTCAAAAGATATTAGAATTAGCTAAAACTCAAAAGAATTAACATTACAGATTTTTATCTGAAAAAATTTAAAAAATCCCTTCCTGCGTTATTTATAGGGAGGGATTTTTTCTTTTGTCATAACGATATACATCTAATTATTGGAGACAGATTAGTTTATTTATTTCGATATTTCTAGTACATTGAAAATATTAAGGGGGAATGAAGCAATGAAAGCTATTGTACATCAATATAAAAAAGGGGTAGAGGGATTAGTATATAAACTTTCATCTGAAATAAATCCTAATGCCGGGGAAGTAAAAGTAAAGTTAAAAGCAGCAGGATTAAATCATAGGGATTTATTTATTATAAACAATAGAAAAGAAATGGATCTACCGTTAGTAATAGGGTCAGATGGTGCAGGTATTGTTACAGAAATAGGAGAAGGTGTTTCAGCTGATTTATTACAAACCGAGGTCATTATTAATCCTAGTATTGGATGGGATAATATTGCCGAAGTACCAGAGTTACCAGAGGTGTTAGGGGGACCAAAAGATGGAACGTTTGCTGAATATGTAATAGTGCCCGCTGAAAATGTAGTAGGAAAACCGTCATATCTTACTTGGGAAGAGTCTGGCGTTCTATCTTTATCGGCACTAACTGCATATAGAGCGCTTTTTACAAAGGGTAGATTAAAGCGTGGGGAACATGTTTTAATTCCTGGGATAGGCGGCGGTGTAGCGACATTTGCTATGTTATTTGCAAAAGCAATTGGCGCAAAAGTAAGTGTTACTTCAAGGGTAGAGAACAAAAGAAAATTTGCCGAAGCATATGGCACAGATTTTTCTTTTAATAGTTCTGGAAATTGGGAAGAGAGTTTATGCGGAGGGAAAGTAGATTTAATAATTGATAGTATAGGTCCAGCAACATTCTTAAAATACTTTGATGTATTAAAACCGAATGGGAGAATTGTTAATTTTGGTGCAAGCTCCGGAGATAAAATTGAATTACCTTTACGAGCGTTATTTTATAATCAAATCGATATTATGGGGACATCTATGGGTAGCAGTGAAGAATTTAATGAAATGATTAAGTTTATAGAGAAATATAAGATTAAACCAATTATGGATAAAGTTTATTCGTTGGAAGAAGCGATTCAAGCGTTAAGACGTATGGAGCAGGGAGAACAGTTTGGTAATATCGCTCTACGTATGGAATAAAAATATGATTTAATAACCTATGTTTTTATATGTATATGTTATGTAATATATACACTTTTAGTTAGTGGGTTATATGATTTTAAAGGTTTTTCCATCATATATATTTTTAATGCGTGTAAATAGTTACATAATTGTCAAATGAAAAATAGTAACATGAATAAAGTGAAAATCTAAATGTGTGTAAATGTTGTATACTGTGTAAATCAAGTAAACTTGTATCTTAATTTCAAGTGAAATAAGAAATTATAAGGAGAGAGTAATGTGAATTACGCAGTATTTCAATGGATAAACAATTTAGCAGGTACATCTGTACTCTTAGATAAGGTAATGATTGCTATTACAAATAGTGCTGCATATGTGGCTATTCTATTCATGCTTATCTTATGGTTTCATAACGGAAAGAAAGAGAATGCGATAAGAAAACAATATACAGTGTTGTATACGACACTTTCAGTAATAATTGCATTGCTAGTAAATGTTTTTATTCATTTAGTATACTATCATCCACGTCCTTTTGTATCATATGATGTGAATCAATTAGTACCCCACGCAGAAAACTCATCCTTTGTTAGTGATCATTCTGTACTTGTATTATCGATTGCATTCATGTTTATTCTTAGAGGAGAAAAGTTAAGATATATCGCACTTTTGTGGGCAGTATTAGTTTGTATATCACGTTTGTATGTAGGTGTTCATTTTCCTTTAGATGTAATGGGTGCGGCTGTCATAACGATTTTAACAAGCTGTTTATTATTGCAGAAAAAACGTATTTTTGAACCAATAGCAAAACTTGTTTTCAAAATGTATGCATTCGTAGCGAAACGAATTCGTTTTTTAGAGAAATATAACCATGTAGCTTAAATTTCATAACTAGCCTTTTATAGTTTAGGAAAAAATCCCCCTTTGGAAATTCAGAGGAGGATTTTTTGTTGTATACAAGTGAATAGATTACTTGCAATAACAATTTGAGTGTTATGTAAAAAAAGAATGAATATTCTTAAATTTCACGTACTGTATTTTAAGTATTTAAATAACTAACAATAACTATAACTAGTTTCACACTGTTTTAAAGGAATTCATACGAAAACTTCGAAACATATAGTATTGAAAGTAAAAACTACATATTTTGTAGCACATCTTTGTAGTAATTAATGGTGAAAGAAAGGAGCGAAATATGCATAAACTTCAAACGAATAAAGGCGCGCGGTATTTTATGATTGCTTTTATTGTTTTGTTTCTTATTATGCTTTTGCGTTTTTTCTATATTCAAGCAGTAGGGGTCGTGCATAATGTGAATGTAAAGGATCTTGCAACTGAACAACATAATAAAAATGGTGTTTTGGAAGCGAATCGTGGCACGATTTATGATCAAACTGGAAAAGTGCTCGTTCAAGATTCAACAACGTATCGTGTTGTTGTGAATTTGAAAGGTAATGGCAAATTGAAAAATAAAGATGAAACCGCAGCGCAATTAGCTGATGCGCTTGAAATTAATAAAGAAGATGTGTTAAAGAATTTCCATGAAGGGCGTACGCAAGTTGAAATCGGAAAAGTTGGCCGGAATTTGTCTAGGGAAAAGAAAGAACAAATTAAAAAATTGAAAATCCCAGGTGTTTCTTTTATGCCTGAGAAAGCAAGAGTGTATCCAAATGAAGATTTTGCATCTTATATACTTGGTTTTGCTAGACCAGACGATAAAGGAAATACAGAAGGGAAGTTTGGGCTTGAAAAAAGTTTAGATAAATATTTGCGCTCGACAAATGGGAATATAGAATATGTGGGAGCGCGAGGAGGTATCCCGCTTACAAATGATATAGGAAAAATAGAACCTGCTAAACATGGAAATAACGTATATCTTACGCTTGATAAACAAATTAATAGTTTTTTAGAAGAAGCGATGAATAAGGCGCAAGAGCACTATGATCCTTCTATGTTAGTAGGTATTATAGCGGATCCAAAGACGGGGAAAGTTTTAGCTATGTCTAGTAAACCTAGTTTTAATCCTAATAAAGGGGATATTGAATACTTTTTAAATGATCCAATCGCAAATGCATATGAACCAGGTTCAACGATGAAAGTATTTACGTTAGCTGCAGCAATTAATGAAGGTGTATATAACGGGAAAGAATATTTTCAATCCGGCAAGTATTCAGTAGGTTCATCTGATATAAAAGATCATAATGGTGGATTTGGATGGGGATCTATTACATTTGATGAAGGTTTTGAAAGATCATCAAACGTAGCTTTTTCTATTTTAGAAGATCAGTTATTAAAACCAAATAAATTTAAGCAATATATGAACAAATTTGGTTTTAACCAAAAAACGGGAATAGATTTACCTGGTGAAAGTAAAAATACTTTATTATTAAATACACAAATTCAACAAGTAACAACTTCTTTCGGACAAGGTTCTACAGTAACTCCAATTCAATTAATCCAAGCTGCAACCGCTATAGCAAATGACGGGAAAATGATGCAACCATATATCGTTGACAAAGTTGTAAATCCAACAAACAAGCAAGTTATTATGGAAAATCAACCGAAAGAAGTTGGCAATCCGATAAAAAAAGAGACTGCGGACAAGGTAAGAGACTTAATGGAGCGTGTTATTACGTCTTCAAAAGGTACAGGTACAATGTATAAAGTCGATGGTTACCCAATAGGAGGCAAGACAGGAACAGCGCAAATTCCGAATCCTGAAAATGGACGATATATGGAAGGAAAAGAAAATTATATTTTTTCATTTTTAGGTATGGCTCCAATTGATGACCCAGAGTTAATTGTATACTTAGCTATTAAGCAGCCAAAGTTAAAGGGAGATGAATATGGAGCTCAGCCACTCGCTGAAATATTTAAACCAGTTGTGAAAAATAGCCTTGAATATTTAAAGGTGAAACCATATACAGAACAACAAATGACCGATGCAACGAAAAAATCCCAATTAAAAGTGCAAAACTATGTGAATCAATCAATAGATACGGTAGAGAATAATGTAAAAAAAGAGAAACTCCAACCGATAATTTTAGGAGAAGGAAAAATTAAAAAACAATATCCGCAGTCTGGTGAAGTAATGAGCGAAGGTGATCGTATATTTTTATTAGGAAACAACGCAACAATGCCCAATTTACAAGGTTGGTCCATGCGTGATGTTATGTATTTTTCTAAACTATTAAAATTAGATTTAAAAACTTCAGGTACGGGTTATGTAACAAATCAAAGTATTGAAAAAGGACAAGCTATACAAGAAGGCGATATATTAGAACTAGAATTAGAACCACCGTTACAACCGTTAGCAGAGGCAAATACAAATTAATTCAGGAAATATGAAGGGTCTATATAATAGACTCTTTTTTTATGATTCAAGTAATTTCACGCACCGTAATTTTTAGGGGAAATATTAAACTTAACAGTTACTAAAACAGAAAAACCTACATATATTGAAATTAGAACGACTGTTCAAATTTTTGTATGAAACGACGGAAGGAGTCTACATTGAATAAAAGACGATACGATAGCGATTTAGCCAAAGAAATAATAGCAGAGAAGGCGACAGAATTATTTTCCTTAAAAGGATATACAAGAACTTCAATTGATAACATTGCAAAAGCCTCTGGTTATAGTAAAGGACATATATATTACCATTATAAAAATAAAGAAGAATTATTTGTTTATTTAGCTAAAGACAGTATGAGAAATTGGCACGATAAATGGGAATTAGCAGAAAAACAGTATACAAACGCTACTGGGAAATTATATGGGATAGCTAAATTTGTACTTTATAATTACACAACGCCATTATTAAGAGCAGGACAAGAACTTGCCTCTGATCCGAGCGCGAACCCTTCTACAATTCAACAACTCTATGGTTTAGCTGTTATCCCTTTAAAAACATATCAAAAAATTTTGGATGAAGGTATACAAAGTGGTGAATTTTATATAGAAAATGTTGAGGATTCAAGTCTTTTATTAGGTTCATGGCTAGGTGGATTATGTCAATTCATTCATTCATTTGAAACAGAGAAATTAGAAGTTTTATTTAATGAAGCCATTACGATTTTTTTACTTTCTATTTCAAACAAACATGCGTAGCATTACAAGCGAATTAGAACGATTGTTCAAATCTTTACACTCGTCCGTTTTCATTATATGTATTAACAACAGGAGGTTTTTTATATGGGTGAACAAAGAGTCGCAATTATAACTGGCGGAGCTTCTGGTATCGGTAAAGCTTTAGCTATTCAATTAGCAAATAAAGATATATTTGTAATTATCGCAGATATTAATGAAACAAGTGGTCAAGAGCTTGTGAATAATATAAAAAATAATAATCAACTAGCTAGGTTCGAATATTTAGATGTTACTAACGCTGAATCCGTAGAGGAACTTATTATAAAAATAGTTAATGAGTTTGGTAGAATTGATTATATGTTTAATAATGCTGGGATTGCTATGTATGGAGAAGTATTCGATATGTCTTTAGATAATTGGAAACATATTATTGAAATAAATTTATTAGGAGTAATTTACGGGACACAATTGGCTTACCAATTCATGAAAAAACAAGGATTTGGTCATATCATTAATACTGCGTCTGCAACAGGTTTAGGACCTGCTCCACTTTGTACCGCGTACGCAACAACAAAACATGCTATCGTCGGTTTAACAACGTCATTACATTATGAGGCAGAAGAATACGGTGTAAATGTAAGTGTACTTTGTCCAACTTTTGTAGATACACCCATATTTGAAAAATCAATTGCAATTAATATGAATAAGGGTCAAATTATAAAACAATTAAAAACAAATAAGCCGATTTCAGCAGACAAGTTTGCTGAAATTGTACTGAAAGCTATTCATAAAAATAAATTAGTTATATGTCCAATGCCGTTTAAAAAAACAATGGACGTATTCTTTACCTTATTTCCTTATCTTCATAAAAAGCTAATGCGTTTCATATGCCGAATTGGTCGAAAAGCAAAAATGAGGCAACTATAAATATCTGATTATTTTGTATTTACAGTTAAAGTAAATTGTGATAATATGGAAAAAATCAAATGCAGTGAAGAGAAGAGTAAATAAGATGAATTTTTCACAGAGAGCTCCATTTAGCTGAAAAGGAGTAAAAATTCTTTATTGAACCAAGCCTCTGAGCAGCGCATCGGAATCTATTAATAGAGGGTGGTGTGACGGGAGCTCCCGTTATAGAGCTATGGTATAAGCATGAATGAAAATGCAGTACCAGATAAGGTTAATATGGTGACATATTAACAAACTAGGGTGGCACCGCGATAATAAATCTCGTCCCTAAGATTAAAAGTCTTGGGGGTGGGATTTTTTTATTGGTTTAAAACAATTTGGAAAGCGGGGGCCAAAAATGAAAAACTTACTTAAAGATTGGAAATATCCTTTATTACTACTGTCCGGAGTTGGTATTGCAAATTTAGGGGCATGGATTTACTTAATAGCACTGAATGTACTTGTCTATCATATGGGTGGCTCAGCCTTAGCTGTTGCTACTTTATATGTAATTAAACCATTAGCTACTCTATTTACAAACGCTTGGTCAGGAAGTATGATTGATCGTTTAAATAAACGAAAATTAATGATTCACCTCGATATATATCGCGCGGTATTTATCGCTATTTTACCATTACTTCCATCACTTTGGATCGTTTATGTATTCGTATTCTTTATTAGTATGCCCAATGCAATTTATGAGCCAACTGCGATGACGTATATGACGAAATTAATACCAGTTGAACAAAGACAACGTTTCAACTCATTGCGTAGTTTAATAGGGTCTGGTGCCTCTGTAATTGGTCCATCGATAGCGGGAGCATTGTTAATAGCAAGTACACCAGAGTTTGCTATATATATGAATGCCATAGCATTTCTCTTATCAGGAGTAATTACCTTGCTACTACCTAATCTTGATAAAAAACCTGATATTCATACATCAAATGACAGGTTGTCTCTAGCTGTACTAAAAAAAGATTGGACCATCGTTTTAAATTTCAGTAAAAAATCTTTGTATATCGTTTTCGTGTACTTCTTATTTCAAGGGATGATAGTGTTAACTGCCGCAAATGATTCACTTGAATTGTCATTTGCGAAAGAAGTTTTATTGTTAACAGATAGTGAATATGGTTTTTTAGTTAGTATTGCTGGAGCCGGATTTATTTTAGGAGCAATAACAAATACAATTTTATCAAAAAAATTAACACCTTCATTTTTAATTGGAATAGGATCATTTTTCATCGCAATCGGTTATATAATTTATGCTTTTTCAAATGGGTTTTTAATAGCTGCTATCGGATTTTTTATTTTATCTTTCTCTATGGCATATGCAAATACAGGGTTTAATACCTTTTATCAAAATAATGTCCCTGTCCATATAATGGGACGGATTGGGAGCATATATGGATTATTTATTGCAGGTATCACCATTTTAATTACGATTTTGTTCGGAGTTGCCACTCAATTTATTTCTATACAACTTGTGGTTATTATAGGTTCTTTAGTAATGTTATTTATTACTATCATCTTGTGTGTGTTTACTTTATTGCCATCACATTCTAAAGTGCATTCTTCTGAATCAATACATTCGAAATAATTCTCTTAGTTTTGATTTAAATCTTACGATGTTCAATAGGAGGGTTATCCCTCCTATATATGGAAATATAAGAAAGGAGAACAATATTGATAAACGAGGGTGATTTTTGTAATGAAAACAAAAGATCAAATAGATAACATTGTAAAAGAAACATATCGTCATATAGATTTCTCTGGGGTAATTTTAGTGAAAGAAAAAAAGGGCATAGTTTATGAAGAAGCGTTTGGTTATGCAAATCGAAATGAGTGTATAAACAATACGCTACAAACTAGGTTTGGAATTGCCTCTGGGTGTAAAATATTCACAGCTATCGGTGTCTGTCAACTTGTTGAAAATGGGGTAATTACTTTTCAAACAAAGTTAAAAGAGTGTTTAAGTGTTAACTTTCCAAACTTTAATGAAGATATTACAATACATCACCTTTTGACGCATAGTTCGGGTATTCCAGATTATTTTGATGAAAGTATTATGGATAACTTCGAAGATCTTTGGAAACAAACACCTATGTATTTATTAAAAAGTTTAAAAGACTTTTTACCATTATTTCAAAACAGAGATATGATGTATGCACCAGGAAGTAAGTTTCACTACAACAATGCAGGTTTTATCATACTGGGATTAATAATCGAAGAACAGACAGGACTTAAATTTACGGAGTATATAGAAAAAAACATATTTAATCCAATTGGTATGAATCATTCGGGCTATTTTTCTTTAGATAGATTACCAAGGCAGACAGCTCTCGGATATATAAAAGATGAAATTAGCCAGACATGGAGAACAAATGCTTACTCTATTCCGATAAAAGGTGGTTCGGATGGTGGAGCTTTTATTACTGCGTCAGACATGCTGAAGTTTTGGGAAGCGTTATTTAACTATGAAATTATAAGCCAAGAATATACAAAAATACTTTTAACTCCTCACATCCAAGTAAATAATAATCAATCTTATGGCTATGGAATATGGATTGAAACAAGAGAAAACAAGATATTCAAATATCATGTAATGGGATATGACCCAGGCGTCAGTTTTCGTTCGGCCATATATCCAGACTTAGGAATTACATTAGTTATTCCATCAAATAAAGAAGCAGGACCCGAAAAATTAATGATAGAAATAGAAGGAGGCTTTTAATTATATGGATATAGAAATTAGAGCGTATAGAAAAGAGGATGAAACCGGTTGGGTACGTTGCCGTGTGTTATCTTTTTTAGATACAGCTTATTACGATAATGTATTTAGAGAAAAGGAAAGATATGAACATCCGGCTATTGAACTAGTAGCTGTATATGAAAATCAAATTGTAGGTTTAATAGATATCGAATATGAATTAGAAGAACGTACAGTTTGTTCAAGAGGAACTGGTCTTGGTGGTATGATTTGGCATATTGCAGTTCATCCGGATTTCCGTAGAATGAAAATTGGTAATCAGCTATTAAAGGAAGCGGAGAAGTTAGCGAATGAACGTAACCTAAATCGCCTAGAAGCATGGACTAGGGACAATCTATGGGTACATGGATGGTATGAAAAGAACGGATTTGTAAAAGTAGATTCCTATTTACACGTATATAGCGATCATACAGACGAGATAAAAGGTGTAATGAAAAGTAATATAGATCAGTTATATCCAGTTCAAACATTTGCTCATTATACAGGTGAAAATAAAGAAGACATAAGAAAACAATTTAAACGAGTGCATGATTGTTTTTGTTTTGAAAAGTATTTTAGTTAACGAGAAACCCTTTATTTACTAAATAAAGGGTTTTCTAATTCTGCACGATTACATATGGATATATGGATTTTTAAATTAAAAAACATTACTATATAGTTATAAATTTTAATTATTAATTCATATGAAAGGATGTGTTAACAATTTGTATATGATCAACGGTAGCTTGTTTATTATTTTAGGGGTTATTTGTTATTTAATTGTACGTGGAATATTAATTGGTATCAAAAATAAAAAACATGTGATTTGGTGGAAAGAAATAATAAGTTTTTTATTCTTGGTCTACATTTGTATGGTTGTTGCAGTAACTTTATTCCCTTTACCAATCGGTTTTCCTTCTAATATTGAAAATCTGAATCGCTCGGTCAATATAATACCATTTGCATCAATTATTAAAGACATCAATCAAATTGGTAGTGCTTATGATGGAGATGCCCTATTTATGATTGGTCTAATTATAAGAAATGTAGGCGGAAATATTTTATTATTAATGCCTTTAGGATTTTTAGCACCAATCCTATGGGATAAATATAAAAAATTCAAAAATACAATTTTATTAGGATTTTCTATATCAACTAGTATTGAATTGCTACAATTAATTCAGTCTTTATTTAGTGGAGTGGGACGAGTTACTGATATTGATGATGTAATATGTAACGTTATAGGTTGTATTCTTGGATACTTTATTTATAAAATCACTATTATGCTAGCTGTTAAATTTAACATTCAAGTATTTAATGAGACGGATTCTAAAAGAATAGAAACTATTGATAACTAACAATTCATACGTGTTAAAGTATACATTTATTTTGAATAAAGATGATAAAAGACGTACGAGTCAAAAGTACGTCTTTTTACTTTTATAAACAAGCTTATGGCTATTACATGGTGTAACATAATAAATAGACAATAGTATAATCGGAAATGAATAATACATTAATAAAAAAGTATAAATACATTCATCCCTTGTTTATCAATGCTGTGAACGGTAATACTAAATAACATTGAACTTTTATAACAAGGGATGATCATATGATATTCATTTACACGGATTTCGGCGGAACGCATTCAACTGCACTTGCAGCAGCTTATCATTTAAATAAATTACCAACGGATCGTAAGCTAACAAAAGAAGAAATATTAAATGTGGATTACTTTAATAAATTGAAAACTGAAGATATGGGGAAAATTATTTTTCATGGAGTAGATGAAAATGGTAACCCGGTTTATACGATTGGATGCGGCGCATCAAAAATCGTTGTACCTGCGATGAAGCATTTAGGAGAGATTCTGCAAAAACATTATCAAAGTCATGAAAAGATTGTTTTTTCTAATACATCACCAACAGTACCTTTACCAATGACTTTTGGCGGTCTGTTTTCTAGAAGGTTTCACATCGACTTTATCGGTGTACCATTACTCGTATGGGGTGCAAAACTTAGCTGTGATAATGTACAAAGACTTGTTAGTTATACGAAAGAAGCCGGACGATTAACAAATGATTATGTTGTGATTTTAGATAATGAAACTTTTAAATAATGTAGGATAAAAGGAAAATCAAGCAAATTTCTTGATTTTCTTTTTAATTTGTGAAAAAGACAAGAAATATTCACATTTATCATCTATCTACTATAGCCAAAACAATAAAGTCCTGTTACTATTACAGGGATATTCTCTTTTCATAACATAAATATATAGAAAAATTAGAAAAGAGGAATTGAATTAAGGGAGGAACAACATGAAGCGTGTTGCTTGGATTACTGATAGTACAACTGCGAGTTTTACAACAGAAGGAGATAACTTTGTTATCCCAATTGAAGTTATTATTGATGGTGTGTCGTACAAAGATTGTGAAGAAGGTGTGCGTGAGCGCGTTTATAATGCTTTAAACGAAGGTAAAACTGTCACTACATCACAACCTAACATAGGGGAAATGGTAGAGTTATTTTCGAAATGCAAAGAAGAATATGAAGAAGGATTTGCAGTTGCTATTAGCGGAAAAGTAAGTGGAACCTATCAAAACATGAAGTTAGCTGCAGAAATGGCAGGTTTCCCATTAACGGTATTAGATAGTGAAACAACAAGTTATCCAATGGACGAACTAATTAGAAAAGCAAAATCGTTATACAATGATGGTATGACTTTACAAGATATACACAAAACATTAGTAGATGAAAAAAGAAGACCTTTCCACGTATTCCCGAAAAGTTTAAAAGGCCTTTATGCAAGTGGACGTGTAAAGGGAGTTCAATTTTTACTTGGAAGTTTATTAAGTGTCAACTTAATATTAGAAGTAAAAGGTGGAGAGCTTTTACTTGAAAAGAAAGTACGTAAAATCCAAAAATGTCGAGAATACATTAAAAATGAACTTGAAAAAGAATTACCAAAAGTACTTCACATGTTCCATGCTAACGATAAAGATGGAGCTGAAGAATGGATTTCAGATATTAGACAAGCATTCCCTGAAATGGATTTCAAATTATATCCATTACCAATTTCATTTGCGGTACATGCAGGTGAAGGTACAATAGCAATTAGTTATTAAGAAGAAAACCCGTGAATGATACGCGGGTTTTTTTATTTATAAATGGTGCATACCACGCCACCATCAAGTTGAAGTTTTATAGCACTCTAGAACGAAATTTGTGTTAACTCGAAACAAAAATTTTATTTTATCATTTTTGGAGAGCAACCACAATTTCTTGACTTGATTTGAGATTAAAAATATAAACCTTTTCCTACTGGCTGAACAGTTTCTAGTACAATATCAACCATTTCTTCATTAAGTAGGGTCCTTATAATCCAAGCCGATAGTTCTTGAGCAGCAAAACAACTCGCAGCAGTCGATATATTTCCTTCGTTTACGAAACTTTTCTCAATAACGTCTACACCAAATTCTTTTAGCTGTTCTACTGCTGAGGGATATGTAGTAGCTTTTTTACCAGTTAGTAATTTTTTAGCTCCTAATAGTAGTGAACCAGAACACATAGATCCTATTAATTGTCTTTGAGGATCTACATGAATGCTATTAATATATTGTTGATTTTTATATAAATCCTTTACACCTTTACCACTCGCAAAAATTACAGCGTCGGCAAAAGGGATATCAGATATGCTTCCTGTCATGGGAATACGCAAGCCAGACATAGATATATGAGATTGTTCCGTCCCTAAAAGCTGGACATCCCAATCGGAAATACCACCGACTAAACGTACACGATTTAATAAATCCCATGGTAGAAAAACATCTATATCGGTAAAGTTATCGAAACAGACTATTGCAATTTTCATTTTCTAACCCTCCACTTATGTATATCATTTTATTAATAATATAAACATCTCTTTTTTATGTTCTATATCCAGTTATAAATCCCTGTATATTACACGTATATGAAGGAGGTGTAGTAATTTTTTAACGCCTCTAAACATAAAAAGATATAAAATCTTTTTCTTGGTTTCTATCGGTTTTTTGTACAAAACCAAGATCTGTAGCAATAACTCGTAAGGTATTGGGGATGAGAATCTTTAAAATTCTCAAGGAAATAGGTGTAATTTATTACACATACAAATAGAAATAAAAACGTCATCATTTTTTATAAATTCTCAGATAGAAACACGTTTTTCGGTTTTAGGAGGGCATTTTTTCATTAGCTTGTTAATCTATATATAATATGATTTTTATAATTTCCCTAAAATAATTTTGACGTATTTATTTTTTCAATATAAAATAATATTCATCCAAATTTAACCAATACCATATAAAAGATGTATCTTTTTATATGCATAGGTATAAATCTCTTTAGTTTTAAGGGGAAAGGTTAATATGAAAGTAAAGAAACTAGTTACGCTTGTAGTACCATTTACACTATTATACGTGTCAGTTCAATTAACCGAAATTCTTCAAGGCCATTTCAGCAACTGAACGAAATCGGAATGGATATTAATTTGAAGGAAAAGTCCCCAGAGAAACGAAAGATTGTAAGAAACCCCCAAAAATGTTACATGGTATACAAGAAGGTGACATCATTTATGTTACGGACTTAACTCGAATTACTCGTAGTACAAAAGATTTATTTGAATTAATCGATAACATACGGAGTAAAAAGGCAAATTTAATATCCTTAAAAGATACATGGCTAGATTTATCAGAAGATAATCCCTACAGCTAATTCTTAATTACTGTTATGGCGGGTGTAAACCGATTAGAACGTGATCTTATCCGTATGCGATAGCGCGAAGGAATTGAACGAAAGAAAGTTTAAAGGTCGGTCAAAGAAGTACCATAAAAATCATGCAGGAATGAATTATGCAGTAAAGCTTTATAAAGAGGGAGATATGACTGTAAATAAAAAACTTATGAAATTACAAATGTGTCTAGGGCTTATTATATAGAAAGCTATCGGAAAGGAACAGTTGATGAGTTATACCAAAGATCGGAAATATATAATAGAAAATAAGTTTCATATAGAGGTGAAATTATATGCCTAAAATTGACAATATGCTAGCAATTCTATGGATGCTTCGTTCAGGTGAAAAAATCACTGCAAAACAAATTTCAGAAAAGTTAGAGATAAATATAAGGACTGTGTATCGTTATATTGATACAATTTCAACTAGTGGCGTACCTATAATTTCAGAACCAGGACATAACGGTGGATACACTTTATTGAACAATTTTGTAGAGGCTCCTCTTTTTTTTGATTTTGAGGAGCAAACTTCACTATTTCACGCTGCTGTTTTTGCAGAAGAAGCCGGATATTATGGAGGTGAAGCATTAAATAGGGCCATTTCAAAACTAAGTAAATACTCAAATCAAGATCAAGAAACAAAGATAAACCAACATTTAACTAGTCTTGAAGTAATAAGTCGATTAAGTTCACTTTCTATAAAAACTTTTTTGAAGGAGTTGGAGCAGGCCGTAGCTAACGGGTATTCAGTAAAAATTCTTTACCATAAAAGTGGCGAAAAGCAATTAAATTATAGATCGGTCGATCCATACAGAATTATCTATTGGAATAATAAATGGTATGTAATTGGATTTTGTCATCTTAGGAATGATATCCGTAGTTTTAAAGTAGATCGAATTGAAAGTTTAATACAAACCGAAAATAAGTTTAACCGGCCAGACAATTTTTCAGCAAGTGATTTTTTTATAAAAAGTCTTCTTCCAACTATAGAAGATAAGGAAAGTATTATTTCTTTGGTTATTAATGGGGATAAAAATGTATTGGCTGATATTTGCCAACATTGGTTTTTAGGACATTATTTACAAGAACGGACTTCAAATCAAGCAGTTTTTCTTCTTGAAAAAGATATGATACATAAATATGTACCTTATTTACTTTTACCGTACAATAAATCTATTAAAGTTATTGAGCCAATAAGTCTTAAGAATAGAATTATTGAAGTTCTGTCTGAATTAATAAAATTTCATCAAGTATGATAACTTCCCTGACGTTAACTGTCAGGGAAGTTATATTATAATAGCTATATAAATTGTGATTGGAGTGTTATTAGATGCAAACAAAAAAAGCTTTTTTATATGTATTTAATACAATGTCGGACTGGGAATATGGATATTTAATTGCTGAACTAAACTCAGGAAGATATTTCAAAAAAGATTTAGCACCTTTAAAAGTAATTACAGTAGGAGCTAATAAAGAAATGATAACTACTATGGGAGGACTGAGGATAAAACCAGATATTTCCCTTGATGAATGTACTCTTGAGAGTAAAGATCTTTTAATTTTACCAGGAGGGACTACTTGGAGTGAAGAAATTCATCAACCTATCTTGGAAAAAATTGACCAAGCTTTAAAGCGTGGCACTATTGTTGCTGCAATTTGTGGTGCAACTGATGCCCTTGCGAATATGGGATACTTGGATACTAGAAAGCATACAAGTAATAACTTAGAATATACTAAAATGGTATGTCCTAACTATAAAGGAGAAAAGTTCTATGAGTTGGGACCAGCGGTATCTGATGCGAATTTAGTTACTGCCTCAGGAATAGCTCCTCTGGAATTTGCAAGGGAGGTACTGAAAAAAATAGATGTATTTACACCAGATACATTACATTCATGGTATAACCTAAATAAGACTCATAAACCTAAATACTTCTTCCAGTTAATGAATTCAATAAAAAAATGAAATAACTAAAAAGCTCAATTTCTCTATTTTGATTTGCAGAGAAGTTAGGCTTTTTAATTTGGAATTCCCTTATCGATAACGATAAAAATGAACTTCGGTGTTATAAAAAACAAAATTCCCGTTTAGAGGATACGATAAAATCTTAGCTTGATAGGTATGTATTTGTACCCCTAGTATGTCAATTTTAATCTGTTATGAGAAAACACACGGATTTGTATCATCTTATGGTAAAATAAAGTTAAATATTCAGAAAATTTATTGTTTAAAACAAGCAGGATGATAATTAAATAAGATTTAAGTGATGGGGGTATAGTTAATACATGAGTAATGTACATTTTAGAGATATAGATGATACTAATGAATTCAAAGTTAGAAATATAAAATTAAGGTCTGGACAAGAAAAATTTATTGAAACCATAGATGAATGTTTAAATGAAGCTAATACCTATCATGAATGGCATCCGGTAGCTATATATTATGATGAAGAAATTATCGGATTTGCTATGTACGGTTCTTTTGGTCCTAATAAGGATACTTGGATTGATAGAATAATGATAGATGAAAAATATCAAGGCAAAGGCTATGGGAAAATTGCTATGATGAAACTTATTAATATAGTTTCAAAAGAATATGGGGTAAACGTTATATATTTAAGTGTCACTGAGGAAAACAGAACAGCTTATAACTTATACGAAAGTATAGGATTCGAGTTTATGAATGAAAGAGACCTAAATAATGGAGAACTCTTATTTAAGTACGCAATTAAATGAGAGCCATTTGAAATCGATTATTTCTTTACCAAAAGGTAAAGAAATGTTTACTATTCAACTCTTATAGGAGTAGCTCCCCATTGCTATTAAGATAGCAGAACAAAATTTCCTTAAATTAAAAATTACGCTATTCTATTTTTAGAATCATAGGAAAGGATGGCGTTTTTGTATGTTTATTCCTGTATCTGATGAATTACAATTATTTGCACAGGAGATTCAAAGTTTTTTATCTCCAAATGCCTTACGGGATCTTGCTAGAGATGTTGGTTTTGTATAACGAACCAGTAAGTATCCTTTGGTTAGTGGTTTATTAAGAATAAGCTTTTTATACAGAATATCTTTGATGTTCGAGATAATATATTTAGATTTATTTAATTCTAAAGAGTCCATTTCCCACCTCATAAATTATAAAATAAAGTAAATTCCCACTTAATTATATCATCATCCTAATTGAAGATTTCGCCTTTTCCTTGCTACCGATAATGAGACGTTATGTGAGCATTATACAACCTAAAATACAGAACATATCACTTTTCACTTTACCCCTATGTAATCTTCTACAGTAATCCTACTCCAATAGTTCACCGTTTATAGGTACATTTCATTAAGTAGAAATTAATAAATTTATTGAGGTTTAATAATTCTAATACTGATAATTTGACATACATTAAACCAAAAGTTGCATGTTATATTACTAGGCACAACAATATAAATGATACCATTTGTTTATTCCGTAAATATTGTTGATAAAAAAGGTGAAAGGATTTTTAAAGGTAAAAATAGAAATCTATATAAAAAAATATTTAAATGGTAGGGATATTATGAAAATCGGTAAGTTTGGAGAAGTAAATAACTTAAGTATTGATACAATTAGACATTATATGGATCTCAGTCTTATTATTCCTGAAAAAAAGGGAGGCCACTATTTTTTTGATGAGTATTGTCAAACAGATTTAGAACTTATAATACATTACAAAGATCTAGGATTTAGCTTGAATGAAATCAAAGAACTATTTTTTTATAAAAATTTAGCAAAATCTATGAATTACGAAAAAGATATCTTTTACCAATCTTTATTTAAACTAAAATATGACAAAATGGAACAGGAAATAGAACTTTTGGAGAAGAAACGGGATAAATTAAAGGGAGTGTTACATGATTTATTATTAACAAATGAAACTTCCAATACAATTATAGGGATAGATTTAAGTATACTACATTTACTTACATGTTCTAAGTGTAGACAAAAACTAATTCTTCAAGATGGAATTATTAATAACAATCAAATTACCGAGGGAAAGTTAATTTGTAATTGTGGTGAAGAATATATAATTACTTCAGGAATAATAACTGCTGGTAAATCATTTAAAGCAAATGAGCGAACGTCACTTGAAGATACTATTTCGGATTATATTCATGAAACTGATAATGCATATTTGGAAAATATGCTTAAAGAAGGGGAATGGGCGAAAAAGAAACTAATACATTTAGATTTAAATAACAAATTAATACTAGATATAGGATCAGGACTTGGGTTCTTTTTGAGGAGCATTTATGAAGAACTACCCGAAGATTGCCTATACATCGCAGTAGATAGAGATTTCAATAAACTTTTATTTTTAAAAGACGTATTAGCGAGAAAAAATCCGAGAAGAAATATTCTCTTTATCTGTGCGGATTTTTTGAACATCCCTATTCAAAATCGGTCAGTAGATATTGTAATTGATCACTCTGGTACGAGCAATTATAGTTTTGAACATGCGGATTTTTTACTTCACGAATTAAACCCACTTTTTAAATCCAATTGTTATTTATTAAGTTTATTTATTTTATTTGAAAATTTCAGCTTAAATAGCCAAATTACAAATAACTTTCGAGCAAATTTTTCACTTTCAAAAATAAAGAAAGAAATCCAAAATCTACAGTTTCAATCCATTGATGAAAGTACTTCAAATTATTTGAAACGAGGCGGAAAGTACGAGGATTTCTTTGTTCAAGGTGAAGAAATTTATACATATTCATTTTTCGGAAAAAGATGGGGGTAACCCCATCTTTTATTTATTTCCCCTTAAAATTATTCAAATCGTACATATTGCGATTGGGTTGACCCAAGAACTTACAATGTACGTAACACAAAATTAGGCAGGGGGAAAAGTTATGACAAGTTTACGGTTACATATAGAAAATAAAAAAAGAAACCAAGAACTAAGGAATATTTGTTTATATTCAATTGCAAAAACAGTATCAATATTCGGTAGCTCTATTTATAGTTTTGCATTAGGATTGTATGTATTACAAATAACCGGATCTGCTTTAAATTTCGCGATTACGCTTATTTTAGGAACGATTCCAATGATTGTTATGAATCCATTTGCCGGTGTAATTGCTGATAAGGTTGATAAAAAGAAACTCGTCGTTTGTATGGATGTACTAAGCGGATGCTTATTAATAACTGTTTATATAGTAAGCAACTATTATGGGTTAAACTTATTCATCATTTATACTACTACCTTTCTGATGACAGTATTTACAACATTTTTTGTAATAGGTTTAGAGGCTGCAAAACCAAATATCGTCTCTAAAGAGAGACTAATGAGTCTTAACTCTATAAGTAAAATTATCGATTCTATATCTTTAATTCTAGGGCCTATGTTAGGGGGCATTGTTTTTGCAGTCTTTGAGATGAACACTTTTATAATCATTAACGGTATTTCATTTATCCTTTCGGCTATATCCATATTGTTTATCAACTTTAAATTGTGCGAGCAATACATAAATAAGGAATGTTTAATAAGGGAAATTAATTTTATGAAAGATATAAAGGAGGGATACTCTTACTTAATGGAGCGGGAGAGCTTAAAAAATACGTTTCGTATTTTAATTTCACTTAATTTTTTTCTAGGATTTTCTGTAACTGTTCCATTGCCATACATTATGAATACAGTTCTCAACATTAGTTCTAAACAATTTGGTTTGATCCAAGGGACTTTTCCAATAGGTATGATAGTTGGTGCAATCATAGTAAAAAAGATAACGAATCGTTTTTCTTATTCCTATCTATTGAAAAAAACAAGTTTTATGATGGCAATTTTTATGATAGTTTCAGGTGCACCTGTTCTATTCAAAAGTATTGAAGTGAATAAAATTGTATTTGTGACCATGTACTGCGCCATTATGTTCTTTTTAGGGTTAATGATAGCATTAATCGATATCCCTTTAATTTATTTTATGCAAAGAGAGATTCCAGATGAATATAGGGGCAGAGTGCTTAGTATTGGATTAAGTTTAGGTAAAATGATGCAGCCGATAGCACTGGCATTATCAGGTCTATTATTAAATCATATTCCATCCTACACGCTTCCAATTGGAGGAGGAATCGTATTTTTTATTTTAAATCAGGCTTACTCAAATAAATTGAATTTAGAAATTCATTCAAAAGGGTATAGTGTTGAACGTAATTAAATAATATCGAAATAGCGCAGGATCATCATCCTGCGCTTATCTATCGTAATTCAGCTGTTTTTCTAATAACAATCTTATCAATATCGTCTTCTTCATCACCAATAAATAACCCGCGTTCTTTTAAATACGCCTCAAAATATAAATCTGCTTCTGCACGTTCATCATATGGTTTTACAGATAGAACGAAACCTAATTTGTTTTGTTCCTCTAGATGAGAAGTGGAAATGTATGCCGGTACATTGTGGCGTAAAAAGAGTTCTTTAACCGGAATAATCATATCTTTCATTAATTTCGTTAACATACCCATTTCAAACTCGAAATTAAAACGATCTATACTACATAAATCGGCGAATACTACACCAATAAAACCTGTATTATATACTTCTTGATATTCTACTTCCTCGTTACCGTAAAAATTCTTTTCGATTAAATAATTTATAAAGTAAGCAACACCGTCACTTTGTTCAAAAGGCTTCGTTGAAAGAACAAATCCGATTTTCTTTTGTTTATGTAAATATACACATGACATGTATGCTGAAATGTTATGCTCTTTAAATAGAGAGCTTGTTGCCCCAGATAGACCATCTAATACGTGATGAACAATTTGAAGTTTTTTACGGGCGAAATAATAGGATTTCTTTTGTAACTCCAATGTATCAATAAAGACAGAGCCGATAAAGCCTGTATTTGAAATAATAGGTGTTTGCTTTTTTCTTCCTCTGCGCTTTGCTTGAGCCATTGTAAAAATCATCCCTTCATGTACAAGTAAAATAAAAAGAACGCTTGTTCGTATATTTATATTTTACTATTAAAACGCTATAAAGTAAAGGGTTTTTGACGAAAAAAACAACAAAAAAGACACCTGTAAAAGGTGTCTTAAACGCTGTAGGGAAGAGGGTTCATCCATACAATTTATATTATGATACAGAAACAATTTCTTCTGTATCTTCTACATCTAAATGACAGTCCATTGTACGAACATCTTGATCTTCATGACTTCCGAAATAAATAGTAATTTTCATATGTATCGCTCCTTTATTCTAGGAATACCTAAAATAATTACTAGTAATGTTAATATTTATTATATACCACTTTTTTCATTCCGACAACGTTATATCGTTTTTTATTCTTTTAGGGCGCAAAGAGTAATGTAAAGAGATATTTTTATAGAAATAGGTACATTTCTTATATGTTATATTTAATACTGAAGTATTCGAATACAAATTTTATGAAAGGAGCAAAATGAATGAATTTTAAACAGTTACTAATTGATAATTTTACATATAAAACTTCATATATTGCGCGACAGGCACAGGGAATGAATGTAAAAGAAACGAAGGATTACATCGCTGTCGACTGTGGTTTACCTGCAGATACATTTAATATCATTACTTTACTAAACAATAATGTAACGGAAAATATCGAGAAATTATATAAGGAGGTAGCGTACTATAATCAAAAGAAATATCCAATGAGTGTTTGGTTTTGGGATGATAGGTACGAGCAGACTATAAAAAGCGAATTAATAAAACTGGACTTAAAAGAAGCAGAACAAAATATCGCGATGGTAGCAAACTTACATACAATACATCCAACAACAAACTTGCCAGAAGGTTTTACGATACAAAAAGCATCTTCGTCAGGACAAATTAAAAAGTTTGGAGAAGCGTTAGCTAGTCTATTTGGTACATCCGAGGAAGGTATACATGTACAAGCATTCTACAATCAAACTGCTTCTTTCCATTTATGGAATAGTGAAAATATGAAACTATACTTAGGGTTTTATAAAGATGAAGTCGTATCGGTTGGTTCATTAGTGTGTACACAAGATAGTATTGGTATTTATGATATAGCAACGAAAGAAGAAATGAGAGGAAAAGGATTTGGTTCTACTATGTTTCATTACTTGCTGCAAGAAGCAAAGGAATTAAACGTTGCTCAATGTGTATTACAAGCTTCACCTGATGGGATTACTATTTATAAAAAGGCTGGTTTTCAATCTGTTGGACAAATGACGGTATTTGAAAATCGACATTTATTTGAATAAATTATCCAAGCCAAATTGCTTTCATGTAGGGGTTAATACATTATTATGAAAAAGATATATATCGTTACAATCATTTGTACATTTATAGTAATAGGTACTTTTGTTTTTCATAAAGTAAATGAACTTAAGTACACAAAAGCTATTAATCAATCGAATTATATAAAAAACATTGCACATAGAGGGGCTTCGGCGTATGCACCGGAACATACAATTGCTGCGTATAAATTGGGACAACAATTAAAAGGCGATTATATAGAAATAGATCTTCAAATGACAAAAGACGGATATTTAGTAGCTATGCATGATGAAACATTAAATCGTACTACAAACGGTACAGGGCTAGTTAAGGAACATACATTAGAAGAATTAAAACAATTAAAGGCAGATTCTTCTTTTAATGAAAAACATCCAAATTTAGCAAAGAAAGAATATGAAAATGCTAAAGTTCCAACACTCGAAGAAGTAATTGAAGTGTTTGGGCATGACGCGAACTATTATATTGAAACAAAATCACCTGATGAATATCCAGGAATGGAAGAAAAGTTATTAGAAATTATCAATCACTATGAAATACAGGATAAAGTTATTATTCAATCATTTAGTGAAGAAAGTCTGCAAAAAATTCATAATTTAAATATTAATATCCCCCTGGTGCAATTATTATCCTATAAGAAGGCAGTTCAATTAACTGAATTAGAGATAAAAAAGTATAAAACATATTGCATTGGTCTTGGGATGAACTATAAATATATTGATTCAGCTTATGTAAAGAAAATAAAGAAGCATGGATTAGAAGTCCATCCATTTACTGTAGATAATGAACAAGATATGAAAAGGTTACTTTTATGGGGCGTTGACGGGATATTTACGAATTATCCGGATCGTTTACATTCATTATTAAAGTCTTAATTAAAAGATATTATTTTTAACGTAATAGTTTATAGAGGTTTTCGAGTAATATATAATTAAATTAATCTATTTAAACTAAAAAGGAGTGTAAGTAGGATGAATATATTAGCTGTTGTTCCACGCCTCTATGTTTCAGACTTACAAACTCATCTAGAATTTTACAAAATACTATTGGAACAAGAAACACCACATGAATTTCAAATGAATGGAACGCATGTGATTAGATTTACAAATTTACTTTTAATTGAAGAATTAAATGAAACAATTAAGAATCATGTTGCTGCAACGATCGTAATTGATGATCTCAATGAAGTAAGAAAACTAATCTTAAACTATAACGGCGTAATGATTACTGAACCAATACAAGTACCCACAGGTATAAAAATGATAGTTCGTCATCCAGATGGTAATATCATTGAATACATAGAGCCGACATTGAAATGAAATCCGAAAAAGAATCCAAGACTATTGGATTCTTTTTATTTAGCTCTAAATGACTAACTTAAAGCAATACGATTTTGAATTTATAAATAAAATATTACATTGAGTATAATTTTTTATAATAATCATCAGAAAGTAACGAAAATGTAATGGATTTTAACTACGCTTTTTATATTTTTTTGATACACTGGCTACGAGAGGAATACCGATTAATGTAGGTAAAAACCAAAACCATATAGGCGGCAATAAATTAATTATGGGGATATGAATACCTACGTTTACTAATAGTGCGGTAACGGCACCAATATAAGAGCCTAACATACCTCTAATATGGTGGTGAAGCCAATTTTTCCAACGCTTTTTTCGTGCAAGGTAGCCATAAATCGCAAATGAATAAGAGAAAATTGCTACATAAAATAAATATGCGATTTTATCCCAGTTTATAATGGATAATATAATTGCAGTGAGGGTAATGACAACATAGGATGCATGATATATTTCGCCCCATTCCGTATGTTTTCCTTTCTTCTTTTGAGCAACCATCGCTACAATACCGGTGATTAAGCATATTGTCCCAAATAATATGTGGATGGTTAAAAGAATGTTAAAAATGCTCATAATAATTCCTCCTTTTTTATTTTTATAGTATTGCAGTATAGGAGAAAAGTTGAAAAACATCGTTTGTTCGTCTTAATATATTGAAATAAAGGTACTCTTAGAACAAATTTAAACGGACAAATTTTCTTGAATTTAGTGAAACACGTATTACGTGAAATGAAGGAGAGACTTCCATGTTTACATCTATTACATATTTACAATCAGGGAATGACAAGCAACAAAAGGTATATGATGTTTTGAATAAACTAAACATAATGGAGGATTTAGCTTTGTATAGTCCCATTCTTTGCGGGACAATACCTATAAGAATTGACACACTTCAATCTGACTTAGATATAGTAATGGAAGTACATAACTTTGATGTTTTTGAACAAGAAATGAGATCTTTATATGGCTCTTATGAAGGATTCAAAATAAAAAAGAAAAAAATTAAAAATACTGAATCGATAAAAGTAAATTTTGAATTTGAAGGTTTTAAATTTGAATTATTTGCTCAGCCTAAGCCAGTGCGCAACCAAAATGCATATAGACATATGATAGTAGAGCACATGTTATTAATGCAACATCCACATATAAGAGAAGAAATTATTCGCTTAAAAGAGAACGGTTTAAAAACAGAACCTGCTTTTGCTCAAGTATTAAACATTGACGGGGATCCTTATGAAGGACTTATTGTGTTGGGGCAGGAAATGCGGTTGTGGTAAATAAAATACACAAAAACTCCTCTATGGAAAAAGAGGAGTTTTTATTATGTCATTAACTTACGAATTAATTCGCTTAACAATTTAATACCGTTAGTCATTTGCTCTGGAGAAGCATATCCATATGATAAACGAATGTATCGATCTGATTCTTCTTCATAGATACGTCCCGGGTTTAATAGAATCCCTTTTGATAGTGCCTCTGAAAATAATTTCTTCATCGGAATGCTAGGTACTACCTTTAGCCATATAAAAAATCCACCACTAGGAATATCCCAGGTGGCAATATCTGCACAATACTTATGTAAAGCTCGTATCATTATTTGTCTTCGTTCTTTTAGTTTAATTCTTATGTTTGCAACATGTTCCTCATAAAAACCTTTATTTATCCATTCAGCAGCAACTCTTTGGGATAAGGAGCTTGATCCATAATCTGTTTGCATTTTTATATCTGACAATCTATCAATAACAGGTTCAGGACCTATGATCCATCCAATTCTAAGCCCAGGACTAAGTGTTTTAGATAGGCTACCAATATATAATACATGTCCATGTTTATCTATTGACTTTAAAGGAACTGGTGGTGGTTCCTCAATCCATAACTCTCGATAAATATCATCTTCAATAATAGGTAACTGTTCCTTTTCGCATATTTTTAATATTTCTTTTCTTCGCTCCTCAGACATTAATACCCCTGTTGGATTTTGAAAACAAGGGATTGAATATAAAATATTTTTCTTCTGACTGTATTTAATTCGTTTTAATAACTCGTTAGGTAATATACCGTGAGGATCCATTGATATACCAGATAGATTTATATTTGCTGATTGAAATACATGAAGTGAATATAAGTAAGAAGGTTGTTCAAGTAAAACGGTTGACTCTCTATGTAAAAGACCAATTGATATTAATTGTAATGCTTGTAATGCACCCGAGACGATTAATATGGAACTTGGTGATGCATGTATTCCAAATGATTTTACGTATTTACTTATTGCTTCACGTAACGGATAAAACCCTTTTTGTTCCTCATATCCAAAATAATCTAATTCCTCACTTACTTTTTTTTATAATGGACTGCATCGTTTCTAACGGAAAAAGATGAGGAGAAAGTTCGCCTTTACTAAGATGGATAAGTTTGTTATTTGCTTCTGCTTCATTTATTTCTCGTACCATTAACTTGCTTGGTTTATGAATACCAGCCTTTACATATTCACTCCAATCAGGTGGTGGATTCGTTGCTAATAATGACCATGTATTATTTGTTACAATTGTTCCTGCTCCAATTTTCCCTTGAATCAATCCATCAGCCATAAGTTCATCTAGTGCAGTTATTACAGTGCTGCGATTTACTTGAAATAATTTCGCTAACTGCCTTTGACTAGGGATCTTACTTCCAATTGGCCATTCTCCATTTTCAATTTTTTCTTTCATATAATCTACTATTTGCTGATACTTAGGTAGTTTTTTACTAGTGGTCATCAAAAAACTCCTTCGCTCACTTGAAAAATGCCAAGTGGTTGGTTTTTACGATAAAAAACTGGTTGAAGACATTGTATCAACTATTAAATATGATGGGAAGAAATAATTGGTAATTATAAAGTGGTTGGTTTGAAGGGGGAGAGAAAACATGAATTATAAAAAATGGGATTATCGAATTATATGTGCTCATTCTTTTACAATTTTAATTTGGGGAACGGCCTTTCCGACAATTCGTATGGGTCTTGAATCTTACACACCTGAACATCTTACTTTACTTCGTTTGTTAATCGCTTCATTCATACTTCTTTTGTTTTCGTTTATATACAAACTACGATTACCTGATCTAAAAGATATTCCAGCGATTTTTTTATTTGGTGCTTTAGGATTTACTTTTTATCACATCGCATTAAACTATGGTGAAAAAACAGTAAATGCTGGATCGGCAAGTTTAATCGTTTCAGTTACTCCTATAGTAACGGCAATTCTTGCTTTTGTTTTTTTAAATGAAAAAATGAAAGCAAATGGATGGATCGGTGGTGTAATTAGCTTTATAGGAATTGCTTTCATATCATTTAGTCAAGGGGGGTCTATTCAATTTAATAGCGGGGGATTATTTATATTATTAGCAGCCGTTTCAGAAAGTCTATTTTTCGTTTTTCAAACATCGTACTTAAAAAAGTACGGCTTCTTGCCATTTACCATATATACAATTTTATCTAGTACTGTATGTATGCTTATTTTCTTACCGGGAATGTATCAAGAAATACTGGTGGCTCCTCTTGAAGTGAATTTGAGCGTTATATATTTAGGTTTATTTCCAACAGTACTCCCGTATATTGCATTGGCCTATATTATATCTCATACTGGTGCTTCCGAGGCAACAAGCTCTCTATATTTAACGCCAGTAATTGCTTGTTTTATAGCTTGGGTATGGTTAGGTGAAGTACCTACTTTTATTTCGGTAGTTGGTGGAGTAATTACTATACTTGGAGTTTTAATAGCGCATGTATCATTAAAGAAAGATATTCGAAGTGAAAAGTACAACGATATAACTGGATAAATTCTATTTAGAAATGATAATTCCCTGTTTTTTATAAATAAGAAACAGGGAATTATTTCACTACGTTGAATATGTAAATATATTCTTAATAAAGGGGTTTAAAATATTGAATATCCAGTTAAAGGTTGTTACGAGAGAGAATTGGGAAGATGCTTTAAAGCTGCAAGTTAAAGATAATCAGACGAAATTCGTTCCATCTGTAGCAGTTTCACTTGCTAAAGTATATATAAAACCAGATGGGGACGCTGTAGAATACCAACCATTTGCGATATACAACGGCGATCTAATGGTTGGTTTTGTTATGCATGCTGTTGTAAAAGAAACAACTGATATGTATTGGATAAACGGATTTATTATCGATCAAAAGCAGCAAGGTAACGGTTATGGAAAAGCAGCATTACAAGAAAGTATATATTTAATAAAAAATACGTTTAAGGCGTGTAAAGAAATTAGATTAACAGTACATAAAGATAATATCTCTGCAAAGAAATTATATGAAAGTTACGGTTTTCAACCATTGGGACATGATTATGATGGTGAGGAAGTTTATCGTTTATTCGTTTAACAATGAATGGGAGGAATAACAATTGAAAAATAAATTTCATCATATTGTACGAGCTGTTATGATTAAGGATAAAAAATTGTTAGTGGCTGAATATATTGGCCATCATTATTTTTTACCAGGTGGTCATGTTGAAGTTGGCGAATCAGCTGAGAATGCATTAATAAGAGAACTAAGGGAAGAGCTCGGAGTAAATTGTAGTATAAAACAATTTTTAGGAGTCATAGAAAACCGATGGCAAGATCGAGAAGTTCTTCACCATGAAATCAATCATATTTTTGAGATAGATTCACAAGAGCTACATATTGATTTCATACCAAAATCTAAAGAATCTCATTTGGCGTTTCACTGGATAGATTATAATCAAGAAGCTTTACATACTTATAAAATCATGCCAGAACCTTTAGTTAAAGAGTTACTAGAAAGAAAATTAAGTGATGAACTACTAAACTGTTGGATTAGTAATTTTTAAAAACCTCTATTAATAATAAATTCGTCCAGCAAAAAGTGATTAAGAAAATAGGCTGAAAAACAAGGTACATCACCTAGTGTAAGTTCATATTTTGTTGATGTACGTATTCAAGTATATAGCCATTTGTTTCTACTTTGTTTATTAACATTTATTAACTTCAATATGTGGACGGAATTTATATTTATAAATGGAGGGGTTTCATAATGAATCAGTTTCAACAAGAACTACAATCATTAAACCTTAATGATTATCAAACTGGTAATGTTGTGTATTGGGATCAACAACAAAGTCAATATCCATACTACTACATTCAAGACGATGCACGTCGTTGCGGCGGATGCGGAGGTTGTGGTGGACGCTGTGGCGGATGTGGCGGCAGATGTGGTGGTTGTGCAGGTCGTTGCGGCGGATGCATAGGATGCGCTGGATGTTTCGGTTGCTTTAATTGCTGGAACTGGTGGATCATTTAAGTATAGAACATCAAAGATATTTTGCTTGAAGGAAAGGTGTGAAAACTATTTTGCACTTTTCTTTCAAGCTGTAATTTTTATGTGTATTAAGGGGGATTTATTTGTATACATATGATAAGTTGATTTCTTGGGTAGAAAATATAAAAGAACAAAACCATAGCTCTGCAGCAGCGCTTTGCATAATGAAAGATAACAAAATTGTACTGGAGCATTATAGTGGCTATCACTCAAATACATCTACAAGCAAGAAAGTAACAGCATCTTCACAATTTAACGTTGCTTCTGCTAGAAAAAGTTATTTAGGATTAATGATAGCGTATGCGCTTTACGAGGGGAAAATAAACTCTATTGATGATGAAGCGATCAAATATTTTAAAGACTTTGATCCTGTATTGCTTAGTAAAACGACGATAAGACATTTAGTAACACATTCGCACGGATTAGAAGAAACGAATGGCGGGATAATTTTTCGTGAATTTGAACCGGGGCAAGGATGGGCGTATAGAGATATTAATGTAAGAATGATGACACGTCTTATTTATCAGCTATATAACAAAAGTTTTCCTGAATTGTTAAAAGAGCGTGTGTTTAAACCTGCTAATTTCCAAGAAACAGGATGGAGAATACAGCAAGATGATAATTTAGTTGCAGTTGTTGATGATCCAAATAAAGACGCAATTAGTGAAATTGGTACAGTAGATGACGGTACTGAAAAAAATCTGTTTGTCTCCGCTAGAGAATTTGCACAGTGGGGCAACCTTCATTTAAATCAAGGTATGATAGATGATAAACAAATTGTTCCAAAAGAAGTTATAAAAATCGCTACGAGTTTGCAGAGTCCAATATATGCAAATAAAGAGCTACCACAAAATGGCTTGTTTTGGTTCGTTCAAAATGAACCTGCACAATTAAATGAACTTGGTGAACGCGTACCAAAAGGAGCGTATCAAATATTAGGAATTACGGGACCAACTATATTAGTAATACCTGAATATAATGTAGTTGTTGCGAAAATGTATAATAAAAGATACAACTACGGCGGTGATAATTATTTATATTATTTACGTGAATTTAGTAATTTAGTCGTTGATACATTTCGTAACAGTAATAGGGCATAATTACTCCTATAACAAAAAGGAGTGATTGAAAGTGAAAGATAAAGTGAACAAAAATAAAAAGCAAAATATAAAAGATGTAAATACAGAGCAAAATGCGATCTATAGCGATCCAAAAGATGCAGCTAATATGCAAACGGTACCGCAGCCGAAAGATTTTGATGAAATTGAATATTAATTTTTCGTTTATCCGACTATATGATGAATGAAAAATACATCTTAAGTCCCATCTCATGACAGAAATCTTTTGGTATTCTATATACATAAGCATTTGAAAATGTCTTATCTTAACAAAGCTTTCTTTAAGTAAATCTAATATAACCTGCAGAAAGACACTTCATAATGGAGTGTCTTTTTGTGTACATGAATTCAATTTCCATTTTTCATGCAGTATCTTGCTTTTTATGATGGTTATACTAACTGTGAAAATTCATGTCACGATAAAAGAAGGGGACAGTTAGTATGAAACAAACTTCTATAAATCCGTTACTAATTGTTCTAGGTACAATCATTGTTCAAATTGGCCTTGGAACAATTTATACATGGAGTTTATTTAATCAGCCCCTTGTAAGTAAGTTTGGATGGAACCTTAATTCAGTTGCTATAACTTTCTCCATTACAAGTTTCTCTTTATCATTTTCAACATTATTTGCAGGAAAGTTACAGCAAAAATTAGGGCTTCGAAAACTCATCGCTACTGCAGGGATTGTGCTGGGACTCGGTTTAATACTAAGTTCACAAGTTTCCTCCTTACCATTACTATATTTATTAGCGGGTGTAGTAGTTGGTTATGCCGATGGAACTGCTTATATCACATCATTATCTAATTTAATTAAATGGTTTCCGAATCGGAAAGGGCTTATTTCAGGTATATCTGTATCAGCATATGGAATGGGCAGCTTAATCTTTAGATATATAAACGGAAATCTGATCGACAGCCTTGGTGTATCACAAGCCTTTTTATATTGGGGGATTATCGTCTTACTTTTAGTATTAATCGGATCGTTCTTCTTACGTGAAGCAATAGTAAGTAACACTGTAGCTGAGACTTTACACAATGATTATACACCTCGTGAAATGATGCGAACGAAACAAGTATATCTTTTGTTTTTTATGCTATTCACATCGTGTATGGGCGGTCTATATTTAATCGGTATGGTCAAAGATATCGGAGTGCAGCTCGTTGGACTTAGCGCAGCAACTGCCGCTAACGCCGTTGCAATGATTGCAATTTTTAATACAGTAGGTCGTATTGTTCTTGGAACGTTATCAGATAAAATAGGTCGAATGAAAATCGTTTCTGCAACGTTTATTATCATTGGATTGTCAGTCTTTACATTAAGTTTCATTCCGCTAAATTACGGCATATATTTCGCATGTGTAGCAAGTGTTGCCTTTTGCTTTGGCGGTAATATCACTATATTCCCAGCCATTGTTGGAGATTTCTTCGGATTAAAAAACCATAGTACAAATTATGGGATTGTATACCAAGGTTTCGGATTTGGTGCACTTGCAGGATCATTCATCGGGGCGCTTCTTGGAGGATTTGAACCAACCTTTATTATAATCGGCGTACTTTCTGTTATCTCTTTCGTTATATCTATTTTAATTCGTCCACCAAAAGCAGAAAAGAAAAAAGAAACACAACATTTATATCGAAAAGTAGCTTAATTTTAAAAAGAGTCCTCATAAAGGGCTCTTTTTATATTACACAACATTTGATTTTCCCTTTTTAGCCATTGTGTAGGAAGAATACACTTACTTAATTTAAAATGAAATGATTTTAGAAGCAATAAAGTGGTTTATTTATTAACGAATCAAGTAGCAGATAAGTAAAATATTCATATTGTTTTATAAAAGAATCAAAATATTGATAAAAAACTACAGTTAATCCGCTTCGCTAGTAGGCATACATTTCATTATAAAGGTAGTTGGCTTATTTTGGTTACAACTATAATTTCTTCTTTTATTGCATTTACTTCAACAAATATTGATGATATTTTTATACTCCTTGTTTTATTTTCACAAGTAAAGACAGGAGTATGTAAGGAAGAAGATAGAACTTTCCAGGGGAAAACTAAGATAAAAGAACTTTATATTGTTATTGGACAATATTTGGGGTTTAGTGTAATTATTTTTCTAAGTATTATTGGTTTCTTAAGCTCTTTTTTCATTCCTATATCGTGGATCGGATTATTAGGATTCGTGCCAATTTATATGGGGATTAAAGGACTATTCTCGCTTCGTTCTAACAAAAGTAATGAAGTCATTGATAACACTTCTGGCTCATTATTTAAAGTAGCTGCGATTACATTAGCTAATGGAGCTGATAATATCTCAATTTATATACCAATGTTCACTAGTCAATCCTTGGAAGCAAATTTCGTTACATTAATTATCTTTTTTTGCATGATAGCAATATGGTGTTTGATTGGCTACACATTGTTAAGGGCTCCTATTTTTGCTAAAGTACTTGAGAGAAATTGTCATATTATCGTTCCAATCGTTCTAATTGGTTTAGGAATGTTCATTCTTTTTCGCAGTAATACAATAGAATTATTTTACTAATACGTTCAAACTAACGGAAGTTTTAATTAAAAAGAATCAAACGCGGTAAGAAGCCGTACTACAAATAAAATGTAGTACGGCTTTTTTAAATTTTAGTGAAATGAAACAGTGCACTACGACAATTAAGTTAGACAGGATATTACGATTATTAAATTGAATAGATACTTTAAAAGGAGCGTGATAATTAAAATGAAAATAGTAAAACAATGGGTCCAAGAAGATAGTGATTACATAAGAGAAAAAGTAATTGAATATAATCAAAAACATATTTCAGATGAAGAGAAAAAGCCTTCAGAAAAAATTAGTTTTATAGTGAAAAATGAAAATGAAGAAATAGTAGGCGGAATAACTGGAATTACATTTTGGCACCACGTACATGTTGATTTCTTATGGGTTTCTGAAGAGTATAGACACGAAGGTTATGGAACCAAGTTAATAAAACTTATTGAAGAATTTGCACTTGAAAAAGAGTGTAGCCTAATCAATTTAGATACTTTTAGCTTTCAGGCACCTGCTTTTTATAAAAAACATGGATATAAAGTAATTGGAGTAAGTGAAGATCACCCTAAAGGGCATAATCGATACTATTTGGAAAAAAGGTTAGAAAATATATAGAATCCCAAAATGAATCAATCAAATCATAAAGAGCGTACGTTGAATAATTACTTTCAAAATACGTTCTTTTTATTTAGAAATGAAGGGGGATCAATTATTACCTTTACTAAGGGTAGATGAATGAAATACTCTATTAATTTTTTTATATTTTAAAACGATTAAATGGTAGAATGTAACAAAGACAGAAAATTCTCGTTATTGAAGGTGGACTTAGATGAAAAAAGTAAATGTTACATATGCGCTTTTATACGATAAAACAAATGAAAAGATCTTAATGGTAAAAAACAAAGGGAAGAATGGTTCTTATTACACACTACCAGGTGGTGCAGTTAAATTAGGAGAAACGTTAGAGGAGGCAGTCATTCGAGAAGTGAAAGAAGAAACCGGTCTACATATAACTGTAAATGGTATTTGTTACATTAGCGAAGCTTTTTTCGAGGAGAGAGGACACCATGCAATATTCTTTAATTTTTTAGGTGAAATAATCGGCGGGAAAACAAATATAACAAGGCCAAAAGAAATTGAAGAGATTACTTGGATGGAATTACATAGAGCAGAACCGCATTTACGTATACCAGAACACTTATTAAATATATTACAAAGGAAAGAAACAGTACCTTACTTTTTTAACGGAACAATCATTCATCAATCTTCATAAAACTATCATTTCATGTAAGGCGGGGAAAAAATGGAGTTTATCGTTAATCATAAACATTTCACTCAAGCACTTTCAGAAGTAAGTAAAGCAATATCTACGAAAGCTATAATTCCTATACTATCCGGTATAAAAATAACTGCAGATCAATCTGGAATTACTTTAATCGCAAGTAATTCAAATATTTTCATCGAAAAATTCATCCCTAGTTCCATGGATGACGAACAAATTACGACTACCTTAAAAGCAGGAACAATTGTTGTACCTGCAAAATACTTCATTGAAATTATAAAGAAAATGCCAAGCGATATAGTAATAAAAAGTAAGAATGAGCAAACAATTACCATACAATCAGAAGAAATCACATTAAACTTAAATGGCTTTCCAGCGAATGAATTTCCTAACGTACCACAAATAGACGATCATGCAGAAATACAAATAGAAACAAAACAATTGATTGATGCGTTTAAACAAACAGTCTTTGCAGTAGCGAAATTTGAATTTAAAATCTAATATAAAGAAAATAAGATATTCAAAGAGGAGAAGAGCCATGCAAAAGAAATTTATCAATCCAGAAACGATGCCACCAACTTTTGGATACTCACATGTAGTGGAAGTTAGTAACGCTAAACGAACGATTTACATATCTGGACAAGTAGCAATTAATATAGACGGTCAAATTGTTGGAATTAATGATTTAGCTACACAAACACGACAAGTATTTGAAAATATTAAAATCGCATTAGAAGCGTCAGACTTAAATTTCAATGATGTAGTAAAATTAACATTTTTCTTAACAGACATTTCTCAAATGGCCGTTGTTAGAGATATTCGAGATCAATACATTGACACTAATAATCCGCCAGCAAGTTCAGCTGTCGAAGTTAGAAAGTTAATTAACGATAACTTATTAATTGAAGTCGAAGCAATTGCTGTAGCAAACTAATTTTAAAAACTTATTATGAATCATATCCATGCAATTCGTTTAATGTGTTCATTTAAAACGAATTGCATTTTTTATTGTCTTAAATATAATTTATATCTGGAGACATTATCATCAACAACTCATAAAACAACAACAAATAAGCACACAATTGATTACACAGAATGAATCTGATGAAAAGGGAAGCGTAACAATACAAACTAACATATAATAAGTTTATTACTTTTATCCAGTTAACATAATATATATTATAGGCAGTTATAGAAACGAAGTAATACCAGGTATCAAAACCCAAGTAAACTATACTTAATGAGACGAAACAGAGATTTTTAGTGAGATTCACATAAAATCTTCTTTAAACGAATTTATACAGTTTTTGTCGTTTTTTAGTTATAAATTCATCACAGCAAATCTTAATCGATTATTGATTAAGATTTAACGAATCAAAAACATTTTTTGATCAGTAACAATTTTTTTATGCAGAAAAATCTTTTTACAAAATATAAATTAATAATTTTATTTTATGTTGTACTTTATAAATTTATTGCTATTTACACACGTTTTACAACTTTACATTATTTCTTGTTATTTCTGTTATTTACGCTTGACTTTTATTATTCGTATTATCTTACACTCTAGTTAACATAACGTTTATTTTTAACATAAAAAAATCTCCCTCACCTTCAGGAAGATTTTTTAGCTTGCTAGTATTTCATTTATATCTTTTTAGTAGCAATCCCAGTTGTAAATAACATTGGAAAAATCTAGATTTAACAAATCTTCTTTTTTAATAAAGAAATTAGCAACACCAGAATCTCCCCACATAATATTTAATGAGTCGTCTGTATCGATTTGTAGTAATAATATATCATGTTGTTGGTATTTTTCTTCCCATTCCCTTGGATCTGTCTGTGTAAAAAATGGATAACCACCAATTTTATGTCCGAAATCTTTACATAAATCATCATACAGTTCGCCTAATTCTGTATTATTTTCTTCATCAACAATTTCTTCCCAATCAATATCCTCACTAAACATCTTTTCAAATCGATAATCTCTAGATGTTATGGGTTGATAATCTAATTCAAATTGTAATTTTGCTGCTTCAGGTATGATAAAGTCTTCTATTTCTAAAATGTTTAAATAACTAAAATCAGTAATTACCTTATTTAAATCTTCAGTAATTTTAGAATGATAAATAATTCGAAAGTCTTTTTGGATTGTTGGGTGATCAAAATCTGCTCCATAAAGCTCATCATCAGTACTTACGAAAAACTGCAATATTCCTTTTTGGGGCATATATTCAACATGCGGAATTTCTTCAAAGTTTAACTGTGCAAGTAACATCATAGGTTGTCCATTTGAATCTTTAGGATGCTCTTGATCTATAGGTAAATACGGATAACCACCAAACTTACTTTCAAAAAGGGTTGTCTCTGCTAATGTTCCAGACACTTTAATATACGGTTTTACACTTTCTTCTAAAATACTACGATACTGCTCTAGTTCTTTCGGAATTTGAAGTTGATACGTATTCTTCATCACATTTGCCTCCCTTTCATAATGAATTGAAAATGCCTTACTTAATTATATAGCAAGAGATAGCTTCATGAAAAATTGTTAAAAGTCCGTTTTCACCCTCGTTTTTTGCGCACTTGCTGGACAAAGTAAATTATGTTCTAAAACCTTTTTATTAATAGTCCGAATTAAATTCGCTGCTTCTGCAGTATTTGTATTTTCTTTTAGTTTTTCTTTTAAGTCATCAATTTCCTTTGAAATCTCAATCCACCTAGGTAAAACATGATTATTTTTCAAAGTTCTATACAGTTGTTTTTCAGGATTGTACGAAAGATCTTTATCAAGATTCAGTGGTTTCCCTTTACCAGGTAAATTATCAAAAGACCCTTTCTTTTCTGCTTCTTTAACGATAGAACTAATATGATCCTCATACGTATAGGACCAAACTTTCTCATCTTTTACTAAAATCTCTTGCTTTTTTAGTTTTTTATCTAGTTCTTCTTGATTCATAGATTCTCTCTCCTTTTTATTTTTTAGTGTCGTTTTTGTAAGTTCTAATGCCCTTAATCCATCGAATAGCTTTTCTCGCCACCACACGCTATCATGTCCGCCTTGAAACTCTTCATAAGTGGTTTGGTATTTCTTTTCTTCTAAAGCTCTATATAGCCGTTTATTAGCCGTTAAAAGAGGTTCGTTTTCAAGTTCACCTACTGCTATGTAAGAATTGAGATGAGTCGTATTAAAATCTATTGATGAAATTTGATTTTCAATCCAAGGAATTGTATTTTCGTAATTATCCTTTTCCCAATGTACGGATCCAGACATTGACAACACATTTCCGAAAATATATGGATTTTGAAGTGCTGCATAAAAAGCTGCTAGGCCACCAAGACTGAAACCTGCAATTGTTGTATGTTTCGCTTCTTTATGCACACGATACTTAGCCTGAATCCACAGAAGTAATTCCTTCCTTAAAAATGTATTCATTTTATCGTTATAAGTTAGCTCTTCTAATCTATCAACAGGATCTATGGCAACAGCAATACACGATGGGATTTCTTTTTCGTAAATTAAATAATTAAGTGTTTTTGTGATTGAAAGGTCATTAATGAATGAATTCCCATCAAATACAATGAGAAGTTCTTGAAGATGTGAAGTGTGAGAATAATCATGAGGCGTATAAATATGAATTTTACGTGTGTTATTTAAAATCGAACTATAAAAAGAATATGTTTCAATCTTTCCGGATGGATAATCATTTGAAGGAAAACGACTGCTATACTGCACTTCCATATCTATTTTTAACACAGACGCTTTATTGGCACCTTCTCCAAATACATTTTCATTGAATGGGTCTAGTCGGTACTGTTCACTACGCTTTCTCCAATCATTTTTGAAAAAATCATTTACTGTAAAATAATAAGTTGAAATGAACCTTTTATTCGTCCTAAACGTAACATACCAAATATCTGTCTGTAACAATCGTTGTAATTGATTTACAGACAGATCCCAACCAGGAAAACTACCGACTACATAAACATTTTCAGTATTTTGATCACCTAACCATATATACGTTATAAGTTTATACTGATTATCTATAGGACATTGTTCTACTAGTGGTGTATGATTTGACTTGATTTCATCCAAAAAAGTATAAAGAGCTTTTTCGTTTCCATTCTTTAATTGATTTTTAAGCTTCTCTAACTTAGGACTGATTATTGTAGTCACCTCTCTTCCTCCTTTGTAGTATTCTATATGTAGTTTTTCATTAGAATCCCTATATAAAAGTAGTCGTAAGTTATGTGTTTAGAGAAGTTATTGATTAGAAAAATGATCAATTGCTTGAATAGAAAGTTCCAATGATTTTATTCTTCTTTCTAAAAGAGTTCTTTGAGGACTCCCGAGCTTTGACTTAACATAAATCTTTTCAATTGATGGAAGCAAACCAATTAGAACATTTCGAGCGTCTGCTAAATCCTCTTGCGTGTAATGATGGGTTTCTTGATTCCAAATACTTTCTAACATAGCTAAGCCGATACTAGCTGCTTTGAGTCTTTTTTTCACTAAAGTAGTGTTTGAGCCTTTTTGAGTCATTTGAGATAGCGCATTTTCAAGTTTACGGATTGTTGACTGTAAAGATTTAATTGATTCTACTTTATCTACATTTGATACGTTTTCCATATTAAACCTGTCCCTTCTTCGTTTCTAAATTAGTTTTCTTGATATTTGATAATACCATTTAGAAGCGAATTTTACTCGAAATATTTGAGTTGGACATGAATTGAAAGGAAAACAGCTAACAAACTTCTATCTCCTCCCTCACACATTCTCTATATGTACTTCTTTTTTCTCGTTAAAATACCTACATGGACAAGTTGTTAATATTGAATATTTTATGAACAAAAAACGTACAAGTAGCACCGCTTGTACGTTTTTAATCAGTAAGGTAATAAAGTAATAACTTTCGAGTCTTTTCATAATTCATGAAATCTCTATACAAAATGGGATACTTCATAATCTCTGTTTCTAAAAAACGATATTGTGGAAACCATTCAAAAAAAGATTTCCTTAGCCACTTTATTTGATTGAACACAATCTCCTGTTCATTATTATTAAGCACGTAACTTAAAGTACCTGCTGTATGCATCCAATAATAATTTAAATCAGCGCTTATACAATCATCTTCTGTAAACATATTATTAAAATCTTTTCGTATTTTTCGAATGTCACAATTCGGAAACGGTTTATGCAGTGGACTATGCATTTTCTGCAATTCATTAAAAATAACCCTTTTTCCTAACTTCAACTTTCCACTCCTTTAGTTTTCTATCCAATTTAATAAGTTTTCATAATGATATTGAGCATCTGTATAGCCAAGATTATATAAATTAACGAGCTTTTCTTTACTTCTTTCTATTCCGCTTATTGGAAGCTGTACGCTAGGCTGAATAATATAAAAGTTGTCTTTTTGTTCTATTTGATTCATATAAGATATCGTCTCATTATAAAAACGATAATGTTCTACTAAAGATTGTGCGATATTTGGATATTTCCTATATAAAATTTTAGCTAGGCTAGAAAATTTATTTCGTTGCTTCTCATATCCTTCTGGTTTTGTCATAATTACAACATTCTTTTCATAACCATCAGTTTGCGCTTTTAAAACCGGAATAGGATCTATAATTCCTCCATCTAGTAATTTTCGATTATCATATTCTACAGCAGGCGCTATAAACGGTACTGAGCTAGATGCACGAATGATTTTTAAAATATCATTTCCGTGTTCTGCTTTATTATAATAAATAGCTTGTCCTGATTTGCAGTCAGTCGTTCCTATAACAAACTGTTCATTTGAGTTTAAGAAAGTTTGAAAATCAAACGGTACAATTTTATTCGGTACTTCATCAAATAAAAAATCCATTCCAAATAATTCACGTTTTCGAATTAAATTTCGATAAGATATATAGCGATGATCTGCTACTAACTCTGTATTTACTTTTTTATTTCTCCCTTTTTGACGTGATAAATAAGTTGCTCCCATACAAGCTCCGGCGGATACGCCCACTACATAAGGGAAAAATAAGTTCTTTTCCATAAAATATTCGAGTACGCCTGCAGTATATAAACCTTTCATTCCTCCGCCTTCTAATACTAAACCGATATTTTTCATGCTATATCCCTCTGCTTCTTTTTTCTTACTTACATATTAGCATAAGATATTAAGATGAGGTTGTATAAAAGGATTACAACAATAGCCAGAAACTACTAATGTAATATCATAACTTCACACCGAGTTGCATGGTACAATATAAGTAACACATTCCACAAATAATGGAGGAGGAATTTCCTATGGGTTTATTTAGCGGTATTTTAGGAAATGCATCAAATACGAGTACAGAAAGTGTAGAACGTGATTTAGAGAAGATTATGTTAGACGATGAGAAAGTTGAACATGCTTATAAATTAATTCGTGATTTAATTGTATTCACAAATCGTCGTCTTATTTTAGTAGATAAACAAGGAATATCAGGTAAAAAAACTGAGTATCATTCAATCCCTTATAAAAGCATTACACAATTTAGCATTGAAACAGCTGGGCATTTTGATTTAGACGCTGAACTTAAAATTTGGGTATCTAGTTTGAGCACGCCAATTACGAAAGAATTTAAAGGTGACGATAGTGTTTTAAGCATTCAAAAAGCGTTGGTAACATATACGACGAAATAGTGTATTTTTGCATGTTTATTCATTTTAAAAATTACTAATCCGATTATTTTGGAAGAATATACATTAAAATTGTATATTTAATCTAAAATAACATAAAAAGGTAAAGCGTATTTTAAACGCTTTACCTTTCTTTTTTGTAATAAATAAGTGTAGTTTTATCATTTAATTTCTTAGTTACTTCTGTTCTTTTATATCCCATCTTTTCGTATAGAAAACAATTTCTTTCTTCTTCTAAAATCGTAGCAAGTTCAAAACTTCGTGCTTCTGGAAACATCTCTTCAATTAAAATAAGTACCTTCTGAGCAATTCCTTTCCCTTGATAGATTGGATGAATAAACATTGGACTGATCCAAAATTTATAAGGTAGTTCTTTTTGGGATATACATATCGCTCCAACAAGTTTCGAATCTATTATCATCTTATAAAAATTACTGCTGGGATTATTTATTCTAAATATAGTTTTTTCAATAGATTCATTTGCTGGGTTTGTTTCATAGTCTTTATATTTATTTAATAAAGGGTTAAATGAGTCTATTTGCATTTGAAATAAAACTGCTGCATCACTTTCTGTTGCCTTCTCTAATGTAATCTCCATGTTACCAATTTAGTCGTTTTCTTAATGAAGTTATATGAGCTGTATGATGACGACCATGCCATGCATATAGTCCAATTGCAGCAGCAAGTTTTGTTTCACCAGTATCTGGATGGTTAAATGTCTTTTCTAAATCTTCAAGTTCTAAAGAATATAAAAGGTTAACCCATCTTTTATGTAATGACTCTAACATTACTAATGAAACATCTACTGGTAATTTAGAATCAGGTAATTCTGCCCACTTTTCTTCTTTATATGGTTTAATCGTTGGATTCTTTTCTGTTAGTGCTAATTTAAAGCGTATGTAGCTATTCATGTGGCTGTCAACAACGTGATGGACTACTTGACGAACTGTCCATCCACCAACGCGGTACGGTGTGTCTAACTGCTTCTGATCTAAATCTTTAATAGCTTTCGTTAGTTCATTAGGTAAATCTTCAATTTCTTGAATCCATGTATCTATCATGTCTTCCGTTATAGGACGTTTGTATGTAAATTGCCCAATTGGATATCGTAAATCATTCATGAATAAGTCCCCCTTCTTATAAGCGCGAAGTATTTCTCCAAATATAATGTACAAAATTCACCTGTTCCCCATTCAATTGTACAGATGTTGTATCTGCTTCGTTTTGATAAGAAGAAAACCCGCTTTTTTCTAGTACAATTTGTGATGCAAGATTATTAGAAGTTGTTTTAGCATGAACCTCATTAATTTCATTATTTTTTGCTACGTCTAAAATTAATTTTACGGCTGCAGTTGCAACTCCTTTTTTAGTAAATTTTTCTCCGACCCGATAACCTAACGAACTGATTCGAGTCTCCGAATCTATATCTATTAAATTTATTCTTCCTACAATTTCATTTTCTTCGTTACGAATTAAATAAAAATAAGATTCTCCATCCGCCTGTTCTATTAATAAATCATCTAGTAGTTTTTGAAAATATTCAAAATCAAAATATTGCGAGCCACGATTAGGTACCATTGTTTCAAAAAAAGACTTATTCGTAAGTTCAAACGTAAATAAATCCTTAGCATCGTGTTTCTTTAATTGTTCTATGTATATTTTCATTTCGATTACCCCTTCTATATCTACTAACTGTTATATATTCTTTTTTAATCAACTATTTTCCTGCTATTTCTTTCGTTTTAATAACACAGCAAGTAGCACTTTTGGATGAAATAGGTGAAATGGACTACGAATTAAATTCATCACTCGTACTAACCGAATATAAACATCAGAATTACTTGCGGATAGTCGATATATTTGTTTCGTATACCATAGCTGAAATTTTTGTTTTGTAGTTAATTCTCTCTGTAGCTGCGGGTGACGTGATATTTCCGTTGTTGTCATATCCCAAGGGGTTTCTATTATAGTAGCTGCCTTTTTATAAAATTGTTTTGTAAATGTTTTATCAAGTTGTTTTCTACCTTGCAGAAGTAATTGCAACTGGTGAGCTTCCATAGCTGCAACGGAAACACCTTGACCGAAAACAGGATCAAAACGACAGTGTGCATCTCCAACGACTAATAATCCTTCTGGCATATTTGTAGTGAGATCAAATCTCCGACGTACTTGATAAGGAATTTTATACGTTTTGATATCTGAAATTGCCACAGCTTTGTTAAGAAAATCTGTAACATTAGAAATTGATAGGTTTTCAGCAAAATCATAAAACTCATCATCTGTTTGTGGTGCTTTCTCACTTGCATACCCGCTGAAAGTAACAAAATAACGATTATCCTCAATCGTTTGAATAAGAACACCATGCGGATTGTCAGGGAAACTTGGAGACATTAGCATATTACAGCAGTCTAACTCCTCATTTTCTTTAAGTTTAAACATTTTCGTTGCGTAAAATAAATTAATACGAACTTTCTCTTCTTGTACTTCAATTTCGTATTCTCGTAGCCACTCTATACTTTTTGAACTAAATCCACTTGCATCAACAACAATATCTGCATGTATTTCTTCTTGTATGCCTGTCTCTAAACATTTAACTTTTACTCCACATACTTTGTTAGCCTTTCTGTCTACTATTAACCCTTCCACTAGTGTTTTAAATTTACTGGTGATATTTGAAATTTGATGTATTCGTTTTTGAATATGCCATTCAAGCAAAAACCTACTTTGTTGAATCATATGTACTTCTCCTGTGAATGGCTGTTTCCATAAACCAAATTGATGCCATTTTAAATCGCGAGTAAAGTTATTTACGATACTACCTGCTTCTATTAATTCGTTCGTAATATTTGGAAACAATTCCTCAATGGCGTTTTCTCCGCCTTTTAATAACACATGAGGATGATTACTTTGTGGAACTCTTTTTCTCGAAGACTTTCCATCCCATCTTTCACCAGCTTCTATAATGATTATTTCTTTAAAAGAAGTTGATAATGCTTTTGCTGCGAACTTTCCTGCCATACTTCCACCAATAACGATAGCCTTATTAAACATGTTTTCCCCCTTAATAAAAAGAGATCCTGCCTTGTATGAATGAAACAGGATCTTAAACAAATTAACTTCTTTATCATTATACTTAAAATACATCAGTAAATTGCAACGTTAAAATTAAAATACCTAATCCCCATACGTAATACGCGAATACTTTTAAAGAGTGACGTTTTAAATATTGAATCATCCATGAAACGGCTATGTATCCAAAAAACGCTGCTGATAACGTTCCGACAATTAAAGATGTACTAGAAATAGATTCTGCTTTCCCTTGAAAAACATCTGCAAATTGCAAAATGATAGCTCCGACAATAGCTGGCGTTGATAATAAAAAGGAAAAGTAAGCAGCGGTTTCGCGGTCTAACTTCCTCCATAATGCAGCGACGATTGTCATACCAGAACGAGAAATAGCCGGAAAAATAGCCGCTGCTTGAAATGAACCGATGATAAATGCATCTTTATATGTAATGTCATCCATTTTTTTACGACCATTCTTTTGTTTATCCGCCATGTAGAGGAAGAATCCGGTCACTAAAAACTCCCAACCAATCGTAATACCTGTTTTTGAAATATCCTCAAAAAAGTCTTTAAATAACAACCCTATTACAACCGCAGGTATCGTCCCAACAATAAGTAGTAGCATCAGCTTTGAAAACGGATTTTTGATTAAATATATAAATTCTTTTTTGTAATAAATAAACACCGCAAGTAAAGTCCCAATGTGCAGCATCGTATCTAAAAACAATCCTGCTTCATCTAATTGAAACAAATGCCTTCCTAAATAAAGATGACCTGTACTACTTATCGGTAAAAACTCTGTTAAACCTTGTATGATCCCTAATATAAAAGCTTCTAACCAATTCATGATGGGCCCCTTTCTTGTTTGCTTGTACCAATATATGAAGGTTAAATTTTCGATATGAAAAAAACTATATTTCCCTATGAATTTACTTTCAATTCATGGATATATATGTAAAAAGGGATGAGGAGGCTTACTATGCGGAAACATACAAAATTCGGCAATGTATTACTGTGGATAGGACCTATCCTTGTATTTGTAGGGTTATGTATGACAAATGTTATTTCTGATATTCCTTTCTTTTTTGGAAAACATAAAACAATTGGAATTGTACTTATATGTATAGGTGTAGTTTGTTTTATTGTTGCTAATCATTTAAAAAAAGGAGAAAAATATGAGGGATAAATCTAACTAAAAAAACAATCCCAGTATATGTGCTAGGATTGTTTTTTTATTGCTTATTTATAGAATACTTTATCAACGTTATATTTTGCTTTGTATTCATTAATGATATATGTTTCGTAAATTTCTCTTTCTGTTGGATCTTCTACGATACATGCATCAATGCGGTATACTTCATCACGGTGGTTTTTGATTGGAGAAACATTATCTTCAAAATGCTTCTTAATACGTTGTCTAATTTTACGAGCTTTACCTACGAAAAGTAGTTCGTCATTAATATTGTAAAACATAAAAATGCCGCCTTTATCTCTAGGGAACAAGTGGAAATCGATAAAACCATTGATTGGCGTAATTCTTGGCTCGTCTCCTCTAATAACTTGTTTACGTTCAGTAATTGTAACATCAACTTCAGGGATACTAATTTTAATCAAGTTCATTCACGTCCTCTTTTATTATAAAGATAAATAATAGCATACATATGTAAGAAAAGCTACGTTCATAGCCATATTTCATTTTATAATTCAAATATTATAGGTGTATCATGTAAACTCTTCTTCCAAATCATATGATCACTTGATTCTCCCCAATAATCTTTCAGTACATAATTAGGCTTTCCAAACTTCTTTGTCCATATACTTTGCGCTTTTTTGTATCCACTATCTAAACAGTACTCTGTTATACCTTTGCTAAGTAACGTAAGAAATATTGCATTTAGTAGTAAACTCCCGATACCCTTTTTTTGATACTCCGGCAGTATAAAAACAGTTCCTATTTCATACAAATCCTTAAGTACACCGCCTGTACAACTATTAATCAATGTACTTGCTGGACCAACTTCAATTGTACCAATGATTTTATCGTTATTTGTATCTATTGCTAATAAAAAGTAACGTTTTTCTCCATTACTATCAAAATCTGTTTTCAAATATTGCTTTTTCATGTCAATTTCATTTTCTATGTCATCCAATAGTTGTGATAATCCTTCGTCTTTATATGTATTCGTAATAACTATACGGAAAAATAAGTGTAGTTCCTCTAAATCATCCGAATTTGGTCTCCTAATTGCAACGTTATACATGTTTTAAGTCTCCATTCCATACAAGTGTTAAAACCATACTCTATATACTCTATTCAACAATATTCTACAAAGCCCTGCATAGATCCAGCAGTATAGAAAGCTCAGTATAAATATTGATAAAATAATTTTTATATCCATAGTTGTATGAATAGTAGGACCAAGTACTGGAAAACGGAAAATATCGAGAACTATCATAATTCCTATAAGTAGACAAATTGCAGAAAAGGAAACAACCCAAATTCTCCTCTTGAATTGTATAAAGGAAAGCCCTAAGGCTATACCTAATAAACCTGTAGTAAAAGGAAAAACAATTAGTTCACTTGGCTCAATAATAAATAATAGGAGAATAGTAAGGAAATAAGAAAGTACTCCCTCACGAATAGAGTAGCAAATCGCCAAAAAAATTGGTAACGTCGCAAAAGGGCTAATAAATAACCCTATACCAGGAATTAAGTTACCTGCTGCTTGAAACATGGTGGCCAAAGCACTCATTAAAGCTGTAATGACTACTTTATTTGCTAGGGATAATTTTCTTTTATGAACAAAGTCCCCATTATTCTTTATCATAAGTTGACACCAATAACGTACAAATCGATTCATTAAAATACCCCCTAAAGATATCTCATCCATCACTTTCTATCTTATTCATACACTAGTGGTTTATGAGCTGTGTTCTACTTGTAATGAGTTACTATACAATAAAAGGCTTTTAGGGGGAGAACTTGTACGTTTTAAAACAAAGGGAATTCCTTGTACGATTAAACTACGAGTGTATATCGTATTAAGGGATAATTTCAAAAATGGTACCTTTGTTAAAATCAGTTACTTTCATAGAACCGTAAACTCCTAAATATAACCTAGTTTGATCCAAATTTGTTCCTAAACTCATATAATAAGCTGATTGCGTACCAAAATCATAATCAGTTTCAATAACATGAAAATCAGTATGTTTACCATCTGTACCTGCTCTAGTATATGCTAATACACCTTTAACTGGCGGCCGAGACTCTTCTTTTCTAGCAAGGTCAGTAAACACAACACTACCATGTAAATTCGGGATTGCAGTTCCTATATATGGTTGAACGCCTGTTAGTGAAGTTCCTCCAAACTTATCCAGTCTTGGATCTTTATGAAAATAACTAATGAGTGGCTGAATTCGCTTCACTGATGTTTCTATTGTTTCATTATAATAAGCCATTGTTCTCTCATCAAAAGTAGGATTTTCAGAACAGTGTTTTATAAAAGAAGTAGGCAATTCTCCTTCCCATCCTCTCCAACCAAAATTAATAAATCCATCTTGATTGGGGGTGAGTCTCATTACATGCATTTGAACAAGTTCGGTAACCCGGATTGGTTTATATTGAACAAATGAAAAAATAGACTCTACAATATCCTGTCCGACATTACCTGCATATTTAATATACTGATTATAAAACCTTTGGAATGAAATACCGGTTATATTACGAACACCTTTCGCAATTACTGTAAGTGTTTCTTGTATAGATAGAGGAAGTTCATTAAAGCGTGTAACGACTGGAGGATTATTTATGAATGTATTTTTACTTACATCGATTTCAATAATTTTACCTGCTATTTCTAAATCATCTTGGCTTAAATTGAACGGATCATAACCCGAGCCGCCATCTCCATTTGTAAAAACAAGTTTCCCCGTCTCTGGAGAAAAGTTTAAAGTATTTACTCCATTATGATTAAAAAATGGGCGTTTTATATTAAGTAATGTTCTACGTTTTTGAGGGTGACCGTTTGATTGTAAAATCCATTCTTCAATTGTATCGATATGATCATATTGCGTATCTCTATTTAGCCATTTTAAATTTAAAGTTTTCGGGTCACAAGGATTCGGTTTAAATTGTTCAGAAAGTGCACTAGGTCCTTGAGTGCCAGCGACAGAATAATGAAGATAAAATAAACCGTTTTGATAAAATTGTGGATGAAATGCTAGTCCTAGCAATCCTCGTTCATCATAACCACTACTAGAGACACCTTCTTCAGATGTGCCTAATTTTATAATTCGTTGACGAATATTTAAAAATGTTTTTATGACGTCATCTCCTATGTAAAAAACCTCTCCTAATTGCGTTGCGATAAATAGCCTTTCAGCCGATTCACCGGGAAGAATTGCTGTTTTTATTACAGTGGGTAAATTTATGTTATGAACAATGGGTCGTAAACGAACTTTAACTTTTGTCAATTAACTTTACACCCCTTTATATTCTTTTTAATAGAAGAGTATGATTAGAGGGATCTTATTAGTATCAAAAAGAGCAATTCCTTTTTATTACAATTTTGTATATAATATAATTATAAATAAACTAGGAGGGCTACTTATGACACTTTTACTCCAAATCATCTTACCGCTTATATTTGCACTATATTTATTTACCCTCTATCGTAATACAACTATTGAAAAATCTGCTTTTCTTTTAGCGGTCATTATTGGGATTTTTGGATTAGAGAACATTTTTCAGCATGCTAATCTAACAGATCATGCTATTTATCCATATTGGGGCAGTTTGAAGGCTGTTGTTATTATTTTATCAGTCGTATTTCTATTTAAAAAAGATGGTTTAACAGGAAAATATTGATTTATAATGCTGTACATATTTTATTGTTAAACTGCTTTTAATTTATAAAAAAGAAATGTTTATGTAAAAACACGAAGGGATGTGTTACATATGTCTATAAATATTATTTCTATAGTTTCTATAATAATATGGATTGTGTTGATTACAGAACTTATAAAACCTTCAAAAGAACAGAATGGACGAAAAATAGTAATGTTATTAACTGCTGGTTCCGCATCAACACTTATTTTGACGATTTCATTTATTCAAAATATCTCGTTTTGGGATTGATAGTGATATAACTAGCAAAAATATGTATGCATAAAAAAGATTAGGACCGTACATCTCTAATATGTACGGTCCTTTTGTTTACTAGCGGTTCACTTATAAGTATTACAACTTGAATTTCTTTTTAAGCTTCTTATATTTTCTATACGAACGTCTAACAATGTTTAACATAAAATACGGAATTTTAACAGGGAAAGGCAATTTATAAATGAAAGGCAAATAAAATGTAAAATATGCCTTTTCTAGATCTCTCCACTTACTATCTTCATTTGTTTTTAAGAAATCAGATACATCGACTACATATCCCCTTCCTTTTTCCATCATCACATTTTTCCCGTGAACATCGCAGGGGGTTAATCCTTGTTCTCTTGCATACTCTAAAGCTTTATTGATATCAAGGATCACCTGCTTAGGGATTTTAATCCCTTTATGAACAGCATCGTATAAGGTAATTTCTTTTAACCGTTTCAATACTATGAAATTTTCTCCTTTATAAATAAGCTTTGAATAAGAAGGATGATTTCCGATTTTGCGGTATACTTCTGATTCTTTTTCAATGCCTTCTCCTTCTCGTGCGTAAACTTTCACTACCCAATCTTTGTATTCTTTGTGCATGAATACTGCGGCATAATTACCTTTTCCTAAACACTTCCAAAGTCTAGGAATATCTTTAACTACTACAGGCTCGGATTCATCCTCGCTTCTTATGCTTATCTCTTTTAATAATTCATTCTTTATCAATCCCACAAAACAATTTATACTCATCATTTCCACTCCGGTTTTGCTAAAAGGGGACTTACCCACATTTTAACGAAAATATACACTAAGCGAATTTTAGCATAAAACGAGTCATCTTTCTTCTTCAAATAAAAAGATGACTCGTTTTATTTGAACTGTTGAATACTTAATATGTATTCCGCTATTCAGAGTCAAAAACCATACAATAAAAAAATATTTCTAACTATTTTTATTTTTTCAGGGGTAACTGTATAGAAAAAACTTGCTACATATGAAGAATAGTAAGTTTTTTAATTGTTCAATTCTTGTTCCACTAACGTCTTTGCTAATACTTTTACTATTTTAATAGTCTTTTGTTTAATTCCCACAATGCTGTTTTGTTGCTATCCCACTTCAAATACGTTATGGCTTCCTCAAAGCATAACCATTTATAATGTAAGTGTTCTTTAGATAATGAGATGTTTTTTGTAGGTACTTTAACTCCAAACGAAAATTCTTTTATTACATAAACGTCATCTCCCCAAAGGAATTCTCCAACTACATCCTCTACTGGTAGTGAAGACACAGAATCTAATTGTATATATGAACATTCTCTTGTAATACCAGCCTCTTCAAACGCTTCACGTTTTGCTGATTCAATAGGAATCTCACCGTCTTCTCCACCACCAGCTATTCCTTGCCAATAACCATAATCACTTCGGTTGAAAATCGCATATTGAATAGAATCGTCAGTTTTTATATAAGGAAATATTAATACTTGATATGGTGCTCTCATTACTTAACCTCCTCTCAAAAAAAGCTTTAAATAAATAGAAATAAAGAGCAAACATCACAATTCTACATTAATAATGCAAGTTTATGGTGTCGGCTCTTTATTTTTAAAGAATTTCATTTTTCGTAAACAGTCTTACTCTGAACGGAGAAAAAACTACTTATTTCCTATCGAATTTGCTTAGTGTATTTTTTCATACCCGATGTTATTCAATTGCGCCCGCAACGTCATAATCATTTAAATCTAACTCAATTGGTTGTCCCAGCGCTAACTTAGCAAGTTCTGATCCTAAATATGGACCTGCAGTTAAACCTGAGGCACCTAATCCGTTTGCAACGAGAATACCTTCAAAGTTAGGAAGCGGGCCAATTACAGGTAAGAACCCTGGTGTGAATGGTCTAAATCCAACTCTCGTTTCAAGCATAGTAGCATTTTCTAAGCCAGGTGCAACTGTTAATGCTTTATGGAATACTTCATTTAAACCACCAGCCGTTACACGGTGATCGAAACCAGTATCATTCTCATGTGTTGCACCAATTACGACATGGCCATTGTCAAATGTTAAAATGTATTGATCATTTGGCGGCATAACAACTGGCATATTTTCTGTTGCTATATTTTCCATTTGCAGGTGAACAATTTGTCCTTTTTGAAACGTAACTAAGAAATTAATTCCTAATGGGTTTAAGATTTCATTCGCCCATGCACCTGCAGTTACAATAACCTTTTCTGCTAGAATTGTTTTATCGTTTACTTTAACACCCGTAATCTGACTACCTTCACAGACTAATACTGCATTGCCTTTTATAAAAGTTGCACCATGTTTTTTCGCAGCGCTTATTAATGCGTTGCGTAATAATCTTCCATTTACTCGTGCAGCACCACTAATATGAACAGAACTATATTCTTCTGATAATGCTGGGAATAATTTTTTCGTTTCTTCAGCTGATAAACGCGTAATTTCACCAATCTCTGGTGCATCTTCACGGCGCTTATAAGCTCGCTCTTCCATTTGATCTAGTTTTTTCTCATCAGTATGTAAACTAATTGCACCTACACGGTTATAACCTGTATCCGTTTCACCGTCTTCTTCTAATTGCTGAATTAACGAAGAATAGTAACGTGCACCGCCTTTAACGATTTTATACCATGCTTTATTACGACGTTGTGAAAGCCATGGACAGACAATACCTGCTGCTGCATCTGTTGCTTGACCTACTTGTTGACGATCCACGATAGTAACGTTCGCGCCAGCCTTAGCAAGATGGTAAGCAGTAGACGCTCCTAAAATACCAGCTCCAACTACAATATACGATTTCATTTCAAACACCTTTTCTCTTTTGCTAATTATTTAAATATAAGAACATACTTTAGTATACTGAAAGGAATCCTTTTTACAATGTGCTAAGCTCAATTAATTGTTGCATCATTGTGAATTACCTAGTTTTACTTTTTCTTTTTACGAAATAATTCAATTGTTTTATATCCTTGGGAAAGAATTTCGATCATTTTCTCAAGACGTTTTTCACGTGTTTTTTCTTGTTTTACAGAAAATAAATTACGTGCCCAATCTTTTTGATATCCAGGTGTTAAACTTTGATAAAACTTAAGTTCATTTGGGTGATTAGCTAATAAAGCTTCAACATCTTGAATTCGATCTGCATAATCAGCTACACATTGGCTCATTGCAGGCGTTTTTGTCGCTTTTTTCTTCTCACGCTTTAAACCTACAACAGTAAAGATGTCATCCATACTTACCATTCGTGCAAATTTAATATCGCTTTCTCCCACATATCCATCTTCTCCAACGTTTAATGCTGGAAACATCTCATCACGGTGAATAAACGTACTGTAGCGAGAATTACCCTTTTTCGGATATGCAATGAATATGTATCCTTTTTCAATTAGTAATTCTTCATTAATAATAATAAAATTTGTTTGTTTCACCATTTCATCCAGTGTTTCTACAAAAATAAAAATAGCATCGTGTTCTTTTGAAAATGTAGTTTCTTTCCCGGTAAAAATATCATAATCACTTGGTTCATTAATTACGACCATATTTGTATACTTATTAAGCTTTAATTTATCGATTATTGACATAAAAATCTTCCTTTACATTTAAAATTCATTGTTTATCCTTTTTTATACTGTTCTAGTGTATTATATCTATTAAGAAAATCAAACTTTAATAATTGTTTTAAATTAAAATAACCGATTCTTCATAAGAACCGGCTAGCTATTTGTTTTATCATAACTCAATAGCAAATAAAGTATATAAAAGCTCTTTATATTGATCTTCTGTAATTTCACGTTTCGCTTTTTCACCATGAACTATTTCAGTTAAACTAGTATTTGTTAAAGAGACATGGCCAGAGTCCGTCAATTTGACTGCAATTGGGCCCTTATTGAAAATAGATTTCTCATCTTCTATTACTCTTTTTTGAACATCATTCACTACTATTTCATCAATGATACGATTATAAAAAGCATGACATACTTTCCACTCACCGTTTGTATCTTTTCTTTCTAGAACGTAATTCCCTTTACTCGTATCTTTTCGTCTCACTCGATACGTACCATTTTTAGAAGAAACAGCCTCACCAGTAAAAGGTACAGGGACTAGAGGTACTAATGAAGCAATACCTACATCAATTACGTATCGTACGTTATCATAATTTAGAATAATCGTTATATGTCCATTCTCAAGTGCCCATGCGTTTATATCATTTTTATATACGGTACCTAATGCGAGTTGTACATCATAACCACAATCTTTTAAAAAGTAATAAAAAAGCGTATTTAATTCATAACAAAGTCCACCGCGGGATGTACTTAAAATTTTATTCTGTAAATTTTCCATAGTAATTGTATTCGTGTTACTTGCTATAACATCTAAATTCTCAAATGGTATAGTGTGTGCAAATGCAAAAAGAATTGTATTTAATTCTTCAAACTTCACTTTAGTACGCTTTGCAAGATTCAATCTTGTAAAAAGCTTATGTTGTAGACTTGTCATAGTCAGCACCCCTTAAAATGTATAAGTTAAACTAGTATATGCTGATTGTAATTTTGATGGGGTACTGAAACAATGTACATTTCGTTTAACTGTACCGGTACAAAAAGTCTAACCAACAAGATTACTTAAGATAAGAAGCTACGAATACAAATGTAATAGTTTGTCTATAGGTAAATTATTATGATCGCTTAAATCAACAAAATACTGAAGCTGCCACATTTGGCTCTTTTTAGCTTGATTACTGACAGGATTATCCCATATAGGATAAATCCGCATAGCCATCTTGCCTTTTTGATTTTGTGTTCTCAAGATTTTTTCCTTAAGAAGAATTTCTTTAGGGAAGATAAATTGTCCTAGTTTATTATCATCTATACAAGTAATAATTAATAAGTCAGGAGCAGCGTCATAAGAGAATGCTTGATTTTGCATATCGTCATCTTTCTCCCAAAAAGAAACAAATTGACCAATTTTATTAGGAGTAATTTTGGATTTTCTAAAACGGATGGTTTTGTTATTTAAGTGAAATATACATCCTGCATATTCTGCGTTTTGCTTTTCTTCTTTTAGATTCGTAATTATTAAATTGTTAGGTTTGTAAACTATATTGTTTAAATGTCGGATCGTATCATTAAAATTATTCAAGAAAACTCCCCCTTTATTCATTTCTTAGTTTACCACAAACATCAGTTCTTCTACATTGTATAGAATGTATATAATCATGAGTGACGTGAAAAGGCATATAACAGGATATAATTATTACTTTAATTTACTTTTTACTTAAACAAAAAAGTGGAAGGTAAAAACCGTAATAATTCGAATATACTTTTATTTGTTGGTGTGCACTATATATTTTAAAAATATTACTTTTCACAATCGAATTATGATATATTTATATTCGAAATTATTATATCTTACATTTAAAGGGAGAATTCCAATGGATAATCTACTATTGAAAAAAGATTTAACAGCGGACCAAATGGTTCTTGTTACTTCGGAGTTTGAAAAAAAGAAAAAGTCAAAAGGGATTGCTTACTTAATATGGTTTTTCCTAGGTGGACTTGGTGGGCATCGTTACTACGCACGTGACTTTGGTATGGCTATCGCTATGACACTTACTCTAGGTGGACTTGGTTTTTGGGCTTTAATCGATGTATTCTTTATCGGAAGCCGTATTGGTAAGAAAAATGATATCTTAGAACGCGAGATAATAATGAATGTAAAAGCGATGTCTTCATCGAGTCATTTATCTGCATAAAAAAAGCCTCCGTTTGGAGGCTTTTTTTATGCGAACACTTCAGGATATGTTGTCGCTAAATACTCTTTCCTATGACCAGTGTCTCCATCCATATCATGTAGCCACCAATACATCATTAGTGTTTCTAATTCTTATTTCTTGCCTCTTGCCTCATATAAATGACTTTGGGACAATCTTCTGTACAAAGCGTCTATATTGAATAGGTTCTTCTGCTTTGTGTAATTATATTCAAAATCCTTGTCACTCGTCCTTACTCTTCTTTTTATAATTTCCACTTTAATTTAAGTAAAATGCGTTCAACTATTCGTGGGATGAAGAATGTATTTTTGTAAGTAATAAGTTTGTTAAATATTAAATTAAGGAGGGTTTGTATGCAACATCTTAAAAAAGCTATAAAATCTGATTCTAATATGAAATCGGATTTTGCTACAACTGATGCGCAAAAAGTAAAACAAGAAATTCAAAATGATGTAAGAGCAGGACAAGGAGCAATGACTTCCCGAGAGGCTGGGGCAATGCGAGATTAAGAATACATTCCTTACTTGTATTTTTAGTTTGTTTATTTCTGAAACAGTTACCAGTAATGAACGTTTCTATAAAGTTACTTCCCTTAAGTAGAGATTTAAGTGTTTCTTTGTTTTTACTTACAATACGGTAAATGAAATCTCTCTTAATTATTTGTTTAGAATATAAAAATTCATTACTCCGCAATACTTTTACTTATTATAAAAACATTGCGGAGTAATATAAGTTAATAAACTATCAAAAGTGTCAATCTCAGAATACGGTTTTATTTCAGTCTTATTTGTGATTCTATGAGGATTAAACCATATCCCTTTTATATTTGCATTTTGAGGACCAGCAATATCCTTTTCTAAGTCATCTCCAACAAATAATACATCTTCTGGTTGCACATCAAGTTTATTTAATGCTAGTTCAAATATACGTTTATCCGGTTTACTCAATCCTACTTCTTCAGAAATAATGATCGTATCAAAGTAATTGTTTAAATTCGTGTTAATTATTTTAGCCCTTTGCCTTTGAGTTGAGCCATTTGTTATAATTCCAACTTCAAAGTGCTTCTTTATATGATGTAAGAAATGAATAGTATTTTTGTCTATTGAAAAACATTTAGGGAAATTATTATTCCAAAAATCTTGGATATAATTGCGTGGCAACCTATACTTCGGCGGGAATTCATCAAACAACGATTCTAAAACTATTGCTTTATCACTCATGCCGTATTCCCTTTTATCATATTCTTTAAATTTCCGTAGCATATTGTTTTTAACTGTATCACTAACATCTTCATAACATTTTTCTAAAACAAATAAAAACAATGTATCTACTGCCTTATCCCTATTAAGTAACGTATCATCTAAATCAAACAGCATAGCTTTATAACCCATCAAATAACTTCACAACCTTTCTATATTTCCTAGATATCATCAAAAGTAATCAAAAAAACAATTCATATGAAAGAGCTCGTAATAGAACGATATTCTAAGAGTTAAATCAAAAATCCTTTTTCTATTTGTTAATTGATGTGAAAATAAACAATTTCAACTAAGGTAGTAGGTGAATTTTTTAATCGTAATTTCGAACTTTCAGATTAATTTGAAATTATTTTGTGATAAGCTGTACGTAAAGATTAAATATAAAGGATGATTCGTATGCAAATTAAACCAAAGGCAAGTGAATATAACTCCTATTATGCAACGTATGTTAACTTAGTATCAGAAGGAAATATCATACAAATTTTAGCGCAACAAATAGAGGAAACAAATCTTTTATTAAAAGAGATTTCTGATAGTGAGGGACTTTTTCGATATGCTCCTACTAAATGGAGTATAAAAGAAGTAATCGGCCATATTGCGGATACAGAACGTGTTATGGCGTATCGCTTGTTATCTATCGCTCGAGGCGAGACAGCAGAACTTCCAGGCTATAACGATGATATGTATGTTCTTAAAGCTGCTTTTGATAAGCAATCTATGCAAGATCTTCTTGAGAATTTAATAGTTGTTCGCCAATCTACCTTGCATTTACTGAAAAGCTTAGATCAAGACACTTGGTTACAAAAAGGATATGCGAACAAATCTGAAGTTACAGTTCGTGCATTAGCATACATCATAGCTGGACATGAGCTTCATCATCTACAAATTATAAAAGAACGTTATCTTGGTTCTAATGCATATCCAGTAAGTTAATACTTGAAGAAAAAGAGTCCCATTTATATAGGACTCTTTTTCGCTATTTATAAAATTCACCACTCAAGATGCAAACGAGCCCTTATACATAATTTTCTTCAGACTGATATACTATAAACACAATAGTTCTAGAAAGGTGATAATATTATGTGTGAACAACAAAATAATAGGGATAGAGATCAAAAAATGATGTTTTTTATGCAAGGAGTTCCCACAAATAGAGTTAACATGAATCAATTGCCAAAATGGATTAGAATCTTCGGCTATTGTGCGTTTGGTTGGATGATACTATTTAGTTTCATTATGATTGTAGGTTTAATTCTGCAATAACGATACATTCAAAATGTTAACGGAACAGCATTTAGATTATACATCTAGGTAACAAGCTATTTTATTACCTAGATGTACTACCCATTCCTTTTCATCTTCATGAATGTAAATAAGTGCATTGAACATTCAACTTGTGAAGAATAGTAATGAGGGTGATAAAGGTCTATACTCACAATCCTTTTGATTTGTTTTTGGATGGTAAAACATGTTTCTCTACTCTTTCATATTGAGTAAGTAATTGCCTAATAAAAGATAATTTCGGTACTAACCAATACGAAATTATCGCTGAAATACACCCTATTAAAGCCCCTACTGCAATATCAAAAGGATAATGAACCCCTACCCAAATACGAGAAATCGCTACACAAAATGCAAGTATAAGCCATAGCCATCCAGCTTTTTTACGCACAAGCGAAAATGAAAAACAAATTGAAAAAAAGAGAATCGTATGGTCACTAGGAAATGAATTATCTACAGCATGGTCGACAAGTTTATTAACATGAGGCAATACTGCAAACGGTTGATAATTCAAATGAAATTTCCCTGCTATTTTTCCAATCACCTCAGCAATTACAAAAGCAACCATCGCTTGAATAACCATCATCCTACTTTTTCTAGATCCAATAAACCAATAAGTTAAAATAATTAAAGCTAAAATATATACCATATATTCTGCCAAAAATACTATGGCCGGGTTTAGGAATGAATATTGTTTACCTAAATCATTAATGGCTCGAAAAATATGGATATTGAATTGAGAAAAAGACATTTCAAATCCCTCCTTATTAGTAAGGTGTCTTACTGATTGCCATATACTTTTATTACATGGATAGTGTTGGTTATTGTACCCACCTAAAAATACCAACCTCTTATGACACCGCTTTCTTCTTTTTCACTTTAATAAAAAAAGAAAAAGGAAAACATCGAACTTTCTTACAATCATTCATGCATTCTTACAGTTTTGTCATTTTCTCGTCACTTTGAAAATAGATTCATCGTCTTGCCTTTTGCTATATTCACAACCACGGAAAAGATAATTACATATAAAAAAGAGAAGAACCTTGGTAAGTTCTTCTCTTTTTATTTATTAAATTGTAATATAATTACAGTATGTGAAATTATACTATTTTAACTTTAAAAGCAAAGTGAAAACAATCTTCCGTCCGCTTTTGGCATTTATTTAATCGTTTTCTCTGTTTTTAAAACAAATGAACTTAATGCAGGAACTTTAATTTTATTTTCATGGACAACGTAAAGTGTTTTACTACCTGCCTGTTTACCGTCTACTAGTACTTTCCAAGGACCTTTCGATGGAAGTGTTATTTCAACAGCTTCTCTATTTGCATTGTGAGCCACCATAAAGTATTCATTTTTATTCCCCTCTATTGTATAAGCTACAGTATTTTTCGGAGCATCAATAAATGATACATGTGTTTTTATTTGCTCTGCAGATGTCATTCGAAAAGCTGGGTACTTTTTGCGTAATTCTATTAAACCCTTCATATAATCTACTTCATTATTAAACGTTGCACGGCGCAGCCAATCCATCTGGTTAATCGAATCTGGAGATTTGTAACTATTATGATCACCGTATTTCGTCCGCATAAACTCTTGCCCTGCATGTAAAAACGGAATACCTTGTGATGTTAATAAAATCGAAGAAGATAATTTATGCATTTGTTTTCGCACTTCTTCACTGTCACCTGGATTAGTCAACTCAAGTTTATCCCATAATGTATGATTATCATGCGCTTCCACATACGTTAGTACCTGCTCTGGATCTTGATAAGTCGACGTATTTCTATCATAGTCAATGCCTGCCGTAATGCCTTTTTTAATACGGTCTTCCATGTTTTCCTTTCCATTTACAAAGCCATTTTCTTTCTCCTCAAACACACTACCTTTCAATCCATCACGTATATTATCGTTAAAATGGGCAATTCCTTTCATTTTCTCTGCATTTTTTTGATTTGCTTTCAACTCTGCTGCAAGAGGTGTATTTAAATCCCAACCTTCTCCATGCAGTATAATAGAAGGGTCAATTTGATTAACAGCTTTACGTATTTCATTCATCGTTTCATAATCATGAATACCCATTAAATCAAAACGGAATCCGTCTAAATTGTATTCTTTTGCCCAATATGTGACGGAATCTATCATAAATTTCCTCATCATTTTTCTTTCTGAAGCCGTATCATTTCCTACACCGGTTCCATTTGCAAATGTTCCATCTTCATTGTAACGATAATAATAACCGGGAACTAACTTATGAAAATTAGATTCAGTAGCATTATACATATGGTTATAAACTACATCCATAACAACACGAAGATTATTATCATGTAGTGTTTGAATCATTTGTTTTAATTCAGTTATTCGAACAGTTGGCTCGTATGGATTTGTAGAATAGGACCCCTCTGGTACGTTAAAGTTTTTTGGATCATATCCCCAGTTATATTGTGGTTCGTTTACATTCTCTTCATTTACTGAAGCATAATCAAATATCGGCAAAAGCTGAACGTGTGTAACACCAAGATCTTTTATATGATCAAGTCCTGTTTTCACATCTTCAGGCCCTCTTGTTCCTTTTTCTGTTACACCTAAATATTTTCCTTTCTGTTTAATGCCACTTTCGGGCTGAATGGAAAGATCACGTACATGCAATTCATAAATAATAGCATCTTCCGGATTTTTTAATTTAGGCTTTTTGTTAGTGTTCCATTTTTTCGGATTTGTTTCTTCTAAATCAATAACCGCACCTTTATCTCCATTTACAGAAGCAGCACGTGCATACGGATCAACTGCTTCTGTCCACTTATCACCAATTTTTACCTTATACGTATAATAGAGACCTTTTTGATTCCCTTTAAGTTCTGCTTTCCAGGTGCCCTTTTCACCTTGTTGCATATTTATTTCAGTACCTATTTTATCGTTCCATTTTTCATATGTAACTAACTTCGCTTCACTCGCAGTAGGAGCCCATACACGGAACTTTGTATGTTGCACGGTATATGTATTTCCTAAATCGTTACCACCATAATAAAATAAATGATCAAATTCCTCACTACGAATGACTTTACCAATTTCAGTATTCGTATCAGCTAAGTTTTCTATTTTAACTTTGTATGTTTGTTTTAAATCAATTTTCTGTTCCGTAATTATTTTCACCTTATTCGTAATATCTCCACTGTTTATATCATAAGGAGTAATATTCTTAATTTTAATACCTTCAATTTCGATTTTCTGTTCCTTAATATGAAATGGAACATTCGTCGTTACAGTGATTTCATTGAAACTATCAATAGTTGCTTTTTGAATTGATAGATCCGAAGAAGGCTTAGCATTATATACCTTTTCATCACCAGAAAGAATCCATACTTCAGCACGACCGTCCTTTATATTTTCAATCCAACGATCCCCACCATCTTTTTCCCACTCATTTGTACGAATGATGAATCCTACACGATTATAGTCACCATCTATATTAATCTTAGCGTACTTTCCAAATTCATCTTCACCAGTAAATTCATAAGATGTACCATTTGCATTTTCTCCCCATAACCAAAGATTCCAGTCTTTTGTATTTCCAAGCTGCTCTTTGTAATGAACGATAACTTCAGTTATTTTCGAATTTGAAACTGCCTTTACACTTTGAAACGAGAAAACAGATGATAACATAACGATTATAGTAAGCAATAAAACTGATTTGTTAATTAATCTTTTTGTCATTTGCACTACATACACCCTTTCTTTAAATAGTACGGACGATTTATTATGCCCGTACTGCATTACACAATTTAAATTAATCTAGAAATCTCTTTTGCTTCCCCCCGTATTGGTTATTTTCACATATGTATTTCAATGATCTTTCCAATACGAAAACGTTTGCATTTATTGTTAAAAAAATAGTTTATTTATGTCTTCATATATCTGTAAATACGAAAAGATCAGGGAAATTATTTTAAAGCAATCGTTTGTTATCGCTTTCATTTTATAGCACTTCCCATTAAGGGGTCAATATATTATTAATTTTCTGTTTTTATATACTATAAACCTAAAATCTTTGTCGCAACTTCTTAAAGGTAGAGTACTTAATTATTGCTTAGTAAGTTTATTTTTCAAATACATTGGTATGAAAAAAACAGCTAATATCCTTAAAACGACATTAGCTGTTTTTCATAATGTAATAATATATGAATAAGAACTATATTTCTAACTTACTTAATTTTTGCTGCATCAAATGCCTTTTGTACTGCTTGAACTTCAGCTGAATTTGCACCATATTTGTTAGTTGCCACTCGAATACATGCTGATCTTAATTCTTTGAAATTAGAAGTCATGTTTAACTCATCTGTATTTGCGTAATAGAAAATATCAAACATTTTATCTTCACCAATTCCTTTAACAGTTACACCGTTATGAGTTCCGCCTTTTGCGATGAGATACGCAACTTTATTAATAATGCTTGAATTAAAATGAACGCCACCTTGATCCCATCCATTAAAATCATTAAATTCGCTGTAATCATCTGGATAAGGTACTCCAAGTGAAGATGGAACAGAAGCTGGGTTTTCCATATCACGGAAGACAGATCCAGTTTGTTCTCCCATCGTCCAGTTAAAGCTTCCATTATTTACGTATTTCTCAATAGATGTTCCCATAATATCAGATAGTGCCTCATTAATCGCACCAGATTCACCGTAATATTCAAGATTAGATTCACTAGAAGTAACAGCATGTGTAAATTCATGGCCAGCTACGTCATATGCTTTGACGATAGGATCACCATATACAAGCATACTTCCATTATTAGCACTCAATGCATTCTGCCAATTTTTCGGATCATTCGTCTCTTCAGAATCCCAAGCGTGTACAACTGAAACTACCTTTTGTCCCTTATTATCAAAGCTATTACGGTTGTATTTATCTTTATAAAAATCAAAAACTTTTGTTGCTAAGTAATGAGCACTTACTGCTTTTGGATCGTTAAATGTTGTCGAAGTACTAGTTGCTAATGTACCAGGATAATAGCTCTCTTCTTTCGTAATATCTCTGTAATTCACATCATATGTTTCAATTCCTTGCCCTCTTGTATAATCAGCCAGAGCATATTTGCCATTACTTTGTTTAGAAATACCAAATGAACGAGAGATCCCTAAATCATCTTTTCCAGTGCCCGTTAATGATGTAAGACTGCTTTTTTTACTTTTCTTTAAGGCTCCAACTAGTTTTTCACTTGCTTTCAAGTTAGACTCTTGTACCATATTTTTTAACATATCACCATTTTGTGCATTTACTAAATATGTTCCGGAAACATATTTTGGTGTTGCCGCTTCAAATGTAACCTGGTATGCATTGCTAGCCTGTCCATTATTTTCATCAACAAAAATAACTTCCTTAACTTCTGGCTCCGAAATAAAATTGATATCGTTCCCGTACTTCGTATAAATATATTGTTTCGCTTCATCTTTTGATAGATTGATAGGCTTTTTCAATTCTTCTTGTTTTAAATTTTGCGCGCTATCGCCTGAAACACTTTTAATAACACCGTTATGATCTACGTGTGCAGTTAATTGATGGCCATATACTTCTTTTCCTTCATATGTTTGCTGTATACGTACAAGTGTAGTCCCATCATATGAACCACGTTTTTGAAGAACTTTATAATCTACTCCAGTTTCTCCATTGACTTGCTTTGGAGAAAGAGCTTGTTCTGTTTTCTCCTTCAGAGCATCTTTTACTACATTCTCTGGTGCCTTTTGTGACGGTTGTGTAAGTTCACCTGAACGGAATGATTCCTCCTGAATTTGAACTTGTAGTTGATCTGTTTCCTCTGCATGACCTACTCCGTATGGTGCTACTGCTGTTAAAGCTAAACCTGTTGTTAATGCTACCTTAGTTAACGTCTTTTTGTTTTTCATTTTTTCACCTCGTATAATTTTGAAATAGAAAGCTTGTACAAAGTATACTTGCTGTTCCTGTCGAAAAAAAGGGAAAATACACAATTTATGTAACATTATGCAAAATTACATAATGTAAGGGCGATAATACGAATAAAGAACAACTTATATATGTGCATGAATTTCAAAAAAAAAGAGCACTTTAAGGTGCTCTTCAAATACGATTATAAATTATGCATTGTGTCATTTATTAGTATATGCTCGTCTCATTCAATTGTTTATTTGGTGATTTCGCTGCACAATAACTTATAAAAATTAGTTATCTCATACATTGAAATTCTTCGTTACTATTTGATTAGTAGATAAAAGAGATAGTTAAAATAATGTAAGAAATAAGCATTATAAAAGCAAACCAATAGATAAAGATATCACTCGACATGTATTGTGTTATTCTTTTTTTCATATAAATTTGTTTTACTTATTTACTTTTTCAGGATTAATTTGAAATTGACCTTTCCAAGATCCAGCTATTTTTCCTATTTTATTTATGTTTACATCTAATGTTAAAGGCTGTTTAAAGGAACCTTTTCCTTCAAGACCTTCAACAAATGTAATGACGCCTTCTGGTCTGTCTTTATCACGAATGCCTACATGCTCTAACTGTTTTCCTTCTGACAATAATTCAAATGGTGAATTGTCTTCACCTTGAATAAATGATAATTGTGAAAACATACCATTTCCTGTGTTATATTCAGGATTTTCTTCTTGTTGTCCATTTACTTTTCCATCGCTTTTTATATCTAATCCATTTGTATCAAATTCAAATGGCATTAGAGTTCCATCGGCTTTCTCCACTCTATAATGAACAGATATACGTGCATCTGCCACATATAATTCTTTAAAATGTACAGTTATCCCTTGATCTGTTATCTTTTCATCAATAGGTATAAACTGCCCGTTCAACATACCTTCTTGTTGTACACCGTTTTCATCTTTACTTCCTTCATTCACAACCGTATCATTTAATACTTCATTAGCAAAGTAAGAAGCAATATTAGTTGCTGCAACTTGAACTTGCGGGATCATAGCTATAGTAAAAATGCCTACCGCAGCAACCGACGTATACATGAACCGTTTTGATTTTTTATTCATATTTGAAAATACTCCCTGCTTTCTTTCTATCGTTTGATTTGTACTAAGTACATTATTAGTCTGGTTATAACCATTAAATGTTTGCCATGCTTTTTCGACATCAATATTTATTTCTGGAGCCTCATGAAGCTTCTCCTCGGCTAGTGTTGAATGTTCCCATTGATTTAATTCTGTTAGCTCAATTAATAAATTTTGACACTTCTTACATTTGTCTAAATGCTTTATAAATTGTTTTCTTTCCTCACGCGAAAGTTCGCCATCAATATATGATTGAATGGATCCCATTTCATAACAAGTCATTTATTTCCCCTCCATTTGTTCAAAAGTTTTTCGGAACTTAAGTTTAGCTCGTGCCAACAATGTTCCAACAGACGAATCTTCAATCTGAAGTACTTGCGCGATTTCTTTATATCGAAACCCTGAAAATTTCATTAATAATATTGTTCGATCTTGTTCTTTCATTTTTCGCAAAACCCTTTGTACTTTTGTAATTTCTTCTTTTCTGATCCATTCATCATCTAGTGACGAATCAATTTGAACTTCTTGATACTGGGTTTCTTTATCGATTCTTGCCCGATGTCTCTTTTCAGAGCGAATGTAGTTATAGGCGACATAAGTAGAAGACTTTATAAGCCAAGCACGTAAATTTTCTATTGCTTTCCAATCTGAATGATACAGTTGCAAAAACACCTCTTGCGCTAATTCCTCAGCAACCGTCTGTTCTTTAATGATCCATATTATTTGTTTAACAACATACGCATAGTTTTGTTTAAACAACGCTTCAAATGTTATATGTGAAACATTCCTCTCTTCACTTTTTATTGTTTGCATGTGAATAAAACCTCTCTCTCTTTTGATGCCTGCATTATAGAGAAACCAGAATGCTCATTTTTGTGACAAAAAAATAATATTTTTATTATGTACTATTACGTACATTCATCATATAAACAAATATTCATATTAATTAAAGTAAACTTTTTTCTCAATAACAACATAAAACCCACTCTCAACTATTTTTAAGAGTGGGTTTTATACTATTAAAAAACAATTTTTTAATACCGCTTATAATTTATACTACTTATTATTTGTTCTTTTTTATTGACACAAATAAATCAACCTTTAATTTTCCTTCTAGGTCTTCTGCAACATTGTTCATACAAAACTCTAAATTATCCCTATCATAATCTGCACTATATTCACTATTTGGTAACCACACTGCGTACATATATCGATACACTTCACTTAATTTATGAGGTTTATCATAGAATTCGTATAGAGCGTATAGACCTCCATCTACACTTTTAAATTGCACATCCTCATGTTGTTCTTTTTCAAAGTTTTTAGGTATGGTAACGCAAGCATCATGTCGGCACATATGACTTGCAACAAGTTCAGGGTTATCTAATGAAATTCCGATAAATGATTGCTCAGGTGGATAAAGCTTATTTTCAATAGACCAGTTCAATAACTTCCCCCAATGATCTTGTGGTTCAAAGTAACTACCAGTTCTTCTTATGAATGCCACTTCTAATGATGGTAAATTTTTTATAATCACTTTCATATACATCACTCCCCTTAACAAATCTCTACTCAAATTATTTAGCCTTTATTTTCATATATTCCTTCATAAATAAAAAATACCCTGCCACTTTTATACTAAATAACATAATAGAATTCCTTTCATCGTCCTAGCAAATTTCTTGAAATACAATAATTAAAAGCATCCTTCTTTCGATTATCATTAAATAAATGTAAAAAATGTCCCTATTCATTCATTTTTCATGCGTATGTATGTACATTTGTTAATTTATTCGATATATTATGTGTATTGAATGATTACGAAAAACTTATAGCTCGCTAAAAATACCTTATATTTTTATATCCGTGAAAACTACAAAATGTATAAAATTCCATTTGTCAAATGAATTTAATGCGGAAGGAGGTTTGTGGTTACTTCATCGGGATATAATAATCAGTTTTAAACTGATAAAAATATAGGAGGCGATATAATGTTTCGTACGATTTCAAATTTCATGAGAGTAGCTGAGATAAGAAGGAAAATCCTTTTTACATTAGCGATGTTAATCGTTTTTCGAATTGGCACGTTTATTCCAGTTCCTCATACTAACGCAGAGGTATTAAAAGTACAAGATCAAGCTAACGTTTTAGGTATGCTAAACGTATTTGGCGGAGGAGCATTGCAACACTTCTCAATCTTTGCTGTAGGTATTACACCATATATTACAGCTTCCATTATAGTACAATTACTACAAATGGACGTCATACCAAAATTTTCGGAATGGGCAAAGCAAGGAGAAATGGGCCGTAAGAAATCAGCTCAATTTACTCGATACTTTACAATCATTCTCGCATTCATACAAGCCATTGGGATGTCTTATGGCTTTAATAATATAGCAGGTGGACAATTAATAACAGATCAAAGCTGGACTACATACTTATTTATTGCAACAGTTTTAACTGCAGGTACTGCATTTTTACTTTGGTTAGGTGAACAAATTACCGCTAACGGAGTAGGTAATGGTATTTCGATGATTATCTTCGCAGGACTTGTAGCAGCGATTCCAAATGTTGCGAATCAAATTTATTTACAACAATTTCAAAATGCAGGCGATCAATTATTCATGCACATCATAAAAATGGTCTTAATTGGTCTTATAATTTTAGCGATAGTTGTTGGGGTTATTTACATTCAACAAGCTGTGCGTAAAATACCGATTCAATATGCAAAAGCTGTTTCAGGAAACAATCAATATCAAGGAGCAAAAAACACTCATTTACCTCTTAAAGTAAATAGTGCTGGTGTAATTCCAGTAATCTTTGCTTCCGCATTTTTAATGACGCCGCGTACAATTGCGCAGCTCTTCCCTGATTCAAGCGTATCAAAATGGTTAGTTGCAAACCTTGATTTCGCACATCCAATTGGAATGACCCTATATGTAGGTCTTATCGTTGCTTTCACATACTTCTATGCATTTATTCAAGTAAATCCTGAACAAATGGCAGAGAATTTGAAAAAACAAAATGGATATGTACCTGGTATTCGTCCTGGTAAATCAACAGAACAATATGTAACGAAAATTTTATACCGTTTAACATTTATCGGTGCAATTTTCTTAGGTGCAATTTCAATTTTACCGCTTGTATTCACAAAGATTGCTACATTACCACCTTCTGCACAAATTGGTGGTACAAGCTTACTGATCATTGTCGGTGTGGCACTTGAAACAATGAAAACGTTAGAAAGTCAGCTTGTAAAACGTCATTATAAAGGGTTTATAAAAAAAGCGAATTAAGTAAAAAAAACACAGTTGGTTATTTTTCCAACTGTGTTTTTAATTCTACTGCATCTAATTTTTCTACTAATGTACCAATGATCTTTTCCAAGTTCATTATTTTTTCTTCTAGGGCTCGAATGCGTTTATTGCTCTCGTCTACATCGTTATATTTTAAACTGTTATTGGATACTTTGAACTGCTCCCCTAATTCGGAAGTGATATCTTTAATAGTTGATTTTTCAGCATTACCTAGTGCATTTGTATTTGATTTTAATTCAAATTGAAGCTTATATGTATTTCCAGTTAACTCTTTTGCTATTTGCGAAATTAAATCTTTATAAGACTTTTTAACCCACTCTTGTTGGAATTCGTTTTCAAAATAAATGATTAATGAATCTTCATTTATTCTAGCTGTCGTTTCTTTGACCCATGTTTCATATGATGGTCTCGAAATTGTTAATTGCATTTTTTCTTTTATTTTATTCCAAATTGTACTGGATTCCTCTTGTTCCGAAGTAAGTTGATTCTTTTGCACATGATGAATCTGAGCTATTGAAGTAGCATTTGATTTTATTTCAAACCAAATTTGATATTCTTCATTAGAAAGTTTCTGTACGGTACTTGAAATTATATTTTTATACTCACCTTCAAGCAAATCACGATGAAACGCATCTTCACAAAAGATTATTACTTTATTATCTTTTATCGTAGCGTTTGTATTTCTAATCCATGTCATAAATGTTTTCTCTGCTATTTTAGGTCTTAATGCTTTCTTTACTTCATCCCAGCTACTAAGCTTTTCTTTTTGGACATCTTTCAAGTTAGATGGTTCGCCATTACATAGATCAAACTGAATTTCAAAAGTCGTATTAAACATTTCTCTTAATGTATTAAATACTAATTCTTTATAATGAGATTCTAACCAGTCACGTGCAAATTCATTTGGACAATAAATTGTTAATATATCATCCTCTAAATAAACAGTAGTATTCGTAAACCAAGTTTCATATGATGGTTTTGAAATTTGCGGTCGAATTTTTTCCTTTACTTCAGTCCAATTTATTTTCATAATAACTCCCCTCTTCTTACAGATCTCTTTCATATAGCTTAATAATATTACGCCTTTCCAATAAATAAAGTCAATCCGTATCATGAATAAAATGAAACATGTTTATATTCACTCAAAATATAAGCTTCTCTAACGCCTTCTTCATTTTAATACCTCGTTATTCTTAACAACTGGTTTTAAAACTGGTCTGTCTTTTCATTCTTCAACACTACTATATTGATCTATAACAATTGCTTTCATGTCCTCTCCCTTGCTGTTTATTTTAATAACATACAATTATTTCTCAAAATTTTTCCCCTTAAATTATCATAAACTTATTTTTGGGGGTAATTACGCAAAAAACAAAGCAAATCTAACACACAACTTAGAGTCATTCAAAATTTTATGTTTAATTACATTCAAAAGAAATGGAGAGAACTCTATGACTGAAAAGATATTTAAAATAAACGAGATTGATATATGTACAGAAAGCTTTGGAAACCCTAAAAATCCAGCTATTTTATTAATTATGGGTGCTACGTGTTCAATGGTTTATTGGGATGAAGAATTTTGTGAACAGTTGGCTAACACGGGGAAATTTGTTATTCGTTTTGATAACCGTGATGTGGGACGCTCTGTCGCATATGAACCTGGAACTTCTAATTATTCCGTTACGGATATGGCTGAAGATGCAATTGGGGTACTAGATGCTTATCATATTGACAAAGCGCATCTATTTGGTATGTCTTTAGGCGGTATGATCGCTCAAATTGCTGCTGTAAAACATCCCGAAAGAATATTAACATTAACATTACTAGCTACAAGTGTGATAGGCTCTGACAATAACACACGTGACTTACCCCCGATGGATGAAAGAATTTTAACACATCACGCAAATGGCACGCATTTAGATTGGACAAATGAAAATATTGTAGCAGAATATTTAGTTTCAGGGTCCCGTCTATTATGCGGGTCCAAACGCACATTTGATGAAAAAAGAGTCTATAATCAAGTAAAACAAGAAATTGAACGAGCTAACAATTTATTAAGCATGTTTAATCACGCTTTACTTCAAGGCGATGATGCATATGAAGGGGTGCTTCACTCCATACAAGCACCTACATTAGTCATTCACGGAACAGACGATACCGCACTCCCTTTTGAACATGGTCTAGCACTTATCGATGAGATTCCTAACTCAGCTCTATTAACTCTTGAAGGCGCTGGACATGAGATTCATCCTGATGACTGGGAAGACATCATTCATACTGTTACTGAACATACAGCCAAAATAATAGAAAAATAATGAATAGGAGGGGCACGCCGCAATTTGTGTCCCCCCTATCTTTACATGTAAAAACGCCCATCACTGTATCCGTATGTATAGTGATGGGCAATATTTATATTTTTCTATGTTTAAAAAAACGGACAATCTAATTGATCAACAGCTTCCCATGTTTTTTTTTTTATATTATCGGTGGATTTATTTGCTTCTAGTGGTAAGCTTTTAAAAGGATTAACTTCTACTTTTAATAAAGATGATGGCTCAACGTATAACGAGAAAACATGGCTACTTGGTATAGCTTTTGACACATCAATATCTCCTACTTGTTTAAAAAGTTGCTGCGCTGCAAAGAAAAAGAAGTTGGTTGGATTTGATTGTTTATTCAGCCATGCAAGCATTTCAGGTGATACTGACTTATGAATATTAATTTTTACTCGGTCACCACGTTTATATCGCCTAGATCGCATACTTCCACCAACTAACTTATTGTTAAGTTTGTAAATCCTAACTCTTTTTGCTTATGCTCTCTATATTTTGGCGAACAAGTGTAGACTAATAATCCACGTGCATTTGTAAATAATGGATTATCTACAAAGATTACATTTGTTAAACGCCCTTTTTGTTTTAAAATCATTTTCAGGCTATTTTTTATGATAACTGCGCCCCCGCCATAAATAAAAACATATGGATCGTCTTTCATATCATCAATTTTGTTAATAATATCCGTTGCAACGCGCGCTGCTAAACCTAATAGTGCTGGTTGTGATTCCTCAACTAATAATGCATTTCTAGGGTGTTTATCATTTAAATAAATTTGATTGAATTCTGTAATACTATCAATTGTCTTTGTTGGATACTTCCGGTTCCATCTCGTAATAATTTGTAGTAACGTTTCTTTCACACCGTACGATAAACCCTTACTTAGTTGTGGTCTAAAGTTTACACCTAGTGAAACGACTTCTTCTGTCGTTCCTGCACCAATATCAAAAGATAATAATGTTTTATCAACAAAATCAATTTCTGACACTTTATTTTGTTCACATTCTATTTTATGTTTTACAACATTTCCTTCTTCATCATATACAATGCCCCACGTCCCAGAAGCACCCTCAGGTAGGCATTTGCAATATTCGATGGAAATATTAATTGTAACATCACGTCCGTTTGGATAATGGAACACAACCTTATGATTCCCCATATAACGTTTCGCATTTTCCGCCGCTATTTCTTGTGTAATAAGCTGCATAGGGAGAGCAACAGATAAATCATATCGAATGTTAATGTGGCTAGAAGTTGGACTTTGACGCATAGCACTTACCGCTAAACCAGATAGAATCGTAATAACCATTAACTCATCAGTTGACTTATTCGATTTCTTCTCAACCTCAGTACCTTTTAATTGATCTTGAATGACTTTTTCTCCAACGATATACCGCACATTATTTAACATTAACGATGGAGAACTAATGGTCACGTCAATGTGATTTTCTAATTCAGATAATGAAACATCTCCCTCATCTAACAATCCTGTAGGCTCTCCTATATATAAAGCATATATACTCGGAATAAAAATAGGATCTTGCCCTTTCACCATTAACTTCAAACCGTTATTTCCTGCATCAGCACCAGCTTTTAAAAGAATAGACATAACTACCCCCTAAATTAATCTGACATCCCTTCCAAATATATGCGAGCCCATTCTTTTACATTCAAATGTAATGTAATTTTTTATTAATCATAAAAACAAAATATCATATTCTCGGCTCTATATGTAAAAAGTATTTGACATGAAACTTTTCCAATTTTATACTATAATTGTAAAGAGTTTTTTACAACAGTGGAGGTGCCATTTTTCATATGAATCGCAAAAAATTCATTTTAATAACAATCGTTTTATCATTACTTGGAGTGCTTATACACGGGGCTTATAAATACATCGCTGAAGGTGCGATTTTAGGTGGAACAATTTTCACAAGCGCTTTAATACTTAGCTACCTTATCAATCATATTACATGGGGAGATCCTCACGGTGTATCAGAAGAAAGTCAAGATGAAATGGGACAACAAATTACATATAAAAGCTCTAAAATTGCATATTTTACGCTCGTAGTTGTAATGTTCCTTATATTACTCTTCTCTGAAGGGTTTTCTATGGGAGCTAATTTAAATGGGGTTAAAAACTTCCCTCTTTTTATTGCACTGTGCTCTTCATTCTTTATTCACCCTATTGTCGAGCTTATAGTCGCAAAACAATATAAATAAAAAGATGAGATTTTCTTTATACAGAAAATCTCATCTTTTTATATTTACATCCCCTCAACTATCACTTTTAATTTATTCACAGTCCGCCAATTTCTTACTGTAGCTGGTGTATGCAACTTCTGAAACTGGTTCATTAATTTAGAGTTTCGAATGCTATTTTTGAAAAATAAATACACAACTTTTTCATGTATATAACAATCTTCAGTCTCATTTTTTTGCATAAGTAGCTGATCTTTTTCTGTTTTAGAAAGTTCATGTGCTAAGAAGGCAATATGTATACTTTCGCCTTCTCGCAATGAATTGACTTCATAGGGGCATCTTTTTGTAATGTTTATAAATTCCTCATGTGTTCTTAACATAACCGGAACATCAAAACCAAAAACATTTTTAATTTCAGACTGTATTCGTTCCTTTAGAAATGTTATATCTTCCTCAGATTTGAATACGATATTCCCACTTTGAATATATGTTTTCACTTGTTTCAACCCTATTGATTCAAACGCTTGTTTTAAATCAGCCATTTTGATTATCTTATGCCCGCCTACATTGATTCCTCTTAGTAATGCAATATAAATTGTCATATCAATCCTCCGCATTTTAATGAACTGAGCAATTAAGTTGATTTTCACTCTCATATTTCTCGAATATTTGTTTTAATTCCTCTAACATATCATGTATAGATAATATCTCAAATAAAATGATAGATTCACTTGAAAAATGATGATGATATTGATTCGGTTTACAATGTGCTAAATCATTTTTATTAGTCCAAAATTGCTTATCTAATTCATCAATCAGTTTAAAATGTTCCTCATCTATTTTTTCACAATGATTTCTTAATATAGAAATTATAGAATGAATTGTTCGTCGTAAAATTTCTTTTTCATTTTGTGACCAATCACATGTTTCAATTGGTGCTCGAGCTAAATTATCTATATGATAAATAATTTGCTGTAATAAATGAAGTTGCTTTTGTACAAGTAAAAAGCTTCTCATTTCTTTTTTTGTATGTCGATGGTATTTCCAATCTTTTTGCTCATATTGAACAAATTGTACTGCTTTATGTAATAATATAGTTAATTTAGAAAGAGTATAGGTTGTCTCCTTTTTTATAACTTTCCCATCCATTAACGCAGTAAGCCATTCCTCCATAACATTTGCCGTTTTAACAAATAGCTCTTCTGTACATCCCGAAATTGTTTTAACATAGTGTGGTGGCAAAATAAAAAAATTCACTACAGTAGACACTATAATACCAGTAGATGTAGTAGCTAATCGAATTAAAAATGCAGTAAAATAATGATCTGCCGTAATGGGAATCATTGCAACAGCAGTTAAAGTTGCGACTAACGTTCCTGCGTGTAGCCTTAGTTTTTGACATGTAACGATTGTAAACATTGCCGCTAACGCATAAGAAAGCGCCTGATGACCTAGGAAAAATGTGAAAGTCATTGCATACGCCGATCCAATTGTTGAAGCTGGAAAACGAACTAGTCCTTTTTTTATAGAATCCGTTGCGGTTGGCTCAATTGTTACAATTGCTGTAATAACAGCAAAAATAGTTGGGATATTGAAAAATTCACAAACTAGAACTGTAAGAAAAACTGCAATTCCTGTTTTTATCACCCTTCCACCAATAATATTCCACTTTTTAACTTGATTCATTTTGTATTTCCTTCATTTCTATTTCGTTTATTTATATATTCTACATCATATATCGTATTAAATAAAAAAACTTACTACTTTGTTATGCAAGAGTAAGTTTTTCTTCTCATTATTGTATGATAGGTAAATGCATTACGATTTGTTGACCAATTGGTCCCATTCTTCTAAAACCTTTATCTTGGAAGCCAACTTTTTCGTATAAATTTTGTGCTGGAATATTTTTTTCATTCACAGCAAGTACAACTTCATTTTTCATCGGAAAATAACGTTGTACAAACGCTTGTAATAGTGTCAGTGACTTTTTAGCATATCCTTTTCCTTGTCTATCGTGATTTATAGAAAATGAAGTTAAAAGTAAAGCGCTCTCATTTTCTGTGAATTCCTGCACTCTATCTCCTGTTTGCAATGCAAAAAGACCAACAGGTACCCCATTGTAATCTAAAATAACAATCACATTTTTTGTACAATCATTTTTTGCTTTTTTCAATAATTCGGTTGGGTCCGATGTAAATTGAACTTGTTCACTTGGTAAAGTAAATGTTTGTATAACTTCTTTATATTCCTCTTTATACGGAACTAATTGAATCTCCCCTGTATGTATGTCCATGCTAAACTCTCCCATTTTCAACTTATTAACTTAAACCTTGCTGCACTTTAGAATGTACTTTTCCATCTAAAAAGGTAATTTCAACTAATGCAGTTGGATTGCTTCCCTTCCAAGCAAAAATTTGTTTAATTTGTGTAGAATGTTCTACGCCTTCTTCTATAAGTAAATCCCCTTCAAAACCAATTAAATCTTTCACTTCTTTATAAGTCATTCCTTCATTTATATTTGAAAAATGATTTATATTGATAGATTCTTTCTTCTGATTTTCCATCACAGTAGAAGAAGTCGCTGTTTGCTTTTTTACTTCTTTCTTCTGTTCACACGCTGTCATACTGAAACCTAAGCATAAACTACATAATATTATTGTGCTTTTTTTCATCATAACAGTTGTCCCTCCCATAATAATTAAACCATATATTCCCTTAAAAATAAACTGAATATTTAATATTATACTGAAAAACCCTGCACAATTTTGTACAGGGTTAAGATTAACTTTATTTATTCAAATGATTATTAGATTGGTCATCCTGTTCTTTTCTCAGTTCTTGTTCTTCATCTTTTGGTATTTGTTTATCATTATCTTTAATTGGATTCGTTTCTTTATTTTCAATCATATCATTTGGAACTTGTGGCATTACTCGGCCAACAATTGCTGCTAACTCATCCAGTATACCTTCGCCTGTTTTTCCTTTTTTAATTTGCTTTCCAATTTGTTTCAGTCGTTCATACGTATCAACATCTGCTACAACAACTGCATTAGCACCATCAGGATCGTTTTTCAAACTTTCTGCAACAGAGTATTTAATGGATTCAACACGTGTTCGATCTAGTTTCGCTTTTACATCAATTCCTACGATAGCATATTTCCCAACTACTACCGCTGTCGCATCATTCACACCTGGCACACTTGCCGCTAAAGACGCTAAATGGTCCGCTGCTTTTTCATTTGGCTTATTTGACTTATTTGTATAATTAACATTTTTCATTGAAACATTTTTTTGCTCGGGCTTTTCGTTTGGATTATCCTTTTTTCCAATACTGCATCCAGTTATTAAAAAACAAACCATCAACATATATATTAAAATCTTCATTATTCTCACCACTTTACCATTAAAGTTTAATCATAAATTTTTTCAACAGCTTGCATTTTCTTCACTTTTTCTTCTGCTCCGCTATTTGCATTGATGAAAATTTGGTACGTATCTTTCCCTAAAGTACCTACAAATTCATAGCAAAGTACTTCGTTATGCAAATCGTTTACTACCATTGCTTTTCGCTCTTCCATTACCTTTACATCAGGGTTTATTTTCTTTCTTGCTTCTGCTGTAGTTAGTTTTGCTGATGGAACTGTTCGTTTTTGATGTGACGCTAAATATTCTTTTGCGGAGAATCCAACGATAGAACCGTCATCTAAGGCGATTTTCATTTGGATTGCTTCTGGATAAATTCGTACGCCATTCTCATTTACTACATACGTAAATACTCCAACATTATCATATTGTGAGCTATCATAAAGCTCCATATTATTAAACTTATGATCCTTTAAAAATGTCAAACCTTTACTTCCTGCATCGTTTAAACTAATTTTCTGTTCTTTAATTTCTCGATTATTCATAACCCAAATTGGATATCCGCCTTTTCCGGTAATATCCATATAAAACTCATTATTGGTTGCTTCATCTTTAATTTTCACACTATAGAAAGATTCTTTCGCACCTTTTCCACTTTTCTCAACTTCTACTTTTTCATTTCCTTTTAAATTCAAAAACGATTTTGCGATTTTCGCCGCTTCATCTTTTGAAATTGCTTTTCCTTCTGCTTCAAATCCACCTTTTTTATTTTTTTGTGCACTTGTAAAGGTAGGTCCGAAGTTTGTAGATGAATACGATGTTACATTTTTTTCTACTGTTTTTAACCCGTCAATAATTGTATTGTCTGCAGGATCACGATTTGATGCGAGTGCCATCTCAACATCCATCCAGCGTAAATTATTTTTCAAAACAAGATGTTGCACTTTTCTTAGTTCATCTTGTATATTTCCTGCATTTGAGTATAAAGTTTGCAACGTTTTGTATTCTTGATCATTTAATGGCTCTTTTTCTAAATCACGAATCGCTGCACGGTAACTAAAATCACCGATATTCGCTAAAAATTCTTCCGTTTTATTAAAAGGCATTAATGTTAAAGGAAGTTGTCCTACATCCGAACGAGCTTCCGATGTTAATCTCCATACATCTGCTAAAGCAGGCGATAAAGATGCGCGTGAATTCATCGCAAGCGTTGTTCCAATTTTGTCGTGCAATAAATCAACCTCATATGCTAAATCATGAAACGCACGTTGATAACTGTTTTCTGCCCGAATTAATACTGCATTTTTCTCTTGATGCTCTTTATAGCCCCAGTATCCTGTCCCAACTACACCAACTGTTAATAATACGATTATAATACCTCGTAACATAGTTCCACCTCCGCTCTATTTACAGAAAATATGTTTCCCGATCTTTTTAATTTGTGGACGAGTCCAAATCCATTTACTTGTTGCAGTATCTGGATTGAAATAATACAATGCGTTTCCTGTTGGATCCCATCCATTAATTGCATCTAATACAGCTTTTTTCGCTGTTTCATTTGGTGTTAAATATATTTGTCCGTCTGCTACCGCTGTAAATGCTCTTGGCTCAAAAATCACACCCGAAACAGTATTTGGAAATGATGCACTTGTAACACGATTTAAAATAACTGCAGCGACTGCAACTTGTCCTAAGTACGGCTCCCCACGAGACTCTCCATATACTGCGTTTGCCATGAGCTGTATATCATTTTGAGAATAACCATTTGGAACATTTGTCCCTTTATTTTGAGGTGGTTTATTTTCTTGTGCAGTACCTCCACTATTTCCTTTATTCGTTGTCGTTCCTTTATTAGCAGTTGACTTATCATACTTCGTTGCCTTCACGAGCATTTGCTTCGTTTTAGCTCCGGCTAAACCATCAACAGGTAAACCGAATTTCTCTTGAAAATTTCGAAGTGCCCAGTATGTACCCCAGCCGAAAACACCATCTACTTTTCCCGTATAAAATCCGTTATATTTCAAACGAGATTGCAGTTCAATGACATCTTCACCAGATGCTCCCCTTTGAATGACTTGATTAGAAAAGGCTTCTACATTCTTTAGTTGTATACTACTGACCATGAAAGATAGTCCTATGAACGCAAGTAAAACCGCTATTTTAAAAATAGCTTTTTGGCGCATAATTTTCCCTCCTTAATTATGTAAATGATTTCTTGGTTATGTTTTGTAAAAGCCTCGCTTTTATGTAAAGAAGACAAAAAAATCCAAACTCATATCGTTGAAAAAATATGTAAACAATATAAAAAAGGTAAAAGGAGTTCATCATGAAAAAATTGTTAAAACGTATCGCACTCGTTATTCTGTTCCTAACAATATGTTCAAATGTATATACAGGCTCAGCAATTGTTCATGCACAGCCGCCGTATGCGAAATGGGGTAAGCTTGCTGTAGAAAAAACGAAAGAACAATACCCCAAAGCAGAGATTATTGATTACCTTCATATAGGTAGAAAACCAAAAACCGTTCAAATAACAGTTGAAAAATTTAAATTATGGCTACGTGAGGACGGAAAAGAATATGGCGTTTTTGTTGATGTAGAATTTGAAACGAAGACGGAGAAATTTATTAAAATGTCGTTTCAGAAAACGAGTAGATAAAATGAAAGAAACCCGGCTGTTATGAATTTAAACAGCCGGGTTTCTTTCGTTTCTAAAATTTCGATTCCCTAAAAATCTTACCAATATACAAATAACGCCAATTACAACTGCTATCCCTATACTGTATAAAAGTACTCTACCATATCCACCTATTCTCGGATCTAAAAACGGATAAGGATACCAATTCACGATTGGACCACGTATTAAGCTATATAAAACGTAAAAAAACGGGAATAAGAGCCAACTTGCGGCTTGTTTCCAAGTGATTTTCTTACTAGGCGGATTTAAAATCCAATCTAAAAGCATTGCGATGGGCATGATATAATGTAACACCGTATTTACCCATGGTATTGCGGTTTGAAGTGATTCTTCTAACCCTCTTAATAATAAAAAATAAATGAGTCCAGTCGTAAGTATGTATACAGTTGCTGCACCACGAAGTATACCAAACTGTTCTGATCGACCAAATGTAGCTGTTCCGATACTACTTAAAAGGAGAATACATGCAACTAAAATATTACTTTCGATAGTGAAGAAACTAAAAAAGTTAACTGGATTGAACGGTTTCACTTGTGCCCGTATTATAAATTGCGTAATGATTGCACTAAATGCTAGAAGGCTTAAACATAGTCTAAATAGAGATAATGTTTTTACATCCCCCATACAATCCCTCCTCTTCTCATACAAACTTATAATTCTCCTGTACATGCTCGATAAATAACTTTAATGGAACGAGCCCACGTTTAGGCATATGACTACTTATTACAGCAATGACCTCTAACTGCGGAATGATGACGATGTATTGCCCGCCATATCCCATAGCGAAGTATAAACAATACGGTATGTGAAATCTTTCGTTATTCAATACCCACCAGTGATATCCATATGCCCCGACATGTTCATACGTTTCAAATAGAGCCGTACTTGATTCTTCTAACCATTTCGATGATACAATTTCATTCCCCTGCCAATACCCATTCTGTAAACATAATATTCCTAATTTTAATAAATCTTTAGACTTCATTTTCATTCCGAAGCCGCCGACATGTATTCCTTGCGGATCTTGCTGCCACTCATATTCGGTAATATCTAATGGATCAAATACATATTTTTTCGCAAACTGTTCTGTCGGCATTCCAGTAGCTTTTTGGATAATGTAACTAAGTAAATGTGAAGACCCTGAGTTATAATTCATTTTTGTAGCCGGTTCTTCAATTATTGGTTTTTCTAATATGTACTGCACCCAGTTATCCGATTCTACAAAATCATTTGGGAAAACGACCCCATTCCCAAACTCCTTCCAATCTTCTCCTGTAGTCATCGTTAATAAATGATACAGAGTCAAATCCTGCTTTTCCGCAGATACATTTTCAATCCACTCTGTAATGGGTGTATGTATATCATTTATATAGCCTTTATCAATTGCAATACCTATTAATATAGATACAATGCTTTTTGTAATCGAATTTATTTTATATAAATTACTTGCACATTCAGGTGTTTTATAATACTCAGTTGTTAATTCCCCTTTTTGATAAACAATAAATGTATTTACTTTTTTCTTTTCAAATTTATTTTCTAGCTGCCTGAAATCCAATACTTTACCTCCAATTAAATCATTACCTAATTTATTATATCTTGTAGCTTTAATTAAAACATACTTGTGTTCAAATAAAAAACAAACCTGCCAGTAATGAACTGACAGGTTTGTTTTTTATAATTTTGTGCGAACATTCCAAAGCTCTGGGAAGAATCGTTGATCAAGTACTCGTTTTAAATAAGATACACCTGAAGAGCCACCTGTTCCCATTTTATGTCCGATAATGCGTTCTACTGTTTTCATATGACGGAAACGCCATTGTTGTAGCCAATCTTCAATATCAATTAATTTTTCAGCAAGTTGGTATAAATCCCAATATTTTTTTACATCCGCATACACTTCAAGCCATGCCGCTTCTACTGTTGCGTCTTCTTCATAAGGCTGCGTAATATCACGATTCAACACATCTTTATGAATAGGAAATCCTTCTTTTACAAGTGCTTGAATTGCGACATCATATAAACTTGGTGCATGTAGCGCCGTATGAAGTCGAGCGTGTAATTCTGGATCTTTTTCATAAATTTTTAAGGCATGCGGCGTTTTATAACCAAGCGCATACTCAATCATACGATATTGATACGATTGAAAACCTGAAGCTTGACCGAGCGAGTCACGAAACTCAATGTACTCTGACGGCGTTAATGTCGCAAGAATATCCCAAGATTGAATGATTTGTGATTGAATTTTTGATACACGTGCTAACATTTTAAAAGCTGGTTGTAATTTGTCTTGTTTAATAGATTCAATTGCTGCGTTTAACTCATGTAAAATAAGCTTCATCCAAAGTTCGCTTGCTTGGTGAATAACGATGAACAACATTTCATCATGGTGGTCTGATAATCTCTTTTGAGAAGATAGTAAACTATCTAATTGTAAATATTCCCCGTACGTCATATTCTCTTTAAAGTCCGTATGAATCCCTTTTTCCATAATTACCTTTTCATTTTCTTTCATATTAGCAAAACGCCCCTTTATATATATTTCTACTTATATTGGTCTAATAACTGCTCGAACTGGACTTCCATCTGCATCTGATAAGGCAAGTGGTAATGCGATTAGTTCGTAATCGCCATCTGCTACATGATCTAGTACGACATTTTCTAAAATGTGTATACCATGTTTAAACAATTGATGATGCGCTGCTAATTCTTTATCATCTAACGGATCAACTGATGGTACATCCACCCCGATTAAACGTATACCTTTTTCTGAAAGAAACGGTGCTATATCCGCACGTAAATGCGGGATTATATCTGGGAATTCATTCGCTTTACCATGTGAAGATGTGCGTAACAACAAGCGTTCTACGCCTTCTAAATGAAATTTCTCTAATTCCTTTTTCCCAATGCTTTCAAGATTAGAAACGTCAATGATTCGCGTAGGTCCGACATAAACTTGGATATCTAAATCTAACACTTTCTTTCCATCATTATCAAAATGAAACGGTGCATCAATATGAGTACCTGTATGAATACTCATCGTTAACTTTCCGACATTTACTGAGCCACTCTCTTCTTTTGACCATGATACTTCATACGAGAACGGTGTATCCCCTGGCCAAGTAGCAATATCATTATTTAGCGGTTGTGAAATATCAATCCACTCTGATGTTTTCATACTTATGCCACTACCTCTCGCTTATTTTCAAATTGCTTATACTCTTCATCTTTCATGATTTTCTTTAAAATCATAACAGACTGCCATACTTCTTCGTACGTATTATATAAAGCAACTGGCGCAAGTCTCACTCCATTTGGCGCTCTAAAATCTGGAATTACTCCATTTGCTTTTAACGCTTTACATATACGTGCTGCTTCTGCATGCTCTAAATAAATATGCCCGCCTCGTTTTTCATCCTCAAATGGATTTCCAATTGTAAATCCGAAATTTTTTAATTCATGATCAATCAAATTAAGCATGTATCTTGTAATATGTAATGATTTTTCGCGTAAACGTTCTATACCAGCATCTTTAAATATTTCAAGAGAACCGATTAAAGGTGCAGTACTTAATACGTGTGGTGTACCAATTTGATAAGCACCTGCATGATCAGCAGCTGTTAATGTATGTTCCATATCAAACTGCTTATCTTTTCTAGAACTAAACCAACCTGATAATCCAGGAAGTCTATTAAAATGCTTTTTATTCACATAAAGCCCTGCAACGCCACCAGGTCCCGCATTTAAGTATTTATAATTACACCAAATCGCGAAATCAACATCCCACTCTTTGAAATGATGCGGAATAGAACCGATTGAGTGACATAAATCGAACCCGATATGAATACCACGCTTATGCGCTTCCGCTGTTAAACGTTTCATATCAAGAATTTGGCCGCTTCTATACAGTACAGAAGGTAATAAAATTAACGCGATATCATCTGTCATTGCATGAATAATATCATCTTCAGAAAGTGTTCTACCATCTCGGCTCTTTACTCGTACTAAATGCTCATCTGGATCTAATCCTTTTAAACGAATTTGACTTTGAAGTGCATATATATCGGATGGGAAGGTTAACTCATCCGCAAGAATTTTTGTGCGAATTCCTTTCGGCTCATAGAAAGTTGCGATTACTTGATGAATATTCGTTGTCGTGGAACCGGTTACAATAGTTTCTTCTGGTAAAGCTCCAATAAGAGGTGCAGTCAATTCACCTAATTTCTCCGAAAGGAAAAACCACGGATGCTCACCCTCGGTCCAGCCGTCAATGCCATACTCTTTCCATGAATCTAGCAAAGTAAGTAATGATTTCTCTGCTCTTTTTGAAAGTAGCCCTAATGAGTTTCCATCTAAATATATTGTTCCTTCTTTTTTATAAAATTCAGTTTGAAAATCTTTCAGTTCATCATGTTTATCACATTCAAGCGCATACTCATAAGTTGGTTGAAATGGTTCTTTATACATGGTGTCACCTTCTCTTAATTTTCTTTTTATTCTAACTAATTGAAATATATCACCTTAGTTGATATAACGTCAACGATATTATGTCAGTTGACTTTATATATGAATTTCTTTTACAATACAGTTATATTTTCAGATATTTCAGTATAAAGAGGTGATTCTTTGAAAAACACTACTCTTTCATCAAGAAAACACCGCTCCTTAGAAACAAAGAAGAAACTATTACACTCTGGTTACACTATTTTTATTCGTAACGGATTTCAAAAAACGACAATTACACAAATTATTAAACATGCAGAAACTGGTTATGGCACGGCATATGTATACTTTAAAAACAAAGATGATCTCCTCATCGTTTTAATGGAAGATGTTATGAATCAATTTTATGATATTGCTGAGCGCTCTTTTTCGCCTCAAACGACAGAAGAAGCACGTATAATGATTCAAAATCAAGTTAAAGCATTTCTACAATTAGCAGAGAAAGAACGAGCAATTTTACAAGTTGTAGAAGAAGCAATTGGGTTATCAAAAGAGATACGTCAAAAATGGGACGAGATACGGGAACGCTTTATAAACAGTATTACGCAAGATATTACATACTCTCAAGAAGGTGGGTTAGCACATTCTGAATTGAATAAAGAAATTGTAGCACGTGCTTGGTTTGCGATGAATGAGATGTTTCTTTGGACGATTGTGCAAAATGATAAAAAGATCGACCTAGAAGAAATTGTGCATACATTGACGAAAATGTATACGACTGGTTTATATAAATAGCACACCTTCAATACATAAGGTGTGCTATTTTACATCTATAAAAATATATTATTTGGGTATGGTAGCGCTAAAGAAGGCTTTTCAGATAATGAGAAATATTGTAGTTTTAAAGATTCACCATCTATTGATTTTAGTTTTCCACTAGTAATTTCACATTCAAACACAACAACAATATATTCTACTTGATCGCCATTCGGATATGTATGGCGATACTCTTTTCCTCCAAACACCCCTTTTTGTTTTTTTACTTGCACTTTCAATCCTGTTTCTTCCCACACTTCACGAACTACCGCTTCTTCTGGAGTTTCTCCAGGCTCAATTGCTCCAGCTGGCAAGCTCCAGTATTCTCCGCCAGGATATTGAAATAAGATTTCCCCTTGCTCATTTTTAATAACAGCAGCTACACTCGGTATAAAAATTAGTTCATGACCTAATTGCTCACGGATTTGTTTATAATATAGCGACATCGACATATAATTCTCTCCCACTCTATTAATAAATAACTGTATTTTCTGACACCTATTGTATAATAATACCAATAACAATTTCTATATAGAAAGGATAAGAAAATGAACCAAGTACAACTAGTAAATAGCTTTCTATCATTTTTAGATACGACAAAACAGCCTACTAGCTTAAAATTTTTAAATGAGCTTATTAAAGCTCATCAAAAAAAATAAAATGGGAAACCCTCACTAAAATAATTGACTGGGAAAAGGGTAATGAAACAGGTAATTATTTCCCTTCCATTGAGACATACATAAACCGTATTACAACAAAAGGTCTCGGGGGTACTTGTTGGACGCACTCAATTGGATTCCATTGGTTATTATCAAATCTTGGTTTTAATGTTCATTATATGTATATGGATCCCGGACATTTATGCTTACGGGTTAACTTAGACCAACCTTATTATGTTGATGTTGGTTATTGTGCACCTTTATTCCAAGCTTACCCACTTTATGAATCATTTCAAGTAAGTAATGTAAGAGAAACTTTCACTTATGAAGTCTCAAATAATAGGATTAAAATTACTAGAGATCCAGGTCCAACAAAAATCTTACATACAGATCCAATACATTTATCAAGTATGAAAGAACTCATTACAAAGTCTAACGATTGGTATACATCCCCTGTATTAAAGAAAATTCAGATTTTCGGTTATATCGATGGTATTCCAACTTCTATTAATGATAATGTTTTAAAACGATATTTCCAAGGTAAGAAAAGAGAACAAATCATTACATCTTCTGAACTTAATTATTGGATAACAGAAAGATTTTGTGTTGATAAAGAAATATATGAAAGAGCTATTGAGATTTTCAATAAAAAATCTTCAAACAGTAAAAGCGTTACTCACGAGATTGAGTAACGCTTTTACCTTAATATATTTTTAATCTTAATCTTAATCTTCTTTCTGATAAGCAGCTTCTACACATTCTGCTAGACGTTCCATTTGTTCCATAGTTAAACCTCGTGAAATCCAGCCTGTTAACTTATACATAATTTTATGGTAAAAATTACTAGGTTCATATTCTGAAATTAATGTTAGTGCTGTACCCTCCTCATCTTCTTCTAACATATAAGTCATTGCCGAATAACCTTGCTTCATTTCACTGCCAAGTGAAATAATATAGGGTGCATCGTATTCAAGAATTTCTACTTCTGCCTCCAATATTTTCTTACCGACTTTTTGAACAGTAATATATTTATCTCCTACACGTGGATTTTCTTTATCCATATTTGAAGGATAGCGATTTTCTATTATAAACGTATTCCATTCTTTTATTTTTTCATCTTCTATTATGTAGTCACATACAACATCCATTGGTGCTTTTATTACTATTTCTATTGCAAAACTCATTATACTGCCCCTCTCAAATACCCTATCCATTTCTATTTTAACTCAATCATTATGCCATATTTTATATAGTGAAATACAAGTAGAATTTTAACTTTTTATTGTGAGGGGGGTTCAATAAATAATCATTTTTTATTAATTTAAAAACTTATTCATACAAAATATTTTATTAAAGATACAACAATTAAAAACAAAGCCACAAGTAATAAAGCTATCCCTATACTTCTATTTTCTTTTTCGTTATTTTTTAAATTTTGCACCCCTAAGCTAACTAACATAAAACCTAAAAGCGTTTGTAAAATTAGCATACTCAGTTCCGAAATATTATTCCAACTATAAATGGAATACCCCATTATAATAATTGCAAGTAAAACCGTTACGATCCTATTCATACGAAAATCCCTCCTATTAAAAAAGAAACCGCTAAGTTTCCTTAGCGGTTTTATTAACAATTTATATTTATAAAAAGTGCTTTTTATGAATTTGATATAAGTGAAAAGAATTTCCTGATCAATATAACTTCGCACGTTAGCCCACTTTTTCTTTATCCAGTCTACTCACAATTCCAAAAATAAATTTATATTCAATCCTCCTCTTCTTTACCTTTTTAAACCCTTCTTTCGTATCAAAAATTAAACACGTTTTTCGAAACCACACTCGTACATATAAAGACTCAAAATAAATAGGTTTTATAATTCCTCGTTCTTCAAATTCAGTTCCATCTTTATTTTCAGTTTCTGTTCGAACGAACCACGTATTCCCAATACCAATTTCAATATATTTCACCTAAGTCCTCCTTCCGGAAATTAATTTCTAACTATTCTATTATTTCCCCGGTAAGCGCACATTCCGACAGAACATGAGCCCACAAAGAAAAAGTAGATTACAAAAATCTACTTTATAACTTATATTTTTGCATTCGTTTATAAAATGTACTTCGAGGTACATCTAAAAGTTTTGCAGCTAATGAAACATTTCCATTTGTCTTTTCTAACGCTTCAATCATGCTATCACGCTGTATTTTTTCACGGAAATTTAATGTGTTCTCTGTTTTATTTTCTTCTTGCAATGCAAGTTGATGTTGATTTCCCATCATTGTTTGTAATAAAAAAGAGATTTGTTTTTCACATATTTCTCGTCCTTGCGACAAAATGTAGATGCGTTCTAATACATTTAATAATTCTCGAATATTTCCGGGCCATGTATGCTGATAAAATTGATTACAAATACTTTTTGGAAATACAACATTCCAATTCTTTCGTTTGCAAAAATGTTTTATGAAGTATGGAATATCCTCTTTTCTTTCTATTAACGATGGGACATATAGTGGATAAACATGTAAGCGATAATATAAATCTTGACGGAATTTCCCTTCTTCTACTAATCGCAATAGATCTTTATGTGTCGCAGTAATAATACGAATATTTACTGGTATCTCTTTTGAACTGCCAATTGGGTTTACTGTTCGTTCTTGTAAAACACGCAATAATGCTACTTGCATCTCTGGTGGCACTTCACCAATTTCATCTAAAAATATTGTTCCTCCGTCTGCTTGTTCGAATTTCCCTTTATATCCTTGGCGCCGTGCACCTGTAAACGCTCCTTCAGCATAACCGAACAATTCACTTTCCATTAATTCTTTCGGTAATGAACCGCAGTTAACAGCTATAAAAGGACCATTTTTTCTTGGACTATTTTCATGAATCGCTCTCGCTACATATTCTTTTCCTACACCTGTTTCACCACAAACATATACACTTGCGTCAGTTGGTGATACAAGCTTAATTTCTTCTAAAGTATGTTGAAATGCACTGCTTGTCCCAATTACTCCAGGAAAAGTGATGCCATTTATAAATGGGGACGTTGAAAATGATTTTACTTGTTTATTTCCCTTTACATAAATACATTTCCCAATCATTCTATTATTACTGTATACTGGAACTTCTAATTTAGTTTTCAATCCATAGTGCATTAAATCTTCAAGTTTCATCCGTGACCAATTACATACTCGTTCCCGAACCCTCTTGCTTGCAGAAACGATAACATCACGATGATTACAAATTACAACTTGTTCATCACTATCAATTACATCTAAAAAACGATGGATTAACTGCAGTTCATTTTGATGTACTCGAATACTACATTCACGTTCAATCGCATGTGCAATCGAAGTTACCATACCGAGCATATATGGATGCGAAAACTCAATCGGACAAGAGAAATCTAGAACGCCTATTAATTTCCCATCATCATTATGAATAGGAGCGGCCGCACAGCTCCAGCTATGAGATGCGACAGAATAATGCTCTGTACCACTTATCATAATAGCCTCTTCAATCTCAAGCGCTGTTCCTATCGCATTTGTACCAACAGCCGCTTCCGTCCATTTCACACCTTCAATGAAATTAATCTGTTTCGCTCGTTGCAACGTTTGTTTATTTCCACTTAACGATAGAACGTAACCGTCTGGATCGATTAATAATGCCATCATTTGCAGTTCATCAATGGTTTTTCTCATATTTTGTATTTGAGGTATTGCGATATCTAGGAAGATTTCACTCTTTTTCTTTTGGTCTTGAAAAATATTAGAAGACAAAATTTTCTGACCTTTATTCATATGAGGATTCACATTTGCTTGTTTACATCGATACCATGACTCTGAAATTCTTTCGTTTATACGGTTCGAATCAAGGACACCTTCATCAACAAACTTTTTCCATGTATGTAAGTAAAACGGTGAAGCTAGCATTGTATCATCTCCCTATTCATTATTTTGGAGATTTGTAAAAACATACTTTTATTATAAAACTGAATAAAAGCGTTTTCAACAAAACTAGAAAGACGACACAAATATGTTAATAATTTGAATATCTTAATGCACTTCTTTATTCTTTTTTAGTAGCACTATATTTTGTATAATGGAAGCAAAGAAAATACATAACCAAAACCACTTTTGTGGATTTCCATTTATAAAGAAAACACTCACGGCTATTGCAAATAAAATTGTGGATGCTACACTAAAATATAATTTTGTTTTCATTCCCATTATCCCTCACCTCTCTATCACTTTACAGTACACACTAACTCTTCATTTTTCATCTCTACTATGTACTCCTGTAAAACATATTCTCTTCCGCCATGTTTTTCATACCATTCATGTATTCTTCTAGCATGTTTCTCGTCATTTCTAATCTTTGATTCTATTTCTTTATACTGTTCATAACTATCATATTCCCATATGGCAAACACTTCGGTCGTACCATTCTTATTATCTTTCATCCAGCGTCCTATTAGCCTAGAGCCATGCTTTAACTGATTAGGTAAGTTCGTATGATTGAAATGATCATTAAAAATTTTAATAAATTCATTTTTTACTATATAGTACTTTCTTCTATAAAACATACATTTTCACCTCTTTAATGAACAGACTCAAATACACCTTCCCATTACAACCGTATTATAATACTTCCCATCCGACAGCCTTTTATCATTTTTTAAAATACCTTCTACTTCAAAACCTAATTTTTTATATAGCTGAATGGCTTTTTCATTTGTTTCTAATACTTGTAATAATATCTTTTTAATCTCATTTTCATCAGCCCAATGAATAGATTGTTGCAATAGACTCTTACCCATTCCATATCCCCAAAACTCTTTTAAAATACAAACGCCAAATTCTACTTTATGAGATAACCTCTTCAGATTTGAACCTTCGCACCTTGAAAATCCAACGATTCGGTTGTGCACTTCTGCAACTAAAAACAGATTCTTACTCTCTTCACTATCTGTTTTTATTATGTTTTGAAACCCTATCTTATCTATAAATCCCTCTCCAGCTTCTCTATCCATATTTTCAGTTTCTCTATCGATCTGAACTCTAATTTCCGACAACTGTTCCGCATCTGTTTCAGCTGCAGAACGAACTGTATAAACTAATCCATTTATGTGAAACTCTTGCCCTTTTATAATCATTTCAAACTCCTTTTAAATGCAGTCTATTGATGCTATTACAATTTCTTTACCTTGTTTCTCAAATTCTTGAATTGTTTCTTTACTAGCCTCCGAATCTGTTATTATAATGTCAATTTCAATCAGTGACTCTCCTTTTATAAAGTAGTCTATTCCAAGTTTATTGTGAGGAGCTAAACAAATATTTCTTCTAGCAATCTTACTTACTGTTTTACTAAAAAAAGCAACTTCAGGCGTTGCAGTACTTATACCATTCAATGAAATGCCACCACCTGTAGAGAAATACAGATCAATAGAGAGTCTACTTATCAATTCTGAGGCAAGTGTATCTGTCATATTTCCTGATGGTTTCACCTTTCCACCAATTAAGTACGTATCAATGTTCTTATATTCCCGTAACGTACTAGCAATTTCTAAAGCATTCGTAACAACTGTAAATGATGTTTCAGGTAAATATTTTAACATGGCATAATGAATAGAAGCTCCACCAATAAAAACGGAATCTCCTTCTTGTATATAAGAAGCTGCGATTTTTGCAATTGCGTCTTCATATACAGAACCATTACTATAACGTTTCAATGGCTTGGTAGCTAAATTCCGTACTCTAGCAAGTTCAATTGCTCCTCCATGTGTTCTTTTTAACAAGCCATCCTTCTCCATAATAGACAAATCTCTTCTTATAGAATCGATAGACATATCGAAACTTTCCGCAAGATCCTTTGCAATTACCCTTCCATTTTTCTTAAGTAACTCTAAAATTTTCTCTCTACGCTCTTCAGTAAACATGTGTCCACCTCTGTTATTGAAGATTCTGAAATCTTATCCTTATTTTAATTATATGCATGTCTCTTCCGCTTTACAATATTTTCACTTCTTATTCACTCCGTTTTATTCAGCTTTTTCCCTCTTTCTATTCCATTAACTTGACAACAAAATAAATGTACATTTGCATATTCCGCAAATATACTTCCATTTCCTTTCCTATTCATGTAAAATTATGCCTATGTTTTACTTTTTAACACAGAAAGGAATTATTATGAAATCTATAATGAAAGTAACTTGTACAGCATTATTATTTACAGGGATAATGGCAGGATGTAGTGGAAATGCTACACCAAAACAAGAAAAAAGCGCTCTAGCAAAAAATGCAATGCACTATGGGGAAATCTTTAAAAACGAATACTATAGAGCAACTGTTGAAAATGCTAAATTTGAAAAAATAGACAAAGAGTGGCGTCTCACAGCTCGCGTTACTATAAATAATGCTCGTGTTGACGGACAAACGATAGATCTTTCAGAAATAAAATATTTCATAAAAGATGAAAAAACGGGTAAAAAATACAAAGGTGAAGTTATACAAAATGAAAATGCTAAAAAGGTTCCATCTGAGTTTTCTTTAACTACCGACATTGTATTTAATATGAAAGATTCTCCAAAAGATTTAAATAATATGTATTTATACATAGATAGCAAAGCTGCGCCATTAACAGATACATATTGGAAACTTGAAAATTTAGCAATTAAATAAAAAACAGTCAAATACGACTGTTTTTTTGTTTGTAAAGTAATCAAGTTTACTAGTAATCTATCTCCAGCAATACATCTTTTGCACAAATCGTTACTTCTTCAGCTTCCCTCCTAAAACATTTTAACATCCAACAAAAGTGATATATCTATTTATTATATCATTCTAATAACTATTTTTTCTAAAGAAAAAATGCAAAACTGTAAATATTCCATCTTTTATTTCTAAAACTTCAGAATATTTACAATAGTTGATAATTAGAATACATTTTACTAGTACAAAGATTCACCTGTACAAAAATCTAAACTAAAAGGGATGGTTATATGTTGAAGAAATTAGTAGCAGGTACATTAGTAGCGGGATTTGCATTAACTGGAGGACTAGGAGTAGCAAGTGCTGAAGAAAAAGGTAACACAATTAAGTCTTTTGATTATTTAAAAGTGGATGAACAGAATGTTAATTCTCTTACAAAATTAAGTGATCAAGATAAGAAAGACATCCAAATTACTATGGTATTACCAGAGCAAAATGAAAATGGAGATTGGCTAGCTTATGGTTTTACTAGCCGTGAAACATTAGATGCTTATATTGAAAAGGATAAAAAAGTACTTAAAAATAAAATTAATCCTTTAGGTAGCGGTGCTGGTAGTACTGATTTTTATGAACATAAAGATAAAGGTGGCCAATATATTTACTGGAGCAGCGGCTTTAAAAACTTACCATCTAGCTGGAACGACAGAATTTCCTCTGTAAGTACAGCATCACCTTCAGCAAGTTATTCAACGACACTTTGGGAGCATACTTCAACACAAGGCTATGGAAAAGGTGTTGTATTCAAACATGCGGATTGGTACGGTAAAACTGCTAATTTAGCTGCTGATTGGAACGATATTACTTCAGCGATTGACGTAAAAAAATAATAGGATATTCAATTTCTCCCGTAAAAATTCAAACCACTATTCTCTTATTCATTTAGAGAATAGTGGTTTATTATAATTCCATTTAAGCGTGTACAGCATGTCCTACCGCTTGCAATAAAGCTTCATGAATCGCTTCAGATAAAGTTGGATGCGCTGCAATATAATCTCTCATAATATCGGCAGTAACTTCCGTATGAATCATTACAGTTCCTTGACCAATTAGTTCTGTTGCACGAGGACCAATAATAGAAATTCCAACAATTTCTTGATATTTAGGTTCCACAATAACTTTTACTTTCCCCGTTTGTTCTCCAATAATAAGCGCTTTTCCATTTGCTGTAAAAGGAAATTCTCCAATTTGTATGTCACCGTACTGCTCTCTTGCATCTTTTTCTGTTAAACCGACACTAGCAATTTCTGGAGCGGTATAAATACAGCGAGGTACAGCATGGTAGTTTACTTTTACATCTTCTCCACTCGCGTGTAATGCTGCCGTCGTTCCTTCATGGAATGCAACGTGAGCAAGCTGGATTCCACCAATCACATCTCCTGCTGCATAAATATGTGATACATTGGTTTGCATATGTTCATTCACAGAAATTCCTTTATTTGAATATTGAATGCCTGCTTTTTCTAAATCTAATTGTTGTACACGTGGTTTTCGGCCGACAGAAACGAGAACAAATTCTGGATTAACTTCTTGGATACTTCCTTCATATTCAAATGAAGCCTTCTTCTTATAATTATTTAATCCTTTTAAAGCTGCTCCTGTAAATATTTCTACACCATCATTTTCTAGTTTCCCTCTTAAAATGTGTGCGATATCTTCATCTTCACCTGGTAATAATTGCGGTGCCATTTCAACAATCGTAACTTTTGTTCCAAGACGACTATAAATACTTGCAAACTCGCATCCTATTACCCCACCGCCAACGATTAATAATGATTTTGGTATATAATCTATGGACATTACATGGCTACTATTTAAAATCCACTTTCCGTCAAATGGAGCAAAGGGTAATGCAGTCGGTTCTGAACCTGCCGCTATAATGAACTGTTCTCCATCTACTACATCTTCTTTATCACCGTATATAACCCGCACACGATGATCCGTTTCAAAGTTCGCTTTACCTTGTATAACTTTTATTTTATTTTTCTTCATTAAATATTGAATTCCTTGAACGAGCTGCGTTACAATTTGTGATTTCCTCGCCTGCATTTGCTTCCAATCAATTGATATACTTCCATTATTGAGTGTAACTCCATAATGATTCGCTTTTCTTACAATGTCATGCACTTCTGCACTTTCTAACAATGATTTTGTAGGCATGCACCCAACATTTAAACAAGTCCCGCCAAGATCAGCTTCATCAATAAGAGTGACATCTTTTCCATTTTGAGCTGCGGTAATTGCCGCTACATAGCCAGCAGGTCCGCCACCAATAACGACTAGTTTACTCATTCTCTCACCTTCTCTTTATAAAAGAATTGTTACAGGTTCTTCTAAATAACGTTTAATTGTGCGTAAAAATGCAGCTGCTGGTACACCATCTAATACACGATGATCGAATGTTAAACTTAAAGGTAACATACTGCCTTTTTTTATTTTCTTCCCTTTATATACTGGAACATGTTCAATTGCACCTACACCTAAAATACCAGTTTCAGGTGTATTTAATACTGGCGTAAAATATTCAATACCGAAGCTACCTAAATTACTAATTGTAAAGGTTGTCCCTTGCATATCATCACTACTTAAACTACCTTCTCTTGCTTTTTGTGCAACGTTTTTAATTTGTTTAGATAACTCTACTAAAGATAGATTATTAGCAAAGCGAATAGCTGGAACGACTAATCCTTTTTCTAATGCGACTGCCATGCCTAAATGAACATGTTCGAATTGATGAATTGTATCATCCATATAAGCGCTGTTCATTTCTTTATGCTCTCCAAGCGCTAATACAACAGCACGAGAAACGAAATCCGTAATAGTTAGTTTGTTATCGTATCGTTTTTGTACAACTGAAGCTATTTCTTTATGTAAAGCAACTAAATCTGTAACATCTACTTTCATCGTTAATGTTAATTGTGCACTATTTTGTAAACTTGCATGCATACGGTTTGCGATTGCTTTCCGCATACCAGTAACAGGAATTACTTTACTTTCTTCTTGTTCAAGTACTTCTGGAATTGTTACTCTTTCTTCAATCGCTTTTAATACGTCTACTTTTGTAATCCTTCCGCCAGGGCCTGTACCAACTAATGCTTTGATATCTAGATTTTCAGACTTTGCAATTTTCTTCGCTACAGGTGAAATTTTGATTCTTTTCTTCGCCACTTCTTTCGCATATGGTTCTGGATGTTGGACCTTTTTAGGCTCTAGATTAGGTGCTTTTTCTTCTACAACATTTATACTTTCATTGATTTCTACTTTTTCGTTCAGCTTACCGATATAGCAAATGACAGTGCCAGGTGGAACTCCCTCATCTTCACTTACAGCTATATCAAGAACAGTTCCATCAGCTGGTGCTTCTATTTCAGTTTCGATTTTTTCCGAATTAATACTAGCAATTAGTTCACCTTTTGAGACATGATCGCCTGCTTTAATATTCCAGCTTGTAATAATACCTTCTTTCATCGCCATACCTAACTTCGGCATTACAACTTCTACAGCCATGCTTCTCTCTCCCTTCTCATCATTTTATTACACATGTAATAAAGTTTGGTCTCCGATCATTTCTGATACAGTTTCAATTACTTTTTCCGGCGTTGGTAAATATAACTTTTCAAGTGGTGGCGAGAACGGAACTGGTGTATGTGGTGCTGTAATTCGTTTAATAGGCGCATCTAACAAATCGAATCCTTTATCTGCTACAATTGCCGCAATATCCGTTGCGATACTACATCTTGGATTTGCTTCATCAATAACAATAAGGCGATTTGTTTTTTCAACTGATGCTAAAATCGTATCTTCATCCAGTGGTGATAAAGAACGTGGATCAATTACTTCTACTTCAAGTCCTTTTTTCGATAATTGCTCAGCAGCCGCAAGTGCTGTATGAACTTGTTTTCCAATTGCGACGATTGTTACGTCAGAACCTTCCCGTTTAATATCCGCTTTTCCTAATGGAATTGTGTAATAACCTTCTGGCACTTCACCCTTCATATTGTAGAGTGTTTTATCTTCAAAGAAGATTACCGGATCATCATCTTCAATTGCCGCTAATAGTAAGCCTTTTGCGTCATATGGAGTAGAAGGAACGACAACTTTTATACCTGGAATGCTCGTAAATAACGCATACAAACTTTGTGAATGTTGTGCAGCTGCGCTAAAACCTGCACCATGCATCGTACGTACTGTAACTGGCACTTTCGCTTTACCCCCGAACATATAGCGGAACTTTGCACCTTGGTTTAATACTTGATCAAGACAACTACCGATAAAATCATTAAACATTAATTCAGCAATCGGACGTAGTCCTGTTGCCGCAGCTGCCATTGCTGCTCCCATGTAACCCGCTTCTGAAATTGGTGTATCTAAAATACGATTTCGGCCAAATTCTTGTACAAGGCCTTTCGTAACACCAAGAACACCGCCCCATGCTTCATCATCTTGCAAGTGATCAACTTGTGCACCACCTGCAACGTCTTCTCCTATTAAAATTACATTTTCATCACGGCGCATCGATATTTTCATCGCTTCATTAATTGCGGTTGACATACTTACTGTTCTAGTCATTATTTTTCACCCTCCTCTTATTTGTAAGAAACGTATACATCTTTTAATAACTCTTCATCCTCTGGATATGGACTATTTTCACTAAATTCAATTGATTTTTGAACCGCTTCATCTACTGCCTTTTCCATATCTACAAGCTCAGATTCAGTTAATAAAGCTTCATGAATTAAATGCTTACGGAAATTCACAATCGCATCTTTTTCATTTAAATGTTCTTCTTTTTCTTCTGAAGTTTTATACGTTTGTGCTTCACCTTCGAAATGACCGTAATTACGATATGTCATACATTCAATTATTGTTGGACCACCGCCATTACGCGCACGTTCTACTGCTTCCTCAGCAGCTTTATATACAGCTAGCAGATCTTTTCCATCTACTTGAACACCTGGAATATTGTAAGCTTTTGCACGATCCGCAATAGAATCACAACTTGAAGCATATTCAAATGTCGTTGCTTCACCGTAACCGTTATTTTCAGCGATAAAAATAACTGGTAACTTCCAAATCGCCGCTAAGTTAACCCCTTCATGAAACGTACCTTCATTATTTGCTCCATCACCGAAGAAACAAACACTTACATCTTTCGTTCCTTTATATTTAGCTGTTAATGCCGAACCGCAAGCAAGCGGGAAACCACCACCTACAATGCCATTTGCACCAAGCATTCCTTTATCTAAATCAGCAATATGCATGGATCCGCCTTTACCTTTACATAATCCTGTCGCTTTCCCGAAAAGTTCAGCCATCATACCGTTTAAATCACAACCTTTTGCGATACAGTGTCCATGTCCTCTATGCGTACTTGTAATACTGTCACTATCCGTTAAGTGGGCACATACACCAACTGCTACCGCTTCTTCCCCAGCGTATAAATGGACGAAACCTGGCAGAACGCCTTGCGCGAATAATTCATGCACCTTATCTTCAAACTTACGAATCTCTAACATTTTTTCGTACATCCAGCGAGCTTGTTCTTTCGTAATTCCATTCCCTTTACTTTCAGTTGTTTTTAACATGTTCAGCCCTCCTATTTTCTTGTTCATCTTTTATATTGCAAGTACCGTGCCAATTTCAAATCCTTGATTTAATAGGTTTTCTCTCTATGTTGAAAATAAAAAAGTGGACAAAATGAGACATTAGTCTCGTTTTGTCTACTTTTGTTCACCTAATTTGAAAATTATTATCTTATTCACCATCAAAACTCTTCTGTAATTTTCGGATGTAAATAATTTGACCGATATGATATGCATTATGAGTAGTTACATTGGCTAGCACTTCCCACCACTTTGCAGAAACAGGAAATCCTACTACATCGCTTTCAACCCTTTCTTCATTTATGAGATTTTGCCATAGTAACAGTTTCTCTAGTAGTTTTTCTCGTAATTCATCGAAAGTTTGATTATTTGAAAGCATAAAACTTTTGTTATTATCTCCAATAGCGGGCACAGCATTCACATTCGATTCTTTATATCTAGTTTGCCACGTAGAATTCCAATACAATAAATGTTGTACAATTTCAGCTATACTGTTACTCTCTTCATTCGGTTTCCAGAAAGCTTCCCTCTCAGATAAACCCTTAACTGCATCTGAAAACGGAATATACCAACTAGGATCGTTCGCATTCGCTAATAACTGATCTGCTAATACATCCTTCACATGGGCCATTATTCTTCCCTCATTTCATAAACGTATTCATACTCACTTCTCTATATACGCTGAGTCCGTATAATTTCCTCTTTTAAAAATCTCATAGAATATAGAATTAACGGGTAATGCTCTCAAAACGAATGTAAGAATAATAGATTTTCTTATCATAACTCGTTATGATAAAAGAAAAAGAAAGCTGGCAGAAAATGAACAAAAAAGTCGCAATTATTACAGGATCCTCAAGTGGATTTGGACTATTAACTACACTCGAACTCGCAAAAAAAGATTATTTAGTTATCGCTACAATGAGAAACCTTGAAAAACAAGCGAACTTACTATCTCAAGCTACTCAACTAAACTTGCTGCACAACATAACAGTCCAACAATTAGATATAACCGATCAAAACTCTATACATACCTTTCAATTATTTTTAAAAGAAATAAACAGAGTAGACCTCCTTATTAATAATGCAGGATATGCTAATGGTGGCTTTGTAGAAGAAATTCCAGTAGAGGAATATCGCAAACAATTTGAAACGAATCTTTTTGGTGCTATATCGATTACTCAGCTTGTTTTACCATATATGAGAGAACAACAAAGTGGGAAAATTATTAATATAAGTAGCATTAGTGGTCAAGTTGGATTCCCTGGTCTATCTCCTTACGTTTCTTCAAAACATGCATTAGAAGGATGGAGTGAATCCCTTCGTTTAGAAGTAAAACCTTTTGGAATAGATGTTGTTTTAGTGGAACCTGGTTCTTATAACACGAATATATGGGAAGTTGGTAAACAACTAGCTACAAACCAATCTGATACTACTTCTCCTTACAAAGAATATATGGATAAAATACAAAAACATATTAATAGCGGCAGTGATACATTTGGTAATCCGATAGATGTTGCTAATAAAATTGTAGAAATTGCTGAGTCTAAGCGTACGAATTTACGTTATCCAATCGGTAAAGGTGTAAAATTTATGATCTTTGCAAAGAAAATTCTTCCTTGGAGATTGTGGGAATATCTTGTTTTGAGAAGCTTTAAGAAAATGTAATTACCTTTATTGAAAAACATTTTGAAAGAGGTGCTAATTAAATGTTAGGTTTACCCTGTGGTAAAGTGTTTTTAGTTCCGTGGACTGAAGAGTGGGCAATTGAATTTATAAAGGAGAAACAATTCATTGAGGAACAAATTGGCGAACATATTTTAGCGATACACCATATTGGCAGTACTGCTATTACGCATTTAAGTGCAAAGCCAATTATTGATATTGCAATCGAACTAGAAGATTATAAAGACGCTTTAAAATGTATTCAAAAGTTAGAACTATTAAATTATAAATATAGAAAGGATGTATTACCCGAAAGATATTATTTTAATAAAGGTGAACCAAGAACTCATCAAATTCATATGTATGAACAAAGGAATAAACATTTAATAGAACAATTACAATTTCGAGATTACTTAATAGACAATAAGACTGCTCGTATACAGTATGAACAGTTGAAGATTCAACTTTCACAAGCTAATCCTAATGATAAACATCAATATGCAGAGGATAAAACAAATTTCATTAAATCCGTATTAGCGAAATTAAATGGTTAAATTGAATAAGAAACCATTTAGCAGTAAATGGTTTCTTATTTATTAGTTATCTCATTATTTATAATCAAATTTTTAATTATACAGCAGGTGGAACGAAATAAAATAGTATCGAGAGCATCAATATAAAAGAAACCCTTCCCGTTATCGAAAGTATATATTCTTTTGATTTTCTATCATATTTCCATTCCATCCATGCTCTTAAAGTCCATGATATCCCTAAATAAGTGAACATGACATAAGCCATTTTAGCGTTTTCAAATTTAAACATATAATAACAACTACTTATTACATAAATAATAATAAGACCTATTTCTAATTTTACATGTAAACTATTCACATGCTTATATCCAAAGAAGCCTCTTTTCTCCATATTTAATTTTCTTCTTAAAAACTGTTCTAAAAAGTAACCACCTATACCCAGTCCAATAATAATAATTAAAATTGTAGAGGTATCCATTGTTATCCCTCCAATTACTTTATATATTTTTAGAAACAAAGTGGACTATATTATGGTTATTCTCTTCTAAATAACTTACAATTCCTTCAGGATATGTTGGCTTCTCCTTTAATTCCTCTATGCTCTTCCATATTAATATAATATTCTCATGTTCTTTATGCCTTATTTCATTTGTAACCATCTCTTGAACAGTTCCCCAATATATCAATGTACAATGATGTCCTTTTTCGTTGTTCCACTCGAAAATATGCTCATTTACAACAGCTAGCTCTTGGACATCAATTTTCAAATCGTATTCTTCCATTAATTCTCGTATTATCGCTTCTTTTGCTGGTTCACCAAATTCAATAGAGCCTCCTGGAAAACGATAAAATGATTCATTTTCATCGCATTGAACGAGCACTTTTGAGTTATCTCCATTATAAATAATAACTTCTACACGTAATACAGATCTATTCATTATTTTCCTCCTTTAATTCTTTAATTGAAAATTTATTAAAGAAAGAAGTATATAATTAATCCAGTTATTATTAGCGCTGTAACTGCAAATAATGAAATCAAGAACTCGCGCGATTCCTTATCATATTTCCACTCCATATATGATTGAAATCCATATAACGTGATAAAAAACAAAAGAGGTACATACCCCATAAATATACGGTTTGGAAACAAAGCACTTATCGCAATAACAACTATATAAGAGAAAATAATAATTCTATTCCCCCATTTATGTGTTTTATTCACATATTGATTATCCCATCCCTTTTGTTTCGGGATGTTTAATCTTCTTCTTGCTATTTTTTCAAAAACGAATATACATAGTACCCATAAAATTAATAGCGTTATTTTGGTAATTGACAGAAAACCCTCTCCTTTTATTTTCTTACTTTTATTTTCTCTGGCTGATCACTCGGATAAGTAGCTTTTCCTTTATTATCAATGTCCCAACTAATAATTGTCGCACTATCGCGTCCGAATTGATGATGAACGTGCTCTAATACATGATGAACACTTTCTTCAAGTTTTATATTATTTCTATTCATATCACTATACAGATTTACAGGAGTTTCATACCGACGTTCCCCGCATTCTAATACTCCATCTGTCACCATTACAATTCGATTCTTTCCATTACGTAATTCACGAATGCCTGTTGAATAACAAGGAACAGGTAAATCAAAAGTATTTACGTTACCAATCCATTCGTAAAAATGACGTTGATTTAGTGCGTATTGTCCTAATTTGTGTAATTCATCATGAAATACATACACTAAACAGTCTCCGATAGATAACCACCATATATAGTTTTCTTTTCTTACACATAGTAAGCAAGCTGTTTCACCTTTAATTCTTTTGCACTTTTCCTTAAATGAAGAAGATTGTAAGATTGTAAGAATATGATTTTCAATAGATCGAAATACTGTATCAATCGATTCATTCATCATTTCTTTTATATTTTCATATTCTTTTTGAATTGTATTTACTACTAAATCAACACTTTCTGCACTATTATGTCCATCTAATATAGCTGCAAATTCCCAATCACCATTTGACCAAACTAACGCACCATCTTCGTTCTTTTTTGCTCCAGCACTTATATTCCCACCATATGTACCGAGCACGATGTCACCATATTGTTTTACTGAAACTTCGTCTAAACACATTTCACTACTTCCAACCCATGAATGTTGTCTATTATTTGTTGTATGCATATTCACTCACCATATACTTTCGTAATCTTTCGCATAGTTTTTTGATTTTTCCTGCGTCACCATAAGGCGCACCGTTCCATTTCGCTACTTCAGTCGGTGACCAAAACTCTTTTGGTGTATTTTCATAACGCGGTATGATGTGCATATGCATATGTGGTACACCATTTCCTGAAACAAAAGTGTAAATATGTTCCGCACCTTCACTTGCTTTTAGCGCTTTACTTACTCTACTTGTTATAAGTCCGAACGCTTTCGCTCCTTCATCTGTTAGCTCAGCAAGACCAGGTACATATCTTTTTATATCTATCATTACATAACCAAGATACGTTTCTTCGCTATCCCAGTGGACATGTCCAACGTAAACGAGTTCATCTTCGTAAATAGCTCCACCTGGAACTGCAATATTTCCTTTATGGTTTTCACAAATGAAGCAGTTTTGTTCTTCTTGATTATTTGTTGGCATATCCATTACCATCCTTTTTATATATAATATCATAAAAAAAGGAAAAATAGGATTTATATTCCGAAAATTCATTCTTTTAACACGACAATTTTGAATTGAATTTACACCTCATTTTTTCTTCAAAACCACAACTCCAATTACAATCCCAATCACAATTCCGATTACTAAATTATTTGTAAAATAACCTTGGACTACACCGATTACAACCCCTATACCGACGCCTATCGCCAAGGCATCATTGCTTTTTTTCTTTTTAGACAAAATAGCATCTCCTCTCATAATTTCTTCCAAAATACTATCTATTTACATGAAGTCACTGTCTCCTAATATATTCGCTATTCCACTTAATAATTTCCAAAAAATGTACTTTATTACTTATACTTTTCCACCACATAATCCTCTTCTTAAGAAGAGATTTTCAAGTCGCTGTTAAACAAACATATCGTTATTCATCGAAGAATTAAATCAATGAAATAAAAAAACAAGTTTTTGCGTCAGCTGACGGTTCTGTTATCGTTCGAATATAATCTATTCAAACAAAAAACACACTTTGTATAATAAAGTGTGTTTTCTTGTTATCTTCTTTTTTGGTGAAATCCTTGTGTAATACGATCTAATATAATCGCAATGACAACAATGGCTAGTCCCGCTTCAAATCCCATCCCGATATTAACTTGTGTCACAGAGCGGTATACATCAACTCCAAGACCTGGAGCTCCTACAAGCGATGCTGTTACTACCATTGATAAAGAGAGCATAATACTTTGGTTCACACCAGCCATGATCGTTCCAGTTGCGAGTGGTAATTGTACTTTAAATAATTTTTGTGATGCGGTTGAGCCAAATGCATTCGCTGCTTCAATTAAATCTTCTGGAACTTGTCTAATTCCTAAATCAGTAAAACGAATTGTCGGTGGCATTGCAAAGATTACTGATGCAATAATCCCGGGTACTACACCTACTCCGAAAAATGTAATCGCGGGAATAAGATATACGAAAGCCGGCATTGTTTGCATAAAATCTAACGTTGGTTTTAAAAATTTTGAGAAACGCTCATTTTGAGATGCTAATATCCCAATTGGAATTCCGACAATAATTGAAATAATAACGGAAGTAAGTACGAGTGATAATGTTTGCATCGTTTGTGCCCAGTAGTTAATATTCAAAATAAATAATAATCCGATGAGTGTAAAAATAACTAAAGATACTTTTCTCGTTGTGTACCAAATGAGGAAACACAAAATAATAATCATCAATATAGCCGGTATTATTGTTAAAAAATTAGTGAGTAAATCAACGAATCCGCCGATAATATAAGAGAATCCTCGGAATAAGCCTTCAAAGTGCTCATATAAACTTGCAACAAATGAGTCGACCCATTCCCCTAAAGGAATACGTGGTATACTATTCATCGTCTTTCACCTCTTCTTCAATATTACCTGCAAGAGCTTGAATGACACTTTCACGTTTAATAATTCCTCTTAGCCTTTTCTTCTCATCAATTACTGGTAACGGATATTTCATCTCCGCCATTTTCGCATAAGTTTCTTCCAGTAAAGTATCTAAATACACGTGCGGAATATCGGTAAGTAATAAATCAGCAATCGGCCATTGCTTTTGTACTGCTTTACTCGCATCATCTGCCGTTAATATTCCTAAAAACTCATATTTTTTGTTAACAACATACACTGTAGAAACGCCGGCATTTCTCATAATTTGAAGTGCTACACGTGGTCCACGGTCAATTAATAACGTCTCTGGTCGTTTTAATATAGATTCCGCCGTTATTACTTTTCCTAAATTCACATCCGCCACGAATTTCTCTACAAATTCATTCGCAGGACTCATCATAATTTCTTCTGGCGTTCCAATTTGGACAACTTCTCCATCTTTCATTAACGCAATTCGATCACCAATTCGAAGGGCTTCATCTAAATCATGCGTAATAAAAATAATTGTTTTTTCCATTTTATCTTGTAATTCTAACAGTTCATCTTGCATTTCTTTTCGAATCAGTGGATCTAATGCACTAAATGACTCATCCATAAGTAAAACATCCGGATTATTCGTAAGCGCTCTCGCAATGCCGACACGCTGTTGCATACCACCACTCAGTTGACTTGGATAATTATCTTTATGATGATCAAGTCCAACTAACTTCAAGGACTCTAACGCTTTTCTCTCTCGTTCCTCTACTGGAACTCCTTGTATTTCCAACCCATATGCAACATTTTGCAAAACGGTACGATGAGGGAATAGAGCGAATTTCTGAAACACCATGCTCATCTTCGTTCTTCTCACTCTTCGCAACTCTTCTTTTCCCATCGTTGCGATATCCTCTCCATCTATGTATATATGCCCCGCTGTTGGTCTAATCAGTTGGTTTAACATACGAACTAATGTCGATTTCCCGCTACCAGACAATCCCATAATAACGAAAATTTCTCCCGTATATACTTCGAACGTCGCCTTTTTTACGCCAACGTTCATTCCTGTCTCTTTCAAAATTTCCGATTTACTTTTTCCCTCTTTTAATAAGGTAAGCGCTCTTTGCGGGTGTTTCCCAAATACTTTTGTTACGTTTTCAACACGTACCTTTGTATTATCCATGTCACTACTCCTTTTCTACCCATCTATTCACATAGTGTTGCGATTTTGCAAAGAAATATTACATAAAAATAACATTTATAAGATTTCTTTAAAATTCTTTTTTCCGTTCATAATAAGAATGCTTACTTATACATTTATTTAAAAAGCAAACGTTTCTTAGGAGGTTTTTAATGAGAAAGAAAATATGGCTCATATGCCTTGCATTATTTATTACTATGATTTTCTCTTCATGTAATGCAACAAATGCAAATTCGAAAGGAAAAATTAAACTAGGTGTAACAAGTTGGAAAGAAAACATTGCAACTGCAAATATGTGGAAGGTACTACTAGAACAAAAAGGCTACAAAGTTGAACTCATGTATTTAGAAAAAGCGGCAATTTGGACTGGTGTTGCTCGCGGTGATGTTGATGCTAATTTAGAAGTATGGCTACCCGTTACGGATAAACCACTAAATGATCGTTATAAAGATGATATTGTCTTAAAATCAAAATGGTATGAAGGAACCGGACTAGGTTTAGTTGTCCCTTCTTATGTGAAAAACATAAACAGCATTGAAGATCTAAATGCACATAAAGATGAACTAGATAATAAAATTGTCGGAATTGAACCTGGCAGCAGTCTTATGAATTTAACGAATAAAGCGATGAAGGAATATGATATAAAGCTAAAACTTGTCCAGTCTTCTGAAGCTGCTTTGATGAGTGAACTAAAAAAAGCATATACGAAAAAGAAACCAATCGCTGTTACGCTTTGGAATCCACATTGGGGTTTTTCAGAATTTGACTTAAAATATTTAAAAGACCCTAAGAAAGTATATGGTGAAAAAGATGACATTTATTACTCCGTTCGTAAAGGTTTCGAAAAAGATCATCCGGATATCATAAAATACTTTGATAAATGGAAAATGAACGATGAACAGCTTGGTACATTAATGGTTGAGTTAAATAAAACGAAAGATTCCGAAGAAGCGGCGCGAAAATGGATTAAAAAGAATCAAGCGTTAGTCGATGAATGGATAAAAGATTAATAAAACAGGCTAGAGAATATACTTTACTCTCTAGCCTGCTTTCTGCTATTTTTTCGTAACAACATCATCTACAATCCCATATGCCTTCGCTTCTTCTGCAGTCATAAAATAATCTCTTTCTGTATCATGTGCTACTCTTTCAATCGGTTGCCCTGTTTTTTCTGCAATCATTTTATTAATATCATGTTTTAACTTTAAAATTCTTTTTGCTGTGATTTCAATTTCCGTTGCTTGCCCTTTTGCACCACCAAGCGGCTGATGAATCATAATTTCACTATTTGGGAGTGCAAACCGTTTTCCTTTTGCACCTGATAATAATAGCAATGCACCAAATGATGCTGCAAAGCCCATGCATAGCGTTTGCACGTCTGGTTTGATTAAATTCATCGTATCCAATATGGCAAAACCTGCTGTCGTTGATCCGCCTGGGCTATTAATGTATAAAAATATATCTTTCTCTGCATCTTCTGCTTCTAAAAATAATAATTGAGCTACGACACTACTCGCTACTTGATCATTTATTTCTGAACCGATAATAACAATACGGTCTTTTAATAACCTTGAGTATATATCATAGGAACGTTCTCCTAATTTCGTTTGTTCTACAACATATGGAATTGCATTCATTTTAAATCCCTCCAATAATTGTTATGCTGCTAAAAGCATACAACTGTAGGAAGAAGGTTGTTTCACATTAAATAATAAGACTGGCTGTTTAGATGGTAACTTAGTAAAATCTATTGTCGGAAGCAGTTTCGTTAATAATTCCGGTCTCTCTTCTCGAATAGACGTTACTACAACTTCCATATCGTCTGTGAATTCAACTATCTCTATCCCTTCTTCACTTACAGTTTTCAACCTATTTCTACTCCGAAACAAAGAAGCTTTTACTGCCCCTTCCGATACGGAACATACTTTAGCAATATCAGCGATACTATATTGAAAAACATCTTTTAATAATAAAATTGCGGATTGCTGTACAGTTAATGAAGATAACACTTTCCCTACCATTTCATGCAAATCTGCAATTTTTTCATGTGGTTCTTCAAAAGTAATTTGGTCTCTTATTTTTTCATGAACTGATTTTGACTTTATTTGATCTAACCAACGATTTCTAGCTATTTTATATACGAGCGTCATACAAATATCTTTATTACTATATTTTTGAAGTACTTTACAAACTGTTTCTTGGGCAAGATCTTCGCCATCCCATTTATTTTTCGTTAAAAATGTACAGTATCTTTTCAACTCTCCGTATTGCTCAATTAAAAAAGTTATATTTGAATGATTCATATCGATATGATTTTTCAAAATATGAGTTACTTTTGTGCACAAAATAACCACTCCTTTTCAGCGCTTACTTAATTAACGATTCAACAAATAAAAAAGTTACGGGGCATATAAAAAAATTATGTTTATGTTCAATAATTCGCGGTCATAAATATGTTATGTACAATTTTACGTGAGGAGGAACAAATTTGCCAAAATTAACAATTGAAGGTGCGGGAACTTTTGATGTAAAAGAAGGAACAAAATTAGTATTAGCAATTGAAGATAACGGTGTAAACATACTCCATCGTTGCGGCGGAAAAGCACGTTGCACAACTTGTAGAGTAGAAATTATAGCCGGTGATTTTTGTGAAGCGAGTGCGAATGAAAAAAATGCGATGACAGAAAAAGGAATTGAAGATCATTTACGATTATCTTGTCAAATGCGTGTACATAAGGATATAGTCGTTCGTCCAGTACTTACAGTTGAAAGTTCAGGTCTTGATGCTGGACCACGTCCGGCGGAGTAAAGCGATGGATTTAAAACAGATAGCTGGTGAATATGCTGCAACCTTCGTAAAAGATGGTATGAAGATTGGTCTTGGTACAGGATCAACCGCATACTGGACGATACAAAAATTAGGTCAACGTGTAAAAGAGGGATTATCAATTCAATCTGTCCCGACATCAAAGGAAACGGAAGCATTGGCACAGCAGCTAAATATTCCGTTGATTTCGTTAAACGACGTACAAAGTCTTGATCTTACAATTGATGGTGCTGATGAAATTGATTCTAATTTACAGCTTATTAAAGGAGGCGGTGGTGCATTACTTCGCGAGAAAATTGTAGCCTCCTCCTCGAAAGAACTTATCATTATCGTTGATGAATCAAAAGTTGTGACACGTTTAGGGACTTTTCCATTACCTATTGAAATCATACCTTTTGCATGGAAACAAACCGAAAGTAAAATTCAATCTTTAGGATGTCAAACAACGTTACGCTTAAAAAATAATGAAACGTTTATAACCGATAATAATAACATGATTATCGATTGTATATTCCCTAATCATATACCTACTCCTTCCGATTTACACAAAAGATTAAAAATGATTACTGGTGTAGTTGAAACCGGATTGTTTGTTAATATGACTAGTAAGGCGATTATTGGAACAAAAAACGGGATACAGGAATTATAATGAACGCTGACTCTTACAGTCAGCTTTTTTATATTTTCTCGTTATTACGTAACATTATGATATACTATGAAAACAAAAGCACATCACACTAGAAAGGATTGAACAATTTGCACTCCAAACTCATAACAGAACTTACAGATTTAGAAACTGCCTTTCATATTAGAAGAGAAGTATTTGTAAAAGAACAAAATGTCCCTCTTGAAGATGAATTCGATACATTCGATGAAATCGGAGAGAAATGTAAACATATTTTAGTTTATTATAACGAGCTTCCTGTTGGTACAGGTCGCATACGATTTGTTGATGGAACTGGAAAATTAGAACGTATTTGTATTTTAAAAGACTATCGTAAATACGGTTTAGGAAAAGTAATTATTCAAACGTTAGAAGAAATTGCTCGTGAAAAAGAATCTACAAAAGTAAAACTACACGGTCAAACACAGGCTGAAGGATTTTATAAAAAACTAGGTTATCAAACCTCTTCTGATGTATTTATGGAAGATGGCATTCCGCATATACTTATGACGAAAATGTTATCATAATAAAAAAGGCAGTATATGAAACTACTTTACGTATTCATATACTGCCCTTTTTTATTTATAGAAAAATGAATTCTCAAAATGTCCTTTTGCATCAAAGCCCATTATCTCTTAGTTCATACCAAGGTAAAGCTTACACTGTTTTCCATAATGATAAGGCATAAATCCAGTTTGGATCCCCATTTCCTTTATAACTTTGGACTGCTTCATATACTTTTCCCTCGTGTAGAACTTTATCTCCCTTTTCATATGCTTTCTTTGCATCCCATTCTTCATATGAAACGCTTTCAGTTTTTGTAGTAATTATGAATATATCACTCTGTACAGATTCATTTCCAGCTACATCAACAGCTTTCACTACATATTTATAAGTAGTATTAGAGAGTAAATATTTATCCATATAAGAAGTCGTATTGGATGTTGCAATTTTTTCCATTGATCCTTTTGTTTCTCTATAAATATCGTAATGGTCTACACCAATATTATCGTCAGAAGGACTCCACATTAGATCCACACTTGACGCTGTCGTTCCCATACTATGTAATCCTTTTGGTTGTGTTGGTGCTTCTGTATCAGGAGCCTCAACTGTTGTTTTCACTGTAAGCGTTGCACTTTCTTTCGATACATTTCCAGCTGCGTCAATTGCTTTTATAGTATAAGAGTATTCTGTACTTGGTTGTAATTTTTTATCAATAAAATGAGTTCCTGGTACTGTATCAATCATCTCTCCGTTACGGAAGATTTGATACCCTTTTACCCCTACATTATCCGTAGAAGCGGTCCATGCTAGTTCTATACTATTCGCTGTTACTTTTTGTGCCTGAATTCTATTTGGAATGCTTGGAGCTTCTGTGTCTGGTTTTACGTCATTGATGAGATTAACATCAATTACATTATAAAATGCATTTGCTGTATCAGCTACATCCCATACTGCTAAAATTACATGATACCCACTTCTATCAGTAGGTACATTGATTTTGTGAGTTAAATGATTTGAGGCTGCAGAACCATCATGTTGCACAGTTCCAATTGGTTCAAAATCTGCTCTTGTGAGCGCTTTATTTGGATTCCATCCTTTTTTTGTAATATAGTAATGCCATTTGCTCGTTAAGTGAGGCGCTGTATATTTCCACGTAAATGTATTTTCCCCGCCTGTAATTGTATTTTTAAACCAACGATCGGCAGTTTGTTGATCTAAAATACCACCAAACTTACCACCTGCAGAAGCGATTTGACCATCAACTGGGCCAGTTTGCGGGAACCCTTTTGGAGCTTCCAAACTTTGTGGTTCATACATAACACTTCCGCAGTTTACATTTAGTGCACCATAAGTTGGACTACATAAAGCAGATCGGCTGCTCGGCTTTTCAACAAAACCGTGCGCGTATGCGTTTTGAGGAATAAGTGTCGTGCCAATAATTCCAGCTGTTAATGCAACAGCTCCTAGACTTTTTTTGTTCATTTTCATGTTTTGTAGTTGTTTTAAAAATTGATTCTTCATGTTCCTGTCCCCTTCTTGTTATAATTCGTAGTGTAATGTGGGCTTCGATGTAAAAGAATAACAAGAGACAATCTTGTAACGATGTATGTGTGTGTTATGCATACACCGCAGTGAAAATATATTTCATTTCTTGTGAAATATTTCACTTGATGAATATATCATGACATAGAAATCATCAAAGTATGTGCAGAAGTTGTGCAGAAATGATGAAAGCATTAGTAACACGTAAAACTATGGTCCGAATTTGCAAAACAGAATATTTAACATTTCAAAACAACGAATTCTCCGCTTCATATAAAAAAAGAGTGTCTATATCATTTCATATAGACACTCTTCTCATGTATAATTTTCTATTTATTATTGACCTATAAATGTAAAAATCTCATCAGCAGCTTCCTGATAGCCACCAGATTTCAGGAAAGATTCCTTCAAATTCCATGCAACTTCTTTATATGATGGATTATTTAATACAAGTTCTACACTTTCACGTAGTTGTTCTACAGTTAATTCTTTCATAGATAACTTAATCCCAGCTCCTAGATTCTCCACTTGCTTTGCGATTACTGGCTGATCTGCACTTTGCGGAATTACAATGAGTGGAATCCCGTTATATAGCCCTTCATGTGTACTGTTCATTCCACCATGTGTAATAAACAACTTTGTATATGCAAGTAGTTTCGTTTGTGGTACATAGTTTTTCACAATGAAGTTTTTAGGAATTTCACCTAAATCACTTATGTTCGTTTTATTACCAATAGACATTACAATAGTATGCTCGCTATTCTCGAACGCCTTCATACAAAGTTTATAAAAATCAAGCGCTTCATTAAAAACAGTGCCTAGCGAAATGTAAATCGGGCTTTTTTCTTCAATTGAAGTAAAATCAAAGTCTTCATTTTTTACTTGTGCAGGGACGGATGGACCTACAAATTTAAATGTTTCATTAAACATATCTCCAAAAGGCTGGAACTCTTTTATTGTATATACAATAGTAAGTGACGCTGGATTACAGAAAACTTCATATGGTGAGTTTATTTCAACACTATACTTTTCCGCAACCTCCTTAGTTAATCTTTCAAAATCATTATGTATCCTCTCCTGAACTTTCACTGGGATACTTTTAGACAAGTGATCTAACATTTGTTGAAATGATTTTTCATCTTGTGCAAAAGATGTACAGGAATTTATTGCCGGAAGCTTTAAAATTTGAGCAATTATACGGCCACAGCCAAACATCGAATCATGAATCATATAATCAAAATGTTCTCCTTCAATTTGTTCAAGAACACTTGGTATAATAACATCTGCTGTATGTAGAAGGCCATTTATTCTTTCCTGCAAATAATTTCGGCCACCGGAAAGAAATGCTTTTATAAACCTTTGGTCGTCAATTGTTCTTACAATAGCCCCTGTTTTTTCAATACGTTCTCTGAAAGCTTCTATCGAAAAATAAACTACCTCTTCCCCACGCGAAACTAATTCTTCTACAACTTGCAACGTTGGATTTATATGTCCTTCTGATCCAGCATTAATGAATAAAACACGTGCCACTTAAAACACTCCTTACTTTAAATCTTATCTATATTATTTTGCTCTTATAATTTTTCTAAATGGACTTAGCGAGCCTAAATCCAAGGTCATCTATGTAAATTACAACTGGTTTGTTTTTATCTTTGGATAAATTTGATGTATGATTCGTAATCGCATCATATAATTCCATCGTTACAACATACTTTGCAAGAAGAAACGAATTAACTTGGGCTTTCCATTCTTTCTTTATTCGATCATCTCTTAATTCTACTTTTCCTGCTGGAATTTTCACCATATTAGAATCAACTAGCCTAATAAATCTATCCAATTCTATACCCCCAGGTTATTTCTTTTTATAATCTAACCATTTATAGCACTGTACTTCTCTAAAAATAGTCTTACTTCATTTGTAGATTTTAAAATAATAACATCTTTATCCTTACTCAATTGATTTAACTTCTTTAAAATTGTAGGTCGCTTCGTCTTAGGATATTCCCATATCCATTTAAAAAATTGTAAATCAAATCTTTCCTTACATCCCGCGCCCATATCTGGTCTTGTTTTATTCCGATATTGTATAACTCTTTTAAAAGCACGATAAACACATATTGTTCTATGAATATCAAGAAAAATAATTGTATCAGCTGCGTTCATTCTTATGTCCATTGTCCCGCCATAATTCCCATCAATAATCCACTCATCTTCTTTCACTAATTCATTCTGAACCGTTCTTTGCTCTTCTTTCGGTACTCCTTCCCAATTCGGTTTCCAAAATAGTGCATCAAGATGATGTACTTTAATATTTAATTTATTGCCTAACTGCCTTGCTAATGTAGACTTCCCTGAACCACCAGAACCTATTAATATAACTTTTTTCATTTATCGATCCCTTTTCCTTCAAAATATAGGATTTATTATTACAATGAATCTTTGTTACGTTTGCTTTTATTTCAGTAGCTGTGACATCTTTATCTTCAAACCAAAAATTCACAATTTCTAATATATCCTCCATAATAAATACCTCCATTTAAAATCGCTTATTCGTCCTTAATATAAACTCAAAAAGAAATCCTACCCCAACACCAATTGTATAAGCAACTAAATCACTCCACAAAAATCCATAACCTAATACGAGTCCACCTAAAGTCGTTGCACGAATACTATCTATCCATTCAGCATGATACAATTGGCTCACTTCAATCCCGTAGCAAAACATTAAACTAATAAAAGCCAATTTCTTCATTTCTATTTTAGGAAATAAAAATCCAAATCCAATGAAAATCATTAACGCCCATAAAGCATCACCTAAATAATCATTTAATAGAGCCGGCAGCGCAAAAGCAAATTTTCTTGAACTAAGCCCTAAAATAATAACAAGGATTGTAAACATTGCGTATAGTAATCTATTTCGTTTCGTATTCATTTCAAAACCCCTAATTCATCATTTATAACTGCAAAATAGCTAGTAAAATATAATCATTTTACTAGCTATTTATTAACTGCTTTAACAATAAGAAAATGTGGATTTGTATTTAAATAGTAATAAGAGTTTTCATTTACTTCTTTCATCTTTTCAACTGGCCTCGGTTCAACCATTTTTTCTAACATAAAATAATTTGTTGTTTCATTAATAATATCTTGAAGTGACCTTCTAAAAAATTCAACTTCAATTGTAATGTTTGGTTTAACCCAAGTATCTACTAATAATTGTTTTTCGAAATAATTTTTACAAGTAAACTTTGTAAAGTCCATAAAAGGATGATGAATGGAGTATATAAATTCTCCACCTGGCTTCAGTACTCGACGAAACTCCTGAAATACTTGATTCCAATTTTGTAAGTAATGAAGAGTTAACGAACTTACAATTACATCAAAAGTATTGTCTTCAAATGGCAATATATCTTGCAAGTCATGACAAAGAAACGTTGCTTTATCCCCCATACTTTCCTTTGCAGCTTTTACCATTTCATAACTTACGTCAATTGCAGTAACATTTGCTCCTCTTTCTACAAGTTGAGAAGTATACCATCCAGCTGCACATCCAGCATCTAGTATACTCTTCCCTTCTAATTTCTTTGGAACCATCTCCATCATCGCTGGTCTTTCATAATAGCTGTTATATGGATTTGCCACATCTAGATTTTCTTTATATGTACTCGCTAATTTATCATATGTATCTTTGATCGTGTCTTTCAATACATCCACCCCTTATACATATTAATCTAATAACTCTTGCTGCTTTCTCTTTGAAAATGATTGTAGAACTAAATCATACGACCAATCAATCATCTTATTAATTTGCACCTGTTCCACATCTTTATGTATATACACCGTATTCCAATGTTTTTTATTCATATGATAACCCGGAATGATTGTTTCTGGATACTCTTCTCTTAATCTTAGCGCAAGTTCTGGATCACATTTTAATGTTATTGCCGCTTTTTCGCCTTCTTCATGGTTCAATATCGCAAATATTTTATTATTAAGCCTCATACACGTTGCATTCCAACCATCTGGTGAATCTTCTGTCGCTTTTCTTTTCGATAAACAATATTCCCTTGTTGCATTCATTCTAATTCTCCCCTTATTCTTTCACTATTTGATTACGATGCATCACAATTTGTTTCGTCGCTTGAAATTGTTTTTGACCATAAAACTTTATAAGCTTCTCTCCACAAAATAAGCTCACAATATCGATATGAGATATTTCTTCAAGTAACATTGTAAGCATCTTCTCTCCAATACCTTTATTCCTTACACTCTCATGCACAACAACATCTTCTAAGCACGCTCGAAAAACACCATCTGAAACAACTCTAGCAAAACCAATTAACTCATTTTCTTTCCATACCCCAATTGCTATACTATTTTTTAACATTTTTTGAATATCGATTTCTTTTCTTTCTGGCCACCAACCGACAGAATCGTAAAGCCTCTTTAATTTTTCTGAACAGATTGGTTTCTCATCTTGTAATTTATATGTATACATTTTCTTTCTCCCATTTAACATGATATAAATTATTATAAATGATTTTATAAATTTATAATATGGATTTTACAATTGCAATATAAACAATTCTCTAATACCTTTCCTATCCCCTCTATTAAGTTAGATTATTTCAAATTAACGAATTTATGGAAATACAAAACAACTAATAAAATATTTACTTATTAAACTTTGAATTACTTGTAATAAATGGTAAAGTTAATAAGGTAAAAAATACATTAAGTGAGGCGATTTTTTGAAAAAGTTTAGTTTATTATTAACAGCATTTGTCATGATTTTAACATTGTTCATTCCAAATCTTACAAGTGCTAAAGCTTTCCCAGATGTCCAATCTAATCATTGGGCAATTAAGGAAATTAACTATTTATCAGATAAAGGTATCATTAATGGTACGCCAGAAGGAACTTTTAAACCGGGTGATGATGTAACTCGTGGACAAATGGCCTTAATGCTAGATTTATCATTAAAATTAGAAAAACCATCTAGCTATAATCATATTTTTTCCGATGTAGCCAAAAGTATCTATTACTATGATTCTGTACATAAGTTAGCACATAATAACATTGTACAACGTGAAACAAACTATTTCCCTGACCGTTCATTAACTCGTGCAGAAATGGCAGTAGTTTTAGTTAAAACTTTTAATTTGCAACCTACAGGTGCAGACGTCAATTTCCCTGATGTTCCATCTACTCATTGGGGTTACAATTTTGTCAAAATTTTAGCTCAAAATAATATTACAGCTGGGTTTCCTGATGGTACATTTGGTCCAGACGTAAAAGTAACTCGTGAACAGTTCGCCGCATTTTTAGCTCGTGTATTAGAGCCTAGTTTCCGTCCGGCTCTTCCTAAGCCTAAAGGAGAGTTAGAAGTTCATTATATTGATGTAGGACAAGGTGATGCTACTTTTATTAAATCTCCAAGTGGCGAAACAATCCTTATTGACGGTGGTAACAACGGAAAAGGTAAAGTAGTAGCAAATTATTTAAAAGGATTAGGATTCCAAACTATCGATTATATGATTGCTACTCATCCTGATGCCGATCATGTAGGTGGATTGGATGAAGTACTTTATGCTATGAATGTAAAAAACGTTTACGCACCTAAAGTAAGCCATACGACACAAACGTTTCAAGACTTTTTAACTGCAGTAGCTAACAAAAGGTTAACTATTAAAGAAGCGAAGTCTGGAGTAACTTTACCAATCAATGGTTTAAACTCACAATTTTTAGCTCCTGTTAAAGAATACGGTAACGATCTAAATGAGTGGAGTGCTGTATTAAAAGTAACACATGGCAGCAAATCTTTCTTATTTACTGGTGATGCTGAATCTAAAGGTGAAAAAGATATGGTTGCAACGTATGGTTCCGGCCTAAAATCCGATGTATTAAAACCTGGCCATCACGGAAGTAAGACATCTTCTTCTCAGCCATTTTTAGATGCAGTGAAACCAAGTATCGCTGTAATCAGTGCAGGTGCAGGTAACCGATATGGCCATCCTACTCAGGAAACTTTAGCAAAGTTAAATGCAATGTCTGTTAAAGTATATAGAACTGATTTAAATGGAACTGTAATTATTACTAGTGATGGTTCTAACATTTCTGTAAGAACGGAGAGATAATTATGAAGAGAGGTATTATTGACCGTTTTGAAGGCGAACTAGCAGTTATTGAAGTGAATAACGTAACAATTGATGTACCTAAATCCAAACTCCCTTCCACTGCAAAAGAGGGTGATGTTCTTATAATAGAGGATGATACGTATACAATTGATAAGGATGAAACAGATAAAAGAAGACGTGAAATACAAGATTTAATGAATAAGCTATTTGAATAGTAAAAAAAGAAAATCCTTGTAATACGAATCGAACTATTTCTTCGCATAATTGCATCAGATGGATTAGTTTCTATAAACTAAAAAAAGCATCGCCTTATTGGCGATGCTTTTAAAAAACACTTTTCTCGCAAAACACGAATACTATAACCTCTTCTCTAAAAAGTGTTGACTATGCCCTTTCGGATGATCTTCAACAACACCATATTCTCGGTAGCCATGCTTTTTATAAAATTCTGGTGCTTGAAAACTAAATGAATCTAATAATATTAATCTACAACCTTTTTCCTTCGCAATATCTTCAATTTTATGTAATAGTTGACTACCATAACCATCATGACGAACTGAATCATCAACCCATAAAAAATCTATATGAAGATGATAAAAATACATCGTACCTGTTACGCCGCCAAAGATTTTCCCAGCCTCATCTTTCACAACAAAACTTACTTGTTCCATCGGCTGTTTTGCTTCATCAGTTAAAATAGACATGTTATATTGAATGACTTTATTTTTTATGTATTCTCCTTCAGCGCGAGTACCATTCTCTATGTGTTTCATATATTCCTTCCTTTCAACTTAGTAAGTTATCTTTAATTTTTACTTTTCCTCTTTAAAATACTAATAAATAAGAATCCACCATATGTAACAAAGCATGAAAAACCAATTATCCCTGGTACAGAGACATAGCCTATTCTTATATAACTTATAACTGCAAAAGAAGCAATAGATAGTAAAATAGATGGCCAAAATAAAAGAGCTGTTTTTTTTCGTCTCTCTTTCTTCTCAGAAACACGTGTACCAAAAAGTAATACAATACAAATGAGGATCGCTGCAAAATAAATAGTATCTAATGACAAATTGTGATCGTATAGTGCGATACCCACTTCAAGAGCAATAATCGTTACAATTAACATAATGATTGTTGATGTCTTTAAGTTTCTTTTCAATTACTCACTCCTAGCATACTTTGACTATATTCTTTGTATATGTACTTCAAAGCTACCACAAAAGCTTCATCTACCTCTTTATTTTCAAGTCGATTAGGTAAATCTTTTCCCCCAATAACATAAAGAAACGGGAATTCGTTAAATATTCCTATTATACCAATATTTATTGCAGCTGAAGATAGCCCACCTGTCATATGAGCTAAGTGATATGAATGTATTCCTTCATATTCACCTTGCTGTCTTACCATGCCGCTAATAATTGGTTCCCATAATTCTGCTTCTGACTTATAACCCTGAAAAATATGTACTAAAAGTGAAAGAACTTCATTTAATTCTCCAACATTTTTCTCATCTCTAGCGTCCTCTTGTATATAAATTTTTGAAAAGTACGTTTGGGCATACATTTTCACAGCATCCCATCCACCACAGTACATTACAACTGACTGTGCAACGTAACTATCATGACATGCTATCATCACTTCTACTGCTTTACCAAGTGTTAAAGTCCTTCTTCCTTGTAAATGTGGATACAACTGCGCACTATCTTCATTTGGATTAAATTTAACATGATGAAGTATATCATGCCAATTACATTTATTTTCCTTCACCATCTGCGCTACTACAAATCCTATTGTTACTTTTGCTGCCGATGCTAACGGAATATTTAATTCACTATTATATGAAGCAACTATGCGATTATTTTTTGTAGAATAAATAGCTATTCCAACATGATCAGATTGTATCTCTTTCATTTTTTGAATGACAGTTTCCATTTCCCAGCCTCTTTTCCAAACGTTATATTATTTTTTAATAATTCAATATATAATATGAAATCCCTTTTTTAGATAAGCATTCTTATGATTACAATAAGAAAAAGGTAGCATGAATAACTCCATGCTACCTAAGATACTAATTTTCTATTCTTCTAAAGGATTTTTAGGACCATTAAGCTCCAATTGATAAAAAGCTAAATCTAGCCATTTATTAAACTTATACCCAGCCTTTTTAATCGTCCCTGCATGAACAAATCCATAGTTTTCATGTAAGGCAATACTTTTCTCGTTTTCCGCATCAATTCCAGCAATTAAAGTCATATATTCTCTTTCTTTTGCAATTGTGATCAATGCTCTCATCAAAGAAGTTCCAATCCCACATTTTCTATATTCCTTATCAACATACACAGAATGCTCAATTGAATATTTGTAGGCAGGCCAAGCTCTAAACGGACCGAATGTCGCAAATCCTACTACTTTATTATCTAGTTCGTATACAAAAATCGGATAACCATCAGCCTTTTTTTGTTCATACCAATCTATTCTATTTTCAAGGGTTACGGGTTTATACGTATATACAGCAGTTGTATTCAGTATCGCATCATTATAAATATCTAAAATGTATATTACATCTTTTTCCGTTGCTTCCCTTATCATCGTTTTCTTCCTTTCATATACGTTCTCTTTTTAACTACCTATTTGTTACACGAACACTAGCTTTTCGAAAGCCATCATAAATGTTTAATGCAGCAGATAAAACGTAAATGAGAATACCCCCACTAATTAGCCACTTTTTAAGTTCTTCCGGAGAAATAGTGAACACATTTGCCACAAACGTAATAAATCCATCGGTAAATATGTGCGGATTTACTACAATTATAATGAATACTATCGTTCCAGCTATTTGGAGAATAGCATTCCCGATTGCCAATCTTTTTGTCCATTGTCCCTGTACTAATTTATAAAGAGATATCGCTATTTCAAAAACAATTATCATCACAACGATTGGCCAATACTGAAGTAACACATCTTGATTAAACGTTGGCGCGACAAACTTCAATCCACTTCCCGTACCACTGTATACGCCAACGAGATGATTCGCATAAAAATAAAGTGTACCCCATATTGCCGTCCACATTAACCCTCCAAAAACTTCAAACTTGGAGATTGCTTTTTTCTTCGGAATGTACGAAATGTTTTTCAAATCATCTGGCGTCCACTTTTTTAAACTTGTCGTCAACGGCTCGGTATCTTTGTTTTTATCCGTTCTTTCTAAAATAGCAAATACGAGTGTTAACCAGAAAAATACATGGAGGGCTACTTCAAAAATTTCTCCAATGCCTTTACCTATTACTTGTAAAATAACATTTAATACTGCTTGATCACCAGTATAACTTAAAAAATTTTCTGCAACCATTGCAATGAGTGCAATAACAACTGCAATTGGAATGATCATTTTTAATAATGTCGTATATACATCAAAATAACGCGGTCCAATTAAATGCATCGGTCTATCCAAATATCCATTAGCTAATGAAACCGGACTCCCCAATTTTTCAAGAACCCTTTTTTCATCATCTTCATTATAATCATCAGGCAACATATCCTCAATTGTTGACCGTAGCTCAAGAATAATATCTTCACGATTTTTTTCAGGTAATCTCTTCGCTACTTCCTCGACATAAATATCAATCAAATTCATTCTTGTCCTCCTCCTTTAATAAGTTATAAAGTTTTTTTGAATCCTTTATCCATTCCTTTCTCAACTGCTGGAATATTTCTAATCCGTATTCAGTTAAAACATAATATTTACGAGGTCTACTCTCTGTTTTATCCCAACTACTCGTCACTAGCTCTTGCTTTTCTAACCGGCGAAGTAGTGGATATAAAGTACTTTGATCGATTACGATTCCTGATTTCTCTAATAATTGGACAAGTGAATATCCATACTGCGGCGTTCTTAATTGGCTTAAAACCGCTAATGTTAATGTACCTCTTCTTAGTTCAGTAATTAATGAATTTAATAAAGCATCCATGTGTTCACCTCATTTTCATTACTATATGTCATACAGTATATGTTTTATACTATGTATCGTACAGTATTAGTGTGACAAAAACAACAATATTTTACCAAAAAACGGATAATGAAAAGCACAAACTATATGATTTGTGCTTTTCTAACTAAATTATTTACTTGTAACACGCTTACCTTTGTAACTCTGGTAATATAAATTCCCCGTTTTCCTTAAGCAATGGAACAACATCTATAATTGCATCTATATTAATTGCTCCGTAAACATGCGGATATTCTTGGCCGTTAGAAGCAAGTTCATATTTTATTTCTGCTTTTAACAGAGTTAGATCAATTGTTAGTAATAAAACTTCTTCTTCATGACTAAAATGTTTTTCTGCGACTTTTAAAGCTTGTTCAAAAAACGAACAATGAATAAATCCCTCTTCTTTTAATGAGGCTTCATTAATTTCTCCCTTTATCTTTGCGATTTCCCAATTTCTTTTCGTTATTACTTTTGTAATCATTGTTATTCTCTCCCCGAACCTTTATATGGAAAAACAAGAGGTCCTTCTTTTTGTTACTAGAAAAGCCTCTTGCGTTTCATTTTTATTTTAATCCGTTAATTAAAGGTGATGCTTCCCCACTATGGAAAATCCATAAATCATGAAGTGATCTCGTACATCCGACATATAGTAACTTCGCATCGTGTTTTGTATTTTTGTAATGTTCTTCATCAACATCAATGAGTAGCACAGCGTCAAATTCTAGCCCTTTTGCCAAGTATACAGGTACTACTGAAATACCACCTTCATATTTACTTTGATCTGCTTCAATGGCGTTTACAGCTACTCCTGCCTTTGTTAATTTCTCATATATATCGCGACATTCATCGTCTGTTCTTCCTATTACCGCAATTGTTTTCACATCATCATTTTGTAAATGTTTTAACGTCTTCATAATCTCATTAAATTGATCTTCTGCTTGAATTACTTTGACCTCTTCACCACTACGAAAAACTGGTGTCGCAAGCCCTACTGGAATCTCGGCGTTTTTAATTATTTCGTTCGCAAATTCAATAATTTCTTTTGTAGAACGATAGCTCCTCGTCAGTTCATAATAGCCTGTTTCTTGGAATACTTCCTTAAACGCACTCCAATCTTCAATCCCTTGGTAATCATAAATCGCTTGAGATAAATCACCTAATATAGTGAAAGAATTACCTAATGTAATTTCTTTTAATACATAAACTTGGAATGGTGAGAAATCTTGCGCTTCATCAATAACGACGTGATGAAATTTCTGCCCGATTTCAATACCTGTTATGCGATGATGTATGTAAATTAAAGCGGGTAAATCTTCTACATACACTTCTTTTTTACGACAACTCTTCTCAGTTTCTTTCACAAGTTCCTCGGGTAATACTTCGAGTATTTCTTTGCTTTTCAATATTGAACTATATATTGAAAGCGAGCTCATTTTCGGCCAAAACTTCATATAACTGTTCAATCTCTTTGTCGCTTCTTTTTTTAATAATTTCTTCTCGTTTGTTTCGCCATACTTTTTTAGTTCAATTTCAATCCAGCGCTTCATTCGGCCAACTAAACGTTCTCTTCTTTTCTTTAATGGATAATGTTTATACTCAACTTGCATCCATTTTTTTATATCTTCCACTGGAATAACAGCTTTATCCCATGCCTCAAAATTACTTGTTGGCACTAGTTCTTTTTCAAATTGAACCATTTGCTCTTCAATAAAGGACTTAAATTCTAGCGTACCTTTCAATTTACCAAGCATAACCTTTTTTTCATCACGATTAATAGAAAATGCTTCTTTCAACTTTTCTTCTGTCTGCTTCAGTTTCACCGAATCATCTAACGTACGTAATGCCCAGTCCGGAAATGTTGTTTGACTAATATTCCCAACACCTAATTCAGGAAGCACACTCGAAATATAGTCTAAAAACAGACTATTCGGAGCGAATACAATCATTCTTTCAGCTTCTAGTTGCTCACGATATTCATAAATTAAAAAAGCAAGGCGATGTAAAGCGATCGTTGTTTTACCGCTCCCTGCAACCCCTTGAATTAATAATGGCAAGTTTCTTTCCGCACGAATAATATCATTTTGCTCCGATTGTATCGTCGAAACAATATCCTTTAGTTTATTATCTTTATTCTCACCTAATCGATATAGAAGAAAATCATCGGCATGCGAGACATCTTCATTTCCTTTTACATATGTATCAACAACACGTTCTAATTCTCTTTTTCGAATAGAGATATTTCGCTTTAAATAAACATCACCTTCTACTAATCCATCTGGCGATTGATAAAATGCTAGTTCATCACCGCCGGTAAATGAATAAAACATACTTGCGACAGGTGCCCGCCAATCAATTACAATTGGCTTCATCGTATCTTTATCTGAAACACCAACTTTACCGATGTAAATCGGCATAACTTCTTCCTTGCCATCCTCTTGAAAATCTAATCTACCAAAGTACGGTTCTTGTACCCCAATACGTAAGTTTTGTCTATTAGACTCCCTCATACTTTCAAGAATTTGCTCTTTAAAATCATCGCCGTAATAAACTGGAATTTTTTCAAGCTGTTCTAATTGATCATCCATCGTACGTAATGTATCTTTCATTTTTTGTAACTCTTCTTCAAAAATGTTGTTCATTTGATGATTCCCTCCTGTCCGTTCTAATTTTTCAGTCGAAATATAATTGTATTAAAAATCCAATTATAAAGTCAAGGACTTAATTTGTTTTTTCTGAAAAAACTTACTTTTCACCTTTCTAATATTGAAATTCCAATGAGATTTTTACATGATAAGAATATATAACATCTAAATCATACAACTACACATATAATAAAGTGATTTATACAAAAGCCGCTATTTTCTATTGATTAAAAGGACTTTATACTATCTAACTAAGTTTCCCTTACATACTCTCCAGCTTCTTTTCTAGTTATCTATTATTTCATTGATAAAATACCCAAGGTCACAAAAGTCAAAAATAAGAGTAAAGGAGTCTATTGAAAATGACTGCTACCAAAAGAAAAACCCTTAAGTTACATTTACTTATTTTTGTGTTCATTGTATTGGCAAGTGGCTGGATTGGCGTAATTCTAGATTCTTTTCTAACAGATCAGCCTGAAGAAAACTCTTTAAGCATGGGACTGTGGTTAATATTACCTTTCCTCTCATGTATTTTCCTTAGAGTTATTAGCCGAGATTGGAATGATTTTGGTATAAAACTAAATTTGAAGGCAAACTTTAAATGGTACTTCGTTACGATACTAATTTACCCGTTCGTTACAGTAATAACGATAAGTTTAGCACTTATTTTTGGAGTAGCAAACATAACTAGTTTTGAAATATATTCGTTATTGTCACTCATATTCATGTCTACTATTGGTAACTTTATTAAAAATATTTTTGAAGAGTTTTCATGGCGCGGTTATTTAACCCCTAAGCTCATTGAACTAAAGTTAAACGATTGGTTTATTTATATTATTTCTGGTTTAGTTTGGTCTCTTTGGCATGCCGCTTATTATTTAGTTTTTTTACCAAATGAATATTTCGAATCTATTTCAAGGTTAAATATGCTTTTATCCGGTTGCATACTTATGGTTTCTTGGTCTATTATGTATGTTGAAATATATAGACTTACAAAGTCAGTATGGCCATGCGTTATCATGCATGCAATTGAAGATGCTGTTCCTACCGTTTTAGTTACAATAACAGGGATTATTACACTTACCAAAGGCAGTGATTTTTGGTTAAACCCTATTAGCGGAGTCGTTGCTACTATTGTATTTCTTGGAATTGGGATTGTACTAAGATCTATAAGAATTAAAAAAGAACGACAATTAAATACGAAAAACAGTCAATGCTTCACACTATAAAGGCACAAAAGAGTAAGGAATTAATCCCTACTCTTTTTTTATTTTTATTCGATATGATAAACATTCATTTAAAGACGCTTGCTCTTTATATTTCCTCTCTTCAAAGTCATACGCTCCTCCTGGGAAAATCCCAACTATACTGAAACCAGCCTCTGCACATAAATTACTAATCTCACCTATCGTATAGCAACGTAAAGATTGTGTCACGATATCATTTGAAGAATCCTTTTCCCACCAGTGGTCCAGCATCCTAGCATTCTCACTATCATATTCATATTTTCGCATTGCAGAATAAATCGGCATTTCTTGTCCATTTGCTTTTTCCCAATATAATGGTTGATAAATATCAATAAGTGCACACCCATCATCTTTCAACCAATTATGGATTCGTTTTAATAAAACCAATTGTTCTTCATCTGTCCCTACACCAAATCCATCTAAATAACTAACAACATCAAACTTTTCTTCAAAGTTAATTTTATAAAAATCAGCGCAATGAATCTCAATATCACTAGTAGAATGTTCTTTAGCAAACATAACTAACTCTGGTACAAGCTCAACAGTAGTCATTTTTACATCCAAATTAGACATCGCTCTTGCAAAACCACCATTTCCAGCTCCTAGTTCTAACATCGTTTGAAATGAATATCCAATTTGTTCTTGTACTTTTTTCGCAACTTCCTGCAACCAATTTTCATTTTTTATATTATAGCTTAGTAATTCAAATTGTTTTTTATAAAATTCTTTTACATTTAATTCGTTCATTATTATTCTCCTCCTGTACGTTATTTTTCTACTACAGGTGAGAAACTAAATTTCTGATACCCATGAAAAATCCTCCTTTTGATTTCCCTACATTTACATTTTATCTAAATAATAAGAATTTTTAAAGTACCAAAAATAAAAGAGCAGATAATGGAAAATTCCAATATCTGCTCTTTGGTTGCTATTATTTCCCTTGTTGATACTTCAACCAATCACCAGAAATGATAACTTTCTTTAGCATATTTTTATCTTGAGCGAGATACACATATGCCTCTATTTCCCTATCACCATCAAATACTATTTGTGTGATTCGTTCATATAAATCCGTCTCTGCATTACCTGTATATTCTTCTAGTTCGTCTAACTTATGCAATATGTCATCATTTACTTCATAAACTTCTCCATACACCTTTTCTTCATGCGAATAAGTCATCGCCGGATACCCTTCGTTTGTATCAAATAATTCCCCATACGTCCATGCTTCGTCTGCAATGCATATTGCACCTTGCATATAATGAGCATTCGTTTGCTTTTTTCTTAACGTGCCATACACAAAAACGTGATGCATTAATCCCTATCCCCTTTACATGTCACTACTTTCTAATTTGTAAATAAGCACGAATCATAAAGTAACTCACTTCATTCGGAAGTTGTTCCTTAATCGATTTCAGACCACCATCAGCATTTTGCACAGCCGTTTCAATCAGTTGTTCGTATTCTGCAGGAACAAAACTGTTCCAGTCTACTTCCATTCCATCTTCAAAACAACGAATTAAATGATTTTCAATCGTTTGTCTTGATAATCCACGTTCTTTCGCAATTTCATCTAGATTAATACCTTGTTTATACATTTCATACGTTTCCAAATGAGAATTTGCTGAAGCTTTCCCTGATTTCTTCCGTTCTGTCACCACTTCTGTTTTAATAGTTTCAGCATAGTTTGGGTTTTCCTCAATAAAGTGCTGAACTGCTTGTAAGAAGTGCGAACCATACTTCACAAGTTTGTGTTCACCAATCCCTTTCACAGTTAAAAGTTCAGAATTGCTTTGCGGCATTTTTGCGCACATATCTTTCAACGTTTGGTCAGAGAAAATAACGAATGGAGGTACCCCTTCTCCTTGCGCAATTTCTTTACGTACTTCGCGAAGTACTTCAAATAAAGGATGATCTTGAACGATTTGTCTTGTCTCTACTCGTTCTTTACGTAAAACATTCTCTTTACCAAGTAACACTTCTTTCCCTTTTTCCGTTACTTTTAGTGTCGGGTAAGTACCATGTTCAACTGCAATTAGCTCGTCTGAAATTAAAAACTCAATAAATTCACTCACTTCTTTTACACTACGATTTGATAAAAGTCCGTAAGTTGGCAAAGTATGAAAATTAAATTCAATGACTTTCTTATTTTTAGATCCAGTTAGTACTTGTGCAATCATTTGTTTACCAAATCGTTGGTTCGTCCTAATCATACAAGATAAAACCATTTGCGATTCTCTCGTCACATCGATACTTTCTCGGTCGTCTGTACAATTACCGCAGCGGCCACAATCTTCTTTTGGTTCTTCTCCAAAGTATTGCAAAATAAATGATTGTAAACATTGTTCTGTATGACAGTAGTCAGTCATATTTTGCAGTTTTTCAAGTTCGTTTGAAAAACGAGACTCTCCTGTCGATTGATCAATTAAAAAGCGTTGTACTTGTACATCTTGAGAAGAATAAAGCAATATACATGCACTATCTAATCCGTCACGGCCAGCACGTCCTGCTTCTTGGTAATAACTTTCCATATTTTTTGGAAGTTGATAATGGATAACGTAACGAATATTCGATTTATCAATACCCATCCCAAACGCAGATGTGGCTACCATTACACTCACTTCATCACGTAAAAAGAGTTCTTGTTGCTCATTTCGATCGTTATCACTCATACCGGCATGATATTTTGATACAGAAACTCCCGCTTTCATTAAATCCTCATACAACTGATCAACTACTTTTCTAGTAGCTGCATATATAATCCCAGATTCCTTTTGATTTTGACGAATATAATCCGCTAAATATGCATTACGATCTTGTCCTTTAATAACAGAAAATGATAAGTTCTCGCGCTCAAACGTTGTCATAATCGTGTTTTCTTGATTAATTCCAAGCGTGTTGCAAATATCATCACGAACTTGTGGTGTTGCCGTAGCAGTTAATGCTAATACGAGCGGTTTTTCTGGAAGATAATCTAATATACGGTGTATATGTAAATAGCTCGGACGGAAATCATGTCCCCACTGCGAAATACAGTGCGCCTCATCAATGGCAATCATCGGGATTTTCATATCGATCAGTTGGTCAACAAACTCCATTGAATCAAGTCGCTCTGGCGCTACATAAAGTAACTTATAATGGCCCTGTTTCGCTAATTGAATCCGTTGATTCGCTTCTGTAATCGAAATAGAACTATTAATATATGTAGCTGAAATACCATTTTGTACTAATGTATCTACTTGGTCTTTCATAAGTGATATTAAAGGCGATATAACTAACGTTGTTCCTTCAAATACTAATGCGGGAATTTGATAACAAATTGACTTACCACCACCTGTAGGCATAATACAGACAGTATCTTTCCCATCTAATACATTTTTAATTGTTTCATCTTGTCCTCTTCGGAATGACGAATAACCGAAATAAGACGCTAAAAGTTCTTGTGCTTTTGTAAACAAAAAAGAGTCACCTGCTTTTCTTTATCTTTCATCTACTCCTATTATATCATCTCTTATGCATCATGAAAGTGATGAATACATGACTATCAGCCTGCTTTTTCATTATTTTATGCTTCTTTACGTTTTTGAGAATGATTAACAATTATAACGAATTTCAAAATAAATACACATTTTATTAATTCTCCTTGAATACTACTAATCTTATACATATGAATTCAGGAGGTTACTATATGAAGCACCATAATATTAGTTTCATCAAACAGAAAAGCGTATCGAACCAACCCCAATTCTCAAATAATGAAGCGTGGAAATATGAATCATACTATAAGTATCTACCATTATTTTCTTATAGAAAGCTTTTTCATTTTCTTTCTCAACTTTTTAAACGTTAATACACGTGCGAAATAAATCGTTCATAATCATTTTCTCAATATGAACCTTATAGACTTAATACAATACAGTTGTTAACATATGAAATATTCTGTTTGATAACCCCCTAAGTTGACCTGCTTATATAAGTGGTTCTTTTATTATTATTATATATTTCATAATATTAGATGTAATTATAAATCTTATCGCCATTTTATAATCTTAATCCACTCACTACAAATGGTGATAATCACAAAAGGTAAAATATAAATGCTTAACATTTAAATATCTAATTCTTTTTTCTCAATACACAAAACGAAATTCACTTGTTACTATAAAGGTACTCCAGATGAGTTTTTGCTCATCGACATTATCTAGTGAAAGGGATCTGCCGCGGGAAGCAGGTCCCTTTCACTTTATTAAAGACTCACTTTCAATTGGACACATTTACCATGTTTTTTTAATAGAATTTTATGATAATATTACGTAGTCGAGTCCGACATCTCGGCAATACCCTTTTGAGGCTCTGCAACTTCCCTTGCAGAGCCTCTTTTACTTTATATTCAATTTATTTATATATAACACAATAAAATTACTCATCTTTTTCCATAGCAATTTCTGAAAATAAACGAGGACACGTAACTAATTATAAATTCCCATCATACTTTGAGTTATACATGTTCAAAGGAGTGTTACCGTTTATGTATTCTTATTGGCAATCGTATTACTCCCCCTATCATAACCATTATCTACACTTTGATACATCTGTACGTAATTACAGAATTAGTAAAAATGAGAACTTTTTAAAAGGTTATATGCGTTCCTTTTGGGAACAACATGTCGCTTGGACGAGATTAGCTATTATAAGTATTGTCTTTCATTTACCAGACGTAAACGTTACAGTTAAACGGCTTCTTCAAAATGCAACACATATGGGACTATCTCTTGAACCATTCTATGGTGAAGATGCAGTAAAAAAATATAGTGCATTAATTAAAGACCACTTAGTAATTGCAGCAGATCTTGTTAAAGCTGCAAAAGCTGGTGACCAAAACGCAGCTGTCGCTATAGAGAAAAAATGGTACGCTAACGGTGATGAAATTGTAGCGTTTCTTACTAGCATCAACCCATATATACAAAAAGAAGAATTTACACAAATGTTTTATGAACATCTAGCATTAACAAAAGCAGAAGCACTGGCATTTCTAAATAAAGATTATGAAGCAGGAGTAAAATTGTACGATAAAGTTGAAAAAGAAGCTTTAGAAATGTCCGACATGATAACAAATGCAATCGTAAAGCAATTCCCGCAAGTATTTCAATAACAATAAGCCGATTTGAAAAAACAAATCGGCTTATTGAGCTTTCTATCAATGATATTTCGTCCCCGCTCTTTACATTTAGCTTATATCGATATATTTTATTAATATCCGTTTTTTATAGGAGGAAACAGTTTGATTAACGCCATTGGTCTCGTATTTATACTTACAAATAAACATGAGAAAAAGAAGAAAGTTTATCTAAATGAAAAATTCGCATTAATAGACATTATTGATTCTAAGGAAGTAATTGATGATGAAGGGAACTCACTAGTAGAACTAACATGTAAATACAGTATATATTTAGATGAAAAATACTACTGTAAATCTCTTGATGATTATACTGGACAAGTCTTTCCCTTTTTAAGTGCTAAAATAGGAAAAGGGCTTCTCAGAAACTTAAATTATTACTTTTCTTACGTTGATGCCTATGATAAAAAACCACCCGTTAAAGAAATTAGACCACTTATGAAACAAGTAACGAACAGATAGTGAAAATACTAAAAAGAAAGCATCCCACTTCAGATGCTTTCTTTTTTATCTAGAACTCTTTAAATTCTATCCTTCTTCTAAAAATATGTATTGAGGCATACTTTAAATTAAAAACATTGGAGGATTAAAGTGAATGAAATACTCAGAAACGATAGTTAGTAAACGCCTTCGAACACTTAAAATATGTAGTATGTTTATCATGCTAGTTTTAATCGCATGGATTGGATATACAAAATTACTTTATGAAAACGGATTTCTTCAAGAAAAAAAGAATTCAATAGAAGTAATGAATACTAGCATTACAGGAGAAATAGAGCAGCTTTTTCATATAAACTTGCAAGGTTATCGAAAAACAAGCCTTGATGCTGTTATAGAAGCCAGTAAAACAGATCCAAGCGAACTATCCCTAATTGAACTAGTCAACAAATCCTGCTCGCGAGATTGCATAGGCGAACCAGTCACATATGTAAACTCAAACAATGGATATATCTTTTATAAGGAATCTAATGGAACTAATGTAGCTATAACGATTAAAAAGAAAGACACATGGTTAATTGTAAAGAAATCTGTTCAAGATGGAATATAATCACCCCAAAAAAGAGTACGTATCGTACTCCTTTTTATTATTAATACCTTTCCTCTTCATGCCTACAATGGCATTTCGCTTTTGTTTTACATAGAGTTAAAAGATTACATAAAAATAAAAAACCGTCACATGACGGCTTTTTATTTAGCAAACTACTCTTTTGTATAAAAATATTTAAGTCCTTTAGCATCTAACCACGCTGTCGCTCGATCTAATTCATTCCCTTGGCGATATGCTGTTTCAAATCTAACTAATCCTTGTTTATCTCCATATGAGATAATACGAGATTCATACCCCAGAGCATCCATCATTCCTAACATTTCTACTACTAACGCTGTACCAAATTCATACGTAACAACTTTACTAAATTTATTCACTATAATTCCAACTCCTTCTTGTTTTGTCGATTGTTCAACAGTTTGATTAGTAAACCAAACTAACGGCTTATTTCCCATTAACTTATTTAAATCACATTTTCCTATGCCAGCTACATTCCCTGTTTCTGTGTATTGCCAAATATCACATGGGTAGGCTGGTTTGTTACCACCATAACGAGGAATCCATACAAAATCACAATTGACATTTGCCATTCCAAATGGATCATACATATGATGAGCAATATATAAACCAACCTTCTTAGCTCCTAATCTGCGTAATTCATCAATAAAAGCTTGTGCACCCGCTCTCATATCGTTCATTGTTTTTACTTCTACGTCAGCTACCCAAACTGTTGCATTTTTATCACCACGGTTCCAAAAGTCTCTCGCCTCTATCCGTGCATCCTCTACTGAAACGAAACGACAGAACGCATAATTACCAAACGGAATATTTCTTGCTTTCATTGCTTGCACATAATTTTTATATAAAGGATCTACATAATTTGAACCATCTTGCACACGTGCAATTACAAAATCTAATTGTGGTGCTGCGATATCCCAGTTAATGTCGCCATTCCATTTCGAAATATCTACAATATAACCCATTATTTCACATCTCCTTTTTCATTATTATATTCAAAGCTTGTTTTTTTGCTATTATCAACTAATAAATAGTATGAAAGGTAGTGTATTATTGCGTAATATTTTAAAATTCGGCTTATGTATTGAGAAAATAAAATATTATTACAGGTTTAATAAGTAAAGACTTACAAAGCTCTAAACTATAATCAGTAGGAGGCCACAAGCAGTGCAATTCCCAGCTAATTTCTTAGCTTCATCCGAATTTTGAGGTATGAATTTTACTGCCATTAAAGCGTGATACACAAAACCACCTTTCTAACAGGTGGTTTTGTGTACTAATTTACATATACATTGTTCATATTTTTATAGTTACATAATTATTAGTTACTTAATATACTTGTTAACTAAAAATAAGACAATTTTTCGTTTTATCTCACGTACTCATAGTACCATTTACGTGCATCTAACCAAGCTGTAAATTTATCGATATTTCCGGACGGATAGCCATTCGTTATAGCATAACCAATGCCATCTTTCTGAACGACAATTTGTCCATCAATACCCGCATCTACCATAGCTTGAGCCAAATCTTGTAAATTACTAAATGCTACACCGCCAGTTTTTACTTTGAGCAAGTCCGTTGCACCTCCTCCAGTTTGTCCTGTAAGAGCAAATACAATAGAATTAGCGATTTTATCAACATTCCATTTTGCCATGTCGGATTCATTATCAATAAATCCTAATTCAATAAGAATAGCCGGTGCTTTCGTTCCATTTAATACTGCTAAATCTGTACGTTGTTTCGCACCTCGATCACGCCATCCAATATCTTTTGCTAGTTGAGCTGAGATTTTAGCCGCCAAATCTTTCTGATCATAATACAAAACCTCAACACCCTGTCCATTTCCATCACTTGCATTAAGATGAAAAGAAATAACTAAATCCACAGCATGGGAATTGCTATTCCGAATGATATTATTTAAATTTTGTGATTGAGTTGTCCCTACCTCGTCCGTATCGTCATAAACCGTGTGTCCTAGGGACCTTAACTTAGTCGCCACAGCATCTTTAACTTGCCTATCTAGAACATGTTCTTTCCGATTCCCGAAATTAGCACCTTGAACAATACTATTGTGTCCTCCGTGCAAACTATATCTGGCCATTATTTATCAACATCTCCTTTCTTAATATCATATTCAAAACTTGTCTTATTGCTATTCCCACTTACAATCTTAACTGTACCCATACATCCTACATTTTCTAAAAGTGAAGGCAATTCGTTTTCGTTATAAAAAGTGGTGACACGAACAAAAAGCATCACCTTTTTGGCGATGCTTAAAAACTCTATTTTACGTTTTAATTCCCTAAAAACAGTTTAAGCTCATAGTGACCGAAACTATACTTATATTTCCTCCTCTTCCTTCACTGCCTCTTTCAACTTCTGCAACATATATCCAATTCCTTTACATCCTTCTAACGGATATGTAATCATTTCTTCTGGATATAGCTTTGTTACTACTTTTTTATGCTTTTTCCCTGCAAGTAAGACGATTTCGTCAAACTGTAGTAAACTTTTATCTACCATCTGTTTTTGTAATTGCTCTATACTTATTACCTTATCGCTCTTTGAATCAAACGCAAGATCATAGTTTTCTAGTACAATATCATTTGGCCTTAAAAATCCATGCTTCGCTGATAATATAACCCAATTCTCGAAAAACATAGTTGCATACGATTGACATGCTTTTCCGAACGGGCTAATATATACATCTTTTGCCTCCATCGGTCCGTAATCAGGATACTTATCCCAAATTTTCTTCTTTCCGCATGGAATTATGCATAACCTTCTCATATATTTCTTACCTCTTCTCCTGCATAAGTAAAGTTAATTATTTTATACATTTTGCCCTCAACATGCTATATAATGATATTAAATATAAAAATTACATCTTTTACCATATAGCCATCTTTTTTACTAATAATTCACTTTTTTAAGATTTGAACCCCCATTACCCTATTTAAACATAGTACCCCTTGTAAATATTATAATACTATAAACAATAGTATATTTACTTTTCAAAGCCCTTAATAATAATTAAAGTATATAAATAACCAAATAGGATATCTTTAGAAGGAGGTGAACAAATGAAAAATATACTCCCTGCACTAGTACTCTATATTATTGTTTGCGTAATCGCTATGATTGCTCCAGCATCTCAAAGTTATAATCATGCGGGCTGGAAGTTGTTTGTTGGGCAAGCGTATGCTATACCTATTTTTCTCATTACAGCTATTATTACATTTTATATAAACAAGAAAAAATCTACGAATAAACAGTTATAAGGATAGCGAATGCTATTCTTATTTTAATTCATTGATCACATCCAAAATAACACTTGCAGTACTTTCTATCCTTTCTTCCGAAAAATCAAACGTGACACCTGTTTTTTCATATATTTCTTGTATAGATAAATTCCAATCTGCACTCGCACCTTCTTTAAAGAAAGCAATCGCTTTTTCTGGGTCTTCCCAGTAAATTTGAAACAATTGCATTGCTCCTATTTGTGCAATTGCATATTCAATTTTATAAAAAGGAAACTGAACATAGTGAAATGACTCTATCCAGTTTGCACCGATTTCATCCTCTAATCCTGCAAGGTCGACTGTTGAATATTGATATCTTTTGCATAGTTCGGCGTGTTTCTTATCACGTTCTTCTGGTGTATGGTTTGGATTCGCATAGATCCAGTGCTGGAATACATCTCCTGCAATTGACGACATTAATAAAGACAAAGCACGATATATTTGTAGGCGTTGCACTTCTTTATATTCATCCTCTTGCTTATAAAAAACATTCAGCTTATCCATTACTAATAACTCAAGACTGAGGGAATAAAGTTCAGCCACCTCTTCGCGCAGATATCTTTCCTGCATACTACTATCGTTTTTAAATTGTTTATAAAAATGAAATGCATGCCCCACTTCATGTATAAGTGCATTAATTGCATAAAATGAAGGACTAAAATTAGAATACACAAAAACCTCTTTACTATGAGGCAAGGTAAAACAAATAGCTCCTGGTGCTTTATTTTCACGTTCTTCTACGTCAATGCATCCAGCTTTCCTTATATGAATAAATTTCTCATAAAAATATAAATCTGTCTTTCGAAATATTTCTTCCACACCATTTAATAAATCAATCACATTTTGGAATGGGACTTTTGGTAAATTACATGGAGAAAGATCCCAAGGGCGATACGTTTTTACACCGAGATTCTTTTTAGAAATACTTCCCAACTGTTTCCAAATTGGTACAACATACTTTTCTATAGATTCATGGAGCTTATAGCAATCATCAATACTGTAATCTCTGTTTTTTTGTTTAAAAGCATATTCACTATAATTATTAAACCCTGCATTTAAAGCTATCTCATTCCGCAATTGTATAAGTGCATTCATAATACGATCCACTTCTGGTTTCACTGCACTCCTTGCTTCACATAAAGCGTACCAAGCTTTTTCGCGAATAGCTCTATTTGGGTTATCTAGCTTTGCTTTAACGTGTGCATACGTCTTTTGCTCGCCTTCCCAATTAATTGTTATGTTAGACATTATTTCTCTATACTTCGTAATGCACTCTTGCTCTTTAATAGAAAGAGCAATGTTTTTTTCATTAAACATTTTACTCTTTACAAATCTTGCTTTTTTCATAAATGCATATTTTCGCTCGTCTAATAAGTTAGAAAACGGACACTCTATAAATTTTTGGTCAAACTTTGCATTGTATCTTTTTAAAAGTGGTTGAATTGTATTTTGATTATACATATGTAAATCATGCATATTTCTGTTACCTGTATCTCTATACGTGGCGATTAAACTACTTGTTATCTTCTCTTCTATTTCAGCGTTTACACGCAATTCATCGAAAAGCCAATTTTCTAATTCTAAAACAGAAGTAATATTTCGCTCTAAAAGTGACTGTAATTTACTCTCCAAATCATTAAACATACACAACTCTCCTTTTAAAAATCTAATTTTCTGTTTTTTAGAGAAAGAAAAAGACAAGTAGCCAATCTGACTACTTGTCTTTTTGTTAAATCATACTCAATAATATTACGCTTGGAATGCTTCTGTTAATACTGGTACGATTTGTTTTTTACGAGATACTACACCTTTTAATGTAGCAGTATTGTTTTCTAGGGATACGTTGTATGCTTTCTCAACAACGTTTGCTGCTTTACCGATCGCAAGACCGACAGAATCGTTAGTTAAGATATCAGTTACAACGAATAAGAATAGGTCTAAACCTTTTTCTTCTACTACTGCAGAGATAACTTTTTCAAGTTCAGCTTGGTGTACAAGAACGTCATTTGTATCAACAGCGTTTACTTGTGCGATTTCAACTTTCGCATTACCCATTTGGAATTCTTTAGCGTCAAGAGAGATTAATTGCTCCATTGTTTTTCCGCTTAAGTCAGCACCAGCTTTTAACATTTCTAAGCCGTATTTGTCAGCATCTACACCAGCGATTTCCGCTAATTCACGAGCTGCTGCTACGTCTTGCTCTGTGCAAGTTGGAGATTTGAATAGTAAAGAATCTGAAATGATTGCAGATAACATTAAACCTGCAACTTCTTTACGAATTGTAATGCCGTTTTCTTTGTACATCTTGTTTAAAATTGTAGCTGTACAACCAACTGGCTCACAACGGTAGTAAATAGGATCGCTTGTTTCAAAGTTAGCAATACGGTGATGGTCAATAACTTCTAACACACGAACAGATTCGATATCGTTAGCACTTTGTTGACGCTCGTTATGGTCAACTAAAATAACGTTGTCCACTTCGTTTGCTACTGTCTCAACAAAACGCGGTCCTTCTACTTTAAAATAGTCTAACGCAAATTGAGTTTCACCGCTGATTTCGCCTAAACGTACAGGCTCAGCATTCATTCCTAATTCTTTTTTCAATTCTGCATAAGCAATTGCAGAACAAATTGCATCTGTATCTGGGTTTTTATGCCCGAAAACTAGTACTTTTTCCATGTTTTCCACCTCTTCATGAAAAGGATATCTTAAAGAAGCAAATATGACAATATTTAAAGCATAATTTTTTATAAATAATTGCACTTTCTTCTATATTTTTCATCGTTTTTCGTAAAAAAGATCATCTAAAATGAATTAGATGATCGAAATGTATACTTTATTTAAAATAAAGTAGGAACTTGCACTACATGATTTAGCACGTTATTTGATGCTAAACCGTTATTTACAAGGTTAACATCTATAACTTGATAAAATGCATTTCCAGTATCTGCGATTTCCCACACAGCTAAAATAAGGTGATATCCATTTCTATCAGTTGGCACATTTGCTTCATGTGTTACGGAAGTTCCAGGTCTAGCTCCTCCATCATTTTTTACATAGAAAGGCACTAAATCTAAATCAGACCTCGTTAAAGGCTTATTCGGATTCCAATCTTTCTTCGTAATATAATATTTCCACTCTTTCGTACTATGAGGAGCCGTTAGTTTCCACTTGAATGTATTCGTCCCACCGTTTAACGTAACTTTCTTCCACCTATCTACAGTCTGTACATCTAAAGCAGGGAAATGGCCAGCTCCTGCGATTTGACCATCCGAAGGTCCTAATTGCGGGAATCCACCTATTCCTTCTACACTTTGCGGCTCATATTGAATCGGACCGCAGTTTACATTTACCCCTTGCTTACATAAATAAGAACGGCTCGCTGGTGATTCTACGTATCCATGAGCTGAAGCTTTTTCTGAAAAACCGAAAGTTAACAATCCTGTAAGTAATATCCCACCACTTAATATAACTTTCTTCACCTTCTGTAAACCTTTCGTTTTCATCTCGTCATCCCCTTTCCCATAATAAAGCGAAAATAACTATAGTTGCCTAGTCATCTTCTCTACATCCATTATAAGTCGAGGAACATTACGAAAAGAACCCTCTAAAAACTTTCTCAAATTCAATTAGCACATTAATTAAATTCAAATAACACCGCTAGAGAAATATAGACGGTGTTAAAAATCAAACTTTATTATTTTAAGCATGACAGCATTTTAATCATCACTTATAAAAATTTATAATAAATAACTGTTGCATCTAAATTACCATTTGGAGAAATTGCGTATTCTGGTATTTTTCCAGCTTCTTGATAATCTAATGATTTATACAATTTATTCGAAGGATCTCCTTCTCTAGTATCTAGCACTAAAAGAGTCCTGTTTTCTTGCTTCGCTCGTTCCTCTGCTTTGCGCATAAGTGAACGTCCAATGCCATTACGTCTAAAGTTTGGATGAGTCATTAACTTACAAATTTCAGCTCTATGAATCCCATTAGGCTTTGTAACGAAATGTAATTGAATACTCCCTGCCACTTCATTATTTATTTTAGCAACATATAAAATCACTTCTGGTGCTAAAACAGTTTCCCAATACTTCGCTGATTCTTTTTGATCCAGTGGAGGTAAAAAACCAATTGACGCCCCATCATTTACAACCGTTTTCAAAAGTTCAGAAAGCTCTTCCATATCATCATTTATTTTCTTAATCTCTTCAATTACTAAATTTTGCATTACTAATCCCCCTTTTGTTTCATTGTACCAATTTTTAAAGGAGGAATAATGATATACTAAGATGAAATTCTTTAAAACATGATTTTTTAGGGAAAGGATAACGATATGAAATATATAGTAGATAGAACATATGCAAAAGAATTACTCGAATGGGCATATGAACAAAACCCCGGTCCTTGGTTTGAACATTCAATAAATGTTGCTCAGGCAACTGAAAACATAATTATAGAACTTATTAAAAATGGGTATAACCTAGATGCTGATATAGCATATAATGCTGCCCTTTTGCATGATATCGGAAGATACAAAGGTTTTACCAAATCGGTCATTCATTCCTACGATGGTTATATGTATATGAATGATTTAGGGTATACAGGAAACGCTGTTATTTGTGTTACACACTCATTCCCATGCAAAAATGAACATATAGATATCGCAGCGGAGTGGAGTCTCCTTCCTGATCATATGAGAATCCAGTTAGTTGAAATATTGAATGAACATTGTAACTACGATTTATACAATAAAGTAATTACTCTTTGTGATGCTCTTGCTGACGCGGATGGTTTTACTACGCTGGAAAGAAGATTGATTTCCGTTGGTTTACGTCACGGTACAACGTCTCATACATCATTACATTGGAAAGGGTTTTATGCAATTAAGAAAGAATTAGAAGCTTTAATCGGTAAAAGCATATACACAGTTCTTCCTGATGTAGAGAATTCGATTTATGAAGATATAAAATATTAAAGTGAATACAAATGTAATTTCACATAAAAAACGTTTTAAACATAAAGTTTAAAACGTTTTTTTCTATTCAATGCTTATGATTTTTCAGTTCTGTTAAACACTCTTGCACTAAAGTTACCGCTTGACTCATTGCAGCTCCACCAGCAAATGCTGCTGATACACCACACGCTTCCAGAATTTCTTTATCTGAACACCCTTGATCAAGACACCCTTTTGTATGATAAACGGTACAATATTCATCTTGCGTTGCTAGACTAATTCCTAATGCAATAAGTTGTTTTTCTCTTTTTGTTAAAGAACCCTCTTGAAAACAAGCTTGCGTGAATGCATTATATGTTTCAGCAATTTCAGGAATTTGGTTTGTAAAACTACCGATTCCTTCTTTATAATGATGTAGAACGTCATTTACTGAACTATGATGTTGTTCGTGTTCCATCTTATTATTACCCCCATTCAAATTATCTGTACCTACTGTAGTATGTGATGAAAAGAAGGCAATATACCTCGTTCAATAGAGTGAATGTTCAGTTTATTTAAACTACAGTTTCAGACTATCATCCACTACCTCTTGTTCTTTAACATTTTTTCTTTGAACCTCTTTACTTCTTTCTTCCCAAAATGTTAAACCTTCAATTCCTACATTTTTAGGATCAAATACTGGATCTTTCCCTTCTTTTTTCTGCGCTTCATAATCTTTTAACACTTTTAATGCGATTTTACTTAATAGTAGAATCGCAATTAAGTTTAACCATGCCATACTACCAATTCCTAAATCCCCAAGATTCCATAAAAGCGACGCTGATTCTATGCTACCGATGTAAACCATAATTAAAAATCCAATTTTCAAAACTGGTTTTAACCAGCTATATTTAAGCTCACGATCTAAATAAGTAAGTGTCGTTTCAGCGATATAGTAGTATGCGAGTAAAGTTGTAAATGCGAAGAAGAAGATTGCGATTGAAATGAATAATGGACCAAACCCAGTCATAACAGTTTCAACTGCTTGTTGTGTATAGATTGGACCAGCATCAACATTCCCTATATTTTTTACAATAGCGCTTTTCCCTTCCGGTATAACATTATACATACCTGTTATTAAAATCATAAGAGCTGTCGCTGTACATACGATAATTGTATCAATGTATACAGAAAAGGCTTGAACTAACCCTTGTTTTGCTGGGTGAGATACTTCAGCCGCAGCAGAGCTATACGTCGCTTCTCCAACGCCAGCTACATTTGAAAATACAGCGCGCTTTACGCCCCATGCAATTGCTGCACCGACGATTCCACCAAACATTTCATTTATACCGAAAGCACTAGAGAAAATTAAAGCGAACATACTTGGAATTTCCGTTATATTCGCAATTAATACGATACATGTAACAATTACATATCCAATTGCCATAAATGGAACGAGCATTTGTGAAACGCCTGCAATTCTCTTTACGCCACCAAAAATGATTGCCGCTAATAATATGACTAACAATATACCAGTTATATATTTGCTAATCCCATTAGAGTTTTCGAATCCAACTGCGATACTACTAGATTGAATACCTGGTAATAACACACCATATGAAAGTGTTACAACGACTGCTACAATGATTGCAAACCATTTCATGTTTAAGCCTTTTTCAATGAAATACGGTGTACCACCGCGATATTCATTTCCAACTTTACTTTTATATACTTGAGATAATGTTGATTCAACAAATGCACTAGCTGCTCCTAATAGAGCCATTACCCACATCCAAAATACAGCTCCCGGCCCGCCAAAAGCGATAGCTGTCGCGACCCCTGCAATATTACCTATTCCGACCCTACCTGATAAAGCTAAACAAAATGCTTGAAAGGATGATATTCCCGTTTCTGAGCTCTTCCCTTCAAATAATAGTTTAATCATCTCTTTAAAATAACGAATTTGAAGAAAACGAGTTGCAATTGTAAAATACACACCTGCTCCTAACGCGAAAACAACTAAACCAATACTCCACACTTGCCCTACTAACCACTCTACTAATTGCTCCATCCAAATCCCCCTTATCATTCTTTAGAACACTATTTTATATATAAGAAAACGGACAACTATTATTAAAACTTCCAGTTGTCCGTCTATCTCATTATTTCATCTCTCTATTACTTTATATTTACCCAAACACTTTTCACTTCTGTGTAATTATCAAGCGCATATGAACCTAACTCACGGCCGATACCAGATTGTTTAAACCCACCAAATGGTGCCGCTGCATTTTCTAAGTTATAATCATTAATCCATACCGTTCCTGCCTTTAATTTATTGGCAACTTGATGTCCTGTTTTAATATTTTGTGTCCATACGCCTGCAGCGAGTCCGTAAGAAGAGCGATTTGCTCTTTCGATTACTTCTTCCGTTGAATCAAATGGAAGTACAACGACAACTGGACCGAAGATTTCTTCCTTAACTATCGTCATATCGTCAGTAACATCTATGAATACTGTTGGCTGTACAAAATAACCTTTTTCAAATGCACGTTCACCACCAGCAGCAACAGTCGCGCCTTCAGCTTTTCCTTGTTCAATGTAATGTAGTACACGCTCTTGTTGCTTTTTAGATACGAGAGGACCCATTTCCGTTTCCTTCTCCATACCTGCTCCAAGTTTCACGTTATTCGCCATTTTTACTAGTTCATTTACGACTGTTTCGTAATGTTTTCGGTGAACGAACACGCGAGATCCAGCACTACAATTTTGGCCGTGATTATACATAATACCTTGGAATGCACCGTTAATCGCTTCTTCTAAATCAGCATCTTCTAAAATGATATTTGGTGATTTCCCACCAAGTTCTAACGTTACATGTTTAATTGTTTCTGCAGATTGACGCATAATATATTTTCCTGTAACTGTTGAACCTGTGAAGGCTACTTTATCAATATCATGATGGTTTACAATTGCAGCTCCCGCTTCAGGGCCGAAACCTGGCACAAAGTTTACAACACCATCTGGAAAACCTGCTTCTTTAAAAAGTTTCGCTGTATATAATAACGATAAAGGAGTTTGCTCTGCTGGTTTTAATACGATCGTACAACCTGTTGCTAGTGCAGCTCCCATTTTCCAAGAAGACATAACGAGCGGAAAATTCCAAGGAATAATTTGACCTACAACGCCAACAGGTTCATGGCGTGTGTAATTTAAATAATCTTTTGAAATCGGAATGGTTTGCCCGATAATTTTCGTAGCCCATCCCGCATAATAGCGATAATTTTCTACAGTCGCTGCAATATCATCATCCAGTGCTACTTGATATGGCTTCCCATTATCTAAAGCTTCTAACTGTGCTAATTCTTCTCCATGCTCTTCTATTAAGTCTGCTAATTTATAAATAAGATGTGCTCTTTCAGCAGTAGTCATTTCTGCCCAAGGTCCTGATTCAAATGCAGATCGTGCCGCTTTTACTGCGACATCGATATCCTCTTCTTGTGCTTCGTATACGACCGCTAAAACATCTTCTGTTGCTGGATTGTATGTTTCAAACGTCTTCCCGCTAATTGAAGGAACAAATTCACCATTAATAAACATTTTAATTTCTTCATTTAAAAACGCTTTCACTTTTGGTTTTAGTTCAATGTTTTTCGTTAACATATATGCTCTCCCCCTTATTTAAACAGCTGCATGAGCTGCAATTTTTGAAATAATCGTTTGAAGTTTTTGCTCTTCTTCTTCAGTTAATCCGAGTCTCGGATAACGTGAAGGTCCTCCAGCTTGCCCGTATAATTCCATTGATCGTTTCACGATTTGTACATATTTTCCTGACCCTTCAAGAAACTCACAAAGAGGTAAAATAGCGTCGTTTATTTCCCAAGCTTTTTCTAATTCACCATTTTGGAAATGCTCATACATTTTTGTAACAAGTCCCGGTACGATATTACCTGCTACTGAAACCCAGCCCGTCGCACCAACTAAATAAGATTCCATAACTAAATCTTCAGATCCACAGAACACTTGAAAAGCACCTTCGCCTTGTCTTACTAAATCTCTCGCTTTTCGAATATCTCCGCTAGATTCTTTAATATGTGTAACATTTTCACATTCTTTTCCAATACGTAACATGAGTTCTGTACTCATATCAACACCAGATGTAAACGGGTTATTGTATAACATAATTGGAATATTTACAGCGTTTGAGATTTCTTTAAAATGAAAATATATTTCCTCTTCTTTCGGTTTACAATAATACGAATTTATAATTAATGCACAATCCGCTCCATGCGCTTCTGCATGTTTCGTATATTCAATCGTCTCTTTCGTCGTCTCCGCAGCAGTTCCAACAATAACTGGTATACGACCATCAACTTCTTTTAATACTGTTTCTACCATTTTAAATCGTTCTTCTTTTGATAAACTAACAAACTCTCCTGTGCTTCCATTAATAATAATGCCAGCCACTTTTTGCTCAATAAAGTAGTTTACGTTTTGTTTTACACCGTTCCAATTAATCTCTTGAAACTCATCCATAGGTGTGATTAATACTGGAAATGCACCTTTAATTTTTTTCATATTTACCTCTCCCTTTACCATGTTATTTTAATAAAAATCCTGTCGGAAACGGATCTGTAGAATCTAATAGAAACGTCTGCATCCCTGTAATAAAACCTCTACTTTCAAAACGGAAAATGTAACCCGTTTCCTCCTTCTTCACTTTTTCAACTGTTATAAAACTATTACATATACTTTCATTTATAAAAAGTTTATCCGCTATATTATCGTTTTTAAATAACGCGTGAACATAAGACACAATAGTAGAGACAAACCCCGGCGAACGTACGATAAAGTTATCTTCATGAAATGTAATTGACTTTATATGGTTCTTTTCTTTTTGCGTGGAATCTACTAAAATAAGTCTTTTTATAAGTGACTGTTTTTGTATAGCTTGAAGTGTGGCTTCTCCCCATTTTTTCAATTCTGAAATGTTTTCAATACGAATTTCTGGCGAATACGCACCTTTTTCTACAACTGCGTATACTTTATCTGCCTGTATGAGAGAGTAACTTATATTACCAACTTGTAAATTTTTCTCAATCATATAACATAGTTTACTTTCAAGCGAAACAGATACAACTTCATCATTCTCTACATACGCATGGACTAAAAATATGCCAGATAACGTTTCGATTTTGTATTGATTCGTCTCTCTCTTTTTTAAATATCCGCTTTCTAGTAACATCGTTATGACTGCGACAATACCTCCGTAATGAAGAGGTATTGACCCTTCGTGATTAAAAAATAATACAGCTGCATCGATTTCAGGATGAATAGAAGGAACGACGATACATCCATTTAAACCGATAAAACCACGCGGTTCATTTAATAAAAGCTGCATTTCTTCTGCTAATTCACTTGAAAATTGTTCGTTTAATTGCTCTAAATTGTAGTAGTACTTGCATGGTACATCTTTTATTACACGGAATGCCTCGCCATTTACGTGTACGTCTACTGCTGTATACATTTTTTGAATGTTCATTTTACATCCTCCGTTTCATGTTCCATCGGCGGAATTAGCAAAAAACCTTCTTTCAGTGGATCCTTTTCATTGTAAAAAAATCTATGCATCCCCATAAGCCAAGCTGAACCTGTAATTTTCGTTACGACAGCTTCAATATTTTCAACATTTGTCGTATTTATAACGCACCCTTTAAATAAAGAACCAACGATACTCTCGTGAACAAACTCTTCATCAATCTCAATTTTTTGGTTCGCATATAATACCGCTAACTTTGCTGATGTTCCTGTACCACATGGAGAACGATCAATTCCTCCAGGCGGAACGACAACTGTATTTTTCACATGCGCACTTTCATGTGTAGGATCTGTATAAAACTCCACATGGGTTAATCCTCTAATAAACGAATGCTCTGGATGAATGATTTCAAATTTCTCATTAATGATATTTCTTATATGAATTGCCTTATCTATGATTGTAGATGCGTTTTCTGGTACTAACTCTAACCCTACTGATTTCGCATCGATAATGGCATAAAAATTCCCTCCATACGTAATATCCGCCTCTACAGTTCCAATGTCTTCGACGTCTACAGTAATGTGTTTCAGTAAAAAAGCTGGTATGTTACAAAAGGAGACTTCTTTCGCTTTTCCATCTTGAACAAAGATATCCACTTCAACTAAGCCGGCTGGCGTGTCTAACTTTAACGAGGTAATCGGTTCAACTACCGGAATTAAACCTGATTCAATTAAAGCTGTACATACACCAATTGTATCGTGACCACACATCGGTAAATATCCACCTGTCTCTATGTAAATAACACCAATATCTGCTTCAGGATGACACGGATCTGTTAATAGTGCTCCTGACATTACATCATGACCACGCGGTTCATTCATTAACAATTTGCGAATCCAGTCATACTCCTTTTTCATATGTAACATCTTCTCTGCCATCGTCTCGCCTATTAACTTAGGCAGGCCGCTAATCAATGTTCTCGTTGGATTCCCGCCCGTATGTGTATCAATCGTCGTAAAGACTCTTTGTGACCTCATCCGTTTAACACCCTTTCTGTAAAACGACTCAAACGAAGTGGTTCAATAGGAATGATTGTTTCTTTTTCATTTAATAACTCTTCAATCACTTTTCCTGTAACTGCGGCAAGACTAATGCCATCCCCCTCATGCCCTGCTGCTATAAAGTAATTTGGGATATGTTCCACACGTGAAATAATCGGCAAATGATCTTCTGTCCACGGGCGTAATCCAGCATAGGAACGAATCACCATCATATCCGCCATTTTCGGATAAAAACGTATTGCTCTGTTCGCAATACATTTAATAACCTCGTTATTTATCCTCGTATGAAACCCTACAAACTCTCTACTACTACCAATTAAAAAATTTTGGCTTTCTGTCGGCTCAAACACAAGAGCTACCCCATATTTTTCAGTTAAAGCATCCACTTTTCGTTGTCCGCCAAATTTAGAAATTAAATAACCAAATTCCATTACTTTACGGCAACCAACGTGTTGTTGCCTTGAAGCTACAATAATATGCCCTTTTCTCGGTTCAATTGGGATATTTATATCCAACATTTGTCCGATTTTCGGAGCCCACACACCCGCTGCGTTCACCACTTGCTTCGCAGTAAACGTCCCATTTGTCGTTTCTACAATAAAGGAACCTTCTTTATCTCTTTTCATTTCTTTTACTTCCGTATGATTAAAAGCCTTCGTACCATATTTCTTCGATTCTGCAAGAAGTGAAAAAGCAAGAAGATATGGATTTACAGTCGAATCTGTTGCGCATTCTAACCCGCCTAATAAATCATCTGCAAAAAATGGCGATTCTGCTCTTATATCTTGCCTATCAAGCATTCGAAACGGTAAACCCGCTTCTTTTTGACGATTCACCCATTGCTGCGCTGCTTCCATCTCTTCATCCGACTCACATACAAGAATACTTCCTGGTGCCCTATATTCAAATGAGTGCTCTAACTCTTCACTTAAATCCGTTACTAATTTTTGACTTACTAACGACATTTGACTATCAAATCCTGGGTCTTTATCAATAGCCAAAATATTTCCGTCACACCGTGAAGACGTCCCGCTGACAAATTCTCCTTTTTCAATGATTGTTACGTCTCTTCCGTATTTTGAAGTGTAATAAGCGATCGAGCAGCCAATAATACCGCCGCCAATTATTAAAACGTCGCAGTGCCTCACAAAATACTCCTCCTTCCCCTAAAGCTCTCACTTTCTTTTATGCAATTGACGTGCCAACTGTACATATATACAATTTTTATAAATAATATTTTTATTTGTAAAAATATTTTAAATTTATCGCAAATAAGTGTATTATTTTTTTATCACTGTCAAAATTTTTATACATAATAGGAGGACAATATGGCATTCTCATTTCCCACAATAAAAGAATTTCTAAAAATTTTATCCATTAATCATACATACTGCTTGCAACATATTGAGCAAATTAACGGAAAGTATTATTACCGCCCTTCTACTACAGAAAAATATAACTGCGCAGTAATATATGAAGATGAATCATTCACCGCTTTAATTGACGCGTTTTCCAATGAAATAGTCGTTATCATAATGAACGAAAATAAAGAGCCTATATGCTGTATAACAGCTCAGCAAATCATCCCGTTTCTTGTTAAGTCATACAATGAACTCCATTCTTTTTATAACACCGTAATACAAACAACGGATTCTTCCGTTACAGTCATCGATGATAAAGAACGCGTTTGCACCTGGACAGATGGCGCCGAGAAGATCTTTTCAGTCAAGCATAATGAGATTATTGGGCAACCTATCACTCGTTTTTTTGACTATAAAGATTTGGAAATTTTGCAATCATTACATGACGGAAAAAGTATAATCGCTCAGTTCCATCAACCTCGTCCAGATTTGTTCGTATTAATTAACTCAAATCCAGTTTATTGTAACGATGAAATTATAGGAGCAGTCGTTTCAGAAACTGACGTTACAAATCAAGTCGCATTAAATGAAAAACTATTCAATATGTCACATGAAATGCACCGTTTAGAACAAGAAGTAGCAAAGTATAAAGATGAATCAGACCCTTTTCTTGCGATGAATGGAAAGAGCCCCGTTATACAAAGAACAATACAATTAGCTAGAAAAGTTTGTTCGGTGAAATCAACTGTTTTAATACTCGGCGAAAGTGGTGTTGGAAAAGAAGTATTTGCGAAAGCAATTCATGATGCAAGTGAAGCAGCTAAAGCTCCGTTCATTTCAATTAACTGCGGCGCAATTCCAGAAGCATTATTTGAAAGTGAATTATTCGGCTATGAGCGCGGGGCGTTTTCTGGTGCAAATAGCAAAGGGAAAAAGGGTAAAATAGAGCTCGCGCAAGGCGGCACATTATTCCTTGATGAAATAGGCGAAATGCCGCTCGATATGCAAGTAAAACTTTTACGTGTACTACAAGAAAGAAAATATTACCGAGTTGGTGGAGAAAAAGAGATTCATATTGATTTCCGTATTATCGCTGCTACCAATCGTGATTTACAAGAAGAAATGAGAAAAGGCACGTTCCGAGAAGATTTATACTATCGCCTAAATGTAGTTAGTTTGCATATTCCACCGCTGCGCGAAAGACGCGAAGATATTATTGAATTAACCTATTCTTTCCTAAACGATTTTTCAATAAACTATAACAGACCCATTCGCGACTTACCTTCAAGCATTATGCATGAACTGCTTCATTACAATTGGCCAGGTAATATTCGCGAGCTCCGTAACGTTATTGAAAGACTTGTCGTATTTGCGACTGACGGTATTATAAAGCAAGAATATTTACCATTTCATACAACCGAAACTTTAGATAATCATGCGGCTCATTCCTTATTACTCAGCAACAATAATACAATCCTCTCTTTACAAGAAGAGATGGAGGAACATGAGAAAAAGGTCATTGAGAGGGCTTTACGCATTTTGAATGGAAATAAATTAGAATGTGCGAAACAACTTGGTGTTACGAGAGCCACTTTATATAACCGTTTAAAAAAGCTCGGGTTACAATAAACCTTACCTCCTCTATATTGGCATAGTTTTTGCATTATATAATTTGTGCAAACCGAACTAGAGGAGGAATACATATGACGAATAAAGACCACTTAATTGTTTGTCGATGTGAAGAAGTTACATACGGTCAACTTCAATCGACAATTGCTGAATATAAATGCTCGGCAAGAGAATTAAAACTAAGAACACGTGCTGGCATGGGATTTTGCGGTGGCCGCACATGTAGAATGATGATAGATCGAATGATTGAACATGCAAATCCAGGCGTAACTACAAATGATATTCCATTGAAATATCAACCACCGGTACGAGCAGTTACTTTTGGATCGGTAGGTGAAAGTAAATGAGTAGAATTACACATCACCCTATTTTAGGAAGTTTACATAATAGTAATCGCATTACTTTTCAATTTAACGGTCAACAATATGAAGCATATGAACATGAAACGATTGCGGCCGCTTTACTTGCAAACGGAATAAGAACATTAAGAGTGCACGAAGATAACGGAACGCCGCGAGGTATTTACTGTAATATCGGACATTGTTCTGAATGCCGCGTCACAGTAAACAATCAAGCAAACGTACGAGCATGCTTAACTGTCGTTGAAAAAGATATGGTTGTTGCTAGTGGTAAACAGCATCCAAATATCGTGAGAGAGATGGTGAAAAAGCGATGAATGATGTCATAATTATCGGAGCTGGCCCAGCGGGTTTATCAGCCTCTATCTCTTGCGCTCGATTTGGACTGAATGTACTTGTTATTGATGAATTTATGAAGCCTGGCGGAAGATTGTTAGGACAATTACATCAAGAACCTACTGGAGAATGGTGGAACGGGATAAAAGAATCAAAACGCCTTCACGAAGAAGCACAATCTCTTTCAGTTAATATTCAATGTGGCATTTCCGTCTATAATTTAGATAAAGATGAAAGTTCTTGGTACGTACATACGAATATCGGTACGTTAGAAGCACCGTTCGTTTTACTTGCTACTGGCGCTGCTGAGTACTCCATTCCCCTTCCCGGTTGGACACTTCCAGGAGTCATGTCAATCGGAGCAGCCCAAGTAATGACAAATGTTCATCGCGTTCAAGTTGGGGAAAAAGGAATCATTATTGGTGCTAACATTTTGTCATTCGCTATTTTGAATGAATTACAATTAGCAGGCATCAAAGTTGAACATATCGTACTTCCTGAAAAAAGTGAATTAAGTCAACAGGCTGGAGAACCAGAAGAAGTTTTTAACTCTCTTTTAAATGCGGCTCATCTCGCTCCTTCTGCTTTTCTACGTATAGGTAGCCATTTTATGAAATATGACTGGATTCGAAAAGCCGGATTAACCTTCTATCCAAACAGCGGAATGAAAATAAACGGTACACCTCTTCACCTTCGAAAAGCAGCTCTTGAAATTATCGGAACAAATCAAGTTGAAGGTGTACGCATTGCTAATATTGATACGAAAGGAAATATCGTAACCGGATCGGAACAAATATATGAAGCAGACTTCGTTTGTATTGCCGGTGGCTTATATCCTCTCGCTGAACTAGCCGCTGTAGCTGGCTGTCCGTTCCGTTACATTCCGGAATTAGGCGGGCATGTTCCTCTCCATTCCGAAGCAATGGAAACCCCTCTTTCTGGTTTATTTGTAGCCGGCAATATAACTGGCATTGAAAGCGGGAAAATTGCCATGGCACAAGGGACTGTTGCTGGATATTCAATTGTAAAACAGGCAAATAAAAAATCCCATTCTGTGGAACAACAATTGCAACAAGCAATCCAACATGTACATGCGGTACGTCAACAAGCTGCCATTCAATTTAACCAAGGTGTTGATGTCGGTAGACGGAAAATGAATGAAATTTGGCGTGATTATTCCCTTGCATATGCACATACTAAAAAGAGCTGCTGAGAATACTCTCAACAGCTCTTTTTCCTACTCATCTGAGTTATTAAATTTCGCTAACGCGTAAATACCTTCTTCATCATCTAATTCAAGTTGTAATCTCGCCGCAAATGAATTGACATTATATTCTCTGTCAAGTAATAAGCGTAGTGCTTCGATTAAGTTCGCTTGAATTAAAATTTGCTGGCGACCATTTACCTCTACTTCAGCAGAAAAACCATAGTCATCGTCGTACATAAGTTCAACTAAAACTTCTTCTGGACCAACTTGTCTTTTTTCAGCGATATATACGCAAAGGGCATTGATCAGTTCTTGTTCAGAAATTTTTATCGTTTCCATGCTACTTCATCTTCCTTTTTCTTACGTTGATCTTTGAAGTATTTAAATGCACGAATTGCTAACATTACGATACCAGCCATTACTAACATATTTACCATAAATGCTAATACAGAACCAAGAGCTCCCATATTTGCAAATAAGCTACCCATTAGTAAACCACCGAGACCACCTAGTAATAAACCTTTCATAAAGCTTCCTTTATTACTTTTTGGTGCTGTATTTGTTGCTTTTGTTTTTGAATCAGGAGTCGTTTTTTGAGAATTTACATTTGAGTCTTTTTTGTTTAAATCAACTTTTGACTTTTGACCTGAACTTGGTGTAAACGACTTTTTACCAGATTTGTAACTCTTCGCTGCTGCGTGATCTACAAACATGAAGCTACTAGCTCCAAAGATAACCATGAATGCTGTCATGACTGCTACAAGTTTTTTCAACATATTATATCCATTCTCCTTTTATATAGATATATGTGAAATCTACCTTTCTAGTAAATTCAGAATGATAGATTTATTTTTAAAAACATTTTAAAGGTTCTTATGAACTTATTATATGAACTTTTGTCGAAATATGCAAGTGTTATTTACTTCCGACAGTTTAGTGACAAAGGAAAAATTAAGCAAAACAGAATTGACTTTAAATGAAACAAAACATATTATAGGTTCATAAGAACTTTTTATTATTTATGGAGGTGAAAAGATGGAAACATTTCATCTCACACGAAACGAAATGGCTACCCTTCTTCTATCATTAAGAGGATGGAATACGAAAAAGCCTCTCGGTATTTTACAAGAAGCTTGGGCAAAGTCACATAAAAAAGATATTGAAAGCGGACAAAGCGTAACTGCTTTTATCACTACCGCACTTTCACCTATTTTTGAAAAACTGATAAAAATTGACGATACAGACGTCGGTTTCTCTTTAAATGAAATAGTCGCGCTTGGCAATCAGATCGAAAACACAAGTTTCTCTGTAACTGCCATGCAAAACTGGGTGAAACGAGATATAAAAGAAATGATTGGCTCTCCTCAAAAAGGAAAAAAATATTCAATTGAACAAGCAGCCTTACTATTCATTGTTGAAGATTTAAAAACAGCACTTGATTTTGAATCCATTCGTAAGCTATTACGCCTTATCGTAAACGACCCAGCCGATCGAAGTGATGACTTAATCAATCCTGTTCATTTATATGGAGCATACTCTTCTCTATTTGAAGAACTCAATCAAGGGAATTGCTTACAATTAAATGCAACAGATACAATCCATACAATTGAAAACATCGTAAAAGAAAGAGCTGATAAAATTGCAAGCAAGTTCGATCAGGTTAATAACGAACAACGTGAAGCAATCCGTAACGCCATTATTATCGCCACACTTTCTGTACATACCGCATATGTACAAATGTTAGCGAAACGTTACGTAACAGCAACTTTATTTCTACAAAATTTAGATGTGAAGCCGTAAAAAAACAAGCATCCCCCTATCTTATATGTAGAACTGGGAGATGCTTGTTTTTTATATCAATATAAGATGCAAAAATCGTTTACATATAAGTTTCATTTTACAATTGCTCTTGATTATGTAATTATCATTACTAATCTATAATTCATTCAACAATCTTCATTTCGTGCTATTAAATGCCTATTAGATTTTCTCGATAAACTTAATTACATCATCGTTGTAATTGTATTTATCATTAATTTCTCGCAATAATTCAATATCGTGAGTATGAGTTTTTCCAGTCTCGAGCAATTCGCGATATAAATCAATATAAGGAAGATTTTTACTAATAGCGTTTTTTAATTCCTTTTCTACATCATAAGAAACTTTTTTAAATCTCACCTCCGCAATCCCTGCCTCATCAATCTCAAGAATTGCATACTGAGCACGTAAGTCAGAGTTTAGCTTATTCCACTTGTAAAAAGGTTGTCCAACTGTTCCTGTGTTAATAATTAATTGATCATTGCTACTATAGCGCAACAATTGATGGTGGGTATGAGCGTAAATCGCAATATCATATTCACGATCAAATAACCGATCAAACTGTTCCTGATTATTAGTGGGCCACAAATCTCCTCCGTAATTTTTATTTTGTAAATTATGACTAATACTGATTGATAAATCATTAACCTGTTTTATTATCTGTAATGGTAAATTTTTAATATGCTTAATATAGTTTTCATCCAAGTTTTCACATTGATACTGAACTAATCTAGAAACATAAATATCAGTTGCGTTATCAATATCAATGTTTTTATTAAGAACGTCAAGAAAGCTATCTTCCCAGTTTCCTTGTACATAAGTATCAACGTTAATACTTTCTAACATTTCAAATAAATCATTCGATCCAGAACCTGGCATAATTAAATCTCCTAAAAACCAATACTCAGTCACACTTTCTTTCATAGAATCTTCGATAACTGCTTTTAAAGCAGTTGCATTTCCATGTACATCTGCCAGTAATGCAATTTTATGTTTCATGTATTTTATTCACTCTCCCTAATTCACGCTATATTCAGAACTAAATACACATACTTTTTTCTTTCGATACCGTTTCCTCTTTCTTAACTTTAATCATTTCGTACACTTTCACTTCATTCTCTATATACGATTTTATTTTTTTTAGTCCAGCTTTCTCATAACAACGAATTGCCCTCTTGTTATCTTCCCTAACTTGCAATAGAACTGCTTCTATATCAGGGTCTAAAAATGATTTATTAATAAAATACTTTGTAATCTCCGTCCCAAGCCCTTTTGAATATAAATTCGAAACGCCGATGAGAATAGAGTATTCCATCACATATGTATCATCATATTTCGTCTTTTTTAATCCGACCCTCCCTATTACTTCATCCTTCACTACTATTACATGATAACTTGCATAAGAACGCGACAATTTTTCGGCCCAGTACTGACGAAGCTCTTCGATTGTATATCGCTTAAATGGTTTTATATCCGCTATGTTATGTAATTTTTCATCGTTATACCATTCTAATATAACTGGTAAATCATCCATTTCTAAAAGGCGTTCTTTCCAATCCACATTTCCACCTCATCCATTTTATGTTTTCAAACTAATTAAATTGAATATGCATATTCTTTTTTAGGTAACCTTACTATCTCTCGAATAAAAGGGGATTTTTCTACAATATCCTCTAGCTGCCCCTCACTATAGACGTAAATACCACCTACATATGAACTGTACGCCTTTTTCTCAGTTATTATCGCTAAATTGTTGTTTTCCTTTTTAAAATCACCCTCCACCCCTTTTTGAAATGATAAACTTTTAGCACCCAAAAAATAAAGTTGAATTAACGCCACTAATTGTTTGTCCTCTGATTTTGCAAAGCACTGAATTTCATGTAAAATCATTTCATCTTGTAACGGAAGAAAGTCTTCTACTAGTAAATCTTCTTTATAAAAGAAATTTTGTAATTCAGGAGTATAGAACTTAAGATTTTTTTCCATTACCTTTCGAAAAATGGATTGCAACAATAAATCTTTTCCCATTACAAACGGATGACCAAAGCCATTATTATAAAGTCCTTCTTTCATTTTCATTAGTTGTTCAATCAAAGGGATTCCAGATTCTTCAATTACAAGTTTACCATTAATAAAACGCATACTAGCAATCAGTTCTTCAATTCTTAAACCCTCTAATTCAAGATTAGAATAATATAAATCTCTATTCCAAAAATCTAATTGATCCATGCCTAATGAATTAAATAATAGTTCATCTATAATTAGAAAAACTCCATCTTCTGTTAAAGCTTTCATTACATCATCTAATAATCCAGGGGTCTGATTTAAAATCGTGCGTATTTCTTCGTCCTCTTGAATGATTCGTATAGTCCACTCACCATGATCTTCACCTGATATTTGTTGAAAACAATGCGAATACGGGCCATGGCCAATATCGTGTAGAAGTGCTACAACAGATAATAATTCCCTCTCATATTCTGATAAACGAATATCACCAATACCCGTAAGAAGTTCTATCACTCTATTTACAAGTACATATACACCTATTGAATGTTCTTTCCTCGTATGTATTGCGTTTTCGTGTAAAAAGTATGTATGTCCCTGCTGTTTAATATAAGCCAACCTTTGAAATGCTTTTGTATCTATCAATTGAAGAATATATCTATCCTGAATAGATATTGGTCCATAAATCGGATCTGTAATATACATATGTTCTCCTCCTATTTTTGTAAATTAAAGACCTTCACCATTATACTTAATTTTCAGTCTATTATCATTGGAATATGAGAAATTTTTAATAATCTTTTCATTCTCTCTTCATAAAAATTGAACTTATATACTTTACTATAATACTTATAAAGGACATAAAAGAATTGAAATAGCAATCCCCTATACAAATAAGGTATAATCTACACATAGTGAATCTTTTATATTATTAACTATAAGGTTCACCTATTCAAAAATACATAAACTAGAAGGTGCAACAATGGTAAGTAGTTTTATTCACTCAGTATTAGCATTTTTTGAAGGGCTAGGTTATTGGGGCATTATGCTTGGACTTATGATTGAGATTATTCCAAGTGAGATTGTCCTTGCTTATGCGGGATTCCTAGTATTCAATGGTAGTATCTCATTTTTAGGCGCAGTTGTGTTTGGTACAATTGGTGGTGTTATTGCTCAAATCTTTATTTATTGGATTGGCCGATACGGCGGACGCCCTATATTAGAACGTTATGGAAAATATATTTTCATACATAAAAAACAAATAGATGCTGCAGAAGATTGGTTTAATCGTTACGGAACTGGCGTCATTTTTACAGCACGCTTCATTCCAGTAGTGCGTCATGCGATTTCAATTCCTGCTGGTATTACAAAAATGTCATTCCTACGTTTCACTACGTTAACAGCACTCGCAATCATCCCTTGGTCTATCATTTTCATTTACTTAGGTGAAAAACTAGGTGAAAATTGGGAGAATATTAATGATATCGCCGGACCATATGTGAAATCATTCGCAATTGGTGGCGTCATACTTATTTTTTTATACTTCGTTATAAAAAAATGGACAAAAAAACGTAAAATTTTGCGTAAAAATATATAATAAAAACCGCTATACATTCATTACGAATGTTAGCGGTTTTTATTATAGGCTTGATTTTGTATTAGAAATTGTATTATTTCTTCTTTGTGCTTTAAGTCATGTTGAATGAGTGATGAAAAGTAATGATTTAATTTCACTTTTTTAGTGCCAAATTGGTAGACATTATAAAAATATTGGGTGGGAATTCGCTCAATTTCATCCACTAACTGTTTACGAGTAACACTGAATTGATTTAATAGTCCTTCTTTTGAAATACCAGATCTCGCATATTTAATTGCTCCCTTATTCATTTCCTCAACATCTATTGGAACATTTGGTACAGATTGTCCACTTATAAAGTATGCAATTCTATCCTTTATTAAAAACACGTCCCAAACTATAAAATGTGAAATCACATCCGCAATTGCCCATGAACCTTCTCTTAATGCCTGAAACCATATATCATCAGGTACTTGCTGTAATGTTTGACACCATTCTATTATATTTAACTTTTCTTCTAAAATATTTTCTTTCTTCATTATGCATTCCTTTCTCGCACTTGTAATTCATTCATATGAATATCTTCTAGGAATTATATAAAAAGCCTCCATAATTATGTGGATAAGCAACAATTCACTCATTCATTTCGTATATTATCTCAAAAAGGAGTGATTCCCCTATGCATTGGCAACAAAAAATACAATACTTAATCGGACGCCCTATTGGTATTTCCTTCATAAATGGGCAAGGAACCTCTGGTGTATTATGTTCAGCACATGATGGTCAATTATATGTGTATGAATACCTTTATCAAGCGCAGTTCGCAATGAAGCATTATGATTTTAGCCAAATTCAAGATATACATGCCTTTCCGAATTGCCCACATCAAAATCCTCTATACTAAAAAAAGGAACAGCTTATAGCCGTTCCTTTTTCTCCACACTTATTTCTCAGTATAAAAGTTTTGCACTGCTTCATCAAAGTAAATCCAGCCTTTCCAACCTAAATGAATTGTATCTTTTAAGAAATACTTATCATATTCATGGCCAGAGAAATCGACTACTGGATACCCAGCTTTCTCAACTTGTTCCCTAACTTTTTTATAATACACTTCACGGCGCTCTTTAGGGAAACCAGCGTAATCATACCACGGTCCATTTACAGGTACAGAAATAAAGAGCGGCTTGACATTTTTCTCTTTAAAAATATTTAAAACAATTTGTAAGTCATCATATTCTGGTGATTCGTCATATGATTCATTTGCTCTAAAGTTTTTTAAACCTTTTAACTTTTTCTTCAAATTATGTTTATAGTAATATGGATTTTCAATTCCGAATGTGTTTGTAGTAGATTCCGCTTTCCCTTCTTCTTCCGCATGTTTACGTGCATCTACCCAAGAAATTGAACGTAGTCCCACATTTGTTTTTTCTTTCATCGGCTCAATCTTAAATATGGAGTTAAATAAATCTCTATGATCTAAAATATTTCGATGCATATAAGCAAGTGGTTTAACTAAACCCGCTTTTACGTTATGTTTCGTATCATTAAATACAATACCTTCTAAGGAATTTTTTAATATATCATCTTCTTGAACAACTTTATAATCTAAAAGTCGTTTCGCAATTTGCTTCTTCATTTCTACATTTATTTTATCATTAAAAATAAAATGATATGCTTGTTGTTTAGAGAAATTGTTCGTAAAATCCCCCTGCGATACACCAGTCTTTGTAAACCATTGTGGTGATAAAACAAAGACTACTTTTTTACCTTCTAACTCATCCATTGTAGATGTCATATTTAATATATGAGCTAAACTTTGTGTACCGCCAATCCCAATTAAATATGGCGTAAAACCAGCGGGATTTACTTTGAAATAATTAGACGGATGATATGCATCCATTCGTAAAAATTCAGATGAACCGTACATCGGTAAATACTGCGAATTCTCTAACATTTTCTGTTGCAAGAATACACTTTGTAATTTTTCTTTTTGTAAGGAAGTTGCCGCATCTTCTACCTTCTTATCACTAATCAGTGATACTAAACTTTTCGATGGGATGAGTATGATAATAAAAAAAAGCACACACGCTAAAATTATGGGACCAAAGGCATGCTTCATTTTCATTTTTTATTCCTCTTCCTATCGCAATTAAATTGTAACCCTTGTCTTTGACACGTCATCATTTCTCTCCTTTTTCTCTATACATGTTCCATTCTATTTATCTATTATATACATGTATGTATTTCTTTCCTTGTTCTATTAAGACCTATATATAGCGCAAGAAAATGTTTCCATAGAAACACGTTAATTATACAAGATTCTACATACATTTCACACTGAAATTTTAGTAATAATTTTATTTTTTAACAATGAAAAAACATATGAAATGTCTAGAATTCTTCGGATGATGTATTGAGTTCAAAATATGATAATAAGCGCCCGCTATAATCAACTTCATGAGTATATATAAACCCTAGATTTCGTAAAAGTTTTTTCGAGTTCTCATTTGCTACTTTTACTCTAGCAATTATTCTTTTTACATTCATCATCTCTTTTGCATATTGAATGGAAGCCTTTGCTGCTTCTGACGCATATCCATTTCCCCAATATTCTGGATCAAGTAAATACATAATTTCTATTTCACCTGTTTCATCTATTTTTCTTAAACCACAATGTCCTAAAAGCTCTCCTGTATTTCTATTAACTAACAACCATACCCCGAAACCATACTGTTCCCAATGTGATATTAGTTGCATAATATAGTCCTTTGCTTCTTCCTTTGACATTCCCTTTGATTTAGCAAGCCATTTGCCAACAGCCTCTTCTTTTACTATGCTATAAAATTGATCAACATCTTCTATAATGGGCTTTCTCATGAATAACCTTTTTGTATGTATTACTTTCTTTTCTTCAAACATAAAACTTCATTCCCCTCCAAAATTTTATACAGACTAGTAAATTATACCATGTACTATTTACCCGACTTTAACTAAAAAACAGACTACCACAAACGTGGAGTCTGTTTTCTCATCCTTTATTTTTGTACATCTGCCCACTTTAAACTTGTTGCTGGTCCAAATTGATGTACGTATAAATCTTTCACATACGGCTTTTGTAAGTACGATAATCCGCGCTGGAATACTGGAGCAATTACCGCATCATCCAGCAACATCTTCTCAGCATCTTGCAATGCTTTCCAACGGGTTTTTTCATCATTACCTAATTCTGTTTTAATCTTCTTAATTAACGCATCATATTCTGGATTTGCATATTCAGTATTGTTTACACTGCTTCCAGAAAGGAATACTTCTAAGTAAGTCATTGGATCTGGATAATCTGGTAACCAGCGTGATAACGACATTTCATATTCTTTCTTCTTCTCTAGCGCTAATTTTTGCGTGTGTGGTTGTAATTTCACATTTACCTTTAAGCCAGGTAAGTTTTTCTCAAGCTGCTCTTTAATATATTCTCCTACTTTTTTGAAGTTTTCTAAATCATAGTTTAATAACTCAAGCGTTACTTCATTTGTACCTGTTTCTTGCTTCGCCTTTTCCCAATATTCTTTCGCCTGTTTTACATCCGTTTTATTAAACTCACCTGCTGTACTTCTAAAATCTTTTTTATCTGGACCTTTTAAAAATCCTTTTGGCACGTAATAGTTTGCAGCAACCGAACCATCATTTAAAAATGAAGTCGCAAGTCCTTTCTTATCAAACACTGTACTTAGTGCAAGACGTGCATTTTTATTTTTAAGAATCGGTACATTTTCATTGAATCGGAAGAAGTACATAACCGGATCTGTATATTGTTTAAGCTCTTTATTATTTTTATATTTATCTACGAATTCAGTTGAAATGACAGCTCGATCAACTTTATCTGTTTCATATAAATTTACCGCAGTTGAAATTTCTTTAACAATTTGATAATTTACTTCATCTAGCTTCACTTCTTTTTTATCCCAATACTTATCGTTTTTCTTCATCGTAAAACTAGCTTCATGCTTCCAATCAGCTAATGTAAATGGCCCATTATATACCGCTTTATTTGCTTCTAATCCGTATTTATCACCTTGTTCTTTCGCATATTTTTCGTTAATTGGATAGAACGATGGTAAAATAAGTAATTTCGTAAAATACGGTACAGGATGTTCTAACTCTACAACGAATGTTTTATCATCCGTCGCTTTCACTCCTAATTCCTCTAACCCTAGTTGTTTCTTATTTATTTTCTCCGCATTTTTCACATCGTACGCAATGTATGCATATTGAGAAGCCGTATCCGGATTAATAAGCTGCTTCCAAGCATATACGTAATCTTGCGCTGTTACTGGATCTCCGTTAGACCACTTCGCATCACGCAAGTGGAATGTATATGTTTTCCCATCTTTACTCACTTCATATTTTTGTGCTCCAGCCTCAATCACTTCATCGTTTTTCGATAAGCGGAATAATCCTTCCATGACGTTATTTAAAACGTTAAATGATACTGCATCTGTTACTTTCCCTGAATTTAATGACGGAATTTCACCCGTTTCTAGTAACTGTAATACTTTCTTCTCATCTTTTGGCTTTGTCGTTGTTTTTTCTTTTGCGCAGCCAACTAAAATTGAAGAAACGAATAGAGTACTAACTAATGAGTAACGAACAACTTTTTTCATTTGAAAACCCCCTCTATTTTTTTAGGTAAGTAACGACGGGCGCCAGCGTATTCTTCTATATATCCTGGTGTATTTAGCGGTATAATCTCTACCGATCTTTCAGCTCTCGGTGAGTGAATCATATTTCCATCACCAATGTACATCCCCACATGATGAACACTGCCTTTCCCTTGATCATGTGCAAAGAAGATTAAATCTCCTTTTTGTAAATGTTCTTTATCAACTGCAACTCCATTTCTCGATTGCGGACCAGAATCTCGTGGAATTGTAATACCGTGCGATTTATAAATCGTATGTGTAAATCCAGAGCAATCAAATCCGAAGCCACTTGTACCAGCCCAAATGTACGGTAATCCTAAAAACATTTTCCCTGTGTTTATTAGATCATCGGCCGCCGGGGTTGGAATATCATTTTGAGAACGGTAAACCGTTCCATCATGTTTTCGTAGCCAAGCTTTCTGCCCATTTGGTAGCAACACGCGGTATGAAATCGTATCTTCACTAAGTAGCGGCAGTCGCGTATTATAGCTCACTTCAAGCGATTTATGTTTTTCAGAAGGATTTATATATAAAATGGCTGTCGGTTTCGTTACTAATACGAAAGGTTTATTTGTTTTATCTGCAAATTCTTGATTATATGTTAACTGTTTTTCAGGCATCCATCCTGGGTAGCCTTCTTCATTTCGAGGTGTTGGCTGACCATGGACTAACACTTTCACCCAATCCCCTTTTTTATCTACAACTGTTACTTCTTGGCCTAATAACGCTTGCGTTTCTAATTTATTTGCACTTGTTAACCAAAGTTTCTCATCAAGCGTCATCGATTTCGTCCACTTCCACAAATCAACTGGATTTGTAGCACTTGGTGCATCAATTGGCCGTAATGAATCAGGCGTGGTCCAAAGTGTTGCGGCAGATACATCGATAAACGCCTTACTATCTTTCTTTTCTTCAGCATTTGCTGATGTAAACGATGAAAATATAAATAAAGTTGTTAAAAATGCAGTTCCTACTTTTTTCATACATATCCCCCTTAAAAGATAATTTACTAGTCTCTTCTCCTAAGATTTACTATTCACTGTCGATTGAAGGTTTACCTTTGATCCAGAATAAGTCATTCCTTCCGGTTCTTCCATTAACCAAAGTGGCGCATCAAGATCGAAGTAATGAATATTAGGATGTGCAGCAGCTAAATGTGCAACAGCGCTAACAGAAAGAGAAGATTCCATCATGCTTCCTACCATACATTTCACACCAGCTGCTTCTGCGATATCGGCAATACGCCACGCTTCACGTATGCCTCCACATTTCATTAATTTAATATTGATTAAGTCTGCATATCTTCCTTGCACAATTTTTAATGCATCACTCGCTGAAAATATGCTTTCATCTGCCATAATAGGTGTTTGTACATGATCTTTGACGTACTTTAATCCATCCCAATCTTTCGCATGAACAGGTTGTTCAATAAATTCAATATTTAAATTGCGATTTTCCATCTCTTTAATGATAGAAACTGCCTCTTTTGGATTCCACCCTTGATTTGCATCTAATCGTAACGTCGTATTTTTTGGTACGCTATTTCGAATCGCTTCAATACGTTCTAAGTCTAAGTGTGCAGATTTCCCCACTTTAATTTTTAAAGTTTGAAATCCTTTTTCTACATGTTGCTTTGCCTCTTTCGCCATAATGAAAGGCTCATCTACACTCACCGTAATATCTGTATGAATTTCTTTCTTCCCGCCTAATAATGCGTAAAGTGGAATGTTATGATATTGACAATACACATCATATAATGCGATATCTACCGCGGCTTTCGCACTTGGATTTCCAATGCAACTCATTTGGATGTGCTGTAGTAACTGCTGAAATTGAATGATATCTTGACCAATTAAATTGGAACGCATCGGCCCTAAAATTGCTTCTTCAATCCCGTTAGCGAAATCCCCCGTAATAACCGGTGTTGCAGCTGCTGCACCCTTGCCAACAATTCCTTCATCTGTATGAATATATACATCTATACTTTCTATTTCGGTTACGGTACGAAGCGCGGTTTTAAACGGTGTATGAAGATTTACACGTCTACGATTTACTTTTACATCGGTAATTTTCATTTTGTTCATCCTTTCGTTGTCTGGCAAAACGGATCCTTAATTCTCAACTTTTTTGGAGCAAAAGATCTCCGTTTTCGCTTACTTTTCATATAGAAGGTAAATGTGAAATAAAAAAATCCAGCCATAAGAAGATTCTTACGGCTGGATTTTGTCTATGAATGGGTAGACAAAGCAGCGATTTGATTATATTTTTTCTGTGCATCTTTTAATGCTACAAGTAATGCTTTTTGAGACGAACCGAAATAACGATCTTTTATTTCCATTACTAATTCTGGGTCATTAATATTTTTATGTAGAAATAAATATTTAACAAATTGAGATGTTAATGCAATTGTCGCTGAGCAATCTGCATCTACAATTTCCCCAGTCTCCTTAACAAGTACAAACGCTACAAAATAGCTTTTAAACTTTTCGGTAATGGGATTATTTTGAGGTGCTTTCGCATCCCCTACGACATAAATTGTATTTGAAGCGTACACAGCTCTCTTCCTTTCTAATACGGGATAACGGTTTTCTTAATAGTCGTATGAGTGATAAACTCAACATGGATTAAAAAATGTATCCGCTTACCTTGTATTATAATACAATTGACAGAATTTTAACAACATTTATTTTCGTATATATTCCATAAGTATAAAAACAGCTCCAGCTCTTCATTTTTACAATATGTAATTGTTTCTTGTACCATGACATTCCTACATGAAAAAACAGCTAGCTATCGCTAACTGTTCTATTACACTATTTCGGCAACACAAATATAGTTTCATTTGACTTAGAAAATTGATATTCTTTTCTCGCAAACTTCAAAATTTCTTCATCATCATCTGTTAAATTTTCTATGTTAGTCTTTAAAGAAGCCTCATCTTTCTTTAAAGAAACCAATTGTTTTTTTTGATTCGTAATTGTATCTTTTTTTTCTACAATTATTTCTTGTTGTTTCGTTAAAATAAATTGAACGTACAAAGTAGCCGCCGCAATAAATATAAACATGAATATAAATCGTCTTAGTTTTTTCTTATTAATTGCTCGATTTTCATTAGACTGTGATAGTTGTTCTTGTATATTAGGAACATTTATTCGCTTGAGTTTCCTCATTATGAAATCCCCCTAACACATATATTTTCACTACCATCGGCATGATTTCTTATTAACTTTAATTCTATTCTTATAAAATAAGCTCCTTCACAAAAATATCTCACTAATTAACCAATTAAAGATAGCATTCGACGACATTTCCATATTTACATTGCATTTTTTTATGTATGCTGGCATAAAATAGTAGTTTCTGTTATTCTTTTTCTACTATTGTAGAAGAGTTTTTTTACATACAAAGTTCTCCTTGTTTTAACATGGTTACAAGGAGAAAAGAGATGCATTTTCGTACATTCGATAAACTAGAATGACTGTTTAAGAGCTTAAGTTTAGAGCATAGATCATACCTATATACACTCAAAATAAGAAAAAAGCCCAATTTGGGCTTTTTTAATTTTGTAAATCAATATCATATTCCATATTTTTGGCCGTTTCTTCAGCGATCTCCACACCTAGCAAATTTTTCACAATATGAAATGACATGTTAATACCAGCTGAAATACCTGCCGATGTAATAATATGTCCTTCATCTACAAATTTCACATTCTCCATTACTTCTACATTCGGAAAATCTTTTTTAAAAGTTTGAATACTAGCCCAATGTGTTGTTGCTTTTAACCCTTCCAGTAAACCAGCTTTCGCGAGTAATAACGCTCCGGTACAAACTGAAGTCATTAGCTTTACTTCTTTCATTTGCTGACGAACCCAATTTATTACAATATCATTTTTCACTTCATTTTCCCGTGCGCCTTTACCACCTGGAATGATTAATATATCAACTGGTGGTAAATCTTCAATACTATAATCAGGCTTTACCTTTAATCCGTTCCTTGCTGTAATCATTTCTCCATTTTGGCTAACTGTATAAACAGTAAATGGTTTCTCTTCATGTACTTTAGTGATAGAAAAAACTTCAAATGGCCCTGCAAAATCTAACACTTCCACCTCATTAAATAAAAATATCCCTACACTCCATTTATTCATCACACGTTCACTCCCTGTTGCAAATAATGTAAAAGGTGAGTATGACCTTTTTCTAAGGCTATATCATAGGCTGTTTTCTCATCATCACACTCTTCTATATGTTCTGTTGATTATTATAAATTCCTTTTTTAATTATAGTTTACATAATAATATTATCTATTTAACATTTATCTTTTATTTTAAATATTAAAATTTCCCGCTAAAATAATGCTAATCATGTTTAGTATGGAGGAGAAATTATGTTACACGTAATACCTTTAAATAGTGAAGACTATGATTTAATTAAAGCGGCTGAAAAAGTAATCGAAAAAAACTATAAATATGGTCGTCATCATATCGGTTCAGCTGTACGAACTAAAACGGGTAATATTTATGCAGCAGTGCATGTTGAAGCGAATGTTGGAAGAATAACAGTATGTGGTGAAGCTATGGCAATTGGAAAATCTATTTCAGAAGGTGATCATGAATTTGATACCATTGTAGCAGTTGCACACCCACACCCTCATGAAGATATAGAAAAATGTTGGGTTGTTGCTCCATGTGGGATGTGTCGAGAATTAATAAGTGATTACGGAAAAAATACGAATGTTATACTCTCTTATAATGGTGAACTTGTAAAATGTAACGTAATGGAATTATTACCTGAAAAGTATACAAGTGAAGTAGAATAATTATTCCTGTGTTCCATTCATCTTATAATATTATTCCAATAAAAAACAATCCGTTTTAAAAACGGATTGTTTTTTTATTTCTGTTTTATGCAGTTTATTTTATTTTTCTATTTTTTAAAATAAATAAATTATCATTAACAAAAATGAAATTAAAAACATTTAAGTTTATTACATTTTTTCATTTAAAAACAAAAATGCGTTTTCCCCTTACATTCGATAAATATTAATATAAAATCTCTAAAATCAGCAGTCTTATCATACCAATCTATAACAATTCTGTCTTCTTCCCTTACCTGTTTCCTTTAACACATATGATTTTAATACAAGCGCCGTTAATGAATCTGTTAATGTTTTATATGATAAATTAGATAATGCCAATAGATCGTTCGTATATAACATTCTATGCTTCTCTAATAATAATAGTACTAATCGTTCAGACGGTTTTAATGCCTCATCACTTTCTAGTATAAAGTCTATATTTTTCATTTCTCTAATTATTACTCCTTATATAAAAAAATACTTACGCAACTAATTTAATATAAAAATAATACATAACAAAATTCGAAATATATTAAAATAACATTGTTTTAAAACACTATTATACTATAACATAGAAAAAGCATTTCCCGAAATAGGAAATGCTTTTTTATTGCTTATAGAATTCTTCAAACCATACATTATATTTCAAATATTGATCCGTACAATTCCCTACAAACTTCTCTGATCATTCAAAAGTATTTGTAGTACATCAAGTTCTACTAAAATGAGTTAACCATTTTCCGGCATTTTGTTCTACCTTAAATATTTCTTGCGATGTGCGGCTTACTGTAATGACTTGTTCCACCACCGCCTACTACTACTTTACCGCCTTGTTCGAAAATTAATAATTTACTTGAACCATCTGCAAGAAGTACTATTACTTCAGCATTATTACTTGTTGCTACATAAATTATATAACCACTTTTTGATAGACAAGTTTCCCAATTCGCATCAAATTCTGATCTTACTACACGATTTGAATACACTTGATTTTCAATTCTATCTTGTTCTTCGTTTGCCAAATTGATCCCCTACCTTTCTAAAATATCATTTATAGAAACATTACAGTTCTATTTAAAATAGTGACTGTCTTTAATATAAATAGTATATGTAGTTAGTAGAAGGATGCTTGGACAATGAAAACGTAATAGCATGTAAATAATATACAATTAAAACAAGACAATCGATATTGTATCGATTGCCTTGTTTTCTTACATACTTCTTTATTTTTCTTTTCGCACAGCTTCAAAAGTAAACATTTGATTTGCATTTGACGGTTTTTTTTCAAAAACATAGTCAGCAGAGCAAGTAATATTAGAGAAACCAATACTTTCTAAAAGAAGTTTAAACTCTTCTATTCCATACCAACACACCGCAAAGCGTTGCAATTCCGTTTGCACTAACTGCCCTTTACTCCATTTTTCATATTTTAAATAGGATAGAGTAACTTGGTTCAGCCAATCTATTTCAATTGATTTATTTTCTAATGTAATTCCGTCACCATTTGGTAAAGAAAAAGTCGATGTATGAATCTCCCCCGTCTTCCAGTCATACGGAAGCATAATATCTACGATTAATCGTCCGCCTGGATTAAGGTGTTCATAAAAACATTTCAATGCATTTATAGAATCCTCTCGATTTTCAATTAAGCAAAAAGAACCAGTAGGAATAATAATTGCCTCATATTTATGCGGAAGTGAAAATTGTTGTAAGCTTCCTTCATATAAATTAGGGTGTAAGCCTCTCTCTTTGCATCTTATACGGCACGATTCTAGCATCTCAGGTGAATAGTCAATCCCATCTACTGTAAAACCAGCCTCAAGAAGCGGGATGATGACACGCCCTGATCCTACTGCTGCTTCGAGAATTCTTCCTCTACAATTTTTTAAACGTTTTTCGTAATACTCAATATCACCATTTAAAGAATAACCGACAGGCTTTGTGTAATCATAAAGTTCCGTGCAAAGTGTACTATAAAAACTAAACATTTATTTTCTCCTCCGTTTTTTACGTACGGAAGATTTCCATTCAACTAATCTTCCTGTACCTGTATTTTTAATAAAAATTCGAAAGAGCTGACTGTCATACTATATCACTCACTTTCCATAGAATATAATCATATTTTATAATATTTCCTTTGAAATGCCAATGTAAATAATGAAAATTCAAACTCTTTACCGAAAGGAGGATATGATGAATTCATTCACTATATTTCTTTTACTTCTTATTGCTTTTAATGCTCTAATTTTCTTTATAGCGAAGAAATATAGGCAAATATGGAAAATATCTAGTGGTATTTTCATTCTTGCTGCCCCCATTGTTTTCTTCGCCACTTTGCACATAATTGGCGAAAAAGTAGGCGATGGATTCGCTGGAGGTTTTGCTGGGCTTACATTTAGTGGCCTATTGATCATAAATGCAATTTTTTTATTTATTGTAAGCCTTTTTGTATCTACCAATAAACATTCACATTAAACTCTCCCTTTCAAAATGTAAAGAGGTTGTCTCATAAGTCTCTTTCGAAGTAAAATCACATGAAATTGAAAAGGAAGAAACGTTATTAAATCAACGTTTCTTCCTTTCACTTTCTATTCGGTTTTGGCTAAAAAGCACCTTTTGGGACAGCCTCTTTATCCATAACTATTTATTTCACAATTGGCAATGTCACTTCACTTAATTTCACTGTAAGCTTCGTGCCCGCTTTCGGTCTAATTGTATAATCATAGTCGCTAGCAATTAAAACGACTCCTATTTGATGCCCAGCTTTAAAGACATAATCATCTGGCTGCATGTCCCATGTAAATGTATAATCTTTGCCTGGTTGAATCGCTGTTGAATTTTCTATACTTTTTACGTTTTGTGGATCCATCCAGCCTCGTGTTACGATTTCCGGCTTCGTTCCTCCGTAATCAACAAGTAATGCTGTTAAATTTGATACAGATCGATCAATATTTCCTGTAATTGAAATCTTTGGTGTACCACTTATACGCGTATCTTTTTGCAGTACAGGCATTGTATACACTAATCGATTGGCTACTTCTAATTCTGGATTTGCTACTAATTCGTTTGATTTCATTTTTGCATCATCTACGAATGAAAACATCTTATTAACAGAACCCATACTGAATGGTAAATTAACTGCTTTATTACTTAAATACATTCGCACTTTTGACGGTACAGCTGCTGAATCTGGCCAGTTTTTTAATTTTTCCCATGTTTTATTTTCACGTTGTACATCAACCATTGGCTCATTCATAATCCCATTTTCAATTCCATATAACCAATAATCGAACCATTTATTTTGTGTTCTTTGCCAGTCATTCGTTGATGTTCCACCGTGTCCACCTTGATGTAGCCACATTTTACGAGGAACATCATTCTCTCCAAGCGCTTCCCACCATTGCGCGAACTGCTTCGTTTTTACATTCCAATCATTTAAACCATGAACAACAAACACACTCGCCTTTATATTTTTAGCATCTTTTACATAATTTCGTTTATCCCAAAAATCATTATAATTACCAGTTTTCCGGTCCTGTCCGGCTGTTAGCTCTTTTATTACTTGTCCGCAAACTTCAGGGTTTTCCCTTGTTAATACTGCTTCTGCCATATTATCTGTATCTTCTCCTTGGTATCCACCTGGCGCAATCACTGCACCGTTTGCACGATAATAATCATACCAACTACTAATCGCTGCGATTGGAATAATTGTTTTCAACCCTTCAACGCCTGTCGTCGCAACAGCATTTGGTAACGTACCATTATAAGAGACTCCTGTCATACCGACATCTCCCGTTGACCAATCAGCTTTAACTTCCTCACCATTTTCTTTATATGCTTTCGCACGTCCATTTACCCAATCAATTACAGATTTCGTCCCTAATATTTCTTGCTCATCCCCAGTCGTCGGACACCCATCTGATTTCCCAGTTCCAATACTTTCACCTAAAATGACTGCATAGCCTCTTGGTACATAATAATTTCCATACGAACCAAGATTAACAGCTCCATACGGTTTCCCTTCATACGCATACAATTCTTCATCTACGTTATATACAGGAACATCTTTTAAGCCAGCTCGATATGGACTCATTTCATATATAACAGGAACTTTCACATTCGAATCAGTTTTTGGACGCATAACTTTTACCGATACACGATCCTTTTTTCCATCTCGATCACTATCTACTTCCGTTTCTACAAATAAATTTTCAATAATCGCTTCATCAAGCGAGTAAATCGGTTTTGTCATCCCGTTTTCTAATTCAATTTTCGTGTTTTTTGTCTCTTCCGTCTTCTCTGCAAATACATTCATTGTAAAGCTAGGTATAACTGCCATAGATAGCATTGCTGAAAATGTAATTGCTATACTCTTTTTTCTCAAAATGTCCCCTCCCTAAAATCACTCTCTTTTACTATATAACAAAATGACTGAAAATTCAGTTTTAATAAACTTTAAAAGTTGAGAAACTTAGAGATTTCATATTAAGTAAAATTCAATTCAAATGTGAAATTATTTTTCTCATTCACTCTTTGCTTAGAAATACAAAAAGACAACCAATATCTCTATCGATTGCCTTACATTCCATATATTATTTTTCAATCTCTTTAAAGGTATCTTTTAAATCTTTATCAGATACCTTTATATCTGCATTTTTAAGTATGTCTCTCGTAACTTGTTGATGGAATTGAGGATCTTGTATACGTTGCTGTTCTAATTCTTTACGAATATTCACCTTTTCTTCTTCATACGGTTTAAGCTCTTTTTTACCCGTTAGCTTAATAATATGGTAGCCGAAAGAAGATTTAATAGGCTCACTCACTTGACCAACTTCTAATTTATATGCAGCATCCTCAAACTCTTTTACCATCATACCTGGTCCAAATTCAGATAGATCTCCACCTTTTTCTTTAGAGCCTGGATCCTCTGAATATTGTTTAGCCAGTGCTGCGAAATCTTCGCCATTGTTTAGTTTTTCTTTAATTTCTTTTGCTATCTTTTCATCTTTCACTAAAATATGACTTGCTTGAAGTTTTGGTTTATAATGATTTTTAACTTCTTTTTCCGTCACAGTTGCTTTAATCGCTTTTTCAAACGCAAAAGTAAGCTTTAGCTTCTCTTTCAACTGGTCTTCATTTTTCACACCATTTGATTCCATATACGTATTAAAATTATCGCCCATCTTTGTTTTTAATTCTTTTATTTGTTTTGTTACCTCTTCATCAGTAACTTTGTATTTATCGTTTAATACTTTCTCTACTACCATTTCAGATAAATTTTGTTTCCCGTAATTCTCTTTTAATTTCTTGTTAAAATCACTTTCTGAAATACTCCCTGATTTTGTAGTTACAATATTTTCTGATGAACCACATGCAGATAAAGATAACGTCATTCCCATTAAAACACTACCAATTACGATTTTCTTTCTTATCAAATTCTAATACCTCGCTTTATTAAAATTAAATACAACTATATAAATATAACGTTTCCCTGTGAACTTCACGTGAATTAAATTAAAGTAGGACATTTGCAAATTCTCCATTTAATACCTCAATTTTGAAAATTGCGGTGACTAACTTCTAAAACTATAAAAGGGACTAATATTTCCATTAGTCCTTTTTCATATTTATATAAAATTGAATTTCTCCATCTGTAGAAGAAACTCCATAGTCAAGACCATGTCTTTCTAAAATACTTTTTACTATCGCTAGTCCTAATCCTGTACCTGATTTTTCTTTACTTCGTGAAGAGTCTAAGACATAAAAAGGTTCCCAAATTTTTTCGATATCTTGAATTTGTTCTGCATTAATCCCATTTTTAATTTGAAAATATACACTTTTATTTCTCTCTTCTAAAGTGATTATTATGTTTTGATTTGTTGTATATTTTATTGCGTTAGAAATTAAATTTTGAAACACCATTCCCATTTTATTTAAATCCGCATAAATGACCTGATTTTTAATATTACTGTTCGTCTGCAACTGTATTTCTTTTGAATCCAGTTCAATTTTATGCTTATCTATTATACTTCGGACTAATGGTTCAATAGGGAATTCTTCTTTTTGTAAAACATCTCTTTCTAACTTCGAAAATCGTAATAGTTCTTCAATTAAGTTTGATATTTGATCTGTTTGTTTTATAATTGTATCTACGTATGTCCCATCATCTAACCCATCCTTAATTCCCATAGAATATGCTTTTACTAATGCAATTGGTGTCTTTAATTCATGCGTCACATCACCCATAAATCGTTTTAAATGTTCATTACGATCTGTTAAATCTTGATGTGCTTCATGTAGTGTATCACTCATGATATTAATACTATCGGCTAACTCCCCTATTTCATCGTTCGTTTTCACTTTTGTTCTTTTAAACTTCAAATGTGAAATGTCCTGAGCTACATCACTTAGCTCTTTTAATGGAGTCGTTATTATTTTTGAAAGTATCCACACAAGTAAAATAATAAGAAGGAGTGAGAAACAAAGAATGTATAAATAAAATGTATTTAACGTTTTTATAATTTCGTTAGAATGTGCAATAGAAGTTCCCATTAAAATTATTGTATTATCTTTTGCAATATATTTAGCGAAAAAACTTGCTTTTAACTTCTCTTGATCATATAGTTTATTCGATTGCCCTTCCACTTTCACCTTCATGACTGCATCTTTCGTAATCCACAGTTTATTTAAAACTACTTTCTTTTTCGTAAGTTGCATGCGTAACGATTCGTTCATATCATCTTCTGACTGATTGATTGACGTATATGCAAACGTAACGTTATTTTCGCTTTCAATTGTACGAATTACATCTTCTAACTCATTTACAGATGTATTTTGTATTTGCATTGTAAATTCATTCAAGTTCTCTCTCGTTTTGTAAATATTATATTTCGGTAAAAGATAGTTAATTATTAATAAAGAGATCGTAAAAATAAGAATAACAGTTAAAGAAATGCTGAGAAATAGTTTTTTTCCAAGTTTATTCACTCTGCTCCTCCAAACTATACCCTAAACCACGATGCGTCTTTATAATATTTTCTCCTACTTTTTTACGTAACCTTCTTACATGTGTATCAACAGTTCGCTCTTCTCCAAAATAGTCAAATCCCCATACGATATCTAACAATTTTTTACGAGTCAAAATCATGCCTTTATGACTTAAAAAACACTTTATTAATTCTAGCTCTGTTTTTGTAATATCTAACTCTTTGTCATTTTTATAAACTTTATTTTTCGTAAAATCTATTTTCAAATCTTGAACTTGAATGACATCATCGTGCTGTATAAGCTTTTTCGCTCTAGTGATTAATACACCTGGATGAAATGGTTTTTTTACGTACTCATCTGCCCCGCTTTGAAGCGCTGCTAATTCATCTTCGCTTTCACTTTTCGCCGTAAGCATTAATACTTTTACGCTTGAGTTTTTCTTTATTTCCTTACAAACAGTAATACCACTATGTTTCGGCATCATCCAATCTAAAATAGCTAAATCAATTTTTTCATCATAAAATATTTGAAGTGCTTCTTCTCCATCTTTCGCTAAGAAAACTTCGAAGCCTTCTTTCTCAAAATAAGCTTTTAAAATCCTTAGCATATCTTGTTCATCATCTGTGATTAATACTTTCATACATTATCCTCCATTGCTTTTAAACAAAAATTAATTGTATCATACAACTTCTTTGTTACATGTATGTGACAGAAAAATATTTGAACCAGTTAAGGGTATAGTAAAAACGAGGTGTTGTACTATGATGAAAAAAATCGGGGTCATTACTCTTCTTTTCTTCTTATTATCAACAAATGCGTTCGCAAATACAAATCAACAAATTGAAGTATTTGATTGTCAAAAAGAAATGGTCGTTCAAAAACAATCTTTAGATCCAGCTATTCAAAAAAAAGCTGTTCAATATGCTAAATCCATTACTGGCCCCTTCAAAAACTTAAATGTCGTTCCAAAAGATGGTCACATGATAAAAATTCCTTTATCTAAACCAGTTTCTATTACAAATCAATGGCTACAAACAACAATTGATGAAGTACTTATTCTTCTCCCTCTTAATCAAAAACCTTATATTATGCTTTACGACGATGAAAATAATCCACATTTTTATTATGTAAAAGGTGATCCGAAGGGACTATTGAAAAAAATGAATGTTAAACATAATTGACTAGAAAAAAGAGACTTCATACGCTTATTTTTCGAAGCAGAGGTCTCTTTTTTTACTAACATAATACTTTATAGTGACTAGAGCCTTTATATACCTGCCCCTTCACAAATCCATTTGCACTATAAAATGCATCACCTTGTTTTGTATCTGTATGTAAAACAACTACTTTAAAATTCTTTTCCGCATGAGATAATAGTTTGTTTAATAACGACTTTCCTAGCCCTATACGACGATAGTCCTTTGAAATATAAAATCGCCTTAATCGGCCAATCTTATTATTTTCTGTATATGGATCCTCATTTAACCCTCCTATTCCAATTAACTTTTCCCCTTGAAAAATACCATATAGACATTCACCCGTTTTATTAAATGTGTTTATTTTATTTTCATATTCACTTATTAATTTTATTAGGAAATAAAATCCTTCGTCTTTGCTTTCCTGAACAAGATATTCGTGTTCGTATATCATTAAATCTTCAATTTGTTGAATATGTATATCTTTCAAGTAAATCCCCCCTTAATATAGAAACACATAAAAATGCTCTAGAATCATTTATTCTGAGCATTTTTATGATTGTTATCTTATTCAATTCGTAGTATGTGTATTCTTCACTTCAGTTTTAAATCGATAATATAGTTGTTTAAGTCTTATTGAACTAAAGTAGCTGTTTGCTTAAATGAATAGATTTACATTTATAATGTCTCTCAAATATAATATCAGTTTATAAATTCATCATTCTACTCTAACATTGTTCAAGTTAAGTTATAATTTGTTAATCTATAAGCTTGTGTAACCACAGTTCAAATATCTTTAACTGTTCTTCAGTATGAAAATAATGTTCACCTGTCTCCATGACTTCTAATGCACAACGATGTTTTTTTGTAAAATCGTTAATAATTTCAAATTCACACAGTTCATCCTTAGCTCCGTACATAATATATGTATCTATATTCCATGTATTAATAGGATGTTCTTTTACATAGCATAAATAATCCCAATATAACTTTTGACCAATCGGTGTCTCTATAATCATTTCTTTTTGCAAAAGTTCTGGTGTTACATTAAACCATTTCATCATATTTTCGATAATTCGTTCCATATTAACTACTGGTGATAAAAATAATGCCTTTTCAATCACATCATTTTGATAGGCTAAAAGGCTAAAATAAGCTCCTATACTACATGCAAACACACTTACTTCTTTCCAATGCTCTTTTGCGTAATTCATAATTATAGATAATTCACTAACACAAAACTGTACTTTGCAAGGAGTATTATCATTTGTTCTTTCTCCATGCTCAGGTAAATCAAAGCTTAATACTTGATAACCTTTTTGATTAGCTTCTTCAGCTAATATTTGAATAACTGCATCTTCCTTATTTGACATATTTCCATGTACTGCAATAAAAACTTTTTCACTTTTATCTCCCCACAAAACCGTGGGAATATTATTAATGTTAAAATTATCTTTAAGCATATTTCCTCCATAGAATAAGTCATATAGTACTTGGCAAAAAACGCACACACTTTATAATCCAAATCAAACCATTACTAATCCATCACAAATGAATACCACTATCTCTACCTCTGTATAACAGAGTCTACTTTGTATTTAACATCTTTCTTTTTCCATTTCTTCAGAAGCCACAAGTACTTATTTTAATTCCCCACTAAGCAATTTACTCCGTTAATGGAAGAAAGATTTTTAAACGACTTTATTATTTTTAGAATGATTATATTGTAATTTAAACAACTTCATTCTCTCTATATAGCAGGCAATATCCCCTTCAACTCCAGTAAATCATCTATTACTATATCAGCTTGGGCAAGTTCATCTTCTTGTGCAAAATCAAAATTACATCCAATCGCAATCAAGCCATTATCTTTAGCTGCGCTTATATCAGATAAACGATCCCCGACTACAGCTGCTTCTTTTATATCATATTTGTTCAAAATACTTTTTACTAAGTCGCTTTTATTAAGTGAGTTTATTTGTTCAATACTAAACGTTTCAGTAACCCATTGGTCTAAATCATAATAAGATACGATTGCTCGTAGATATTCAGTTAAACCATTACTTGCAATATGTATTGAGCAATTATTTTCTTTTATATATGTAAAAATCTCTTTTACATTCGGATATAAAGCACCTTTTCCGCTCTTAATGTTTTCAATTAATCTTTCTAAAAAATATGCATCTGTTTGTTCTCTTATTTCAAGAGAATGATCCGGTAATAAAGCTTCCCAAACTTTCGGTAACGGCACGCCCATAATTTCACGGTACTTATCAATAGGTGTTACCGTATCCCATAATTGTAATGAACGTAAATGATTAAAAGTATCATCTAACGATAATTCTAAAATTTTATCTGTTTGAAATAACGTTCCGTCCATATCAAAAATTAATGCTTGTAACATTTCATTCTCTCCTTTTGAATTATAATACAGTTTTACTTGATATATTTTTCAGCATCTCAACGATAATTTCTGAACAATAGTTTGCGGCCGTTTTCGCGAAGTCATCATAAGAAATTTGTGCTTCATCGTCTGCACTGTCAGAAATACATCGCATTACGAGAAACGGTACTTCATTTATGTAGGCAACATGTCCAATTGCTGCACCTTCCATTTCTGTACAATGCGGTGCATATTCGTCTATTAATTTCGCTTTTAGTTTTGAATCTTCAACAAAACATTCACCGCTTATAATTCTTCCTTCATGAACCTCTATATGTAAATTACTACTATTGCATGCAATACGCGCTAACTCTACTAATTCCTTACTTGCGATAAATTCTTCTTGAAACGGGAATAAGTTTTTCATTTGAGTCTTACTTACATCATGATGGGTAACATTCGTTGAAATAACGATATCACCAACTTTTACATCTAGGTGTAACCCACCAGCAACACCTGTATTGATGATAGCATCTACATCAAATTTATGAATTAATGTTTGCGTACATGCGGCTGCATTTACTTTCCCTACACCACATCTTGTAACAATTACTTCAGTTCCCATGAATTCTCCAACGTAAAAAGGCATTCCCGCAATTATTTGTTCTTCTTGTACAACTAATTTTTCTAAAAGTAAGTCTATTTCAATTTGCATTGCTCCGATAATGCCGATTCTGTTCATGAATGTACTCTCCTTTATTAATTACTCCCTTTAATTCTTTCAGACATAACCGACAATAAAAATTTCGGAAGTACGATTTGTCTCTTTAATCTTTTCGGCTGTGAGAGTAATCTATATAACCATTCAGTTCCTGTATCCCTCATAATTTTCGGTGCTCTTTTTACAGTACCAGATAATATATCGATCATACCTCCAATACCAATAGATAGTGGAATGTTTAATGTTTGTATGTTTTCATAGATGAATTCTTCTTGTTTTGGTGAACCTAGTCCTACTAGCAATAAGTGCGGCTTGAATTGCTTTATTTTCATTTTTACTTCTTCTATTTCTTCGCCATTTACAAATCCATGCTGTCCTTTAAACTGTGCTCCCGGGAACTGCTCATTTAATTTTTCTAATGCCTTTTTATTACTTTCTGGAGCAGCTCCAAAAAGAAAGACGCGGTATCTATTATCGTTACAATATTTTATTAAATCGTGAGTGATATCTGCCCCAGTGACGCGTTCTTTCAGCGTTCCTTTTAATATTTTCGAGCCAATTATGACACCAATTCCATCCGCTGTTATTAAATCCGCAGATAGTAACATCTTTTTAAACTGTTTAGATTTAGCCGTGCTTTCCTTTGCAGACATCACAATTTCAGGATTTGCAGTTACTACAAATCTTGGTTTCTCTTGTTTTTCATGTAGCCAACCTTTTAATAAACTTATAACTTGTGCATATTCTAAAGTTGAAAAAGGTATTCCCTTTATAAGTTGGTGATTCACTTTACTCTCCCCTTACATAAGTTGCAAATATTCATCAATATCTTTAGAAATTTGTTTAAAAGCTTTATCCCAAAATTCATAGCTTGTTATATTTATTTCAAAATGTTTTTTCATAAGTTCTTCCACTGAATTTTTTCCTGTTTCTCGTAAAAACTCTTTATATTTCAAGTGAAAAGTACTTTTCCTTTCTTTAGCTATTTCTAATAAACTAAAACTAGCTAAATACCCAAATGTGTATGGATAATTATAAAAAGGAACATCTGCTAAATAAAACTGAACATATTTCATCCAAACAAACGGCTGATATTCTGATAATGAATTTCCATATGCTTTTTCTTGCGCTACTATAGATAATTTCTCGATTTGATCAGCACTTAAAGGACTTACTTTACATTTTTCATAAAAGTTCTTCTCAAATTCGAACGATGCTCGAATTGCCATTATATAATTAAAACAGTTTCTTATTTTCCAGCTAAGCAATGACTTTTTTATATCTATACTATCTGTTGTTTGAATTAGATAATTTATAAGCAATGTTTCAAAGAAAATAGACGCTGATTCAGCTGTACTCATTGGCAAATAATCATCTAAAAAAGAAGAGGATTGCTCAAAACTCATATTATAAAAATGCCAAGCATGTCCTAGTTCGTGGGCAAGTATCCTTACACTATCGATACTTCCGTCATAACGCATAGAGATTCGAGATTCTTTTTCATTGAAAAAAGGAGCACAAAATCCACCTGGGGGTTTATTCTCTCTCGGTTCTGCATCTACCCAACCACTTTCTATCGCATGACGTGCAAATTCTGCTAATTCTTCATCTATATTTTTTAATGCATCGTATATGTTTTGTACTGCTACTGAAAAAGGAATAATAACCTCATTATTCTCCTTTACTGTCATAAGTTCATGCCATGTAATCGAAGCTCTACCTTTCTTATACACGTTTAAAGCACTTACTAATTTATCTAGGTTTTCTTCTGTCGTATTCCATATTTGTAATAATACAGTTTCTGAAATGCCATTTGCATGAAAAGATTGAGTTAAAATATCTATGTCTTCTAATTCATTACTCTTTGTATTACGCAATCTTCCTATTTGATTTAATACAGTAGCAAAAATTTCTTTCTCCTTATGTAAAGCACATATTAATGACTCGAATACTTCTAGTCTTTCCTTTTCATTATCACTATTCATTGCAACATGATTTGCTTGTCCAAATGATAATTGCTTATTATTGTGCTCTATTTCTATCCTATTCCTTAATTGTATGTACATATTTTCCCACGCATGTAGTTCATCTTTTATTAGCCTAGTATTATCAGTAATTTCCACTTCACTTTGCTGTATGACTTGCTGCACTTCACTTTTTAGTTCTTTTACTTTCATAGTTAATCTAGTAATGTCAGATGAAACACTTTCTTCAGTCAATCGACAGTACAAATAGTATTCTGCTTTTTCAATAGATTGAATAAGTTTTGAAAGGATTTCTACGTCCTTTGTCACAATATATTGCTCTTTTAACTCCAATATTGGAAATATAATGTCTCCACACGTATATAATCGATCTAAATCCCATCTAGCAATTTCATGCATTTTATAGCCGCCCCCTTTTTTTACAAATAGTTACAGATTCTTCTCCCTACACAATTATATATGAAATGGTAAAATTTTAATATCTTCAAATATTTAGATTTCTATAAACAAAATACTTCAATACATAAAAAAGATGGTTCTGTCCACAACAGAATCATCTTTTTTATATATTATATTTAGCATTTTCATACTAATTTCATAAAAAACTAATTTATATATTTAGTAACTCCTTTTTCTTCGCATTAAATTCATCTTCTGTAATAACACCCATATGTAATAATCCCTTAAATTTTTTCAGCTCATCTGCTACAGAAATAGTAACATTACCTTGAAGAAAAAAAGATTGATCAAAAGATCAATCCTTTACTCTACTTCATTTAAGAAAAACAACGTTATAACGCCAGGTCCTGTATGTGCTCCGATTGCTGCACCAATTGTATTTACGATAAATACTTCACAGCCAAATCTTTCTGTAATTAATGCTTTTAATGCTTCAGCTGTTTCTAAATCGTCACCGTGAGTTATACCGATTGTTTGACCTTTAAGTTCTTTTCCACGCTCTTCCATTATATCGACAATTCGGCCAAGTACTTTCTTTTTCCCTCTTACCTTTTCAAGTGGTACAAGTTTTCCTTCTTCCACGTTTAAGATCGGTTTAATGTTTAGTAAACCACCGATAAATCCTGCGACTTTACTTAAACGTCCACCTCTCACTAAGTACTGTAAGTCAGCTACAGTGAAGATATGTTCCATATGGTTCATTAGAAAATCAACACGTTTTAAAATATCTTCTTTTGATGCACCGTCTTTCGCCATTTTAGCAGCTTCTAAAACAACAAGACCTTGACCAAGCGAAGCACATTTCGTATCAATAATTTCTAAATCTAAGTTAGCATATGTTTCTTTTACTTCCTCTTTAATGAGAACTGATGATTGATATGTACCAGACAGTTCAGATGAAAAAGCTAAATATATACAAGGATTACCTTCTTTTGCATAAGAAACAAATTTTTCTTGGAAAGTTTCAAGTGAGGGCAATGACGTTCTATAAACAGCGCCTTCTCTCATTTTTTGCAATAATGTAACTGACTCTAATGTTACTCCATCTAAATACTCTGTTTCTGATTCATCATAAACACGGAGTGGAATTAAATCAATATCATATGCTTGCAGCAATTCTACTGGTAAATCCGCCGCACTATCCGTAATGATTTTAACACCCATTTTTAAACCTCTATTCTGTTATAAATATAAAAAATATAAAATAAAAATAGTACTTTTAAATTATATACGTAAAACTTAAATGAAGAAAGGAAAACACTTTATATTGTATGCACTATTCTTCAAAACTTGAACTGTTAATACAAATGATTCTATTTTAAACACCTTTTTCTTATTATTTTTCTAAAACACGAATAATTTTATAAGTATTTTGTATCATTATATTTTAATTCTTTATCTTAATATAATCTTTTCAAATTCATACTGTTTAAAATTTAAAAGCCAAATCCAATAAAGGAAATGGCTTTTAAATTTTCATAAAATAACCAAACTTCATTTTCCATCACATTGCTCTCATTATTATTTTAGCGATGTTAAATATTAATCCAGCTATGAGTAATATTTATAGCCTGTACTATAATTAAAACAGTAAAAGAATCACTAGATAAAAAACAAGTTAAACACTTTATAAAATATTCAATTTAACTAGTAACGCTAATAAAATTTGGAGAAGAATTTGAACATTTACTGCTATGTCTGTATCAGTAGTCGTAACTGTAACATTTCTAGAATTTCTAATAACAGTTTCTTGTTTATTAATTTGTTTAATAGATGATTTTTGAAACAATTCTTGTGCAACACGATCAGCTTTTTCACTATCTGCTATAGAAATACTTATTATAACCACGATAGCTGCTTGTAATGCCGCTTGAATAGATAACGCAGCTTTTGTATCTGTAGTAGTAACTTCTACATCTGCTGAATCGACAATTGTAATTGATTCTTCAGAAATTTGGTAAGTTTTACTTTCTTGCGCAGCTGCTTCTGAAACACTAGCATTTTTAAAAGATGGATGAGGATTTGAGTAATCTAATGCACTCCATTTTTTATTTTCATCTGAATGACATGTTTTGTCCATACGTTCACCCCCTTTCAATCTAAATAATTATTAACTTGTGATTGTATTTCAGAAACAATACTTTTAATTTGCTGCTTTTTTTCTGGCGATAAATTTTTTAGTTTTTCTTCATTTATCCCATGCCTATTAAAAATATCTGAGAGTAAAAGGTCTATAATTATATTCTTTTGATCCTTATCAAACTTAAAGGAAGAAAATTTGTTTAAATCATCCATTTACAATATTCACTCCAATCAATTTTCTATAAAAATTTCAAATAACTAAGAGCATTATATGTAATTTAATAAAAATTGCTTGGACAAGTAACTTAATCTTCTATTTTCCACTTCTTTTTACTAATAACTTTAAAAAGCTGGCTTCTAATAAGAAGTCAGCTTTCTTTCCTTCACTTCACATAAATATAAGTTTCATTTACTGTTAAATAATGTATTTCAACTTCATTTGTAGTTTTCCACACTTGCTTTTTCATTTATCTTGAATATTAATTCAGTCATAATAAGAAGTCCAAGCTTGTACCATATGTTACAACAAAAAACGTTTACTTAGAGTGAAAACTTATAGCTAAATATCAATAGGATAGACACTTTATAAAATGTTTAGTTTAACTAATAAAGCTAATAAAATTTGAAGGAGAATTTGAATATTCACTGCAATATCTGTATCAGTAGTTGTTACGGTTACGTTTCTGGAATTTTTAATAAATGTTTTTTGTCTATTAATTTGTTTAATAGCTGATTTTTGAAATAATTCTTGTGTTATTTTATCTGCCTTTTCACTATCTGCTATAGAAATACTTACTACAACCACAATAGCTGCTTGTAATGCCGCTTGGATAGATAGCGCAGCTTTTGTATCTGTAGTAGTAACTTGTACATCTGCTGAATCAACTATTTCAATATATTCCTCAGAAATTTGATCGATTTTATCTGTTTGTATAGCTTCCTCTAAAAAATTTGTATTTTTACTAAACGAATAATAATTTAATGATTCGCAATCCTCTTTTTTTGGCTCACAATCCTCTTTTTTTGGTTCACAATCCTCTTTTTTTGGTTCACAATCCTCTTTTTTTGGTTCACAATCCTCTTTTTTTAGCTTAGGAGCTCGTTTTTTCGGCTCACAATCCCGATTTAATGGATCTCGGTTTTTCTTTCTTCTACAAACTTCACATTCACACATAAAATCACCCCTTTTAGTCTTAAAAGTTAGCAATATTAAAATATTGACTAACTATTAGCATTTTATGTATTTTTTAAAGATTTGTTTGGACAAGTAACTTAATCTTTTATTTTACTTCTACTTCTTTTTCTAATAAAAGAAAGCTGCCTTCAAATAAGAAGACAGCTTTCTTTGCGACTACTCTAGAATAGATTTCATACAATATAATTGTTCCTTTCTTATAACCTGAACTCGTCACTTTAGTTATAAAAATGTGAGTATATCCTATAACCTTTTTTAGGGATCATCCATAATTTATTTCATAAAAAGTGCTTTATTTTACTGAAAGGTGGTTGCGGAAACAACCGCCTTTTTATTCGGAATAAAATACAAAATAAAACTTTTATATAAAAGGCCCATAATTAAATACACTTAACTTCATATGATATATTGCATCCTTTCTTTTTAGAATGAGTAGTCGTTACTGAAGGGCACTTTTCGAAGTGCTCTTATTTTTAAATCCCTTTTCTTTTTCAGGAGGTTTTTTTTGCTAAATCCTAATACGATTTTTATCACTCAGGCTGGGGATTATTATATTTCCTTACTAGTTCCAATAATATAGTAGCTACACCAATTAAAATAAGCCTATAAACTCTATACGCTTAAATAATAATGCGTTACCAAACACAAGAACTAGTTTTACACTAAATTCACAAGGTTCTTATCCTCTTTTAGTTGAAATTATCATTTCAATACCAGCAAATCTACAACTTCAACTAATAAATTTTGCAAATGTGCTATATCAAGGTTCTTTTGATATAGCATCTTATGTTTTATATAATAAAGATAGTGCTAGTATTCCGAAGGAGGATGTCTATGAGTATCCAAATGGCTACATCTAATGATTTAGAATGGATTAATAATCAATATGACTCAATAGGATTTGTACGAAGTGATTTAAAAAGAGACAAAGTTGCAATTATTACATACAACAATGATTATGCAGGTGTTGGACGATTAGTCCAAATAGATGAAGATACTTTAGAAATGGGTGGAATTTATATTCTTCCTCAATTTAGAGGGCTACAATTAGCTGGGGATCTTGTTTCATTTTTAGTAGAAACTGCGAAGAAATTACAAGTTCCAAATGTATATTGTCTTCCTTTTGAGGAATTAAAAAACTTTTATAAGAAATATGGCTATACTGAGGTCGATACTCCGAAAGAAGTTGTTCATCCAATTATTCTAGAAAAATATAATTGGTGTTTGGATCATTATGAAAAGCATGTTTTATTATTTAAGTTGTAAAAGTACCTAAAGTGAGTATATATAAATATTAATTATACTTTTCTGCATAGATAATAACCCTAATTTATTTGGTCAACATCAGCTTCTACAAGATATACTATTACTTCTTACGCTGTCTTTTTTCTTAACCTTACTTTTGTATAAATGATTAGTTTGTTTAAAATTACCTTAAATCGTATTCAAATAAACTAATCGAAAGGACAATTCCTATATAATACAATTAAGTAATTAAAAGGAGCGTTATTTATGATAGATGTAATAAGACTCGTTATCTTTACTGTAGTTGCAATTGGTGCCATTATTAACATATACATAGAATTTAAAAAACCTAAAAAAAGTATATTCTCAATCGTTTTTTTATCAGTACTCTTAATTGGATCCTCAGGGTTAATTAAAAATATTTTATCTCAACTTTTATAGAAGATTGATTAAAAATCAACCTCCCGTCAATAATGTAAATAACATGATTGTATCTCTCCATTCCCCCTTTGGAGAGGAGCAGTTAGCTTTGGCTAACTGCTCTTTTATTTGAACTATTATCCACAAAATAAGTATCATACGCCTTATCAAAAACATATCCTAGTTTTTCAGCTAGTTTTGCAGATGTAGTATTCGCTGCATCCCAGTTTGGATATATCCCTTTTTCTAAACAGTCCAAGATTAGTGCTGCACTAACTATAGTCGCCAATCCTTTTCTTCTATAATTGTGATCAGTCGCAACTTCAATTTCAATGCCATTATCATAAATGCTATATGATGATGCACCGCATACAACTTCTCCTTTATACAAGATACAATACCCTATACCTCGGTTTATATAATCTTCTACTGATTGAAATTGACTTGTAAAATCTTTAGAGACTTTATGTAATGTAGGGTTATTTACGATATTTTCATCTATTCTTCTTAACTCGTATCCTTTTGGAAGCGCTGATATAAGAGATTGTAATTTTGAACGATCAAAAACTTCTGCATTACGTTTAAATTTATAGCGTAAAAACTTATCTATTTTTCTTTCGTAAAATGTTTCTAGACGCTTTTTCCATTCTACACTATTTACGATGGCTAACATTCTATCAGGAATGTTTCGAAGCAATTCTTCTGTTTCTTTCACCTTTAAATCCCCAGCTTGAGACTCCCACGACTAAAGTCGCAAGCCCTTATCCTTACGGGTTGACGGGTGGGATTCTTGAATGACTAAACGTTCGCAGTCCATTTCTGTTTTGAACAGACTTCAAGATGAGGGCATCTCATTGCCCCTCCTAAGACAGTACGTATAGCATCTTAGGCTGATTGACTGTTACCATCAATCACAGTTGCGTAGCGAATATTCATCGCCCCAACAATATCACGATGTTTCTCAAATCCACATCGGCACTTGTATTTTCTGTCTGGTGCTTTGTTCTTTTCAGAACATTTCGGACATGTTTGACTTGTATAAGCAGGGTTCACATATTCTACCTTAATACCAACTAAATTCGCTTTGTATTCAATGAATTGTGCTAAACGATAGAATGACCAAGTGTGTAGATTTTTCTCGTTTTTACGGCTTGTTCTTGCCGTCTGTCTAATATTCGTTAGTTGTTCTAAACGAATAACAGAAATGTTATTATCGGTTGCAAAGTCAATGATTTCACGACTTACTTTGTGGTCTTGGTCTTGCATCCATCTTTGTTCTTTATCATCAAGTTGTCGAATGGCATTTAATTTCTTATTTTCACCTAACTTCTTACGAACACTACGAAACTTACGTTTTATATATTTGTTTTGTCTACCATTGCCGAAGAAACGAACTTTATCATCGTCTGTGATAGCTACCGCAGGGACTTTAAGACCTAAATCTACCCCTAAAATCTTCGTTCCTGTTTTTTCATTTGTAGGAATCGTGACAGATATTTGAGCAATCCACTTATTAGATTTCTTCGTGATACGAAGTGTACCTAACTTGTGTGTTAACAAATTAAAATTGCGATTATATTTATCAGTTAATAAAGCACGAACCTTTAAGCGAGTTGATTTTCCATTTACCATGAGTGAAACTGAAATGTGCGTGAAGTCAAACGAATAGTTTTGATTGTTCCATACACAAACAGGTCTCTTTAGAATCGGAATAACTTTGTATTTACTTTTTTTCACCTTTGTAGAAAACACACTTTTAGCGTCTTTAATTGCTTGGTTCTTCACTGCGCTTGGAAGATTAGCTTCAACATCTTTTGTACTTTTCTTAGTGCTCTTCTTCGCTTCAGCCATTTCAGATACAAGTGTATTAATGACTTTGATATACTCATAGCTACTTTGTTCCAATAACTGAATTTGTTCTTTTGTTGGAAGCAATTTAACTTTGACTGTGATTGTTTGTGACACAATTTTCACCCCCTCGTCTTTTGATTTTCAACATACTGTTTAATTGTCTCAGTCGATACATTTCCAGCAGTAGAAACAAAATAGGAACGTGTCCATAGACTTGGCAAGTGTTGAAGATGAGGAAACTCTCCTCTCAAACGCTTCGATGCCACTCCTTTAATTTTCGCCATTGTGTCAGCAGGACTAAGTGTTGGTAGTGTATGCAAGAACAAGTGAACGTGGTCTTTGTCGCATTCCATTGCGACAATAGCAACATCCATTTCTCCGCATATTTCTTGAACCAACTCTTTGAAACGTTCTTCTACTTTTGTGTTAAGAAAAATCTTTCTTCTGTATCGCGGGCAAAACACAAAATGGTAGTTAATTAATGACACAGTTGTTTTGGTTCTTCTATAATCATGTATCATATTCACATTGTATCAGTTTTACTTTTAAACTACACCACAAAAGATACCAATATTTTGAATACTTAAAGTATCACAAACTTAGCGATTTTTAGTGGTACTCCGTATCCAACCTCACTTTCATCCCATGCCTAAAGGCGATGGGCTTTCCCGTTCGGAAAGGGCTGTAATTTGCGCTACTGTCGGATTTTCAAGATTATTTACCCAAGCGGTACCCATATGTCCTTGTAAATAAGAAAGTAAAACAACGTTATTGAAATCTTCGAACATAGTAACTCATTTTTCTCTTGTATGTATATTCGCTTCATATATCATTTACATTCCTGCTTTCTTTAGAATTAATGTACTTCTACTCTTTTCTACATATAAGCAAACGTCTACTACATTCCATATAATTATAAATTATTCATAAATATAAAATTATTATAACATCTAAAAATAAGTAAATAACTGTCCTGTAAAAAGGTTTACAGATAATATACTTAATAATAATTCGCAATCTATATTATTATGTAAAACCCTTAACATTAGTTTAAGGGTTCATTTAAAAATATATGTTATAACTCCTTCTTATAAACAAATGATTCTCTTCCTCCGTTTTTATATACTTTAGTCACTTTAACAACTGATGTGTACGTATTATCGTCATTCGATATTATCTTTTTCATCTCTTCTATTTCAACATTACCAGCTCCACTCTTAATTTTCAAACAGTTCGAAATATTGAGGTGTCCACTCGATGCGAAAAGAATAATAAACGTAAGATCAGGGAAATTAATGAACAGTATTCCAAACTTTAAAGGATTCGTAGCCGTATCAGATAATACTAGTCGGAAACTTAATAATTCAGGCACTTGAACAAAATCTTTAGAAACAATTGCTTCACCTATTATAGTAATTTGTTTTACTACATTTCCCATCTCATCTATAAACTCAGTACAACTAGGTCCATCAATTGTTTTTGCTTGAAGTGATAAATTCAATTCTGAATTGTGAAAGTCAAAAAAGAGTGTGCTTCCCTCTGTTAAACATTGCGGACAAACGTTTCCAAGTAGACTGAAATCCTCTTCAATAAATTTGACTTTCGTTTTACAACTACAAACTTTTCCTATTCGAATTGCATCAATCTTAGAGCAATCTACAAAAATAACCTCATCGTCCTCTTGTACGAAGGATACGACACCATTCTTCTTATTAAATGAAAGAAAATAAGATACAACAATTTCATTTCCGGCAATTACAATACTCTCAACTTTTGTAAAAGGCTCTAGACTTCGCAAAAATTCACAAATACTATTTTGGCAACATCGATCATTTCGTTTCGGCTCACAACCCACTTACACTCCATCCCTTCTCTATATGTTTTATCTCATACACATAATATGAGGGGGGTATGAGAAAAGCTTGGACAATATAACTTTAACGTAGGAATATATTTGCCTACTTATCGCATTAAAAATGAGTACTAACACATAAATTTCCCTATAAATACATATAACAATTTCATCTTTCATGAAAAAAACGTTATAATGAAGTGTAGCCTCTACGATTACGTTATAAAGGAGATTAAAACAATGGCTAAAATTAAAGTATACCAAGCAAAAGAAGAAAATATGGAAGCAGTAAAAAACATCATTGATGTTGAAGAACAAAATCCAACTGCTGAAAACTTACAAAATCTATACGCATGTGTATTAGATACTGAAGATATGGCATTGCCTGAATCATACATTGAAGAAGATATCTTAATTGATTCTATTGAAGTTATGGTTAACGCTTCTCAAAGCAAAATAAGAGACCTAGGTGCTTACGATGTAATCGAAGTTCAAAACAAAGGTAAGAAAACACAAATTTTATTATTAGCAGACGAAGAATACGAAATCATCGAAGGCTAATCTAAATCCGTACATACGAAAAAGCTCCTTTCCAATTGGAAGGGAGCTTTTTCATCACGCTTTTGATGTTTCACTCTTTTTATTCTTTTGTTGTTTTTTAATTACCATGCGCTCATTTCCCATAAAGAAAATAAATATGAATGCTAAACCAGCTGGTACCAATGCCCACATAAATGTTTGGACAATTGAGCTAGAAAGAGCATCAATAATTTTATCTAATATTTGCGGTGGAATTTGAGATCTTGCCGATTCTGATAAAATAGCTCTTGAATCTCCTAAAGCGTTTGTATTCATTCCCCCGTTCATACCTTTAAATGCTTCTTCTAATTGATCTTGGAAACCTGTTCTTTGGATCATTCCGAAGATTGTAATACCAAGCGTCATGCCTAATGAACGAATGAAGTTACTCGTTGAAGTCGCAGACCCTCGCTGTTCCATACCAAAGTTGTGGATAGCCGCCATACTTAGTACAGAGAATGAGAAACCAACTCCAAATCCAATAATAATCATATACACTGTTAATAATACACGACTTGTTTCTGGCGTTAATGTGCTTAATAAAAATAGTCCAATTAGCATAATAACAGCAGAAATAATCATAATGTTTCGGTAGCTAAGCTTCGTCGTTAAAAACCCACCTAATTGCGCTGTTACAACTGATCCTAACATCATCGGTAATAGTAATAACCCTGAGTTTGTTGCGGTACCTCCGTATACACCTTGAATGAATAACGGAATGTATACAGTTGCTGACATAAACGCAGCACCATAACATAAAGCAATAATGGTACTCATTCCGAATAAGCGCTGCTTAAACATCTCAAATGATATGATTGGCTCTTCTACTTTTCGTTCAATAAAAATAAATGCAATAATTAAAATAGCGAATCCACCAAATAAACTTAAAATAAAGCTAGAATCCCAATCATATTTTTGTCCGCCAAGTTCAAGTGCAAACATTAAAGAAACTACTGCACCAACTAAAGTAATTGCGCCAAACCAATCAATTTTTTGTTTTCTATGAACTCGTGATTCTTTATAAAAGAATGTAATAAAAATAAGTGCTAAAATGCCAAGCGGTAAGTTAATGTAAAATACCCAGTGCCAGCTAATATAATCTGTAATATATGCGCCAAGTAACGGCCCGAAAATACTTGACAATCCAAATACCGCTCCGAATAAACCACCCATTTTCCCGCGCTTTTCAGGAGGGAAAATATCAAAAACAATAGTAAATGCAATCGGTACTAATGCCCCGCCGCCAATACCTTGAATGGCACGATAAATGCCTAACTGTGTAATGTTTTCAGCAGTACCACAAAGTGCCGAACCAATCATAAAGACGATTAAACCAAAAATAAAGAATCTCTTTCTTCCATACATATCTGATAGTTTACCGAAAATCGGCATACCTGCCATTTCTGCGACCATATAGGCAGAAACGACCCATACAAAGTTTTCAAGACCTCCTAAGTCACCAACAATCGTTCCCATCGCTGTTACGACAATGGTATTATCCATTGATGCCATTAAAATACCTAGCAATAAGCCCGCCACAATAAAGCCGAGCTTATTATTCTTCTCAACCATAACCTTGCTCTCCCTCATACTACTTATATTTGTTTATGTTCTTTTACGACTGTATTACCCTTTTGATTAAAACTAGTATGATATTCTACAACACTAATTTCACACCCAGGGCCAATTGTAACGTTGTTTCCTCTCACTATGTCAGCAATCGTATGTTCTAAATAAATATCATCTCCTTCAACAATTGAAGTTTGAAGGTTTCCAACATGACTAATAAAAGGAAGAAATCTCGCTTTTTTACGAATCGTAATTTTTTTACCACCAATTTCTCTTACCTTACTTCCTTCATAACGAAGTGAGATTTGAATATTTTCACCATTAAGTAATCCATCACTTTCAAGACCACCAGTTAATGATAAATCTTCTACTTCAATATTTCCCCTCACATTTAAAGCACCTTTTACATCGACAAAATCACCTGAAAACTTCCCAGCAATATCTATCATACCTCTAACTTTTGTTTTTTCAATATGTGCATCACCATGCATTTTTGTATTACCATATACTTTTACATATTCTGCATCTACAGTTCCTTGTACTTCACTATCTCCATACACAACATAATTTTTTACTTTCATATTCCCCCGTACATCACTCGTGCCGTACGTTTTAAATTCATTACAGCTCATATCATTAGAAATCGTTCCTTCACCGCGAATCTTCACTTTATTATAATCTCCGCCCGCTGAATTACCGGAACCATTTACTGTGAGACTATGTGGATGTTCCATATTACTTTCTCCTTCCCATTAAACCTGCTTAATTTCTTTTACATTTGCGCTTTTATCAACAGTAAGAACACCTGTATATTCAATGAGTTCAATCTCACAGTTCGGTCCTACTGTAATATTGTTTCCTCTTACCGTTCTTATGTGAGCATAATCAATATCAATATTGTCACCTTCTAATAGTTCAGCTTCTAATTGCAAGCCAAATACTGTTTTAAATAGCCTACTTAATGTACCTGATCTATGTCTTACTTTAATCGTTTGACCACCAATTTCTTTCGCGCGACATGTACCGTGAATATTAATATTTATTTCATCAGCGCTTAATAATCCGCCAATTGTAAATTGTCCTTCTGAAGAAAAAGTATCCACTTCACAATTACCGTCAATTGTTGCTTGACCATTGACTTTAAATTCTTCACCTGTGACATTTCCGCCTATCGTACCTTTTCCTGCAATTTTCAAACTGTTTGCCTTTACATTTTGCGTAATTGTAGCTTTCCCATCAATTCGCATCGTTTCAGCATGAACTGTGCCATCGACTTTACCAGATCCGCTAATTCGTGCACTGTTACTTTTCAAATCGCCAGTAACTGCTCCGTAACCGTTACATTCAAATTGCTCACATTCGACATTTCCATTCACAGTTCCTTTTCCGTTTAATTGCACTTTATGAAACTCACCGCCATTCGATGAACCGTAACCATTTATAATCAAATTATCTGTACGCATACTTTCTCCTCCATTACAACAATTTAGTTTTTAATGCTTCGGTATATTTCATAATCGCTTCGCGTAAAACGATTTTGGTGCCTTTTTCAAAAATTAAGTCGTCCACGTTTGAAACTAAGAAACATGTAGAAATCCCTAACTTTCGGATAATGATTAAGTCACACGTTTTATGTTTCATTGCTTCATAATTTTCACATAAAACTTGCAAGACCATTTTTCCTTCTTCTAAACTAATCTCTCCCGATTGTAGTAATTCTTCTAACATGTACACATAAAGAATATCTACAAATTGAAACTCCGCTGTTTTATTCGTTTGTTCTATGAAAAATTGTAAAACTGGTTCTGATGCAATCCCTTTACGTAAAATGTCTTCCTTCGTTAAAAGAATTTCCCTCACACTCGGTGAAAACATATTCGCTAGTTCATCAAGTGATAGATCCTCTTTCATCGTTTGGATTTTATCAATTCGCTCTAAAATCTTTTCTTTCGGAAAAAATGTCTCCTGACCCGTGAATGTAGACTTTCGTACAAACCAATCTTCCGGTATTAAATTTTTTCTTTTCCACCTATATAACTGTCCATATGAAATACCAGTAAGTTCTAATAAATCTTTTTTTGAAATTAAATCTGTACTCAACTGTATAACACTCCTTCCTGATAACAATGTAACATAACACTGTTACGTTGTAAATGGACTTTTATCACAAGTAGCGTAACAATGTGTAAAACAATCCTATTTTACATACAAAAAGGCTCTTACACATCTCATAAAAAATGCATAAGAACCTTTATCTATCAAGGTTTAAACCATATTCTATAAAAATCAATCCACCCTTGTGAATTAATCATTATATTTTGTACTTTTTCATGAGAAGTTACTTGTTGTTTGTTGCGATATAAAGGAATAACATGAATTTGACGTAACAATGTGTCCTCAATATCGCGTAACAGTGTAACTCTTTCCTCTACTTGTTCTTGTTTAAAATAAGGGGACAATAATTTATGAAAATCCACGCTGCTTTGCCCATGAATAAAACTGTTTTTTGTAAGAAACATGTATAGTAGACTATCTTCTATTCGTTCGCTAATCGTTGCACTATCGTGCATCATATCAGCCTTTTGTATTGTATTTATTTCCAATAACTCTTCTATTTCAAGAAAATTATTTTCTACACGAATCCCGTACTTCGCACACTCTTTTTGTATCCATTGCGCATCTTCTACATGATCTTGCCCTGTAAATGTGTAAAGTTGTAACACTTCATTTTGATACATACTTTCTTTAATTAAACTTTCTATATCTTCCTCAATCTCTACTATACTGTCACTAGCTAATAGTATTTCCTTTGCCACTTCTCCACGTTCTCCGCCGAGTTCTTGAACGATTGCATGGCCATGAATGATTTTATATAACGCTTTTCGGAACATATAATTTTGCATTGGTCCTTCTTTTGCAATATTGCATGTTATATATGTCACGTTCGACTCAAGCCGAGATAATTCTTTATTATATTTTTCTTTATCTTTATACTGCGCCTTTACTAAAATATCGTATGTATTTACACTTTGTTCTACATTCAATAGTTCAATTCGGTCAAGAAAAGATCTTTCACGATAATATAAATCATGTGCTTCCAATACAAATAAATGTGCATTCTTTTCGCTTAATTTAAAGGGACCTGTTCCAATGAGGTTTCCTGCTTCATCTTCCTTTACGATAGAACACTGTTCTGCACTTATCATATGTAAAAACATCCTATTTTCCGTACGTAACTGAATTTCAATAACATATTCATCTACTGCGCGGAAGCTTTCAATATGTTGTAACATCCACGTATGTGGGTTATTTTCAGCATTCATAAATCGATTCAATGAATGTATAACATCATGTGCAGTAAGTTGTTTCCTATTATGAAAGTGAACTCCTTTTCGTAAATAGAACGTCCATATCTTTTCTGCATCATTATATTCCCATTGAAAAGCTAGCCTTGGTTCTATATAGTTTGATTCCTCATTTACATATACGAGTGTATCAAAAATATGTTTAACCATATGACATTCCGATCGCATTGTAGCGTAGACCGGATCTAATGCAATATCTAAATTCATTTGAACCTGCAAACGAAGGACATCTCTTCTCCCTTCGGATGTCCTTTCTATTTGATGACCAAATATGGAATCCATCCAAGCTTCATACTCTTTCTTTACTAACGGAAATTGTAAGCTGTAGCGTTCCACAAATGAAATTCCGCTTCTTACATCCCCTTTTTTCGTTAGTTCTTTTCCTCTGTCTAAAATTAATGTCATTGGTTGCTTTTGAAATATTAGTTTAGAACGATTCCCTCTTCCGCGCCCTGGAAACCAAGCAATCCAATTTAATTCATCTAACTTTTTGATAATTAATTTACTATTCCGTTCTGTACAAAATAATGTTTCTGCAATCATTTGTACTGTTACTTCAAATTGTTCGCCTTCTTGTCTCTCTTTACCATAGGCACACCATAGTTCAATATATTGATCTAAAATAAACATCATACTCCCCCTAAAAGGTGAAAAATACCCCCTTTTATTTCTACCCTTTTTCTCTTTCTCCTTTCATCTTATCATTTCAATATAGAAAGGAGGAATTAATATTGACCAATCTCTTACTACGTTATAACAAACCAATTATTATAAGAATGTGCGGCGAATTATTAATCCGAACAACAGAATCCATGTTAGCCATCATTATGATTATTTACGTTGATAAAATGTTAAACGGTAATATCATAATAACTATGCTAATTTTCGGATTACAACCACTTTCAGACATTGTATTTACACTTATTGCTGGAGGAGTGACTGATAAATATGGACGAAAGAAAATTATGTTACTAGGATTGTTACTACAGGGCGTTGCAATCGGTAGTTTCATTTTCGCTCAATCCGTTTTTATCTTTGCATTATTATACGTTATAAATGGTATTGGCCGTTCCTTATATATTCCCGCTCAACGTGCACAAATTGCTGATTTAACAAAACATGGGCAGCAAGCAGAAATCTTCTCACTTCTGCAAACGATGGGAGCAATAGGTACTCTAATCGGTCCTTTAATTGGTACTATTTTTTATAAGACTCACCCTGAATATGTATTTATAGTGCAAAGCATTACACTTATAGCATATGCAGTCGTTGTTTGGACGCAGCTTCCAGAAACTGCTCCGGCAATGATAACACCAACGCAAAAGCTTAAAGTATCATCTCCAAAGCAATTTGTACACAAACATTACGCCGTATTTGGACTAATGATTACTACAATTCCTATTAGCTTTTTTTATGCACAAACTGAAACAAATTATCTTATTTTCGTGAAACATACAATTCCAGATTTCGATCGCATACTCGTTTTTATTACAACATGCAAAGCTCTTATGGAAATCACTCTACAAGTTTTCCTTGTGAAATGGTCTGAACAATTTTCTATGGCGAAAATCATACTTATTGCTTACACCTGCTTTACGATAGCTGCAATTGGCTACGGCCTTTCAGCAACAATCGTGTCACTATTTTTCACATTACTCTTTTTAGTCATTGGCGAAAGTATTGCTTTAAACCATTTACTTCGATTTGTTTCAGAAATCGCTCCTTCAGATAAACGTGGATTGTATTTTTCAATTTACGGCTTACACTGGGATGTATCTCGAACGTGCGGCCCTGTTATCGGTGCGGTTTTATTAAGTAAACTAAACGGTAGTATGCTATTTTATAGTTGTGCTTGTTTCTTAATGATTGGCGGCATTATCCAAGCTCTTTTTGTTCAAAATTTAGAGCGTAAGAAAAGAAGAAAAGATATTCAAAAAGATGTTTTAGAGCATCCCCATCATATTTTATAAAAAGAAGTTTCTTATTTACACCAAAAAAGATGTCACACGGTCATCGATTTCGACTTTTGTGACATCCTTTTTTATTATCCTACCCTGCCATTTTATTAATACTATCCTCAGGTGAAAATACCGAAATATGATTTACCTTACCAGTCGATTTTGGAATGATGAATTTTAACTCAAACTGATTGTTTACTTTATATACATATATTTTATCTTCACCATTTCCTTTAACTGAGTTTGGTTTTCCTAATGCCTTTTCAATTTCTTGTAATGTAATTGATTTTAGTTCTGCATGATAGGAGCGTACATCAAAAACTTGTGATCCTTTATTAAAACCGAAGGAAACATTTTTATTTGTAAAAGTTGCGTACATTCCGTTTCCTGCTTGTTCTGTTTTATCTGCTTTCCCCCACGCTTTTTCTATTTCTTCAATATCTCCTGTATGCGCTGCGAACGGAACATTAGGTACTTTTCCTTCTTTCGCTAGTTCAAACAAGTTTTTAACGTGGTTAATTGATTTTTGGTTTATAACTGTATCCTTCGAATTTGAATCGGTATTTGATTTAACCTCAGGCTCTTTCTTTTCTTCAGAAGTATTATTCTGTTCATTTTTACTATTTTCCGTTGTTGGATCTGTTTCCTTTTTTTCGTCCGTTCCTTTACATGCTACTAATGCAAAAATACATGTAAAAGCGAGAAATAACATACCTATCTTTACATACACTCTCATACATTTCAGCCCCCTATCATAATCTGATTCATTTCGATAACCAATCCATTACACCTCTTTTCAAATTGTGTTTGTTCCAAAAAGTAAATACTTCACTCTCGCCCAATGCTTGTGCAACATATTCTACAAAAGTTGTTCCTAAAAAATAACCGAGTCGGTTGTATCCAAAATATTGTCCGCCAGATAACCGAAACCACTCTTTCTCTTTTTCAAACGTCCATCCTTCTATATAATCTTTCAAAAAACGTTTCTTTATTTGTTCTTCATTTTCTATATAATATTGTAACCAACGTTCACCATCATCGTCATATGAGTAATACACGGATTCATTTAAACCTTTCACAATTTGCTTTGATACGTATGTTGCAACACCTTCACGATACAAATTAACTGCCGCATCGGTCCACTCAGCTTTCTCCCAATCCATTCCATTATTTTGTAACATAACATTATGATATATATGCCCTATTTCGTGAGCGACAATAACACGAAGGTGATTTAAATTTGGAGATAATTTTTCTGCGGCAAAAAACATATCTCCAATAATCTCTCTTTCTACAAATGCATTTGATCCAAATCCTCCAACAAATAAATGAAATTTCATTTTTACATCAAAGTTAAATTTATTATGATATGCATTTGTTACCTCTTGGATAATGATTGGTAATGTTTTAGTAATGATACGAATGTCTTCTATTTTTGCGGGATATTGTTTTATGGCATTAGAAAGACGTTCATTCGTATTAGGACAATGATACTTAAAGTATTCTTCAAATATCTCTGGATGCGAAGTGAAGTATTGATTGAGGACTGCTAATTCTACGTCGGTGCTTTCCCATAATTTTAAAAAACTTGGAATTGTATTGTTTATCATTTTTCCATCTCCTTATATATCCCTTCTCGCCATTTACACTGCACTCCTTCCTTAAATAGAAAAAAGCTGCCCAAAAAGGACAGCTTTACATATGTATTTTTACACTTCGATTGACTTACCATCTTCAACAATATGGTAAAGTAAGTGAGCTAAATGATGAATTGGACCATATTCTTCCTCTTCCTCATCCGTTTCGCCTTGGAATTCAAGATCATTTAAGTATAGTGCTAAAAATTGATAGTATAATTTTAAGTCAAATCCGTAACACGCAGTTGGCTCTTCATGATCTCCTTCATATTGTAGCATTAAGTATTGATCATTTCCTTCTGCATCTTCTGCGTCAAAGAATACGAAGAATCCAACGTTTGTATCTAAATCAAATAGATGACGAGTACCTTTTTCTGTCGCTTTATTGAAGTCCTCTTCACTTAATTTATGTACTGTTGTCGCTTTAGCATTATCTTCTTGATGAAAATTTACTGTAAATGTTTTCAATGCTGACACCTCCTGATTGTATAATACTAGCATAACATATAAAAAGGACTGCTTACAAATGTAAACAGTCCTTACATTCATTTTCGCATTGCTCGCAATAAGAAACTTACGATGAAGATTAAAATAATCGCACCAATTAAAGCTGGAATAATTGCATATCCGCCGATTACTGGGCCGAAACTACCAAGTAATTTCCCACCAATCCAAGAACCAATAATACCAGCAATAATATTACCAATTACACCGCCTGGTACATCCCTACCAGTAATTAAGCTAGCAAGCCACCCTAATATACCACCAACGATTAAAGACCAAATCATATGATAACCTCCTTTATATTTCACCAATCAAAATATAATTAGAAACAATTGCTTACCATTAGTTATGTTACATTTTTCATAAGTTATTCATGGAGCATAACTGTATTTTTTTGTAAAAATAATACATGTTAATTAACTTTTTAGACTAACGATTTATGCAGCTTGAGATATTACACTTATTATGGACAATCGGGCTTCAATATTGTCCGCATAAACTCTTCTTTAAATGCAGGATAATTAAAACCAACCGCAATTCTTTGTATCGGCCGATCATCAAACCTCGTCGGCTCAGCTATTTTTCTAAAGTCAGCCACACTTTGTCCTCTTGTTACGTCATTTGTCGTACTAATCCAAACTGCAGATTTTTTATATTCAAAAATATCATCATTTATAAATGAAATGAACGGAAGCAAATCGTGAATCGGACTTCCAGCAATACCCGGGTATTCTTTTTTATAAAAGTTCTCATAATAAAAATCAATCATTGGTTTAATAAGCTTTGCCTGCCCTGTTCCTTCTTTATTAATAATATCCACCATTTCAGGCGTAATTAGGGCCTGTTGCGTTACATTTAATGGATAAATAGTCGCATTCTTTGCGTACTTCATTACAATATTTGCAGCAATTGGATCTCCATAAAAATTTGCCTCCGATACAGGAGTAACGTTACCAGGAAATAAAAACGCACCGCCCATAATATAATACGAACATATTTTATCCATTACATTTGGATATAATAAAAATAATGTTGCCAATGTTGTTAATCGTCCTGTCGCTACGATAATAATATCTTCTGGACAAGGCTCAATTAATTTAATTAATTCACAAAAATTTTCCCGTTTACAAATCCTCATTTCAGGTGGAATAATGGGACCTAGGCCGTGCTCTCCATGAATTTCAGGAAAAAACAAAGGTTCTTCAGCTGTCATCGGTCTTGCTGCACCCTCAATGATTTTTACTTCTGTAGCATAGTATCTTTCTAAAAAATACACATTTTCTGTTACGATTTCTCGCGATACATTCCCATATTCAGCAACAATACCTAAAATATCTAATTTACATGTTTTATTTGCATAAATTAACGCCACAGCATCATCAATACCAAAGTCTCCAAAAAAGATGATTTTCTTATTAACTATACTCACCCCTCTTCAGCATTATCTACTATTATTAGTATGTAAAAAAGACAAGGCTGTGAAACGGTGCAAACTAAAAAAGCCGCCTATTTATTGGCGACTTCAATCTTTTTATAAGATAAATATGCTAGCACATTTTTACTTGAATCATACTTTGGATTATTTCCTTTTCTTGGTTCTCTCGTATGTGTTTTTTCAAATCCAGGAATATCCGGCATTTTCTCCATAAATTCAAGCATTTCTTCTTCAGTTCCTTCAATACGTACGCGAATCATTATTACATTTCCTCAATTCTCATTTTCTCTGTTACTAAGTATAACGTACTTTGGAAAGACTGCAAGAAATTTATCTTTTTAATGTTAAACTTTTTCTACATACAAACAATGCCATTTCAGTATAAAACGATATAATTTTATTATTTTCATATTGAATGTTAAAGAATTCTTGCATTTCAACTGATGTTTTCATCATACATTCTGTTAACTTCACCCGCTTCTGCAAAGGTACATTCATCATATCGCACCACCAGTCAAAATCAAATTTCTTGTCAAAAGTAAGACATGACTGCATTTGCAAACCATTTTTCTCTAATAAGGTAATCCATTCTGTTTTTTTCAAAGCCCGTTCATGACTCGGATCCCGCTTTTTTTCTATAAAATTATAAAATGTATCGTATTCATTATTTTCCGGTGAAACATTATCTATTAAAATAAACAATCCATTATCTTCTAACGTACGATTTACTTCATAAATAAACTGAGCTGGATTCGTAAAGTGATGTGCTGCAATTCGGCACGTAATTGTATCAAAAGAACTATCAGAAAACGGTAAACTCTCAGCGTTTCCAGCAACAAAAGACACATTTTCATGGCCGTTACTTATAATAAATTTTTTTGCATTCTCTAACATTTTTTCTGTTAAGTCTAAAGCAACTACTTCGTTAAACAATGGCGCTAATACATTTGCAACATGTCCTCCGCCAGTAGCAATATCAAGAAGACGATTATTATGACGAGACTCAACTTGTTGAACTACATATTGTAAATCCGGTCCTTTAGCATGAATTTTACTTTTTACATACTTCTCCGCATTATTACCAAACTGTTGTTTCACAAGCTCTTCTTTACTCATTTTATCATCTTCTTTCTATTGTTATTTACATATAGAATTCATATAATAATTAAAGTTCTCTTTATGTATTTTCAAATCCTCTTTTCAGCTCACTTCTTATCATGCTGTCCTATCATCAACATAAAATCGATTTTCCGTTTACATATAAAACAAAAAAGGCTACGGGAACTTGTCCCCTAACCTGACCAAATATCAATTACATTTTTACTTTTTCATATACATCTATATAATATAAATCCTCTTTCAACTTCATAATAACGTCTACTTCGTTATAAGTAGCCTCACGAGCATGTAAACCAAATTGATCCATACCAATCCATATCCATCCAGGTGTATGATAGAGAACATCTATGTTAAAATACTCTAATTTAGTAAGCTCCGATTTAATAAATTTATCTTTATTAGCAATTTGTTTATCTATTAAACCATATTCTTTTCCATTTTCCAATAGCGATATAATTTTTCCTACAATCGGGTGTTCACGAACAATAAAGTGATATTCCTTTTCCTCCACATTCGCCACAATTAAACGAAAATCAGATAAATCAGCCTCTAAATTCGACATCTTTATTTATTCACCTCCTTTATGAGTTTCATAAACATAATAACAAATGAATATTCAAATAATATTAATATAATGTAAAAAATAAAAAAGCTGACTTCCCTTTAGAAATCAGCCTTTATAGTTTAATCATCTGTATACTTTTACAAACTATTATAATGTTTCTTTTTCCTCATCCTTTCCAGAAACTAAATTCCCAATAGCATCTGCTGTTACTTCCACCACAAATTCACAAATTCCTGCTACAACTTCTCCAATCACTTCATCCATCATGTTTACCCCCTTATTTTATGTAACTTATTTGTAGTATAGAAGAGATTGGTTATTTTTAACTATCGGAAAACGTGACAACAACATTACAGTTTTGTAAGCTTTTTAATTTGTTTCGCTTCTATACTTTGAAACTTCAAGTATGATTCACAAGCATATAGGTCATCATAATATTAAGTGAATACTAATTTTGCTAGAGGAGGCGTGTAAAATTTACTACGTAAAATTAATTAAAGGTCAATCCTTCTATGCTTTTAATCATCGTTTCTTAATGTCTGAAGAAGAAGAGGTTTCCGAGAAAGTTTATAATTACTTACGTCGTAATGAATTTTTCGAAGTACGCAAAGAAGAATTTTCGGCCTAATGTATAAAAAGTATCAAGAAAAATATCATTTACTTGTGATAATTTCTTGATGCTTTTATTTTATTTCTCCATACCTTCAATGAATTTTTAATCATAAGTTTTGTACATTTGGACTTACTTGTTTCATCTATTAACACATCAAATTTTTGACAAATCAAAAAGATTGAATTCCATTCATGAAACACGTAATATAGACTCTGACTCTAAAAAAGTTCGTTAAAAATAATACATAAAATAAGGAGGTTTTATATACGAGTTTTTCATTTTAAAAGACGGCGAGGTTTTATATTATGTGGCGTAATAAAAATGTTTGGATTGTTTTAATTGGGGAGTTTATTGCTGGTTTAGGGTTATGGCTTGGAATTCTTGGCAACCTGGAATTTATGCAAAAATATGTCCCTTCTGATTTCATGAAATCAGTTATATTGTTTATCGGGCTATTAGCAGGTGTTCTAGTGGGACCTATGGCTGGTCGTATCATCGATCAATATGAAAAGAAAAAAGTCCTTCTTTATGCTGGTTTTGGTCGTGTTATTAGTGTTATTTTTATGTTTTTCGCTATCCAATTTGAAAGTATCGCCTTTATGATTGCATTTATGGTTGCGCTTCAAATTTCAGCAGCATTTTATTTCCCTGCATTACAATCTGTAATTCCACTCATCGTACGTGAGCATGAGTTATTACAAATGAACGGTGTACATATGAATGTAGGTACAATCGCTCGTATTGCAGGTACTTCACTAGGTGGAATTCTTTTAGTTGTAATGAGTTTACAATATATGTACGCCTTCTCAATGGCAGCATATGCTTTATTATTCCTCTCAACTTTCTTCCTACAATTCGAAGATAAGAAATCAACAACACCTAGTAAGCAAGCGGCAAAAGATAATAGCTTTATGGAAGTATTTCGTATTTTAAGAGGAATTCCGATTGCTTTCACAGCACTTATATTAAGTATTATCCCTCTATTATTTATAGCTGGATTTAATTTAATGGTAATTAATATTAGCGAAATGCAACATGATCCAACGATTAAAGGCTTTATATATACGATTGAAGGTATCGCATTTATGTTAGGTGCCTTCGTTATTAAACGTTTATCTGATCATTTCAAACCTGAAAAGTTACTATATTTCTTCGCTGTTTGTACCGCTTTTGCACATCTATCATTGTTCTTTAGCGATATAAAATGGATGTCTCTTACATCATTTGGGTTGTTTGGTTTTAGTGTTGGTTGTTTCTTCCCTATTATGTCAACAATTTTCCAAACGAAAGTGGAAAAGAACTATCACGGCCGACTCTTCTCATTCCGTAATATGTTTGAGAGAGTGATGTTCCAAATTGTCTTACTTGGCACAGGCTTCTTCTTAGATACGATTGGATTGCAATATATGGTTCTTATTTTCGGTGTTATTTCATTATTCATTATCTTCATATCGCTATCTAAACAGAAACAGTATGAAAAACAACCTTCGCAATCTGCGAATTTATAACATAATTAAAGAAGCATGGATTTAGTAGTATTAAACTAATCCATGCTTCTTTGTTTTATATAATCTTATTTATTACGTTTATTGAAATTATTAAAAGGAGTAAACACTCTTACCTTCGAATACATTATATAAACTATTATCTACAACAAGGCGGTGTAGGAATGTCTGATGGTATGCAATTATTTATTATCTTTATTTTTGTAATAGTTATGTTTAGCATCCTAAACTTTTTAGCCATTTTCCTTTCTCAGCATAACTTTAAAAGAAGAATTGTCGCAGGTTTTATATTTTCACTACTGACTCCCCTTGTCTTTTTGACTACCACAGCATTCGCTTCTATATTTGATAAAGCTGGATTTGTCGCAGGTACATTAGCCTTTATTGTTGCAATTGTATATATTTTAAATGGAATTGTGATCCTACTTTCCTCTTTATTCTTCCTCAAAAGAAACATCACATAAACTATTGTACTCGGCATGAATCTGACTTTACACTAGATTCATGCTTTTTCAATCCCCCCTAAATTTTTATATGAAATTAAATAATTCTTTATAAAAATTTAAACTTTATTTATTACAATGTTCGTATCGTATTCGCACGTTTATTGAAAATGCAAAGAAAGGAGTACAAAATGAAAAAGATTCTATTACTTATTCCATTATTCATTATACTACTCAGTGGATGTAGCAATAATGACATATACGGCACTTGGGAAGTCGTTGACAACAAAAACGGTCTTTGTCCTATATCGTATAAATTTGAAACAGTTGTAAAAGAAGAAAAGAAAGAAAAAATCATTCAATATTTAGTAGAGATGCAAACAACGAAGAAAAAAGAAGATTTATACAAAGGCTCATTTGTTAAGGATTCTAATGTATATCACATTGATTATGGTAACTCATTTACATCAGATCAAACTTTAAAAGTTGTCGATGGCAAATTAAACGTATACTTTTATGCAGTGGAAAAATTATGTACATATAAAAAGAAATAATTACACTTCATATCAAACGCAGAAAATGTTTTCTGCGTTATTTTGTATTCCATCTCTTTATCCTCCCTCTAAATTTGTCAATCATTTTAATTTTCACAAAAAAGTGATAAAATGTAACCATGTGTTTTCAGAATAATTAAAAATGCAGAAAGAAAACACTGTTTTTAGGAGGGGTTTTGATGACTTACACGTTAGCAACTAGAATGAAAGCATTTCAATCTTCTATATTTAGTGAATTAGGGACCTATAAAAAAGAAAAAATTGCAGCAGGTCACAAAATGATTGATTTAAGTATCGGGAATCCTGATATGCCACCTGCTGATTTCGTAAGAGAAGAAATGGTACATACAGCAAATCAAAAAGAAAGCTATGGATACACATTAAGTGGTATTCAAGAATTTCACGAAGCTGTAACTGAATATTACAACAACACTCATAATGTTATATTAAATGCCGATAAAGAAGTTTTATTATTAATGGGGTCACAGGACGGACTCGTTCATTTACCTATGGTTTATGCGAATCCGGGAGATATTATATTAGTTCCTGATCCAGGATATACAGCTTATGAAACAGGAATTCAAATGGCTGGAGCAACATCTTACTACATGCCTTTAAAAAAAGAAAATGATTTCTTACCTAACTTAGAGCTAATTCCTGAAGAAATTGCAGATAAAGCGAAGATGATGATTTTAAACTTCCCAGGGAATCCGGTTCCAGCAATGGCTCATGAAGATTTCTTTAAAGAAGTAATCGCATTTGCGAAAAAGCATAACATTATTGTTGTCCATGATTTTGCTTATGCTGAATTTTATTTTGATGGTAATAAACCAATTAGCTTCCTCTCTGTACCTGGCGCTAAAGAAGTTGGCGTAGAAATCAACTCTTTGTCAAAAAGTTATAGTTTAGCAGGTAGTCGTATTGGATATATGATTGGAAATGAAGAAATTGTCGGGGCACTTACACAATTTAAATCTAATACAGATTACGGAGTGTTTTTACCAATCCAAAAAGCGGCATGTGTTGCACTAAGAAATGGCGCTGCTTTTTGTGAGAAAAACCGCGGTATTTATCAAGAACGTAGAGATACTTTAGTTGATGGATTCCGAACATTTGGCTGGAATGTTGATAAACCAGCTGGCAGTATGTTCGTCTGGGCCGAAATTCCAAAAGGCTGGACTTCTATAGACTTCGCTTATGCATTAATGGATCGTGCGAATGTCGTTGTTACGCCAGGTCATGCATTTGGACCTCACGGAGAAGGCTTTGTACGCATTGCACTCGTTCAAGATAAAGCAGTGTTACAACAAGTTGTTGAAAACATTAGAAATAGTGGCATTTTTTCTCTTGAAAAAGCAGAAGAATTAGTTAAAAATTAATGATAACTCCCCTGCTTAACTATAAGCAGGGGTATTATTCATTGGAGGTACTTAAATGCATATTAAAGACACTCTTCCTCATCGTTATCCATTTTTAATGATTGATAAAGTAACAAATGTAAAACAAGGTGAATCCGTTACAGGATATAAACTCATTACAAATAACGAATGGTTTATAAATGATAGTCAAAAACATATGCCTCATATGTTAATTGTAGAAGCACTTGCTCAGCTTAGTGCATTTGTACATACAAGTGATTCTAACGGACTAGGCTTCCTTTCCTCGTTAGATGGGGTTACGTTCCATGAAAAAGCATATCCCGGTGATAAACTTAATTTGCATTATGAGTTAACTCGCAATCGCCGAGGTTTTGTTCTCGGTAAAGGTACCGCAACCGTTAATAATCAACCGATTGTAACGATAGAAAAGCTATTAATATATCAAGCAGAATAAAAATCATGTAATTCAACGGGGGTGTCTATCTCCTAAAAATTCGTTTCATCAACATGAACAGAGTAAATAAATCACTTGGTTAGGAGCAGACAAATGGAAAGTACTATTGGTATCGATGCTGGAGGCACATTAACGAAAATTGCTTATTTGGATGAACAAAGGCAATTAGCTTTTGAAAAATTTTATTCAAATGAACAAGATAAAATAATAGATTGGCTTAAGAAAAACACTGGTAAAAAGCAAATATGTATTACAGGTGGTAAAGCGAAAGAATTACAGCAACTACTTTCAAACTCATATAAAATAGTAGAACTAAATGAATTTGAAGCTACTCTTATAGGCGTCCGATACATTTTAAAAGAAGAGAAGTATGATATAAACAACTTTATTTTAACAAATATCGGTACAGGTACTTCTATTCATTACGTTTATAATGACCAATATATTCGAGCTGGCGGAACTGGTGTTGGCGGTGGTACTATCATGGGACTTTCAAAATTATTAACAAATCTAGATCATTTTGAAGATGTGATCCCTTTAACAAAAGTAGGAACTAGAAAAAAACTAGATATTACGGTTGGAGATATTTATGGTGGTATTCTCTCCCCTATTGATAATAGTTTAACTGCAAGCAATTTTGGTAAAGCCGCTATGACAGAATCAAATTATAATAGCTCAGATATACTTGCTACTGTACAAGGACTTGTCGGTGAAGTCGTTACTGCATTAAGCCTTCAATTCGCCGAAACAAAAAACATTGACCATATTATTTATATTGGTTCGACTCTATGTAATAACATACATCTTCAAAATATTATTAGTAGCTACACAAAATACCAAAATAAAACACCCATCTTTTTACGAGATGGTGGTAATAGCGGTGCGATTGGTGCTTTACTTTATGCTACGAATAAAAAAAGCTGACTTTTGTCAGCTTTTTGAAATGCGGATTTTATACGCTAAAACAGTCTCTACATGTGAGATTTTATCTTTGTTACTGTAAAAATCAACTAGTTCCCCAGCTAGAGGTGATTGTTGACGTAAAATTCGTTAGCTGTAGTAAAAAAACTATTTTCTTACCTTTTTTAATAAGATTTCAATAATTCATTTATAAATACACTAACTCAATTATCAATTTACTACAGCTTTTTTGCGTAATATACAGAAAGGAAGTTAAATTCTATATGTAATAATATTGGGAAAACAATTGATAGTGTGGAATCCGTAATCATACCATGTATTATTCCACCTAAAAATGCGAACAGCATAAATTTTATACTAGTCTGATTAAATTTGTAATATTGTAAGTGAGATACAGCAAATAGAAAGGAAGATATTAGAATTGGTAGCGTAACTGGTATGTAAGCTATTTCAAAATTAGAGAGGATTGGGAATGCGTTGTTAAGTATTGGTATAATCATCCCTCTAAAAATTACTTCTTCAAAAATAGGATACATAATTACAAAGTTTAAGATATTCTTTTTCCCAATTGGATTATATCCTGAGTATCGTGAAATGACAATATTCGTTATCAAAGCAATCAAGATTAATACAACAATTGATTCATAGTGAATTGGTAAACGGAATACATAATTATCTACATAAAAATAACTAATTATCGTCAGTATTGTCCCCCATATATAAATAATCTCATTTTCTATCTTGCGGTACAACGTTTTTCCAATAATAATGCCAACTGTAATATCAACAATTTTATATGAAAAAGCTAATAAAACAGCAAATACTAACGCAATAAAGTAGCTCATATCGACTCATTACCTCCTCTCAAAAAGAACTATTTCATTTCATGTATTTGATTTACCCCCATTACCATACATTTCTTTCATTCATTATAAAATTTTACCATATAGTGATGATTTTGAGAGGGAAAATTAGTTACATAGCATATAATGATTTCATAAAAACAAAGACTTCTCTATTGAGAAGTCTTTGTTTTTACACTGTATGATTACTATTCCCCCGCAAAACTTTCCTAAACTTTATATAACAAGCAATTCTCCACGGAATAATATACGATACTGCAACTACGTAAAATAATAAACCAACCGTTTGTTGATCTAAATCTACAATAAATTGTCTTGAACCATATCTTAAAACGACAAGTGCAATAAAAGTAATTAAAAAGACAGCACTTTTTTTCGTATAAATATTCCCATCATCTCTTCGTTCATAATTTGTTAATACTATAAGCGGCACAGAGAAAAGTACCCCAATGAATACCGCTATAACTACTTGTAATATAGCTGGATGTACTGGACCAAAAAACCATACAACACCTGGTGTTAAAAATAATAACGGCCATAAAATACGTTTTCCTGATCCCTTTATTGGCTTATGCATGGAGCGATAACGACGCCAGAATATTAATAGTGCAATGCCTAAAAAGACTGTAATGAGTGAAGATGTGTCTCCCATTTGCTATCCTTCTCTCTATAGTAATCTAATAATATTTCAAATCGTTTTTTCGAATGATACTTTACGAATAAATATACTACTAGTTATGATATAAAGGACAGTTAATCCAATTGAAATAACAGTAAAATACGGTATATTTACTAAAGATCCATCACTCGTAAATAATAAATTGGTTACCCCTGCTTCTCCATAAAGTACACTATTTGTTGATAAGAAAAGGGTCCCACCAATCATAAGACCGATCCACTGAAATCGTTGTTTAAAAACTACTACCACTTGAAAGAAACATGCTGTTGTAACATAAAATAAAAATTGCAAAATAAATTGTTGCACCGATTGCTCCCCAAAACTAACATTTACTAAATTATATTTTATATCTTGTAAAAGCATTATTTGAAGAAACGAAAACATTGCGGATTGCAAGATGATATAACAAATTGCTCCGATGAAATATTGAATTCTCGTTACACCAAATGAAACAGCTAAACGAAATAGCTCATCTTGAATGATGAAAACACTCCCTACTATAAACAACATAATTGCTATTGACGGGTTATTTATAATTTCGGGTAAATAACCAATGTTCACTCCATTTAAATGCGCAGCATTTAAAGCTCCTTTTATTAATAAGGCTACAATCCAAAATATTAAAATTGCTTTATAATGAAAATTAATATGTAACTTTAACTGCTTCATTAACATCGTCATTTCACTTCACCACCAGTTATATGAATAAATAATTTTTGCAATGTAATTCTATCAATTGCTAAACCTTCTTTTTCAAGAGAGTAATAATCTTCATTAGAAAGTTCTTCCCATATAACAGCAATACCCTTATTTCCATAAACTTCTCGATTTAATACTTTTTTATTGATCAAGAACTCGTCCACTTTATCCTTTTGCCCTGAAATAATCTGAACTTGTTGTAATAAATCTTCTACCAATGATTGAACAACTAATCTTCCTTCTTTTATGATTATCACATCTTCAATCACATGGGTTACTTCTTCTACTAAATGTGTTGATAATATAATTGTTCGTGGATACTCACCGTAATCTTCTAGTAGTAGACTATAAAATAATTCACGGTGTGCTGCGTCTAAACCTGTAGTTGGTTCATCAAAAATAGTAATTGGTGCTCTACTTGCTAACCCTTGAATAATGCCGACGACTGTTTGCATGCCGTGTGATAATTTATGATATTTCACTGTCATATTAAGCTGAAATTTATTAGCGAGTTCTTCAGCATACTTTCCATCCCAGTTTTTATAAAACATGCTGCACATCTTAAAAATTTCTTTTACTTTAAAACTTAACTGAGCTTCTTCTTTTACTCTAACAAAACAAATATTTTGCATCGCTTTACTATTCTCAAAAACATGTTCGCCAAATATTGATACGCTTCCACTACTTGAAGTAATTTGACCTGCAAGTAAATTTAATAGTGTCGTTTTTCCTGCTCCGTTTCTACCGAGCAAACCATATATTTTATGCTCTTCCAATGAAATCGTTACTTCATTTACTGCTACTTTCTTTTTGTATTTTTTCGTTATATCTTTCGTTTCAAGTGCAATCATCCCTCGTTCCCCCCCTTCGTAATTTTTTGAATCATATCCATCAATTCATCTTTGGATATTTCTAATACTTTCGCTTCTTCCCACACTTTAGGTAAATATTCGGTCATAAAAGTATTTTGTCTTTTTTTAAGTACAACTTCTTTCGCTCCCTTTGCAACAAACATCCCGATCCCTCTCTTTTTATATAAAATCCCTTCATCCACTAATACGTTTACCCCTTTAGCTGCAGTAGCTGGATTTATTTGTAACATCTTCGCAAATTGATTTGTTGATGGGACTTGTTCTTCTTCAAGTAATATGTCTTTTAAAATATCAGATTCAATCGTTTCTGCAATTTGCAAGTATATTAATTTATTTTGCTCCAGAGTAGGTTTCATAATTTCACCACCTTAGGTTCATAGGTTCATTACTTATGTAATTAACCATATCACATAAAAATGTATATTTCCATAAATTTCTTTTATAAAAAAAGAGAGTCATTCGTTTAAGAATGACTCTCTTTCTAAAATTTTGAAGTTTCAACTCTAATTTTTAAATTCTTTTCATTTATACCATTTTGACAAAAATTAAATTGTTGTCCCTTTATAGACTTTGTACGATCTACAACTTGCCCTAAATGATAACTTGTGTGCTCCACTAAATGTAATAAACTATGAAGGTCAATATGTCTTTTTTCTCCACATGCTTGCATATATTCTGTTCCCCATTCATCAAATACGTCTTCAACGTACTGTAGCAAAAGTTCAGTACGTTGTCGCTTTACTGGAAAATACTCCTCAATTCCCTTTTCAAAGACTATATTTGGATTTTTATAACGACTAGTATTTCTCTGTATATGTTCACAAATATGTAGTACGATTCCACCAATTGAATTCACAGAATCCCCTTGTTTCCATAAATCTTCTTCACTAACGAAGCTAATTGCCTGTATTAACTTAGGTAAATAATGATCTTGCATTCGATGATAAGTAATTTTATATACTAACTCCACCTATTTTCCTCCCATCATTTCAACTGCTGTACTGGATACTTTACAAATAAAGCATTCCTAAACTCTTTATCATTCATAAGCATTGTAATTTCTTCGTTATTTTCGTTAAGAAACTTTACTACTTCCTTTTTATCCCATATATCATTTTCTTTTGGGAAATTATCAAACTTTTCATACAGGATTGATAGTATTTCTTCTCTTTTTATCGTGAAATTTTTATTTTCTACTTGCAACTCGTAACCTTTTGCATTTGGTACTAAAATCGCTAAATAAATAACGTTAAAGAGAAAATTCTTCTCCATCGTATCCTTACCATCAAACCAATACGTCTCAACCATGTCTTCTGTCAAAGTTCCATTTTCTTTTGTACCATAGTTCACCTTTATACTTTCATTCTCTAAACTTACACTTTGAAATGTTTCACCACCGGGTAAACGATTAACAATTGCAACTACATCTGAGTTATTCCCAACATATGTCCCAGCATATTTCTTAAAGTCACCAGGTTCAACATCAGATATTTCTTTTATTCTTTCTCCGCTAGAACAAGCAGTAATACATAAAAAAATTGTTAGCATAACAACTACATTACGATGCATATATTTCATTTAGCATCCCCCATTTTTATCGATATTTCGTTAATTACAATACACCTTCTCAAAACCCTTTAAAATATACGCATTTTAATCAAAATTAAAAATTTTCGCTTTTTATGTTTACAATTATCCATTAATTGTATATACTTACTAACGTAAGAAAAATATTCTAAAAGGAGGTCGAAGGAAATGATGAAATTACAATTACATGCTTTAACTTTAGCGTTAACTGCACCTGTATTTTCTGAACAATTAAATATGAATTCGACCACCCTAATGGAGAATTGAAAATCGTACTTTATTTCTATTAATTCATAAATTCGCCACAGGAGGTCGTATACTTTCCTGTGGCTTTTTCACGCCCTGCCATAGGAGAACTATATCTTCCTGTGGCTTTTTTGTGCGATTTTTTAGTCTCTTACATTATTTTTTAAAGAAAGGAGCAACATTCGATGACTATTAGCGTATTGTTTTTAAGTATTACGATTCAAAGAAATACAATTTCCAAACATGAAATTTTTCATAATGAGCAAATTGAAAAAGCTATGAATGATGTTAAGGAGCGCCAAACACTTTATTGTGATCACATGTAATTCCTTTTCGAAAGGAGGAATTCATTTATGACTTTTCATATTTTCTTTTTTACGACTGTACTTCAGAAAAATACTTTATCTGAAGGTGAAATCATTCGTAAACAACAAATAAAACAACTGACTGATAAAATGACTGACATTAAAAGTTCATATTATACGCATATGTATTAAAAATATATTTTAAAGGAGCAATACCTTCATGAAATTTAAAGCATTCTTTTTAACTATCACCATTCAAAAACGTAAGCTTTCTCAAAGTGAGATTTTACGTGAGCAACACATTCAAACTATTATGGACGAAGTAAAAGAGCGTCAAGCTTCTTATTACAGCCGTCTTTTCTAATAAACTTATAAAGGGGTTTTATCTAATGAAATTTAAAGCATTCTTTTTAACTATCACTATTCAAAAACGTAAACTTTCACAGAAAGAGATTTTACGTGAGCAACACATTCAAACCATTATGGACGAAGTAAAAGAGCGTCAAGCTTCTTATTACAGCCGTCTTTTCTAAATCAATTATAAAGGGGTTTTATCTAATGAAATTTAAAGTATTCTTTTTAACGATTACCATTCAAAAAACTAAGTTCTCGGACAGTGAGGTATTGCATGACCATCAAATTAATAAAGCTATGGAAGATGTAAAAGAACGTCAAAGTCACTACTGTAGCCATCTATAATTCCTTTCGAAAGGAGGAATGTATCATGACGTTTCATCTTTTCTTCTTAACAATTACAATCCAGAAAGAAATCTTTTCTGAAGATGAATTAAAACAAGAGCAACAATACAAAAAGATTATGGACGAAATTCGAGATCGTAGAAGCAAATACTACACTCACCTATAATCCTTTAAAAATATAAAACTTGAAAGGAGTCGATTATGATGTTGATAGCACGTTGTAAGGAAATGATTTGGATAGTTCAGAGGGATTCCACATAGTTTATTGGGGGCTATATCATACAACTTTACCGTTTTATTTGATATGTAATAAATATATAATAAAATTGCATTCGTACACTTTTTAACATTGATTAATAAACAAAAGATACACCACTTAAAAAGTGGTGTATCTTTCTCAACATATACTATTTTCGATTACTTCGTTTCGTCTTAAACAGTCTCACTAAGTTCGATACAACTGTTTTCGTTACTGCGTACACTGGCACCGCCAAGATCATTCCAATAATTCCCGCAAAGTTACCTACCCCTAAAATTAAAATAATAATTGTTAACGGATGGATATTTAATTTTGAACTCATAATACGCGGTGAAATGATGTTACTTTCAAATTGTTGTACAATTGTTACGATAATAATTACGTACAACGCTTGCATCGGAGATACGAACAAACCTACAATAACAGCTGGTGCTGCACCGATAAATGGGCCTAAGTTAGGAATTATATTTGTAAATGCAGCTATAATTCCTAAAACAAAAGCGTACGGTAAATCGATAATTAAATAACCGATAAAAGTAAAAGCACCTACAAATATACAAACGAGCGCTTGCCCTTGAATATATGCAGATAATGTTTCGTTCGTTTCCTTAATGATACGAAGCCCTTCTTCACGGTATGACTCTGGTAATAAGCTTACTGCTTTTCCTGGAAACGCATGTCCATCTTTAAACATATAAAATAAAATGAACGGTACTGTAAAAATAACTAATGCGACGTTCGTTATGATACCAAATAAAGCCGTTGCACTCGACGTAATTGTGTTTGGTATATCCTTTAAGTATTCAATTGCATTTTTTTCAATTGTTTCAATGGAAACATAATTTTGTGTAGATAACCATTCAAACAATCTATGATGGGATAAATCTTGTATGTATAGTTTTCCCTCTTTTATATAGCCTGGCATATTTTTCACTAAATCCATTAGCTGTTGTGAGATCGTTGGAACAACTACCCCAACGCCAACCGCAGTTAATGTTATGATAAAAAGATATAACAGTAAAATCGCTAAATTTCTAGGTACTTTTTTCTCCTCTAAAAAGACTAACACCGGATTAAATATGAAGTATAAAAATAACGCGATTAAGATTGGGAAAAACAACGTTGATATGAAGATACCAATCGGTTGAAATAGAAACGATATTTTTGTGCAAATAAATATGATCGCTACAACCATTAGCACTTCTAATGTCCAAAAGTGCACTTTCGATTTCAAAAAAACGTCCTCCTTTAAACTAGCACTTCTCTTCATTGTACCAAAATAAGTAACAATTTCACATAATATTTTCCTTTACAATATTCCAAAATACCAATAAATACACTACAATGAGATTACATACAAATTTGCAGGTAAAGGTGATAAAAATGACACAATGCATCATTTGCAGAAAAGATACGAAAGAACTTAGTGAACAATATGTCATCCCAGAAATATTATGTGGATATTATTTCACAAACTCAATTTGTGATACTTGTTATGAACAAATGACAACAAATATTGATCGCCCCTTAATTCGGCATAAATTAAGTCAGTTTAAGATTGAACATATGAAAAAACAGATTGACTCCCCGCTCTATACGAATGAGCATGGTGAGGAACTTGCGGCCGCTGAGACAGATGTTGTTGAAGTAAGTGACGAAATACTTTATTCCAATGCATTAATTATGAAACTATGTAAAAAGCACGATATTTCACTACATAACGAAATCTGGAAAGAAGAACGTGTAACGAAAGTAGCTAGCTCTATTCAACGGGAATTACTTTTAGATAACCGTAAGTATAAAATGAGTGTATTAAAAATGGCTTATACTTTCGCTGTACAAGCAGTCGATGGCTATTTTGAAGATCCAGATGCGATTGATATTTCTAGCATCCTATCGAATGCCGACTTCATGGAATTAAAAGAAAAGAGCATTGTTCGCGATTTAAGCAAAAGTTCATTATGGAATACATTAAATACAAATAGTGAAAACCATTACTTTATTTTATTAAGTGATAAAGATGGTCTGTTCTGTTTCATCCGTCTATTTGATATTTTTGACGTTGTCGTTCATTTATCCGAAAAGAGATATGAACTTCCATCACCAATAGTCGGTGTAAATGATGTAAATAAGCAAAAATTTTACGTTCAAACTTTAAAACAGTATATGGACGGGCTCTTTAAAGAAAAGTCACCTTCTATTTAATTAGAAATAGAACATACGGTCTCCTTTCTTGATGAAAAGACACTGTGTTATAATAAGTATGAAAAGAACAATACAATCACATAAACCAATTATAAATTGTATATAAATAAAAAAGACTAGTGTGCGGCTACACACTAGTCCACGTAACTTAGCAGATTGGATTGTTCATTTATCCTATTTGTTTCTTACAAACAAAACAACCCACATTCTATTGGCATAGGTGGGTTGTTATTTTTTGAGCTTGTCTATTAAAACGACGACGAATGTTAACAATGCAACGAGAAACAGTCCACCTTGCAGTAACAACGCTATTTCACTCACTTATTATCACCCCCCTCCTACTTGGAGAAGTGATAATTGAACAACCAACCGTACCTTAAGTTACTATTTAATTTTACCATATTTTCTGATAGTTTACGATGAAAACCCGCAAGTGATTTACTTGCGGGTTTTTTCTCACTATTTTTTTAATGCATATGCATCAGCTATCATTTCACCAACAATTTTATTTTCTTGTTTCTTATCTTCTTTCAATAAAGGAAATAACAGTTCTGCCACTTCATATGCCTCTTCTAAATGAGGATATCCCGATAATACAAACGTATCAATTCCTAACGCTTCATATTCTTTTATTCTATCTGCTACTGTATGCGGATCTCCAACAAGCGCAGTACCTGCACCACCTCTTACAAGCCCGATGCCAGCCCATAAATTAGGACTTATCTCTAACGACTCCCGTGTACCTTTATTTAAATGGGTCATTCGCTTTTGACCAACTGAATCATATCTTGCAAATGTCTTTTGAGCAAGTTCAATTGTCTCATTATCTACATATTGAATTAAACGTTCTGCCTCTTCCCACGCTTCTTCTTCTGTTTCTCTTACAATTACGTGTAACCTGATGCCAAATCGCACTGAACGTCCCTTCTCTTCTGCCAGTTTTCTTACTTCCTCTATTTTCTCCTTCACTTGCTCTGGTGGCTCGCCCCACGTTAAATATACATCACTATGTTCTGCTGCAACTTCCTTTCCAGCAGCGGATGATCCTCCAAAATATATAGGAGGGTATGGCGTTTGCACTGGCGGGAACACAACTTTACTTTCCGTAACTTTAATATGTTTTCCTTCTAAAGAAAATGTTTCACCTTGCAATGTCGATTTCCAAACTTTTAAAAACTCATCAGCTGCTTCATATCTTTCATCATGCTCAAGATACAATCCATCTCCTTGTAATTCAACTGGATCTCCTCCAGCGACTACATTAATAAGTAACCTCCCGTCTGAAATTCTATCAAATGTAGATGCCATCCTTGCTGCAACTGTCGGTGACATTAGTCCCGGTCTAACTGCTACTAAAAATTTTAGCTTTTCTGTCTCAGCTGCAAGTGCCGATGCTAATACCCATGGATCTTCACAACCTTGGCCAGTTGGAAGTAACACACCTGTATATCCTAAATAATCAGCTGCCTGTGCAACTTGTTTATAATAACCATACTCAGCTGCTCTTCCTCGTTTTGTCGTTCCTAAATATCGTCCATCTCCATACGCCGGAATAAACCATAATAATTCCATACCTTTACACACCCCTTATTTATTTTGAAACGTACACTAAACTACTCTATATAAATTACCCCTAATAATTTATATGTTAATTTCCTATCTCGCCTTTAAAGTTATCTCGCCATCTTAAAAACTTCACTTCTAGTAAACGTACGAGTGAATCCGAAAACTTCCCAACGAATGCAAAAATAATAATACCGACAAATACAATATCTGTATTTGAAAATTGCCTTGCATCCATAATCATATAGCCAATACCTTCTGTAGATCCCATAAGTTCTGCTACTACTAAACTCACCCATGCTACTCCTAATGATAATCTTGCCCCAAGTAATAGGTTTGGCAATGCTGCCGGTAAAATTAGTTTTGTAATTAATTTTCTTTTACTAAACTCTAACACTCTCGCAACATCAAATAACTTTGAATCTACACCTCGTATTCCTAGAAACGCGTTTACGTATAAAGGAAAAAATGCACCATCTGCAATTAATAACACTTTTGATGTTTCCCCAAAACCGAACCATAATACGAAAAGCGGTGCAACAGCTAAGTGAGGCACAGTTCTTAACATTTGTACTGACGGATCTAAATATTGCTCACTTCTCGTTGAAAATCCAACAATTGTTCCTAAAATAATTCCTAAACTCCGGCCAATTGCCAAATTATTAATATAATAATCGGTATAGTAATTGCCCTTATCAAAAATTTGATATTCGTCTTCTGTACTTTCTTTACATTGTTTTTCTCAATCGTTATACTCGCCCTTTTAATAACCGCTTTCGTATTCTCCAATTTATACAACCTCTTTTCACTTCGCCTTTAACGCTTTTTCTACGAAAGAATTATCTACAACTTTATCTGTCTTAATTTCTTTCTTTATAGAACCAAGCTTATATTGAAAATCTGCTGTCTGTTGCTGTTCTGCAACTATTTCTTTCGTTACCGGAACTAAGATGGGTTTGTCGTGATTAAACACTTCTTTTACAATATCTGCATCTATTTTCTTTGCAGAAGTGTATATTTTTATTGCTTCATCCAAGTTTTCATCTTGCCATACACGTGCTTTTTCATATACTTTAAGGAATTTCTCCACTAATTCTGGATGCTCTTTCGCAAATTTTGTTCTCGCAATTAAAAACTCTGGAGAAGATACATTTAATTGTTCACCATCTGTAATCACCTTCGCTCCTTTATTTACCGTATGTAACGATATGAAAGGATCCCAAATTGCCCATGCATCTACTGATCCTGATTCAAATGCTGGCTGCGCTTCATCTGGTTGCAGTTGAATAACATTTACATCTTTCGCATTGATACCTTCTTTATCAAGCGCTCGATACAATAAATTAAATGCGCTACTTCCTTTTGCTACTGCGATTTTTTTACCTTTTAAATCTTTTACACTCGTAATCTTGCTATCTTTTTGTACAAGAATCCCTGTTCCTTTTCTCGCATAACTTGTATTAGCAATTTCAGTAAATTCAATACCTGCTGCTTGCGCGGAAATAACTGGAGAATTGCCAACTTCACCAAAGTCTAATCGATTTGATGCGATTGCCTCAAAATAAGGAGGTCCACTTTGGAACTCTGTCCATTTCACCTTAACTCCTTCTTTTTTAAACTCCTCTTCAAACCATCCCTTTTTCTGCGCGAGTAATAGTGGACTTAACCCTTGCTGAATACCAATTTGTACTGTTACATCTTCCTTCTTACTACTTGCTGTACTTTTCTCACATCCGAATAAAAATAAAGAAATAGCTAATGCAAAAGAAAGAACTTTAAATTTTTTATACATAAATACTCACCCTCTCCCTATAAACTTGTTTGAATCAATCCTCCATACTCAAACTGCTGTAATACTTTCTTTCGAATTTCTTGGAATGACTCCGAAGTTTTACTACGCGGATAAGGTAAATTATTTTCAATTACTTTATGTATTTTTCCAGGCTTTGCACTCATGATGACAATTCTGTTTGAAAGATATATTGCTTCGTCTATATCATGTGTAACGAATATCATTGTCGTCTTTTTTTGTTCCCAAATGTTGAGCAGTACTTCTTGCAAATGACTTCGGGTAAATGCATCCAATGCTCCAAATGGTTCATCAAGTAATAATACATTAGGATCTCTTAGCAACGCTCTTGCAATCGCAACACGTTGTGACATCCCGCCTGATATTTCTTTCGGATATGATTTTTCAAAACCGTCTAACCGAACAATTTTAACCCATTCCTTTACCTTATCCTTCACATACTTATCTTTTAATGACAAATCAGCTGCAATGTTTTCTTCAACTGTTAACCACGGAAACAGACGATGCTCTTGAAATATAAATCCTTGCTTCTTACTCGGTTTTGTTATACGCTCCCCATCAATAATGATTTCACCTTCAAAATCGTTGTCTAAACCTGCAATAATTTTTAATAATGTACTTTTTCCACAACCACTCGGACCAATTACTGTAACAAAATCCCCTTTTTCTAATTGAAAATTAATATTCTCTAATACTTGAACAGTACCAGTTTGCTTCGAAAAATATTTTGATACCTCATTAATTGAAACAGTCACTTCTTCCCCTCCTTGAAATGATTCATCTAAATGAATAGATTCAGTATTTATGTAATAAAAAAACCAAAGGCATTTTATCAATAGATAAAATGCCTTTGGTTTCTCCAATCAGCAATACGTAATAGAATTAAGTACATATTATACAAATATTTCCGATAAGTCAACTAGGTTTTATTAAAAAATATATATGATTCGTTTAAATACCCTTATTGTTATTTATATAAAAATTATTTTTTATGTTCCTTAATCCACTGTAACCAATAAGAAAACTCACATGCCAAATGCATTTGATGCGATTCAATAAGACTATTAGGACAAAGTGCCGGAAACTCTACAACTAGACTTACTTCTATACCAGTATCTGTATCTTTGAATTGATGTCGAACTCCACCAATAGTAGTACCGTCTTTCATACGTGCAACACCTGTTGATTGGTATTGATAAGACTTATCTCTAGGTGTCTTTAATCCTGTTTCGTCACCAAAAACAATAAAAAATTGAACTGGAAATGGAGAATTACCAGTAGTTTCGATAACCTCCAATTCATTTTCCCCAAAGGGTCTTAGTACGTAGTGATCTGGACAGGCTGATAAATTCGCTTGATTATTTTCATCTGATTGTTCAAGCATAAAACTATCAATTCCATTTATCGCCTCTTCTGCTGTAATCCCATCTAAATAAATATTTGTTTTTGAAAATTTTCGTCTATCACCAGATAAAGCAGTACAAATACGCATACCCATTTCACTTAATTTAAGTTTAGATTTTAACTTATCATACATTTCATTGTATGAATAATTTAATTTTAGTTCTGTTAGTTTTTTTATCATAACGTCTGTATCATTTAATTCTGGCTCTTTATGTCCTATGTATTGAAAACTTTTTTCATACGTTCTTTTTTCCACTTTGTAAGTTGTTCATTCGAAATATTGTTTCCATCAATCATGATCTTCATATACATTCTCCTTCTCTTTGATCATATCGTAGTGTATTTAATACTAAATTAACCATTTCTCGCTTCATGTCTAGATTCAAATTCACCTCTGAATGAGCAATACTGCTAAGACCGTATAAAATAAATCCTGATGCTAATAATGAGTTATCAATATTAAAAATCCCAGTTTTCACCCCTTCTTCGATTACTTGTCGAATTAATGGCTGCATTCGCGTAAATAATTTCTGTTCCAGTTGAAAATGTTGTTCCGTCTGAAACGAACTCACATTTTTATAAGGCGCTAATTTTTCGATAAATGTCCAAAATATATTTAGAGAATCTTTCAGCTTTTGCATGACAGACCGTTCATTAGAAACAAGTATTTCTTCAATTAACTCCATATTTTTCACAATAAAATCATTTAATACTTCATCAACAAAATTCTCTTTAGACTTGAAGTAATAATAAAATAAGCCCGTTGCTACACCAGCATGATTCACAACATCTTTTATGCCAAATCCTTTCATACCATTTTTCATATATAGTTCAAAGCCAATATCCATCAACTCCTGCCTTCTAACATCTGGTTCTTTCGATATTCTTTTCATATGTTATCTCCTATTATGTTTTTTCTGCGACTGAATATGATTCAATCATAAACGACTGAACTTTATTCAGTCAATATTAATTTCCACAAAAAAAGAGTAATCCCAAGAAATATACATCTAACCTTAGACTTATCAAAAAAGTTAGATTATATAACTTGAGACTACTCAATTTCATTAAACACGTATTCTATTTTCAAATCGATTACAATTTAGTTTAACCTCACTCTTTCTGTCTCTACAATCATTTGAGGAAGCGTCTTTTGAATTATTTCCTCTAATACATTAAGAGCTTCATTCACATAACCATCCTCAAACTCCTCTAAAGACTCAGGCAACTCATCCTCATCTAAAATAAAATATTCTCCACTTGGAAGTACCAAAATATCAATAATTAAGTCTTCAAATGACACTAGTTCATCTGTTATTTGCGTATTTTTTACAACATTAAAATAAGAGCCTAAATACGTTCCATTCTTATCTCTCCATATGTATAAATTGTACGGACGATCTTCCCAGTAGTATGCAATGGTGTAACTTCCTTTTGGGATTGTTAAACTCGCACGATGTGCAGTCATTGTAAATGAATACTGAACCTCATGAAATAGCACGATACTTTGCAACTGCTTTTCAAGTAATAAACAAGTGTGTTCTACTGTTGTCGAGTCATATCTTATTTTTCTTTCTATAATTTCACTTTTTGGTGTTAGTAATTTATTCATTCTTTGTTTCCCCTTATGCTATTTCTAACCTTAATTATATCCATTTATATAGTGATAAAGAAGTGTTTGGTCTCCAAATACACAATAAAAACTCCCTCTTATTTTAGAAGGAGTTTTTCACTGTCCATGTTTCATATTTTTTTACTTCTAATGGAAGCTCATTTGTTTTCAGCCACTCTACTGCACTACATACAAGCGGAGATGAATTGTCTTCTGTAATGCTTTCTATAGAAACCCATCTCGCTCCTAAAGAATCTTGACCTTCAAATTGTTTTGGTACTATGATTTTCCCTGCACTCTTTTCAACTTCATACAAAACTGCAATATGGTGTACATGTGTATAATCTTTAAACTTTGAAAGGTATTGAAAATCAACCGTTCCTACTTGCTTTATAACCTTTACTTCTAATCCAGTTTCTTCTTTACATTCCCTATGGAGTGCCGCTAACAGCGACTCCTCTTCATATAAGCTCCCACCAGGTAGATCATATCTATTCTTATATGGACCTTTTGATTTATCGATTACTAATATATTATTATTTTCGATACAAATACCGTACACACCAAACGCACGATGAAAATTAATAGCATTACCCATGTTTTAATTTCTCGGTAACTGCATCATAAAATTTCCGTTCCTCATCAACATTTAAGTGAACGCGACTTACTGTTTTAGAAAATCCATATAACAATTGTGCTTTTATTGGCTCTTTAAGTATTATTTCAAATGTTGGAGGTTCCTTTATAAATTCCATCACCGTTGCGTCAAGAAGCTCTTTCTCTTTTTTTAAAAGTTCTCCTTTATAAAACGTAATCTTATCAATTTGTGTAAACGGTATAATGATTTTCTTCCCTAATCCAATTTGAATAATTACCTGTTCTTCCGTAACAATAATTGGATTTTTACGCATTGCTTGTATTTCAGCTAAAAAATAAAACATTGCATATACGTTTAAAATAAGTAACACCCATGCTACAACTGGATTCCATTGATGAAACAAATAATGAAAACCGATACTTTCTATTAAAGTCGCATGGATGATCATAATATATACACCTATTGCACTAGTCTTTTTGTGATATGAGTATACGCATTCACCTTCTGGCACTTTTTCACGCCACGATAAAAATGCATAATAGATTAACTTACACTCTGTTACAATGATATCTACTAATTTATTTCTTTTCATAGTGGTGTCAAACGCTGCATCAATTGCATAAGAAAATGAAGAATACTCACTTTTATATTCTTTATATTTTTTTCTTATTGTAGGAAGCATTCTAACAATTTTATATAGAAGGAATAACTCAAAACATACAAAAGCAATTTCCCCTGCAACTATAATATAAGAAACGTATGAAAAAGCTTGTAAATAGTCGCTTGGAATAATAAATCTTGCAAATATATAACCAGCTATTACAACAGGAAATATATACGTTAACGAGTATCTTTTTCGAATAATAAAGAAATACGTAATGATTGGAATTACAAACATACAATCTAATATTGATCCAAGGACAACTTCTTTCGGAGCAGCTGGTACAATTGGAAGAGCATATAATAAATAGTTTGATAACAAGATTAAAGATACGAGTCCAATCCATATACCTTTTCGCCTTCGCGAAAGTGTGACACTCATATGTTCACTCCTCTATTTAAAAACCTCATTTAAATGATCTTTATAAAATGAAATAGCACGTTCAAATTCTTTCACTTCTTCTACTTTTACGACTGTTTCAAGTAATAATTTCATCGCGGATTCATGATCGTTTACGTTATATTTCGCTAATGACAAAAATACTTTCATCACATCATTATCTGGAAACTGCTGTAATCCTGTTTCTAAAACAGTAATTGCTTTGTCATACTCACCTATACAACGATATGTACTACCAAGGCCGATATAAGCTCCGCAAAGTGACTCACCTTCAAGACCGTTTGCAATTGCCTGTTCATAATACGGCATAGCTTCTGTTTCCAGCCCCATTACATCATGTATCCAAGCACATTGATAAAGTACTTCTGCATCCCTCGTAAAATTCGTTAATCCAATGAGTATCTCTTTAGACTGCGCATATTTCTTTTCTTTCCGGAGTTTAATAGCTTGCTTTAATAAATGTTCCATAGAATTCACTCCTCACCAATTATTCTATGTATCCATATTGAATGGTTAACGTTTGTATCAAAGCAAAAAGTTGCGCTTACCAATATATACTATGCGGATTCACTCTTATCCAAATACTTGAAATTATGAAGCAGTAACGCGATTACATAGTACCTCTAACCTTTTGACAATTTCTTTCGCTGTTTCATCTTTTCCATTACATAACTGCCCTTTACCGTCTTGTCCAATTACGTAGTGCATTGCTCCGCGCGAATATAAAGAATGTGGTGAATTTGCAATCATTACACTCGCCTTCGCTTCTTCCATTCTATTTTTCGCTCTTTCAAACAATTCTTCTTTATTTACGTCACTTTCAAGTTTAAAGCCAACGAGTACAGTTTCTGGATCCCACTCTTTTATTTGTTTTAATACTTTCGGTGCCTTTTGAAAATGTATAATTGGCGCTATATCACTTGAGATTTTTCCATTCATATCAAGAACATTACCCTCTTGATCACAAATCTTGTCCACAATCCAATCAGATCCAGCCGCTGCCATAATAACCGCATCGACTTTTTCATGCGTAATGATACTTTTCATTTTATCTTGTAAATCAACAATTCCTTCAAATGGATGTAATTCTAATTGATTGTTTATATCATTCGGTTTCTCCGCAAAATAACCATGTAAATATATAACATGGGCCCCTTTACTTATAAGCTCTTCGGCGATTATTCTTCCAATTGTTCCTTTTGCCATATTTGTATGGCCGCGTACTTGATCCCATTTTTCTAAACAACCACCGCTTGTAATTAATACCTTTTTCCCCTTCATCGTAACCATCCCTTACTAATTTTTCTTACGAAACCATTCTGTTCCAAAGTCAACTATATCACGTTGTTTCATAAGACGGCACTTTGCGTTTCCTATTTTCCCCATTGTTACGGTTCCTTTTTGCTCAAACTCTACACCAATTTCTACAAATTTGTCAGAATCGTAATCCATATCAACAAATTCTTTCCATACTCTTTCACCATTTTCTATAATAGGTGCCCCTACTTTTATTAACTCACATGCACCAGAACGTACTTCTGATAAATGTACAGAAGTATTCGAATCATATCCAACACCAATTAATAATATGTATCCGTCTAGATCGTATATTTTTCTTAATGGAGATTCTTCTCCTAAACTCATCGATAGTGACTGATTTACTGTTATTTCTTCTGCATGCCTTCCCCATGCAGCAAAGCTTCCTAATGGATGGTTACTACGTACTACATTCGGATATGTACGAAAACATTCAACTACTTTTCCCATTGCCCTTGTTGGTGTTATATGTGGCTCAAATGCTGGAACGTTATCCCGAATAATTTGCCACCATTCTTCAGGTACAGGTGGTCTTGACCAATGTTTCGGATCAGATAAATCCGAAGACTGAGTTGGCATAATAATCGTTCCCTCTTCTGTAATAACCTCCATTAACGCCTCTACTACTGCAACTGCTCCGCCTGATACCCAGCCAATGGAACTTAACGAAGAATGTACAATAACTGTCATTCCTTTTTCTAATCCTAATTTTCTTAAATCATTTGTAATTGTTTTGATTGTATTTGGCAATTGCGTACTTGCCACTATGTCATTCATTTTCACGATTGTTCCCCCATTTGTTTTAAACTACTACATACATATATTATCATATTTTTCTTAATTTTTAACTTAATCATTTTATCTATGCAAAAAATGAAGGCGTTACATCAAAAACATAAAAACACTATATACAAACAAAAAGCTCACCAAAAATGATAAGCTCTTTGTTTCATTTATCCTTCAATTGTAACTCCAGTAAACATCGATAAATTTCCTGTTATTTTCTCACCTACACGTAAAAATAAACCAGCAGCTCTCCCGCTAATACAGTGTGAACCAATTAATAGTTTACCAGTATACGGACCGTCCCACGTGTCAATTGTATAGTCTGGCATTTCTATGTATTGCTGATATATTTTCCGCTGTTCAAAGTAATACTCTGTTTTATCTTCAGCTAATAGTTCATTATTTTCGTATATAGATACTCCTCCGCCTTCACGGCCGTATAAAGGTTTAGAAACATAGGATTCATTTCTTTCTATAAACGGTTTATTTGTAAAATATGTTGGTAGGAAGTATTTCTGAATGATTCCTCGCTCCTCTTCCTTAAAGAAAACTTCTTCTTCGTAAAGTTGCCAAATTAATGCGAGTACACTTTTATTTTGCATAAGAAAAGCAGCTGGTGGATTAATGATTTTCACTCTGCCTTGCGCTATATGATCTAAAAACTGGAGTCCAATTCTTTTCCCGCTTTTATCAGCATCTGAAACTAAATATTCAATTGGATATAGTCTATATAAATAATGAATTCTCTCACCATTTTGCGTATATATACCATCATCTGCAACGACGATATCTTGAATACCTATATAATCCGTTGACTGATCTAAACAATAGCTTCTTAAAAATTGAACTGTTTGATGGTCTTCATCATGCCAATCATAACTCGTAAAATAAATCGTTTCTCTAGGATCTATACTATAGTCATGTTTAATTTGTTCCCACGCCTGCACAATATGCTCTTCTATATGATTTGGATGATTTACATCGTGATAACGGCATAATACTTCATTTGCGACAGATGGCTCTAAATAACCTGTTGGTGTATCACAATTTACTTCTATTAACTTTATATCTTCACCATTTACGATAAAGTCAAACCTTGTAAAATATGAAAACAAACCTGTATGTTTCATTCTCGCAATTTCCCACGTTTCAGCTGGAAATCCTAATTTTTGAAAATCTTTTGTCGTATTGAGAATGTATTGATACGTTCTATATAGCACATACATAATTTCTTCTGTCGCTTTTGAAATAGCAGTATAAGTTTTTACTGGCATACGATACATACCTGTTGCCATATATTGATTCCATTCTTCATTTTCTAATAGACTCGGCCAAGTAAACCCATTCCGACCAGCCTCTTCTGCAAGTGAAAACCATACTTTCATATACTCTTTCTGTTCTTGTTCTGTATACATTACTCCATTATCCTTTCATTTTAGGATCCTGCTGGCGCTTTTGCGTTCCCAATTCCACTAGAACCAGAATTCACTTTCGGCGTTTGTGTCGTAGATGATTTCGGCGTATTTGTATCTGGTGTTACTTTATTTGATGGATTTGGCTGTTGTTTATTTAAATCCACTTTATTGGAAGATTTATTATTGTTACTGTTAGTTCCGCCGTAATACCCGCCACCACCGCTGCCTCCAGTTCTACTTTGGTCTTTTTCACGATATGGAATAATGTTATTTGCATACGGTTTCTTCATTATATTCGGTTTTACTGTATAATTCATATTTGAAGTTCTGCTTGCTAATAAATATCCTGCAACGAACGGCAGTATCGGTAAATGTGAATTTTCATGATAAGAAGAAAATGACGGATTATTTTCCTTACATAACTCATCTTTTTCTACATTTTCATTAGTTGGAGCTTTATCATCACAATTTAATCTTTCTTGTTCATTTCCTTGTTTTGCACCATCTGTTTTAACAGCAGTACTTTCTTGCTGGGCAGTATCTTCTTCATAATCTCCACAGCCCGTTAATAAAAAAGATGACACTCCTATTGAAGTAGCAATTTTTATAAATTTACTTTTATCCATTCTCATGTGTTATACACCTATTTTCTATTATCTATATTTTTCCAGATACCTTTATTATATAATGTAAATATCACTTTTTTCAAACGAAACATAAGATGTATATTTATATATTTTTATAATGAACTTCCAAATAACAACAAAACCTTTCAACCCCCGGATATTTTTCTCCTAAACTTTTAACCTGAAAACCAATTTTTTTATAAAATTCTACCGCTTCATCGTCCGTCTCTGCTTCTAGATACATCAATTGATGCATTCTTAATACTTCCTTTATCATTTGCCACGCAATTCCATTATGACGATATTGTGGAACGACTGCTATATGACAAATTCTCGCTTTCTTTGCTCCAATTATTTCAATACCTATGCAAGCCTTTTCTTCATATCTATGCAAAGTCGCTTTATTCCTTTCATAAAATAAAACTGCTTTCTTTAAGCTAATTTCACTTGGTCCGACTGCATACTGTAGTACATTTAAAATAGGATCTTTCTCAATTTGTTCAACGCGTTGCAAATTCATATCATCATTCCTTTCTATGAAAAAAGATTAGCTCTTTATATAAAGAGCTAATCTCATTATGCCGTTATTTTTTCTTCTTTCTTCACAACGACCGCTACATAACTATGTAGTATCATTCCAATAATAACTAGACTCATACCAATCCAAGATAAAAATGACGGAATTGGTGCAGATAACAAGATAAGTTCTCCTACTAGCGCAAATAAAACCTCACCGGACTGAGTTGCTTCCACTGTTGCTAGTTTTTGCGGATCATCTTTTACAAGATCTGTCGCAAAGAAGAATAATACCGTTGCGATTAAACCTGAACTAACTGCTACTATAAAACATTGGAAAACTTGGCTACTTGACGGTAGACCACCTGTTGATACTTCATAACCAGATAGTAAAAACCAAAATGGTAAGCTTGCTAATGTCATACCGAGAACTCGCTGAAATACATCTAATTCCCCTTTACAAACTTGCATCATTTTTCGATTTCCAAGAGGGTACGCAAACGCTGCAATAAGTACAGGAACTACACATAAAACGGTTTCACGAATTCCTAATGAAGAAGCATGTTCTACTTGCATAAGTACAACACCACATAAAATAATACCCGACATAACTAATTCCTTCATTGGGAGTTTTTTATGTAACGGATCTACTGCAAAAAATGGTGTTAACAAAATCCCTGCTACGATCGTAATTTGCCATGTTGATGCAACGAGCCAACCAGGTCCGAAAGCTCCAGCAAAACTAAGTGGTGCATAGAAGAGACCAAATCCAACGATACTCCACACTAACCATTCTTTCGGATTGTTTTTCATATATTGAAAGAGTTGCTTTAAATTCCCTCTATACATGACAATAAGTAAAAGCATTGGAACCATAAAGTAGTACCGTAATGATGCACTCCAAATCCAGCTTCCACCTTCTAGGTCCATTGCCCGATTTAAAACGAAGGTAAAGGCAAAGAAAAATGATGCCAATATCCCTACTGCAATAGCTTTCATTATAAAACCCCTTGTTTAGTTTCTTCTTATACTATACAACAAATTAAATATAATTAAAATTCGAAATCTTTATCTCGTATGCATTCTAGCTCTATATAGTTTTCTTAACTGACTAATATGAGCTTGATGGTACCGATTATGATCAGCTATATGCCATATTCCCCACCTTATAGTCGCATTTTCTCCCTTTTCATAAAGTGAAACTTTAATCAGTGGGGGTTTTGTTCATCCCCCACTGATTATTAGTTGAACCAATCGGACTTTTATGGGCAGTTGATCCCCCACCTAACTTCTTTGCTTTCGCTGCATTTTGAGGTGGGGGTCTTACTGCCCATTAAAGTCGGATAAAAAACCTCTCGTGTTAAATCATTTTCTGTTAGTTTCAAACATTCCTCATAAAACATATGTTGCACTGCTTCATAATCTTGCATTAATTGTTGCAATGTATGTTTTCTTAAACTGGGCAGCTCTCCTGCTTCATTTAACATAGGTCCATATATATTATCAAGTGCCAGTGGAACGGGTTCTCCTTTTAAGCGGTATACCCAATGCAAATCGACAACTGCTAAATGTTGAAGTAGTTGTCCAATACTATTTTCATTATTTTTTAACCCTTTAAAAGACAGTTCTTTCTCATCGGTACCCTCTACTAACTTTTGCAACCGTTTAAATGTATCGGCAACTGTCGCATATAGAATTGCTACTTGCGGGTTCATATTTTTTTCTAAATAGAGATCTTTCATAGTAAACTCCCTCTTTTAAAGGAACAAAACCATATGTTCATCATCACTATACACACCATTCATCTTTATAGCTCTCTTTTCAATCCCATACGTTTTAAAGCCTATTGATTCATACAACCTTTTTGCTGGCTCGTTAGTGGATACAACACCTAATGTCAATTGTTCCAAGTTCATTTCTCTTGCTTTTTCGATTGCCTTACGTATTAACTCACGTGCAAGACCACTTCTTCGATTGCTTGCATCTACATACATCGCAACGATATGACCTTTATGTTTATACGCCTCTTTCTCTTCTGTTAGTAAAGTAACAACTCCAACTAATTGATGCTCTTCATTAAAAGCACCAAATGTACAACTAGTAGCAGCTGTTAAATTACTTTCCACTCGCTTAATCGGATTTTCTTGGTGAATCGCCTCTTCATAAGTTGTTACAAATGCCTCTGGATTTACTTGTAATGCTTGTAAACGTAAGTCCCAATATTTTTTTGCATCTTCTTTCGTAAGTAATCGAATCATATTTCTCTATCCCCTTTTAGTTAACATAATATTTTTACAAACTACTAATTAAAGATTGATATTCTTCTCTTAACATACTATAACGATAGCGATGAATGAACTGACCTTTACGTAATCGATCATTTCTCATTAACCCTTCGCATACAAAACCAGCCTTTTCATAGCTCTTTCTAGCTTGTAAATTATCTTCATCTACACGTAGCCATACTTTTTCTAATTCAAACTCAAAGAATGCTACATGTAACATACTATATAGGGCGGCTATTCCATACCCTTTACCCCAGTATTCTTTATTACCAATCGCGATTCCCAATTCTGCATTTTTATTTGTTTTATCAAAGTTTTTAAGATCTACCCATCCAATATGTATGCCGTTCTCCGCAGTGATAGCTCTTTGTTCGTAACCATTTTTTCGATTTATACATGCTTCAATCCATTTTTTTGTATCTTCACGAGTGAACGGTGGATATTGATCTGGTACAACTAAATGTTTCGTTATTTGTGTATCTAATGACCATTGATATCGATCTTCTACATCATCTAATGTCAGTTCTCTTAATTGAACAAATGGTACATTCATTATGCTATCCCCTTTTTATTTTCCTATAGAAAACCCTTCGAACATTCTTCCTCCATACTGTTCTAGCGTTTGTTCTACAAAAGTAATTAAGTTTCCTTTCTCTCCCGTTGTATAAAAATGATCGAACGCCGCTACAAATTGATCTGCGTATTGTTCATCATATTTTCTAAGTACCCTTATAAACCATTTTGAACTTCCAAGCCATTTCCCATTTACTCTTAATACATATTCATGTAATAAATCAGCTAATAAATTCGCGATAAACAACTCTTCTTCTCTTTTTGATGCACCAATAAAATCATCCAAAGTATCTGTAATAAAATACCGCTTCTGCTTCATCATTTCTTCGGTCCATTTTGCTGGTCCTTTATTTAGTAAATTATTTGCTTCTCTTTTTAGTTTTTCAACAATTTCATTTTCACCTTTTAATACAACACCTTCTGCAACTAATTGTGGTAACGAAGGTCTCCCGCGATCGCAATCCATTTTAAAAAAGGTTTTATACGTTTCAAAATTATGTACAAACACTTCAACTGGCCATCCATTACTATAGAAAGATTCTCTATAACAAGATGACAAACTAGGATCTATTATTACAATGTCCAGATCAGATGTTTTTGTCGCTTCCCCTCTTGCAACGCTTCCTCCAAGTAAAGCTACATCACAATTCGGAAAGTGTGATGTAATGATGCTTTTTGCCGCTTCCATTGCTTTCATAACCGTTCCCCTTTTCTTATTTCACTTTCTTTTTTGCAGCTCTTTCTCTCGCTTTTTTTATATACGACTCTGCGGCTGGTGTTTTGCATGACGTTGCTCCGTGATCAACGTGTACTTTTCCAATTTCACGTGCAATTTCAATCGCTTTTCGCTCTAAGTCTTCATTACGAATTCCTATCGCAATTAAAGCACTATTCATTGCTTCTTTTTTTCTATTTTTTTCATTATGTATATTTACTTTAATTTCTTCTAGATAAGGAGAGAAGAAATCATCTTGTAACGTTTTATTTTTAATCGCTATATTTGCTAATAAAGACCAGCCTGCTCTTCCAATCCATTCATCATCAGACTTTGTCCAGTCTTCCATTCTTTCTATCGCGATTGGCGACGTACAAATAGCCGTCATTAAAACGTCCATTAAACAATAATAATCAACTTCCTGTACCCATTTATTTAGTAGTTCTGTCGTAACTTTTTTTGGATCTAATATCATTGTTGCTAAAGTCATTGCATCCATATTTTTTGTTTCCCATAATGAAATTGCTAAATCATGATCTTTTTTTATCTTCTTTTTTAACAATTTTAAATTAGCAAAACTAACTCCGAATAGTGGCTCTTTCGCTCCGTGGTTTTTATACGTTTTACGATTCTGTTCTGTTCCGTATTCCTCTAGTTGCTGCATTACTTCTTCAAGTAACATATACCCACCTCTTTATTTTTTATGTTGACTTCATATATGTATGTACGATATATTCTACATTACTTTTTGGTTTTCCTATATTTACTTTTTAAATTCGGTATGTGAAATTTTAAAGACACGTTTTCATACAACAGGCACCCTCTTCGCTAGCATATTATGTATACCCCCTACTAACTCACTCATTGAATTTACTATATATGAACAAATCACATGCATTTTCATTCAATTTTTGTTTCATTTTAATAAACCTGCAAAATATTGAAATCTTGCATACTTTTGGACAAACTTTTTTGCACTTGTAAAAAAGTTTTTTTGCAATTACCTCCCTATAATTGCTAATATAGTAGAGTAGAACTTTTATAGAGAGAAGGAAAATTATGCACAATGGAATTCGAATGACAACTTTAGTGAAAAGGGCTATGTTGATTTGCGCGGGGGTATTATTTACATACGAAGCGGCTTTAGGATCAACACATACTGCTCTAGCAAGTACAGAGGATGAAGCAAAATCTGTTCAACTTGTAAGTGAAATTCAATCGTCTCTTGCACCGAAAGAAGCTCCAAAACAATACAATGGGCAAGTTAGAAAAGTAGCTTATTTAACATTTGATGATGGTCCTGGAAAATACACAGCTGAGCTTTTAGATATGTTAAAGAAAGAAAATGCAAAAGCAACATTCTTCCTTATTGGTTCAAATGTAAAAGCTTTTCCTGATCTTGTAAAGCGTGAAGATGCTGAAGGCCACTACGTTGGGATGCACAGTATGACTCATAACTACAAGAAACTTTACACAGAAGGTCATTACGTAGATGAGATGAAAGAAGATCAAGGATTAATCGCTGGCGTTCTAGGTAAATCACCAGTATTAACTCGTCCTTCTTACGGCTCAATGCCAGGATTAAACGAAGCGCTTCGCAACAAAGTTGTTGAGAATGGGCTAAAAGTTTGGGATTGGACAATTGATTCATTAGACTGGAGATATAACAAAATGCCGGTTGACGCTGCATCAGCTAAAATTGTAGAAAACGTTATTAATGGTGCAAACAAGCCAACAGAAGTTATCCTTATGCACGACATTCATCCACAGTCCGTAAAAGCAGTACCTGGTATTATTAAAGGGCTGAAAGAAAAAGGATATGAATTAGAAGCCTATAGTGAGAACGAACACTTCCCATTAAACTTCTGGCACGATAATCGTATGTAATAAAAAGACTTGATTTCCTTTAACTAGGAATCAAGTCTTTTTATCGTTTTTGGAATTACTCCTCGTATATTCGACTCAATTCCCCCTCTCTCCTTCGTAAAAAAATACGACGTTTTCGTGCTAAGGAAGATAGATCTATTCATGAAATCAGAAGTAAAAACTTGGATAGTAGAAGAAAAAACCGTATTAAAAAGATGAATCGAAAAGCAAAAGAGATTGCAAAGGCGATTGATACGAAATTAAAACAGATTTATCAAAATACAGTAAGAAATTATGGATTGAATATACAAAGTCAATCCTATTTTTTATATTATCAACACTTTAGCACATATTACTCTTAAGGAGTGATATGTATATGGATTTCCTTTCAGCTGAATATTTGTCAGCCTTACTTGCCATTATTGTAATTGATTTAGTGTTAGCAGGTGATAATGCCATTGTAATTGGGTTAGCAGCAAGACGATTACCGAAAGATCAACAAAAGAAAGTTATTATATGGGGAACTATCGGGGCAATCGCGATTAGAGCCCTCGCTACTTTAGTTGTCGTTTGGTTGTTAAAAATACCAGGGCTACTTCTAATTGGTGGTGCACTCCTTATATGGATCGCTTACAAATTAATTGCTGAAGGCAAAGATCACGATATTAAGGCGGAAGAAGGTTTCTGGTCTGCTATTAAAACCATTATCATTGCTGATGCATTGATGGGAATTGATAACGTTCTCGCTGTTGCTGGAGCTGCGCATGGCAACTTTTCTTTAGTAATCATCGGGCTATTAGTTTCAATTCCAGTAGTAGTTTGGGGCAGTACATTAATTTTAAAATGGGTTGACCGTTATCCTATCATCATTACGATTGGAGCAGCTGTTTTAGCTTATACCGCTGCGAAAATGATTGTAGACGAGAAATGGTTCGCTGCATTTTTCGAAAGTAACCCTTTCATAAAATGGGCATTCATCATTATCATTATTGCCGGTGTAGTTTTCTTCGGAAAGGCAAAACAGAAAGCAACAGATGGTTCTATCTCATGATGATGTTTTATTTACAAACAAAAGGCACTATTCATAGGAATAGTGCCTTTTGTTATTTATTTAGCTTCCCCTTCCGGAGTCGTTTTTACTTTCGTTTTGTTTTTATCACGATTGTTATAGTTATACTTCGAACGATCTATCGGTGTAAATCCTTCCGGTGTGTAGAATCGTAATAAGTCACCATTTACGACTTGGTCAGAGTATTTTAACGAGTTTTGAACCATTTGTTCATTTTGTTTTATTTCATCTGTAAATTCTACTGGTTTTCCAGTCGTTGTATCATAGTATTTGCCGTTTAATGCAGTAACTGTTGGGCTTACGAAGTTGCCGTTACGGAACGCAACAACTTGTTTATGATCTGGTGATAATAAATCTGAACCAAATTGAACATAATTTTTTGTATCTGTTCCTAGTAAGTGTAAAAGAGTTGGAAGAACATCAATTTCACCACCATATTGATGTTGTACGCCACCTTTCACACCTGGTACACGAACGATAAATGGTACACGTTGTAACTGTGCATTTTCAAATGAGTTAATTTCTTTACCCATTACTTTTGACATTGCTGCATTATGATTATCTGAAATACCGTAATGGTCTCCGTACATAACGATAATAGAATTATCGTATAAACCAGATTGTTTCAAGTAATCGATGAAACCTTTTACAGATTCGTCTAAATAACGTGCTGTTTGGAAATACGTATCTACAGACGAGTCACCTGTGTTTGCTGGTTCAATTGTCGCTTCCTCTTTATCAATCGGATACGGGAAGTGATTCGATAACGTAATAAACTTCGTATAGAACGGTTGTTTCAATGTTTCTAATAACGGAATGGATTCATTAAAGAATGGTTTATCTTTTAATCCATAGTTTACTACATCTTTTTCGTTCATATCATAGTATGAAGCATCAAAGAATTTATTAAAACCAAATGATTTATAAATATCGTCACGGTTCCAAAATGTTTTATAGTTACCATGGAATACAGCTGATGTGTATCCTTGTTGTCCTAAAATTGCTGGTGCTGATTGATACGTATTATGAGATTTCGTTGTAAATACAGACCCTTGTGGTAAACCAAACATAGAATTCTCTAACATAAACTCCGCATCAGACGTTTTCCCTTGTCCTGTTTGATGGAAGAAGTTATCAAAATAAAGCGTATTCGCATCTTTTGTAAATGAGTTTAAGAACGGCGTAACTTCTTGACCGTTTAATTTATAATCAATTAAGAAGTTTTGGAATGACTCTAAATGAATATAAATTACGTTCATTCCCTTACCTTTACCGAAATACTCAGGATTCGGACTAGCATAAGTTGATGTTAAATAATTTCTTACTTCTGTCATATTATCTCCATCAGCTAACGCTCTTTCCGTTGATGCTTTCGCACTTTGAATTCCATCATAAATTGTGTAGTTATACGCCCCTAAATATTTCACAATATAATTTCGGTCAAACGTTCTTGTTAATAATTCAGGACGGTCAGATTCTGCAAGTCCTAAGTTAACACTGAATAATAAAATACCTGCTACAAATACTAGTGATACTTTATGCTTCGCAACACGAATTGGTTTTGGATTTGCAAATTTCGTTGCAACTAACACAATTAAAATAATTGTATCTAAGAAGTATAGCGGATCATAAAGATGTAGCAACGCAACAATACTACCACCTAAATCTCCAAAGTTATTCGTTTGTGTCAACGTCGGGAACGTAATAAAGTCACTGAAAAAGCGATAGTATACGACGTTTGCATATAAAAGAATCGACAATAACAAGTTGATAACAATTAACCAAATATAAGATCGTTTCCCTTTTGCAAATAATGCAAGTCCTAAAAATAGAACTGCTGAACTAAGCGGGTTGAAAAACAGCAAGAATTTTTGGATTGTATTTGAAATACCTAAATTAAATTCTGTTACATAAGCCGCATATGTTTTGAGCCAAAATAAAATAACGGCAAACAGAAAGAATCCAAAATGATTGCTTAGCACGCTTTTGCTCTTTAATAAGAATTGTTTCATTTCTCCACCTCTTTTGATCATCCAAGGCTTATTTTTTTATAAGTCTGTCTCTCTATTCAATTTTTTATCTTCAAATAGATTCTATTTATTTAACTATATGAAGAATACTAGTAATTATAATTTGAAGCTAGTATTTATTCAACTATTTCTTTCTATACATTTTGACCTTGGTTTCTATTTAACAAAATAAATTTGTAACATTTTCTGTTTTCTCCCAAGATTCATCCACTAATTATGACATCACATACTATATACCTTTATTCCCTACTTCGCAAATAAATATGTCTCCAGTTCTGGAACATTAATGTAATATAATTAAATTCACAATAGATAACATTTATTTTTTAATGTATATTATATTTCGTCAGTTATTTATGCTTCAGCCATTCTTCTATGTACAACATTCAAATCTCTTTCCTTCAATAAAATTATTTTTGAATAATTATTCACAATCCATAAAATACAATTTATAAAAAAACCCTCGCTCTCAAAACGAGAGCGAGGGTTTTCATCATTTATTATTGACCTTTGTACATTGCATCTACTTGTTTTTGAAGTTCTTCATTTTCTAAGAACTCATCGTAAGTAGCCTCTTTATCGATTACACCGTTTGGCGTTACTTCGATAATGCGGTTTGCAATTGTTTGTACGAACTGATGGTCATGTGATGTGAATAAAATTGTACCTTTAAATGCAATTAAACCATTGTTTAATGCAGTGATAGACTCAAGGTCTAAGTGGTTCGTTGGGTCGTCAAGTGTAATAACGTTTGCACCACTTAACATCATTTTAGATAACATACAACGAACTTTTTCGCCTCCAGATAGTACTGAAACGTTCTTCTTAACTTCTTCGCCTGAGAATAACATACGGCCTAAGAAACCACGTAAGAAGCTTTCTGACTCATCTTGTGGAGAGAATTGACGTAACCATTCAACTAAGTTGTAGTCACTGTTCTCAAAGTATTTAGAGTTATCTCTTGGGAAGTACGATTGAGATGTTGTAACGCCCCATTTAAATGAACCACTATCTGGCTCCATTTCACCCATAAGGATTTTAAATAATGTCGTCATCGCAATATCGTTACGACCGATAAATGCAACTTTATCACCTTTATTTAAAGTGAAGTACACATTATCTAACACTTTTTCACCATCAATTGTTTTAGAAAGACCTTCAACAGTTAATAAGTCATTTCCTACTTCACGTTCTGGTGTGAAGCCAACGAATGGGTAACGACGAGATGATGGCTTAATATCATCTAATGTAATTTTATCTAATAATTTTTTACGAGAAGTTGCTTGTTTCGCTTTAGATGCGTTTGAGCTAAAGCGCGCAATGAAGTTCTGTAACTCTTTTACTTTCTCTTCTTTTTTCTTATTAGCATCTTGTGTTAATTTTAAAGCTAATTGGCTTGACTCATACCAGAAGTCATAGTTACCAACATAAAGTTGAATTTTACCGAAATCAAGATCAGCCATGTGCGTACATACTTTATTTAAGAAGTGACGGTCATGGGATACAACGATAACTGTATTTTCAAAGTTCATTAAGAAGTTTTCTAACCATTGAATCGCTTTTAAGTCCAAGTGGTTGGTAGGCTCATCTAGTAATAGAATATCAGGTTGACCGAATAAAGCTTGAGCAAGTAATACTTTTACTTTCTCTGCCCCAGTTAATTCTGACATTTTCTTATCATGAAGGTCTTCACCAATACCTAAACCTTTAAGAAGAATTGCAGCTTCTGACTCAGCTTCCCAACCGTTCAGCTCAGCAAACTCACCTTCAAGTTCAGCAGCACGCATACCATCTTCATCACTAAAATCTTCTTTCATATAAATGGCATTTTTCTCTTGCATTACTTTGTAAAGACGAGTATGACCCATAATTACAGTTTCTAATACTGGGAACTCTTCGTATTCGAAGTGGTTCTGTTTTAATACTGCAAGACGCTCACCTGGCGTAATATGTATGTCACCTGTTGATGGTTCGATTTCTCCAGATAAAATCTTTAGAAATGTTGATTTACCAGCACCGTTTGCTCCGATTAAACCGTAGCAGTTACCTGGCGTGAATTTTATGTTAACATCTTCAAACAATTTGCGATCCGCGAAACGCAAACTAACGTTACTTACTGTAATCATTTGTGTCCTCCTACTAATACCGCTTATTTCAGCGTTTTCTCACCGATTGTCTTAAAAAATCGCATATTACGACTCAATTATTGTAGACTATAGTTATTATATAGTAGAAGCTGGATGAATAGCAACGGTTGATTGCTATTCCTTTCTTTCCAAACTTGAATAAAACCTTTGTTTTTAATTATATTAAAGTTACATACACACTTTAAGGGGGATTCATTTTGAAAACAATATTTATGATTGGAGCATTATGTTTATCTCTTATTTCCTTAACTGCATGTAGTAATAACAATGGAAAAACACCTACTGAATCAAAACAAGAGAAAAAAGAAACGAAAGTAACTGTCGATTCAATTATCACTGAATTTAAAAATGCTGGTCTCCAAGCAGAAAATCCAACCGATCTTCCACAAAAAGAATTTGGTAACCTTCGAAAAGAAGGTAAGCGTATTGTCGTACCTGCTCTTGGTGAAGATAAAGGCGGTCGATTATTCGAAATTACAAAGAAAGAAGACCTAGAAAAAGTAAAGAAATATTACGATGAATTAGGAAATTCTGCTCCTATGTTATTCTCGCATACACACGCAAAAGGCAATTTTCTTCTACAAATGAATGGCGATATGAAAGATGAAGAGTTTGTAAAATATAAAGATGTGATGGACAAGTTTGTAAAATAAGGAAAATCACCTTTTAAAAGAACGGGTTCAATTTAGGGAGAGAAAAATGTTAATACCCATTATAAATAACACAATAATTTGTATGCATTTCACACCACGTTTCGTATTATAAAGAGCAAACTAAAACGCTCAGAAAATATTCTGAGCGTTTTCATTTCCTTCTCCAACTAAAGCACCAGGTAGTGTAAAAAGCTATTTCACCATTTGTATTATTAACTTATCTTTTAACATTGACCTATACGAGTCAATTTCATATTTTGTATTATTGATTTTTTCTTTGTTCATTTTTAACATATCAAATATTTCTAACTCTAAATTCCTTCTAGCTTCAAGAACTTTTATCGTTCCTTCTACACCTGAATGGTTATGTTCTTTCCCATAGCCTTGGTTCGTGTAATAGTCGACAAATCCTGTAGACCATTCTGGAGTTCTTTCTTTTAATGCCTTCCTAAATGAAAGTTCAAGATTATCTTGTTCTACATAGAATAACATTGGATTTAGATTCTCTATGATTTTTGCAACTTTCATTACATAATTTATTATTTTTTCTTTTTGTTCACCGTATTTAATCATCCCAATCGTTAATGGATTTTGTATGAAACAACATTCAAAAATATAAACCTTATCATCTTCTAGAGCAATTTCAGCAAAGTCATTCCATTTGTCAGCAATTAATTCAACATTTTTATCGAATGGTAATTCATATATATCGTTTCTTGAAATATCGTTACATAATTCGTCCGAAAACTGGTCACCAAACTCATTTTTTATCTTTCTGTATGGTAATAAATAATTGCTTCCTTTTTTTAAAACTCTTTTAAGAAGCACTTCTTTAAAATCTCCACTGTTAGATACTAATCTATCGAATTCAAATTTATTAAAACAAGATACACCATCATAGTCGGCGGGGTGGTTCAAATTCCCCTCTAAAAATAGTTCAACTTCAATTTTATTTTGGCTTAGAATTTCATTTATTAGCTTTGCAGTGGTCGATTTTCCGAATCCAGGTAAACCTTCTACTATTATTAGTTTTGCATTCATATTTATAAATCCCTTCCTTCAAAGTATTTAACCAAGATTTAAAAAATTAATTACTCCACTGCAATCACTCCTTCAAAATATGATATTCACCATTTCCTTTGAAAAATCCTTCTTAAAGTATCCTGACCGTTAGTTTAAGAACATTTTTTCACAATCCCTACCATTATTTTAACATAAATTTTCCATTTATCTTTTAAACCAAATACTTTGTCAGTAATCCCCAATCGTTGCGCTGCTGTTTTTACTGTTTTCTTTTTCTCTTCCTTTGCAATTTTACTATATAAAAGTACTTAAACAATGTAATACCAATTAAAAAAGGGATGCTAAATCATATGTGATTTACATCCCTAATTTGTGTGTTATTTTATATGTTCTCTCCCATAACTGAAACAGTTACTTTTAAAAGGCGATTCTTTTATTTCCTTTCACTTAATTTCTTTGCATAATTCTTCATTTTACTCGTTAAGCCTATTAAAGCAGGTAGCAATATCGGCATCACAATAATAGCTAATAGTAACAATGCAACACCAACAACGGATGCTACTTGTATAAGCGTTAATACACCTGAAGGAATTAATGCAGCAAATGTACCACCTAAAATAAGTGCCGCTGATAATACGACTCCTCCGATATGACGAGAAGCAGTTACAATTTTCGTCGCTGGGTCCTCTTCTAACTCATTGTATCTCATCATTACAAAAATACTATAATCCACTCCTAAAGCGACAATCATTATGAAACTAAAGAATGGAACATTCCAGCTTAGTGAATCTACGTTTAGTAAGTGTGTACTAATTTGTTCACTTATACCAAGTGATGCAAAATAAGCTAATATTAAAGATCCAATAATAAAGATTGTGTTTAATAATGAACGTGTAATCACGATTAATACGATTGCAATTCCAATTAACATAATTGTAGCTGTACGTAAGAAGTCTTGCCCTGTTACTTCTTTTAAATCAACGTTTCTAGCTGTTGTTCCTCCAATTGCTGTTTTCGCATGATTTAATTCCGTCCCCTTCAAAGTACCATCTATCGTTTTATTGATTTCTTGAATAATTGGCATGGCTTCTTTTGAATACGGATTTACGTCTAAAATGATTGTCATTTTAGCAGTCTTTCTATCATGTGACATGTACGTATTCAAAGCTTTTTGGAAATCTTCTCCCTCCAAAACTTCTTTTGGAATATAAAATTTCTCAGAGCTTTTTGATTCATTTAGTTCTCCTAAATATTTCTGAGCATCCCCTAGGCCGTTACTTACCTTTTCAAGGCCTTCTGTACTTTTAGATAGTCCTGATTGTAATTGTCCCATCTGTTCTTGCAAGTCTTTCAGTCCGGTTAATAGCTGACCTTGCCCATCGTTTATTTTCGTTAATCCGGTTTGTAACTCAGATGACTTGTTTGCAATTTGTTTTGAACCTGTTGCTCCTTCATTTAATCCATTTTTAAGATCAGCTGCTCCTTTTTGTAACTTAGTAACTCCATTGCTCATTTCTTTTAAGCCGTTATCCACTTTCAATAACGATTGATTCGCTTCTTTAAATGATCCCATCGCCGCATTGTGCTGCGCTGCTAATTGATTTAATTCATTTGACAGCCCACCTAATTGCTTTTGAGCCTCTTTAGCAATTCCTATCGTTTGCAGAATGTTAGGATCATTTGCTAATTCTGGTTTCGTTTGAATGAAATTGGTCATTAACATTTCAATTTGTTCATAACCTTTCTTCGCACCGTCAATCGCTTGAGAAATACTTCCGAAGTATTGATCGTAAGAACTTAAACCTTTTTCTAACTGCGTATAGCCAGCATGAAGTTGTGAAGTTGCATGAGATAATACACTTATATTTTCATTTACTGAAGTTAACCCACTCTCAATTTGCTGCGCACCTTTTGCTCCGTCATTTATGCCATTTGATAGTTGATTTAAAGCTGTTCCTAATGCCAATACACCATTTTTCGCTTCATTTGTTCCATCAATTAACTTTTGAACGTTTGCAAGACTATTTGAATCCTTACTACCCATTTTATCTTTCGCAGTAGTTAATCCATCATTAATTTCCTTTATACCACCATTGGCATCTCCTAAACCTGTATTTAGTTCACCCGCTTGTTTATTTATATATAGTTCTTTAATTCTTTCACCAGTTGGACGTGTCGGTGCATATACTTCTGAAACACCTTTCACTTTCAAAATCTTTTCAGTTAGTTCATCTAAAGTTTGAAGCGAACTCGCCTCATCTAACTTATTATTCGATTGAATGACTAACGTACTTGGTGAAGAAAAACCAGGTGGAAAATGTTCTTCTATTACGTTAATCCCCATTTTCGACTCATATTTATTGTCTACTTCAAATAAATCGTTGTAATTAAGTGTATTAGAATACTTTAATACGAAAGGAATCGATATCACGAATACAATAATTAAAGCGACAAACGGTCTTGCAACTGAATTTTTCGCAAAGAATCCCCATAGACGACTATCTTCATGGCCTTTAAATGTTTTAACTGGATAAAACATCCCTTTTCCTAGAAGCACCATGAAAAATGGATTTAACGTAGTTAATACGAGTAATAATACTGCAACACCAATTGCTACCGCTGAAGTAGATTGATATAATTTAAAGCTCGCTAAAGCAAGAGATGCAAAACCAATTAGTACTGCTATCCCGCTATATAAAACGGTTTTCCCTGCCGATTTAAATGTTTCTTTCGTAGCCAAAAATGAGTTTTCTTGTTTACTTAATTCTTCTTTAAATCTCGTAAATAATAAAATGTTATAGTCTGTTCCAACCCCAAACAGGACAACAACTACAAAGACTTGCGTAAAGTTTGAAAACGGGAAATTAAATTGATCTACAAGATGGGCAATAACCCCCATTGAAACTAAGTACGATACACCAACTGTAAGAAGTGAAATAATCGGAACAACAGGTGAACGGAATACAATGATTAATACTACAAGAATGAAAATGATAGAAATAACTTCAGTCTTTTTCACTCCCTCTTGAGAAGATGTAAGAAAATCACCTGCTACTAAGTCACTTCCTGTTAAGTACGTTTTTACCCCTTTCGTTTTCACTTTATTATGAAGATTATTTGAAACTTTCGATATTTCACCATGTTTTTTATCTATCGATATTTGCGTTAAAATAGTCGTATTATCTTTAGAAACTAATTGTTTCTCTAATTCTTTATTATCTAAATGTGAAACAACTTCTTTAATTCCTAATTGTTCTTTTTCATTTTGCAAAGCATTGATTGTTTTTGTTATTTCCTCTTTTTGTTCAGTCGTTAAAGCTGTTTTACTACCACTATTAAAAACTGCTATAATCTCATACTTTTCTGTCCCGTCTTTATTCATTTCTTTTATCATTTTGTCAGCAATACTACTTTGTTCTGTATTAGGAATCGTAATGTGCCCTTTTTCTTTCACTAATTTATCCATATTAGGCATCGTAACGATCATTGTAATGGTAATAACTATCCACAATAGAAAAGATAAACTTCTCCAATTTCTCAGCTTGCTCATTTGCATCATCTCCCACGATTAAAATTTTACGTTAGTTACGGAATGAATATTCATTCCTATTATTTTGAAAACACCCTTTCGGAATGAACGTTCATTCCTCTCGTTCTATTAATTTACTTTTTAGCTCTATTAAACTATGGATTTTGGAATGAATATTCATTCCTTTAATTGTACAGATTGATCATCTCCTACTTTTCTTTTTCACACCCTCATCGGAATGAATGTTCATTCCTATCCTTATAACGCTATAGAATCAAATGATTCTAATAGCATTCCAACAGCTTTCTTCCAGTTCTTTTACCAATTCTTCTGTATATTCTAATTGGCCTGTTTCCATTACTTTAATTAATTTTTCAATCGGTTGATATACAATGATAATTAACGCAATTGGTGGTAATGGACGGAGAAAACCTTTTTCGATTCCATCCTCAATCAAGTCCATAAAGAAACCCATAAAATCCTCGAATATTTCATTACTATGTTCATCGAGAAAATAACTATCACAGTGAGAATTCGTAAAAAGAAAAGCATCTGCATTTTGTCTTGCAAATTCAAATAAACGGTTGTATGTATGGCTAAACTGTTCACGAATATTTGCATTGACTGGAAAGTCGGTTTTTATTAACTCTGATAGCTGTAAAACACTTTTCGTAAATAAAGAATTAACAAGTGCTTCTTTATTTTCAAAATAACGATAAATGGTACCAGCACCTACTTTTGCTTTTTCAGCAATCATCGGAATTGTTGTACCATCATAACCTCGTTCTGCAAAAAGTTGTATTGCCGCATCAAAAATGTCTTCTTGTTTATTTTTAGCCATTTTTTCACCTCAATTTCAGGAATGAAAATTCATTCCGTTTTTAATTATAAATTACATCGGTTAAAAGTCAAGTGTGTGACAAGTATCATTGCGTTTTTAATCCCTTGTTTTGTGAAAAAATTTATATCAGCGATTATTAAAATATATCAGCGATTTTCAGGATATATCGGCGCATCTCTAATTATATCAGCGATCTTCAAAATATATCGACTTACCGACAAAAACTGACAACATTTGAAGAAGCTATTCCAAATGAAATTTTAGAATAGCCCGATTTCAAATATGCAGATTAAAAGAAATCATAAATAAACGGCTTGTGCACTGGTACTACATTCTCAAATGCCCGTATTTCCTCTTCGCTTCCGCTAATTAATTCTAATTCATTTAGTTCTAATGGGCGTTTGTATCCAAGCAATATTGTAGATAGTGCATTTATATCTAGCTTGATCCCTTTATCCATCGGTTCTTCTATAATTGTTATTTCATAATTTGCAAGTCTCACCGATACATTATTCCACGGTGCAAATGAATCTGTAATGTGTAGAATGACTTCTTGTTGTACATTGTTCCAGTTTAACTCATACTGTTTTAAGAACTGCTCTACATCTACAATTCTTCCCATAAAATATGGTTTTATTTCTGTTTTCACACGTGGTTCTTGCAATGTATATAACAACTGTTCGTTTTCACTTACTGTCATTTCAAGCTCTTTAATCATAGAATCATGCTGGCAAATAAAATTCCATAGACCATTTCGTGCTTCATTATGCAGTGGAACAAATTCATCTACTGTCATTTTATAGTTTTCTATTTTATATAACATATAGCCGGCTGCAGTTTTATTTTCATCGTAATAAATTGCTAATGTTAAATCCTCATAAACAGCTTGTAACCACCATTTTTCATTGCGAACAAGCATACCAGAAAAACGTTCTGCAAATGTTTCATAAAGCTTCTCGACCTCTTCTGGGTGATTTTCTTTATTGAAACGTTTCACAGTACCATTCACTTGTTTTTTCATAACTAAATCACTCTTTGTCAAATGACATACGAGAAGATTCGCACAAAGTTCCCAGCCGTATTTACGGTAAAATGTAACAGCAAATGGATGTAACATTGATACTGTATATCCGTCTTTTTTCATCGTTTGAAGAGAATGTTGAAGCAATTCTTTCACATATCCGCTTCTTCTGTATTCTGGATACGTCGCTACCCCTGCAACGCCACCCATTTTAAATTTTTCTTTTCCTATGTATATATGAAACGGAATAAGGTGTAGTTTTGCAGCTAAGTCATTACCTTCTATAATACCGTATACTTCATGACTTTCCTTCATTCTTGTAAGTTGCTGCTGCATTCGTTCTTCTTCAACTTTATATTGAAAAGCGTATTCTGATAAGCGTAATGCTTCTCTAAATTTATCTTCTTTTAATCGTATAACGTTCATAAATTTTCCCCCTTCTTTATTTGAATTGTACCATAATTTAAAATATTACAGTGCGGTGAATGAAATTATATAGACTTAACGACACAAATTCAATATAAAAAAGCAGATACATCCTGTATCTGCTTTTCATCCATTTATTTAGTTAACCTTTGAAGTTCTTCGAAGAATGTAGGGTATGATACGCCTACTGCTTCTGCGTCTTCAATTGTTGTTTTTCCTTCTGCTAGACAGCCGGCAATCGCAAGCATCATTCCGATGCGGTGATCACCATAACTATTAACTGTATTTCCTTTTAAAACTGATTTCCCGTAAATAATCATCCCGTCTTCAGTTGCTTCTATGCGAGCACCTAGTTTCGTTAATTCCGCTACGACTGTATCAATACGGTTTGTTTCTTTTACTTTTAATTCGTGTGCATCTTTAATTACTGTAATTCCTTCTGCTTGCGTTGCCGCTAATGCGATTACAGGAATTTCATCAATTAATCTAGGGATAATATCTCCGCCGATTTCGATTCCTTTTAATGAAGATGTTTCAATTGTAATGTTTGCAGCTGGTTCTGATGCTCCTTCGTTAATTGGCTCTACAGTGAACGTAGCACCCATTTTCTCTAAAACATCAATAATACCTGTACGTGTTGGATTCATACCTACGTTTTGTAATACTAGTTTACTATTTGGAATAATTGCACCTGCTACTAAGAAAAAGGCAGCTGATGATACGTCACCTGGTACTTGAACATCCGTCGCTGTTAACTTTTGTCCACCTGCTAGTTTCACTGTCTTTCCTTCGCGAGTTACTTTGACGCCAAATGCTTCAAGCATTCTTTCCGTATGATCGCGAGAAATATGTGGTTCTGTAACAGCTGTTACACCTTCTGCACGAAGTCCTGCAAGTAAAATAGCTGATTTCACTTGTGCGCTTGCTACCGGGGAAGTGTATTCAATTGCTTTTAAATCCCCACCACGTATTGTTAGCGGTGTAAACGTTCCTTCTTCGCGGCCATCAATGTTTGCACCCATTTGTTTTAATGGATTTGTTACACGTTTCATCGGTCTTTTTGCAATAGACGCATCACCTTGTACGCAAGAGAAAAATGGTGTATTTGCCAAAATTCCTGACATTAAACGTATAGTTGTACCAGAATTACCAACATCTAATACAGCTTTCGGTTCTTGTAAACCTTCTAATCCTTTACCAACTACAGTAACTTCATCACCGTTTTGTACGATGTCTACTCCCATTTCTTTAAAACAAGAAATCGTACTTAAACAGTCTGCACCAGGCAAGAAACCTTTAATTGTTGTTTTTCCTTCTGCAATCGCACCGAACATGACAGCGCGGTGAGAAATCGATTTATCTCCTGGAATTGTAATGTTGCCATTTAATCCGTTATTAACAGGTTGTATTGTTCTTTCCTTCACGTTTTCACCTTCTCATTTAAATTGTTTCATACGTTTGGTATTTTTCTTCTCCAAGCGCTAGCTTTGCTTTCATACGATCTTCTTCTCGTTGGAAGCTAATACGTAATACCCCAAGCAATCCTTCACGGGCTTCTAATATTTGCAAGTTCGTAATACTAATTTCTTCGCGCGCTAAAATACTTGTAATGTGAGCCAATGCCCCTACTTTATCTAAAACATCGACGTATAAGTCGTGATAGGCAGGAATCGCCCCTCTCTTTCTTACCGGTAAAGAGTCACGGTATTCTTTCGCATCCGCAAAATAGTTTTGAATCTCGCCTGCATCTCCGCTAGAAACTGTATCATATAAATCTTCCATTTCAGAGATCCACTCTTTTAATAATACCATTAAATGCTCTCGATTTTGCTTAACAATATCACTCCACATTTTCGGACTACTAGATGCGATACGTGTAATGTCTTTGAAACCTCCAGCAGCTAGCTGATGAATAAGTGGATTATCTCCTGCATGTTTCTCCACTTGCTTTACTAATCCAGCGGCAATAAGATGCGGGAAATGGCTTACAATCCCTGTTACATAATCATGTTCTTCTGTATTTAAAACAAGGAAATGTGACCCTGTTCCTTTTAACCAATCTTTTAACTCTTCCACAGGTTCATTTGGCACATGATTCATTGGCGTTAAAATATAAAATGCATTTTCAAATAAATGCGCTTTTGCACTTTCAACTCCCGTTTTATGAGAACCTGCCATCGGATGTCCACCAATGAAAGAAATTTCCTTTGAAAATAAAGCTTCCGCTTCATTCATAATTGTTCCTTTTGTGCTACCAACATCGGTTACAATAACATCTTTTCGTAAACGAAATGACGCTAATTTGTGTAATAACTTCTTCGTTTCTTCAACTGGTGAAGCAAAAACAATTAAATGTGCCTCTTCACATGCATGTTGTAAATTTACTGCTATTTCATCTACTACGTGTAATTCTTTTGCACGCTCTACTTGTTCTTGAAATATATCATAACCTGTTATCGTTACATCGTGCTCTTTCTTAATTGCTAATGCGAGAGAGCCTCCGATTAAACCAGTTCCAATTAATACTACCTTCTTATGCATTTGCCTCATCTCGAGACTTTCTTTTTTTATTTTCAAAGTGTTGTTGTAACACTGAAATCACTCCTTCATTTTGCTCCCTTGTTCCGACTGTAATACGGACGCCATTTGGGAACGGACGAATAATAAATCCTGCGTGTGCACAAGCTTCATAAATCTCTCCAGCATTCTCAACTGGCAAGAAGATGAAATTTGTTTGCGATGGATAAAATGGAATATCATGTTCCTTACAAAAGCTCTCGTATTGTTGTAATCCCTCTGTATTTACACGAACTATTTCCTCAATAAACTCCTCATCACCAAAAGCAATCGTCGCTGCTTTTTGCGCTAATGAAGATACGTTAAATGGCAAACGTACGACATTTAATTTCTCGATTAACTCTTCCTGTCCAATTGCATATCCTACGCGGAAAGAAGCTAATCCGTACGCTTTAGAAAACGTTCTAAGTACAAGAATGTTTTTATGTTTTTGTAAAAGCGGTAATGTCTCTGGGAAATCTTTTGCTGTTACGTATTCATAGTACGCTTCATCAATGACAATTAACGTATTTTCACTAATCCCTTCAATGAATTGAGTCAATTTTCGGTCATTCACATATGTGCCTGTTGGATTGTTGGGATTACAAATCCATACAATTTTTGTATTGTTATCTACTACTGAAGAAATTTCGTCTAAATCGTATACACCGTTATTTAACGCAACTTCCTTCACTTCGCAACCTTCTATAATTGCATGATGACGATACTGTGGGAATGTTGCTCCAGCCGTTACGATGTTATCACCTACTTTTAGTACTGCACGGCTTATTATTTGAATGACTTCATCTAAACCACTACCGCAAAGTACTTGTTCCATTTGCACATGTAACTTATTTGCAATTGTTTGACGGAGCGTTGTAGCACCTCCGTCAGGATATAAAGCATGATCCAACCACGATTTTTGCAACTCATCTAAAACTCGTGGTGAACAGCCGAATGGATTTTCATTCGATGCTAATTTAACAAACGAATGATCTCCGTACACTTCTTTCATTTGTTCAGGTGATTTACCTGGTTTATATGGTTGTAATGATGATAGTTGATCTTTTACTTGCATGTTAAAACCACCTTTTTATTAAAATTCTTTTGCGTATTTATTATGTTGCGTAATGTTTTGTTGAATTAATTCCATACGATCTTTTCCGAATTGTTCGACTAGTGCATGTGCAAGTTCCCATGCTACAACAGATTCAGCTACTACACCTGCTGCTGGTACTGCACAGCTATCAGATCTTTCAATACTCGCTTGGAAAGCTTCTTTCGTATCAATATCAACACTTGCTAACGGTTTGTATAATGTAGGTATTGGTTTCATTACGCCTCTTACGACAATTGGCATTCCCGTTGTCATACCGCCTTCTAAACCGCCGGCATTATTCGTTTTTCTCGTGTATCCTTGTTCTTCATCCCATAAAATTTCATCATGCACTTTACTTCCTGGCTGTCTTGCCGCTTCAAAACCAACACCAATTTCAGCACCTTTAAATGCATTAATACTCATAATTGCACCAGCAAGTTTTGCATCTAATTTACGATCGTAATGAACGTAACTACCAACGCCAATTGGCATGCCTTCTGCAATGACTTCTACAATGCCCCCAATTGAATCTCCGCTACTTTTTGCGTTGTCAATCGCATTCATCATTTCTTGCTCTACTTCTTTATCTAAACATCGAACTGGTGAGTTTTCAGTAATTGTTTGAATTTCTTCAATAGACAAGTTAGAAATATGTTTTGCTTTTACTCCGCCAATTTCAAGTACATGCCCTGCTATTTCCACGCCTAATTCTTTTAAAATTTGTTTCGCAACTGCACCAGCAGCTACACGAACTGTCGTTTCCCTTGCAGAAGAGCGCTCTAATACGTTTCTTATATCACGGTGACCATATTTAATTGCTCCATTTAAATCCGCATGTCCTGGACGTGGTTTCGTAATTGTACGTTTCATTTCTTTACTTTCTTTTTCCGAAATTGGCTCTGCACCCATTACTTTCGTCCAATGTTTGAAATCATCATTTTTTACGATTAACGTAATGGGTGAGCCAAGTGTCATCCCATGACGAACACCACTTACAATTTCAACTGTATCTGTTTCAATTTGCATACGTCTTCCGCGTCCGTGCCCTTTTTGTCTTCTTAATAATTCTTTATTAATATGTTCCGCCGCCAGCGTTAAACCTGCTGGTACACCTTCTAAAATAACTGTTAACTGCGGTCCATGTGATTCTCCAGCTGTAATGTATCTCATTTCTCTTGCCCCTTTACTATTTTTTTGTACAAAAAAGTCCCTACTGAGCGCTCAGTAGGGACGATGTTCATCGCGGTACCACCCTAGTTGTAGACTTCTTTCGTCTACCTCTCTTCTTCTTTAACGATCATTAGACCGTCTTTCCCATCAAAACTTGACGAAAAAGATGCTCCAAGGCTGTAATTCATGCTTACCTTTGTACTGATTCACACCGACCATCAGCTCTCTTTAACAGTGAGATAAGCACTACTGTTTCCTCTTCAGCGCATATATGATATGGAATTAAGATAATTTATTTTTGAATCCTTTTAACTCTTCCATGAATTTATGGAATTCTGGAATATCCATTTGTTGTGCAGAATCTGATAATGCAACTGCAGGGTCTGGATGTACTTCAGCCATTACTGCATCTGCGCCAATTGCAAGAGCCGCTTTCGCTGTTGGTAATAATAAATCTCTACGTCCAGTTGAATGCGTTACGTCAACAACAACTGGTAAATGTGTTTCTTTCTTTAAAATCGGTACTGCTGAAATGTCTAATGTGTTACGTGTTGCTCTTTCGTATGTGCGGATACCACGCTCACATAGAATAATTTGGTCGTTACCTTGTGCAATGATGTATTCTGCTGCATTAATGAACTCATCAATTGTTGCTGCTAATCCACGTTTTAATAATACTGGCTTGTTAACTTTACCTACAGCTCGTAGTAAATCGAAGTTTTGCATGTTACGTGCACCAACTTGAATTACATCAACGTAGTCTAATGCCATTTCAACATCATTTGGATTTAAAATTTCACTAATGATTGCTAAGTCGAATTCATCTGCTACTTGGCGTAAAATTTGTAATCCTTCTACTCCTAAACCTTGGAAATCGTATGGCGATGTTCTCGGTTTGAAAGCACCACCGCGCATTAATTTTAAGCCTTGGTCTTTCATCGCTTGCCCTACTTGGCGAACTTGTTCTAAGCTTTCTACCGCACAAGGTCCCATGATGAACGTTTGTGTGCCGTTACCAATCAATTCACCTTTTACATCAACGATTGTGTTTTCTTGTTTCTTTTTACGTGATACTAGTAATGCTTTACGGTTATCATCTTCTTGTAATTCTAAGCTAGCTTTGAAGATTGTTTTGAAAATATGTTGAACCGTTGACGTTTCGAATGGTCCTTCGTTATTCTCAGCGATCATATCAAGTACTTCACGCTCACGTACTGGATCAAAACGTTTCGTACCTTGTACTTGCTTTTGCTCCCCAATTTTTTGAACGATTTCACCACGTTTGTTTAAAAGGTGTAATAGTTGTAAGTTAATTTCATCTACCTGTTTACGTAATTGATCTAATTCATGATTTGCCATTTGGAAATCCTCCTCTAATGTTTTAAAAGTATAGTAAGAGAATGAAAAATTCTCTATTTTCTGAACTGGTCAATTATACAAATTTAAAGTGGAATCGATACCTCTTCTTATTTTAAACTAATCATTCGTACAAAGACACTCTCTACTAGTTAAAAACCCACTTTTTTTGTACAAAAAATCCCTACTGATGCAATCAGTAGGGACGATATTTATCGCGGTACCACCCTAGTTGTAGACTTCTTTCGTCTACCTCTCTTCATTGTTAACGATCATCTGACCGTCTTTCCCTTCATAAAGATATATACTATCTTTACTACGAAAAAGATGCTCTAGGACTGTAATTCGCTCTTGTTTTTGTACTGGTTCACACCGACCACCAGCTCTCTGTTACAGGGAAACAACAACTACTGCTTTTCCTTTCAACGCATACATATTTAATTTTCAAGTTGGGCCACTAAAATACAAAAAGTCCCTACTGAATAAATCAGTAGGGACGATATTTATCGCGGTACCACCCTAGTTGTAGACTAACTTTCCGTCTACCTCTCTTCACTGTTAACGATCAATTGACCGCTTTTTCTTCATAAAGACAATACTATCTTTACTACGAAAAAGATGCTCCAAGACTGTAATTCATGATTATCTCTGTACTGGTTCACACCAACCACCAGCTCTCTGTTACAGTAAGACTAACCACTACTGTGATCTCTTCATTGCACTTTGTTTATTCAAATGTTTTTTGAAATTGAATAAGTATGATTCGTATTATAGAACGCTTTTCAAAACACTGTCAACAACTTTTTATATATTTTTTTAAATTACATTTTTGCCCTACATTTCTTCTTGTAAATTCTCCAGAACAATTCCGATGCGAATTATCTCATTATCTATTGCATTTATTACACATTTTTCTACTCTATATCCAATTAATAATTCTTTTATTTGAATGATTTCCGTTTCAAGTAAATTAGCTTCCTGAAGCGTTTGCAGTAAAGTGAAAAATACGTTTGCATACAACTCTTTATACATTTTTATACTCTCTGTCTTCTCAAGTATTTCATGAAATAACTGTTTTAACTCCGTTTGATTCCCTTTTCCACCCACGTCCAAAAATGTTTTACAAATGATAGATAATCCTCTTTCTACTATTTCATCCATAAATAAAATAATACGTAAAAGCATTACATATTCTCTAGCTGTGATTCCCCCCATTTTCGGTCGCTCTCGCAAAAATATACTGAGCCAAGCTGCCCAAAATTTTTGTTGTTCTTTTGCACTTAACGTTTTGACATAATAGCATAAGAACTGCATAAATTTAATTTTATTTTCTTCATTTTCTCGTATAAGTAAAGGGTATAACCAGTCTGTTTTTTGTTCCCAATACAGTACACATTTAATAAATACAAAACTGAGCCATTTTAAGAAAGCTTCCCTCGTATGCGGATGTAATACTTTCAAATGTTCTACCGCATACTTAATAAATCGCTTCATTTCTGTAAATAAAGGTAAATTGATTTGTGTGTAACATAGGCCAGCCCATGCATATTTCGTAATCTCATTTTCCTTCTTTAACTCTAAGTACGGTAACAAATATTTTCGGCACCATTGCTTCTCAATATGATAAAGAAATGTAATATCTGCTACTAAACGAGCTATCATAAAATTTGTTCGTTCTGTACTAATTCTTACTTGTTCTTCAAACAAAAATAAATATTCATACACATTACGATCGTATAAATGATCATATGATAACAGTTTTAATAATACTGCTGTCATTTTCCCAACAGGATGCTGAATCGATTCATTGTAAAAATCTTGTTTTGCCAGCTTAAAATCCGTGTCACTTTTCATGACTTGAGGGAATACCGAAAAAGCAAACCGCTTTACATTGCGTATACTATTTTCCTCTAACTCTTCTAATCGATTACTAATTTCATATAGAAAGCTACTAATTAACCAATGAAAAGCTGTATTTCTAACGAATTTCTGTAATAGAGGAATAACTTTTTGTATTTGTTCATTTGTCAGTCCTCGGTTATTTCGCCACTCCCTAATACAAACAAACCATACTTCATTACTTATTTCGTGCATTCCAACTAATTGATATGCAAATGAAATACTCCATTCTGTATTCAATTTACATGCTTTCGATAACATCTCTAAAAAATGACGTTGTTCAAAAACACCATCTTGAGAAAATTGCTGAACTTGCTTCATAATTTCATCGTCTTTTAGTTGCAATAATCCATCAGCTGTCACATTACAAGTAATACTTTGTTCTGCCGCCTCTTTCTTTTGTACACTGTATCGCTCAGAATGAAAATGAGGATGTTTTTGCTTCATTAACTCGTAACCTTTTGCCGTAGATGGACTATTCGAATCACAAGTGAATAATAAATCCAACACGAAACAAACATCAAATGCTCTTTCCTCCGCAAGGTCCTTCAATACAATTTGAATGACTTCTTCCTTTGTTTTTTCTAAAGAGAGTGCGTAATGATTTTTTATAAGTTGAAAAACTTCGTGTTTATACGTGACGTCTAAAAGAATTCCTTCCTGTAACAACCATTTCATTTTCTCATCGGCGCTAACAAATACATTTTTATTCATCGCATCAATTGCAATTCGATTTTGAAGTACGCTGTTTGCTTCTATCATTTCTGTAATATAATAATTTGCTTTTTTCTCATCGTTTTCACATAGATAGGTTAAACATTCTTTTACAATTTGAATTAAAAACGCTAGATCATTTTGCTGAAACTCTTTTTCCACATTTTCCTTATCCCTTTTTTTCAGTGCCGCTTGCCTTAGTGATAACATCCGCATCTTCTCTATTCCCATCATCATAATTGGAACGGCATAATAGGAAATATGCGGTTTCATCTTTTCATTCCAAATTTGCTCCACAAAAGAAAATGTAGACACGGGTAAACGACTCGATTCCTCAAGTTCTATTGATTCCCCGGTATCATTTCCCCACTTTCTTTCACGCTTCAACTTAAGTTTGCCGTCCAAAATAAACGTTAGTAACAATAAAGCGATTTCTTTATGCTCAGGAAAAGAACATTTTTGCAGTAAGTAAGCAATTGTTTCGATCGATTTACTATCTTTTTCAGCTGTTTCTAATAAAAGCAGTGTCCACCTTGCAAACAACAACGGGTCCATTTTCATTTTCGTTTCGTTTAAGTAGCTACAAATTGTTCTCCATAATAACGGAGATAGTTTAGAATGATTTTTAAAAATCAATTGAAATAATTCTTTTTGATGACTAAAAAGAAATTGTTCCACTAACCATTTTGCAAGTAATTCATCTACCTCATTATAGTTTGATGTAATTAAAAATAAATTTTGTAATTTCCCTTCCGCTTCAAGCCATTCCACCCATTCATAATCGTGAGCAAATTCAACGAAGTAGCGGACTGTTTCAATTTTTTTTATAGATTGTTTTATGTATGATAATTGTTCCTGCTCTACTGACGGCGGTACTGTTACTATGTCACGAATTCGCATTCGTTTTGTAATATAATTATCCCCCATTAACTCCGCCCATCGTTTTACTGCTTTAACGAGAGATTGATGATTATTACCTTTATTCGGATATACAATCGGCCGTATTCCTAAATGCTCCCAGTGGTACGTATTTTCCCCTTGTGCGACAAATGCATAACGTCTTGTACTTGGTGGTAAACCAGTTGCTAAATATTTCATTACTGGGTCATTATGGCTATATCCAACGAATAAAACGGTATAATTCGAGAATAAATCAACTAAAAACCTTCTTGCCCATCCTTCTGTCAAGTAAGCCCTTCCAAAATCACCATCTGTTAAAATTAACGCTTCTTTTTCTTGTTCTATATTGCCATGTATGTAAGCAAGTCCTTTAAACGCTCTACCTGTAGGTAACGCAGGTGCGTAATATACGTTTAATTCTCTATTCATTTCTTTTATCGCAGTTGTAAAATGTCGATCAAAATTTGTTGTTACAATGCGGACTTCTGTATCTAAAGGAAACAACCTCGGAATCGCATAATGAAGCGGATTCGGCTTTGACTTTTCAATATGAACTAAATCTCTTGCAACTTGGTGTACATCTTTTGTTTTCGCAATTTTACCAAGATAATAATCATGCGGTTCTGTAATTTCACGTTTTTCGACATATAACGTTTTTGCAATTTCATCAACTAAATCATCAAAATTCGGTAAGTTTGATTTCCCTTTCATAGAAACTCCCGCTCCAACAAATAGCACTAACTTTCCTTTTTCAAGATGATCAATTAACTCGTCTGGAATTTCTACTTCTGAAGTAATCCACACCGAGGATTCCCCCTTACCTAAAAATGTCATATACTCTCATTTTACTATAACATTTTCCTTTTGTTTTTTTAATATTTAGACAAATAATTGACATGAAAAAGTTTTATGTAAATATATTCGTTACAATGTATGAACTCCTATATTTATTGCAAAACTATGGATAAAACGGAGGTGTAAATTTTGAATGATTTCACAGTAGTGCTTATCAAGTTTATATCGTGCATTATCGCATTTAGTATCGGACTCGCTTTATTTTTCCCAGCAACGTTCGTCCAAATTATTTCGTTCAGTCTCTTTGTTACAATCGTATCTTATATGTTCGTTGATAAAATCATATTAAATCGAATCGGTAATACCGGTGCCATTATGTCGGATTTCTTACTAACGTATTTAAGCGTATGGATTTTCGGTAATATTTTATTAGACAACTATATGCAAATTGCATGGGGAAGCATCCTTTCCGCGATTGTCTTTACATTATCTGAAGTAATCGTTCATCGTTTCTCTGGCTCTCACACAAGGCACCACAACGATAATATTCGTATTAATCGCCGCTTCGCATATGGTACGGAGTTTGCGGAAGAACAGAATATATTGGATAAAGATAAGAAGAAGTAATATTTTGATGCAGGAGCGCCTTTTTTAATTTTGTGGTGCTCCTTTTTTAAGTTTTCATTATGGTACGTGAAATTATATGAACGATTTTTCAAATATATCAACGATTATTGCAATATATCGACGTTTCGACAAAGGATATCGACTTACCGACATTATTTGACATGATTTCCTCTAATAAAAAACTGCCTCTTATTTAGAGACAGTTTCTTTCAAATCTTTTAACGTAACAACATTAGCAAACGCTCCAAACACTACGTTATGATGCTTCACAATGTCTTCAGCACGTAACACCTCTGTATCAAACGTACTATGTGCATCGCTCACTAACGTTACTTTATACCCTTCACTAAACGCTCTTCGCGTTGTCGTATCCACACAGTACTCCGTTTGCATTCCTGAAATGATAACATGATCGATTCCCTTGTCTTGCAATACTTCTTTTAGGTTCGTCTTGTGGAATGAATCTGGGGTCGTTTTTTCAACGATACTGTCCCCTTCTTGTGGTGCAATTTCCACATGGATCTTCCAGCCATCTGTACCTTTTTCTAACGGATGATCTTTTGGTCCGTTATGTTGTACATAAATAACCGGTATATCATTTAAACGGCATTCCCCAATAAGCTCTTGTAATGTCTCTAAAAACTTTTCCCCATTATGTACTGGCATTCCTGCTGTATACATACCTGCTTGTACATCGATTACTATTAATGCTTTTTTCATATCGCGCAGCTCCCTTTTATTTATATTCCATCATCCAACAATCTTCTAATACCCCTTCATGCAGTTCATGTTCCTTTAAAATCTTCACCTTTTTAAATCCACATTTTTCATAACACTTTATTGCACGTTCATTATTTACTTTCGGGTCCATTGCGATTGCTTCTGCTCCTATTTCGCTCAAAATGTATGTAATTGCGGCCTTAACAAATTTTGTTCCAATTCCTTTTCCCCAATAAGTTGGTTCTCCAATAAATTGATCCATCCCCCATACATTTTGTGATGCTTCATAGCCATATAAAGTTTTCCACTCCGAATCAACTGGATACATTTGAATATAACCGATCGGCACACCATCAAACTCTATTAAGCATCTTTTTTCATGACTATTTGGATTATGTATAAAATGATCCAGTACCATTTCTACTGATTGCGGGTTATCTCGTCCTTCGTAATATTGAAGTACTTCTTGGTCTGTTAACCATTTTGAAATGATTGGTGCATCCTCTTCTACTACGTACCTAACCGATACATTATCTTTTTGAAATAGCATATAGTACCTCTTTTTAATTCTTTATATTTTTCTTGTAGTGAAATCTTTCATTGCACCTATTAGTGCGTATGGTAACAATGTAATCGCAAAAAATGCTGTAAACACATTAAAATGAGGAATTTCATATGGAGTGAACCATTCTGTGAAAAATTGAGAATTTAATACTCTATTAAAAAATTCTCCGCCAGGTCTAAAGTTTGGTGCCCATGCAGTTACTTCACAAATAATAAACAACAATTGTAAAATTATAAATACCCCAAGATAGCGAAACCATGTTCGTTTCCAAATTGGTTGCGCCTTATTTAAATTCGCTTCCATTTCGCCCCACCTTTTTTATTTACATCATATTAATTATACACTTTCTACGTTTCATTTGTTAAAATTTTCTATATAATCATTCACGTTGGGGGAATACATTATGTCTAATCCTATAAAATCAACATTAATCATCCTTAGAGGAAACTCCGCAAGTGGTAAAACAACAATCGCAAAGCAACTACAAGAACATTTCGGACAAGGCACACTTTTAGTATCACAGGATGTTGTACGTAGAGATATGCTTAGAGTACACGACACGATCGGTAATTTATCACACAATTTACTATTTGAAATTACAAAGTACGGAAAAGGGAAATGTGAGTTTGTTATTTTAGAAGGTATTTTAAACAGTCGTAGATACGGTGATATGCTGAAAGAATTAATACATTTTTTTGAAGGAAACGCGTATACATATTACTTTGATTTATCGTTAAAAGAAACGATTCGACGACATAACACAAGGGAAAAGCGGCATGAATTTGGTGAGGACTCCCTACAAAAATGGTATAATCCGCACGATACAATTGAAGTTACTAGAGAAACTATTTTTACAGATAACTTCACACAAAAAGATATATTTGATGCAATTCTTAATGATGTGATGGTACGAAAATAAAACTGACAGAATATGTCAGTCTTATTTTCATTATGTTATATTCTAGATTTATTATAAAATCTTCACTTTAACTGTTTGTCTTCCCCAATTCATCGCTTTACTTTTTGAACCCATTAATACATCAATGCGATTACCTTTAATTGCACTTCCGGTATCTCCAGCGATTGCTTCTCCATAACCTTCTACCCATACTTTAGATCCTAATGGAATTACTTTCGGATCTACTGCGATAATTCTCATATTTGGATTAGCCGTTAAATCATGCCCCATCGCAGTTAAAACGCGTCCACCATATGTACCATTCTCACTCGGATCAGCAGTATATGCTGTCGCCACCACCGTTAATTCACGTTTAGCAGACTGCGCGTTATTTTTAGACTCTTCTTTTGCCTTTAGTGCTTCTCGTGCTTTTGCCTCTTCCTTGGCTTTGGCTATTTCTCGTGCTTTCGCTTCTTCCTTAGCCTTTGCTATTTCTCGTGCTTTCGCCTCTTCCTTAGCTTTGGCTATCTCTTGTGCTTTCGCCTCTTCCTTAGCTTTGGCTATTTCTTGCGCTTTTGCTTCTTCCTTAGCCTTTGCTATCTCTTGTGCCTTTGCTTCTTCCTTAGCTTTGGCTATCTCTTGCACTTTTGCTTCTTCCTTAGCTTTGGCTATCTCTTGCACTTTTGCTTCTTCCTTAGCTTTGGCTATCTCTTGCACTTTCACTTCTTCCTTAGGTTTCGCTACTTCTTGCACTTTCACTTCTTCCTTAGGCTTTGCTACTTCTTGCACTTTCACTTCTTCCTTAGGTTTCGCTACTTCTTGCACTTTCACTTCTTCCTTAGGTTTCGCTACTTCTTGCACTTTCACTTCTTCCTTAGGTTTCGCTACTTCTTGCACTTTCACTTCTTCCTTAGGTTTTATTGTTTCTTTTGCCTTTGTTATCTTCTGTGTTTTAGCTTCTTCCTTAGCTTTAACCGTTTTTTGTACTTTCGCTACTTGCTTCGTTTTCTCGTCAGCCTTTTTTTCAATTGGTGCTTTACTTGATAAGAAAGAAACATTTACATAAGCTGTTTTTCCCTTATACTCAAATTGCAGCCATCCATCTTTTACTTGGTTCGTTGACTCAATTACATCATCTTTTTTCAGTCTGCCAAGAATTTCTGATTCCGTGTTTGATTCAGAACGTACATTTAATAAATCTGCTGTTACATGGTAAATATCTTTCGTAAACTCCGAGCTTACAAATACTTCTTTACCATTCAACTCAATTTTTGACCAGCCATCTTCAGTATTTATGACTTTTAGTTCTTCCCCGTTTTTTACTTTTTCGACAACTTTTGATTCCGTAGTCGGTTTTTCACGTACGTTGAGTACATCTGCTGTTACGATTGTTTCTGCGGTAGCAGTTGTAGTAAATGCTCCCAATCCAAAAACTGTTGCTGTTGCTGCGCCAATTACTTTTTTCATATTAACCTCCATTATATTTTTTGAATTCTATCAAATACTCCCATTAAAATAAGAGATTTAATGAAAGCATTCGCAACAGATATATTAATACGACTTAATATACTGTTATTAAAACTCCTTACTCCAATACTATCAAATTCTCATTTCTAATTCTATATATTATAACTTTCTATATCCCCTATAAACGTTTTATCCCCTTCTTCATACTTAATAGTTTTCTTTCAATTACTAAAACATATATAAAACCAACCTATCCTCAATATAGCCAAAAATACATATATGACATGTTACGACTTAGTAATGAGCGTACCAATGAACCTTTAATACATTACAACATTCAGGGAATCTTACATTAGATGGAGCGTGTTTTACTGAAAACAACGGTTATGGTAGTGTAAGTAATAGTGTTAAAGACAATCTTTTCTGACGAACAAAAAAATTTTTAGTTTGGAGGAATACTATACCAAAACTATATTGTAATTATTGATCCGAACAACATCCCCTCGCGCAAAATTTTACTAAATATCAGTTTTACATCCAAGAAAGTTTGTGAGATTGATGGATTACCTGGGTTTTGATTAAATACATATCACTATAAAAAGGCTGTGCTCTATATGACGCACAGCCTTTTTCTTTATTCAAACGATCCTCTTCTTTTCTTCTCTAATAAGACTCTTCCTATATTAAAAATAAATGCGATAAAAAATATAGTTGCGCCCATTAAAAATGCTAAATTATAACTACGAATTATTCCTTGCTGATATTCCTCCTTTACTTGTTTGTAAATTTTTCGCTCTCCATCAGATTTTAAGATGATTTGCTGTTTTTTATTTATCGCTTGCAATACTTCTCCACTTTCTAAATTTGACAAATCACTTTTTTTAATCACAGTTACTACTTCCCTATTTACCTTCTCTTTTTCAACTAACAATTGATGATTCAGAAACATCACAAGTATCGCAACCCCAACAATACTTCCAACTGTTCTTGAAATATTACAAATACTTGCAGCAACACCTGAGTTTTCAATAGGCACACTTAAAACTGCCGTTGTTGTATATGGTGCTAATGTGCACCCAGTTCCAATTCCAACGATTATTAGCCTCCAAATATAATCCCATGTAGTAAAGTTTGAATCTATTTGACTAAATAAATATGACGCTACGATAAATGTTAATAGCCCTATACTACCTATTAATGAACTTCCCCGCTTTGCTGCAAGTGGTGTTACTATTGCTGTAACAAGCATCGAAACAATCGCTAGCGTGCTAATTATTAAACCTGACTGTAATTCAGACATACCTTCTACTTGAACGAAATAAAAAGCAAGTATAAATAAAAAGTTCATTAGTCCCATTCCAACAAAGAATAAAGAAAAATTCGAGATTGAGAACTCTTTATTTGTGAATATTCTTAATGGCAACATTGGATTTTCACTTTTCTTTTCAATGATAAAAAATAATATAAAACCTATGAATGAGAGCATAAAAAGAAGTATTAAGCTTATCGTGCTTAAATGATTTGTATTTACTTGTATGAGTGCATATACGAGTAAGCATAGTGCAGATGCAGAAGTAATCATCCCTGCCCAATCTATTTTAGAGCTTGTAGCATGATCATACGATTCCTTAATACAAAGAATCACGAAGATGAAAGATAATATACCCACTGGTATATTAATAAAAAACACCCAACTCCAATTTAATTTGTCAGTTAAAACACCTCCAAGTGAAGGGCCAATTGCCGCTGCTAATCCCCCAAAAGCTCCCATGATGCCTCCTATCATACCTTGTTTCTCTTTCGGTACTAAATTAAGGCCTAATGGCATAGCAACTGGTACGATAACTGCGGCGGAAATTCCTTGTATTATCCTAAAAGCTACTAATATATGAAAAGAATTGGCTATACCACACATAAATGAACTAATAGAAAACCCCAATAAACCAATAATATACAGTTTCTTGCGACCAAACTGATCCGCCAGGCGTGCTGCAATTAATACAAACGATACAAAGGCAACATTATAACTATTAGCAACCCAAGAAATTGTATCAATTGAAGTATGAAATGTCTTTGTCATTTCTGGTAATGCAATATTCACAATATTCGAATCTAAAATTGCCATAAAAAAACCTGCAATTAAAGCTATTAATGCAAATATATTCCTCATTTCTGCCACCCTTATTCGTTTTATTTATTTAAAATCCCATTCATAAATAAATTTACACATGTCTCTATATACTCTTCTAATTGAATTTCTTCTTCCGATATACTTACATTCATAATGTATAAAAACAGTTGTCCATAAAACATATTCGCTATCAAACGGTAATTACAGTTGGAAATGTGTCCCTTCTCACCAAGTTGCTTTAAATATCTTTCTAAGTGATTCACTAGATGTGAATTCAACTCATGTAGTAATGCTTTCATTTCACTATTTTGTCTTGATTCTATTAACGCAGCCCAAATATAATTTAGCTTTGGTAAATTGGTTTGAATATATGTTTCCGCCACTTTCGTAAGGTCCTTATGTAAATCACCAGTAAATTGCTCTTCTATTTCCTCTAGCAAAGCAACTGGTGTCGTCCGTAAAATAATACTCTCCCTAAAAAGATTTTCCTTATTTTTAAAATTACGGAATATCGTTAATTCGCTTACTCCTGCTTTTTCTGCCACTTCACGAATGGTTGTCGCTGTATACCCCTTTTCCCCGAATAATAGCGTAGCAGCTTCCATAACTTTTTCTCGTGCTGTTAATTTCCCCATTTTTATTCCTCCATTCAATATGTAAGTAAGTAATTACTAACATATTATCACAAAAGAAAAATGAAAGTAACTAGTTACTTTCATTTTCTGGAATTTCATTATCTAATTTCTTGAAAATAAAAATTTCTCAAATATTAACAAAGCGTCTCATTCCCAAGTTTCCAGCTAAACCATCTCCCATGCCCTTCTGTTTCTCCAACCGTTTCACGATATTCGTTTCCGTTAATATAATAATCAATATGAAGGTCCCGGTCCCACATGTTGTTATACAGGTGGAATACATCACGTTTTGCACCGATTTCTTGGATTTGTTTTTCTAACTTACGTTTTACTTGTTCAGGTATTTGATTTGCGACGTGTGTATGAAAAATGCAGATAACCGCATCTTCACTTATTCGTTCAATAATAGATGGTAATAACGCCACGCCGTCTCCTTCTATTAATTGAACAGATTTATTTTTTACTAAAGATGCAGCTTGGTCAAACAGTTCAAGCCTTTCTTTATGTTCTGGCCAAATGAGTGCACGTAGCCATAAATAATCTTCATCACTATGTAAATCGTTTACATGTAAATCTAGTCCAATTCTTTCTACGACAGGTGGACTTTCTTTTAATAAATGAGGCACATTCTCCCCTCTTATTTCAGAAGTTACATGTACATTCGAGTTTATATTTCCGTATGTTTCATCTGTACCGTACGAATAGCTATATTGGTCCCAAAATAATTGTAATCCAGAACTTGTCCCAATTTCTATTAACGCTAACGGTTTATTCACTTTGTTAAATATGTAACTGAAACTTGGATATAAGTACGCACATCGTCTTACTTCATTCGTTTGAACGAGTTTCGTTTGTAATAAATTAATCATTTCTTCTCTGTACATTTTACAGAAATCTTTAAAATGATCAAAAGCTTGATCTAAATCCGTATTAGCATGTTCAACTAAGCTACTATAATACGTTTTTACATGATGTTCTTTCCCTGCTAACAATAAATAATGTACTGCACCTAATAATAAGTTTGGGACTGGTTGACCTACCTGAGCATAGGACGATAGTGTAAGTACTTCCTCATCTTCAGCAATTTTCATTGATAAATATTCATATAAGTCACTTGACCCTTTACATTCCTTTATTGAAAAATTTCGAAATAAGTTTGCGATTTGTTCTTGTGTACGCATGTGTATCCCCCTTTTTAATATTCAGAATAATCATATAATAGATTTTTAAAAAAGTCCCATAAAAAAGTATCCTTTCTACCCACTTTTGGATACGTAAGCTTTTTCGAGATAATTTCAAACTGTAATTTTTTTCTATTCATTAACTGAAAAGTGCTTGTTAAATAAGAATTTTGGCAAATAAAGCGTTAAATATTTTAAAATTATCAGATAACACTAGATATTTTAGTCTATTAATTATTATAATAGAGTATGAGATGGTTATACAATTGAGACAAAAAAGGTAAATACCTAGGTGGGGCCTAGGCGGTGTTTTCTTTTTACGGCTTAGACACAGTAAACACCTACTCTTTTTTGCCAATATAGGGGATGGAGAGATTATCATGAGCAACATGCAGCAAAAAACAGACGTTATCTTAATTGGTGCAGGAATTATGAGTGCAACGTTAGGCTCATTGCTAAAAGAATTAGCACCAGAATGGGAAATTAAAGTTTTTGAAAAACTCGCAAGTGCCGGGGAAGAAAGCTCTAATGAATGGAATAATGCAGGTACAGGGCATTCTGCGCTATGCGAACTGAACTATACTTCCGAAAAATCTGACGGATCTATAGATATTAGTAAGGCTGTAAAAGTGAATGAGCAATTCCAGCTTTCAAGACAATTTTGGGCATATCTTGTAAAAAGCAAATTAATTCGTAATCCACAAGATTTTATTATGCCTCTACCTCATATGAGTTTAGTACAAGGTGAAAAAAATGTGCAGTTTCTAAAAAACCGTTTTGAAGCGCTTTCAAAAAATCCGCTGTTTCAAGGAATGGAGTTTTCCGATTCTCCTGAAACATTAAAAAAATGGCTTCCACTCATTATGGAAGGTCGTACATCTAATGAGCCTATGGCGGCAACGAAAATTGACTCTGGAACAGATGTTAATTTTGGTGCATTAACACGAATGTTGTTTGATTACTTAAAAACGAAAAATGTCGAGCTAAACTACAAACATAGTGTCGAAAACATTAAACGCACGAAAAATGGTTTGTGGGAAGTGAAAGTACACGATATGAATAGTGGTAAAATTGAGCATCACACTGCTAAATTCGTCTTTATCGGCGGCGGTGGCGGTAGCCTACCCCTACTTCAAAAGACTGGTATCCCTGAATCAAAACATATTGGTGGATTCCCGGTAAGTGGACTATTTATGGTATGTAAAAACCAAAAAGTTGTAGAGCAACATCATGCGAAAGTATACGGTAAAGCTAAAGTTGGCGCTCCGCCAATGTCTGTACCTCATCTAGATACGAGATATATAGACAACAAAAAAGCTTTACTGTTCGGACCATTCGCAGGGTTCTCTCCTAAGTTCTTAAAAACTGGTTCAAACCTTGACTTAATTGGTTCTGTAAAACCAAATAACGTCTTAACGATGTTAGCTGCTGGTGTAAAAGAAATGGGACTAACAAAATACTTAATTCAGCAAGTTATGTTATCACACGAAAAACGTATGGAAGAATTACGCGAATTCATTCCGAACGCGAAAAGTGAAGATTGGGATATTGTAGTTGCTGGTCAGCGTGTACAAGTAATTAAAGATACTGATGCTGGCGGTAAAGGAACACTTCAATTCGGTACAGAAGTTGTTAGTGCGGCTGATGGATCAATCGCAGCATTACTAGGTGCTTCACCGGGTGCTTCTACTGCCGTTCATGTTATGCTTGAAGTATTAGAAAAATGTTTCCCAAGTCGAATGGTAGAATGGGAAGGAAAAATAAAAGAAATGATTCCTTCTTACGGCATTTCATTAACAGAAAATCCAAGATTATTCCAAGACCTTCACACTTCTACAGGTCGTACCCTTGGATTAAATGAAAAAGAAACAGTTCATAATTAATGAAGAAATAAAAACGTCCGATACATTCGGACGTTTTTTCGTTACTAGAAATTATATTTTTCAATATTATCCTTTGTAAATACAACTCGCTCTGGCAATACGATAATTCCGTTTCCTTCTGCCTCATAATCATATCCTTGAATGGAGTTTGGCTCTACTTTCACTTTTCCAATTCCTTTTACTTCGAAGCTATCCCCTACTTTTAACTTCTTCCCTTTTACAACAATTTCATTTGCTACATACGTTGCGAGTGCACCTTGTTGTTTTACGTCCCATAATCCGAATTGTTGTACAGTTCCTCGTTTTACGTAATCACGCATAACGTTTGGTGTAGAGAAGCCAGTTACGACAACCTTTTTATCCATTTTTAAATTTTCAGCTGCTTGTGCCATTGCCGGAAGTGCCGTTGCATCTGGACAAATGACCGCATTAATATCAGGGTACGTTTTTAAAATATTCTCCCCTACTGACAGAGACTTTTGCGCATTATTTTCACCGTACTGCGTCGTTACAATTTCCCAGTTCGGATATTTCTCTTTAATAATTTCTTTCGCTTTCGTTACCCATTGGTTTTGATCTGTTACTGTTGGGCTAGAATAAAAAAATGCTACTTTCCCTTTATCTCCAATTTGCTTGGAAGTCATTTCTATTAATAAATTAGCAAGTTGGTCTGGTGTTCCTTGGCTTATATAAAAGGAACGATCTTTCGGATTCACATCGGAATCCCATGTTAACACCGTCATCCCTTTTTTCTTAGCACGTTGCAGTGATTGCGATAAACCATCAACTGACGTTGAAGAAACCATAAGTGCATCATAGTTTTGGTTAATGAAATTGTTTATATATTTTACTTGCCCAGATACACTTGCTTCAGACGGTCCATCATATTTCACTTGTACGCCTAGTTTATCTCCCATCTCTTTTGCTCCTTCACCACCTGATGTAAAGAATCCAACTCCTGTTAATTTCGGGATAAATGCAAATTTCACATCATCCGCTTTTTTCTTATCTGCGGTTTGACTAGAACAGGCGATTAAACCGATTAAACAAATACATACAATGAATACAATCCCTAGTTTTCTCTTCATGACATTTCCTCCTTATGCAAATTCTTTCTTTTCCCCAGTGTGAATTGATGTAATTTGAAATGTCTCATAATAACTGAAAGAATAAGGATAATACCAATTACTACGTTGGATTGTTCATTTGTTAAACCCGTCATTTGCAAGCCATACTGCATGAGTCCAATGAAAATACTCGCGAGTACAGTACCGATAATGCTTCCTTTTCCCCCTGTAATAAGTGTCCCGCCTAATACGACTGCCGTAATGATTGGTAAAATTGTTTCACTTCCCATATCAGCACGTGCAGAACCGAAATAGGCAGTTAAGAAAGTCCCCCCTAATCCACCTCCTAACCCGGAAAGTATGTAAGCGATTATGACTACTTTTTTCGTTTTAATCCCGGTGTATTTTGCTGAATTTTCGTTCGCACCTGTTAATTTTACATGGCGTCCATATATGGTTCGGTGAAATAATACAGCACATAAAACTGTTAATACGATCAGTAGCCATAATAAATTTGGTATTCCTATAAAACTACCGCTTGCCAGTTGTACAAATGCGTCAGGTAAACCGCTTATTCCTTCGTACCCAGAAGCACCTGCTCCTCCTGAAATGACGAGTGCAATTCCTCCGTATAAAAACATCGTTCCGAGTGTAACGACGAGTGGTTCTACATCTGTCATTTTTATAATGAGTCCGTTTATAGCGCCTGCTAAACAACTAATTATTAGGGCGATTATGACAGCAAACAAAATAGGTATTCCGTTCATCCAAAGTACACCAATCAAGATCGAAGTGAGCCCCATTATTGAGCCGACCGATACATCAATTCCTCCTGTTACTATAACGAAAGTCATTGGTATCGCCGCAATTGCGATAAATAGGAAATCATTTGTACTAAAAAGGAGATTACTAATATTTAAGAAATCACTATTGATTAAACTAAAGAGAATGAATTCTATAAGAAGCAATACAATTAGAACACCTTCCCATCTGTATACATACTTCATAGATTCATCCTCCTTTCTGCTTTCCACTTTTTCATAACACTATCTAATATGATGATAAGTAATAATAAAAAACCTGAAATAGCATTATTCCAAAATGCTGGTATTTTTAAAAAGACGAGTGAACTGCTTATCGCCTCTAAAAATATCGCTCCTAATGCAGCTCCAACTATAGAACCTGTTCCTCCTTTTAAATGAACCCCCCCTAGTACAGCAGCTGCGATAACCTGTAGTTCTATCCCAGTTCCTGTTTGATTAGGAACGAATCCGATATTCATAACAAATATGCAACCAGCGAGCGCAGCACTTATGCCTGAAATCATAAACGCACATATTTTCACTTTATTAACAGGTATACCAATAAGTCTCGCGCCATCTTCATTATCACCTACCGCATAAAAGTATCTTCCAAATGGCACTTTCCTTAAAAAGAAGTATAGTAGTAGTAAAATAATAAGAACGAACCATACAGTTATAGGTAAACCAAAAATGACGATAGATGACAGCTGCTTAAAATCGTTTGGAATATCTTCAATCCACTTCCCGCCTGTAAAAATTAACATGGCACCCCTAATAATTCCTAACATGCCTAATGTCATAATAATGGCCGGTACCCGAAACTTTGCAACACCAATTCCATTTATAAAACCGAGAATAGCGCCAAGTATAATAGCAGCAAGTATGGACAGAGATGCATGATATCCATCAGTTAACAACATTCCGCAAACTGCTGCACTTAACCCCATGCTTGAACCAACTGATACATCTATATTTTTCGTAAATAAGACGAACGACTGGCCAATTGCTAACACGACTAAAATAACGCTTGATTTCACCATTAAAGATAACGAGTTAAATTGGATAAAACTAGGATTTATCATTCCTACAATAGCTATATAAATTAGTAGTAACGTTATGATAGATGTTTCGTGCATTTTTAGCATGCGTTTCATTCCGCTACACCTCCGTATGCAAGGCGTGTAACTTCATTCACACTCAGTTGTTCTTTTTCCATATGAGAAACAAATCGTCCATTTCTCATTACATATACACGGTTTACTAATTGAACAATTTCTTCAACATCTGAAGAGATTAATAAAATTGCGAGTCCTTCCCTTTTCATTTTTTCGATCGTCTCATACACTTCAAGCCTTGCTTTCGCATCAATTCCACGAGTCGGCTCATCCAGAATAATAACTTTAGGATTACATGCGAGATACTTTGCAAGCACGACCTTCTGCTGATTACCTCCTGATAAAGATGCCAGTTCTTCATTCATATCCTGTACAACAATTCGGAACTGTTCTATAAACGAATTAACTAAAGCGCTTTCTTTTTCTTGATTTATAAAAAAGCGATTATTTTGCTGTAAACTTGCTGCTGCAATATTTTCTTTAACAGAAGCAATTGAAAAAATGCCATTCCTCGCCCTATCCTCCGGCACATAAACTAGTCCTTCGTCTAGCCTTTTATGCAAAGAACATGTATCAATTGATTTCCCATCTAATAAAATAGACCCTGTTTTTACAGTTTTCAACCCAAATATCGCTTCTGCTAATTCCGTTCTGCCCGATCCAACAATGCCAGCAATACCTACAATCTCACCAGCATGTACAGTGAATGAAATATTTTCGAATGCGTGACCATTTATATCAATCACTTCTAATATTTTTTTCATCCTTGTGGTTTCTTGAACTACTTCTATTTTCTCTTTCTGTTTATACCCTTTTGGCAATAGCCCCTCCATCAGCATGTCATATGTATAGTCACATACGTCACCTTGGCTTACAATCATTCCATCTCGTAATATTGCTACTTTGTTGGCAATTTCAAAGATTTCTGGAAAACGATGCGTAATATAAATCATCCCTATTCCTTTTTCTTGTAAACTTTTCATCAACACAAAAAGACTCTTAATTTCGTGAGTTGTTAATGTCGATGTTGGCTCATCTAGAATAAGAATCTCGGCTTCTCGTATTAATCCTCTCACAATTTCTACTAACTGTTGTTGCGCAATCGATAATGATCCTCCTAGTTCATTAAGGTCAATATCCCACCCTAGACTGTTAATCAATTGCTCAATCTGTACTCTTAATTTCTTTTCTTTTAACCCGATACATATATTTTCTTCAATAGTCATATGCGGAAAAATGAGCGGTTCTTGCGGTATTAAATACATACCTTTTCGATGTGCTTCTGACGGATTTGAAAACTGTTGCTTCGTTCCTTTTACATATATTTCTCCATCATCATACGAATATAACCCCGTTAATATTTTCATTAATGTTGATTTCCCAGCACCATTCCCTCCAACTAATGCGTATATATCTCCGCGCTCTACTTGAATGTTCACTTCTTTTAATACAAGTTGATTTAAAAACGCCTTACTCATTTTTTTTACTTGTAATAAAGGTACGTTCTCCACATGATGTCACCTGCCTTTATACAGAACATTTTTTGAGAAAATGATTATTTGTTCTACTTGTTTTGTAGCATTGTATATTCCTTTTTTTATATCTAGAACACTTTTTTCTACGTACTATTAATCGCTTCAACTGGAATAAACAAAATATATGGTACATATGTTTAAGCTGTGGTCAATTGTTGAAAGGGATGAAGAGTATGACTCAGCTGAACTTTGAAGAGAATTTATTAACGAAAGTAGCTTGGTACTATTATAAGGACCAATTAACACAACAGGAAATCGCTTCACTTCTTCATATTTCAAGAAATAAAGTCGTCCGGTTATTAGATAAGGCGCGGAGTGAAGGTATCGTTACATTTCACGTAAAAGGGACTGGTTTGCACTGTTTAAGTATTGAGCGTGACTTAATGAAAAAGTTCTACTTAAAAGATGCTTTTATTATCCCGACCCCAGTAAACAATTATCACGATTCTCTCGGAAAAGCTGCTGCACAATATTTAGAAACTCAGCTCCAGCAAGGAGATTTACTCGGTATTGGCTGGGGAGAAACAATTAGCAAAATGCTAGAAAACATTCATTTCGAAAGTTCTATTAATCTCTCAATCGTAACGTTAACAGGCGGAGTAAATCACTATCTCCCGAGAAAACAAAACTATTTACATTACATGCAAGGTGATCTTCACATTATCCCTACGCCGTTTCTAGCGTCTACAACCGAAATGGCACAAAGTATTCTATCAGAACCGAGTGTAAAAGATATGCTTCATGTCGCTTCACTTGCTCATACGGCTGTTGTCGGTATTGGAGGATTATCTCAAGACGCTACGATTGTAAAAGAAGAAAAATTAACACTACGTGAGATGACATATATTCGTAGTCAAAACGGCGTAGGCGATATTTTAGGACAGTTTTATAATACAAATGGCGATTTATTAGAGCTCTCGCATCACAATCGTCTAATTGGCACGCCTCTCTCTATTTTGCGCAATATGAATCATGTCGTCGGTGTTGCTGGAGGTACAGAAAAGATAGATGCAATTTATGGTGCCTTAAAAGGAAAGTTTATTCATACATTAATTACCGATGAGGAGACTGCCCTCTCCTTATTACGAAAGGATGGTGATTGTTCATGTCCCATTTATTAGCTTTCGATGCTGGTACAGGAAGCATTCGAGCAGTTCTTTTTGATTTACATGGTAATCAAACTGCAGTAAGTCAAAAAGAATGGATTCACAAATCTGACCCTCGTTATCCAGGCTCTATGAACTTTGATGTAATAGAAAATTGGAAGCTAGTACAAGAATGCACGAAAGAGGTTCTTCAAAAAAGCAATACCCCTGCCTCTTCTATTCTTGCTATTAGCGCTACAAGTATGCGGGAAGGATTTGTTTTATATGATCAAGATGGGCAAGAAATATGGGCCTGTGCAAATGTTGATGGGCGTGCATCTGCGGAGGTTAGTGAACTAAAAGAAATTCGGTCACATCTTGAAAAAGATTTATATACAAAGTCTGGTCAAACTTTTTCATTAGGTGCTTTACCCCGCCTACTTTGGATTAAAAAACATGAACCTGACGTCTATAATACTATTCACTCTTTTACAATGTTAAACGATTGGATTTTATATAAACTGAGCGGCGTGCTGCAAATTGATCCTTCAAACGGTTGTACGTCTGGAATCTTTGATTTACAAAATAGAAATTGGGATAACGATGTAGCTAAAGAGTGTGGTATAACTTTGCCATTTTCACCAAAAGTAAATGAAGCTGGTACAGTAATTGGCAACGTTACAAAAGAGTGTGCAGCATTAACTGGATTACGTGAAGGAATTCCTGTCGTAGCCGGGGGCGGAGATGCTCAAATGGCATCGCTCGGAACTGGAGTTGTGAAACCGAATCAAACATTAATATGCGGAGGTAGTTTTTGGCAACAAGAAGTGAATGTTACTGAGCCAATAATAGATCCACAAGCTGCGATTCGTATAAATTGTCACGTCGTACGTAACCTATGGCAATACGAAACGATTGCCTTTTTCCCAGGCCTCGTTATGCGCTGGTTTCGAGACGCTTTTTGCCAAGAGGAAAAGAAACTTGCTGACAAACTCGGTGTAGATGCTTATGAATTATTAGAAGAACAAGCAAAAGACGTACCTGTCGGCTCACATGGCATTATCCCTACTTTTTCAAACGTTATGAACTACATTTCTTGGCGTCATGCCGCACCATCTTTTTTAAATTTAAGTTTAGACGCTGACAAATGTGGAAAAAAAGAGCTATTCCGTGCTATTGAAGAAAATGCCGCCTTCGTTACACTTGGAAACTTAAAATTAATAGAAAATCTCACAGGAACATTCCCTTCTGAAGTCGTTTTTGCTGGTGGTGCCGCTAAAGGAAAACTATGGCCACAAATTCTATCAGACGTCCTTGGTATTCCTGTAAAAGTACCTGTTGTGAAAGAAGCAGCTGCTTTAGGAACTGCAATTGCTGCAGGAGTTGGTGCTGGCATATATGCATCTATGGAAGAGACTGCCGAAGAGTTTGTACAGTGGGAGCAAACATTCGAACCAGTTACTGAAAATCACGAACTATATAAAGAGTTCTATGAAACCTGGAAAACTGTATATGACAGTCAGCTCACTTTAGCTGATAACGGGCTCACCTCACATATGTGGATTGCGCCTGGTGCACTGTAACACATTACATAAAGGAGTGAACTGTATGCTAAAAGCGAATGAAAATGACTTCTCCTATCGCTTCGGTGATAACGGGCCGAAATATTTAATACAAGGTCCGAATATTGATCTTGGCCTTGTTGTCATTCAGCCTGGACAGGAGTTTCAAAACCATTATCATACGACGTGCGAAGAGGTCTTTTATGCATTAGAAGGTGAAATAGATTTCTATGTAAATAACGAAAGAGTTCCAATGAAACAAGGTGATGTCCTGCAAGTTCGTCCTCATGAATCTCACTATCTTATTAACCATTCTGACAAACCTTTTAAAGCGGTTTTTATAAAGTCACCACACTTACCAAATAAAGATACTGTTCAAACGGAAAATCCAACATTAACGAAGGAGTGATTTTGAATGACTTGGGGATTTAAAAATCGATTAAATACAATTTTACCTGATGGCAGAGCGGTTATGTTAGCGATAGATCACGGCTACTTTTTAGGACCAATTCACGGGCTTGAACAACCACTTGAAACAGTTAAAAACTTACTTCCTTACACAGATTCCCTCTTTTTAACGCGAGGTGTACTTAACTCCTGCATTCCTGAAAACTGCAGCACACCGATGGTTATGCGTGTATCAGGCGGAGCTACTGTCGTCGGTAAAGACTTAGCGAATGAAACAATTGTTACCCCTGTAAAAGAAGCAGTAAAACAAAATGCAATTGGCGTCGGCGTATCTGTTTTCGTCGGATCAGACTATGAAACACAAACAGTTACAAATCTCGCAAATGTAGTTTCAGAAGCTCACGATTATGGTCTGCCAGTACTTGGCATTACCGCAGTTGCAAAAGAACTGCAAAAACGTGAAGCTCGCTTTTTAGCACTTGCTTCCCGTGTATGCGTTGAAATGGGTGCTGACATTATTAAAACGTATTACTGCGAAGGATTCGAAAAAATTACAAGCACTTGCCCTGCCCCAGTCGTCATCGCGGGCGGCCCAAAACTAGATTCAATTGAAGACGCATTAAACATTACGTATAACGCCCTGCAAGAAGGTGCAATCGGCGTAGATATGGGCCGCAACATATGGCAATCCGAACATCCAGCTGCGATGATTCAAGCGATACATGGGATTGTGAAAAATGGGTTGAATGTGAAAGAGGCACTCCAATTATATGAGGATGTAAAAAATTAAAACAAACTATTGCATTTAAAGGAAAAGCCCATATGCTAGATTACTGAGTAATCTAACATATGGGCTTTCTTTTACGTTTTTCATTGTTTTGAATTTAATCTATAGATCGCGCACATTCCAAACAATCTCACCGCGTTCGCCAAACGTACTATGATGTCGCGTAAATCCTAACTTCTCTAACACCCGAAAAGACGCAGTATTCCAAGCGCCTACAGTAGACCATAGTCTTTTGCGCCCCGTAGCAATCGCAGCCTCCAATACCGCTGATGCTGCCTCTGTCGCATAACCCATGCGATGAGCACTACGGAACAACTCGTATGCAATCTCCGGCTCTTCAAGCGTGGAACGACCGATAATTAAGCCACAGTAACCGATGAAATCGCCTTCGTCTCGTCTACGAATCGTGAGAAGAGAAATACCATTTTCAGCTGCTATCTTGCGCTTCTCAATAAGATCGTTACGAACAGATTCAACGGTTGGCATTTCAACTCCACGTTCACCAACTAGTTCTCTAAGCCAGACTGCATCGGATTCCTCCCACATATTCAGGTCGAGTCGTTCCGTTTTCAGCTGGAACGCCATATCTTTAAATACAGATGTCATAGCGGTAACCTCCTATTTATATCACTGTACTACTTATAATCGTTTCGTACTGTACCATATGGGAAACCTGCTAGATTCTCTAGTTTTTTTGCATTAAGATACATTATTGTTATTTTATGCATAAGCAATTCCTTTGCAAAATAGACCTTGTTATGAAACTTCATTTTAAAAATTTAACTAGATTACACTCTTTTAGTTGCTACTTATACAGTATATGAAATTTATATCAACGATTTTCTCGATATATCGACGATTCAACACAACATATCGATTTACCAACAATATTATTTATGAAGCACCCACTCAATTAACTCAATTGCTGCTTTAATACGGTCCTTCGTATCATCTAAAAATAGTTTATTAAGTAACACATCTAAATGAATTGGCTTATTCGGTAACGTTTGAATATACTTCAACACAGATCCCGCTGGCGGTACTGGCTTATTATTAATAGCCCATATTCCTTCTAACAATGTCCAAGTTGAAGTTTGAACTATGTATGAAGCCTTTAACTCATCATTTGCTTTCAAAGCAGATTGAATTTTAATGAACGAACTCTGTAACCAATGAGAAATGCCTTTCACTTTGTCGCTAGAAACACGATAGTTTTCAAATTCAGATATAGCTATTTCTTTTAGTTTTTTTAAGTCACCACTTTTATCAAATAAACATTTATCACATCCATATTTTACTATAAATCAAAAAAAGAGGATATTTGTTTATTAATAAACAAATATCCTCTACCTTTACATATATATTACGACTGTTGATAAGCCGCTTTCGATGATTTCACATAATAAACTGCGTGATCCACATTAATGATATGATCTGGCTTTGGTTTACCACGGCTCGCTCTATGTCCAGCTAAATGTTCTTCACTTGTTTCCCAGTTTTTCCAAGCTTCTTCAGATTCCCAGCGAATCATAACGACTACTTCTTCGTCGCCGCGTCTTACTTTTTTCACAAGAACACTTAAATCAATAAAACCTTCAAACTTTTCAATAATACCTTCTCCAGTAAAACGTTCTACAACTATATTTGATGTACCTTCTTTTACTGTAAATGTTTTCGTTTCGATAAACATATATCCCACTCCTTCATTGTAATACGAATACTACTATACTTCTATTATAGTTGATTATGATAATTATTTTCAATTATAAAGTTTAGATTTTTCGAATTATGCTGTTTTCTCTTCAACTGCCCCATCTAAAAATTTGAAATATGGGAGTAAGATTCCGATTAAAGAAGTGACACATATAATTGAACCGATAATAAAGTATAGCGCTCTTACTCCCCACATTTCACTCAATATTCCCCCTACTAGCACACCTAATGGCATAGCGGATCGTATGAAAAATAATCGCACTGAAAATACTTGTCCTATCATATTGTTCGGAACTGACTGTTGGCATATCGTTGTGTTATGAACATTGAAAAATGCAATACAAATCCCTGCTATTACTTCAATTATTATTGCAATGATAATACTATGATTGAACCCTAGCGAAATGTATGTGAGCCCCCCTATAAACAATCCTCCAAGCATAAGTATACGCCGGCTTTTATATGTTACTTTTCCGACTAGTATAGATCCAACTACATAGCCAAGTGGGAATCCGGCCATAAAATAACCAAATTCCGCATATCCCGCTGATAGCTCATCTTTTATATAAGGAAGGTTTGTGACCATTGTTACTCCTACTCCAAATTGAACGAAAGTAAGAAATATACCGAGCCAAACAATGATTGGTTTTGTGAAAAAATATGTAAAACCGTGAAGAAACTGTTCTAGCCACGTTTTCCGAATAGGTTGCGACGTTCTATTTTCTTTTATATAAAGTAAGAAAGTGCCACTAACAAATAAACAAATGCATACGAAAGATAATGCAAGTTCTGTGCCAATCAAATGAATGACTACTCCACCTAATACTGGCGCAAGAAACATCATAAGACGAGTCATTCCATCAATGTACGCATTTGCATCTTGAAGTTGTTCTTTCCCTACAATGCTCGGTGTAATTGCTTGACTTGCAGGTGTATAAAGTGGTGTAATAAGTCCCACTACAATTTGAACAACATAAATGTGCCAAACTTCTAAACTACCGGAAACTAACATTATCAAAGGTAATAAGAATACGGACGCTCGTATCCATTGTGAAAAAATCATAATCCACTTCCGACTCCATTTATCAATAAATGGGCCACTGATTAATTGCAGTATGAGTGATGGGATGAAATATAATAGCCACATACTACTTAAAGCCATTTCCGATCCTGTTAACTCATATACTAGAATTGAATTACATAACGTTCCGAAACCGCCTCCTAATTCTGAGATTGCACTACCAATCCACATAAAAAAGAACGAGCGATTTTTCAATATATTTTTCAATTTCACACACCAACTTTTCTTTTATATTCCTCCCTTTATGTACATTCTCGTTGTTAATTATCTATTCAAAAACATATCTAATTCTTTCGCTAAAGACTGTACTGCTTTCTTTCTTAATACATATTTTCCGTCATGTATATCCACTAACTTCGCCGCACGTAACAATTTCAAATGGTGGTGTACAGTCGATTTACCAAGTTGCAATCTTTCTGTAATTTCCTGCAATGTTCGTTCTTTTTCGAACAACATTTTTACAATGCGTAACCTCGCTTCATCTCCAAGAGCTTTATGTTTTTGAACTAAAAAATAGTTCGGTTCATATGGATCTTCAGGATGGATACTTTCGTTTGCAACTGGATAATGAAATACTTTCGTATCTTCAACATCCGCCTCAATATTCCACGGTCTGTACGTCATTTGCGGAATAAGAAGTACGTAATGAACACTTGGCTCTGGCATATAGTTCACGCCACCAGTGGCCCACTCGACAAACTCTTCCGGTTTCATCTTTTTATTCATTTCATTCTTTGCTTCATAATCTCGTTTGAATATAGAAAGTATTTGTTCTTCCTCTCTTTTAATAACACTGTCGTACCATCCTGTCATAACAGCAATTAAATGGGATTTTAGCACTTGTACATCAACATCACATATAAAACGAATATACGTAGAGAAAAACTGATGTTCTTGTGTCAGTTCCATTAGTTCATGTATTGCAGTTACGTTTCCACTTGCCGCTAAAGTTCTTTTTTCTTGGTACTTCTCCCCTAAAAACGGTAAACATATATATTTCAAATCTACTTCTGAAAGCGAATCGATTTTACCATGAAACTGTGCTAAGTCCTGAAAATCCTCTTCATACAACAACTGAAGTAACGCTTTCCACGTATTATGTTTTTCTACAAACTGTAAGTGCTCTCTCATTTCTTCTGTTAATGATTGCTTCATTTCTTCCCATTCATTTTGGCTCTTTTCAAGAGTATCAATTAACCGCTTATGAGTAATTGCTGCAATGCCAAGAGCACATTCGAAAAGTATCGAATATTTCACTTGAACGTTATAAGTTTCCCTCTTTCTACTCGTTATGTGATAGACCTCCATTTTTATCCCTCCTTGTTTGCTATATATTAAATTCTATGTTTATCGAATTTTACCTTCTACATTTTTAGAATTAACAAAATTTTAGTTGAAATACATTCATTCTAAATTAAGAAGAATAGGAGCTTTTTTATATACAAATAATAAGCCTCAAGGAGTTGTTGACATGTATTTCATATTGAATATGTTAGGGATTTTCGTTGTCATATTAATCGTTTTCTTATGTTCGCCTAATAAAAAACATATAAAATGGAGACCAATTGTAATTCTCATCATATTGGAGCTTTTTATTACGTGGTTTATGTTAGGCACAAAGCTAGGCAGTATTATCATTAATAAAATTGCTTCATTTTTCAGTTGGCTACTGGCATGTGCGAATGAAGGAATTCGATTTGCATTTCCTTCTGCTATGGAAAATCAAACAATTGATTTCTTCTTTAGCGCATTACTTCCTATCATTTTTGTTATCACGTTCTTTGATATTCTTTCTTACTTTGGAATCTTAACTTGGATTATTGATAAAGTAGGTGCAATTATTTCAAAGATTTCTCGTTTACCCAAGTTAGAAAGCTTCTTTTCGATTCAAATGATGTTTTTAGGGAACACCGAAGCGCTTGCTGTTGTTCGGGATCAATTATCTGTTTTAAAAGAAAATCGTCTGCTGACTTTTGGAATTATGAGTATGAGTAGCGTCAGCGGATCCATTCTTGGTGCTTATTTATCAATGGTTCCAGCAACATATATTTTCAGCGCAATCCCATTAAACTGTATTAACGCATTAATTTTAGCCAATGTATTAAATCCTGTGGAAGTTTCGAAAGAAGAAGATGTTGTTTATTCACCTTCCAAACATGAAAAAAAAGATTTCTTTTCTACTATTTCCAACAGTATGTTAGTCGGGATGAATATGGTTATCGTTATTTTAGCTATGGTAATTGGATATGTAGCTTTAACAGCATGTTTAAATGGGATTTTAGGATTTTTTGTAACGGGTTTAACAATTCAAAAAATCTTCTCTATTATCTTTAGTCCTTTCGCTTTTTTACTCGGTTTATCGGGCAGTGATGCTATGTATGTAGCTGAACTAATGGGGATCAAAATAACGACGAATGAATTTGTTGCAATGATGGATTTAAAATCAAACTTAAAGTCTTTACAACCGCATACAGTTGCGGTTGCCACAACATTTCTAGCTTCTTTTGCTAACTTTAGTACAGTAGGTATGATTTATGGAACTTACAATTCATTATTTGGCGGCGAAAAATCATCAGTCATCGGGAAAAATGTTTGGAAGCTTCTTGTGAGCGGAATGGCTGTTTCCTTATTAAGCGCTATGCTTGTTGGGCTTTTTGTATGGTAAATAATTTTTAAAATAAAAGACACCCAAACGAATTAAGTGTCTTTTATTTTTATTTTCGAATTTGTCCATTACCACGAATTATATATTTTGTGGAAGTTAATGCAGGAAGTCCCATTGGTCCCCTTACGTGTAGCTTTTGTGTACTGATGCCAATCTCAGCTCCGAATCCGAATTCAGATCCATCAGTAAAACGAGTTGATGCATTGTGATACAGCGCAGCAGCATCAACAGATACGAAAAATTTGCTGACGTTTTCCTCGTTTTCTGAAATAATTGCTTCAGAATGCATAGATCCATACGTATTTATGTGGTGAATCGCTTCTTCTATAGAAGAAACTAATTTAACTGCTAGCGTGAGAGATAAAAATTCTGTCCCCCAGTCTTCTTCTGAAGCAAGTACAATTGATGAATCAATTGCCAATGCTTTTTGATCACCACGTAGCTCCACGCCTCTTGCCTTCAAAGAAGAAAACAACTCGCTACCATATTGCTCTGCCCACTTCTCATGAAGTACAATCGTTTCAATTGCATTACATACAGATGGACGCTGCGTTTTTGCATTTATAATAATATCAAATGCCATTTGTTTATCCGCTGTTTCATCAATGAAAATATGACAATTTCCCGCACCTGTTTCAAGTACTGGAACAGACGCTTCCCTCACAACAGTATCGATTAATTGTTTGCCACCTCTTGGAATAAGAACGTCTAGATAATCATTCATTGTAAACAACTGCTTCGCACTATCTCGCGTTGTATCTTCTATAAGCTGTACACTTTCTTCTGGTAAGCTTGTTTGTTTGAGCGCTCTGTGAATAACGGCAACAATGGCTTTATTAGAATGAATAGCAGAAGAACTACCACGTAATATGACTGCGTTTCCTGTCTTCAAACAAATAGTAGCAGCATCCACTGTTACATTCGGTCTTGCCTCGTAAATCATCCCAACAACACCAAGTGGTACACGCATTTCCTGAATAGATAGTCCATTTGGCCTTTCCCATGCACTTACACATTCTCCTACAGGATCACGTAATTCAATTAGCTGCTTAATCCCTTCTGTCATATCAACAATACGCTGTTCATTCAGCATAAGGCGATCAAGGAGAGAATCAGAAAACCCTTTTGCCTTACCTTCTTCTATATCCCGATTGTTTTCCTCTAAAATATAAGCTGTTTCATTTATTAATTGATTTGCAATTGCAGCAAGTGCTTCGTTTTTTTGATGTGTAGATTTTAGTACCAGCTCCCTAGCAACCTCTTTTGCTCTTTTCCCCTTTGCCAACACTTCATTCATTTTTATTTCCTCCTTTTTAAGGTTAAAAAAACTATATTCTTAAAGTGAAACCCAATGATCTCTATGGATGACTTCATAACTATGCCTTTCGCCTCTTGCTTGAATATGTTGGCTTTGCATACCTTTTATCTCTCTTAATTCCTCTGCGCTATATGTGCATTGTCCTTTTCCAATTACGCGCCCTTGTTGCGTCATGACTTCTACAACATCGCCAACTTTGAAAAATCCTGACACATTTGTAACACCCGCAGGAAGAAGACTCTTGCCATGCTGAATGATAGCTGTAGTTGCTCCAGCGTCTATTTCAATTTGACCGCTAACAACCGAATGCAAAGCGATCCATTGCTTGTTCATCTTCATTTCTTTTTGAGGGGCATTTCCGACATACGTCCCGTCACCTTTCCCCTTTAAAACATCAACAAATTTCTCTTGTCCACGTCCTGTTCCGATAAATACACTTACTCCAAGAGAGAGTGCTGTCTTTGCAGCATCGATTTTTGATTTCATACCACCAGTCCCAAGTTTTGAGCCAGCATCTCCAGCAAGAGAAGCGATTTCTTCTGTAACTTCAGGAAGGAAATAATATTTTTTCGCATCCTCATTTTTTTGAGGATTTTTATCATATAAACCGTTCACATCTGTAAAAATCATAAGCATATCTGCCGAAACAAGTCCGCTTACTAAAGCTGACAGCATATCATTATCACCGAACGTTAACTCCTCTAAAGAGATGGAATCATTTTCATTAATGATTGGAAGAGCAGAACGGTTTAGTAACTCTCCTAACGTCGCGTAAGCGTTACTATATTGTTCTTTTCTAGAAAAATCACTTCTCGTCAGCAATAGTTGCGCAGTAACGATACCGTATTTACGGAATTCCTCCGTGTATGCCTGCATTAACAAACTTTGTCCGACAGCCGCAGCAGCCTGTTTTCCTTTAATTGTTACAGGTCTGCTAGGGTATCCTAGAGCAGAAAAACCTGCAGCAACGGCCCCAGATGTAATTAACAACACTTCATGCCCTTCCTCTTTCAATCGAGCTAATGCGGCAACATGATCTGAAAGTTGTTCTTTAGAAATGCCTCCATGACTATCTGCCAAAGAACTGCTCCCAATCTTTACAACTATTCGCTGTTTCTTCACTTTTTTATCCCCCAAGTCTAAAATCAAAGTTTTTTATACATTACATTTCTATTCATACAGCTTGCAGCGATTTCTATTCTTATGAGTGCTGCACGTAGCCTATTTAAGAGCAAAATAAAAATGACCGCTTCGCCCTTCATAAAATAAAAAGGACGAAACGGTCATTGTTCCGCGGTACCACCTTAATTGATATACATATATATCCACTTGGTGCCTATAACGCAGGCAAACGCCTAAACTTTCATTTAAGACTCAGGGATAGGTTCGATATATTCTATACGAGGAATCTTTCAGCCGGTGAATTCCACTCTCTTTCGCAAGAAGACATATGTACTATTTCCCTTCAACGATTTTCGGTTTAATTTTTTTATATTATGCGATATAGTTCGATTTGGTGTCAAGAAGTATTTTTAAAAATAAATAGAGGAGCAAGTTACTTGCATGAAAAGATTGCTCTACTGAATGAAAATACAAATTGATATAACTACAACTCATATTCATAAACATAATACCTTACATTATAGTGTATATATTTACAGAATGTCGAATATAATTGATTTTTTATCTTTTGGTGTTGCAAAAAGGAAAATATTCTCTTAGAATGTTTCTTTATATTGCATGGAGATGTTATTGTTATTTTAAGATAACAATTTCAAAATGATATAATTTATTAAAAAAGGAGCAAGATTGAGTTATTATGGATAAACAAATTGGATTCATCGGATGCGGAAATATGGGGATGGCTATAATTGGCGGGATGCTAAACAAAAAGATAGTGTCTTCAAATAAAATCATGTGTTCAGATTTAAACACAACGAATTTAGAAAATGCTAGTACAAAGTACGGAATAACTATAACTACTGACAACAATGAAGTCGCTAAAAATGCTGATATTTTAATTTTATCAATTAAACCAGACTTATACTCATTAGTAATTAACGAAATTAAAGAAGTAATAAAAAACGATGCTATCATCGTTACGATCGCTGCTGGTAAAAGTATTGAAAGTACTGAAAATGCCTTTAATAAAAAAATAAAAGTTGTACGAGTAATGCCTAATACTCCTGCTCTTGTTGGAGAAGGAATGTCAGCATTATGTCCGAATGAAATGGTGACAGAAAAAGATTTAGAAGATGTGCTAAACATTTTCAATAGTTTTGGTCAATCAGAGATTGTAAGTGAAAAGTTAATGGATGTTGTAACATCTGTAAGTGGCTCTTCACCAGCATACGTATATATGATAATAGAAGCGATGGCAGATGCTGCTGTACTAGATGGTATGCCAAGAAATCAAGCATATAAATTCGCAGCTCAAGCTGTATTAGGATCTGCAAAGATGGTACTAGAAACAGGCATACATCCTGGTGAATTGAAAGATATGGTTTGTTCTCCTGGGGGAACAACGATAGAAGCTGTAGCTACATTAGAGGAAAAAGGTTTACGAACAGCTATCATTTCAGCTATGCAACGTTGTACACAAAAGTCTGTTGAACTATCTGGTCAAACGAAAAAGTAAAACTATAAAAGAGATCACATTAGTTATGAATTTAATTAGAAATGCACTACATGATAAACGGCCAAACTCGAATTTACTTGAGTTTGGCCGTTTTAGCTATTAATTATATTAAAATAATTTACCTTTTCCCTTCCCTACTATACTTGTGTAATTTTATTAGAAACAAGTAATTTTTCAATGCAAATCGGTAACATATCTAATAGCGTTTCAAATGCGTAATTTACATCTAGACGTTCTGTCCATTGATGTGCATCTTTTCCTACCGGTCCCATATTTAATACTGGAACATCAAATTCTTCTAGTTCCTGAAGTGGAATTGAGTAACCTTTATCCCATAATGGCATATTGTCTACAAGTGAACTCATTGAATGTAATGGATTTTGTAAGCCCACGTAGCTTAAATCTGAAATTCCTCCAAAATAGTTTTGGTTTTCAAATGAAATATTATGATTGAAGTGTGCATACTTTTCCATCTCTCCAACTACCTCTTTAATTAACTGGTTGTTGCGTGAACTTACAGCTGGATAATATGGCGGAGCAAAGAAAAGCACAATCATCGGCGCCTTTTCTTTACATAAAATAGCTAGTTTATCTACTAAATCAATCGTTACCGCACGATCATCTTTACCTTCTCTATTTTTAATAATGCTAGATTGAATTTCATTTATTTTCTCTTGCCCATGTTGTTCAATTGCATAAGTGATAAGCTCTTCATACGTTAATACATTCACCTTCATATTAGGCGGTATAAACGGATTATATTTAGAAAAACGATATGCTTGCTTTTCATATTGCTCTTCTATTTTTTCTGCTACTTTCGTTACTTTTTGACGCAGCAATGAAACGACATCTGTCATTGATTTTTCTAGTAAAAACAAATTAAATAATGTGACTGCGCGATGCGGAATTTGTACAGAATACTCCTCCTTTAAGTCCCTTTGAAGTAAGTTAGTTGGCGGAGGACTCGCTTCCCCTTCTACAATATCACAAAGGTCTGTATTCAACTCTAATTCTGCTGTTATTAATGAAGCCATATAACTCCCATTTAAGCCTGCAAAAGGTTCACCTACATGTGTCTCTTTTCCGTAGCAAAGAAAACCAGGTAACACTTTACCAATAGAACCAGTATAAATATATTTCTTTTGATCACCAGGGTGCCTTGAAAACATAGGCTCTGAATTTAGTACCGTTTTATACTCTAAATCATGTTCTCTTGCTAAATCTAGTAATCTTGGGACAGCAGCTCTCATCCCTACAGAGTTTACTTCTTCATCTGGTACAGCCAATAAAAGAACATTCCCATCAAATCTTCCTTCACAAGCTTGCTCAATCATTGCCATTTGTAACGTGAGGCCGCATTTCATATCCATTGTTCCTCTACCAAACAGCCAATCTCCATGTTCTATATCTTCACGTACATGGTCTGGAAGCTCATCTTTATGAGAATAAAACATAGACGTTAACTTTTTAGGATTGAATGCATCTTCTTTCCACACTCCATAATCTTGTACATCTACAACATCAAAGTGACTTACTAAAATTACGGTATTTTTTGTACGATCGCTTTTCTTTACTAGTGCTGTAACAAAATATCGTCCGTCCCCAGTCGGATTTTTTTGCAAATGGTGCGGATTTTCTTTGAAGTACTGTAAATCAGATAATTGTTCCACAACGAAGTCTGGCAATATCACTTCAGCTTCTGTACCTGTAATACTAGGAATTTCAACAAGACTGCTTAATAATTGAATCAATTGTTCTTTTGATTGCCACTTTGACATATAAATCCCCCTATTTTTCCGCATTATGAAAATGAATTCCAGTATATGAATAAAAAATGACGACAGTTATCAAAATTATAGTTCTGATGTACTGCCGATTTTTATTGATATTTCATGTGCTGCTTGTTTTACCTTACTAATAAGAAAAGATAGTCGATCATTATTAATGCGATGACTAATTAACCCAACACTTAATGCTCCTACTACTTTATGATTAAATCCGATAATAGGTGCAGCTACTGAAGCTGTCCCTTCTGTTTTTTCTCCATAACTGACAGCATATCCTTCGTTTCTTATTTGCTTTATTTGATCAAGAAGAATTTGCTTTTGTTCTGGTAAAGCAGAAAGTAGTTGCTCAACAATATATTCCATTTCATTCTGTTTCATATTGGCAAGCATCGTTTTATTTGCAGCACCAATTGAAAGAGGAATCTGTTCCCCTAAGTTATCAATAACTCGAATTTTTAAAGGGCTATCCATTCTTTCAATAATAATAGAATGTGTTCCATTTGGAATGTTCAAATAAACACTTTCTTCCACTTCATAGGCCAATCGTTTCATTACTTCTCTTGCGACTGATCTGTAGTCTACCTTCTCCAATTGTCGTAATCCTATTTCCATCCACATTGGTCCAATTTTGTACTGTTTCGTCTCTGAAATTTGTGTAACTAGCCCATGCTCGATTAGAGAGTTAAGTAATCTATGTACTGTACTAACTGGGAGATGTGTTCTGTCCGCTATATCAGAAATGGCCCAATACTCTTTTTCATTAGTAGAATTTAATAACTTTATAATACTTATCGCTCGATCAATGGACTGTACCATAACTCACCTCTACTTCACTTGTAATATGTTAGCACGCTCAATTACCTATCAATTTAACAAACATTCGAAATGAAATCAATCTATTTATTCAATTTTCTAAAAATAAAAATATGTTGCGAACAATAATTTGAAAGCGTAAACAAAAAAGTATTGACTTTTCTTTTTAATTATCTGAAAATTATAACAAGATTTCACATCACGGAATATATTCCACAATACGGAAAAACATCAAACTTTATGCTATCAACTACGAAAGTGAGGAAAACAATGGCGCAAGTAAATAATTCAAACAATGAATTAAAACGTACGATGAAAAGTAGACACTTATTCATGATTGCACTCGGTGGCGTGATTGGAACGGGATTATTTAACGGATCTGGTTTTATTATAAGTCAGGCTGGACCTGGTGGATCCGTACTTGCCTTTATGGCCGGTGGATTATTAATGTATTTCGTTATGCTATGTCTTGGTGAACTCGCTGTAGCCATGCCTGTTTCGGGGTCTTTCCAGGAATATGCCACTAAGTTTATCAATCCTGCAACTGGCTTTACAATCGGATGGTTGTATTGGTTAAGCTGGGCGAATACGACCGGCCTTGAATTTACAACTGCTGGCATTACAATGCAGCGCTGGTTTCCTGATATTCCTGTTTGGGTTTGGTGTTTAATATTTGGCGTTACAATCTTCACGATTAACGCACTATCTGCTCGTAGTTATGCAGAAACAGAATTTTGGTTTTCAAGTATAAAAGTATCTGCCATTATCGCTTTTATTATTCTTGGTGGCGCCGCTATGTTCGGTTTTATTGATTTAAAAGGCGACGAACCAGCTCCGCTATTATCAAATTTCGTGAATCATGGTGGTTTATTTCCAAATGGACTTGCAGCTATTCTATTAACAATGGTTACAGTCAATTATTCCTTCCAAGGTACAGAACTTGTTGGAATCGCTGCAGGTGAAAGTGAAGATCCAGCAAAAACTTTACCTCGTTCTATTAGAAATATTATATGGCGTACGATGTTTTTCTTCGTCTTAGCAATCTTTGTTCTTGTTGCTTTAATTCCTTGGGAAGAAGCAGGATTAACAAAAAGCCCGTTCGTTGCCGTTTTTGATAATATCGGTATTCCATATGCGGCTGATATTATGAACTTTGTTATTCTTACTGCTGTTCTTTCTGTCGCAAACTCAGGACTATACGCGGCAACTCGTATGCTTTGGTCATTATCCAAAAATGAAATGGCTCCAGCCTTTTTAAAGAAATTATCATCACGAGGAATACCTCTAAACGCTTTAATTATGACAATTGCTATTTCTGCTTTTTCTCTTTTAACAAGCGTTGTAGCTGCTGAAACGGTTTACTTATGGTTAATTTCCATTTCTGGAGTTATAACAATCATTGTTTGGATGTCAATTTGTGTCTCTCAATTCTTTTTCCGTAAACATTATGTAGCAGACGGCGGAAAATTAGAAGACTTAAAGTTCAAAACGCCACTTTATCCACTTGTACCAATACTTGGTTTTGGATTGTATGGCATTATATTAATCAGTCTAATCTTTATCCCAGAACAACGTCTAGGAATCTATTGCACTGTACCATTTATCATCTTTTGCTACACGTACTATCACTTTAAAGTGAAGAAAAGAATTTCTACTAACACTAATAGTGAAACTAAAATTAGCGAGACGATGTAATACCCTGCTTATCTAAAAGATCGCACATGGATTCCACTTCATGTGCGGTCTTTTATCATTTTAATTCGCTTTAAAATTATATAATGGCTTAATAATATGCTTTATATCTATTGTCTCTTTCGTATTTTCGATAATTTCATTCATTGGCTTGTATACCATTGGTGCCTCATCAATTGTGCTCTCTGCTACCGATGTAGTCCAAACTTCTGTCATCGTATTATGGAAGTCCTCTAGACTCAATAATTCTTTAGCCTTCTTACGACTCATGATACGTCCTGCCCCATGCGGACCAGAAAAATTCCAGTCTGGATTACCTTTACCAAATGCAATAATTGAACCATCTCTCATGTTAATTGGAATAATGACTCGTTCATCTTTCTGAGCTGAAATAGCACCTTTTCGTAGAATCATATTTTCTATGTCTATATAGTTATGTATTGTAGTAAATTGATCGGTTACTTTCCAATCCATTTTCGTAACAATTTCATCAATCATTGCTTTACGATTTAACGCAGCATACTTTTGAGCAATATTCATGTCATTCATATAATCTTTGAATCCCTGTCCTTCTAAATAAGCTAATTCTTTTCGAATATTAGGCTTCTTTATTCCACGTAAAGTTTCTTGTATTTCTTTTTCTCTCCCCTCTTTCATTAATCTCTTAATAATCTCATCTTTCATTGATGTAACATCAATGAGTTGTTCATATGCGAAGTTTTGGTAATACTCTGCTATTTGTTTACCTAAATTACGAGAACCACTATGAATGACAATATATACATTCCCTTTATCGTCCTCATTCAATTCGACAAAATGATTTCCTCCCCCAAGTGTACCAATACTTTTTTGAGCGCGTTGTAATGTAAATGGAGCTCTCACACCATCAAAATCAATCATTTTTGAGAATCGATGTTCTTTATCTCGGATACGAAAACCACTTGGAACGAATTTACGAATTGTTTCATCTAAACAATCGAAATTAATTTCTTCTTTTTTCTTATCAATTACAACAACTTCCATACCACAACCAATGTCTACCCCTACAAGATTAGGAACGATTTTATCTTGTATTGTCATTGTTGTCCCAATCGTACACCCTGCTCCCGCATGTGTATCTGGCATAATACGAATTTGACTATCCTTTACAAATTCTTGGTTACAAAGATCAATAATCTGCCCTGTCGCAGTCTCATCAACGTTATTCGTAAATACTTTCGCTTCATTGTATTTTCCTTGTAATTTTAACATCTTTCATTTCCCCTTCCTTTTGAAAGAATTATTTTATTACGTTGTTTCTGTTCTCATCATTACTCTCATCCACCTTCTGCTTTCCATTATATATGTATGATATCCTTCACAATAATAAAAAAAAATGATGTTTTATCTTGTTTACATAATATGATTATCATATCTTTGAATTTATACCTACATATGAGTATTCCACGTCCTCAATATCCGTTATATATAACAAAAACTCCCCTTAAATCGAAAATGATTAAGGGGAGTTTTATAGCCGATGAAATTATAATTCCGATTTCACCCGGACAGAAACATTATTTTTAATTATATTTTTGACTTCTTTAAAGCTAACAAAATTGTTACTTTTCTCATCCCAAAGACGGAAACGTAGTGATTGTAAGCTTGTAGCAAGTGTAATTGTTGGTACATTTTTTAACGGAAGCGTATTATTGTGTGCCTCTTCTAGCTTATAATTAGGTACTCTTGGACTTAAATGGTGAACATGATGAAATCCAATATTACCAGTTAAGAATTGCAAGATTTTTGGAAGTTTATAAAATGAACTTCCTTCTACTGCCGCTTTTACATATTCCCAATCTTTATCCTCTTCAAAATAAGAATCCTCAAAAGTGTGCTGTACGTAAAACAGCCAAATCCCTACTGAACCTGCAATTAAGAATATCGTACCATGTACTAATAGAAACGATTGCCATCCTATTGCCCAGCAAAGTATAGCTACTACAGCAACGATAATAATATTCGTCAAATACGTATTCATACGTTCTTTCTGTCTTGCACCTTTTCGGTTAAATCTATTTTTAAGCAAGAAAACATAAATCGGACCTAATCCAAACATAACGAATGGATTGCGATATAAACGATATGCTAAACGAAGTCTAAATGGTGCAGCTACATATTCATCGACTGTAAGCGTCCAAATATCTCCTGTACCTCGCTTATCTAAATTACCACTTGTAGCGTGATGAATCGCATGCTCATGCCCCCATTGATCAAATGGGAATAACGTTAACACACCCATACATGTACCTACTATTCTATTTGCACGTCGACTTTTAAAGAATGAATAATGGGTACAATCATGAAAAATTATGAAAATTCGCGTCATAAAACCAGCAGCTAACAAAGATGGAACTAATGCTAACAGATAAGAAACAGACAAACTTTTATAAGCGAGATACCATAAAACAACAAATGGCACGACTGTGTTAATAAGTTGCCACACACTTTTTTTAATTGTTGATTTTTCATATGGAGCAACTTGTTTTTTTAAATTTTTAGTATTTTCTAATGTCATTTTACTAATTCCTTTCCTTTTTGTTGCTAATTCATATTATAGCATACTATTAGTATCAGGTGTTAAAAGTAGATGTAATAAATATTATTATATACTATAAAATTCTCTTTTTTCTTACTCAATACTTACAAATTACTTACGCTCAAAATAGCGCTATAATTGAACAGATTGAGCATTTTATTTATCAAATACATTTCCAATCTTTACAATTAAAACCGAGAACTTTTTACAAGCAGAAAAGAGCTGCCATAAGTCAGTTTCACCGGCTTATGGCAGCTCCTCTTCATTTCATTTCATTTTATCGATGGATCCAAACTGCACCTGCAGACTTGTCTTCAGCTTGACCTACTACTTCAAACTTCAATCCTAGTTTAGGTAACTTACGTCCCGCATCTGGAATAACGCTGTTGATGTATTGCTTAGAATCATCAAATTTTGCAACTCCTGGTAATCCTTTATAGTCAAAGATACCGCGAGTTGGTGAATTTACTTTCCATGCTGGCGTTTGATCAAATGAGAATGCCGCATCGGCAATTTGATAACGTGTACTGCTCTTCACAGTAGGTTGTCCGTTTAATGTTCCTACGAGTGCCTCTGGATGAGAATCTACTACTCCAAGGAACCCTTCACCTGGATGAACGCCTACCCAGTTATCTGTAAAGCTTTGATCCGCATACCATACAACCATTCCTGTATTAAATACTGGACCACGTGCATATTGTAATGCAGTATCAGACCCAGCGTAATTACGCCACTCGATATAGTAGTTATGTTTCTTCTGTTCAAATCCGTTAGACACAGTAAATCCTTTTAATGTCATTGCTGGCTGGCCTTCTGCGTCATCAGAGAAAACAACTTTTCCATCTACAGTTAATGCTGCATTGTCTAACGCAAATCCTTTATATGCTACTGCAATATCTGTTACATACTCAAATTGCAGTTTTACTTTCTTTCCTTTGAATTGATTTAAATCATATGATTTATCAATCCACTTACCATCCGTTGTATCTATACCGCCTTTTACATCTTTTTCGCCCATTCGATCAATGCGTGTCTTCGTTCCATCTTCTGCAATCGCATATACGTCAAGGAAATCATACTTCGCTTCCAGTTCGTAAAATGCCTTATAATCGAACTTGGCATCCGTTGCAGTCGTTAAGTCAAATACTGGTGTCTCAAGTGTTGTATGAATGTCATTTCCTTTCGTGCTGTAATAAAACTTCTTACCAAATGCTGACTCAATATTTTTTATATCTTTGTCCGGCAAGTTAACACGAATGATTCCTGGTCGTTTTGATTTTGTCACACTTTGATCTACATACGTTGCAGTACCGATTCCCGTGCGAAGTTTATCATAATCTACCTCAACAATATTCGCCCAGTTCCCCTTCATATTTTTTTGGAAAAACTCTTTATTTTGCGGTGAGAAACTTGTTGGCTCTGTACCTGCAATTTTTCCAGCCCAGCTACCGCCGCTCATTAGGGACCATGATTCAACTGGTTCACCTTGTCCTGAATACTTTGTATCATATTCATCTGGCAACCCTAAATCATGACCATACTCATGTGCAAACACACCAACCGCTCCGTCTTCAGGCTCGATTGTATAATCGTATGCAGCCATCTTTCCGTCCCAGTTCGAAACAGAAGATTTTGTACCATCAATCGCATATGGCTTCGATCCTAGTTTTGAGCGATGAGACCAAATCGCATCATCTTTCAATTTACCACCGCCAGCTTCTTGTCCCACGCCTGCATGTACTACCATTAAATGATCAATGATTCCATCTGGCTCATTTTTATTTCCATCACCATCTTGGTCGTATTGATCAAATTGATCATAATCAGCTAAATTAATGCCTTTTGCTACCGCTGCTTTCAATGCTTCTTTCACAAAATCTTTTGGGCCTAAAGGACCTTTATTGTCATGACCAGTTCCCGCATCAGCACCATAATCTGACGCTTTTCCTGGAACAGTAAGCCATTCCGTTACAGTTCCATCAACTGTGTAGCTTCCGCCAGATTGTTCTTCATAATACTGTTTAAATGTATTAATCTTCGATCCATCAAATAACGTAAATGGCTCATCACCAAATAACATTTTTTGATAATGTTCACGATTAAAGTCCTTAGAATACATATAACCCGGTTCTTGATCAATATTATTATGCTTAAAATCGCTAAATTCTACGAGTAATACAAGTACTTTATCTTTTCGAACAGCCCCATTGTACTCAGCTTGCTTCGCTGGTGTAGTTGGTACTTTTCCATTTAATTTTCCTGGGTTCAATCCTGCACTTTGCCCAGCTACTGGTCCTACTTCGGGCTGCTGCGCCTGTTCATTTTCCTGCATTTTTGTATCTTTTACTTTTTTCATAAAATCTGAAGCTTCTTGCGTAAGATTATCTCCTGTCAAGATTTCTTTTCCAGGGTTTTCCCCTTTCTTTTTCTCAACATATTTTTCGACAGCCTTTGATGTCTCAGCTTGTGATGCAGATTCATCAATTACTCCCCTTTGCTTCAGTGCTTCTGCCAATCGCTCCTCTGGTATTAAATGCTCATCAATTGGTAGAGATGGTGGCGCATCAGCATATGCTGCATGGCTTCCAAAAGCAAATGTACTACTTAGTACGGCTGCTGTTGTTAATACCGCTAAAGGTTTTAATTTCTTTTTCTTTCTCAATGTATTTCCTCCCCAGTGTCTGCAAATTATCGATTTTTGCCGATAGCAATATAATATTCGTTATAATACGAATATTCAATCTTTTTAAAGTGCTAAAATGTTGAGAAATATTTTTTCTAGGATGAAAAACATAAAATAGGTAAATTTACAGGAAGTTCACTCTAGAATTTGTGGTTCTCTTTCCTCTTTTTTTCGAGTGAAATCTCATCTACACAAAAATGCCAATTCCTAAGTAGTAGCTAAGGAATTGGCATTTTTTAACGAGAATGCTTTATGAATAAACGAATTGCTTCTTCTGGTACATAGAACTTACCATTGCTTTCTACAACAACACTTCCTAGTTCATAATCTTTATTCTTAATACGAATTATATTTTTGTTAACAAATAATTGAGTTGTTACATTATTATGTTTTACTATGAGTACAGGATTCGCTACATCAGTTTTATCTATTGTTACAGTTGCACCATTCTGCTTAAAGGCTAATTCACTCTCTACAAATAATTTGTTTGTTACTTCTTCTAAATTAAAGCCCATCGCTTTCGCTATTGTCTTTGCAACGTCCGTGTTTTGAATCAAACCAACTGGCTTTTGAGGGCCGTATGAATATAAAAATACATCCTCACCTGTATGCCCTCCTGTTGTAAAGCCTATGTTCGCACGGTTAGCCAATAATGTAGTGAAAATTGGACCTACGTCTATTTTCTTTTTAACCACTTTTAACCTTTCTTTTTCATCATAAGTTAAATTGTCCAACCCGTATAATTTAGCTACCTCTTCTACATTGGATAGATCAGATTTCAAATTATTGATAGTCCCTTCAAGTGTCATTTTCGCTTTTTTCAATGGATCAATATATGCAGAGACCGGCGTAGTATTATAACCTTTTGTCGTATTCATATTGCCAATAGAAATACCGCTATTACCATGGTCCGCTACGGCGATTAGCATCGTATTACCATCTTTTTTTGCAAATCTTAATGCTTCTGCAACTGCATGATCAAATGCTAACACATCACTAATCATCCCAATTGGATCATTCACATGTGCAGCCCAATCTGGCTTACTTCCTTCCACAAATAAAAAGAACCCATCTTTATCTTTTGATAACGTTTGAATGGCTTTTTCCGTCATTTGCGAAAGTGTTGGTTGCTCCGGATTTGTTGCTTCACGATCCATATCAAATGCTAAAGCATTAAGCGAGAAAGAGCCCCAAATTTTATTAGATTTAGAGCCTAATAATGCTTCTTTCGTTTCAACAAAGTCGTACCCTTTGTTTTGAATCACTTTTACTAAATCTTCACCATCTTTTCGAATCCCACTATCTATCTCAGGTAGAAGTGCTGCTTTTCCCCCGCCTAATACGACATCTATATTTTGATACACTTGTTGCTCCGCGAGCACTTCAAAATTTTTACGATTCACATGATGAGCGGAGAATCCAGCAGGAGTAGCATGCTGAATTTCAGCTGTAGCAACAATTCCAGTTGCACGACCCGTACGTTTTGCACCTTCTAAAACATTGGCAACTGGCCGTAATTTGTCCTCCTCTTTCATTGGTTTTAAGCCAGGTGAACTTACAATAGTAGGTAATACGCCTACATATCCTGAATTTGATTTATTCCCTGTCGCTAAAGCTGTAGCTGCTGGTGCTGAGTCTGTTATAGCTGATTCCGCCGAATATGTACGAACTCCTCCTGTTACAATTTCATCTAATGCAAGTGGTTTCCCTTTATACAAGCGAGCTAATGTAGTTGCTGAAGAACTTGTTCCGTCCATAACCATCATGATTACATTTTTCGGTTGTCGTTCTACTTTTTTCACTTTCGCTTCCACCGTATGATCATCCATCATACTTTCAGTACATAACATACTTAGTGTTATCGTTCCTACTAACAGTAACTTCTTCATCTTTAAACCCAATACAAACATGATTGCGCCTCCATTAGTTTCACATTCATTTACATACAAAATTCTGACTGCCTACATATGTTTTATTAGTTCCCAATTTTTCTAAAGCTAACAATAGGAACTTTCTTATTCATTACATCTCGGTATAGTTCATCTATCTTATAAAGAAGATTTCCCATCATTAACTTGCTTAACAACAAATCTCCAATTAAAATAAATAAAAATTTATTGTTAAACAATAAATTTCATGGTAAATTAATAAGATATTAAATAAATGAGGTGCTTTTTATGAAACAAGGATCAACACTTTTCTTAAAGACAGCTGTGATTCTAATGGGTATCCCTGTTCTTGCTATGTGCATTTTTTTAGTCCCTAACATAGGGAATTTCGCTGCTGAATTATATCCCGAAATGGCATATATTAAATATCTTGTATTTATCAATTTATACGCGACAGCAATACCTTATTATTTTGCGCTGTATCAAACATTCAAACTTTTAAACTATATTGATAAAAACAACGCATTCTCTGAGCTGTCTGTTAAAGCTTTAAAAAATATTAAGTACAGCGCACTAGCCATTAGTGTATTATATGTATTAGGTATGCCACTTTTCTATCTTGTGGCAGAGAGAGATGACGCCCCTGGCATTATTATTATTGGAATGATTATAATTTTTGCTTCAATGGTAATCGCGGTCTTTGCTGCCGTACTCCAAAGACTATTAAAAGATGCGATAGATATAAAATCAGAAAATGATTTAACGGTCTGAGGTGAATAATATGGCAATTATTATTAATATTGATGTAATGTTAGCGAAAAGAAAAATGAGTGTAACAGAGCTTTCGGAGAAGGTTGGAATTACAATGGCTAACCTTTCGATCTTGAAAAATGGAAAAGCAAAAGCAGTCCGTTTTTCAACTTTAGAAGCCATTTGTAAAGCATTAGAATGCCAACCTGGAGATATTTTAGAATATCAACCGGAAGAAAGCGAATAAAAAGAGTCCTTCATACGAGAAGGACTCTTTTTACTGCACATTACGGCGCAAAACTAATTTGACCAGTAAACAATAAGATAATTGCGATAATCCAAAATATAAAAAATGATGAGGACAGTATGAATGAAAGAATAGCAATCCCCTTCTTCTCTGTTTTTTTCGTCATTGTAATGATAGAAAGTATGATACCTGCAACTGTCAGGGCAACTGTAATATAATCTCCTACTATATTACCTGCATTCGCTATCCTTGTTGGCGTTATAAAAACGAACAGAAAACATAAAATACCGATGAGTAAACATATGTAGCTTATTATACTGTACTTCTTTTTAGGAACTAGTTCAGTTTTCATACTAACTCACCCCTTCTATATAGCTATAAGTTCATATTAGCACAAATAACCATAATTTGGTTAAAACAAAAAAGAGATACAGCGGAAACTTCCACTGTATCTCTTTTTTATTTAATAACTAAACCCGCTATTTCTTCTTTATCATTATAAGTTATAATGAATGTCCGTTGTTCTTTACTATATTTTGCTACAAGAATAACAGTATATAAGCCATCTTTTTCTTCAATCGATTGTTTTTCAATTTTTTCAAATGTACCAGCTTTCTCTATTATAGGTGTAAGATCTTTCATCTTTTCTTCTGACAATGCAGCTTTCATTTTACTATCAAATTTTTCACGCACGTCTTTATACTTTGCCTCATTTAATAATGATACAATTTCTTCCGCCTTTGGAATAAACTTTTTTGACGTACTTTCATCTACTTTATTACCGGTACATGCTGCGAGCGCGAACGCCGCGATAGCACTTATAATAATAAGTAACATTCTTCTCATTTTAATACACCCTTTCTTTTTAAAATGAAACTATAACTAAAAGTGAGTAACGCAAAAATTGCTATTGAAACTTCTGACATAATAATCCCGCTTTTCCCTGGCACATATAGCGATATAATGCCAGCTAATGCATTTACAGTCCCATGGATGAGAATTGCATATACAACATAACGAAATTTCTTTTGGACGACAGCTTGCAATACAATGAAAGAAAGCCCAACATGTAATACCATCGCAAAGATGCGTTCAATACCACCGAGATAATAACTGTCACCATTTTGAATGACTGTTTGTGATAATAATAGGGATATTACTGGGATACCGACTATCAACACCGCCTCAATACCACCATGCCCTGCTCCAAATAAAAAACCAGACTGCCAATCTCGTTGCTTCATAAAATAACGCATTGCGATAAAACGAGCTATCTCTTCAAAAATTCCAGCTGATATACTAAGCAAAACTGCAAATAGTATAGGCTGCATAACAGAAAACATTTGAAAATCTGTGCTAGTTCCATTTAAATAATTTAGCATTGGTATGCGAATCAATATTTGTGATACAACAAAAGCCAATATACCTAACATATATGGAATATAGCGTTTCTTCCAAAAAGCATATAAAAGTGCTATAAGCGGTAAACCAAAGCTAATCATTGTTGTAAAAATAAGACCATTCATCTCGCTTCACCTCTTACTTGAAGTGTATAAAATTGAGTGAAGAAAGTATGTAGTTATTTCTTATTCGGTTTCCTTTTCATCATAGATGGTCATTTTATCTCATTTAATATAAATGTTTGTGTGAAATAAGAACTTACATAAGTTGTTTCTAACGTCGCATTATTTGTTTTATTTATGATTCGTTTTAACGAAAATAGCCCGTACCCTCTAGCACCTTCTTTACTTGAATGGTTTTTCTCATAAATTTTTTGTAAATCAATCGCTTCCCCCTTTGAACTATTACGCACGATAAAATATTGTCGTGAATCCATTTCAAAGAATGCGATTTGTAATATCTTTTCCTCACTACATACTGCTTCCTCAATTGCATTATCTACTAAAACTGAAATGATACGAATAAATGAAATAATCGTCATCGAAACACTTTCAATGTTCTCTGGTATATCAAGCATTACTTTTATTTGTTGCTGCTGAGCAGTACTAACTTTTGCTCTTAATACGCTTCTTACTTCAGGAATTTGTATGCGAGATAATTTTGCGATATCAAGTTCATGATCATTTATTGTTTTTAATGTGGGAGCAATAACATCGTAGTACACTTGCTCAATTTCTTTCACATTTTTTGTACGTATTCCTTCTTCTAACGATAGTAATACATTCATATAATCATGACGAAAACTAGCAAGCTCATCATGCATATCCTCTAATTTTTCCACATAATCTAATAACTCTTTATCTAAACGTTTTTCATGCTCTTCTCGTAACTTTTCTTTCGATAAATGTGAGCTTATTAGTACGATGATTAGTAATAATAAAAAAATAATAATCGCTGAATTATAACTTACTTCACTGTATTGTTGATTTATTTTTGCTAAAAACTCAGTTGACGGCTGAGTTAAAATTAGTTCAATAATAAACCCGATCATTAATAATATATAAGTTACATAGTATAACGGACTACTTACTATATATTGAGCGATTTTTTGAATTCTTTTTCGCGCTACTAAAATACCGATAAAAGTAAGGATTGATACGATAAGATGAATAATACTACCTGTCCATAAATATAAATTGAATGGCGTTAACATAAAGATTTTCATCCCTAAATCTAATAGCAACATTTTCACTAACGTTATAATCACCATACTCACCAGTGCAAAATATAAATTATGCTTAAATTTCAATTCATTTTGCATTAATCCTAAACTTATTAAAAATAACACAATCGTACTATTCAATTCTGGATATCTCGTTACTGTTACAACAATAGCAAGTAAAATAATGAATACCGTACTTAAAGCTATTAACATTCTAACTGACAATCTGTTGTATCGGATTAATTGTATATATAAAAACGTATGACACATACTAGTAAGCAGTATTGCAAATAAATCATAAATATACATTACATCTCACCCTTTAACATGTTACGTACTTTACTCACTAAACGCCGTGACACTGGAATGCGTTTCCCGCTTTTTAAAACTATCATTTTTTGTTTCGCATCGTAAGAAGACATTTGCTTCGTATTCACGATATATGACTGATGGCAACGAAATAAACGTTCATCTATTATTTCTATCTCCTTTAATGCTCCATAAAAATAAACGATTCGATCTAACGTCACTAATGCTAACCGGTGCGGTTCATCAGTCATAACATATTCAACTTCATGAAAAGGAACCCGCACAGTGGCATTACTATTTTCAACGATAAAGTCATCGGACGGAATAATATGCTTATTTCTTGCTTCATATTGAAGTAAACATTGTTCAAAAACTTTATATCTCTCCTCGTATGGCAACCCTTTATCAATAAAAGTTAAAGCTGATACCATGTATTGATATGAAATAGGTGCAAATTCAGAATGCGTCGTTACAAACACAATAATTCCTTGCGTATCATACTTTCGTATCTCTTGTGCTACTTGTAACCCTTTACGCTCTTCCCTTTTAATCTCTATATCTAAAAAATAGATTGGAACATACTTCGCCTTCGGAATATTAGTAATAATATTTTCACTTTTACTAGTCACCTCAATAAAATCAAAAGGCAACATATATTTCTCACAAATCTCTTCAACTAACCGCTTCATTTGCTGTGCTTGTATAACATCGTCTTCTAAAATGAAAATACTCATGTAATCACTCGCTTTATTGGAATCTATTATTAGAATAACATGACTACTTACAAATACTGAATAATATTCCCTATATTTTCATATCCAATGATAATTAATATCGCTTTTTCTATATATTAAAAAGGCATTTAAAGTACTAGTATAGAATATAGATTAGAGGTGATTTTTAATGAATAGTATACAAATCGAAATAAATATACTAAATAAATGGATTAAACAATTTCTACCTGAATATGATTTATTCTTTTTCCCTAAAAAGTATGGAGCAGTAGTAAAGCATTTCACTTCTAATACTTTACTAATGCCTAAAGAGGAATTTTCTAACCATACCATTTTTAACAATATTAATAGCAGAAATAGTTATCAAGTATGGAATATTCATAAGGACATTCAATTTGTTTGTGTAGCAAACCCTAGTTTGATTATGCAATGGGACAAAGAAACACGCGAAAGTATTTTCCGAATTCAATTTGAAGTTAATAGAGGCTCTATTTATGAATGGGATATGATTGAATGTGTACTAGAGGATATACCATCTCCTTCAAGTAAAACGGCCATATTACAACATGTATCTCCTTATTCATTTACATATGATTCGAAGCGTTATATAAGTATGCAAAAATCACTATGGGATAACTTACATAAAGAGTTTCAATATAAATTTTTACTTTTATTAACAAAACAATTTGTTTATCAAACTTCATTAAGTAAAGAGCAAATCAAAAAATTCGAAAATAGTTTCCCCCATATCGCTCCCTATTTTAATAGTTTTTCAAGTGTAAACGGAGCAAATTGTCTTGCAGCTACTTTAGCGAGTATTTGTAGTGAAAAATCTGAGGCAAAATGGATTATTACGAAATGGGTACATGATAATAGCTTTCTAAAAGGTTTACAAATAAAACAGTATCGATTAAAATCAGCTTCTATCGATTCTTTACAACCTAGCGATATCCTTGTTTGGAAAAATGAAAAGAACAAAGTACTACATGCCTCTTTTCATCTAGGCGGCGGCTATTTCTTTAATAAAAATGGACAATCATTTTTTAATCCATGGCAATTGGTACATATAGAAAGCTTGTTGAATACATGGGAGAACGAACGTATTGAAGTGTATAGAAAATAAAGATGCAATACTCTAAAAAATTAAGACTGTATCTTCAAATGGAAAGATACAGTCTTTAATAATCACTTATTTTTAAAAAAAACTCTCTATCAATCACTACCTGAAAAAATTCCGAGTAATACGATAAAGAATAATCTGCTACATCACAACTCCCTTGAAACATACATGTTGAAATACCTAACTCTTTTGCAGGTATTAAATCTAACTCCCTGTCTCCAATAGCTAAATCAATATTATGCTTTTTATGCAGATGATCATAAGCTAACGAATTCGGTTTTCGGGGGAATCCATCGTCAATTGTAACCATGTCGACGAAGTATTTGTCCCAGCCGTAATATTCTAAAATTTCCATAACCCCCGCCCTATGTTTATGAGTCATAATCACATTTTTATCCGCATATTTCAAAATCTCTTCAACACCTCCAAAAGGTTTCATATCTTTTGGAGTGATTTTCCCCTTCAAAATTTTAATCTGTTCTTCCTGTTCGCATGAAATATTATAATACTGAATTGCATGAGAATAGGATGTTTTTAAGTTTTTGTATATTTCTTGTTTATCTACTGTATCACCTAATATTTCAGAAAGAAGTTTTGTATAAACTGGATACGTATCAAATAACGTACCATCAAAATCCCATAAAATATTCATTATGCCCACCTTCTATTTTCAAATCATTTGATGATTAAATCCGCCCAATCCTTCGGCAATTCCGTTTCTAAGTAATAATCCTCTGCTTTCCAATACCTATTCTCAAACTTTGAAAGGTTTTTCTGTGTTTTCTTACTCTCGCGTAGAAATCTTGTCTCTCTTGGACAATCCAAGTACACCATATAATGAAAGAAATCTCTCCATTCTTTTCGCTGTAGAAAAACACCTTCAATTACAATTACGCCTACTATGGGAATCTGTACTTTCTTCATTTCACATGAGTCTACCTCATCATTATAGAACGGTAATTTCAGTCTCGTTTCATTTTGTAACTTTTGAAAAAACTTTTGCCGAAGCCACTCAATATCCCATTGCAAATAATAATACTCATACCATTCTTCAAATCCGGTATCATAGCGTTTATTACGCTCCACTATATGATCATCAATATGAAAAATATGAAACGGAATGCTTTCCTGTTTCATATTTTCCTTTAAATTTGCAACAAATGTTGTTTTTCCTGAACGACTTAAACCATCTATACCTAAAATGAACCTATTTTCTTTATGCTTCTTCATAACATTTATCAATTCACTCGTACTCATTATTTCTTCCACTCTTCTTTTAATAAAGAATATAAAATCGTATCATGCGCAACTCCATTTTGAATCATATGTTTTCGAAGTAATCCTTCTTCTTGAAATCCTGCTTTACTTAATAATTTTTGAGAAGCTTTATTCTCTACATATACAACAGCAGCAATTCTTATAAGTTGCAACGTTTCAAACCCGTAAGCTAAAATCGCCTGTAACGCTTCCGAGGCGTATCCTTGTCCCCAATATGTATCGTCTAATTCATAACCAATTTCAGCTCGCTTATGATGATGGTTAATTAAATGAAAACCACACGTTCCGATTAATTGGCCCGTCCCCTTTTTCTCTATTCCCCAGCGAAATACACTTCCCTCTTCATAACGATTTTTAAACGTTTGAATCGTTGTTTTCGCTTGCTCAATATTTTCAAAAGAATCCATTCCGAAATAACGTATAACAGACTCTTTTGAAAAATAACGGAACATCGTTTCTGCATCTAACAACGTTAATTCTCTTAATTGTAAACGTTCTGTTTCTAGTTTCGGAAACCCCATCTCTTTTTCTCCTTCTATTCTAATGAACTGCAAATTTCAATATAATTCCCATCTGGATCAGCAATATATGCAATTGTTTGTCCCCACGGCTTTACAATTGGTTCAACTAAAATCGTAATACCTTGTTCTCTAAATTGCTCAATTGTTTTTTCTACATTTTCAACAACGAATCCTAATTCAAAATGAGAAGATTGTAACTCGCCTTCTGTAAGTGGTAATCCTGTTAATTCTTTCACGTCTTGCCGCGTATTCATTGCTAATATTGTAGATCCCGTATTAAATTCAATATATGTACCGTGCTCTGCTTTTATCGGTAACTGTAATACATCTTTATAGAACCTTAAACATTCCTCAAACTTTTCTACATATAAAATGATGTACTTCATTTTTAAATTCATTTTACATCCCCCTTTATATCCATCCCTAAAATTTCGACAAAAGTCTCATAAAAACCTTGTTTCCTATAGTAACGAGCACAAAAAAATGAGGCCGATTTCTCGGCCTCCCAGCTTATTGGCATAAAACAGGAGATTTGGTTTGGACATAACCAGTTCGTACTCTTATTATATTTTATTTTTTCTGAATTTTAAATACATTAAACACCTATTTATATTGAGAAAGTTTTTTCGCTTGCATAAAATTAATGAGTTTAAGAAATGCTACAAATGGAGGTGTATACATATGGAACCAATGCTATGTCCAAGTTGTAAAACGAACCGCACTCGCTTTAATATTCTTGAGCAACAAGTAAAACCAGTCAAATTAAATCCACAAACTGGTCAAGTAGAAGAAGAATATACAAATGAAACGATGAATGCTTTTCATATGGCCTATCAAGGACCTACTTACAGAGTCCAATGCGCTGTATGTGGGCTTGTTGAAAATCCTGAACAATTTATTAAACCTGCTCAAAATCAGTCTTTCTAATAAAAACATGATTATCCCTTGTAGAAATAGATTTTTCTATAAGGGATTTTTTCGTTTTATACTTTAATAAAAAACGTGTTTCTTCCTTATTATTAGTTACACCCCACATCTTTTTAGTCATCTTTTATTTTTTGATCCTCAATATGAATCTTTTTTCTTCATTTATTATTTTCAGGGTAAATTATTGCGGCTTTGATATTGTTAATTTTATGCCTTCATATAGATTTTTATTATATAAAAAAGAGTGATCAAAAATACGATTATATAGAAACAAAAGAAGTTGATTCCCATATTAATTACCTCTTTACAAAATCAACTTCTTTTAAACTCCACTTTTTATTATAATATTTCACTTTTTAATTTCTTGATTTTCCAAGAAAGTCTTATAAAGAAGTACATCCACATACCACCTGTAAGACCGGTCATAACTTTCGCCCACATTGGCACTCTTGATTCCATCGGGCTTAAAAACAGATTATACATTGATGGTAATAAACTTGCTGATATAATAACAAGGAATAACAATAATTCATTTAGTTTTTGTATCCTCGTCTCCTTTTCTGAGTAAATATCAGGCAATTCATTTACTTCTTCTACTTCTTTACAAAAATAATTCCATCTTGTGAAACTTGTTACGCGTTTCCAACCTGACATTTCGTATATTTCGAAATATTCTTGTTGTTGTTCTTTCGAATCTCTATAAACCAATCTAAAATCAGCTTTGTACATTACATCTTTTGGCTCCGTTTTCTGAAACGTATACATTAAATTATATTTTTGTAATGCCCAACCTTGCTGATGCATCTTTCGTAAAAAAGCTTCTTCTTTTTCTAAATTCCATGCCATAAAAAATTTGAATACCCTTTTTGTCTCCATCTTCCATTCACTCCCCTAATATACTATTCCCATTCCTTACAGATCGTTGCAACCTGTTATACTCTAGCTCTAACACTTCTTTACCAAGTGGCGTTAACTCATAGCACTTCTTTCTATCTGTTGAGGCAACTTCAACAATTAATTTCTCTTTTAATAACTTCGTCGTATTCCCGTATAAAGTTCCAGGACCGAGCTTTACTTCTCCATTTGTCATCTCTTCTACCATTTGCATAATTCCATAACCGTGCATTGGTTTCACTAGTGATAACAGTATGTAATATGTTGCCTCAGTTAACGGAATATATTTTCTCGCTTTCGTATTCATTATAACCACCTCCGATACATCGCCTCATGATATATCGACTCGCGATACATCGTATACCGATATTATATATTCACACTCCAAAATATGCAAGAGTATAATTTAATAATTGAATATTTATTTCTTTGAATTGAAAAATCATATAAATTTTCTGAATAATTTGTTAAAATATAGAAATATCCGTTTATATTTTGAAAGGAATGATACATATGATAAATAAATTGAAGGAAAATATAGGATCAGTTTTTGTAGGTAAAGAAAATGTTATAGATCTATTAATTGTTTCCTTGCTTGCTGACGGTCATGTACTTCTTGAGGATGTACCTGGTACTGGGAAAACGTTACTTGCGAAAACACTTTCAAAAAGTATTGGTGGTAATTTTTCTCGCGTTCAATTTACACCGGATGTACTTCCGAGTGATGTGACAGGTATTGAATATTTCAATCCGAAAACGAGCGAATTCGAGTTAAGACTCGGACCAGTCGTGGCAAACATTCTACTGGCAGATGAAATTAACCGTGCAATGCCGAGAACACAGTCTAGTTTATTAGAAGCGATGGAAGAACGACAAGTGACGCTTGAAAAGCAGTCAACTCCTCTTCCAAAACCGTTCTTTGTTATTGCGACGCAAAATCCAATTGAATCACAAGGAACGTTCCCTCTTCCAGATGCACAGCTTGATCGCTTTTTAATGACAATTTCTATAGGTTATCCGAATTCTGAAGATGAACTACAAATGATGCGACGTTTTCGTAACGATGCACCACTAGAAAGTGTCACATCTGTTATTACTTTAGATGATATTTTAGAGGCACAGAAACGAGTAAAAGAGATTTTCGTATCAGAACCGTTAGAACATTACATTATTAAACTTGCTCATGCTACAAGAAATCATGATTATATCGCTAACGGTGTAAGTCCACGTGCCACATTAGCTTTAGTACGTGCTGTTCAAGCTTTAGCCTTTTTACGTGGGAGAGAATATTGCACACCAGAAGATATACAATTGTTAGTTCCTTCCGTTTGGAATCACCGTATCGTCTTATCAATGGAAGGTGCATTACGTACGACAAAAAATGAAATGATGCAAAAGATTTTAAAAGAGATTGACGTACCAGTGGAGATTGAGCAAACATGAATGGACAGCGCGTTGTAACTGTACCTTTATTTTTTCAACTTCATATTATTCAACTATCTGTTCCAGGCGCGATACTATTTACATTTTTTATGCCGCAACGAATCATTATGTTTTTCTTTTTCTTCTACTATTTATTTGCGATTTTCATTTATAAATATGTCGCATATATAGAAAAACAGTTTCAAGTGCTAAACGAGAAACAAACAACTCGTTTATTTCCTAATGAATCTGGACAGTTTTTTATTCATTTAAAAAATGGAGCAAACATACCACTCGTTAACGGTGTTTGTTATTTTCATTTAGATCCGTCCCTACTACCGAATAAAGATCAAGGAATTGAACAAATATCAAAAACACTATTCTCTTTCCCATTTTCACAACCTGCTCATTCAGCGCAAAAATGGGATTTATCATTAACTGCAACGAAGCGTGGCGTGTTTCAAATTGAACAGTTCGAATGTGTTTTGAAAGATCCTTTTCATTTATTATCTGTACATTTACCTGTATTTGATAAATTAAGAACTGAAATTATTGTGTATCCATCACCTAAAGAAGTAGCAGGTTTGCAAGAACTTCAGCAACTTTTAAATGGATCTTATCGAACGAATTTTTCTTTTTACAATGATGAAACATCTATTATCGGTGTGAAACGGTACGAACGTGAGTCTTTCCGTTCCATTCATTGGAAAGCATCTGCCAAAATGCAGGAATTACAAGCAAAGCAATATGAACCTGTTAAAAATTATAGTTGGACAATTTGTCTTTCATTAGCTGCTGATCGCGGGTTTGGTTGGAAAGATAATATAGAAGACCTTATTTCATTTGCAACATACATTTGTCAATATGCTACGAAGCATCAAATACCGTTTGAATTATTTATTAGTGTATTAGCTGAAGGTGGCCCTCTGCACTTACCATTAAATGAAGGACAAACACATTACGCAAAAGCTTTAGAGGAATTGGCACGTATTTCAGACGATAGCACACTAATTCCGAAACAAGGATTTCTCCATTATACAAATAGAAAAGGAGAACGATCGTCTACAATGATTTACATTGGCTTGCAGAAGAATGACCTCTCTCTTCTATCGCAACCTACGTTTCTCATAAATAACGAAGGGATGGTGGAAAAGCTTGAAAACTTGGCTCTATCACGTTAATGACTTTATTCTGCTGCTCCTCCTTTCGTTATTAACAGAAAGGGACGAACTTATAGCTATTACTATATTTTTAGCAACGAGCTATATTGCCGTATTTCTTATTCATAAATTAATGAAGAAAAAAACGACTGGATTTGTCATACTGTTAATGACTCAAATAATCGGTTGTTCTATCTTTCTCCCTTTCTCTCTATTTGGCACAATTATGTTACCACTTTTCTTCTTTATCGTACATGTAGTCGGACCAGGATACCCAGCTCAAAAATCGTTAGGTGGTATTGTTTGGTTTGGTGTTTCAGCTATATTTTATGCGCCTTTTCCACCACTCGGGAAACTATTACTATTAGTTATACACATTATGATTACATTTTGGTTAACTGGAGCAAATCGTAATCAACAGTTATTACGTTTCGCTTCTATTATTACGATTGGTGTAATGAGTATAGTACTTATTCAAGTGTTTCCTTTCATTCGGCTTGTTTTTTCATTTATCATAGAAGCAGTTGCATTAGGGTTCGGATACGCTATCAATCCATTATTTTCAGCAGCCGTGTTAAAAGAAACAGATGATTTTTGGTCGAATAAAGGAAATCTAAAAGACCCTAAAATTAAGGATGATTTGGAGCCACGTTCTTTTGATCCAACTCTTATAAATAGCATTACCATATTAGTTTGTACACTCATTGCTATTTATGTCGTTTGGAAAATAATAAAAAAACGAAAACAATTCAGTTTACCAAATATACCTGTCTTTGAATCTACTATCATCACTGATAAAGAAGGAATGAGCCAAAAACGTTTGAAACGAAACAAACCGCCACATAACGAAATTCGAAAAGAGATTTTTAAGCTTGAAAGTAAGTTAACTCCCCCTTTAAATAGAAATCGAGGAGAAACTATTGAGGCATGGTTAGATAGAATAAATAGTGAAAAAGATGTAAATATTCAGAGTCATATTATTATTAATGCTTATAATACAGTGCGTTATTCAAATGAGGAAAACATCGTACTTTTGCAGGAATTTAAGGATGAAATTCATAAGCTTTACATGTATCAGAAGGATTTAAAGAAAAGGAAAAAATAATACAACAAAAAGACTCCTATTTTCATAGGAGTCTTTTTATACTTCTACGTTACTTTTTAAATTGAGGCGTTTTTCCCTGCTTCAATCTCTAATGACTCTTCATGCCACCAAAGTGTTTCTTCAGGATCTTCTTTAGCAATTTGGTGTGCTTCTTTTTTCGATTCTACTGTAGGATATGAACCTTTTAGCGCACGTCCTGATGTTGTAACGAATAGTACACTAAATACAACTAATCCAATAATACTTACACCTGTTAAATAAAATGCCGGTGCAAGCGGGTTACCGGTTGCATGAACTAAGTATGAACATACAAGTGGTGTTGTACCACCAAATATCGATACAGAAATATTAAATGAGATTGAAAGTGCTCGATAACGTACATCAGTGAAAAAGAGTGATGGTAATAATGAAGGTAATGTTCCTTCATATACACTTAGGAAGAAACCTAATACGAAAATACCTGCAAATATAGCTGCAATATGCCCGTTACCTATTAGTAAAAATGCTGGAATTGCAAATACAGTTAAACCAAGTAAACCAATTTGCACGACGCGTTTATTACCAATTTTATCACTTAATTTACCGAAATATAGTGCTAGTGGAATCATAAGTGCCATCGTAATAGAAATAATTAGTAAGCCTGTTGTTTCTTCGACTTTAAGTACTTGAGTTAGATAAGAAGGAATATACGAAAGAATCATATAATTTGTAATATTAAAGAAGGCGACAATTACTGTGCTTAATAAGAAGTCTTTTTTGTGATATTTCATAATATCCATAAATGAAAATTGTTCATTGTCTTCAGATTCCTCTTGTGCTTTTTCCATCTCTTCAAAGATGGGAGATTCATCTAAATGACGGCGTAAGTATAAACCGACCAAACCAATTGGTGCAGCTATTAAGAAAGGAATACGCCAGCCCCAGCTGAGCATTTGTTCATCTGTTAACAATAACGTCAAAATGGTAACAATTACCGATGCAGCAATGTAACCTGAGAGTGTTCCAATTTCAAGACCACTACCGAGTATACCACGCTTTTTATCTGGAGAAGATTCTGCGATATAAACCATTGCTCCTGAATATTCGCCGCCTGTAGAGAAGCCTTGAATCATTCGGGCAACTAAAAGTAGTATTGGTGCCCATACACCAATTTGTTCATAGGTTGGTAGTAATGCGATGAATAATGTAGAAAGTGCCATTAAAATAATAGTAGTACTTAACACGATTTTTCGGCCGTACTTATCTCCTATTCTACCAAAGAATACACCTCCGATTGGTCGAACGAGGAAGGCCGCTGCAAATGTACCGAATGTAAGTACAAGTTGCAATCCACTATTATCAACACCTGAGAAGAATAATTGACTTAAAATTACCGCTAAATACGCGTATAATCCGAAGTCAAACCACTCCATTGCGTTCCCTATACCAGTAGCAACTACTGCTTTCCTGGCTTGTTTAGGATTGACAATATTAACGTCTTGAGGTTCAAAATTCAAATCATTATTTTGTTGCATATAATAAAACAGCTCCTTATTTAATTTAACTTCTTTAAGCACACCTTCTCTTATTGAATAAAATTAATTCGAAGCACTTAAGGAAAATTAACGTCTCCTTATCTGTTATTATTGTTTCACATAATTAATTATTTGTCCAATGAGATGCTCTCTAGGTTAAGTAATTTACTATTTTAAAAAGCTGAAGAAGCCGCTAAAATAGCGACTTCTTCAGCTTTTTATATTTTTTTATATTTTTTTAAATACTTGCTGTAGCAGCTATGTTATGAACACAAGAAATAAACTCATAAATGAATGCGTCAATTTCCTCTTTCGTAATAATATACGGCGGAAGTAATCGAATAATATTCCCTTGTGTTACATCGACCAACATTCCTTTATTCATTAACTCAATCTGTAATTTCTTCACATTTTCATTCGTGTCATTCACACTTATCCCAAACATCATCCCCGCATGACGCACTTCCTGAATATAATAAGAATTTTCTTTCTGAATGTCTTGCAGTTTGTCATTCAAATATAGTGACGTTTCATATGCTTCTTGCATTAAACCATCGTCAAGTAATGTATTTAATACAGTTAAACCTAAAGCCGTTCCTATTGATGAATGAGCAAATGTGGTGCCGTGATCTCCTGGCGCAAATACATCACATAACTTTTCACCTACAATAATTCCGCCAAGTGGTATCCCACCTCCTGCTCCTTTACCAATTTGAATAATATGTGGTGTAATATTGAAATTTTGATAAGCAAATAGTTTTCCCGTTCTCCCCATACCACTTTGAACTTCATCAACGATAAGTAGTACATTATATTTCTCACATAAATTTTGAACACCATGTAAATATTCACCCGATAATGGATAAATTCCCCCGCTTCCTAATACAGGTTCTAACATAATTGCAATTGGATTTTCATGAATTATTGTCTCTTCTAATTGCTCTATATTCTCGCGCTCAACTTCATATACTGGGATCGATGTTTTCGGGAAATTTTGATATACACTTTCTTGTCTTGTAAAATGAAGTGCCCCCAACGTACGCCCGTGGAAACTATTCTTCAACACTACAATTCCTTCACGTTCTTCATGCATAATAGCTCTATATTTATCAATTAATTTCAACGTCGTTTCTGTCGCTTCCGTACCTGAGTTTGTAAAAAAGACCTTTCCGTTTTTTAAAGAGCAATCAACTAATTTCTTTGCATATTCAATCGCAACTGGATTTAAAAAATGAAACGGTAAATGCAACGACTTCGTAACTTGATCCATTGTTGTTTGTACGATTTTCGGGTGATTGTATCCTAATACATTTACTCCGACACCAGAAAATAAGTCTATATACTCTTTACCATCCACATCATACAGTTTACACCCTGCTCCTCTTTCTATCGCAAGCTTTGTACGACAGTACGTTGACATCATATACTCTTTATCTAATTGAAACCAATCCGACATGTTACATTCCTCCTAGTTATTTTCCCTGTTTTATTTATGTTCATTTTCTATAAAGTCATGTATAAATTCATTTTTAAGATTGAAATTTTAATAGTAATGTTCTTCCCGATATTCATTTTTCCATAATTTCTTCTATTTCAACAGGTCCACTACATACGCGTTTTTCTCATCTAGCGGTCTGTAACTAGTTTGAACTTAGCGTGTTATACATAATCAAGGCTATAAAATCATATTTAGTAAAAATGGACGAAAAAGATTTGGAGGCTATATTGATGAATGAACACTATGATAAACAGAGACAATCTTTACTAAAGAAAGACTTTAATGATAATGGAGAACGTAATGAACAAGCAATCCTTCACTCTCAAACAGTTGGTTCACGTGGACCTGTTCTAGAGCAAGATAGTGTGCTTCACGAGGCGTTACAACAATTTATTCACGAAAAAATTTTAGAAAGACCTGTTCATGTAAAAGGATTTGGTGCGTTCGGTTATTTTCAAACAATCTATCCAATGCCCGAACATACTAAACTAAATTTCCTACAAAATGCTAATGAGAAAGTTCCCGTTATGGTGCGATTTTCATTAGCTGTTAGCACGAAAGGAACACCTGATACTTCTAGAAATGTACGCGGTTTTTCTACAAAATTTTATACAAAAGAAGGTATTTTCGATCTATTATGTAATCACATTCCTGTCTTTTCTGTACGCGATCCGATGCGTTTCCCTGAAACCATTCAAGCGTTGTCACCTTCACCTAAAAATAACTTATTAGACCCTAATAGATTTTGGAGCTTTGTCGCTAGAGCACCTGAATCCATACATTTCGTTGTCCGTTTGTACTCTGATAATGGTACGGCCAAAAGCCTTCGCCACATCCCAGGACATAGTGTAAATACATATGTTTGGAGAAATGCAGAAGGCAATCGAAAGTATGTAAAGTATCATTGGTACCCATTTGAAGGTGTACAATTCATTACTAGCGAGGAAGCAAATAAACTGGCTGCCGAAAACCCTGATTATAGCGGCAAAGATTTATATGATGCAATTGCAAACGGTAAACCAGTGGAATATGGTTTATATGTCCAGCTCATGGACCCGAAAGATGAAGCGCATCTTTCTTACGATCCTTTAGATGATACAAAGATATGGGATGAAAAAGCGTATCCTCTTATACCAGTCGGCAAAATGGTATTAAATAAAAACCCTGAAAATTATATGGAACAAGTAGAAAAAGTCGCTTTCTCCCCTTCTAATTTACTTGACGGTGCTGAATTATCAGATGATAAAATGTTGCAAGGGCGAGCTAACATTTATAGTGATTCTCAAAGAAGAAGAATTGGTCCCGAATTTCGGAAATTAACGATTAACCAACAGCAAAATTGGACACCTGCTAATCAAATAACGAGCGGTGACGGAAGATACGTTGAAGGTAAAATTGAAAGAACTTCAATAACGAAACAAGATGACTTTACGCAGGCTGGTGAATTTTATACGAAGTTAAAACCGATAGAAAAAGAACATCTTGCAGAAAACTTAGCTGGTGATTTGAAAGTTATATCTGATGATATTAGAAAGATAGTGTTAGAGTATTTTCATAGCGTGTCAGCTGATTTGGTGAAGAGGATTGAAACCAAGATAGAAAAATAATAAGAAGTAAGAACGCATCGACTTTTTTCATAAAAAAGAGCCATTTATCTAACCTTTTTTAGTCAGCTAAATGGCTCTTTTTTATTTTTTCACCACATTATATCTTTTCAGAACTACACTTCCGAATTTATTAAATATCCGATCCATCAAGAAGCCCATCAATCCAAGAATAACAAGACCGACAAAAATCCAATCTGTTTTGAAATATAACCTTGCATTCCAAATCATATAACCAATTCCTTCATTAGCTGCAACCATTTCAGCTCCAACAATAGCCATAAATGAGGATCCCATTGCAAGCTTTGCACCCGTATAAATATAAGGAAGTGCTGCTGGTATGATGACATGGAACATAATTTGCCATTCTGATGCTCCCATACTTCTCGCTGAGCGAATTTTATCTTCTTCAACAGCTTGCACACCGGTAATTGTGTTAATCGTCACAATAAAGAAAGTTGCATACATAATGAGAAAAATTTTAGATTGCTCTCCAATACCAAACCAAAGCATAAATAATGTTATAAAGGCAAGAGGTGGAATAAAGCGAATAAAATTGATAACTGGATCAAATAGCGCTCTTAACCATGGGATTCGGCCAATTAATAATCCCACCGGAATGGCTACAAGATTCCCTAAAATCCATCCAGCTATTACTCTTAAAAAACTAACTCCTATATATATAAATAAGGAACCATTTTGACTCAGTTCAATTGCTCCATACAAAACTGCTATCGGACTTGGCAAAAATTGCGGATCAGAAAATTTCGCTACAACACTCCATATCGTAAGGATAAGTATCCAAGCGATAATTCCACTTTGTAATAGCTTCTTTTGTAAACCAATCTTGAAATTATTTGTTTCATAAATAGTCTCTTTTCTTGCAATCTCATCTTTCAACACGCTCATATTTGGACCTCCTTTCAATCAAAGTGTGATTGAATCATTTGATAATAGTAATTAAATTCTTTATCTGTAAATGTTCTCGGATACGGTAGTGGAATATCGTAAATCTTTTCAATTTTTGAAGAAGGTCCTTTAGACATTACCCCTATTCTTTGCCCAAGTAATAGAGCTTCTTGAATATCATGAGTGACAAAAATAATCGTTTTGTTTGTTTCTTTCCAAATTCGAATTAACTCTATTTGCATTGTTCTTCTAGTCATTGCATCGAGTGCTCCAAATGGTTCATCCATTAATAAAAATTGCGAGTCATTGGCTAACACACGTGCTAATTGAACTCTTTGTTTCATTCCTCCAGAAAGTTCTCTTGGATATTTTCCTTCATGCCCATCTAGTCCAACAAGTTTTATATAGTGAGAGGATATATCATTTCGGGTCTGCTTTATCATTTTTTTCATTTTTAAACCAAATTCAATATTTTCTTTAATTGTTAGCCACGGAAAAAGCGCTGCGTCTGCTTGTTGAAATACGACGCCACGATTTCTATCAGGCTTAATTACCTCTTCATTATTGACTATTAGTTTCCCTGATGTCTTTTCAACAAATCCAGCAACCATACTTAATAACGTAGATTTTCCACATCCGCTTGGGCCAAGTAATATAAAAAATTCACCATTCCCAATTGTTAAATTTACATCTTCTAAAACAAATTGTTCGTTATTAAATGATTTAGATAACCCAGAAATAGAAATGGCCACAGGAGGTTTCAATACTTCTTTTTCACTTACTGTACTCACCATACTTCACTCCTATTCTATTTATAAGTAACAGATTCAGGGAAAGCTTTTTTAAGTGCTTCAAGATTAATTTTATCTTTCAATTCATATTTATCTTTCAGTTTCCCTTTCTCTTCTAACCATACTTTCATATCTTCTAAATGTTTTGCGTCCTCCTCTGTAAATCCAAGAACATAGTTTTGTCTTTCAATATCTTTTAACGCATCTTTCTCTGGTAGTTTCAATTGCTCAAAAGCAAGCTTAGCGGTTTCTTTTTTATTGTTATCTACATATTTAATACCTTCAGATAAAGCCTTAAGTGTGTTTTCAACAGCTTTTGGATTCTTCTCGACGAATGATCTTTTTGCTAGTAAATAGCTGTCAATTGTAACGCCTGCACTTTCTAAATCACCTAATTTTGTTACACCTTTTATATTTTTAAATTTATCCTTTAATGCACCAGAACTCCAAACAGCATCTATATCACCATTTTTCATTCCTACAATAGCTTCGTCTGGTGTACTATATGGAACGAAGGTAATATCCTTTTCATTAATATGTTTCGCTGCCAAATATTTCGCCCAAACATACTCCGTTACAGTCCCTTTAGATACGCCTAACTTTTTACCTTTTAAATCATTTTCTGTTTTAATCCCCTCTCTAACTAGAAGCTCATTGTCTTTTGATGATTTTTCATTTCCTCGCGTAAGTGTTGAAATTACGACCATATCTCCTTTTCCTAACGAATTTAAAAGCGCATAATCAGCAGCAAGACCTGTATCAGCTTGTTCCGTTAATACCGCATTAACTGTATCAATTCCATAAGCAAAATTCGATAGTTGAGCTTTAATACTATTTTTCTCAAAATAGCCTTGTTTCTCGGCAGCTCTAAACTGAAAAGATCCGCCAGCAGCTGTATCTATAGCCATTTTCACCGCGGCCGTTTCTTTCCCATTACTTTTTGTCGTTCCCGCACTTTCTTTTGAAAAGTTTGAGCATCCTGCTACAGCTAAACTAGTAACCATTGATAAACTTAAAAATAAAGGCTTTAGTTTCACCATTTATCATTCCTCCATAACAATTTGTTCAAGCTTGAAGTAAGATTTGTTTAACCGAAATATTACGTTAAATTATTACAAATAAAGAAATGGAAACGTTTTGTCATATAACAAACCTATCAAGTTCATTTTAATAAGTGGGGGAAATGACTCTCCCCACACTTTAAATTACTAACGTTAATCTCGTATTTTATTTATTTCTTCCAATGTCGCTACACAGAAATCTCCGGTGCCGTAAGATATTGTTCCTTCGACTGTCACAACAGATTCCGTACCAGCTTCTGCAGCATTCGGGACTCTAAATGCTGCTATATCAAGAGGAGTAATTTCTTTCTCCTCTGGTTTTTCTAGTTGAGGTACCCACTCATACGGTACACGATACGCACGGTAAACCATATTGGAGTTTCTGTTATTTTTATAAGGTGAAATATATTCCCATACAAGCTCATGCTCACGAGTAACTTCAAAAATCCGACCATCTGCTCCTTCTGTAATCAATGTATTTCCGTTTGGTAGCCTTTGGGCAGAACTAATATATGGACTGTAAAATCGATACGAATCTAAAGGAGCTTGATATCCAGCTTCAGTTGGCGTATATTGCCACTCAATTTCTAAAGTTACTGGATTAATTTCTAGAATCCTCGAGTGATCACGAACAGCATTTTTGGAACCGTATGGAGATGCAGGGTTTGGAAGACCGTATCCTGCCCAACCACCATTATCAAATACAAGTAAATTCCCTTCTCCAGGCAATCCTTTCGGAATGATATGTGCATGATGTTGTCCAATGATCCATCCTAAATGCTTAACATCTGGGCTAGAATAATCAGGACCGAGTTTCCAAACTATATTTCCTGTCTTCTTGTCAATAATGGCAATTATATTTGACTCCCTAGCATCCCAAATAATATTTTCAGGATGAAAACGTTCATCTCCTTGGTCATAAAACTTATTCGGACCAATTGTAGACATAGAATTTATATGCATCCAATCTCCATCCGAATTACCACCAAAGGATCTAATATTAGGATTACAGAATAGTACATTTTTAGCACTTTCATCAAATCCAAGTTCTTCAAAATGATCACTGACAGCCCACTCCCATATAATATTCCCTTCCCAATCTACCTCAATAATGACATCATCTAATAACGGCTTATCGGATATATTCGGATTATGTACATTTTTGTGTGCTAAAATTAACGTATTTCCACCATCTGTTTTCGGTTCTAATTCTGGTGCATAGTAACCCACGGGATTTCCCTCACGCTGATAATCATGATGAGCTCTAGCCATCCACTGCGGATCATGGCCTGGGTCTTCAATGTGTTCCAGACGGTTAAATCTCCAGACTATGTTTCCTTCCCAATCTACTTGAACTAAATCTACTTCATCTTGAAAACCGTACTCAGGATCTCTTTGTGCTGTATGACCAAAAACATATCCGCCTGGTAATAACTTATTTGGAAATCCACGCAGTCCTTTCCATAAGTGTACTTCCTTTCCATTCATATCAATTAATAACGCACCATGATCTGCAGCTTGATAAATTGTATAACCACTCCAAGCTTTCCCGGGATTATATACTGTTGCCCCTGTTGGATAAATTGTTGGATGTCCCATTCTTTCCACTCCTATTCATATTATTAATAAGTCACCTTTTAACAGTTTGAATTTTCAGACCCAAATAACTAGAGTAATAGTATTCTTTGTTATTCCTCTGTATTCTCATTGCTTAGTTTCATAATTGTATCCGAAAGGTGTTCTAAATTATGGGCTAAGCGTTTAAAAACTTCGGTCTGCACTTGTAATTCTTCTGTTGAAAATCCATCGAATAAAACAGACATAAAACTTGTTCTTATTTTATTATTTCGCTTTATAAATTTCAGGCCATCTTCAGTAATATCAAGTAAAGTGATTCGTCTATCTTCCTGATGACGTTTCCGAATAGCCAAGCCTCTTTCTTCTAACTTATCGCATAATGCCGTAATCGCTCCTGATGTAAAATCCAGTTCTTCTGCTAAATCAGTTAGACGCTGCTCACCATCTCGAATAATTTTGTTTAATATTAAGATGCCCGGCAACATAATACCTTCAATCTTAATTTTGTCACGTTCCTTTACAAACTTACGGACCATTTTACGAAACAACCAATCTGTTTCTTCGATTAATGTTGGCATCGTTTTATTCATATCTCCTCCGCTCCTTGCTCTATGAATAATACAAAAAGGCACGAACACATTTCAAAATTATGAAATGTATACGTGCCTTTGGTTATCCAATCAGCTATTCAATTTGTTTTAGCATTAAAATAATGAGTGGTAAAATAAGTAATATCCACATATTAATCCATTAATTCCTATGCGTCAAGTATGTTTTAAAAATATATTTTCCTAATTTATCTATTTGTTCTCGTTTAAGGTTATTTTTGAGATTATTTATATGTAACCCTATTTATAACAATACATCTAAAATATAAAACTCCCCCACTTTACATAACTACTGTAGCGGAGGAGTTCTTTCTAATATTACTTTATCAAATTCACCGGCGAAGCAACTACCTTTCCACTTTTCACATCATATAGCCCTATAGGCGTTACCCGTATAAAAGGCAAGTGCGTCGCAGAAAAGAATAAAATTGTAAATGCTGGATCATCATACGCGTAGCCACGCTCTTGTAGTAATTTCACCATCTGTTTCTCTTCCTGTATTAATTCACTCATTTTTAAATTAGACATAATTCCGAGCAATGGTAATGCGATTTCATGTAATACTTCATTCTTCTCAGCTATTACCATTCCCCCGCCAAGCTCTTTTACTCTATGAAAAGCTATAAGCATATCTTCTTTTCTTTTTCCGATAAGAATGATGTCACCTGTACCAGAATAAGAGCTAGCAAGCCCACCTAGTTCTTTCGCAAAACCTTTCACAACTGTATTCACTCGCCAACTGCCATCACGAGCAATCATCATAAGGAAACATTCATCATGATCTGTGGACAATTCATTACATTCTATGTTGATTTTACTAGTATATGGTTTTGTAATAACGTTATTTAATAAGTGTATACCCGTTTTATTAGAGAAAATCATATCCTCTTTTTCTATGGACCAATCTAATGATAATGGAGTTACTTTACATTTACCCCAGTCTATATGTAATGCTTCATGCGTATTTACACCGTCACGCTTCACCCATTTCCCCTTTGCAATAACGCTCGCTGGTACTGGGTTTTCTTTACTTTCTAAAATATTGATATTTGCAATTCTCCCTGTCCCAATCGAACCATGTATATGCTCCATATTATAATAACGAGCAATATTATAACTTGCCATATGATATGCATCTATTACTGGAACACCTTGCTTTATAGCAGTAGTAATCATTACATTCGTCATTCCGTTTTCATAAAAGGACGGATGAGAACCATCTGTTGTGAAAAAGAATCTATCAAATTGCTTCACACCTAATTCCAGTAGTTCTTTTAATAAAACTTCTAAATCTGGTCGGATGGAAGAGTTTCGAAGAGAAACAGTGTAACCTTGCATAAGACGAGTTAACACTTCTTGCCCCGTCATTGCTTCATGATCACAGTCTGTACCTAACAGTTTTAATTTTACTAACGTTGCTTCAGATGCTCCTGGGAAATGTCCTTCTACTTTTTTCTGTAATCGCTTTGTTTCCTGCACCCAAGTTAGCATTTCATCATCGCCATGTAATAATTTTGGCCATGCTGTTAGCTCCCCTCCTTGAAGAACTGCTTCATGCTGTAGCCATTCTATTATTTCTTCACTATTAAATAAAGATTGCCCATTTTGCAATTCAGTTTGTCCATCAAAACGGCACCACCAATACATACTAGCTGGAAGCTTTTTAAATTTATCTAATAAATGAAATGATTCCTCACGCTTTAATGTGAAAAATAGAGTTAAATTATCATTAATAAAAGTTGTTGTCCCAAATTGCATCGCATGATTCGCTAACGTCTCTGGATTATATAATTGATATGGATGTGCATGCGGTTCTATGTAACTAGGAACGACATACTTTCCATCACAATCAATAACTTCACATTCATGTAGTTGCTCTGGTAGTTTTTCTCCTACATATATAATTCTGTCATCATAGATCCAAATATTTGCTTCCATCCATTCACGTATATAGGAATTTAAGTATGTTGCGTTCTTTAATAATTTATGAGGACTTCTTGTACCGTCTATTATTTCAACATGTTCTCGTAATTGCTCGTTACTCCATCTGAACTGATTTTGTCCCAATGTATTTCACTCCAATGCCATATTAGTTAAGACGAAAAATAATTAATTAACTAAACTATTTTCTATTTAAGTCCACTCAATATATATCACTATTATATTTAACAATCATAAAAATTACAATTTTCGGAATATAAATCGTTTTATTGTTCACTTCTTCCTCATTTGAACATGAACATTTCTGTGAAGTTGTTTTACTGGAACCTTTGAAAGAATAATGAATATTTTGTAAGGGCAAAAACGTATTTTTTAACAATGGATGTTCTTTTCAAGATAGAGATGGGATTCAAATAGGAGACAATTGTATAATCGGTATGAATGCTACAATTGCCACACTTAATCACGGGCTAACTTTAGAAACAAGAAACACGACATACGCCTCCCCTGTTACAATTGGTGAAAATGTATGGATCGGGTCTAGTGCAACCATACTTCCTGGTGTGACACTTGGAAACAATTCAGTTATTGCTACAGGGGCAGTTGTTACAAAGGATGCACCTGCAAACATTGTCGTTGCAGGAGTGCCCACAAAAGTTGTGAAAGTAATTCATAGCAATTAAAAACATTCTAGATTTTTCAAATGCAAACAAGCTACTTTTATTGAAATTTGCTTTACTGCTTATATATTTATTTTATCGTTCTTGTTAAGAATTTTATTTCTCTTTGTGAGAAGAGAATGTGCCTATATATTTTTCTATACAGCAATAAAAAGACTTATAGAATGATTCTATAAGTCTTTTACTATAAGGAATTAACCTATACTTATCAATTAACAAATTCAAAAACCAAAAGGTTCGCTATGAATAAAGTTCTAAAAAATAACTATCGACTCTAATTATCAATCATTTCATAATAGTCTATCAACCCCTCTTACTGCCTCATAGCCAAAATATATTCCAAACATAATTAAAACAATTCCTGCTACTATAGAAATCCATTTCATTACTGTATGATTAATAAATCTTCTACCAAAATGAATAGATGTAGCCATAAATATATCCCAAAGCATAATCCCAGCAAAAATGGCTGCACTATACCATAAAGCTTGTTCTTTTCCAATAGTATTCATAGCACTAGTTAGAACTGATCCGTATATCCCTATCCAAAAAATAATATTTAATGGATTAGAAATTGCGATAGCAAACCCCGATAGAAAAGATTTTAAAGGATGTTCTTTTTCACCTGATGAAATATATTGAACTTGTTTAGTAGCTTCTTTCATGCTTTCATAGCCTAAATAAATCATCGTTACAAAACCAAAAATCCAAATGCAGAGCTGGGCAACTGGAGTTGTTAAATAAGTCGAAATACCAAAGTAAATTAAAAACATCATTACAACATCTGCTGACATTGCTCCAACTCCTACTAACCATGCACTCAAAAAACCATTTTTTATTCCTTTATTTATTTGAGCAACATTAATCGGACCGACTGGTGCAGACAATGAAATCCCTAATAATATATAACTGAATATCATGCTAATCATTTTTCTTCAACCCCGTAATAGGACATCTCATTACACTTTCTTCATTTGTTTCTGGTAACATATATTGTTTCCATTCAAAGGTTTCTTTTATTCCGTAATCCCCTATATCTGGATGCATTGGAATATCATCATATGCTAACAAACGTTTTCTAATCACTTTCCGTACTTGTTTCCCTTGTTTTGTATCACCTGTAATATCATCTAGAGTACCTCGAGGTTGTAACGTAATTTCAAGGCCGGTTCCTGTATATCTACTTTTTCTCTCAGAATATATTGGAGCCCTACAAACGACAAATATAGGTTCACCACCAAAACAAAATTCCCATTTAGCGTTATAAGGATCTATTGGTATTTCTGCATTCCATGGCTCCGGATCATTTCTCATTAAAAATTGTAATACATTCCAAAATTGTTTTTTGTATTCTTCAGCCAGTAATTGTTTATTAGATGGTTTAAAAAATATTACTAAAGTAGTTCTCTTTGCAATTTGTTGATATGTTTTAATATATTCATAAATCCCATCTCTTAGTTTGAACAATTCATTTTCATCATAAGCCGATTCAGAAAATATATATCTAGACCAACCATGTTTCTCAGAATCTACTGCAAAATAACACGGAAATGGTTTAGATTGATCTAAAATGCTATCGTGAAAATTATTGAAAGATATAGTTTTCCACTCATCTAAAATCCCTTTATTTTGTTCTTCAATTATTCTCTTTTGATCGTATAAATACATTTTTGTAGTTGGCATTACTAAAATCCCCCCTAATATATTTATGATCTTTTCTCATATATTAAAATATTATTCTCAACAATATTTAAGATTTTATTTATACTTTTTGTAGGTATTTCAATTGTTATCTCAGGTATACCGGGAGATAACAAAAATTTATTATAGTTATAAATTTTTCGATCTATAATAAGTGTGATTTCATCTGAATAGCCAAATGGAGATACACACCCTGGAACACAAGAAGTTTTTTCTATTAACTCCTCGGCTGAACAAATAGAAATCTTTTTTCCAACCAAATCTTTCATAAGTTTTGAATCTAATTTTTCTCCTTCAACAGTTACAAATATGTAATAGTTATTTGATTTATCTTTTAAAAATAAACTTTTACTGGGTACACCTTCTAATTTAAACCTTTCTCTAATTTTTCTATCTGTTTCATAATCTAATATTGGCTCATGTGTATATTGTGTATACGATATAGCCGCTTCTTCTAACAGTTCTACTACTTGTTTATACATATTTATCCTTCCTTTGATTTCATTACAAAATTTGAAAAGATAGCCTTTTCTATTGCTGTTCCCGCTTCCTATTCTTTTTCACAATATATTCAATTATAGTTTACGACACAATTAAATTTGAAATAAAATACAAATTTGTAATATAAATGGAACCAAAATATAAAACTTATATTAATCATTATTTTCATAATAGTCAATCATTCTTACACAAATCATAATTATCTATTTTTGTATACTTAATTCTATTTGTTATTAATTCATACGATAAAAGTACCTTATTATGTAAATTACGGAAATACATTTAAATATTTTTCAACAAAAATCAGAATTCACTTATTATTAACCCCAAAATCTAGAACTACTTACCTTTGTATGTTGCAATATTTTAAAAATGTAAAAGTCACTATAAATAAGAAATATCAAATAAATATAATAGATTTATAGTAAAATGAAAAAATTTAAATACATCATTACTTTTCTTGTAACAGCACATAAAAAACCCGCATCATGGGAAGTAAATTGCTCATGATTCGGGATTTTTTAAGAGTATATTTTAATAACAATTAAATCACATACAAGTCCTTATATACCTCTATAGTAGAACTCTTTTCATCTATTATTTATTAAATTCAACTTGCATCATTTTATTAAACTGTGTAAGGATTTCAACCGGACCTAAAGAATTAGCATTGACAGCAAATGTATGCTTGCCTCCAATTACTCCACCAGCAAAAGTCATAAACCCAGGAATTGATCCTCCGTGCCCCCAAACTGAGACACCATTTGGAAGTTTCGTCTCATAGATTCCAAGGCCATATCCATCACCAACCCCTTTTCCTTCTATAGGAACTGTAGTAAGCATTTCTTTTAACTCGTGTTCCTTCAGTAACTTACCACCGAGTAAAGATGAAAAGAACTTGTTTAAATCATCCGCATTAGAAATCATATCTCCAGCTGCATTAGCTAAACTCGGATTATAATACGTAATGTCTTTCAACTCGCCTGTTTCGTCCATTTTCACATATCCACGAGCATGATTCTTTCCTGGAATGACGGGTGAATTTCCTGGTAAAAACGTATTTGGCAAGTCCAGAGGTTCAATAATTCGCTTTTCAATTTCTTCCGCATAACTATTACCAGTTATTTTTTCAATTAGCATTCCCAATATTACATATCCTGTGTTTGAATACAACCAGTCTTTGCCCGGCGAGAAATCTGGAGGTAGAGAAAGACCTATTTTCACTATTTCTTCAGCTGTATACGTTTTTTTCGAATTCATTATGTCAGCATCTTTTGACTTTAAGTATTCAGCGATACCACTTGTATGATTCAAAAGTTGGCGTATCGTAATTTGATTGCCATCATACCCATTTCCTTGAACGAGACCCGGTAACCACTTCTCAATTGAATCGTCAAGTTGTACGCGATTTTCTCCAACTAATTGAAGAACCGTCGTGGCGGTAAAAGTTTTCGTCACACTACCAATTCGAAAGCGATAATCTGATTTCACCGGTTTCTTTGTGCTTAAATCTGCTACGCCAGCAGTATAACTACTAATTTTCCCTTTATTAGACGTCTTAGCTAATACCCCTGGTGCTCCAATTTGGATTGTTTCCTGTAATACTTGTTTCCAGCCATTCCGATTCTTTTGATCATGTACTTTTGACGAATTAGAAATACTTTGAGTAGACTCTGCTTTCACAGTAAAACCAGGTGTAAATAGAGTAGTACCCGCTAATAAAACTGTCAAACTCGCTAACTTCATTGAATTACGTTTTTTCATAAGGATTTCTCTCCCCTATTCATATCGTATTGATTCAAGCTATACTTTCATCCTATATGATAAAACTGTCTTTTTTCTTATCCATTCCTTACGAAATACTTACGTTTAAATTTAAATAAAGTTAACTGAGGAAGAGTTATGCATGCAAATAAAAAGAGAACATGTTTTCATTTTTTATGTAAACATGTTCTCATAAACATTTAAAATTCTATATCAACTTGTCATCCTATTCTTTACACAACTAATCTAAATTCCTTTTTACCAGCCCGCACTAGCATTCATTCCATTTCCAATAATAGAAAGTAATAGTGGCCATAATACTGGTCCTAATGTAAGTAATACATTTAGAAGTATGAGTATTCTATATCCACCGGTGAAATTATGATTTTTACGATTAACAAATACGAGACTGACTAATGATAGTATGGTCGTTAAAAATAACACTAACATTACCAACCAATACCACACCATTAAACTGAGACTCCATGGTGTTAATAGCTCGTGTATAATACAAAATGAGATTCCTAATACCGCAAAACTAAAACTAGTCACCGCTGTTTTTATAAGCCATGTATTTATTTTTTTATCGTATGTATGTTTACAATATAAATCTATTAAAGTGAATAAAGATAAATATGCCATGAATACGCCTATCCAAGACAATAACCAGTCTCCGTCCCCTTTGAATAATAAGAACAGCAACCAACACATACCTACTGCAGAAAAAACAAAGGAAATAAGTATGCTTTTTAATACTGATTTCATTACATTTTCACACCCTTAAAAAACTTAAAAATTAATTATAATTTATAAAAATTAAGTATAGGTTAACATGTAATGAAGTATAAGTAAATAAAGTTAATTTACAGTTAATTTCTTTTTCTTATTTGAAGGCAGTTTTATATATGAAAATGATTCATGATAATCAAATTTCTCTACAAAAAAGTAAAGGTGGATATTTACATATCCACCTTCCCATCTCCCTCTACCCACTTCATTATTTTTTCCACATCTAACTCCGTATACGTCTTTTCACCATAACGAACAGACTCATATAACGAAGTAATATTTCTCGTTCTACTAATTCTTTTTAACCACTGTTGCATCGTTTCATAGGATCTTCTCTGTTCATGAAATGGTAATGTTCTTTCCCATTCAACTAACGTTTTTCTTATCGTATCTTTAGGTAATGGCTGTTCAAACTGATGCATCACTTTCTTGTTCTTTTCGGTTCTATCCGTATTTTCTTTTGTTATCGATTGTTTATCCTGTTCTATTTCTGATTTCGTTACCTTTTTCCTCATTAATTTATAAACAGCATATAAAATGACCACTGCAATAATTACATAAAAAATGACACTAATCCATGAATTTGAAAGAACAGAAAACACATCAGTCCATGAATTTTTTCGTACAAAAAGTGGAATTTCCCTATCTATTTTCGTTCTTGTATCTACAACTCCTGTTTCTTCATCTATAATTCTTTCAGATTCATCAAACTGTGCGTCTACACTAGTAAAATCATAATTTCTTTCTGATATTATCTCCGTCTTACTAGAAAAAAGCCCTTTTACTATGTCTTGTACATACACAACACCTTGTGATAACGTTATCGCACTAATCGCAAAGAAAAGTATGATTAAAGTTCTTACACCCCATAACTTCACTTTCATATGTCGCTTTTTATTCGCCATGACATAAGCCCCTTCTTATTCTTTCATTACAATCCATTTATTCGTTCTACTGTATTTCTTTGGTGAAGTACCAATAATTAAAGGAACCGCATCCAGTTCCTTACGACGAAAGCCTGCTGTGTAAAAATAAGAAGAAGATACAGGCGTATCTTGATCCGATATTGAGGCAAGTATTTTTAATACATTTTGCAAATGTTTCCGATTATCACCATTCTTTACATGTAGCAAACCGTTATCCTTTACACTATTAATCCATAATTCAAATGAACAGTTTTGCATAAGAAGTTGTTTACATATGCCTGCTGTTAATTCAATTAATTCTTCTATATCATTTCGCAATGAAACGCCACTTTTATTTTGCAAGTTGAGATAAATCGCGTATTTATCTGATTGCGTTCGCTCATACTTTTTCGCAGTTATCGTCCCTGTTTTCGCTGTTGCACTCCAGTGGATGGAACGAAAATCTTCATTTTCATAAGACTTCACTCCCATTACTTTCGTTTCATCATATAAGGGTGAAGACATCGCTTTTCGAAATCCTCGTGACCATTCTTGTAATTCAGGGACTTGCATTTTTGGAACAGCTGGTAAAACTAAATAGGACGGCGTATCGACTTGTTTATATGTTATATGATTCGTTATAAATCCAAAAGGATCCGTAATAACAATTTCAACTTCTTCCCATTTCGCAATTCCTCTTTTTAACGCTACAGCTTGTAAATGAAATGAAGCTGACTCTCCTCCTTTTAAATTAAAATTCATATAATAATTTGAACCTGTATTCGTATTTTTGTTTATTTCATCATGATTCCAAGTTAGCTTGTTTTCACATTTAAATCGAAATACGATATTGAAAATAGGAAATATCGACTTATTTGAAATTTTCATTTTGCACATATTCGTTTCACCTATAAAAACGTTTGAATTCCCTTGGCTATATTCCCATTCAACACGAGATACTTTACGTATGTATACATGCATAGCACCTATTAAAATTACATACAAAAATACGAGAGATAAAAACAGTAGATTGCTTGAAAATACGCATAAAATAACAGCTACAACTGACATAACTCCCATTACGAAAGGCTCCGCTAATGGTGTATACACAAGCTGTTGATTCATCGTATATTCTCCACTGGTACATTAATCGTATGAAGAATTTCTCTCATGATTTGTTCTTTCGTCGTTTTCATCTCCCCTTCAATCGTTAACGTTAAACGATGAGCACAAACGGATGCAGCAAGCGTCTTAATATCATCTGGCGTACAGTAATCTCTTTCATTTAATATAGCCCTTGCTTGAATCGCTCTCATAAATGCCAACGTCCCCCGCGGACTTACACCAATTTCAATTAGCTCATGCTTACGCGTTGCCTCAATAATTTCAAGAAGATAATCTTGCACATCATTTCCTACTAACACTTCTCTTGCACGTTTTTGCATCATAATAATTTCTTCACTTGAAATAATAGAGTGTAATGTTTCTAACGGATCATTCGTTTGAAACCGATTCATCATTTCCTTTTCAGCTTCTCTCGTAGGATAACCTTGGCGAATCGTAAGTAAAAATCGGTCTAATTGAGCATCAGGTAAAGGAAATGTACCCGCAGATTCAAGAGGATTTTGCGTTGCAATTACTAAAAAAGGTTCTGGTAATGAATGCGTCTGTTTCGCAATTGTAACAGTACGCTCTTCCATAACTTCGAGTAACGAAGATTGTGTTCTCGGTACAGCACGATTAATTTCATCCACTAATACTATATTTGCAAAAATAGGACCTAACCTCGTTTTAAAATCCGATTCCTTCACATTAAAATATTCAAGACCAATAACATCTCCGGGCAAAGTATCCGCTGTAAATTGTATTCTTTGAAATTTTGCGTCCACGCTTTTAGCCAAACTTTTCGCTAGTGTTGTTTTTCCTGTCCCCGGTACATCTTCTAATAAAATATGTCCTTTTGCTATTAGAGCAATGGCTGCAAGTTCTATGGATTCATCTTTTCCTATAATAACTTTCGAAATATTATTAGTGATTTTCTTTAATGTGTTCATCTATTTATCCCCCCATTTTCTTTTGTTCTGAAAATTAAGAATTATTATTTTCCAAATTATAACACATTACGATAAAAGTAAATATATTCCTGTCAAAATAAAAAAGATGACCTTAGCACTATAAGCTAAAGTCATCTTTCTCATTATTTTACTAACTCTCCATTATAAGCTTTTATATCAAGAGGAGCAGTTAACAACTGTTTTGCTTTGCTAACGAAAGATGTGAAGTGTTCACTCGTATTATGACTCGCAACTGCTACTTCATCTTTCCATACTTCTACCATCGTATACACATTTTCTTTTTCTGTATCTTTATAAAGATCATAAGACACATTTCCACTTTCTTCTCTTGAACTATGAATGAGTGGTTGAATTTCTTCTAAAAATGATTGTTGTTTCGCTGGATCTACTTGAAATATTGCGTGAATAATAATCATGGTGTTTCCCCTCTCATCTTTCACTTATTGAAGTTCTTTTATAAAATTATTTCCACTCTGCAACTTTTTCAATTGGAAGACGTACTGATTGGTAACCACTGTCAGCTGCTTTTCCGATTGAAATTAACATAACTGGTACGTAACGTTCTTTATCTAATCCGAACGCTTCAGCAATTTGGTCTTTTTCAAAACCACCAATTGGACAAGTATCATAGCCGTGAGCACGAGCTGCTAGCATAAATTGCATTGCTACAAGACCACCGTCAATAAGTACAGTATCTTTCATTACTTCTGGTGTAACCATTGAGAAGTAAGCTGAAAGTTTTTTCATTTGGTCTTCTTTTACTTCTGCTGGCATGAAACCACGCTCTACTGCTGTTCCGTAAATTTCTTCTGCGTTATCAAAGTTGTTTAAATCACCAAATAAAGCGATCATTGCTGAAGATGTTTCTACTTGAGATTGATTGAATTTCGCAAGTGGTGCAAGTGTTGCTTTCGCTTCGTCACTTTCAATCACTACGAATCTCCATGGCTGCATGTTTACTGAAGATGGTGCAAGTGTTGCTTCTGTAAGAATTTCTGTCATTTCTTCTTTGCTAATTTTCACTGATGAGTCGTATTTACGAATTGAACGACGTCCTGTTAAAATTTCGTTAAAATTATTTGTTTTTACTGAGTTAGTCATAGTTGTATTCTCCCTTTTTTAAAGTTCTTTTATGTTTTCTTGAATGTGAATTAACATATTTAAAAGATTATCGCGTTCTTCTTCACTTAATCCTTTAAATGCCGATGCTGCAAAACGTTCTTTTTCCTCTTGAAACGCCTGAATTTTATTTCGTCCCTCTTCAGTAAGAGAAACTAACGTAATTCTGTTATCGTCTGGATTTTTACGTCTTACAATCATTCCGTTTGCTTCTAGCTGTTTTAAATGCCTCGTTATCGCAGCGTTATCAATGTTCACTTCTTGCTGAAGTGCTTTTTGACTAATTTCACCTACTTCAAATAACTGAAGTATAAGCTCTAATCGAGACTGGCTCATACCCGTACACCCTTCAAATTTCGAACTTACTTCTTTATTTAGAAAGTGTAATTTATATAAAATAATCGCTTCTTTTGAGCATGAACTTGTCAAATTACCCCTCCTTTACAATCAAAACAAAAACGTTTGATGTATCAATAGTTGATATGTCAATTAATATAATCTATATCGATTTAGAATGCAAGCTTTTTGTTTTCATTTTTATTTTTTCCAAATTAAGGCGCTTTGTCGCGTTACAAAAAATGTAAATTACATTATAATAGTAATACTTTAAATGACTGGAGAGTGATTGTAATGCGGCAATACACAAATAGAAATGAGGAAATGAAAATGGAAAATGAAATGAGGATATTTATATATGACAACAATAAATATAGGGATTGTCGCGCACGTAGACGCTGGCAAGACGAGTTTGACTGAGCGTATTCTTTATGAAACGAATGTGATTAAAGAAGTTGGCCGAGTTGATAGTGGAAGCACGCAAACTGACTCAATGGAATTAGAAAGACAACGCGGCATTACGATTAAAGCATCTGTCGTGTCTTTCTTTATTGATGATATAAAAGTAAATGTCATTGATACACCTGGACACGCTGATTTTATCGCTGAAGTGGAGCGATCATTTCGCGTTTTGGACGGTGCGATTTTAGTTATTTCTGCCGTTGAGGGTGTGCAAGCACAAACGAAGATTTTAATGCGGACATTACAGAAACTCAACATACCGACTATTTTATTTGTTAATAAAATTGATCGTAGTGGTGCAAATACTGAAAAAGTTGTAAAGCATATAAAAACGATTCTTTCAAATGAAGCATTCCCCTTCTATTCTGTCCAAAACGAAGGAACAAAGGAAGCTCGTATTATTGAATATAAATCATATGACGATTGTATAGAACGATTAGCACCTTATAATGAATCATTACTTGAGTCATATGTAAATAACGAAATCGTAACGGACACATTATTAAGAGAAGAACTTGAAAAACAAATACAACAAGCAAATCTGTATCCGATCTTCTTCGGTTCAGCACTGACGGGTACAGGAGTAACTGAACTACTTGAAAATATTCCAGCGTTACTTCCAGCTAATAATTCGTCTCCAGATGAAGAACTGTCCGGTGTTGTTTTTAAAATTGAACGTGAACCTTCTGGAGAAAAGATTGCTTATGTAAGACTTTTTTCAGGTAGTTTACACATTAGAAAATATGTGGATATTCAGCGAAATGAGTCTCTACCACATAAGGAAAAGATTAAAAAAATGTGCATATTTCATAATGGAGATGCCGTTCAAACTTCTACCGTTCCTAATGGTGAATTTTGCAAAGTGTGGGGACTAAGTGATATTAAAATTGGTGATATTATCGGTGCACGGACTGATTATATAAAAGATATTCACTTTGCCGAACCACAAATGGAAGCTGCCATCGATGCAGTACCTAAAGAACGAATTCATGATTTATACACTGCTCTTATGGAACTATGTGAAGAAGATCCACTCATTCAAGTGTGGAAAGATGATGTTCATAATGAACTATACATTCGCCTTTTCGGTCAAGTACAAAAAGAAGTAATTGAAACGACTCTTTTTGAGAAATATAATTTGCAGGTTACTTTTTCAAATACGCGAGTTGTATGTATTGAGAAGCCAATTGGCATTGGGATTTCCGTTGAAGTAATGGGCGAAAAAACGAATCCATTTTACGCAACAGTTGGATTCAAAGTCGAACGTGGTGAACTTAATTCTGGCATAACATATACATTAGGCGTTGAACTTGGCTCACTACCTTTAGCATTTCATAAAGCGATTGAAGATACTGTATTTCAAACGTTAAAACAAGGTTTATACGGTTGGGAAGTTACGGATATTTCTGTCACGTTAACGCATACAGGTTATGCTAGTCCTGTTACAACAGCGAGTGACTTTAGAAACGTAACGCCACTCGTTTTAATGGATGCTTTAAAGAAAGCTGAAACATATGTATATGAACCAGTTAATGCGTTTGAATTAACTGTACCGGAGCAGGCAATTAGTACCGCAATGTATAAGCTCGCTGCTATTCCAGCAACTTTTAGCGAGCCGATATTCAATAATGACTCATACCATTTAACAGGATCGTTACCTGTTGCGAAAACAGAGAATTTTCAGCGAATGCTTCATTCATTCACTGAAGGAGAAGGCATATTTACAACGAAGCCAGCTGGTTTCACAAAACTGAAACCTCCCTTCCCTACTCGAAAACGTGTTGATTATAATCCGCTGAACCGGAAAGATTATTTGCTTCATGTGTTGAAGGCTTATTAAAATAAAAGAGGTGCAATTCGCACCTCTTTTTGCATGTATTGATAAGTTAGTTTTCCCTAACAATTTCTTTAAGCTTTTCTATTATTTTCGCTATCGCTTCAATTGAATTCTCTGTTTCAAATTCCCCAACATTTACAGAATGATTTGCATTTTTGATAACATCAATCGTTAAATTCGTTTTATATAACTGCTTAACTTGATCTGCATTATATTGATGATCTTTATCCCCAATAACTAAAAGCCCTTCGTGACTACTATGTAAAATAGAATCAAAAATAGATTCAAAAGTTAGTAAAGGTGTAAGCACTATCATTTTTGACTGCGTGAATTCTTCTCTCTTCATTAAATCATTCGCAATCGGAATTGTTCCGAGTGACTTCCCTAAAAACATCGATTTGCTGTATTGTTCATTTTTCAACACTTCATTTATTACGGGATTAATATCATCCATCATTACTTTCGTTAGTTCTTCTATTGGTTTATTCATTACCTGTTCATCGTAAGAGTAATGAATATGTACAACATCAATTTTATGTTCAAGCATAAGCATCGTCGCGTAATAAAATAACGGCTTATCGTAATTATATCCTGAACCTGAGAACATAAAGCAAACCTTACTAGAACCTTTTTCGATATGTGTGTAACGAATTACTTTGTCATTTATATGTACCTCTTTTTTAGTCCCCTTCATCGTTTCTCCCTCCGAATACATTTACTTTTGTAGTACGATATGTTCTGTGTGAACTGATACATCCTTTACTTTCTCTTTTATAAATGCAGGCTGTAAGTTATATGTATGCAGTTCTTCTACTGGCACCCATCTAAACAAATACGTTCTACCCTCTTCTTCCAAAATATATTGATCCGCTCCATTTGCAGGTAATTCATGTAGCTCTACTTCATAATAAAAACTAATCTCATGAAACCTTCGCTCAGAAAGTGTAAAGAAATTTTCTACTGACCATATTAATCTTTTCCTTTTAATAGGAACACCTATCTCTTCCGCAAGCTCTCGTTTTAATGCATCTTCTCTATTTTCTAGCATTTTCACTCTACCGCCTGGTACGTACCAAAAATCTTCACTGTCACCTTGCAGAATAAGTATTTTATTATCATGTTTACAAATTGCTCCGCCGCGGTAGTTAAAACATGTTTTCTCAACTTTGAACGTAAGATCCACAACGATTGTCCCCTATACTTCATTTAAAAATCGCTATAAAACTATTATGTATGTATCGTACAAATAAGATTACTAAATTTTTCTAGTTCGTTCAATAATTTTTCGAACTTTCCAAAAATTATACACATCATTTGTCATCACAAGTATAAATACATATGTCACAATTACTGCGCACACTTTGGAAGCAGTATGGGGGACGAATGCATCTATCTCTATCAATATACAAAATTGAAGAATCAAATAATTTTCAAGAAATCATTGTAAAAGATAAAGTGAAACATCAATAAGTGGAGTTTTTATCTTTTTCCTGTTGTTTTTAAATATAGTTAAGACATTATTAAAAAGACGCAAGGTCAACTTATGTGCTAATTAATTCTTTTTCTAGAAAAAGCGTCTTTTATTGCACTTGTTACTACATTTAGGAATAATAAAATAGCCATAACTGCCGTTAGTACATTAAATTGCTTTGTTTTATAAGGAGCGAACCATTCCGTAAAGAACTCTGAATTAACGAGACGATCCCCAACTCCTCCTTCCTTGAAGTTCGGTATCCACGAATTCATGTCAAGGATGATAAAAATTAGTTGCATAACGAAAAATGCTCCAATAGTTTTCAGCCAATTTCGTATTCGACTAGGACGCTCTTTTTTTAATTTCATTTAAACCATCCTCCTTTTAGAACTTGCTATTAAAGAGCCTTGTTCTGATAGATACGAATAGATAATATCCATGAAACCCCATAGCACCCCACTGCTATGACAGCAAATAAAAGAAATAATTTCAAATCTGAAATCTCTTTTAAAAAGGTCAGTACGCCATTAGCATATTTATTTAACAAATATGGAGTATTTTTCATTAAATATATAACTCCAATAGATAAAAATATAAAAACTGGTACAAGTGTTTTCACTTTAAATGCAACAAAAAATGGGATGTAAAATGCTGTTATCAGCATGACTGCCAAGAAGCCTAGTATGTAACTTTCTATGGAAAGTTGAAATTCCATGCTGTCTAAAATGAAATATTTTCCAACTAAACAAAATGGGATGATTACTATTGTAAAAAGTAAAGTTCCAACGTATTTTGAACTTATAATTTCCTTCCTAGTATACGGTAATGAGTTTACTAAAATATTAGCATTATCTTTATCATCAGATTGATATGTGTTAATTACAAAAACGGCACTACAAATGATTATGACATATGCTACATCCATGCCGGCCCACAAATAGGTAACTAGAAATAAGAGATAAGCAGGCAAGAAAGTTTTTTGTAAAATCAAATCCTTTTTAATTAAATTAAGCATCTTGAATCCCCCTTTTTCATGAAATACATAATATCCTCTAAACTCGGTTTTTCAATCACCACATCCTTATCAAATAAATTTTCGATAGAATGTGCATTTTCAATCAATCCCTCGAAACCTGTATTTGCCTTACGTACAGAAATAAATTCACGCTCAGTATCAAACTTTAACAAATCTAGTGGTCCTTTGACTAAAACATAATCCTCTGCAATGGCATAAATATCTTTTGTGAAAATATGCTTCCCATTTTGAATAAATGTAATATAATCGGCAATGCGGTCTAAATCCGTTGTAATATGTGATGAGAAAAAGATAGTTTTCTCTCCATCCTGCATAATATTTTGTAGAACATCCAATAATTCTCTTCTGAATACAGGATCAAGTCCAGATGTAGGTTCATCCATAATAATTAGTTCAGCATGATGTGAAAGGGCAATTGCGAGAGAGGCTTTCATTTTCATTCCTTTGGAGAATGTTTTCATTTTTTTGTTTAATGGTAATTCGAACAGCTCTTTATAATATGTAAATTGGTTAAAATCCCATTTTTTATAAGCAGGTGCAATAATTTTAGTAATTTCCTTTAATGTGAGTTCATCATAAAACACATTATCGTCATAAACGAAGCCAATTCTTTCTTTAATTCGTTTCGCATCAGTCGAATAGTTCATGCCAAATAAGGAGACGTTTCCACTATCCGGGTTTATTAGATTCATAATCATTTTAATTGTTGTAGATTTACCTGATCCATTTCCTCCAATAAAACCCGTAACAAATCCTTTTTTTACTTCCATCGAAAAATTGTTTATTTGAAACCCTTTAAAAGATTTACTGACATTTTGAAGTTCTATTACGTTTTCCAAGAGTTTTCCTCCTCGTATAAAATTGTAAGCATTTCTTTTAGCTCATTTAAAGAAACATCCATTTGCTTAGCATTTTGAATCGCTTCACATAACTTTTCTTCAACTGTTTTTAATTTTTCTTCTTTCATAGTTTCAATGTTTTGTTCTGCTACAAAGGACCCTCTTCCGACAATTGAATTAATAAAACCGTCTTTTTCCAGTTCTTCATATGCTCTTTTCGTTGTAATAATACTTACTCGTAAATCTTTTGCTAACTGACGCATTGAAGGAAGAGCATCTCCTTGTTTTAAATCACCTAGTAAAATAAGCTTTTTTATTTGGGCACTAATTTGTTCATAAATAGGTTCCTTTGAAGTGTTCGTAATAGTGATTTGCATGCAAATACCTCTTTTTAAAAATATTGTATATATACTTTATATACAATATATACTATCGTACATTTCAAATCAACAGAAATTTTCCAAAATATAGTTACAAACACAATCTAATAATGTAATTAATACAACTTATTTATACAGGCCTTCCTTGTATTAGCCGGATTTTGAGGCGGCGGTCTTGCTACTAGCTAATACACGATAAAGACTTCGTTGTGTTTACAGAAAAATTGGCACAACTGATAGTGTGAAAAAGAAAGAGTTTGAAATAGAAGAAAAATTTGAGGAAGTTGATATCAAGTTAGACTAGGATGAGGATGACGAAGAAGGACTGAAAAATATGTTTTCTAAGCTGCGGGAAATGTACGAGGAAGAACCAATTGAATTATAAATTCACATACGAAAAACACCTTGTTTCTTTAGTAACAAGGCGTTTTTTCTTAATACTAGGTTTAAATTGTTATTTTTCCGCTAAATTTATTAATACCATCTTTCTAACAATTCCTTCTCCCTTTCGCCTGAAATACCTGCTTTTAATTCCCATTCGTCTGTGCTCTTCATCCACTCATACACGTCTGTAACTGTCTCTTCTATTCTTCTAAAAGTAAGCCCTTCTTTCACAGCATTCTCGACACTAATAGAAAACCCGCCTTTCCACGGCTTCGTCTCACCATCTAATGGAAAAGTTTCCGGAATCCATAAAGGCATTTCTGTCCACGGCTGCACATTATGTTCACTCATAAACGATTCGTCTACCCAAACGAATTCAGCATCACTATGCGTAACCTTTTTACACGTATTTAATAGTTCTTCCATCGTCAAATCATAATTTGGACCTGTTACATTGAATATACCTGCATTTTTGTTTTCTGCCATGTTTAGTCCCCAATTTGCGACGTCTTTTATATCAACTATCTGCACTGGACGGTCTTTTCTTCCTGGAACTAACACCTTACCTCCTTTTGCTACACGCTGAATCCAGTATGGAAGTCGATCTGTATAATCGAACATTCCTGAAAGAAGTCCTGCTCTTACGTGTAAAACACGCCGAGGCCAATACTCCTCTGCTTCTTTTTCACATAATACTTTCAGCGCACCGTAATACTCATAAGGAGATACTTCACCATTCTCTACAGCCTTTATTTGCTCTTCCGTCGGTTCAGGTTGTAATATATAGTCTTCTTTTATATGATGTGGAATCCAATCTTTATATACGGAAAGGCTTGAGATGAATATATAGTGTTCAATATTATCTGTAAGCACTTCTCCAACATTTCTAATGTGATGTGGAGAAAACCCACACGTATCCACGACAACATCCCATTTTCGATTTTCTAAGCTTGATACACCACCATTTCTGTCACCGATTAACTGCTCCACTTCAGGAAAGAGTTCTTTGTTTGTTCCGCGGTTAAATAATGTAACTTCATGCCCTCTGTTCAAAGCCTCTTCTACAAATGCTCTGCCTAAAAATCGTGTACCACCTAGTATTAGAATTTTCATGGTTCTCCCCCATTCATCATTAAAAATCCTTTCTTTTGTTAAACGATTTTCTATCATAAAAAGTTACGGGGGATTTTTTATTTTAATCCTACAAATAAAAAGAATCCGTCTTGAAAAATTAATCAATACGGATTCTTAAATTAGATATAATTGTTAAATTACTAACTCCGCACAACTTCCCCATCAACTAACTCAATAATTCTATTACACTTATTCGCTACTTCCATATCATGCGTTACAATAATAATTGTTCGTCCTTCTTCATTCAGTTGTAACAGTAGATTCATAATTTCTTCTCCTGTTTTTCTATCTAAATTTCCAGTCGGTTCATCCGCCAAAATTAATTCTGGTTCACCTACTAACGCTCTTGCAATTGCGACGCGCTGCTGTTGTCCACCTGATAGCTCGTCGGGTGTTTTATACATATGTTCTTTTAATCCTACTTTATCTAAATAGAACTTCGCCTTATTTTCTCTTTCCCGTTGCTTTAGCTTTCTATATGTGAGTGGTAGCACTACATTATCCAGTACAGTATGTTCTTTTAACAATGCAAAATATTGAAAAATAAATCCGATCATTTCATTTCTTGTTTTATGAACTTTATTTGCTCTAATTTCAGTTAATGATTTTCCATTTAACGTATATTCACCCGCATTTGGCATATCAATTAACCCGATAACATTTAGTAATGTACTCTTCCCTGAGCCTGATCGCCCCATTACCGCTATAATTTCGCCCTTATATATCGTTAAGCTTATACCGTTTAACGCGAACGTATTATGGTTCTTGTTACTATACACCTTTTTAATATCTTTTAGCACAATCAAACTCATTATTCCATTCCTCCTATTAATGTTTTCGGTTCGAGCTTTCTAATAAATAAGAAGACAATGAGATTTGAAATAATGATGATCACTAGTAAGAATAGGAATACAAATAATAAAATAGGCATATTTAAATTTATTTCGCGTACGGACGCCGTATCAAAGTCCTTCGAAACTTGTAGATGATTCTCGTATCTCCATAAAAAGTAAACTATCGATAAAAACATACCAACTATCGCAATACATATGTTTTCTAATACAATTTGAATGAGCATCCCAAACTTACTTTCTCCAAGGACCATCTTAATACCAAATTCCCTCTTTCTCATTATGATGGAAACAATTGTCGTTACGACCATTCCCGCTATTATAAATAAAATAAATAGACTTCCTACTATAAGATCGATATTTTCCGTATCCATACTACTAGTAACGGCTTCATTTATTTCTTCTCCTAAATTTTTTAAGTATAACGTAACGTCGCTTCCCTTCAGTTGAATCATTTCTTGTAGTTTGTTTATATCTGCGTCTCTTTTTAAATTCATAATTGTACTTTGATGTAATCTTGAAAACATTATTTCATAGTTTTCATACCTATCAATTGGCATGGGTGATAACATAGCCTTGTCTAATTTCTGGTATATACTCACTCCGTTACCATCTATAATAAATTTATTTTCCGGTAAAAATCCAATAATCATATATTGATTATTGATTGTATCCCCTATTTGAAAATATTTCTTAAAGTAAGGACCTACCAAAACATTCGTTTTCTCTTCACTATTTTTGTGGAAGTCTCGATACGAAAAGCCTGCTCCAGTTTTTATGGGTATATTCAGTAATTTATAATAATCTTCATCTATTGTAATTATACGAATAGTAGGATTTTTATCGCGAAAAGTTTTGTTTTTCAATTCTTCTAACATACTTTCTTGGAGCGGTCGATTGCTGGATTCTAGTTCGATTATGCTCTCTTCGTATGTACCATACGAAATCACATCTTTATTTTGCTGCATTTTTTTATAAATTTCTTCGACTTGTCCTTTATTAAATTGATCTGCCTTCAACCTATCAGTAGTCATCCCATCATAAGTGATGAAATATGTACTTTCTAAATCTAGCAACGAGTTGGAACTGTTTTCAAGATAGTGAAAATTACAAAGCATATTAATGGAAAGGGTTATTGCTGCTAATCCAAACGTGAATTGTATTAAGAGAAAAATAGAAATGAGCAATCTATTTTTCAGGGCCATAAGAGCACTTTTTAGTCTCATCTTATTTACTCCTTTAACCCTTTAGCAGGTTCAATTTTAAGTATTTTGAAAAATGGTATTACAGCGGTGATGAACGAAATAAACAAGGAAATTACTACACTCATCACAACTTTAAAAACATCTATATGAATAGTAAAACCCATTACATGCACTATGCTTTTATTCATTGTACTTAAAATCCATTGCATACATATCGCACAAATAGCTGCAACGATTGCGCATATGAATAATTGGCTAAATATGAATACAAATAAATTCAAATTGCTTGCTCCCAACGTTTTCCTTAAGGAAATACTCTTCTTCTTCGTGTAAATCCAAAAATAACTCGCAATTATACAGTTCATTACAGCAATAAAAAGTAGATTGTACGGAAGAGTAAGTTGTGCTCTCATAGCTTTATTCGAGCTTTTTTCGTTCTCATAATTCTCCTTTTCATTTATCACTTTCACATTCGTATCAATTCTATTTTGCTTAATATACCGAATAAATGTATCTATTTCTTGTTTAGGATTTTCGTTAGACCTTACTATCATTTCAAATGTATTTTCATTTTGCATACGTCGTTTTATCTCATCAGGCATGTCACTTAAGCCGACAAAAACATTGGAATTATATGCGTATCCAGTATTCGCAGCGCTCACGCCTTTAACTCTATACTCTCTACTAAACAGTTTTATTGTTTCAGATTCTTTATAAATTCTCTTTCCAGCAATTACACTATTTTCTTCCCCATCTTCCATACGAGAACCTTTTATTAAAGGCGGAGACCAATTTTTATTTATAAGACCAACCATCGTTACTTCACCTATGCCGGGGATTCCCATTCTCATATTATTTGTAATAACACTTGAGTTCTTAAAACTAGTTCCTGTTACCTCTTGAATTGCTTTGAAATCCAATTCCCCAAAGCTAGTAAGCTGAACAGTATAGTAATATTTAAAATAACCATTTTTGTACTCATAAAATTTTTCATCGTAATAATCTCGAATCGACATCGCTATAAGTATGGGCAGAATTGTTAAAGTAAATCCGATAAATAACATAATGAATATTTTTCTGTTCACTGCTATTTCTTTTAATATTAGATTCATATACCCTCCAAACGTCAAAAAGGTAAATACCCTTTTTGACAAATTCCATATAAACGCTGTACTTATCAAAAAAACTTAAAATATTATTCTATTTCCTTAAGCCATCAAGAAATGCACATTAACTTTTAATTCGCCCCTTTCTTTAAAATGTTTTTAGTATGCGGATTCATTATACATAGAAAAATAAAGATTAAAATAAATAAATCAAAACCTTAACATTTTTTACACTATATTTATTTTTCGGTTAACTTAATGACATTAAGTTATTTTCCCATCTCCCTTTCATGTAAAATGCCATATATAAAGGCGGTATGAAATCTCATACCGCCTTATATCTTAAATTTAATTGTTTTGTATGTAAGGAAGAATATATTTCACAATCAATTCCCATCTATCCCCTGCATTCGGTATAATTTCAGACGCAATCACCACTACCAATTCCTTCTCTGGAATACAACAAATCATATTCCCACCATCACCCATTGCACAGTATGAAAAGATTCCATCTTCTTCTCGTAACCACCATAAGTAACCATATTGATTTTGGTTCATTGTTGTCGATTCTTTTATCCAGGATTTTGATAGAATTTGTTTTCCATTATGAATACCTTCATTCAAATACATCTGTCCAAACTTAGCCATATCTTTAACTGTTAACGTTAGTCCCCAGCCGCCTGTCGAAATACCATTTGGATCATGAACCCATCCTTTTACATCTTTTCCGAATAAGTCATCAAATCCAAACGCTTTCATATTGTAGTTTGGAATTTCTCTCATGTCGAGTGGCTGAAATAGCTGTTCATTCGCAAATTCACGCACACTTTTTCCTGTTGCACTCGTGATAATTGCTGATAGTACATGCGCTCCTGCAGATGAATATTTAAAAGTTCCAATCTCTCCGCCGTTCCCCATTCTATGAAGTGTATACTGTACCCAGTCTGGTTGTGTACATAATTCTTCTAACGGTTCCTGCCAGTCTACAAAAGGATATGGAGCTGTCATTGTAAGTAAGTGTCGCACTGTTATTTCAGATTCCTTACGTTTATATTCAGGAAAAAACTCTATTACTTTTTGATCAACGCTTTTTATATAGCCTTTATCTATACATATCCCAATTAGGACCGAGATTATCGTTTTTGTGACTGACGCTACATGAAATGCATCATCTGGACCATGCCCGTTATAATAGTTTTCAAAAATAACATTACCTTTCTGCACTACTAACATACCATTCATGTTTTTATATTCTTCTTGTATCATCTGATCTAACTTTTCAGCAGTTTTCATTATTCCTTCCCCTTTAACCTATAATTAAAAAGGTTCGATAGGTACATATATATCAACTATATGTTTATTTTCTGGGTGCTGCCTTGGGTCATTTTTATACATTTCAAAAGGATACGCATCTCTCGGTTTATATCCGCTATTTGGTAGCCATTCACCGTATAAAAAATCCCATGCTCTTTTATATTCATCTTGTTGTATTTCAAAATGACTTACCGCATACTTTCCAGAAGGTATTACCATTATTCCAATGTTGCTCGTTTCTACTGCGGATTCATCCGGAATTGTTATACATAAACTAGTCCTTAACTGATAGTCCTCTGTAAATTCATGATTATCGTGGTAAATGGTTAATACTTTCGTATCCTCAAATACATGATAGTTTTGCTCAACTGCGTAATGAAATAGTTTCTCTATCATTTTTGGAAAAGCTATAGTTAACTCTTCATATGTACCTGTATGTCTTATGTATGCGACGTTTATATCATCCACTGTTACAATTTCAACATTCCCTCGAACCTTCTTACATTCATTGTATTGAGAAGTTCTTCTTACGTCTTTGCAATTCTTGCTATTATGGTTTCGATATTGAGACGGACTTACTCCGTAATAATTTTTAAATGTACGGGAGAAAACTGCTGAATCTGTGAAACCAAAATGGTAAGCGATGTCAGTAATCGTCATATCCGAACGGTATGTAAGAAGGTTTGTTGCCCTTTCCAGTTTCAATCGGTTTACATACCGAGATAATGGTTCATCTACTATCCCTTTAAAAATTCTATGAAAATGATACTTTGAAAATCCTGCTACATCGGCTAGCTCTTCAATAGATAGTGAACTATCGATGTTGGATTCTATATAATCTTGAACCTTATGTATGCGTCTTACATACTCATTTCTACTTTGTTTATTCTCCATACTTGTTATCTCCTCACAACAAAAAGGCTAACTTTGTGCTAGCCTACTTTTACACATGTTTCAAAAATAAAACTCTACTCCCGCCGTTCCCATCATAATTTGTATGTACCGATACACCCTCTACCTCATCATCCCCAGCCTCAATTCGAAAACCGATTTCTTGATGAAACTGTATCGATTTTTTATTAACTGGTGACGTAATTGCTTTTACAACTTTACGATTATTTGCACGTGCGACATCAAAGAAATACGAATACAATGTCGATGCAATTCCTCTTCTTCTATACTTCGGATTTACCCCGATAAAATGAACGTACGCTTCCTCTTTATGCGTTTGCGAAAAGAATCCGCATAAGAAACCTAACGTTTCGCCATCTTCTTCAATGATAAAACTCGTTTCTTGAAAGTGAACGAAAAACAATTTTGGCAACATAGCAGCCATGTCTCTCCCGCCCCACCAATCATTTAAAACAGAATGAATCTTTACATAATCTTCCCCTTGGATGTTTCTTACTCGCATACGTTTCTCCCTCTCACTCACTTCATTTTTTCATAAATTTTAATGACTGTTTCTACTAAAAGGATAAATACCCATATCCCGCAAAATACAAGAACTGACTGAAATATAGAACCTAACATAACAATACTTATTAAACCTAATTCCGATCCCGAAATAGATATTTCATCAAACCCAAGATTATATATAAATGGACCAGTTGAAAAAGCCATTAAAATTGATCCTATTAAATAAATCACACTCATTATTTTTAATATTTTTATAGAAAGATATGAAGTTTGTTTTTCTTCCACTTGTGATAATTCGATTTCCCCACTCGCAATTCCTTTTTGCAAACAGTCCTCACATAGAAATTCTTCCTTAATTTTTTTACCACCGTGCAATGTACCTGTAATTTCTTTACAGCGAGTACACTTTCGATTTATCATTTTGTTATCACTCCAATCTATTAAGATTGACTTATATAATTCTAACCTTACCTTATTATTCCTTTTATGTATTTTATAGAGAGGTGACGTGTTTTATGATATCTAAACTTACTTTTGGCTATAAAAAGCCTACTGAGCAATATGTATTACGACCTAGTTGTTATGCAATTATTTTTAACTCAACCTCTTCAAAGATTGCTGTTATCCAAAAAGGAGACCGTTATTTTTTACCCGGCGGTGGTATGGAAGGTACCGAAACAAAAGATGAATGCTTACATCGTGAACTACTAGAGGAACTAGGTTGTGCAATTGGAATTGATCAATATATCGGTAATGCAATGCGATATTTTTATGCGGAAAAAGAAGATACTTATTATTTAAACGATGGGTTCTTTTATATTGCGAACATGGTGCAGAAACAAACTGAAAGCTGCGAGGAGGATCATGTTCTAAGGTGGATGTCCCCTTTACATGCTGTAGAGCTTCTCATTCACGATCATCAAAAATGGGCGGTTGAACAAGCGCTTTTAATACGAAATAAAAAAGGTTCTCCTTCTATATGAAAGAGATCCTTTTTACTGTTAACTTACTTTTTTCAAATTGAGAGCTGGCTTTTTGATTCCGCCTTTTTTTACAACATATAAGCCGATAAAGATTATAAGTCCGCCAACTAGTTGCATCATATTGATTTGTTCTCCGATTGTTACGGCTGCAAAGATCACTGCAAATAATGGCACAAGATACATATAAACCATTACTTTCGTTGAGCCGATTTTACTAATACCGACATACCACATTGCTAGTCCGAAGATGGTCGCAAAGACGATTGAATATGCTAGTGAACCCCAGCTTGGCATATCTACTGGCCACGTTAATGTGTTTACGTTGAATAAACAATATATAACGAGAGGTACAATTCCAATTAAAGTAGACCAAGATGTGACTCTCATTGCGGAGTATTTTGTAATAAGAGGTTGTGCTAATATTGGATACCATCCCCAAGCAATTGCTGCGACTAATCCAATTACATTTCCAAGCCACGCATACTCGTAAGTAGCTCCTCCTGTATGTCCTGTTAATAAAACGAATGCTGCACCAATAAACGCTACTATTGAACCAATTTGTACTTTCATCGAAAAACGTTCTTGTTTGTGTAATACTGCTAATATCCCTGTAAATATAGGTGACATCGCAATTAATAATGAGGCGTTCGTTGCTGAAGTATATTTCACAGATAGCATAAACATCGTTTGATACATTGTCGTACCAACGATACCGACTGCTACTAATCGTAGCCAATCTTTTCTTTCAATGCGTAATGAGCGTTCCATTAAAAATGTAATAAGTAATAATACCGGTGATGCTACTAAAAATCGTAAACTATTAAATTGAATGGATGACATAAATGCCACGCCATACTTTCCAATTGTATAATTTGCTCCCCATACTAACGCTACTGATACTAGGAGCCATTCCATTTGCCATCGTTTCATCCGAATCTCCCCTTCCATATTTAGCATAGTAAAATTGGCTGGATATAACACCGTCCAATTGGCTGTTTTTTTACCCAGCCAATTTGCTATACTGGATGTATATAAGAGATACGGAGGCGTTTTTTTATGGAATGGAAACTAGATAGTGACAGTAAAATCCCTATTTATCAGCAAGTTGTTGACTTTATTGAAAAACGTATTACATATGGAGAACTTCCTCCAGGTAGCTTCCTCCCTTCCGAACGGAAATTAGCTACACAGTTAAATGTAAACCGTAGTACAGTAACGACTGCTTATAATGAACTACGTGCTATGGGAATTGTAGAAAGTACGACTGGTAAAGGAACACGCGTGAGTACACATATGTGGGGTGTTTCTCCAACATTAACGCCGAACTGGAGAAATTTCGTGGAAGGCGGTACGTTCTTACCAAACTTGCCGTTACTTCGCCATATTCGGGCAGAAGTACAACAAAATGAAAACATTATTGATTTTGCAAACGGAGAACTCGGTTGTAATCTTTATCCTCACGATCAACTACAAACGATTTTACGGGAACAACCGTTAACACATTCATTAAGTTACGATCATCCGCAAGGCTATCTCCCGCTTAGACAAGCGGTAGTAAAATATATGAAAGAACATTTAAAAGTTGAAGCGACTGAGCAATCCATAATGATTACATCTGGTGCACAGCAAGCACTTCACCTTATCGTACAATGTTTATTAAATCCGGGTGATGCTGTTGCTTTCGAAAGTCCTTCACACTGTTATTCCTTACCTTTATTCCAATCAGCGGGTATTCGTATTTTCCCATTACCTGTTGATGAACACGGTATTAATCCAGATGATGTGCAAGAGCTATATCGAAAGCATCGTATTAAAATGATTTTTTTAAATCCAAACTTCCAAAATCCTACGGGCACAATGCTGCATCCAAATCGTAGAAAAAAACTACTATCCCTTTGTGCAGACTTACGTATTGCGATTGTGGAAGATGATCCGTCTAGTTTACTTACGCTTGAAAAGAAACAACCTTGCCCTACTTTGAAATCAATAGATGAAAATGGAACTGTCATCTATGTACATTCCTTATCAAAAATGATTGCACCAGGTTTACGAGTCGGCTGGCTCGTCGCTCCGCAATCGGTAGTAGAAAGGTTATCCGACGCAAGGCACCAAATGGAATTAGGTATGAGCATTTTCCCGCAGTGGCTTATGCAGCAGTTTTTCGAAACTGTGCCATTTCAGTCGCATATCGTACCGTTACGAAAACAGCTAGCAGAAAAAAGAGACGTTATCGTTCGAGCCCTAAACGAGAAACTTCATGATAAAATCTCTTTTTCAAACCCGACTGGTGGTATTTATATATGGGGAAAATTAAAAGAACCGATCAACGAAAAACAACTCATTATGCAAAGCTTAAAACAAGAAATTGCTTTTATGCCCGGTAGTATTTTCGGTGCGAAAGATGGTTATATACGTTTATCTTATGGAAAAGTGAATATTGATCAAATTGAGGAAGGTATTTCTCGTTTGCGGGAGGCTATTTTGGTTTGTGGAAAATAAGTAGTATCCTTGCATATCATCAATATAATTTAATTCATTTTTAACTAAGTACATAAACTAAAAAACACTTTAGTTTATGTACTTGTATTGGTTCATTTTTTTATTTCAATAAAATATGTATCATAAGATTCTTTCAAAGTATAGCCTAGCTTTTTTGCTAGTTCAACAGATTCAGAATTTGCTCCATCCCAACTAGGATATTTTCCTCTATCTAAACAATCTAATATAATTGCAGATGCTACAATCATAGCTAAACCTTTTCTTCTATGTTCAGGATGACTCGCAATTTCAATCTCGATACCATCATTAAATATACTGAATGATGTTGCAGCAGAAACAACTTGTCCTTTATTTAAAATGGCGTACCCTACGCCCCTATCAATAAAATCATCGATTGAATCAAACTGACTAGTAAAATCTTCTGAGAGTGCATGAAATGAAGATGACTTTGCTATATCTTTATCAATTTTTTTCATTTCGTAATTTTGAGGTAATGTAGACAATATATCCCGTATGTATTCTTTATCTAAATCGCCGGGGTTTTTATTAAATCTAAACCTTTGAAACTTCTCAATTGATCCTTTGTGAACAGTCTCTATCCGTTTTTTCCATTCATCCGAATCAACAATGGCAAGAGTAAAATCAGGTAGATTATATAATAATTCTTCCGCCTCTTCTGCGTTTGGATTCCCGGCATAAAACACAAAAATTCCTACAGTTATTTGAGCAACAGTTGGATTTTCGAGATTGTCTACCCACGCATTTCCCATATGCCCTTGGAGATAGGAAAGTACAATCGTGCTATCGAAATCATCAAACATCTCAACTAACTTTTGCCTTACATTGTTATCTGCTTTATAAATCATTCCATTCCCCATTTCTGAAAATTATTATTATTACACCAATTGTATATTAACATATATTTTTAAATACATACAATTTTTGTAAGTTAAAATACAAAATCCTCGTTTGACAAAACCTAAATCTACCATTATCATCAACACGAACCTAGTTATAGGAGTGATACCAATGAAAATCTATGTTGATGCAGATGCTTGTCCTGTAAAAGATGTAATTATTTTTGAAGCTACAAAGGCAGAAATTCCTGTTACCCTCGTTACAAGCTTTTCTCATTATTCTAATGCAGAGCAGCCAAAAGGCGTAGAAACAATTTATGTTGATTCTGGAGCAGATGCTGCGGATTACCGAATTATGCAGTTAGCCCAAAAAGAAGATTTAATCATAACACAAGATTACGGTCTTGCTTCGCTTGCTTTAGCAAAAGGCTGTATCGTACTACACCATAAAGGCTATAAGTATACGAATGATAACATTGAACAATTGTTACAAACACGATATTTAAGTGCAATGGTTCGAAAAAGCGGTAAGCGTACAAAGGGACCAAAACCATTTACAGCAGAAGATAAAGAAAAATTTAGAGTGCTCTTTAAAAGTATGATTGCACTGTAGAAATGAACCGTCTATTTGTAAAGAAAGAAAAGAAGAGAATATCCAAATGAACATTCTCTTCTTAAGACTTACCCGTTTAAAATGAAGGTAAATTATCTAAGTTATTTTCTTTTATTCCATCAGGTTCGCTACGTATAATATCTCTGCCATACTTATGAAATACGTCCACATGAGCTAACTTCCCTGATTTTGCTTCACTAAGAGCAGTCATATAATCTAACTCTCTCCCGCTACTTGTTTTAAACGCTATTAAATCCCCATCATCATTTTTACGAACGGCAACAATTTGTTCTGCTCCTGTATTAACTTCATGGTCTACTTCTAATTGAGCTTGTTCTTCTCCTTGATATAAATAATCATTATACACTTTTTCAAAATCTTTTTTGTCCATTAAACTCACCTCCAACACATTTTATTAGTATGGTTGGGAGGTGCTGGTTTTATGTAATTTCCTTTTAGCAAAATGGATTTTTAATACCTACGCAAATCCTTCAAAGTTTCCAAAATATCATCTGTAAAGGCTGTGCTACCCTCTGTCTCTAAAACTCTAAAATATAAACTTCTTAAGAAAGCTCTAATATTTTGTACTAAAATATCATACTGAGGATGCGGAATGTCTTCAACAATTGCTATACTATGTAACCAGTTGCTCCACTCTTCTTCTGTTAAAAGATTTTGATTACGTAACGACATAATTGGCGTTACTAATCTCTCATCCTCAAAGTGTATGTAAACATAGTCATTTAGGCGAACTTTCTGACGAACAGCTGCAAGAATCGCATATGAAAACTCACGATTTTGTATTGTACGTGCTAACGCATCGAGCGCATCCGCTGCATGTGCAGTAGAGTGTGCCCATCCTTTTCCTTCTACATAACCTCTTACATCTTCTTCTAAATATACATATTCCAGCACTTGTTCTGCTACACTGTACAGTTGTTCTTCAGATAGCAACGGTTCTCTTTCATGAACAGATAAAATAAGTGGTGGAATTAATACAGAGAATGCACGTTTAAAAACAGAGTCTGTTCCCTTTTCACCAATTTTATAAAATAAATAATCAGGACTAATTGCTTGTAGCATTAATCCCCGTAATTCTTTTTGTCTAAATACATCATTTGTAATCCATGTGTGAAGCGTACTATAAATTAAATCATCACGTAATTCAGCATCAGGTGATCCGATATAATCTAGCATCCACTGCGCATATGGATATGCATCTACGTCTTCTGGTACAGCATAATTATTATTTTTAATTTGTAGTAGTTCTTCTTTTAATTCTAGTACTTCATTCATTCTATTTTTCTCCCCTTTTTGCGTTTCTTATTGCCTTATCCCCCGTTTTTCACTTTCTAAAGCTAATATAATTATACGAGAATTATAACTATTAATAAAAGGCTATACATATACTTTTGATTGTGTATTACATTCGCTCTTGAAATATAAGTTCTGGATTTGCTAAATCACTATTCCGAAATACAACATCCGCACACTCTTTCGGATTATGCTCATCCATATACATCTTACAGGCCGCATGATACCTGCTCAAAAACATCTTCTCTGCTTCTTCATAACTTCCAAAAGCTTCAGTTTCCCGCTTAGCACCACGTTTTCTCGCAATCTCAAAATCTGTATCTACAAAAATTTTGTAATCAAATAAATGCTCAACGTCTTTTTTTAATAGAAATGTTCCATCTACTATGAGTACCATATTGGTTTGAGCCATTAACGGCTCATTATGTACAGGAATATCCGTTTTTAAATTATGAGAGATCGTTTCATACTGTAAATTCCCATTAGGTCCTAAAGGTTTTAATAGTCTTTCTTTGAAAGCTGTATAATCGTGTGCGTCTTCATAATACCCTCTTGCAGATTCTTTACCTTGTGTATAACGAATCACTTTTGGGTTATGAAAATCGTCAATGCTAGCGCGCGTTACTGGTAACCCTCGTTTTTTTATTTCTTCCGCTACTTCGTTTGCAAATGTTGTTTTTCCTGATGCTGTAATACCGCTTACTCCAACTCTTGTTGGGTGAGTTAAGTTTAATTTTAAAATATGATCTACAATTTCTTTAATTTGTTGTTTTCGGTTCATGATATTTCCCCCTTCATTTAGTTTACATAACAAAATTATAATTAACTTTATATGTCACTATTTGTCGGTAAGTCGATATCCTATGTCGAATCGTCGATAAATCGAAAAAATCGTTGATATATTTTAAGTTACGATAGATATATTTGAAAAATCGTTGATATATTTTGATTAGCTTACTTCCCCTTAAACCCTCGATATACAGCAGTCCGTAACTCTTGTTTGTATTCTTCAATTTCTGGCATATCGAGCTCTTCTGCCAGCCTGATAGCTAATTCAATATCGTACGGTACACGTACGAGTTGTATGGAAAAGCTCGCTGCTTCTTTTTCATTGTAAATCCCTTCGAATATTAAATAAGAAGCTTGTGTAATTTCAAGCGGATTTCCTACACTACCAGCATTACATAACGTTTTCCCTCTGAAATTTTGAACGAATGCTTGGTGAACGTCACCGTAGCAAACGACATCTGGTTTTCTTTCTCCTTCTATATTCTCCGTGAGCTCACTGTTTTCGAACATACTAATACGCTCTTCTCTTGAAGCGTGTGGTTGTATTCTTTCATATAAACTTCTCGGTGAAGCGTGAAACATTCGAATGAGTTTTCCACTCATATAAAACTCGATTGAAAATGGCAAGCTTCTTAAATAGTCATTTTGTTCTTCCGATAGTTGTTTTTGATGCCATTTTAATGCTTCAAATTCAGTCGGCTTTGTAATAAAATCATCCCAGTTTCCCATTACGACTACTTCACATTCTTTACGAATGATTTCAATTACTTCGCTAGAATGAGGACCTTTCCCTACTAAATCTCCAAGACAAATTATGCGTTTGATTCCTCTCAATTTAATGTCTTGTAGTACAGATTCTAAAGCTGGAATATTACCATGTATATCTGAAATTACTGCTATTTTTTCCATATAAATTCCTCCGTTATTTATTAAATTCACTTGATTGATACCATTTTGGAATATAGGATGAAAATTGATTATGATCTTCTAAAATTTGGTTCAATATTTCCTTCATATTATCTACTAAATGCGGCGTGCTTCGGTTTGTCCATACGATATCAGCTGGGAATGTCATTGCTGCATATAATGAGTACAGTTTCCAAAAATGAAGTGATGGTTCCCCTCCGCAATAACCATGGACTTGTCCAACCGCAAATGGTTTGCTTATTCTTGTAGTAAAAATCGCTACGTTATAAAAATCGTGTATAGGATCGCCAAAATCATATCCACCAAAATCGATAACGATAAATTCCTTATTATGAATCATACTATTTGCTGGATGGAAGTCATCGTGTAAAAATGTGATTGGACGATTTTTTAATAAGTCTTTATGATTGTCTACAAAGGTTAATACTGGCTTCAAATCTAGAAAATTCACTTCGTAATTTGCTAATGCCTCTATGTATCTTTCGTATTTATTCCATCTAGATGTTTTCCATTTATTACTTGCACTTTCTTTTTCTATCGAGTGAATCCTCTTTAATACTTCTCCTGCTTTTCTTCCTGCATGATACTGTTCTTCCGCCGATAGCTTACTTAAGCCCTCTTCACCATTTACACCTTGGACCCATTCAAATACTTGAACACATTTATTTAATTCCTCAAGTTTTATGAAATGAATTAACTTCGGCGTTGGAATATGTAATAACTCTAATTGTTTCATATACGTATATTCTTCTTGTTTACGTTCAAAATAAACAGCATCACATACTTTTACAAAATATGTTACTCTATTTTCTAATTTTATTTTATATTTCTCTTCATGTGAAAAACCTTTTGAAATAGCTGTACACTTTACAATACGAGGCCATTCTAGTTTTCTCTCTATCTCTCTAAGTATTTCTTCCAAAGCGTTCACCTCTATCAATATATGTACAAACTACCTAACACTTCATACTCTCGTTTATTTTCCCCTTTAAATTCTACTGCAAATGGATATTCACCATAATTCTTTATGTATTCTTGTACTAGACCTTCTCCAATCGGTTCACAAAACTGTACTTGAATGTCACCAAACGATACACTTTGACACTCCGCATTCCATTCTTCATTTTTCATGACTGGAGTTGCAGTTAGCTCCATGACTGCTTTCCATTTCCATGCTGTTTCTCGAACATTTTTTACTGCGTAATGGATTGTTTCAATTTGTTGTACTTTGTTTTTATGTTCCGTGATTGTTCCAATGTTACGTAAATCTTTTCTTCTTTCTTCATCTGTTTCATTCCACTGTATAAAGAAAGGTAATTTCGGCCCATTCTCTTCTTGCTTTACAAATAACATTTTCCATTCTAAAAGGCGGCCATCTTTTCTCATACGTTTCCCTTCAAATGGTCCTATTGTTTGTAAACCGTATTTACTAAACTTATCTGCTAATTCTTCAATGGTATCTGTTCGAATTGCGATTTGCAGCATCCCTTCACCATCTTGTAATTTCACTACCGTTTCTTGTACTAACGGATTTTCTGCTTCTTTCGCTTTTTCTTCATGTTGAACTGCTAAAAATTCTATGTATGATAAATCAAAATAACTTAAACTATTCCAAGTACCCCAAGTAGTATGCTCTCCGCCTAGTGCCGTATGAAATCCAAGTTCCTGCATTTGTTTTGACGCTTCCTCCGGTGTGCCATGAACTGCGTGAACGAGATGATCAAATCGTAACATGTCTTTCTCCCCTTTCTCTCCATCCTTTTATTGTATATTTTATTTTTCTTTCATTCAATTCAAAAAACTTTAAAACCTAGTTGATTTATACGATTAATATGTATTATAATGAAACAAATTTCAATATTGCTGATTGGAAAAACCAAAGGCACTTTTCTCACACGGGAAAAGTGCCTTTTTCATTTACTATTACAGGGGGATTTTTTATGCAGAAATTAATTGTCTTTGCTATTATTGGATTTTTCGCTCAATTGATCGATGGAGCGCTTGGAATGGCGTACGGGGTAACGTCTACCTCACTTTTACTAATGTTTGGTATCGCACCGGCTGTAGCTTCCGCATCTGTTCATTTAGCTGAAGTTGTTACAACCGCCGCTTCTGGTGCATCTCACCTCAAATTTGGGAACGTTGATAAATACACCGTTTCCAGGCTTACATTACCAGGAGCAATTGGTGCATTTGTTGGCGCATGTTTTTTAAGTAATTTACCTGGCGATGTCATTAAACCGTACATTTCCTTATTTTTATTTACTTTAGGAGTTTATATTTTATTGCGATTCATTATTCAAAAACAGATTGTTACTTCAAATAAACGTATGTCAGCTAAACAACTTGTGCCACTTGGCTTATTCGCTGGATTCGTTGATTCAACTGGTGGCGGTGGCTGGGGACCGATTACGACACCTGTTCTTCTAGCAAGAGGAAATGAAGCGAGAAAAGTTATTGGATCTGTAGATACGAGTGAATTTCCTGTTTCACTCGCTGCAACAATTGGCTTCTTCATCTCACTTGGCTGGGAACAAGTAAGCTGGGTTTGGGTATTTGCGTTAATGCTTGGTGGTATTGTCGCAGCTCCAATTGCTGCATGGCTAGTACGCATCGTACCATCTCATTTACTTGGCGTATTAGTTGGTGGTCTTATTATCTTTACGAATATACGTACACTACTTACTACTTTTAAAGTGGATCCAACTATTATTTCACTTTCTTACGTGGTAATTGGTCTTGTCGTTATTATTTCTATTTTCATTGCTGTTCGCAATCATTCCAATCGTTCTAACACATCAACAGCCCAATATCCGAATGATCAAAAACAGATGCTACCTTAATTACTAAAAAACCGCTCAACTTACTTCGAGCGGTTTTTTTCTATTTTCCAATTCATCATTGTTTCTGTCGAATCTACTCTTTTCATATGTAACTTCTCTAACACACGAATCGAACCATAATTATCAAGGAGCGTCTCTGCAATAATCGTTTCTACCTCTCCTGTCTGAAAAGCCCAATCTATTAGTTCTTGTACAGCTTCTGTCGCATACCCTTTATTCCAGTATTTCTCAATAAATCCGTAACCAACTTCTACTGTATGTTCCTCATTTGGTTTCCCTTTAAAACCTATATCACCTAGAACGATGTCATCTTCTTTTCGAATGACATACCACGCGCCCCAAGGTAATAAATCCTTATCCTGTTTTACATTTTCTACATGCCCTACAATATGTGGGCCACTATTATATCCTTGCTCGTTAGCAACGTGAATACTCTCTTCTGTACACGGCACTATATAGAGCCTTTCTGTTTCTAATTTCATTTTGATTTCCCCTTTTTTACTTACACGTTACTCTAATTATATCAAAAAATATGACCTGATTATGAATGTCGAATTATATTTTCTGAATTTTCTTTTAATTTTTGAAGGGTTTTTCAATATTTTTTGCGAAACATTTGTATAACAATTTTTTCTTTGCTTATTGTTACATAATAGTAGGTTCGGGTGGAGTTTTGCAAGCGTTTCCTATACAATAACCGATATTTTTTGATTTTTTCCTACAAAATATCTTGCAATATATTCAGAAACTCATTACAATTGCCATATATTAAAAATCTTAGCAATATATCAAATCCTCATCAATCCGATGAGGTAGAGGTTGCGACTTTTAAGAGTAAAACGGACGAGACACAGAGAAAGTCACCGACTCCGTTTGAAAGGAAAAGTTGCCGAAGTTTATATTTCTTCTCTGGAAATATGAGCTGGGGCTGTCTCCGAAAGGAACAGAACTGTCACGTTTACAAAATTACCGTGTAAACGTGGGGTGCTATCTTAACGGAAGGGTATGATGGGGTGGTTATTTGTGAAACGTTCCGCCAAATTCCTTTGGCGGTTTTTTGTATTTTTCTCCCCCGCTCCTTCCTATCTTACAAGAAAAGGAGTGTTGAACATGAATAGCGCAACGAATCAAGCTACCTCTAAAACAGAAGCTACAAAAGGAAAAGGTGAATTAAGACGCGGTCTAAAATCAAGGCACCTTACGATGATTTCTCTCGGCGGTACAATTGGTACCGGACTATTTCTTGCCAGCGGTGGTGTCATCCATTCAGCTGGACCTGGCGGTGCATTAATTGCATACGCCGCAATTGGAATTATGGTTTACTTTTTAATGACAAGCTTAGCTGAACTCGCAGCTTACATGCCTGTTACTGGATCTTTTAGCACGTACGCAACAAAATTTGTTGATCCATCACTTGGCTTTGCACTTGGATGGAACTATTGGTATAACTGGGCCATTACGATTGCTGCTGAACTAGCTGCAGTAACATTAATTATGAAATTTTGGTTTCCTGATACCCCTTCTCTTATTTGGAGCGGATTATGTTTAGCTATTATTTTCCTTTTAAACTACTTATCTGTTAAAGGGTTTGGTGAATCTGAATATTGGTTCGCACTTATTAAAGTAGCTACAATTATTATCTTTTTAATTGTAGGGTTTATGATGATTTTCGGAATTATGGGCGGCGAAACGGTTGGATTTAAAAACTTCACTGTTGCAGATGCACCATTTAATGGCGGCATCATGGCAATTATCGGTGTATTTATGGCAGCTGGTTTCTCATTCCAAGGTACTGAATTATTAGGTGTAGCTGCTGGTGAAACATCTGATCCAGAGCGTAATATTCCAAAAGCAATTCGTTCGATCTTTTGGCGTATCCTTTTATTCTATATCCTTGCGATTCTCGTTATCGGTTTATTAATTCCTTATACAACTGAAAGTCTTGCCGCAAGTGATGTAACAGTAAGTCCATTTACACTTATTTTTGAAAAAGCGGGCGTTGCCTTCGCTGCTTCTGTTATGAACGCTGTTATTTTAACGGCAGTACTATCTGCTGGTAACTCTGGTATGTATGCATCAACTCGTATGCTTTGGGATTTAGCTCGCCAAGGGAAAGCACCGAAGTTTCTTGGTAAATTAGATAGCCGCGGCGTACCTGTTAACGCATTAATCGTAACATCGATTGTCGGTAGTATCGCTTTCATTGCTTCTTTATTCGGTGACGGTGTTGTATACATTTGGTTATTAAATGCATCAGGAATGTCTGGCTTTATCGCATGGGTTGGAATCGCAATTAGTCATTACCGTTTCCGTAAAGCATATATCGCACAAGGAAAAGATTTAAATGACTTACCTTATAGAGCAAAATGGTTCCCATTCGGACCAATCTTCGCATTTGCACTTTGCGTCATCGTAATTTTAGGTCAAAACTACGGCGCATTTATGGGTGAATCAATCGATTGGAACGGCGTACTCGTTTCTTACATCGGTTTACCACTCTTCTTAGTACTTTGGTTAGGATACAAATTTACGAAAAAAACAAAAGTCATTCCACTTGATAAATGTGAACTGAAATAAAGGGAGACGAGCAAACAAATTTGTTTGCTCGTTTTTTATTGCAAACCTCTTTGCTTCCCTATTTCTTCTGTTTTTGCAATAATAAAGGAAATATAAATAAAGGTTGGGATACAATGAACATTCGCATTACTGATGAAGCAATAGCAGCTATACATAGATTAGAACGTGAAGATAAAAAAATCATTCGCATTAGAGGGACAATGACAAACTCTTGTAGTATTTTCGTTGATGTCGATTTAATTTGGGATACATATGTTGCAGATGATGTTGTATATGAAGATGCAGACCTTATCGTACAAATGGATTCATTTACGAAAGACTACACTGGTGATACGGTGAAGCTTGATTATAAAACGACAGGTTTTAGTATTACGACTCCGAGTGAGACTTTAGTTTATGGATTGTCGATTAAAAAATAAAAATGCTTTTAACTGACCACCGAGGTGAAAAAATGAGTAAATATGTTCCATTAAAATTTTTATTTAACGAAGAATTGGCAGAAAAAATGGCTGATTCTATTTGTAAACACGATCCTACTTTCTCTAAAAGAAACTTTGTGTCTTCCGTAACATGTAAAGTTGAAAATTTAGAGTTAAAGCAGCGTATTGAAGTAATGGCAGATGAATTACACAATGCTTTACAAAAAGATTTTAATGAAGCAATACATATATTACTGAAAACATTAGGACCAGAAAATACAACAGAAGTAGGCACATTTACAAACGGATATATGTACATGCCTATTGCAAAATACGTTGAAAAATATGGGCTTAACGATTTTGAAACCTCATTCAACGCCATGTATGAAATAACGAAAAGGAATACTGCTGAATATGCCATTCGGCCTTTTCTTCAAACATACCATGAAGACACACTAAACATATTACAAAAGTGGATTCATGATGAAAACAGTCACATTAGAAGATTAGTTTCTGAAGGTACGAGACCTAGACTTCCTTGGGCTAAAAAAATAGGAGCTCTGAAAGGTGACTTTCAGTACAATTTACAGCTTCTTGAGCCTTTAATGAATGACCCTTCTAAATATGTTCAAAAATCTGTAGCCAATCATATTAACGATATTACGAAAGAAGATAAAGAATTCGTTTTTCAATGGTTGCAGCAATTACGTGATAAACAGCATCCAGTTAATCCTTGGATTATAAAACATGGGTTACGAACGGTGATTAAAAATGGTACTTTACCAAAAGATTTTTGTTTTTGAGTATTTTAAACAAAAACGCGTATGCTTCAAAAATAAAGCATACGCATTTCTTTCTTTTAAATACAGCAATAACAAACGTATTTTTCCAACATTCCACTTCTTCAATGAAAGGTCTATAGCATTATTTCGATAAAGCTAAACCACCTACCATTGCTCATAAAATCTATCCCTATTCCATTTCTACTTGCTTCATATAATATTCCATCGCTTCATTAAGCCATTTTTGTTCATCTTCTGCGAAAGGCGAAGGTATCATATTTTCAAGTTCTTGCATATCCAGTTCTTCCACACTAGTATTAGCTAACTTTTGTATCAGATCCTCATTAAGAAATGAAAAAGACTCTTCAATATATTCCTTAATCATCTCTTGTACTTTCGAATCCTCGACTGGTTTACCATATAATTGCTTAACCTTTTTAGACAAGTGAATAAACGTTTTATCCAAAGCAATTTTATCTTCTTCTGATTTCTTTGATATTTCTTCCACGATATCCGTTAACTTATGGCGTTCCGTCCATTCTTTGTGTGTATGTTCAGTATTCATACCGTAAATAAGACTAAATAATACAGTACTATCTACCTCTTCTTCCTCTTCGACTAACTTCATTACTCTTTTAATTACTTGCATTGATTGCTCAATTTGTTCTTGTTCTCTTTCTAACACTTGCAAATGGAGAGACAAGCTTTCATTCAGATCAACGCTAAAGCTTGATTCATGTAACAAATTAGCGACTTTATCTAGACTATAGCCTAGAAATTTTAAACTTATAATTTTTTGTAAGGTTATAATATCTTGATATTTATAAATGCGGTGCCCTGAAGAAGGATTCTTTTCTGGTTGTAACAATCCAATTTCATCATAGTAATGCAAAGTAGGAATTGGTATGCCCGTTTTTTTCGAGAATTCTCCAATAGAAAACTTTTTATCCGTATTCATGTAAATCCCCCTATTAAAAATATAAATTCATTATAAAACCTAAAGTAACTAGAGGTTCAAGAGGATAATTCAAGAAAATTCAAAAACGTTAAAATTCATGTAATCAATACGTATTGCACTATTTCATTTAATGGCCCAATTATTGAAGAGCATAACCTTCCCTCACAAATTCAAAGGACTTTCACTTACTTATCCCGAATATATAAATAACCATTCTCACAAGGAGCGAATTTATATGAATCTATTCGAGCACGAAACGTAAAACCGCTTCTCTTTCATAAGAGGTCCTCCTTTTTCTTTTTTCATCATATCATTCATTGAAAAATAGGAGGACATAATTATGAAACGTAATCTATTATTTTTAACTTTATTAGAAAGTGCAAATACACATTTTAGCGGTTGGGATTTTTCTTTTATTTCAGAAACGGGCCGAATGAAGAGCGAGCCTTTATCATGGTCGTACGGTAGCACTGCTTATCAGCTTATGCAACGTGCTAAAGCAATGCTCGATATGGGTACTGGCGGCGGAGAGTTTTTATCTATGTTACAATCGTTCCCACCAACTATTTATGCGACTGAGGGTTATGCACCAAACTTGCCAATTGCTCGGAAGAAATTAGAACCTTTAGGGGTTACAGTTGTGGCAGTAATTGATGATACTGCTTTACCATTTCAAGATGAACAATTTGATTTCATTATGAATCAACATGAATCCTATTCTGCTTCTGAGGTAAATAGAATACTTTCTCCTAATGGAATATTTCTTACACAACAAGTTGGTGGTCTCGATTGTGCGGAACTAAATGAGCAGTTTAACGCACCGCTAAATAACGAATTTGCAAGTTGGTCTCTTGAAACAGCATGTAGTGAGTTAAAGGAAAATGGATTTACTATTTTAGAAGCAAAAGAAGAGTTTCCTTTCCAACGCTTTTACGACATTGGTGCTATTGTCTATTATTTAAAAGCAATTCCGTGGCAAATCCCTAATTTTACTGTCGAAAGGTATTATGAGGAATTATATCGTATACATAAAGTCATCTTACAAAAAGGATATTTTGATGTGACGCAACATCGTTTTCTGATTAAGGCGATTCGCAGTTAATCATGGAGCATATGAAAAAGAGATGGATCTACCATCTCTTTTTCCCCGTTTATTTTTAAAAATTTTGTGGTGGTTTCTAGATTGTTAAGTACGTCCACGTCTTGCAATCACATCAGCTAATGTAATAAGTTGCTCGTGCGTTATCTTTCCGGATACCTTTTCTTTTATAATTTTTTCCATTTCCTTTGTAACAGTCATGCCTTCTATTTCTAGACTCGCTTTGGCCGCCTCGAAAGCTTTATTTAGTTCTTCCTCGTTTTTGAATGTCATAATTTGAGTCACTCCCTTCAAATCATTTTTTTACTCTTTTAATACAAGAAAGGTAATATCATCCCATTTCCTCTCTAATTGTAAAGTAGTCTTTTCAATACTTCCTCCTGTTAACAAATCATATCCTTCAATCTCAGCTACCAATTGTTTCGTTTTACTCTTTGGATTCATATCTTTGTATAAGATGTATAACTTATTACCATGTACTTGTATATCCGAAATCCCTTTGTCCTCTCTAGCGATTTTTGTATCACTCTGCAGTGAATATGTACGTATGATATTCAAATTCTCATCTAACTCTTTTATTTTTTCATCATGATTTAAAACGTACACCTTATTATCATACACCTGCACTAAAACAGGTATGAATTGCTTGTCATTTAATACCGTTTCTTTTTCTACTACTTTAGTTTTCGGGTTTATCATCATTAATTTGGAAGGCAGCTTTTGATTTACATTATCACTTAATGCGAGTATTAGTTTATCTTTATACTTTTGAAAAATTACTTTTTGAGGAGTTGGTGCAAAATACACATTTTCATTAGGAATTTCAAATTCGTTTGTTTTTTTATTTGTGACCAAATCTATTTCTGAAATATATACTTTGTCTAGCGTTTGTGAAAATGCGTATATATGATTCTCAATAATATGCGCACCTTGAATCGTTCCCTTTAGTTCTACACTTTCTTGCCTTTTATCATTCTCTTTCCAATATACGAGTTCACTTGTATATCCTTTCTTTTCGTCTACCAGCCCAATGTTCACATCATAAAATTTATAACCTTGTTCTGCATGGATGAAATATGCCCCTGCGTTTACATCTTGTAATTGTTTCGGTCTACTGATTTCTTGCACCTTACCAGTCTTATCAATTGCATAATGATTGTTATTTCTATTTGATGAAAAGTAGTATCCCTTTTCATCTTTTGCATTGCTCATCATACTTTGACCATCTACTTCCATTTTACTAATCGTATTTCCTTTCTTATCATATGCATATATGTAACCACCATCTTTCATTGCATTTGAATAGGATACTAAATAGTCCGCTTGTTGAATGTTTTTAAGTTCTTTATCACTTTTAGAACAAGCTACCAAAAGGAACATCGTACATATAGCGATTATGGCCATTCTGAAACATATCATCACCTCGCATATATAATGAAAGCAATCAACATACAAATGCTAATTGCTCTTTGAAATATTTTATTAACTTGAGTATGAAAGAGTTTTTTTTTTACATATCGTGTGTTCGCATTATCATCTGTCAAAAATGAAGTTGTGTAATGAATAATATTCCCGTTATCGTACGTGAATATATGCTCTAACTTATTTTCTTCTGTTAATACTATTGGTAAGTATTTTGGTAAATTGCTAACTACACCTCTATTATCCTTATTTAATATCCAATCAATTTCTTTCCATTCTAATAATCCTTCCGTCGTACTTACTGGCGTGTCCATATGTACTCCATCTGGCAGGTCAGCAAGGAATACATACATTCCTTCAAGCCCCTGAGACTCGTCCTTACTTTTAAAAACGACATTCCCTTTATACGTTACACTTGGAAGATCTATGCCTGTTTCTTCAAGCGTTTCTCTAATTATTCCTTCATATGGCGTTTCATTATCTTCAATTTTTCCACCAACACCATTCCACATTCCCATATTTGGCTTTTTATTTCTATTCAATAAGAGTATTTTATTTCCTTTTCTAATGAAACAAATTGTGTACTTATACATACGTTTCTTTCCTTTCTTTTTCCCCTCATCTAAAAATTTAAACAGCATTTTGATTAGACTTGCTGCATAAAAAAATACTTATTATACAAACAACTGTTTTTTTTAATGAGGTATTTTGCTCATTTTTATTCAAAAACATTCTCCTTACAATCATATCTCACATAATATATTGTACAACTTTCGTTTCCAGAAAGGAGTGTTCAAAATCGATAACATAAGCAGCGAATTTTTAAAACAATTTTACGATAGTCGAGTCTGGTTATATGATACACATTGGCTTGGAGTCCCCATTCTCAAACTTCCTTCTGATCTTTTTTTGTATCAAGAAATGATTTACGAATTAAAACCCGATTTAATTATTGAATGTGGCACTTGTTATGGTGGTAGCGCACTGTATTTAGCTTCCATTTTAGATTTAATTGGAAAAGGTCATGTTCTTACTATTGATATATTTCCACAACCAAATCGTCCATCCCATGATCGTATTACGTATTTAACAGCTTCTTCTGTTTCAGTAACCGCTGTGCAAACAATATTAAGTATGCGCAAACCTGATGATGTGATTTTAGTTATTTTAGATTCAGATCATAGTAAAGAGCATGTAGCAAAAGAATTGTTGCTTTATAAATCTATCGTTACTAAAGGCAGTTATATTATAGTAGAAGATACATCTATTAATGGAAATCCTGTTTCTCCTGATTGGGGACCTGGCCCAATGGAAGCTGTTGAAGAGTTTTTAGCTACAAACAACAATTTCATAATCGATGAATCTAAGCATAAGTTTTTCATATCGTTTAACCCAAAAGGTTTTTTAAAGAAGATAAAGTGAAACGTTAATAAGTGGGGATAGAGAAACCCCCACTTATTCTATGATCTTCATTTTTGAAAAAGGATAATATACAAATTCCACTTTGCCTATTATATTATCTTCTTCAATATATCCTAAACCGTTTCGACTATCTCTACTAAGTTCACGATTATCTCCCATTACAAATAATTTATTTGGTGGGATTTTTGTCTTTTGAAAGTTATAAAACACTTGCGTATTATTGAATAAATCTTTATTTGTATACGGTTCTTCTTGTTTTTTATCATTCACATATACAGATCCATTCGTTATGTTAATTACGTCACCAGGAAGCCCTATTACTCGTTTTACATAATATTTTGACTCATCCTCTTCCTTTATAATGACAATTTCTCCATGCTCTAAATCAGAAAAGTGTACGGCTGCTTTATTTACAAATACGTAGTCTTCTTCATATAAAGTCGGTTGCATTGATTTCCCTTCCACTTTACATAAAGTAAAAGAATGATAGGCTATTACCAAAACAAACACGAAGAGTATGTATTTCCCCCAACCTCTTTTAATCTCCTGTTTCATATCCATTCCCACCTTATTCAAACGCTTTTTAAATCAAAAAATATATCACTGCACCATATGTCTCAATGCAGTGATATTATTTTTACTGGGCCTTGTTCGGCTGCTCTACTGGGACTGGATTTCCACCTGCTCTTTTCGCTTTCAATTCAAAATACGCATCCAAAATCTCTTTACCAATCGCGGAATTAATTCCTGATTTGTCATCATTTACCCATGGTACAACAACTGAAAAAGCTACTTCCGGATCAGCATCATACGGCGCATAACCGGCAAGAGTTAAATTATAACATTTTTTTCGATTATTGTTTTCATCTCTTCCAATTTCACTTTCTCCACCATACACAGTTTCAGCTGTCCCTGTTTTTCCAGCTGGTTTATACGGTAATCCTTTAAACGTTGCAGTACCTGTTCCGTCATTCTCTTGAAAAACCCTTCTAAATCCTTCTTTTACATGATTAATGTATGAAGTGTTCATATCCACTCGATTTAAAATAACTGGTTCAATAGATCGAATAACTTTTCCAACATCCTCTGGTCTATGTGGTTGTTCTCTCACTTCTTGCACAATTTGCGGTTTCATTCTGTAACCACCGTTTGCAATGGTTGAAATATATTGAGCAAGTTGAAGCGGCGTATATGTATCGTACTGTCCAATCGCATAATCAAGTAAAAAACCAGGTACGTTATCCGTTCTACCCATTTGACCAATCGATTCATTCGGCAAGTCAATACCAGTCGGTACACCTAAACCAAATTGTCTAAAATAGTAGCGCATTTTATTAAATGTCTCTTGTTTAATATCTAATGGATTGTTTGGCACATAATTTATACCTGCCATCTTTAATGCTGTATTAAACATATATACGTTTGATGAAACTTGTAAAGCTCTTAAATCATCAATATCACCAAAGTCTTTCCACGATTTCTTCGGCTTAGAGCTTCCTTTAAAATACATAGGTGCATCAAAGAAATGTGTATACGGCTTAATTGTGTCAGTTTGATAGCCGGCTAATAATGTAGCCCCTTTCACAGTTGACCCTAACTCATAAGAACTTGTCATCGTCCCTAAAGCATAGTCCTCTATTTGCATCCCGCCATCTTTATTTACAATTTTCTTTCCTGCCATCGATAAAATTTGACCGTTTTTCGGATTCATCATTACAACGAATGCACGATCCATCATCGGCTCTGCAGAATGAAATGCTCGTAAATTCTTTTCAAGACTTTCCTCTACTTTTTTCTGTAACTCCATATCTACTGTTAACATTAAATTATTTCCACTTTTTCCTTCGGTCACTTTTTCTGTCCGGATTATATTTCCTGCTTTATCTGTAATGCTTCTAGATTGCTCTTTCGTTCCATGTAATGCGTCTTCATATTGCTTTTCGATGTAACTCTTACCAATGCGGTCATTTCGGTTATAATCACGCACTAAATAATAATCTAATTGTTCCCTTGGCAATCCTTCATTTTCAGTAGAAACGCTACCAAGAATAGAACGAAGTATTTTATCATTTGGGTATTCACGTTCCCAGTCTACTGTCGTATCTACTCCGGGCAAGCTTGCCAATCTTTCACTTACGACTGCATATTCATTTTGACTTACATCTTTTTTAACGATTTGCGGCGTCATTTTATATCCCGCATTCATTTTGCTTTTAATAGCTAGTACTTCTAGGTCTTCTTTTGAAAGTTCGCTTAATTCTTCTTGTGTAATTCTTTCCCTACGTAACTCTTCCACTTTTTTATCTAATTCTTTTCCTTCTATCTCCTGCTTCCTAAATTTACTCTCATCTTCTTTCGTTACTTTTTCTGCTGCCCGCTTTTCATTTAACTGCATCCAAAAATCCTTTTTATCTGTTTCTGTTAACTTGTCTATATCCTCTGGCGACATTTCAATTAACTGGGCTAACTGTCTTGCTACTTGTAAAACTTCTTTCGAATCTACTCCTTTCATTTTCGTATATGTAACGGTTCGTAGTGGTTTATTATTTACAATCACCTGACCTTGTCGATCAAACATTTTCCCTCTAGGAACAGGTGTACTTACCGTTACATCTTCCTTTTTGTTCACTTCATTTCTATACGTTTCTCCATCAATGATTTGTACTTTACCTAATTGAATTATAATAGCTGAAAATAAAAGAAAGACGATAAAAAATAGTACATTTAACCGAAAAGGAATATGAGTCTTTTTCTTTTTCGATTGTTTCTTCTGCTCCTTTTTCTGTCTCATTTCGCTCCCTCGCTTCATTCTATTAACATTTCTACATGGAACCATTATGTATCAAATTTATTTATATGATATATATAGAATTTTATATTAATTATAAAAGAAATAAAAGATTTAATTTTCAGTTTTTTTATTTTACATCCTATTTATTACCATTCCCTTAATGCACAATAACATGAATATTATTCTAAAAGAAAAATGGTACAAATTTATTTTTATACCATTAGTTTACATTTATTTGTATACTAAAGAAATAAATTCATAAAAGACATTACTTAAGGAGAGAACGAAAATGACAGATTCATTTACAATACATACTAATGCGCCCCATTGTTTAAACTTTATGATTTATATTCAAAATATTTATCTCAACCAAAAAGAGAAAAAGGAAAATTTAAAATTTCCTTACATAGCAAGACAATTCAATTTTTCTACTAACTTTGAAGCAAATTTCAAAGAATTATGGCATTCACTTCGCAAACAAATGGCTAATGACAAGTATGATTCGCAAATTTTTTATGATGAAAACCATATCTTTTATGAGAATCTTTTTGATAATCATTTATGTAATAAAGAATTATTCAAAGAATTAATATGTAGTTTTAAAGTATGGTGGACTAGCATAGCAGGTCAGCTTTCATTAGAATGGTCTGTAAGTGATTTTAGTAGACAACTTTACGAAGACTTAGTTTTATATATAAAACAACACCAAATAAAACCTTTACAACAGCTACATATTAGCTTACTTTATGACGATTGTGTATTCGTTAAAAATAATACTACTTCTTACTCTGCTATTTTACCTACGAAACACTTTTTTATTAATTATAGAGATGTTGTTACTACATTATCGACATGTTTTCACGCTGCTTAGTATAACGATTACTCAAATAAAAAACTGAGGCGGATACCTCAGTTTTTTCGATAACTTATTTCCTTGAAGACAATCCGTCAACAAATTCACCAATCTTATTTTGAAAAACATAATCAAAGTTATATTCCTGTCCTGTTAACTCTTCATTTACTAAAATCGTTGTTGCTCCTACTTCCCTCTTTGCGATTTGCGGGAATGAAGCAACAGGTTGTACTTTGAGTGACGTCCCCATAACGATAAGCACATCTGTTTCATATAAACGTTTGACCGCATTTTGATATTGCGGCAACGTATCTCCGTATAAAACAACGTCTGGATTTAAAATGAAATTACACTTCTGACAGCGCGGCACTTCATGATCAATCATATACTGCAAATCATATCCCGTTTTACACTTCGGACAATGTGCAGTTTGCAGTGTGCCGTGTAAATCAATGACATGTTTACTACCACCTAATTGATGTAAACCGTCAATATTTTGCGTTAAAACCGTAATATCTTTTCCTTTTTCTTCTAATTCAGCTAAAAAGCGATGGCCACGATTTGGCTTATATTGATGAAACGTATTAATTTGAAATATTTCTTTATAATGCTTCCAAAATTCTTTCGGACTTCGGTTATAGTACCCTCTTGATAAGTACATCTCCACATTCGCATCAGCATACAATCCATTTGCTGAACGAAAATCTGGGATACCACTTTCCGTACTTGCACCAGCGCCTGTTAATACTGTCATTTTCTTCGCTTTTTCTAAAATTGAACGTACTTCTTCAAATTGTTGCACAACAATCACCTCTATGTATTTTCCTATACTATATTATACCAGCTGTTTACAGGAGGTGTCGTACAATTCATTCTACTTAATGCGTCGTGCCACCAACCTCTACAATATCCACCTCAACGGTCGTCGTTACCTCAACTGCCAACTCTATCCCTTTACGAATAGTAGAAAGTGACATACTCGGTTGCCCTGGATAATTACTCGCTTGCTCTGGTAAAAACGGAATATGAATAAATCCGCCTTTCATTTTTGTATCATGTTTTTCTAGTTCATGCATGAGACCATAGAATAAATGATTACAAACGAACGTACCTGCTGTTTGTGAAACGGAAGCCGGTATACCTTCTTCTTGAAGTTTTTTTACAATTGCTTTCATCGGAAGTGTAGACCAATAAGCAGCTGGTCCTTCTTCTACAACCGGTACATCTACCGGTTGGTTCCCTTCATTGTCAGCAATTCTTGCATCATCAATATTAATTGCGACACGCTCTATCGTAATATCTGGTCTACCCCCAGCTTGTCCAATGCATATAATAAATTCCGGTGCTAGTTCTTCTATATACTCTTTTAATACACTGATTGATTTATGAAATACAGTGGGTACTTGTTTACTAATAATCTTGTATTCTCCGATTGTTTTTTCATGCAAACTTTTTGCAACTTCCCAAGCTGGATTGATACTTTCTCCGCCGAACGGATCAAATCCTGTTAATAATACTATTTTCATAGTTTTCTCCTCCTAATTAGAAACGATATACTAGGCCGTACATGATAAACATATTTATGATGAAGATTGAAAGAGCGATTGGTACTTGCGCTTTAATAACGGCATTTTTATCTTTTAGTTCTAAAAGCATTGCCGGAACGATATTAAAGTTTGCTGCCATTGGCGTAAGTAGCGTTCCGCAATATCCCGCAAACATACCAAGCGCTGCCATAATCGCTGGGTTTCCGCCGTGCATTTGAACGATTAAAGGTAAACCAATTCCGCCAGTAATAACGGCAAACGCTGCGAAAGCATTTCCCATTACGACTGTGAAAAGCATCATTCCTAAACAGTACGCCATAACAGCAACGAACGGATACTCTGTCGGTAATACTTGTCCAACTAAATCTGAAACGACTTGTCCAACGCCAGATTTTGCGAAAATACCGCCAAGTGCCGCTAACATTTGTGGTAAAATAACAGCCCAGCCGACAGCTTGTAATAGTCTACTTCCTTCTTGCACAGGCGTTGTTATTTTTGATTTTGTAATACGCATCGCAGCAACGAACGCAAGTAATGCACCTAATGCTAATGCTACTAGCGTTACTTTATCTGGATCAACAAGGGAGACATTTCCCCATTTGATTTTCCCTAACGTTAACGTACCGATAATTGTAAAAATAGGAATTAATAGTGCAGGCATAAAGATTTTATTTTTTAATTTCTCCGCATGTTTCACACGTTCTTGTACTGGAACTTCTTTCTCCTCTGATTTTGTTACTTTATTTAGTGAAGCTAACACAACCATAGCGAGTACAATACAGCCAACGTAAAACGAAGGGATTACATTTCCGAATAAAAATGTAACTGCAAATAACGCCCAAAATAGACTAGAACCAAATCGATTTGGATGTTCACGATCGAATGCGATACGAACGGCGATAAAGGCAACGATTATACCTAATACATAGTAGATTGTATCCATTGTGATGATGTTCATTTTATATCGCCTCCTTCTCTTCTTTTTCTTTTGATGTCATCGTTTTTGCTATATATTTATCAAACCTTTTAAATCTAATCCAGCTTACGATAAGTGCAGATATTGCAGTTGGAATACCCCAAAGCGCCATATCCCATACTCCGACATGCATACCTACTGAATCAAAGAATCCTTTCATTAATAAAATAGCACCCGTTGCGATAAAAATGTCTTCTCCGAAAAACCAAGCTGTATTTTCCGCAGCTGCTGCATTTGCTTTAATCTTTTCTCTTAATTTTTCAGGGAGCTTACCGTATTTACCTTGCGCAGCCCCTTCTGCCATCGGTGCAACGAGTGGTCTTACTGTTTGTGCATGACCACCAATATTAAGCCCTAGTGCTGCTGATGATTCTCTTATCGTAAAATATGACATTAATACTCTTCCAGTTGTTGCACCTTTTGATTTCGTTATAAGTGCTTCTGCTCTTTCTTTCAAACCGTAACGCTCTAAAATTCCGATTACCGGTAAAGTTAGTATGATAGGCATAGACATATATCTATTTTCTATGAAAAATTTACCGAACATGCTAATGACATCATAAAAGCTTAATCCTGAAACCATACCAGTAACAATACCTGCAACCATAACGACTAAAAGTGTATTTAATCTAAATAAAAAGCCCACTGCAACTAGTAATATCCCGATTAATTTCACCAATTCCAACACTTCCCCACATTTTTTTATTTCGGTGCACAAATAGAAATACCATTATGTTCGAATGTTCTGTATATTCTTTTCGCAAATTGTACTGCTTTTTCTCCATCACCGTGTAAACAAATCGTCTGCGCCTGAACGGCTACTTTCTGGCCGTTCACCGAATTTACATAGCCTTCTTTCACCATTTGAAGCACTTGCTTTATCGCTTCTTCTTCATTTTTTATAAGCGCATTTTCTTCCGTACGACTCGTTAATGTTCCATCTTGCTTATACGTACGATCTGCGAAAGCTTCTTGTACGAGAGTTATATTGTATTTTTCTGCAGCCTGTATAAACGCCTCGCTATTTGCTAATCCGTAAAGTAATAGACTTGGATTTATATGATATATTGCCTTTGCAATTGCATCTGCAATTTCCGGATTAGTTGCCGCCATATTATATAGAGCACCGTGGGGTTTCACATGATGCATCTTCCCGCCAGCTGCTTTTACAAAACCGTCTAATGCACCAATTTGATATAGAACATAATCGTATACTTCACTTGCTGGAACGTTCATATTCCTTCTACCAAATCCAATTAAATCTGGAAATCCGGGGTGTGCCCCTATCGCAACGTTATGTTGCATTGCCTTTTCAACTGTTTGGCGCATAACGGACGGATCACCTGCATGAAAACCGCAAGCAACGTTTATTGAGGAAACGAACGGGAGAATTTCATCATCATTCCCCATTTTATAAGCGCCAAAACTTTCTCCTAAATCACAATTTAAATCAATTGTAGTCACACTGTTTCCCTCCTAATTTCAGCTTCGTAAAGCAATGAATTTCTTTAATAGATTCATATTTACTTCTTGTTCTATGTACAATTGTTCCGCTTCTTCAAGCGAAATTTTCTCAAAAGAAACATAGTCCCCCGGCTTTAGCTGGGCAAGAAGAGGTAAATCTACTGAAATGATATTTCCCATTCTCGGATAGCCACCTGTCGTTTGCCTATCTGCCATTAATATAATCGGCTGTCCACCATTAGGAACTTGAATGGTTCCAAATGTAACAGGACTCGATAAAATCTCTTTTTCTTCCATCCTATTTAATACTTCTCCCTCAACCCTATAGCCCATACGGTCAGCATAATTAGATACCTTATACTCTTTCGTAAAAAATGCCTTTCTACTTTCTTCTGTAAATTGATTATATTCAAAGTCAACTATGACACGAAGCTTAGGATGTTTCTTATACTTTGGTAGTACGCTGTTGCTAATTGCCCATTTCGTTTTTATTCTCTCATCTTTTTGTAAGTCTTGAACGAAACGATTCGCCATTTCTGGTTGTACACCAATTTGGAAGTAGTCACCCTTTTTCAACATTCTTCCTTCTATACCTCCAATCGCAGCACGTATGTAAGTACTTTTGCTTCCCATCGTACGATCAATATGGATACCACCTGCAAAAGTCACATACGTTCTGCAACCACTTTTCACTTTTCCAAAGCAAAGCATACTACCTTCTTCCGCTAAAATGGGACGCCATAATGGTATACGCTCCCCATTCAGTAACGGTTCCATATCCGCACCGCCAATTGCGAGTAACGCCGTTTTCTTTATTAACAATTTCGGTCCCATAATCGTCATTTCGAGTGCCGCTTCATTCTCTTCATTACCAACTAACATATTGATCATCCGAAGTGCACTTTGATCCATCGCCCCGCCAACTGGCACACCGTATTGTTGATAATGAGATCGTCCTAAATCTTGGACTGTTGTAAACATTCCCGCATGCAAAACCTCTACATCCATTCTTTAGCCCCCTCAAGTGATACGTACTCTTCCTTCGTTATTGGGATAAATCGTAAATACATGCCGCTTTGAATAAAGGTTGGTGTTTCTTCTTCCGGATTAAATAAGGAGATTGGTGTTCGGCCAATAATATTCCATCCACCCGGTGTTTCAAGCGGATAAATACCTGTTTGATTTCCGCCAATCCCTACCGAACCAGGAGAGATTTGTAACCGCGGTATTTCTTTTCTAGGTGTTTCTAGTTCTTTTGATAGTCCTCCTAAATATGGGAACCCTGGTGTAAAGCCTAACATATATACAAAATACGTTGTTTCACTATGTATGCGAATGACATCTTCTACTTGTAAACCGTGATAATGTGCCACCTCTTCTAAATCAGGTCCATATTCTCCCCCGTAACAAACGGGTATAGAAATATGTTTCACATCTCGTTTCAGCTCTTCCTTATACGTATCTAACATTCTAGCTATGTATTGGCATACGTAATCATACGGTCTTATCTTTCTATCATTTCCCTTCCATACTTCATACAAATTGTAGTAAACGGCTAATGAAGTAAATGACGGAACACATTCAACCATCCCTACAAACGGATGTTGCTGCAACGCTTGAAATAGTCGTTGTACTTTTTCGTATACATCCATCCCGATTTCTTCACCAAATGTAACAATAATTGCTTGATCCCCTAACGCAGAAAATTTCATCCTACTCCCTCTTTCTATGCCAAAAAGCCGAGTTCTTTCGAAATGCGATTCGCTGTCTCTTTCACCTTCGCGATAAAATATGGAATGTTACTTTCGCTGTACTCAATTGCTAATCCTGAAATACTAATGCCTGCTACAACCGTTCCATCATTTGCGAAAATGGGCGCTGCTATAGCCGCTGTATGATTTTCTAACTCAGAATAGCTAATGGTGTGTCCTTCCTTTTTCGCCATTTGTAACACTTCTAGCAACTGTTTCTTATCTACGATTGTTCCATCTGCAAACTGTTTTAAATTCGTTTCCTCTATGTATTTCCGTTTCTTTTCCTCAGAAAAATACGATAGTAAAATTCTCGGACATGCACCAGCATAAAGTGGCGCTCTTCTTCCAACCGCCGTATACACACGTACAGGCTGAACGCCTTCCATCTTTTCCACATAAATCGCGTCGTTACCATCTTGAATAATTAAATTAACTGCCTGCCCTAAACTATCTCTAAGCTCTTTCATATATGGAATCGCAATATTTCTTACGGATAGTCTTTGTGAAACAAGTTGACCGAACCGTAAAAAAACAACTCCTAGATGATATTTCCCCTTTTCGTTTTTTTGTAAAAACTCCATTTCTTCTAACGAGCCAATTAAACGATAAACAGATGTTTTCGGCATACTTGTTAGCTGAACCATCTCTGTTAAACTTAGCTCTTCATGCTCATAAAACAACTCTAAAATGTCCATTGTCTTAACTGCCGTTTTATTTATACTCATTCTATCTCCCTCTTATTCCGAATTTCGGAACTTAAATTCCGTTTTTCGAAACAAACATATAATTTAAAATTATAAAATATTCTTTCAATTCTATCAATATATTTTTCAGCTACTTAACCTTTATGTAAGGTCAATACAAAATAAAATTTAGAAATAATGATGGTTCTCTTTCAAAACCTCAAGTTATAGCAGAACCAAACGTTTAAATAAATAGGCATAAAAAAAGTATGGAAGAATATTTCTCCCATACTTTTTCTTTATAACGCTCTTACTTGTTTCAACGGCCAGAAAACAGCTTGTCCTTTTCCGACAATTTCATCTTCTGAAATAAACCCAAACATACGACCGTCTTTAGAAACTTCACGATTATCCCCTAAAACAAATACTTGGCCTTCTGGCACTTTCGTTTTTCCTGTGATTTGTTCTAACGTAAAGTCTGGAGTTAATACACGGCCTGCTGCTTTTTCTTTAAACTCTTTTAAATATGGTTCTTCCATCGCTTTTCCGTTTACATATAAAACATCATTTTTATACTCAACTGTATCACCTGGTAAACCAATTACTCGTTTTACTAAATCGTATCCTTCTTTTCCATGAAAGACGATAATATCAAAACGTTCTAATCCACTTATACTGTAACCAATCTTGTTCACGAGAACTCGTTCGTTATTTTCTAAAGTGGGCATCATCGATTCGCCTTGTACTAATGACGGTGTAAATAAAACACCGCGAATAATTGCGATTAATACAAGGGTAAATCCTATCGTTTTCGCCCATGAGAATAATTCTTTCTTCGTATTTTCCTTCATCGTTTCTCCTCTTTCTTAATTGTTTATTGTATGATTTGAACTAATTCTTGTACGAAATTAGGATCAATTTCAGCAAAACATGATTTCCCTTCTCTTACCGCTGTACCGACATGAGCTTGCGAAATTCCAGTTTCATTTAGCAATTGCTTTATATTTTCTTTCGTTACACCAGCTCCAACTACAAGCTGAATTTGACCATCGCTTACCTTTTGCATATCTGTAAGCACCGGAATATTATCAACTATATTCCCTTGTCCACCTGAAGTTAAGACGTGAGTCACTTTATGAAACTTCTTTAACGTTCTCATCGCTTCTACTGGATTTTCCGTGTCGTCTATTGCACGGTGATATGTGACATTTATCCCATCTACCACAGATAATAAATTCGCTAGTTTCTCTTCATCCACTTCATTTCTTTCATTTAATACACCTAATACAACACCAGCTACTCCTAAATTCTGAGCAACTACAATATCTTCTTTCATCATTTCAATTTCTTCTTCCGTATATGTAAAAGACTTCGCATGCGGACGAATCATAACGTGAATTGGTATATGTACTGCTTCTACCGCTTTTTTTATAAATGCATAACTCGGCGTTAAACCGCCTTCTGTATAAGATGAAATTAATTCAATTCGCTTCCCGCCAGCTCGTTCAATTCGTTTCACGTCTTCTAAACATGTTGCAATAACCTCTAGCATGAGATAACCTCTTTTCGTGCTTTTTTCTTATTATACAGTAGGTGAAATAAGAAGCATAGCATTCTCCTATAAAACGATAAAAAGAAGAATGAAAAGAAAGATTTTTTAACTACTAACATCTATTGGTAATTTTATTTTCTACAAAAAAGGAGTAACCTCCTAGCACTTCCGACTAGGTGTCACTCCTTTTTTATTTTAGTTATTTTTCTTAGTTACTTCATTATAATAATGGCTAAATGCTTCTACTAATGCGTCTACGGAAGCATACAGTTCTTCTGGAGTATTATCTACCCCTCCCATTTCAATAAGTAATGCATTTGGAGAAAGATCTTGATTATATACTCCATTCCCGCTTTTACGATCTTTAATAAAAATGCCTCGGCTTAAACCGTAATACTTCTCGTCTAAATATGAATTGATTGCTGTTACTATTTTTTTATTTTTTTCATAGTTAGGATTTTCTCGACCTAAAATAAAATAGAGTCGTGCATAATCCTTTCCATTAATCGTTTTCTTCGTAATATTTTTTCGTGCATCGTCCCTATGAAGATCAATGGGAAACATAATATTTTTATCTTGTGCTAATTTTTCTTGTAATATTTGACGAGATCCTTTGTAAGATTGGGCCCAGTTTAAATTTTTATTTCGTAGAAAATCCCTCATATTTGTCGTATCATGTGAAACGCCTATTCCTTTTTCTTCTAACTTTTGTTTTAAATAATTTCCAACAAACGTAATATTCACTTCATTATTTGTACTAGAGGCATCATCAGGTTTAGTAGCACCTGGAATGAGAGGAATAAACGACTCCCAACTATGTGTATGATAAATAAAAACTTTATTTTCACCGTTATTTTGTGTATTTGAATTGTTTTCTTTCTCACTCTTTGGGTGTTTAACAGCAGTACCTTTATCTTGAATATTCTCTAAAGGAATGCTGGATTCTTCAGGAATGTTCGTATAATCTGTTCCTTCCCCGGCAATTAATATTTCTGAATAAAATTGATTCATATTTGGAAGTTCTCGAGTTAATAAGCTCCGGAGGTCATTTACATTAATATTTGTAGAAAGTGAAAGTAAAAAAGATTCCAAAGACGCTCGTCCTTTTTCTTTATGAAATTCTTCGGCAAAATAACGATTTTCACTGCCTATCATATACATAAGGCCTTTCGTAGAATTCGTTCCTAATAATTGATTAATATAATAAGATTTAAATACGTTTGAATTACTAGAAATGAAGAATGAAGTGAGAATACATATAATTGTGAATAAAAGACATATCATTACATACTTTATATTAAATACTTTCAGTTTCACTTTATTCATTTTATATCTCCCTTCATTTACTATATTCTTACGCATAATTTTCAATGAATATGATTACTAATTTAATAGAATCGTCTCAACTACTATTTTTTCAGCTAATCTCTTTCCGTAAAGCAAGTGAGGTTAATTTGTCGTGCGCAAATATCACTAAAGATTTTTAAAAGAAATGAAATAACCTGAGTCTACATTTGTATAGACTCAGGTTATTTCATTTCTTTATTTTCCATGTCAATGCCTAATTCGTCTTTCAAGAACTTCATACCTTTTCTTGTAAGATGGACAGCCCGATTCTTATCCGTTTTTGTAATCCATTCCTGTTCAAAAAATAGTTTTGCTATTGCAGATCCTAACCAACCAGAAATATGGTAGCGTCGTTCACTCCAATCAAGACAAGGTTTTGCAAATATTCTTCTCTTTATATTTGCCGTTTCAATATTTATTCCAAAATTCAGAAACCATCGCTTACCTTGTTCCGTTACAATGTATTCTCCTTTCTCTAAAATGATAAATTCCTTATCTAATAATTTTTCGGTTATCTCTACACCGAGTCTACCTGCAAGATGATCGTAACAAGTTCGAGCATAACGAATTTGTTTTAGTTGATCTGATTGTTTTAAAGACCGAACTTGAACTGTTGGTGCGATTGTTCCTAACTTTTCAAGAACCTCTGCTACCTCTTGATTAGCAAGTCGATAGTAACGATGTCTACCATGTTGTTCAACTTTAAGTAGATTCCCCTCTACTAATTTAGAAAGATGAGAACTAATTGTTGGATGTGACACCTTTGCCATATAAGCTAATTCGCTAGCAGGTAGTGCCTGATTATTCATTAAACACTCTAAGATAATTGCTCTTGTAGGTTCAGCAATAAGTTTAGCTATATATGAGATATTCGGATATACATTCATATTTCGATGATACCCTAACTATTAAATTGATACAATTATTTTAAATTTAACAGTAAAGGAGAATGTATTATGAATGCAATTGATCTTAGTATATTAAATTTGAAAGAAACGAGAAGGCGCTCAGAAAAATTATGGAATTCTCTTCCCGATAATTTTCTTAATTGGAAGCCTGATCACGAGGCTATGTCCTTTGGTGAAATGATTCGTCACGTATGGACCTCAACTTTTTACTATCATATGATTTTAAAAAACAACGGCTCAATAAACGACATACATATCCCGTATGATGACGAGCCAATTACTTGTGTTAAAAAAGAAATTGAATTAGCACAATCATGTTTTGCCGATTTCATAGAATATGTTCAATCAATAAGCATAGCAGAGCTAGATGCAAGACTTATTGATCGAAGCGATGTTGGCTATCAACGATATTTAGGCGATATGCTATTACGAATTGCCTATCATGATGCGGTCCATGCAGGTCAATTTTTACAATATTTACGCATGGTAGATTTGGAAAGACCTTTAATTTGGGATTAAATATAACAAATGTTTACAAAGCTTCCAAACTGGCATTATAATAATACGCAACCAATTATCTAACTAGTCAAAATTCTTTTCGTTAGTTAAAAAGAGCAGTTTTTAGTTGTTGTACGATAATTAATATATGGGGATGATCACGTGAAAAAGCACTCTGAATTAAAAAAGCATTTATGTGAACTGGAAGAAAAACTATCAGAACCTAAAACTCGTACAAATCCAGCAGAACTGGACAAATTACTTGCAGACGACTTTTTTGAGTTTGGAAGTTCGGGAAACGTTTGGTATAAGAAGGATTCTGTTGGTGGAGACGGACTTAGTGTGAGAGAAATGACTCTTTCTAATTTTGAAATATACCCTTTATCGAAGGATACTGTATTGGCGACATATCTTGTAAGAGATGAAACTAGAATGCAGAATACTTTGCGAAGCTCCATTTGGAAACTAATAGAGGGAAGATGGCAAATGTTTTTCCAACAAGGAACACTTACAAAATCATGATAAGCATTTATATTAAAACGCGTGCTTTTTAAACTAGTATATCCAACGAATAAAAAGCACGTGTTCGATTACTAATCAAACACGTGCTTTCAAAACAACTATATTGCACTTAAATAATAAAGTTCAAGCTAAAAAAACTACGACCGAAACGCAGCATCCGCCAACATAGATAGTGTTGCATCATCCATCGGCGGATTGTGTAGTCCTGCTCTAACGTTTAAATAGTAACGATGAAGCGGATTTTTTTCTGATAAACTTTTTGCTCCTACGATGCGCATTGATTTATCCACTATCGATATCGCCGCATTTGTTACGGCGTATTTCACTGCCGCTAATTCTGCTTGCAGTGACAGTTTATCTTCTGCCTCATCGTATTTTTTCGCAATTTGATATAAAAAGACGCGAGCTTGCATAAGCTCGAGTTCTAATTCTCCAACTAATCTTCTAACATTCGGTAATAAACTAATAGAATGGTTTAAACTATTTGGTTTGTATGATCCCGCAAACTGAACTGCATAATTTCTTGCTGATTGTGCAATTCCTAAATAGCATGCTGGTATATGTAGCAACCAGCCAATACCCTTTTGTTTCACTTTCCCGCCTTTTACATCCGTAAAAAAGCGACTTTCTATCTCTACATTTTGTAAGACAAGGTCGTGGCTAGCAGTCCCTCGCATTGCAACGCTATCCCACGTTTCTTCAATGGATACACCGATTGTATTTCTTGGAATGACAAACTCACCAACTTCTTCTTTGCCCTCCATACTTGCTGAAATAATAAAATAATCAAGTACTGGCGCCATCGTTGTAAAAGTTTTCCTTCCATTTATAACCCACTTCTCGCCTTGTTGAACCGCTATTGTTTCTGGTTTACCGCCACGCGTCGGGCTCCCTGTTTTCGGTTCTGTTGCTGCCCTATTAAAGAGCGCCCCATTTCGCACTTCTTCGCAAAACCATTTAAACATCTCATCATTCCAAGAGCGATTTTCCGCTAGTTCTTTCACAATGCCAAGATGCCAGCCAATCGATAATGCAGTAGCCCCGCAGCCTTCCGCAATTTTCTCTTGAAATAGAACGAAGTCATATAAAGAAATCGCACTACCACCAAATTCCTTCGGTAACGTTAATTTCGTATATCCGATATGTTTCAAATCATTTATATTTTCATACGGAAATGATCCTAATTCACTTAGTTGATGCTCCCTTTCCATGAACTTCGGAATCAATTTATTTATTTGTTCAATAATGAAAGATTGTTTTTCTGTTTCAACAAATGAGAGTGCCATACTATAATCTCCTTTATGTTCGATTCATAAACCGTTCATTTTGTCATTATGATTATATGAAGCTACCTCTCTATTGTTTCACTATTCCGATAAAAATACAATGTTTTTGACTAATAAGAAAAGTTCCTATTTAAAGATAGGTTCTTTTCTTATTAGTCTCCCTTCAATGCCTTTAATGGCAACGAGGTTACATATCCAATATACGAGAATAATTCTTTAAAGAAGAATGGTATTTCTGTATCTAACGTTTTATATGCTGATGTCGGCGTTGGTGAAGCATACGCTTCAATATTAATATGTTTTGCGATTCTCATTGCGCGTTTCATATGAAGTGGATCACTTACAATCGTGTATGTGCGTATGCCGTTCTCTACTCCAACTTCCTTCGCATTCTTTAAGTTTTCTTCAGTGAAAAGGGATTTTGTTTCAATTAAAATATCTTCGTCTTTTACACCTTGTTTCATTGCATATACTCTTGCAGTACGAGCTTCCTCAAGTTCGGCCTCGAACTTTGTACCACCTGTAAAAATAATCTTTTTAATATTTCCGTTCTTATATAAAGAAATCGCATGATTAATTCTTTCTTTAAATACAGGAGATGGTTTTCCGTTCCATGAAGCTGCTCCTAGTACAATACCAGCATCCGTTTTTACGTCATCATTTGCTTTAAAACGATAACTCCAAATATCGTAAGCTGCATAACTTACATATAAAATAGCAGAACAAATCATTAGTAAAAATACTTGAAAGATTCGCCTTTTCTTACTCTTCTTATTTTCTTTCATTTGTAATTGCCTCCGTACATCATCCATACTTCTATAAAAAAACATTTATATCAAATCGTTTTGTTTGAGTTTATTTAAAAGAAGGAACTTTACTTGTTATTTATGTATAAAAGGGTTTTCATTTAAAATTGAGGATTATCAATTCATTTTCATTTGCGGTTTTCATTACATGTTTTAAATTCATAAGTTTATTACCATACAACTACATTGTAACGAATTTTTTCTCAGAAGGGAACGATGAAACAAAAGGAATTAAAATAAAGTAGCATTTTGTAAGAAAAAAGGTATATTTTTCATGTATTACAAACAATATACCTTTCAAAACACGAATTATAGCTTTTCTTTATACAACTCTAATTTTTCTAACAATTGTTCTTTCACGTCAGCCCATTCACTCGAGATAATACTGTACACAACTGCATCTCTCACATAACCATTCGGCAATTTTCTTTCATTTCTAAGCACACCCTCTTTTACTGCGCCTAACCTTTCAATTGCTCGTTGTGCTTTTTCATTTCTTGCATCCGTCTTAATTTGTACCCTGAGCATATGAAGTTTTTCAAAAGCATACTGGAGAAGCATATACTTACACTCTGTATTGATACTCGTACGCTGGACACTTGGATGATACCACGTTTGTCCTAACTCGACTGTTTTATCTTCTACCGAAATATTATATAGACGTGTACTTCCTACAATCTTATTCGTCTGTTGATCCACTACAACGAAAGGTATTTGCGTACCTTTTCCATAACCTTGTATCGCTTTTTGAACATATTGCTGCATATCTTGCACACTATCCATTTTAGAGATTAAATACGCCCAAATTTCCCGATTTCCTTCTACAATCGAAAACAAAGTTTCGACATCATTACCGTCCATTAACCGTAGCTTTGCTCTTTCGTGAATGATTTCCATTTGTAAGCCCCCTTTTTCTTACTATATCACAGAAATAAATATTTAATTATATAGATATTAAAACATTAACACTAACTTTTAAATGCACTTAAAATTCAAGTTTTAATACCTTCTTACATAATAATCCGTAAAAGCCTGTAACAAATACCGTGTCCATCCCATTATATCAAGCTACATTTATATTGGTTTCATTTCATGTAAGGTTTTTCTTTTTCTAAAGGTCTAGTGTGCATTATTGAAAGATTTGCACACCAAAAACGCTATTATTTCTACAAAAAGATTATTTTTTCAATTTGGTAGTATGGATAATTCTGGATTACACCAAAAAAATACTATATAATAATAAAGTGAAAGTTTTACAGTTAATTCATATGGGTAAATGGGAGGATATAAAAATGCTAGATCAAATTACTTGGGGAACGCCAGGCAGCTTATTATGCTTAGGATTCTTTTTTGCAGGATTAGGAATTTTCTTAAGAAGTATTACGTCATATTCGAAAAACAAATAAAACATCAAAACAGTGTACATTTTAAAGTATTTACTTGATAAAAACACTAAACAAAAGAATCCTTTTATAAAAGGATTCTTTTTTATACTTTTCCCCTTTTTAAAGTAACAAATAAGCAATCGGCGTAATGATAAGCAACGTTAATATCGTTCTTTGTACGTACAGAATAATAAGTTCTGATACTTTTAACGGAATATCTGTCGATAAAATACATGGGATGGATGCTGAGAAAAACAATATAGATGATACCGAAACAACCGCAATGACAAACTTTGTCACAAGTGGTGCACTAACTACTAATAATGATGGTAAAAACATTTCCGCAATACCGACGGATGCCGCTTTAGCAGCTAAGTCTGCTTCTGGCAATTGTAAAGCCCATGTAAAAGGATAAAAAATATAGCTGACCCAATCAAATATTGGTGTGAACTTCGCTAAGACAATACCAATTAACCCTACAGACATAATAGATGGTAAAATTCCCATCGTCATGATAAAACCATCTTTTAAGTTCACTGCGATATTTTTCATAACGCTCGGTGCAGTTTTTGATACTTCTAATGCATCTTCCCAAGCCCGTTCTAGCATTTTCTCCTTATAAACAGGCTCTGGGAACCCTTCTTCCGTTATGTATGTATCTGGCTTTCTACTAAGTGGTGGGATTCTTACGGTGATAGCGGTCACGATGAATGTTACAACGAGAGTAGTCCAAAAATAAACATTCCATAAATGCATAATGTCTAATGTTTTTGCGATGATAATCATAAATGTTGCGGATACTGTAGAAAAGCCTGTAGCGATAATGGCTGCTTCTTTTGTCGTATATTTCCCTTCTTTATACACGCGATTTGTAATTAATAAAGCCAATGAATAACTCCCCACAAAGGACGCAACCGCATCAATTGCTGATCTTCCAGGTGTTTTCCATAATGGTCTCATAATCGGACGGCAAAATGTACCGATAAATTCAAGCAATCCATATCCGACTAGTAACGCTAAAAACGCCGAACCAATCGGAACGAGTAAACTTACCGATATTACTAGTTTTTCATACAAAAACGGCCCCACATCTGGTGCAAAGAACCAAGCTGGCCCTACTTTCAAACAATATAATACACCGAAAACGACGCCAACTACTTTTAAAATAGAAAAACAAATATCTACGATAGATACATTCCACTTTTTCGTATAAAACGGATAAATCGCACCCATTATCATAACGAGTAGTGCGTAATAAGGTACTAGGCCCGGAACCGAAGCTCTAATCCACGACACGATATGATCAATCATAATAGACGATGCACCGTTTATCGTAACCGGCACGAAAAACATAAACACTCCTACTAAACTAGCGAGTATAAACCGAAGAATGATGCCCTTCTCACTCCCAGTCTTAATTACATTCCTTTTTAATTCAATTTCACTCAAAATTCGACACCTCCTATTTATCTAAATATTCTGTATAATAACGTTGTATTCCTTCTTTCCATTTCTAATATTTAATCATGTGAAAAAGCCTATTTTGAAATAGGCCTTTTCTACTATCCCTTATAATCATCCACAATCACTTGAATCACACGATATGATTCTTCTGCCACTATCTTATTACTAATCTTATTCGCATCATATATAATTAACGCCTTCCAAAGCGCCCATCCTCTCGCTCTATTCCACGTTTCTTCGTCTATTTGCAGTACTTCTTTAAATATCTTTCTACTACTTTTATCAAAAAACGTCCATGACATCGCTGCATCACAGGCCGGATCCCCTACTCCTAAAATACCAAAATCAATGACGGCACAAAACTTTCCGTCCTTAACGAGTAAGTTCCCTGGTGCAATATCTCCATGAACCCAAACTGGCTTACGCTCCCACGTTGACTGAAGTGCTAAAGCCCAAAGATGCTTTAATACTGTTTCATCAAAAACGTCCTTATTATTTTCGATAGCACCTCTCGCCTCTTCATCATATACAGATATAAGCCCACCTCGGTAAAAATTATGTGCTCCAGCTATTGGACCGTTACTCGCATCAATGGCTTGCAATTCCACTAAAAATGAACCTAAGTCCACCGCAAATTCATTTAGGTCACGAACATTTTGTTTCGTAACTGTTTCTCCCTCTATCCACTTATTAATAGACCACGGCCATGGATACACTTCAGATGGATTTCCTTTGGCAATTGGTGTAGAAATCGGTAAAGAAAGCTCCTTACTTAATATAGGTAACCACTTGTTTTCTTTCTCTACTTGCGGTGCATATGCCGCATCACTTGGTAATCTTACACTCATCTTATCACCTAGGTGAAATGTTCTGTTATCATGCCCGCTAAGCTTTACAGGTTTCACTTCTAAATGTGCCCATTCAGGAAACTGTTCCTGTATTAACTTTTCAACTAAACTTACGTTAATTGGATGCATTCACATTCTCCTTTTCTTTTGAAACTTACTAAGCCCATCTGTACTGCCAACATATTCAAAACCATTTTTCTTATAAAAATCATTCAATATGCGATTATGCCCTACACAATCTAGTTTTAACAACTCTTTGTCATGTTGTACATTCTCTTCTATCCACCGTAACATCCATTCTCCGATTCCGTTCCCCTTATACTTCCGATTCACCGCAAATCTATGAATATATAATGAATTAGAAACTTCCTCTTTACCAAAAATATATTCATCCCATTCATTTTGTTTAGGAGATACTGTAACTGTACCGATAATTTCATCTTCTTTCGTAACCACATATGTATATTTCTCTCTTATACCTTCTAATATTTCAGCCGTAGCTTCTCCTCCTAAAAGGTACTGCCACTGGTCCACTTCTTTATGTTGTAGCCATTGTGCTACTTCTTTTAATAGAGTAATAATGTTATCGCTTTCCTCTTCATTAGCGATTCGAATTGTATATTTCTCCATATTTCCGTTCCCCTTTCCTATGCTTACTTCGCTCTTTATTAATTTTCATTTTATACATTATATACCAAAATTAATTACTGCACTTTTAAATTTATCTATTTGATAACTTGTATCCATCACAAAAAAACGCTTCACTCATAGTGAAACGTTTTTATCTTTTATGCCTGTAATTCCGTTTTATGTCCCCTTACTACACTACGTTTTAAAGCAGTCGCTAAAATAATAACGATACTTACCGCACCAATCCAAATAAGCACAATAACAGGTGTACTCCAGCTTAACCCTTTTCCGAAGAAGAATATTTCTCTAAGTCCTTCAATCATAAATCGCATCGGCAACCATGTATACACCCAGTCTTGGTAAAATGGAGACAACATTTCAGGCGCTAATGATAATAACGGTGCACCAAAGAATAGTAAGAGAGCAAATATACTGATTCCCTTTAGTCCGACTATTGAAAGTACCGCCGATATCATTAAGAAGAAACTAAAGGACGTAATAGTTAAAAACAGTGCCGTATCAGTGAAATTTGAAATATTTAGTCCTACCATTCCATCCGCAATCCATGTAAGACCGAACCCAATGACAAATGCTGCGACAGCCCCTGTTATGATTTGTTTTAGTTTTAATATGAAGTTTTCTTTTCTTGTACCTACTGGCATTTTACTTATCGCAATAAAGATAATTGCTGCGCTCGCTAAACTTGCAATCCATAACGGTTGGAATAAAGAAATTGGCGAGTTACCGTTCGCACTGTTTTTGCCAATTTCATTTACATTCGTTACTTTCTTTGCAATCGGTGTGACTACATTTGAAACTTGATCTGCTGTTAACGTAACTCCTTTTTCTTTATATCCTTCTAATAGTTGCGCGCGAACAGTATTGTTCATATTATCAACTACACCATTTAACATTTGCCCTGCCATAGTTGATGCTGCTGTATTCATTCCTTGATTTATAAATATTTCTACCTCTGGCGAAGATGGCTGTGTTGTTCGTAATGATGATTGTTTTGCGCTAAAGTCTTTCGGAATGACTAATGCTGCGTAATACTCTTGATTATTTAAGCCTTTTTGAACTGCTTCTTTATTGTTCACTTCTATCCACTTCACCGCAGGTTCTTCTTCTGATTTTGATGTCTTTTTCATATTATCAACAATTGTTTGCCCCATATTCATCTTCGGTTGATCCGGAATTTCTACTCCTTGATCCTCATTTACAATTGCGATTGGCAAGTTTTTCGGCTGAGGTTGAACGGTTGGAAATAACGTTAATGAAAAAATAAAAACAACAAGTAGGGCAATAACTGGTGATAATAATAAAAGTTTATTTTTAAACATTTTCTTTTCTCCTCCTTACATTTGATTTATAATAACCAACAACGTGTTGTTTATTTATATTTTGAATTATATGTTCAAGTTGAATCTTATACAATAATCAAAAATCGTGAATGTGTCGGTTATAAGACACATTTTCTAAATGTGTTCAGTAAAATTAAGGAGGGACATGCTTTGCGCGATAGTAATTTAGATTTACGTGTTGTTCGTACGAAAACTGCCATACGAAATGCATTGGTGGAATTAATTGAGGACAAAGGTTTTGACGCCATTACAGTGAAAGATATTACAACGAAAGCAAACATTAATCGCGGTACTTTCTATACGCACTATCAAGATAAATTTGATTTAATGACAAAATGCCAAGAAGACATTATGTATGAGTTTTCTAGCATTGCAAAAAAGAGATTCCCAGAAGTGATTGCGGATCTCGGATCGAATCCTTCTCCAACAATGCCGTTTCTACTTATCACTTCTATTCTTGAATTTCTAAATGAAAATAGTGATTTTATGAAAGCTGTATTAAGCCCAAAAGGAGATTTATCTTTTCAAACAAAGTTGAAAGACTTTATGTGGAAAACATTATTTGAAGATACGAATGGTGCTCTCATTAATAAGGAAAATTTACTTGTTCCAAGCCAATATTTAGCTTCTTATATGGCATCTGCTCATATTGGTGTCATTCAGCAATGGTTAAATAGTGGCCAAAAAGAAACACCAGAGGAAATTGCTCGTATTTTATCAACAATCGCAGTTCATGGACCTTTTTATGCAGCTGGCTTAAAGAAGTGAGTTATTGCAAAATAAAAAGATCATCCACTATTTATAGCGGATGATCTTTTACTTCATTACAACACTTCAATATACCCTTCTGTTCCATGTACTCGTATTCGTTGCCCATCTTTTATTAATTTCGTAGCGTTCTCTACTCCAACGACTGCCGGTAATCCATATTCCCGTGCAATAACCGCCCCGTGAGTCATAAGTCCGCCGACTTCAGTGACTAGTCCTTTTATAGATACAAATAATGGCGTCCAGCCAGGGTCAGTAAAAGCTGTAACTAATATATCTCCCTCTTCTAAATTCGCTTCTTCCATGTTTAAAATAACGCGAGCTCTCCCCTCAACTACTCCAGAAGAAACAGGCAGACCTGCAATCGCGTCAGCTGGGAGGTTTTCTCGTTTATATTTACCTGTAATGATTTCTCCATCAGACGTCATTATACGAGGAGGCGTTAGTTTTTCATATAATTTATAATCATTTTTTTGTTTATGAATAAGCTCATAATTTAGTTTCTTCGTGCGAACAACTTCGTGAAGCTCTTCAAAAGTTAAATAGTATATATCATCAACTTCATGAATGACACCGCTCTGCACAAGTTGCTCAGCTTCTTTTAGTAACGCCTGCTTATATATGAAATAACGATTAATCATACCGTATTTCGGATATTCACGATAGCCGATAAAATTACGGATATTGCGAATCATTCGCTTCGTTTCTTCTACTTTTTGTTTTCCATCCGGCAATTGCTGCAATCGATCTACTAACTCTTCTTCTTTTTTCAAAGCTTCTTGCAGTCCTTCTTCAAATTTCCGTTTACTTGCACCATAATCAAAATCTCTTATATTATTTAAAATCATCGGGATAATGGTTGTTGGCTTCTCACTCCAGCGCGTTTTCGTAATGTCGATTTCTCCGCTACATCTCATTCCGTATTTATTTAGAAAAGCATCTATTGCCTCTCGAGCTTTTTCTCCGCCTTTAAACTGAACGAGTTCATCTAAAAAGCTATCATTTTCTACATGTTGTAAATACGCAATAACTTCTTCGTACGGCCGAATCACATCAGCAACTTCCATTAATGCTAAACCCATTTCCGACGTAATATTATTTTGCACCGATTGAGAAAGGGTGTCCGCTGCATTCTTTTCGCCCAGCCATTGCTCCATTTTTTCATTGATCCATGTTGAAGCATTCATACCTGCCATAATAACTGCTATACTTTGCGGATTAAACAATACTTTCTTTAATTGCTGAATATCTTCCAAAATAAAATCAAGTACGTCCACTCCTGATTTCAGTTGCATAGTTTCTTTTAACTCTTCAAGTGATGCTTCACTATTCTTTATTAATTCCGTAACGATTGCTGGATCATTTTCGATTTCTGGTCGCGAACTTACTGGTGGCTTACTTTTACTAGCACTCTTTTCCGTTTCTTCATCCGGTAACAATGTAATAAAATTATCTCGCTCGACTACAGTCGTTAATGCATCTCTTATGAGCGGATCTGATTTTCCTAACGTATTTATTAAGTAATCTCTGCTAGCAGGTGAAGCTAATTGTTGCGTAGCATCAACAAACAGCCGTCCTCCCGCTTTGCGCATTGGGGCACTTGTCGTTAACAGGAAAAAAGATAACCCTAATGGTTTCATCGCATCGGTCATCATTTGTTGGTGACCAACTGATATATATACATGATTTCCCCCATCATTTTCTTCCGGAATTGGATATAAAGTCGTTATCGGCCTGCTTTGAACAATATAAAATGTATTACGGGCTAAACACCATTCAATATCTTGCGGACAGCCAAAATAAGCTTCTATCTGTCTTCCGATCTGTTCTAGTTGTAATATTTGTCGTTCAGACAATGTTTGAATCTTTTGCTGAGCCGGATCAATCTGTTTCGTCTCTGTTCCGCCCTCTTTTACAGCATAAATAGCTAATTTTTTAGTTGAAATCACCTTATCGACGATTTTCCCCTCTTTTACTTTATAATTATCAGCAGAGACCAGTCCTGATACTAACGCCTCACCAAGTCCAAAACTGGCATCAATTGATAGCACCTTTCGGTTAGAAGTAACCGGATCAGCCGTAAATAAAATTCCCGAAGCCTGCGGGAAAACCATTTTTTGAACGACAACACATATAGAAACTTGATTATGTTCAAAACCATTTTGCATACGGTACATGACTGCTCGTTCTGTAAATAAAGACGCCCAGCACTTTCTTACATGCTGTAAAATCGCTTCTTTTCCGATAATATTTAAATACGTATCTTGTTGACCTGCAAACGAGGCATACGGTAAATCTTCAGCCGTAGCACTAGAACGCACGGCATACGCGTGTTCATTTCCAAAACGTGAGAGATACTGAGTTACTGCTTCCACTACATCAGTAGGGATTTGTACTGCCATAATGACTTCTATAATTTCCTTACTCATTTCACCAATTTGAGCTCGGTCTTCAAGTTTCAACTTGGTCAGCTGCTGCAACAAAGTTTGAAGCTCTTCATTTTGCTCGATAGCTTTTTCATATCCTACCGTTGTCACACAAAATCCTTCTGGCACCTGTATACCTTGAATGTTAGATAACTCCCCTAAATTCAACCCTTTTCCGCCGACGAGTGAAAGCTGCCCCTTTTCTATTTCCTGAAAATCGAGAACGAAAGAACTCATATAACATCTCTCCTTACTATGCATGTGTTCTTGATTGTAGCAGGAGTAAATGAGAAGAAACAGTCTATTTCGAATTTGATTTACATGATATAATTAAGTTAGGAAGAGATTAAATAATGCCCTAGTTGCATAATGAAGCAACTAGGGCTTCTTATTTCCTCTCAATTTTAAATGACAATTTGTTCACAACTAACTTCAATGTATTTCTGTTTTCCCCCTTTATTATAGGAACGCCATGAATTATCACTCACAATTCTTACCTCAACAAATGGTACATAACTCGAAATACGCCTTAGTTTAACCTCCTGTGAGCCTTTTCACAGGAGGTTTTATACATACATATATTATTTATAATTAACTCGTTCTCCTATTTTTCAAAAGCATATTTTGTGTCATAATAACGCTTTTTAGAATTTATATATACCTTCTAATTTTTCTAAAAAGGGATGATTGTATTGGAAATGAAAAAGCTTCAAGGAATGTATGATGATGTTATTAGTTTAGGGGAAAATTGTTATACTGCTATTCATCTAAAAAAATATAAGCTGCGGAAATATTCAGGTCCTCTAGATTGGTTTGTATCACCGAATCTTTCTTCTATCAACACATTATTGAAAAATAATTTCGTAGACTTTATGGATTTAAAAAACATGCAATCAATGCCGGAGCAAAATATTGTGTTTAATGATGGCGTGATACAACCTGTTTTTTCTCATATTATAAAAGATACAAAATATAACGTAACATCTTATCATGATTTCCCTGTTATTCCGAATGAAGATTGGTTCATCACATACCATGATTTTAAACAAAAATTAGATCAAAGAATTGATAACCTTTACGAAAGAATGCATAATTCACAATCCATTTTATTTGTTAGATGGGGCGGAAGCTTGACTGAAGCGCTTGAATTACAAACCGTTTTATCAAATATTGTTAAAAATAATTTTAAGATCCTTTTACTCTATCCAACAGGACTTGAAAATGAAATAAACAAATTAGAATGGGCGCTTGATCATGTTTTTCCCGTTCAAGTTTCAAGTAATTATCAAAATAAAAGAACTTGGTATGTCCTCTTAAAAGATATACACTTAAACTCAAAAAAATAATATAAACTACGACTTTAAAATCAATATTCTTTGTTTACATTTTATATAAATTGACATATCTCTCCCTTAATTCTAAGACTAAGTTATTGTTTTTTGTAATCCCCCACTCATTCTTTTCTCAAATGCTCCAAAATGGATTTTCAAAATTAGGGAACTATAATGTCATATTGGAATAAGTTAAGGGGGAGAAAAATTGGACAATGAAATGAATTATGGAAGTGATTACAAGTTTATTCCGGCAACTTCAATTGAAAGTGGTCATGGCATTGAAGTATTGCCTGATTTATTTTGTTACACGATTCAAATCGTCAACATCTGTTTTGTTGGACATCCCAAGAGCAATGATTTTGTTTTAGTTGATGCTGGAATGCCTAAATGTGCAAATGAAATTATCTCTGTCACTGAGAAGCGATTTGGTACAAATAGTCGCCCAAAAGCAATTATTTTAACTCATGGGCATTTTGATCATGTTGGGGGAATAATTGAACTTATCAAGTATTGGGATGTTCCAGTCTATGCCCATCAATTGGAAATACCTTTCCTGACTGGACTACAAAGCTATCCTGAACCAGATCCAACAGTTGAAGGTGGTATGGTAGCGAAAATGTCACCTCTGTTCCCTAATGAACCGATTGATTTAGGAAATAACGTAAAAGTACTACCTGCAGATGGAACTGTTCCTCATATGCCAGAGTTTAGATGGGTGCATACACCAGGACACACTCCAGGTCATATTTCATTATTCCGAGAAAAAGACCGAACATTAATTGCAGGGGACGCTTTTGTTACAGTGAAACAGGAAAATCTATATAAGGTAATTACTCAAGAACAGGAAATAAGCGGTCCGCCTCGTTATTTAACAACAGACTGGAACGCTGCTAAAGAATCCATTATTAAATTAGAAAAATTAAAGCCTCTAGTCACTGTTACTGGACACGGAATACCAATGTCAGGTGAATTGCTATCAACAAGCCTTAAAACACTCGTTCAAGAATTTGATAAAATTGCTGTACCTGATTACGGAAAATATGTAGATAAAAAGATACATTAAGCACAAGAAACTTTGGCTTTTATATTAAAGAATTAAAACGGAAAAAATTATTAAGTTTAGTAAAAAAATACTGTACTTAGGCAACATCTCGATTATAAGAGTGGAACGCCCCTTTGTGAATAAAGCTCGATATTCCGCAAATACTATCCATAGTATAAGCCTGCTTCTTACCCGGCTTGTACTTCTTACCATTTAAGGATGATCAAAACGGGTTACGCTATATAAAAGCATAACCCATTTTTAATGAAATATTTTATTCCATATACGTTTAAACAATGGAGGAAAATGATGAAACATATTGTTGCTTTATTAATTAAATATACAGCGATAACTGCAGTATTACTAATCATACTTAGTATCTTTACAGGCATTTCAATTCCTAGAGTATTACTAATTTCTCTTTTCCTTACAGGAGCTGCCTATTTAATCGGAGATCTCTTCATTTTACCTAAGTACGGAAATATGATTGCTACAATAGCAGATTTAGGCTTAAGCTTCTTTGGCATTTGGTTACTAACATCCTTATTTACTGATTTAGATGCTACTCGTAATATTGGACTTTCTTCATTTATAGCAGCTTTAATTATTGGTGGAACAGAAATTTTCTTCCACATTTATATGAAGAGGCTAGTATTGCGTAACGACAATGAATTAAGAAATCACAATCATATTCATCATGATAAATATGCTATGGAAATGTCAGATGAATATATAGATTCTTCCACAATAAATAAATCCAAACTTGAGGATACATCTAAAAAATAAAAAAGTGGCCAACGCCACTTTTTTATTTTTGTTTATTAAGCTTGATCTGAATTTCTTACATGTAACGGAGGTGGAACTACCCACCCTTTTTTCTTACTTAAACGTAGCAACGTTACACCTGCCTGCGCTTTTTTCATATGAAATTGTCCAAATAACATACCTACATCTTCTCGAAGGCATTTTCCCATTACTTGACTACATGTGACAAGTCCAGCTGCTAATCCTGTAGAAACAGCAGCAGCAATTTCTGCATCATTAATACGTGCTCCAGGAGGAATGTCTTCGATAGATGCAACTGGTCGTTCTGGAGGAGCAGGCGGTAAAGCAACCCCATTAACTTTTAAAAGCGCCTTTAATTCTTCTATTTCCGAATTCATATCATTTTCAATTAAGCCTTCTAAAAACTTCTTCAAATCTTCATCACCTGTATGATTCATAAACACTTGATGACTTGCAATCGCACCCTGTGCAGCAAGAAGATAACTCCAAATGTCGAATACTTCTCCGTAATGTAACGGCTCATTTTGAGGATTTCCACTTAATATACCCATTTTTAAATTCCTCCCTTTCGAAAATATCATAATAAATATTGATTTCAATATTGAAATCAAATTTTTAAGTATGCTTTTTCCTGCAAAAGCTTTTCTACTATGCATGGAAAACACCTTTCCAACACTGCGTGTTTATTGTTTAGGAAAGTAGTTTACAAATAAAATACCCAAAGATTATGAAAGAAGATTATCAATAATCTTTGAGTGAGAATTCATTTACTATAAGGGTTTGTTTTTTATACATATACAAAAGAAATTGATTTACATATTCGCTATATTTTATACGAATTTCCTTAGCGGTTAGCTCTACCACCAAGTTGTTGTTCAGCCATTGCTACTAAACGTTTTGTAATTTCACCACCAACAGATCCGTTTGAACGAGCTGTTGTATCTGCACCAAGTTGTACACCAAACTCTTGTGCAATTTCATATTTCATTTGATCAAGAGCTTGTTCAGCACCTCGAACTAACAATTCATTACGACTTCCACTGCTATTGTTTGTCATATCGTTTCACCTCCGATGTTTTTAATATGCTACGAATTATGAAATAATAGTTATCCTTTTTGTGGGAATTGGATTATGAATAAATATTGAGTTTCTTCTTAAAATAGGGCAGAAGACATAAGAAAGAAGAGTTGCTATAACATACTGTCATAACAACACTATGTATTGATTCCTCTTTACTAAAGATTTCTGTTTTGCCAAGAGATACATATAAATTATAAAAAATGATTCCTAAGGAGATATGAGATGAAAGCCGTAACCTATCAAGGGCCAAACCAAGTACAGGTTAAACAAGTGGATGATGCAAAATTAGAGAAAAAAGATGATATTATTGTAAAAATTACTTCAACCGCTATTTGCGGTTCTGATTTACATTTATATCAAGGCAACATGCCTTTACCTCCAGGGTACATTATTGGTCATGAACCAATGGGAATTGTTGAAGAAGTTGGTCCAGATGTTACGAAAGTAAAAAAAGGAGATCGTGTTGTGATCCCCTTTAACGTTGCTTGTGGACATTGTTTCTATTGCCAACATGAAATGGAAAGTCAATGTGATAACTCGAACCCTCATTACGATTCTGGCGGGTACTTTGGTTACACAGAGAAATTTGGTAACCATCCAGGTGGACAAGCAGAATATTTAAAAGTTCCTTTTGGAAATTTCACTCCATTTGTTATACCGGAATCATGCGAACTTGAAGATGAATCCCTACTATTTTTATCAGATGTTTTACCAACAGCCTATTGGAGTGTAATAAACGCAGGCGTTAAGCGAGGTGATACTGTTATCGTCCTTGGTTGTGGACCTGTTGGATTAATGACACAAAAATTTGCTTGGATGCAAGGTGCTAAACGTGTAATTGCAGTGGATTACTTAGATTATCGGATGAATTATGCAAAAAAGATTAACAATGTTGAGGTATTTGAGTTTACAAAATTCCCAGATATGGGAGAACATTTAAAGGAAATTACACATGGGGGTGCCGATGTAGTCATTGATTGCGTGGGGATGGATGGAAAAAAATCGCCCCTAGAATTTCTGGAACAAAAATTAAAATTACAAGGCGGAACTCTCGGCCCTATTCAAATCGCTACGAAAGCCGTAAGAAAATATGGAACAGTTCAAATGACCGGCGTTTATGGTGGCAATTATAATGCATTTCCACTCGGGGCATTTTGGGTTAGAAATATTAACCTTAAAATGGGACAAGCACCTGTCATTCATTTTATGCCGGAACTATTTGAAAAAATAACAAATAAAGAATTTGATCCAAAAGAGATTATTACGCACAAAATCCCCCTTGAAGAAGCGAGCTACGGTTATCAAATTTTCAATAATCGTGAAGATGATTGTATAAAAGTCATTTTAAAACCTTGAAAATTGATATGTGGCTGGATCTTTGATTTTTCTATGCAGTAGACTGCTAAAAATACCCTACTGCATAGAAAGATACTCTAATTCACTTCCATTACATCACCAAACTTAAACATTCTTTGATTATGAAAAGCGTCGGTACAAATAATCGTCTTATTTAATGGATTTATTTCAGCTACTGTTATGTAATTTTTATATAGGTAGCCATTTTTATAATATGTAAGTAAAACTTCTTCCTCACCTAAATATGAAATTAACAGCTTATTTTCAATCCTTTCTTTTTCATCTTGCGTTAAGATTGGACGCGGAACTGTTGTTTGCTCCTGTATCATTTCTTTAATACAGGTGAACTGCTCTGGCATACTGGCAAACGGTTGCCACTTTACCATCCCTCTTCCTTTTGGTATATTTGCATTCCTCACGATTTGTGTCCTCCTAATAATGTATTTCTATATCTTGCTGTTGCGACGCTCGTGTAGGAAATCCCACGTAAAATACTGTTCTTACCAAATCGTGTTCGAATTTCGTCCATAACCTTCGTTAATCGCATTTCTTTTTCCCTTTGTATAATGTTATCAAAAAGTGAAATTTGTTCTTCTCCTTCATGTATTAAATTAGTTAGCGAAACACTTATTGATCGAATCGGTTCTCCTGCATGTCTCTCGTATAAAAAATAAGTACAAACATTATAAATATCCATCGTTAAATTTGTTGCTCTGTTTAACGTATGTGCTTTTTTTATTCCTCCTCCGTATTCCTTACTATATCCGACTGAAAAATGAATCGTTTGCGCGTATTTCTTTTCTCGTCTCAACCTATAACAAACTTCTTCTACATGCTCTAATAAAATAACGATGAATTCTTCTATGGAATAATCACGAAATAATATTTGGCTTTTTGCTATAGATGTTGTCGCTGGAACATATTTCTCTGCTATTCTGCTAAAATCAATCCCATTACTATGTAAATGTAATTCTTCTCCTATTACACCAAAGGATTGCTTTAAATACTTCAATGGGTACTGTGCTAAATCCCCAATCGTATGTATACCTTTTCGATTTAATTTTATTTCCGTTTTATACGATATACCCCAAAATTTACTGAGCGGTCTAATACGCCATAACTTCTCGGGTATATCGTCATATGTCCAATGCGCTATTCCATCCTTATTCTTTTTCGCTTCCACATCCATCGCTACTTTACTCAATAATAAATTCGGACCAATACCAATCGTACTTTCAATTCGCGTACGTTCATATATTTCTCTCTTAAACTTTAATGCAAACTCGCGCGGATTACTCGCAAACAAATGAATACTTGCAGTCATATCCATGAAAAACTCATCGATACTATATTGATGAAAATCTTCCGGCGCAACATACTTTAAAGCTAATCCTGTTATGTAAGTTGAACATTTCATATACGTATGCATAATTGGATTCACAATAATAATATCTGACCGCTTCGGTATTTCGTACAACCGTGCCATCTTCTTAATTCCTAACGCTTTTAATGGCGGGGTTGCTGCTAATACGATTGATCCACTCCGGTTTACATCTCCTACGACGGCCAATTTTGTATATCGTGGATCAAGTCCTTTTTTAATACATGATACGCTTGCATAAAAGCTACGAAGATCTACACATAAAATAATACGATTCGGTAAAAGAGAATAATCATACAAGGTTATCACCCCTAACAAAAGAACGTTTGTTCTTATTATATACGAACTAACGTTCTTTTTAAAGGTATTTTCATGAAAATTTTGGTTAAAATATCCGTCATATCTATTCACTATCAATTAAGGCAGGATAAACTATGTATACAAAACCGCTAGAATTTCAAATAACTCATAAGTATAAGACTACTAAAACAAACCAATTAACCCCTTATTGTCAAAACATAATTTATATAAAGTGAAACTTTAATCAGTGGGGGTTTTGTTCATCCCCCACCTAACTTCTTTGCTTCCACTGAATTTTGAGGTGGGGGTCTTACTGCCCGTTAAAGCGGGATAAATTGACCTTTTTTATCTTGGACAAAGATGTAGTTTTAACTGTTTGGATCATCTGATTTTAATGTTCCATAGGGGCCAAATTTACCGTCACTATTAATTGGTCACAGTAAGACGTTATTTCAAACCCACAAAAAATAGATTACCTGTACACTAAAAAGTACAGGTAATCTATTCGTTTTTGTGATTAATAAAAACCTAATTTATTTTTTGAATTCTTCCATCAATAATAGACTGAATTGGTTCTTTTGATTTTTTTATGTAATCTACTAATGCTTCAAAATCAGTTGGTCCTGTTTCAGCATCTTTACCGTTTTTAAAGGATACAAATCCATCTCCACCTGAAGCTAGAAATGCGTTTGCAACGACGCTGTAAGTTTTAGAAGAAATAATTTCTTCTCCATTAGTTAGGCGCATATTTGTTACTTTTTCTCCATTAGGTTTGTTTGCATCCCAAGTGTATTGGATCCCTGAAATTTGAAGCATTCTTGTTATATCTTTTTGCCATTGTTGATTTAAAATATCACGAATATCTTGACCCGTTAAATTTACTTTTATTAATTGATTTCCGAATGGTTGAATACCATATATCTCTCCCCATGTAATATCACCAGCATCTAAGTCATTACGAATACCACCAGGATTCATAAGTGCAATTTGAGATTGCATTGTTGCACGCTGGGCATCAGCAACTAAATTTCCAAGAGTAGATTCACCAGCCGTATTTAGTTTGCGATCTAGCGGAGCAATAGACTTACCTACAACTTCATTAACAAGAGGTGCGATTTTTGCTTGATATTTCTCCATCTTCTTCTTTATTTTTTTATCAGGCTCCATGCCTTCATGGTAAGTTGTAACAATTTCTGCTTTTTTCTCAACAATATCTTGTGTTTTACGATCAATCTTTACATCAACATCAGCAAAAGCCATACCGTAAGAATTTGCTTGTACGACAAGTTTATTATTAACAGTTCCATTTACATAAGTGTGGCTATGCCCACCAAAAATAACATCGACTTCTGGATCAGTCTCATTTGCTAATCGGACGATATCACCATTTGTTACGCCGTTCCCATCTGTTGTCCCCCCGTTATGTGCAAGAACAACGATAGATTTAACACCTAGTTTTTTTAATTGCTTTACGGATTTGTTAATAGCTTCAACTTCATCTGTAATTTCTACATTTTTTAGCATAGTAGGCATAACAAGATTAGGCACATCCGTTGTTACGACTCCGATAAATCCAACAGGAACTCCTTGTACCTTTTTTATAGTGAATGGTGGTAAAAATAAACGACCGGTGGATTTATTATAGAAATTTGCGGCAACATATGGGAATTTTGCTCCTTTAAATTTCCCTGTTTTCTCATGGTATCCACCATAAATAAGGCGGTTCATTTCTTCAACACCTTCATCAAATTCATGATTTCCTATTGTTCCAACATCGAATTTCAAATCATTTAGAAATTCAATGGTAGGTTCGTCTTGTAATAATGCTGAAACAGGAGTACTTGCTCCAACAACATCGCCAGCATGTACTTTTAATGTATTCGGATTTTGTTTTTCACGATCGCGTAAATAAGCCCCTAAGTACTCGATTCCCCCTGCATCTTTATTGTTAATTTTTTTTACTGTGTCTAGTTGCCCATGAAAATCGTTAATCCCGAGCATTTGCACATCTATGTAGCGGTTTGGTTCTGTACTTGCTTGGGCTGAAGGCACAGCGAATACACTAGTAAAAGTAACTGTACTTAATGCTAAAGCAACTGGAATGATTTTTTTCAACATAAAATTTCTCTCCCCTAATAATTAAAATCTTACATAACACGATGTTATTTTAATATATTAAGAGGATTATTTCTATAAAAATTCTACTAATTATAAAAATTAATAAGATTTTATCGTTTTCTGACAAAAACATTTCTTTATTTTGAGGATTATTCAAAATATTATCTTGATAGTAATATAGCAATCCACCTAAGAGACAAAAAAACTCTAATCCATAAATTTTAGCCGTTAAGAAAAATATTCAACTCGAAACTAATAGAGATTTATCAACCTAACATTTCAATATCAACATTTAAAAATGAGCAAAAATTTCGTTATAGAAGATTTCGATTCTTTAAATTGGTTACAGTGGTGCACTACGCCGCATTCAAAAAGATGCTCCTGGATTTATCCAAGAGCATCTTTTATAAAGCTTTATTTTTCACTTGTTTCTCAACTATCTTATGATATTTAATACCCCTCATATTTTTAAACAAAACTACTTAGTAATCGTATGAAAGGCTGCCTAACCGTTTTAACGGCACCTCTAAGTATAAGCCTATTGTGCTTACGTCTAATTAATAAGGATCTGATTCATGGCTTTTCTTTACTGCATCTTTTGTTGCTTCGTTTGCAGCTAATGAACCTTGGCCATATTTTGATTTACTTACTTCGCGGCCTGGAAGTTTGTTTTCCGTTTTAGCTTCTTTCATTTTCTTTTCAATACCTTCTTTAACACGACGGCCATAATCTTCATCAGCTTGTGTGAAGTGTTCAATCATCGCATTCTGAATTCTTTTGTCACATACTGCAAGTGCTTCAGATAGATTTTTAACCAACTCATTTCGTTCCCACTCCTCAAAACTACGATACGTGTGACCTGCTTGACCATAATTATTAGGACGATCGATTGGTGCACTCATAGCAGCCGCATTGTAAGTTGGTTGGTGTGGATGGTGCTTTTCTTGTTTTGCATCTTTATAACCACCCAGCATAGATGGCTCATAGTTAATATGCGGATTTTCTCCAGACTCTTTCGGATTACGCATATCCATTTGACCACGATGTTGATTTGTACGAACAGGTGCTTTAGGTGCATTAACAGGTAATTGTAGATAGTTTGCACCAACGCGGTAACGTTGCGTATCTGAATAAGAGAAAGTACGACCTTGTAGCATTTTATCGTCTGAGAAGTCCATGCCATCAACAAGTACTCCTGTACCAAAAGCAGCTTGTTCAATGTCTGAATGGTAATCAACTGGATTACGATCAAGAACCATACGTCCTACTGGTAACCAGGGGAACTGCTCCTCTGGCCAAAGCTTCGTATCATCAAGAGGATCAAAATCGAGTTCTGGATGATAATCATCCTCCATAATTTGTACAAATAGCTCCCACTCTGGATAATCTTTGCGCTCAATTGCTTCATATAAATCTTGTGTTGCATGACTAACATTCATTGCTTGAATACTGTTTGCATCTTCTTGTGTTAAATTTCGAATTCCCTGCTTCGGCTCCCAGTGATATTTCACCAATACCGCTTCGCCTTTTTCATTTACCCATTTATAAGTGTTTACACCAGATCCCTGCATATGGCGATATGTTGCTGGAATACCCCATGGAGAAAATAAAAATGTAATCATATGCGTTGCCTCCGGGGTACGAGAAACAAAATCAAACATTCTCTGAGGATTCGCCACATTCGAAACCGGATCAACCTTAAACGCATGAATCATATCTGGGAACTTCATCGCATCACGAATAAAGAAAATTTTTAAATTATTCCCTACTAAATCCCAGTTACCATCTTCCGTATACATTTTCACTGCAAAGCCTCGTGGATCCCTTGCTGTTTCTGGTGAGTCCTTAGCTCCAGCTACTGTAGAAAAACGAACCATTAACGGTGTTTTTTTGCCAGCCCCCGAAAACACTTTCGCACGAGTATATTTTTCTACCGGCTCATCTCCAACTTTTCCATACGTTTCAAAATACCCAAATGCTCCAGCTCCTCGCGCATGTACTACACGTTCTGGAACCTCTTCTCGATCAAAATGAGAAATTTTTTCGATGAAATGATAATTTTCAAGTGTTGCTGGACCACGATTCCCAATTGTTCGGATATTTTGATTATCCTTCACAGGGTGCCCCTGTCGTGTTGTCAATGTCTCACGTTTCACGTCTTGTTCATCTAGAGAATTCATGTCCTGGTTTTCTTCCATAATTGAAAACCTCCTCAAAATTATTCACCTTTAGGTATTTCCATTTATTAGAAAAAATATGATGGAATTGCAAATTATTTATCATGTATCAATTAACAATGATATAGTTTTAATCAGTCCTTTAAGAATAATAGGAGTTCTTCATGTGTTAATTTCCCACTATATTCAAATGGTACAGTTGCATCTGAATCACCATGAATAACAAGGGTAGGTATATTAATCTTGGCTAAATCGCCTCTGAAGTCTGTTTTGCTAAAAGCAGCGATATCTCTATTGTAAAATCGAAATGATACTACCCCAATTAATAAATATTACTAACCGTATATCTATCATATATTTTATAAACAAGATTAATTAGATTTAAAAAAGGATTTCTTTTTCTTTACTCGTAATAAGTCACCTGTCCATCCTTTCACTCTCATATACAAATACATACCACCTGTTGTGAAAATAATAAATAAGAGAGCAATTAAATAGCTATATTTCCATTCTAGTTCAGGCATATATTTAAAATTCATCCCCCACAATGCTCCTAAGGCCGTCAAAGGCGTACTTACAGCAGTTAATACAGTAAGAGCTTTCATAATCTCATTCCCACGATGTGAAGAAACAACTTCTTGTAAATGAATCATCGTGTCCAATTCTTCTTGGTACTCTTTAACAAGTTGTAATCCACGCTCTAATTTTACGTTTGTTTGCTTATAACAAAGAGTGTTTGTTAAGTTTTCTAACCAAGCTTCTTTCAGGCCTTGTAACACTTCTTGTATTAAGCGAAACACATGTGTGTTCATAAATAGTTCATGACGAATATGATAAATTCTTTCTAAAACTGCTATGTTATTATGATGATAAAAATCCCATAATACATTCCTAAAATTGTTTTCGAAATAGTCAACCTTTCGCAAGTAGTGAGATATAAAGATTGATAAGATAGCACATAATCCTTCAGCGGAACTATTACAATTTTTCACACTAAAAGAGGAATTATATATTAATTTTTGGAAATCCTCTTCCTCTTTTTCCTGGACCGTTATGAGTATTCCATGAGCTACGAAATAATGAAGAAATTTTTGAATTTTGGCGTCCTTTTTATCTTGATCAAATAAAAACGAACCATATACACAAGTTTGACTTGATGATAACGTATAAACATATAATCCATTTTCACAAGGAGAACTTATTTTCTTTATAAATTGAGAGAAATAAGATGTTACATCACGAGGAATTATAGAAGAAAGTTTTTCAAGCTCACTAGTTTTCACATGATACCAACTCCATTTCGGCATTTTTATGCATTCCATATTATTCTTCCTTTCTGAACAGTTTTATGTTTGATCGAATCATATCCGTAATATGAAATTTGTATGTAGGTATTCATGTCTTGGAGGAAAAGTTTTTAGATCAACTAAATTACAAAACAAATGGCATAGGAGGTCTTATTCTATTAAAAGGAAGACCCCCTATATATTAGCTATTTTTATTCTCAAATTTAAACATTTCCTCTATACAAGCACTTTTTATCTTTTCTTATAAAGCATTTTTTATATATGGAAAAGAAGCTACATAATTTGGCACGTCTATTCAACGAACTCCATTTCGGTCGTTATTATAATTTAGATTCATATACAGATTGATTGGTGATGTCGTCAAATACTTGACTTCCAATCATGTAGTATCCATGAAGTGCAGCCTCTTTCGAAGCGTCTACCATACGGAAAGAAGAAATTTCACCTTGTATTTTTTCAATTCGTTTTTTGTGGAGATCTACTATTCCTCCTGTCCAAATAATAGTGTCATACTGGTCTAACTTAAATTGTTCTTGTAATACACGCATAACGTCTTGGAAGTGTGCATCCAACTCTTTTTGAATCAAAGTATGAACCTGACTTGTCTGAGGATCTTCTTCTCGACCTCCATATCCTTTTTCTAATATGTTTGGCATATCGTTAATATGCAATTGATTACTTTCACCCGCATGATTCTGCACGATATTCTTAATATTTTTCAAAGGCTTGCTACATCCTAGTTCCGTCTCATAATGATTTAAAATGACATTCTGTTTCATATCTGTCATTTCTAATGTACGAAATCCACCATCAATAATTAAGATACGATCTTGTTCCTGAATGATTCCCTCTTTTAAGAAATAGGCATGTAAAGCGACCGGTTGCTGAAGAATTAAAGCATTTTCCACCGTAATAGTAATAAATTTCCCATCAATTTGCACAGAAGTTTCTTTTTTTAGTGCACGTTGTAATTGCTCATGCTGACTACCAAAATAAGTGACAGGAAGCCCGGTAACAACTAAAGGTAACACGACATTTTCTTTATAATCCTTTGCAATGCAACCAAATATTTGTTGTTTAAACCGTTCGCTTTCATAATAATTTTCTATTTCTTCGTCAAATGGAGGAAGCAATGAAGCGTCAGATTGATGCGCTTCATTTCCCATGTAGTATGCAAAGTCTAAATCTATAAAACTTACCTTTGTTAAATCTTCACTTTCATCATGATTAGGTACAGGGGCTAGTGTGGAAGCTTCACTCTTAATCGTCACCTCAGAATCTACATCCTGTCGATATGCCCGCTTAGTAAAACCAATTCCTACATCAATTGCATACAGAGATTTCATACTTTCTTCCTCACTTTCTCTTTTTAGAATTAAATCTAAGCACTCTCTTCTTTCATATATTTCTTTTCATTTTTCGTTTTTTCTCCGTCTATGTCCTTACTGTTTTGATTTATTTCGTTATCCTTTTCATCTGTTTTCTTTTTGTTCGTTTCGTTTTCTGTTAAGTCTTTAATGGTAGAAATGACAACTGGTGTGGCTGTAAGCAGTTGTGGTAATGTTTGTTTTGCAACATTAGCTGCAGTTACAGAGAATTGTTTACTTGTTTCGGTTACCTTCTCCAATGTTTCCTTTATGTTTCCTTCTTGCAATTTTTCTTTTACGCTTTTTCCTTTTGTTTGTATCGCTTTCCGATTTTCCTTTTTTAATAAGGAGACTATAACTCCAGTCGTAATCCCAATCATAGCGTATTTAAATATTGTATGTTTCATTTTTTCTCACCCTTCTCCACTTTTATTTTCTTCCATGCTACAAGCTAAAATAATTACCTTACCTATTGCAATCTATTAGAGAGAATGATAGTTTTGCGGTTGCCTATCACTCGCCGTTAGTGTTTCATCTGTTACTAGGAGTAAAATTCTCCCTTGATCTAGTTTTTCTTCATATAAGTTAGCTTCCTCCTTCGACAACCCCATTTCCTCCATTTGATTCCGGAGTTCGTCCCCTTTTTTGGAGAAAAAGTTGATAATACTTGTGCCCAATCCTTGTTCTTTTACTCCAATCGTATTTATATTTGTATCATCCGCAATCTTTTTTGTTAGATGTTTTTCATGTGTTAAGACGTAAATGTCATCTTGGTGAATCCCTTGCAATTCTAGCTCTTTTACTTTCATAACTACTTCCTGTTCATTATCATATTCATGAACCACCGGTTTTCTTTCATTCTTATGCATCGTATTTTTCCTCCTTTAGATTTTTTATTTTCTTATTTAGTTGTTATGTAATATGTAATACACCTATTTTAAAGATGTTAAACCTAAATTTTCAAAAAACTTCACACAATAGGTTATTAATGTTTTTCAATATTAACGAGATGTCACGAGCACTTTCCTTTGATAGCAGTGTTACAAATAACGATTTGTTTGGAAGGCAAGCCCCTTATTTTATAGAAAAATTCTATTTAGAAAAATAAAAAACACTCCTTTTCAAAGAGTGTTTTTAAAAAATATAACCTAATAGTAATGTTTCTATTTTAATCGCAGAAAGAAAGTCTTTATTAAAACATATGGTTGCTAATTTAATTGCAATCTTCCTTGCACCCAAGCAGCAATATCATTTATAACATACTCGGGGATATTAGCATGACATAATATTCATCTGGTTTACTTATTTCCCCATCATCCTCTGTAAAGAAATGATTTAACTTTGGATATAGTCGATAATCAACGTTACCTCGTTCTTTTAGTTGTTCTTTCCAAAGAGGGATTTCGATTTTCGATTGAACTTGATAGTCTCGTTCTCCTTGAATAATAAAAAGCGGTGTCTTTTGTTCTTTTCACATTTCCACTGCTTTCATTTTACGTATAGAATCCTTACTTCACAGGATTTTTTTGCTGTTTTCATTACATCCTTACTATACAAATGAAAATATACAATCATACTAAATATACAAACTTTGCATAAAAAAATGATTTTATAGTATCTTTTTAATATCCATGTCCACCTTGCCAGCCACCATGTCCGCCTTGCCAACCACCGTGTCCGCCCGGCCAACCACCATGTCCGCCTTGCCAACCACCATGTCCACCTTGCCAACCACCGTGTCCGCCTTGCCAACCACCGTGTCCGCCCGGCCAACCACCGTGTCCACCTTGCCAACCACCGTGTCCACCTTGCCAACCACCGTGCCCGCCTTGCCAACCACCATGCCCGCCTTGCCAACCACCGTGTCCACCTTGCCAACCACCGTGTCCACCCGGCCAACCACCGTGTCCGCCTTGCCACCAGCCTGCATAGCCTTGTCTCTGTGAGTTCATTCCTTCGCATCCCTTCTTATTAAAAGTTCAAATACTGTAACTGGGTATTCTCTAAATATAATTATGTATCCCAAAAATAAATGTATCCGCAAACATCCCGATTCTTGGTAAAGTAATTATCTAATGAAAAAAACATTTTCGCGGGATAAAAAATAATACGATTTGCATGAAAGAATAACCATACACTGTTATCCCTCCTTTAAACACCTATTTAAGAAAAACTTAAGAAATTCACTTCTAAATTCATAAGAATTTTTTCCTATACTTAAAATAAGTAATTTAACAAGAGGAGAAACGATCATGAAGAAATTTGTAATTTGCATAATAGGAATAGGTCTTCCTATATACTTACTACCTTTCATATTACGCGGGGATTTAGACAGATTTAATCCGATTGCTGAAGAAAAAAATGTATATGCGGTTGCGCAGGGGTATGGCATTCCAGATTATCATTATAAAGGCCGGGCTATTTACTCACTAAAAGGTGTCGATGAATTAAGCAATGAGAAAGAATATAAAGTGGGAACGAACACCCCTAATGATTTTATAAGAAAAACTTACTTGAAAATTCATGTAAAAGGAAAGTATGTGTATTCTTATGATCTTATCGCTGAAAAGGATATTCCGGAGAAAATAAGGGGACAATTGGAGATGGCAAATAAATAAAAGAGCCAATTCGTACGAGTTGGCTCTTTATTATCTCTCCCACCTATCGTTTAGAGAATTCTTTCGGTAGATTTATTAAATTCGTTATCATTGTTTCAATAGCCATTCTTCCATTACTTTCACTGTTTCATCTCGTTGTGCTTTTGGCGTAATTAAACTCGCATTATCACCTTTTTGCTCGCCATACATGCCAAAATGAGCATGATTGCCCCCTTTTATCATGTGCATAGTTGTATTTTTTGACATGAACTTTTTATTGTTCTCTATTTTTTCTACAGTTGCTAACGCATCTACTTCCCCATAAATTGATAACATCGGAATCGATTTCGTAGAAAAATCATCTGCAGGATAAGAACCTAAGAAAATGATTCCGTCTACCTTTTCTTCATGCTGAAAGGCATACTTAGAAATCATAGCTCCGCCCATTGAATGCCCCGCAACATACCATTTTTGAACTTCCGGATACTTTTCAATTACACTATCTACCTCATTGATTCCAAGTATCGCTAAGTTTAATGGTAATTTAGGCATTACTACAAAATGTCCATCTTTCGCAAGAGCTTCTCCTAAATAACTATAAGCCTCGGCTTCTACTTTCGCTCCTTGATAAAAAATAACACCTATTTTCGCATCTTTCTCTCCAAAAGCTATATAATCTTCATCTTTTTTATCATCTACTAACGACAAAGCCTCTTTCGTCGGTTTGTAACTAAACTGAGACCAAACAAAAAAACTAATACTTCCTATAAGTAAAATACCTAGTAAAGAGTACAGAATAATTTTTATCCATTTCTTCACAAAGATGACCTCCCTAAGATGTATATATTCTATATTTCAGATTACCATTCATACACATAAAAACTCGAGCATTTTTATTATGCTCAAGTTTTTATTTACGTCTTTAATTCATACTATAAATGGTCCAAGATAAATATGTAGCAAATGTAGTCCATAAAAAATACGGGATTAGCAACCATGCCGATACTTTAGATAAATTGGAAGAAAACATAATGAGAAGTAACGTAGTAATAGCGACTAGTAAACAATCTACTGTTGCTAAAAACAAATTCTTTTGGCTAAATTGAAAATAGCTGAACGCTTGATTGAATATATAATTTAAAAGGAATAAAAACCAAAATGTTTTTGGCTTGAATCCATAGTTGTTGTAAATAATTGTAACTGATAATGCAATAAGTCCAAATAATACAGCCCATATCATTCCGATTGTCATACCAGGAGGTGTCCAAGACGGCTTTTCTAACGCATCATACCAAGTACGATCAATAGGAAATAAAACACTAGAAACATAAAACAAACCATATGTTAGTAAAAATACTATAATACTAGATTTTTTCATAAACATTCTCCTTTTTAATAGAAGGTTTTAGAAACTCTATATGATTCGTATGCTCTTTCAATGAATACAACTTTAATACGTAAATAGACATTATAACCTGTACATATCAAATTCATATTGACTCGTGTATTTTATATAAATTCTTTCATACTTTTATATGCACAAAGGGCTCTCTCTCGTGCTGCCTTATGATCAACAACTGGCAAAGGGTATGTATCTCCTAGCTTTATATTGGCTTTTTGTAAAATATGCTCAGGTGCTTCCCACGGTTTATGTATATATTTATTAGGCATATCTCTTAATTCTGGTACCCATTTTCTTATATACTCCCCATCTTTATCAAACTTTTCACCTTGTGTGATCGGGTTAAAAATACGAAAGTACGGTGATGCATCTGCCCCACTTCCAGCAACCCATTGCCACCCCATTGTATTATTTGCAATATCAGCATCTAATAGTGTATCCATAAACCATTTGGCCCCTTCTTGCCACGGAATTAACAAATGCTTTACAAGAAAAGAAGCCACAGCCATTCTCGCTCGGTTATGCATAAAACCTGTTTGCCATAGTTCCCGCATTCCTGCATCAATAAACGGATAACCAGTTTCGCCCTTCTGCCATACTCTTAATAACTCCTCTTCATTATTCCACGGAAAATGTTCAAAGTTCTTATTAAGAGGTTTATATACTGTAAATGGATAATGATATAGCAAATAATAAGAAAACTCTCGCCAAATGAATTGACGTATAAAGCTATTCACTTGTTGTTCAAAAAGACTACATTGTTTTTCGTTACTTTTATTTATTAAGTAATGATACATTACCTTTACTGATATTTGACCAAATGAAAGATACGGTGCCAACATCGAATGAGCATTTTGATTTGGAAAATCCCTTCCTTCACTATAAGAGACTAATTTGCTAGAGAAAAATTTCTTGAATGTTTTGTATGCCCCTTCTTCTGTAGGCTCCCATATTGATTCCATATGAGATGTCCACGGTATAGTCGGCAACAAGTGTAATTCTGAAACAGATAAACTTGCTGGTAAAGAACTTCCCCATTTTATACTCTGCACTTTACTAATAGGTTTAGATATTACCTGCTTTTGAAATGCATTATAAAAAGGCGTAAAAACCTTATATTCAGTGTTATCTTTCTTTTTAATAATCCACGGTTCTAATAATAAATGCGAATTAAATTCCTTACAGGTAATACCTTTATCTTCTAACATCATTTTCACTTTTTGATTAAATTGTAATCTTTCCGGATCATAACAAATATTCCAATATACAGCCGTTATACCTAACTGTTTTATGAGAGAAAGTATTTCTTCCAGTATATTTCCTTTGCGGATTATTAAAGTAGATCCCAATGCCTCAAGTTGCCTCTTTACATCTATTATAGTATGGTGTAGCCACCACTTTGACGCACTTCCTATTGAAAAAGTTTCATCATATACATATAGCGGAAGAACCTCACCAGACTGAGCAGCTTCAAATAGAGCTGGGTTATCATATAAACGAAAATCTTTTTGAAACATAACGATGATTTTATTTTGCATGGCTACCTCTTCTGATTCTTAAAACATAATAAAATTTATTATACAACAGCGATTTATACATAAGAATTAATTTGTCTTTCATAAATTAGTTAACTTGTTCAACTACTTTATTAGCTGAAACTTTAACAACCGTTTCTTTTTCACCTGTTTTATCAATCATGAAGCCATGAACTTTAACATTAGAAGGCACTAACGGATGATGACGAATCATATCTATACTCTTCTCAATATTTTCACTAACATTTTCTTTTCCACTTAGCCATTCCTCAAGGCTACCACTTGAAAATTCAGGCATGCAATTTTCAAAGAGATAATCTAGTTCCTTGTTATTTTTTATGGAATCACGTTGAATTTGTAAATTAACTACATCTGTTTTTTTATCCTCTATTCCGACAACAAAAATTTCTTCCACATTTTCTTCATAAATAGCAATAATAATAGACCTCATTATATCTCCAAAAGGATGTACAATTACAGAATCACAGCTGTGTATAGTCAACATATTTTCTCGTTGAATGTTAGTTACTTGTTGGATAATAGGCTCTATTCCTTGTTCCATCTCTGTTAACAATAAAACCTTTTTATGCTTTGAACTCATATATAGCACTCCTTCTTCATGATTGTATTTATGAAACTTTTAAGCTAGTAACAATAGTTGATATGCATTACATGATTGCTACCAGTTTTTCCAGCGCCCCTCTGAATCAACACTTGCAAGTCTGACCCATCCATTTTGAACTTTTTCTCGAAATGTGAAATCATTATTTAGCAAACGTTCTATATATTTAGTAGGCGCTTGAATTACAATGAGTAAACGAAGTGGTGAGTGATACGTTTCACTATCTGACTGCATAACGGATTGCCAAGGTAAGCCTGATAACAAATCACTTGCATTTCCTTGCATAACACCGAGACCTGCCGTAACGGTTTGTGTTGTTTTGTTTCCACTACCATAATAATGAGGAGCTACAGTTGAAGCGTAATATTGTAGATTTATCCACTGCGCTACTGTTCCTGGTCCCGCTATGATGCTAGCTAATATATCGCCATTTTCATCCTGTTTCCAATCATAATTATGAAGGAAAGCCCTACCTTCTAAGTCACAATCCTGAGTCAATTCACGCTGCCCGATAATAAAAGATGCATTACGAGCTAATCCCCATTCCGGACGTATTTCACTCCAATCTTCTGCAAATCGATGTGCCTCTTTACTCGGATTTTTTATTTTCGTTTTAAAATTAGGTAATTGCGTTAAACGCTCTCTATTTGCCTCTTGGCTCACATTTGGCATAATCAACTCAATACAATCAAATGCTTCTTGCGCAGCTTCCGAAAGTTTTGGGACGTAAATCCATTCCAATTCATCCACGGTTGTTTTATGTTCAGCTGCTGCAAAAATGGTGTCCTCAGGAATTTTAATGCCTTCAGCAGACAACGCCTCTCTTACTTCTGGAAGGTTACATAAAGTAGCGAAAACTTTTGCATTAAACCCTCCCGCTGCTCCGCCACAAGCACCACACTCAAGCGCTGCGGCATAAGGATTGTTCGTACTTTGACTACTGTGTCCACACATTACAACTAAAGGAGCAAATTTTTCTGTCAGTCCCACCATTTTTAAAGCTTGACGCACATAGTTCACTTTTTCTTCTTTCGTAAAACCGATAGGTATCTCACATTTTGTATCATGGACATGATTAAGTGAGAATGTTGTATTAGGTTTTTGTAACATATTTTTACGAAGGTTACGAATGAAGCCACCTACTCTTCTTGGCACAAAACTCCTTGTTATCATTTGTAAACCAAGTAAAGGGCCACTTACCTCAGGTAATAGCATACTTGTCAGTACATTTTTTTTCATCGTCTTAAACGTATAACTTACTGAGCTGTCTATCTTCTTACGTTGCTCATAAGATTTATATTCATTTTCATCCGCGAGTTCTTTTATTTGATGTTTCGGTTTTAATATAACTGGCAAAGAAGGATGGCTGTTATTACTGCCTAGTTCAGTAGTCGCAATTGGTAACCCAAAGAAACCAGCTATTCCAAACGTTTCAAACGGACCTAATTTTTCAAGGTGGCGACGAAACGGTTCTGAACGTACATCAATACAAAATGCTAATTGAGCTAATACACGCTTTTTATCATTCGTTGCACGTTGTTTAGAAGCGATCTTCTCCCTTAATTGCTCTGCATGCGTCTGTTCCCAAGCTTCCAGCCAAAGTTTCTTGCGAGTATTTTCATCAAAGCGATAAGCGAATGCTAATAATTCACTTTGTTCAGTTGCAGACATTTGTGACCATTCCCGGGTTGAAATATCCCCCCAATAGATCCAAGAAGCTATCAGTGGGACGATCGAAACTTTTTTCTCAACCTTTTGATTTTTCAAAGGTAAATACGGTTTTACAATGGCTAGCTCCATAGAAATTCGAACTGCTAAATATTCTATAACAAGTGCCTGTTCCTTAATTGATTGTTGCGAGCGCCATCGTATCATTCCTGCCCATCCAGGCAAAGAAAGTAAGTGCCCTTCAAGGTAAGCTTGCCTATTAGATTCAGAAATTCCTAATTCAGATAATGCTTTTGTTAAAGCTCCCTGGGCATCCTGTGGCCAATCTTTTAAAACTTTACGTTCAGTTTTACTGAGCGCTGGATCAAATGTAATAAGGTGTTGCCACGCACGATACAAACCTTTCTCTCGGTTTGGCATCGTCCAACTTGATCCGGAGTCATCAAGATATAATTTACACCATTTAATAATATGGTAATTAAGAACATCTGATAGGTTGTCACCCTTTTGATTCTCTATAAGTGAACTGATTGGTTGCATAGAAGAGTCTTCCATACTCCCTGTATTTATATAACTTATTTCTTCTGCTAATTTATTTAATTCTGGCGATGATAATAAACTAGAAGGTAATCTCTCTAACTTTAAAGCTGCTTGGCAAAAACGCTCTGCTGTCTCTCGAGGAATATGAAAAGATTGTGAATCAAGCCAACGAGACAAGCCTATTTGTAAAAATGATTCCTCAATCTCCCCTTTCATCTTTGCCGAATGAATCATGGAGGCACTAGGATATATATCTACATTACGAGCTTCTTTTAACCAATCTGCAACTTGTTCAAATGATTGTTTTTCAAGTCCCATCCAAGGGTGATGAGCTGCAAAGGTTGAGATAGGCCAAAGTGGTGCAATCACTCGGCTAGCAGATTCAACTAAATCATTCATATTCTTTTCTTGTATTTCAATGTTTGTATCTTTCTTTTTTAAAGTTTCTTTCGTTACGATTGACTGTATGCTCATCACGAATTACCTCCCTTTGATACATCATGTTTCAGATAGCTTGGATGACTTTCTACTGACTTTTGTCTCGCTTCACCTACTCGAACGAACCAAAGATACATTACAGCAAATATTGTAGAAGATTGATTACGAGTAACGAGAGTACTAATAACACTACCAAATAATAAGAGACTTATAACAAAAATAACGGCTGGAGCTGAAGGTTGAACATTTTGATACATGTCAGTATGCAACCATTTATAAAGAGAGTTATGAACGGTAAAGTAAATGAGAGAAAATCCACTCAAAACGATTAAGCCAGCAATTCTTCCCATTCTTCCCTCTCCAAAAACAACAAGCTGTTTCCATGAAACGTATAATGACCAACCTAAGATGAACGCACTAACGAATTGATACCCCTCTCCAGAAGTCATAAACCAGAAAGCAATTGCTATAAATAATCCGAAAACACGTCCGACTATCATCCATAAATTGGACATCTTTTCATTAGATTGCTTCACTCCCTCAAAACGTTGTACGGAAGAACCAGCTTGTAAAAACAGTGTGGCTTTAAATAAACCATGTAACATTAAATGTATAACAGCTGCTAAATAGGCCCCTAATGCGCATTGAATCAGCATAAATCCCATTTGTGCAATCGTTGAACCTACTAGCTGACGTTTATAATCAACTTGGACTAAACTAATTCCTGTACCTATTAAGACAGAAATACTAGAGAAAATGAGTAAAATGATTTGTGCAATATCATCATGAAAAAGTGGCGAAAATCTAGTTAACATGATACCGCCAGCATTTACTAAACCCGCATGCATAATAGCAGAAACAGGAGTTGGAGCAACAGCTGATTCAATTAACCATCTTTGAAAAGGCCATTGTGCTGCTGGAATCATCACAGCTACTATAATCAATAAGTTAATTCCTGTTTTCTCCAATGTTCCAAATTGAGCTACATTTTCATTCGTTACAACTGATGTTAACTGCCACTGTCCAGTTATTTGAAACAGCCAGATGATAGCTGCTAGCAAGGCAATCCAACTTATTGTAAATAAATAGCCTGAGATTTTTGTTGCTTCACTAACTACCTTCCACCCTTTATTTAGCCCGATGAGTAAAACCAATCCTATAAGTGTTGCTCCCCAACACATAATCATGAAGCGAAGATCATCACTTAACCATGCAACTGAAGATACCCCTGTAGTAAATGTAAAAAGTGCAAAGTATTTTCGATAGGAGCGATCTCCCATTAAGTAACGTACAGAGAAACGCTGAATGATTAAACCAATTGCAAGAACGAAGAAAGCCATGAACCAAGCTAAAGTATCTAAATGCCAAGGCCCCACAACTCTATCTCCATTGTGATTAACAAGTGCAAGTAAAGAAACTAATGAAGGCAAAGCAGCGATACCAATATGGATATGAACAAAACGTAAAGGCATCCTTGCATGTAAAAACAATAATCCACTTAGCCAAGAAGCACTAAGCGCGATAAAAAATAATGTTAACAGTGTTGATGAACTTAGCGAAATTAACATGTAAAATACTCCCTTCCAAACGAAAATAACCTATAAAAATTCCTTTTCATTACGATAGTTTTTTTAATTTCAATTTTTATTCACTCTTTTTCGTACATCGTTTTTCCCATAAAAAAAACCGACAACTTCCATAATTCAATGATTTTATATCATCATTGAATTATGGAGATTGTCGGTTTCCCTTCAACTAACTTCAATAAAGTTTTTTGAAGAGCTCCCATTTTATAGAGGATAGTAATATATGTATTACTCCTATGAAAAATAACAGTATATCTCTGATCTCCTAGATTATGCAATCAATATATCAATTTATGTTATGCGCTATCTTTTCATTAAGAAACTTTTTCATTTAGTCAATATTACATATTAAAAAAATGCTAAAGCCTTAATTATAGCAAACAGTTAAAATAAGCATCTATTAATTTTTAAAACAATTATAAGATAAACCATATTAAGCAGTTTGTCAATTTATTTATCCGTTTTGCGAATCAAAATTCATTATACATAAATAATTTCAAGTTTTCTTGTTTTCTAATCATTACCTTGTTAATAAGATAAAATAAAGTACACAACTTGTAGATTTCTTAATTACCTCACTGCATTTTTAGTGTATCTTCCACTAACCCTAAGTTGTTTTTTATTTTAAAACTTTTCCTCAAGATTATGAAACAATTTAAAAATCATTACTCGTTCACCAGTACGAGAACTTATATCCGTATGAAAACTTTTTACTTCTTCTCCAGTTAATTCTAGTATAATCTCTTTCAAATCGTCAATTCCAGATTCAACTAGCTCCGAACGATTTTTCTTTATCGTTAGCATACCGTCTTTCGTTTCGCAAACAGTATACTCAGCCGGTGTTAAAATACCTTGTAAATTTACGATAATCATATCTCGTAATATATCTGTCTTAACGGATATAGACCCGCGTCCTAGGTAGTCCTTTTCCCAGTGCGTAATTGCTTTACTTATCTCTGACTCAATAGAGCCTTTTGAGTTTTTCATTTATGTATCCTCCTTCAATAAAATAAATTTACAATAACAATATAATAATCTGGATTGATTTTATTTTCAATTATTGAGAACAATTTGTAGGAATCGTTGTAGGGTATCCTTTAGGATTAAACTAAGTTTTTATATTGCAATATACGTTTTTTTGATTATCCCAAATAAGCTACTCTTACTATAAGGACTCTGTTGCATACATTTCTAAAAAGGACATTCCGGAGAAAATAAGATATCTATTATAACGTAATATACAAATAAAAAAGCCTACGCTGGTGAGTAGGCTCGTTCTCTTTTTATTTTAGTCAAAAAGCTATACATACCTTCATTCGAACACATTACCAGATTAGGTTTATGCATATTTCCTTCGAATTTTCCCAACCACCAATAACAGAAAGGGAATTCCAAACATGTAAACCGGAAATGCAACTGGAATCACAAAAAATAGGTAGTAATAATGAGTAAATGTTTGGATATTTTTAACTGATACAGCTATGATGAACGAAATAGGAGCAAGAACCAAAGCTACTTTTCGCCAATCCTTTAAATGAAATATTTGTGCTGTTCCATAACAAGCGATAAACATGTATAACGCCAGTTTAACAAAAATACTAAAAAACCAAATAATCACTATCAAAATATCTACATTTTGAATGAACTCCATGACGGATATGTACCGACTCAAATCGTAAACCGGATACAAAAAACTTGAAGATAGATTCGGACCGAATGTTAAAATGACCGCTAATGTTCCGATCGTTACCATGAAAACGGCCAGTCCTACTCCCCACATTGCCCGCGATGACGCTTGTTCTGGTTTGTCCATAAAGAAAACGAACATCATCATCATGACAGCCTCCCCGAAAAATGCAGCTACAGGAGTATAGGAGCCTTTAAGTATGGGAAGCCATCCAGAATCATGATAAATAGGCCGCATATAATCCCAATTCATATTGCCAATATTCAAAATGATTACAAACGTTATCATTAAAAGTACAATTGGCCCTATAATTTCACTTAAACGTCCAATCCCCTCCACCCCGCCTTGGTAAATAATAAAAATGAGCAATAACATCGCAGTCAAGACAATAACCCACAAAGGTGTATTATGAAACAAAGCGATAATAATGAACTCACCAAATTCACGGACGGTTATCCAAATTATCATGTACCATCCAAAGAAGTAAGGAATCAGCAGCAGCTTTCCTAGCCATTTACCAAGAATGGTTTGACTAAATTCAATTAGCGTTTGTTTCGGATAGAGCGAACCAAGTGTAGTTGCCAAAAAAGTAAGAACAACCCCTATCCCCCCTGCAATCAAGATCGAAATCCACGCATCTTGTTTGGCAGTGCGAATCGTCGCTGGAATAACTAGAAGGAGTGATTGTCCCACTTCAAATGTGAACATCATCCAAAAGATTTGCCTGCCAGAGATTTTCATTGAATTTCTCACACTCTATATTCCTCCTTATTTTTTCATTTCATTTTTCTTTAACTGCAACGGTGGTCCAGTCAGTCCTACTCGCCGAATAGTAAGCTTTGTATGAACAGAAACTTGCACTTTTCGAAATTGTTTACTCCAATTCTTTTTTAGCCCTTTCCATTCGGATGGATATTTTCGATGAATGGCTTCCCCAAATCCAAAGATATCGGTTCCGTATTGTTTTTGAACCTTTTTAATAGTTTGGAGAGCTTGCTTTTCAGATTGTTTTTCCAATACATGTTCTAAAAGAGTGATATTTTTTGGCTGCGTAAGATCTAAATTCGTATTATTTTCCTGAATTGTTCCTTCACCAGAAAAAACAATATCACACTTAATTGTGTTCCCTTGTATAGTAGGTATAATTTTTCTATTGATTTTTGTCATATATAAACTTGCACTACCATTTCCTTTAGAGGCGCTTGCTGTAACCGTCTGTTTACTTAAACGATTCACTATCCAAAGAGTAGTTAACCATTCCTGCATGTTTAAATACCCTATCAATTTGAAATCGTTGTTAAATATAGCACCGCCTACAATTTGAAACCCTTTGACCTCAGTTTTTCCTTTTTTATGAGACACATTTAGTTTAATAACGGGTAAAATCGGAGTGATTCCATCACTCGTACTAGCAATAAGAAAATGTAATAAAGACATATCTCCTAACGCCTCTATTTGCATATGCTCTTTCAGTGCCCCAAGTGCCGGGATAGATTCTAAGGGGATGGATGCTTTCAAAAACTCTTTTGCAGTATGCCCCTTTATTACAAACGCATCTGCTCGTAATCGAATATCAGGATCGCGGCTATATGCATCTAAAACTGAAGCGAGGCCATTTTTAGCCATTTTTTCTCCAATCAATATTACACGCTGGTGCCCTCGAAAGATTTCTCTCGACATTTTTGTTTGCATCATTTGTACAGCTTCATGTGTATCCTTTCCAATTCCTGATTCTATAAAAACCGATTTTCCTGTATTACTTCTTCCGCTCTGTCCCATTCCCATTTTTGATGGGATAATAAACTGCGCACTAATTTCAACCTTATTATTCTTCGCTTGATCAAGTCCCCACCCTAATTCAATTGCCAGATCATTTAGCTCCGTACGATCCCAACATCCCGTCAAGAAGCATAATGAAACGACCAGTATCATAGAGAGCGCCTTGTGCAGACTCATTCTGTTTCCCCTCCCCGTTTCTCATCTGGCTTTTGTCCATCTGGAAAACGAACTTTCTCTTCACCAGATACCATTATTGGGCGGTGTGTCATATTCCAACGAGGCGTTCGGAGAAAAACATCCTTTAAATCACGCGGAGTCTGAGGCGCAACTGGACTTAAATACGGAATACCAAAAGAACGAATATTAGTTAAATGAATCAAAATCGCAAGGGTACTTATTGCTATACCGTATAGCCCAAGCATTCCTGCCAATAACAGCATAGGAAAGCGTAACATCCGGTAAGCTGTTCCTAAGTTGTAGCGCGGGAACGCAAATGACGCAATACCGGTTGTCGCCACAACAATAACTAAAGGTGCGGAAATAATACCTGCTTGCACAGCAGCTTGCCCGATAACAAGTGCCCCCACAATACTAACTGCTGATCCAACGGGTTTTGGTAACCGAACGCCCGCTTCCCTCAAACCTTCAAATAAAAATTCCATCATTAGTGCTTCTATAACAGCAGGAAAAGGAATACCTTCTCGCGCAGCTGCAATACTAATAAGCAAATTTGTCGGAATTAATTTCGGATGAAAAGTTGTAATAGCAACATAGAGAGACGGAAGAAATAATGAAATATTAATTAATATTAAACGTATCCATCGAACAAAAGTCGTATAGATGGAGCGCTCATAATAATCCTCCGCTGCTTGCAAACCCGTCCAAAATGTCATAGGAACGATTAAAACGAAAGGTGTATTATCGACTAAAATGGCGACTTTCCCTTCTAATAAACTTGCACAAACCGCGTCTGGTCGCTCGGTATTTTGAATTTGCGGAAAGGGAGAAAAGGGTTGATCCTCGATAAACTCTTCAATAAAAGCTGACTCCAACACCCCATCAATTTGAATTCGCTTTACCCTTTGGCGAACTTCATCCAAAACCGAATCGGGTGCAATGCCCTCAATATAGGCCATTACCACATCTGTCTGTGATAATTCCCCAATCGAATAAGGTTCCATTTTTAGTCTTTGACTCCGAATCCTTCGGCGAATTAGGCTCGTATTCACCCTTAACGTTTCGGTAAATCCGTCCCGAGGGCCACGAACAGAAATCTCGGCAGCCGGTTCTTCAATACCTCGTTTTTCAAACCCTTTTAAATCAGCGACTAGAGCTTGACTCTCTCCTTCTGTTAAAATGACGATATTCGCTTTCAATATCGCTTCTATAACCTCATGAACTTTTGAAATCGTCTTTACTTGAGAAACCGCAATAAGCTGTTTTTGTATAATTTCTCCTACCGAATCCTCACTCTTTACTCCACTAGGCAAACCTTCAAACATCATTGGTTTGAAAACAACTTGTTCCACAATCTTAGTGTCAACTAATCCATCTATATAAATAAAAAGAATTTCAGTTTGACTATTTATGAGAAGTGGACGAAATACAATATCGGAACAATTCTCAAAAACTTGTCTCAAAACTTCTTCATTCGCACATACACTCTGCTTGAGTTCACACTCTTGATCATGTTGGATCTGCATACTTGCACTCTCAAGTTCCTGAATATCTTTTCTCAAACGATTTCTACTAAGTTTTTTCATCATACTACCCCATTTATCGAATGGTTTATGTTTTTATACTTGAACTTTAGTGTTAGTGATTTCTTGACAGAAAAGCTTTAGAAACCTTTCCACCACATGGTTTTTGGGTCAGTAATCATTTGGCTAGAAAACAACAGGAAAATATCCCCTCTATATCCTTCTTAAAATCTCCTTACACATGAAAATTATTCAATTTTTTCTATAAGTTAGTTATTCTAAAATGTGGTATCCAAAAAGTAACTTGTAACTGATGAGTTGTTAAATTGGTACTAATACACTTATGGAAACGAGCCCAAAAAGCATGCTCTGAAGAAAGATAAATCAGAACATGCTCTGAATTGATTTAATGGAATCACTCTTTTAGAAAAAACTAGGATCATTTCTTTAATCCTTCTTTCACTAAAATACTCTTTAATGAAATCATCTCATTTTTTAGTAACCTGTTGATACTATAGACGTTGATTTTTCTGGAAGTTTAATTGAAAATAATCCGCTTCATTTCAAACAATATTTTCATACTAGCATGCTAGTATAAAGATAAAATACAGAGATAGCCTTACCATTGAAATTCTATTATAATTTTGTAATCGCAATTCATTTGAATCAAATAAAAAATCAGAAGAAATAATATTATTGGGAGGTACTCCGATGAACCTTTTAATTAGAAAGTTAGAAAAAAATGATGTAGGCAATTTCCCGGAGATTGATGATAGTTTTATAGTAAATGCTCGGTTAATTCTTTCTCTTTCCAAAGTAAATAGACGCATAGAATATACAGTAGAAGACGTTCCAAGTTATGAAAAAAGTTATTTACAAAATCAATGTGATAATGAAGAACTGGCGTACAATGAGTATATAAATAAACCGAATCAAGTAATTTACATAGCACTGTTACATAACCAAATCATCGGATTCATAGTATTGAAAAAGAATTGGAATCACTATGCTTACATAGAAGATATAACAGTGGATAAAAAATATCGTACACTCGGAGTTGGTAAAAGATTAGTTGATCAAGCAAAGCAGTGGGCAAAAGAAGGCAATATGCCAGGTATTATGCTTGAAACGCAAAATAATAATGTCGCAGCATGTAAATTTTATGAAAAATGTGGATTTGTAATTGGTGGATTTGATTTTCTTATTTATAAAGGTTTGGATATGACAAATGATGAAGTTGCAATGTATTGGTATTTTCATTTCAAATGAAACTGTTTTTAACATGAAGCAAAGTCAAAATAAAACCCCCAATCTCTCTAAATTAAAATTGAGAAACTGGGGGTTTTTATTTAAAACAAGTAACTTATTAATAATCCTGCTGATAATAAAAAGCCGAAAATCGTATTTGTCATCGCTGTTGATTTCATGGCGATGCGCATATATCCGGGATCCTTTGCCCCTTTTTGGAAGCTTTGAATGGCAGAGATTGGTTTTCTCAAACCTAGGAACATCACTAATGCCCAAGGACTTATATAACCCATCAATACAATTACCGCAATCCAGAAATAAGCAACGAAAAAGGCTACAGCTAGTGTTACTATTGCTTTTTCTCTCCCAAGGAGGATTACTAATGTCTTTCTTCCACCTTTAATATCTTCTTCAATATCTCGGATGTTATTTGACATGTTGATTGCACCGACTAAAATTCCAATTGGAATGGAAATTAATACACTTTCAGTCGTTATCGTATTCGTTTGAATAAAGAAAGCAATAAGTACAAAGCATGTCCCCATTAACAATCCAGAAACTAATTCTCCAAATGGAGTGTACGCAATTGGTAATGGACCACCTGTATATAAATAACCAACCGCCATCCCAATTAAACCAATGACGACTAACCACCAGCTACTATTCATACAAATATAAACTCCAATAATTGCTGCTACTACATACAATAAAAGCGCAACTGTCAACACATTTTTTGGTTTCAATCCGTGACGGACAATTCCGCCACCGATGCCAACAGAATCAGCGGTATCTAATCCACGTTTGAAATCATAGTACTCATTAAATAAGTTCGTCGCGATTTGCAATGCTAAACATGCAACCATCATCGCAATAAATAAAAGCCAATCAATTTCGGCAACATAAAGTGATGCCACTGTTCCTAAAATTACAGGAGAAAATGTCGCCGTTAACGTATGCGGGCGCGTCATCTTCCATATTAATTTAGCGGAACTAATTTCTTTTTCTGTCCCCATAACTCTGTTCAATCTCCCAACATTTAAGTATAAATTCCTAGCAGTATCTTTCTATCTGTTTTCTGCCACGCATCTATTATACCAAAAAATGAATTGGTGATAGAACTGTAATGCTCTTGCTTATCTCTCTTAGATTCAGTTTTTCAAAAGAAAATCCGTTGCTCAAATGCGAACAACGGACCTTTTTATATGAACCAATTTAAAACGTCCTCAGCAATCTCTTCTGGTCTATCCCAGTGCATTAAATGCTTATCTTCAAGTATAATCGATGCTATTTCATGTAAGTTAATGACTAGATTACACCTTCACGCCCCTCAAATTAATATAGTTTAATAATTGTATGATTCGTTTATCATATGTGTGATGTTTCAAAGTTCTATCCAGTCCATTTTTTGCTATACGTTTTCTTTCTTGTACATGTTCCAAATAATACTCTGCTTTTTGTATAAACTCCGATGCACTATTAAAAGTTTCTATTTCAACACCTGGTATGTAATGTTTTGCTACATCTGGACGTATATCAGTTAATTGAAAAGAACCTACGGCATTAATTTCAAACGTCCTATTATTTACGGAATACGCTTGAATATTTGCAGAGTTACAATTCAATTCCTGATCAATTAGTGAACGATGCAAATTTATATTGATTTTAGTAGATACGTAAAAATGTAAAGCATCTTCATACTTTGCAAGTGGCAAGATTTGTATTTTATCCTTTAACCTTTCATAACTCTTTAAATTCTCCCAACCGAAACCTACAATTTTTATATTTTTTTCTGCTAAATACTCTGAAATAGAATCAACAAAGTGAATTCTATTTTCAAATGCGGTTCCTATAAAACTAAGATCATACTTATATGTATCTTCTTTCTGAGAAGGTTTAAACACATCTTGATTTGCTGCTAACGGAAGATGAAACACATTCTTACATCCTAACCCTCTATAAAATTTGATACAATTTAAATCTTGCGTAAATATGTAATCATAATACGGCACAAGATGTTGTGTTACATCCGTATAATAAGGATCATCTGTCAGCCAAAGTCCAGTAGTAAACCCTGCCTTTTTTAAGAATGGCATAATATGATTAAATTCTTCACTTAAACCGCTTAATACCAAAATAAAATCTGGTTTCACTTTCAATGCGGTTTTTATAGCTTTTTCTGGACTCACCATACTTGTATCGCTGTTTATCTTTTGTAAACTATTCAAAATTGCTGCTTCGATCATTGGATAATAAAAAGGAATTCCTGATTGAATAAATAAAATTTTCTTAGGAGTATTACCTTTCATGTCACTTCCCCCTATTTCTACATAATCAAAGCGCACGAAAATTAGCAGTCTTTATTCATTTTCATGACCTCTTACTTTACATGTATAAGCACCGTTTATGTCCATTATGTTGAACTTCCCTCATTTTATAGGTAATGGGATTTTGGAAGATGATGTTTCTTTTATTCATACTCCCTATCATGATGTATCTATATTTTTTATCATTTACACAATTTCGTAATACAAAGTAACAGCATATGAGCACAAGATTGCGCTTTTTACTCATGCTTCTTTTTATATCAAAAGATACACTTCATATATAAATAGATGAAAAGGAGTAAATAAAATGAATGCATTAGTATCTGCAAGGAATGTGACAAAAATTTATAACAAGAATCAATTACCAGGACTTAATAAAGTTTCTTTTGATATTCTAGCGGGTGAGTTTGTGGGCATTATGGGGGCCTCTGGATCCGGAAAAACAACTTTATTAAATATTTTATCCACTATCGACACACCTACAGATGGCGATGTTTTTATAAACGGGATTAATATCCAAACTCTTAACAATAATAAATCTGCTGATTTTAGGAAGGATTACTTAGGGTTTATTTTTCAAGAGTATTTTTTACTTAATAGTTTAACCGTAAAGGAAAATATTGCTGTTCCACTTACTCTGTTAAAAAAATCTCCAAAGGAAATTGAATCCACAATAGAAAATTTAGCAAAGCGTTTTGGGATATTTGAGCAATTAAGCAAGTATCCTAGTCAATTATCGGGTGGACAAAAACAAAGGGTTGCAGCTGCAAGAGCCCTTGCAAAGCAGCCTAGTATTTTATTTGCAGATGAACCTACAGGCGCGTTAGATTCAAATTCTGCAACAGAACTACTTCAAAAATTAAAAGAGGTAAATGAGGAACTTCAAACTACCATTTTAATGGTAACTCATGATGCCTATGCAGCCAGTTTTTCTAGTAGAATTTTAATATTCAAAGACGGAAACATTATAAAAGACTTAAAGAAAAATAAACAAAATAGAAAAGAATTTTTCGAAGAAATATTAAAAGAAATCTCTAAAATTGATGAAAATCGATATAACTAGAAATATGAAAGGAAGATTGAACTGTGGGATTATTTACAATCGCAAAAAAGAATTTAAAAAATAACTTCTCCTTCTATTCATTCTATTTTATTTCAGTAGCTTTTGTACTGATGGTATTTTTCTCCTTTATCTCTTTTTCCATGAACGACATTGTCATGGAAAAGATTTCGTCTGATGGTAGAGTAGAAACGATGTCAAAAACGGTGGCGATCTTTGTTATGGCATTTGTACTATTCTATATGTCATACTCTAATACATTTTTTATGAAAAAAAGAATGAACGAACTCGGCATTTACTCCCTTTTAGGATATAGAAAATCAACGATGCTAAAACTGTTAACTTTTGAAAATATTATGATTTGCTTTGCTGCCCTATTTGTAGGAATTATTTTTGGTGCTATTGCTCATAAAGGAATTGTAGGAGCTATAATCAAAATATTAAAATTACAAATCGATACTTCTAAAGTACCATTTATTAACCTTGATGCAGTACTATTCACCTTTGCTTTTATCTTTGCTGTTCTTTTTGTTTTATCTTTATCAAATTGGATTATTCTTCGAAAAAGTTCCTTACTAACTTTAGTACGTATGGAACAAAAAGAAGATAAAAAGATAAAAATCAATACAGTTTTTTCACTACTAGGATTATTTTTCATTTTAATTGGCTATTTCTTAGCAATCGATATTACAAGGGGCACGAAATCTTTGTGGAAAACAATTGGCTTTTCTCCAATCGCTCTCTTAACGATGTTCAGTGTAATATTAGGGACGATCTTCTTTATTCATTCATTTTTACCATATGCGATTCAAAAGCTAAAGAAAAATAAAATATGGTTTTATAAAGAATCCAATATTATCGTCATCCCAAACTTTATATTTAAAATTCGTTCAAAAGCAAAAACTTTCATTTTATTAACCTTATTAACCGCAGGAACTTTAGCTATATTCAGTTCTACTCTACTGACTCTTTACTATCCTGTTGCCGCTACAGAACGGATCGTACCTTCAGCTATCGAGTTTCCTTTAGACGATAAGGACGTAGCCAATAAAGCACTACAAACTGTACAAAATACTGTCGGTAAAGAAAATACAAGATATACAGAAACAACCATTATTAACGGGAAATCTAATTCTGATAATTTACCGAAAGAATATAGTATAAAAAAGGAACACGGATTTGACCTTATCTCTGAGTCAGATTACAGAAAGTTAATACATATTCAAGATAAAAATGTAGAATTTAATCATCTAGCTAAAAATGAAAGCATCCTAGTAAAATATCGACCTGAAAAAGAAAATCTAGATAAAGGGAAAATATATACTTTAAATTTAACGCCTACAACTAATATAGATATTAAAGTAAAAGACACTACATTACTTAATTCAATTGGATTTGCAAATAGTGTCGCAACACTTATTATCTCGGATCAACTTTATAAAGAAATAAAAGCTTTAGAATTACCTGAAAAAACGATAGTGAGTTTTAATGGATTAGATATGAGGAATAATAAAGCAGTTTATGAAAACTTAGCTCCACTATTTAAAAATAATAGTTATTTTACAAGTAGTTACCAGAAAAATGATTATATTATTCAGCAAAATAGCTCAACATTCTTGCTCATTAGTTTTGTTACTATCATCTTCTTTATTGCAACAGGCAGTATTCTCTATTTCCATAACCTTTCAAGTATGATGGCAAATAAAAATGAATTTATTATTTTAAATAGAATGGGCTATAACAAAAAGAAGATAAAAAGAATAATAAGTAAAGAAATTTTTACCTTGTTTAGCATTCCTTACATAATAGGATTAGCACATAGTATCTTTGCATTAATGGCTTATAAGACTGCTTTAATGGATGATCTATTAGGAAAAAGTAGTGCGTTTATATTACCGATTCTTTTTGCAATATTTATTTTTACTGTTGTATATATCGTTTATTATTTGTTAACAAAAAGAGCATGTTATAAAATTATATTTAACAATAAAAAGTAAAAAACTATAAATAAAGCTGATGATAAATAAAAAAACATCAGCTTTATCTGTATGCAATCTAACAAAGGTAAGTGATTTTATGAAAAAGTACTATGAGCAAAAACAAATTTTAATTTTAATTAACCAACTTTGTATGATTATTTTTCTATGCAATGAATTTTCAATAGACAATATTATAGGAACAGCAAAATTACTCCCTTTACTGCTTATAACGATCATGGCCATTTATGGATCATATCTTAGTTTTATCAACTTAAAAAACAATACTCTATTATCACAATTTTCTAGTTTACTACTTTTTACTTCTTGGCAGTTTTTACTTACACTGAATGACAACCAGATTTTTCGTACATTCAGTACACTACTAAGTGTATTCATTCTATATAAAATCGTGCAATTTATACTCCTATTCTTTTTCCAAGATTCTATTTATAGTTATAAAAAAGAAAAAGATTGGATTTTACGAGTTACATATTTACTAACATTAGGTGCATATTTAATAAACGATAGAATATTTTCTGTTCTATTTTCATTTCAATGGCTTATCAGTGTTAGTTGGATTATTTTTCTATTCCTGAAACATAACAAACGAATTAAATTTGTTTTTAAAACTGAAAAAAAGCATTTACTTACATCTACTACAATTCTTATCTTCCCCTTTATCGTATATGTTATGTTATTTGGGAGAAGTCCCGAATATGTAAATAATTTAGGATGGTACATAATAATTCTGTTCCCCCTATTTAGTATTCATGCAATAGCCTTTAAAAATCATATATCTATGAAACAATATTTCCCCTTAAAAAAAGGTGCAATTGCTTTTATGTTTTTATGCATTTTTATTTTTATGAGTTCACTTGGAGTACTATTTCAATTTAATATGATTACTTATTTCATTTTTATACATACAATTATTTGGTTCATTCAGCTTTATTTCACATTATTATTTCAAGACACAAAAAACACTATCTCCAATTTGAATACAAAAAAATTAAAAACTTTGCCAGACAGTTCGTATGTTCATAACTTAGTACAAATCGTAAAAGAAGAACAATTAAAAAGTAGATTTTCTAATTATTTACATGATGAAATACTACAAGACATATTAGCTGTTAAAAATATGATGAACAAATCTAGTAAAAAAGAAATTCATGACATAATCGTAGCGACACTGGATAACTTAAGTCATACAATACGCATTGAAATGCAGGAGTATCATCCAACTCTATTAAAAACACTTACATTAAAAGAAAATTATCGTAATTTACTTAAAATGATTCAAAAAAAATATGAAACGAAACATGTTAATATATCCTTTACGTGTAACGACGACTTGTTTTTAGTAGAACCCTATCACCTTGTCGTATATCGAATATTAAAAGAACTAGTAACGAATGCATTCAAACATTCAAATTGTTCAAAGTTACATTTACATTTAGTACAAGAAGATGGGGAAATAAAACTTGTTGTGAAAGATAATGGCAAAGGTTTAACAACTACCGAAGCAGATATTTTGAATGGTCATAAAGGATTGAATTCGATTAAAGAACAGCTATTTTTATTAAATGGTAAAATGACCATTTCAAATAGTAACCCTTCTGGTTTATGCATTACTATTATCATTCCTATGAAAGGAGGCGATTCCTATAAACATTTTATTAATAGATGATCATGCTTTGTTTGCTAAAAGCTTGGAAATAGCCTTAGAAGATTATCCTGAAATAGATGAATTCCGTTCATTACAAAATGTTGAAAATGTCGTTACAATTATCAACCAGTTTAAACCAGATATTATTTTATTAGATATTAATTTAAGCAATATAAGTAGTGAAGATGGTTTAGAAATAGCAAAAATAATATTGGATAGTAAATGTGATACAAAAATTGTTATATTAACCGGTTATGATTTACCTGTTTACCAGTATGAAGCTCAAAAACTAGGTGTAAGTGGTTTTATTAATAAAAATATTTTACCTGAAGTATTGGTGAAAGTACTACACGATATTAATAAAGGCGCATCTCATTTTCCAACCCCTACAGAAACAATTGAAGAATTGACTCATAGTGAAAAACAAATTTTACAATTACTGTGTGATGGCTATAAGCGCAAAGAAATTGCTTCTATGTTATACGCTAGCGAACGTACAATTTCCAATCATATTCAGCACGTATTTGATAAATTAAATGTTTCATCTTCTTTAGAAGCTGTCACTAAAGGGATAAAATTAGGTTATATTCAACCTACTTATCGTTAAAGAGCCTACTCAAACGAGTTGGCTCTTTCTTCTCTACTTATTAATGAAGACAACCTTTTTCCCCTCACTCTATAAACTTCCAAATGTTCTTCTAATTTCCTCTTATCACTTATTACACTTATTGTTTTCTTCACAAAATTCCAATTTAAACTACCGGATAACCATAATAACGAAGAAAGTCTTTTTTGAGACTCCCACGACTAAAGTCGCAAGCCCTAATCCTTACGGATTGACGGGTGGGATTCTTGAATGACTAAACGTTCGCAGTCCATTTCTGTTTTGAACAGACTTCAAGATGAGGGCATCTCATTGCCCCTCCTAAGACAGTGCGTATAGCATCTTAGGCTGATTGACTGTTACCATCAATCACAGTTGCGTAGCGAATATTCATCGCCCCAACAATATCACGATGTTTCTCAAATCCACATCGGCACTTGTATTTTCTGTCTGGTGCTTTGTTCTTTTCAGAACATTTCGGACATGTTTGACTTGTATAAGCAGGGTTCACATATTCTACCTTCATACCAACTAAATTCGCTTTGTATTCAATGAATTGTGCTAAACGATAGAATGACCAAGTGTGTAGATTTTTCTCGTTTTTACGGCTTGTTCTTGCCGTCTGTCTAATATTCGTTAGTTGTTCTAAACGAATAACAGAAATGTTATTATCGGTTGCAAAGTCAATGATTTCACGACTTACTTTGTGGTCTTGGTCTTGCATCCATCTTTGTTCTTTATCATCAAGTTGTCGAATGGCATTTAATTTCTTATTTTCACCTAACTTCTTACGAACACTACGAAACTTACGTTTCATATATTTGTTTTGTCTACCATTGCCGAAGAAACGAACTTTATCATCGTCTGTGATGGCTACCGCAGGGACTTTAAGACCTAAATCTACCCCTAAAATCTTCGTTCCTGTTTTTTCATTTGTAGGAATCGTGACAGATATTTGAGCAATCCACTTATTAGATTTCTTCGTGATACGAAGTGTACCTAACTTGTGTGTTAACAAATTAAAATTGCGATTATATTTATCAGTTAATAAAGTACGAATCTTTAAGCGAGTTGATTTTCCATTTACCATGAGTGGAACTGAAATGTGCGTGAAGTCAAACGAATAGTTTTGATTGTTCCATACACAAACAGGTCTCTTTAGAATCGGAATAACTTTGTATTTACTTTTTTTCACCTTTGTAGAAAACACACTTTTAGCGTCTTTAATTGCTTGGTTCTTCACTGCGCTTGGAAGATTCGCTTCAACATCTTTTGTACTTTTCTTAGTGCTCTTCTTCGCTTCAACCATTTCAGATACAAGTGTATTAATGACTTTGATATACTCGTAGCTACTTTGTTCCAATAACTGAATTTGTGCTTTTGTTGGAAGTAATTTAACTTTGACCGTGATTGTTTGTGACACAATTTTCACCCCCTCGTCTTTTGATTTTCAACATACTGTTTAATTGTCTCAGTCGATACATTTCCAGCAGTAGAAACAAAATAGGAACGTGTCCATAGACTTGGCAAGTGTTGAAGATGAGGAAACTCTCCTCTCAAACGCTTCGATGTCACTCCTTTAATTTTTGCGATTGTGTCAGCAGGACTAAGTGTTGGTAGTATATTTAAGAGCAAGTAAACATGGTCTTTGCCGCATTCCATTGCGACAATAGCAACATCCATTTCTCCGCATATTTCTTGAACCAACTCTTTGAAACGTTCTTCTACTTTTGTGTTAAGAAAAATCTTTCTTCTGTATCGCGGGCAAAACACAAAATGGTAGTTAATTAATGACACAGTTGTTTTGGTTCTTCTATAATCATGTATCATATTCACATTGTATCAGTTGTACTTTTAAACTACACCACAAAAGATACCAATATTTTGGATACTTAAAGTACCACAAACTTAGCGATTTTTAGTGGTACTCCGTATCCAACCTCACTTTCATCCCATGCCTAAAGGCGATGGGCTTTCCCGTTCGGAAAGGGCTGTAATCATTTGATGTAACAATATTATGAGCCTTATACCCTTCTAAAAATGCACTAGCAACACTTGAACATACTTCATGCGAATGTATTCCTTCTGTTCGAGAATACCACTTTAGTAAAAAGGCTAGTCCTTCAATACGATCAACATATCCAATCGATTCGACATCTACAATTCCTTTTACCTGCTCACTTGAGTCCCATAAAACATTCAAAGGATTTAAATCTGTCTGTACGATAAACTTTAATTCACTCGTATATGCACACTCTATATGATATGTAGCTAGCTTTATATACTCCCGTAATTCTTTGCATGCGCTTGCCTTACTTTCTAACATATGAATAAACTGGGCATACCCATCCAAATGTGATTTCTTTTGAAAAATCGAGCTTTGAAATGCGCAAGATATGTCATGAATCTTTCTTGATTCCTTTCCAAAGGCTTTTGCGATAGCTTCTGTACAATGTGTAATATGTTCTCCCTCAATCCAATTAGACAAGACAAATCGGTATTGTTCCTCATTCCAAGCGACAAGTGTAAATGGCTCTCCTGCCCTATTCTTATTTATCTGCATAAAAGGAATTCCATGTTCGCGTACATAATACGTAAACCGTACTTGCTCTATCAGTTGTTCGTTTGATAACGCTCCAAAAGCTGGATTGATTGTTCGCTTGCTATTTATAAATCTTGCGGAATATCGCTTTCCATTTACGATGATTTTATAGTGTAAATCTGTATGCCAACTGTTCTTATTTAATTCTTCTTCCACTGCTAATGTATGAATTTCTTTAAAATAATTTATTAATACGTCTTTTATTATGTGTTTCATCCTATTCTCCTTACATGTAAAAATCCTCGATGATAGGTTTATAAAATACACTTAATTTACTCAAAAGGAAAATAATATCCTACGTAATTAAACACATTTGTAAACCCTACATTTTCCACAACTGCGATAGAAGACTTGTTCAATTCCATACAGTCCCAATATGGAGTAATGTCATTCTCCAAACAATCTTTCACAAAACTATGAGCTATCGTTTGAGCTAATTTTCTCCCCTGGTGCTCTTCTATTGTTTCAATATCTATACAGTGTATATTTTCAAATACAAATCCTGAAAAACAAACACTCACAATTAGATCACCATACACAATGCAATAACCGATTCCTTCATTGAAAAAACAATCTGGTGAAGACCAAAACTCTAAAATTTTTGATTGTAAAAAATCAATGTTCTTAAATGTGTTATTATTATTTTCATAGAGAGCTTTACTCATTTTTAGCACAGTATATCCCTGTTCAAATTTAGGCTCATGATGATTTTCATAATCCTCTTTTCTTAGCATATACACTCTTTGATTCCAACTCTTTAAGTTACGGTGCTGAAATATTCTTTCGATTGTTTTATTCCACTTCGAATGATTCCCGATTCCTTCAAAGCAATCTAGTCCTGCTTTCCTCGCCTCAGGTACTATTACATGATTAATAAAACGATTCATTTCTTTATTAAACTCTTCATTTTCAGCATCTCCAATAAAGAAGAAGCCATCATTATTACCTAACCAAATGAGTCCCGAATTAGGAGAAGTCTCGTTATCTACAAATATTCGACCAGGATTCACTCCCGTAATTACAGCTTTGACTTCTAACTGACCTTGTTCATTTATTAAACTACTACATTTATAAAAATCATTCTTGCTTAATTCAGAAATCATAAGTTAAACCACCTTTCCTAAACCAATCTATTCTAACTTTATCATTCCATCAGAATATTCTCTATTTAATTTAGTGTTTTTTGTAAATCAATGTAGTCTATGTATAAAAAGAGTCAATCTCCTATGCAATAGAAGATTGACTCTTTCCTTTATTTATAAAAATTGTTTCATACATTGAAGCTCAGACTACTCTTTTTCCTACGAGATCATCAAATCCCAAATAAACATGTGAGGGTATAGTTGGGAACATATAATCGGTATGACGAAAAAGAGTAACTATTATTACATCATCCTTATTTAAAACTCAACCAAGCATCCGCCCAGTCCGCATGATCATTTCCATTACCGTTACCTGCATCATCAACGACTAATTTTAATTCTTTCTTGCCAGTAAGATCAACATCAACAAATTTTGCTGGCGTATTATAGTACATTGTACCGCTATTAAATACTTCTGCCCCATCAAGCAGCACTTTAAATACGACCGAACCGCCTTTACCACCAGGCTCCTGGTCGATTCCTACGTATGAATGAAATCGTTTGTAAGTTGCATTTGATATGTCGTACGTAATTTCTGACTTCGAATGCGTTCCGATTCCTTTTTTGTACGTAATCGGTCCTGTCGTTCCAAGTAATGAAAGTGGGTTTTTATCAGTGCTTTTATCTTTTTGAACCGTTGCCCATCCAGCAGTTGCTTTTACCCATGAAATGTCACTAAGATAGATGCCGCCGGAAGCAACTTGCACTTTCGTTGATGTTACCACCGCATTCCCCAATTTTACAGAAACTCCAACTTCTTTTACTCCTTTAAACTCGGATGGCGGAGTTATAACAAATGAATATGTCTCCTCTCCTCCTGCCGATAATTGAAAGTCTGTCGCTAATGGATGTGCATTCCAGCCTTCTGGTAATTGCAATTCAATTTTTCCAGGTGTCACTTTTTCCTTTATTTCATTTTGGACCTTTACCTTTAATGTAGTCGAACCACCTTCACTACTAATTGGATGTGGGTCAACATTTGCCGAAATTAGCTTTACTGCTGGCGTTACTTCTATTTGATTGGATTTACGAATCGCCCCGCTATCTGTAGTTACCTCCGCTTCAATGGAATACTTATTAGCAACTACATCAATAGGGACAGGTAAATCTGCCTCAATTGTTTTCGATTGCCCTGGTTCAACGCCTTCAAAAGCTACTTTAATTGGCTTCACATTCCAGCTCTCTGGAGCCTTTACAACCACTTCTCCAGCTGAAGATTTCAACGTACCAAAGTTTGATAAGTTTGCCTTTACCTTAACTGTATTTCCTGCTGTTACACCGTTCGGAGATTCTAGATCGAAACTAAGCATAGACTCAATTTTATACTTTTTACCTGCTTCCGTTTTAAATGAAATCGTATCGCCATCCTTCGTAAATGGCACCGGTGTATTCGTCCCAACTTTTGTCACAGTAAACGGCGTATTGAACATTGGACTTTTTAACTTTACATCGTTTCCGTGATCAGAAGTCACCTGAATAACTGTAGGCGTGCCATTTTTCCAATCCGCATCAATCGTAAATGCACCGCGTGCTCTTAATCCTTTATAAGAACCGTCTTTCCAAGCTTTCGGAAGTGCAGGCAATAGTTGAATGGAGTCGGTATGGCTTTGAATTAACATTTCAGCAATTCCTGATGTTGCGCCAAAATTCCCATCAATTTGAAACGGCGGATGCGTATCAAATAAGTTGCTGAGCGTACTTCCAGTAAGTTGCCCTTGCAGAATTTTATACGCATGGTCACCATCTAACAAACGTGCCCATAGGTTAATTTTATTCGCTTTACTCCAGCCTGTTCCCTCGTCACCACGATGGTTTAAAGTAACTTTAGCTGCCTCTAGCCATTCTGGTGTATTGTGATTAATCATACTTCCTGGATATAGCGCAACTAACTGGGATATATGCCTATGCGTTTCGCCAGGGTCATCTATATCATCCTTCCACTCTTGCACCTGACCATATCTACCAATTTGAATTGGCGGGAATAATTTATCCCTTTTCGCCTTTAACTCGTCTCGAAATCCTTTATCAATCTGTAAAAGATTACTAGCTTCGATGACATTTGAGAACAATTCATATACTAACTGTTGGTCAAAGGCACATCCATTAGAAATGCCACCAAGCTCTGGAGACCAGCACGGAGAAACAACTAACTTCTTATTTTGATCTTCTACTAAAAACTTACTATGAAACTCTGCCGCTTCTTTCAGTATCGGATAAATCTTTTCTTGTAAGTATTGTTTATCATCCGTAAACTTGTAATGCTCCCAAAGGTTTTGACCAATAAAGGCATTCGCACTAGGTGCCCATCCCCAGCCTAATCCCCATCCAGGCGCAGTAAATCCAAATGGATTATTCATCGTGTTAACGGTCCACCCGCCGCCTGTAACACCAAAATGTTTTTCTGCTGAAACCCTTCCCGGTTCTCTCAATGAATCAACATAATCCATTAATGGCTCAGCTGTTTCAGACAGATTTGTCACTTCTGCAGGCCAATAATTCATTTGGAGATTAATATTAAAATGATAATCACTTTCCCACGGTGGTGTGTTCGAATTATTCCATACTCCTTGTAAATTTGCAGGAAGCGTTCCTGGTCTTGAAGAAGAAATAAGCAAATATCTTCCATATTGGAAGAATAGTTCTTCTAAATACTTACTGTTTTCTTTACTGTAAGATGCTAGTAATTCATTTGTTGGAACGGATGGTTTTTCTCCTCCTAAATTTAAAGAAACACGATTAAATAAAGAGTAATAGTCTTTTATATGTGTATATTTTAAAACCTCATAACTCTTGTTAGAAATAGCGGACATAATTTTTTCAACCTTTTGATGTGGATCTTCCCCCTTATAACTCGGGTACTTATTTTCATAATCAGTAGCTGCAGTCATAATAATTGTTAAACTATCTGCATTTGCTACTTTAATTTTCCCATTCTCTGCTGTTAATGTACCACCTTCATTCAGTACTTTAAATTCCGATTCATATTTCATTCCATTATTCGCTATTTGTCCTTTTATCGTGATTTTGTTATCTTTGGACGTTACTTGCCCTCCCTGTGCACTCGTTGGTCTAACATCTAATGAAAGCTGTTTCGATTCACTAGCAGTTAAACGCATGACCATAACGCGATCAGGGTAACTTGCAAAATATTCCCTATTATATTGAACACCTTTATAGTTATAGGACACCGTAGAAATTCCCTCATTTAAATTTAATTCCCTGCGATAATTGGAAAATGAAGACCCATCTGGCATATTAAAATCTAAGTATATGTCCCCGAAATTTTGATAGGAACCAAAGCCTTTTTGGAGACCTGTGAGAAATTGCGTAGATTCCCTTTCTGCTCCTGATTTATCACCTTTTGATAACTTTTCTCTAATGCTACCTAAGTGACTCGCTGCCCCATCACGATTCCCGTACGTATACTCACTTGTACTGCTTGGTCCGCCAGTCCAAAGCGTTTTTTCATTAAACTGAATACGTTCTTGTTGGACTCCACCAAAGACCATTCCACCCATATAGCCATTACTGATTGGCAATGCTTGTTTTTCCCAATCTTTTGCTGGCTCATTGTACCAAAGTGATAGTTTCTTTCCCTCTGGTTTTGGATTTTCAATCGTAATAGGTGCTGTTGCTTTTGCTTTACTAAACTCTCCAGTGCTTCCTAAAGAAAATAATAAAGTACTAAAAAGCAATCCCCCTGTTAATACGTTTCTCAGTTTCAAATTTCCATCCCCTTTTGAAAAGCGAATGTAAAATGTCCCCTTCTGCACATTGACTTCTTTTATTCTCTCCTTGAAATTCGCTATTCTTTTATATGGAAGTATAAGAGGCAAAAAACATTTTCCTCTTATACTTCTTTTGAAATACCTTTTCACAAACGTAATAGTTATCTAGTAAATGCTGCTGTTACACCACCATCAACTGTAATCATACATCCCGTTGTTTTATCTGCCTTTGAGGAGGCAAAGAAAGCAATCGATTCAGCAATATCCCTCGAATAAATATTAACTAATAATGTTGTACGTTTACGGTAATGTTCCTCTAATTGATCAGGTTCGATACCATATGCTGCGGCACGTTCTTCGCGCCACTTTGAACCCCAAATAGCTGACCCTTGCAACACCGCATCGGGAAGAACTGAATTTACACGTATGCCATACTCACCGCCTTCAGCTGCAATACATCTCGCTAAATGCGTTTCGAGTGCTTTTACAGAACTGTATGCCGAAGCATTTTTTCCGGCATACACAGAATTTTTCGAGCCGACAAATACCATATTCCCGCCAATTCCTTGCTGTTTCATTTGCTTGAACGCTTCACGTGCCACTAAAAAGTATCCTGTTCCAAGTACGTTCATATTTAAATTCCATTCTTGAAGTGTCGTTTCATCAAATGGACTAGACGTCGCAAGTCCTGCATTATTCACGATACTATCAACGCCTCCGTAAGTAAGAGCTGCCTGCTCAAATGCCGCCTTTACTTCTTCTTCTTTTGTTACATCCATTTTCACAGCAGTAGCACGACCTTCGCCGTACTTCTCGTTAATTTCAGCCGCAACTTTTTCTGCCCCTTCAAAATTCAAGTCAGCAAGCACGACATGCGCACCTTCTGAAACGAGGCAGCGTCCCGTTTCACTTCCAATTCCGCCAGCACCACCTGTAATAAACACAACTTTGCGAGAAAATTCCGCTTCAGCCGGTGCTAACGATAATTTATACAGCTCTAGCGGCCAGTACTCCACATTGTAAGATTCATTTTCATTTAAAGAAACGAAACGTCCGAGCGTTGTAGCACCTTTCATTACCGAAATTGCCCTATGATACAGCGCACCACTTACTTTTGACATTGCCACATTTTTACCGGTATTCACCATACCGATACCAGGAATTAAAATAACGCGAGGTGCAGATTCAAACATTTTGTCTCCTTCGTATTTGTTACGTTCAAAGTAAGCTTTATACTCATCTTTAAAGTTTGTAACACCAGATTTAATACTCTCTATTAATCCGTCTACGTTTTTTGTTTGCGGATCCCAATCAATATAAAGAGGACTGCGCTTTGTATGAACTAAATGATCCGGACAAGCTGCTCCAACTTGCGAAAGCTCTCGTGCATCGTGGCTGTTTACAAATTGAAGTACTTCATCTGTATCATCATAAGATAATAACATTTTCTTCTCATCACTCACTGCCCCGCGAATAATCGGCATTACTTTTGCAAGAATGCTTCTACGCTCTTCTACTGAGAGTGTTTCGTATTTTTCACCTCCGAATACAGTATTTTCATTCACTCGTTCATTGATATATTGTTCTGCCTCATTAATAACTGCAATTGTTCTTTCATAGCTTTCCTTCGCCGTATCTCCCCAAACGACTAGCCCATGTTTTTCCATTAACACGAGTTCAGCATTTGGATTATTTTTCACGCCTTCTGCAATCATTTTAGATAACGTAAATCCAGGTCGCACATACGGAACCCAAACGAAACGATTGCCGTAAATCTCCTCCGCAATTTGTCTTCCATTATGTGCGCAGCAAAGACTAATAATGGCATCTGGATGTGTATGATCCACATGTTTAAAAGGTAAAAAAGCATGTAATAATGTTTCGATAGATGCACGTGGATGCTTACTGTCAATCATACAATGAGCTAAATACTCTACCATTTCTTCATCTGACATTTCTTCACGCTCCATTAATAGGCGAATGTCTTCCATTCTTAAACCTGTAAAATTTTGTGCTTTCATCGTTGCTAAATCGGATCCACTTCCCTTAACCCACATCACTTCTATATCGCGGCCGCGGAAATCTTTTTCAAATGTCTTTACCGATGTGTTTCCGCCTCCCCAATTACATACAGCACGGTCTGTTCCAATTAAATTTGAACGATATACTAATTCGTCTACTCCTTGCGATAATTGTGATGCCTTTGTTTCATTCCATAAACTGTTAACCATCTTTTTACCCCCGTTGTTTTTTTATTGTTCTATTATTTCGGATACGAAAATAGTGTGTATCCATATGTTCAAGAGTTTCCTATTACTTACGATTTTTTTAAACACTACAATTGTTACACTTTCATTCCAATGCGAAAAAATATGCTCTATAGTACCCCCCGACGTACTACGATCAGGGGGAATTTTTCACTTACTGATATAATGGACCAAAGTTTTGGCAGGCACGGTAATCTGCAGCTTCTGGATCTTTTGTTCCGAACATCCCCCATGCACTCGGTCTGAAGATGTCCTCTTCTTTGACGTTATGCATATTCACAGGAATTCGGAGCATGGAAGCAAGAGTAATTAAATCACTGCCAATGTGGCCGTAGCTTATTACACAGTGATTAGCACCCCAATTATTCATTACTGTGTAAACATTTTGAAAGGCACCTTCTCCCGTTAAATTTGGCACAAACCAAGTTGTTGGCCAAGTTGGATCTGTTCTCCCATCCAATACGTCGTGAACCTCTTCTGGTATTTCAACCGTATAGCCTTCTGCAATTTGTAAAACAGGTCCTAATCCTTTCACAAGGTTGAGGCGAGCTGCTGTTACAGGCATATTTCCTTTTGTTAAGAAATCGCTCGAGAACCCGCCCCCGCGGAAATATCCTGTTGAAGCTGGTCGCCAGGAAGTAGCTGCCAAACATTTTTGCGCTTCTTCCTCTGTAATTTCCCAAAATGGTTTTATAGCAGGCCTTCCATCTTTCGTTTGTTGTCCTGTCCCGTCAAGTGCAGCCGAACCGGAGTTAATCATATGAATAAATCCATTTGCCGCCAATCCTTCAGGTTTATGTCCTGTCACGCGTTCTACTGCCCCTGGGCTCCAATACGTTCTTACATCTGCAAAAACTTGAGCTGTATTTGTTAATAAATGGCCAAATAGCATCGTAACTCCATTTAAACTATCATTTTCAGTAGCCATAATGTATGGCGGGCGAATTCCGTTCCAATCAAATGAGGAATTTAAAATCGTCTCCATAAAATCACCATTCGGGAAATGATCCGTCCATTGACGCTGGCCTTGGAAACCTGCGGAAATCGCGTTATGCCCTAGCGCTTCTTCACCATAACCAAGTTCCTCTAGTTTCGGATTTCCAACCATGAGATCTCTTGCAATTAACGTCATTTTCACGCTAGTTTCCCAGTCTTTATTCTTTTGCTCCCTTGATCGTTGCATCTCTTCCGCATTATTATCTGGACCTTCTAGGCAATACTCCTTCACCCAGTTTAAGGCTCTTTCATATTCTTCCTTATCATAAATCTCTTCATCTATCCTTCTGACAAATTCGGTCATATCAATATATTCATTTCTCATTCCTAAATAATCTTGGAAAAACTCGGGGTTAACGGTACTACCGGCAATCCCCATAGATACAGATCCCATCGAAAGATACGATTTTCCTTTTAAAGTAGCAACGACAAGACCAGACTTTGCAAATTGAAGTAATTTTCCCTGCACATCTTCAGGAATAGATGTATCACTTAAATCTTGCACATCTTTCCCGTATATGCCGAAAGCCGGAATACCCTTTTGATTGTGGGCAGCTAAGACAGCTGCAAGATACACTGCCCCTGGACGTTCTGTTCCATTAAATCCCCATACTGCTTTTGGAATGTCTGGATTCATATCCATCGTTTCAGAACCATAGCACCAGCATGGTGTAACAGTAATAGAAACACCAACTCCCTCTATCGCAAATTTTTCAGCCGCTTTGGCCGCTTCCGCCACACCGCCAATACATGTATCAGCGATGACACATTCTACTGCCTCGCCATTATAATGGCGCAAGTTTTCGGTTAGTAGATTTGCTACCGATTTTGCAAGATTCATCGTCATATCTTCAAGAGATTCACGTACACCATTTCTTCTGCCATCAATTGTTGGTCTAATTCCGATTTTTGGTAATTTATTGTAAAATCTATTATGAACTGTTTTCATTTTAAAGCTCCCTTCTTACTACATTGTTATCGATTATTTCAAGAAAACGGCCGTATGCTTCCTGCCATTCTAATTGATTTTGAGGTTGATAATGTTTAACAGGAAACGAGTTTTCAACAATGTCTCTACCTTCCTTTAAATCCTTTATTTTTCCTAGCGCGATCCATTGCGATAATGAATTTCCAATCGCACTCGCTTCAACTGGACCCGCTACAACAGGGCGGTTAGTCGCATTTGCGGTAAATTGACAAAAAAGATCATTCTGAATACCACCGCCGCCCATGTGGATGACTTCTATTGACTTACCAGTTAACACTTCTAGCTTCTCTAACACCCATCTGTACTTGAATGAAAGACTCTCCAAAATACAGCGGAGGAAACTCCCTTCCATTTCAGGCGGCTGTTGACCACTCTTTATACAGAAATCTCGGATTTGTTTTAGCATATTTTCCGGATTGAAGAAAGAAGGATCATCTGGGTCTATGAAATGTGCAAATGGCTTTGTATTTCGAATCAACGTTTCTTCTTCTTCGTAAGTAAAAAGCTTGCCTTCTTTTGCCCAAGTCCCCCTACATTCTTGCATGAGCCATAACCCCATAATATTTTTAAGTAGTCGAAACTCGCCATCTGCCGTTCCTTCATTTGTAAAGCCCCATTCCAAAGCCTGTTCATTAATGACCGGATCCTTCACTTGAACTCCCATTAAGATCCATGTACCACAACTCATAAAAGCAGAATATTCTGACTTTATAGGCAATGCGGCAAGAGCACAGGCTGTATCATGTCCTGCACCAGCAATAACTTTAACAGGCTTCATGCCAAATTCGTTATGAATGGAAGAAAGTGTCGGACCGAGAGTTGTTCCTGGCATCACAATATTTCCCATGATTTCTTTAGGTAGCTTTAACTTAGTCATAAGGGCGGTATCCCAATTATGCTCATGAATGTGAAATAATGATGTCGTTGTACTAATCGTATATTCATTCGCCTTTTCGCCGGAAAATAAATAACTCAATAAGTTTGGTGTTAATAATAGAGTTTTTGCCTTTTCTATCAAATCTGGGTTATTCTTTTTTATCGTATAAAGCTGGCAAATCGTATTAATTGCTGCTGGCGTGACTCCTGTTCGAGAGAACAAAACATCCCTCGGAATGACTTCCGTAATTTCTTTTAAACTATCATTTGTATGCGGATCTCTATAAGAATAAGGATTGCTAAGCAATTCTCCTGTTGCAGAAAGAAGTCCGAAATCAACGCCCCACGTATCGATAGATAAACTTTCGATCGACTTATGACCGTTTTGAATACTTTTCCCTATTCCATTCTTCATTTCTTGGAAGATCCTTAAAATATCCCAATAGTAATGACCAGTTGCGTAAATAGGGCGATTGGAGAACCGGTGAACTTCTTCAAGATAAAGGCGTTTCCCATCAAATCCACTTACCATTAAACGCCCATTAGATGCACCTAAATCAAAAGCCCAAACTTTTTCCATTCCTTCACACCCCTCGGAAACACTTCAATTACTCCGCATCTTTTAATAGTTGTAATCTATATTTCTCAGAAGATAGATTTCTTAATTCGTGACATTCTTCCTCTGTCAAAATTCTTGGCACGCCCACCGTCGATGCAATCGTATATACTTTGGCCGCTTCTTCTAGAATTTGCATGAGAAAATATGCTTCTTTCATTGTTTTACCAACCGTAAGTACGCCATGATTCCTCATTACGACTACATCATTTTCTTCAATCACATTTGATACAGCGTTAGCCAATACTTCTGTAGTCGGAATCATATATTCAAGATAAGATACGCTTTTGATCATTGCTGGAAAATCTGGGAATAGACTCGGAATGGTATGACCAGTACATGATACACCTACCGAATAACTTGGATGAGCATGTAAAACAGCTGTTATATCAGGACGTTTACGAAAACATTCCAGATGCATTAATATTTCAGAAGATGGTTTTAAATCATCCAATATCTCACCAGTTTCAATATTGACACGTACCCACTCGTGGTCTTCTATCTCTTGCAAATCAAAACCGCTAGGAGAGATATACATCATATTTCCGTCTCTCATACTTAAATTTCCACCTGCTCCTACTACAAGACCCGTTTGGACAATCTTATTTGCATATAATTTCAAATCATTTATTACACTCGACAATAGTATGCACCTCAGTTTCTCTCTTATTTGCACCGCTAGTTTCGATTTAGATTTTATTGATATAGAACTTCCTTAATTTTTGGATCATCAATGTTCTTTTTATCGTACCAATAGAAACCAGTGTCAATTGTTTTGGATACTTGTTTCCCATCTAGGTTCTCAACAGCTGCTTTAACAGTTTCGTAACCAATTCCAATTGGATTTTGCGTAATCGCACCTGCCATTACTCCGCCCTTAATCGCATCAATTTGTAGTTTTCCAGAGTCAAAGCCAACTACTACTACACTCTTTTTGTTCAATTCTTTAACAGCATTTACTACCCCTATCGCAGAACCTTCATTTGTTCCGAAAATACCTTTTACATTTGGGTGCGCTTGCATAATTGCCTTAGCAGCGTCAGTCGATTTTAATTGATCGCCGCTACCATATTGAATATCGACAAGTTTGATGTTCGGATACTTTGATTTGATTGTATTTACAAAGCCATCTCGGCGTTCAACACCTGTTTTACTTGTCTGGTCGTGAGCAACTACTGCTACTTCTCCTTTTTCACCAATTAATCCAGCCATTTTCTCAGCTGCAAGAGCTGCCGCTGCCTTATTATCTGTTGCTGCTGTTGCAACAGGTATATCTCCCTCAACACCTGAGTCAAATGCGACAACAGGGATTTTTTTGTTTTTTGCTTGTTCTAATAAAGGAAGGGCTGCCTTAGAGTCTAATGCCGCAAACCCAATCGCATCTGGTTTTTTATCAAGTGTGCTACGGAGCATTTCAACTTGTTTATCCACCTGCGCTTCCGTTTCAGGACCTACAAATGTAATATTCACCTTATACTCATCTGCTGCTTGCTCAGCCCCTTTTTTAACTGCCTGCCAAAACTGATGCTGGAAACCTTTTGAAATAATCGCAACATAGCGCTTGCCATCATCTTTTGCAGGAGCATCACTATCCTTACTTCCCGTGCTTGCATTATTTGAAGAACACGCTCCCATAAACATTGAGATTGCGAGAATTGATGATAAAACGATGCCCTTTTTTGCTTTTTTCATCCAAAACTCCCCCTATATATTGTTTTATTTAAAAACAGTATCGCAGTTAATTCTTTGCTTTTTTGTTTCGTAACACATCTGCGTAAACTGCCAATAAGATAACCGCTCCAACAACTACTGTTTGCCACTCTTGCGGTACGGAAAGGATTTGAAGACCATTTGTTAACACACTCATAATCAATGCACCGATAACCGTACCAAGAATTGTTCCTTTACCACCACTTAAAGAAGTTCCTCCGATAACGACTGCTGCGATTGCTTCCAATTCATATCCCGCTCCTAAAGCTGGCTGGGCAGAATTTAGACGAGATGCCATTATGATCCCTGCAACACCAGTAAAAACACCTGCAAGCATGTAGATAATGATTTTCCACTTATCAACATTCACTCCTGAAAGCCTAGTTGCTTCTTCATTGCTTCCTAGTGCAAATGTATACCTTCCGATAATCGTTTTATTTAAAATTAAACTTGCGAAAATAGCCATTCCAAAAAAGATGAAAACAGCATTCGGAATAGCAAAGCCAGGGATAATAGAACCCATCGCAATTTTGTTAAAGCTTGGTATAGAAGTGAAATAAATTGGAGTGGCTTTCGAAATAACAAGTGCCAATCCTTTCGCGATCATCATCATCGCTAACGTTGCAATAAATGGCGGAATCTTCAATTTTGCAATTGCAGCTCCAGAAATTAAACCTACTACGGCACCTATTAAAATACCTCCGAGTACAGCTACCCAAACTGGTAAACCTAAGTTGACAGCAAACACACCTGTCATAACCGAAGACAAGGTTAGTACGGTTCCACAGGATAAATCAATTCCACTTGTAACGATAATCATCGTTGCCCCTAAAGCAAGGATGCCTGTAACAGCTGTTGATAAAAAGATGCCTATAATATTATCAAATTGCAGAAAATTAGCTGAAGCAATTGAAAAAATGACAACAAGTACAATTAAACTTGCAAATGCTAGAAGCTGCTGAAGAGCATTTGTATTCATCCCTTTCCTCATCTTCCCTTCAACTGGAAGTTCGACTACCTTTTGTATTTCCATTCTTGTTCACTCCTTTATCATCCGTTAGTATCCATTACATAATACGTTTTGTTGCAAGAGTCATAATCGCTTCTTGCGATGCTTTTTCATCATTTTTCAATTCTCCTGTTATTTTTCCTTCACACATGACAATGACACGGTGACTGATTCTTAAAATTTCAGGAAGTTCCGAAGAAATCAGAATAATAGATTTTCCTTGCTGTGCTAAATCATGTAGTAACTTATAAATTTCGTCTTTTGCCCCAATATCAATCCCGCGAGTAGGCTCATCAAAGATTAAGATATCTGAATCTCTAGTCAACCACTTGCCTATAACAACTTTTTGCTGATTCCCTCCCGAAAGATTTTTCACTAATTGATTACCTGATGGTGTTTTTATTTTTAACCTCTTAATTAATTCCTCAGATTGTTGATCCACTTTCGATACATGCATCCAGCCGAAAGGTTTCACATAATCTTTCATCGATGCCATTGCAATATTTGTTTTGACATCCATCCCAACTAGAAGTCCAAACTGTTTTCGATCCTCAGATAAATATCCAATCCCATGTTGCACTGCATCGGAAGGATTTTTAATATTCTGTCTTTTTCCTTTAATAAAAATCTCCCCTGAATCTAGTGGGTCTGCCCCAAATATGGCACGGGCTACTTCTGTTCTTCCAGCACCCATCAATCCAGCAAAGCCAACGATTTCCCCTTTATACAGTTCAAAACTTACATCTTTTATCGTGTTCCCTCTCTTTAAATTTTTTACTTCAAACACCTTTTCTCTCGATCTCTCTTTCATTTCTGGTTTTTGATTGTTATCAATTTTCCTTCCAACCATCATCGAGATAATTTGTTCAATCGTTGCATCCTTTGTATGCATCGTTCCTATATATGTACCGTCTCGCATAATCGATACACGGTCCGTAATTTTCTTTAGCTCTTCCATACGGTGAGAAATATAAACAATTCCTACACCGTCCTCCCGTAATTTCCGAATCATCACAAATAATGCATCGATTTCAGTATCCGTTAAAGCTGCTGTTGGCTCATCCATAATCAATACTTTTGAATCAAAGGATAGAGCCTTAGAGATTTCTACCATTTGTTGTTTCGCAACTGTTAAATTGCCTACCAATTCTCTTGGGTCTAGATGAATGTTTAACCTTTCAAATAGTTTTTTTGCTCTGTTATTTAGTTCTTTTTCATCCAAAAAAAGATTAAATAGCCCTTTAGGTTCTCTTCCAATAAAAATATTTTGGGCAACTGTTAAATGCGGAGCTAAATTAAGTTCCTGATGGATTATACTGATTCCAAGTCTTTGTGCTGCTTTTGTATCGGGAACCTCGATTTCTCTTCCTTCGTATGCAATCGTTCCAGTATCCCTTTGATAAATCCCTGTTAAAATTTTCATTAATGTAGATTTTCCGGCTCCATTCTCTCCCAAAAGTGCGTGAACTTCGCCTTTTTTCAATTCAAACCGCACATTAGAAAGCGCTTGCACTCCAGGGAACGCTTTACTAATTCCATCCATTTTCAGTAGCAATTCACTCATCCTATCACCTACTACCCTATCAATTTTTTATTCAAATACTATATTAGTTTCATCATGCGTTAATCCGTAACCACGCCCTTTTTTAAAATCATATTGGCATAGAGAGCACTTTCACTCGTTGCAACAATCGCATACGCCTTCTTTGCCCTCTCATAAAACGCAAAGCGGTCAATCATCTCAAACCCATCAAAATGAGTATCATATTTTTTAATTGTCGCATCATACGTTTCCCAAATGGAGGGAGATACATGATCCCCCTTTACAACCTTCATTAACGAAACAGAATGATTACTATACGTATCGAGTGGAAAGAATTGCAAAATTGCCTGTAATACTTCAAGAACCCCATGACCTTCACATCGAATGAGCTTCGTCCCGCAAGAGGCAGCGGGGAAATTGCCATCCGCTAAAACAATCTCATCCCCATGCCCCATTTCTAAAAGAACTTTCATTAAATCTGGACTAATTATTTTCGGTATTCCTTTTAGCATTTCTATCTCCCTTCCGATTTTTATCTTAACGAAAATACATTTCAACTACTTACACTTTGTGCATCTATTAATAACTTTGGTGTAAATATTTCATGAAAGGGACCTTCTTCATTATTTAAGCGTTTCAGTAATATATCGCCTACCCTTTCTCCCATTTCATATGGTTTGTGAGCGACTGATATAATCCCAGGCGCTTGTAATAATTGTGCGGCTTCCACATCACCAAAAGAAGCGATCACGATGTCCTCTGGTACAGAGTAGCCTCTCCTCGTTAATTCAAGAAGAACACCAAATGCCATTTCATTGTTCAAAGATAGAATAGCTGACGGTTTCTCAGTGAAATTAAGAAAATAATCAACTGCTTTCATACCACCTTCTCTTGTGAAAGTGCTATTAAACGTATAGTTTTCATCTTCTTGAATCCCAAACTCTTCTAAAGCTTTTTGAAATCCTTCATAGCGCTCTTTACCTGTACTAACGTTTAACAATCCATTTACAAGACCAATCGATCGATGCCCTTGTTTTAAAAGATAGCTCGTTAATGTATAAGCACTTTCAAAATTACTTTCTACAACTGAATCTAATTTTGAATCTCCAATCTCAACAGTCCGATCAACTAAAACAATTGGTACACCAGCCTGATGAATACTTCTTACTCTTTCTTCACACCCTCCAGCAGTAGCCAATACAATCGCATCCACCCGCTGTTCCACTAATAGTTGCAACAATTTATCCTCTTTTTTAGGATTTTCATGACTGCTACAGAAAATAAGGTTATAGCCCTTTTGCTGTACAATATCTTCAATCGCCTTTGAAATTGTCATGTAATAATGGTTTGTAATATCCGGAATCACAACACCAATCGTGTATGTTTTATCTTGCTTTAAACTTCTAGCAATCGCATTTGGTTGATAATTCAATTTTTTCACAGCTAAATGAACACGATCTTTAATGTCGTCACTTACAAATCCACTTTCGTTTAACACACGAGATACTGTAGCTGTAGACACATTCGCTTCCAATGCAACATCTTTAATTGTAGACTTAGCCATTTCATCACTCTTTCTAAATTTTCAAGAAATCGTTTACTTCAGTTTTGTTTAAACCCTTATTTCATCCATGTAAACGATTACTTAGTAGTTTACATGGATAATAATAATTTAATTTTCAGAATATTTCAAGGCTTTTTATAAACATTTTTTTCACAAAAATACACCTATTCATCAGATAACCTGAAAAACGTGAATGGAGTCGTTTTTTTTCGTGATTAAATCCACGTTTATTACACATTCTAATGCCGTCATACCGTTCTATTTTGAAGTTTCATAGTACATAAAAAAAGAGCCAACTCATATGAGTTGGCTCTCCCCATTCCCTTGTACTCTATTTAACAATGAAAATCATTGATCTCCCTGATTAGTAATGAATCACTTTTACCATTTGTTGTACTAAATCCTTTTCCGTATGCTGAATTTCGTTTAGTTTATCGTTTAATTCAACATCATCAGTTTGCCACTTACCATTAGAAATTTGTAAAACTAATCCATCCTTTGTAACTAGTTTACTCCTTTCCGATAAGCGAACATTGCTACTTTGCGAATCACATAGTGCTGGAATACTCTCTATAACGACTTTATATATCGGGTTAATATGTTCTGCTCGCAAACTCACACCACTTAACTTTTCTATTAACAGTTGATCCTCATCCTCATAGGAAAATATCATTCTCTTCCCTGTTAATATAGTTGGGTATTTAACAAAATAATATTTCCAGTTTGTTGGATTCCATTTTTGTTCTTGAATTAAATTTCTCAATTTGTTCTCAACACTATCGTCTTCAATTGTTATTAATTTCTCTAGAAAATTTTCATAATGCACTTGTAAATTTGGATCGTAAGTCGTCCATATATATTCTTTTACTGTATCTCCCCCAAATATATACCGAGGTCCTAGATTTGTATAACCAATTTTATGCGCATAGTCTCCAATTGCTAAAAAAGCTCTTGAAACTAAAGATTGGTTTGTACTTAATAACTCTTGCATCACATCATACAATTTTTCAGGATATTTTTTAAAGATTGGTAGTACAACCATTAATGCACCTTTGAAGTATATATTATCCTCTAGCTTATATAACCACTCTTTCAAATCTGGTCTTTCAAGGATCAATTGAACTTTTTCTTGTTCATGTCTTAAACTAGCATCACTAATTTTTGAGAACATTTTTGGCGAAATATCTAAAATTGCTTCATACACTGGTTTTTCCGATTCCACTAAATAATCAATGAAATCAAATATAGTAGGAATTGTATCATAGCGCATGTTTGACGTGAACTTTCCATCTTTTGCTTGTCTAATTCGATTGACTATATTCCGAACAATTCTTAGTAATTCAATTGCATCATCCCTCTTATAAACTTTCGATTGGATGATCGCATATAAATAAATTCGTTCTGGCCATGTAAGGTTATCCTCTTCCACCAAAGCTTTAAAGTAATTTCTTTCATTTGTAAATAAATGAATTTGTTCGTGTATAGAAGAAAACTCGCTTTCAATCTGTTCTGCATCTTTCCATATCGTAAAGATGTCAAAGAGAAACGTAACACTTTCTTCCTCTTTATAAATGGTTTTCAATTCTTTAAAATTAGTATAATCTTTACTAAACGTATTAGGCGCAACTGTACCTATCCTTGAGATTTTGCTTGAAGAAATAAAATTAAATAATCTCAAAAATGGTTTATCTAATGTTTTCGAATCATCTAAATAAGGCCATAAGAAATCTGTCCATTCTTTATCTAATGTAAAAGAAAATTCTTTTGCCTTATCGTTATAACCTAGTACTTCTAATAGTTGTTCAAATTGCGCTCTAAAATTTTCAAAATCGCTTAAAGCTCGGCCGCGGGCATTCATTTTAATATATAATTCTTCACCTGATCCAATATTATTTAAATCTTTAAATGTGAAGAAAATTGGACATTCTTTTCCACATAATACTTCTAATAACCCATCCTCTACTTTATAAAACTCTTCATGAATTTTATCTAGCATTCGAAGCATACCTTCTACTGTAGGGTCAAACTTCCATTTATATTGATACCATTTTTGAGATTCAATCACTTTTGATAAAGGTTTATCATCATATTCAATTGAATTGCGAACTAAATAATATACAAAATCTTTAGCTGTTACCCTCGTTTCATAACTAAATTTTTCTAATATAGACTGCATATCACCACTTTCTTTCATATTCAAATACCAATGTAGCAAAAATAATGTGGTTAATCGTTGTTGACCATCTAGCGGCAGTAAACCCCTATTTCTTTCAATTGTTCCATATATAAAATCAAAATCTAAAGGTCTCCCTTCTAGTAAAGCTCCTTTCATATTTTCTATTAAATTTTCACGTACTAAAGTGGCTTTAGCATCCGTTCGTCCTTGCGCATAATCTCTCTGTATCATCGGAATTACTATTCCATATTTTTCAATTAATTGGGCAAATGTCATTATCAAAGCTGAACCACTCCTTTAGCTTGCAATATCAAATCACTGAATTCAGATTCAATTGCTCTTACATAAGCTTCACCATCTTCAAACGACCATAACTCATATTGCGTTACTTTATCGCTATAATACTTCATAAATGTATTACGAGTCGCTAAAGGAATATAAGCTCCTGATTTATCATAATCTATTAACCGTTTATATTTTACTGGATAGAAGTGATTGCTCAGACTACTATTTGTTCCTTGATCTAGTAATACTAAATTGTCTAAGCCATTGCTTTCACTTAAAAATTCACCTTTTGTTTCTTCCATTACCCTTTGAGAAATTCCATTAAATTTCTCTTCCGTCAACTCTTCTAATGAGACTGTTCTTAAATACTCTACGAGTGTTTTATAACGATCTAATCCTTCTAACAAGTTAATAGTTCCTTCTATCCAAACGCTCCACTGTTCTTTCGTATTTAATCCTTCTGTACTTTGAGCATGAATATGTTCTAAACTCCATTTACTTTCCAAGTAATATTCAAAAGGAAAATACGTATCGACATTCTTTTGCTTTAAAACAGTTAAAATGTTAAACAGTAATAACACTTTTCGGATTTCTGCTTTATCGTGATAATAATCAAGTTCCCTTAAATGAATAGATTCAATTTCTTTTGAAATCCTTTGTTTTAGTACGAGTTTAAAATGTTGTTTATCATCAATACTACTACTTCTATATAAATTAATATATTCAGTGATATTTTTATATTGAGTGAGATAACCTAACAAATGATAACATTCCCTATCTTCATACCATTCTTCAAGTAAAGCAAAATCCGCAATAATTTGGCGCCACACTGCTTGAATATCCTTTTCTTGTAATTTATAAAATGTATAATACGGATCTGGACTATGTGAACTTGCATGATTCGCCGCAATATCAAATAAAAATTCGATTCGATTTATGTAATTTTTCTTCTTGCCTAAAAATCTCCAAAAACGCTCATTTTGTAATCGATGCTCGATTTCATCCCATTGTGTTGAAATCATTGGTCTTTCATAAAAAGACGTTTTCAAAATTAAAGCAGCTTTTAATAACTCAGAATTCGTTAATTCAATCTTTCCACTATTTAATCGACTAAACACCTCACGTACTTCAACATCCTCTCCCACTTCATACCAAATTACTTTCACTTGTTCGCCTAGCATAATAGAAAATTTACTTTTAAAAGTACGCCCATTTTGGCGCTTTTGTTCAAACCATTCTTTTATAACTGTATAAGCCTCTTTAAAAAAGTGATAGTCAATATTTTTAATAGAAGTGTCTTCATTATAATTTTTAGCTATATTTTGAATAAACTCCGCACTATCTGGTCTTGTTGCATAAGTAATTGAAAAAGATTCTTCCTCTAAATATGCATGAATTAATGCAATTGTTGTTAAACGTTGTTGACCGTCTATTACTTCATAACCATCTTCATATTTTCGGATTACTAATGGCTGTAAACAATAAAACATATCTTCTTTTTGATTAAACTCCTTCATAAACTCTTCTAAATCATTTAATAAATTTTGAACTTGATTCTTCCCCCAGCGATAACCTCTTTGATACGAAGGAATAAAATACTGTTTATCTTCAACTAACTCATTGATGGACTTCAATTGAATATCTTCTATCATTACTTCACCTACCAACATAATTTTCCGAATCTTTCAAACAAGTAACTTTAAAATATATCTATCATTTTCATATGTTTTAAAATCACAAAATATCCCATATTTTCATTATACATTGAATAGAAAAAAGATACTTTTTTATTTTGAAACGCCTAAATTAATTAGTATGTTCTTTCCTAAAAAACTCATAAAAAAGGAGTGGCTAAACCCACTCCTTTTAATGACCGATTCAAAAAATAATGAAACGACCTCAGCCCCATGGAAGATAGAACTAAAGCCGCTTAGGGTGTTTTTATTATTCCCCTTGTCTACTTGACAGGGACGTGTTCACACTAGAAGATTGACTCTTTCCTTTACTCCCCTGTTTCAGAAAATCGCTTTATACGTTCACCAATTTCATCACGAACACGTTGAAATTCGGACCACTCTTTTCCTGCTGGATCATCAAATCCCCAATAAACACGATGCACATCCGGCGGAGTAGATGGACAAACAGAATCTGCATGGCTACAAAGCGTAACGACTAAATCAGCACGATTTAAAATGTTTGCATCAATTATATCTGATGTTTGATTTGTTATGTCGATATTTACTTCGTTCATTGCTTTAATAGCATTTGGATTTACTCCATGTGCTTCGATTCCTGCAGAATATACATTCCACTTATCTCCTAAATATTGTTTGCCCCATGCTTCTGCCATTTGGCTTCGGCATGAATTTCCTGTACATAAAAAGTAGATTGTCTTTTTGTTCTCCATGTTGTTTTCCACCTTTATTTTTAAATTTAGACTGATTGATCATTAAAATATTTACGTTTAAACCAAAAAGCAACGTTTACAAGTGCAATCATGACAGGTACTTCAACTAAAGGACCGATAACAGCTGCAAATGCTGCGCCTGAATGAATACCAAACACACCAACTGCTACAGCAATCGCTAACTCGAAATTATTGCTACCTGCTGTAAATGCTAATGTTGTAGTCACCGGATAGTTTGCACCAATCTTTCTTCCCATAAAGAAAGAAACAAAAAACATTACAATAAAATAAATGAGTAATGGAATTGCTATTCTTACTACATCTAGTGGTACGCTAACAATCATCTCTCCTTTTAAAGAAAACATAATAATGATCGTAAATAGCAATGCAATCAATGAAAGTGGACTAATCTTAGGTATAAACACCTTTTCATACCACTGTCTTCCTTTTAACTTCACGAGTACAAAGCGCGTCAACATACCTGCTATAAAAGGAATTCCCAAATAGATAAACACTGATTTTGCTACTTCTATCATTGTAATATCGACAATAGCACCTTCAATTCCTAACCATTCTGGAATTACGGTTACAAACACGTATGCATAAACCGAGAAGAATAACATTTGGAATACCGAATTAAAAGCAACTAAACCTGCCGCATATTCTTTATCACCATCAGCTAGATCATTCCAAACAATGACCATTGCAATGCAACGTGCTAACCCAATCATAATGAGACCAACCATGTATTCTGGTTTATCAGGAAGAAAAATAATTGCTAACACAAACATAAGTACCGGACCAATAATCCAGTTTTGTACTAATGATAAAACTAACACTTTTACATCTTTAAATACTCGTCCCATTTCCTCATAGCGAACTTTCGCTAATGGTGGATACATCATTACAATTAAACCAACAGCAAGCGGAATAGACGTCGTGCCAACTTGTAATGTATTCAGTCCGTCTACTACACTAGGGAACACAAACCCTAAACCAATCCCAACCGCCATCGCTAGAAAAATCCATAGTGTTAAATAGCGGTCTAGAAAAGATAAGCGTTTCATTTTATTTTCCATCTCCTATTAACAACAAGAATTTTTAGCTACTTCATTAGAAGTCGTACAACAAGATGACTCTTCAATTTTGTGAACATCACTATGTGCTTTCGTATAAAAGAATTCCCACTCATTCCCATCAGGATCTGTTACCCAAAACTTATCTTGTACTGCATAGCAACAAGTCGTATCCATCTCATCACGCGCGAAGAAACCTTCTTTTTCTAATCTTTCTTTATGTAATGTAATTTCTTCAGCTGTATCCACTTGGAAACCGAAATGATTTACCTGATTTCCCTTCACTTCATCTCGTACGTTCAGCGTAAAATTAAGTCCTGGCGTCTCTAATAAAAATTTTGCATAATCCGTTTTCACTTTAACTGGTGATACACCAAATACTTTTTCATAAAATTCAATAGACTTCTCTAAATTCGTAACGTTTATACCGACGTGAACATATCTCATACCTTATTCCTCCTCTTTACATATCATTAATCAATTTTTTTTGATTAATAACTCAAAATTTTAACAGCAGCTACCTTTGCCTGTTTTTCTAAAGATACAGCACAATTCTTCTGATAATAAATTATTCACTTCCGCATCATTTAAATCATAATAACTCCACGTACCTTTTGTTTCTTTTACAATTAAACCTGCGTCTAATAAAATCTTTAAATGATAGGACAACTTAGATTGTGTCATTTCAAAAATCTCTGTTAAATCACATACACACGTTTGGCCTCTCTGACAAAGCTCATACATGATTTCTAGACGTTTCTGATCCGCTAATGCTTTAAACTTTTTCTCATAGAGCTGGAAATTTTGCGCCACTGTAGTTCACTCTCCCTTCATCAATTTTTTTTGATGTTTATAGTATATACGTAGATGAGTTCTATATGCAACTTGTTAATCAAGTTTTTTTGATTTATCAAAAAAACTTCCTCGCATCATCACTTTGCTACAACTAAAAAAGACCATAGCCTTTTCAAAAATGAAAAACTATGGTTCTTTTTACAACTTAATAGTTACAACATTTCCGAGAAATGGAGTCTCTATAACTATTTTTAATTTTAATTTGATCATTATAGAGTAGTGCCCCGTCACCCTCAATCTAAGAAAAACAAATACCCCAAAATGAGAAAAATCGATATAACTCTTGTTTTTGGTGCATATTCATAAAAAGCACGTTACCCTTTCTCATTAACATAGGAGAATAGTAACGTGCTTTTTATTTCAAAAATAGTCTAAATCCTTAAGTTGATGGTTGTGGGGCGGGACCCTAATAAGAACGGTATCTAAGGTTGTATGAGTGGTGTTCGTTCCATTCCAAAGGCCTCTGCCGACGATTAACTCAAGTACCGGTTTCGGATAACCCCCATGTGATGAAGCTCGTGTCCTGCAATGCTGTACGCGAGGGCGCGCGCCGTAATGCTTAGGTTGTTGGCTGTGCCCTTGCGGATCCACGCCTCCGCTGGTAGCCCGCGCAGTAATGTAATCGTTGATTGCCGTACGGCCCGGTAGTCTTCGGCCAATTGCGCGGTTGTCCAGCTTCCGAAAGGAGGTATGAATAATTCCTGATCGAAACCGGTCAAAGGCGTCTGGTCCCCTCTTGCGAACCGGAGCAGGCGGTAGGTCATGACGCGTTCCGCGTCTGTAATGTGGCCCACAACTTCTTTCAGTGTCCATTTTCCTTCCGCATACCGATATGCGGCCTGGCTTTCGGTCAACGATGCCAGGAGTTCGGTCATTTGCTTTTCCTGAGCAAGCAAAATGTCGATGATGTTACCGTCTGGCACCAAACGGATATATTCGCCGGAGCTCCCAGCGTATTCTTCTTCTGACGGTCTTTGATTCATGCGTAGTCACCTCTTTATGTATATATAGAAAATTATAGCACTCGTCTATGTCTAATCAATTCGCGAAATAATAAAACTTCCCTTCTAATAATTGAGGATAAGCAACTATTTAGTCGGTCGCCACACTATCCTGATTCGTTAGCACAATAAGCAATGCTAATCAATAATGCATAAAAAATAGAAGTTATACAATATTTCAAAGTTATGAATATATATTAGTTTATTCCAAAACATACATAAATACATTTTGTCGAAACTATTAAAAAGGTAAATTTTCTCTAGCTGGAGAATTAATAATTGTTTTACCAATATGTAAACATCTCAATTTAAAACTAAAGGAGAACAAAATGGGAAAAATAATTGTATCGATGTACCTCTCACTAGATGGTGTCATGGAGGAACCAGCTTGGACTGCTCCATACTTCAATGAAGAAGTAGCAAAGTTTCAATCCAATTTACTGTTTGAAAGTGAAGCTCTTCTACTAGGGCGAGTAACCTATCAAGGTTTTGCAGCTGCCTGGCCTTCTATGACTGATGAAGAAGGTTTTGCTGATAAGATGAACAGCATTCCTAAATTTGTTGCTTCAACAACTTTAGAAAAAACCGAATGGAATGCAAATCTTATCAAGGATAATGTTATAGAAGAAATATCGAAACTGAAGGAACAGCCCGGTCAGAACCTTTTAATCTATGGCAGTGGTGATCTTACACAAACATTAATGCAACATGACCTCATTGATGAATATCACTTTATAGTCAATCCCGTTATCGTAGGAAGCGGAAAGCGTCTCTTTAAAGACCAGAGCAATACAAAAGCATTAAAACTTATAGAAACAAGAACGACCAGTTCAGGTGTCGTTATTCTTTCCTATCAGCCGGAGAAAAAAGAATAATTATTGATAAATTATATAAACAAAAAAACTCATCAGAATAAATCCTGTTGAGTTTTTTCAAACAATGGACAAAACTTTTTTACATCATGGCTCACTAGGATGTAACCATGAACCATTTCGCTCAACACGGTATTGTTAATTTTGATGCTGGGCAATTCTCTGTTGAATTGAAAAAAGTACCATATGATAACGAAAACTTTATAAATCAATACTTAAAGTTACAAATTCCAGATTATAAAACCATTTTAAAGATTTTTTATGGGAAGAACATATAATCTAATTAAACTAGTAGCTCTATTGACTTCCGAGTTTAATGATTATATAAGAGGAACTAAGATTTTGCACTATCTATAAAACAAAAAAGACGTTATCCTTTCTGTAGAATTATAGGAAAGAATAACGTCTTTTATTCATTTTAAGAGTATTTCTTTTTATTAGCTTAAGAGCGATATGGCTGTACTCCTATAATAAGATCGGGTTTTAAAGGGTCTTTTTTATCGTAATATGTATTATTGTAATACGTATTATTGTAAAATATTGTATATGATTATTTTTTTAGGAGTGTTGAGACATGAGATATTTGATTTATGGAGCAGGAACAATAGGTACAGCCTATGCTTGGTTGTTATCACACCAGCATGAAGTAGACGTTTATGTGAGAAACGAAGATAAAAAAAAGGAATTTCAAAAAAGGAAACTGTATGTAAAAGATCTGCGTGTAAAAGAAACAACGTACAGCGAGAAAAATATTTCTGTAAATTGTATAACAGAAATAACTAATAAATATGATGGTATTTTAGTAGCTGTTAATCGGTATCAATTACGTAACATACTCCCACAACTTAATTCTTTAAAAGAAAACACTAATTACTTTGCTTTCATGCAAAATAATTGGAATATAAAAGAAGACTTGGAAGATTACTTTAGTGATGAAGAATATATTATAGCATTTCCATCTTCTATAGGTGGAGGACGTAAATCTAATAAAACAGAAATAATTATCTTTGATGAAGCAACCAGATTAGGTGGTTCAACTAAAGGAAGTATAAATAATATGGAGGAATCGCTAAAAAGAGTTAATATTAAAACCAAGTTTGATAAAAACATATTTGATTGGTTAAAAGTTCATTATTTACAACAATCTATTACAGCAGGAGCGGTTCTTGAAGCCGGTTCATATTTAAAATTTGCAAACGATTATAAAAGCGTAAAAAAAATGGTTTTAGCTTTTAGAGAAGGAATCAATGTATGTAAAGCTTATGGTGTACCCACAAATAAAATATTTCCGTCTAAATTCTTTAACCTTCCCCTTTTCATAGTTGCACACTTAATACAAAAAATGTTTTTATCTGAAAATACTATGGAAATGGTGGAAAATCATATGAAAGAAGGCTTATCAGAATGGGTATATGGATATAACGAAGTATTGAAAGAAGGATTAAAAATGGAAATATCTATGCATGATTGGGCTTCATATGAACCATACATTATGTCATGGCTCAAAAAATCTTAAAAACTTCGATATTTCATTTTAATGTTTCACATTATTTTACATAAATGATATCAAATTTGATAGGGCAAGACAAGAATTCGTTCTTTTTTGAGTCACTCACAAAAAACCAAGGTAAATCCAATCATTTTGTCGAGTTTTCCTTGGTTTTTAATTAATGAAAAATTTTATATCTCTACTGTTACTCATAAGAATTCAGGTCATTTTTTTCATTTTGGGATATTTGCTTTTCATAGCTTGATAGCGATGGGGTAGGACCCCAAAACAGTACGATTTTATTTCAAAGACACAACGATCTTACTACACACTTTTTATTTATCCCACACTCTCATCTACTAGTATTACTATTTTTTATTACTAATGTTGCCGTTTCACTCGGATGGCTAAGAGGAAAATGATGGCCATATGGAACAAAATCAACCTTACCAAGATGCGATGGAGCAGAATAGGCTCTGTCATAATCCCCCCAAATAATGTGAAGATTATACTTTGTTACTTCATTGGAATCACCTTGATCGTTTTTCAGTAGTAAACTGTTAAGCTGAACCGTAGTATTTAAAATTCTAGGAGAAGTAAAACTTTTACTTATTTTTTCAATATAATGTTCAGGGATGCTCTCCGTACTTTCAAACAAACCATTACTTAATAAATAACGCCCTATCAAATTAGTAGTTGCTAATTTTAATGTCCATTTGTTCATAAATTGAGGAACATTTAGCGATTTAGCATTTTTTTTAGCAACAGGTGGCTGAAGTAAAGTGATTGCATACTTCTTATCTATGTACTCTTGTACCAATGCTTCCAGAAGAAGAAACGCACCGAATGAATGTCCAATTAGATGTGCACCATTCGTAGCTTTCTCCAATAACTTTTTCATTACATTCAAATAGATATCTAGAAGATTTTTCTCTCGTTTAAAAGGAGAACGTCCCAAACCTGGAAGATCCAAAATCCATACAGGTTGACCAGTTTTTTCATGAAGCTCTTGTGCTAAAGGAAATAAATCCTCTCCATCACTCAATAAACCATGTAATAAAATAAACGGTTTACCCTTTCCTTGTAATTGGTAAAGGGTAGTGTTATCGCATAATGTTCGTTTAAATAAATGATTATGCCGGCCATTTTGATACATCATTCGATAATCCAGATCAGCTACTACGGCAGGGAAAAATTTCATTACACTCGTCTTCTTAAACCAATCTCCTCCCATAATTTTTTTCGCTGAAACATTTGAAAATTTTTGTTTTGTAATAAAATTCAGTCCATCAGAAGGAATTTTTGTTATTTTACTTCCTCCACTATTCATAATTGCTTTCATAAATGGCATTGGAACAGAGATTTTTGGTGCCCTCATATTCATACTTTCCGACATAATACTTAATAATTCAGCAATGTTTTGATCGTGCTGTTTGTCTTCAACAAGTGTATATGTTTGAATAGTCGGTTGCTCCAATCTGAAAACCTGCACAATAAACTTCGCAAGCTCATCGTTTGAAATAAGTGGTAACCTATATCCCTTACCTCCAGGAATCACTGGCATGAGCCCTCTTCGCATACTCATCACAAGCAAACCTAATCCTGCTATCTGCTCTGTACTCCCTGTTTTACTACTACCGACTACAGTTGGCGGATTAATTACAGAAAGCGGATAACCTACTGCTGATGCCTGCTGACGGATATAAAGATCTGCTAAAAATTTTGTTCTCTCATATGGGTTTTTTATTTTCAAATAATTGTTTCCTTCTTGAAACACATCAATTGCAATCCTACTATTTTTATCATCAAAGGGACTCATATAACCTACAACATGAATAAATTGTTGCAAGCCCTTCAATTGATGAATACTTTTAGCTAATTCACTAATATGTTTGGCGCCATTTAAAAATATGGAAGCTGCCTCTTTACTTGTCGCTTGAATATCCATGGGGCCTCCTGCGTGAATAATCACATCCGTTTTCAATGCCTTCTCCTTATCTTCAGCACTTAGACCTAAATCTATTTTCGTCAAATCACCTTCAATAAAGTGCATAACTTCCTTTTTTAAGATGTCTCTTTCTTGAAAAATGCGTATTGCTTTACTTTTCGACCTTACTAAAAGAAGAATTTTGACATCCTCTTTGGCTAATTCTTTCACTAATTGCTTTCCAATAAAGCCTGTTCCACCAGTTAAAAATACTGTTCTCATATAAGATCTCCTTTTTAGTACTACTTAGTACTAATCTGATGTAAAAAAAATGCTTCTTTTATCGAAGCAATTTTAAAAAATGATCTGCTGTTTTCGTGATTACAGTTGCATCCTTCAACGTTTCTGAAATAAATAACGCTCCTTCAAGATTTGTAATAAAAAGTGATGCAACCTCATCAATATGAATCGTATTTCTGAATTCTCCATTCTCTATCCCTTGTTTAAGTAATAGAGACATTTTCTTTTGTAATCCTGTAAAAAAAAGACCTATTTTTTCTTTTATTTGCGTGGCCTGTGTAGGACTTTGAATATAAAGAGTAATAAATGGACAGCTCCCCTTATACTCTCTCGATTGAACTCCTTGTGATAATTGCTTTAAAAACAGTTGGATACGATCTTCAACTAAAAATTGGTTCTGAGAAATTACGTCATCAATTGCAGATTGATACATTTCAATCCAATAATCAACGACCGCTTCTAATAATACTTCCTTATTAGAAAAGTGATAATACACATTAGACTTTGAAACTTTGCTTACACGTACCAATTCATCCATACTTGTATAAGCAAACCCTTTTTCTAAAAATAATGTTGCAGCTACTTCAATCACACGTTTTTGATTCATTAATTTTACCTTTGTCATAACTAGAACTATATAGTACTAATTTAAATATTGCAAGTATTTATGTTAATTTTTAAAAAATTTTGATTAAAAAAGTTCCACTACCATTGATTTTACTGCAAAAAAATCTTATTTTGAATAAAGTTGAACTGCCCCAAAACAAATAAATGAACGACTTCTCAGAATAACTATCTGTAGAGAAAGAAAATTTTAATTTAGGAGATATGAAAGTATTAGCTTAATAGGTATGGAGTAGTGCCCCTACAAACAAAACCCACCAGAAACATCTATAATCTGCCCCGTTACCCAGCGGCTATCAGAAGAAGCAAGAAATGCTACTGCATCTGCAATATCTTCAACTTGCCCGATTCGACCGAACACAGATGAATTCGTAGCAAAATTTCGTATTTCTGGATCATCTAGCAATTTCGCATTGATATCTGTCTTCGTATATCCAGGCATAATTGTATTCACAGTTATCCCTCTTTCTCCAAGATGTTTAGCTAGAGGCAGTGTCATCGTATTTAATGCACCTTTACTTAAGCCGTATGCAATGGACCCTGTAAAACCAAGTCTTACTTCAGCTGATGAAATGTTAATAATGCGCCCTTCTGCTCGTAGTAACGGTAATGTTTGCTGAATTAAAAAGAATGGTGCTTTCATATTTACGGCCATAATTTCATCAAAAACTTCTTCTGTTGTATTTTCAATCGTCCCTTGTGTACCTATCCCTGCATTGTTTACTAAAATATCAACCTCTGATGTACCAACTCTTATTTGTAATTCATTCTTTAATTGTTCTACTAGCTTTTTGACACCATCAATTGATTTGAGATCTGCTTCAATTAAGAACGCCTTTCCTCCATTAGATTCAATCTCACAAATTGTTTCATCTGCAGCTGACTTATTTCGGCCGTAGTGAATCGCAACTAATGCACCGTCGTTTGCCAATCTCATCGCAATCGCGCGACCAATTCCTCGACTCGCCCCTGTTACTAACGCTACTTTCCCATCAAGATTCTTCATTTTTTCCATCCTTCCTAAATTTACGTTTGATAAAAACCTATACTTATATTTTTATGTAAAAACCAATTATTTTAAATATAGATTTATAGGTAATTCAGTTCGTTCACTTATGATATTATAGTTATAGTTTGTGATTCACTTTAAAAAATAAAATAAGGAGGCTACACAATGCAAAATGCAGTAAAACTAGATGAAATTGACCATAAAATAATGAACTTGTTGTATGAAAATGCAAGAATTTCTGTTTCAGAAATAGGACGAATTATATCCATGACGCAACCTGCTGTAAAGGAGCGTATGAATAAACTTGAAGATCAAGGCGTTATAGCGGCTTACCGAACGAAATTTGAGCCTTCTAAAATTAATAAAAACATTCAAGCATTCATCATGTTTAAAACGAGCCAATGCTCTGATTTTATCCAATATTGTAATGCCGCTCCTGAAGTAACTGATTTATATCGAATTAGCGGGGAATTTAATTATATGATGAAGGTCATGAGCGATTCGATGGATTCTCTCGCTGCATTTTTAGACTCTTTAATGCAATTCGGCTTATCGTCTCCTTTAATTGTTTTAAAGAGTGAGTTTGAGGAGAAATTGTCGTTCTAATAAAGTGATAGGCACCAGCTTTCCAAAAAAGAAAAAGGAGTGGATCATCCACTCCTTTCAATCACCTATCCCTGATTTCTCTGCGCCTCTCTAAACTCCTCCTTCACCTTCTCTAACAACCCTTCTTCCGTAATTAATCGATACGCCGTATTTGCTAATGCTTTTGCGGATGTAATTAATGCTTTATCCCCTAATTCTGAACGTGCCGCTTCTCTAAATTCATTCGTATGTGCAATTAAATCATCCGGACCAATTTTAATGTACGGGTGGATTGTCGGTACGACTTGGCTAACGTTTCCTGCATCGGTTGAACCAATACCAAATCTTTCTTTACGATTTACGTCTTCCCCTAGCAATTCTAGTTCTTCCGCTACGACGTCGTTATATGTTTTTGTTACGAGTAGTTCATCGATTTCATTTTGGAATTGATGGATTTTTACTTTTGTGCCTGTTGCTAGTGCTGCCCCTTGTGCGATATTTTTTACTTTTTCTGTTACTTCCGCACATCTTTTTCTCGTTGCTGCACGGATGAAGAATCTTGCTGCGGCGTAGTCAGGAATAATGTTAGGTGCTTTTCCGCCTTCTGTAATAACGCCATGAATTTTCACGTCTGACGGAAGTTGTTGGCGAAGTGCGTTAATACTGTTGTACAGCTGAATCACCGCATCTAATGCGTTAATTCCTTCTTCAGGTGAAGCTGCAGCATGAGCTGTTTTTCCGTAAAAATGAAAATCAAGTGGATCGACTGCTAGTGAAGGACTCGTTGTTGCTGTTTTTCCGCTCGGATGAATCATAAGCGCCGCATCAATATTTTTAAATAAACCCGCTTTTACATAACTCGATTTTGCGCTACCGTTCGGTCCTCCTTCTTCAGCTGGTGTTCCGAAAACGACAACTTCCCCGCCAATTTCTTCAAGCGTTTCTGATAATGCAATTGCTGCTGCAACGCTAATGGTGCCAATTAAATTGTGACCACACGCATGACCTAGTCCTGGTAAAGCGTCGTACTCCGCTAAAAATGCGATTGCTGGTCCTTGTTTTCCAGAGCTTTTTCGCGCAATAAATCCCGTTTCATGTCCAGCTATATTGTGCTGTAACTGAAATCCTGCACTACCTAGCAATAAACTTAACGTTCTAGATGCATAAAACTCTTGGTTACCGATCTCCGGATTCGCATGAATATCATGACTTGTTTCTATGTACTTTTCCTTATTTCTTTCGATACTCTCTTCAATTGTTTTTCTTTGTGACGCTACTCCTGTCGCTCCCATTTTTCTTCCTCCTTTTATTTTCACGTAAAAAAGCCTCTTTCTAAAAGATAGAAAGAGGCTTCTGTATATACAGTCAAAATGAGCTTCTTTCTTATCTTTCAAGTTACCTTGCTGGAATTGGCACAGTATTCATAACGAATCCGCTGCCGAGGTATCATAGGGCCAGTCCCTCCACCTCTCGTGATAAGAATTTTCATAAAATTATATTAAATTACATTCATTCTAAGTTCATTTCAAATAAAAGTCAAGGAATTCCTATCCGAATTTACCGAATATCTAAAAATCCTTTTAATACACCAATTGTCTCAGGTGCTTGCAGTCTTGCACATACGTACGGAAATTCCGTACTCCCCTCAAATATCATTTGAGATGTGAGCGGTGCGCCTGCCCAGAAGATTTCATCATCAATTACGATAAACGGGAAAGCTTTATTTTGTCTTTGTAACTTTACATTTTTCAGTGGAACTGGTCCATCACTATACACCGTTATTTGCGCATTTGTACGCATTAACGCTTGCCATACTCGCTTATCCACTTGTTTTGTACTTGGAAGCGAAATAATAATTTTTCGTTTTGCTGCTAAAATATCTTTTAATAGCCCTTTCGTTTCCTCAAGATTCATTTCCATAAACCAGCGTAATCGTTTCGATATTTTTCGTTCCCACAATTGTCTTGATGTCGTGCGATCATACACATCTCCGTGACGTTCTATATGAGCTGTTAATTGTGACAACGCTTGTTTTCTCGATAAATTTTTGCGCATATAGTGGCAATCTGATAATTGAATGAACTTTCCTCTCGCTCTTGTCACTGCTACATTGACGAGGCGATGGTTTTTGTGATCAAAGAATAACACGCCAGGTCGTTCTTGCGGATAACTATCTACTGTATCAAAAATCATCATATCTCTTTCAGATCCTTGGAACTTATGAACTGTCGCTGCTAAAACAGGTATGTTTTGGTATTTCGTTCTCTGTAACATTTCTCTAATACACGTCGATAAAAAGCGAGACTGTGCTCTGTAAGGCGTCACAACACCAATGGATTGCACACCGTCTAACAGTCCAATTAACATCATTTGCATTGCTACTAAACCAGACATAATGTTAAAACGAGATCCTGAAGCAGCATCTTTTAACGAAAAAGCTCCCATTTGGCTCGTATCAAATAAAACACTTGCTTCATTTGCGAACGGCTGCAATTGCGCAAGTTCTTTACGTTCTGAAACAGACGGATGGTCGTATACTCTATTTTTATAAATAAATGAATTTGTAAACTTAGATATATCCGCATGCATACGTCTTTGTTCCTGCAACATAAACAGGTTCGGATGTGCTTCTGATTTATTAACAGACTCCACAATCCCGGCATGGTAAAACATATCTTCGCCAAGCCATTTGCGAACGAGTTCATGGTTTGCCATCGCAATTGGAGGTAACTGTAAAAAGTCACCACAAACGACGATACGTTTTCCAAGTGAAGCAGCTAATGCAATTTGCGGAACAAACGCCATACTCACTTCATCTACGACAACTAAATCAAATGTACGCTCATAAATAAGTGAATCAATAGCACATTTCGATAAAGTCGCACCAATCACTTTCGCATTTTCAATATATTCTTTTTCTACTTCTTTAATTTTCGCTTTTTGCTTTCGAAGATCACTTTCTATCTCTTGTATACGCTTCTTATCAGCAGATGTTGCTTTATACGATAAGATTTTTTCTCGAAGCTCTTGTCGTGTCTCTTCTAAATAGAGTCTTTCTTCTCCCCAAGATCCGTTCGTCGTTTCAACTAACTTCGACGCAAGTAACGTTTCATGATTTCGTATATGTTCATGCTGACTATAACCGTAACGAACAATTTCACCAGGCGTCCATTTCTTTTTCTTCTCAATTTGTTTCGTTACTTCACTCATTAATACGTCCACTGCTGCATTACTATGAGCTAACACAAGTACCGACTTTCCTTTTTGATAATGAGCCGAAATAATACGTGATAAATTGTAAGACTTCCCTGTTCCAGGTGGTCCCCATACGTACGTTGTCGGATTATAAAACGAGCGATACGCCAATTCATTTTTCGGATTTTTCATCTTCTCCATATGTTTCGGACTACTCGTCCCATCAACAAGACGCTTTATACGATTACGTTTCAGCTTATCTTTACGCGCTTCCTTCAACCTCTCTTGCAGTTGCTCTAAAAGCTGCCACGGTTCACTGTATAAAACAGCTTCTCGTATTTCACCTTGTATATAATCATTTAATTTCAGTTCTATTTCTAATCCATGTACAGATAATACTTCCCCTGTCGCTTCCTCACCATCGAACTCAATTCGAATCGGTGAACCTTCAGGCAAGCTTACTTCCGAAATAAGCTGAAATACGTATACTGTGCTTTCATAATCTGTATATAAAAAACGACCGTTCATGATAGAAATTTTACTACCACCTATCGTTTTCCAATGTTTAATTTCATACGCTAATGCATAATGCCACTCTTTCATCGTTTCCGATAATGAAGGAGTTTGAGTAGGTGTATTCATCGTATAATCTCCTTCCTTCTCCCCAAACATACTTTCTCACTATACCATATAACACGCTAAAATTTGTAAGGTTTTTATCTTGCTTATTTTCTCAATTTTCAATAACATATTGTATATAATTTTCAGAAAGAAGGAATCTACATGCCAGTTAGAAGAATCGAACACGTTGGACTTATGGTTGCAAACCTAGAAACATCTATCGCATTTTATGAAGAAGTAGTTGGCTTACAACTCATTAAGAGAATGGGACACCCGAATCCAGACTTAAAACTCGCTTTTTTAGGTGTGGAAGAATCAAAAGAAACGATACTCGAATTAATTGAAGGCTACAACTCTTCCCTTCCGGCAGAAGGAAAAGTACATCACATTTGCTTTAAAGTGGATTCATTAGAGGATGAAATTGAAAGACTAAAGAAACATGCAGTAACCTTCTTACTAGGAGAAGAAATCGAAACATTACCGGATGGAACACGTTACATATTCTTTGCGGGTCCTGATGGGGAATGGATTGAGTTTTTTGAGACGGAGAGATAAAACGAAGCTTTAGTCAGCCCACAATTAACGGGATTATAACTTTATGATCCACATAAGGAGTAGAAACTGATGAATACAGTTTTTATTATCGTTTTTTGGGTACTTATACTATTTCCACTTCTTTATATAATACTGATAAAGAAGTGGAATATAAAAGTAGCTGCTTTATTTGTTGGAAGGATTCTATTAAGCATTGTCTATTTCATAAATGGAATGGTGTTAGGACTGCAACGAAATTGGGTAGAACCTCCCTATGAAACAGAATGGGATTTCTTTGTAAATTCTTTACTAAACGGAAAAACTGATGCACTTATGCACTTGTTACTTCTAATTATTATCATTACTTTGGATTTAGTTGTTACATTTTATTATATTAATAAAAAGAAATAGGATATCCACTCCTATTTCTTTTTTAATGGGTAGCGCCACATGCCCATCAAGCTACTATTTTGATGTCCCCAAAAACTAAAAATTTATCTCTTCAAAGTTAGTTGTCTATGAAAATTGAGTTCATTTTTTGTCTTTGGATATTTGCTTTACTTAGCTTGATAGCAATGTGATTATACCTCTTATAAATGTTTTAAAAATCTTTCAAATAGTTCTAACTTGCACAATGCTTCCCGTTAATATAATACGCTGATTCTGTGAAAACCGTAAATACAACCTCTACTTCTGAAAGTCCAAAATCCATTATATATGTAGTAATGGCCTTGGCAAATCGATCACGAATTTCCTGTCCACGCTCAAACCATTTCACTTCTATAAGAGGAAACGCTTCTATTTCTTCTCCATTGAATACAAACGTAGAACTTGGTAGTTCCAAGGTAAAATTATCCGTACCACACTCACAGATATGTGCGAGCTCTTCTACTAATGGCTTGCTTATGCTTTTTAATTGTTCAGTAGTAATTCCACGAAACACAACATGTGGCATGTTAATCCCTCCTTTACATAGCTTTATACTTGCTCACATCATAACACAATTTATTTTGCTGCACTAACCTTTATTGGTACATTATTCTTAGTTACTAAATAATAGTTTTGTTCATAATTTTGCAACAAGTATACATTACAATTACTTTAGCAAATTAAAATAAATTTGCATTTCTTGTGCCCCTTACCTCCCAGTAAGGGGCGTACCCTTTTACAAATCATTATTTCAATACAATTTTCAAAGTACTTTTACATCAATTTCACAAATTCAAGAACTCTCATATGTTACATCCTTTTCCAAAGAACTATATGCTGATACACGAATCCCTATTTATATAGGGATTTTTTTGTGCAAGTCCTCTCACCATCAATTTAAAAATAAAAAAAGGAAGGGGATTATCCCCCTCCTTTTACGCTTGCTCCGACTTTCAAAATTATTTCGTATACCCACGATTCAGTTCCGTTAACTTTTCATTGATGTTAAAAATTCTTACTCTAATATCTTTAACACCAGCTGCTTCAAGTCTGTTCTTGTGCATTTCAGCGTATTTTTCAGCATCTTGTTTTTCTTCAAATACATAAATGCCTCCAGCTTCTTTTGTTTCTTGATTCTCTGTCCATATTTTCCAGTGGAATCCTTCTTCTTCGTTAATACTGTTTGCTAAATCCCAAAATCCTTTTTCCATTTCTTCACCAAAAGGACCTTCAAACGGAAAATCAACTTGTAATAAATATGCCATCTTTACTCACTCCTATTTTTAATATAAAATTCTTCCCATTTCTTTTACTAATTATAATTTTTTTGATTCTAACGATGATACTGTTTACATTCGTATTGCTATTATTCCACCACTAATTTGAAAATCATACTATTTATAAAATACCCACAAAACGGTAGCAATTTGAACGCAAACAGTTTTAAGTTATGTTTAAAAAATATGATACAAACTTATCCCTAAACTAAGAACAAACAAAACAAGCGCAGGTATTGCTTTCTTAAAGGGATCTCTCGCTAGTACAATAAGAGTTAATGCAGCTGCAAGCATCGTACCGCCTAACAACAATCCTGCTAATAAAGCTACTGTTGGAATCCAAATTCCTATTAACATTCCAATCGCTCCTACAATCTCAAAAGCTCCGGTTAAGAAATTAAAAAACGAAGGTAAACCAAATCGCTTGAACTCATCTGCCATTTTCCCAGATATAATTTTCGTACCTGTCATTAAAAAGAAAACAAACAACACTACTTTTACAATATTGATGAAAATTAAAATAGTAATCACATCTTTCTTATTATTTGATGAAAACTCGGTATTGTTCAGGTAGTAATCACTACCTTTACCCTATTTCCTGAGATTGACCATAGGGAAATTGTTTCAATTTTAAAGGGATAAAAATTACATGCTATAGCATATATAATACAAAAATTTGACTGGTACTAGGTAAAAAAGTGATCCTGAATCAGATATCATACAAAATAAAGCTATCTTCCCATTCCTCTAAACGAAACTACATGTTATAGCACACATAAAACAAAGTTTGTTCCTTATAAATAGCATAGCATCAATAAGGAACAAGTATTAATAGCGTGTATCATATAATTTGTTTAATAATGATTGTAATACTTTAATTTCTTCCTCACTCAAATTACTCGTAACGAAATGGTGAGCGTCTGTCACTACAGGCAAGATTGTTTTCTTTAACTCGTCACCTTTTTCAGTTAAAAACAGGTTGTGTGAACGTCGATCTTGCTCATTCAAATCCTTCTTTACAATCCCTTTTCTCTCCATTGACTGTATCATTCTTACGACAGTAGTTTGATCTTTATCAATTGCTTCTGCTAACTCTTTTTGAGTAGTGGCCCTTTGGCTACAAAGAACACTAATAATCCCCCACTGCTCTGGCGTAACTCCAAAAGGCTTTAATTTCTTCGTAAAATAATTCGTCATTTTCACATCAGTACGATGAACAAGATAGCCTATTAAATCATGTAAGTTCATATATCACCTCTATAAATTAATATATAAAAGAGTATAGCATACCAGTCAATTATTCACAGTGAATGTATTCATTTTATTAATTATATGCTATAGCATATATATTATAGTAGGTCATTTTAATTGTCAAATGAATTACCTATTTCTCTACAGTATCAGTCCAACTTACTAAAAAAAACAAAATCCCGCATTCAATGAAAATACGGGATTTTTATAAATGAGTTATTCACTTATTCGAAAGAAGGTCATTCGTTACATATTACTTATTTAATTAAGAAACATTCATATACCAGCCCAAACATCTTTTCCATATCGCCCTTCATCTTGCAAACGATCCAACCAATTCCTTGCTTCTTGTTCACTGACTTCATGAATTTCTTGATAGGCTTGACAAAGGGTGTCTTCTACGTCAGGAGCCATTTTACTTCCATCACCACATATATAAAGATGGGCCCCATTATCTAATAACGAAATTAAATGGATTCTATCTTCTTTTATTACATGCTGTACATATGTTTTAGGGTGTCCTTCTAAGCGAGAAAAAGCTGTGTGTAAAGAGATTAATCCCTCTCTTTCATCATTTTCTAATTCTGTACGATAGAGATAATCCTTTTCAGGATGACGACAACCAAAGTATAGATGTGCTTCTCCTACCTTCATACCTTTTTGCTTTTGAACACGACGCGCTTGTAAGAATCCACGGAATGGTGCAATTCCAGTGCCTGGTCCAACCATGATAATTGGTGTTTCTGGATTTTCAGGTAATTGAAAGTTTGATTGTGGCGTTCGAATAAAACAGATAATCTCATCTTTATTATGACGCTGAGCTAAATAATTAGAAGCGACTCCTTCATATGTCCCTTCCCCGCTCCATGCAGGCGCATTTACAACACCAACCGTAATGCTTAGACGATCCTGGGCAACGAGTGGAGAACTTGAGATAGAATAGTAACGCGGTTTGAGCGCCGGAAGAAGTTCTAAAAATCGTTCAAATCGGATTTCACAAGCCTCATACTTTTCAAGAAGATCTAACATTGAAATACGTTTCTTTAATATTTGTTCTTGATAAACTCCCTCTTCCAATAATGATTCCAATTCCTTTTTATGAGGAGGGCATACTGTGAATGTCACCATTTCTCGTATTTGTGCTCGAGTGGCTGCTTCTTGCACTTCGACACTATAACTAAGAAGGTCAAATAAACGAACAGGACTGTCTAAAGGTATGTGATTTACACTGCGCCCACTTGCGCTTAATATGACTTGATCCTTCCCGTTTAATCCAAAGCGTTTTAAAATTCGGTTGACATTTTTCTCACTATTAATTGGTAGTACCCCAAGGTGGTCTCCTTCTTTATATGTAGCCCCTTCTGGCAAGGATATTTCAATATGTCGCGTGCTTCTTTCACTGCTAGATGATTGAAGTTCACGATTTTCTAATATAGATGCATAAACTGCTTCATATGTTCGCGCAAGAGGAGATCCTCCAAGACGGCTGACAAATTGTAGGCTCAAAGTACTGCGTTCTTTCTCCATGTTTTTGTTAAGTTCCAATCCAAATGCCTTCATCGCATCAGACCACATACTTTGTTTCCATTGCTCGAGCTGTTCCTCGAAATCACCACTTGCATCTGCTTCTCCGCGTTTAGAAAATCTTGTTGCTCCTTTTTGAGCCATTTGCTCATCAATGTATCTTGGAATTCGCTGATAAGTACTAGCCCAATTATGATCTCCACAACCAAAAACTGCGTATTGAACACCTTTTAGCTCATCTGGTTTTAATTCCTCCAACCATTGCACAAACTGTCCTGCATTACTTGGCGGTTTTCCATTATAAGAAGAAGTTACAATAAGAACCGCTCCTTCTTTCGGCAAACTTCCAATTCGATCGTTAAGAGCTGCCACTTCCGTTTGAACACCTTCTAAACTAGCTGTATCCGCTAGTTCTCTTGCAATGCCCTCTGCTACCCCTGTATCCGAGCCATACAGAACAAGAAGCGAAAGATTATCGGCTCCAATAATAGAAGGAGTTTTCTGAACTTGCTGCTTGGTTTCATCGTTTTTCAGTTTCTCCTCTGTAGGCGCAAGAACAGTATTATGGCTAATAGTTTCATTTCGAGGTACAATCCTAATTTTAAAATCACCAGGCTTTAGCGTTAATGTTTGTTTTACGTCCAGCTGATAGTCTTCATAATCGATGAATTCAAAATGTTGAAGAAGCATTCCCATTACGAGTGTGGCCTCATGAAGTGCAAACTGCATACCGATACATGCTCGCTGACCATTTCCAAATGGTTTATAAGCATGATGAGGAACCTTATCCAGCTCTTCAAATCGTTCAGGTTGGAATTCTTCCACATTGTCTCCCCACGCATCTTTATCCCTATGTAGCTGCGGAATAAGGACAGAAATACGATCTTCGCCTTTCTTAATTGGGTATTTTCCACCAATTACTGTATCTTCTTTTGCATAGAGACTGAATGCTGGAGCAGTCGGCCATAGACGTAGTGATTCATTTAAAATCATCCGTATATACTTAAGCTTCATAACTTGTTGGTATGTTGGAGTGGGATCTGTCAAAACACGGTCTACTTCTTCATAGGCTTTTTTCAATTTATCCGGATTCTTTAATAAAAAATAGATTGCAAAAGATAACAATCCACTTGTTGTTTCATGCCCAGCTATTAAAAAAGTGATAATTTGAAAACGAATATTTTCATCATCTAATTTTTCACCCGTTTCCGGATCCTGCACATGTAACATACGGGAAAGTAAATCATTTTCTTCCTGATTTCCACTACTTTTACGTTCAGCAATAATATTATCTACTAAAGAAAACATAGATTGAATATCATGCTGAAATTGACGTTTCGTTCTCCACATGAGTTTATCTTCTATATCCAGCCGCTGCAATTGGTGCATCGCCTCATCTAGAGCACGGGTCATGCTAGTGATAAAAGGATGAGAGGTCTCACGATAAAAGCTATTGAATCGGTAATTAAAACCACATAGACCAATTGTATCTAATGTAAGGCGAGTCATATCCCCTGGAACATCTACGTTTTCATTCGGATTCAGTCGTGCCCATTTTTGAACGAGTTGCACGGCAATATCGACCATCATAGCATGATAATCTTTCATTGCCCGTTGACTGAATGTAGGCATCAAAATATTATGAGCTTTTTTCCAGTTAGGCTCGTCAGTCTCGCTTGTAAATAATCCGTCTCCAGCAAAGGCACGAACCTTTGCTAAAGCACCCTCTATACTTTTATCAAATCTTGTTTCATCACAAACTTCCGCTACCAGTTCATGTCCAGAAACGACAATGATGGTATCACTCAAAGTTTGAATTTGAAAAATAGGACCATACTCTTCTGCCAGCTTAATAAACGATAGAGTCGGTTTATCTTTATCGATTAATGGGAGATTCCCTAGCGGTCCATATGTTTTCGGCTGAGGAATGGCAGATACTTTTTTATCCATTACAAACACCCTTTCAAAAAATACTAAAATATCCCATTCAATAAAAAGAAGATAGCAATGAATCGCATGGGACAAAAGATATGTAATTGATTACCTTATTTTATCTTTTCCCTAACTATTCACGATTATGATATTACTTATAAGGTTGGTAATCTAAACCGTCTATTGACATTAGATTTATACCTTGCAGAAAAAATAATATATTACAATGAGGCGTATTATTATAATGTTTATTAGAAATTGAGAACTAAAGGTTGTAGTATTAGGAAAACCAGTAGTTTCTCATGTCAATTCAAACAAATACGATAAGCAAGTATACTCTGTTGCTAATGAAAAAGGATTTGATATTCATATCAAATCCTTTTTCATTCTGTGTAATTATTTCACTTTTTCTCTCATCTCTTTTCCCCTTTTAGTAGAAATCATCATCTCGAGTTTTATTTCACTCTACCGATTTAATCTCTCGACAGCTTCCGCGCTTGTATCTACACGTTTAACGAAAAAAACTAATAGTAGTGCAACAACATTCATGCCAAGCGCTACATAGAATGAATGCTGAATTCCGGATAACAAAGCCTTCTGCGTTACCATTGCCTTCGTAGCTTCTGTGAAGGTTGTTGGATCTACATGAGCCATTAAACTTTCAGCTTTTGTTTTTGTTACAGAATTCATAATCGTAACAAGAATAGCAGTACCAATCGAACCGGACACTTGTTGAGCTGTATTATTAACAGCTGTACCGTGCGGATTTAAGCGAGTTGGCAATTGATTAAGGCCATTTGTCATAAGTGGCATCATCACCATCGCCATCCCAAACATCCGCAATGTGTAAATAAGGATAATATGTGTGTGACTAGAATCGATTTGCAGATTTGCCAACATATCAGTTGAAACAGCTGTAATGGAAAGTCCTACTATACCAAGAAGCCGAGGGCCATACTTATCAAATAGTTTACCTGTAATCGGTGACATAACTCCCATTATCACCGCACCTGGAAGCATCATCAGCCCAGAGCTCAGCGGCGAAATACCACGGACATTTTGTACATAAGCCGGTGTTAAAATCATCCCCGAAAACATAGCTACCGCATTAACAATTGCAATTACAGACGCAAGTGCAAACATTGGGTACTTATAAACACGTAAATCCAATAACGGTTCATTCATTTTTAATTGACGAATAATGAATGCAATTAGGGCAATAGCGCCTATGATTAAGGTTATTACGACAACTTTATTTGTCCAACCATCGGAGCTTGCGGAACTGAATCCATATAACAAACCGCCAAAACCGACAGAAGATAATAGTAATGAGAGATAATCAAGTTTTGCATTTTTGTTTTGTCTCATGACATTTTCCGATTTCCAAATCCCTAACAGTAAGCTAATGATTGCTAGCGGTAAAATCATTTCAAAAAGCAAACGCCAGTCATAATACTCTACAATATAACCTGATAGTGTCGGTCCAATTGCTGGAGCTGTAATCATAACTAACCCAAAAATCCCCATTGCCGTTCCTCTTTTTTCTCTTGGAAAGCTTACTAGCATAATATTCATTAACAAAGGTCCCATGACTGAAGAACCTGCTGCTTGAACCATCCGGCCAGTAAGTAATAAACCGAAGTTCGGTGCTACAGCCGCTAAAGCCGTACCAAGAGTAAAAATCAACATAGATGTAATAAATAAGCTCCTATTGGAGAAGCGTGTTATTAAAAATGCTGATGCCGGAATTAATATACCACTTACAAGCATATACCCTGTAGAAAGCCACTGGATCGTTGAATAATCTTTAATATCTAAATCCTTCATTATTGATGGCAAGGCCACATTCAAAAGCGAGTTATTTAGAAATGAAACAAATGCCCCAATAAAAAGGATTACAAGCATTACATATGGTGGTTTTCTTTTATGTAACGTTTCACTCATAGATTGATTTGCCCCTTCATTATCAATTCCATTGATTAATTTAACTCGTTTGCATATTTGCACGAGAATTTATTACCCTTGCAGTATTTTGCCAAACTCTTCGAATGGATATTCTCTTTTTAGCAATTCTACTTACCCAGCTTAAAATTTTGAATGAATATGTAAACACGTTTGTTAACCGAAATTACATTAGGTTAAAATAAACAAAAAGAGCTAATGAAAATACCCTTCTAAAATAAAGCGAAACTTTAATCCATGTTTTTTTACTGACAGCCCACACACCCATTCCTTTAAATACAGGCTTGGAAATCTAGTTATGTAACCATCCATAAAAAGAAATATTACATAGGCTAAGTCTAACATTACATTTTTAAAGTAAGGGGAATAAGCTTATGCACCAATATTGGTATGTGAATTCAAAGGAAAACGAGGAACAATATAATAACCAAAATTCAATGTCATCATTATATTCACAGCCCCAAATAAATAAAGCTGACGAAATGAGTGGTTTGAAGATTTGTGAGGATTGGAGTTGTCGCTTCTATCCAATTGGTTCGGATTCACCAGCCAATTATATGACTTTCACTCCCGATCCTCCTCCCTTCTCTTTTGGTCAGCCAATCCATTATGCAGGGATGATGCCACAAGGACATCCTGCTAATTGGACCCCATTACCAAGCCATGCAGGTTTTAATTATCAAAAACCTCCCATCCCCTGGGCTCAACCATTCAACCATACAGGGATGTTCGCACAAGGTCATCTTGCCGCCTTACTCTCACCGCCAGCTAAAGCTTTTAAATTCAGTAACAATAACTGGGGTATTTTCGGAAACTCTCCAGGATGGGGCGGACAGATAAGTTCCATGGGATGGGGGAATAACGGAGGTTACGGTCAGCCAGGAATGCTTGGAAACTTACTTACAGTAGGAAAAGGCACTATGAATGGAATTGGAATGCTTAGTAGTCTAATGGGTATGGGGAAGTTCTTTTTTTAGTGGATTAGAACGAGAGGATAGGTCCATAGCCCAGACTTAAAAACCAGTTCCTTTTCTCCATTGATTTCATCTTCTTAAACATGCTTCTAATACTCCCTCCAAGTTCGTTTCCTCGTCTTTCAAATTATAAAAACATCTATTTTGTATCTGATAAATCAATAGAGGTGTAGTAGCACCAACAAAATGCAAAACCCGGTTCCTTTACGAAAGAACCGGGTTTTTTAATTTTAATTTATTTGAAAAGTAGTCAAATCTTTTTTTCATTATTTAACACTTTGAACACGGCCAATTTGTCCATCTTGTAATCGAACTTTAATGCCGTATGTATGTGTTTCACTATGTGTCAAAATATCTTTCACAACGCCACTTACAGTTTTACTATAGTCATTATCCAATTGAATAACTACATGTGAACCAACTGAAATTTGTGATCTTGTTGGTTTCCCACCTGTTGCTTGTGTCGGTTTTTCTTGTTTTTGTGTTCTCTCCTGTTGTGTAGATTGCTGTTGCTGAGCCTTCTTCTCTTCTTGCTTGCGTTTTTCTTCAGCGACTCTTTGTTGCTCTTCTTGCTTACGTTTTTCTTCTTCTACTCTTTGCTGCTCTTCTTGTTTACGTTTTTCTTCTTCTGCTTTTTGTTGCTCTTCTTGTTTACGTTTTTCTTCTTCTACTCTTTGCTGCTCTTCTTGTTTACGTTTTTCTTCTTCTACTTTTTTGTCTTCATCCACTTTTTGCTCATTTGGCGCGCCCTTTAACTTTTCTTCATTACCTTTACAAGCACTTAAAGCAATTACACATAAACTCATAAGTGCAAATAATAACAATTTCTTTGACATTTAAAAATCCTCCTATATACACATTACAAATCAATAACTTTCATAGCATAACAAAAATACAATCCTTTCTTTGTCAAAATTTGTCGTATATATTTATTTTCTACTAAGCACTGATACTACAATAAAAATGGAGATTATTATGTCGATTCTTGCAAAAAATACGTTCGTCTGCTAGTCAAGTAAACCTAATTCATAAAAATCTTCATCTTATGTATGAAAGAACTTGAAGCAAAAAATGGAAAGAGGCTGTCTCAAGTATTTAGTGAAACCATTGAAAAAGCATTAATAATCCGAGATATTTTAATTAACATAATCTATTACTTACGAATAATAGGAAAGGATTTTCCATCGAAAGATCCTTTCCTATTGCTCATCTAACTTAATAAATAGGTTAATTGCATAACGCTCTTCTAACTTTCCTTGCGAAGCTTAGTGGATCATCAACGTCTTCAATATTAACGTAAATCAACATACCTTCGCCGTGGATTAATTATTAACCCATAAGCTTGCCATAAATGCTGTTGGTTTGTAATAAAGTTTGATCAAAAGCATGCTACAAAAATTGATTTTTTGATGTAAAAACAAAATATTCCGAAAAAAACTCGGTCAAAATGCTTGGTTTTTTTGTTGTTAGTGAATCATTTTTCATAAAAAAGTTTAATCATTTTTCTACCTGTGTTTGCTCAACAATCACGCCCAATTGCGATATTATTAAATTGCTACCCTTTTTTCCTTTTCGGCCAAATAAAATTGCTTATGGCAATCAAAAGATCGATACCCAACACAAGTGTCCATACTTTTAGAAAGCCAGCCAACACTTCTGTTCGCGAAGAATCGTTAATTAAATAGATTAAGACAAATAAAATTCCGGCACCTATTAGAAAAGCAAGCACATGTTGTCCCCAGCTTTTAAAGTAGTGTTTTGCATAATCCATGCCAAATCTTTTAACTGGTTTCGCTCCTTGTTTCATCACATAATATTGAAAGCGTATATCAGCCCACTCAATCATACTCCTACCGAATGCGATTGAGATTCCAATATAAACAGCAGCTATTGCATGCACTTGGGTAGCAGTCGCACCACGATACAAGTCCACACCCGTAACAACTAATAAAATTAAATCAATAACAGGTGTTAAAGCTAGGAAAAACAATCCTAATTTATTTTTCTTAAGGATATATCGTGTGAGCAGACCTAAAGTTATAACAACCCAAAACCCTATTTCACAAGCAACGATCAACCACGCAATTACATTCACCCCAACACCCCCTTGTACAACGCAATTACTCGCTTTTCCTTAACAGTACCACAATATGGCCCTTTAGTGGAGTAACTTTATTGCATAGGATGGTTAATTATTTTGCGTAGTTTTAGTACTTTCAGGGAATTCATAAGATGTAGAGATTGAGCCACTTAAATGAATGGCAGAAGGATAATTTTATTATTTATATTACAATACCTTAAGAGCTATGGAACAAATTCTTCAACTAAGCAGCTAATAGAAGCCTGGAGATTTTCCACAATCAGTAGCTCGTCGCTATCAAACTAAAATTTCATTTTAGGGAAGAATGTATTTCTTTACATGATAGCAATGGGATTTCTCCAGTATTTCGAACAAAAACCACACTAAGCACATTTTCATACAAAAAAGCCAATTTTTGTCCTACTAAGGATAAACCGGCTCATTGTAATTGATCTTGAAGGACTCGTTATATAAACTCGTCATTTTCATCAAAAAATATGGCTCTAGCTAATACATTTTTATTCGATTTTTGGTTAATAGAGACATGTGATTTAAATTATCCTTTGTTATATAGACCAGTCATTTGCCACATTTCTTTTTACATATATTTTTTTAAAAGAAGGTTTCCATTCTGAGAAATCCTCATAAACAAACGTTATGTTGTTACATATTTCCTCTGCAACTTCATACATATGTTTTATATCATTAGCCATAAATAATATAGCCCCTTTGCGTTGCGTGCTATCTATAATAGTTGGTATGGTATCGCCCTCTTTTACTACTAGATCAATTAATACGACCTCGGATATGTTAGTTAGCCCTTTATACTTGATTTCTTTTAAGCAACCTGGTTTTGGAATCAAGCTTAAAGACATAGCATGACATTTTGAAGGTACACATCTAAATTCATCTATAGTCTCAGTATTTAGCGCATCATAATAGTATCCAAATTGAGATATGCCAGTTGTTAGTTCCACCATCTTCCAGATGTTGCCCCCACCTATTCTAACTTGAGACTCTATAATTATTGGCTTATTTTGTTTGTCTAACTTTATTTCTGTATGAGTAATGCCATTTTCCATTTGCATGTCGTTCAAAAACATCATTACTTTCTCCATAATTAATTGTTTTTGAGATTCATCTATAGGTGCCGGCATAATCGTATAGTTTATTAGAAATGTATCTTCTTTACATACTTCAGCTGAGATAGCAAGTATAGAATGTTTTTTGTTATAAGAAACGGTTTCAACCGTATAAACTATATCACCTGCAATATACTCTTCCACTAAAACAGGTAGTTGAATACCATTTTCTTCAATAAATACCCCTACGTCATCTCCCGAGTCTAGCTTACATACTCCTTTACCCCCTGCCCCAATCGGCGGCTTTATTATAACACTATCTTTTTTATTCAAAAATTCATTAATGTCTTCAGTATTATTACAAACTGTCGAATCTATCGAAAAGTCTTTACCTGCTAGAATTTCACGCATCATGTCTTTATTACGAGTTATCATATTAGCATTGTAAGAAGGTCCTTTAACATTAAAAATCTTTGCAATTATACAAGCCGTATCTAATGCTGTTTCGTTGAAAGATACAACCACATCAAAAGGTTTCTCTTTAAATAATTCTTCAGCATAGTATATAGATAAGGGTATGTTTGTTGTATCTATTTCTTTTTTATAGAAACATTTTTCTAAGATAAATCCATCAAAATATATGTGTCTAGCGTAAGATCCTATATAGGAAACAGTGTACCCACTGTCTAATGCATCTTGTATAGGCTTTGTCCATCCCCCTATAAATAAAATATGTGGTTTATTTTCTATGTCAGTTCCTTTTAATACCTTATGCATCAATATCAGCTCCCCTAAAATGAACTCGTATATTCAATGTCAGTTCCTTTTAATATGCCTCGTCTTAACAACGCCACTAAACACAATGTTGTTCCAAATCCCCCTATAAATAATGTAATTTGAAGCCCGAATATAGAAATTAAAAGTGCACTAGCAAAACTTCCCAATGCCCAAGCTCCCCAATTAAGCGTGCGCTGTACAGCATTTACTCGGCCCAGCATGTGATTTGGTGAGGCAAGTTGTCGTATAGTTGCGGCGTAAGGGCCAAATACACCTTCTCCCATACCATGTATAATACTTGCGGCTACTATACCGTAAATTGTTCCCATATATCCCATTATCGGTATAAAAGCCAAACCGGTAACTGATACAGTAGCGCTATAAATAAGCATTTTTGTATTATTAATTTGTTGACTTTTTTTCATGAGAACCGTATTACCTATTAAAAATCCGACCGCTGCTGAACCTACAACAAACCCTATTTCAATTTCAGATAGACCCATTACCTTATAAAGGAATATTACTAAAATACTATTTAGTATGTATTTAAAAAAACCGTAAACAGCACCACATGTCACAATTGGCTCTAATACAGGGTGTTTTTTGAAATATATCAGACCTTCATATATGTTTTGGTATATGGATTTTATATTTACGTCTTTTAAAGAACCCTCTGTATGCGGTTTAAACTTTGAAATAAATAATACAAACATAAAACAAACAAAATACGTTACTGCGTCAACAGTGAATGAACCTGTTAATCCAACTAGAGTAATGACGATTCCAGCTAGCATAGGACCAATTACTATAGAAAGAGACTCTGAAAGTGCTAGTTGAGCATTTCCTTTTTTTAAGTTGTCTTTATCTGTTACTATTTCCGGTAAGAAAGAAGGAATAGCGATGTTGTAAAATGTGGTGAATATTCCATTTAAAAACATGACAACTACCAATAAGGGGAATGTTATAATATTTGTTACAGTCAGTATGAATACTGATAAAAACAATACTCCTTGACATATACTACAAATTAGCAAAATATTTTTCCTATGAAAAATGTCTATTAAAGCACCGGCTACTAACCCAAAAATTAGATAAGGGACGAATATAACCCCACGAAGTATAGCAGCATTTGCTTCACTTGTTTGTAACACCTCTAATGCAAAAAGCGGCAAAGCTACTATTGTAAACTGAGTACCTAATAAACTTATAGACTGTCCTAACCAAAGCTTGTGAAAATTAAAATGATTGCTACCTTTCATAATATCCCCCCGTCAAATCCAGCTTTATAAATTATCAAGTTTGCGATATAAGTCAAAGCAGGCGAAACCTACCTTTCAACTAATGTCTGTACCACATAAAAATTCGAAACCTAATATAAAAACGATTTTAGTTTCAAATGATGACTAGATGTTTAAAAATCTTCTAGCTAATGAAAAGCTCATCTTCCGAAAGATACTTCCACATTCGTTTATAAACCAAATGGTATACTGATGGAATTCACTTGTAAGAATCTGATTGTGAATTAGTTTGTTTCGAATTCATTTTCCAATCGTATGTCACTTTGAATCACCTCCAGCATCAGTATAACCTTGAAGGCACGCTATTGTACGCATTTTGGAATGTAATAGCAAGATAACGAAGCTACGATGACGAAATGAATGGATTTAACCTTGTCATTGGAGGACATATTCACATGACAATTGATTAAAATAGATCATTCACTATAAAATAAATTTTTAGATAAACCAAAATAACATGCAAAAAAACTCTTCAAAATTTGAAGAGGTTTTTTAATATATAGAAATTAGCTTAAAGCAAAGATAACAACTCTTGAAGGGGGCATTTTTTTTTATTCATGTTTATTGAGGAGCCTTTGTTTGAAGCAACTTTAACCCCATCCCAATAAAAATCAGTCCTGTTACTTTATTTAGAATCATTCCTACCTTTTGATTTCCTCTTAATTTTTTGGTGACATAGGAAGAGAAATAAGCAACAAATAAACACCACAATAGTCCAGTTACTGTAAAAGTAATTCCTAAAATGATAAAAGGTATAGGATCTGAAGCCTTTGTATCTATAAACTGCGGCAGAAACGCAATAAAGAATAAAGAGACTTTTGGATTCGTAAGACTTGTTAAGAGTCCTTGTAAATGTATCTTTCTTTTGATTTACAACCGATAAAACTGATGGGGTGTACCATTCGTATCACGGAGCCAAAACTCACTATTGAATAAATAAAACCCCAGAAATCCAAAGGTCTCTGGGGCTTCCTTATATATTTAGCTCTTTTTGCTTTTTGTTTTGTTTATGTCTATACAGTAATTTTCGACTTATGAGAGAAATCAGTAATAAGATCAATATTAGTACGAAAAGTTGCATAAATGACAAATCAAAATATTTAGCACCTGTAACGATTAAAAGTGTAGAAATTGTGCCTTTTACAACGAAAAAAATAATAACCCATAATCCGCCTTTTTTCCAGTTCATTTTATATTATCCTTTCCTACGTTTAAGTTCTTAAAAGATTTAGTAATAGTTCTTGAATGTGATACCTTAATAGAAATCTATTATATGAATATAAGAAATAGACTTTTTCATAAAATTCATGTCCAATTACATACGACGATTCCATCATAAATGAAAATGATATTCAGTGTCAATTTTATTGACTATTTGAAAACCTGTTTCTTCATCTGAATCTCTCTCCACTTTACTTCTTATAAGCAATAAACTCTTGTATTCAAACAAAAACACCTCCATTGCATTTGCACACTTTGTATGCGAATGCAAGAGGTGTTTTTTCATGTACCATCAGGTGCTTTATTTATTCGTTTAAGTTCTTAATACGTACCTATTTTCTAGTACACGATAACTGGATCATACGTGTTCAAACTATCATAAACAGTTTTTGCAACATTAGGAAGGAGGTTTACACAACCGCCTGATCCTCCTGTTAAATAAGCATTACTTCCCCAGTCTTTTCGCCAGCCAGCATCGTGGAATCCTTGACCGCTATTTGTGAATGGAACCCAGTAATCTACTTTCACTGCATAATCAGCTTTCCCTACTGCGCTACCTCTTAGCGTATATGGTGTTCGTTTGTATAGAACGTACCACACACCTGGTGATGTATCTTCACCTGTGCTATGTTTACCCGTTACTACATTTGTTGTGAGGACTAATTTCCCATCTTTGTAAATCCAAATTTGTTGATCTGCAATTGAAACTTCTGCATATGTGTCTCCGATACCATTATTCGATGTTGTTTTATAACCGATCCCTTCTTTCTCCCAACCATTCCCGTGAATGTTAGAAGCAGAAAGTGATTTTTCGCCTTTTTCAAAGGCTTGCCCAACTTGTTTTGTCTCTTTTTCCACATCTAGTGCCCAGCCGTATCCTTGTCCTTTTACTGATATAACCGAACCAGAATGTGTTTTAAAAGCGAAGTCTTTATGTAATGTAGATTTAGCCTTATTAATTTCAGCAACCTTATTCTTAATATCGCTCGCATCGATTGTCACTTTCATATCCTTTGACATAGTGGCATTTTGAATTAAATCTTTTGCTTTTAATGAATACACTTCATTTTGCACTTTATAATCAACAGACTGCGTAAGAAGATTCTGTAATGCTTTCTCTTCTTTTTTAATAATCGGATCGTTTTCTTTAATAGGCTGTATGTATGCAGACTTTAAATGAATTTCGCTTTTATGCTTCTGCTTATCGTAATCTTTTAGTAAACTCGTAACGTCGTACTGTTTTCCATCAACGCTCTTCGAAATAACAATTTTTCCTTGTTCAAGCTTCGCCATAGCATCTTGAGGTGCCTTTAATTTTTCATTCATAGACACGAGCTTTTCTTCTACAAGTTTTTTCATCGTTTCACTACGATACTGCTCTGCCTTTTTTGGTAGCAATGAATAATCTTTTTCCTTTGAAGAAGGGAAAAATGTCCACTGGCTTTTTAATAGTTTCTTAACTTGCGGCAAATCTTTTTCCGTCAGTTCCGTTTTTGTCTCTTTTTCATTTAAAATTTGTTGTTGATCAATATAAACTTTGTTTGCTAGTCCAGATGTTTTTAATTTCTGTATTGCCTCATCAGCGCTCATACCACCGACTTTTGTATCATTAATCGTAACATTTGAATTGAAGTGAGTTGCCTGATAATAACTCATTCCCCCAAGGAGAAGTGCAAGTACACCGCCACCTGCTGCGATAAGCTTCCAATTTGTAAAACGTTTTTTGGATCTTACCCGTTTTTTCTCAACTTCTTCAACAGATTCATTTACTGTATTGTTGTTCATCAATCTTTCCCCCGTATACATTAACGTCAATTGATTTTAAACCAAAACCATTGAATAGTGTACCTTATTTTTCCTGAAATTTCATTGTTTTTAACTAGGTTTTATCTCATTTAATCTATTAAAGTTAGATTTTTTAATAGAAAGATATATAAAGATAGTAAATAACGCGAAAAAGGACCACATCAATCGAGTTATTATGGGACCCATCGCATTTTGAAGGATGATACTCTATAAACATTTTAACCTAGTAAAGTAATTTTTAGAAGGTCCAAGTTAGAGACAGGCAGCATAGAATATCTCTTATTTATGAAAAATATCCACAAAAAATGACCTACATGTAGACTCTTTTTTGTGAATATTTTAATGCCGCATATTTTATTAATTTAAATGCGAACCATGCTTCCTGCTTGTCACCAGGTTTCACAACCTCTAATCTGCCTAACTAATTTCACCTTATGATATCTTTATCATCAACAATTTCAAGTTTCTTGAAAACTATTATATATGTTTATACCACGCTTTATTGATACGTTTAATCTTTACAGGTGTTGAATTTTTAGACTCATCCTTTGTTGTAACCCTATTATTAGAACATCCTGCAATAGTGAGACAGCATGTAGCCAATAAAACTAATACTATTAATTTCTTCAAATAGCCACTCCTATATAAGGGAAATATTATATTAAGAAAACTAAACATAACATCGAATCTTTATAAAAACAATATATTTCCTAGTTTTATTATCCGTTGGCAGATTAAAGCACACCTTAAGGAGCATGAATCCAATGTCTAATTTCCATTTTATCCGATTCTCAATGTTTATTCCAACATAAAAAGATAGCTATTATTGTTGAAAACTAATTATCTCTCAAAATGAAAAATATGAACTGAATCCCTATAATCCAATATAGTTTACTCAGCTAACTTTTCCCCTGTAACAATCCGAAACAAAATAGCTGCATTTTTTTCTTCTAATTGAGCGTACCGATTACCACCCGAGATGATTTCCACTGTATCCTTATTAGGGCTTATCCAAATTTGATACAACACAGCTTTCGCCTCTATTTTCGGATTTTTAAATTGAAAAATAAAATGATAATCAGCTGGACGAGACATTTCCACTTTTTTATTTTCAAAAATAGTATCCTTTAATATTTTCTTTACTTGCATCACTTCATTATTATCTGTCACTACCTTAAAATCTTCATATTCATTATCACCAATATCTTTTTGCACTTCAATTCTTTGCTCTTCATTTTCTAGTATATTTGAACAGCCAGTTACTATTAATATACAGATAATAATAAAAACTAAAGACACATTTCTATCCTTCATATTCATCTACCTCATTTCATAACAATCCAGATTATTGTAAAATAAAGGTAATTAATTTATGGTTAAAAATATAAATAATATAAGGAAAGGAGTATGATCCATGCAGTTAAAAACATACACTTGGAAAAGCTATACGTTTCTCATTGTAAGTATATTCGTTACTATTAATCTCTTTCTTTTCACACCTATTTTAGACAGGGTTGGATTAGAATATGTTGTGCCTTTCGCTTACTTCATATTAGCTTCCGCTGTTATAGCAATCCTATTAGCGGTCATCTCTTTTTGTAGCCGAGCTGAGAAAAAAATTTTAGCCATCATCGGGTTATGTTTTACTCTATTTAATACAGCAATTATTTTATTCTTCCTTTGGTTCGGTTACCATTTCACTTAAGTGAAATATAAATAAACTCCATAAGCTACAAATAAAATTAATAAAATAAAAATACCGAGTATCGTGTATATCATCCATTTTAAGTTTGAACTCATATACTCCCCCTTCTGGCCTCCTAATAATTCCAGTATATAACAAAAAGCATTGGATACCCAATGCTTTTTCATACTTACGCGAATAAAGATGTATTCGCATATAAAGCTGGTGAACCACCTGAATGTACGAATAAAATGTTGTCCTCTTTATTAAATGTACCTTTTCTAATTAAGTCGATTAATCCCGCTACTGCTTTACCTGTGTATACTGGATCAAGTAAAATACCTTCAGTTTTTGCTAACAGCTGCACTGCTTCCACCATTTCTGGCGTTGGTAACGCGTAACCTGGCCCTACATATTCATCAAAGCATGTAACAGCTTCGCGCGGGATAAAGTTTGGAATACCAACGTGAGCTGAAGTTTCATCTACAAGTTTTGCTACTTTCTCTTCTTGCTCTGCTTTTCCTCTACTTACGTTAATTCCGATTACTGGGATGTTACTTTGTGTTCCAGCAAAACCTGTAATTAACCCAGCGTGCATGCCGCCGCTACCGCTTACGCAAATGACTGAACTGAAATCAATTCCTTGCTCGAATGATTGCGCCATAATTTCTTGCGCACAAGCAACGTATCCCATTGCGCCAGTAGGATTTGATCCACCAACTGGAATGACATATGGTGTATTCCCTTTTTCACTTACTTCTTTCGCAACCTTATGCATCTCTTCCATAAGATCTGCTCCGTTTCGTACAACAATGACATTTTCAGCACCTAGTAAATGATATAAGAAATAGTTTCCATTAAAGTCTGGCTTCTCTTCTGGCTCAAGCCCTTCTTCTAATACAAGAATACATTTCATTTTCTCTTTCACCGCAGCTGCCAGTGTTAGGCGGCAATGATTGGACTGAATACCACCAGCTGTAATTAACGTATCTGCACCCTTCGCCTGTGCATCCGCAACTAAAAACTCTAACTTTCTCGTCTTATTACCACCAGCTGTTAAACCAAGTAAATCATCTCGTTTAAAATAAATAGTCGGCCCGCCAAGTGCCTCAGAAAAATTGTTTAATTTCTCAATTGGTGTATATGATTCTGTATATTTTTTTCTCGGGAATTTAGCTAAATTCATGAATAACGCTCCTTTGTACTTCTTTCACAATGTATGTAACGATACTATTATTACATGTAAAAATGATGAAGTCATCTTTCTGGGGTAAAAATGTGTTGGAATTCGGTTTTGGTGAATGAAATTATAACTTCAATACGGTACATGAAATTTATATCAGCGATTCTTAACTTATATCGGCGATTTTTAAATTATATCGACCGATTCTTAATTTATATCAGCGATTTTTCAAATATATCGACTTATCGACAAAAAACAACAAAATAAAAAGAGCTCACACATTCAAATGCGGGCTCCCTCCAATCACTTATTTGCCGAAAAACGAAGTAGCTGTGTTAATCCTGGTTCTAAATTCATTTCGCCTTTATGGCGTACGTATACGATTTTGCCCCCGTCAAATTTGGGTGGGTTTCCTGGATTATAAGTATGCCACTCGTCCGTTCCTTCTATAGAGTACTCCATGTATTCTGTTGCACCGACGATTATGTTTTTACTATCATCTGCCGTTACATTTGGTGCCATTTGTGCAATTTTCGAATCACTAATTAATAATTTCTTTATTTCCTTATCACGTTTGTAATCATAAGCTGTCACCATTACATCGCTACCATATGCTTTCACTTGCAACCCTTGTTTAAATGAATAACCATCAGGAGCAGTCTTCTCTCCTCCATTTGGTCCAGCCGACATCCAGCCCGTTTCAATCCCGCCCGTATTTACAACAGTAAATCCTTTTTTATCTCCGCCTGCAATTTTCTTTTTACCAGCCCAGTCCGGTAAGTTTAAATCCCAGTGCGTGTGACTCGTAAAGAAAACAACTTGTGGATAGTCTTTTAATATATCATACAACTTATCGACATTTAAATAATCTTGTAAGTACGGTGATTGTCTTGATCCAGACACCGTATCAGGTAAAACGTGATGAGAAAAAATGAAAATCGGCTTGTTTTTATCTTTTTGGCTGTACTCTTCTAAATTTTGTTTTAACCAACCTAATTGTTCATCACTCATATATACTTCATCCCACATTTTTGAATCGTGGTATTTCATATATTTTTCCGTTCCTAAAAATAGAAGCGGATAACCGTCTAATTCTTTTTTATGATATACCTTTTCTTGTCCGCTAAATTTCAGATAGCGGTTAAATAAAGTTTCCTCAGTTACACCATTTGGCCATGTACTTTGAGATAACTTCCCATCAGCTGTCCATTTACCAGCATAAAACTCATGATTCCCAACAGTTGACCATACATTCTCGGGATGCTTATTTTTGTTTAATACACGCTTCACATCATCATATTGGGACTGTTGTCCAGTTGGCGTTATATCCCCATTCATAATAAGCGCTCTAGAAAGTGGCGTTACTTTATTCATATCTTTTAATACGTGATCAAAATCTCCTAAATCACCTTGAATGTCACTAATAACATTAAAAGTTGTAGCTGATTTTCGAACTTGCTCTTTCCCTTCCGCATGTGCTGAAAATGTCGGTAATAATGCCGCCATAACTGCTAACGAAGCAACTGTCTTTTTCATACAAATTCTCCCCCTAATAATAGAATGTACAAACTGACATGTTTTGCTTTCTCTTAGGTGCTTGTCCAATTCACATTATAAAGAGGGATTGTAAAGATAGATGGAGTAAAAATTTAAGTGTTTTTTAAGAGATTTTGTCTTTTTTACACGCCCCATTCAACAATTAACACTAATTTTTCTATTAACCTACTAATATTAACTGAATGTAAATTTATACGATAAATCACTTCGTTTAATCTGTTGTGTTTTAATTTTCTTTACACAATTTCAATAAGGTACTTTACCATTTTAAATTCTCTTCATTAATCCTCAATTTCTATTCCAGCTTGTTTTAATGGTTCTAATACTTTCGGGTAACACATTGAAATATACTCCACTGTTTTTAAATTTTTTAGATTTTGAAATCCTTCAACAGATATAACATCAAATAAACTGTCTTCACCGTCCCAATCAGGCTTTAAAATATGATAAATTTCATTCCCGCCATCAAAGCAAAGGGATTCAATCTTTTCCAAATCACTTATTTCCAAAGTTAACTCTTCTAAAAAATCTCTGATTTCAACAATTGGTCCAGCTCCTGCATACCATTCGAAATTATTCGTATACTTATCTATTAAGTCTTTCAATTCCTTTTGAAATAGTGGCTCTTTATCTAATAAAGCTTCAATTATCACTAATTTAAAGTTAAAATCCTGAAACATTTCACTCTTTCCCATTTTAACTTCCTCCTATATTGCCCCTGTCCTAGGGTTTTAATCTCCTTTACACAACTTCCAAAAAGCACTTTACCTTTTTAAATTCTTTTCATTTAATCCTAACAGCTCTGGTAAAATAAAACCCCCATCTTTTCTAATCAGTACATCATCAAACCAAATTTCACCACCGCCGTACTCTGGCCTTTGAATGTTTACTAAATCCCAATGTATCGCTGATGTATTCCCATTATCTGCACCTTGCAACGAATCTCCAATCGCTAGATGAAAACTACCATATATTTTTTCATCAAATAACGTATTATTCATCGGATGTAGTATGTAAGGGTTAAAAGCTAACGCGAACTCTCCAACATATCTTGCTCCCTCATCCGTATCAAGAATGCGATTCATTCGCTCTGTATCATTTGCATATGCCTCTATTATTTTCCCATGTTTAACATGTAACTTTATATTTTGAAACGCATAACCTTGTTGAATGGAAGCTGTGTTAAATGTTATTACTCCATTTACAGAATCTTTAACAGGTGCTGTATATATTTCGCCATCCGGGATATTATCCGTACCATCCCCCTTTAAAACGCCTATTCCTTCAATGGAAAACTCCAAATCTGTTCCTTCTCCAATTATCCTCACTCGTTTTGTCTTTTCCATTAATTCTTTTAATGGCTCCATCGCTTTCGACATATTGTTGTAATCTAGCGTACATACATCATAATAGAATTTTTCATAAGCCTCCGTGCTCATATTTGCTTCTTGTGCAGAAGCCGCATTCGGAATGCGAGTTGTCACCCATCTCTTTTTATACACCGCTTCACTATGAGCTTTTCCGAATATCTTTTGATATAACTTCATTTTTTCTGCTGGTACATCTGCTAATTCATATGCATTTCTGGGACTACGGAGATTAATATACACTTGCATTTTACTTAGTCGATAACATTCCCAATCTGCTAATAACTTAAATTGTTCTTCAGATCCTGATAAAATCAATTGCCTCGTAACAGAAACGTCACGCATTGATACATGTGCATATCCACCTGCTTTTTCCACTGACTTTATAATTTCACGAACTACTATAGGATCTATTTCCGTAACACTTTGAATTAACACTTGGTCACCAGGCTGTACTTTCGTAGAATGGTTGACTAGTATATCTGCTAATTTAGATAATTCTTGTTTCATTATACTCCTCATCCTTCCCTTTCAAAAACTTAGTAAAATAAATCATTCAAGATAGAATATATAAATTCCATAACGTAGATATCGCAGCTACACTCAAATAAAAAGTTCTTGGTAACAACCAAATGCCGTAAAAAATCATAAAAGTTTTTCTCCTAATAACTGCTAGAAAAGAAGGGAGTAAGGGCATGAAAAATACAGTAATATATACTTCCTTATCGGGCATTTTTCTGCTATGCGGGTTGAAATATAGAAAAACAATTGAAAGGATTAAAATGATTATAGCAACGACTAATCTTTTATAAATACTTATATAATTTTCATAATTCCTCGCCTTCCAATAGCAATATACTTAATACTTTCGATTGCTACTATTTATATTTTCCGCTCCATACAAAACTCTCTTTGGATTTATAACAATCATTACAACTGCTACCACTAAATAAAATATCGCGTTATACATGATTAGATTTATTAAATTTCCGTTTATAATACCAATAAAAAAATTAAAGAATTGATGGATAATGATTGGAATAATTAAATTCTGATTCAAGTTGTAAAATGCAGTCATGACGATTTTTATACATATGATAGAGATCATAAAAAATAGAATATATTTCATTAGGTCCATGCCAACAAATCCTGTAGTAAACCAAATAGGTAGATGCCACATCCCCCACCAAAATCCAATGATTATTGAAGCCTTTAATGGTGAATACTTCTTTTGAAGCTCAATTTGTGCAAATCCTCTCCATCCTAGTTCTTCTCCCAATGGCCCCGCAAGAAAATTTTTAACAAAGAAATAGATTAGTATTCCCCATGAAGATACAGTAAAAATAGAGTCTACTTTACTATTTTTAGATATTAGAAACAAAATCAATAAAAATATAAAAGCCTGAATCATACTTGCAGTAAGAATCACAGATAATTTAAGTTTAGTCCTGAATTTATCTTTTACAAATTGTATAACGCTCTGCCCCGGATAAATTTTTTTAAATAGCATTACAAAAGCAAAAGTTGAAGACCAAGACGATATACAAAACATTACATCAAAAACCCATACAGGGAACCCCAACATACTTGTAGCTCCTACAAGTAAAAAAAGTGGCAGAAAAATAATATTGGTTAGTACAATAAAACTAGCTACTGGCTTTTTTAATTTCTTTTCTCTATTCATGCACAATCCCCATTTCAAACTATGTATTTCGCAAATATAATAGTATTTATATTTACAGATACTCCTAGCTTAAACCTGGGGGTTACTCACAGGTCAATACATGTCTGCATTATTTTACAGGTGCATAAATTTCTAAAAATATACGCTCAAGTTCATCTTCATACGTGGTAAGTAATATGTTTATATACACTAGCCCCAAAAGCTCATGCCCTTGTTCTATTGCTGCTTTTCTTAAACTGGATCCCACGATATGATCAATACTATTCCCACCAGTCGACCACCTTCCATCTTCAATAACTGTATACATACATTTTGGATGTGATAGAATTTCCCCTTCTAATTCTTTGTCAAAGTCCTCTACTTTTCTTACAATTATAAATTTATCTTCTATAATACCTTCTTCATTAAAACTTATAACTCTTCGTAGAGATGTTAAAGTAACTGCCTTTTTTAAACGATCCGTATTCTTTTTCAAAGATTCATATTTATCATACGCAGTAAAATGCTCTATTTCTCCATTTACTTCTAAAGGCTTCATTTCTTTTACTACGTATTTCCCTAAGAATTGCTTTATTTTTTCGCAATCTTCTTTTGCAATTTGAAGCTTTTTTAAAAGAAGTTTTTTATACTCTATCTCCTCTAAAACTTCTTTTTCTTTCTCTTCTAACAATGCTTTTATTCCCTCTACGCTCTTACTTTTTCTTAATTCCTGAATTTTTTTTATTTCGATATCCATTTCCCTATAGAAATTGACCGTTGTTATATCATATATATCAAAATGATTATATTTCCTATACCCATTCTCAACACTTTGCTTTGGCTTGACCAAATCTTTTTCCTCATAAAACTTCAAAGTATCTCTAGATACATCTAAAAATTTTGCAACTTGTCCAATTGTGTACATTCTGTTCTCCTTTAGCATCACTACTTAATTTGTTACATTCATACTTCATATTCTTTAAATTATCGAATTTCCCTTCCTATTAATGTTTCCCACTTGTTCTCCCATAAAAAAGACACAGAGATTCCTCTCCATGCCTAATAATCCTCTACCTCTTTACCGCATGCACATAATGCACCGTCTCAAAAGCTTCTAAGTAATCGTTTCTTCCTTCAAAATAGAATGTATTTATGTCCTCTGGTGATAAATGCTCATAAATGAGTAAGCCCGCCTTCTCTAATAGTGCTTCCATTTCGGTATAAGAAAAACATGATTTCATCGGTTCTCCGCCTATTGTAGCCATTTTCACCATATTTTCAACTCGGTTAGACAACCCTTTTTCCGTAAATAAGTTTTCATCGGGATAATCAAAAACGATAGAACTCCCTTCTGGAACCATCTCGAATAGACATTCTATTAAACTAGAAAGTTCCTCTTTCGTTAAATAATACGTAACACCTAATAGGCTAAAGAAAGTCTTTTTATTTTCAAATCCTTCATTCTGTAACTGTTCATAGGAAAATCCTTTCGTAAAATCCATTGAAACAAAATGAAGGTTATTTGGAACTTCAAGTTCTGCTTCTTTTATTCTTTCCTTCTTAAACTGCTGCGTAGAAGGATGATCCACTTCAAATACTTCTATTTTATTTTCTAGTTCTCGGTGTCTAAAACTGAATGTATCCAATCCCGCACCGAGTATCACGTATTGTTTCGCTCCCAGCGTAATCTCGTGTAGTAATACTCTTTCACAATATGCCGCACGCGCTAAAGGTGTTGGTGATAATTGAACTTGTGTAATCCATTTTAATATTTCTTTCGGATTATCTTGAAACTGCTGTGCAATGTCTGTATTGAAAAAATGTATTCCTTGAACCATGTTCATTTCAATGTCGTTACGTTCTTTTTGAAAAATGAACTCTTTAGCTACATAATCATCAAAGATTTTCGGATTATCAAATTCACTATGATATGCCCTTCCGAAAGCTGATACTAACGACGTTACACTTGCTTCACCTTTTTTCACGCGCATACACTCCTTCATTTTCACAACAAAAATAGGGTTCCCCCTGGCCAGGAGAACCCTATTATACACTTTATTTTTATATTGGTAAATTATAGCATAAATAAGTTTTTTTGTCAAGTTTCCAGCCTACTATCACTCCGACACTTTGTATATTCTCTAGCAGGAAAATTGTCGATTCACACAGAATATTCCAGACTATAACAATACACATGGAGGCCAATATGAAACGACTCGTCATTATTACAGTAGGAAAAACACACAGCGGAAAAACTACATTTGCAAGAGAATTAGAAAAAGAGTTCCCTCACTCTTTCGTTATGGATCAAGATAACCAAGCAGAATTTATTAACGCGCATTATGAAAAATTACAACCAGCTGAAGGCGCTAATACATTTAAGCACGGCCTTTCAAAATTCATTGTTGATTATGCGAAAGAACATACGAGTTTACACCTTATTATTTGTAATTCCAATCGCAGTAAAAACGGACGACTATATTTACTAAATGAATTATTTCCGCCAAATGAATATGTACGCATACTCGTTCATTTTGACATTCCAGATGATGTACTTTATGAAAGAGTGGCTCGAAGCACGCGAAGTACGAATATTTTTAAAGGTAGCTACTCTAGTTTCAAAGAAGTACTCGATCGGCAACAAGCTGAATCATTTCACGAGGATGTCGTGGATCCTGTAGAAAACGAGGCTGATTATTTGTTTGTAATTCGTAATAACAAAGATGTAAACTCTACCATAGAAGAAATTGTTCATCTAGCTAAAGTATTGTCCCCTACCCCAAAATAAGATAATTTTAAAATTACATAATCATAGATTATTATGCAAATACTTCCTTTGGGCGCCGCACATGGTATATAATAATAAAATAATCTACTTATATATGCTCAATTTTACACAAAACAGTTCATGCATATGAAAGAAAAGAGGTACAAAAATATGAAAACAAAACAAACAATCGCTGCGTCTACACTAGCTTTAGCAATGATTGCTGGTGCAAACTCTGCTCATGCGGAAGTAACTGATGCTACTCCTCAGCAAAGTACGGGAGATCGATTAGCTGAAATTAAACAACATAAACAAGAGTTAGATGCGAAATTGCAGCAACACAAAGAAAACGCGGATCAAACATTGAATGAACTTAACAAAGTTAAGGAAAATGTTGATACGAAGGTGAATGAACTACACGAGCGTAAACAAGTTGCCGATGAAAAAATTAACGAACTTAAGCAACGTAAAGAAGAGTTCGATGCAAAACTTCAGCAAGACAAACAAATCGCCGAAGATAAAATCGCTGAAATAAAAGAGCATAAAAAACAAGTAGAAGATAAAGTTGCTGAAGTGAAAGAACATAAGCAAAATATCGATAATAAGGTTAATGAGATTAAAGAACATAAACAAACTGTCGATGAAAAAGTGAATGAAATTAAGCAGCATAAAGAGAACATCGATCAAAAGGTTAATGAACTTAAGGAAGTTAAAAAACAAGTCGATGAAAAGTTAGCTGAGTTAAAGAAAGCGAAACAAACGGCTGAGGACAAACTTGCTGAGCTAAAAGAAAACAAACCGAATACTGGTAACACGTTAGAGGAACTTAAGAAAATTAAAGGCAATTTAGATAGCCTTTCCGCTAACTTAGAACTAGCTAAACAAGATGTGAAAAACAAACTAGCCGCATTACAAGAAGCTAGACAAGATTTAATCAATAAAATTAACGAGATTAAGCAATCGAAACAAACTGTTTCAGACGATTTATCAAAGAAAAAACAAGACTTAGATATTAAAATCAACGACTTTAAACATACTGAGAAAAAAATTGATGACAAATTAGCTGAGTTACACACAACTAAGCAAAATGTAGATAACAAGATCAACGAAGTATCTCAATCGAAACAAACAGAAACAAAGACTGGTACTACAAATGCAAACAATAATGCTAGAGAACTTCCTAATGCTGGTAGTGAGCAATCAAATAATATGGCTTTAGGTATGTTATCTGTATTAGGCGGCGTTTTATTAATTGCGCGCAATAAAATTAAAACGTTATTCTCAAAATAAAGCCATTATACTTATTAGAAATAATTATACAAAGGCCAACCGCATGTACGGTTGGCCCTTTTTCTTTATATTAATTGTCCATCTCTTAGCGTCAATATACGATCACATACATCAAGCATTCTTTCATCATGTGTAATCATAATTGCTGCTTTTTGGCTCTCCTTCACTTCACGTTTCATCATTTCCACAACTTCACGTGCGCGTTTTGAGTCTAAGCTTGCCGTTGGCTCATCCGCTAATATTAAATCTGGGTTATTCATGAACGCACGAGCAATTGCTACCCTTTGTTTTTCCCCACCAGATAGTTGATTTGGATAATGATTCTTTCTTTCTCCTAATCCAAATGCCGCTAATAAATGATCTGCACGCTTTTCGGATTCTTGTTTACTTTCTTTTTTCAGCTTAGCAATGTAAAGTAACTGTTCCTTCACATTTAAATATGGAACAAGATTTGCAAACTGGAAAATGAAGCCGATTTTTTTCAAACGAATGTCTGTCATTTCCTTTTCTGATAACTTCGTAATATTTTGCTCACGAATGTAAATATCCCCTTTTGACGGTGATAATAGTGCACCCGCGATTGATAATAACGTACTTTTCCCTGATCCAGAAGGACCGACGATTCCGATAAATTCTCCAGCTTTTACATCAAGCGATATCGGATGAAGGGCTGTTACTTCCGTATTCCCTTCTCCGTACACTTTACTTACTTTGTCTAATTTCAATAATGAAGTCATTACATCCCGCCTCCAATTGCTTCTAGTGCATCAACTTTTAATACTTGATATAACGAAATAAGTGTTCCTAAAATACTAATGACGATAAAGATTGCTGCATATTGTGCAATCATCGGTGTTGTTAATAAGAACGGCATACCTGTTGGTAAAATTTGTTCTAATCCTTGTACAAGAACGATGCTAATTATCATCGCAACGACTGATAAGAATAACGCCTGCACGACTAAGCTATTTGCTAAATACGAGTTCTTTGTACCAATCGCTTTTAATACGCCTAATTGCTGTGTTTTTTGCAGCGTAATGACGTAGAAGAATACACCGATTAATAGCGCAGCGATAACAAGTAAGAACGCAATAATCATCGTTAATGTTCCTTGCTCTTCTTTAAACCCTGGAATACTTTGCAGTACTTCTTTTTTGTCGATAACATGTGCATTTTTAATTTCTTTATCTGTATTCAGTGCAATTGCACTATAATCTTTTTGATTTGGTTGTGAAATAGCACCCCATATGTCTTCATTTACATATACAACTGGTGTATGGCTAAACATTTGATCTTTCGTAAATCCAACGATTGTAAATTCTTTCTTTGAAACAGGATCAATAATTGTATCCCCAATATCAATTCCTTTTTCTTTAATTGATTCATCAGCAACCATTTCATTGTTTGCTGTACCTAATTTCTCACCTTTTACAATGTTCGGTTCCAAAAATGTATCGCGTTCACTTGAGAAAATAGCGATATCAACCTTTTTTGAACTATCTTTCTTTTCATATGTTGAAACTTTCACGCGAAACGGAACGGCCTCTTTCTCGCCTACTTGACTTACTACGTTATCTACATCGTCTTTCTTAATTTGTGAACGAAGTAATTTATTTTCCGCATCATCCGCTAAAACGAACTTATTTGCCTCCATATTTTGAATCGATGAAGCATTATCATATGATAATCCATTTGCTAATCCTGAAATCACAAGGACTAAAAATGATAATAAAACCATGATAAGTCCGATTAATCCATATCTTAATTTTGATTGTTTCAATTCACGCAGAGCTAAAAACATTTCGCTCGCTCCTTCCTCTTTCTTTCTATGCACTTATCATAAAAAAGAAATATGAACGGAATATGAACAGAAGATTACAGAGGAAAGATTAAATTTTCAGAAAGTATTGAAAATAAATAGAATCCTTGATACAATTCAGTCAAATAATATTGACCGAGTAATTTAATTCAAGGAGTTGATCATATTGAAGCCCGTATTAACACTCACTACTTATAGCCAACTAAAAGCATTAAGCGATCCACTACGTGCCGAAATGATGATACGTCTATGCGAACGTCCTTATACTGGACAATTACTATCTGAGAAATTCGGCATTTCAAGGGCGAAAATTCATTATCATTTAAAAGAATTAGAAAAGAATGATCTTATAGAGATTGTTTATACAGAAGAAAAGAATGGCATTGTTCAAAAGTTTTATCAATCTGTCGCTAAAGGCTTCACCCCTGCCACAGATCTATTACCTCATTTAGAAATAGTAAGCGAATCAGGTCGCCAAATCTTTTTACAAATGATAGAAAGAACGAAAAGCCAAATTCTCGCTGCACCAGAGGAAGCTTTTACATTACGAAATGCAAGTGAAGACCCAGCTAAGTGGAATTACGTTTCATCTTGCTGGGAGTTTGATGCTACGCCAGAACAATTTCAAGTGTGGGTAAAAAAGTTTTATGAATTAATGTCTGAATTAAACGAAATCACAAAAGGTGCAGATAAAGATCCGAATAGTAAACCTTATTATATTTCTACTACTGCACTTCAAATCGCAGAGAGAACAATGCAGCAATTTGTTAAAGAAGAAGAAAAATCGTAATACGATTTTTTTTACATAAACGGTCAAATTTATTTTACCGAATAAATTTATTATAAAGGAGTAGATAAAGTGGACATATTAAAAAACCGGAATTTCCTCTTATTATTTTTAGGGAGAATTTTTACAAACATAGGAGATAGCTTATATTACGTAGCAGCAATGTGGCTCGTATATAAGCTAAGTGGTAATCCTTTTTATTCTGGATTGGCTGGTTTCCTTACGTTACTACCTTCTGCATTACAATTTCTTACCGGCCCATTCGTTGATAGATGGCCAATTAAAAACACCCTCGTCATCACACAAGTTTTGCAATGCATTCTTATATTAATCATTCCTATTACACACTACTTCGACCTATTAACAGTCCAACTACTACTCATCATCATGCCCATCGTAGCCTTTATCGAACAATTCGCCTATCCTGCACAGTCAAAAGCTTTACCACTTCTACTGCATAAAACACAATTATTAAAAGGAAACTCACTCTTCTCATTTGCGTATCAAGGCATCGATTTAATTTGTACGACTCTTTCTGGAATATTAGTAGCACTACTTGGCGCAATCTCTTTATATGTAATTGACTCTTTCACATTCGCGATTACTGCCCTTTTGTTCTTTTCATTGAAAATGCCACAGCAAACTGCAGCAAACACATCACTTTCAACTAAACAATATTTCTCTGATTTAAAAGAAGGTTTTTCAATCGTCTTTCGTTCATTAATGAGCGTATTCTTAATCGGTTCAGTTGTTGCCAATTTTTCTATCGGTATGACGATGGCCATACTCCCTTCTTTCGCTGATTCTTTAGGAGGCGTGAAATCATACGGATTCTTCTTAGCTGCTATATCAGCAGGTAGTCTCATCGGCGCATTATTCAGTTCATGGGTAGGCAAACGTAACGTTGGCCGCGTCTCCATTATTAGTTTTGCGGCTGGCGCTACCTTTTGGTTTCTCTCTACAATCGTACCGTTTCAATGGCTATCTATTCTCTTATTCGGCCTAGCTTGGATTCCAATTGGTGCAACCAACATATTATTTGCGACAATTAGCCAAATTCTAATTCCAAACCAATATATTGGCCGCATCAATTCAGTTATGCGAAGTATGGGCACAATTGCTATGCCGTTCGGTTCTTTAATTGGCGGATATGCTGCAAATGTATTTAGTAGCCAACTCATTTTCGCACTCGCTAGCATCGGGATTTTATTTATTTCTCTCGTATGGCTACTCCATCCGAAATTACGAGCATTGCCGAAAGCTGATGAAATTACAGCGGATACTTTTGGGGTTCGGTTTAAGGAAGAGCGCGGGAAAGGTGCGGCTTTATAGCAGGAACAAATATAACCCCGTTCTAAATTGAGGACGGGGTTATAAATATAATTATTTCATTTTGGATGTAAAATACTTCACTAAAAATAAAGTCGTTTGAATATCTAAATTTTATTCAACAATAGCACCAACTAAAACGTTCAGTTAACGCTTTGATGGCCAAGACCCTTGCATTTTCCTTAATTGAATAATTTGTCCTGTATGATAAGCATCATGAAGCAAGATGTCCAGTAATTTTCCTTCTAGTGAATTTTGCTCAAGCTCTCTTTCGGAAATTGCACTTAATACTTGTCTTAAATTATGTTGAGCATCTTCAGAACGTTCAACGACTTTCTTCCATTCCATATCATCATTAGATTGCTTAGTAAGATAAAAGGTGTCATTACCGTCAAGATTATTTTTCCATTCCCGGCCTTCCAAATTTGCAGCAAGCCTCTCTTTATAGTAAATAAGATGATTAACGTTCTCCCAAATGGTATTCGTTTCCTCACTAGGTGGTTTCCACATAGCCTGTTCGGCTGTAAGTCCTTCTATAGCATGTTTAAACGGTGCATACCAACTCTCTTTATCGAATGTTGAATCTAATGCGTTTAATAACAAGTCAATTCGTTTCAAAGTAATTTCCTCCCTACACAGTTCAAGTTTTAATACACTCTCTATAACTCTGTAGAGATTCTACATTTTCAAATAAATTCCCTCCTAGTCTCACTCCACAAACTCGTCCGATTATGGAATTAAAATGACTCACATTTTTTCATTTTACATGTACACTAGCAACAAAAAAGAAGAGGCCGTTCCCAAACAGCCTCTTCCCTCTATTTTGGAAGCTCCACCCGAACAGTCGTCCCTTCCCCTTTCGTGCTATAAACTGAAACAGTTCCGTTATGCAGTTCAACAATCTTCTGCACAATCGATAATCCTAAACCGCTACCTTCTACATTTCTTGCTCTTGCTGTATCCACCTTATAAAAACGATCAAAAATACGATCCATTTCTTCTTTTTCCATGCCGATTCCGTTATCGGATATCGAGATTATAACGCTAGACTCTAACTCTTCGAAAAAAAACTCAATGGTCCCACCGTCGTTTGAAAATTTAATGCTATTCGTAAAGATATTACTCCATACTTGATGAAGTAAGTTTTCATCACCTTTTATAGTGATATCTGGCACATCAAATTCAACGGCGATATCTTTCTCACGCCATTTCCATTCGAGCATAAAAATGACGTCTTTAATTTGCTTCTGCAAATTGAATTCTTTTATTTGTAAAACTTTCTCTTCTTTATCTAATGACGCTAGCGTAAGTAACTGTTTACATAAACTAGACATTCGCTTACTTTCGCCCTCAATAATTTGTAAGTAATGGTTTCTTTCTTCCACGCTCATCTTTTCTGTTTGTAATGTCTTCGAAAATCCTTGTATGGAAGAAAGCGGTGACTGGAATTCATGTGAAACGTTCGAAACGAATTCTTGTCTCATTTCATCGAGTTCTTTAATACTTTTCGTCATCTTTTGGAAGCTTGTAGATAACGTTCCTATTTCATCTTTTCGTTTTACATCTAATTCAATTTCATATTCCCCACTCGCAATTTTTTGCGTAGCATTCGTAAATTTACGAATGGGACGAACGATGTAACCTGCTGCAATCGCTATAAAGATAATACTTAGTAGTACGATAAACCCAAGTAATACCGCTAAGAAAATTCGCATCTCGCCAAATTGGTTTTGAATGTCAGGACGAATAAATAATGCGTACTGTTTATCACCGTGCTTTACCGGTACACCGACACTATTTATTAATTCATTATCGAAAAAACCGGTAATAAATAGGCGAGTCGGATATGTAGAAACACCATTAAACGTTTCCCCTTGCAATACTTTATGAACGGTATCATCACTAATAGACGTCTTACGAAACGCATTGCCGATACGCTTTCCATTCTTTTGATCATCGACAATATAAATTTCATACCCTAGCTTCGCAATAGATTGTAAGTACGCCTCTTGATTTTCTTCGCTTTGCTTTTCATATAACGATTTAACTTCTTCCGCATACTTTAAAATCTTTTCACTATTATACGGTTTTAACTTCACTTGATAATATACGTTCGTTAATAAAAAGCCGATAATACTACTGAGTAGCATAATACCGACCGTCATAAAAACAAATCTAGAGTATAATGATTTCATTTTATTTCAGCTCCAACTTATACCCGAGTCCGCGTACTGTCGTAATTTGAAAATCATCCGTTCGTTTTGAGAAACGATCTCGGAGCCTTTTCACATGAACGTCAACCGTTCGTTCATCCCCTTCAAAATCCATTCCCCATACTAGCTCAATTAACTCTTCTCTTGAAAATGTTCTCCCAGGATAACTAGCTAATTGTGATAATAATTCAAATTCTTTTAACGGAAGCAAAATCGTCTGCCCGTTACACTTTACTTCAACACCTTTACGATCAATTGTCGTCCCGTGAAGTGTAATTATGTCCGCACTTAGCATTTGATAACGGCGTAATAAAGCTTTCATACGGAAAATGACTTCAGCTGGTTCAAATGGTTTTACGATATAATCGTCCGTACCAGAAATGAAACCTTTCTCTTTATCGACTAACTGATCCTTTGCTGTTAATAAAATAACAGGAATATCATGATACTTCCGAATTTCTTCACATAACGTATAGCCATCAACGAACGGCATCATAATGTCTACGATCGCAAGATGAATATTTTCCTTCTCTAATACTTCTTGCGCTACCTTTCCATCTTCTGCTTCAAAAACTGTAAACCCCTCTTTTTGTAAATGATAATGTAACAACTCTCTAATATGCTTATCATCATCAGCTAATAAAATATGTATCATCTTCATTAAACCCTCTCTTATTCATCCTTCTACATCAATACATTAAGAAACAATTGGATTTTTTGCAAGAAAAAGAAAAGGATTCCTTAGAAGATACTCTTGTTATCATTGTGGTCAGCTGCTTTATTACTCTTATAACTTGGTGATGTACTCTGGTGTACGAATAAGTGATCTAATACTTTTTTAGTAAGTGGCATAAAGAAATTCAGTAATAGCCCACCTAAACAAACGGTTAATATAGTTCCAATACCAATTGGTCCATGTAAAATCGTTGCCATTATTAAGAATATAAGGTAAATACATGTTCGCGATATAAAGATATTCGTTCTCGTTAATTCTTGTATGATTAAAGTTAATCGGTCAATTGGAATGGGAGCAAAATTTGTTTGTAAATATATCGCAGTTCCTAATCCTGTAATAACTAAGCCAATTCCAAAATAAATCATTTTACTGTACCATATTTCTGGTGTAATTAAATTGCGTAATAAAAATAGCCACACATCAATACCAATACCCGTTATGAATGCTGTTAACAACCCTAGTACCTCTGGTCTTTTTCTTTTTAATATCGAATTACAACATATTAATAATAAAGCTATTATTATTTCCCAGCTTCCCACAGTAAGCCCCACATTTAAAGAAAGTCCTACTAAAAGTGCATCAAAAGGTGAAGTACCAAAATCTGATTGTATTGTGAAAGAAATACCAAGGGTTAATATTAAAATTCCTAATACATAAAAAACATACTTCATTTTAATCAACCTCTTCATCGTTATTTTTGTTGCATTTACAATAAAAATATTTTATATTAAATGTAACTTCAAATTGTTGCATTTGCAATAAAAATAAAAGATAAGGAGTTCATTATGAAAGAAATTCTTCGTGAAATTGGCATGATTGCAAGGGCGTTAGATTCTATCAGTAATATAGAATTTAAAGAATATGAGCTTACAAAAGGTCAGTATTTGTACCTTGTGCGAATATGTGAAAACCCAGGAATCATTCAAGAAAAGCTATCTGAGATGATAAAAGTAGATCGTACAACCGCAGCCCGTGCTATCAAAAAGCTTGAAATCAATGGATTTATCGAAAAGAAAGAAGATGAATCTAACAAAAAAATTAAAAAACTTTTTCCGACAGAAAAAGGAAAAAATGTTTATCCTTTCATTAAGAGAGAAAATGATTATTCCAATACTGTTGCATTAGAGGGATTTTCGGAAACAGAAGCGGAAACTATTTCTAAGCTTCTTCAAAGAGTAAGAAAAAATATAGAAAAAGATTGGGAATTTGTAAAAAAGGGAAATAAGAGAGATTATTGATTATATAAAGGAGCGAACTATTAATATGACTACACATATAGAAAAGTGCACCCTTAAAGATATACACAAACTTCAAGAAATTAGTTATGAAACATTTAATGAAACTTTTAAACATCAAAACTCACCCGAAAATATGCATCATTATTTGGAAAAGGCATTTAACTTAAAGCAATTAGAAAAAGAATTATCCAATAACTCTTCTCAATTCTTTTTTGTCTACTTCAACGATAAAATTGCTGGGTATCTGAAGATCAATACTGATGATGCTCAGTCTGAAGAAATGGGCGATGAATCACTTGAAGTCGAGAGAATTTATATAAAGAGCTCCTTTCAAAAACATGGTCTTGGTAAATATCTACTAAATAATGCTATTGAAATTGCAATAGAACATAATAAAAAGAATATTTGGCTAGGCGTATGGGAGAAAAATGAAAATGCTATTGCTTTTTATAAAAAATTAGGGTTTGTACAAACTGGCTCTCACTCCTTTTATATGGGAGATGATGAACAAGTTGACCTTATCATGATTAAAACACTCATATAAATTTTTTGAGAGGTGGACTATTATGTATATTCCAAAGTATTTTAAAGTCACAAATGTTGATGAAATTTGGGATTTTGTTCAAAAAAACTCTTTTGGAACAATCGTCACAACAAAAAAAGAGAAACCAATCGCAACTCATTTGCCCTTTGGATTAACTAAAAAAGGTGATGACTATTTTATTACCGGACATATGGCTTATGGGAACCCCCAGTGGAGAACATTTGAAAACTGTGAGAATGTTCTTGTAATGTTTCAGGGACCGCACTCTTATATCTCTTCTTCTTGGTATGAAAATGAAGAAGTTCCAACATGGAATTATCAAGCCGTCCATATATATGGTAAAGCAAGTATTTTACATAAAGAGGAATTAATAGATGAATTAACAACAATGCTGAAAAAATATGAAGAGCATCGTGAAAATCCAGTATTATGGGATAAACTTTCCCCCACTCTCTTAGAAAATGAACTGAAGGGCATAGTTGGGTTTAAAATTAAAGTAGGAGACATTCAGGCTGCATATAAATTAAGTCAAAATCGAAATGAGACGGATTATATTAATATTATTGAAAAATTGTACGATGAAGAAAATCCAGATGCAAAACAAATGGCGGAACTCATGGGGAGTAGATTAAACAATCACATATAATCCATTGTAATTCAACTCTCACATTTCAAAATTAAAAAACAGACTGGAGCGCTTTATCGGCCGTTTCCATTAGAACGCAAAAGGTTGAACTAAAAGTGAATGGCGTTTAATTAAAAAAGAATCTATTTTGAAAAAAGATTATTCAAAATAGATTCTCACGTTTTAGTATTAAGATTATTTTAAGCAAAAATAATTTCTAAGCTTTCGAAATATCAACAAATCCTTCTCCGAATACGTCACGAACATCATGTATAGCAATGAACGCAGCTGGATCTGTAGTTTGAACAATCCTCTTTAGCTTCACTACTTCTTGCTTATTAATAACAACGTAAAGAATGTCCTTCGGCGTTTTCGTGTAATAGCCATGACCTGAATACACGGTAACTCCTCTGCCCATTAAGGTTGTTACCTTCCCTGCAATTTCATCTGGTTTATCCGAAATAATCGTAATGGCCTTTTTCGGATTTAAACCTTCAATTACAAATTCCATTACTTTCGTTCCTACATATAACATAATAATTGTCAGCATCAGTTTTTCTGCACCAATGATGAAATAAGATGAAAACGCAACGATTAAATCGAAGAACAGTAGACCATAGCTAATGCTCCATCCTAAATATTTATGCGTCATCCGTGCTAAGATGGTAGTACCTGCTGTCGTTCCACCAACGCGAATGATGAGACCAATCCCGCACCCGATAAATATTCCACCGAAAATAGCATTTACGAGCATTTCATCCGAAGCAATCGTCCATCCTTCTGTTAAATGAAGAAATAGCGAGTTCGTAACTACAGCGATAATCGTATAAATCGTTGTGATTTTATTCAAAAATTTATAGCCGACTATTAACAAAATCGCATTTAAAATTAAATTCACTAAACCTGGTGACCACTCAAATAAGTAGTACGTAATAATCGTAATACCTGTTACCCCGCCCTCACCAAACTCGTTCGGGATAACAAACAAATTGACACCTAACGCAAAAAGAAATGCACCGATAATAATAAAAATAATGTCTGTCGTTCTTTTTTTCATACAGTACCTCACTTCTTATGTAAATATTTATTCTGTCATAAACTCTCACCATTATATCGTGGAATATTCAAATCGAACAGTGCTTTATTTTTATTTTCATATAGGATGATAAATCAACTTTATTCTATATCCACATGTAATTTAAAAAGGGTAACAACTGTATTTATTATGTACTACAAGTAAAGTTTTGATTTCACATGCTATTCATGCTAAAAACCGAATAGGAACACGTACTCGCATGAACTTCGAGTACAAAACAAATAGGCGAAGCTATAGAATAGGCTTCGCATTAAGCATTTCATTACAGAGATTTATATACAATTTTATACTTTCACATGTTATTGATCCTTCATTCTTTTTCTTCCGGGTAATGAAAAAAACTCCATTAAATTTGCATACTTAGTATGCGAATTCAGGAGTTTTTTCATATACTACCATTCGGTTTCATTTCTAATTCATTCAACTCACTTTTTACATCTTACTTGTTACTTGGCTCATTCAAAATTAGCACGAGGTTCCTCTAACCGCTTCTTACCTCTCCAGTTAAATAAGCTTTCCGTCTTCGTCTGCTGCCCTGGTTTCACAAACAACATTGCCCCCATTGCAATAGCGGCCGAAATGGCAGCTACGATAAACATAGAAGGATAGCCATAACTTACAACTAAGTATCCAGTTAAAGTCGGGGCTAAGATTGTCGCGATATTAGCGATGAAATGCATAATTCCACTATATGTTCCTGAGTAAGCAGGAGCAGTATCGACAATAATTGCCCAAAATAATGAACTCGGTAAAAAAGCAAACGCATTTCCAAGCGACATAAGCGCTAATACAGCTACGTAATTATTCATCGCTGGAATGAAGCTAAAACAAATTGCTGTCAGTAATAAAGCAATAATCGGTAACCCGGTTCGAGCTAAACGAAGGTTTCCTGTTTTACTTAAAATACGATCAGATAGCTTCGCCCCTAGCGGCAATGTGATGCAAGCTCCGAGCCAAGGAATCATCCCAAGATACCAAAGGGAAGATAATTGAAAATGGAATACATCTTGCAAGTATTTTGGTGTCCAAGTTAATATTAAAAAATTGATATATTGGAAGCAAAAATATGCTATCGTAACCATAACGAATGTCGGAACTTTAAAAAAGGAGTACCATGGCTCTTTTGGAATTTCTTTCTCTACTTTTACTGATTGAAGCACACCTTCCGTACTTCGTATTTCAGCTAGTTCTTCTTTTGTCACTCGCGGATGATCCTCAGGCATATTCGTAAAAGTAAAGTACCAAATAATCGCCCATACAATCCCTATTGTACCGAGGATAAAAAACATGACTTTCCAACTAGTGAAAGATAGCAATAGAACAGCTACAGGTGCTGTTAATACTGCCCCTAACGGAACGCCAACAAAACCAAGGGATGTTAGAAAAGCTCTTTCTTTTGGAGCTGCCCAATTTGCTGCTGTCTTATTCGAAACCGCAAAAGATGGCCCTTCTGTTAATCCAAATAAAACGCGGAAAATAGCAAATCCTATTAAAGCAGACCCTCCAAAAACAGCAATCCCTATTTCTCCAGCAAAAGCGGTCGCAATTTCAAAAATAGACCAAGCCGTTGCTGCTACGATCCATACAAATTTCGGCCCTTTTTTATCTGAAAAAATACCTCCTAATAAAGAACCGATCATGTAACCGTAACCAAAATACCCTAATATTGCTCCCCACTCCTTCGGGTCAAAGCCATATTCCTTTATAATGAAAGACTGCGCATAAGCGATGGCTCCTCGATCAATATAATTTACCATCGTAATAAACGTGAGCATTGTAAAGACATAATAACGAAATTTATTCTTCATCAAAATTCCCACTCCCCCCGCATTCTTTTGTTTTTCTTTCTAATCCTTTAATAGAATGACATGGACCTTACCGGGGCCATGAACTCCAAAAGCTAATTCCATCTCAATATCACCTGTCCGGCTAGGCCCAGTGATAAAATTAATACAGGCAGGTAAACCATTCGAAACCTGTTCATGAATTCTAGTTACTCCTTCTGTTAAGCGTCTATAAATTGTATGTTCTGAGAGAATTGCTACATAAACTGCTGGCAAAACGCTAACTAAACGCCCCCGTCCACCACCATTCCATAAAACAACCGTTCCCGTCTCAGCAAGTCCCATTTCAGCATATGTAATTCCCATATCAACCTGAGCTGCATAATCCCGTAGTTCTCTTTCCCCTTCTTTCCTTTGCCACATTCGATGAGAAACGAAATTTCCTATTAAATGCTTTCCTATTTCAAGTTGATGTAATCTATCATCATCCCAATACACCGCAGATTGAACATTAAATTTATGTACAACATACTGAAGTGCACTCCCTATTTCTGAACGGTGTATATGACTTACTTCTGTATGTAACGTATGCAAGTTTGCAATAAACTGCTCTATTAAACTTTCGTGATCTATCTCATTAGAAAAGTGGCTAAGTGGATTGTTTTTCCACCTGGGAGGAGTAACTCCCGAGCGACGTTCTCGATTTAATTTACGTGCGATATTGTTTAAAAAAGACTCTTGTACATCCGTATTCATATTATGAATCCCTCGTTTCTTTTTTCCACCAATCACGGAATGATTGTTTCGCAGGTTTTGGAAAATCTCTACTTTCTGTCCATCCTTTTAATGGACCTGGTCCATTCGCAATATAACCATCTTTTGCAAATATTGATAAACCTGTATGTGCCATTTTAATCGCTTTCTCATAAATGAATGGATGACTCGCCATAAACGTGAAACCTTTAAAGGCAAGTTGCTCAAATTTCGTTATAAACCCTTGTTCCACGACATCTTTACGATGTTCAATGAGAAGGTCATGTAATGGGATTTTCACAGGGCAAACATCTGTACATGCTCCGCACAAACTTGATGCAAAAGGTAATTCTTTTAACTCTTCATATCCTTCTAATAAAGGCGCAAGTACTGCTCCAATTGGCCCGCTATAAACACTTCCATAAGCATGTCCTCCAATATTGCGATACACAGGACAAACATTTACACATGCTCCGCACCTTATACACTTTAATACTTCTTCATAAGCAGTTCCTAAAAAATCAGAACGGCCATTATCTAAAATAATTAAATGAAATTCTTCAGGTCCATCCATATCTTCATGTAAACGCGCCCCATTAATTCCAGTTACATAAGATGTAATCTTTTGGCCTGTAGCACTTCTTGTTAACATCGAAACGACTACATCAAGATCTTTCCATGTCGGAACAAGGCGTTCCATCCCCATAATCGCAATATGAACCTTTGGCAATGTCGTAGTAAGGCGAGCATTTCCTTCATTACTTATAAGAACAACTGATCCAGATTCCGCTACCGCAAAGTTACAACCGGAAATACCAATATCAGCTTCTAAAAACTCTTTACGCAATTGCTCCCTAGCAAATTGTAGTAATTGATTCGTATCAACTGGGATCTTTCTTCCTGCTTCCTTAGAAAAAAGCTCTGCTACTTGTTCCTTCGTCTTATGAATAGCCGGGGCGATTAAATGGGATGGCGTTTCTCCAGCTAATTGAATAATATACTCCCCAAGATCAGACTCTACTACTTTTACCCCCATCTCTTCTAAGTTTTTATTAAGATGTATTTCTTCTGAAACCATGGACTTTGACTTAATTACTGATCTCGCTCCTTTTTTTCTTACGATTTCAGAAACATATGATACAGCATCTTCTGCTTTGAAAGCGAAATGCACATGCCCCCCATTTTTCCGAACATTAGTAGCTAATTGTTCCAAATAACTATCTAAATTTCCGATTGTGTGCATCCGAATTTCAGATGCTGCCTCGCGCCATTCTTCCATATTCCCTAATTCCTGTGTAGCTTGTTCCCGTCCCATCCGAAGCCGATCTTGTGTAAACGGAACCGCGCTTCTCATCTGTGGATCTTGCAACGCTTTATCTACTCTTTTCAAAAAATCTAGTTCCCCCGCCACACTCATTTATTCAGCCCCTTCGCCAGTACTTCTGCTACATGTAACACTTGAATATTTTTATTTTTCCTACGCAATCTTCCCCCAATATTCATAAGACATCCCATATCTGCTCCAATTAAGAGATTTGCTTCTGTCGCCTCGATATGTTTTATTTTTTCATCAACCATCGTTTCAGAAATCGAGCTCATTTTCACTGCAAAAGTACCACCAAACCCGCAGCAATCTTGGCAATATGGTAATTCTTTTATGTCTAGACCTTCTACTTGCGATAATAACTTCAGTGGTTCCTCTTTAATCCCGAGCGCCCGACTCATATGACAAGATTGATGGAAAACAGCTTTCTCAACCAACTTAGATTTCCAATCATTTTTCCCAAGTACATTCACTAAAAAGTCCGTCAACTCATACGTTCTATCCGCTAAATGAACCGCTTTTTCATACCATTCACTATCACCTTTAAACATCTCTTTATAATAATGATGAACCATGCTAGCGCAAGAACCTGAAGGCGTCACAATATATTCACTATGTTCAAATGCTTTAATCATTTGCTTTGCTGCTAGTTTTGCATCTTCTTGATATCCACTATTGTAAGCTGGTTGTCCGCAACAAGTCTGTCCTTCAGGGAAATCTAGTTCCACTCCGCATTGATTCATAATTTCTACGACACTCTTACCTACTTGAGGAAAAAACACATCTGATAAACAAGTAATAAATAACGAGACTTTCATCAAAATCCCCCCTCAAAACGATATGATCTATTTTCAAGTTATTACTTTTTTGAATATTATTTTAAATTTTTAGAATTTTCTATTTTTAAAACTTTTTGTTTATGATATCATGTGGGAGATTATATGAAAACTATCTATAAGGTTGTTTTCCCATACAAAAATGGTATAGAAAGGGACTTTGACATGGATATAAGAAAACTTCGTTACTTTATTGTAATCGCTGAAGAAAAACAGCTTACCCGTGCTGCCCAACGACTTCATATGGCACAGCCACCTCTAAGTAGACAACTATCGCTACTAGAACAAGAATTATCAGTAAACCTCTTTGAAAGAAACGGCCGAAATATGCATTTGACTGAAGAAGGAAAAATTTTATATACGAAAGCAAAAAACATTATTCATCAATTAGAAGAAACTATTACGGAGATTAAAGATACCGGTGAAGGGCTAAGGGGCAAGCTATCTATTGGAGCATTTCATTCTTGCATTCCTTTTCTCTCTGAAAAAATACGCTATTTTCAAGATAACTATCCAAATGTGAACTTAAAAATATGGGAAGGTGGCCCTTCATACTTAATAGAGCAATTAGAAAATCGGCATATCGAACTCGCTATTTTGCGTACACCTTTTAATAAAGATGTTTTTTCTAGTATATGTTTATCAAAAGAACCTTTCGTATTAGTCATGCCTGCTAAATGGGAACTATATCATTCTCACCTCCCAATCCCTCTAACCGAATTAAGCCATATTCCCCTTTTACTTTTACATAAAGATAAAGAAAATAGCTATCATCAGCTCGTCATCGATGAATGCAAGCACCTTGGTATAACATTAAATATAGCATGTGAATGTCCTGACTCAGCATTTATTCTTATGCTTATCATGACTGGCATCGGTGCCTCTATCTTGCCGAAAAGTGCTGTATCTCATATCCCACAAGAATTTATAAAAATAGTAGATTTAATAGATTTCCCTTATGAGTCTGAATCATCAATTATATGGCTGAAAGATCGGAAGCTTTCTAAAAGAGCGCAACGATTTATAGAATGTACATAAATTAATTTTAGAGGTGTAGCGATGTATTTCTTCGATTTTTCACCACTATTACCTCGTTTATCAAATTATTTCTTCTATTATTATCATTGAACATGTTATAGGAGTCGCTTATGTGAATACGAGAATAGCTTATTAATCCTTCTAAACAAAAAAACAAAGACGCGAAGTCATAGAAGAGACTTCGCATCTTTGTTTTTTTAAAGAGATTTATATAAATAGAAATCCTCCGTAAGGTCTTTACCACGAGGGTCACACCTTACTGCTTTGTATCCCATTTTTCTAAATAGACGTAGAACAATACCCCATCCTCAGTATTATTTTGAAAATCGAATGATTAAACTGGATTTACTTATCTTTCTCCATATATTCTTTAATCTTTCGTTCTTCCCACTCTTTTCCGAATATCCCGAATGGAAAAGTTGTCAAACCATGTATAACGATACCAATCCCCCAGCCTGCAAGTGGATATAAAAACCATAATTTACTTGAATCAGAGCTTATATTTATAAAAAAAAGCATTAAGTTAACTAGTATATATAATGCTAAATGAATATAAAACGCTTTTAAATTCTCCACTCTTTTTTTAGCTCGTAAATAATTCTCATCTCGCTCCATATATAAACACCTCTTTCATTATTGTATTTTTTAAATTTACTCCGATTTAAACATCATATTCTAGTCAGGAATACCTTATTCTCAAAAAATACAAAACAAAAAAGTACCTAGCAAATGGTCATGTCTATGACCATTTGCTAGGTACTGAATAATCCATTTATTATTTACAGAAATCTAATTAAGACCAAATCCAAACATCGTCATTATTTTCAACGTTGTTTTTTACTTCATGCACTTTTTCGATATGATCAACTGTGTTCCAATTAATAGAACTTCCACCCCAGCCCACATAATTCATATCAATTTTCACTTTCTCACCCACATGAAATACTTGTCCCTTTGTTAAGAAAACATCAATAATATCTTTCTTCCCGTTTAACGATGGATACCCCACTACGACATATTTAGTAGCACCGTCTGTTCCAACTTTTGATACTTCCCCAATTACATAATCAGGTGAGCCATCTTCTTTCATATGCATGCCTAACTTGTTTGTTGTATTTTCAATTGCAGTTGCAACCATATATTCTGTAAAATTACGCATCATAGATCCAGTAGCTTTAACCTCATCTCCTACTTTCACATTTGAGAAAGTATCCATGTATACACTAACAGGTTCTTCGTATTGCTTAGATTTTACGACAATTACACCGTTATCTACTTCTACTACTCGCCCTTCTAATGTTGAGAAATTCGATTCTATAGAAGCAGCACTCGCTTTTGTTAGTTCTAACCCTGGTAAATTCGTTCCTGATAATGCTGCGATTCCTAAAGCACCTGCTAAAATTAATTTTTTCATACCCATTATGAAACATCTCCATTCATGATGATTTTATATTTGATTGGATACGACCAACCTGTAACTATTATAGTTACAGGTTGTAGAAAATAGCAACCCCCTTTCTTATGCAATGTTGCATACTGTACTTTTTAAATATACAACAAGAGGGCTTTAATTTAATTCAAAGCTATTCGTTAACCTTATGACCACGGTATAAAGAAATTAAGAACCACTTTCGGTCCTAAGGTTAACGAATAGCTTTATAAAAACTCAATCAAAATTTATTCAACTAGTTGAATAATGAACCATGTCGAATTTTATTTTCATAAAATTCAAATTTCAAGGAGGTTTTACAAAATATTACACAGAATTATTCGTATATCGTAATATATTTGGAATTTTTTTACGATTCGTTTCATTTTATCTACCACGTTTAGACAAAATGAAATAAAACAATAAAAAGGAGAGAGATAGATTGAAAAGAAAAATTAGTACAGCTGTTGTAGGGTTATCAGTGTTTAGCTTTGGTCTTTTTGGTGTAAATATTGGGGATGGCGGCGTTGTAAAAGCTGAGCACGGTGAAACTTTTGCTCCGAAATTAGAAAATCATGGTGACTACGGTGGCGCTCCTGCTTTCAATGTTGGGGATACTCCTGCTCCGAAATCAGTAAGCATTGGAGATGGCGGTGGCGCTCCTGCTTATGATCATGGCAGACCTCCTATTTCATCATACAATATAGGGGATACTTGGGCTCCTTCTTATACAAATACTCATGGAGAAGGAATGGCTCCTAAACAAGAGAGTCACGCTGACTTCTTTGCTCCTACGTTAGAAGCGCATGGTAATACTGGCGCTCCTGCTTTAAATGTTGGTGATACGCCGACTCCGAAGCTTGAGGGGCACGAACATTTCCCTGCTCCTAAACAAGAGACACATGCTGATTTAAGCTCAAAATTAGATTCACATGCGGATACTTGGGCTCCTGCATTAAACATTGGTGACACTGGTGGGGCTCCTAAACAAGAAGGACATACACATTTCCCTGCTCCAAAATTTGAAGCTCATGGCAATACTGGCGGTGCTCCTGCTAATTCTGAACATGGTACAGGTTGGTAAGTTAACAAAATTAAAAACAATCTATACTACTGTTCCTATATGTTTACAAGAAAACCATTCGATGTTATGTGGTTTTCAATTCTAAAAAATACACCTATTAACTAGGTGTATTTTATTTTATCTCTCTATCTAATAATTAAAGAATACTCCCCTAAAAACCCCAACAAAAAAAACGAAGAAACTCCCTATACTTCAGACACTTAAAGTACCACGAACGTTACGATTTTTAGTGACACTCCGGATCCAATCCCACTTTCATCTCAAGTGCCTAAAGACGATAGCTTTCTTGTTCAGGAAAAGCTGTAACCTCTCCATTCATGATAATTTTATTTTTCGGATTGAATACGGCCAACTTATAATCATTACAGTTACAGATTGTAGAAAATATCAACCATCTTTCTTATACAATGATGCATACTGTACTTTTTAAATATAGATCGATTATTCCTATATTCAGCACTACTGCTAAATTCTTGCATCACAGCAGGTAAACAGATTGATGATGAAGAAACTAATGTCATGCATCATATTTTTCAATGTTACGTATAATCGTAGTCTATTACATTATGTAGGAGCGGAGTTAACATGTTAATAAAACCAAACAGATTACAGCCAGGTGATATCGTGGCAACAGTAAGCCCTTCATGGGGAGGAGCAGGTGATCCTGAAATAAGATGGCGATATGAGCAAGGGGTAAAGAGGTTAGAAGAAGTTTTCGGTCTTACGGTTGTTCCCATGCCAAATAGTTTAAAAGGTAGCGAATTCATTTATAACAACCCACAAGCTCGTGCGGAAGATTTAATGACAGCATTTAAAGATACGCGCGTGAAAGCAATTATTGCGAATATTGGCGGTGAAGATAGCATTCGCTTACTTCCTCATATAGATTTTAATGTAATACGTGAAAATCCGAAAATTTTTATGGGATACTCTGACGTTACTATTTCACATTTATTTTGTCATAAAGCAGGTCTTTCCTCTTTATACGGTCCGGCAATTTTGACCGACTTTGCTGAAAATGTAGAGATGGATCCATATACGGTTGAAATGGTAAATCGAACTCTCTTTTCCAATGAAGTGATTGGCGAAATTCAACCAGCTCCTGAATGGACGAGTGAGCGTTTAGAATGGATAGAGATAAATAAGGATACAAGACGGACGATGCAGCAAAACAACGGGTATGAGTTACTTCAAGGCTCTACTACTGTACAAGGGCGTTTAATTGGCGGATGTATAGAAGTACTGGAATTTGCAAAAGGAACGGAACTTTGGCCTGAGAAAAAACATTGGGAGGATAGCATTCTCTTCTTTGAAACTTCTGAAGATCATCCAGAACCAAGTTATATAAAGTATTGGTTACGAAATTATGCAGCGCAAGGCATTCTGCAAAAAGCAAAAGGCATCATTTTTGGTAAACCAAAAGACGAAATGTATTATGAAGAATATAAACACGAAATACTGCAAGTAATGAAAGAACATAACTTAGAAGATTTGCCGATTCTTTATAATTTTAATTTTGGCCATACTGAACCGAAGTTTATTTTACCTTACGGCGCAATGGCAGAAATTGATTGTGGAAATGGATCGTTCTCTATTTTAGAAAGTGGCGTGGAATGAATAAAATCACTCCTATGAGATATGAATGTGAACGGATACTTTTTAAAAGTATATAATTGGAGGGAGATTACGTGTATGGAAGTAACATTTACAGTAAGTAAATGGGATGAAAAACCAATTGATGATACAAAAAAAGATTTCCCTATTAATATTGCCCATGTTGAATATGATATTGATGGGGAATTAAAAGGAAAAGCTTTTGTTGAATACTTATTATATTATTTAGACTCAAATATAAATGATGGTCACTTGGCTACTGCTAAAATTTCTGGTTTTTTACACTTTGAAGGAATTTATAAAGGGCAACAAGGAACATTTACAGCTATAGAGCAAGGTATATTTGATAAAGGAAATTTAGATTCCCCAGGAACAATTATTAAAGCTACCGGTAACTTAGAAAACCTACGAGGATTCTATAATTATCAGTTTACAGGTCAAACTAGTAAACTAATTTTAGAGTTTAAATTTTAGCAAAACATCCTATAAATTAGTGGAAAGGACATTTCTTGTAATACTAGGAATGTCCTTAACTCTTTTAAAATAAGAAAAACCGAAACTAAAATCATTTCGGTTTTTCAAACTAATGAAGTCTATATTTATTTTAAAGAATGTACAAACAACCCACTGCGCAGTTTCGGTTCAAACCACGTTGATTTTGGCGGCATAACTTCTCCAGCGTCTGCGATTGCTAATAAAGATTCCATTGATGTCGGATATAGCGAGAACGCCGCTTTATATGCACCGCTATTTACAAGGCGTTCTAGTTCTTCTAATCCGCGGATTCCTCCGACAAAGTCGATACGTGAATCAGATCGCGGATCATGTATTTCAAGTACTTGGCTTAATAAGTGATCTTGCAAAATAGATACATCTAAACCTTTCACAAGATCATTCGCATCAAACGTTTCCTCTTTCACTGTGAGCTTATACCACTTCTCGTTCACATACATGCCAAATGTTTTTGGTTCATTTGGTTTATACGGTGAAACAGATGCTTCTTCTACATAAAAGTACTGCGTAATTTGATTTAAAAACTGCTCCTCTGACAAGCCATTTAAATCTTTCACAACTCGGTTATAGTCCCAAATTGATAATTCATCGTGAGGGAATAAAACTGATAGGAAGAAATTAAACTCCTCTTCTCCTGTGTAGTTCGGATATTGCTCTCTTCGCATGAGCCCTACTTTTGCAGCTGATGCCGAGCGGTGATGTCCATCTGCAATATAAAGATTAGGAATATCTTCAAATAAGTTTACTAAACTTGCAATTACTTCTTCATCATCTATTTTCCAAGCAATATGCCTAACGCCGTCTTCCGCTGTAAATGTATAGATTGGCGTATGTTCTGCTTTCCAGTTTGCGATGAAACGTTTCACTTCTTCTTTTGTACGATATGTTAAAAAGATAGGACCTGTATTTGCGTCACACACATCTACGTGGCGAATACGATCAAGTTCTTTTTCATGGCGCGTTCTTTCATGTTTTTTAATTGTATCGTCTTCATACTCATCAATAGATGTACAAACGACAAGACCGGACTGCGTTCTTCCTTGCATTGTCAGTTCATAAATGTATAACGCTGGCTCTTCGTCTTGAATGAACACTTCTTCTCGTATCAATCGATTTAAATTTTCACCCGCTTTTTCATATACGCGATCATCGTACGGTGAAAGCGCTGGGTCTAAATCAATTTCTGCTTTATCAACGTGTAAGAAAGAATACGGATTCCCTTTTACAACCTCTCTTGCTTCTTCACTATTTAATACATCATATGGTAAAGCTGCAACTTGTGCTGCTTTTTCTTCTACTGGACGAATGGCCCGAAACGGTCGGATTTTTGCCACATTCCTCTCTCCTTTACACAATCATTCGAACGGCTACAACACCTGTAATTTTGCTTATATTTTCCACAATGTTCTCTTTTATTATATCATCAATTCCGTTATCAATATCAATCATCGTGTACGCCCAAGAATGTTTACTACGATTAATCATATCCGCAATATTTATATGATGTTCTGCTAAACATCCTGTAATTTGTCCTACCATGTTCGGAACGTTTTGATGCATGATTGTAATACGTTTCTTTCCGATATACGGCAATTCTACGTTTGGATAGTTGACTGAGTTACGAATATTTCCTGTCTCTAAATATTCACGTAATTGACGCGCTGCCATGACTGCACAATTTTCTTCTGATTCAGACGTAGATGCACCAAGGTGAGGCGTCGCAGTTACATTTTTCATCTTTATCACATTTTCATTTGGGAAGTCCGTTACGTAATGTGCAATAACATCTTCTTCTAACGCTTTTTGAAGAACCTTTTCATCTACAAGTTCACCTCTAGAAAAATTGAATAGACGCATCCCTTTTTTCATCTTCTCTACAGCGTGTTCACCAATAATCCCCTTCGTTTGATTCGTAAGAGGAATATGCAGTGTAATATAATCACACGTTGCAAAAATTTCATCTAAACTAAATGCCCTTTGCACATGTGTAGAAAGGCGCCAAGCTGTTTCAACTGAAATGTAAGGATCATATCCGACAACGTCCATCCCTAAAGCTAACGCATCGTTCGCAACTAAAGCACCAATTGCGCCAAGTCCGATAACACCTAGACGTTTCCCTGCAATCTCTGATCCAACGAATTGTTTTTTCCCTGATTCAACAAGCTGCGGTACTTCTTCACCCTCTAAATTTTTCGTCCAGCTTACTCCGTTAATAATGTTGCGTGAAGACATAATAAGACTGGCGATAATGAGTTCCTTTACTGCATTAGCATTCGCCCCTGGCGTATTAAAGACTACAATCCCTTTTTCTGTACATCGCTCGACAGGAATATTATTTACACCAGCACCAGCTCTGGCAATCGCCTTTAAATCTTTTGAAAACTCTTCTTGATGTAAAGAATAGCTGCGAAGTAAAATACCGTCTGGGTGGTCCATTCTCTCCCCTACTTCATAGCGCTCTCCGCTAAGCACTTGCAAACCTTTTTCTGCAATTTGATTTAACGTTTGAACACGAAACATATCCCCATCTCCCTATCTATTCTCAAGCTCAAATTCCTTCATATAATTTACTAATTGCTGTACGCCGTGTGCTGGCATCGCATTGTAAATACTTGCGCGCATACCACCGACTGAGCGATGTCCTTTTAGTGTAACAAGTCCTCGTTCTTTCGCTTTTTGTAAAAACTCACTGTTCAGCTCTTCTGACGGTGTTGTAAACGGAATGTTCATAAGTGATCGATACGTAGGATCAACTGGTGAAGTAAACAATTTTGATTCATCTAAGAAATTGTAAAGAAGTGAAGATTTTATTTTATTTTGTTCTTCAATCGCAGATACTCCGCCTTGCTCTTTCAGCCACTCTAGTACAAGTTTTGTTACGTAAATACTAAAGGACGGCGGTGTATTATATAAGGAGTTATTTTTGCTGTATGTTTCATAGTTTAACATTGTAGGACAAGAGCGATCTGCTCCCCCAATTAAATCTCTTTTTATAATCGCAATCGTTAAGCCTGCTGGCCCTAAATTCTTTTGCGCTCCCGCATATATAAGACCAAACTTCGAAACATCATATCGTTCTGATAAAATATTTGAGGACATATCCGCAACGAGCGGTACTTTATCTACATGTGGAATGTCCACATACTTCGTTCCCTCAATTGTATTGTTCGTTGTAATATGTACATAATCTAGTTTTTCATCGCCTAGTAAACCATCCAGTTTAGGAATTGTAGTAAACTTCTCATTTTCAGAAGAAGCAATCACTTGCACTTCTCCTACTTTTTCAGCTTCTTGCATCGCCTTTTTAGACCATGAGCCAGTCAATATATATCCTGCTTTTTTATACGTATTCATTACATTCAGCGGTATCATAGAAAATTGTAATGACGCACCGCCTTGTAAAAACAATACTTCATACTCATCAGGAATGTTCATTAATTCACGAAGTAAGCTACTCGCTTCCTCTATAATACTTTGAAAATAAGAAGATCGATGACTCATTTCCATAATAGACATGCCTGTCCCGTTATAATTTACAAGCTCCTTTTGCACTTTCTCTAAAACTGGCAAAGGGAGTATTGATGGTCCTGCTGAAAAATTATACACTCTTTCCATCACCCGGATGACCTCCCTATTTCTCATTTTGGTATTTTTTAAACTTTCTGAATTATAACCCACAATACAAGACACGGTCAATTTGTTTTCTATTATTACGGCGTAAGACGCAATGGAATCGCTTGCAAGTGCCAATGTTTTTATAAATACACAAAAAAGTGTTAAGTACATAATCGTACTTAACACTCTAGTAATAAAGTATAATTGCTAATTGTCCGTAAAGAACCGATCAAAAATTTGATAAATTGCAGAAAGACCAATGAGCCAATAAATAGTGTCCACAAGCGCCGGCATAGAACCAAACCATTTCTCAACTACATTGTAATCTAACGCTACAAATAACCAATTCAAACCGCCAAGAATCACCAAAATTACTGTAAGGTAAGACAAAAATTTCATTATGATTGCCCCCTAGGTGATAAGATGGTGAAAGGCCTTTCACTAGAAATATATGTGCCAAACTTTAAAACTTACCTATTTTATAAAAATTATTTTCGGTACCAGCCGTTAATAACTGCCGCCGTTTCTTGACTATGTATTTGATACGCATGCGTACTATCATTAGAACCAATAAACCAAATTGAAAAACCTTTAAAATATGGCTTTGGTTCTAATACGTCACGGTAAGCGCGCCATCCGTTTAATTGTACGTCTTTTGAAAACACATTAGAAACATCTGGATTCCACGGATTTTGCAAGCCTAGTTCACGCGCTGGAACGTTAAATCCGCCAAAATAAACCGGTTTTCCTGTTGCTTTATGTAATTGTTCTAGTTGTTGAACAACATTTTGTCCACGGTTATACACTGTCGTCGCAAATAAACTTTGCTTCACTTCTTCGTATGATGGATTTCTTTTTTCCGAAACTTCAAACCAACTATCGATACTAACAATGTCTACCTTCTTTAAATACGGACGATTTATTTTCTCAACAAACTTCGCTTCATATGAAGGATCCCAGCTTGCTGTTAACCACCAATTCATTTGATACAAAACATTTCCTTTATACTGCTGGCGAACAAAATCAATCGTATCGCTCCAATATCCTTCTGCATATTCCATATTCACGAAATTAGAAGCAATCTTGAGCCCGTACACATTGTATTTACTTGTAATCGAGTTAAAGATGTCTTGCAAAATAACCGTTTTCCAATTCCAGAAGAAATCATTAATATTACTTGGATTCCATTCCGTTTCTCCAACATTTCCTTGCTGAATATATGGGAACGGTTCTACTATAACTTGAATATTACGCTTTAATAATTCTTGAATTAAAATAATAGCCTGTTGCTTTTGCGCTTGATTAATTACCATGTTCGTAGAAGTCACATTCGGAATATCTACCTGAATTGGTACATTTACTGTATTTAAATTTAAGCGCTCTACATCAGCTAACACTTTCGCTACATTTCCAACTTCCCATACCGTTACATTTCCTGATTTAACTTTTCCAGATTGAACAGTATTTACATCTGCCTGTACATTTCCTTGAAAACAAAAAGAAAACAGCATAATAAACACTCCTAAAAAACTTATTAAACTCTTATTTTTCTTCACAACTTTCCCCCTGTAATTTTTGGCTTTCTTGATTATTTTATACAACGTTTCATATATATTCCACAAAAAAACCAATAAATTTTTATTGATAAAAATGCTATTCATCCCTTATTCACATTTTATTCACATTAAGTTTCCAAAAATAGTAAGATAAATAAAAAAGGAACGGATTTCCGCTCCTTTTTTATCTTTTTACGATTATCAATCCATTTCCCTTTTAGGCTCTACCAACATAATGTGGGATTCCTTTTCAGTGAACGGTTTATGCTCAACGCCCCTCGGGACAATAAACATCTCGCCTTTAGAAATTTTCACCTGTCCATCACGAAAATCGATGAACATCTCCCCTTCAAGCACAATAAATAGCTTATCTGTATTAGGATGCTCATGCCATATAAAATCTCCATTAGCTTTAAAAAGCTGAATTTGATCGTCATTCATTTCACTAATCACTTGTGGATACCAATAATCGTTAATTTTAGATAACTCGTCATTTAGTTTAATAGGTTGGTAATGGATAATGATCCCTCCTCATTTTCAACTTCCACTATATTACAGTAATCTAAGTAAAAAATTCGTTATTACGCTTAAAAAGAAAATGCTCAGGCCAGAACTTTTCATTCAGATAGTACAAAGGAGTGATTTCAATGAAAGTACTTTCAATCTAATGTTTCCTTTAACTCTCCATAAGTATAGAACAGTGATTTTCAAATAAGAATGGACCTCTGTTGACATTAGTATGGATTATTGATGAACTTCTCGCGATATTTAGTAGGCGAAATGCCAACTCGCTTCTTGAAAACTCTACTAAAATAAAAAGGGTCTGCGATTCCAACAGCCTGCGCAATTTGTTGTACAGGCACACCACTTGTACATAACATTTTTTGAGCCATCTTTATACGATAGTTCAATAAATATTCTGCTGGCCCCATACCTGCATGCTTTCTAAACACGTAAGAAAGACGATTTCGATTAACATTATTTTGTTCTGTAAGCGTATTTATTGTAATATCTTTATAATAGTATTTATGGACATAACTAGATATTCGTTCGAATAAAGTATGCGATTCATAGTTGTTTTCTCTATTGACAACACTTAATAAAGCTTCATTCAACGCTTCGCGAAACAGCATTTCAGTCTGAAACATCGAAATGCCTCCTCGCTGATTATACACATCCCAAAGACGCATAAGTAATTCGACAAGACGAGGAGATTGTCCTGTTAACAATTCAAAATGCTGATGAGTAAAGCCAGAGTCTTCTCGTTCTGAATTGCTTATCCGATATAAAACAAGAATATATTCCCAGTTTATTTCACCAAGCATTTTATGGGCTAATGTCATTTTTGCACCCCCATGTATAACTTTTCCTGGGGAAAGGATATACGGCGTACCATTAAATTGAAATTGCGTCTTCCCTGTAAGTGGAAATACAAATCCTGGGAAAGAATCTGTAGACTCAGCACAAGGCACACCTGGATTTTTAGCATAACGATATACTCCTTCTACTCGGAAAGGAGTATTGGCAAGATACTCTGCTAACTCATTCACGTCCAACTTCACAATGCAAGCCTCATTTCAATTATAGTTTTCTTGTAATTCGTGAGATTAATTGGTGTACATTCTGGGCAACGCTAAACTAAAAATAGTACATACGACTTAACAACATCTAGTTATTAACCTATAAATATATTGTTTTTCATTTATTGACAAAAGTATCCTCCCTATATTATTGATAATGATTTTCATTGTAGTTTGATAAAAAAACATTTGTCAAGTTGAATGGCCTAGAAAAATGATGAAACAAGGGGTACAGAGGAACAGTTCTGTTGCAAATAATATCTGGTCTTTGTTAACTAATTTCCCTTAAAACTGGAATGATCATGTTAATAGTTGTAATGGCTTTATTAGTTACAGTACTTGCAGCATGTAGAAATAATCGTAATCCTGAAGAGGTTGCTACAGCGTATTTCGAAGATGGAAACAGCCTACTATCCAATTAAATGATAGTAGGCTGGCTGTTAAAATGATTTAAGAACTGGGTTATGTTCTAAATGATAAGATTTCATTATCAAAAAGATTATTACTAGTCCTCTCCACAAACAAAAACACTCTATCACTTCGGCTCCAAATTTAACACCTTCCCTTCTATCCCCTCCGTATTCAATGTAGTCGTATGATACGTGCCATTTACCCAATCATCTATTTGATCATGATACCAATCACTTCTAAAATGTCCTGATTGTCCTGGTCCTACAATATGATAACCGTTTGACATATCTTTCGTATCAATAACGAATCGCCAAGAAGCTCCGTGATTGACAATACCGTTATCTCCGTAACTCGCCGCTTGAACGGTAACTTGACTTCCGCCAATTGGAACTGGTTTCTCACGATTAAATGCAAGTAGTGCTAACATACTAGATGATTTTGAAATTGGATGTGTAAAAGCAAGTTGATGGTAATCGCCCCACTTCCACTCTGTAACATCGGGTCCATATTCCTTCTGTAATTTCTTTATTACATTCTCGTACGATGTATGCACAACTTTTGTGAAGCCCCCGTATTTCTTAAACCAAGCGCTATTTTCTCCTGCTACTTCTTTTCGAATCAATTCATCCACGACTTGTGACTTCCCTTCAAATAACTCCATCACATCTTTCGGAATTTCTTTTGAAAATAACGTATTTGAAATCTCTTTCATTAATAGATGGAATATTAACGGTGCCGATTCATCTTTACTATCGTAAAAATTCCACTTCGTTAATTGTTTTACGCCCTCTTTCTCTACTTCATTTAAAGATGCTTTATTTAACTCTTTTAAAAATATAGGAGCAAACTCTTTCCCGTATAAATTTTTTTGATCCATCTGTAACTCTTCTAAATCTTTCACTGTATATTTTTCCTTCTCTTGTAAAAACTCTTGAATACGCATTTGCCTATATGGCTGCGCCCACGTATTACTAATATGGTACGGATAATTATCATCTACAATTTTATTATTCGCAGTTGAAATAAACCCTTGTTTTGGATTGATTACTTTTGGAAGTTGATCATACGGGATATACCCTTCCCATTCATATTCATCTGTCCATCCTGGCACAGGCAGACTACCATCACCTTTTTTACGCACTGGTATATTTCCATTTGCTTTATAAGCAATTGTGCCGTCGTTTGATGCAAATACAAAATTTTGAGTTGGTGTATGAAAATCTTGCAGTGCCGTTTCAAACTCATTCCAGTCTTTCGCCTTATTCATATTTAATACAGCCTTTAATTCAGCGGAAGGCTCCAAAGCAGTCCATTTCAAAGCAAATACTGTTTTCGTCTTCTCTTTCCCTTTATCCGCAAACTCTGAAATGACTGGGCCATGCCTCGTAACTGTAACATTATACGGAATTGTTTTCCCGCCTTTTACTTTAATAGATTCATCCACAACGGTAGCTTTTTCCCACTTATCGTTATACAGAAATTCATTTTCATTATTAGGATTTCTCTTCTCAATATATAAATCTTGCACATCAGGACCTGTATTCGTAACGCCCCATGCTATTTTGTCATTGTGTCCTAATATAACCCCGGGTACGCCAGCGAAAATAACGCCACTCACATGTAAATCTTTCATCTCAAGTTTCGATTGATACCAAATAGAAGGTGTCGCAAGTGATAAATGAGGATCATCCGCTAAAATCGGCTTACCAGACGCACTCTTCTCACCGCTTATAACCCAGTTATTACTACCATTAAACTCTGGTGGAATGATTGTTTTTGCAAAACTTTGTGCAACATTCACATTTGTATTCTCGAGTTCAGCTAGCAATCTAGGCGCATCTTTCGGATATGTAGGAAATAACTCATTTGCTTGCTCTTTCGGCAAATTTTTCAGCGCCCAATATCGAAATGCCTGTCCATGCCAATGTCCACCTAAATCAAACGCCATATACTTTCCAATTGTTAATGTATCAACAATAGACCATTCAGCAGGTTCGTAGCCTAATATAGTAAACTCGACCGGCAATTTCTTTTCCTCTTTTGCCTCGCGTATAAAAGCGTTCACCCCATCAGCAAATGACTGCAGAGCAAATTTTGCTTCTCCATCATATTGGCTAACAGACGCTTCGGCTGCTCGCCGTAAACCGAGCGTTCGAAACAACTTATCTCGGTCAACAGCTGCTTCCCCCACAACTTCACTTAACATCCCAGAAGCCTGCCTTCTACTTAAATCCATTTGAAATAATCGATCTTGCGCTTGTACATACCCTTGCGAAAAATATAAATCATGTGCATTTTCCGCTTTAATATGTGGTACTCCTTTACTATCTCGCTTTACCGTAACAGCACGTTGTAAATCCTCTAGTTTTATCGTTCCATCTATCTTTGGCACAGATTTCAGCGTATATATGTTTAAAAAAATCGCTGTACAAATAACTAATAAAAGAACGATACTACTAGACCAAATGAAAATTTTCTTACCCCTAGTTCGTTTCTTCTTTATAACAACTTCCATATAACCCCTCCTTTCTCAAACTATTCGCTTCTATTTTGAAAGAACCTTTTTGAAAAGGAAAAATCCTTCTTTTCCCATGTTATGGATCATGTAAACAAACTTCTCCTTCCTTTCCTTCAATTAAATTCCCCTGTCCTTTCTTACACCAATTCCTCAAAATCCCCTTCACATAAGCAAACGTTCGCTTATTCTGTTCAAACGCAATTTTAAGTGCCTCTAGTACGGTATTTCCTGAAACTTTTCGTATCCACCCCTTCAATTCCTCCACAATATATGGAGATAGACTACTTATATTTTGTTCGTAAAATTTGTAAACTTCACTATGTTGAGTATCCTCTTCCACTTCCATATCTTCTATTTTTTCAACAACTTCTTGTAAACTACTAGTATCCTCTTCCTCTGGCATACCAAAATGTTGCAACAACAATGGAATCTTCCATTCTTCTTCCAGACATTTACGTAAAAACATATGTATGAATTCTTTATTTTTTATAGTCTTTAACTCACGTAACACACATTTTTCTACATTCGTATTTAAAATAGGGTTATAGTGTAACCAATTTAGTATGTATAACTCTTTCGTTTCCGCATCGTATAAAATTTTCCCATATGCAACAAACCTATTTAACAGCTTCTCAACAGTCTCCATACTGTAGCCTGTTTCCAGTTCTGCTAAACGTTTCGGTAATACGTAAATTCCACATTGCTTCGTTTTCGTACCAGTTAACAAATATATGTAAAAATAACGCTCCTCTGGCGTTAAATCTAATATGAATTCATCTTGCCAAAAGTTCACTTGCACATTACGGTACACCGCCATATGTTTACCTCCCCCTCGCACTTATAAAAAGGCAGATTTCAATCCTTCAATATACATATAGGAGTGAGGGATTGGTTTTTGCAGTTGAATTCCAAACTTTTTTAACTACTACAACGACGGTTTTATTTTTTCGCGCTTTTTTGTTTTTGTAGTTGTTTTTGTTTTGTTTTTTCTTAGTGATTTATTACTTGGTAGGTGCTTATAAGGGGCTTGCAAGGGGCTTAATAAGGGCTTATATAAAAAGGAGCTGTTCCAAATTCTCATTTTGGATAGCTCCTTTATCATTCTTTCTATTTTTGACTTGCATCTAACATCTTTACTAAAAAGGCAGCTGCTTCACCACGAGTTGTCGTGCCTTTCGGATTAAACACATTATTTCCAACACCTGTAACTACCTTTAAACTGTATAATCGTTGAACATGTTGTTTGTATGTGATTAGATGTTGATCTGTAAATGGTAATGCGACTAATTTACCTGTAACACCTTTATACTGTAATGCGTTGTCAATCATGATCGATGCTTCTTCACGTGTGATAGATGCGTTAGGATCAAAAATCCCGCCGCCACGACCGTTAATAATTCCTGCACTTGCACTACGTTTAATACCGCTATGAAGTGATGGATGCGCTTTGTTAATGTCTACAAATGACTTATCTCCTTCCGGTAGCTTTAGAGCATTTGAAATTAATGCAGCAAACTCAGCTCTCGTTACATTACGATAAGGCGCAAATACACCATTTCCTTCACCGTGCATAATTCCAAGGCTGTTCAGCTTACGAATGTTCCCTTCAAACCATCCACCTGTAATATCATCTTTTGGTTTTTGTACTTCTTTATGTGGCATATTATAGTTTATTTTAATCCAACTTGGGTTATAGAAAATCCACTCATCGTTACCTACTTTATACCAACCATTTTTAACTGCTAACACTTTGTAACGATCTCCGTTTGAAGCTTTACGAACGATATGATGTTCAAGTCCCGAACCACTACGTACGTTTATACCATCACCATTCACTACAAGCTCCATATTAGGTTCAGCTGGATTATATTCATTGGAATCAAATAGCTCATTTCTTTCTTGTAAAGGCGAATCAATTTGTGCGTTAACATTTGCATACCATTGAATACCTTGTACGAAGCCAGTCCAATTCCCACGAGAAATTAAAATATCAGGACAGTTTTTCCCGCTCCATTGTTGATGCCTATAAATGTGGTCCGCACTAATACCTTCTTTGTTCATTAAATAACCTGCAAGTCTCTTTGCATTCTCTAACGCTTTATTGTAATCTCCATCTTGGTTAACTGAAATTTCAATCCCTATAGATTCTCTATTTCCTGATCCATCCCCATCTCCTGCATGCCAACCGTTTTCATTTGTTGGTAAGTGTTGATAAATTTGTTTATCGTCTACAGTAAAATGCCATGAAGCTGTTCGGAACGTACCTTCCGTTGCTTGTTTATACAAATATTTAGCATGATTTTCAGCATTTGCACCACGGGCAGTGTTTGCAGTCTCGTGAATTGTAATGTAGCGTGCTTTCATCGGATTTGCAGGGCGAATATCAGGATTTCCTGCTGGAACAATCCACTCTACAAACGGGACACCTGCAAGTGTTCCATATTTCTTCGTAGTCATCGATGCGCTATACTGAATAGCTCTTCGCTTTTCAACCGGCTTCATTTCGCGAGTAGAACCATCATTTCGACCGTCTACATGTTCAAATGCCTTTTCAATATTTGAAATGGCTTCATCTTCTGCTACTTCACCTTTTTTCGCTTCTTTCATTTTATGTAACTCTTCTGTTTCATCATGTTTATGCTTATATTCTTCTAGAAGAATTTCCTCGTTCTCTGATACTTCCGCTTCATTAATTTGCATGTGATCAGGAGTTTCTAGATTGAAATCGGAATAACGTAATCCGCTCGTTCCACGTTCCCCTTGTGCAATACGAAGCTGGTCAGTATGAGATTTATTTAACTCTTCTGCTGATATTGATAAAGGTGCACTCCCTAACATTACTAGACTTGTTGATAGTGCGATTACTCGTTTTTTTATATTCATTGCTGTAATCGATACCTACACTATCCGTGTAAATATCTCAACCTCCCTTTATTTTCTCATTCGTGAAAGACTATGAATCTACTATGTATGAAAATATGTTTATTCCACCTTTTCATTTTATCCCCAGAAGGCGAATGATAGTTTCTAGAAAATCCCTTAACAGACATTATTTTATAACCAATTGCTATTGCAGTCAAAAGAACTTGTCCCCTTTTGCACACTACTACTTCTCAAAAAATAGATTAGGATACCTTTTACTGTTTTGCTTCAACAAGAAGGATGTTTATAATTTTTCATAACTATCAAGTCTCTATTAAATAAATGCTGTTTCCTTATACTTTTCTCTTTGAAAATATTAACATTTTTACATTCTTGCGATAATATAGATGTAACCTTTTACATTGAAATGAGTTTTATTTGGAAAGACAACTTACAAAAAAGATAATTAATAAAGTCGATTTCTTATCTCCATAAGAAATCGACTTTATTAATAGTAAATTTAAATATTTTTTCATTTTAGCTTCTATTACAAATTCCCTTTAACATTTTCGACAATCTCGTTTATCGTATTTCGATCAAACTTATCACTAATTTCGTATGGCTCACGATCTCCTACTAATTGTACACCTACAATATCATTGCGGTCCTTACCATATTGCACTTCAATAATCGATCCACGCTCTATTTGCTTCCAAACAAGACCTGCTTCATCTTTATTATCTAACACAATACAGTCCTCAATATTTTCGTCAATCCCAATTAACTTGTTATCATCCATATATCCAACCTCGTATTGTTGACGTTCTTTCGCTTTTCCGCTTACTACTATACCTTTGCTTCCATATGAGTAATCCGTATAATCCTTTTTCTCCGATTGTATCGCTTTCGGCTCTTTTGCTTCAGTTTTTTCAGTATTTTCACAACCCATAATCATACTAATTGGCATCACTGCAGTTAATACTATTCTCGTAAATGTCTTCATCATTTATAACCAACCTCACATGTTTAACTTTACATTCCATTTATCCCCTTACCAAATAATAACATGATAATACCGAGAAAGAGTCAAAGTTAAAGTGAAATTTTAATCATTAGTTTTTTTATGCTAAAACTCTATGTAAAAAGCTAAATTTTCAAAATCACTAACTGAATTATCAACAAATGATAGAAAGTAGACATCCTACTCACATAAGATTTAAAATTAGGAAGTATGGAAAACATGATAAAAAATATAGGTTAGTTGTTCGCAATTAAAATGGTTTTTACATGAAGAAAGGAAGTGCACAACTTTGGATTTTAAAACAGTTATGCAAGAACTTGAGGCTCTAGGTAAGGAACGAACGAAAAAAATATACATATCTAACGGCGCCCACGAGCCAGTTTTTGGCGTAGCTACGGGCGCTATGAAACCAATCGCTAAAAAAATAAAAGTAAACCAAGAGTTAGCTGAAGAACTGTATGCCACAGGCAACTACGATGCTATGTATTTTGCAGGGATTATTGCGGATCCAAAAGCTATGAGTGAGTCTGATTTTGATCGCTGGATAGACGGGGCATATTTTTATATGCTATCTGATTATGTAGTGGCAGTAACTTTATCGGAGTCAAATATTGCGCAAGACGTTGCTGATAAATGGATTGCAAGTGGGGACGAGCTTAAAATGTCTGCCGGCTGGAGTTGCTACTGTTGGCTATTAGGAAATCGCAAAGACAATGAATTTTCCGAAAGTAAAATTTCCGATATGCTTGAAATGGTGAAAGATACAATTCATCATTCTCCAGAACGAACAAAATCCGCTATGAATAATTTCCTAAACACCGTGGCAATTTCATATGTACCACTACACGAAAAAGCAGTCGAGACTGCAAAAGAAGTTGGTATAGTTGAAATCAAACGTGATAAGAAAAAAAGCAGTTTGTTAAATGCTACAGAGAGTATTCAGAAAGAACTTGATAGAGGAAGACTTGGTTTCAAACGTAAATATGTAAGATGTTAAAAAAGAAAAAGGTGGTAGCAATCTTTCGTGATTGATACCACCTTTTTCTTTGACTACTGAACTCTCTTCTTAGAAAACATTCGTTTGCCTCTGGACAACTTATATGTTAGAAGCTTCTTCATTCAATTTATAAACTCTATCTCTTTTCTCATCGTCTTTAATAAAAATAAGCTTTCCTTCTTTAACAAATCCTTCTAATAGTAAGCATACTTCTCCATATGCTTTCGGCTTATTCGTTGTGAATCTTTCATCTGATATTTTTCCAGCTCGTATTAATTGTTCACACAGCTCAAGTGCACTTATTTCTTCAGAATCCATTAATTCCAATATATCTCTTTGCAATGGTGATAAAGGTACTGGTATTTCAGCTACCTCCACTTTTTCTTTCGCGTTTTCTTCTTCAAATAAATCTTCAAATGAAATTTGATTCATTACTTCTTTTCCTTTCTAACGATTGATTTGTATAAAGCGTAGTTATTGTTATGTAGTACGTACCTTAATACATACATGTCAAACTCATGTACATCGTTTCATATAGTATATTTCGATTATACCAAATATACGTTCTGTTTTCTATCGTAGAATGGAAAACAGAACATTTTACTGTATGTATCATCATTAAATAACGCTGAATATCAATTATCCACATTTTTGGTTATATTATCAAAATTCCATCCATATTACGGAAATAAATGACAAATAATTATAACTTACATGTTACAATTACGATGCATGCATTTAGTTGTATTAAATGTATGCATCGTAATGAGTATATTTAATAAAGTTAAATGAAACTGGGGAGGCTTGCGCAAATGGGGAAGAAAACAAGCAAAGCTAAAAATTTTTTCGGATTCGTAATCACCGCAGCACTAGTAACTACAACGATGGTAGGCACAGCTAATGCACAAACAACTACGAATAGCTATAAGGTAGCTAGCAATACGAACACTGTATTTACAGATGTACCAAAGGACCACTGGTCAAAAGATGCTATTGATTACTTAGCAGCAGCAGGAATTTATAAGGGGTATGGAAATGGGAAATTTGGTTTTGGCGACAATGTTACTAGAGGACAGGTAGCTTCTTTAGTCAATCGACATTTAGGTTTAAAAGTAGACGATAAACAAGGAAATATGTTTAGTGATATTACAAATCATATGTTTGAAAAAGATATTAAAGCCATTGCGCAAGCTGGAATTATGACAGGTGATGGAACAGGTACATTCCGTCCAGATGATGTATTAACTCGATATGAGATGGCAGTAATATTACAAAAAGCATTTCATTTAGAATCAAAAGAACAAGGAAAATTTAAAGACGTACCAAAAGGTCATTGGGCTTATGAAGCTGTAAATACATTGCGTAGTAACCGTATAGCACAAGGTGACGAGTCCGGTAATTTTAACGGAAACACATTTGTGAAGCGTGAGCAGTATGCACAATTTTTCTATAATGCAATAGCAAAAAACAGAAATTATAATTTCAACATCAATTCAAAAGAAGAACTGAAACAAATGTTAACAACCGCTTTACAGAATGGAACGTTTGGTCCATTTACATTAAATTCATTGCGTAAAGATATATCTGAAGTAAAAAAAGAATATGGAGTGCCTGATGTTTTGAAAAAAGCACCATGTACAGAATGTGATGCACCTAATATAGCGGTATACGGCGATTATAATATTGATATGTACCCTTGGGACGCTAGATATATATGGGTTAAAATGGATATTTCTATCGATGAATTAAAAGAGTGGTTTGGTGAGCCCGATTTAATCGGAGAGGATATGACTAGCGAAGGCTTTATATACAATCGAGGAAGCTATTCTCTTTATTTCAGCTTCTCTGATGGTTATATTCAACGCGCTGAAATATCTAAACGTGAAGATCGTTAATAAGTTACAAACAATAAAAAAATCCTTCAAGAACATGCCTTTTCTTGAAGGATTTTTTTGTCTCTATCTATTTAACATAATACAAAGCTATAAAACCCCTACTAATTAAAGTTTCACTTTATTCTTCTTGGTGCTCCGCTTCCCATTCACTTAAATACGTTGCATATTCTAATTCATCTGGATCATCATATAACATAGAAATAAACTCTAATTTATTTCCATCACAATCTAGAAAATATACGCTTGCAGCTGGCATCCATCTTTGAACAATTGGTTCTTCATTCCCTTTCCCCTGACTCCCTACTACCTCTATTCCACGATTCTCTAACCATAATTTAGAAATCTTTAAAAACTCTACATCTACACGAAAAGCGAAGTGTTTCATCTCAAAATCTTCATTACTATGTACTTCCCATAATCCAAGCATTTGTTTTTTATTTTTTCCTATCCAAAAGAAAGCAACCCGCCTTTTTGATAGTTTTTTTGCTAATGTTAAACCTAACTTATTTTGATAGAAATCTATCGCCTTTTCTAAATTTTTCACATGTAAATGCGTTTCATATATGCTTTGTATCATTATATATTTCTCCCTCCCGTACATTACAATGTTTTCAAATATATTTTATTTTTATCATACAAATACATACATTTGAAATCATCCTACTTTTGTATCATTGTTCTTTCCTTCAAATGTATAGGTATCCAGCTTTAACGAATACCCCAACACTGGAGTTCAATACAATGAAACTAGTGAGGTTTTATTCCCCCACACTAATCATGCTTTTATGGAAAATTGGCTCTTACCTTAATGTACTTACAAAAAGATATTATTGATTTCGCTAGTTCCATTCAAGCAGAAATTCATTTTGATCTATATATTTGTTAAAAATAAAAACGCTATTGATATTGAAATCAGTAGCGTTCTTATGTGACCATATGTTTTATCTTACTTGTACCCAAAAGTACATTCTTTTTATATAACGTATTACTTCAATTTCCCCTCAAAAACAATCTTCCTACCGCACGGTTCAACTACTGTTTTACCGTCTTTCTTCACTTCATGAAAGATTGGCTCTTCCATGCGACGAGACGGTGCGTAGCCTTCTTGTTCCATACGTGCTAAGCAGTCTGTAATTGTTTCATTTTCGAGTACTTCAAATTTCTTTTTATTAGGTTGTTTTGTCATGCCCTAACCTACTTTCTATTTTTCTTGATGCGAATTGATTCTTCATGTAGATCATATATAACATTGCGAGAATTCCTATTATAATCATAACCGCAATAAAAAAGCTTGTATACTGTATTTTTTCTATAAATACGCCTCCTAATACAGGCCCCAGTATACTTCCTAAACTAAAGGCGATTCCAGATAATATATTACCTGCTGGCAATAAGTGTCTCGGTAATAAATCTGTCATAAATCCAAGTCCTAACGAGAAGCACGATCCAATGACCATACCCGCTAACAACATGCAGGCAAAGACGATCCAATAATATTGATCAAATACGGCTGCAAGCAAGAAAATGCCCGTACTTATGCAGAACGTCCACGTTAAAATACGATCCCTTCCGTATTTGTCACTTAATATACCGAGCGGAATTTGTGTAATAATGCCCCCAACTGCAAATGCTGGTAATAAGAAGGATACTTCTGAAACAGACCATCCTTTTCGAAGCGCGTATACTGGTAAGTTACTGTTTAACATTGCTTCCAGTACGCCATATGCAAGTGGTCCCAGCAGTGCAATCCATCCTAATCCAACAACTTGTTTATAACGAGAAAATGATGATTCACTCTTCACTTCTCTTTCATCTTGCACCGGGAATGCATTTTTTGTTGGTAATAATAACAGCCAACCTATTAGACAAAGTATAGTAGATATAATAAATGGCGTTGCAAGACCGTACTGAACTGTGCTTGCTAAATACGGACCGACGGCAAAACCAATTCCGAAGAATACACCGTATATCGATACTTGTCTACCTATTTTACTCGGATCCGATGTTGTCGTAATCCATGTTTGTGTTCCGACATGTAGCATATGATCTCCCACGCCAACTAGAAATCTAAGGATAAACCATACCCAAAACGAAAATGTTTGTGTAAAAAAGAATAATGAAATAATAACGAGAAACCCACCAATCACGATAATTGGCTTCATTCCAAACTTTTGCATTGGTTTTTCAAGAAACGGTGAGATCACTAATATCCCAATGTATAGTGCTGTCGCATGAATACCGTTAATACTTGAACTAACCCCTTCTTGTTCAAAAATCATTGCAATGGCCGGTAAAAGCATTCCTTGTGACAAACCCGAGATTGCTACAATCCCAACCATAATCCAAAAAGTAAAACGTATCGACATTCCCTTTCCCTCTCCTTCTCACGCTTTCCACTTCTCATTATAAACTGTTTCTGCAAATGCGTGTACGAATATTCGCAATAAAAAAGAAGCTAAAAGAATGAATCTTTTAGCTTCTTATCCTTCCCAAACTTGTGCTTTCACATTGTTATGGAATTGCTTGAAATACGGATGTTTATAAAAAGCAGTTTCATACAAATAATGATGCGAATGAACAATTGGTGGCTGTTGTATTTGTAACGGAACTACAACTGGTGAAACTTGCATATACAGCGGAGCTATCATCATTTTTATATACACATGATGATTATATGGAGAATGCGCAATGAAGAACGGATGGTGCATGGATAATCTCCCCTTTTACTTACAATGTTATAGTATATGCAATACCTTTCATTTCGGGGATTATTTCTGTTCTAACCAATCCTCTACATGCTTTATAAATACATCTAAACAATCAATAAACGGCGAATGACCGCAATCTTCTAATACCTTCAACTCTGCATTTGGCAAATGTTTTGCTAACTCCTCACCGACTACTTATGGTACGACATAATCTCTGTCACCTTGTATGACGAGTGTTGGCGCTTTAATATGATGAATTTGCTTACTTCCCTCTACAACCCCATTATGTTCATCTGAAATATTAAATGTAATGAGCGCATAATTCACATCTACGAAATTACGTTGCGTTAACATATCGTCTAAATACTTTTCATAACGGTCTGGTTCAGGTTGATTATGTGTATATATTAATAAATTCCATACTGTACGGTAATATAATTTATTCATATTTTTTATCGCATCTAACACTGGTGCAATCTGTACGGGATCTTGTGCAATTTCTTCTTTCGTCTTTACTAAGCTTGATACGATTGGTTGCCCGTTTATATCCTTTTTAAAAATCGGATACCCTTTCATGCCCACTGATTCTACTAAAATTAACTTTTCTACAAAAGTTGGGTGATTCGCTGTAAATTGCATTGCAACACCACCGCCCATTGACCAGCCCATTAATGAAAATTTCTTTAGTTTTAACCCGTCGATAAATAATTTTACATCTTCTGCAAAGTCTTGTATTGAATCTATCGCTTTATTATACGTTGATTGACCAAATCCCCTTAAATCGAGAGCGTAAATATGGTATTGATCTTGCAGCTTTTCAATAACTAAATCAAAGTGTTGTGACGATGTCATGTTCCCGTGAATAAGTACAAGAATATCTGTATTTTGCCTTCCAACTTCCTGATACGCAATCGTTTCTCCGTTCGATAGTGAAACAAACTTCATTGTTGCAGGCTTAATCATCACAAGTTCCCCCATTCTATTTAAATAGAAAGAAAATTCTTTACTTAAAGAATAGCACGTAGAATATACGTTCGCAACATAAAACCTATAAGAATTTTTTACATAAATCAACATGTCTATTACTAGACAATTATAATAAAAAAGTATATAGTTAGCTAGGTAACTAATTTGAAAGGATCAACATACATGGACGAAAAACAACATTTTTTTCACATTGTCAGCCAGACTTCTCGCAAGTTTACGAAGAAATTTAATGAACGCGTATCTCCCACTGGGTTATTTAGTGCGCAATGGGCTGTAATTTTCCGTATTAATCAAACTGGTTCTTGTACGCAAACAGAATTATGTCAGTATTTAAATGTTGAATCACCAACGATGACTCGTACGTTAACACGTATGGAAACGATGGGATGGATTATTCGTACTGAAGGAAAAGATCGCCGTGAGAAGCTCATTTCTTTATCAGAAACAGCGATAAAAATGATTCCGGTATGGCAAGAAGAAGTTGATACTTTTGAAGAAAAGACGCTAGAAGGTATTAACGAAGATGATTTACATCAAGCATTTCAAGTGTTACAACAAATTATTAAAAACTTAGATTAACTTGGAGGGATGACCATGCAAAGTGAGAAACTTTGGACGAAGGATTTCCTCGGAACTTGTTTTAGTAGTCTATTTCTCTTCTTAACATTTTATATGCTTATGACTACTTTACCCGTCTATGTAATAGACGGCCTAAAAGGAAAACCTGAGGAAATTGGTTTAGTTGCAACTGTTTTTCTTATTTCATCTGTTTTATGTCGACCATTCACAGGAAAATGGCTCGATGATTTAGGAAGAAAGAAAATATTATTTATTTCACTTTCACTATTTTTAGCCGCTACCGTTATGTATTTCGGTGCACAAAGTTTATTTTTATTACTAGCCCTTCGCTTCTTACATGGTATTGGGTTCGGTATGGCAACAACTGCAACTGGTACGATTGTCACAGATGTTGCGCCAGCTCATAGACGAGGCGAAGCACTTGCCTATTTCGGCGTATTTATGAGTCTGCCGATGGTAATTGGTCCTTTTTTAGGTTTAACAATTATTTCTCATTTTTCGTTTACTGTATTATTTATCGTTTGTTCCGTATTTTCATTACTTGCATTTTTATTAGGACTACTTGTCAATATTCCGCATGAAGCACCTGTAAGCAAACAAAAACGAGAAAAAATGAAATGGAAAGACTTACTTGAACCATCTTCTATTCCAATCGCTCTTACAGGATTTGTTTTAGCCTTTTCTTATAGTGGTATTTTATCCTTTATTCCTATTTATGCAAAAGAGCTCGGTTTAGCTGATATTGCAAGTTACTTCTTTATTTTATATGCACTTGTTGTTGTCATTTCTCGTCCATTTACAGGTAAGATTTTTGATCGCTTCGGTGAAAACGTACTTGTTTATCCAGCTATTATTATTTTCACAATTGGGATGTTCATTTTAAGCCAAGCACAAACTTCATTTTGGTTCCTTGGCGCAGGTATGTTAATCGGTTTAGGTTATGGAACATTAATTCCTAGCTTCCAAACGATTGCGATTTCTGCTGCTCCAAACCATCGACGTGGTTCTGCGACAGCTACGTACTTCTCATTCTTTGATAGTGGTATTGGCTTTGGTTCTTTCATTTTAGGTATCGTCGCAGCGAAATCAAGCTATCATAATATGTATTTTATCGCAGCTATTATCGTTGCGTTCACTTTACTTTTATACTATGGATTACACGGGCGAAAACAAAAATTCAAGAAACAACGTACAGACGGACAAATATCCGCTTAACATAAATAAGGAAAGTAAACTTCCCCGTTTACTTTCCTTATTTTGTATTTCTTTCAATAGACGCGTATACTAATAGTAGAAATAAAAAGGAGGGACCGATATGAAACTAAAAAAATCTCCCCTACTCTTACTCATAATCACATTCATATTTGTAATTACAGGGCTCGGTTTTACATACTTCAAACACAATAAAACAATCCCATCGAAAAATAACGTGACGAAAAAAAATTGGCTAGATGATCCCTACTTACGTTGGTCGTATACACATATGAAAGAATTCACTTTAATTAACAAGGTGAAAAATAACCCGGATCACGTTTTTCACTTCTCTACCGCATTGCAAAACTTAGACGATTTTGCTGTAGAGCGTAGATTTGGAAATACAACTCCTCTAAAAAAACTTTTAGATGATAACAAAACAGATGCGTTTGTCGTTGTACACAATGGACAACTTGTTTATGAACGATATTTCAATGGATATAACGAGAGCGAACCGCATGGTATGGCGTCATTAGCAAAGGTATTTACCGGAGCAATAATACAATCTCTCGCTGAAGAAAACCGTATTGATTTAGAAAAAACAGCTGACACATATATAAAAGAATTAAAAAATACACCGTTCGGAAAAGCAACACTGCAGCAATTAATGGACATGCAAGTTTCTGTGGAATACCCCACTCACGGCTATGAACACCCAGCGTTAGAAAATCAAGATGCACAACTATACTTGGCAAGCAATATTTTACCTCGAGGTAAAAATTACGATGGTCCCATGAAAATTTATGATATGTTACAAGAAGCAGAAGAAACTGCACCGCCTGGTTCCGATTTTTCTTACGATAACGGATCAGCAGAAACACTCGCTTGGATTATTCGAACGATCACTGGTAAATCATTAGCTGAAAACGTTAGTGAGCGCATATGGTCTCAAATTGGTATGGAAGAAAACGCGTATTACGTAACAGATGAAACAAAAGTTGAACAAGCAAGCGCTGGTTTAAATGCAACTGCTAGAGATATGGCGAGATTCGGACAATTATTATTAAATAACGGGGAATATAACGGAAAACAAATTCTCCCTTCTTCTATTACTGAAGATATAAAAAATGTTCAAGAAGGTGAACTTGCAGTTGGCCCTGGAGCTTCCATTTCTTATCATAATCAATGGTGGATTCCGCACAATGAACAAGGTGCTTTTGAAGTGTTAGGTAGTTACGGACAAACACTTTACATCGATCCGAAAGCGAATATGGTAATTGTCCACTTCTCTTCTAACGCTACGCCAAGTAATGAAATCCACTCCGTTTACTCTAATATGTATATTGATATTGCACATCATTTAGAGAAGCTTCCACAGTAGTGGAAGCAGGAGTTTAAACCTTACATGTATAACTATTTAATTGAACACACAATCTGTTGTGTTGAAACATAAATATATCTAAAAAAGGAGCTCTCTTCATAAAGAGAGCTCCTTTTTTTATTTCTTCTTCTTTTCTGTCGGTTGACTTTGTTTAGCGAAATTAGATGAATCATCGAAATTTGGTTGCTTTTTACCAGCATTATTACTTCTACCTTTTCCCATATGTAATACACCTCCCCTCCTCCTTACTATTCCCAATAAAAAAATCCTCTTGCATCCAGAATTTTTTTATTGTCCCTTATTCATATGGCACTACTGTTCTCGTAGTACTTCCAACACTTTCAGTTAGAGAAGCTTCCACAGTAGTGGAAGCTTTTTCTTGTTGGGGTGTTTTACTTAAAACCATTACCCTCATAACGGTTATTCATCATTAAATTTTTTATTAGCAATCCAATAATACGTTACGAAGAGTGTCAATAAGATCCAAACTATAGTTAGTACTCCTGTAATTATTGCGTTTGAATGTACGCCCCCCGTAACTAACGTTTCCATTGCATACTTACTCATACTTGCTGGATTAAGCAAATCCATTATTGGATTCAAACCGACGATTACTCTACAGGCTAACAGGAAAACAATTGAAATTAATGCAATCATACCTTGACTGTGAAAAATAGTACTTATCATTGTTGTGAAAGATACGATAAAAAGAATCCAAATTAGATACAATAGTAATCCAGTAATTAGGTGCGCGAATGGAACAGCGCTAAAAAGAAAATTTACATATAGATAAGAAGTGACGTATCCAATTGTTACACTACAAGCTACCATTAAATAGTTGGCCATTATTTTCCCACCTACATATGAAGTAACAGTAACGGGTCTTGTTAAAATAAAAGCCAACATACCATTGGCTTTATCTGTTTGAATAGTACCCATCATAGATATCACTAGAATCATAAGTCCGAGCTGATCAAACTGGGATCCCAAAGTACTTGCTAATACTTCGCCTCCTTTTTGTGTTGCCATATTTGGATCAATGATAATTCCCTGCCCTCCACCTAATGCTTCTAGAATTGATGGTAAATAATGAGTTACTATCGGTTGTGTCGCGCCTAAAAATATAAAAACAATTGGTAGCCAAATGATCTTAAAATCACGTAACATTTGAACATATTCTTTTTTTATCAATACCATTGTGTTATTCATTTTTGCACCACCAATTTCAAAAAAATTTCTTCTAAAGTATCGTTGCTCATTTCAAATTTAACGATGTTCACTTTATGTTCGAGTGCATTTTGCAGTAACATATTTTTATTTATTTCAATACTTTCAACCTTTACTTTGATTTTAAGCCCAACCACTTCTACGTCCTTCACATACGGTAATTTTTTTACAACTTCAATCCACTTTTGATCTTTAGTTGTTATTTCAATAATCAATTTATTTTTACTATTACGGTGTAAAAGTTCGGTAATCGTTGTGTCTTCTATTTTTGTTCCATCTTTTATAATGACAAATCGTTCACAGATTTCTTCTGCATCGCTTAAGATGTGGGTTGATAATAAAATGGTTGTATCTTTTTTTATTTCTTCAATCAGATTCAATACTTCTCGCCGGCCGATTGGATCTAATGCGGATACCGGTTCATCCATGACAATAAGCGAAGGTTTATGCAATAATGCTTGTGCAATACCAAGTCGTTGTTTCATTCCACCAGAAAATGTACTAACCTTTTCGTTTTCTTCCCCTTTTAGTCCAACTTTCTCTAAAATTTCTGGAATTGACTTTGACAATTCTACTTTATTCAATCCCGAAAGTTGGCCCATAAACATAAGCGTTTCTTTCGCTGTCATCCAATGAAAAAAATTAGGATATTGAGGTAGATAACCAATTTCACTTTTCATTTTTGATATTTTTATCCCATTCAATAAAACTTCACCAGCAGTTGGATTAGTAATATCCGAAATTACTTTTATTAATGTAGATTTTCCTGCTCCGTTTGGTCCAATTAATCCGACGCATTCCCCCGCTTGCAGTTCCATCGAGAAATTATTGACAGCAGTTTTTTCTTTAAATGATTTTGTTACATTTTTAATCTCTAGTTTCATAATTTCTCACTGTCCTTTCTCCCTATAACGAAGTAGAAAATAGGTCCCAATACATTAACGAAAAGAATAATGAACGTCCATACAAGTACATTTTTTCTTGTTTTTCTATGTCGGTATAAATCAATGAATGCAATAAAAACTAAAAGTGCCCCCACTGCAATAACTGGCAATATAATAGGTAGAAAAGTCATAATATCAATGTCTTTAAGATCATTCAATCCATAATGTAGTTGCATTATTGTCATTCCTCCCTAAATTCATTCTCATTATTGATAATGATAAATCATAAACGAATGAATTGCAAACATTATTCTCATTATTTATAATGAGAATAAAAATATATGATAAATAAGGTGAGCGAATGAGTAATAAAGTTGAAATTTTAATGCATCCAGTAAGAATGAAAATTTGCCAAGTGTTAATGAGAAATAAGGAAAATGGGCTAACACCATTAGAAATGGTAAAAATCATTAAAAATGTACCACAAGCTACACTATATAGACAGCTACAAACTATGGTTGATTCTGGTATCGTCCATGTAATTAAAGAAAAAAAGGTAAAATCTGTTTCTGAAAAATATTACGCAATCAATGAAGAAGATGCAAAAATTGAAGGAAGTGAATGGAAAGGCTTATCTGATGATGAAAAATTAAACTACATTTCCTATTATCAGTTATCACTTATGACACAATATCAAAGTTACCTTAAGAAATTAGAGGAACAAAACAGTCAAGAAGATACTGCTACTTTTTCTGTAGTGGAATTAAAGCTAGATGAAGAACGCTTTGGAAAATTTCAAAGCGAACTTAACGAATTAATGATTAAATACTACAATAGCCAAAATAAAGATGAAATAGAGGCTCCGGTTCGGACCATCGCTATTACAATTATTCCAGAAACGTGAACTCACTCAACATACATAATACAAGCCGATGATTCCTTACCGTAGGAATCATCGGCTATCTTCATTTTGACTTTTGCTGTATGGCTGGCGAAAAAAACGGATCTAGAAACTGAAATGTTTTAAAATCTAGAATTCGAATGTGCTTAAAGTTGCTATCTATATTACATGAATTCTTTTCTCGTGTTAATCTCATACGATCCACACTCTCTCCAAAAACTTTTAAAAAAGAAGCATGGGTAAACTAACAAATATAAATTAGGGATCCACCAAGACATATCAAAATCTAAACGAATTGTCCAAAATGCTAGAGCTTGTAACCCTGAGCAAAAAGTTAAAATTAATGATAGAAATGCAAAGTGGCTCCAAGTATGTTTTTGTTTAGAATGCAAATACAAACTTAAAAATCCCGTTAACGAGATTAACAAATCTAGAGGCAGGAAAGACCAATTCCACGCTACTAAAATAGGATCTTCATAATCTTTAAACAAATATTCTTGCGGAATCATATGAAAAATTGTTATGAGCCAATATATAACAAACCCAAAATCAGTAATAAAGAAAAAATACTTTAATCGATTCAATGTATACGTTCCTCCACCATTTCTTTTTTCTTCGCTTCATGTGCCGTACTATTAAAATTTAATATTACGACTCCAACTAAAATAAAAAGAATTGCTAGTATCTTAATTATATTGATACTTTCTCCAAAATAAATAAAACCAATTGTTGTAATCGTTACAATTCCCATACCTGACCACACCGCATATGCTACGGACATTTCCATCCCTTTTAATGCAAATGACAGAAATGCAAAACTTACTACATAAAATACAAAAATAAGAATGCTTGGTACAAGTTTCGTTAATCCATCAGATAGTTTCATTGCAGTTGTACCTGCTACCTCAAATAAAATTGCTAAGCATAAATAAATCCACTGCACTACTCTCCCACCTTCTATTTCGAATTAGAAATGCCATATAGTAACATGTCCATAATCGATTCAAGCATACTTCCCAATGTATAATCACTCTTTTCAATAAACATAGGATCATATATGCGATTCAGTGCCCCTAAATACACTTCAATAAAAAACGGAATTTGAATTTTTCTTATGCTACCTTCTCTCATTCCCTCTTCTATTAAACCAATTACAGTAGACCAGCCTTCACGTAAAAACTCATCTAATTTTAACCATTGGTAATAATGATGTTTTTTTAGTTCTACTAATAAACGTGCATCCATGAATGTAAATTGTTGTGGAATGCAAATTAAGATGAGTCTTATTTTTTCAACTATTTGTAACGTATCATCTTCAGCGATATTTTTTTCCTTTTCTTGAATACTTTCTATTACATTACGAATAACTTCATCTACTATTTCATCTTTTGAAGAAAAGTGCTCATAGATTGTCCTCTTACTGACAGCTAATTGTTTTGCTAAATCACTAATTGTAAATGTAAACCCCTTCGTTTGAATTTGATGAATGGTTTCTGTTACTATTCTTTGTTTCATAATCCGCCCCCTAAACCTTTGGTACCAATTTAGTTTTTTTGGTACCATTCCATTTTACAATATTTAACACAATGTATACAACTAACATTTCAAATTTTCTTATTTTTAGCTCAAAACAGGTAAACATAAGAGCGTTGAGAATCATACCTGCATATTTAACAATCAAGTGAATGTATAAAATAACACTCATACATGAAAGTTTAACTAAAGTTAAATGCAATTGTATAAGGCTATGTTGGTAAATATTCTTTTTTAGCTTGATGGGGAGAAACGCCGATCTACCTTTCACCTAATTAAAAAAGCGCCCTATAAACAGGGCGCTTTGCTCCAACCTAATGACTAATACTAGCCGTCGGATATAATGTTGTTCCTCCAATTGAAACCTTTATTTCATTTGTTAATGGAACATTTTGTTCATTAATAATGGTTCTCCACCATTCCCATGCAAGACCTGTACATTCTCTTGCTACGATTTTTATATTTTTTGAATTTGGTGGAAGAGGGATTACTGTAGAGTAATGGGCTGTTTTGTCTTTGCCACTACCTTCCCATGTTTTATGTGTTAGTACTTCTTTCCCATTTTGATCAAATGTGAATTCATCCCAAGATACATCAAATTGTGCAACGTAAGCACCGTAATGATCAAGTGTCATTTTTGCACTTGAATATTCTGTAGTTGTCGTCTCGATATAATCTGTATTGTTATGAACAGCAGCAGTTGCATTATCTTTTAAGAACGTGCTTGTATATGAAATTGGATATGCTGGATTTTTAAAACTTAATTCAGCATTATCTTTAATGATATTTCGGATTTCATTGAAATCTTTTGTAACAACCTTGTTATGCTCTTTCGCATCTCCACCTAATACGACAGCAGTAAAGGTACTTTCTTCAAAAATATCTTTGTACTGTCCACTCGTTTCGACGCTGTTATTCTTCAGTAAAGCTTTAAAAGCAGCTTGTACATCTTTACTCTTAGATGTTGTTTCTAATTTTACATAAACCGTTCTACCATAAGCTACATTTGAAACCATAACAGGTGGAGCCGAATTACTTACTCCTTTACGAGTTAGCTCATCAAAAGTAACACTATTATCAAAGAGATCAGATGGATTATTAGGTAGTTCAGCACTTACAGTATAAAATATTTGTTTATATGCCGCCACCATCACTTTCTTTTCTCCATTTGCAACTGCATTAAAGTCAATATTTAGACTGTTATCAAGATATTTAGCATTAACATTAAGAGCACTTGCGATTTGTGATTTACTATAAACCATAGATTCTGTATACTGCATTCTTGCAGGTAACGTATGTGTTGCGGAATACTTTTCATTCCAAGTAGATACTAAATCATCTACTGCTCCAGCTACATTACCATATGTCGGATTTTGGACAGTGATTGTATTTTCTTTTCTCATACCAGGTAAGTCTATACTAATATTCAAAGGCTTTCTCTTAGCCACTAATAAACTCGGTTGATTGTCTGCAAAAGCTTTATTGGCAAGTTGTACAGCTCCTGGATACGTACGATTCGCTACAGAATCAATAATCGAAATATCGACTGGTGACGTTGTAAGTGATTTTTTCTCACGTTCCACTACTACAAATTTACCATTTGAATTGATACTTTCTTTCGGAACAAAACTCTCTATTTTATCACCATTTACAGCTAAAACCTCTTGATTATTATATGTAAGATTCCCTATACCAGTATCAATGCTACTAGCATTTTTATTTATATCATTTGCATGACCGATTTGTGTTTCTGCGAAAGAAATAGATGAATAATTAAGAGTGCATAGACTAACTAATACACATGTAAGGAACTTTCTTTTCTTGGTATTTTTCTTAATGTTCAGAAAAATCACCCCATTCTTTTTTTAGTAAGATATAATAATGATAGATATATGATAGCTAACGAATAAACTTACATAAACGCTTTTAAAAGTTCTTGAACTAAAGGAATTACTCCACCTAAAAATTTTAAAACTGCCATTGCGATTTCCATATTCCTTCCTCCTCTTTGCTGTATTAAGATGTGTTGTATATTTATGCTTTCATTATAATAAGCTTTTACATTTGCATCAATTCATTTTTATATGCAATATTTCATATTAGGGAAAAAGCAACTTTTTCTGTCAGGGTGATGATGCTACCACTCTTCTTGAACATATTTCAATCCTTCTAAAAATATCAGAATTTTCTACTTTTAAGAGGTTATGAACGAAACAACCTCGAATAATTGTAATACATATACATAAGGAGGTTGATCTATTTTGTTTCGTTCTTTTACTAATGGTTGCGTCGCCTTAGTGCAACGCTTCTTGCCAGAACCGTTTATTTTATCATGTTTATTAACTGTTTTCGTTATCTTCTTTGGTATGTTTGCAACGCATCAAACACCTGTGGAAATGATTAATCACTGGGGTAATGGCATTTGGGGACTTCTCGCCTTTTCTATGCAAATGGCACTTGTACTCGTGACAGGATCTGCTTTAGCAAACGCCCCTCTTATTAAAAAAGGATTAACGAAAGCGGCAAGACTACCGAAAACGAATGGACAAGGTATTATTGCCATTTCAATCGTAAGTTTACTAGGGGCGTACATAAACTGGGGATTTGGTATTGTTGTATCTGTTTTATATGCAAAAGAAGTAGCAAGACAGCTGGAAGGATTAGATTATAGACTGGCAATTGCTTCTTCTTACTCTGGATTTCTCATTTGGCATGCGGGGCTTTCTGCTTCTATCCCTCTTACGTTAGCAACAGGCGGAGAAACGTTAATTAAAACGACAGCTGGAAGTATTAAAGAAGCGATTCCAATCACTGAAACGTTATTCTCACCATACGCCCTCGTTCCAGTTATTATCTTTTTAGTTACGATGCCTCTCATTAATAAGGCGATGCATCCAGATGAAAAACATACGATTACAGTAGACCCTAGCGTGTTTCATGAAGAAGCTGCCGCTCAAGAGGTAGGGAAAAATACGTTCGCTGAGAAAATGGAAAATAGTATCATTATTACACTTTGCGTTGGATTGTTAGGTCTCATTTATATTTTCAACTACTTTTATACGAAAGGCTTTAACCTTACGCTAGACATCGTTATTTTTATGTTATTAATTGCTGGACTCGTTTTCCACCGTACTCCGATTCAATATATTCGCGCTTTTTCAGACTCTACGAAAAGCGCTTCTGGCATTCTACTTCAATTTCCGTTTTACGCAGGAATTATGGGGATGATGATTGGAGCAAATAGTGAAGGCCTTTCACTTGGAGGAGCTATTTCGAATTTCTTTATTAGCATTTCAAACGAAACGACTTTCCCGCTCTTTACTTTTTTAAGTGCTGGCATCGTTAATATTTTCGTTCCATCTGGTGGCGGTCAATGGGCTGTGCAAGCACCCATTATGATTCCAGCTGGCGCTGAACTTGGTGTACCTGCTGCAAAAACAGCAATGGCCATTGCGTGGGGCGATGCTTGGACAAATTTAATTCAACCTTTCTGGGCATTACCAGCATTAGCGATAGCTGGTTTAGGTGCTCGTGATATTATGGGATTTTGCGTTGTGAACTTACTATATGCAGGTTTTATCATTAGTCTATGTTTCTTATTTATTTAAACGAAAAGCTAGTTTTATACTAGCTTTTTTACATAATAAATCCTTTATTTCCCACGCAATTTATTATGGTCTTCCACTCTATCTCCGTAAGATGTAATGCCTCAAATGCAAAAAAATCTTCACATACTTTTTCAATTAAATGTGGATTGTTCTTAAGGAAATCCCACTGTAATGCTTTAGGAAGAGAATATGTATCATATTCTTTACTTCCCCTTACTACTTCATCCACTTCTCTTTCACAAATTCCTCTTATCAAGTAGTCATTTCTTAATTGTATTTGAATTTGCTGAAATGTTTCGCTACATTTCTTCAATTGAAGTAAACATGTAATATACGTTCGAAAAAGTTCGTTATCATACCCACAACAGTTTATAATTCGATCGATTTCATTCATAATGTACGAGCCTTTTCTTCTATTTGTAATAACCACTTTTCCCGCTTCTCTCGTTTACTCGTTTTCACAGATTGAAATACTGACCGTTTTATATCGCGAATGCCGCAAAAACGTAAGACACCTCTCTTCATTATAATCCAATCTGCTGATCGATATAATAGTGCGACGTACCATAACGGTGAATCTAGCGTATTAATCACCCACGCCTTCTTCCCTTTCAATAACCCTTTAGGCAGAGCACCTTCATATTTATAAGCAAATCCAGCAACGAAAATACGATCAATAAATCCTTTTAAAATAGCTGGCATCCCCCACCACCATATCGGATAGATGAATAGAAGCATATCCGCTTCTTCTACTAATGTCCTGTACCGAGCTGTTTCTTCTTCATTTACTAAGTCACGTCTTTTCTTCTCTTCATTAAATACAAGGACTGGATCAAATTGCTCCTTATATAAATCAAGTACGGTAACTGAATGATTTGTTTCCTGTAGTCCCTTTTGCACATGATTTAAAATTGCCGCATTAAAACTTGAAGGACTAGGATGAGCATATATAATGAGTACATTCACTACAAAACAACTCCCTCTATAAGTTAAAGTTTCCCCTTCTTTAACATCTTCTCTACAATTTGCACGTTTTTTGAACTCTGTAACAAGCGATGTAGTACCGTTAATAACTCTTCCTTTTCTAACTCTTTTAGTTTCTCTTTCACTGCACTCTCACCAGCACTTTGAATATCATAAACAACTGCCGCCATATGTTTGCAAAGATTCTCATACGGACACTCGCAGCTACTTTCTGTAAAATCTTCAAGATCAATAATCACTTCATAGTCTCCTGCATTTCCAGTAACGAAAGCAAATATTTTCTTGTCTTGTATTTCAACATCTTCTACATGTCCTTCTTCATAATATTCATACCCTTTATCCATAATGTACTTAGGAATCCATTTTGTTATATCATGTAACAAATAAGCGTACATAACAACACCTCTTCCTTTAATTCCCTTTTGACTTCCACAACCTCTGCATGTTATTCTAATAACTGTCAAATAGCAAGTCTATATGACAAAACGACTGACACCTATTCGGCGAAGGTGTCTCTTTTCATTTGCAGCCGATATGAAGTGCCTCTTTCAGGCACATTCAATCTTTGACACTACACACTCAACACCATTCCCTGTATCAGGCTGCTTAAGCAGTCTTTTACTCTACATACTTCAAAAAAAGAGAGCTTAGCTCCCTTTTCTCGCCTTATAAAATACCCCTTTTTCAGTATAGAGATATTCATCAGCTAATGTAATTTTCCCATCCAGTTTCAGTTCATCTAATAGTCTTGATAAATAAAATTGATGTAACATCTTTTTCGTGAATTTTCCTTCATGATGCGAAACGATATGTTCTTGAATATCTAACAATGATATCGGCTTATCTTGCTCTATCATATATTCATAAACTGTACTACGCAGTTTTACGTATTTTTCGAGTGTCACAGTAACGCGCAACCCCTTTCTTCTTAATATAAATTTTCGTAATCGGTTTTTTTGCAATAAAAAAACCTCTCCGATAAGAAGAAGTTACGTATATATCTTCGTCTTATCTCCCAGAACAAATTTGTTCTGCTGGAATTAGCACCTGCATCGCGGTTGCTGGGTTTCATCGGGCCAGTCCCTCCACCTCTCTGGATAAGAAAATATTCACTTAATTCTTACTATACGTAATTTCATTTCAATTGTCAAACAAATATAACAAATTATATTTTCTTCTTTACTGTTCATACTATTACATATATGAGTATGCAAGGAGGATTATGAAATGCACGAAAATGCCCGCGGATATGTCCAAGACTCTTTTCAATCATTACAAGAAGCAAAACAATGTTTAGAAGCAGCATTACAGACTGTTGAAAAAGATTTTAATCGCGCTCGTATTGAGCAATCTCTTTATGCGATCGAACAAGCTATTCAACGCTGCGACTACACCGTTCACATTTTAGAACAAGATTGAAAAAACTTCCCATCATAAGGTGGGAAGCTTTTTCAAATGGCATACTTCATAATTATTGCCGTTATGATTAAAAAATATACAGAATTCACAATTTCTAAAATCCCTACTTTTATAATAGAAATTTTTTTGCCATACAATATAATGGCTCGAATGACACTTGGTATAAAAATAAGGGAGCACCACGGATTAATAGCAAATACGATGACCGTTAACATGATATGATAACCCCAAGATATATAACGATACTTCGGATTATTTTTCTCACGTATCATCGTTTTCACATAAAACGTACTTCCTAAAAAATATAAAAATGAAATAAGCGCAATAAATAATGCTGTTTTATCTATCAATTTCATTGAAAAATAATAACTAACTAAACCACCTATACAGAAAACAATAATTGCACTAACGTCATTTAATAATGCTCTTTCATTTTTTTGACGAGCGTAATACATATTTACTATAAAGAATGGAATCATGACTATTACGAATAAAAGAATGCGCCATTCATATAATAGAGAAATCATCCCAAATATGAACGCAATAATAAAATATACAATTGAAGCATGTAAATACTCTTTTTTCCGTTTTTGTTTTATGTACATAAGAAATGGATACGTAGCTAAATAGATAAAGAACCAAGCTAAAAACAATGGAATATGATACATAGTAGTTTTCCCAAGTATGACACTTAATAGAAATGGTATAATAAGCATCGCCCATGCACCATGTTGCTTCGGAATAACTAACTTCATTAACTATACACCTCCCTTTTGAAAATAATTCTCACCTACTATTATACAAATAATTTTATATAGTAACGGATATATATTGGACTATTTTTTGACAATAAAAAATGCTCCTTACAATATGTAAGAAGCATGAAAGAGGCAAACGAATATGTAAGTCGCGACCCTACCTTATATGAGTATGCTTTTCTATACCATGTTATGCTTATCCAATATGCCATATTTCTTTTTAAATCTTGTAAGAATCGTAATCCAAGACGTACTAAATAATAGTAAGAAAACAACATTCGAAATTGCATGGCTCAAATCGAAATAAAAACTTGCGATATAATACGAAATGACTGTTTCCCACGTTGCCTCTCGTATAAAACCGAGAAGTCCCCAGAAATTCATGATCCAGCCAAATAAAAATCCAACAAACAATCCGTATAGTAGTCTTCCCCATAGCTTTTTCATTAAGAACGTATTACGTAATAATCCAGCTATAAAACCAATCATACCCCATGAAAACATTTGCCACGGCGTCCACGGACCTTGTCCTAAAAAGATATTAGACACAATCGCCGCTGTTGCCCCGATCATAAATCCAGTTTCACTTCCAAACACGATTGCAGAAACGATAATAACAAAAGAAGTCGATTGTACACTCGGTAAAATAGAAAATGGTACGCGGCTAACTGCTGCAATTGCTGCTAACACGGCAACGAGAACAATTTCACGTGAAACAAACGCCTTTCTTTCAAAGCGGATATAGAAAGGTAACATAATAACGACTAATAAAAACAAACTACTTAACATGTAATACCCATCCATGATAAGTGTAGTAAAGAGTAATGTGCCTATTATTACTGCAAAAATACATATTATGAATGCAACATATCGTTTGGACACGCTTCGTACACATCCTCCCACGTTAATGCATATGGCAATTCTTTTCGAATGAATCGATTGATAGATGTTGTATAAAAGAAGTTGCCACTAAAAAATTCTTTCGGTGCATCATTCATAATGACTGCTCCATCAAATAACATCATACATTGATCCACGTATTTCGCTGCAAACTCAATATCATGCGTTGCCATTACAATTGTTGTACCTTCTTTTTGCAGTTTCCTAAATAACTCTCCTACTCTCTCTTTCTTCCATGGATCGAGTCCCTTTGTCGGTTCATCCAGTAATAATAAAGTCGGCTTTGATAATAACGTTGTACATAATGCAAGTAGTTGTTGCTCTCCCCCGCTACAATCATGTGGATGGCGTTCTTTAAGTGCATATAGCCAAAACTTTTTAAGCTGATGTTCTGCTATTTCGTTTCCTTGTTCTCCATATAATTCACGCGCTCGTTCATACACTTCGTCCCACACTGTATCAAATGTAAAATGATAATACGGATGCTGTGATACATACCCAATACTTTTAAATCGTTCTTTCGAATCAACTTTATGTATCACTTTCCCATTCCACTTTACTTTCCCTCTTCTCGCTTTTTGCAATCCAGCTAAAAGCGTTAACAGTGTAGACTTCCCTGTCCCATTCTTTCCAACGAGAGCTACCCATTTTCCTTTTTCAATCGATACTGTTAAATCTCGTAAAATGAGCGGACTATTTTTTTCATATTGGAATGAAATATGCTCGGCACTTAAAATGACTTCTTGCTTTTCACTTTGTGCTATTGGCTCACTTACATATGACATCGCTGAAAAATCATTCATTTTCATTTGCGCTTCTCGCACTGTAAACGGAATATCTTTCGTATTCCACTCTAAAAACAATCTTGGAATTTGCGGAATAAATGGCCGGAACTTTTCTACTTCCCACATATTTGCTACAACCGTTTTCGGACTACCGTCATACACGATTTGGCCGTTACTCATACAAATAACGCGCGTTGCAAGTGGTATTACTTCATCTAAACGATGTTCACTTAAAACGATCGTAATTCCAAGTTCTTCATTAATACGTTTTAACAATCCTAAAAACTCTTTTGCGGCAATTGGATCTAACTGCGCTGTCGGTTCATCTAATAATAATAATTTCGGTTGCATTACTAATACGGCAGCTAAATTAACAAGTTGCTTCTGTCCGCCAGATAACGTATGAACAGATTGATGCAATAAATCTTGAAATCCTAAGAAACTAATGAGCTCTGCTATTCTTTTTTGAATAATATGTGATGGTAATCCAATATTTTCTAAAGAAAACGCTAATTCTTGAATTACTGTATCCATTACGAGTTGATTTTCTGGATTTTGAAATACCATACCAATTTCTTGAGCAGATAACAAATCCGGTACATTTTCTAATAAAGTACCATCATAATATGTATCCCCAGTACGCTTACCGATTGGAAGTAATTCCTTTTTAAAATGTTTTAATAAAGTCGTCTTTCCAGATCCTGATCCTCCAGCAAGTGCAATAAACTCTCCTTTTTGAACAGAAAGAGAAATATGCTGTAACGCTTCTTCGTTTTCATCAGCATATACAAATGATAAATTGTTTATTTCTGCATGCGCCACCATACCCATTCCCTTCCCTCCATTATGATTGGTAAACTAATAAACATCGTAAATACAACAAACATCATCCCATCATATTGCTGAAATAAAATAGATTCGACTTTCGGATAAATGATTAACTTTCCCCCGCCATACGTACTACATATAATAGCAACTATAAATAGAATACTTAAATAACTGAGCGTATACCAATCTCGTTTTTCCATTCTATAGCGAATATATGTCGTACGTTTCGTTACACCAAATCCACGAGCTTGCATAGAATCTGCCGTTTGCAGTGCATCTTCTAATGAACAAATTAATAATACTTGCAATAGTTGCATACCATTTTTCACACGTTCCACAATGGAACCTGCATCTACCTGTACACCTTTCGTCTTTTGGACGAGTGTTATTTTCTGTAATCTTCTCATAAACAAAGGAACAAATCTCACTGTAATCATCGTTAACAATGCTACTTTCGGTGAAATTCTAGAAAACAAATATAAAAATTTATGACTTGAAATAATATCATTATACGAAGCAAACGTAAACATAATCGCCACTAGTAATAACCCCATTACTACTCCAAACATAATTGCCTCAAGTTTAATACGGCTATCACCTAACCAAAATAACGTAGTTCGGCCTCTATGTGTTAATAGCGAATTAAATAAAATGACCATAAAAAAGAAAACGATTGTGCTCGGTAACATCTTTCTTACCTTTTCGCTATTCCCTTGCATCACATTTAAAATAACAATTAATAGTATTGCTCCAATTAAAAAAAGAGGATGAAGACACATCATACATAGTATCATCACCCCGATATAATAGAAAAAATTCACAAAAGGATGTAAAGAAGAAAAACTTATTTTCATAGTCCTTTACCGAATGCCTTTCTTATTTTAATACAAACACCCACTCGATTGTATCGCCTGGTTTTACTGTAACTACACCTGCACTATGGTTTGGAAACGCACCGTTCACACGATATTTCCATCCGCTAGTAGCGGTAATATCTTTTTCATATAAATCATTAATACCTTTTACATAAACTCCATCTTTAGAGCCCATTGCATCCACATCTAATCCTGTACGCTGCAATACTTTATAAACTGTATCGCCTTCTTGTACATCCACCTTTTTTGCACCTAATAAATATCCTTCATTACCTTTTACTGAGATCGTAACTTGTTTTGGTTTTGGTATTACTGGATCTGGCACTGGCGGTACTGGATCTGGTACCGGTGTTGGTGGAGTTGGTACACTATTGTTCTCTTCTGGTTTTTTCTTTTGCTCCTGTTTCGGTGTTTCCTTCGGCTGATTCACAACCTTTGCTTCTTCTTTTACTTCTTGCGCTTTCGGTTGTTGCTCTTGTTGTTTCTCTTGTTGTTTCTCTTCTTGTGCTTTTTGTTGTTCTGGTTGCTTAGTAGCGACAGGCTGTTCCTGCGTTTTTTCTTCTTTCTTTACTTCCGGTTGTGCTTGTGGCTTTTCTTCTTTCGGCTTCTCTTCTACTTTTTGCTCTTGCTTTTCTTTCTGTTCGTCTTGCTTATTTTGCTCTTGTTCAGCTTGTTTTTCCTCCGGTTTTTCTTCCGGCTTCGCTTCATCTTTTTTCTCTTCTTGTTTTGCTACTTCTTCTTGCTTCGGTTCTACTTTCTTCTCAGGCTTTACCGCTGCCTCTTCACATCCGGCAAGTAGCCCAAGTGAAAGCAGTAAAGAAATAAACCATTTCATCTTACTCATGTTGCCTCTCACCTTTCATATTAAAAATTAGGAGCAAATGATTGCTCCTAATTTTTGTTAAGCTGCTTTACGTCTCCATAATACATATGCAGAAGCAATACATAATACACCCATACCTACTTCTGTCGCTGCACTATGAGAAGATGCTCCTGTTTTTGGTAATGTGCTACCGTTTCCGGATTTTTTATTTTTAACCGGTTCGTTATCCACAACAACTTTTAAAGTGTCATCTTTCGTTTCTTGTTGTACTTGTTTTTGTTCTTGTGGCTGTTCAATAACTTCTTTTTCCACCACAACATTTTCTGAATCTACATTTGGTTTTGGATTAATTTCAGTAACAGATTCAGTTGACCAGTCATAAATCGATTTTCCAAGGTCTTTAAACTGAAGTAAAGCTAATAACGCTTGCTCTGTTGCCATTCCGCTACCGGTTTGATCGCCTGGTAACCATTTAAATTCACCATTTGGAAGTTGATATGACAATAGATTTTGCACTGCCTTATGAAGACGGTTTTGATCTACATCTTTCACAAGGGATAATCCAATAATAGCTTGCGCAGCACTATTAGAATTCTCTTGTCCATCAGCAGAGAAACCGCCATTTTCTAGTTGTTCATTATATAAGTATGCGACAGCCTTTTGCACTGCTGGTTTCACATCTGCTCGGTCTTGATAAGGAGCTAATGCTGATAAAACCATACCTGTTACATCAACGCTACTAGCACTATCTTTACTGCTTGCGCTATCATAAGTCCAGCCGCCATCTGTATGTTGCGCGTTTAAAAGTGCATCTACTAAAGCAACTCGATTCCATTTTGAATCTACTGGAATTTCATATTTTTTCGTATCAAATGCAAGTAAAGCAAATGTATAACCTGTAACAGAATTCACTTTATCTGATTCGTACAATTTTTGAACTAAATTATGTTCGCCTACCATTTTTGGGTCTGCATTCATTGCATTCATCATAATAATCGTTCTAGCTAAATCTGTCGCTGAAAAACGATTAACGCGCTTTTCTACCTTTTCAGTTACAGCCTTAACATAATTTAATTTCGCCTCGATTGGTATATTCTTTCCAGAACGAGAAAGACCTAGCGCTACCCAATCACTTTCAATTCCATCTTGTAACATCTTTTCAGACGTCTTAGAGATCGCGTCATTTACTTGTGCTACTGGAATTTGAATGTTCTCTTGCTTTGGTTGTTCTGGTTTTTCTTGTTTTGGATCATCCGTCTTCGGTTCTTCTGGCTTTTCTTGTTTTGGATCATCCGTTTTTGGTTCTTCTGGCTTTTCTTGTTTTGGATCATCCGTCTTTGGTTCTTCTGGTTTCTCTTGCTTTGGATCATCCGTCTTTGGTTCTTCTGGTTTTTCTTGTTTTGGATCATCTGTTTTTGGTTCTTCTACAGTTTTACAAGTACCAAATTTATCTAATGTTTGTTGTAATGTTTCTTGACTCATATTGTTCCAGTCTGAAACAAAGCGGAAAACAACAACATCTCCAGATTTTAATTTATAACTATCCGCTCCAACTTCTGCAGATTTATCATTTACATCATACAGCCAGCCACTTGTAGCCCCGGCCATTAGCCCATCAATGCCTTTTACATACGTTCCAAACGACATCGTTTCAGCTTCTACTTTGTCCCCCATGACTTTTTGTAGCAAGCTTAAAGCTGTTTCCCCATCTTTAATTTGCTCTTCTTTCGGACATAACATAATGCCCTTTTGTGATTCACCAATAATTGCAAGTTTTGCTGTATTTCCTTCAGCAAACGTAATATGTACTGTATTCGCAAAAGAAACAAATACAAGTGTAACTGCCATTAACGACGTAAGCAGCCATTTTTTTAACATTGCCATCCCAAAATTTCCTCCCTTACTACTATTCACACAAAAAAAGGCCCTTCAAGGGCGTGCAATTGACACTCTTTTTTTGTAAGTGTCGAACAAACTGTGCAACACCTCCTACCCGCATCATTCGCGGCTATATTTGTATAGGAAAAATAATTTTGTTCATGAACGTATCATTGTGATAACATTCACTTTTCTAGGCACAACTTACTTCCATTTAAGTTATCGTAAAACGATAAACCTATACATTCTGTTAATTTTAAATTTCTGTATTATTTTACTATTGACAAAGAATTTTGTCCATGCTTTATCGGATTTATTTTCTAAGAATAGTAACTTACTAACCTTTAACGATGCAAACTCTTTTCACTAATAATGACGCCATCTTCATCCACATACACATATTCATCCGGCTTCCATTCTACTTGCCCAAATTGCAATGAAATATTTCGTTCTCCTTTCCCTTCTTTTACACTTCTATTCGGCATTGTCCCTAACGCTAAAATACCTATATTTATATTCTTTAGTTCACTAGAATCACGAACGTATCCATATACAATAATTCCTGCTAGCTTTCTTTCCTCCGCAATAGCTGCCAAATTATCACCGAGTAACGCACAATTCGTAGACGCTCCCCCATCAACAACTAATACCGTTCCTTCTGGTAATGTTTGTAATCCTTCCTTCACTAGTACATTATCATCCTTCACTTTTACCGTTGCAATTTTCCCGTAGAATTTTTCTTTCTTCCCAAAAGACCGAAAAGATTGGCGACATATTTGTAATTTATTTTCAAACTCATCACATAGATCCGTAGTTTTCCACATCTTTTTCCCTCTTTTCCTTTTACTTTCTATTTAACATATTCTTGGATTATTTTCGTTTCCCTGTCTAATGTTGCAAGAATTTGTATGTGCGGGAAAAGGACAGAAAAACTATTGCCTTACGAAGCCACCTTTATTATAATCTATTTCACAGATAAATTTCAGAATATTAAAAATTAATCAAGTGAAAAAGGAGGGATTTTATGCAATTACAAACTGAGGTGAAAAAACAACCTAGTAAACGAAAGTTTAAAATGCCTGACGCGTACGTACTACTATTTTTTATTGCTCTGCTTTGTGCAATAGCTACTTATTTCGTTCCTGCTGGAGAATTTAAAAGAGTTACTAACGGGACTGTTACAACGACAATACCAGGAAGTTACCATTCTGTTCCGCAATCACCGGTAGGGTTTGTTTCTTTTTTTACCGCTATTGAAAAAGGAATGACACTTGCTGCTCCTATCATCTTTTTAATTTTATTTACGGGCGGAGCTATTGCCATTCTTGAAAAAACAGGTGCTCTTGACGGTTTAATCTATCATGTTATTAACAAATTTCGTAATCAGCAATTACTTTTCATATGTATTGTCGCCGCACTCTTTTCCATTCTCGGAACGACTGGCATTATCGTTAACTCAGTTATCGGCTTTATCCCTATCGGCATCATCGTTGCCCGCACATTAAAATGGGACGCTATCGTCGGCGTAGCCATTATTTATTTAGGTACTTATGCTGGTTTTAATGCTACTATATTATCTCCTTCACCTTTAGGCATTTCACAAAAAATTGCAGAACTCCCAATGTTTTCAGGAATTGGTTTACGCACAGCAATTTATATCTCTTTTTTACTTGCTACCATTCTATATATTAATTGGTACGTAAAACGCTTAAAAAAATCGAATAAAGGAAGCATACTCGGCGACAACTGGTTTCCAAGTAATGCTCTTTCAAGTGGAAAAGAGGCACAGAAAACAGAAGTTCCTTGGACAATACGTCATAAATTAATTTTACTCGTTGCAGCTTTATCATTAATTGCATTTTTAATAGGCGCTTTTCGTCTACATTGGACAGACGCAGAAATGACCGCTACTTTTATTTTCATCGCAATTACAGCTGGAATAATAGGTGGTATGAAAGCAAACGATATCGCTTCTACTTTTCTAGCAGGCTGCCAAAATCTCATATACGGTGCTTTGATCGTCGGAATGGCTCGTTGTATTTCAGTCATTTTAGAACAAGGAAAATTACTTGATACAATCGTTAACCAACTCGCACAGTCTCTCGAAGGACAAAGCCCGGTATTTGGCGTTATCGGTATGTATGTAAGTAGTGCCGCATTACATTTCCTTATTTCATCCGGTACAGGTGAATCTGTTATTTTCATTCCGATATTAGCTCCGTTAGCTGATTTCATGCACATTACACGCCAAGTTACAGTACAAGCTGTTATGCTCGGCGAAGGTGTAGTGAACTGCCTCAATCCAACTTCCGGTGTTTTAATGGGCGTTCTCGCAGCGAGCGGCATTTCTTACGGAAAATGGATTCGATTTATGGCTCCTCTTGCATTCATTTGGTTTATTATTGGACTTATTTTTCTTATTGTTGGGGTTAATATTGAGTGGGGACCGTATTAAAACTATGAAACTTTCTCCCTATTATTTCACCGTTATCTTATAATAATGAAAAAAAGGATTGATTATAGTAATCAATCCTTTTCACTTGCATCTCTCAAAGCTAAATCTCTGCAGCTAATAAATTGTACTCATTGTCAAAAGAAGCATGGATTCTATGGCCACCAAATACATCTCCATCATTGTATTCGCAATATATATCATTTTCTCTCATTACAATGTCCATAAGAGTAATAGATTGCTCAAATGTTTCTTTCGTCATATCATATTCTCCTGCATCTACAGCATCCCAATCTAAATGTTCATCATTCTCATCATATTCAGGCCAAAAATCATTTTTATACTCTATTAATTCTTCCGCTATAGCAAGCTTAGCTTTTTTATCAAATTCCTCTAAACATACATAAAGCTTTTCTGCTCTTTTCAGCATTTCATGTACTTGTACACGCTCATTTCTAACATCCAATTCCCAATGTACTTTTCCTTCGTTTTGTTCATATGTATGTAAAGTTTCATTAAAGATAAACATTCCAATTAATTCACTTTTTATTGATTTTTCCATGATTTCATTTCCTTTCTATCTCTGAAAAAGAAACTTTAATTAGTTTGATAGACATGGGACTGAACTCCTAATGCTTTATTTTTATGCTGACTTTTTTCATGAAATAAAACTCAGTTATCAGTCTAAACCATTTTTTAGATTTAACAATAATATGTGTGCATTTGTAAAATTCCAATTAAGTTTGTTAAAAATGAAAAATTCTGAAGTTAGTATTTTATTAAATTTTATTTCAACCCAATAGCATTTTTATCCTTCAAATAGCCCCTTTCATTCTAATTTCTGCATTTCTTTCAGCCGTTCTATATCCTTTTCTGAAGCCTTTTCTATTTTATACAATTCATAGCTACCCTTTATCTCATTTATCACTACAAATTCGATTTCATTCCGAACATAGCTTTTCGTTTTTCCTTTTTTATAACCAATAACATTATCTAATATAGTTTCCCCACTATCTTTTTTATATAAATTATAGCTAACAGGTGGACGACCAATTACATACTTATTATCAGAAAATCCGACTATATCATCCCTTCCTAATCCTGTCGAAGCACTCCAGACAAACATAATCTGAAATATAGAATAAACAACAATACCGCATAAGAAAAAAAATAGGATTGATTTAAAAAATAACTTTACAGGCATGCTTCTCAAAAGACATTCCCTCCAATTTCACCTCAGGATAGCAAGAACAATACGTGAATTTTGTATGCTAAGGCACCAAAGTTTTTATAATGTTCCACAGCTAGTTTAAATAGTGCATCCTTACCTCAAAAACTATCGTAGAGAGTAGCTCGGCTTATGACCTTTCTCCCAAAATAAATACATAGCTTTATTTAAAGCTTGCTCTTTATTAAAACTAATCTTTCTACCCATTAACCACACCCCCGTATTATATATTTTAGTATAAATATTTTGGAACGATAAGCCCGCAAAATATTTTAAAATTAATTCTTCCGTTAGAGGGCGCTTTAAAGGTTTATATAACTGTATTAATAATAATCAAAAACACTTGAAGTTGACGTTGGGTCATTTTATATACTGTTAAGTAGCTACTATTTCGCAATTTCATAAAAGAAATTAGAAAAATAGGAGGTTTTCATATGAAACAGGGCGATATTATTATTTATGGATGTGTCATTATAGGTGCAGGTATTGGACTGCTACTGGATCATGGATTTCCTGGTGCACTAATTGGATTAGGAGCAGGCTACTTACTTAAAAATCTTCTTAGTAAAGAAGGTTAGAAGCGAAATAAGAAAATAATCGTTAAAGATAAAATCTTAACGTACAGAAAGGTAGGTTTATCAGTTGATACACATTAATAAAGTTGCAGAACTGACAGGCGTTACAGTAAGAACACTGCGTTATTACGATAAAATCGGATTATTAAAACCAGCATCCAAAACAGAGGGTGGCCATCGTTTATATACAAATGAAGAAATAAAAAAACTTCAGCAAGTTCAATTTTTAAAAAAGGTTGGATTTCCGTTACAAGAGATTAAACATATGCTCGACTTCAATGAGTGGGATTGGTCGGATAGTTTAAAGAGCCAATTATCTTATGTAATAAATGAGCAGGAACATTTAAAGAAAATAGAATTATCCTTACGAGAAATGATAAATGGAATTGCGTTAGAGGGAGAAGAAAGCTGGATCGCGATTCAAAAAATCATGCAATTATCCAGCAAAGATAAAGAAATACAACAGTATTATCGCGAATCTATATTTAAAGAAAAAGAAATAAAACTATTAGAAAAGGTTCCTAAGATGGCAAGTGACTGTTCTGATTCACTCGAATGGATTGCTCTCATCGGCCAGTTAAAGCGTTATATGAAGGATGGCCCAAAAGCAACGAAAGTTCAAAATATCATAAGACGAATGGAGGAAAAACGCTTAGAAGAATTTGAAGGTGAGGATGAATTTCTAAATAAGCTTTGGGAGATAAGGATGGCTCCCGAACAATCAGAGAAACTTAGTTTATATCCAATCGATCAAGATGTGCTTCAGTTTATGAACGAGGCATATGCCATTTTTATGACTAAAAAAAATAATCCTGAGCCGGAATAAGGGGGAAAGCACAATGGGTACAGAGCAACTTCTCCTAATAGGCGGATTAGCTATATTAGACACGCTAAGCCCTACTACAATAGGAGTAACAATATATCTACTTTTAACAGATAAAGAACGTCTCACGAAACGTTTATTCGTTTATTTATTGACGGTAGCAGGATTTTATTTTGCTGTTGGCGTTTCACTCATGTTAGGATTAGATTTTTTGTTTAAGTTTATTTCTGGCTTATTTCAAAACCGAATCGTAAGCTGGTCGTTCTTCATTATTGGTGTCATATTATTCATTGCAAGCTTCTATATTCCACCAAAGAAAAATTCAGAGATCCCCTCACCAAAATCAAAAAGCATTTTTTCAATGATCGCGCTAGGATTCACTACTACATTAATTGAAGTGGGTACTGCATTTCCTTATTTTGCGGCAATTGGTATACTTACTACTTCTAATCTATCCTTGATACAATGGTCTTCTATTTTAGCGGGATACAACTTGATCATGGTACTGCCCTCTCTCCTGCTGTTTCTCTTCTATCTCCTATTTGGTCGGTGGATGCAAAAACCTCTCGAGAGGCTTCGAATGAAAATTGCTAATAGTACAGGATCAGCCCTATCATGGATTATGTGTATAGTTGGCTTCCTCCTAATATTAAATAGCCTGGATTATTTATAGGGTATTTATAGAACCTACACTCAGGGGAATATGTTTGAAACTACAGAAGTACTTACACCTACCATTCCCCCACACCAGTTTGTCTTTTACAGGCAGTTACTCTCCCTTCCATCTTCCTCATATTCACTTAATTTTGATGTAAGAGTCCTACTACCTGGGATAAAATATGATGCCATCCAATTCACAATTATTTCTTCCAACTCTGGATGAAGTGGCTTTCTTGCTCCTTCTTCATAATTCTTTTTAAAATCTAATGCTTTAAACTCACCTTCAAAAACTTTCAAACTATGATCCATATTTTTTATTACATATACTTCAGAATCACCTTTCACATAATCACTGATCCGCTTAGCTCTTTCAGGGTCAGCCTGAATATCTTTATCACCAGCGATAGCTAGCACTGGACATGTTACTTGTTGTAAGTCTTTATAAATGTCATGCTGAAAATGCTCTCTAAACCATTTTGCGTTCATCGGTTTAAAACCAACTTTAATCGTATCTTTTTCTGTATTCATCATTTTCTCTTTTATTTTTTCCATCTGCTTTTCTCCACGTTTCTCCACATTGAGAAGGCGCATTAGTTTTCCCTTTATTCCTTTTTGTTCTTTTAATTCTTTATAAGCAATTTCTCTTTGTCTTTTCGTAGCCTCTTCTAATGATTCCGCAGCTCCTGTAAGAAGGATAAGCCCATTTACTGGTGTTCTTGCGTTTACTACAGTTGCCAACATACATCCTTCACTATGACCAGCCAAAATGATATTTTCTGGATCAACAAATGGTTGTTCTTTTAAATACGTAATCGTAGACTCTATATCACTAACTAAATCCCACATTCCAGTCTTCAGAAATTCTCCGTCACTCTTTCCTACTCCGCGTTTATCAAAGCGGAGCGTCACTACCCCAAGTCTCGCCATTACATGCGCTAAATCTTTATATATGTTCGCCTCAAGCTTTAGCGGTACGATTGTTCCATCACGGTCAATTTCTCCAGATCCCGCGATAATGACAACAGCCGCATACTTCCCATCAGCTTTCGGTTTAGTGAGTGTACCTTGCAAAGTAAACTCACTATTGATCGCTACTTCATATTCATCAAAAGTCATCATTTTGTCCCCCTATTCTTTTATATCCAATTTAAATTTCAAACTCGTTATTATATTTTTATACTCTCTTACATCTTTCATTGGAGCAAAAACTGGATTCTCTGCAATACTTTGTAACATGCTTCGCTTTATAATCTCTTCATTTCTAACTGTTTTAGCGCCGAGCGGAAACTCTGCAAACCATCCGTCAATCGCATCAAAATAGGAATCACCGTGTAAATGTAGACTATTTACTGTAAAGCTCGCCGCACAAATCGCTGCATATTTCCGTAACATTTCTAATGCTCTTTCAAAATTGCCTTGCATACAATATACTTGCGCAGCAGCATAGTATACTTTTAAAGTCATATTAGGATGTAATGTTTCTATTTCATATATATTTATTAACATAAAAGCTCTATTCAAAATCACCTCTACTTTTTCAACGCTTGAGGCATTTACTACTACATAATTCGGTATTGTCGCAACGAGTTGTATTAAATGTTGGTACATACTAATTTGCATTATTTCATTCGCCTTTTTAGTATTTCCAAGCATTTGATACGCCTGTGCGATTAAATCTTCCTCTGGAACGTTAGGACGTATCGTTTCACCAAGCAATTGCAATACTTCATTCGGTTTATTGAGTATAAGATAGCAAGTTGCCTGAAACGATACCGCCTCTTTTACAAGAGAAACATCATCACTTTCTTCCTGAACCCTGCTAAAGAGATACATTGCTTCTTCTAACATTTCAATTCTTCTATCCGTGTCCCCCGTTAACATGTGATGATTAATAAAAAGTATTCCTATTTGATTTAATAATGGAAAACAAGAATAATATTTTTTAATTATTTCTCTGCACTCCATCATTACTTCATCAAATGGTTTTTCACTAAAAGCTTCCGCTAGTCTATGATATAAATCCTTAATATCTTCCTGTTCCATTTGCGGTGTATAACAGATTAGTTCGTCTATACTTATATTAAAGTACGATGCTAGCAGTGGTAAAAATGTAATATCCGGATAACTCTGCCCCGTCTCCCATTTGGAAACAGACGCCTTCGTAATACCGATATACGCCGCTAACTCTTCCTGCGTAATCCCCTTTTCTTTTCTCTTATCCGCAATTATTTTATGAATGTTTATCTCCTTCACATCATCACCTCATACTTTTATTATATGCTTTTATTTCACACAAAATATGGATTTAAAGTTGACTTTCGTTAACAAAATCAACTGTTAGGAAACATGTCTCTAAAATCAAAGGCAGGGACATATTTGATATGTCCCTGCCTTTTTATTGTGGGGTACCGATACATAGCCATCTAGCTAAGATTTTGAAGTACTGCAAAATCAAACATTTCATCTCACCATAGTTTTCTATGAGATTCCAGTGAACAGCTTATTTACATAACTTTCGTTATTGGAAGTTGGATAACTTTGCCCATCCCCCGAAAAAGGGGAATAATACAGGTTTGACTATTTCTATCTTTTTTATTAACTTTAAATTTATTTAAATAAATCGTTTTAAATATTCGCCAAATATTTTATTCATAACTTTGGGGGTGTTTTCTAAATAAACATTAATTTGTTCAATGTTCGATTCAAATTTATCAGAGCTACTTTCATCTGTTGGAAAATCAGATATTCCTTTTATAATAATACACTCAACATCATTCTTCTTACAGATATAAGCAATTGCGCCCGCTTCTGTATCGGCTATTATTATTTTGTTTTCTTTAAGTTCTAAATAGTCCTTCCACATAACTACTGCTTTATCAGCGGTGCCAATTGTTCCAGTATAAAATTCATTTCCATATTTCGATAAATCAATATCGACTATGAAGGATTGTTTAATAAAAGGCTCAATTTCTTTTACTGTACAATCATATTGAACAGCTTTATCGGGTACAAAAATATCCAAATTATTGAACTTATTATCTATTCCTGCACATGTTCCAACAACGATTACTTTAGTTAAATTAAATTTGGAAATCATATACTGATTACCACCAACACCATTTACTTTTCTTACACCGGTACTATAAAAAACAAGTTTAGTATTATTAATTGTTCTCATGAAATACTCGCCATAAGGATAACCAAAACATTCGCTGTCTTTTATGCTAAAGTATTCCAATGTCGCTTCATATTCCCACTTGGTTGCTATACTTATTCCTATCATCGACTTATCACCCTACAATATTCTAAATTAAGCTCAATACCTTCCATAGCTTTATTCCCCTTTTTTTTTGGGAGGAATGGGCAAAGAAACTCATATAGCATTATTCTTTTTTTGATTTATAAAGTCCTTTTCTTATTGAACTATCTTTCCAGTTAGTCGAATAAGAACTATCTCATTTTTCGGGTGAATATCGTATACATGTAAAGTTAACATAACGTCTCATTATCAGTAGCAATGAAAAAAGGATAACCCTGCTCTCACAAGAGAATCTTCTTTTTTAGTTCTATAAATCTATACATTTTTTATACATTACTATCCTAACGCGGTTTTAGTGTTCGTGTATGTTACTGGATTAGCAAAAAAAACTGTATAACATCTTGCAAACTCTTAGCGTAAGATTCCCCCAAAATATTGGACCCCAATACGTGCTTTCTTATGGGTATTTCTTGCCCCCATTAAACAATCTTCTGTCACTTGTCTATCTTTAAGGGTAACGCACCGAGCCTTTGTCCTCCTCCCAAATCCAAACAAATGATTCATATTACAGTCTATTTCAAACTGAATATTTAATCTTTATTCATTTTAATATAGGTATGTAAATAAAAGGGATAATCAGCCCCATAATGGACTAACTATCCTATAAATCTTTATCTAAAGTTAATAAAACTAGAACTTCTTTCCCTATGTATATTTACTTCGTTACCTCACCAAACTGCGCTCTCGTCACTTTCGCCAAGTCATCCACTTTCAGCTCAATTTGTATACCTATTTTTCCGCCGCTTACTATCATCGTTTCAAGTAATTGGGCACTCGCATCAATACATGTAGAAAATAACTTCTTCATTCCGACTGGTGAACAGCCGCCGCGAATATATCCTGAAACTTTCGTAATATCTTTAACAGGAATCATTTCAATTTTCTTTTCACTTACTGCTTTTGCGGCAGCTTTTAAATTTAGTTCCTCATCTACCGGGATGATAAACACATGATAATTTTTACTATTCCCTTGAGCGATTAACGTTTTATATACTTCTCTCACTTCTCGTCCAATTTTCTCGGCTACTGATACGCCATCAATTTTCCCATCGTCTGGATTATATGACATCATCGAATATTCAATTTTCTCTTTATCTAATATTCGCATCGCATTTGTTTTATCTTTTTTCATAGTGATCTCCTTAAACGGTTATTTCATATTATTAAGTTTTATTATACACCCTTTTCCATTTCTCCTACATAACTTCACGTATATTTCAAAACTAAAAATATTGATAATTCAAAAATCATTTGATATAATTTGGAAAAACTTATTGTTAAGGAGAGATTTGTAATGCAAAATTTTAATATTTCTTTCCAACTTCATCATCATACGTAACGCCGTGTATCCGAAGAAAAATTTTTCTTCGTGGGTACAGGGCTTTTCCTGTTGACCCACGAAGCGTTTATAAAGCTATGTGGGTATTTTTATACCTGCATAGCTTTTTTTAATTTAAAAAGGAGTGATTATGGTGGAAATGAGAAATGTAAAAGGAACGAAAGACTATTTACCAGAGGAACAAGTACTACGAAATAAAATTAAAAGAGCGTGCGAAGACACGTTTGAACGATACGGATGTAAACCGTTAGAAACGCCGACATTAAATATGTATGAGCTTATGTCTTACAAGTACGGCGGTGGTGATGAAATATTAAAAGAAATATATACACTTCAGGATCAAGGAAAACGCGCACTTGCCTTACGTTACGATTTGACAATTCCATTCGCAAAAGTTGTGGCAATGAATCCAAACATACGCCTTCCTTTTAAACGGTATGAAATTGGGAAAGTATTTCGAGATGGCCCTATTAAACAAGGGAGATTTCGTGAGTTTATACAATGTGACGTTGATATTGTCGGTGTTGAATCTGTCATGGCAGAAGCGGAACTTATGAGCATGGCGTTTGAACTGTTCCGAACGTTAAACTTAGAAGTAACGATCCAATATAATAACCGCAAATTGTTAAATGGTATTCTTCAGGCCATTAACATCCCTACTGAATTAACAAGTGACGTCATTTTATCATTAGACAAAATCGAAAAGATTGGGATTGATGGCGTACAAAAAGATGTATTAGAGCGCGGAATTTCTGAAGAAATGGCTGATACGATATGTAATACCGTATTATCTTGTCTACAGCTTTCAATTGCTGACTTTAAAGAAGCTTTCAATAATCCACTCGTTGCCGATGGAGTAAACGAATTACAACAATTACAGCAATATTTAATCGCACTTGGAATAAATGAAAATGCTATATTTAATCCGTTTTTAGCGCGAGGACTCACAATGTATACAGGTACCGTATATGAAATCTTTTTAAAAGATGGATCAATTACATCTAGCATCGGTAGCGGTGGTCGTTACGATAATATTATTGGAGCATTCCGTGGTGATGATATGAACTATCCAACAGTCGGTATTTCATTCGGTTTAGACGTTATTTATACAGCACTATCACAGAAAGAAACAGTATCATCTACAGCGGATGTATTTATCATCCCGCTCGGAACAGAATTACAATGCTTACAAATCGCCCAGCAATTACGTTCTACCACTTCCTTAAAAGTCGAACTTGAACTAGCGGGACGCAAATTAAAACGCGCCCTTAATTATGCCAATAAAGAGAATATCCCTTATGTGCTTATTATTGGGGAAGAAGAACTTAGTACAGAAACTGTTGTGCTGCGGAATATGAAAGAAGGTAGTGAAGTGAAGGTTCCGCTTTCTTCTTTGAAAGACAATACACTAAATAAGTACTTTACTACGCCTACTACGTTATGACTGTGAAGTATTCTCAAAATGTAAATGATAGAATAAAAAACTCCATTAACAAATAATGGAGTTTTTACACACAATTTAATTTTGTTTAAATGTAAATGTTTGTTTATATTTTCTTTCCGACTCACAATCTTTTTGTCCATCTTTTAGCAACCTAGAAGGCTTTTCTTGCCAAGTTATAATAACTTCAAGTTCATTAGACTGAACGGATATAGGAAAATTCGCATGATTAAAAGCAATTTCTTTACTTAACACATGATCTTTTTTAGAAGTGAAAAGTTCATACTTCGTTTGAGAATGTGGTTCATTTCGAAATACTTCAACCGTTACATGATAAGCGTCCTTCCCAATATCTTGAACCTCGAAACCATACGTATCAAAAACATCCTTTTTAGATGTAACTAAACTAGTTTTTTTATCAGGTTGCTTAATTTCTATTTTCCATCGATCTGACGTTTGAGAAACCGGCAACTGCTTTGGAGAAAAAGCATGAACAGTGAAAGAACTTCCAATTACGAAACAAAATATACAAAAGAAAGAAAAAAGTACTTTTTGCATTAGTATAACCTCCATTGTTTTAAGTTTTGAATTACTGTTCCCTAAAAGCAATGGATGTATTATGTATTAAACTAAAAGTGCCTTCCTACCATTATAGAATCACGTATACAAGTTTTTATATAGATGAGAGCAACTCAATAATTAGTTTACATAAAATAATTACACTCTACTCAAAACTACGCGTATTTAATATATTTGTGAAATTTGATAATAACCACCTGAAAACGCCAATAAAAAGAGGAATCAGCAGTGCAATAATATTATTTCTTAACATCACTTCTCATCCGTTCTCTCTACTATACCAAATTCAACTATTTACTATTATTTTGTGCATTCCTACTCTCCAAAACTTTCTCCATATTATGAGTCGCCCACTCCATCATTAATAGAATCATTGGACGAAGCGATTCACCAAGCTCCGTTAACGAATATTCTACTTTTGGAGGTACTTCACGGTACACTTCACGATGTATGATACCATCTGCTTCAAGTTCTCTCAGCTGTAATGTTAACATTCTTTGTGTGATATTAGGTTTTAATCTTTTTAATTCATTAAACCTCTTCGTCCCATCTAATAGATGATACAAAATTACCCCTTTCCATTTCCCTCCAATGACCTCAACCATCGCTTCCACTGGACAAGAATATTTATTTAAAAATGGGTAATTTACATTATTTTCGTTTGAACAATCCATAATAAATCCCTTCCCTTAACATTAGTATCTTTTTTGATACTATACCACATAAATGTGCGTACTTGTTTCTATGTTACTTTAAAAATATAATTTGGTTACAAAATAAATTAATGAAAAGAGGAACTTTTATGACAAATACAAATCAAATTACAAAAGAAAAAATTATGGAAGCTTTTCATTTCAGACATGCATGTAAAGCGTTCGATCCTATGCACAAAATTTCAGAAGAAGATTTTAAATTCATTTTAGAAACAGGCAGATTATCCCCTTCTTCTTTCGGATATGAACCTTGGAAATTTGTTGTCGTACAAAATAAAGAATTAAGAGAAAAACTACAACCATATTCATGGGGCGCTGGTGGGCAACTTGCAACAGCTAGCCACTTTGTCATTGTTCTTTCAAGAAATATTAAAGATATGCATTATGATGCAGATTATATTAAACATATGATGAATGATATTATTGAATTACCTGAAGACGCGCAAAAAATTAGATATGAATTCTTCAAAAAGTTCCAGGAAACAGATTTTAACTTATTACAATCTGATCGTGCTGTATTTGATTGGGCATCTAAGCAAACTTATATTGCTTTAGGGAATATGATGACGAGCGCAGCTCAAATCGGGATTGATTCTTGTCCAATAGAAGGATTTGATAAAGAGAAAGTAGATTCTTTACTTCGTCAAGAAGGCATTATCAATGGAGATAACTTTGAAGTATCTGTTATGGTTGCCTTTGGTTACCGTAAAGAAGAGCCAAAACGTGATAAAACAAGACAGACTATGGATGCAATTGTTGAATGGATTGAATAAGATAACATGCGCTCCTTATAGCTGTATACTCATACGAAAAAAGTAGAATTTCATTTCTCTTATGTATGAAATTGGTTTTTCATGGAAAGATATATTAGTATGTATGCAGTTTAAACACTCTATTTATTAGAGTTGGACAGGAGGAGAATGAATATGTCTGATATTGAAGTTGGCGAAGTGTTTACTCTTAGTGATGAGAATAACGAAGAGCAAGAAGTAGAAGTGCTTGGAGCGATGGATGTCGAAGGCGCTGAATATATTGCAGTTGCCTTTGTTGAAGACATTCAAACAGAAACCGAGGAAGACATTGATATTTTCTTTTTAAAAGTAGAAGAAGATAGTGAATTCTCATATATTGAGAATGACGAGGAATTTGAAAAAGTATCTGCTGCGTTTGAAAAGATTTTGGATGAGCAAGAGCAAGAATAGAATGAAACACACGAGGACGGATGCATATCCGCCCTCTTTTTATTTTTCACTCATCCAAAGATTTATGCAGCAATTCCAGTACATCTTTCATCACAAAAGGACCGTCTTTTTTTACATGCTCAGCAAATTCAGAAACGAGACGTAGTGTACTCACACTTTCAACCGGATGCTCTCCTGAAGCACTTTCAGCAGAAAGCATAACAGCATTCGTTCCGTCCAGTACAGCTTGAAACACATCAGTTACCTCTGCCCTTGTTGGAATAGAATGATCTACCATAGATTGAAGCATTTGTGTTGCTGTAATAACATATGTATTCGTTCGATTACATTCCTGAATCATCATTTTTTGCAAGAGCGGAATAAATTGAAACGGTAACTCAACTCCTAAATCTCCCCTTGCAATCATAATTCCATCTGCTTCTTTACATATATCTTGAAAATTTTCAATCGCTTCCATCGTTTCTATTTTGGCAATTAAATTAGGTGACGTTTCTTTATATTGTTGTATGAAATCTCGTATTTCTTTTATATGACTAGGTTTTCTTACGAAAGAACATGCGATAAAATCAACACCTTCTTCTAAAAGAAACTGAATATCTTTTTTATCTTTCTCTGTAATAGCTGGTAAACGAACGATTGCGCCTGGTAAGTTCACCCCTTTATGAGAGGAGATATTACCACCTGTTTTCACCTTCGTTTCTATTTTATCCGTACTTACTTTCTCAACGATTAACTCAACTTCACCATCATTAACTAAAATTCTACTTCCGACTTTCACATCATTCGCGATTCCTTCATAATCAACACTTGCTTCCGTACTACTCCCTGTAACTGGTTGCGTATGCAAAATAAAAGAATCTCCCGCCTGAAGTGTAATTTGTTCTCCTTTCATTTCACCTAACCTTATTTTAGGACCTTGTACATCGCCTAAAATTTTAATAGAATCATCTAACGATTTCACTAAACGAATGATATCTTTATGACTTTCATGCGTCCCATGTGATAAATTTAGCCGAACAATTTTCATACCATTGCTTATTAACTGCGCTAACGTTTCTTTATTATTACTTGCTGGCCCAATTGTACAAATTCGATCGATTGTCATTTTTATCACCATCCTTTTTCATTATGATTCCCATAAACTTTCATTACACTCTCAACATAAAAAAAGCCTACTCCCACAAGTAGGCTTTTAAAACTACGAAAGTTTTGTTAATAATTGATTTAAATCTTTTTTCGTTTTCGTCGTTAAGGATTTCATTTTAGTAATATCTATCTTTTCTTTCTCCGCCCCTACAATTAACGGATACATACTTTGTCCAATTGTTTTATATTCAGCTGGGTGTGATGTTTCTAACTCTTTCTCAATTACATCCCACTTTGCATTAATTTGTTTTCCAAGTTTATTTACTGTTTCTAATTTCGGATTAGCAGCTAATTGCTTGTCTAAGCTATCAATTAATGCCGCAACTTCTTTTACATTTGTTTTCACCGCTACGTTTTTCTTCGGATCTTTCGTTGTTTTTCCGTCTGAATTTGTACTTGTACTTTGATCTGTTGTTTTCCCGCTAGTCGTTTGATCATTCGTTTTTCCTGTCGTCTCTTTTTCTTTTGTTTTTACATTCTCGTTTTGAGCTGACGTTTTACCGTTACTTTCTGTTCCTGATGATTCTTTCGTGTTTTTTGCATCTTTATCTGTTTTTTCAGTTGAAGAAGTATTTGTTTCTTTTTCAGTATCTTTCGTTGTTTTTGACGCTTCATCTGCACTTGTCGTTTTTACTTCTCCTTCATTTTGCGCAGTTACTTGCTCTTTCTTTTCTGTTTCTTTATCTGCTGACGGACTACAAGCTGCCATAGTAAGCATTGTACCAATTGTTATCGATGCGATAGCGACCTTTTTCATTTTCATATAAATCCCCCTATGTTTACGTTTTTATCCTCCCCTTTACGATTCGATTTCCCCTTAAAAAATCCCTTTTCATACGAATTACCATTTTTCCGACAGTAATCTTCATAATAATACGTACAAAAACTGATAAATCAATTTGAATATTCGAGTTTCTTCTACTTCATTTTTCTTCTCTTTACTAAAAGAAAAAGAGTATATTGTCACATGAAGAATTACGATCCTCATATGACGATATACTCTTCTATCAAATTTTTATCTTTCTTGACATTTTATTTATACAAAAAAATAAAATTTTCTTTCGTTTTTTTGTTTCTCAATATTTGTTAACATAATATATTTATGAGTAACCACCATTCGAATGAATAATTTGCCCTGTAATCCATTTTGCTTCTTCACTTACTAAAAAAGAAATTAAGCGTGCTGCATCCACCGGTTCTCCTACTTTACCTTGCGGGAACTTCCAGACTAAATGATGCTTCAACTCCTCTGTAATCCATCCTGTATTCGTTGGTCCTGGATCAACAGCATTCACTGTAATCCCCTTCTCCATCGCAGCTGGTGCTACTGATTTTGTAAATGCTTCAATTGCCCCTTTCGTTGCTGCGTATGCCAGTTCATCAGGCATTGGCCCGAGTGACTGGCCTGAAGTAAGGTTAATAATACTTCCACTCGCCTTGCTTGCATAATGTTTTATAAATAATGAACTTAATAACATAGTAGCCCGAACATTAACCGTATAATGTTTATCTAACTGTTCTACATTTAATTCTTCAATTCTCGTATGAGTAGCATACGCTGCATTATTAATTAAAATAGATGGATCACCTAACCGTTCTGATACCATATAAAACAAACGATTTGGCGAATACGACTGCGATAAGTTGATTTCTGCCATTTCACATCGAACACCGTAACTTTCAATCTCCTCTTTCAACAAAAAGGGCTCTTTGTCATGCATTCCCCACGGCATCGCTTTATCATACTGAGACCAGTACGTGAAAAAAATGTCTATTCCTTTTTGAGCAAGCACCTTGCATACAACTGCACCAATTCCATTCAGACGAGTGGCCCCTGTTACAATTGCTATTTTCTTCACCTTTTCTCCTCCACCTATGGATAAATCCTCTGCACGAATACAGAGGATCTATCTTTTTATTCAATATTTGACAATATACGTTCTGCACCTAATTTTAAAATTTTAATAAAGATATAATTTACAATCGCAAACATTACAAATAAAACGATAAACATAACCCACAGTCCGACATGAAGGAAGAAGTATAATAAACTTACTCCCGCTACAATAACTAAAGCTATTAAAATATTAGCTAAAAAATTCCACAAAGTTGTATAGCGACTCTTAAATAATTTCTGCTCTGTATCCCAATGTATATCTGCAGTTTGTGCATCCCAGCGTGTGCCGATTAAATTAATTAACAATAAACCGTTCGCACTTAATAAGAACCAAAGAACCATAAATACTGGAGAAATTCCCGCTACAACTGCCATCGTAATACCGAACACTGCTAAAATAATTACATTAATTAACCAAGCAGTGATCGCTTTCGCAAAAAAGATATCCGAAGCTTTTACTGGTAAATAACGATTCACAAACCAAGAGCTTCCATCACGTGAGAATGAAGTTGTTGCGATGACGTTACTTCCCATTAAAAATAGAGAGGCACAAAGGCCAACACCAATTGCAAGTCCTGCTGATTTTGGATTATCAATATATCCCGTGATCCATTTTAAATTCCCATCTTGCACGAATAAAATGAAGAATAACATAATCGGCATAACGAAAGTTTGTACGATACAATTTAAGAAGAATTGTGGTGTACGGAATAACGTTTTAAATTCTTTTTTCACATATGCTTTCAAATGTGAACTTTGTACCGTAGATTTCTGTAAGCCTTCTGCTGAAATGACTTCTTTTTTTGCTGTACTCGTTGAAAGTCCAATAACCCCTTTTAAATATGTACGCTCTGCAATGTAATAAAACAACACAAAAAATACAAATGAAATAACTGCAAAGATTATTACGTATAAAGGACCCTTCCAATTTGCATTTTCTACTAATGCTACTGCTCCAAAATATGTAGTTGGAAAATAGTTTGTCATTTGTACTAAAAGAGAAGACTGGTTGTTTGCAAGGTAATCCGCAATTGCATCTTCAGAAAACGAACTTTTATTTTTCCACTGCAAAAATACGTTAATTCCTACAATAAATAGTATACTTACGATTCCGATAAATATATTTCCTCGGTCTTTATTTTTCGCTATATTTGTATACCTCATAATAACTGTCATCAGTAACGAAGCTAGTACTAACGGCACAATCGGGAAGAGTAAGTAAATGAAAATCATATATATGTAATATGTAATAAACGCTCCACTTTTTAATCCGTAAGTAATGAAGATTGGTAGTAAAATAAATGAACTCATTACGTATTGTGTAATTAATACCGTTAAAAATTTGGCTGAAATAATTTGCGCTGGTTTTAATGGTAATGGTAATAACATTTCAATGTCATTGCTGTAGTAAAATACAGTTAAAATGTTCGTAATACTCATTAAAAATACCCATATACTCGCAATCGCAAGTCCCATTGCGATAATCATTCCTGGATCTTGCCCTAAATGTATCATTCCCTCATACATTGCATGCGTGATAGAACCAAACAGTAAAAATCCGACAAATAAAATAGCCGCAAATGAAAATACATACGCCCATCGCTTCTTCTTATCTGTTATAAAATCTGCATAATTTAATTTCAATAATACTTTCGTTAACGTCCAAATTTTACTCATTGCCCGTCATCTCCAAGAACATTTTTTCAAGTGATTCGTTGGATTTAAAATGATCTCTCATTTCATCTAAATTCCCTTTAAACTGCAAATTCCCCTTATTAATAATCGCGACGCGGTCACATAATTTTTCTGCCACTTCTAATACGTGTGTAGAGAAGAATACAATCTTTCCTTTATCCGCATGTTCTCTCATCATTTCTTTTAAAATATATGCAGATTTCGGATCAAGCCCCGTTAACGGTTCATCTAAAATCCATACATCTGGCTCATGCACGAGCACACCAATAATAACAATCTTTTGTCTCATACCGTGCGAGTAACTTTGAATTTGATCTGATAAAGCATTATAAAGATCAAATTTCTTCGCTAAGGACTCAATTCGTTCTTGGCGTACTTCTTTCGGCACTTCATACATATCTGCCATAAAGTTTAAATATTCAATTCCCTTTAATCGTAAAAACATATCTGGACTATCTGGGACATAACCAAACGTCTTTTTCGCTTCCATCGGATTTTTCATAATATCTATACCGTTAATCGTAATCGTCCCTTTGTCCACCCCATGGATACCAGTAATCATCTTAATTGTCGTTGATTTACCGGCACCATTTGGCCCTAAAAATCCAAAGATTTCTCCGCTAGGCACAGATAAACTTAAATCTTTTACTGCATAGGTAGAACCATTATAACTTTTTGACACATTCATAATTTCAATCATTCCATCCAATCCTTTCCTTAATTACCAAATAACTATATTAACATTATAGCATACTTATATTTTTTATATTTTTGTATTTTTCAGTTTTTAACCTTTAAAATAAATATACAGACCTAACCCAACGATTAAAACGACAGCTAGTATAATATAAATCATCGTAAGCCTTCTAATATTCCCCTTTGTCGCTTTACTATAATTTGCATCACCCTTTCGCCCAATTAACACCGTCGCGACTACAGTAATGACTACAAGTAATACAACGATCATGATCCAATTTAGCATACCTTCCTCCCCCTCCTTACAAACATTTTACAATATTATCCTCTTTATTTCGCAGTATATTTCCTCTTTTTACTATTATTATGAAGCAAACTAAAAAACTATTATTACCATTCCTATCCATATGTGATATATTTATAACATAACGTGATTTATTTCTAACATGATAAGGAGGAACTATCATAAAAACAACTTGGATAAAATATTTAGGATTTCTCGGTTTCTTCGGTTTTCTTGGCTTTTTTTATGAAAAAGGATTGTTCACTATGTTTTGTTTCTTCTCCTTTTTCACCTCATATAGAACGGTTCAACACGATGAACTGTTTGAACAAATCGTCAATAAATCGTGCCGCAATGCCTTTATCGTTACGTTACTAACTACCGCTATCATTATGTTCATTGAAATGTTATTTCCAAACCCGGTGCTACAAGAGATTGATATCGCTCTTATTTTCGGCACACTCATTCTTACGTTTGGTTTTTCTATGTTCTTTTACGATAAACCTGTTGACGAAATGGAAGATGCACCATGGCGTTCGTAACGAAAATAAAAGAATACCGCGCCAAATTGAATATGACGCAAGAAGATTTAGCGAAACAAGTTGGTGTACGTCGTGAAACAATTAACCATCTCGAAAAAGGAAAATATAATCCTTCCTTGCAGCTTGCTCACGATATTGCGAGGGCACTTCATAGTACGATTGATGAAGTTTTTATTTTTGAGGATAAATAAAAATACCGGCATTCTTTTCACAAAGAATACCGGTATTTTTCATTTATACAACGATCACCCATACAAAACCGCATGAAATACGCCCAACAGTAAATATTGGTCTTCTATATAATCTTCATCGTATACATTCATCTCGATGTGATACATATCTTCCTCAAGACGAATATTCCAATCTGCAATTACATAGCCTTTTCGTAATAACTTTCCCATCCCAAAAGTAGTTTTATGAACAACAAATTCTTCTCTCTTATATGTAAAGGTAAATAAGAAATTTGCATCCAATAACTTTCCGTCACATACAAGTATTTCATGCTCTGCATCATGATTATCTTTATATGTTACTAAAATCCTTCTTTGGCGCTGCCTACTTACATCCTTTGCAATGACGCGAATATTGTCCTTACTATCCTTTATTTCATAAATAATATTACTACCGACTTTCGGAATGAAATCTAGCACTTTCATCAACGTATTTTTATAATAGCCTCGTACTGTGCCTACTCTGTCACTTCCCTTGTAAACCTCAATAGGCACCGTATCCGCTTTACTATCACACAGTCGTTTGTAAGAAAGCTGCATCACCCGCTCTCCTCTTAAGTACTGATCAAACGTCACAGGATATTCTAACGCGCGCAGTTCTTTATTTAACTCATATAAATAACGCTGAACACTCTCCACTAATGCTGTAGTAGAAATACATTCCTGAACCTCAAATTGTTGCCAACTGGAAGAAACTCTCCATTGATTGTCCTCTTCATAGAAGAAACTAAGAATTGTCTCATCACGGTCAGGCGTTTCATAATTCATATGTACATTCTGCCCGTGCTGCACTTGCTCCATCCACTGCCCTAAATAAATGCCAAGCTCTGCGACCTTCATGCATGACTTTTGAAAAAGCACGCTGTCACTCACGCGAATCGTTACATCCCCTTCGATAAAGCCCTTTGAATAAGCATCATACCGCCGCTCATCTTTCTGTGGGATATTCTTGTCTAACTCAAATAAAAATGTTAACATCTTTCACTCACCTCTAGTTATTACACCGATCGTACCTATAAAATGAACGCAACTCAAATTATATCGACGATTTTGCCAATATATCTACCGTAACTTAAAATATATCAACGATTTTTTCGATATATCGACGATTCGACAAAGAATATCGACTTATCAACAAATATCGACACGATTAAAATGAAACTACCTTTTCTTCCGCCACTTCTACAAGTTCTAAAATTTGCAGCAGACTCTTCACTTCATAAGTCGGCTTAACACTTGCCTTATTCTCTTTCAAACTCGGATTATACCAACACGTATCAATGCCGTAATCTTCTCCGCCTTTCATATCAGAAGTGAGCGAATCTCCAACCATTAGTACACTTGATTTATCCGTAATCCCAAACTTTTCAAATGCATAATCAAAAATCTCACGTGCTGGTTTTTGATGACCAACCTCTTCTGAAATAATAATATGATCAAAGAAATTACATAAAGGCGAATTTCCGATTCTAGATTGTTGCACCTTCGTATATCCATTCGTAATGATGCCTAGCTTGCAATCTTGTAGATTCTCACATAATTGCACTGCACCTTCTATAAGATGTACTTCTTTCCCTAAGTTTTCAAGATATACATCACTAAATTGCTGTGCATCTACTTCTATATTATGAAGTGCAAATAATTGTCTAAATCGATCTACCGCTAATTCACTTAACGTAATCATTTTATTTTCTAAATCTCTCCATAACCCATTACTAATCTCTTTATAACTTGCAAGATAATCAGTATACCCTGTAGGCATACCAAACTGTACAAACGCATTATGTAATGCGTGTCTTTCCGTTTCAGGGAAATCTAATAATGTATCATCTACGTCGAATAATATAACTTTGTATTTCATGATGTTCTCCTTAGTTCCTATTTTAAAAGCTTCGTTCTCATTGCTTATAAGTTTTTATATATTTCTTGATGAAGCGCTTTAACCCGCTCTTTATAGAATACACCTTTATCTTTTATTTTCAAATGTGCTATAAATAAGTTTGCTAGCATGACAGCTGTATCTAATCTATAAAATAAACTAACGATATGAGGGGTAACATTAAAGATACTATCATTCTTATATCCATCTTTAAATTCATCCCAACTAATCTCATTAGTTTCAGCTATTCTCATTAACTCCAGCAATGGATGACCAATTAAAGCGTTATCCCAATCAACTATTGCTTTAACTTCTCCATTATACCCGATTAAATTGGCTGGTCGAATGTCCATATGTAATAAGCATTTTACATGATCTGCTGTACTAAGAATATGTTCAATTGTTTTTGTATCTGGAAGTTTAATTCCACAGTTCGTAATTGTATTAAACCCTTCTATCCGTTTCACAATTCTTTCTGCTATATACTTACTAATCGGCTCTTTAATATTTTTCTCGTAATGCAAACCATCAATTGGCATGCTATGAAGCTTGCTCACTAACTCTCCTATTTTGTGCGCAGAAATTGGCATATGATCAGTATACACACAATCCGAAATTAAAAAATCAAGTTCGACAGAAAGATGCAATCCGTGTATCTTTGGCACCGAAATACCTTTTGAATGACAATACTTAGAAAGCTCTGCTTCCTTTTTCAATGAAATCCGACTATTAAATAAATCTTCATTTATATTTTCTACTTCTCTTTCCCACGGCACTCGAAATGCCAAAGACCCCTTTTCTGAATCTCCTCGAAAAACAATATTTTGCACTCCCGTTCCAATCACCTTTAAATCCTGAACAGCTAATTCCTTATAATCTTGACTTAGTATTGTTGCTAGCTTTTCTCTTAACCCCTCTGCTTTTCCACGTGTATGAATCATTTTATCCCCCGATTCGTAAGTTCTTTTCATTCATTCTCTCTTCGTTGCACAACATTCTCATTAGCAAAATTATAACAACAATAAGAAAAGGAGGCTAATCCAATCAGCCTCCCTCCGCTTTATTTATCTTCTAACAATAAAACTTTCATTTGTTCTAACGACTCTTTCGTAAAGCCAAGTGCTTTTTCAGCATACGCTTCAACTGAACCATATTGCTTTTTCACTTCATCAATCGCAGCTTGTAAATACTCAGCACGTGCTTCGAACATCGCACCTAATATCGCTCTACTCTCATCGTTTTGTAGTTTTGCACCTAAAAAGGCCATCATTTTCTCGTTTAACTTTTCACGGAAACCGTTACTTAGTAAATAATCTTCCATTACTGTTTTCTCTGGTACACCTAGTAAAAGTAATAATAATGCTGATCCAAATCCAGTACGGTCTTTCCCAGCTGTACAATGGTTTACTAACGGTAAGTTTTCCGGGTTTTGCGCTAAGTTTAAGAAGCTTACGAACGCCTCGTTACCACTTACGAAATCTTGATTCATTTTCACAAGGTATTCGCCTGGTTTGCCTAACATAGAAAGGTCACCAACTTGGAAAAACTCATTTATGTTCAAGTCTTTTGCTAAGTCTTGCATAACTGGTAAACACACTTGACGAGCTCCTGTAATCTCAGGGTTTGGCTTATGCTTCACTTCAAAGTCTGTACGGTAATCGCAAATTAACTTTAAGCCAGCCTTTTGTAAATACTCAATATCCCACTCTGTTAATCCTGCTAATTCTTCAGAGCGGTATAATTTACCCCATTTTACTTTACGGCCTTCTGTCGTTTCATATCCTCCCATATCACGGAAGTTAAACGCGCCTTGTAATGGCAGTCTACGCTCACCTACTGTCACTGCTTGTCCATTACTACCTACTAGTCTAAAATATGGACGCTCATTTTCGCTCGGGTTTTCAATTGTATATGATGATTCTCCATTTACCGTTGCAAGTAATTCTCCATTTTCTTCAATATGATCTGGCGAAGTACTCCAGTAAATGCGAACTTCCTCTATATTATTTTCCCACTTTATTTGTAACGTATTATCTTCATTTCTTTCTACAGTTGCTTGTAACCAATGTCTTTGCTGCCCCATTCTTTCACCAACGCTTTCTCTTATAATCGAACCTTACCCTATTGTATTATACAAATATCTACTTTGTCGTTCTCATTTTTCTTTTTATCTTACAAACAGGCAAAAAGTTCTTTTACTTGTTCAAAATTTGTACATGGATTTCCTCGAAATACGTATGCGATTTGTTCATTACCGAGATTTTCATATACAACTGTTCCGCGATCAGGGTGCGAATAAAACTCTAACCCGTTTATAACTTGTTTTGGGCCATAGTTCATTATCCATGAAGAAACAGGATAATACGCTTTGTTTTTATGTCTACAAACCCAAAGTGCATATAGTTTATTATCTTCGTCCCAGTATACATACTGCGTTTCATCATTTCCAAAACCGACCGATTCAAGTTTCCAATTTAGTTTTTCATGAATTAACAAATTTACATAGGATACGTCATCTGGAGCATTCCACTCTCTACATCTTCCTATCTCACCCATTTCACTTCTCTTCGCTTGAAAGCTTAATAAGTGAAATGGTGTATGTAATATCGTTTTCCCAAGCTCCATATTTACTGGTTGTAATTCAAATAGAAATCGTTCCATTTCGTCTTGGTTTACATATCCATGATCAACAGAAATTTCAACTTGTGTTTTCCATATAGATGTAACGTAACTTTCTTTTCCTTTATAATTTATACCTTTCCAATACACAAGCCCTTTATATTGAAAACAATCTCCTTTTGCTTGAGAAATACAGCTATCCGGAAATACTGGTTCCATTATATCGAGAAAAAATTCCTTTACTCGAAACATCCCAGTTGGAGTAACAACCTGAAACCAAAAAGTTCCCCACTTTTCACCTTCATAACGTTCTGAAACTTTTTCAACATTCCAGCCTTCTAACAATACATGTGGATACAATAACACGAATGAATGCATGGATTGCTTTAACATATATAGTCCCCTCCCGCTATACGAGTTCGAGAGTATACATCGTTCATCCTCCTAAAACTTTCTCACATATCTCTCAGTTGAACTAAGCAGCTGACATCCGTTATTTTCAAAAATATCCTTCATCCACTCATTTTGTACATTTGTCTCACCGATATAATAAGATGCTCCTATTTCTTTTAATACAAACATCGCTCCTGTAAAGAATGCTGCTTCGTATCCTTTATTTCGCATATTTGGAGCGACTGCGAAATACATAAGTTTTCCTTCTTCTAACGTCCCCTTTTCAATATATGGGATTACAATTCCGATCTGCTCTTCATTAATACTCGCAGTTAAACAATGTTCTTTCCATTGCTCTCCAATTTCTTGTAGCATCATATTTACAAATTGATCATAAGTGACTTGTTCTTCCGTCATCTCGTTCCAAAGTGAATAAAAAGCATCTTCTCCTACTTCTTCAATCAACTTAAAATCAATTTCACTTTCTACATCTTCTACTTCATATATATCCTTACATACAATGATGTTTTCAGTAACATATTCAAAAGAATATGCTTCGAAACATTTCTTATACACATCATAATTTGGGCTTTTTGAAGAAACTTCAAAATGTAAGTTTTCAATTCCCTCTTTTTCAGCCTCAGCAACACAATATTGCATGATTCCCTTTAATTGCTCTTCTGTAAAAATCTCTGCATTATTTTCTTTTATCATGATAGAAGAAGCATTTCTTCTTATTTTAAAATGTTTTTCTAACTGTTCTATCGTCGTCATATTCTTCCCTCATCTATGTCATACTTGAATTTCTACTTGTTCTCCTTGCATGAGCAGGATTGTCCTTGAATATATAGAATACTAGAAAACATCGCATCTTTAAAGTGCGGAGGAGGTTCTCCATTGGATATTACAGCGCTGCAACAACAGTTAGAGCTTATACAACAAAATGACTATACGCAACTGCGATATATAGATATAAATGAATTAACGCTCCATATGCTTCAGTATATCGGAACGACTGATAGTTACGTTCGTTATCAACTTATATATAAATGTTTTGTGCATTTTATTCATCATGAATTCCTTATGGATGATCAACTGAAATTACTGTTGCAAACTTGTTTAAGTGATGAATATTTATATTGTGACATATACTCCCCGCATTCAGATGGGGTTTTCACACGTTCTTACACTGTTTCGTTAATTGCGTTAATACTCCAATTCGCTAATTCGCACTACTTTTGTACGGAGGAGGATATTGAAGAAATAAAAAACAAACTCATTACATACACAAACTTAGAAACAGATTTCCGAGGCTATATTGAAAATAAAGGATGGGCTCATTGTCTTGCTCACGTATCTGATGCCTTTACGGAAATTGTTCATAATACGTATACAACTTTTGAATGGTACGAAGAGTTAATTCATTGTTTATTAAATAAAATCTTCATTCCATCTGACCTTTTTCATAATAACGAAGATGAACGCATCGTTACTCCTTTACTAGCGATGTTGTATCATGACTTTCCGCAAGACGAGTTAATTTCTATTATTCATAAAAAAATAAAAAGGCTTCCTCAAATTAGAAAACGCCTTTCGTTAAATGAATATTGTATTTTATGCGCCAACATTAAAACCTTTTTACGCACTTTATTTTTCCGAACGAAAGATGATCATAACTTAGCCTTTACAGCACGTAAAACAGAAAGAATGTTAAAAGAACTTCCTAATTACTATTAAAAACAAGGAGTCAAAACATGGGTTATATTGAAGACATGAGAAATTTAGTAGGAAATCATCCACTTATTTTAATAGGTTCGCACGCCATTATAGTAAATGAGAAAAATGAAATATTATTGCAGCTCCGTACAGACTTCAACCGCTGGGGCATTATTGGCGGCGCTTTAGAATATAACGAAACATTAGAAGACGCTTTAAAGCGAGAAGTATATGAAGAAACTGGACTTATTATTAAAAATCCAGAACTATTCCGTACATACTCTGGACCAGATTACTTTCAAATCTATCCAAACGGCGATCAAGTACACGGTGTACTCGTTGTTTATATTTGCCGCGAATTCCACGGTGAGCTTGTATGTGATCAAACAGAATCAAAAGAATTACGTTTCTTTCCGCTTGATGAATTACCTAGTACTCTTCATCCAGTTATTGAGGGGATTCTTCGCGATTTTCATCACTCCAATTAAAGATAAAAATAAAACAGCCTCATCTCCCGTCATGATAATGCGAAATGAGGTTGTTCATGTTAGATCGTTATCTCAATCTGATTTCCTTCAGGATCACTTACTACACTTTCATAGTAACCATCCCCTGTAGTTCGTGGGCCGTTTAACACAGGGTACCCTGCTTCTCTTAATGTATTCGTTAATTCGTTCACCTTTTCTTTACTACCTACAGAAAAAGCAATGTGTGCATATCCTATTGTTTCTGTTTGTAATGCATCCTCTATCCCTACCCGCTTCATAAGTTCTAGACGCGCACCACCTTCAAAAGTTATAAAATAAGATTTAAATTGCTTTTTTGGATTATGATATAAGCTATTTTCTTCACCATTAAAATATTGTTTATAAAAATCACGCATTCCTTCTAAATCATTCACCCAAATTGCTACATGTTCAATTTTCATAATCGACACCTTTTCTTTTATGTTATTCAACTGGCAATTGGATGCTTCATTGCCAGCACATTTAATTTTCGTTATTTGTTCTCGTAATCATAAGATCAAGTCCTAAACTTTTTAATCCATATAAATAATCTTCTTTCCAATTGCTCACTGTTATTTTCGGAATATGTTCCGCCGGAATGTACTGCGGACAACTTTTTACAATTTGCTCTATTACAAATTGATTCACTTCATCATCACAGAAGATAAAGGCATGCGGGTTAATAATAGCTATACATGTAGCGATTAAACGAGTAATAGCATCTATATAATATTCCTCTGGATTATTCGAATCTTCACTTCTCAAAGCTTGTAAGAAATTTTTATTATTATACTGCGGGACGAAAGATATCTCTCCTGAGAAAAATGTGCTTCCGCGTACGACATCTCCATTTACCATAATACCTGCACCTGGACCATTTTGACCGGAATACAAATATACAAGAGAGGAATTGTCATAGTTTCCAGTGTTTTTATAATAACCAAGCACAGCAGCATTCATATCGTTTTCTATTACTACTGGTATAGAAAACTGTTCCTCCAAATGACTTTTCAAATTAAAATTTTGGAACTTTTCATATCCAGGAATATAAAAAATACGACCATTATCAACCGAACCAGGCACACCAATTGATATAGAGCTTATTTTCGGGAATGTAGCGATAAGACCTTCAATATGTTTAGATAATACATTTACGCCCGTATCAATTAACATACTTGAAGTACTCCCCTGTTCTTTTACTTCCCCTAAACAGTTAAAAATTGTATAGTTTGTTTCATTTTTTTCTAAAAATATCGCTAAACCTAACATATATTCTGGATTATATTCATATCGTTTCGCTCTTCTTCCACCACTTGAATCATCTAAACCAGCTAAAGTGACTTCACCGTCTTGTTTCATTTTTTCTATAAATTTACTTATCGTTGGAAAACTAATTTCTAATGTATTACTAAGCTCAACTTTCGTTGCACTACCTCGCTCTAAAAGAACTTTACGAATGCCGCGAAGGATTGTCTCTTTAATCGATTTTTGAGTAACAAACTGTTCACTCAAATCGCTCACCACCTTAATCAACATACTTATTAAACCTTTTTAATAAGTTGCGTTGACAATATATCATACATCATTTTCTAAAGCAATAAAGATGATATATTTCTACTAGCAATATTCCGAATGCTTCTCCTAGTATACTTAAAAATTGTGTATAACCTATGATAGAAACTTACAGCAAACGAGAAAACCAGCAAAACAAATAAGAAAAAGAGCGTTTCAAGAAGTAAGTAATGTCTTCTTACGATTTTCCGCACTATTTTTCTTTATATGAAACACCTTTCACATTTTCTATACGATACAACATCCGTTTATTCATGCACTCATAAAAAACGATTTCTATAAGTCTATCGTTTTAATAACTTTAGCTGGGTTACCACCAACTACTACATTATTAGGTACATCTTTTGTCACAACTGCCCCTGAAGCAATTACAGCGTTATCTCCAATTGAAATACCAGGGTTAATAATAGCTCCCCCGCCTACCCAAACATTGTTACCAATCTTTACAGGCTTTCCGTATTCTTTACCAGAATTCCGCTCTACCGGGTGTAAAGGATGAGTAGCAGTATAAATGTGAACACCAGGTGCAAACATACAATTATCCCCAATTCGCACTTCACAAACGTCTAAAATCACACAATTGAAATTGGAGAAAAAATTCTTTCCAATATGGATATTGTAACCATAATCACAACGAAAAGTAGGTTTAATATGTGATGCCCCGTCAGCTGAAGAACCTAAAAGCTGATTTAATAATGTAAAACGCCTCTCATCTCCTGTCTCCATCGCCTCGTTATAAAGACGTGTTAAACGTTTTGCCTCCACCCTATCAGCTACTAATTCTTCGTCATCCGCAATATACATTTCTCCCGCTAACATCTTTTCTTTTTCTGTTTTCATACAATCATCTCCTTCGTAATCAAATGAACCCTACTTATTAAACATCTTTATTAAGTGAATTTCATTATACTTATTAAACATGTTTAATAAGTAACCCTATAGTAGCATACTTTTTAATATATGCAACTAATAAGTTTCAAAAGAATATGCGAACTCCTTGTTTTACTCATCGATATGACGAATAAGTTATAGAGAAAAAAGAGGGAACGCTCAGTGCTCCCTCTCAAATCCAATCCGTTTCTTAATTTCTGTTAAATTTACCTTCGCAATAGTCCGCGCCCGCTCAGCACCTTTTTCCAACGCTTCATATAATAAATTCGGTTCATTCATATACATAGCATATTTCTCACGTGGCCCAGCTAATTCACGGTCTACAACGCGAAACAACTCTTTTTTCACATCGCCCCATCCAATGCCAGTTTCATATTTTTCACGCATTGACTGCATTTCATCTTCCGTTGCAAATTCTTTATAAATTGTAAATAACGTTTCTAGTTCTTTCGGTTCATTTGGAAGTGAAGAATCCGTTTTGATTTTAAATATTAACTTGCGTAGTTTTTCTTGCTCCGCGAATAACGGGATCACATTCCCGTAGCTTTTACTCATCTTTCTTCCATCAAGCCCTGGTAATATTGCACCCTCTTCTTGTATGACATACTCCGGAAGCGTAAATGTCATGCCGAATGTATGATTAAAATACGTCGCGATATCACGCGCAATTTCGATATGCTGAATTTGATCTTTTCCAACGGGTACATGCGTAGCCTGGAATAGTAATATGTCGGCTGCCATTAAGATCGGATACGTATATAATCCCATATTCACTCCTGCATCGACCTCTAAACCCGCTTCTTTATTTTGCTCTACTTTCGCTTTATACGCATGAGCACGGTTCATAAGCCCTTTCGGAGTTAGGCAAGCTAATATCCAAGCTAATTCTAGAATCTCCGGCACTTCTGTTTGCCTATAAAAAATAACATCTTCTCCAAGTCCAAGCGATAACCAAGTAGCTGCTACCTCTTTCGTATAACTACTAAACTGGCTCGGATCATGCACAGCATTTAACGCGTGATAATCAGCTATAAAATACAATGCTTTCCCTTCATTCTTCTTTGACATTTGCAACGCAGGTTTAATTGCACCAATATAATTTCCTAAATGCGGATAACCTGTCGGCTTAATTCCTGTTAACATTATTTTCTCACTCATCCTAACTCCTCCTTTCTCAAAACAAAAAGAGCCCCTCATCCTTAAAAAAGGACGAGAGACTCCCGCGGTACCACCTTAATTAGCTATTGTTAGCTCACTTCAACTTCTTAACGTGAAGCAACCGTCTTTACCTACTCATTTCAGTTAGAAGCTCCAGAGCCCATTCCATATTCATCCCTTACTGATTTCCACCACATATCAGCTCTCTGAAAAGTTTCGAATATGTACTCTTCTCTTTCATCGCTTTTCGTTATTTTTTACAGTTTATCACATTTTCCCTCCATACAAAACTAAATATTCAAACTTTTTAGCGTTTTAATAATAATCATTACCAATTTATTCCGCACAATATATAATCGATATGTACAGAAACAATTTGTAATACAAAAAAGAGGTGATGTCATGAGTTGGTTTACTAAAAAGAACGATGAAAAGATTGATGAGTTTAAAAACGATGATACAACGCAAGGTGATACTTTAGGAGTAATTATACATTTCACACCTGTCGCTATATATTTATACACTTGCGATGAGTACATAGAAACGCTTGAAGGTGCGCTCACTTTTGAAAATGAGAACGGAAATCAAGTAGAAATCGGAGGTACTTTTATTTCTCTTGAAGTGGATGCTAATTTTCGCATGGACGATTTAATCTTTGATTATAAACTAAAGGAAAGCAATCTACCTATTGTTGAATTAAAAGCTTACGCATAAGATTAACCTGTCTACTATAGAAAGAGCAAAAAAGCTAGAACAGTAATATCTGTTCTAGCTTTTTTCACGTATTCAACTTAACAAATCGATAACCATGCGTTACTAACACCTTTAATATCGCATACCCTGGAATTGCTAAAATAATCCCCATAATTCCAAATAAATTTCCGGCAGTTAAAATAATAAAAATGATAGTAATCGGGTGAATATCTAGCTTTTTCCCCATGACTTGCGGAGAAATAAATTTACCTTCTGCTAATTGTACAACCATCATTACAATAATTACCTTTAAAACCATCCCCGGCGAATCAATAAACGCAATAATTAACGCTGGTGTAATTGCGATAATTGGTCCTACGTACGGAACGATATTTACAATCATCGCTAAAATAGCGAGTAGTACTGCATATTTAATACCGATAATAAGGTAACCAATTAATAGCATAATACCGATAAATAAGCTAACGATAATTTGTCCTCTAATATACGAGCTAATCGCATAATGCATATCGTCTAGTATTCTCATCGCTGCTGGTCGTCTTTGTTCTGAAATAAACTTTAAAAAGTGATTTGGTAATTGCTCACCATCTTTTAAAAGATAGAACAATATAAACGGAACCATTACAAACGTTAAAACGACCTCTGTAATAGTACTTAAAAATCCAGTTACATTTCCTGTTACTGATGATAAAGATTTCGTAAAATCAACTGTATAGTCCTTTACCATACTCGCTACATCAATATTTAAATTCTCCTGAATTTTTCCTAGTAAATTACTTTCCCCAAATCTACGTGCTGCTCGTTCAATTTCATGACCGAAATACGGTAAGTTATCTATTAATGCATCAATTTGATCTTTAATAATTGGAATAACCGTTAAAACTAAAAACACAAATAATCCAATTACGATTAAGTATATCGAGGCTATTGATACGATTCTTGAAACACCTTTCTTTTCTAAAAGCGAAACGAATGGATGCAAAATGTAAAATAGTACGCCCGCTAATAATACTGGGAAGAAAATTGTTTTTAAAAAGACGATAAACGGCGTAAAAACAAATGATATTTTTGTTAGTAATAAAATATTAATGAACAATAGTGCAAACCCAAGTAACACTGCTAAATAATTGTGTTCTCTAAAAAATTTTTTCAACTTATCTCGTTTTCTTAAACTTACTTTCTCCAATAAAACCACCTCTTCGAATGATGAAAAGCCCTTATATAGGGCTTTTTATCATAATATAACTCTTTATTTCCTTGCAGATTTCACTACAAATGATACAATAAGAACGAGAACAATTGATCCTAATAAAGCTGGTACAATATGAATACCACCTAGTGATGGACCCCAATCTCCAAATAATTTACCGCCTAACCAAGCTCCTAATAAACCAGCAATTATATTTCCAAACATGCCAGCAGGAAAGTCTTTACCTGTAATAGAACCTGCAATTGCACCTATAATAGCACCAACTATTAATGTGATAATCCACCCCATCTTTAGTCCTCCATTTCTATTATAGTGTAATTCAATTTAGCTACTAACTTATTGTGTAACTATGTAATTATTATATCCAAAAAAGAAAAATCTTGTCAAATCTATGAAAATACAGCCAACAAGGAGGTTTCTATTCTATGATTCAAAAATTAATAACAACTTCTCACAAAACTGCAACTTCTATTTTAAGCATTCAAATACCCGCTTATGAAATTGAGGCGAAATATATAAATAGTACAGCTATCCCTCGACTTTATGATACTGTAGCCGATATTCAATCTTGTGATGAAATTTTTTACGGCTATTTTTTTGAAGATACACTTGCTGGTTTTATTTCTTTTAAAATAGATGAAGAAGAAGTGGATATTCATCGTTTAGTAGTATCCCCTGATCATTTTCATAAAGGGATTGCAACAAAACTACTACTTTATGTATTTGACATGTTCTCCCCTTCCAAAACATATATTGTACAAACAGGGAAAGAAAATACACCTGCTTTGTCTTTATATAAAAAACATGGCTTTATCGAAGTACAAAATATCGTATTGCCTGATGGTGTGATTTTAACCTCGTTAAAAAAGACAGAAAACAATAAATAGTTTGACTAACCTGATTATTTGTGTTATCTTTTACTTTATAAAACCTTTTGCTGAGTCCAAAATTTGGAGCGGGGGAACCATTTTTGTAGCTATGCTACTTGGGGCGAATCTTATTTAAGTAGGGAAACTCTCACTTCCCGAGTCCGACAGCTAACCTCGTAAGCGTAATGGGAGAGGAAGGTGCTTTTTGCCTATGTTACACATTTTGCCTCCTTAATTATAAATATGGGATCGATACCAAATAGACACCTATATTTATAGAAAAGGAGACATGCGCTATGTTACGTTTATCTGATCACGCAATCAAAATGATGGAGCAAAGACTTCGACTCGAACAACATCGCACATACCAAGCAAATAAAATTGTAGATAACTTACATCACAAATACTTCTTTCAACATATTTTTCAGCCGAAAAGATAAGGAAATAGTTCATTTAACATCAAAAACACAAGGTGTGTCTAAAAAGACATCCCTTGTGTTTTTTATTTTTCTTATAAAATTCTCACTACATTTAAACTTGCTGTAATTGCACCTGCTATGGTCGTTACATGCCCTACCCCTAACGGACCATTTTGTAATATTAATGTTGAATTGGCACTCGTTACATTCACAAGAAGCGTATTTGAAATGGCTGGTTCAATTACTACAGTTGATATCGTTACATTTTGTATAAAACTCCCTGCTACTTGTGTTCCGTTTAATAGTAATCTCACAGACACCGTTTCATTCCCACCAGTTGCATCCCCTTGAAAATAATAACTTACTAAATATATTCCTGGCGTCGCTACTGTGACTGTCGTAGCACTAGTTAAAGATACACCAGTTCCATATACAGTGGATCCTGAATTAATTGGAATGTTGGCATTTGCTGCAATTGTACTTGTTGAGGTCGAAAAGAAATAGCCACCACCTGTTGATATAGCAGAAGATCCTGTTGCTCCAGTTAAGCCGGTTGGACCCGTTGCTCCGGTTGGGCCTGTTACTCCCGTTCTCCCTGTTGCTCCGGTGATTCCTTGTATCCCTTGGATTCCTGTCGGTCCTGTTGCTCCTATCACTCCAGTCGCTCCGGTTGCTCCGGTTGCTCCGGTCACACCCTGTGGACCTTGGATTCCTTGTGGACCGGTTGGACCCGTCGCTCCCGTCGGGCCGGTTGCACCAGTTGAACCTGTTATCCCTTGTGGTCCTTGGATTCCTTGTGGACCTTGTGAGCCCGTTGCTCCTGTCTCTCCAGTTGCTCCCGTCTGCCCTGTTACTCCTTGTGGTCCTTGAATTCCTTGTGGACCTTGTGGACCCGTTACTCCCGCCTGCCCTGTTGCTCCAGTTGCTCCGGTTGGTCCCGTCGAACCGGTTATCCCTTGAATTCCTTGCGGTCCAGTTGGGCCGGTTGGACCAATAGGCCCTTGGATTCCTTGGATTCCTTGAATGCCCTGTGGACCGGTTGGGCCTTGTATACCTTGTATACCTTGAATTCCTTGTGGCCCTGTTGCCCCTGTTGGACCAGTTGGACCCTCTGGACCTTGCACTCCTTGGATTCCAGTCGAACCGGTTGGACCTATATTTCCTTGAGGTCCCTGTATACCTTGAATTCCTTGTGGACCGGTTGGGCCTGTTATGCCGCTCAGCCCTTGTACTCCTTGGATTCCTTGGGGTCCAGTTGGTCCCTGTATGCCTTGAATCCCTTGTAACCCCTGTAAACCAGTTGGACCCGTTGCTCCCCTTACGCCTTGCTCCCCTTGTATGCCTTGAATTCCTTGTGGTCCTGCCTGCCCGATTGGCCCCTGTGCCCCTTGCACACCTTGCGGGCCGGTTGGGCCGGTTGCTCCTACCGGTCCCTGTATCCCTTGTAAACCTTGTAGACCGGTTGGACCTGTTACTCCCATTACACCTTGAGGTCCTTGAATACCTTGATCACCCGTTGGACCCGTTGCCCCCATTGGTCCCGGCACTCCTTGCAAACCTGTTAAACCTGTTGCTCCAGTTGGTCCCTGTACTCCTTGCACTCCTTGAATTCCAGTCGCTCCCGTTGCTCCGGTCGCCCCGGTTGCACCAGTTGCTCCCGTCGGGCCTGTTGGACCTCCTGGTGATCCTGCTGGACCTGTTGGACCGGTCGGACCTCCTGGCGGTCCGGTTGGGCCGGTTGCTCCCGTTGGACCTGTTGCAGATCCTGTTGGACCAGTTACTCCTGTTGGACCAGTCGGGCCTGTTGGACCTGGATCCCCTTGCAAGCCTGTTAGGCCAGTTGGTCCTATTACACCTTGCACTCCTTGAATTCCTTGAGATCCTGTTGGACCGGTTAGCCCCATCTCACCTTGTGGACCTTGTAAACCTTGAACGCCAGTTGCCCCTGTTGGTCCCATTGGCCCTTGTTCTCCTTGAATTCCTTGAGATCCTGTTGGACCAGTCGGGCCAATTGGTCCCTGAATACCTTGTATACCTGTTACACCTTGTAAACCACTATTCCCTAAATCCCCTTGAACACCTTGTATACCCGTATTTCCTGTTGGACCCGTTGGACCGATTTCTCCCTGCACTCCTTGTATACCTTGTATTCCTGTTGGGCCTGTTGGACCGATTTCTCCTTGCACTCCTTGTACGCCCTGTATTCCTGTTGGACCGGTTGGACCGATTGGGCCAGGAATTCCTTGTATTCCTTGAATACCTGTTGGACCCGTTGGACCTCTTTCTCCTTGTATTCCTTGAACACCTTGTATTCCCTGTGGGCCTCGTTCTCCCATAGGTCCTTGATTACCTTGAGAACCTTGTGGTCCAGTTAAACCAGTTGGGCCAGTTGGACCATTTTCTCCCTGCACCCCTTGCACTCCTTGTATTCCTGTCGGACCCGTTGGACCAATTGGCCCTTGTACGCCTTGTATTCCTTGTGGTCCTGTTGGTCCACCTAAAGAACCTGTCGGACCCGTTGGACCTGTTGGTCCCGTAATACCTGACGCCGGAAAAGGAATAGGTGCTTGAAACTTACTACACTTATCTTGATCCTTCACAAGCATCTCCCCCGTTATAACTAACGTATCAAACTATTTTTAATACATTTAAACTAGCTGTTATCACACCAGATAATGTCGTTACATGGCCGATAGCTAATGGACCATTTTGTAAAGACAAAGTTGCATTTGAAGCAGTAACTTCAATAACCATCGTATTCGAAACTGCTGGTTCTAATATAAAAGTACCTCCTGTAACATAAAAAATAAAACTCCCTGCGACTTGTGTTCCATTTAAAGTAAGCCTCACTGAAATCGTTTCATTTCCAGCAGTTGGATCGCCTTGAAAATAATAGCTTACTAAATAGATTCCCGGCGTACTTAACGTTACAGTTGTTGCATTTGTTAAACTGACACCAGAACCAAAAACTGTAGATCCGGAATTAATTGGTATTAACGCATTCGCTGCAATTGCACTCGTTGAAGTAGAAAAGAAATAACCACCCCCGCTTGGTAAACCAGTCGCTCCAGTCGCTCCCGCTATTCCCAAGAAACCTATTGAACCTGCACTACCAGTGGCTCCGGTAGGTCCCACAGCTCCAATAGGTCCTTGACTACCTTGCGCTCCGGCCGGTCCTACACTACCGCTAACCCCTGTCGCTCCCCTTGCTCCAGTTGGTCCTTGTGGGCCTTGTATACCTTGAGAACCTTGTATCCCGGTTACTCCCGTTGCTCCAGTTGGTCCGGTCATTCCTGTACTTCCTTGTATCCCCATAATCCCTTGAACGCCTTGTATTCCTTGTGCTCCTGTCGCCCCTGCTTCTCCTGTCACTCCTGTTTCTCCAGTTACACCCGTAGCCCCAATATTTCCTTGTGGTCCCTCGGGTCCCTCAATACCTTGTGCACCTTGCACCCCTTGAGGACCTGTTATCCCGTTTTCTCCTAGATTCCCTTGGGGACCTCTAATTCCTTGCGCACCTGTCGGACCTGTTATTCCTTGTATGCCTTGCATTCCTTGAGAGCCTTGCGCTCCTGTTGGGCCTACTATACCTTGTATTCCTTGAGGTCCTTGCAAACCAATAGCTCCAGTCGGTCCTATTATTCCTTGCACTCCTTGAGGACCTTGTGCACCTTGAGGACCTGTCAATCCCGTTATTCCTTGTAACCCTTGAACTCCTTGGATTCCTTGTACTCCAGCTGCCCCTGTTTCTCCTCGGATCCCTTGTGCACCTTGTATTCCTTGTGCTCCAGCTGGCCCGGTTGCACCTTGTATTCCTTGTGCACCTTGAGCTCCTGCAGCTCCTGCCACTCCTGTTGGACCTTGTATACCTTGTAACCCTTGCATTCCTTGTGCTCCTGTTGGACCTGTTACTCCTTGTATACCTCGCACTCCTTTAGGACCTTCCGCACCCGTTGGACCGATTTCTCCCTGCGGACCTTGTATTCCTTGTGGACCTTCTACACCGGTTGCTCCTGTTATCCCTTGAAAGCCTTGGGGTCCCTGCGCTCCTTGAAATCCAACTGCTCCAACTACACCTTGAGCTCCTTGCGTGCCTCTTACACCTTGAGGACCAGTTGGACCAGTTATTCCTTGTAACCCTTGTGCTCCTATCGCACCAGTTCCCCCTGTTACACCCCGCGCACCAGTTGCTCCCGTTGGACCTGTTGGCCCCCCAGGTGGACCGGGTGGACCAGCTGGACCAGTCACTCCACTAGATGGACCAATGGGACCTGTTGCTCCTGTCGGTCCCCCAGGAGGACCTTCTACACCTTGTGTACCAGTTGAACCGGTTGCTCCAGTTATCCCTCGTACTCCTTTTGCTCCTTGAAAACCTGTAGATCCACTTACTCCTTGTATTCCCTGAACACCTTGTGGACCTTGAGAGCCTGTTACACCGGTTATCCCCTTTATTCCGCTTATACCTTGAGGCCCTTGTGGACCAGTAGAACCAGTTGGGCCTACTACACCTTGTATACCTTGATCACCTTGGTGTCCTTGCTCTCCAGTAATTCCTTGTATTCCTTGTGGACCTTCTTCTCCTTGTATACCTGTAGTTCCATCCTCCCCTTGTATTCCTTGTGCTCCTTGAGAACCTTGGGGACCTGTTACACCTGTAATACCAGCTTCACCTATCACACCTTGCATTCCTTGTGCTCCTGTTTGTCCTCGCTCACCTATCTCTCCTTGTATTCCTTGTGGACCTTGTATACCTTGACTACCAGTAGGGCCTGTAATTCCTTGTATTCCTTCTGGGCCTTGTACTCCAATATCACCAATTAGACCTTGGTTTCCGATTAATCCTTGAGCACCTTGGAGACCAGTTGGGCCAGTTATACCTTGCTCTCCTGTATCACCAATAGCTCCTTGTATTCCTTGTGCTCCTGTTGTCCCTCGGGGACCTTGTATTCCCCTGATACCTTGAGGACCTTGAGGTCCAGTTGCTCCCGTCGGTCCAGTCACCCCTGTAGGACCAACAGGACCTTCATGCCCTCCAGTTGGACCGATTGGACCACTATTACCTGTTGGACCAGTTGCTCCTATAAGCGGAAGAGGCAGTGCCACTCCAAATTTTTTGCACTTTCTATGATGACGCACAACAATCCCCCTTCCCCAAAATAATTACACCTTTTATATGAAATGCATTTTTATAAGAAAAGTACACCTTTGACCTCATTTTTTTAAAAATAAAGAAGCCTATCATTTCATTTATTTGAAATGATAGGCTTCTTTTTATAAAACACTTTACTTTCTCGCCTTAATAATAAAAGTAGTCGGCACCATTCTAGCTTTATATAAAGAATAATATTTCGTAGACGGCTCAGCTAGTTCTTCATCAAACAAGCTCGATGGTTCAGGCTCTTCTATTCTCTCAATTGTAAATCCTGCTCTATTTAACTCATTTATGTATGTACTCATTTTTCGTTTATATAATGTCGCTTGTACATCTTCCCCTTTAAATGTTTCAAACGTAATAGGAGTTTCTTCATGATAAGACGAGCTGAAAGCAATCTCCTTTGTTCCATACATTAAGTTTGAATATACGGGATGCTCCCAGCTAAAAATAAAGCTTCCTTCTGGCTTTACATACGAATAAATCAATTCCAACGTTTTTCTTAAATCTGAAGTCCAACCTAATGCATAAATGGAGTATACTATGTCAAAATACCCTTTCGGAATATCCCTTTCCTCTTCCATTGCTCCACATATTAACTTTGGATTCCACGACTGTAACGTTTTATGTGCCGTTTCAATTTGTGTGCTCGAAAGATCAAGTCCCCACAATTCTTCTGCGCCATGTTCCGCCATATATTGCAACGAATGCCCACTTCCACATCCAATATCAAGAACCTTTTTACCTTTAATTGAATCAAACAAATGAATTTCATCTTCAGACGCTGTATATGGGCCATATTTCGGTAAACAATCCACTTGAAAGAAATAAGGTGCAACTGTATCCCAACACTTTTTATTTAATGCTATCATTTGTGTACCTTTCATATGCTACATTCTCCCATCCATTTTCTTCCCCTACTATTAATTACACATTATAACCCGTTCTTCCTTTTCTCTTTGCTCGGTAATTTTTCACTTTTGCAATTGTACCGCATGCTCTGCCTCCTTCTTCACCAGCATACATACCGCACCATCTTTTGCTTCCATTTCGCGAATGATCATAAAATACCCAGCGACAATCTGGACATGCTTTTAACCTTCCCCACAAATTTTCTTGAATCGAGATAAACACAATGCTTAATATTTTTGTATACACATTCTCTTCGTATACTGGTTCATATGTAATACCTTTCATATCTTCCTTTATATGTACATGAAATGGGTATTTCTCTAACCATTTTTGCAATGATCCTTCACCTTCAATTGCCGCCCGAATATCTTCTCGAAAACTTTTTAATTCCTCTATCGTATGAAATAGAAGCTCTTCATGAAAAGATTCTTTCATAAATTTCTTTATATCCTCTTCTGTTTGCAGCAAATCAATTGGCTCTCTCGTATCGTTTGGTATTCTCCATGTATTTAAAAATTCTCGAATATACTCTAATTCGTTTGGTGCGTTTTGACTCAACTCTATTCACCTTCTTCTTAAAATTTACTTTTTTCTGACTTTATGTATAATTATAATATAAAATAGTTAACCACTAAAAAAATTTACTGGTTACAATATTAGGAGGAGTTCTATGAAAAGTTTCTCAACACCGATACGTTTCATGCTTATTTCTTCATTTTTTATGTCTTTTGGTTATTTTGCAGTATACGCATTTTTAGCTATTTATCTATTAACCTTTCTCCATTTTTCAGCTTTTCAAGTAGGAACAGTGTTGACGGTTATAATAATTACATCACGAGTTATCCCTTTATTCTCAGGATTAATTGCTGACAAAATAGGCTATATCATTATGATGATAGCCGGATTATTTTTGAGAGGAATCGGATTTATCGCTTTAGGAATATGCTCTGATTTCTATACAATTTCTATTTCTTCTGCACTTATTGGCTTCGGAACTGCATTTTACGAACCTGCCGCTCGCGCTATATTTGGCTCACAGCCAGCTCATTTGAGAAAAAATTTATTTACATATTTAAACCTTAGCTTTAATTGCGGTGCAATAATCGGACCAATTGCAGGAGGGTTTTTACTCTTACTCGATCCAATCTATGCTTTCTCTCTAACAGGATCTCTTATGCTGATATTTGCTTTAATCTTTTACTTACTTAAAAATCACTTCCAAGTCACTACTGAAAACACGTCTATTACATTAGGAATACAGGCCATCTTACAAAACAAGTCTTTTCTTCTGTTTTCCTTTATCATGATCTTCTTCTATATTATGTTTACTCAGCTTACTGTCGCACTTCCACTTCATATGAAAAACATTAGTAATAGCAATCAACTTGCTACACTCGTTATTACGATAAATGCAATAACAGGCGTCATATTTATGGTATTATTCCGAAAATTATTCCACAAATACAACACACTTTCGATTATTAAATACGGTGTTTTATTAATGAGTATTTCCTTTTTACTCATTCCTTTATTTCAACACCCATATTGGCTCTTTATTTGTGTAATTTTATTTACAATCGGTGAAACACTCGTATTACCTAACGCTGATATCGCTATTGCAAATTACAGTAATGAATTATATACAGCCACTTTCTTTGGATTTTATCAACTATCACTCGCATTTGGTTTTATCATCGGTAATTATACTGGTACATCTTTTACATCCAACTTAAGCGGAGTGTATACACCATGGCTTATTTTTGGCGGAATAGGACTTATTGGTTTTATTTCATTACATATTTTAAATACGAAAAAGGATTTCCTAAAGAAGATATATGCCTACTGTAAAAATACTAATTTACAGCAATAAGTAAACTTTCAATCTCCTTTAAATTGGATATACAGCCTGCATCATTTTACATATTATGGTACAATCAAAAAGAATGCTCACTAAACATTTACATAAAACACTAGCAATCTAACAATGCCAAAATCAGAAATCACATAGAATCGGGGGAATGTTATGAAAAGGAAATTACTTGTTCTTCTATTCACCGGAATCATACTATCAGGATGTTCAACTATAGCAGAAAATTCTTTAGAAACCGGAAACGCCAGTATGGAATTATTAACACCAACGATTACAACAAAAGATAATGAATTAGAAATTAAGACTGAAGGTATTGATGAAAATAAAGTGACTTTTATTTATGTTGCTAATAAAAAAGTGTTGGAACAAAAGCTAAAGAATGGTGAATCTTACAAGCTTAACATTAAAGATATCGAACACGCTCATCGGACAGACTACAAACCAAAAGTTCAACTTTTGCAAACGAAAGATAATAATGATGATGGAGAAATAGTCACCTTCAAACAAGTTAGATATACAGTTAAAAACTAATTTTAAAGTTGTTTCATTATAAATGTAATGAACGAAAATATACTTTTAACAGTAGATACATGTAAGGGGTGCTAACATGAAAAAACGATGGATTTCTTGGTGGATTGGTAACCTATTTTGGATTATCGTTTTTGGAATATGGGCAGCTATTATTTGGCTACGAGATGTTGATGGTGCTGGTGTCATTCAAACACCCGAAATTAAATCCATATCACTTATCGTTATATTAATCGCGTTTATCATACCTGTATTTTTTCAAGTTATATGGCTAATCATTAATTTGAGGATGAGTAAAAAAAATAATTATACGATTTAGTTTTTCAATTAACAATAAAAAAGAGAGGAATCTATTTTAATGTAGATTCCTCTCTTTTACATATGGGAACTTTTAAAACGGCACTACTCCCTTTTCTTTACGACGCATGATGATCTTTCTTCTTCATTAACGCTCTTTTCTTCATCGCCTTCGTTAAATATCCGCCTTTAAATGAACGAATTTCATAAGAAGACATAAACGCTTTCGGTGCAATTTCATTAATGATTTCTAATAGTTCTTTTTCTCTAGAACGTTTTGCAACGATATCTAAGCGATAACGTATCGAATTAATACCTTCACCTTCAAATACTGTAACGCCAAATCCAGAGTGACGTAACTCATCTACTAATTCATTACAACGGTCTAGTAAACTAACTTGATACGTAATATAACCAATTGCTAATTTATTCTCTATATAACCGCCTAATAACAGTCCCGCACTAAAGCCAATGACATAGGCAACGATGTTCATCCAATTTGATAAATCTTGAAACACAATACCTAAACTGACAATGTAAATAGCTCCTTCTAACAATCCAACAGCAGCAGCGGATCTTGTTTGATTCTTTACAAGCAAAATCGTACGGATTGTTAAAATGGGAACGTAAATAATTTGAAGCACAAAAATAAGTAGCGCTTGTAACATTGGTATCCACCTCTTTCAAAAAGTCTTTTGTCATGATAACATACATAACCTTTAGAAATCGATGGGTTTTTAAATTTTTTTTTATTATTTTTCATACTATTGAAAAACGCAAAAAAGAAGCGTATTATATTTGTCGTTAATTTAATTACTTGTATCATATCGCTAAACTAAAAAAGGAACCCCATTAGGTCCCTCTCATCATAGCTCTATGTTTTTCGAAGCATGTTCCCTTTTCTTCTCTTCTTCTTTCACTACCTGCATATTTGCATAAGCTAAATTCGCAATCATTAAAAAGTGACCACCTAAAATGCCTGTACCAAATGCCCACATTTCCATTTCATGCTCAATTTCATACATGATAATAGCTCCTAAAATGGCCGCTGCAAATCGGTTTAAAACTCCTAACCCTGGAGCCTTTTCCTTCATTACAATACTTTTCCCAAGTTTCTCCACTCTGCGAGCTAATAACCAAAGGCAATATGCACTTACAGCTAATCCGATCCCAAACCCTGTTACTTGTTTTCCAAACGGAGTAATCGTCCACATAAGTAGTAAACCACTAAAGATCACATACAATTGTAATCGATATACACGTAAGGCTACTTGAATCAAAATATCCGCTCCTAATTTCTCATTTTTTATACTTTAGAAGAAAAGCAGCAACTTACACAGTTGCTGCTTTCTCTTCTTCTTGTTCCTCTTCCATCTTACGAATTTCAACACGTTTAATTTGGTAAGCGTCTTTTTCTAACACTTTAAATTCATAACCTTCCGCCTCAACGTGTTGTCCTTCTTCGATTTCATGATTTTGCATCATAATCCATCCACCGATTGTATCCACATCATCTTCTTCAATGTGTAATCCAAATAAATCTTTCACTTCTGAGATAAGCACTTTTCCATCAACAATGATATGTTGCTCGTTCACATGTTGAATTGGTGGTGCTTCATCTTCATCATATTCATCACGAATTTCGCCGACGATTTCCTCCAAGATGTCCTCAAGTGTTACAATTCCAGCTGTTCCTCCGTACTCATCATATAAAACAGCCATCGGAATTCGCTTCTTCTGCATTTGAAGTAATAAATCGTGAATTGGAGTCGTTTCCATCACTTCAATAATCGGACGCATATACGAGCGAATGGATGATAAATCTTTTTGATCCTCGGTCATATATCGAATAAAGAAATCTTTTACGTTGACCATACCGATAATATCATCTTTATCTTCTCCAAAAATCGGATAACGTGTGTATCGCTCATTTTGGATTACTTTCATGTGTTCTTCTACTGAATCTTCCAGGTAGAAACCAACGATTTCTGTTCGCGGTACCATAATCTCTTTTGCAATACGATTATCAAATTCAAAAATGTTATTTACATACTTGTATTCAGCCTGATTAATTTCGCCACTTTCATAGCTATCTGAAAGGATAAGGCGTAATTCTTCCTCTGTATGAGCTACTTCATGTTCTGAAGCTGGTTTTAAACCGAATAAGCCAGTTACAACACGAGCTGAACCGTTTAATACCCAAATAAATGGATACATTACTTTATAGAACATCATTAATGGACCTGCCAATAATAACGTTACCTTTTCAGCCTTTTGAATTGCCATCGTTTTCGGAGCTAATTCTCCTACTACAACGTGTAAATACGTCATAATCATAAAAGCAAGACCAAATGTTAATACTGATGAAATAGAAGGGTTTAAGTTCCATTTCTCAAATAACGGGTGTAATAACTTTTCAATTGTCGGTTCACCTAACCAACCTAATCCCATAGCTGTAACTGTAATACCTAATTGACAAGCAGATAAATATTCATCTAAATTTGTTGTTACTTTTTTCGCTGCTAAAGCACCGCGTTTTCCTTCTGCAACAAGCTGATCAATACGACTTGAACGTACTTTTACAATCGCAAACTCAGCTGCTACGAAAAATCCAGTAAATGCGATTAAAATCGCAACCATGACTAAATTAAATATTTCCAATGAATCCCCTTAGTTAAAAAACTAAGGTGTCCACCTCCTGTATACTATAATGTTTTCTTATTTCTTTCTTAGAAAACATAGCCCGATACAAAAATTAAAGAGGTCGGATTTCACTTGTTCTATAATAATAGAGCAAGTGTCTGTATTAAAGCTGTCGTTTGACCAGATAAAGATTTCGATATTTTTTCACGTTGTGAATCAGTCAATCCATCTAAAAGCGGCTTTAATTCCGTTAGCTCTACTTCTAATCGATGAATATGGTCTGTCACTTCATTCACTTGTTTCGAAACGTGTTCATTGATACCGAGCAGCTTCTTCTTCTCCTCGATTTTCTCTTTAATCTCACAAAGCGGCATATGCATTTCTTTGCACTTCTCAATAAATTGTAATGTCTCAAATGCTGTTTCGTCGTAATAGCGATAATTAGATTGAGATCGCTCCGCTTTTAAGATACCTAGATTCGTATAATAATCAATCGTTCGTTTCGACACGTGAGCCATGAGAGCCAACTGTCCGATTCGATACACCTTCCCAACGATCTTCCCCCCTTGTTTATATTACTAACATCATACAATACATAAACTGTACAGTCAAACGTGACGGTTTATTATTCATAATTTATACACAATTCCACTTACCATTTTATCATTTTGTAAATTAACAATACATTACTTAATTCTTATAATCGAATTATTTTTCCCATACTACATTACTATGAAAATATCATCATAGAATCGCATATTCCTTTCAACCTTTTTTAATACAAAACATATGATAATAATATTTAATTAAAATTATTATTCATGCTATTGGAGGAGATTGAAATTACTAAAACTATTATCTCTCACTTTTATAACGAGGAGTATTTATTACCATGGTGGCTTATGCATCATACAAAAATATTTGATCACGGTATATTAATTAATAGAGGTTCTACAGATCGTTCCGTTGAAATTTGTAAATTATTTGCTCCCCACTGGGAAGTACGAGATTCAAGATTCCTTGAATTCGATCCCACTAATACTGATATTGAGGTAATGGAAATTGAAAGAGAAGTTTCAGGTTGGAAGATGGTATTAAATACTACAGAATTTCTTTGCTGTAACAATGTAGAAGAATTTTTCTCATCACTTCATACGTTAGGTCAAAATATGTATGCGATTAGAATGATTGTCATGATTGATAAGCATGATTACAATTATTCAAAACTAAGATATTCCATTCCTTTAGTAGAACAACGATATCATGGGCTTTTTCCTTATAACCCAGAAATCGGCTGTGCCTGGAGATTTATACACAACCATCTTGATGGCGCATATTTACCTGGTAGACATTTTACCCGGCATCAACATGTCGTTTATAACTCCCCTTCATTCATTGTTAAATTTTACTTTAGTCCTTGGAACGAACATACAAAGGCAAGAAAATTACAAATTACACCCACCCTTTCAAAAAAGGGCGTTCGAATGGGACTTCAAACACATTATGGTCAGTCCTCTGATCAACTCGAAACTCGATTTTTAGAGCTTAGTAGCATAACCCAAGATCTTCGTAACCACCCTGAATATCAACAATTATTCCCTAAATTTAAACCTTAATATTTCTCACACCATCATTTTCCACACATTTTTACGCACTTAGTCAAAAACAAAACCATTTGCATACAATATGAATACTGTATATATTATAAATTTTTATTTTAGGAGGAAAAAATGAAAGCTGTTATTCTTGCTGGTGGATACGGGACAAGGATTGGGGAAGAAACACATTTAAAACCGAAACCTATGATTGAAATTGGAACAAAACCTATTCTATGGCACATTATGAGTTTGTATAGCCATTACGGCATTACAGAGTTTATTATTTGCTTAGGGTATAAAGGATATGCAATTAAAGAGTTCTTTCTAAATTACAACTTACACATGTCAGATTTCACGATACATTTAAGCGATAATACAATTACTAGCCATTCTCAACGTGTAGAACCGTGGAAAGTTACACTAATCGATACTGGTGTAAATACCGAAACGGGAGGACGAGTGAAAAAGATTCAAAATTTTGTTGGCGACGAACCTTTCTGCCTCACTTATGGCGATGGATTAAGCAACGTAAATATAAAAGAACTTATTGCATTTCATAAAAAACATGGAAAAATGGCAACTGTTACCGCCGTACAACCTCCTGGTAGATTCGGTTCTCTCATATTAAATAAACAGTCTGTAACATCTTTTCAAGAGAAGCCACTCGGGGATGGCGGATGGGTTAACGGTGGATTTTTCGTTTTAAACCCTGAAGTTTTCAATTACATTAGTGGAGATAAGTCTGTTTTTGAAACAGACACTTTAGTTCAGTTAGTAAACAAAAACGAACTATCAGCATATCAACATACTGGTTTTTGGCATCCGATGGATACATTGCGCGATAAAAATAAATTAGTCGAGCTATGGGAAAGTAATAACGCTCCGTGGAAGGTTTGGTAATATGGCTTCTTCATCTTTTTGGAATAAGAAAAAAGTATTTATTACGGGACATACTGGATTTAAAGGCTCTTGGCTCACCCTTTTCTTAACTTCTTTAGGTGCAGAAGTAGTTGGCTTTTCTTCTCATCCCCCATCGATTCCTAATCTTTTTGAACAATGTAACGTAGCAAAAGAGTGCATAACAATTAAAGGCGACATTACAGATTACGATTCTTTATTACACGCCCTAAAACATCATAACCCTGACATACTATTTCATTTAGCTGCCCAGCCAATCGTCACCACTTCATACAAAGATCCTATCGAAACATTTAAAACGAATGTTTTAGGCACTGTTCACGTATTGGAAGCTGCAAAACATACAGAAAGTATACGTGGCATCATTAATGTTACAAGTGATAAATGTTATGAAAATGACGGGAGCGGTAACCGGGCATTCGTGGAAATTGACCGGCTAGGAGGTATCGACCCTTATAGTGCTAGTAAAGCTTGCGCTGAAATAGTGGCAACATCCTATCAAAAATCATTCTTCCACACTAATACTCAGAAACTCGCCTCAGTAAGAGCAGGTAACGTCATCGGTGGTGGGGATTGGGCAGAAGACCGATTATTCCCAGATGTCATTCGTGCATATTTACAAGATGGTACATTAACGATTAGAAACAAAAAGGCTATTCGCCCGTGGCAACACGTATTAGATCCTTTACACGGCTATATCCTTTTAGCTGAAAAACTTTGGACAGACGCTGCATATGCAGAAGCATGGAATTTCGGCCCGTTGAACGAACCTAACAGAACCGTTCATGATGTCATTCAATCTGTAATAAAATTATGGAATAAACAACTAACAATCACTTCCCCCTCTACAAACACTCCTTATGAATCGCCTGTTTTAACACTCGATAGTACAAAAGCAGTAACTAAACTCGGCTGGACTCCTAAGTTATCAACAGATAAGGCTATCACTTGGACTGTTGATTGGTACAAAAAATATGCATCTGGTGAAAATATCGAATCTTTCACGCGGCAACAAATCGATGCATTCAAAAATTTATAAGGGGGCTATAAAATGGAACAGAAAAAATGCCGTTTTTGCCACTCATTACTCAGCAACACTTTTTTAGATTTAGGTGTTTCTCCTCTCGCTAACTCATTTGTTTCTCCAGAAAACTCATATAAAATGGAACCATTTTATCCATTGCACACATTTGTTTGTCACTCTTGTTTACTCGTACAATTAGATGAATTTGAATCTCCGCACAATATTTTTCATGACTATTTATACTTTAGCTCTTACTCATCAAGCTGGCTACTGCATGCTAAACAATATGTAGAAATGGCGATTAAGCGCTTCCGCTTAAAGAAACATTCAAAGGTGGTTGAAATCGCGAGTAACGATGGGTACTTATTACAATACTTTCAAAAAGAACATATTGAAACGTTAGGAATTGAACCAGCAAAAAATGTAGCAGAAATCGCTATCCAAAAAGGAATTCCTACTGAAGTGAATTTTTTCAGCAACGACTTAGCAAAAAAATTACCGCAAGCAGATTTAATCATTGCTAATAACGTATTAGCACACGTTCCGAACTTACATGATTTTGTGGCAGGTTTAAAAACGTTATTAAAACAAGACGGAACAATAACAATTGAATTCCCGCACTTATTAAATCTCATATCCTTTAAACAGTTTGATACGATATACCATGAGCACTTCTCCTATTTCTCACTTATAAGCCTGCAAAAAGTTTTATCTCACCATCATTTACAAATTGTCGATGTAGAAGAACTTGCAACGCACGGTGGTTCCTTACGTATTTTTGTAAAACATCATAGTGACGAATCAACTATCCATTCTAGTGTTACAAAATTAATTCAAAAAGAAGTGGATCACGGGCTAAATACATTAGACTGTTATCTCCTTTTTTCTAAACGCATCGAACAATTGAAAATAAATATTTTACAGTTTTTTATCGAAGCGAAAGCTTTAAACAAACAAATTATCGGTTACGGTGCGCCAGCTAAAGGAAACACCCTTTTAAATTATTGCGGGATAGGAAAAGAATTTCTAGCTTATACAGTAGATAAAAACCCTCATAAACAAAATCTCCTTCTACCAGGAACCCGCATTCCAATAAAATCTCCAGAAGAAATAAAACGTACAAAACCTGATTACATTCTTATACTTCCTTGGAATTTAAAAGACGAGATTATGAAAGAATGCTCTTTCATTCGTGAGTGGGGCGGCAAATTTTTAGTAACAATACCAGAAGTTGAGGTAATTGAGCCATGAAAAAAATCCTTGTAACAGGCGGTAGCGGATGGATTGGTAAATATGTTGTACATTCTCTTATTCAAAAGGGCTATGAAGTGCACGCCACTTACAATACAAATAAGCCTTCCCATCTTTCTTGCCATTGGCATAAAGTCAACTTACTTTGCGATGAAGAAGTAAAAAAACTCATTTACGACATGAAGCCTAGTCATCTCATTCATTTAGCTTGGGAAGCAGTGCCGCCAGCGTGTTATGTATCTATCAATAATTACTATTGGCTTACGTCTAGTATCTCATTGATTCAACACTTCACAACATGCGGCGGAAAGCGAGTCGTCGTTGCCGGGACTGGCGCAGAGTATGAATGGTTTAACGGTGTATTATTTGAAGATTCACCGCTTCTTTCTTATAAAACCCCGTATTCATTATGTAAAAATGCACTACACTCCTGGCTCCAAACGTACGCTGAGCAATCAGGCCTCAGCATGTGTTGGGGCCGCATTTTTCATATGTATGGCCCTCACGAACAAGGGAATCGACTCGTTTCTAACATCATCACTTCTTTATTAAAAAATGAGGAAGCACTATGTACACATGGAAAACAATCAAGAGATTTCCTCCATGTGAGCGACGTCGCTGATGCTCTCATAACAGTATTAGAACATGGCGTTACAGACACAATCAATATCGCTTCTGGTCAATCTGTACAAATTAAAGAGTTAGCTTCTATCATCGCTAAAAAGATAGGAAAAGAACATCTAATTAAACTGGGTGCAATACCTTTCTCTAAAGATGAACCTTTATTTGTCGGCGTTCATGTAAAACGTTTAAAAACTGAAGTAAACTGGAAACCGACATACGATCTAAATACAGGAATCGAAGAAACAATTTCATGGTGGGAATCATTTATACAAAAACATAACGGTACGCATCACTAAAACGTAAATCCTTCGTTCCTCTCGCTAATTCCTTATACCATTCTTCTAATCTTTCCGGCGTAATAATATGATGCGTCCCCATTCCCCCATGCTTACTAGCTTCAGAAAGAGTCGGACCAATTTGTAACTTTCTCTTTCTCATCGCATCGTTCCACGGACTAAATCCAAACCATAATATACAAGCAAGAGGCGGATAAATCATAGATTCATGCGCGGATAAATGTCTTCCAACTGTATAACTTCCGTGTTCATGATTATGAATAAATCTACCTCTTCTCCACAACGGCCAATCTTCTGGTAAATAACCATGAAATCGCTGTTTCATTAAAGGGAGTCCAAAGTTAAGGTCCGGATAACTGTAGTTAGGATCATCAACCATAATAAGCCCTTCTAGCCAATACATCCTCCCTCCCAATTCATTTAGTGATTTCCAAAACTGATTTTTATCTTGCACACAAAGAAACTCAGTCGTATTTAAAATCATTTTCCATCCTTGTATTTCTTGTTCTACCCTCATCACTTCATGATCCGTCGCATATGCATCAAACTCTGGATTTACAGAATTTCGCACTTCCCAATGCGGTGCGAATTTCTTACAAATCTCCACCGAACGATCTGTTGAGCCTTTATTAATTAAAATACCATGATCAAACAGTTTCGTATGATGAGCAAGCCACCACGGTAATAAATACTCTTCATTATAAAAATGAGAAATAACGGTTGTAGTTATAATAATCTCCTCTTTCTCTATTAATCTATTTTTCATCCTACAACCAATATACTCATAAACTAAAAATATGTTTCCTATATTAATAACCAAATCGTATTACTAATATTTTTGTAAGTTTTCCTTTGGTACCCAGCCATCCTCACCACCTGTTTTTTCACACCAAACCCATCCATTCAATTCTTCTAACCCAATCAATCTTTCTCCAATACTTACATTTAATTCTTTGGCAGTATATTGTTTCGTAATGATTCCTACATCAGTTATATTTTTCATTATAATTTGCTCCGGAACCCACCCTTTCCGGTCATATTTCTCTTCGTGACAAAACATCCAGTTTTCCCAATTTTCAGGACCATCGTAACTCTCTATCATTTTCACTACATCCCCCTCTTCTAAGCGAATTGGATCAGGATAATTGCTAACATGTGATTTTATAACGATATATTTCATAACAACCTCCAATAATCAGAAAATTAAGTTATAATATCATTATAACTTAAGAAGGAGGAATACACATGTACTACAACACTTCATTCGAAAACGATCAACCTGTAGGCCGTCTATAAACTAAGACGGGCATTCATATAACACGTGCACTATGCCTCGTCTTAGGGAACTCATCATACCCTAAAAATAGACGGAGGTACTTTACATGAAACAAACCATTTTAGGAGCTATATGTTTATCACTAGCAGCTAGTATATGGGGCGGTATGTATGTTGTTAGCAAATATGTACTCGACTTTATCCCACCACTCACACTCGTTTGGCTACGCTTTATCATTGCTTTTGTTGTTTTGTATATGATTTTAAAAATTACTGAGAAAAAGCAAAAGAAAACAGTAACCATTCGTAAAAAAGATTGGCTATTATTCGCTTGGATTGGATTTATCGGATATTTCATTTCGATCACTTGTCAATTTATCGGAACAAAATTATCCGACGCTCATACAGGATCTTTAGTAACATCAGCTACACCTGCATTTATGGTTATATTTGCAGCGATCATTTTAAAAGAAAAACTAACCGCTCGTAGATTACTATCTACCATCATAGCGACAATCGGTGTCATTATCGTAATCGGATGGGATATTGAAATTGGCTCCTATTTTATCGGTACAATCATATTAGTCGGGGCAGCTATTACGTGGGCTTTACTATCTATTTATGTAAAAATTGCTTCAGCTCGATTTTCATCTTTAGTGATTACAACGTACGCTATATTCTTTTCACTCTTTTTTATTACACCTTTTATGATATGGGAATTTCAATCAAACCCTATTGAACATATGAACCTATATGTAGTATTAGGCGTACTTTATTTAGGAATCGTCTCAACGGCAGGTGCCTTTTTCCTTTGGAATAAAGGATTAGAATTAATGGACGCTAGCATCGGTTCGTTATTTTTCTTCTTCCAACCTATCGTCGGATCGTTGCTTGGTTGGTTACTCTTAAACGAAACATTGAGTAGTAACTTTTTTATTGGTGGTATTCTTATTATATGTAGTGTTTTTATTACTACTTTTGAAAAGAAATGAAAAATAGGCAGAGATACTTAATCTCTGCCTGTTCGTATACACTCTTTACACACTCCAATGCGATGGACGAGACAACAATTTCGGTAATTTCGTATGTTTGTCCCCTCTTGCCGCATTAACTTGAACTTGCGTCAGAAAAATACTATTTGTAAAATCAGCCCCACGAATATCTGCATCTCGTAAATCTGCTCCAATGAGATCCGCCCCTCGTAAGTCTGCACCATTTAAGTTTGCCGCAATTAAATATGCTCCTCTTAAATTCGCCCCTTGTAAATTTTTCTTTTTCAGGTTTGCTCCCATAAGATCTGCGCCGCGGTGTATGATTCGTTTCCTACGCGCAGTATTCATTTCCTTCCAAACTAGTTCGCTCGTTTCTAAAAGAAGAATGTTCACTTCCGCTCTGTGTAATGGAACATTTATTTTCATTAACTCATCTGGACTTAAATTCGCAAGACGCTCTGTCTCTTCAATAGCTTCCTTCAGATCTTTATGAATTGGCTGCGTCGCCTTTAATAGAATGGCTTCATTCAAATACCAAAGCATTTCATGGAGCTGATGCATAACTGGAAAAGAATCATACATTTTTCTCGCATGCTTAGCATCTTTCCGCCAATCCATCCCGTTAAATGTAACTTGAGAAATCTTCTGTCCAGCGCCGAAACACTCAAATACTGTACAGCCTTTATAACCTTTTCCTCTAAGATTTTTATGTATACTGCATTTAAAATCTGATTGTAAATTGGAACATGGTTTACCACCATCTTTATTCACTGCAAAATCTACCGATGCTGCAAACGGTAACGCCACACAACATAAACCGAAGCATTTTTCGCAGTTTGCTTTTAAATGATTCATATCTTTTTCTCCAAACAAACCAAATTCCCCCTGTTATACTCACTTAAACATTATCCTCATACACCAATTATTATGTATCATACTGTTTCCCCAAACATTTTAAAAAGAGTCTTTCCAATTTTCTCAGTTCTAGCAATTACATATATTACTCTTTGCTTTTTAAAATCGCAAATTGGTTTTGCTAACAACGGTAAATGACCAATGTGTTCTGAAATTGTTCTTGGTACAATTGTAACTCCAGCCCCAGAAGCAACCATACCAAGAATAAAATCTCTAAATGAGACTTCAGTACTAATATTAGGCTTTACTTTCCATTTCTCATACTCCTCAATTATCGCTCTGCGTATATCACATCCAGCAGGATACATTACTAGCCGTTCAAGCAATAATTGATTCATGAAAACAATACCTTGTTGATGAAATGAATGTTCCTTTTGAAAAACTACATCATATGATTCTTTGAATAATTCTTTATTCCAATAATTTTTAGGCACCCACTTTTCATCTACTAAACCAGCATCTATTTTCCCGCTCAATAGATCTTCCATTATCTCCTTTGACATATCATACACATTCGTATTTATTTTTACATTTGCATCCTTATAATTAACAAGTTTTTGAGGTAGATAAAATGCTGCAAGACTAGGAAGTAACCCCAATGTTATATCCACTCTTTCTCCAAACTTGTTCATATCTTTTTTTATAATTTCCCAGTCCTCAAGGAGTGAAGTAGTTCTTTTTTGAAACTGAATACCCGCTTCTGTCAATTGTATTCCTTGCGGTGATCTATGTAATAATTCTACACCTAACTCGTCCTCCAACTTTCTAATTTGCTTACTTACTGCTGGTTGTGTCATATGAAGACGTTCTGCCACTTTCGAAAAACTTTTATACTCCGCACAAATTAGAAAACAACGTAACCAATCAATATCCACGTTCCACATCCCCTTGTTAAAACTTTTTATTATACCCTTCAAAAATAATGGAAATTCTCACTCTTTATAATACATAGTATCCTTTCAATATAACAATAAATCACACCTATAAAGGAGAATGAAAATGGAACAAATATCTGAAAATACCGCACTTATTTTAGTTGATGTTCAAAAAGGATTCAACGATTCATATTGGGGAAATCGTAACAATCCTCATGCTGAATCAAATATGAAACTCATTCTACAAACATGGCGAGATACCAATCGACCTGTTATTCATATACAGCACATTTCAAATAAAGAAAATCATCTTTTAAGAGAAGATTTCATCGGTAGTGAATTTCAAGAATTTGCTATTCCACTTATAAATGAACCCGTATTCAAAAAGAGCGTGAACAGTGCTTTTATTGGAACCGAATTAGAATCCTATTTACGAAAACACAATTATGAAACTATCGTAATTATAGGTTTAACAACTGATTATTGTGTTTCTACAACTGTCCGAATGGCTGGTAATTTAGGTTTCTCTACCTATGTAATTTCTGATGCTACTGCTACATTTGATAGAATTGCATACGATGGGAAACATTATTGCGCTAACGATATCCACAAATTTGCTTTACTAAGCCTTCACGAAATGTTTGCAACAGTTTTAACGACCAATGATCTATTAAATATAACAACGCGCAAATCTTCACTCTTATAAATTTTCAAATAAAAAATTTAATATGAAATAAAGTTACAAATGACAGTCAATAAACAATAATAACTTTCATTTTAAATTGCAGTTTCCACCATTAAACATTATCATTAAATTATAAAAATTCAAACAAAAAGGAGCGATACTATGGCACTACAAATGAAAACAAACTGTCAAATTTGCGATCAATCGCTAGAACAAGATTCTGAAGCATACATTTGCGTATATGAATGTACATTTTGTGCACCATGTACAGAAGAAAGACATAACGTTTGTCCAAACTGCGGCGGCGAGTTAGTACGTAGACCGAAAAAGAAACAGTAAAAAGCAAAGCGATATCGCTTTGCTTTTTTTTAGGCATATGAAATTATATCAACGATTTTTCAAATATATCGAACACAAATTCAAATATATCAACGATTTTTTTAATATATCGACGTTTCGACAAAGGATATCGACTTACCGACAAATAACGACACCTCTGCATGCATTCAGCTTCAACACAACTTAAACATTTAAAAACTTCACACAAACAGGCTCCGGCACAACAACATCAGATTGTAAAAGTGTTAACTTCCCTGTCGTTTCATTTCTTGAAAATAATACAAGATTATGCGACTTTTCATTTGAAGCAATAAGGAACTTTTCAGTAGGATCTAATACAAAGTCTCTTGGCCAATTTCCTTCTGTAGATGTGTGTTCCACAAATGTAAGCTCACCTGAGTTTTGATCCACACTGAAAACAGCGATACTATTATGACCACGATTGCCTGCATATACAAACTGGCCGTCAGAAGAAATATGAATCGCACTTCCTTGATTATTTTCATCAAACGCGGCAGGAATAGTAGAAATATACTGTACTTCTGTAAAAGCTCCTTCTGCCGGATTATATGTTAACACAATAACCTCTGAACTAAGCTCCGTCATCACATACGCATACTTTCCATTCGGATGAAAAGTAATATGTCTCGGACCACTTCCTGGATTTACAGCCAAGCTATTCACTTCTTTTAATACACTATCTTTTATTTCATACGTAATTATTTTATCTATCCCTAAATCAACACCTACCACATATTTTTCATCAGGCGTATATCCTGCGTAATGCGCATGTGGTTTCTCTTGGTTTTCCTTATTCAGACCTGAACCTTTATGCGTTATAATAGAGGTCGCAGGATTTACAGATCCATCTTCTTCATTTACTGCGAAAGACTCAATCGTTCCTTTATGATAATTTGCTGTAACTACCGTGTGAGTCCCACTATCAACACTCACATGACAAGGAGAAGCCCCTTCTACCACTTGTCTATTTTTCTCCTTTAGCTCTCCAGTTTTACTATCAATCGAATGAGCAGCTACACCACCAGATTCTCCTTCCTTAACAATGGAATAGAGATATTCATTCTTTCGGTTAATCGTTACATATGTAGGATTATCCAGCTTGGCCGCAAGTGTTACATTACTAATTTTCTTTGCTTCCGTGTCTAAAATAAACTTATATATTCCTTCACTTTTTTCTTTCGTGTAAGTTCCAACATACCCAATAAACTCTTTGTTATCCTTCATTTTCATAACCCTCTCTCCCTATATTTTTCATTCATCTTACTTCCTATAATGTTTTATGTTGAAAGAGTATCCTAAAAAATTAGAGTACCTCTTTATACGTTACCATATTTTCTTGTTAAATAGCTTTTAAACCCACTTTTTTTGGTACGCTGCTATACTTTCATATTCTTCTTCCAATTGACGAGACAGACGAATATAGATTGGTGTTAAATCTTTATACTTTTCTACACTTTCCATGTTTGGTTCATGGTGGAAATTCGCACCTACCATTTCAGAAACTACATGCAACGTATCTACTTCACCTAAACTATATAAACCGAGGATTGCTGCTCCTAAGCAAGAGCTTTCAAAACTTTCCGGAACATATACGTCTTGATGGAAAATATCTGCCATCATCTGTCTCCAAAGTTCCGATCTTGCAAAACCACCTGTTGCTTGAATTTTTTTCGGTTCACCAATGAGTTCTTTTAAAGCGAGAAGAACGGTGTATAAATTATAAATTACTCCTTCTAAAACAGCACGGATAAGATGTTCTTTCTTATGATGCAATCCAAGTCCGAAGAAAGATCCTCGTGCATTTGCATTCCATAAAGGAGCTCTTTCTCCTGCTAAATACGGATGAAATAATAAACCGTCGGACCCCGGACTCACTTTTGCTGCTATTTCAGTAAGCACTTCATATGGATCTTTTCCTAAACGCTTCGCAAGCTCAATCTCTGAAGTACCTAATTGATCACGAGCCCATCTGAAAATCATACCACCGTTATTAACCGGTCCACCAATTACCCAATGGTCTTCAGTTAAGGCGTAACAAAAAATTCTACCTTTTGGATCTGTTACAGGACGATTTGTTACAGCACGTATCGCACCGCTTGTACCAATTGTCACAGCAACAACGCCAGGATCTATTGCATTTACACCTAAATTGGATAGGACTCCATCACTCGCTCCTACTACAAATGGAGTAGAAACAAGTACATTCATTTCTTTGGCAAGCTCTTCATCTAATCCTGTTAAGCTGTGCGTCGTTGGAACAAGTTTAGAAAGCTTATCATCTGTAATGCCCGCTACACGTAAAGCCTCTTCATCCCATTTTAAAGATTTCAAATTGAACATTCCTGTCGCTGATGCTATAGAATAATCAATTACATACTCCTTATATAACTTATAAAAAACATACTCTTTAATAGAAATAAATTTATAACTTTTTGCGAACAATTCTGCCTGTTCATTCTGTAACCAAACTAATTTCGAAAGTGGTGACATCGGATGAATTGGTGTCCCAGTCCGCAAATAAATTTCATGACCATTCATATCATTCTTTATTTTCTCTGCCCAGCTTGCACTTCTATTATCTGCCCAAGTAATACATCTCGTTAACGGCTTTCCCTTCTCATCTACAGCAATGATACTATGCATTGCCGAACTAAAAGAAACACAAAGAATATCATGCGGCTGTACACTACTTGTCTGTACAGTTTCTTTAATCGTATGTATTACTGCACGAAAAATTTCTTCTGGGTCTTGTTCTGCTGTTTCCGGCGTAGGAGAATATAAAGGATATTCAATTCCATGACTTGCAATAACAGATCCATCCGTAGAAAATAGAACTGATTTTGTACTAGTTGTCCCAATGTCTACACCAATCATATATTTTGAACTCACCATTTCTTCCTCCTAACAAAAAATTACTACAGTATCCCACTATAAAAACATCCTTATTTTAAACAAACATATCGAGTAGTAAAACTCCTCCAAAAGCGATAAATGAAAGTAATGTTTCTAATACTGTCCATGTTTTAAATGTTTCTTTCACTGTTAAACCTAGGTATTCTTTTACCATCCAGAACCCAGCATCGTTTACGTGAGAAAACATTAATGCTCCTGCACCCGTTGCAATGACGAGTAATTCTAAATTCACACCTGTCGTATTTTCAACGATTGGCGAAACGATACCCGCTGCTGTTGTTAAGGCGACTGTCGCTGACCCTGTCGCAATTCGAATTAATCCAGCTACCATAAATGCTAATACAATTGGAGATAGTGCTAAATGCTCAGACATTTGAGCAATAGCATTCCCTACACCACTATCGATAAGAATTTGCTTAAATCCCCCGCCGGCACCAATAATCGCAACGATTGAACCGATTGGTAATAAGCTATCTTCTGTTACCTTCTTAATAGCCTTTTTATCGATACCTTGACGAAATCCAAGAAAATAAAACGCTGCAAAACATGCAATCAAAAGTGCAATGATAGGACTACCGATTAAGGTGACCATCTTCATCAAAGTAGTAGAAAGCGGAACATAAGGAGCTGCTGCCGCTAACACCATTAACATTACAGGTAACAATATAACTAAAAACGAAACTCCTATTCCTGGTAATTTCGTTGATTTTGTATTTACACGAATCAATTCTGGCTCATTTTCAGGAATTACACGTTTGTGAATCCATTTAGCGAATATAGGACCTGCAATAATCGCTGCAAAAAATGTAATAATGAGTGAATACAATAATACCTTCCCAAGATTCGCTTTATAAATACCTATTGCAACGATTGCCCCTGGATGCGGAGGAACAAGGCCGTGTACGACAGATAACCCAGCAATTGCTGGTAATGCTATCAATAAAATATTTTGTTTCGTTGTTTTATGAATAGAAATTACTAACGGCAATAATATTAAAATACCTACTTCAAAAAACACCGGAATTCCAATAATAAAACCCGCAATTAACATCGCCCATGGTAAGTTTTTTATTCCGAAGGATTTAATAAAGAACTCTGCCACCTGCATTCCAGCACCTGACTCTGCCATCATTTTCCCTAAAATTGTACCTAATACTAAAATACCTACTAAATGCCCAAGAACACTTCCGACTCCCGTTTCATAAGCACTCACTATTTTATCCATTGGCATTCCAGACATAATTGCTAAAAATAAACTTGCAATCGTTAAACTAATAAACGCGTGCCATCTCCACCACGATACCCCTAAAATAACAATTACAATTGATAATAATGTAATCATTAAAAGGTACATATTCATACGCAATTCCACCCCTTTATGTAAACCCTTTCAAAAATGATATACAATGAAAAGAACCTATATAGTTCTTTTTTGAGTAAAAATTTATATATCGATATACAACTCATCTTCACAACATAATAATTTATATAAAAAGAATCTCCCTTATCAGAGATATACTTTAACTCATCTCTCTGATAAGGGGATTTCTCTTTCATCATTATAATGTTATTGTGATAAACACTTCGCGTAAGCAAATTTTCCTTTTTTAAAAGTGAATGACGCTTTCTTCTCTTGCTGTTTTCACATAGTAAGACTACAAACTCGGGATCCCGTTTAAACGATGAAGTTACTTAGGATTTGTCCTCTCATGAAAAGCAATTTTCGGAAAGCTCCTTCACTTTTATGCATTATAATTTAGGAGCTTTCGCCCAGTCCGCAGCAAACTTCTCAATACCTTGATCTGTTAATGGGTGCATAGCAAGTTGTTCAATTACTTTATAAGGGATTGTTGCAATGTGAGCACCTGCCATCGCTACACGAGTTACATGATCTGGATGTCTAACAGAAGCCGCAATAATTTGTGTATCTAATTGGTGAACATCGAATAATTCAGCAATTTTAGCAACTAATAATACGCCATCTTCAGAAATATCATCTAAACGTCCTAAAAATGGAGAAACATACGTTGCACCTGCTCTGGCAGCTAAAAGTGCTTGGTTCACAGTGAAAATAAGTGTAACGTTCGTTTTCACACCTTTTTCAGTAAGATAGCGACAAGCTTCTAATCCTGCTAGCGTCATTGGAAGTTTTATTGTAACTTTCTCATCGCCGCCGTTAATCTTAATCAACTCTTCTGCTTGAGCAATCATTTCTTCAGCCGTCACAGCATCTGGCGTTACTTCTGCCGAAACAGATTCAACTTTAGGAACTGCCTGACAAATTTCTGCGATACGGTCTTCAAATTTAATGCCCTCTTTTGCTACTAAAGAAGGATTCGTTGTAACACCAGCTAAAACTCCAAGTTTATATGCTTTTTTTATGTCCTCAAGATTTGCAGTATCAATAAAAAATTTCATGATTCATTCCCTCCATTTTTTAAACGTCAATGAGTTAAATTTTTAAGATGTTTATTTCTTTTCTACTGCATGTCCGCCAAATTCATTGCGCAGAGCTGCTACTACTTTTCCTGTAAATGTATCATTGTCTAATGAGCGGTAGCGCATTAATAGAGACATTGCGATAACAGGAGTTGCTGTTTGAAGGTCTAATGCTGTTTCTACTGTCCATTTTCCTTCACCAGAAGAATGCATAACACCCTTAATTTCATCTAGTTTTGCATCTTTAGAAAATGCATTTTCTGTTAATTCCATTAACCATGAACGGATTACTGAACCGTTGTTCCATACTCTTGATACTTTTTCATAATCGTAGTCAAATTCACTTTTCTCTAGAATCTCAAATCCTTCACCAATAGCAGCCATCATACCGTATTCAATTCCGTTGTGAACCATTTTTAAGAAGTGACCACTACCAGCTTTTCCAGCATATAAGTATCCATTTTCTACAGCAGTATCTCGGAAGATAGGTTCAACGATATCCCAAGCTTCTTGATCTCCTCCGATCATGTAACAAGCACCATTACGAGCGCCTTCCATTCCGCCAGAAGTTCCTGCATCCATAAAGTGAATGCCATCTTTCTTTAGTTGCTCATATCGGCGAATAGACTCTTTATAATGTGAATTACCCGCTTCAATTAAAATATCTCCTTTTGATAAAAGTGGTGTAACCTCATCGATAACAGAATCTACAACAGCGTGTGGTACCATAACCCAAAGAACTCTTGGTGATTGTAATGACTGAACAAGTTCATTTAAACTAGATGCACCTGTTGCCCCGTACTCTTTCATTTCTTCCACTGCACTTGCATTCAAATCAAATGCTGCTACTTCATGTTTATGATCGATTAAATTTTTCCCTAAGTTTAATCCCATTTTACCTAAGCCAATTAATCCTACTTGCATAATATAATTCCTCCTCAAATCATCTTTTATTAAAAATTCATATCACTACAATCTGGAATACCTTGCAGCACTGATATGTACGGAAAGGTATTCACAGTCATAGCTTAAGAATTCAATACATTTTTTGTAATTTGAACAACATTTTCTGTCGTAAATCCAAATAGATTCATGACTTCCGCACCAGTTCCTGAAGCTCCAAATGTTTCAATTGATAGTACTTTTCCTTCTTGTCCTACATAACGCTCCCACCCGAGAGATACACCCATCTCAAGAGATACTCGTTTCGTTACAGAAGACGGAAGAACGGATTCTTTATATTCATTCGATTGACGATCGAATAACTCCCAGCTTGGCATTGCAACGATGCGAACAGAGACATTGTCTTCTTCTAATTTCGCTTTCGCACTAGCAGCTAAGGATACTTCAGAACCTGTCGCAATTAAAATTACATCCGGATTTTCATTCGTTTGTGTTAATACGTAAGCCCCTTTAGAAAGATTCTCTATGTTTGCTTTCGTTTCATGAAACACCGGTAAATTTTGACGGCTCAGTACTAAAACGACTGGACCATCCGTTTGCTGTAAAGCATACGCCCACGCACTTGCTGTTTCATTTGCATCTGACGGACGGATAACTGTTAAACCAGGAATTGCCCGAAGAGCTGCTAAATGTTCAATAGGTTCATGCGTTGGACCATCTTCTCCTACAGCAATCGAATCATGTGTAAATACGTACGTAACAGGTAACTTTTGCAATGCAGCCAGTCGAATAGATGGACGAAGATAGTCATTAAATACAAAGAATGTACTCACGAACGGTTTTACTCCTCCATGAAGAGCCAGTCCATTCGCTGCTGCGCCCATTGCATGTTCACGTACACCGAAGTATATATTTCGGCCAGCATACGATTCTACCGCATACACTGCTTCACCTTTTATATCTGTCATCGTAGAATGAGAAAGATCTGCACTTCCACCGAAAATAGAAGGAATCGATTTCACATAATGATTAATAGCTTCCCCACTTGCAACACGAGTTGAAATCGTTTTTTCAGTATCGAAGGATAAAATGTCTTTCGCTTCGATTAAAACTTCACCTGTAATCGCTTTTTCTAATTCATCTGCTAGTGCAGGGTTTGACTCTCTGTATAAGTTGAACTGCTCATTCCAGCCATTTTCTTTTTCAATACCTTTTTGTTTCAGTTCATTAAAATGAGCTGTTACTTCTTCAGGTACAAAGAAGTCTTCTTCATAATGCCAACCATACACTTGTTTTGTCGCTGTCGCTTCTTCTACTCCAAGCGGGTTACCATGTGCTTTGTTCGTTCCAGCAACTTTTGGACTTCCGTAACCTATAATGGTTCTAATTTCTATAAGAGTAGGTTGGTCCGTATTATCTTTCGCTAATTGAATCGCTTTTGTAATCGCATCAACATCGTTTCCATCTTCAACTCTTACATATTGCCAATGTGCAGATTCTACTCTTTTCTGCATATCTTCAGAGAAAGCAATGTTTAATTCACCATCAAGTGAAATTTCATTTGAATCATACAGCACAATTAACTTGCCAAGTTTCATATGTCCTGCCATTGACATCGCTTCATAAGCGACACCTTCCATTAAATCACCGTCTCCAACTAAAGCGTACGTATTGTGATCAATAATAGAGTGACCATCCTTATTGAACTTCGCCGCTAAATGCGCTTCTGCCATTGCCATTCCGACAGCATTCGCAATCCCTTGTCCTAACGGTCCTGTCGTCGCTTCAACTCCAGAAGTGTGACCAAACTCAGGATGACCTGGTGTTTTACTATTTAACTTTCTGAAGTTTTTCAAGTCATCAATTGAAACGTCATATCCAGCTAAATGAAGTAGGCTATATAATAAGCTAGATCCATGTCCCGCCGATAAAACGAAGCGATCACGGTTAAACCATTTTGGATGATTAGGATTATGATTTAAATGATTCGCCCATAATGCATAAGCCATTGGCGCTGCTCCCATCGGAAGACCTGGATGACCTGAATTTGCCGCATTAATAGCATCAATTGATAACGTACGAATTGTATTCACTGCTAATTGATTTATGTTTTGTGTCATAGTAATCGTCCCCCTACATGCTTTCATGAAAGAAAGTACTTATTTTTTCGTTTCTTGATCTAACCACCATTTAAATCCACTTTCTTGCAATAATTCATTAGATGCCTCTGGACCATATGAACCAGACTCATATTCATGAAGTGGTAATAAGTTTTCCTCGAATGCTTCAAGAATTGGTTGTACCCATTCCCATGACAATTCAACTTCTCTCCAATGTGCAAAGAATGTAGCGTCTCCACTCACAGCATCGTGAATGAGTCTTTCATACGCTTCAGGTACTCCCACATCCGCTTGCTCACAAGTAAAGTTAATACGGATCGGTTCAATTTCTCCATTTTTCAATGGATTTTTACTATTTAACTGTAATGAAACGTTCTCACCTGGGCTAATTTCAATTATTAACAAGTTAGGTGCTGCATTTGGATTACTATCTTGATATTGCTGTTTTAACGTATTTTTAAATTCGATTACAATACGAGTAGACTTTTCTTTCATTCGTTTGCCTGTTCGTATATAAAAGGGAACGCCAGTCCAAAATGGATTATCGATCCACAAGCGAGCAGCAACAAATGTGTCTATATTAGAAGAAGGATTTACTCCTGGCTCCTCTTTATATGCTACAACTTGCCCGCCATTTATCTCACCTGCACCATATTGTCCGCGAATGATATGGTTTTGAACGTCTTCTTTTTTCACTTTACGAAGCGCCTCCATTACCTTTCGCTTTTCCTCTCGAATTTCACATGCATTAACCTTTTCCGGCAAATTCATAGCAGTCATCATTAATATTTGTAACATATGATTTTGAACCATATCTCGAATGGCTCCTGCCTGATCATAATATCCTGCCCTTTCTTCAACCCCAACTGTTTCACTCGCTGTGATTTGTACATTTGCTATATGTTCTTTATTCCAAATCGATTGTAAAACAGGATTTGCAAACTCTAGTGCTTCAAGGTTTTGAATCATCGGCTTACCTAAATAATGATCAATACGATATATCTCGTCTTCTTCAAACGTGCGACTAAGCTTATCATTCAGCTCACGAGCAGATGTAAGGTCGTGCCCGAACGGTTTCTCAATCATTAGGCGTTTCCATCCATCCGTTTTATCAAGTCCGCTTTCCTTAATATTTAAAGCGATTGTCTCAAAAAATTCAGGAGCAACGGAAAGATAGAACATTCTATTCCCTTTTATATGTAGTTCTTCTTCCCTTTCACGAACGACTTGTAATAATCTCTCATAGTCTTCCGGCTTACTCACATCTAATGGACAATAGCGAAAATTATCTAAAAAACCTTCGAGTTCTGGAGTACCTTCTTCTCTATGACGAGAAAACGTCTCTATTGATTCTTTTATTCTTTTTTGAAAATCTACATGAGATACTTCACGTCTCCCAAGCCCGATAACGGATATTTGCTTTGGAAGCTTTTGATCTCTATATAAGTTATATAGTGCGGGGTAAATTTTGCGTTTCGCTAGGTCCCCTGTCGCTCCAAATAAAACAAAGGTCATTGATTCCAATTTCAGTCCCCCTCTTGTTGTATAATCCTGGTCAATATATTAAAAATGAATTGTACAGAAGCTCATGTTTTTATAAAAAACAAAGAGTTATCAAATTCCAATTCTTTTTATACCTTTCGCTTTCTAATTGTCCCCAATATTAATAGTAGCAATTCAAAGCGTTTCTACCACGACTTACTTATTTATAATACTTTACGAAATAACATATATTTAATTACTTTTAGTAATTAAATAATCTTATGTCTAGTATATTAACCACATATATTATTATCGTCAATAAAAATGTCTTAAATTACATACTATTTATTTCGTAATACTTTTCTAAGTTTATCCTTAGTTACCACTCATTTTCAAAGATAATGATCGATATAAAAAATATCAGTTTCATCAAAATCTTCAATTAATTTTTTGTTAAACTCGTGAGCAGACGTTACATGATGACCAAAAGGCTTCTCTATAATAAGACGGTTCAATCCTTTTGTAGCCCACAATCCACTTTCCTTAATATTTAAAGCAATGACATCAAATACTTCTGGTATAACAGATAGGTAAAACATGCGGTCTTCAGGAATGTTCAATTCTGTTTCACGTCTCTTTACAAGACTCAACAAATCTTGATAGTCCTCTATATTCGCTGTATTTAATTGACAATAACGAAATGTGCTAATAAATTCTTCTACTCCTAATTCGTCATCAGTAGATCTTCTAGAAAATGTAGCAAGGGATTGTTCTACCTTTGTTTGAAATTCCACATCTGACATTACCCTTCTACCAATACCGATAATAGAAATAGATTGCGGTATATTCCCATTACTAAATAATTTGTATAAAGCAGGGTAAATTTTGCGTTTCGCTAAATCCCCTGTCGCTCCAAATAAAAGAAATGTCATTGAATCCATTTGTTCTCTCCCTTTTAAAACAATTGCTAGAATAGAATATATAAACTCATTTGCTACTTAGCACAATACTGTCTCTAAAACCTCATACTTTACCAATGTTTCTTCAATACTATTTTGCCACGAGCACGCTCTGACTCACTTATGTGGTGTGCTTTTTTTACACCTTCTACATGTAAAGGCAACACATGCGTTACAACGGGTTTAATCTTCCCGTCCTCAATTAATTCTGTAATAAGAGAAAGTTCATATCCGTTAGGTTCAGTAAATATATGGTCACTCTCAATATTTTTCTCTCTTGATATCTCGGTTTGCGGAATTTCCATACCTTTCGGACCATAAATAGACGCTAACTTTCCATTTGGTGCAAGCACTTTATAACTATCCTTTAGTACATCTCCGCCTAACACATCAAAAACAATATTGTAATTATGCAAAAGCGAAGAAAAGTCTTCTGTTTTGTAATCGACGACAGTATCAGCGCCTAGATCCTTTACAAACTGCATGTTTTTCGTACTAGTCGTAGTTGCAACATGTGCACCGAAACTTTTCGCTAGCTGAATAGCAAACGTACCAATTCCGCCAGATCCAGCATGAATTAAAACCTTATTACCTTTTTGAACATTTGCGAACTTCACTAAGCTTTGCCAACTTGTCAAACCTACAAGAGGGATTGATGCCGCCTCTTCAAAAGATAAATTCCTCGGTTTTTTCGCCACATATTTCTCATCTACAGCCACGTACTCTGCATAAGCACCGTTTCGTTCAATATCCGGACGACTATATACTTCATCCCCCACTTTACATGCTGTTACGTTTGGCCCTATAGCAGCAACTACACCTGCAACATCCCATCCTAAAACGAGCGGGAAGTCATAAGAAATTACGTCTTGCAGTAAACCTTCACGTATTTTCCAATCCACGGGATTTATACCAGCTGCATATACTTCAATTAGTACATCGGTGTCTCCTAATAGCGGTGTCTGCATTTCAATCTCTTGTAGTACGCTTTTATCTCCATATTGCATAAGTCCTATCGCTTTCATTCTTTTCACTCCTTTACAATGCTGGGAAATGAGGTAGTACTTCTTCTCCTAGCTCATCCAATACTTCGTCAGCTGGACGTTGACCATCAAATAGAGCAAGGAATAAATGATTCACACCAATACTTTTATATATATCAAGTAATTCAATTAGTGCCTTACGCCCTGTACGGTAACCTAAACGTATCGGTGTAGGACGTTCATTTGGATCTTCAGATAAGTCTAAATGCATCGGTTGGATAAATGGTTTAAATACATCTGGATGATAATCCTCTACTAGTTCTCTCCATTGTCCAATTGCTGCTGCCTGATGCACTGGACTACGTGGGTAGTACATCCATCCATCACCATGTTCAGCGAACCAATCCATATTTTGCTGACTAAAACCTGTAATAAAGGTTGGAACACGTTTAGACGGTTTTGGAACCAAATTCGCTCCATTCACTTCTCCTAGTGTCGACTGGATAGACGGGAAGTTTTTATACAAAATCTCTTCCAAGTAAGCAAACGCTTCTCTAAACTTTTCACCTCGTGTTTCATGACTAACACCTAGCGCTTTGAAATCGGCACGTCTGTCACCGGATGAAACGCCAAGCATAATTCTTTCTGGAAATAGTTGATCTAATGTAGCAATTTCTTTTGCTACACGCAATGGATGACGAAGTGACAATACGGTTGCCGACGTTCCAAATGCGATTTTCTCTGTTTTACTTGCTAAATACGTTAAATAAATCATCATATCGTAAATTTGACCTGTTGCAGGATCACCAAAGTCAGGGTCTTGCAGTAAAACATCGCGAAGCCATACACCTGTAAAACCATATTGTTCTGCTTTTTGTACTAACTCTACTTGTTTTTCCATCGTTGGAGCATGAAACTGATAATTTTCAATCGGAATGTGAACTCCTAATGTAAGCTGATCTTTCGCAAACATACGATTATATCCAAAATGATTCGCAAACTTTTCCATTTGTTTCACTCACTTTCCTTTATTTATATAAATCTATACTTTTCATATTTCTTCTCAAAATTCATAAGCAATACTGTAGCACCACATTGTTGCCGATTGTCATCGTCATAACTTTCTTTGTGCTACGAGTGTTATTATAAATCGGCCATAACATGAATAACAGTACGTACTTTAAAGTGATGTAGGCACTTAAAAGTACCTATACTAAGTAAGTAGTAATAAACATAATGAATAAATCGTGCTGCAAAAATAACATCTATCCTTTCTTCAAAAAACTTTACTGTTGCTTTTGCAAGTACGTTACATGATTTCACGTACTTTCCCCTTCTCTATATAAAATTCTCACTAACCAAATTCAAAATATTATACTTATTTTTCGTACTTTGCTATGCTATAACCATAAACAGGAGGTATAAACTATGAAAGCACAAATTATCCATTCTTTTGGGGATTCATCTGTATTTCAATTAGAAGAAGTTTCAAAACCAAAACTTTTACCAGGTCATGTTCTAATCGATGTAAAAGCAACAAGTGTAAATCCAATCGATACGAAAATGCGTAGTGGTGCCGTTTCAGCAGTCGCTCCTGAGTTTCCAGCTATATTACATGGCGATGTAGCTGGTATTGTTATTGAAGTAGGAGAAGGTGTTTCGAAATTCAAAGCTGGCGATGAAGTATACGGATGTGCCGGAGGTTTTAAAGAAACTGGTGGTGCACTTGCAGAGTTTATGCTTGCTGATACGCGATTAATTGCTCACAAACCTAACAATATAACAATGGAAGAAGCAGCTGCTCTACCATTAGTGGCAATTACAGCTTGGGAATCTTTATTTGATCGTGCAAATATTAAACCTGGTCAAAATGTTCTCATTCATGGAGCTACTGGTGGCGTAGGACACGTAGCCATTCAACTAGCTAAATGGGCTGGTGCTAAAGTTTTTACAACCGCTTCTCAGCAAAGCAAAATAGAAATAGCCCATCGTCTCGGAGCTGACGTAGCTATTAACTATAAAGAAGAATCTGTTCAAGAATATGTGCAAAAACATACGAATGGCAACGGATTTGAAGTTATATTTGATACAGTAGGTGGCAAAAATCTCGATAACTCTTTCGAAGCTGCTGCAATCAACGGAACTGTCGTAACAATTGCAGCTCGTTCAACCCATGACCTCTCTCCTTTACACGCAAAAGGACTCTCTCTGCACGTTACTTTTATGGCGTTAAAAATATTACATACAGATAAACGTGACGCTTGTGGGGAAATTTTAAATAAACTAACGCAAATAGTAGAAGAAGGAAAACTTCGCCCATTGCTAGATTCGAAAACTTTTACGTTTGATGAAATTGCACAAGCACATGAATATTTGGAATCAAATAAAGCAATAGGGAAAATAGTGTTGAAAAACGTTTGGTAACTTTCACTAAATAATACAAATAACAGCAGGATCACTTCGCCTTATCTTTGTCTTAAGAGGCGTGCCACAACCTTAAAAGCTTCCCATCCTTTACAACAAATAAAAAAATAACAGCCGAATTTTTCTTATAGTAGAAAATCCGGCTGTTGTCATATCACAATTTATTTTTTGTATATTTCTGTTAATAAGTAAAATACAACTCATTTGCCTTACCATCTTTACCTTCAACAGCATATTATGTTGTTTTAAATTTATTAAAATACACTACGTACTAATCCCCCGTCTATTCGCAACGCGGAACCATTAATCGCTGAAGATAGTGGGCTGCTTAAGAAAGTGACAAGATTGGCAATTTCTTCTGGTCGAATAAGTCTTTGAATAATAGAGGTTGGTCGATTTTCTTTCATAAATCGCTTCTCAGCTTCTTCTATTGTCAATTGCTCATTAGGATAAAGACTATTTAACATAGTCTCCACTCCTTCCGTTAAAGTCGAACCAGGCATGATAGTATTAACAGTCACATTCGTTCCTGTCGTCAGCTCAGCTAAACTACGAGAAAGTGAGAGTTGCATCGTTTTAGTCGCACTATAATGAGCCATTTCTTGAGATGGCATAATAGCTGCTTCGCTAGCAATAAAGATAACTCTTCCTTCTTTTCTTTCAATCATTTTTTTCAAGTACGAGCGAGTAAGTCGAACACCACTCATAATATTGACTTCAAACAATTTAAACCAATCTTCATCACGGATATCAAAATATTCTACAGGTTCAAAAATTCCTAAGTTGTTAATAAGAATGTCTACTTCAGGGTACTTTTCAATCACATTTTGGCACCCTTGTTCTGTTCCTAAATCAGCTACTACAGGTTGAAGAATGGCATCAGGATACTGCGCTCGAATTTCTTTTATCGTTTGATTAACATTTTCTTCACGGCGTCCATTAATAAGTACAGTAGCTCCTTCCGCTACTAATGAAGTGGCAATTGCTTTTCCAATGCCTGCCGTAGATCCAGTAACCAGTGCTGTTTTCCCTTTTAATTGCATATGCATATAGATCCCTCCAAATTCATGTGCTACATGATTGACTTACGTTGGAATAAATAATTACGTTTATATTGTGGTTCATTTCTCTTATCTTTAACAGAAAATAAGCTGATCCACCCTTTTTTCAAAAGAGTATAAACGAAAATTATGTAGCTATTGCACTCTGTACGGAATTAAAAAATCACATCAACAGCAGAGTAAAGCTAAAACCAACTAATAAATACCATTATGATATATATTAACGATAAAGAAAATTACGCACTTTAAAGTTCCATAGGAACAAAAAAGTGCCCTATAAACTATAATTTCTAACTCTTTATATTTGCTAAAGTAGTATCTTTTTTATCATAGAAAAGGTTGTAAAATCACACATTCTTACATACAGTTATAGGATTATTTTTATCCTAATTAACTAAAAACCATCATACTCCTTTATCACTTTCAAACATGAACAAAAAAACACGAAGACTTTAAAGTCTTCGTGTTTTTTAATATACATATTGCTACATTTGTGATGGAATTCATAACTAGGATCTTTTTACTCATTCCTTATGAATAACGTTTATTACTTATGAAATTTCACACGCTCTTCAAGCGGTTGGAATTCTTTTTCTCCTGGTGCAGCTGTTGGATTACCAAATGGCATTTGTGCAATTAGTTTCCAATTAGAAGGAACATTCCATTCTTGTTTTACCTCATCGTCGATTAATGGATTATAATGTTGTAAAGATGCCCCTAACCCCTCTGCTTCTAAACCTGTCCACACGACTAATTGGTGCATACCTGATGCTTGGTGTGACCAAATTGGGAAGTTTTCAGCATATGCAGCAAATTTTTCTTGAAGCGATTTAACAATAGCTTCATCTTCAAAGAATAGTACTGTTCCATAACCAGCTTTAAAAGAATCCATTTTTTGTTGCGTTCCTGAAAAATCTCCATCTCCAACTACTTTTCTTAATGTTTCAGTTGTAATATCCCATAATTTATTATGAGCTTCACCAAATAATACAACTAATCGCGCAGTTTGAGAATTGAAAGCGGATGGAGTATATTTCACAGCAAACTCCACGATTTCTTTAATTTTTTCATCTGATACTTGTACCTCTTTATTAATCCCATAGTAAGTACGTCTTTCTTTCAATGCAGTATAGAAATCTTTTGTCATAATTCAATTCCTCCTAAGTTTTAATATTCTTCAAAATGTTACATTGCGAAGATAATATGAGTTGAAATGAGTTCATTTTTGAACCATTGAACTCCATAACACCAATTGCTAGTCATTCTGAATCTAAACCACTGCTTCTTGCTTCAGTTTACCTAAAAAAACTCTTATAGCATCATTGATACAATCTAGTGATCATTCGGTATTATTTTACCCATTCTCTATTCATGTATCCTGCTTGTTTCATATTTACACAAATATGAAAATAACCTTAAATTGATGATAAAAAAGCCAGGTAGCATGAATAATGCATTACCTGGCTTTTTACATTTTTAATTTAAATTCAACTAAACATTACCAATGAATAGTAGTAATATCTATATCAATCACTTATTTAATGATTAACATCTCATAAGGATGTTGTTCCATAAATCTATTCTCCCAAGGAATCTCTAATGATGTCCAATTTGAACCACCATCTACTGGCTGATACACTCCTTTATTGCTAAACAGATAGAACGTTCCATCACTTGTTGCCTTTAATACTGGTATGATTGTGCCTTTAGGAGTTGGTAAACCTGCATTCATTTCTGCCCAAGGCTGATCTTTTTCTTTCTTATAAATAAATGATTCACAATTTCCATTATTGTAATCATGCGCTACGTGTGGATTTGAAGATGTCGCGATAATAATATTTTCTGGATCATTTGGGTTAACTGCCATTTGATATGCATAATGATGCTTGAGTCCACTACACATATAGTTCCAAGTCTTACCTCCATCATTACTCTCCGCATACTCTTGACCTGGTTCTTTCAAGAATGAATCACCTAACACCCCGTATAAACGATTTGGAGCATTGCGATGTGATGTAAGAATGTGAATATCTTGAGGATAGTTCCCCTCTTTTTCCTCAGTCCAGGTCTTACCTCCATCTACACTTTTAATTAATCCCCCAACCTCAATCGTTGTATATATAGTTTCTGGATTATTAGCATCAATTTCAATATGTTTTACGTGGTGCGTATATGTTCGTTGAGGAAAGAACCATGATGAATACGATGGCATTTGTCGATAATCCGTTAGCAGTTCAAAGCTGTCTCCTCCATTTTTAGATACAAACATGGCGCTCGGTTCAGTTCCTACATATACGATCCCGTTACCGTCATCTCCCTTTGCTGGAGATACAGCAACTGCTGTAATAGCTCTCATATGAATGGCATTAGCCGGGAAGACTTCACCGAAGGAAGGTAACGTACCAATCGCTTCCCATGAACTTCCCCCATCTTTACTTCTCCATAATCCCCTATCAAAAGTACCACAATACATTCTTTCTGGATCGTATGGATCTAAAGCTAACGCAACTGGATTCGCACCTACAAACTGTGATTGGACACTCCATGTTGAGTCTTTTTTTTTCTGCAATTACAAGCTCTCTATCAAACGCTAATATAAATTTTTCCATAACTAAAATCTCCTCGTTTCATAATATATCTACTGTATTATTTAAATTTTCGCCATTACAATTTAAGAGGCGAATTTTATATGCTATAGCATATAAAAGATAAAATTTATAATCAATATGTGATTAAAAACTTACATTATATATTTTGTTAATTTCACATCAGTGCGATGAACAAGATACCCTGTTCACTCATATAAGTCCATATGCCACCTCCAAATAACTTACAATATACATGCTATAGCATACATATTATAGAATGCATGATTACATGTCAAACTTTAATACTGTCTTAGAGTAAGTTCTCTACATAGCCAAAAGCAATTCAACAGCCATAATATAAACGCTAATCAAATAAACAGAAACATTTTATTGAATAGAAAATAAAAAGAGTGCAACTTTGCACTCTTTTTACTCATTCTTTAATCTTAGAAATCAAAGTTATCAGGATCTGGACCAACGCGGTGATTTTGGTTTAACGCATCGATTTTTTCCATATCTTCTTTCGTTAATTCAAAGTTAAATACATCAGCATTTGCAATAATACGGTGTTCTTTCGTTGATTTTGGAATTGTAATTACTCCATTTTGAAGATCCCAACGTAAAATAACTTGTGCTGTTGTTTTGCCGTGTTTCTCCGCAATTGCCTGTAATGTTTCGTTATCTAATAATTGACCTTGCATTAATGGTGACCATGCTTCCATTTGAATACCTTGTTCTTTACAGAAAGCTTGTAGTTCTTTTTGTGTTAAACGAGGGTGGTATTCTACTTGGTTGATCATTGGTTTAATTTCTGCATCTTTCATTACATCTTGCAGGTGATGAATTTGGAAGTTACTTACGCCAATTGCACGTACACGCTTTTCTTTATAAAGCGTTTCTAACGCTCTCCACGTATCTTTATATTTCCCTTCTACAGGCCAGTGAACAAGATATAAATCTAAATAATCTAGTTTTAATTTTTTTAAGCTCTCTTCATATGCAGCAATTGTTTCTTCATATCCTTGATCTGCGTTCCATACTTTTGAAGTGATAAATAATTCTTCTCTTGAAATTCCAGTCGCTTCAATACCAGCGCGAATTCCTTCACCTACAGCTGCTTCATTTCCATAAATCGCAGCTGTATCGATGCTACGGTATCCTGCCTTAATTGCTGATTTAATTGCTTCTACAAGTTCTGGTCCTTCTTCTACTTTAAATACGCCTAAACCGAACCAAGGCATTTCTACACCGTTATGCAATGTTGTTGTACTTTGTAAGTTTTTCATTATATTTTCTCTCCTTTTATTTTACTTGATCTCGTTTTTCTAATGACATACTCCATGCTGTTAAAATAACAGCACCTACTACCATAATGCCGCCTACCCAAGCCGTATGAATTAACCCTAACGAATTCGTTACAATACCACCTAAATAAGCACCAAGAGCAATCCCGGCGTTAAACGCCGCAATATTAATTGCCGATGCAACATCGACAGCACTCGGTACAAATCGTTCAGCTAACATTACGACATATACTTGTAACCCTGGAACATTCATAAATGCGAATAGTCCCATGAAAATAATTGTAATTAACCCAGCTACTTTAAATGGCGCTGTAAATGTTAAAACAAATAATATAATCGCTTGAATAAAGAACATGTAAAATAGCGCTCGAATCGGATTATGATTCGATAATTTCCCGCCAATCACATTCCCTATTGCAATGGCAATTCCATACACTAATAAAATGATCGTAACTGTATTAGCTTTAAATCCTGTTACTTCTTGTAATAACGGAGATAAATACGTAAATGTTACGAATGTTCCCCCATATCCTAATGCAGTAATGATGAAAACTAGTAACAGTCTTCCGTTTGTAATCAATTTAAACTGATCGCGGAATGATACAGACGCACCTTTTTTCATATTAGATGGAATGAGAATACTATTTGCGATTAAGGCAATAATTCCAATTACTACAATTGCTAAAAATGATGTTCTCCAGCCAAATTGTTGACCAATAAATGTTCCAATTGGTGCCCCTGTAATAGTTGCAACTGTTACACCAGTAAACATAATGGCAATCGCGCTAGCACGTTTATTTTCTGGTACAAGTGCCGCAGCAATCGTTGAACCAATTGACATAAACACACCATGCGAAAGTGCAGAAACAATTCGCGCAATAAGTAATACAGTGAAACTTGTTGCGACAGCTGCAATTCCGTTACCAATAATGAAAATAATCATAATCCACATTAATAACGTTTTTCGTGACATATTAGCTGTTAACGACGTTAATACTGGAGCACCAAATGCTACGCCTAACGCATATAAAGAAACTGTTAAACCAGCTGTTGTCACCGACACATGTAAATCTTCCGAAATAGATGGTAATAAACCGACACTAACAAATTCAGTTGTCCCAATCCCGAACGCACTAATTGCTAGCGCTAATAACGCAAATATACTTCTTCGATTCGTCTGAACTTCTGAAGACGATGCTGTATATGAATTCAATTGATTTCCCCTCTTCCCTATAATTCCTATCATAATAGTGCGATAAAAAGGCCCTTTTATCTTTCAAAACATATATTTAATCTCTACAAACGCTATTATGAATGGTCTCATTCTCTTTTTAAAGAACGCACTTTAAAGTACTATAGATACTTTTTAGTACCGTAAAGCTTGTCTCTCTCCTACATGTACTATTATGAAATATATTTAACATAATGAATAGTACGCACTTTAAAGTGCTGTAGGTACTAAAAAGTAACATAGTTAATTACTAGTACCATAAAGCTTGTTTCCCTCTCACATGTGCTATTATGAATCATATTTAACATAATAAAAAGTACGTACTTTAAAGTACTATAGGTACTAAAAAGTAACATTTATATAACCTAGCTTATTTTGCTCCAAAATTAACATCTACATTCAACGAAGAAAGGTTTCATATGGAGAAATACTCTCTTCCTAGAGAGGCGACTTTAGAGGATATTACTTGAAAATGTAAAGGATCTATTCATTATCACAAACAAATAATAAAAAAGGCAAAAACGAACAGAAATATGTTCATTTTTGCCTTTTTATTAATTCATTAAAATGTACGACTTTTGGAAAGGAAATCTTTATCGGCTCCCGTTACACCACTTTGCCCCCAGTTTCCTGGAATCATTTCACGAATAAGAATTAGCACTTTATCCAAAGGTGCATGCGTATATTTAGAGGTTAATTGTGTAAGCTCATTTACCCACTTATCCTTCGTCTCTTGATCAAATGTATTCCATATATCAATCTTAATAATAGCCATTCCATCAACGTTACCAGACGATGTATCGTAGGACTCTTTTGTCTCCCAATTGGACACCCTACTTTTCTCAGCAAAGGTAGCATCACTTGCTACAGCTCCAGCTTTCCCCCAATTTTCTTTCTCAAGTTCCGTTATCAACACTTGAATTTTGTCAGGGACAATTTTTAATCGTTTTATTGTAAGTTCCGTTACATTATAAATGAATTCTTTCTTTTCTTCTATTGACATGGTTGGCCAAGTATTTAGTTCAATTAATGGCATAGTATTGCCCCCTAAAGTTAATTAATTATTTATTCACTAGCTACAACTGTTGCTTTAAATGATTTTTAACTGCCCTTACTACCAATTCGTGATCTTCTTCTGGTGGTAATCCTGATACTGTTATCATTCCAATAACCCCTACGTTTTTTACTCTGATAGGAAAGCACCCGCCAAACGCAGCATATTCTGAAGTATCTAAAAGATATTTTTCATTATATGAAATTCCAGTTATTTCACTTTGTATCTGCATATAATACGAGCTACGATCATGCAGGGAAACGACTCGCTTTTTACGCTCAATCCATTTCGTATTTTCCGCATTTGTCCCTGTCATCTTGAAATGAAATAATTGCACACCGTTTTTTGTTATATCAACAGCAATCACTTTACCCTCTTGCTTTGCTGTTTCCACGATAAATAAACCTAGTTGCAACGCATCTTCATTTGTAAAAGAGGAAAATTGAAGTGTTTCCTCCTCTTTTAAAATTTGTTTACTTATTTCATTCAAATTTGAAGAACTCATATTTTTAACCTCCATAATTGTTTTATGCCACACCGACATTTTTTTGAAATTATTAGGCCATATCGTACAACCTTTTAAACAATCTGAATCTAAATAAACTGTTATAACCTCATTAGTAACTAGTACCGAAAAGCTTGTTTTCTTCTTACTGGTGCTATTATGAATGATATTCAAAATTATAAAAAGTACGCACTTTAAAGTGCTATAGGTACTTTAAAGTACTATTTTACTTATCCCTATCTTACAGAGACTATTATGAAATATATTTAACATCTTAAAAATGTATGTACTAAAGAATAATATTTTTCATATCAAACTTTTTTGCTCAATGGCTGTAATGCAAGCCCATCAAATTTTTGTATAAAAACAAACGAAAAATAAAAGAACCTAGCCGATACTAGATTCTTTTCTTATCTACAAAATACTCTTATATTTCTTTTGAGTTGTTAAAAACGAATTAGAATAGAACTTCAACTAAAGGCCCATTTTAATTACAGTAAAAGATTGGTGAAACGATACATTACACCACCTAAAAATAGGAGGTAACAAAAATGAGTGAAAAAACAGCAGGCTTTTCACAAGTAAATCACGTCGGAATTACAGTAAGCAATTTAGAAAAATCTATCGTTTTTTATGAAGCATTAACAGGTAAGAAAGTATCAAACATTGATGAAATTGGCGGAACAAGAATGGCGCAAACACAAGGACTTGAAGATACTCGTATTAAATATGCCAATCTACACTTAGACAATTTGAACATCGACATTCTAGAATACGTTGCCCCTAAATCAGATAAAGCATCTTACTCAAATGATCAAATTAGTGCGATGCATCTTTGTTTTGAAGTAGAAGATATCGACGCCGCTGTAGAACGTCTAAAAGCAATTGGGGTAGAACCAGATGGAGAGCCAATTATCTTCCAAGAAGAAGATGGCTTGAAATCTGGATTTGGTACAGGCGTTGCCTACTTCCGTGATCCAGATGGTACTAATTTAGAGCTAATTGCTCCAAAAGGTCCATTTAGACGTGAATAATTAAAACAAATTAATACCGAAACAGTCACCTTATCTCTGAAAAGGTGGCTGTTTGTTGATAGATTAAATAAAAAGGACAAACTCTCCAACGTGAGAAGTTTGTCCCAAAATAGATATTTCATATTCCACTACTTTGACACTAAAATCAAAAATCGTGAATTAGAATAATGACTTAATACTTGCTAAAACAGTAAGTACACCTACAATAATAACAAATACGTTACTCATTTTCCCTTTGTACTTAGCTAATACCGGTACTTTTTGAATCGCATACATCGGTAATAGACATAAGATAGCAGCAACTAATGGACCACTTAGAGAATCAATAAGTCCAAGAATACTTGGATTTGTATAAGCAACAAACCAGCATGATAATACAACAAAAGTAAGGACGATTGTCTTAATTGTTTTTTCTTCAATATCTTTTCCACGTGATTTACCAAACTTAATAATCATGTCACGCATTACTTCAAATGCTCCGATATAATGGCCAAGGAATGACTTTGTAATAGCCACAAAAGCAATAATTGGAGCTGCAATCGTGATTACAGGCGAATTAAGCTCATTCGCAAGATATGAAAGAATTGATAAGTTTTGTTCTTTTGCCATTTTTATATCCTCTGGAGTCAAGCTCAATGCGCTACTCCAAACGAAGAACATAACAACAGCGAATGTCATGATATAACAAACCTTTTGTATTTGCGCACATTTCGCATCAGTGGCTTCGATTCCATACGTAGCTCTCTGTTTCACAACAAATGATGAAATCATAGGTGAATGATTAAATGAGAATACGATGATTGGTAGAATCATCAATATCGTCCCAAAATAGCCTGTTCCTGTTGAAGCAGTTGAAACAGCTGAAAAACTAAGCATTGACGTATTCCACTGTGGAATTAAAGATATTGCGATAAACAGTAGAGAAACGATGAAAGGATACACTAACATACTCATTACCTTTACAGTAATATCTTGACCAAAATTTAGTATAGCGATAAGACCAAGAACTAATACAAGTGATAAAATTGCTCTTGGAGGTTCTGGCATGTGCAATTGATGCACGATAAAACTACTTGCAGTGTTTGTAAGCGCAACCGAATACATTAGTACGATTGTATAAATTGAACCGAAATATACGATGTTAAAAATGATACTCGCTTTATTTCCAAAATACTCTCTAATTGTACCTGTGATCCCCTCATCAGCAGAATTAGAAGCGTATATCATTTTAGCAAGCGCCCTATGTGAGTAGTACATAACTGGATATGCAAGCAATGTAATTAGCAGTAAAGATAATAAACCACCTGAACCTGCATTAATCGGTAAAAAGAGCACCCCTGCTCCAATTGCAGTTCCAAATAGACTGAGTGCCCATGTAGTATCCTGCTTATGCCACTTTTTCGGATCTGCATATTGCTCATTGTTTAGTGCGGTATTTTCAGCTTGAACTTCTATTTTCTTTGCAGTATTCCCGTTCATATAATAACTCCCCCTTGTATCTATTCCTGCATCTCTCTTTGCATCTAACAAATATTCCCTTTCCGGAAAATGAATTCCTTACAAGTTGCCCCACATTGTATGTCCTTCATCATAATGAATCCAAATTGAAACATTCGCTAATTAGCGTCCTAATATAATTGTTAGCGTTCACAAAAAAGTTTACTCGTAATATCCGCTCTTTATATAAAGACCCCTTAAGAGAACAATATAGAATAGACTTCATAAATACGTTGCAACATTTCTAATAACAGTGTATTACTTTCATGGTTTCTCTTTTTTACTTTTAACAGTAATTTTAGCTAAACCGGCCTCTCTTCATTTGCGAGGCATTTCTTTCTCAATTCTATACATTAACTTTCATAACTTCGGTAGCACTGATGATATTGCTTACACAAGCCACTGAAGTACTTTACATACATTTCGCCTCTAATCACACACCTTTCTTACTAATAATCGCATTTTTTATATTTTCTCCAGAGATAATAAAATTTCTCTCGACGCCCTCATTATAACGTGTATATTTATAAAATTAATATTTTTATATTTTCAGAAATATTAATTGGATATAATTTTACATAGATAACATTTTACAGTTCGCATGCAACCCTTGTTCCTATCGCTTAAAACTGAATGAATTAGCATAAAACACAGTCACATATTATTTATCCAAGTTACTTATTATGAAGATACTTATATTCTTCTTTGTCAAAAAAATTTATTTTAATTTAAAAAGATATTCTAATAAATAATTAATGTGGTTAAAAAGAAATATCTTTTTAAATGTATAAACTAATTTTCAGGATATATATTATCAACATTGCATTCATATACATTTTTAGGAAGCTACCTTTTTACTTGATGGCAATAAGAGGACCGCTAACATTTTACAAAAACCTACGCTAAACGCAAAAATACAATAAGCTGCCCATATCGGGCAGCTTATTTACATAACAATTGTTATCAGAGGTGTGCAAACAACTGAATGCAATGTAATCTTAATTCGAATTTTTTCAACTCTTCTTCAGGAATATTTCTATATTTATAATGAATCGTTTTTATATCATTTCCTTAGAGATGATATTATTGATTATTGCACGATTCAACCTATTAAAAGCAAATCATGTAATCTCTAAAACCTCTCGTTAACTAGCTCTTTTATCGAGTTTAATTTTGAAGAAAGCTCGATAAACCATTCTTCGTCTCCTGTTAATAATGCAAGGTCTATCAGATAAAGGATTTGCTCCTTATTGATTACCTTTGATTCAGGAAGTTTGTTAACATGTTTACTAAAGAGTAAAATCGCTTCGTTTTTTGTGTACTTGTCGTCGCGTTTCACAATACTAACTGTAACTACATCTTCCACTTCATCAAGCGATACAACGTAACCAACTATAAATTCGCCCTCATTTGATATTCCACGAACCCAATCTCCTACTTTTAAAACTTGATTATTATTTGACATCATACTTTTTCACCTTCTTATAAATATTTTTTGTGGCGATAAAAATGAAATTAAACTGTAATATTTTCTATTACATTTAAATGGTAAGAACTTACGTCTCTATATAACAAGTAAGCCACTTAACGTTCTTGATTGATAAGATCAACAACTTCTTTCATTGTATAGTTCTTTAAATATTCACCTAAATGTTCTTCCGCACCTAAGAAAATAGTAAACAGCACTTTTCGCATGTTTGAACCTACAATGCACTGATCATTTGATTCTGGGCACTTAGGCTGCAACGCACCTTCAGAGGTTATTTGATAAATATGCCATAGATTAACTTCATCTAAATCCCGAGCGAAAATAAAACCTCCACCAGTCCCCTCTTTTGATTGTATAAACTTATGTTTTTTTAATAAACTTAGTACTTTGCGAATACGTACTGGGTGAACACCCGCACTTTCTGAAATCGCATTACTTGTTGACATCCGGTCTGGCTGTAAAGCTAAATAAGTTAAACTGTGTATGGCCAAAGTAAAGTCGCTGCTCATTGTTTTCCTCCTACGATCAAAAATATTGTTTCTCCTATATTAACATACTGTAGCCATAAATATTACAGATAGGTTAGTCAAACGTTAAAATATATAAGAACCATTCTTAGCATAAAGAAATACATTCCATAACTCCCTTTAGCTTTTTAAGTTAAACATACATTTAAAGACTCCATTGTTTCTTCACTTGCTCTTCTGCCAACTGTTTAATTTTTGTCCATATCGTATCTTTGCTTACAATAACATTTGTTTGATAATTTCTATCGTTATAATTGACTGTAACACATACTTCTATCATTTCCTGCTTCCTCCTTTCAAACAAATTTCTTATCTATATTTAAGTCCTGAAAAGTCTTGGGTTTAGTTATAATCTCTAACCTATAACTTCATTTTTTTGATAATCATATTTAAAAATCCCACTGTTTTTTGACTTGTTCTTCTGCCAATTGTTTAATTTTTGTCCACACCGTATCTTTGCTTACAATAACATTTGTTTGATAGTTTCTATCTTTATAATTCACTGTAACGCATACTTCTATCACCTTCAGTTTCCTCCTTTCAAAAAATTTCTCTCTCATACCATTACTTATTAATTAGCCAACTTTTGCAGTTCAATATTTAAAAATGTTCGAACGCTACGTGGTAAAAATTTACGAATTTCTTCGTCATTAAAACCAATCTGTAATCTTTTCTCGTCCAGCATAATTGGGCGACGCAACATTAGCGGATGCTCAATTATTAATTTATAAAATTCATTCAGCGAAAGCTCATCTATATTTATATTTAAGTCTTGAAAAGTTTTGGATCTAGTTGAAATAATTTCAGTAGCACCCTCTTCAGTTAAACGAAGAATGGATTTAAGTTCATCCACTGTCATAGAATTGGATACGATATTTTTTTCAGTATAATCAATTTGATTCTCCTCCAGCCATGCTTTCGCTTTTCGGCATGAACCACAGCTTGCTGTTGTATATAAAACCACCATATTTCACTCACTCCTTTAATGTTCTTTATAAAATGTACACTTTAAATATCGTTTGTTGAAATGTATTAAAAAAAATTACAGTTTAGAATCAAATTCACGTAATGTTAGTTATTCGGCAATGTTTCGTTTATTTTTTACTACTCAGTTCTTTGCATGCTTCTTTTATAAAATAGTTGAAACTACATTTTACAGATGATGACAACTCACTTCTTAAATCTATACTGTAATTTTAAACCTTACAGTTCTATTAATCAAATGTTAAGTCTTGGATTAATTAATCATTTTTTGTGAATGTCCCCATAGTGTTATGCCGACCCATTCCAAATGCACTTCAAAGTACATTTTATTCATTTCTTACTTACATGTGTTAGTATGAACGATATTTCGCATAATAAAAAGTACGTACTTTAAAGTGTTATAGGTACTAAAAAGTAACATATAAACTTTCTAGTGCAGTTCTACATCGGTTATTATAAACGATATTTCGCACAATAAATAGTGCGCACTTTAAAGTGTTATAGGCACTAAAAAGAAATAATTTTATTATTAAAGCGTATGTAAGTCCAAAACTGTAATCTACATTCATCAAAGGGGTTTTTTATGAAGACATACAATATTCCTGTAGAAGCGACTTTAGAAGTTATTGGCGGAAAGTGGAAGGTTGTTATCCTTTGCCATTTAAAAAAAGGAACAAAAAGAACGAGTGAATTAAAACGTTTAATGCCTGGTATTACACAAAAAATGTTAACACAACAATTACGGGAACTAGAAGAAGATGGTGTAATCCAAAGGAAGGTATATGACCAAGTGCCACCGAAAGTAGAGTACTCTTTAACGGATTACGGTTCGTCTTTAGGAGCTATACTCGATTCCCTCTGTTCCTGGGGAGAAGTTCATCTTGAAAAAACCGGGAACACATCCATGCTGATTACAGCAGATGAATAATAGCTGTTCCTACTATATTGAAAACAGAAAATAGGTTGAGGCAATACGTGCCCCAACCTATTTTTTATACCTCTTTATAACTTTTTGCAGTAATAACTGTTTCGAATTCAAAGGTTTCCGGCAAATGATCGGCGTAAGAGTATTCAAAAGTGCGTCCATCCGTTAAGTAGGCCACCTGTTCCACTCTCATTAGGAAATCTTGATTTGTTAAGTTCATAAACTGCTTTTCTTTATCATCCGGGCGAATTCCTTTAACCCTAACAACGGATGTTCCCACTTGAAGACCTAGTTTATTTTGAATGTGGGAGTAGATTGATTCCTCTAAAACAGAAACATCAACACCTGGAATGACCGAAATCGGCATCCATGTATGCTCCATAATCGTTGGAATACTGTGAATGATGCGGAGGCGGATGATTTTATATACAAAATCCCCTACTGAAATACCCAATTTTTCAGCAATGACTTCATCGGCACCGACAATCGTAAACTCAATAATTTTACTTTCTACCTCACTGCCATAAACAGCTTTTGTACCTGTTAAAGTTTGAATCATTCGCGCCTTTTCTTGCTGACGCCAATCTTGAACGACCGTTCCACTTCCGCGCCGGCGAATGATGTAGCCGTCTCTAACTAACAGATCCAGCGCCTTTTTTATAGTAAGGACAGAAACATCAAATTCTTCAGCAAGGACGGGGCTACTTGGAATTTTTTCTTTAATCTTATATTCGCCGTCTAAAATTTGCTGTTTCATTTTTTGATAAATGCCGAGGTATTTTACTTGTGTGGATCCGCTTGCCATTTCCATACCTCCTTTATGCTGTATTCCCTCTTCTATTCATTTAAGTTTAAAGCCTCAAGTTTGTAAACGGAAGGTGATGGCGCAGCAAATCCGTTTTCTAAGATTTCAATATTCGTTACCGCTTCTTCGTCTTTCACAAGCTTTGGTGCACCATTTACAATTGTTTCATACGCTGCATCATAAAAACGACCGTAATCACCAAGTGGCGTTTTAATTTGTTTTTCAATCCAATCACCGTTTGCGTTGCGATATTTCGCAATTCCATAGTACATCGGTGAATCTTCACCAAATCCTGCACTCTCAGGCATAATACCCGCTTTCAAATCATTTTCCTGCTGATCTTCACCATATTTAATAAACGATCCATTTGTTCCATGAACGATAAAGCGCGGATAATCTTTCGCTACAACATGGTTCGTTTTCAGTTTAATTTTCAACTTATTTCCGTAATGTAGACCAACATCGAAATAATTATCAACCGCACCTTCCACTTCATTATTACGAATATCGTATGTCACCGTATCTGGACGGCCAAACAGTGAAATCATACGGTCCATCGTATGAATACCTAAACTGTAAAATGAACCTTCTTCTTTCGGACCTTCGTGAGTGATTGAACCAGGACGGAAATAATCAATATGTGATTCAACCTCAACAATATCACCAAGGAATCCTTGTTCCACAACTTGCTTCACTGCTAAGAAATCACCATCAAAACGGCGGTTTTGATAAGGCATAACTACTACACCTTTTTCTCGTCCTAAAGCTAATAATTCTTTCGCATGTTCCACTGTATCGCAAAATGGTTTTTCAACGATAACTGATTTTCCAGCAAGTATAACTTTTTTCGCTAATTCGTAATGCGTATGTGCTGGCGTACAGATTGTCACTACTTGGATTTCTTTATCATTCAACAATTCGTTCAAATCAGTAGTGAAACTAACACCTTTTTCCTTATATGGAGCCGCTAATTCTTCATTAATTTGGCGAGCAAAAATCGTTTTTACTTTTATATTTTTACGTATATTCACATACGGTAAGTGATAGCGGTTAGCTGATTTTCCAAATCCAATAAAGCCCATTGTTAATGTCATATTCTTCAACTTCCTTGCTCATAAATTTTTGATTCTATATTTATTATATATTTTTATCATTAAAAGTATATAGTTTTGTTTTTAAAATTATATATAAAAAAGTCGAGATGGAAATCATTTTCTGATTCCAATCTCGACTTTAAGTTATAGACTTATGTCCTACCATCATTTTATTTACACTCGATGAGTAGTTACAGAGCTGCTTCATTACATGCTCTTATTCATACATATAAGAACGTGTCATCGGAATTGTATCGTTAATACCTTTTGTAAATACAAATTGATGTAAATCAATATTACCTGTAAAGAACGAAGCTGCACATGCATTTAAATATAAGCGCCACATACGAATGAATCGCTCATCTTTCGTTTTGCGAACTTCCTCCAGTACGTTTTCAAAATTTCGAGCCCAATGCTGTAATGTTTTCCCATAATGTCTACGTAAGCTTTCCACATCAACAATGTAAAATTGTTCGTTTGTCATGTTCGTGATTAATTCGTTAACAGCAGGAACATATCCGCCAGGGAATATATATTTTTCAATCCAACCATTCGTAGCACCACCATTGGCCGGAGAAGTAATACAATGAAGTAGCGAAATCCCACCATCATTTAGTAGTGCATTCACTGTCTCAAAGTATTGTGTAATGTTGTCTTTTCCTACATGTTCAATCATACCTACACTAACAATTTTATCAAATTTACGATTCTTAATATCACGGTAATCAAGTAAAGATACTTCAACTAAATCCGTAAGTCCCTCTTGTTTAATTCGTTCGGAAGTCTTAGCATATTGTTCCTCACTTAACGTTACTCCCATCGCTTTCACACCGTACTGCTTAGCGGCAGCTGTAATGAGCTCACCCCACCCGCAACCAATATCTAATAGCGTATCACCTTTTTGAAGGTTCAACTTTTTCAAAATATGATTCACTTTATTATGCTGAGCTGTCGTTAAAGAATCTTGCTCATTTTGGAAATACGCACAAGAATATGTCATTGTTTCATCAAGCCATAATTTATAGAAATCGTTCCCAATATCATAATGATAAGCAATATCATCTTTATTTTTTTGTTTTGAGAAATTCCATTTACTTTTGAAATATTGCAACTTACTATCACCTAAAAAGCTATCCTGCCTTTTATAAATAGATTGAATTGCTTTTTCAAGATTCCCTTCTATTTCAAGATCCCCATTCATATATGCTTCACCGAATGCAATAGAAGGATCCTTAGCAATCTCTTTTTTTGAAAGCGGCTTATGGAATGTTACATGAAATTGAGGTTCCCCTTCTCCATATTGTATTGTTTCTCCATTCCAAAGTGTAATTTGAACTGGATCTGAAAAAAGATTTTTAAGTATTTTTTTATAAAAAAGTTCTTCAACCATATAAACATCTCCTACTAAAGAAATTGAACAAAAAACTATACTAGTTAATAAGTCTTTTTGAACATAGCTTAAAACCGTTATGACTTCTTGCTACGAGTGTCATTATAAAACGGTTATATTATGAAGCATAGTACGTACTTTAAAGTGATGAAGGCACTTTTAAGTACCTATGAAAACTTTAATCCATTATTCATCACGGCTAAAACAACTGCTATTCTGGTATAGATCCCTACTTTTCACCGTAGTAACTTTCTAAAGTTTTATACTGAAAAAACACCACCTCATCAATAGGTGGCGTTTCAATATTACATATATAGATTTCACTTAACTTTACTATTTTTTCTATCTATGCATCGTTCTCCCCATACGGTCAATTGATTTAATACATTTTGCAAAGACCACCCATAATCAGTTAAGGAGTATTCTACTCGGGGTGGAATTTCTTTATAGATTTCACGTGTAATCACACCATCATCTTCTAGCTCACGTAATTGTTGCGTCAACATTCTAACAGAAATTTCAGGAATTAGACGCTGCAACTCGCTCGTTCGCTTCGTTCCTTTCGTTAAGTGACATAAAATGACGACTTTCCACTTTCCCCCGATAATTTCTAAAGTTGCTTCTATCGGTATATTGTATTGTTTCACGCGATCTCCCTCCTTTTTTCTAAATTTCTTCTCTATTGTTACGTAAAAACAAATAATTTTCTATACGGCACATTTTAGTTCCTACAGCACAAAAAAGTACCTATATTACCAAAAAGTAATTATGCCGTTTAAAAATATTCCTATATACAAAAAGAAAAACGAACGTATTCTCGTTCGTTTTTTTCTTGTTTATTCTGCTGTAATGAGCATAGACGTGTTGCCATTCTTTTCAAGATGATGTTCTCCCCAGTTACAAAGAGAATCGAGTATAGCATCTAAAGAATGACCGTATTCCGTTAACGAATACTCTACTTTTGGCGGCACTTGGTTATACACTTTTCTCTCGATTACACCATCTTCTTCTAATTCACGTAATTGTTGCGTTAACATCTTTTGTGTAATACCAGACATTAATTGTTTTAATTCGCACGTTCTCTTTTTATCTTTCTTTAAATGACAAAGGATCACTACTTTCCACTTCCCACCGATAACCTGTAAAGTCGCCTCTACAGGAATATTGTATGTTTTCATATAAAAATCTCCTTTAATAATGTGATAAGGCAAGTAAGCTAAAGATTTAAATATTACTTTTAAGTATCTATAGCACCTTAAAGTACGTACTTTTTATCCTATTAAACATGTTTCATAATAGCATACGTAAACAGCAGATGAGTAGTACGGCACTAAAAAGTACCTGTATTACTTTTTAGTATCTATATCACTTTAAAGTACGTACTTTTCATTATGTAAAATACATTTCATAATAGCATTTGTAAGAGTTGAGTGAGTCATGCAGTATTAGAAATTACATTCTTGTCCCGGTACTTTAAAGTGAGTATTTTTATCATACATTTTGTCCGACGATGAAATGACATATTTTCATTTTCACATCCATTCACAATGATGAATTAATTTTCAAATACATTTTAGGAGGATATTAATAATGAGTAAATTACTAAAAGAAAAAATTGGTTTTGGTACAGCACCACTAGGAAATATGTACCGTAATATTCCAGAAGAAGAAGCAATCGCTACAGTGGATGCTGCTTGGGATAATGGCGTTCGTTACTTTGATACAGCTCCACTTTATGGATCTGGCTTAGCAGAAATTCGTCTTGGCGAAGCACTATCAAAAAGAAATCGTGATGATTACTTTTTAAGCACAAAAGTCGGTCGAACGATTTCAGATGAACTAGAAGATCCATCTGCACGCGATTTAGGTGAAAAAGGCGGACTTTTCGAATTTGGCCGCAAAAATAAAATGATCAATGACTATAGTGCAGATGCAACACTTCGTTCTATTGAGCAAAGTTTAAAACGTTTAAAAACAGATCGTCTAGACTTTGTTTTCATTCATGATTTAGCTCAAGACTTTTATGGTGATGAGTGGATTTCACAATTTGAAACAGCTCGAACAGGAGCATTCCGTGCACTAACACGTTTACGTGAAGAAGGCGTTATTAAAGGCTGGGGACTTGGAGTAAACAAAGTAGAATCAATTGAACTAATGCTTGATTTAGAAGAAGCGCAGCCAAATATATCCTTACTAGCTGGTCGTTATTCATTACTAGACCACGAGCGTGCATTGCAACGAGTAATGCCTGCAGCTGTTAAGCATAATATGGATATTGTTGTTGGTGGCCCATATAGCTCAGGTATTCTTGCTGGGGGTGCTCACTTCGAATATCAAAAAGCATCACCAGAAATCATTGCAAAAGTTGAGAAAATCAAAGCTCTTGCAGATCGTCACGAAATCAGTATCAAAGCTGCTGCATTACAATTTTCACTAGCGAATCCAGCAGTTGCTGCCGTTGTTCCTGGTGCAAGTAAACCGGAACGAATTGTAGAAGACCAAAACGCCTTAAATACAGTAATTCCAGCAGCATTCTGGGAAGAAATGCGCGAACAAAAACTAGTAGCACCTAATGCACCACTACCAATCAACGTAAAATAAATTGAAACCTTAACCAGTGGGGCAATCCCCACTGATTATTTACCCGCAAATACCGGGATGAAAAGGAGCGTAATGAACATGGCACAGACTACTACATCTATGGAAATTTTCGGTTCACCTGAACAAGTATGGCAATTAATCGGAGGTTTCAACTCCCTTCCAGACTGGTTACCTTATATACCTAACAGTAAATTAACGGAAGGCGGTCGTGTACGTCACCTAGCTAATCCAGATGGTGACACGATTATAGAACGATTAGAAGTATTCAATGAGAAAGAACGATACTACACGTATTCAATCATGAATGCACCATTCCCAGTCACTAATTATTTATCTACAATCCAGGTGAAAGAAGGTACTGAAAGTAACACATCGGTAGTAGAGTGGTCTGGTACGTTCACTCCTGTTGAAGTTAGTGATGAAGAGGCAATAAACCTTTTTCATAGTATTTACAGTGATGGACTGAAAGCATTGCAACAAGCATTTCTAGATTGAGCTATTAAAAACAATGAAAAGCAAAGCGATATCGCTTTGCTTTTTTATAAAATCCCTTTTAACTTTTCACCAATTAACTTCGCTACATACTCATAGCCTTCTGGTCCAAAGTGTAGCCCATCTTTTTCATCATTTTCTACAAACCTTTTATAATTCCGTTCTTGAATCATTTCAGCATACAAATTTAGAAAATAGCTTCCTGTTTCTTTCGCCACTTCCTCTACCACGTCTGCATACTGACCGAGTACTTCATTTGTTCTATTATGCTGTCTTTCTTCATCAACTGGGGCAGGACTAATAAGCAGTACTTTACCTGAAGAAATATGGTTCACAATCTTCTCTAAATTTTCTTTGTATGCTTGTAATGACCCTTGCGAAAAAGAGACTGCATCATTTGTACCAAGAAAAACTGTTACGAAATCTGGTTTATGTGATAATACATCTTCTTTAATCCTTTTTAACGCATCAAACGTATTATCACCTGGAACACCTGCATTCACTACGTTCCAATTCGGAAACATCTCTCGCAAACGTGGTGTTAACCTCGGTGTTCCATTGAAAAACATTTCATCAGCTGTAATACTATCCCCAAAGTATACTAACGTTTTCATAAAACTAACTCTCCTTTTACGTATGAAACAACTTTCCTTCTACCGCCTTAATATATCTTTCAGCAGAACGTTCCACTGCCTCAATTGCATTCTCTTTTACTACTCGATGAAAAGCGTTGTATAAACGATTAAACTGTAACGGCTTCACTCGATTCACCATTTCTTCCACTTTTCTCGCTGGTAATGGAATTAAGTTTGGATAGCTGTACATAAAGCTTACCCATCGTTCATCCGCTACAACTTGAATAATATCACCTGTTAACAAAATTCCTTTCCCATCATTACCTTCTTCCCAATGTAAGACAGATCCACCTTTAAAATGACCACCTAAACGATGAATAACCAATCCATCCGCTAATTGTAAAGACTCACCAGACCAATAAATAATACGACTACTCGGGCGCATCACCCACTCTTTATCATCTTCGTGTATATAAATCGGTACATCAAATGTCTCTGCCCATTCTACTTGTGTTGAATAATAATGAGGATGAGACAAGGCAATTGCATCTAGTCCACCAAGCTCTTTTATTTTCGCAATTGTCGTTTCATCTAAATAAGTAATACAGTCCCATAGTAAACGATATGATTCTGTTTTCACTACATATGCCGTTTGACCAATCGCAAATCCTGGTTTTGTTGTAATACTAAAAAGCCCATTTTCCTCTTCGATTATTTCATTTTTATATGTATCACTTGTTTGTAAGCTTTCTAGCGTCGTCCAAGACTGCCCTTTCGGATTCACATATTGTCTCTCTTCATCACAAATATGACAACTCACTGGTTCTTCTACACCCGCTGCATACTGCACGCCACACGTTGTACAAACGAAATTTTTCATCATAATTTCCCCTATCCCTCTATTTTTATTAAGCTGATTTTTGTTGATAATGATCTGCTTTTTTATTTTCAATTAATAAACTGATAAAAGTAAGTAAATAAACACCTGTAACGGATAATGGAATAACAGTAAATCCTTTTTCTGCAAAAAGAATCCCGCAAACTGACGTTACGAATACAGTCCCTACGGATAATAAACCATAACTTTTGCTTTCATAAATCCATACGTACGGGATAAAATGAACACCTATTAACATCGCTACTACAAAAGGTAACCATTCTGGAAATTGAAAATAGGCAAGTAATACAAGCGGAATATTCAATACATTTATCCCACCAATTAATCCTGCCAAAACCCCTAACGGGTTTCCTTTCGCAAACATATCAATTTTCAATATAGCAGCTATCATTAATCCAAAAGGAAACACACATCCCATACCGATTAAATATACCCACACCACTTGTTTTTCAGAAAGAACAAAGCCCATTATACTCATAACTATCCAAAATAAAACACCAGCTAATATAATCGGTAATCCTCGCTTCGTTTTGATTGCTAAATCCTTTTTCGCGTCTGAAACATTCATTTCACGATCCCCCCAAAAATATTTGTACTATAAAGTCACCTCAACCTCGTCCATCCAATAACGCCAAGCTGCTAAATAATCTTCTAAATCTTTCGGGTGATGTCTTAAACACGTATCTATACGCAAATATAATCCTATAACTATTTCTTCATATAAATCACGTTCTGTTTTATGAAATACACATTGTTTCATCGCATAATCAATCGTTTCTTTCGTTACATCTTCCGGGGTTGAACAGAACGCATAAATTAAATCGTATATAGGATCTCCTAACACTGGTAGGGGATCAATTACACCATGTAGCATATTTCCTTGAAATATAAAATTATGAAATCCAAGATCACCATGCAGTAAAAATGGATGATTTATTCCAGTCCCTCTATTTGGGCTATTTGCTAACTTAAGAACTGTTCTATACTCTTCCTCACTTATGTAACGTCTTACATTTTCATAAGCTTCCACCACATTTGTCGTTAAAAATTCATTCCAAGATTGAACCGGACTTTCTTTCCATCCCCAGCCATCTATACGTGAAACTATTTCATACTTATTAATAACTTCTTTTACAAGGGTACTAAGCGTAATTCTTTTTTGTCCTCGTCCGCACGAAGTACTACCTTCAAGGAAAGAATACACAATATATGTATGTAAAGGTTCCTTATACAAAAGATTTGCAAACAAAGTATTCCTTTCATAAAAAGAAAGAAAAATAGCTTCTTCACGTATTACTTCCGCTTCATTAAGTTTTACAACGTATTTTTCATCCAACAAATATACAGTACTTGTCGTTCCCCCGTTCAGCACTTTTACGCTAGTTGGATAATGTGAAATCACTTTCTCCTTAACTAGTTGTGCAGCGATTGTTGAAATGTCCATTCCCTCACCCTTTAATCCCGAAGATTTCTTCAATTCAAAAGACAACTTTACTATTATTTGACAAACACAAGGGAATTCCTCCTAAAAATCTTAATATAACAAAAAATAATTTTATTTCATTGCAACTGCTTCCTTCAATATTTCATCAAATAATTCATTCCATTTATGATAATGTGATACAATTTCTTCACTCCAAATGATCTTCATTTAATCTAGTAATTTCTATTAAATTATCTCTTTCTTTTAACTTACGAGCTAAACTTTCTACACCAAAAACTTCTGTAAATGTGTGGCTACCTACTATTAAGTTAATGCCTTTAAATTTCGCATGTTGCACTGTGTATAATGTTTTTTCTCCAGTTATATACGTGTCACACCCTTTTTCTAATGCACGTTCAATCAAATTTGTATTGTTCCCTGCACCAGTTAAAATCGCAATTCGTTTTACTGGTTTATCATGGTTTCTCCAGCTCTTCACTTTCTCTTCCATTTTTTCTTCAAGTCTTTCAACCAAGTTTAAAAATGCAATCGGTGCTTTAAATTCTCCTATTCCAGGTAATTCCTCTTCCTCATACGTAGAGTATTCTAAAATTGTATCTATCGCAATTTCATTAAATAATGATGTACACGTACCAAATTCAATAAAATCTAACGGCAAATGAATCCAAAAATGATTCATTTCATATTGTTTTAATTTCTCAATACAAGCCTCTTCCATTCCAAATAAAAAACTCCACGGTGCATGATGTGTAACTATCATGTCGATTCCATTTTTATACCCTTCTTCAATCGTCTCTAACGTCAAATTTGTTGTGTAACCAATTTTGTGAAATTCATCTTTACTTATATGAGTAAATCCATATTCACCATCACCGTATTTATGAAGATGCTCTCCAAATAATGATGTTATATATTCATTAAATTGCGTTATATTCATTTTTATTTCTCCTTTCATTTACTTTTATATTTCAAAAATAAGGAAATACTAACAACAACGTTACATACATATAGGAGGACAATATGAAACCTGAATTTTTAAAAGCTGTACATGATGCCATCGGAAATGTCGAACACATTCATATAGAGGAAAGCGGTGCTGACAGCTTACTCATCCATCATGATGATGCACAGCAGTTACAACAAGTCGCTAAAACGTTAGAAAATAACAATTTCCGCTCTGCTTTAAGAACAACTGGAGATGCTTCGTATATTGAAGTATTGAACAGATAGTGAAAGTCCGGATGTATGCCGGGCTTTCTTTTTTATAGTAAAACTTCAAACTCTTTCACATACACAGCTGTACCAGCAATATCTATTTGTAACTTCTCATTTTCTACATCTTTCGTTACATATACCGTTACACGACCATCTTTATGTATTTCTTGCCCTTGTTCAACGATTAACTCCATTTCATGGTCAAAATCTTTCTCCACATACGTCGCATAATATGCTCCCATTACACCTGAAGCTGTTCCTGTCACGGGATCTTCAATCGTTCCAGCATAAGCTGATGAGAAATGACGCCCATGCATATGTACCTTCTCGTCATAAGTTTCTAGACAAATTGGGTGAATAGAAGCGTTAGGTATTTCTTTTAATACCGATGGAAACACCTCATTGTTAGGTTTCATTCTCTCACATACATCTAGATTTTTAACCGGTACAATTACGGTCCAGTTCCCCGTACTTCCATATACAATCGGTAAACTTACATCTAAATCATTTACTTCTAAACCGATACTATGAGCTAATTCTTCTTTTGAACCTGTAAAATCTTTAAACTGAGGTGTAGCCTGCCTCATTTTAATAAAGGTTCCTTCCTTTTCATTTACATCTATTTGTATCGGTAAAATCCCTGCCTTCGTTTCAATCGTAATATTTGTTTTCTCTTCTAATAAACCTCTTTCACGTAAGGCGTATATAGTTCCAACTGTCCCATGACCACATAAATCCATTTCATAACCAGGTGTAAAATAACGCATTCTTATATCTGCTACTTCTGAGGAAAGAACAAAAGTTGTTTCGTTATATCCAACTTTTTCAGCAATACGCTGCATTTCCTCTTCTGTTAATCCATCTGCATCTAATACAATACCTGCTGGATTACCCATATTCGATTTATTCGTAAATGCGTCATAATGAAATACGTTTATAGTCTTCATTTTCTTTTCTCCTAACCTTCTTTAAAAATTTTATAATAAAGCTCTATCTCCGTTTTCAACGAACAATTATTTCTCCAAAATATTCTCTGCATCTTTTCATTTGAAGTATGTGTGCTTCCGATGTAATAAGTAGCCCCTATTTCCTTTAACATATGTAAAGATTGAAGATGCAGCCGGGAAGCAATTCCTTTCCCACGATAACAAGGCATTACCCCAAAATAAAATAATCGTCCTTCACTTTCTGTTCCAGTTTCTATATGCGGTATGGACATACCAATCGGCTCATTTTTATCATAAAAAACAATACATGACTTTTCCCAACCCTTACCTAACTCTGTTTGTACAGAATAAAAATGTTCATCGATAGTTAAAATTGAAGTTTGATTCCCTGAACCCGACATACATTGTTCCCAAATATATTTAAAATCTTTTTCCGATAACGTTCCTTCTGCTATTGATCGATATGTATATTGTCTTTCAAGTTCTTCTATATTGTTCAATTCTCTACATACTTCTATCTTTGCTGCGTGCAAAGAAAAACCGGCATCAAGTAACACTCTCACACTTGAGTTATAACTACTAAACCTTTTGTTTAATACAATACTCGCTCTTTTTAACTCCCAATTAAAACAAACCTCTTCAAATCTACTTATCTTTTCTTTATATGTTTGTACGTTATACAAAACGTCTTCTTCGATTTCTTCAATCGTTACTGCATTTGGTAAGCCATTTAATACTTTTTTAGAAGGGCCAAACAAATTCTGAATGATTGCAAGATCGTATATCACCACTTTAATTCACCTACACCTGGCTCAATAAACTTCCCTGAAACATCCTCATTTGAATCTATTATCCAATCATATATATTTTTTGCTCCTTCAGCCGGGGTCATATTCGCATCAAAAGCACCAATTTCAGTCTTTAATTTTCCAGGGTGAATAGCAGTTACACGAATTCCTTTATCCTCAAACTCTTGTTGTAAACAGAGTGTTAGCATATTTTGTGCAGCTTTAGCAATTCGATATGAATATGAGAAATGGCCTTGCGGAAACTCTTTGTTGGCCATTTTATGCAATGAACCTAACCGAGAGGACACATTTATGATTCTCGGATGATCCGATTTAGCTAAAGCCACATATGTACCTTTTACAGCTCGAATTACACCTAAGCAATGAATATTAAATAAGTCCGTTAACTCTTCTGAATTCGTATGTAAAACCTCAGTCTCCTTTCCAGTAATTCCTGCGTTATTTATAACTAGATCAATATACTCTGTATATTCCTCAAGCTGGTTTTTCATTTGCTCCGTACTCTCATCAATCGATAAGTCTGCCAATATAGGAAAACATCTGCAACTAAACATTTTCTTCAATTGTGTTAACGCAACCTCAGTTCTAACTAACGGATAAACGATATGTCCATTTTCATGAAACACTTTTACTAACTGTAACCCTAATCCGCGATTTCCACCTGTAATTAGAACTCTCATATATTCATCTCCTTATTTTTAAAATAAATAAGAAAATCCATCCACTTACCATTCTCTAATGAAAACGCCTCTCTCTTGCATTCAAAAGAAAAACCGGCTCTTTCCGCAAGACGAACGGATGGTTCATTACCAACATGTATATGTAATTCGATTCTATGAAAATGAAGACGATTAAAAAATAACGATACTGCAGCTTTCACACTTTCCATGCCATATCCGTTTTTCCAGTATTGATTATGTATGGAATATCCCATCATCGCCCATTGATAGTCCATACGTAAAATTTTAATCAGCTCTAGCTTACCAATATTAGCTCCGTCTTCTTTACGAAAAATACCTAATACGTACATCTCATCTCGATGTGCTGCTTCATCAAAGCCTCTAATCCATTCCGTGAACCATTCTTTCGTTGATGATGCCATAACTTGATAACCATCGTCATATTTATACTGCGATGGTAACCTCTTATGAAATCCATCTAACCAACTTTCATAATCATCATTTTGGAACGGACGGATCATCAATCTCTCTGTCTCTACCTGTAATAGCGGTAGCTTCATTTACATCTCTTCCCTTAATTAATATTTGAATATTCTTTATTATCTTACACAAAATACAAAATCTAGTAAATTATTATGTTTTGATAGACAAAAACCCAGTCATGCTTTATACATAACTGGGTTCTTCATCGTTTAATAACATTTTTATTTCACAAGAACTACATCCCTTAATTCCCTCTTCAACACTTTCCCTAAAGCGTTTTTCGGTAATTCTTCTACGAATACCACTTCTGGAATTTTGTAACTTGCTAACTTCTCCTTACAATACTGAATAATACTTTCTTCTGTTACTGTTGTTTCGCCATCCTTCACAATGTAAGCTCTTGGAACCTCTCCCCAAAAGTCATCTGGAACTCCAACTACTGCAACTTCTAAAACACCATGTATTTCATGAATAACATCTTCTACTTGGTCTGGATATACATTGTCACCACCGCGTATAATAACGTCTTTATATCTTCCCATAATATGCAAGAATCCGTCGTCATCTATCATGCCAGCATCGCCCATGTTAAACCAATTATCTTTTACTACCTTCTTTGTCGCCTTTTCATTATTCCAATACCCTTTAAACATATATGGACTTCTTACATGAATCTCTCCAACTTCATTTGCTTTAAGTTCATGTCCTGTTTCTGGATGAACAATTTTCACCTCTACATTTTTCAAGGCTTTTCCAACAGAAGACATCTTTTCTTTTCCCATCATTGGATGCCATGATGTTACAACCCAACCTTCTGTACTACCATAGCCTTGCACCATATAGATTCCTTTTTCCATATATTTTTGGATGAGTGTTTCTGGCACTTTTGTTCCACCGCTTTGTGCTACTTTAAAGGTTGAAATGTTACGTTCTTTTTTATTTAGTTCATCAAGCATATAGCTATAAACAGCCGGGAATGCAAGCATCGTAGTAATTTTCTCTTCTTCAATCTTATCCCAAATAAGAGTAGGACTCGAATCAGCTAAGAAGATCATCGTAACACCATGATAAATACAATTTAAAATAGAAAGCACGCCACTCATATGAAATAATGGATGCACGGATAAAAAGCGTTCACCTGCTGGAATTTCTCTTTGTCCTGCAATCTCTGCAAAATAATGATGTAAGTTTTTATGTCCAATTACGCATGCTTTTGCCTGTCCAGTCGTTCCTGAAGTAAATAAGTAAATGGCATCATCTTCTTCATGAACTTCTACGTTCGGTTCTGTCATTGGCTGTTTTTGCAACTCTAATTCAAATGAACCAAAGCCTTCTTTTGTCGTTTGAATTACATAAGGAATTTCTTTAACAGCATCAACATTTAATAACACTTCACTAAATTCTTCATCAATAACTAACACTTTTAATTTCGCTTCTTTTACAATCGTTTCTAATTCATATACAGTAAGCTGATGATTTAGCGGAATACATACCGCTCCAATTTTTAAACTTGCCATCATAACGCTTGGAAATGGGTGATTATTTTTGCATAGTATTCCTATACGATCTCCTCTTTGCACACCATTATGTAATAAATAATGTGCAAGCTGATTTACTCGTTCATTATATTGCTGAAACGAATATCTTTTCCCTCCGCCTACAAGCGCTTCCAAATTTGGTGATTGCATTGCTCTTTTTTGTAATAATTTTTGCATCGTTCTCAAGTAAAACTCCCCTTTATATATGTTAGGTTTTTTATTTTACCAGATTAACTATTAATTTACTAAAGATTACACTTAGTGAATATAACAAGAATATAAAATAGCCATTTACTTCACAAGTAAATGGCTATTTCCTCTTATATATTAGAATACTTCTTGTTCATTACATATTGCACATACTCAGGTGCACTTTTATCAATCTCTTCATCACTTAATTTATATTCGGCACCATATAAATAAAATGAAGGTATAAATTTCATGTCTGTATATAAGCATGTAGCTTGGAATGGTTTCGTCAACTCATCCATCGTAATTCCGCTATTTTCATAATCTTTTTCTAATCCACCTATAGAAACTGCTACACCAAACTCTTTTCCCTTCACTTTATCCCCTTTTGATCCGTATGCAAATCCATATGTTAATACATCATCAAACCATTTTTTTAATAATGGCGGTGTGCTGTACCAGTAAAGCGGAAATTGGAATATATATCTGTCATGTTCTACTAATAACTTTTGCTCTTCTTCAATATTAAACTCCCAGTTTGGTGCCACTTTATATAATTCATGCACCGTAATTTCATCTGAATGTTTCTCAAGTTCTTCTATCCATCTTTTATTAATTTTTGATTTTTCAATATGAGGGTGTGCTACAATTACAAGTGTTCTCATCATTTTCCATCCCCTTTATAAATGAATCAATCCTTTACATATTAGTATGAATGCATTACATATAATTGAAAAGTACGTACTTTCAGGTGCTATAGGAACCTTGAGGTACCTTTGGAGGTGTTATATGAATCAAAATGATAACTGTCCAATTGCAACGACGCTCGATGTAATCGGTGGAAAATGGAAAGTTCATATTTTATGTGTTTTGATGGATGGAAAAATGCGAACAAATGAAATCCGACGAGAAATCCCAAACATTACGCAAAAAGTTCTGACTCAACAACTTCGGCAACTTGAAGCTGATGGAATTATCCATCGTACTGTATATCAAGAAGTACCACCAAAGGTTGAGTACACAATAAGCGAATACGGGAAATCTTTAATGCAAATTATGAATGAACTATTTGAATGGGGAAAAGATCATCAGCTCAAAAGATTACATGACTAAAAAGCCACTATATACTTTTTTTAATCCTCAATGTTTATATTTTATGTTTTTATAAATTCTATTTTTATCGTTTTTGGGCTAACTTGTTTTCTTAGATTGATGGACGTGACCCCACATCCATCAATCTAAAAAGATATAATTAGAAAAATGAGATTTCTATACAATTTCGCATATAAACACTACTTCTACCTCATTAAACACTTGCCCGACTTTTTCTAATCTCAATTGTACGTAAACTATAAAGGAGCACACCTAAACCGAGAATTTTTTCGTTATTAGACGCATTAGAACCTAAGGTAATAGTAGGTACATTTAAACCCATAAACCTTTCACTCCATTCTATAGGCATATATCCCTGCTTACCAATTACTAATGTACGTCCATCTATTGTACGGAGAGTACTTTGAATAAAATCAAACTCAACTTCTACATCTGACAATTTTGTGGCTTTATCTGTCATCAAAGTACCTCGTATCATAGTAAATCCTTGTATCATTTTTTCTTTAAACATACCAATCTGATTATAATTTGAATCATAGACTACCCAATCATATCCGTCCACTTCAGTATGAAAATAAGCTAGAATTTCCCCGCTACTCGTTTCTAATCCGTAAACATCTTTATTATGTAAAAAGGGTATTACTGAAAAAAGAATATTTGATGAAACCATCTTTGTTCCTGCTATATACTTACCATCAGGATGATATAGACCAAATTGCTTGTTTCGTTTTGGTAATTCTAATACAACCAAAGTATCAACATCCCAAAATGTTGCATTACTTTTTATCATATTCTTTTGTATCAACTTTCCTTTTCTTAACTGCCAAAATCCAATCCCAAAAAAGATAGAAGCAGCGATAACAAAAAAGATAAACTGCCCCCAATTAATATGTCCCCAATCTTCATATACAGCGCATAAAGCAAGAATAAAAATACCCGTCCCAATTAACAGTTTCAACTTTCCTTTTCGTTTATAGTAATCAAATAATTCCATTTCTATATCTTCACCCCTTATTTGTGGTTCCTAACTATTAATATATCAAAAACATATAATTCCCTCTATTCAAAAATATAAGTTCTTCCACTGTCCACTGCATTGGAAACAAAGTGATAGTCGGCCTTTTGAGCTCAAACTCCTGAGAAAGAATAAAAGCGAAATCAATATTTTTTTATTTTAGAGATAATACCATATCACCATCAAGCTAATAAAAAGATACTCCTTAAAAATAAAAAACGCTATTCTCTCTGTAAAATCATAGAAAAGAATAGCGTTTCTTATTTTGAAATAGAAGTCAGCATTTAAACTAAACATGCTAATATTGATTTTGTGCGATTGTCAGTTACTTCATAATAAATTTCTAATCCTTTCCGAGTACCTGTAACCATTTTAGCAGCCTTTAGTTTAGATAAATGTTGACTAATTGTACTTTGAGGCATTTCCAAATCCCCATACATTGTTGTTACATTAGTAGGACCTTTTGCAAGCATTATTTTTACTAATGATAAACGAACAGGATGCGCCAATACCTTTAGTACTTCAGAGATTTCTTCAAACATTTCTTTTTGTTCTTTCATCTTATTGCTCCCCTTTTATATACATATTTATGTTATCCATATATATAATTCGAAGGTATATACGATTTTATGTCCGTCATTTTAAAAAAATATAAAAAAACTTTTTCTCGAAACTAAAGGAGTATCTTCACATAATGTCTCACTATTAGAACTCTTATAGATACAGATGTATGTACTCTACACTCAGCTCACTAAAATCAATAAAAAAGAGAGCAGATAACCTGCTCTCTTAAGATGCCTCCTTATGTTCCGTGGAATGTTTTACACTTCCTATTCTCTTTAGCTTATTCCAACCTACCGCTACTCCTCGAATCGATGAAAGTATAGATTTAACGACAACATAAGTCATAAATTGACGATAAATAAAGCGTTGTAAAATTAACCATACTAATGGTTTCGGATTCTCTTCCTCTAATTTAAATGCAAATAGAGATGCGAGAAGATCCATTAAAAAGAATACAAAATAAAATCCTAAAACTTTTAGCGGACTACTACTAAATAACCCCATAATCATTAATATATCTGCAAAAGGAGCAATGAATTGCAGAACATATTGGAATAACCACATGTTAGGCAATGCAATAAACCCTAACGTTTTATGCTTTGAATTACATAACGCTTTTCGATGTTTCCAAAGACATTGAAGTGTACCATATGACCAACGATATCGCTGTTTAATGAGACTTTTCACATCTTCAGGTGACTCCGTAAAAGCATACGCCTTTTCTTCATATACAATTCTATGTCCTTGACGTAAAAATGTAATAGTAAGATCTGTATCTTCTGCTAATGTATCTTCGCTTAAATATCCAGATTCAACTACATTCTTCTTACGCCACGCCCCAATAGCCCCTGGAACGACTGTAATACAATTTAACTCATCAAAAGCTCTACGTTCTAAATTAAATCCTGTTATATATTCAACATGTTGCCAAGTAGTTAACAAGTTTCGTCTATTCCCCACTTTGACATTACCTGAAACTGCTGCTACATTTTGATCTTCAAAGTGTCTAACCATGAGAGAAATGGCGTCTTGCGCAATAATAGTATCCGCATCTAAAGTGACAATGATCTCTCCTCGCGATTGTTGAAACCCTAAGTTCATTGCCGATGATTTCCCGCCGTTTTCTTTCTGAATGAAACGAACTTTAGGGTGTTTATAAAATGTTTCTTGCATTACTTTTGACGTACCATCTGTCGATCCGTCATCCACAACAATAACTTCAAATTCTCCATACTTACTATCCAAAATTGAGCGAATTGTCTTAGCTATTACCTTTTCTTCATTATATGCTGCTATGACAACACTAACAAAAGGTTGATAGGACGAATGAATAGAGCGAGATAGCGTTTTTCTTTTCTGCTTCCACGCAAAATAAATTAAGAATAAGAATCGAAAAATCCCTAATCCAATAGCAATATAAAAAATAGTTGTTAATATATGTTTAAAGTATCCCGCCCCTGAAAAGACAGCTTTATTGTAAAGTAAATATTGCTCACCCTCAGAAGAAACTGGGGGCATAATTTCATCTCGTTCTTTATTCATTAAATCTGAAATTGTTACAAAACTATATCCATGCTTTTTAAGCTCTTTAATAATGATCGGCAACGCCTCTACCGTATGGGTACGATTCCCTCCCGCATCGTGGAGAAGAATAATATTTCCCTCTCCCTTATAAACGGGATTAAGAGCACGCTTTACTAATTCATTTGTTGATGGTGTTGCCCAGTCCTCAGGATCCACTTTTTCTGCTACCATTGTATAGTTCATATTTTGTGCCCGTAAAATAGGCAATATTTCATTTGAGGAATCCGGGTTCGCATCCGCTTCGTATGGTGGCCTAAACAAAACTGTAGAATGCCCAGTTATTTCCTGGATCAGACGTTGTGTCGTATTAAGTTCTACTTTTGTTCGTAGTAAAGACGTATCAGCTACGTTAGGATGCTTGAAAGTATGATTGCCAATTTCATGCCCTTCATCGTATATTCTTTTTACAATACTAGGATTTAGTTGCGCGTTTTCACCAAGGACAAAAAAAGCAGCTTTTATTTTATTCTCTTTTAATATATCTAAAATTTCCGGCGTATATTTCGGGTCTGGTCCATCATCAAATGTTAGTACTACTTGTTTCCCTTTCGTTTTTCCATATCGTTGCACTTCGTATGCAGATGGTAAGGATTGATATACTTCATCTGTAAGATAACCATCTTTATCTACTTTAAAATCTCTCAATCCATTTTGCTTTTCATTCTCAATCTGTAAAATTTCACCTTGTCCAGAATAATTCACTTCATCTAAACTAGTGATTTTATGTAATACATCAGGATTTTTTTGTGCCTCAATCGGATTTTTTAAAACTTTCCATATTGTAGGATCTTCTGCTCCTAATCTCCATAACGCAAACCCCTTTGCTTTGTTGTCCATTGCGATTTTCACTTGATTATAGAGAGTAACGCCGTCTAAGAACCAAGCAGTATGTTCTTTATCTCCTGTTTTATATCTAAAATAAGGATTTCCACTCATCTTATCCCATTGAATATTCATATCTGAATTATGAGCCATTACCATAACTTCTGAAAAAGTTAAAGATTTCGCCGGTTCCTTACTATTTACTTTCCAATCATATCCATAGTTACCGAAAGCAACTATAAGTTTATTAGACGGAATATTCAGTTCTTTCAATGTATGTTGAAACCATTTATTTGAAGCAATTGGTCCTGGCTCTCCTGCTCCATAGTGCTCATCGTACATCATTACAATCATTCGATCTATTATTTTTGCTAACGCACTATAATCAAAAGCCTTATCATTAGCTGGAACATCTTGTGTAACGAGCAAATCATGTTTATGAAAGACCGTAGTAAGTTCTTTCATAAAATTTGTTACGTTTTCTCTATCACTTTCAGGTACGGCCTCAAAGTCAATATTAATACCCGCAAATCGATTCTTTTCAACTTGCTTTACTAAATCATTTATAAACTTTGTCTTTACATCATTTGAGGAATTCAGCAACTTATGAATTAGCCCACTATCCGGACCAGAAGCTTCCTCAGTATAGTTAGTTAGTAAAGGCATAATTTTCACTTGATTTTTTTCTGCTAACTTTACTATCTCAGGTTTTATCTCACTTCTAATCGTTAAATCTGCTTTTAAATGATACCACTCCGGTACTAGCGTGGTTAATGAATCAATATTTTCTTTTAAAGAAGCGGTACTATTTTCATCCCAGTTTACATAAAAACCATACACTTCTTTACGTTGTTTACTATCCTTCGGCGAATTCACCAAATTTTTAATATCCTTCGTTTCGGTATTTGGTTTAAACTCTTCCTTCTTTAACTGCTGATCACTAAGTTTTTGATTAATTGGTACAAGTTTATTATCTTGTTGTACAGCGGTATTCATATTTGGAATTTCTGGTGTTGAAAAAATACTTTGAAAGAAAAAATAAAATACAATACTTACGCTAACTATTGAAATACATAGAAACGAAATAAAAGCTATGTTTCTTCTTCCTTTCGGATCATAAAAAACAGGTTTTACTTTATCTTTCTCTTGTTGAATGTTTTTCTCCATTATATTTTTCACATACTCCTTCTTAATAGAACGATAGAATAATAAAGTGCAACTTTAAGCAGCCCAACTCCCACCTAACTTCTTTACCCTAGCCAAATTTTGAGATGGGAGTTTTACTGCCCGCAATAGTGAGATAACTCCTTTTCACTTTAAAATGAATCTCCCACTTCTATATTTCTATTGATTCTTCTTTTCATTCCCTTGCTGGTGGCCTCTATTCTCTTGTTGAGATCCCCTACCATTATTTCCTTGCTCGTTCCCAACATTTTCTTTTTGGGATCCTCTTCCATTGTCACCTTGCTGGTTCCCATTATTTCCTTGTTGAGATCCCCTACCATTGTCACCTTGTTGATTCCCATTATTTCCTTGGGGTACTCTTCCGTTGTTTCCTTGCTGGTGCCCATTATTTCCTTGGGACCCTCTTCCGTTGTTTCCTTGCTGATTCCCATTATTTCCTTGGGACCCTCTCCCGTTATTTCCTTGCTGATTCCCATTATTCCCTTGCGATCCTCTTCCATTGTTCTCTTGCTGGTGCCCATTATTCCCTTGCGATCCTCTTCCGTTATTTCCTTGCTGATTTCCATTATTCCCTTGTTGGGATTCTCGACCGTTGTTTCCTTGCTGATTCCCATTATTTCCTTGTTGGGATTCCCTACCGTTATTCTCCTGCTTATTCCCTCTATTTTCTTGCTGAGATCCTCTACCATTGTTTTCTTTTATTTGCTTCGTTGGCTGTTCCTCTATTTTCTTTTGTTCTTTATGCTCTGGCTTCTCATATTTTTTGTCTTTTACAGAAGACAAATCTGGCGCTACATCAGGAGATGAATCCGGCTGCGATTGCCTCTCTTCTTCGTTTTCCACCGGATTAGACGGCGTGGCGGGCGGCGTAACCGATTTGTTCTTCTCATTCTCTTGCTTTATATAGACACCTGTGCCCATTCCAGCTTTTCTAGCATTCTCTCGTACTTGCATCGTGCTATTTTGATATTCGACTGTAATATGTTTTAGCTCATATTCTTTCTTTAATTCTTTCATTACCTTTTCCAACTTCGGTTCTAGCAACTTATCCTTTGCAATAGCGGTTAGCATAACTTGCTTATCATTCGTTAAATACTTATCCTCTTGACTCTGCTTTATAATTGTACGTATTACTTCTTGCAATTGTTTATTTTCCCATTGCTTTAATTCTTTTAAAATACGTCTTCCATCATCATTACAAGCTTGTAAATCTATAACGCGAAGATCCTTCGTTACGCTCACTTCTAAACTTGGATTTATATCAACTGAGACGTAAGCGAATACTTTTTCTTCCGGTTGGTTGTAGAAAAATAACAGCGCACATAGAAAACAAGCAACAAGTAAGGATGCCGGCTTTAAGAAATAAGGGATTGAAAAACGCGATGCTTTTTGTTCTTGCTCATCAAATGAAATTTCCTCTCCAATCATGCAAGAATCCCCTTTTCTTTTACACGTAATAAACTCTCCATTTGGCGTTAAAACAACTACGCTATGTTTTTTTATATCCATCACAATTCCTTTATTCATCATGCTTCCCTCCCCTTATATAATCAAGAATGTATGTATAGTTGTTTGCGAAGATAATACACATTGCAATGATATATTTTCTATGCCGTTCCAACGTTTTACGACTTACCCTAACACGCGGTTCAATATGTTTAAGCGGTAACTTTTTCTTCCGGAACAGCTCCTCCATCATTTCCTCTTCTTTTATAATCATCTTTACAATTTCTATTAAGTGTTCACGCGTATCACGATGCTTAGGAGATTCTTTAGCAAGCTCTGAAAATGTGATTTTAAACTCAGCTAACACACTTTGAAAATGGAGAATTTCTTCCTTACGGTTACCATTTTCTATTTCCTTCATATACTCCGTAAGCGATACTTGCATTTCTAACATTTCCTCTTGCTCATCTTCTTTTAAAAAGACAAGGTTATGCTTAGACTCCTTGCGTATATAGTCAATTACATCTCTTTTTATAAGAAGATCAGCAAACGCTAGAAAAGATTTCCCTTTTTTATAAGAATACTGTTCAATTGCTTCGTTAAACGCAAACAATCCAATACTATATTCATCATCCTGTTCTGTAATATATCGGCGGCAGACAGACGAGATTGATTTTCTAATAAACGGCTGATACTGTACGATAAAAGCTTCTTTATCTTCTTCATTATTTTGTATGTTACATACGATATCTTCTATTTTCGGTTTTCTTAAGATCTTCATTACTAAACTCAACACGGGTAATCTCTCTCCCTCCTTCTGCTTGAAATAGAAAAATGGTCACTAAACAAGTGACCATTCAACCACATTTTCTTTAGGCTTGTCTTCTTGTTGTTTATATTTTTCAAAACCAACTTTTCTATCGTTCTTACAGTTAGGCCTACATTTCACTCTACTTTCTTATTTTCTTCCGCTTGTTTTGCTTGCTCTGTTTCTATTTTATCTGCAATCCTTGCATAACTCTTCTCTATATCATTGGTAATTTCACCCTTTTATTTCGGATGCCCCACTTAATCTAGTAATTTTATTAACACGTCAATATTCTTTCATAATCAATTTTCTTCTATCTATTTTCTTCACTATACATATTCGGAGGAATACAAAGTTTTATGGGGGTCAAAAAATATTTTTTATAAAAAATACATATTTATTTCAAAAATAAAAACCATTGATTTGAAAAAGGGCTAATCAAATTGATGGTTTTCTTATCATATCTATTAAATTAAGTTAGGCTCTCATTATGTATAAAAAAATCTGCTGTTCTCCCTATTTCCTGCCGCTTTTCTCCATCGTTATCTTTCTTGATTATCATAATATGTCTTATCTGCATATTTTTGATCATTTCCTTTTAGATAAGCTAATATTACTTTTGGATTTTTAAGTAAAGCCCAGTCTCCATATGTATCAAATCTTCTGCATGAAGTTATCATGCCATTTTTAATGGTACCAAATTTCTTATTATTTCGTTTTCCCCATTCTTTTAAGCGTTTCGCGAAATCTGCATCCTCTGCCATAAGCATGTTTTCATTAAATCCGTTAATTGCCATAAAATCTTTTCTATAACACCAAAAAATCCCCACAGATATAGCTCCGTACTTAAAAAGTAAGGGAATTATAATTAGAATTGCAGAAAAGAATATTCCAAAAGACATTCTTTCGAACTTCCCATTCACCCCACCACCAATATATTTACCTGAAGATAAATATTTATCTACATTAGATAACAAAGACTCTGTCATTATCGTATCAGCATCTATAGTAACGATTATTTCTCCACTAGCTATTTCTGCCCCTGCATTTCGGATTTTAGATAAGTTTTTATCTTCATTTTTTAATGTAATACAATCATAAGATTTTGCTATTTCCTCTGTTTTATCTGTGCAACGATTTAAAACAACTATAACTTCCGTTTGCTCTTTATATGCCTCTGATGCTTTTGCAATTGAATCCAAACATTTTCTAATGTACTTTTCTTCATTATGTGCAGGGATTATAATAGAAAACTTCACATCTTTTTGTAAATCGCTTCCTGAAGATTCGTTTATTTCAGTCATGATATTCCCCCTTATTTTAGATAAATATATGTTATACATAACATATATTTAAATTGATTAAGTTTTATTATAAAAAAGCACTTAAAACAATATAGACATATTATGTAAATTGTAACTGAGATACTATTAAGCTAACAAAAATTGACGTTGCATAAGCTTAGCTTAATAGGGACGTGTTGGGGCCTCTATATAAAAAACCACAGTTTACACCCAAACTGTGGTTTTTTGACGTACAATGATTTATCAACTTCTGTTTTTAGTCTTAAAATCTGCAACAGAACCAGGATCCCTCCTGAAAGTATAAATTCCAAGGAGGGAATCCGTTTTTTTATTTACTTATATACGTACAGCTGTACCACTTACAGCAACCATTAACATTCCATCACGAACAACTTCGTAATCTACGTCAATACCAACGATAGCGTTCGCACCTTTTTGTTTTGCAAGTTCTTTCATTTCGTCCATTGCGATATCACGAGCTTCTTTTAGCTTACTTTCATAAGAACCAGCACGACCACCGACAACATCACGAACAGAAGCGAATAAATCGCGTACAATGTTGGCCCCCATAATAGCTTCACCATTTACAATATCAATATAGTCAATAATTTCTTTACCTTGAATTCCAGACGTTGTTGTTACAATCATGTTTGACACCCTCCTAATTTTTTATAATATTCAATTGCATGTGTCTCTCTATGACAAAATAAAAGGAATAGTGTTGTTTAACACATGTATCGCTATAACATATGCAAGGGATCTATTAGAAATAAGATAAGCTGCAGTAAGCATCACCGCGCCAGGTAAATATATAGCAAGATCCGAAAGTTGATTTGAATGAAGACCTGCAAAAATTATAATCGAAACGATGGATGCAATAGCAGTACCAACATATTCCGAAAAACGATTTACTAATATATAACGAAATATAATTTCTTCAATTATTGGTCCTATAATCCCAAATACAAGTAATGTGAATATAATAGGCATCTCTGCGCCATTTGTAAGGATCTGTTCTTGGTTCTCTGGCTGACCTGTATTTAGAAAATGCATAATAGAATTTTCCACAATTATCATAAGTAAAACTACCATAGGAATGCTTACTATTTTCAAAATTGTTTTCTCTTTAAAATAAGTAAAACTTTCAATAATTTCTTTCCTAAAGAAAATGATTCCTACAATAGCAGGTACAGTCACACCGATGGCACTAAGAGCAAATTCTGATTCAACTAAATTACTGTTAGTTAAAAGGGATATGCCAAATAATATGAACAAGCCAATTTGAAGTAGTGCAAACAGTATATAAACTATTAGCATAATAAGTTCTTTTGTATTCGTTTTTATAAAGCTCACTTTATTACCCCCATAATGAAATTACTTAGAATCTTTGATTTTTCTTTCTGCATAACGTTCTCCTTCTAAATATACTTATATAAATTTCAGACCGGACGGTTCGGTCCGAAAACTAATGATACTATAAGTTTCTAGTTTTTTAAACCCCCTTTATAAATTATTTACAAAATCAAAACGGTAAAAAGCAAATAAATTTATATTTCAGCTTCTGATTTACAATCAAATTCCAGTACTCATTCATTATTAACAATTAATCTTTTATAGTATGAAGTGATACGACTTTTAACCGCAAGATCTCCTAATTAAACGAAGTGAAAATGAGAGTAGTTCAAACATTTTAGCTAAACATATTAATTAAAATTATATATAATACTCATATGTCGATACGGTAAAATTAGTTGCATGATATGACTGAATTAACCAACTGGTCATATTGTTTTTGACAGAAAATTCATTCGAATAGTATGGATAATACAGTTTGAGGTTTCCATCAGATAGGAATTGATAAGATATTTTTTGTTCCAAACTTATTTCTACTTACAAAAAAATCAAGAAAATAGAGGGTAAACATTACCTGGAATATTAAGCTCGTTTTTATTAGGAGGACTAGAAAGCATGACTAAAGTTGATACGGTAAAAGAAAAGATTATTGAAACATCTTTATATTTATTTAATACTAATGGGATAACTCGCACATCCATTCAGGATATAATGACAGCCACTGAACTACCGAAAGGATCTATTTATCGTAGATTCAAAAATAAAGAAGAAATTGTTCTTGCTGCCTACGACAAAAGTGGTGAGATTATGTGGAGTCATTTTCATAAAGCAATGGAAAATAAAAAGACAGCAATCGATAAAATCCTTGCAATTTTCCTTGTATATCAAGATGCAGCTAATAACCCCCCTATCGCTGGAGGCTGTCCATTGCTTAATAGCGCAATTGAAAGTACTGGCGTATTTCCAGAATTACAAAAAGCAGCAGCAAAAGGCTATGATGATACAGTAATGTTAATGGCTTCTCTCATAAAAGAAGGAATAGAGAAACAAGAACTTAAAGAAGAGATAAACATTATTTCGCTCGCTTCTTTCCTTGCCTCTTCAATGGAGGGCGCTATTATGGCAAGTCGTGTATCTAACGATAATATACACCATCATTATTTTATTGAACAAATAAAACATCATCTTTTCTCTTATTCTAAATAAGTGAGAACTTGCATTTCCTTTTTATAGACTTAAATTGAATACCCTTCCCATAAAAAGTATTTACTGTTTATGAGAAGGGTATTAGTTTTTTTGACGTTGTATATTATACATACTACCAATCTCTTTTTCACATACCTCTTCTTTTTACTTTAAAAAATATCCACTTTGGTTTCTCCATTTAAAGCATTACCTATCTCCTTTTCCCTATAGATGGACAAAATATTGGGCACTAAATGAACTTTCCTAGAAATAAAGTTCTAAAAGTAACCTATCCATAGGGCTACTAAAACTACTACTAACAAAGCAAAACAAAATGTGATATTTCGAATCCACTTTTGTATATCATGAAAATACTTTTCTATAAATGCGGTATAAGTAGAAAGCATAAGAAGTAGCACAATGAAAGTAAAGGATCCCAATTTATCGTTAAATTTTTCATTAGTAAATGTGCTTACATGGAGGAAAAGAAAAACAAATGTTACTATGGATAGCTCAAATAATCTTTTTTTATTCACTTCGCCACCACCTTACAATAATTACCTTTCATTCCAGTTTATCAGAACATAATGTGTAGTAGTGTATGAATATTATACTCACGTCAAAAAGGCCAACAATTCAAGATTGTTAGCCTCCATATTCCATAATCGTGCATTTTAAAATACTACAAACGACTGGATTCTTCAACTTACACTATATTCTCCTTTAATTACAAAAAACGAACCCCGAATTGTTCCAGCTAATTTAGACTTCTGCCTAGCAAACTTAAATTTCTCTGCCAATTCTGTTGGTACCTCCATTCCATCAGAAAGCTTAAATCCAACAGCCCTCTTCTTCGGGTTATCCAATGTATACATGACGTTAATCACAAGACCATCTTCATAAAAGACGTATGCAAACTTAATATTTTCCACTTGAAAATACGATGTTTCTAAAGGTTTCGCCGCAAATTCAATATCACGTTCTTCCTTCAAAATGCGGTTCACATAATCAAGAGTCTTCTGGCTTGCACTAGCTGGTACAACTATAAATTCATGCTTGTATTTATTCATAAAGTAACGGGCTTCATGAGCACGTAAACCAGCTAGCGCTTCTACTATAGGTGAAGACTCTAAACCAACTGTAGTTACATTTTTAAAATCAACGATACAGGACAATTTCATCTCTCCTTTTAACTATTTACTTCCTAACAACCGGAATCCACATTTCACCAAACACTAAACCGTTTCTTTTCCCCATCTCAACCGTCGTATTTGGCCCACCAACATAAGCAAAATCTGTTGCTTCTCGTAAAGCCTGACCGAAGGCGATGCCAGTAAGCTTATTACTTAGCTCTTCAGCTGTTTTGTCTTCCCCTTTTACTACTAAGTATTCTCCCTTAGGAAATTGGATTACTCTAGATTCTTCTTCTATTTGTGCTTCTGTCATGACACCCGCATAATACATCATCTTGTTATTCACCGCTTCGCTCACAGAAAAAATGTAATCATTTGTAGCTAGAGCTTTTAAAGTATCCAGCCTTCCATCTTCTTTAACAGCTGACCAAAAGTCTTCCTTTTCTTTTTTTATTCCAACAAAATCTGTATATTCACTCTTAATTTCAGTTCCAATACCTAACACAATAAAGCTATCTTTTTCTTCAATCGTATAATTTTTCATATTCAAAACCTTCCTTCTTTTAAAATGAATCAAATGATTTATCTTTTCATCTGATGAGTTTATAATAACTTTAAATCATGTCAAAAAATGATACTGTTTAGGAGAACCAAATGAAAAAAGTTGAACGGATTAATACAATTATGCGGTATATCAACAATCGCTCCCACTTTACAATTTCAGAAATCATACGAGAATTTAACATCTCTCGATCGACAGCTATTAGGGACATTAGAGAAATAGAAGCTATGGGCATGCCACTTGTCGCTGAAGTTGGGAGGACTGGGGGATATTTTGTTATGCATAACTCTATCCTGCCCGTTGTTCGCTTTACTGATAACGAAGTGAAAGCTCTTTTTATTGCCTTTATGGCTACAAGAAATCAACAACTTCCCTATTTAAAAAGTCGTCAATCTTTAGCCGAAAAACTGTTAGGACTCATCTCAGAAACCCAGCAAGATGATATCGTTCTTTTAAATCAACTCTTGCTGTTTGAAGGGACTAACCCATATAACCCTGATCTACTTGAGCTTTCTGACCTCCCTCACCCTATGTTAGAAAAACTCATCCAAATCCTTCTTTTGGATAGGCATTTATTGATTTCCATTAAAGAAGAGAAAGAAATCAAGTCTTATTCCATTTATCTATTACACCTGTATCAAGAAAAAAGTCAATGGATCATTGAAGGTTTTGACTTAAAAGAAGAAAAGAAGAGAATGTTTCCTGTCGATCATCTCATCCATATCGAACCATACACGACGAAAAAAAAGCTAAATAAGAAAAAGATTTTAGAAAAACTAAGTAAGAAGGATGAAGTGATTAACCTTATACTTGAACTTGGTCCAAAAGCAATTGCCCAATTCAAAAAATACCACCCTTTCAAAATTTCAATATCTTATACAAATCCTTACCAATCCACAGCCATTTTAAAAACATTTATCAATGTTAACAATTCGGATGAAGTAACGGAAATAGTAAATTGGCTACTTTTCCTAGGGAAAGATATTACAATTAGGGAAATGCCTGAAGAAATACTAGAGAATTTACAAAAGCAATTGTGCTTTTACACTCCATAAGCAGTGAGCCATTGTCACTGGGTAGATATCCTTTTTTAATATCATTTTATTTACTACAGCGAGAGCACAACAAATAATAAAAGCACGGAAAATCTTCCCGTGCTTTTTCAAAGATATATATTATTTCGGAGGATTTGATTTACTTACCCTAACTGACGTTTAAATGCTTTACTAGCGAAAAAGTAAGAGATGATCATGATCCCTACGCACCAAGCGAGCGCAATCCAAATATCGTTTCCAACAGATCCTTCATATAAAAGAACACGAATCGCATTCACGATTGAAGTTACAGGCTGGTTTTCAGCAAATGCACGAACAATTTTCGGCATAGTTTCGGTAGGTACGAAGGCCGAACTAATAAATGGAAGAAAAACGAGTGGGTACGAATATGCTGTCGCCCCTTCCATAGACTTCGCTTTCAGCCCTGGAATGATAGCCAACCATGTTAGCGCTAACGTAAACATCCCTAGTATCCCAGCTACTCCAAGCCAATCTAGAATATTCGCACTGGAACGGAAACCCATTAAGAGCGCAACAAGAATAACAACTAAGATAGTAAGTACATTCGCAACAAGAGAGGTTAAAACGTGAGCCCACAATATCGATGAGCGCTTAATAGGCATCGTAATGAAACGTGCCATAAGCCCACTCTTTACATCCGTAAATAATCGTACAGAAGTGTAAGCGACACCAGATGCGATAGCCATTAGCAAAATTCCTGGCAATAAATAATTGACGTAGTTATCTGTTCCTGTTTGTATAGCCCCACCAAATACGTATACAAACAATAGCATCATCATAATCGGTGTAATCGCTACCGTAATAATTGTATCTGGACTACGCATAATATTGCGCATTAAGCGCCCAAGTAATACCCCTGTTTTGCTTTTCATTTACATCTCCTCCTTTTTGCCAATGATCGCAAGGAATATTTCTTCCAATGTAGGCTGCTTCTCGATATACTCCACTTTTGCTGGCGGGAACATCTCTTTCAGTTCAGTAAGAGTACCTGTCGTAATAATTTTTCCACCATGTAAAATAGCGATACGGTCAGCTAATTGTTCTGCTTCCTCTAAATACTGGGTTGTTAGTAAGATAGTTGTTCCTCCACCAGCAAGCTCTTTAACTGTATCCCACACTTCAATGCGCGCTTCAGGATCAAGCCCAGTCGTTGGTTCGTCAAGAAAAATAACTGCTGGCGCCCCGATCAAACTCATTGCGATATCAAGCCGGCGCTTCATCCCACCTGAATACTGATCTGCCCTTTGATTGGCCGCATCTGTCAGGCTAAATCTATCAAGCAAATCGTCAGCAACTTGAGCAGGATTGGAAACACCACGTAACTTGGCAATCATGATTAAGTTTTCCCTCCCGGTAAGCATGCCGTCTAAAGCTGCAAATTGTCCTGTCAAACTGATACTTTGACGAACATGATCTGGTTGGCGCTTAATATCAAATCCGCAAATACTTCCTTCACCGCTATCTTGTTTCAGTAGCGTCGAAAGGATGTTAACCGTTGTCGTCTTTCCCGCTCCATTTGAGCCTAGCAGCGCGAAAATTTCTCCACGCTGCACCTCAAAATCCACTCCCTTTAAGACTTCTTTATCTCTAAAAGCTTTTTTTAACCCTTTTACAGAAATCGCTGCATTACTCATACTTTTTCCCCCTTATAAAATTAAATTACCTGCACCCTCTATTTAGTACCACTGATAATCTGTATTACTTAGTAGCGGTTTAAAAATATAACTGAATAGCGATGGCGTTAATTCACATTTATGACCAGCTAATCAGTCGGTATTACTTGTTGCATTTATTTTTTTCTCAATTTCTTCATAATACTTTCATTCAAATCTTCACGATACTTAGAAACATACGTTTTAGCGTTTGCCACTAGTTCGTCAGCAAAAGATGCCACATCTTCCCCAGTAATATCTAGCACTTGTCTCCCTTCCGCTGCACCAGCTTCAAACAAATCGATTAATTCGTACTGAATGTGCAGCATATCCATCCCGTTTCCGGTCGAAAAATTCCACATGTAGTTTTGAATTTTCTTAAACACAAACTGATAGTCTTCTGGCAGTGCTGCAACACGTGCCATCATCATTCTATACTCTTTTTTATCACCAATTAATTTTTTGAATATTTCCAACATCTTATTTTCCTCCTTTTTTATAAAGCAGAACCAGAAACTCTCCAAATATGAGCCGAAACATTTTATATTATGAGGCTAGTTTGACTTCAAGACGTTAATTTTTGACGATACAAAATCCCATTTTTTCCAAAACAATTCAAGTTCCTGACGTCCAGCTTCATTTAATGAATAAAACTTACGAGGCGGTCCCATATCTGATGGTTTCTTTTCAATATTCACAAGCTTTTTCTTCTCTAATCGTACGAGGATAGTATAGACTGTTCCTTCCACGACTTCTGTAAACCCAAGATCATTCAGGTGGCGAGTAATCTCATAACCATACGTTTCATGGCGACTAATGATTTCCAGCACACACCCTTCCAGTGAACCTTTCAACATTTCAGTTAAATTTTCCATGTTCTGATCCTCCTTTACCCCCTATTCTGTCTGACTTATATTCAGTATTACAGAGTACTAAGGCGAATTTTTACTGAATAGCTTTTGAGTAAAACTACACTATTCAGTATTACTTATTACAACTACATTGTATGACTAAGTAGCGGTACATGTCAACTGATTTTCAAATTTCTTCTAAAATCCGCTATTACCTATTATTTAGTGAAAAGTTTTTTAAGAAACAACACTACTCAGTATCACCTATTACAACTACATTGTATGACTGAGTAGTTGTAAATGTCAACTCGATTTTTATATTTTTCTAAAATCAACTACTACCCACCCCGCTAAGAAAAGAAAATCCCCCAAAACAATAATTCTATATTATTGTTTTGGGGCGCTATAAGCTAGCTCTTCTTCTGAATAAGACCAATCATCCTCTTGTTACGATAACATCATATCCATATCTTCTGCTGCATTTGTAATTAATTTCAAACCGAATGTTTCTTGTAATACATCGAGCACGCCAGCTGAAATAAATTCAGGCGCCTTTGGACCGATGCGAATATCTTGAATTCCAAGACTAAATAGCCCAAGCAAAATAGCAACCGCTTTTTGTTCAAACCAAGATAAGACAATGCTTATTGGCAATTCATTCACTTCGCATTGGAAAGCATCAGCTAAAGCAGCCGCTATTTTCACTGTAGAAATGGAATTATTACATTGTCCTAAGTCGATGTAGCGCGGAATCTCGGTACCAGGTACAACGCCGTAATCCACATCATTGAAGCGGAACTTTCCGCAAGAAGTCGTTAAAATCACTGTTTCAGGCGGAAGTGACGTTGCTAATTCACGATAATATTCCCCGCCTTTTCCTGGTGCATCACAACCTGCGATGACAAAGAAACGCTTAATCTTTCCTTCTTTTACTGCCTCAATAATTTCTGGAGCTAATGATAAGACTGTATTATGATGAAACCCTGTTACTAACTGTTCATCCGACTCCATATGTACTTCTGGAAGTTCTAGCGCTTTTTGAATCAATGGTGCAAAATTATCATTTTCAATTTTTTGTACGCCCTCTAGGCCGGCAATATCATATGAATAAAATCGATCAGAGTATGATCCTTTAATTGGCATAACACAGTTCGTTGTCGCTAATATGGCACCTGTAAATTTTTCAAAAAGGCGTCTTTGATCATACCATGCCTTACCGATGTTTCCTTTTAAATGTTTATATTTTTTCAGCTGCGGATACCCGTGTGCTGGTAACATTTCCGAATGCGTATAAATATTAATTTCTTTTCCTTCTGTTTGTTTTAATAATTCTTCTAACGCAAATAAATTATGGCCTGTAACTACAATAGCTTTACCTTCTACACGGTTTTGTGTAATTTGAACAGGCTCTGGAACACCAAAGTGATTCGTATGTGCCTCATCTAACAACTCCATTACTCGTAAAGCTGATTTCCCAACTTTCATAGCCATATCAATATGTTCTTGTTCATTAAAGTTAGAATTGGTTAATGTCATATACAATGCTTCTTGCGTCGTAGCATCTACAAAAGCATCCGTATACCCTAGCTGAGCAGCATGCGTACGATAAGCTGCAATTCCTTTTAACCCAAAAACAATCGTATCTTGTAAACTCGCAATCGTTTCATTCTTGCCACACACACCCATTACTTTACATCCGCCTGTTGGGGTTTGCTCACATTGATAACAAAACATTTCATCCCACCCTCTCCCAATTATTCCTTACAAATCAAGCATAATACCCATTAGGAATAAAGGATGTGATGTCAATCACAATAATATGTATAAATTTGTGACAGTTCATATTGTTGACATAATATTTTTATTGACTCTAAAAACATTAATGAAAAATGCACATCTTTGTTGGTACTTTCAAATAGCTAGTTAATAGATTTATAGAACTATTAGCAACTAGCAATTTTTTTGATTAAAGATTCTATGGGAAATCCCTTCATTTACAATACATTTACACTATCTTAACATTGTTTACATTATTTATATGATATATTTATATAGAAACTACTTAAGAAATCTCATGTACATTGTTATCTTTATGATTTTTATGCCAGGGGTGAATTCGGATGACTGAAACTTTGAAAACACTTATTATGCTTGATGCTACTTACGTTGTTATCGCAATTATGACGGTACTGGTATTTGTATACTTAGAATTAAAATCTCAGTAACGTATGGATAGCTTCGCATTTAAATATAGTTAGAAGAAAGCGAGGAGAAATTGTTTCTCCTCGCTTTTTATTTTAACAAATCTAATGTATATAAAAGTAATTCTCTGTCCCCTACTTCTCCATGACCAGGTACTACCAAATTTATATTTCTATATCGTTTCAGCACATTCTCAATCGATGTAGACCATTCATTTACATAAGCATCAGTAACGTTTCCTAAATCTTTCGCGGATGCAGATTTCACTAAACAGCCTCCAACTAACATGTTGTATTGCGGTAGCCATACGACAATATTATCTTCTGTATGTCCTTTCCCTGGATAGAACGTTTCTACTTTCATATTTCCAAACTTCATATTTGTAATGGTTTGTAAGTCTCCAAGTGGTTCTTCATATCCATTTTTCGTTGCTAATTCCGCAGTTAACGCTGTACTATGCGCTTTAATGCCTTTTTCTTTCAACGTTTTTATTCCGCCAATTCGATCAGCGTGCGCATGTGTAATAATAACATCCGTAACACGCTTCTTAAATTTCTTTTCTACCATCTCTATTAATTCCTTCGTTAACTTATCATCCCAAGAAGAATCGACAAGTACTAATCCTTTAGAAGTAGTAAGAACTAAACCGTTCGAAGGAACTGCTTCTCCGTTAAAATAACCTAACTCCGTATGAACCCATACATTTTTGTTTAACTGAGAAATTGAAATAGTTCCTGTCTCATTTTTTATTACTTTATGCTCTACCGTTCGTTCTGCTTGTACAGAAGAAATTGTACTAACAATTGGAGTTATTCCTAGTAAACTAACACATACCCCTAATTTTAATAATGTATTTTTCATTTTCTCCACCTTTCTTTCAAACGAAATATTTATTACCTATATTAGACAATTCATCTTCAGTGCTTGTTCCATCTTTTCTTACATATTTTTTATACCATGAATAAAAAGCGCACAAAATTTTGTGCGCTTTTTAACTTTCCTTTTACCATTCACGTTTTTTATTAATCATCATTTTTTCTTCAAATGCCTTCTCTAACTCAATTTCTAACTTATTCGCTAAATCACATACATTCCAAATTACATCAAACATTTCTAAACTGATTTCTCTTTTGGCATCTTGAATTTTATCACGCTTTAATATAACTTCCGCTAATTCACCTAATTCCGCCATCGCATACATCGTACGCTCTTCAATTGTTGTATCTTGAAATCCTTTTTCTTTACTGAAATTTGATACATATCTCTGGAATTCCACAATATTCATACTTCATCTCTCCTTGTCACAAATACTTTATTTTTCTATTACACTTAAAACCGATTTTTTTGTTAATTTATAACATTCATACTATAATTTATTTATAACCCTTTAACGGAGGTGTTTTCAATGACTCTCTTCGCTTCCCCATCATTATTCATACTAGCAATTATTTCATTTGCACTAGCTTATTTCATCGGAGTAAAACAATACACTTGGCTCTTATCAGGATTCAATGAACGCCGTGTACCAGAAAAAGATAAGTTATCAAAAATAGTTGGTCTTTATAATTTAACTGCTGGTGTTATTGCCACAATTGGTAGCGTCTTCCTTACTCCTAATGTAAAAATCTTATTTCCTATCATTATAATTGGACACTTTATAATCGCTGCTTATGTAAATACACGCATGGTGCAGTGAAAAAAGATCACCCACACGGATGATCTTCTTATAATTTATCAACATATTGCTTCGCTTCTAGTAAAGAAAAACCAAAAGCTTCTCTTACTCTCTTAACTGCTGTAACTGTTTTTCCTTCTTCCATAAGCTGCCGCAACTCTTTATTAATTTCCGGTTCTCTATCTACAATTCCCATTTCTTTCGTAATTAGCTGTAACCTATCTTCCATTCGCTTTAAACGCGCATCCGTTTTCTTTTCAATTTTATTTAACTTTTCAACGATATAAATAAACCCAAAGATCGCTATCGGTATGATCATCCAAAATTCCATGACTATCCCTCCTCACTAGCTTTCATTTGTTTTATTTCACTAACTTATGTAAATTTTACCACGAAACACATTTAATGTATAATAGTAATATACAACACTGTTGATAAACCTTTTATTTCAGGGGGACACTTTATGAAAAGATTTTTTAAGACGTTACTACAATTTGTAGTTCTTTCAATTGCACTACATTTATTATTTGATATCGTTGGCTGGCTTGTTTTCAAGGCGCCAATTCAAAACAAACAAATCATTATTTCATTAATTACAGCCTCATGGCTTATGTACATGTACCGCGATAAATTTTTTAAAACATTCACTTCGAATTAACTAAAACACTTCATCTTTGATCGATGAAGTGTTTCTTTTTCTCTCATTCTCTCTATTTACTACTGTATAATAGAACTAACATTCTGTCTTTTTCGACGAAAGGAGTCACTATGAAATTAAAAAGTAACAATATATACGAGAAAATGAACCAATATTCCATTGTAGGTTTAAGTCTTGCTGTTATACACGACGGCAAGCTAAATGAAACAGCTGCTTTCGGAACACTTGAATCTGGAACAACTAGAACTGTTACTACAGATTCCATATTCAATTCTTGTTCTATTAGCAAATTTATCACCACAATTCTCGTACTAACATTATCCGATCAGAAAATCGTACATTTAGATGAAGACGTAAATGATAGACTCACATCTTGGAACATCCCTACTAATCTATTTACTTCACAGAAAAAAGTCACATTGCGAAACTTGTTAAGTCACCAATCTGGAATCATTGACCCACCTAATAGTTTTGAACATTATACACTTGCACATGGGCAACCAAGCATGTCTAAACTCCTTGCCGGTAAAACACCATATTGCTCCGTACCTATAGAAGTAACTTATAAACCAGAAAGCGAATTTCACTACTCGGATGCAAACTTTTGTATAATCGAAATACTACTTGAAGATATAACTGGAAAGCCATTCAACCTTTTACTAGAAGAATATATATTTCAACCACTGCAAATGGAAAATAGTACAATCTTCTCTCCTGAAGACATAGATAAAACCGATGCTTTTGCTTGCGGACATAATAAAGATGGCACCGTTACAAATGAGAAGTATCCATTTTATCCATTCGCAGCTTCTTCAGGTATTTGGACAACACCAACTGACTTATCAGCTTTAGTTATTGAAATCATTCATTCCTTACAAGGAAAGGGTAAACTAAAACTTTCTCAAAAAACAGTACAAGATATGATTTCTCCTCAAGGTTGCTCAAAATGGACGGGACTAGGTGTTTTTCTGGATGATTCAAATGAAGACTTACAAATATATTCACTCGGATGGGGCGTGGGATTTCAATGTATGATGGTTTGTTATCCATACCGGGGTAATGGTGCTGTTATTATGACGAACACTGACTTAGGTGTTCATCAAATGGAAGGGATTATTGGTGAGATTTTAAAAACATTATCCTTACAATGAAAAAGAAAGAAGCTGTTCCTTTCAGCTTCTTTCTTATATAACATTTTTCGCAACAATTTTTATATGTTCTGGTGCGATAATCTCCGTTATACTTTCTTGGAAATCTTCCTGCAACATTTCTTCAATATGTTCTAGCTGCACTTCAACATGTGTGCATTCTAAATTATGTATATTTAAAAGTGCATAATGATCTTTTTTCTTTATTACTAAATATTGATTTTCTTCTGTTACAAGTACAGAACCTAATCGTACTCCTAGTAGGCGTTGATCATCAAACTTCACAGCCATCCCCCTTACTTTATATGTAATAAAATAACATTTTATGTAATCTACTCTTTATAAACTATATCATAATTTATTAAAATATAAATATCATATTTCTTTTTACTAAAAACCCCCTATTCTTTTATATATTTCGATACAAAAAACTTTCTCAACACGAAATTAGAATTTTCAGTTTTTATTCTTATGAAAATCAATTATAATAAAGTCAATAAATGTTTGACCTCTCCTAATTCATGTACATATGGATGATCAGTAGTCGCTGCTACTGATCTATTTTTTTGATTTCAGAAAGTAAATACGCCGCATCCTTTCCTACACCACAAATAAGTGCAGAACCTCTTTGAGACTGCCATGGCAAGCCGATATAATATAATCCTCTTACTGGACTTATTCCTTTTACATGATTAGGCAATCCATTCTCATCCACTGCCTTTTCTATTTCAATCCAGTTATAGTTCTGAATAAAGCCTGTTGACCATATAATGCTTTCTGCACTATATGTTTCACCGTTCTGAAACATAATGTTATTTTCTGATGCACTTACTACTTTTTCTTGTAGTTGTATTGATCCATTACGAATGAGTTCCTTACCTTCAAATCCAAAAATGGGATCCTTTCTCTTTTGAAACCATTCCCCCCTCTTTGTATTTACTTCGGCGTACAATAAACCCAATTTTTCTAACCAATTGAAAATACTTTTTCTAAAAAGATGTAACGGTAAATACGTTAAAGGATGACTAATAGACAGTGTAACTTCATGAGTTTTTGCCAGTTCTACTGCAATTTGCATTCCTGAATTCCCGCCACCTACTACGAGTACTTTCTCCTTAGGAATTTGTGATGGTGATTTATATTGTGATGAATGTATTTGAAAAACATGTGATGATAGATTTGCTGAAACTGAGGGAATAAACGGTTGCTGAAAACCACCTGTTGCGATAATAACTTTTTTCGTTTGTAAAATTTCTGTAGGGGTATGTAATTCGAATATATCTCTTTCTTTCTTTATTTTAAAAACTTTAGTTTGCAATTGGATCGGTAATTGAAAATGTCTTGCATATTCTTCTAAATACGTTGCAATTTCATCTTTATATGGAAATTCATTTTTTTCATCTATTAACGCCATACCTGGTAAACTACTGTAAGGCCGCGGAGTAAAAAGCTGTAAAGAATCATATCGATTTCTCCATGAATCACCAACTCGGTTTCCTGCCTCAAGTAATAAAAAATTATACCCTTCTTGTTTCAAGTAATATCCCATTGTTAATCCAGCTTGACCCGCTCCAATAATAATTAGATCTTTCATTCTAATCCCTCCTCTTCTCAAATATATGAATAATTGTTCATATATTCATACGTTTCCATAATCATAACATTTTATTTTTATATAATTCAATATGTACTCAAAATAAAAAAGAGCAGTTTACCATAAAGTAAGCTCCCCTTCATTCTATCTTCCCAGTCTTTATCGCCTGTGCCCAATCATGCCTTTCATGTTGAGTAGCTAACCGAGCAGCTTCTTCCCAATTATACGGAACTGAAATTTGTTCAATTATCCATTCTCCCAAAACCTCTTCTATCACTACATATTTTGCATGCGGAGTTCCTGATTCCATTTTATGCATAACAGGTAACTCATCTTTGTATGCTGGAAGTCCTACACTCCCCGGATTTATAACGATTTTTTCGTTTGCTAAATATACAACTCTAGGAATGTGCGTATGACCGCATACTATTATTTTTTGCTCAATATTTTGGAGTTGATCCATTATATTTTTTTCATTCTTTAATATCGCACCATTTTCATTCATCTCTTCTAACAAATACACTTCATCTGAAATTGGCGTACCATGACAACATAACATATCTTCTATAATAAATTGTGACGGATGTTGTTGTAACCAATCTATATGATTTTTTGTTAATTGATTTTGGACAAAAGTTAGTGTAGCCGACTGCTCTTGTATAGGTTCCCAAAGCATGCGATCACAGTTTCCCTTAATATGTACCATCTCGTTCTTCATTAATATTTCAATGGTCCCTAAAGGATCTAACGGCCCATACACACTATCTCCTAAATTTATTATCATTTCGACCTTGCGACGTTCCAAATCTTTTAATACTGCTTGTAAAGCGTGACTATTTCCATGAACATCTGAAATGATTGCTATTTTCATCTAAATCCCCACTTTACTATATTATTTATAAACATCTGCCGCCAATTCTCTCAAAACATCCACATTCACTACTTCAAAGCATCCATTGTTTTTCTTTATAATCTCTTTATCACAAAAAATATTTAATGTACGTAATAGATGCCGATAACTCGTTCCTAACAATTCCGCTGTTTCCGTTAAATTCCCACTAAATACAATTCTATTTCCGTGCTGTACTGCCCGTTCTCCTGCTGCTAACATGTAACTCGCAAGTCTATTTTCAAGAGGATATAGTAAATTAATGGTACTATTTTTTGAAAGCCGATTTAACTTATGCGCTAACGATCCGCAAATACATCGTAAAAATTTCGCATCATGAAATAGTTGATTTCTCACTTTCCCTAAAGGCAAACCAACACAATATGAATCTGCCATCACTTGTACGTTTGAAGTTGTCTTTTGAGAATGAATTAACTCTACATCTCCTAACAGCTGCAAGCTATCATAAAAGCATAATAATACAGATTTCCCGTTACTTAATGTATTAAACGCTTTCGCTTTTCCTTCAACGAAGAAAAATAAATAATCTATCTCTTCATTTTCTCTACAAATAAACTCATTCTTCTTAAAAAATATAAGTTCCATATATGGTTTCATATCATTACTAAAAAATGAGTCAATATTATTTTGTTTCATATACTCTGCTAATTTAATAGAATTACATATTTTCTTCATAGTTCCCCCGCCTTTACAACTACTCCCCATTGTAATCAAAATTTTCTCCTTCCACTATGACATATGTCATAGTAATACACAATTTTAGCATGATACAGTCATTACAAATATGAAATACAAAGGGGATATTACATTGTATAACTTTCTTTCTGTCTTTATTGGTGTGCTCATCGCCGTTATGCTTCCATTGAATGGGATTTTATCTGAGTTAATTGGCAAGTATACAGCAAGTATCGTCATTCACCTTGTCGGTTTAATTGCAGTTATTTTCGTTTTAATCATAAACAAACATAAAATCCATTTTGATAAAAATATTTCACTTTTTTTATATAGCGCTGGAGCGATTGGGGTATTCACTGTTCTTTTTAACAATATAAGCTTCTCCGTCCTTGGTGCCTCTATTACGATCGCATTAAGTTTACTCGGTCAATCCATTGCTTCCATCGTTATTGATCATTTCGGTTTATTAGGAATGAAAGTTGCAAAGTTTGAAAAGAAAAAACTAATTGGATTATGTTTCATCTCTTCTGGAATTATAATCATGACAATTTATTAATGGGGGCAAGAAAATGTTATATATTACGATCGCTATTTTAGCTGGTGTTTCTATCGTCGTTGCTAGAATTATTAACGCAAATTTAGCAGCGAAAATTGGAAATTGGGAAGGCACGTTTTTTAATTATATTACTGGCTTATTTTTCTCTATGTTATTTTTAATTTTCAGTTCAGATTCAATGTATATTCCAATGCATACGTTACAATCCATACCTATCGCTGTATATTTAGGCGGATTAGTAGGCGTTATCGTTATTTCATTATCGAACTATATCACTCCTAAAATATCAGCATTTTATTTAACGTTACTCATCTTTATCGGACAGTTATTTGCAGGGACTATCATTGATTTCTTCCTGACAAATGAACTCTCAACTGGAAAGATTATCGGCGGTGTTTTCGTATTAATTGGGCTTACTTACAATTTACTCGTTGATCGCCCTCTTAAAACTGTTAAGAATAGCCACGTTCAACTATAATACTTTACGCTTACCTATCATATATTAATAGAAAAGCTCTTTATACGAAGTAATAGAGAGGAGAATATTCTATTAAGAAAATTATTTTACTGCTTTGTAGCACATTGATTATTTGTGGGATCATATGGTTTATAAACTCTGGAAAATCTATTCAAGATCTCTATACAGCAAATAAGCCCAAGAAAAAAGCTACTATTATTTCCACTCAAAGGGATCCAAATGAGCCCCCTGTCTTTTTAGGAAAACAGGAAATAAAAGATATACATGTCGAATCCATTAAAACAAAAAAGGATCTCTTCCTCACAAAAACAGATGAATTAAAAACGTTTATTAATAGTATGGATACCGCAAAAAAAGGAAAATTAACATTAGATGAAGAAGGATCAGATTTAATAGATTGTGATATGTGGATTACTTTCGAAGATGGAACTTATAAAAAATATTTCATTTGGGTAGTTGATCATCACAATAACGAAGTGATGATTGCTCAGCAAGATACTCCTGATGATGTAAACCTAACGTACTATCAACTAAATGAAGATAGTTCCAAAAAAGTTTATAACTTATTAAAAAAAATTATTTAAACGAAAAAGTCATGAGCACGTGAGCTCATGACTTTTTGCACTATACATATTCAGGAAACACTTTACAACCCTTTTCCTGTTCTATATCATGTCCAAAGAAAATAATTGGTTTCTCTTTTGTCACAACTTCTTTTAAACGTTTAATTGAAGATAAAGCTAATTCCGAATCAAATCCCGCAAACGGCACTTCATCTTCAAAATTCTCTTTCGTATAAGATGCATCAATCGTTAATAGTACAGGACCGTTTTTTTCCGTCTCAATTAATAATGACTGATGTCCTGGAGAATGTCCTGGTGTATACAATAACCGAACACCAGGTACCACTTCATAATCACCTTCAATAATTTTGCAGTTTAAATTTGGCAGATATGCTATTGTTTTTCCACTGTAATATTTCCGTTATGTGTATTTAATTTAATTACATTTTCTCCTTTTCCAATAACGGTATTTCCATTATATTTATCAAGGATATTCGCTCTACCATTATCAACAGCAACATTAAATTGAACATTAGTTGGTTCTTTTTCAGTTTCAATATTAATTTTTCCATTGTGAGTCGTAAAATTGAGATTTCGATCTAGTTCATTCGTTTTCAGAGTAAGACTACCATTTTTAGTTTGCCCCTCTATTTCACCTTCAACATGGTCTAGCATTATTCGTCCGTTGTTCGATTTCACATGAATATTTTGTGCCAATACATCTTTGAAATCCATAATTCCATTGTTTGTTTCCGCGATAATTTTTGGCGAATTGATTTCTCTTAATTCAACACGTCCATTGCTTGTATTGATATTAAAATTTGTTGCGTTTAGTTTTTTAGCAGAAACATAGCCATTATTATTGGAAACTTTTAATGATTCATATTGTTTTTCAGGTAGATACACATTTAATGTTAATGGCGCCAACACTTCAGAAATATTAAAGTTGAACCAACTCTGTTGTTTTTCTTTATAAGAAATAAGAAGCGTTGAATCTTTCTCATCCGTAGCTAATGTTCTTTTTACGTTTGGATTAACCTCACCATCTAATTTTACTTTCACGTTACTACCTGTTGTAGGGTTGATGTTAACACGAACATTATTCGTATCGATAATGACGCTTGACACATTATTATTAATGACCTTTTCTTCTGAAATTGGTACCCCAGCAATTGAACGATAAGTGAATAAACTTCCGATAATACCAATAATGAAAATAATACCTGCAATGATTGAGAAACTCTTCTTATTTATCATGCTTCAAACCACCTTTTACTAGTGCTATATTGAACTTTAAATAACGAACAAATCCTTTCGTTGCTAACTTCGTTAAAAATAACATAGCAATAACAATGAAATATCCAAGTCCACAAAGTGCTAAAGAAACGAAAAGATTAAATAACAAGAATGTATTTGGATGTATAATCGTATCAACTAAAACAAGTAATGGTGCACCTAAAAATGAGATACCTAGAACCCAACCTGAAAAAATCAATGCCGCTAATGTAATTGCAGGTGCAAGTACGATTAACAAATTGAAAAAACCTAATCCAATTACTGCCCAAATTGCACGAAAAACATTTCCTGTTGTTGCACTTGTTGTTACTTTCTCAATATGATAATCTGCTAATAACTCTTTGGCGATTTGAGCTGGAGAACCTAATGAAGCTACAATTTCTTCTTCCCTTTTCCCTTCCTCTAATCCGAAAGTAAAATGTTCTTCATAATCTTTTAAAATATCTGCACGCTCTTTTTCAGATAATCTTTTTAGAGATGCATTTAATTGTTGTAAAAATTCATTTTTCGTCATTACTTACACCTTCTTTTATTAATTGATTGACACCTTGTGAGAACTCATTCCATTCCCTCAAAAGTTGGTACAAATACGTTCTACCTTTATCCGTCAGCGTATAATACTTCCTTGAAGGACCTTCTGAAGACTCCTGTAAATACGTTGTAAAATATTCTTCTTTAGTTAATCTACGCAGTAGAGGATAAACAGACCCTTCTGATATTTCAATTCGATTGGAAATACTTCGAACTAATTCATACCCATAACGGTCTTGCTTATCAAGTAAGACAAGAACACAAAGTTCTAAAACTCCTTTTTTAAATTGTACATTCAATATTCATTCACCCTATTCTAATTGATGTTCACTACTATTTATTATTCAGTACTGTTTTATAATAAGTAACCACAAGTATAATATAACACTCGGTATTGTTCATTGCAAGGTACACTGGAAAAATAAGTATAACTTTCATCCAACGCCTATAAAATCAAAACGATGGCGGATCCTCTCCAGTTACACGGTACTACATGATGCTGAAACAGGCATTTTACAAAATAGAAGAGACTTAACTTTTTTACATAATGACACTCCACCTACTATAATAAAAATAAAAGAGTAAATGACTCTTACTTTAATGGAGGGAATACAAATGAAAGCAATTGGTTTACATGAATACTTACCTATTGAAGAAGAAAACAGTTTAATTGATATGGAAGTTGAAAAACCTGTTGCTACAGGAAGAGATATACTCGTTAAAATTAACGCTATTTCCGTTAATCCAGTTGATACAAAAGTTCGCTCTCCGAAAGATAAAAAAGAAGAAGTAGCGAAAATACTTGGCTGGGATGCGAGTGGTGTTGTTGTACAAACCGGCGAAAATTGTACGTTATTTAAAGAAGGCGACGAAGTGTTTTACGCTGGAAGCATTACGAGACAAGGTACATATAGTGAATACCACCTAGTTGATGAAAGAATCGTTGGTAAAAAACCAAAAACGTTAAGTGATGCTGAATCTGCAGCACTTCCGTTAACAGCTATTACAGCTTGGGAAGGTTTATTCGAACGTTTAGGTATTGATTATAATAAGAAAGATACGAACTCCTTTAAAAACATTTTAATTATAGGCGGTGCTGGCGGTGTAGGTTCAATTGCCATTCAACTTGCAAAATGGGCTGGACTGAATGTTATTACAACTGCATCCCGCAATGAAACGATACACTGGGTTAAAAAATTTGGTGCTGATTATATCATTAACCATCACCAACCTTTACAAGATCAAATACTAGAGTTCGGGCTAAAAGATGTAGATTATATTTTCTGCTTAAACAATACAGATCAACATTGGCAAGCAATGTGTGACCTCATTAAACCACAAGGGAAAATTTGTTCTATCGTAGAAAATGAGCACCCTCTTGAGATGGGTATTTTAAAAAGTAAAAGTGCTACACTCGTTTGGGAATTTATGTTTACAAAAGCGATGTATGAAACTGGAGACATGATTACGCAACACGAACTATTAAATAAAGTAAGCGAACTACTAGATGAAGGCATTTTAAAGACTACTTTAAATGAAACATTCACACCAATTAACGCTCAAAATGTAAAAAAAGCACATGCCCTGCTTGAAAGCGGAAGTACAATTGGGAAGATCGTTTTAGAAAAGTTTTAATAACAAAAAGTCCGATTTCCAAATAAGAAATCGGACTTTTTACTATCTTTATTTACTTGAAATCTCTTGATCATTTTGAACGTCTAACGGAGTTCGCTTCCCTATTCCGAAAGCATAGAAACTAATTGTAACGATAGCTAAGAAAATAATACCTACAACTAGTGAAATGCGCGTATCATCGTTAAACCACATTCCGATTAATACCATAATTAAAAAGGCAATTGTTAAATAGTTTGTAACAGGAGCAAACGGCATTTTGAACGGATGATCTTTCATCTCTGCTCCCTTTTCTTTTCTAAAATTAATTTGGCTAATTAAAATGACAAACCATGGTACCATACCAGGAAGTACACTCGCACTATATACATATACGAATAAGTTTTTTGGTGCAATATAACTTAGAACTACACCGACCGCTAAACCGATAATTACGCCAACTGTACCGAATAAAGGTACACCATTTCCAGAAAGTTTCGTGAAATATTTCGGTGCTTGTCCATTTACACCTAACGTATATAGCATACGACCAGCACTATAAATACCACTATTACAACCAGACATTGCTGCTGTGATAACAACGAAGTTAATAAGTCCCGCAGCTGCCGTAATACCAACTTTCGCAAAAGTTGCTACGAACGGACTTCCAATTGTACTTAATTGATCCCACGGATACACAGTTACAATAACGAAAATCGCACCGATGTAGAAAATTAAAATACGCCAAATTGTACTTTGAATCGCTCTTGTAAGTGTCTTCTTCGGATCCTTCGCTTCACCAGCAGTAATACCGATTAATTCCACACCTTGATACGCTCCAACTACAAGTGATAATGCAAAGAAGAATCCAGAAAAACCACCTGTAAAGAAACCGCCATTTGACCAAAGATTCGATATGCCAATCGCTTCTCCACCGTTACCAATTCCAAAGAAAATAAGTCCAAATCCCGCAATAATCATTAATAGAATCGTAACGATCTTAATCATCGCAAACCAAAATTCAAATTCACCAAATGACTTAACAGAAATTAAGTTAGCTGCGCCAAGAATAACCATTGCGATTACACCTGGTATCCAAGCTGGTAAATCAGGGAACCAATATTGCATATACGCTCCAACTGCGATAATCTCTGACATCCCAACGATAACCCACTGGAACCAGTTACTCCACGCTGTCATATAACCAGCTAGCGGATGAATATACTTATGACCGAATGTTGCAAATGAACCTGTACTTGGCTCCATATACAACATTTCTCCCATGGCACGCATGATGAAAAAGATAAAAATACCTGCAATTGCATACGCAAGCATAACTGACGGACCTGTCCATTTAATTGTGCTGGCTGACCCCATAAACAAACCAACACCAATTGTTCCGCCTAAAGCAATCATTTGAATATGACGTGCTTCTAAACCTCTTTTCAATTCTTTGTTTGCCACTTCACTTCCCCCTCTTAGATGATTCATAGCCGCATTTTAAAACAAGATGCTTTCCCCTAATTCCTTTCGGCCCTGAAAATGATGAAGCAAACGTCATTTTACACTAGCTTTAAAGCTATCCTAAAATCGTTTTTCTGCTTCTTATAAAATTCTCAAAACCTTTCATCTTCCAACATTCTATAAATCTTAAAATTACTTACCTTATATTAATTCATTAATCTGAAAAATTCAATTATTTTTTCAATAAATTATTATACATAAGTCTGATTAATTTTTAACTAAATTAACAATAAAATACATCTATTCAATATGATTCCGGTATAAATATTATTACAATATAAATAACCGAGGAAATCATATCCTCCTCAGTTATTTCACTACTTATAGTTTGTACTGTAATTGCTTACACATACAATTAACGCACCACGCCGAGACTTAATATATTAATAGAACTACAAAGTCACTAGCTTCTACACCTCTTATTTATTCCATCTCCTATTTTAAGAAAAATATAACTACACTTAAAACAATCAACAATACTCCGGAAAGTGGAAAACTTTTCTCTTCAAATTTTATCTTTTCCTTAATAATATCTTTTATTTTTGTCTTTATATCATCTGGGCATTTTCTAAATAAAATATTAGTTGTATGTAATGGTCTATTTAATATTCGAATTTTAACAGGAGAACCTAATAAATATATATTATTTTTCTTCACAGTAAATTCTATGTTCGCTTCAGTTAACCCTTCTTTCACTAATATATTCACTTGGCTAGAAGGTAGATTAAATACTGTGTAATCGTTAAAAGCTAATCCTCTAATGTCGAAATGTGAGTATACAAGAATAAAAGTTATAAACAACAAACATAGTATCAATATAGTTTTTGTCAATGAAAGTTGCTCTAATACATAGGAAGATGTTGTCATATAAGCACAAAAGAATGCCATCAAATTACAAAGATAGTGATTTACAATGAAATTTTTTCGTATAACTATTATAAATCCGGAAATGATTAGTAGAATGCATACTAAATTCATTAACATATTTTCACCCTCCAAAAACTATAATTATACAACTTTGTTATATTTTAATACCTATTACATATTCATACCTATAATTATTTTCATAAAATATAAAAGAGTCTCATTAAAAAATGAGACTCTTTTATAAATAAACTTACGGTTGTTGTAAAAGCAAACTATTTTTTCTATACTCAAGTGCCAAATCATGTACCCTTTCCATATTTTTAAAGTAGAATACATCTTCTTCATTAAGTCCCACTAATGTGTATGCAATTTTCAGTGAGTATGGTGCAATTTTTCTATTTAATTTACTCCCTACATATACCCCAGCTACTACACCTATCACTGTACCGATACCAGGTATTGCTATTGTACCTAGTGATGATCCCACAACACCTAAAATTGTATTGATGCCAAACCTTGAAAACAGAATTAAAGCTTTCACTGCTCCTAGACGTGCTTTGTCAGTAGCTTGTACTTGTTTAAAATCTCTATTCACCGAGGCTAAATCGAAGAGTAGTCTTATCCCTAAAACTATTTCTGTTGAATATGGTGCTAATGCAAAAACTTCATCTGGTAAATCAATTCCTAAGTTTTCCCTCAATGTTTCCAATCCATCTTGTACATCTTGTGTAAATTCATAACTTGAGATATCGATTGGAATAAATTGTTCCTGTAATTCCGGTTTTGCAGCAAGAATTTTTTCTCGTATTTCTGAACTAGTAGCATAATAAACATCTGGATTAGATTGCATAATATTAGACAAATGGTTTGCTTGCGCAGTATCCATCATTTTCACCTGAATTAACATTTCTTCCCCGTTTTCTTGGCTAATACCTTTTATATCCCATATAGGTTGGTTGGCACTCTCTGCGATAGTAAAATCATAGTCCGGATATCTTTCTGATAAATTATTTTGGACATAATATTCAAATTGCTTTCCTTTAACCCCATTTACAAAACCAGTAATAGAACTTTCTCCCTTTTCATAAACTTCTACATACTTTTCATAAAGGGATACACCACTATTAGAAAGTTGTGGATACTGGGAAGCATATGCAGCAAACAACTCATCTGGAACATTTCTTGTTTCAAGTATTTGATAACCTATTATTGATGAATATATGCCTGCTTGTAGCACAACATCCCTATCTTTTAGTGTTTCTAAATGAGAAAACATCTCTTCTTTTGATAAATCACTTGATGTGGATGCTGATTTCGGTATCTTTTTTAATGACTCCAACATTTGATAAGATTTCATACGTACACCTCATAGAGTAATTGCAATCATAGATAGTATTATTGCAATTAAAACACCTATATTGACAGCTACATTCCCTTTATTATTCCCTGTAACTCCTAAACTTTTATTCACTTTTTCCAGAACTTTTTTTACTTCTCTAATCTCTTCCTCTTGATTCATCAACATACTTTTCATTTCACTAATATGTATATCTTGTTCTTCTATTTTAGCAGTTAATTTACTTATTTGTTCCATCCGTTTAGATGATTCGTTTTTTAACTTCTCATGTAAACTATCAATTTCCTCATTATTTTCATCTATGTTTTCTTGTAACAAAGACATAGATATTAAATTTTTATCAAATTGAGCTGCCAAGTCTGTAATCATTTCATGGTTTTTTACAACTCTCGGTATTAATTCTTTATTTATTTGATCTTGCTCTTCCCAAAATTTTAATTTCTCGGCTATTTTAATTTCTTTAGATACTTCACTCAACAAACGTTCGCTCCTTCTAATATATATCAATTCTAATATATAAGTAATTATAATAAAAGAATATCCTCATCACAACTACATTACCCAAAAAATGTTAAACTTAGGAATCTATTTGAATGAAAAAACTATTTTAGATGTGCTAAAACAAAAATGCTCTCCAAAAAAATTTTGAGAGAGCATTTTTATCTTTATACTTAAGGGTTAATACCTTTACACAAAATAACGATTTGTTCCCATTTTATTTTCAAATCGTTTTTGAAGTTTGTTTACCTAAAATAAACACTTTAGTAAACACCATCATGATAACGACTATAGCTAGAAAATAAAGTGGCATCACTATTAATGAGCCTGTATGAAGCTCGCTCATTCCCAAAATTATCATTGTTACTACTATATAGTACCCTAGGCTAAACAATGCGCCCGCTGTACCAATGACATCTTGAAAATCTACTAATGCTAAACTTAAACAGTTAGGTAACGCCACCCCAATTCCTAATAGCAATATAAACATCGCTACTAAAAATACAACCATATATATTGCATTCGGATTTGGTCCAACAAACGTAATAACAGATAAAAGGATAGCTCCTCCTGTCATTACGAGACAACCGATATATATAATTTTCTCTGGTTTATACGTGGCAAGCAATCGTTTTGAAACTTTCGCTCCAATAATAGAAGCAGAAGCAACAACAATCCCTAAAAATCCATACATACTAGGCGATAATTGAAAGTATTCAATAAAGATAAACGGTGCTTCTGCATAATAGCTAAATAAAACACCATTTGCTCCTCCAATTAATAGCCCATACGTTACTACTTTCGGATTTGTAATTAACTTCTTTAAGACTGCAAACACATTTATTTTATTCGTTACCGAGTCCGTTTTTGTTTCTGGAAGAGAAACAAACGTATACAGAAAAATACCGATACTCATAACTACTAAACTTAAAAATACGATTTTAAATCCAAACATTTGATCAAGAAAGCCACCAATTAACGGTCCTATCGCTGGTGTAAAAGCAATAACTGCCGAAATTTGAGCAAACATAACGTGGCGCTTATGCCCCTCTACACTTTCACGTAGAATCGTTTGTGTCACAACTGATCCTGCACTTGCTCCAAACGCTTGAATAAAACGACTTACCAATAAAACTTCAATGGAATTTGTAATAAAGCATAAGAAACTCCCAACGCCATATACGACAATTCCAAGTAACATTGCTGGGCGACGGCCAATTATATCTGATAACCATCCAATAAAAAATACACCTAAAGCAAATCCAGCAAAATACACACTAAGCGTTAACTGTACCTCATTATTACTTACATGTAACGCCTTTGAAATGTCCGGTAAAGACGGTGTGTAGATCGTTTCACTAATTTGCGGAAATGCGACAAGAATAATCATTAACAAAAGTGATGGTACTGAGACTTTTTTCATTTTTCATACCCTCCTATAACTTTGAAAATCTCAGAAATAAAAAGACTTTCCTTAGCTACGGAACAGGAGGGGCCATGATAGAAATTCGCTCATAAAACAACAAAGAAAACACCTCAATTACGTATGTTAATACTTATAGGAGGGTAATATTAACATTGATTTTTTAAATACACTTTTTCAATTATATTACATATTGCGTTTCTTTTTCTATTATTCGGCCTTGGCAGATTTATTAAAGAGATACCTTGAATCAACAACCTTTTTATGGAATAATTAGAAATAGTTTGAATCGATAGATTTAATTATTAAACGATAGACTAGCATATTTCTAATTTCGCCAAGCTTACAAACAGGAGGACTTTCGTAATGATTGAAATTTTAAGGACACTATTAAACTTCCTAATTTCTCTATTCTCAGGAGAATTACCAATTGTATATTATGTATGGATTATTAGCCTATTCCTAATTCAAATAACCCAATCTACTCTGAACTATAAGCTTTTTAACAAGAAAGATAATTTCAGCACTTATATATTGGAAGGATTACTCGCTTTTATTATTTTATTGTTTGGAGGCATGTTAGTATCTAAGTTACTTGCTTACATAATAGACGACCCTACTATTAGTATGACGAATGTAACACATTATTTTGTTTCTCTTATCATATTAACTATATTTGTCTTAATAACCTGCGTTAAAGACTTTATAGAGACATCTATAAAGAATAAAAATATATCTCTTTTTAGCTTTTTAGTAATTTCCTTACTAACAAGTATACTTTCATTCAAGTTTTTATCACCTTTAATTGAAGGTTCTTTTTCTCTTTCTAAATCTTTTATAACTACTTTAATCATTCTTGTAACTATATCAATCCCTCTATTAATTTCCTTAGAGGATAAGTATGCAGATGAAAAAAAAACGGAAAATGTATAACTTCTTATTTACATAAAAGAAAGAGGGAGCTCCCCTCTTTCTTTTAAATCATCCCTTTTAATATCAATCCTAAAACTGACATTATTATCGTACTAATAATAATACGCAAAATCCAAGTTGTGTTTGTACTTATTTTTTCTAATTGCTTATTAATTGTTGCTATGTCTTTCTCATTAATAGTAGTACGCGTTTCTAAAGCACGAATGTCTCTCATAATTTCTTTTTGGTCGGCCTTGAGACTGTCAATTTTAGCATAAACATCTTCCATATATTCACACCCTCTGTTCATCTTAATAGAAAAATCTATATATATTATGAGACAACCCTCTTACCGGTGAATACATTCCATATATGTGCGCACCAAATTATTTGCACAATCTAATTATGTTTCCATTCTTCTATATTAAAATTAGCGTTAGGATAAATTAAATATAGAAAAGGAATCCCTTGTTTATGTAACAGCAAACAAGGTGCTCTCCAGCATACGAGAGCACCTAAGATAATTTCTATTGTTTTCATCACCATTTTCATGTTTACTAACTCAATATAGTCAGTATGATTTTATGAAGAGTCTACTTTGTTAGCTGCTTAATGTATACTAATAGTAATACGAAATAGTTCCATTGATAAACTCTCTAGAACAATAAATATACTGGCGGAAACAGACCTATACCCAATATTTTTTCCAGTAACATGAATGGTTATTTCTGATAGATGTGTTTGTATATCATTGTTTTCAAAAATTCCATCCTCAACCTTTACAATATCTGCTTCACAATCTACTTCTTTAAAAGTTTTCAGTAATTTTGTTTTTAATAAACTACAGTCAAAGTTTTCATCTTTTATTACAGCAAATTTAACCTTCATATCGATTTCCCCATTTTTAGCAAACTAAAATAATTAAATCTATATAAATATATATTATTCTATTAAACAATTCAAAATATATGTTTCTTATAAACCATTACTAAATTCCAGTTCTAAGGCTTTATATAAAAAAGAAAACAAAAAAAGTGAAATTCTAATCATTAAGAGGGGTATCTATCCCCCACTAATTGTTTAGTTGAACTAACCAGACATTTACAAGATTAAAAAATTACTCTTTCAATCGCTAAACTAATTAATATATAATCCCCCTGTTTTCAGTGGCTCAAATTTTTTCATTTTTAATTCATGAATTCTGAGAACTTTTTGCTTTAATATTAATTAGTCGCTTCTTAAATTCTGTAATATTGGAAATAACTATATAGTGAAACAAATTAACTATTAGGAGTGCTATTGATGTTTGATATACTTCGTCTCTTAATTTTTTTTCTCATTGCTATCTTTTTATTTTTCTCCATAATAATGGAATTTAAAAAACCTCAAAAAAGTGTATTTTGGTTTTCGATTGAAGTCTTATCTCTTCTAGGAATTGTAATGCTTTTTAAAGATTTTTTATCAAAAATATAACTTAACCCACGAATAATCACATGTTTCAAATACGATATCTTTATCTGTTGAACGACCTTATCTCTCGTTAAAAAATCTTGTTTTCACCCTATTTCTTAACAAGGGCTCTAGCCTTAAGTTGTCTTTTCTTTATAAAAAATAGCCTGCCTATTTCTGTAGGCGGGCTATATCTTTATTACACCATACAAAAAGTATACTCTCTTCTCCACTTGAACTTTATGTAATAATACAGATTCCAAATAATGATAAAAGCAACAAACTTTCTTATAACATCCTCATTCTAGTAAGAAAGTAGCTAAAGCTGTCCTATCTTTAGAAAGGGATGATGCTAATATTGTTAATAGCACAAAAAAGCACCGTCACAAGTGACGGCGCTTTTTCTATGTAAGAGCTACTAGAAGGTTCCCTTCTAGTCTACTCCCATTTATAAGTCCAAAATTGTTCAAGTTGCAACCATTTTAATGTTGCTGCATCTTTGTTTTTAATTTTCGCGTGTGTTTCTTCAAGCATCGCTTCTGTTTGCGAACGGTGCGCACCTAGTGCAGCTAATTTATGCTCAAATACTTCACTAATATTATTTACAACATCTGGCTCACCGAGTACAGCTTCGCGATTTTTCGTAATCGCAACCGCATGAATAACTGGACGTTCTTCTTTTGACATACGTGATACAGCTCGAACTACAGCGCGGCCAAATGCATCATGATCTGGATGTACGCCGTGCTCTGGATAAAATGTAATAATTCGAGATGGATTTACTTCTTGAATAATCGCTTCAATTTTGTCTGCAACGAAATCAACATCTTCAAATTCTAACGTTTTATCATGGAAACCAAGCATTCTTAAATCTTTGATTCCCATCGCTTCACATGCATCTTTTAATTCTTTTTCACGGATATTCGGAATCGTTTCACGGTTAGCAAATACGTTCTTACCCATGTTACGTCCCATTTGTCCTAGCGTACCGCACGCATACGTTACAGGTACTCCTTGATCTGTTAATAAGCGAATTGTTCCTCCCGCCGCAAATGCTTCATCATCTGGATGCGGAAATACAACAAGTACATGTCTCTCCATAAGTTTCCCTCCTTCTTACTTAAATGGCGTTAAGCTTAACTCAAGTGCAACTGCTAAGCGGCCTTGGTTATCGTGCCCTGCAAGTAATAAACGCTCTTTATCGTCTACTTCCCAGTGCGTAATACCTTCTGCATATACCCAGCCATGATCCATCTTTAGACCAACTCGGTATGGGTTTGTTCCAGTAATCTTTCCGCGCTCAAAGCGAATCATTGCATTTCGAATGAATGCTCCAACTGTCATCATCTTTTCATTAAAGTGTGACGCGTACGCTCCATTCGTCGTTTCTAAATGAATATATACATCTTTATTTACAAAACGTTCAATTTCATTTTGAATAAGAGAACTATCTTTTACTATTTCCATCGGAATTCACCTCTTTAAACCATTTTACGCAAAAATAATGTAAATTGCTATCTCTATATTAGAGGACAACTCTCACTTTTCCTAATAATTTGCACTGTGTTTCTTCATTTTTTTATATCATATTTGGCACTCCCACGGCTAAAGCCGCAAGCTGACTAACGTCAATGGGATTCTTGCTACCAAAGGCGACGTCTATTTCTAGTATCGCTGACGTGCAAGATTGCGGTGTGCCATCACCACTCCGTATCCAGTGCATCTAGCAGATACGGCACTCGTTCTATTACCAAACGAGTCAGATTGTGAGTTCTCAAATGTGTTTTAGCGTCTTGTACTTGACGACTCAATACATTTTACGGAGTAGAAGAATTTGTTACTCCAACCTCATATGTATTCTGTTTTCAGAGAACAAGATTGTTTTAGAGACTTTTACTTGTCTGTTATGAAAATTATACCATTTCAAATACTTGATGTACAGAACATACTTTCGGTATTTTATCTGTACATCGCATTTGACCTCACTATCATCCACCCCTAAAGGGGGTACTATCGCACCGTAGTGGGCTTTCCTATTCGGAAAATCTGTAAAATCATCATTTTTTCCTTCACTTTGTTAAATAGTTTTCTTTCTTTTTTGAATTTGCTACAATATAAATTATGCAGAAGGATGCATGTTTACAATTGAATACATACTTTAAAGAAGGTGACATGATTGGAACAATCAGCACATGGAGTAGCAAATTGGCAATATTATTTTGCAATTGCCGTATTTTTAGTCACGTACGGATTTATTATTTCTGAGAAATTGAATCGTGCTGTAATTGCACTATTCGGTGCTGCTATTATGATTATTTTTGGAATTGTAGATTTACATACCGCTTTCACATCACATATTCAATGGGAAACAATCACCCTTTTAATTGGGATGATGATTCTCGTACATATTACGAGTCAATCAGGCGTCTTTGAATTTGTGGCCATTAAAGCAGCGAAGGCAGCTGGCGGAAAACCAATCCGCATTTTATTATTGCTATCCCTATTAACTGCTGTCGGATCTGCATTTTTGGACAATGTAACGACCGTCTTATTAATCGTACCTGTTACACTATCTATTACACGTATTTTAAAAGTAAATCCTGTTCCTTATTTGATTTCAGAAGTATTATTTTCAAATATAGGCGGAACAGCAACATTAATCGGTGACCCACCTAATATTATGATTGGATCAGCAAATAAGCATTTAGACTTTAATGCCTTTTTACTTAACTTAGCTCCTATCGTAATTATTATTTCTATCGTGACACTTGGCATTATTTACTTTATGTATCGCAATAAACTAAAAACAACAACTGAGCAAATCGAAAAACTTATGGTATTAAACGAAAAAGATTATATTAAAGATCAAAGCCTCCTTTTAAAATCGATCACGATTTTGGGACTAACTATTTTAGGGTTTATCCTTCATTCTGTTATTCATGTAGACGCTGCGGTTGTCGCGATGACAGGCGCTACACTTCTTATGCTAATTGGAGTAAAAGAACACGATATTGAAGATGTATTTGCCCACGTTGAATGGGTAACTATTTTCTTCTTCGCTGGACTATTTGTTCTCGTTGGCGGGTTAATTGATATCGGACTTATTTCTTCACTCGCAAAAGAAGTACTCGACGTAACGAATGGTGATATCGGTTTTGCCGCTATACTTATTTTATGGGTATCAGGGATCGCATCTGCGACAATTGACAATATCCCATTTGTCGCAACGATGATCCCACTTATTCAAGATTTAGCTACAGGGCTCGGACTATCTGTCGATTCTCCGCAAATCGAAGTACTATGGTGGGCATTATCACTTGGAGCTTGCTTAGGAGGAAACGGAACGTTAATCGGAGCATCAGCAAACGTAGTCGTTGCTGGTATCGCTAAACGTGAAGGACATGCTTTCTCTTATATGGACTTCTTAAAAATTGGTTTGCCGTTAACAATCATTGCATTACTATTATCACATGCTTATATATATTTACGTTATTTAATGTAAAAGTTGTATTGCATGAAATTATATCGACGATTTTTAAAATATATCAACGATTTTCTAAGTATATCGACGATTCGACAGAGAATATCGACTTACCGACAAATAACGACAACGAAAAAAGGTATGCAGCGCTAAACTGCATACCTTTTTTCGTTCACCAAAATATACCGATAATTGCTAATCCACCTAAAATCATACCACCAATTTGTCCAACGATTGCTGGTGATAGTTGAACACCTTTTCTCACTTCAACAACTGGTCTTTCGTGCCTTAGTTGCTGCACTTCGCTTTGCAATTGATGTACACTTCCGTGCAATTCTTTAATTAACTCCTTTAATTCAGCGACCTCTTCATTTACTGGTTTTGCTTTTTCTAAATTCATCTCACATAGCTCCTTATCAATGCAATCAGTACACTGTAAAAATTCGCCAATTATTATTATATCTCCTGCATACTACATATATAATTTCGAATATACTTTCTAACCTTGTAGCTCTATCCATTCATCCCGCAATATCCCCATAATCATACGGTCAAAACACTTCCCATCTCTTTGAACTGCTTCTCTCATAGCTGTTAATTTAATCGTTTTATGTTGATAAAATTCATCGTCATTTCAAACTCCCCCTTTTTTAATAACGGGGATACTTATTTTAGCCTATTTATCCCCTTCTTCCATAAACTGCTTTGTAAACGGGATACTTACAATAAGCGCTGACATTGGCACATCTCCTCTACGTTAAATTAAATTCATTGTATAATTTTTCATTTATTCTAACAATAAAAAAAGACCCTCTAAATTTAGAGGATCTTCCTAACGACGAATTGATATTATTTCGTAAACATTTTCTCCGCTTCATCCATTGCCATTTTGTTTCCTAAAGCAGAATAGTCAAGCCACGGTTGGTCATTGATAATGTATACGTGCTTGCCTTTAACTGCTTTTAAGTCTTTCCAGATTGGTGTTTCTTGAAGTTGTTTAAATGCAGCTTTTGCTTTATCGTCTCTGTTTACAACAACGAAAATAGCATCTGCATCAAAGTCAGGTAATACTTCTTGTGAAATGACTTCGAAAGGACGGTTTCCATCGATTTTCTCTACACCATTTGCAGGTTGTAATCCTAAGTCTTGGAATAAAATTGGTCCCATCGGTCTTTTCGTACTAAATACACGTAATTCTTTTGCAGTAACGCGAATTGCCATTACTTTTTCGTTATTACCTAGCTCTTTATCTATTAAACCTTTTACTCGTTTTGATTGCTCTTCGTAATCTTGAATATATTGATCCGCTTCTTTCTCACGGTTTACAAGTTTACCAACTTGTTTTAAATGGTCTCTCCACGTACCTTCATCTAAATTGAAAGTATGTGTTTTTGCAATTTTTTCGTATTTCGCTACATCTTTACCCGCGTATTTTTCATCCACATAAATGTCAGTAGGCTTTAATTGAAGTAATGCTTCCATATTCGGATCAGTTACAACACCAAGTTTTTTCGTATCTTTCAGTTGTTCTTTTGCATGTGGTAAGAAATCTTTTAAATCTCCACCAATTACAGAACCTACTGGTGTAATCCCTAATGCAAGTAAATCATTTGTTAAATGAATAGACATTGAAGCAATTTTTGGGTCATTACTTTTTTCCGTTTTTTTCGTTGCCTCTTCATTAGCTTTCGTTTGACCACATGCTGCTAATACTAAAATACACATGATGCTAAATAAAATAGTAAGTTTCTTTTTCATATGTTCTCCTCTTTGAAGTATTTATTTTGTTTTTGTAAGTAAATAAAGAAAATAAGGTGCTCCTAATGCGGCCACTACTACACCAGCTGGAATAGAGTTTGGCTCAAATATAGAACGACCTATCGTATCTGCTAGCACTAAAATAATCATTCCGATAATGCCAGCTAAAGGAAGGAAATGTTGATATGTAGTACCTACTAACTTCCTTGCGATATGCGGAGCAACTAAACCGATAAAACCAATCCCTCCTGCCATCGATACACTTGCGCAAGATAATCCAACCGCTGTAGCTAAAAGTAGTAACCGTTCTTTTTGAACAGAAACACCAAGTCCTGCTGCTACACTATCACCTAGTGACAATGCATTTAACGTTTTAGATTTTAGCCATGCATACGGGGTTAGTATGAAAATCCAAGGTAATAATGCTAGGACATGAATCCAATCCCTCCCCCACACGTTACCAACTAGCCATCTAGAAGCGAATGTATATGTCTCATCATTTAACTTGAGAGAGAAAAATAACGAAATTGCACTAAATCCAGCTGAAACCGCAATACCAACGAGAATAAGTCTAATGGGAAGTAAGCCTTTTGACCGATCACTCGCAAGTAAAATAATAAGAAATGCAGCTAATACTCCTCCGCCAAATGTAAATAACGGTATTAATATCGATGCATTCTCATTAATAGAGTGAAAGAAAGTAACGAATATAATTAGCCCGAAAGATGCACCTGAATGCAATCCAAGAATACCAGGATCGGCCAACGCATTCCTTGATAACCCTTGCAAAATCGCACCGGAAATCCCAAGGCCAATACCAGCTAACATTGTGATTATAATTCTTGGCATACGATAATCGTATAGCACGGTTGCACTCTCAAAATCACCATGACCGAAAAGCGTTTGAATTACTTTGAGCGGTGCAATGCTAAGTGTCCCCGTATTTAAGCTAAGCAAAATGACAGCGATACCAATACAACCAAATATTGTAGTTACAATAACGGCTCTCGTTTTATCTGTGTTTAAAATCTTCTTCACTTACAACTCCCTCCCAACTTTACGTGCTATATAGAGGAAGAACGGAACTCCAACAAGAGCCACCATAATTCCTATTGCAAGTTCTTTAGGAGGATTTACTGTTCTTGCCCCTAAGTCAGCTACAACTAATAACATGGCTCCTAAAAATGCTGACATAGGAATAATGAGTCGATAATTAACACCAACTAATTTTCTAGCAATATGCGGGATAACTAGTCCTACAAATCCAATAGAGCCAACAGCTGAAACAGATACACCTGCAAGAATGACTACTATAATCATCCCTAGTATTCTCGTTCGGTTCGTTTTTACTCCTAAATTCGTAGCGACATCATCACCCATTGATATGAGTGAAATAGACCGCCCTAAAATTGTCGCAAAAACAATGGTTATGAGAATAATAGGAACCAAAAATTTCAAGTGTTCCCACTTAACCCCTGCAACACCACCAGCGTACCAAAAAGCTAAATCTTGACTTAAGTCATAATAAATCGCGACACCTGAACTTAACGAATGTAAAAGCGCAGCCATAACTGCCCCAGCGATCGTTAATCTCATCGGTGTTAATCCGCCTGATGTTGCTGATCCGATAATAAAAATGAGCACTGTACTTAAGACCGCTCCAATAAAGGAGACAATCATTAAATAGGAATACGGCATATGCGGGAAAAAGGCAAAACTAAGTGCTACTACAAACATCGCACCTGCATTTATACCCAGCACACCTGCATCCGCTAAAGGATTTCGTGTTACTCCTTGCATAACAGCTCCAGCCACTGCAAAAGCCGCTCCTACAACTGCTGCACCAATTACCCTTGGGAGTCTTAATTCATAAATAATTTGGTGCTGTGTTAATTTCGGATTATAATCAAAAACCGCTGTCCATACGGTTTGTAAATGGATATCCTTTGCACCAAATGCAACAGCTAAAAATATAGAGCCGATTAAAAATAAAATTGTTAAGCTCATGAAACATATGAACTTAATATGTAGCCAGCGATTATTGCCAGCATATACAGCAGGCTTATGTAACATGTTTCATTTCATCCTTTATATTCAGTTGTTTTTTATAATTATTTTTTATTTGTAATTATTATTGATAATAATTATCATTTTCATTTAGATATTATATCGCCACTTTTTTTAAATAGCAAACTATTTTTTCACTTCGCTAAATATTAAAATACTTATTACAATTCCCTTCCAAAACTTACAAATACACGCAAAATAGACCTACTAGCTTATTTTTAAAAGTGTAGTATACTTAATCATTATTTTGAGTTTTCAAATAAAAATATCTAAGGTGATGCAATGTTATATATAAAACAACTACTCTATTTTACCTATGAACAAGCATTATCCTGCTTATTCCCAGTCGTTATTTTCTTAACACTAGCCCTTTCAAAAATCGTTTCGATCCCAGGGTTATACCGCTACGATTTCATACTCATCGTATGCCTTCTTATGCAGTGGGTTATGTACAAGACTGGCCTTGAGACGAAAGACGAATTAAAAGTAATTACTGTCTTCCACCTCATCGGCCTTTTACTAGAAATATATAAAGTTCATTTCGGTTCATGGAGTTATCCGGAAGAGGCATATTCAAAGGTTTTTGGAGTTCCACTTTACAGCGGCTTTATGTATGCAAGTGTTGCAAGTTACATATGCCAAGCGTGGAGAAGACTACATTTACAAATGTATCATTGGCCGAAAGCTATTTTTGTAATACCTCTAGGAGCAATGATTTACTTCAATTTTTTCACACATCATTTTCTATACGATTTTAGATGGTTCTTAACGTTACTTCTATTCATCGTTTTCTTTCGAACATTTGTGGAATTTTCATTACGAGGCGTTACATATAAAATGCCGCTCGTTCTCGCCTTTTTTCTTATCGGATTCTTTATTTGGATTGCAGAAAACATCGCAACATTTTTCGGTGCATGGCAATATCCAAACCAACGGGAAGCTTGGAATCTCGTTCACTTAAGTAAAATCAGCTCATGGTTTTTACTCGTTGTCATTAGCATTATGATTGTTACACAACTCAAACATTTGAAGCAGTTGAAAAGATAATACTGATTATATAAAATAGTTAGCCCATCACTCATTAGGGGGTGATGGGCTTTTTTTAGTAATATTTTTTAAACCATCCTTATCAAAGGAGTTATAATTTACAACAGCATAAACAGTTACACATTATGAACTACTACTAGCTGAAGATGTTGCTACAGATGAAGCGGCAAACGTTGCCATTATAGCTGCCTGTTGTGCTTGGATGAGGACTTCTATCATTGTTTGTAAACCTGTGTTGGTAGCTTTACTTTCCTCACCTTTCTGACTTACGAACAGTTGAATAGCAATAAGAATATTCGTATCTGTATGCCAACGGAATAATTTCTCTCCCTGCAATTTTTCAATCAACGCTTTAATAGAATGAATCTCTTTTTCTCCATCCTCAAGTAACGCTAATAGCCCGATTGCTGGGTAATGCATCTGTTTCACTTTTACCTTTTCTTGCTTTAACAAATTCCATATGTTTGTGCATGTTGCAACTAATATTTCTTCCCTGACATCCTTCTTTAGTGAAAGAATATGGCTTAGAAATTGGAGGTCATTCCCTTTGCGCAAGCCAGCTTTTGCTAGTTTCTGATAAACACGCTCCACTCGGTCCATAAGTGTTTCTACATGCTCTGATTGTCCTGCTAATAAAACGGAGAGCGGATAATCATTTGTACCTGTTAGGAAAAGATGATCCTCTTTCATACGTTTATATACTTGCATTGAACGCTGAATGTGCGTGCCATGATGCTCATTATCTTCTGTTAAAAGCACAGCTGCTGCAAGATAAGTAAATATACTGCGGCTAAAGCCACCAGCGACCAATTGTTCATATAAATCTAAAAATTCTCGAAAAGCTTTCTTATAATCTGTAAAGTGAATATCTAATGTCGCGGCCACTACAAAGCGATGATAAGACTTTAAGTATGAAAACATCCCTACCTCATTCTTAATATAACTACTAATTTCTAAAAAACGTCCGAGATCAAGCAATTTATCACTACTTGCATACATAGCAGCAATCATCATTCCTGTTCGAGAATCACTCGTTTTCCATTTTAGTTCTCCCTTTAACTGTGCATATGTATGTGTATATTGCTCCAGCTTTTGTTCTAATGTAATCATAGTATTCACCCCTATTTCTAGTTCCTCTCTATTATTATACGCATATTCCATATTTAGGAATACTATAATTAATAATCCATCATAAAAATAATAATTTCTTTATCCTTATATATTATTTTTTAGCCCTTCTTCATCAGCATCACGATGATAATCCCTAATCCTTCAAGAAGTTATACAAAAAAGGTAGATAATAATTTATCTACCTTTTTTGTATATATTATTTAACATTACACCTGTATTGCTCGTTATATGCAATTAAGACTAAAGAGCTTTAATAATACGTTCCATCGCCTTCATTTGCCCAATATGATCAGCTTCATGATAAAGCATCATACCGTAAAGTTCCCCTACTGTTTCCAATCCTAGGAATGGCTCTGGCAGTTTATTTTCAAATGCTTCTGCTGGAATTTCTTTAATGCGTTTTGCTTGTTCTTTTAATTGAACCGTTAACACTTCTAACGATGGTCCTGCTGTTGTCCATTTAGATGGTCTTGATCCATATCCAAACATACCTGGATATTCCGTTGGTAATTGTTTGAATTCTTTTCCAAACATGAAAACTTCTGCTGCCGTTAACACATGACCGATATGCCAGCGAATTGTATTGTTAAAACCCTTTGGCTGCGTATCTGCAGTTTTATCATCTAGCGTCTCCATAAATGTAAGTAACGCACCGCGCGTTATTTCAAATTGTTTTAAGCCAACTAGTCTATTCATTTTATCGTTCCCCTTCTTCATGTACCATTTATTATGAACTAAGAATGTTCAACTTATTAAAGTTTTACCTTGTTTAATCTATCAGAAACAAATAAGAAATACATCTAATATGCTTATTAAAAATAATAAAAAGGTTCACTCCTCGTAAATATAGAATTACTTACTATGTAAATAAAGGAGGAGTGTACTTGCATGTTACACATTTTAAAACAACAATATAATCTTATTAGCTCTACAAGAGAAACTCTATTTTCGTTTTTGGAAGAAATTCCACTAGAAAAATTACATAGCACAATTCCGAATTTCGGGAGCGGTAGCATTATAAAGACACATATTCATGTAGCCGATTGCTACCGATACTGGCTTGGATCATTCGCATTTAAACAAAAGCGAGCAGACTTTTCATTTGCTAGCGATTACGAAATTGAGCATGCAGATGTGGAAAAAGTTCGTACTAGATTTAAGTTAGTAGATGAGACCGTACAACGCTTTTTAGATGAATACAATGACCGATGGCTCGACAATATAGCAAATGAAGTAAAATGGCAAAAAGAACCTTGGAGTACAACGCCGCTATGGCTTTTAACTCATACGGAGACGCATGAGTTTCACCATAAAGGACAAATTGTATCTATGGCTAGACACCTTGGATATGTTCCTCCTGATACAGACCTGATTAGTTGATATCAAAAAGCTTAGGATGAATACAAATCGAGCATGTTTTGAAAACCAATCAAAACATGCTCTTAAAATATTCTACCTTACAATCTCCATATCCTCATCAATACCAAATAGTCTCGGCATAATTATAAGCATCACTATTTGGTATAGCATGTTTCCCTTGTGCTTGTGCCTTTCTTGGATCTAAATCATATACCATTGGTGTATAGCATGATGTTTGCCCTTTATTTACAACACCATTTCCTCCAGCACTTCCGCAAGTATATGCCTTTCCATCTGTTTTTCTAACAATTCTTGCATCAGCTTCGTTATTATAAACTGCCAGGCGAGTTATAGTAACTTTTGCCCATGCTGTTTTACACGTCGTGCTAAATTTTAATTCCACATAAGAATTTGAATTAATCCACTTCTTCTCTTTCGTTACTGCTGATTGATCACAGCTATTATAATAAGGACTTTTCCCATCATATGAGTGGTCTTCTGCGTATGCTTTATCGCTATTAGTCGTACTAAACATATTAGTTACAACGAGTAAAGATAACAATAAACATGCACTCACCTTTTTTAATAGCTTCATATAATTTCACTCCTTTATTAATAACGTGCTGTTTTCCCGTAACCGTTATTAAACGTAACTGCTTCAGCATCTGCTGTGTATCCGAAATCAGCAGTTAAATCAAATACCATTCCTGTATAAGTACTCGTTTGACCAGTTTTAATTGTGCCATTTCCTTGATTGGAAGTGACTGATTTTTGAAACACACCATTTTTGTATTTATTCACAACAGCGTACGCATACACTCCTCCTGAAACAGCTGGTGCTGGTTGATCTAAAACAAACTTAGCCCAAGCTGCATGACATTTATTACTGTAACGTAAATACACTGTCCCTACTTTTTTACTACCTTCGTATACCGCTGTAGACTTTGCATTAAATCCATCTGCATCACACGTTGTACTTCCCCCGTATACTTTCGTTGTTGCTGGATTTTTCCCGTCATAATAACTACTCAGATCGGTAGCTGCAAATGTACTTCCTTGAAAACTAAATAATACCCCTACACTCGCTACACTTAACACACATACTTTCATTAACTTTTTAAACATTGTAAATCTCCTCCCTCAAAATAAGTACGTATATCTATCCCCTATGTACGCCCCTCCTTTCATGCTGCCTAGAGGCATCTTACAGAAACGAATAAAAGTTGTAAATTCCCTTACGATTATTGGAATATACGAAGAAATTTACTTACCCTTGTAAGAAAAAAAGTTGAGAAATACACATTTGAAAACATCCTTTATTTAAAACATAAAGAACCGATACTCGTTTCATGCAAGCATCGATTCTCAATACAAAATTACCATTTCTTCTTTTATAGAAAATAAATATTTCTCCACTTAATCCGTTGTAAAAAACTCCCTCGTCACATCAATAAATTGCTGCAGTGGCACTGTCATCCATTTGTCTTTATGCCAAGCAATTTGTGTGAAAATTGGATTGATAGTATTTTCTAGATGTAACTCTTTTATCGTCCCCTCTCGTATATCTTTTTCTACTACTATCGCCGGTAAAACGGCTATACCTAAATCTGCAATAACACATTGTTTTATTGCCTCTACACTAACAAACTCAATCTTATTTGCTGGATACACATCTTGGATGCGAAATAACTCTTCAAATAAAGTCCGATATGAGCACCCTAGTTCTGTTAATAAAAGTGTTTCCGTCCCTAAATCTTTTATGGAAACAGAAGTTTGCTGGAGTAAATGATGCCCTGGAGCAGCTACTACTTTTAATTCTTCTTTCATAAGCGGCTCAACATGTAAAGCATCTTCTGTTTTACATTCATCCAAAATAAATGCAAGATCGACTTTTCCATCCATCAATTGTTCCTTCGCATCTTTATTGGAATGTGCGGGTTTAAATATAAGTTTTATTTGAGGAAATTGTGCTTTAAATCTCTTTAATATAGAAGGAAGTCTATATGTACATTGGCTTTCTTGCGCACCAATCGTTAACGTACCAGCTATTTCTTCATCATCTTTCACAGCCGTCTTCGCTTCGTTACTAAGTGCGATTATCTTGTCCGCGTATAGTTGAAACTTTCTTCCTGCTTCGGTTAAGAAAAGACGTTTCCCTAATCTTTCAAATAACGGCGTACCTAGCTCAGTTTCTAACGTTTTAATTTGCGCCGTTACGCTTGATTGAGCAAAGTTTAATTTCTTCGCAGTTTGGGTAAAGTTCAAAGTGTCCGCGGCGATTTTAAAGGTAATTAATTGTTTTATCTCCATTTATCATCCCTCTTTTCAATCGGAATTCCCGATTGATTTCATCGAAATAATCCTCTTTGTCTATTGATATTTGTATTGTATGATAAAGAGCATCGACAAACAATATAATGGAGGTATTCCATATGAAAGCACTTTGTTTCGAACAGTTTGGAAGTCCAGATGTACTACAATATAAAGAAATACATGATCCAATCATAAATCCAAATGAAATTCTTCTCCGTACAAAAGCAATTGGATTAAACTTCGCTGATATTTACAGACGCCGCGGTGATTATCATCTTGCTGGCAATCCACCTTATATATTAGGTTATGAAGGGGCTGGTATTGTTGAAGAGGTAGGAGCTAACGTTACAAATATCAATCCTGGAGACCGTATTGCATTTACTGATGTTCCATTTGCAAATGCAGAATTAGTTGCCGTTCCATCAGAAAAAGCAATCCCGCTTCCAGATTCAATTTCTTTTGAAACAGCCGCTTCTGTCTTATTGCAAGGCTTAACAGCACATTATTTAACGAAAGATAGCTATCAAATAAAACAAAGTGATATAGCTTTAGTGCACGCTGCAGCTGGCGGTGTTGGGCAACTTCTTATTCAAATGATTAAACTGCTAGGCGGAAAAGTAATCGGCCTAACTTCATCAAACGAAAAAGGAAAAGTAGCCACATTAGCTGGTGCCGATCACATATTTTTATATACGGAATCATGGGCTACGAAAGTACTTGAAATAACAAATGGTACCGGGGTAAATGTTGTATATGAATCAGTAGGCTCTACACTTGAGGAAAGTTTTAACGCTACTAAAGTTGGTGGTACTGTTGTATTTTTCGGAATGGCTGGCGGTAATCCTGCTCCCGTTGATCCGCGTATGCTTATGGATACTTCAAAAACTTTAACTGGCGGAGACCTTTGGAACGTGCTTACTACTTTTGAAGAACGAAAAAAACGCTCTACTCAATTATTTGATTGGATCGCTACTGGAAAATTAAACATTGCAAGTCCTACTACATTCTCTTTACAAGACGGTGCCCGTGCTCATAAATTATTAGAGAGCAGAAAAAGTACAGGGAAGATTTTATTGATTCCATAATTCACAAAATGAAAAGGAATCTAGGTTAAGTTTTATGAAAACCTATAGTAAAAAAAGTTGATAAATGAAAGGACATAACTAATACGTTATGTCCTTTCTTCTTCAAATCGCTCGGATAATTTTCGATCTCTTTTCTCAATTAAAAGCATATGTTTTTTATTTGTATATCGCTAGGAAATTATCATTTTATTTATGAATAAGGCTACGTACCGATTTAAACTAAAAACTAGCTTTCGATCCTATAACAACAGTAGCATCTAATTCCTCATCTCGAGCTACTTTCGTGGTAAGCCCAGCACCAGCAAAGATTTCAAAGGTCTGATTTGCCTGCATTTCGCTCGTCTCTATTAAAAGATGACCTCCAGGTGCTAGCCAGAGAAATGCTTCTTTCGCTACTCTTCGCTGAATGTCAAGTCCATCCGCTCCCCCATCAAGCGCCACCTTTGGTTCATGTAGGCGAGCTTCCTGTGGGAGCAGTTTTATTGCATCAGTAGGAACATAAGGTGCGTTTGCAAGTATGGTCTTCACGTTGCCTTTAAGTGAATGAGGCAACGATTTATACAAATCACCTTCAAAAACATGGCCACCGAAACTCATTACATTGCGGCTTGCACATCGTACCGCAATAGGGTCAATATCAACACAATATAATTCAACTCTTCCTAAAGCTGCCGCTAGAGCTGCACCGACAGCACCTGAACCACAACAGAGATCAACGACAATATCACCAAAACATGACAGCGCTTCGGCTTGGTGAACAAGAAATTCGGTTCGTTGACGAGGCACAAAAACACCCCGCTCCACTTCTATCCGCATCCCACAAAATTTTGCGTATCCAACAACATATTCAAGTGGTAAACCATCGGCTCGCATTTCCACCATTCTCTTGAGGTCCTCTGGAGTTTGGGCTACTGAAATAAGTAACCTGGTCTCTTCTTCTGCGAAAACACACCCCGCGCTCTGAAGCCTGTTAATTATACATTTTTCTGTTTTATTGTCCAAAAAGGAATTACATTCTTTTCCTATTTACCTCACCACTTTTCTTATTTATAACCCTGTATTCGCTAAAAATTGGATGTATCCTTTTTAACAAAGTGGTCCTATTCAAAAAAATACGCCCTTATTCAATTAAATGACTCAATTGTTGAACAAAGAAACATTCTACACATTAAAAACAAAATCATAATATAAAGATACAATATTTCAAATGATGCACTAAAAAATAAAAAGGAAGCTAGATTTTACTAACTCCCTTTTCTTATATCTATTTGAGATAGGATTATATTTCCACACTTTCTTTCCCTTTTGCAACATAGCTCATATCTCCAACTGACTCGACTGTATATGTTCCATCTTGATATAAAATCTTCGTCACACTAGCATTTTCCACTCCAAGTTTTGTTTTACTACTGTCTAGCATTTCTATTAAGGTAGTAATCAACAGCCCATGAACAACAACTAAAACGTTACCGCCGCCATCTTTAGCTACTTCTTCACTAATATTATCTATCTCTGCTTTTATACGAGTAGAAAATAATTCCCAATCTTCCGCCTGTTTCGTAGGATCTGCTGCTCTAATAAGATCAATAACTTCTTGAATAGAAAACTTCATAAGTTCTTCTGGTGATGCAACGCCTGCAGCTTTTCCAACCGCATCCCACATATTATCAAGTTTTTCACCTTCAAAAATACCAAAATTTAATTCTCGTAATTTTTTTCTTTGCTCAAGTTTCAATTTTGATTGCTCACTATATTTTAATACTAAATTAGCAGTTTCAATCGCGCGGCCGCTATCACTACTATACGCACTTGTAAAATGAATATCTTTTAATCCCGTTCCTAAATTAGAGGCAACTTCCACACCTTTTTCTACTAACGGAGAGTCTGCCCAACCTTGCGCGCGATGGTTCGTATTTAATATTGTTTTACCATGTCTTGTAACATATAACGTAACTACGTTGCTATCTGTTTCTCGATTCTTCATTCTTTTTTCTCTCCCTTTACATTTCTATCTCAATTTTAACACCTCAATTATTCATTGAGCAAAATATATGTAAGTAGCTTCGCTTAATAAAAAACGCTACCTTTCTGTATATCCATACAAAAAGATAGCGTCTTTTATGATTATATTTCTTAACCGATACTCCTACTCAGCAAATGCACTCGAATATTGTACAACTCCTTCTACACTTTCAAGAGCATTCTCTGTTAATTCCATTACCATAAACACTTCTTCAGGCACTTCAAATGGTGCTTTTATATTCCACTCACTGGCTTTCTTAAAACCAAATTTCGGATAGTACTCTGGATGTCCTAATACTACAACTGATCCGTATCCAAGTTCTTTCGCTTTTTCTAACGCAGCTACTATAAGCTTTCCACCAATTCCTTTTTTCTGATATCCCGTAGCAACTGATACTGGTGCAAGCGCTAATGAATCTACAGAAGCTCCATCTTGTTCTATCGTAATTTTAGATAACATAATATGACCGACTATTTCTTCATCTACTGCAACGATTGATAACTCTGGAATAAATGCGTCACACTCTCTAATACGTTTTACAAGTTCATGTTCCTTTTTATCACTAAATTCTTCATTTAAAAATGCTTGTTGTACAACTTCTTCCGTTTTTCTATAATCGGTTTGTCGTTCTTGTCTAATCGTTACCACTCTGGATTACCCTCTATTCTTTCTCATTTCTTTTTGAATTTTACGAAGTGCTTTTTTCGATCCCCGCTCAATATCATGTTGCATTTTTCTTTCTTTATAATCGACAAATAGCGTATTTAAATCGTATCCCTCTGGATATAATTCTTTTGCTGATACCTCTAAAGTAATACGTTTTACATTCACTTCAATGAATTCACCGTTATAATATACAACGACATTATAGAAGTTATCTTTTTCCTTATAGATGATACCAAAATCATCATGATCCAATAAATTTACACGGTCGCCAATTTTATACTCGTAATGATTTTCTCTTTTTTCTTGCAGGAATTTCGGCTTTCTAATTTTACTTTCATTCACTTTTTCTAAAGTATATTCTTTATTTTCCATGTACTCTTTCGCTCTTTTCAGTACACGTTCTCTTACGTTCATTTTATTTGCAATCCAAAGTGCATTACTTTCACCTGATTTACCGATCACTAATTTATAAAGCGGTTCTAGCGTCTCACTATTAAATTGCATGGCTGCGTTCATGAAATCATCGTGCATTTCTGAGAAGCGTTTAATTTCACCGTAATGCGTACTCGCAACTGTAATACATCCTGCAAGATAAAACTCCTCTAAAATAGAAATTGCAAGTGCTGCTCCTTCATTCGGTTCAGTCCCGCTTCCTATTTCATCAAATAATAGCAACGTATTATTATTTGACATCCTCATAATCTCAGATAAATTTTTCATATGTGATGAAAATGTACTTAGTGCATTTTCGATACTTTGATTATCACCAATATCTACAAATACATTTTCGAAAATAGCAATTTCTGTTTCTTTATCTCCGGCAATATGCAAACCTGACATTGTCGCTAATGTTAACAATCCAATCGTCTTTAACACAATTGTCTTCCCGCCCGCATTCGGCCCTGTAATAATTAAACTACGATAGTTTTGACCGATTTCAAAGTTTAATGGTACTACTTTTCCACTTAAAAGCGGATGCTTACAATTTACTAAATGAACGTAGCCATGATCATTTAACTTCGGCTCTATTCCATCAATCGATTTACTAAACTTCGCTTTCGCAAACACCATATCATACTGACTAATTAATTCCATATTAATTTTTATATGATATATATTTTCTACTACCATTCCTGATAAAGTCGCTAAAATTTGATATTCTTCCATCGCTTCTTCTGCTTTCAAACTTGCCAGTTCCGCATTTAACTTTGTAACCGTATGCGGTTCTATAAATACAGTAGAACCTTTAGCCGACGCTTCAACAATACTTCCGGCAACTTGATTTTTATAAGAAGATTTAATCGGAATCGTATAACGATCATCTTTTTTACTAATAAAGAACTCCTGAATATACTTCTTATTTGCACTGCTATTTAAAAACTTCGTTAAACGTTCTTTTATTTTCCCATCTACCGAATCCATGTTATTTCGAATTCGTTTTAACTCTTTACTAGCGGCAGAATCAATACTATTACCTTTTATTGAAAAATTAATTTCCTCTTCAATACTTTTAAATTCAGTCATTGAATTTGCATAAGAAGCTAATACTGGTGCAAAAAATTCTTTATCTAACATAAATTTTTTAATCTTTCTACATCCGCGTAAAAAGTCTGAAACACTGACTAATTCTTCTGGATCTAAAATCATCCCTTTTTCTAATTTTTGAATTGTACTTGCGATATTTGAAATACCGAAGAAAGGAACATGCCCTTCTGCATCTAATATAGCTCGTGCTTCTGTCGTTTCATTCAATCGATTCCTTACTACTTTTATACTTGCACTCGGCTCTAATTTATTTATTAATTCTTTTCCTAATCCACTTACACAATAAGATTTCACTATATCCTTTAATTCGTTATATTGTAACTTTTCAAAAGTCATTGTATTCATTTTGTTTCTCCTCACTATGATTGATTTCTATCATAAATGAAGATACCTACTCATTAGATTCCAATGAGTTCTACATTATTCAATTACCCTTTTTAAACATTAAAAATATACACAAAAAAGCTGCGGGGATACCGCAGCTTTTACATTTACAAGGCATGAGTAATAACATATGGGGAAATAAACCATAAAAAACGGATGGCAATCCCCTTATTACACGCTTTATAAAGTATTGTAGGTATCTTCATAGGTATCGAAATAAATCCATGACAAAATTAGGGGTATGGTATACATAAAAATCCCCTGTTCTTATCTGATTTATTTCATTCAATTTTTCCTATTTAGTACCTACCGCACTCACAAAAAGCACCTCTCATTATTTTATATTATGGTCATTGAAATCTAATTTACTGAAATCATCATACTATATGTATAGCAAGAAGTAAAGGTGTCATACTTTAGTCGTACGCACATATGCAGATGTTTCCTCTTGCGATATTAGATACAATATATATAAATCGTTTAACGGAGGGGTTTCTATGACAGACTTTCAAAAACAATTTTTCGCACGATTACATATAGAAGAAAAAGACAAAGTTTCATTTGAAGATTTACCTAACATTATGTACGCGATGGCACAAACTGTCCCATTTGAAAACTTAAATGTTCTCGAAAAGAATTTTAAGAAAATATCAAAAGAAAATCTAAAAGAAAAAATTTTAGTAAACAATCGTGGTGGTCTTTGTTATGAACTCAATCCTACTATGTATCACTTCCTTAAAGACGCTGGATTCGATGTTCATCTCGTTTCAGGAACAGTGTATAACGCTGCAAATTCTATATGGGCTGTTGATTCTGGCCATATCGCAACCGTTTTAACACATCATAATGAGCTTTATTTAATTGAAGTTGGATTCGGATCATACTTACCACTTGCACCTGTTCCTTTCTCAGGTGAAGTCATTCACTCCGTTACAGGAGATTATCGTATTCGTAAAGAAATGACCGAAAAAGGAAACTACATGTTAGAGATGCGTAAAAACAATGAGTTTTTGGATCAATCTTCTACTGATGATTGGACGTTAGGCTATGCATTTTATATAGAAGAAGTGGATGAAGAAAAAGCAAATGCAGCACAAAAAATTATCGTTGAACATGAGTGCTCACCATTTAACAAAGTACCTCTTATTGTAAAACTAACTGAAGATGGGCATGCTTCTTTAACGAAGGATAGTCTAACAATAGCGAAAAACGGTAAAAAAATGAAAGAAAAAGTTACAGATGTGCAATATAAAAATCTTTTACATTCAAAATTCGGAATTACATTATAATTTGTTTAGCCTTGCCTTTTAGCAAGGCTTTTTAATTTTCAGCAGGGATTTTTTGCAATTTGTTGTATTTCATAGTTATATAGAAATATAACTACATATTTAGAAAGGAAATGATTATGACAGAACTTAAAGATCGACTACAAGTAGATGATAAAGAAAAATGGGATTTAACGGATATTTACGATACCATTGAAGATTGGGAAAGTGATTTTCCTAAAATTGAAGTATTAACGAAAGAACTACAAGAGTTTAATGGAAATATTCACGATGGCAATAGTTTATTAGCCTATTTAACAAAGAGTGAAGAAATTTCTAGCATCATATCTTTACTATTCGCTTATGCACGATTACAATCTGATCTTGATACACGCGATACTGACGCCCAATCTCTTGTCGATAAAGTATCACAATTACACGTGAAAGTAAGTGCGGCTAAATCTTTCTTTTCCCCATTCTTACTTAGCGTAGATGAAAACACATTACACACTTACATAGAAGAAGCTGAAGGCTTACAATATTATAAAGAAGATTTATTTGAATTATACCGTTATAAAAAACACGTATTGAATAAGGACCAAGAAGAGATTTTATCACAAATGGGCGAAGCACTTTCCTCTCCTCAGCATACATACGGCATGTTAAATAATGCAGATATACTATTTGGTGAAGTGACTACTAATGATGGAGAAAAAGTTACTTTAACACGAGGAATGTATGCAAAGTTAATAGAAGATGAGAGCCGCGAAAAACGTAAAGAAGCCTATAAAGCTTATTACAAGCCATACGTTCAATTGAAAAATTCTATCGCTTCTACTTTATCTGCTGCTATTAAAAATAATGTTACTGTTTCTAAGCTAAGAAAATATCCATCAGCGTTAGAGAAATCATTATTTGGCGACATGGTTCCGAAAGAAGTATATGAAAATTTAATTGAAACGACGAAAAAAAACATTCAATCTTTACATACATATAATGAACTTCGAAAAAAGAAATTAAATGTCGATGAACTAAGACAATATGACTTAAGTGTCGATTTAGTAAAAGGTGTAAAACAAGACATTCCATATGATAACGCGTTTGACATCATGATTGAATCACTAGCTCCTTTAGGTGAAGAATATATTGAAACATTAAAAAGCTTTAAAGATAAACGTTATATTGACGTAAGAGAAACGCCAGGAAAACGTTCCGGTGCTTATAACTTTGGTGTATACGGCGTTCATCCATTCATTCTTTTAAATCATCACGATGATTTAAATAGCCTTTTCACCCTTACTCACGAATGTGGGCATGGCATGCATACGCACTACTCACACGGATATCAACCAAGAATTTCTGCACACTATACTATTTTCGTCGCAGAAGTCGCTTCTACAGTAAATGAAGTGCTATTAATTCATCATTTATTAAAAGAAGCAAAAGATGCTAACGTGCGTAACCATTTAGTAAACCATTTCATCGAGAAATTTAAAGGCACTTTCTTTACACAAATCATGTTCGCTGAGTTTGAAAAAATCACACATGAAATGGCACAGCAAGGTAAACCATTAAATGCCCAAACCTTTAGTGAGGTTTACGAAAACTTGTTTAGAGAATATAATGGCGACTCCCTCGTATTTGACGAAGAAGTAAAATACGGATGGGCTAGAATACCGCATTTCTATCGTCCATTTTACGTGTACAAATATGCCACCGGATTCGCTTCTGCAATCCAAATTGCCGATAAGTTATTGAGCGGCGATCCAAATGCACAGAAAAACTATCTCGAATTCCTTAAAGGTGGAAGTTCAGATTATCCATTAAATCTACTGAAAAAAGCTGGCGTTGATTTAACTACGCCAGAACCGATTGAAAGTGCATTACATCGTTTTAGTGAACTTGTTGAAGAGTTTTCAACTTTATAAAAAAGAAGAGCCTCTCGCTAGAGGCTCTTTCTCTTTCATGCTCCGTTTCCTTCTATTAAATCATTCGCCATTTTCCTAAACTCTTGATTAAATGTATCATTCATACCATTTTGAACGTTAGAGAACAATATGACGAATGTTTTTTTATCCCAGTTAAAATTATTAAAAGTATTCCACCCTGCTAATACCCCGTGGTTATGATAATAATCTGGATACGTATAGAAACTAAATCCATATTTTCTTGCAGGTGATGCAGTAAACATATCTAATACACTTTGTTTAGATAACAGCTTTCCATCCATTATTGCCTCATCTAATCTTTTCATATCTTCAACAGTTGTATACATTTCACCACACCCATACAACCAGTTCATTTTTAAGCGGGGGGCAGCTATTAATTCATTATCTTTTCTCGTATAACCTTCTGCTAAAAAAATATCTTCTGGGAGAGTCGCCCCCATTCCAGATTCATACATGCCAGCAGAAGTAAAAATATTTTCTTTCACGTATTCAGCGAGCGGTTTATTCGTAATTTTTTCTACAATATATGCAAGCACCATATAATTATAGTCTGTATATTTCCAGCCTGTCCCTGCAGGAAATTGCAATTTTTGCGCTCCAATCCACGTTACTAACTTTAAACGTGACCCTGCATCCACCCTACCTTGTCCTTGATCTGGCAAGCCAGATGTGTGTGTTAATAGATTTCGTAACGTAATGTTTTTATCTGCTGGAAACGATGGGATATACTTATTTACATTGTCTTCAATATTTAATTTCCCTTTTTCTTTTAGCTGCATAATAGATATTGCAACGACCGTTTTCGTAATAGAACCAATACGATATTTCGTTCTTGGCGTTGTTACTACTTTATCTTTCACATTCGCATATCCATAACCTTTTCGTAAAATCACATGATCTTTACTAGCTACAAGAACGCTCCCATTAAATCCTTTATCTTTTAAATATTGATCTAGTTTTCCAGCTACAGCTTCATAGCGTTTTTTCTCAGTTGCATCAACTTCTTGCATATCGTCCTTTTGCTTACTATTTACATTAGAAAATGCCTTTATATCATATTTCTTACCTTTATTTGCATGTATTAGTGCAACGACACTCCCACAAAAAATAGCAAAAACAAAGAAAACGATTAACCATTTCTTTAGCATAATAGGAACCCTCTTTTATATAGTTTCACTTAACGCGCATCCATTCTATTCTATATCTATTAATTTTTAAATTTTTTATAATACTACCTATTATTCACCTAAATGAACTAGATTCCTTTTTCTCATATTCAGTTTTCGGCTACTCTCTATTGTATTTCTTTCTCGCAAAATTTCCACCATACAATCGGATGCACCCTACTATAATTTCAACATCTTATGTAACATTTGTTACACAAGATAAGAAACGGAGTTGTTAAGATGAAAAACACAGATAAAAACAATCGTTTAGATGATATGACGTTTCATTATCCTACAATAAAATATAGTTATAATTTAATATTAAGTAAAATAGATTACAACTTTAAAAGGAAATGATACTAAAAATTTTCAAACAAAATAAATCATGTAAATAACGATAAAGAAAAACAAATCATTATAGCTAAAATTACAGGCAATGAACTTCATTGAAAATGAATCTCATTTATACTTTGATTATACAACAAATAAAAAAAGAAATGTCGCTCACTCGGCATTTCTTTATATTTTCTTCATAAAAAATTTACATTGCTAACTTTCTTTTATTTTCTTGTTTTTTCTATATAAACTGACTGCCGAGATACTTAACAATACTACTATACATAACCACGCATACGCATACCCTTTCTCATCCACAATATAACCAAATAAAACAGGTGCAACAATAATAGCAATTTGATTTAATGTAAGTGCTACACTCACTGTTATTCCTACAGATTCTTCACTTGCCAATTCAGCAACTTCGGCTATAAAAAGACTAAACCATCCAATTGAAAAGAATCCTAACAATGCACTTACACTATACAAGACTCCACTCATTATTGTATGTATATTCATTACTAACAATAAAATCATGCCGATAGAAGCGCAGACAGCTATAAATAAAGGTATACGCCGATTCCCCTTATACAACACATCACTAATAGCTGCTAATGCAATACGACCAATCATTCCAGAAAAGAACATAACTGAAAATACTGTTCCGGCTACAATAGATGTAATCGATTGTTCCCCTGCTAAAAATTTCATGAAGTGTCCAACTAACACCATTTGTAATGAAATCATGCAAATACCCGTTATATAAATTGGATACAACTCTTTTTTGCATATCACTACTTTTAGCTCCATCCAAAAGGAAATGTTATTATGTCCTTTCCTCGCTTCCTCCTGAACATATGGCTCTTTATAAAACACAAAAAATAATACTCCTCCCATTATACAAATGCATGCGATACTATTGATCGCGTAAGTCATATTATATTGTACTGTAAGAAACGGGATTAACACTCCCGCTAACGCGCCACCAATCGGTATACCCGCTTGCCTTATTCCCATCGCTAATCCGCGATTTTCTTTTCGGAACCATTTTAAAATCACTTTATTTCCTCCTGGCTGGGAAACACTATAAAACATTCCTATTAATAAAAGTACAAATAATAACCCATTAAATCCATTTACTATATTAGTCAGTAAAAGCGAACTCCCTAGCAAAAATGAACTGATAGAAATTAATATTTTTTCATTATGTTGATCAAGTAGCCGACCGACAAAAAGCATACAAAATAACGGTCCAACATTTACAACACTTACTAATAATCCACTCTCCGTATTCGTAAGTGCATATTCTTCTTTCCAAAATAAAGCGAAAACCCCGACACCATACGTTATAAGTGTCGCTGTTGTTTGAGCAATCGTCGCAACAATTAACATAACCCATTTATAAGTACTATTCACCCTTTCTTCAATCAACATAATAATCCCTCCCCCTTCCATTGTATGAAAGTTCTGATATCATATAAAATAAAGATTCATCATATAATCCATCAAAAAAATTGATACCTTTTCGGAGGGATGATACGTGGACATAAAAGATTTAACTGTATTTTACGAAGTCGCGAAGGAAAATAATATTTCTCACGCAGCGAAAAATTTGAACTACGTGCAATCAGGCGTAACGATGCGTATGAAACAACTAGAAAATGAATTAGGTGTTCCTTTATTTTACAGAAACGGAAAAGGTGTAACTTTAACTTCTAACGGTGAGATTTTATTAACGTACGCCAAACAAATTATCCACTTAATGGATCAATCTATAAAAGCGGTTCAAAGTAATGGAACTGATCCTAAAGGTACTTTAAAAATTGGGTGTACAGAATCTACAACTGCGGTAAGGCTTCCCTCTATATTAACGGCCTACTATGAGAGGTACCCAGAAGTCGAATTGATTTTGGAAACAAATACGACTGAACAACTAATTAAGCTTGTATTAGAGCGAAAACTAGACGGAGCGTTTATAGCTGGCTCTACTCAGCATAATAAACTCCATACAACTGTATTTCATGAAGAAGAATTGGTTCTCATTAGTAAAAAACCTTTATCCTCTCTTACAGACATAGAAGATATGAATTTACTCGCTTTTAGTCACGGGTGCTATTATAGAAGTTTATTAGAAGACTGGCTTCAAGAAGAAGACATCTCGCCTAAACGAGTATTAGAATTCGGAACAATCGAAGCGATACTTGCATGTGTAAAATCAAATATAGGCGTAGCGATTATGATGAAATCAATTTTAAAGGGACATGAACATGACGTATCATTCAACCCTTTACCAAATAGCTTCAAAAAGGTTCCTACTACTTTCATTACTAGAAACGATATATTTCGCTCAGCTGCATTACAAAAATTTATGGAGATGACTCACAATGCATGAAAAGAAAATACGTGGGATGAAACGAAAAACAAACACTATGATTAAACGCATTGAGGAACATACAAAAATATTCCCTTCTACTTTCTATAACGATGAATATTGGTATATGCCTTTACCAGTTTCTCAAGCTTTTATCGAGTCTCATAAAACACCTAGAAAAGTAAAACGATTATGTATACAAACCTTAATAGATCGAGTGAATCATTTAATAAAAATAAAACCGAATGATACACATACATATCGAGTTGTTGTTTTCATTTCTATAGAAAGTTTGTGGAATTCGCAAATTATTATATTTAAAAATGAAAGGTACTTTCATAATTTCTTTAATAGAAATAGTGAATTTCAAAATTGGGTCCCTCTTTCAAATGAAATTAATTTTTGGGAAACATGGGGGATTTCAATTCGCCCTACTGCCCAACTGTTTCACTTTCAAGAAGTCATTTATGATGAAGATACAATCGATAAAAAAGAGATTTGGTTTATTGGAGAGTTATCTTAAAAGGGGTACTTTCAAATGAAAAGCTTCCCTTTTTCCACTTATTAAAATCGCTATATGATGAATTTGTCATTTTATTATATAGGAGGTTTTCAAATGGTAATACCTAAATATCCTGATGTCCCTACTCTTACGAAAAAACAAATCGATCAAATTACAGAAATCACTTTTCTAAAAGAAATAACACCACAAAAATGTGATGCAATATTCGTTTTCAGCGGTTCACACCCTGGCAATTGGCAAGCTCCTCTAGAAGCTTATCGACAAGGTTTAGGAAATAAAATTATCGTTACAGGTGGTACTAGTTTACATGGCATGAAACATCCGAGCTGGAATTACGGGGATTTGTCAGATGCAGAAGTAATTGTAAATAAATTACTTGAACATGGCGTACCAAAAGATGCTATCCTATTCGAGAAAAACTCCCTCCATTCTATCGCTAATGTAATGGAAGCGAAAAAGATTTTTGATTTTACAAAGATTAATCAGCTACTATTTGTTTGCAAAAGTTTAGGCGCTGGTCGGCAATATCGAGTATTAAAAAAACATTTACCTAAAACTATTACTTGTATCCCATATACATTTGATACAAGTTTCGATGGTGAGTTTATCATTAATAGATATAATTGGATGGAAAATGAAAAAAGTCGCTCTATGATTTTTGGAGAATACTTGAGAAATGTTTGCTACGGTAGAAAGGGCGGCATTGAGCCACCTGAAAATGAGGTTGAAGGTTTAGAAGAATATGTATCCTATTACTATAATCTAGCATAATAAAAAAAGGTATACCAAAATGTCGGTATACCTTTTCTCCTATTTATTTTTCTTTTAACACACTATGTAATCGATCAGGATAATTTGTAAACATTCCTGTAGCACCCCATTTTATTAACAATCTCATATCTGGTTTCTCATTAATTGTATAAGGATGAATTAGCAGTCCATTATTTCTAGCTATTTTCATATATGACTCATCAATAATTAATTCTCCGTTATCATTACGTAAGTTTGGTCCAATACCAACTGCATACTTTTTAATTTCTTGAAAATCTTCATTCGTTACATGTTTCGGTTCATGTGTAATAGCAGACCATTCAACAATCTCATTGTTTTCATTTGGATAATACCAAAGCAGTTGAACTAACGGAATATTTTCATTCATACTATGAATCTTTGTTAAACTATCTTTACTAAATGATTGAATCATCACACGGCTAGAAGACATGTTTTGACCTATTAAATTATATTTTTCTAATAAAGCTAATAATTTCTCTTCCATTCCTGGATACACATCTGGTGATTTTGTTTCAATGTAATACTTCATGCTTCTTCCGTACTTTTGGAAAATTTCTTCAAGAGTCGGAACTTTTTGACCAACGTACTCTTGCTTAGCCTTTTCTGGATACGCTTTATTGAACCACGATCCTGCATCTAAACTCTTTATTTCACTTAATGTTTTATCTCGTACTTCACCTGTACCATTTGTCGTGCGATCAACTGCCGTATCATGCATTGCAATCAACTGGCCGTCCTTAGTTAATTGAATATCTAACTCCAAATAATCCGCTTTCATTTTTTTCACTAAATCATAAGAAGCAAAAGTATGCTCAGGTGCATGTCCACTTGCTCCGCGATGTGCAATATTTAAAAACTTATTCTTATTCCACTCATGCTTTCCTTCTGCTTTCGCATGAACAGCTCCCCCAGCAAAGATACTTCCCGTCATAAAGAAGATAACTAAAACGCTAATAATTTTTCTCATCCTTCTAACCCTTCCTACGTTACAAATTTCAACAAGTTAATGAGATTTACACGAAATAGAAGATATACTTTCATCATTTTTATAAGTTTATATTAAAATTTCAATCTTACAAATATAATTCCCCTATGTTATTACTATACTATTTATTTTCCATATCCCCCCTATTCACATGTAACTTCCTATTGATTACATTTCATCAATAAAAAAAGCCATAAATTATTTAGAGGACACTTCTGTATCCTTAAATAAATTTATGGCTTATCTCAAATATCTCCGGCCTCGATTAACTTGTCGAAATTAATCATACCAAACCTATTAATATTTGTGAATATTATTTTTTCAGTACGGTAAAGCTTTAATCAGTATAAGTTATATATCTATCTTATACTAATTAGTATTTGAACACATCGAATTTTTCCGAACAGCCCGATTCCTATCTAACTTCTTTAATTTCCATTCATACAAGATAAAATTCTATTGTCATTTGACATGATATTCACGTAAATCTAGGCTTTACTTAATTACAAATTCTTAATTTCGTATATCCTTTCTTGCAAGTTTAGGTTTCTTTTGAGAATGTGGTATATTTACATGTCCCAAAGCAGCCACGGATTGTCTCCTTTCCTTCCTTGACAGTTTAGGCTTCTTTTGAAAATATAATTCTTTTAAATGTCGCGAAGTAATACCTTGTTTTTTGAAATCAAAGTAAAAATACAAATGTGTACTTAGCGCTAGGAAAACAACTGAAATAAATGAAAAAATAACGATTAGCACAATCGCCATAGCTTTTTGGCTCAAAATTCCAATACTAACTTGACCAATCATATAACCTAAACCCGAAAAATATACAATTTTAGAGATTTTCACATCTTGATCAGTGATCCCCCTTAAGCGAGCTGTAAAATATTTAATCCAGAATAATTCAGATTTATAAACAATTAAACTATATGCAATAAGCGATAGAATAAAAAATAAAGGAGATTCTATTTCTACGAATTCGTAAGCTAACTTTTGCACAGCTATAAAACTACAAAATGAAATACTTAACGCAACAAATCCAGAATATAATAAATGTTGCAATTGAGGCTGCCGAGGCTTATGAATAGAAACCCAAATTCCCCATAGATTACATATCACATAAAATGGTAAAGCTACGTAAGAGTATATATTGTACGGTGGAAATATGAATAAAATGATGAGTAGCATAAAATTCATGATAACCCACACAAAGGCCCCTACAATATTTCTTATATCAAATGGTATTAATATCCGCATACAATCATCTATGCTGTTGCCATTATATTTGTCCATTATACACCCCATAAAAATTTAAAAATTTTATCTAATACATTTCCAATTCCTGATTTAACTCTATCTTTTACCGAATCCTGTTTGCCATCATGATTCCAATCACCTTTGTTAAATTTGATTCCATCTGTTAACCAACTTATCCCGATAAAAACACCAAAGCCAATTCCGGCCCCAACTACAGTTCCAATTGGTCCCCTAATTACTGTACCTATTGCAGCACCAGTTAATGCACTAGCAGCAGTAGAACCAACCCCAATTGCTGCATCACCAATAATATCACCAGCTAGCTTAGTTTTTGACGCTTTATTTTCAATATTTTCCTTTGTATCATTAATTACATCCCATCCTACAGCTGCATAACCTAAAGCATTTGTTTTTAATTTCAATGAACCTTTAAAAAATTCTTTTGGTGATAAAACATGTCTTTTTACATCATTTATTTGCTTTACTTCGGCTAAAGGTAATGTAGTCTGTAACCTCTAGGAAATATAATACAATAAAAAAATGATTCAATCTAGTAATTGCCAACACTTATAACTAAAAACTAAAAAAATTCTAACAACAAAAAATAAAGGGAATTAATTTACATATATTTTTATAATAGTAATGTCTCTTCACTACACAATCTTTATTTTGTAAGCTAAAAAAATAGAAGTATCGTCCTATATAAGACAATACTTCCGTAGTTACTTAAAAATCACATAATAAATTACCCATTACCTCTTCCAGCATTACATCTGGATTTACCACTGCTTTTGCCAAACGCCATCCTATAAAGCCATCTGGTCTAATTAATACAGCTCCTCCATTCTCTATCCTATATAATTCACGAAAAACATTTTCTTGAGCAATAAAGTCTCCACTTCCACCTACTCGATACAGTTTAATATTTATTCCTAATTTAGATGAAACATCAAATACAGCTTCAGCCCAAGAGCTATTGTCTACTCCAGTAAGTAATACAAAATTGTTACCAAATAAGTCTAATATAGAAGCTTCTTTCCCTTTATACATCCCCCAAAAGTGTGGCGCTCGCGTTCCAGGTCTCCCGTTCAACTCTACGCTATCCATTCTATGTGGAGTGACTGAGTCATCTATAATCGCTTCTGAACAATACTGATATCCAACTGTAACAGCTAAACCGTCCATATTATTTAAAATACCTTCTTCTCTATTCGCAGCACGAAACAGTAAACTACTCGCATAATCTGTCGTTAATTTTGCAACAGGATATCTCTCTTCATGATATGTTTCTAACAATTTTGGTTTTGCCTTTCCTTTTATAACAGCCGCTAATTTCCAGGCTAGATTGTGTGCGTCTTGTATTCCTGTATTGGAACCAAACCCTCCTGTTGGCGGCATAATATGTGCAGAATCACCAACTAAAAAAATGCGATTATCTTGAAATTTTGTAGCAGTACTTTCAGTCGCTTCCCACGGTAAAACACTTACTATTTCTGACTCAACATTTGTACTTCCTATTGCGGTTTGAATAATTTGTTTACAACGTTCTATAGTGAAATCTTCTGGTTGCTCTCCTTTTAATGGATCGTAGGATACATGGTAAATCCATCTTCTTTCGTTATCAACTGGAATAAGCGCACCAAGAACTTCAGGATGAAGTACCATAGTAAAACCAAATGCATCTCCTTGTATAAATTCACTTAAATCCGCTTCAAAATAAATATTCATATAATAACCACCAATTGTTCCACGGCCCTCGGTACTAATCCCTAGCTGCTCACGTATTTTACTTTTCGCTCCATCCGCTGCAATTACATAGTCACAATGTATGACACTTTCTTTTTCTGTTTCACGATTTCGAATCGTTGCGATTACTCCTTGCTCATTTTGTTCATAAGAAACCAATTCATGATAAAAAGATAATTCTCCGCCTAATGTTCTCGCTTCTTGTAACATCATCTCTTCTAAAGTAATTTGATAACAAGCAGTTTGTTTTGATGGACTAATCTCTTTTACTTTTCGAAGTAATTTTTCATCGTTTCCATACTGAGTCACCCTCAATTGTGCGAATTCTTCCTGATTCGCCTCAGCTATTGTATGAACAGCTATTCTTCCTCGGCAATTTTCTAATGTTTTACCCGCTGATCTAATTCTTTGTTCTAAACCTAATTCTCGAAATAACTCCATCGTACGAAAAGTGATTCCACCTGCTTTCGGATGAATGGCAGTAGACGGATGCCTTTCAATAAGCAAGTATTCAATATTATGTTTTGCAAGGAATAACGCAGACGCTAATCCTGATAATCCCCCTCCAACAATTAAAACTGGTACATCATTCGATTCCATATACTTATCCTCCACATCATTGTTCTGAGCTCAGTGACATAAATATAATCAAAAAAACAACAAAGATATAGACTTATATTTCATTTTAAATTATCATATAGATAGATTACGCCCCAAATTACTTTTACTTTTTCATACATCTATAATCTGCTTGAATTATGCATGTATGAAAGAGTAAAACGAAACAACTCACTTCAAAATAATAAAAACATGATAAGCGGTCGTAACCCAATAAATTATATAGGGTTACGACCGCTTAATTTTTTGTGCAATGACTTAACCATCCTCATCTGTAAACAACGTATTATTAAGCCTTTTCTATCTCCTACCATTTTCAACTCATAAAATTTCATTCGTCTCGATTTTCTTTCCCAATATTGCAGCTCATACAACAATCATGTAGCATTACCGTATCGAAGTAATGGTCCATCATCTTAAACCTTTCGACTCATTAGCAGGAGGTAAAGTAATTGAAATGAATAAACAAGAACAATTAAATGTTATAAAAAAAGATTTTATTGATTCTCAAAAAGTATTATTAGCAATTGGCGATGAAACACGTCAAGCTATTTTGTTAGTTCTCATGGAAACGGAATGTCAAACAGGATTACGTGTAGGTGAAATTACGAAACAAACACACCTTTCTCGACCAGCGGTATCACATCACCTTAGAATTTTACGAGAAGCCGGTATTATTTTAATGCGAAAAGAAGGTACAAAAAACTTTTATTATATTGATATACGTACAAAATTAAGTTTATTAAAAAATCTTGTATTAGATATCGAAAAGCTATTGCACAACTTTTATCCCACTTTAACGGGCAGTAAGACCCCCACCTCAGAATTCAGCGAAAGCAAAGAATTTAGATAGGGGATCAACTGCCCATAAAAGTCCGATTGGTTCAACTAATAATCAGTGGGGGATGAAGAACCCCCCACTGATTAAAGTTTCACTTTATTGAAATTTGGAGGTATAAGAAATGAAAGCGATGATAATTGATAAGTACGGAAAAGTCCCAATGCGTATGGCCGAGGTACCTATTCCTGAAATAAATGAGCATGAAGTGCTCGCAGAAATTCATGCAGCTAGTATTAACCCAATTGATTTTAAAATACGCGATGGAAAAGTAAAGGTGTTACTTAAATATGAAATACCCCTAATCCTTGGGAATGACTTTGCTGGTGTCATCATAAAGGTTGGATCAAAAGTAACTCGTTTTAAAGTCGGCGATGAAATATATGCACGTCCAAGAAAAAATAAGATTGGTACTTTTGCGGAGTATATAGCCATTCATGAAGATGACATAGCTTTAAAACCGAAAAATTTAAGTTTTGAAGAAGCTGCTTCAATTCCACTTGTTGGCTTAACATCCTATCAAGCATTACATGACATTATGCAATTACAAAAAGATCAAAAGATTTTAATTCACGCTGGATCTGGTGGTGTTGGTACTTTCGCAATTCAGTTAGCAAAAATAATGGGCGCTACCGTTACAACAACTGCTAGTGAAGCTGGTTCCGATTTAGTAAAGTCTCTTGGAGCAGATCAAATTATTAATTACAAAACAGAAAAATTTGAAGAAATACTAAAAGATTATGATGCAGTATTTGATACCATTGGTGGTACAACACTTGAAAAATCATTCAATATTATAAAAAGCGGCGGCAACATTGTTTCCGTTTCAGGAATGCCAAACGCTCGTTTCGGTAAAGAATTTGGTTCTGGATTTTTTAAAACATTCTTATTTTCATTAGCAAGTAAAAAACTTACTGCACTTGAAAAAAAGCATAATGCTCAATATTCATTTTTATTTATGAAGCCAAGCGGAGATCAATTACGTACTATCGCAAACTATATTGAAGCCGGAAAAATCAAACCTGTAATCGATCGAGTTTTCCCTTTTGAAGATGCGCAAAAAGCAATGGAATATTCAGAGGCTGGAAGAGCAAAGGGGAAAATAATTGTAAAAATGAAATAATAATAAAAACTCCATTTTCTTCAAATGGAGTTTTTATATTTACTGTTAAATAGACATAGTGCAGTGAAGTCCTTACAATAGATTGCAAGGGGAAATATCATATTATACTTTTAGCTAATTTTACAAAGAATACATACGTACAAATACATAATAAAAAAATAAACAAGGAGGAGATAAAATGACTAAAAATAATGAAGCTGGTTGGAATTTAGACCATAGTTATACGACTTTACCACAATCATTTTATACAGAAATCCCCCCTACTCCCGTAAGTTCACCGGAGTTAGTTAAGCTAAACCATTCACTTGCGATATCTCTTGGCTTTAATCCTGAAGAATTGAAGAAGGAAGCCGAAATCGCTATTTTCGCTGGTAATGCACTCCCAGAAGGAGCTCGTCCATTAGCTCAAGCATATGCCGGTCATCAATTCGGACATTTTAATATGTTAGGCGACGGTCGTGCTCTTTTAATTGGTGAACAAATGACTCCTTCAGGTAAACGTTTTGACATTCAACTGAAAGGTTCTGGTCCTACTCCGTATTCACGCCGCGGTGATGGTCGTGCTGCACTCGGTCCAATGCTACGTGAATATATTATTAGCGAAGCAATGTATGCACTTGATATTCCAACTACCCGCAGTTTAGCAGTTGTCACAACAGGCGAACCAACATATCGTGAAACAAAGTTACCTGGAGCTATTTTAACTAGAGTAGCAAGCAGCCATATACGCGTCGGCACATTTCAATATGCTGCAGCTCGCGGTTCTATCGAGGATCTTCAATCACTAGCTGACTATACAATAAAAAGGCATTATCCAGAAATTGAAGATCATGAAAACCGATATACTGCATTGCTACAAGAGGTCATTAAAAGACAAGCAAGTCTTATCGCAAAATGGCAACTTGTTGGATTTATTCACGGCGTAATGAACACTGACAATATAACGATTAGCGGTGAAACGATTGATTACGGCCCTTGTGCATTTATGGACAATTACGACCAAGGAACTGTATTTAGCTCCATTGATACACAAGGTCGCTACGCATATGGAAATCAACCATATATGGCCGCATGGGATCTCGCGCGACTAGCTGAATCCTTAATACCAATCCTACACGAAGATGAAGAAGAAGCATTAAAGATTGCTCAAGACGAAATTTCAAAATTTAGCGTACAGTATGAAAAACAGTGGTTCCTTGGAATGAAAAAGAAATTAGGACTATTTAGCAACGAAGAACAAGATCAATCACTTATTGAGCAACTTTTAAAAATGATGGAGAAATTTAAAGCGGATTACACAAATACATTCCGTTCATTAACTCTTAATACGTTAGAAAATACCCCTCTATTCGATAGCCCTGAATTTAAAGAATGGTACAAACTGTGGCAATCTCGATTAGAAAAACAAGATGAATCGAAAGAAAATGCCTACGAAATGATGAAAAATAATAACCCATCAATCATCCCAAGAAACCATCGCGTAGAAGAAGCACTAGAAGCCGCTGTCACAAATGGCGACTATAGCGTAATGGAAAAACTTCTTGAAGCTCTAGCAAATCCTTATGCATATTCTACAGATCAAGAAGAATACTGCCTTCCACCTGCGCCTACGAATCGCCCTTATCGTACTTTTTGTGGGACTTGATTGTTTAATCTGTAAAAAGGTGTGTTCATACAAATTGTGTGAACGCACCCTTTTTTATATTTTCACCTCTCAACTAGAAATTTAAAATGCCCCCTCCCCCGACACCTTTTCTTTACTCCAAAACAAATTAATACTATTCCAATCGGCTTACTGAAAAGTTTGTTAAACAAATATTGAGAAATAAAAATCGTATTTCTAAATATTGTTATTTTTGATACTATATTTTATAAGAATATTCAAAAAGCGAGGGGATTTCATGAACGTTCAACTACAAGGTAATGAACAAATTACAAAATTATTTAATGATTGGTATTTAGCTATGCTAAAACAAGATGTGTCCCAGGCAACAAACTTAAAGCATGAAATTGAGGAAAAAGAACTAAACTTTGAAGAAGATGAAAACTTAGCATTATACTATTCTCTACTAGATTTTCGTTTCAAAGTTTTAACTGATGGTTTAAGCATCACAAAAGACAGTTTCAATAAAATAGATTCTTACGCGATTTCACCTAATCACCAACTTTCTTACTACTATCATTTATTTAAAGCGATTCATGCTACTTTAACAACAAATTATAATTTAGCAAGTGAACATTATGAAAATGCTGAAAAGCTATTAGTTAATGTTTCAGATAAACTAGAGGAAGCTGAATATAATTACCGATTCGCTATCTTTAATCAACATTTTTATAAACCGATTGATGCAATTCAGCAAGCAACAAAAGCCAGAAATATTTTCATGACTGAAAATGGATTTGAGATAAAGTTAGCACTTTGCGACAATATAATAGGTTCCTCATGTGTATTTCTAAAACAATATGAACAAGCAGAGGAAAAATTCAATTCTGCTCTTTCAATTTTACAAAAACTAAACGAAAAGGATTTAGTATTAAGCGTTCGCAATAATCTAGGTTGGCTCTATGCAAGTCAAAACCTGTCTTCTCTAGCGATTCGACATTTATCAGAGGTAACAACAAAAGTGCCTACACACTTTAAAGCACTCTTTTTACAAGCCAGAGAGCATTATAAACTTGGTGAAATAAACATTGCTGAAGAATTTATAAAAAAAGGATTGGGAGTTTGTACAGAACTAAACAATATTGAATATATACTTCATTTTAAAATTTTAAATTCCCTTAACAATAATGAGACAACTGAAGATCTAGAAAAGATTATTCTTGAAGGAATTACGTATTTCGACAAAGAATCTTTATATAACTACACTCAAGAATATTCAGAGAAATTAGCAACTAAATTTTATGATGAAAATAATCATGTGAAAGCGAGTGAGTATTTTCATAAAGCGTTACAAGCAAAAGAAAAAACGTTTGAGAAAGGAGCTCTAAAATGATTAAAAAAATTAGTTCTGTCGTTCTAGGACTGTCTGTTATTGGTATTATTTCTATTGGGATAAATAGTGCTTTTACATATCAAGCAAGTCACGCCGATCTCCCTGCACCACAAAGGCCTGACCTTGTTCAATCCGTTGACGTAGGTAAAGACTATAACTCAACAACAGCTGAAAAAACACTTTAAAAAACGAAAGACCTTCATTTAAGAGGGTCTTTTTTAAATGCGCTTATTTAGAGTTAATGTAATCAAATGTTTCTTCATATAGAGGTTTCCATATGCCTCCGACGGGATTCGAACCCGCACTCCTTTCGTTAGCATAGGCTAAGGGGAACACGCTTCCCTACGGAATTTCACCGACAGGAATTCCACCTGTCTCAGCTTATTTTCTTTTCGGTGCTTCTGAAACCTTCGCCTTGCGACCCGGTGCGACATGTTTTCCGGCGCTCTTCCCTTCTAGAGCTACGGAGGCATTTTTCTTGCAAGTAAAATATATTTCTACAAAATTAGTAAATCACCTTTATTTTACCAAACTCATTTTGTTTCTTTCATCAATTCCGCAATCCCCTTACTCCCCTCACTACCAACTTTCTCAAGTTTCTCCACAACTAATTTTCTTCTTTCCACAGAATGATTTTGACTTAACTTCGCTTTTCCTTCTATTTTATTTATCTTTATTTTGAACCCAACTATTCCCTTCCTCAATCCTCCCATATAATTCGGATCTACATCATTAAGTGAGTAGGTGCTCTCCGGATCTTCATACTTATGTACTAACTCTTGAAGAGAGTCTATTAATTCCTGTTCATCTTCAACAATTTCTAATTCACCATATACATGCACCGCAACGTAATTCCATGTTGGCACCGCATTGTTTGTTTCATACCATGACGGAGAGATGTAACTATGTGGTCCTTGAAATATAGCTAGTACTTGCTGAGTCCCAATATCTTTCCACTGTTCATTCGGCCGTGCGAAGTGACCATGTAAAGTAAGGGTCTCCCTATTTAATAACAACGGTAAGTGCGATGCATATGGTTCCCCGTTATGTTGAGAAAATAATGTCGCAAAGCTATTTTGTTCCATTATCTCATACTTCATTTCTTCATCTTGTATTGCGAAATATTTTGGTATATACATAAGTTCCCTCTTTTCCGATCTTTTATTTCTCATTATATTTAAGTATCGTAGCATTCAACAGGGCCAGTTTGTATTTGTTTTATAATGGCAGTGTTCTATTTCAAAAGAATAGGCAGCATGTATTCCATGCCGCCTTAGTTTATCTTTTCTAATATATTTGTAATAAATGCCGTCTTACCTTCACTATAACCCGCTCTATTTTTCGATTCTCTTGCTAATTCTTTCTTTAAACGTCCATATTCAACAGCAACACCTTCATGTTCACGAAGATAATCCCGAAACGCTATATGTCTTCTTAGCTCTTCACTTTCTTTATCACACACATACAAATGATGTTCCATCCAATCTGTACTTTCTCCGTCCCACGGAACGAAAGCGTCCTTTCTGCCAAACGCCTCTCTCCCTTTGTAGCTCCATTCTGCCTGATGATAGTATCCTATCGCTTCAAGCTTTGTTACTACTTTAGGAAAAAACCCATAATCTTCTATTATGATATCAATATCTAATATTGGTTTTGCTGCAAGTCCTTTAATAGATGTACTCCCAACATGTTCAATGGATAAAATACTGTCTTCCATTACATCGTTAATGAGAGTTTGTAACTTATTAAATTCACTTTCCCATTTGATGTTATACTCTTCGATAGTAATTCTCTGTTTCAAAGTATCCCTCTCCTCAAAAGCAACTATAACCTCTGAATATGAGTATCCTTAAAATCCGTCTCATATTTCAATCCATATCCAAACATTCGATCCATTCCAATATGTGCTGTCCATATTAGGCCTATCATAATAACTATATCTATCTTAAAATAAGCACCTATGATAACAATTAATATCGATATGATATATGTGTGAAATAAATTATAAATGTTAGCCCCAACATGATTATTTATACCATACGCTAACATTGATAAATCCGGAGCTAAAAGGAACAGAAAAAATATTATCCAACTAAATTCATATAATGAATACGCATAAATCGCAGCTATGAAAACAACTAGCCCTTCAAAATGTACAATACGTTTTTGCATTCTTTATCATTCCTATTTTTCTATATTTACCGATAAAGTTTCATCACTGAAAGTATCCTTTGCATTTTTTGACCAGATGGTTGCTAAAATCGGTCCTGCAATGTTATGCCATACTGCTGCTAACACACTTGGGAGGGCGGCAGCTGGTCCAAAATGTGCTGTTGCTAGCGCAACACCTAAACCTGAATTTTGCATTCCTACTTCTATTGAAATAGCTCTTCTTGTCCCTTCGTCTAGTCTAAGTATGAATGCTGTTATATATCCGAGTAAAAAACCGAAAGCATTATGGAGCATAACGGCAATAAAGATAAGAAGGCCTGAAGAAGTAATACTACTTACATTCGCTGAAACAACTGCAGAAACAATAATGATAATTGCTACAACCGATATGAAAGGGATAACGGTCATTCCTTTCGTAACAGTTTTAGGGAATAACTTCTTCACTACTAATCCTAAAATAATAGGTATGATAATAACTTGTACGATAGAAAGAAACATAGACATAGGATTAACCGGCATCCATTGTCCTGCAAGTAATAATAAAATAAGAGGTGTAGCAATTGGTGCTAGTAACGTTGATAATGATGTCATTGCAATAGACAACGCTAAGTTTCCTTTTGCTAAATAAACCATAACATTTGATGCGGTGCCACCCGGTACTGAACCGAGTAATACTAATCCAGCTGCTAATTCTGCTGGCAGATTCATAACGTAGGCTAGTACGTATGCGACAAGTGGCATAATAATAAACTGAGCACATACACCGATAATAACTGGCAATGGTTTTGTAGCAATAATTTTAAAATCAACAGCCTTTAATGTTAACCCCATCCCAAACATAACAACCCCGAGTAAAATCGTTATGTAACTATTTAACCCGAGAAATGGAGCGGGAATAAAATACGCAATAGTTGCAATACAAATAACCCAAAACGCAAAATACTTTCCAGCTATATTACTTATCGCTTCTAGTACTTTCACCCCATCATCCCCTATCCTTTAACTGAAAAACTTTATTCGGATTCAAAATATTTTGCGGATCAAGAGCTCTCTTTATTTTTTCCATTACGAATAATGCCGCCCCATGTTCTTCTTCCTGATACTTCCGTTTTCCAATACCAACGCCATGTTCCCCTGTACATGTTCCTCCTCGTTTAAGAGCATATAGAACGATACTTTCATTTATTTCATCTGCTTTTTCCACTTCTTCTTTATCGTTTGGATCAACCATTAAGAGCACGTGGAAATTCCCGTCTCCTACATGACCAAGAATACCACCAACAAGCCCAACCTTATCTAATGTATCTTTCGCATGTTGAACTGCCCCAGCCAATTCTGAAATTGGTACACATACGTCTGTACTCATAAGCTTTTTACCAGGATAGCTATGAACGTAAGCATATGCTAGGTTATGCCGTGCATCCCATAATTTATTTCTCGCTGCAGTTTCCGTTTCAAAAGCAACTTCTTTACATTTATGATCAAAAACAATTTCCTTCGTAAATTCAACATCTTGCTTTAACCCTGCTTCATTACCGTGAAACTCTAAAAACAATGTAGGTTCTTCTCTGTAACTTGTTTCACTATAATGATTGACTTGTTTCATAGATAGTTCATCAACGAGTTCAATTCTCGCAATCGGAATACCCGCTTGCAATATGTTAATAACAGCTTCTACTGCATCATTTATAGTTGGAAACGATGCTCTCGCGGCCATAACATGCTCCGGTATGCCGTATACTTTTAATGTTAACTCTGTAAAGCATCCAAGCGTACCTTCTGATCCTACGAAAACACCATTTAAATGGTAACCTGATGACGACTTCGCAGCTAAATTCCCAGTATGTATTACTTCCCCATCAGCAAGAACGACTTCTAAATCACGAACTTGATCACGCATTACTCCATACTTAACCGCTGTCGTTCCGCTTGCATTTGTAGCAACCATTCCCCCTAATGTTGCATCTGCTCCTGGATCCACACTAAAAAACAATCCGTATTTCTTCAATTCTTTATTGAGCTGAGAACGAGTCACTCCTGGCTGGACTTTCACCAGAAAATCTTTCTCTCTTATTTCAAGAATTTTGTTCATTAATGAAAAATCAACCGTAATTCCTTTTTCATAAGGAATTACATGTCCTTCTAAACTAGAACCTACCCCAAACGGAACGACGGGTGTCCCGTGCTCACTCGCTATTTTCATTATCGTGCTAACCTCTTCGGTCGTTTTCGGAAAAACTACTACATCAGGTAAACTACTAGCATGATAAGATTCATCTTTACTATGTAACTCTCTTACTGTTGTATTAATTACTACTCGATCTTCGGGAAGTACACCCTTTAATTCATTTACTAAACGCTCTACCGTTATTTCCATCTTACACTCTCCTACTTTCTATAAATTTGAATTACAAAATATGTTAACTATTTTATACATAATAATCCGAAAAATTAAATAATTCAAGTTTTACATATACGAAATTCATTTCTTACTTTCGAATAAAAAAAGAACTTGCAACAATTACTGCAAGTTCTTTTCTATAAAACTATATTTTAAATGACTTCTTTATTAACAACATAAACCAAATTAAAGTAAATGCCATCAGCGAATGAGAAAACCCAACAATATAAGTTAACCCTTTAAAGTCCGCTCCATTTAACTGAAGAAGCCCTCTTGCTGCCAATGAACCTAACATTAATATTAATGCGATATTATGTACAACAAACCACTTATTAAAACTTTTCGCTTCATGAAACGCGAATACTTTTGCTAATCCTAAAGCAATTAAAAAGAAGAAAAAGCCGAGTACAAGTGTATGTGTATGTAAAAGGTTTAACAAAGTAGATCCTACAATCCCTTTATACTTTCCATACTCCCTAGCGAAAATCCCTGATAATAAACCGATAATCAAATACGTAAACGATGCATTATATAATTTCTTCATTATATACCTCCTTGAGTAGAATGTGTAGTGTGTCATATTTAGTAATAATGATAGTTATATAGTAAAAACTCCTAGTCACCTAGGAGTCATTGTATAAGCATCTCACTCTTTACAATCAATTCTAATTATAAAATATCCCTTTATGCAAAACAAACGAACTTTATGTGAACAATCCGGGATCTTGTAAAATATGTTGCGATTTTGTATTACACAATCCATACTAATGATTATAAATGTTAAAGGTGGTGCAGTAGATTGTGATAGTTCTTGAAACGGAACGACTCGTTCTTCGCTGGTTTCATCTAAAAGATGCTCCATTTATTCTCGAGTTAGTAAACGATCCTGCATGGATTCAGTATATCGGTGATAAAAGGATTAAAAACTTAGAAGATGCAAAAAAATACATCTTAAACGGCCCCGTTGATATGTATAATAAAATGGGCTTCGGCCTTTACTTAGTAGAACGAAAAGAAGATCTCACTCCGCTCGGTATGTGTGGCCTTATTAAAAGAGATTCATTAGAAGATGTTGATATCGGCTTTGCCTTTTTAGAGAAATTCCGTTCGAAAGGATATGGCTACGAGTCAGCTTCTGCTGTAATCGAATACGGAGTACAAAAACTAGGTCTGAAACGAATTGTAGCCATTACTACTACTGATAACATCCAGTCAGGAAAGCTTTTAGAAAAAGTAGGATTGAAGTTCGAAGAGATCATTTCGAACTCAGGGGAAGATTTAAAATTATTCGTCTATAACGCGTAAAAAGATTTTGAAAGAAAAACCCTTGATTTATCTACGCTAAGCAGAAAATCAAGGGTTTTATTTATGTTCTAAGAGGCGTAATAATCCAATAGAATGCTCTTCAATATGTAAATCTGTTTCGTGATGTAGTAAACCATCAATGACATGAACGGCATCCCTAGCATTCGGATTAATCACTTTTGTATGAAAGCTAGAGAATTGATCACTCATAAAGCGATAAAGTGAAACTTTAATTAGTGGGGGTTTTCTTCATCTCCCACTGATTATTAGCCTTCACTAATCGGACTTTAATGGTAGCACCTTTACCTGTTCCGTACTGTGGATTTGCGTCTGCATGTAAAGATGAAACCTCCATTTGCATGCCCATCCCATCTGAAGACGAAGTGGTACCATCTCCCCAATAAGAAGCTAAATCTAGTTGGTGCTGGTAATTTACTAATGTTGCTTGTGCCTTATTCATTGAATCTTCACCACTCGTTTTTTATCGGACTTCTTTTTATACTTTTATTTTCTTTATGAGTTATTAGAAAAATAATTGTCTATATAAGTCTTTATTTTTTCAAAATCCTTTTCCATAAATAAGTTTGCTGGTACTTCAATTATTGGAAGATTATTTTCATTATCAAAAGGTGGACACGGTTTGGGAACTACCAAATAGTCAACTGAGTTTTTATCCCTAATATAATTAATCGAAACATCATAATACTCAGAAAAATATTCCTTCAAATCATCGTGATTCCTTAAAAATGGTAGAGAAAATATTGAACCATAATTTATACCAGCGTCGACAATTAATACAAAGCATATTTTTTTCATGATACACCCTCCTAGTATAATAAGTTTTAAGTTAATAACTGTTCCTTGAAAATTAAATAGTTTTTATCTTCAAGAGCTACATCAAAAAAATAATGTAAGGGTAAAATGTAGTCTTGGATACCAGGGGTTTCCCAAAATAATGGAAGTGCAGAAATGGATCCATCGGGAATATGCTTACTCCTCCTGTAGTTCGAGCACGTTAAAAGACTGCGACCTAGACCAAAATGCACTGCATACGCACAAGCTGTATCGGTTTCCTTTTTCTTTATATTCAATTAAATTATATCATTATTTTACATAAATTTACAGACTTTGTTTTTTATTTTATTGGTAAACTTATGCTTAGCGTATAATTTCCGCGTTTCGTCGGCAGGCCCCCTTATATGGAATCTTGTACAATACCGTATTGAAATTAAATATGCCTAAATGGACTGCACATATGGTAGCTACGTTATTTTCTCTTGGTAGTGCCTATCAAGCTTTTGTAAATTTTTTTGTATAACACGCAACAAAAAGGTCGCCACTCACGGCGACCTTTTTACTATTTCACTTCTACCGTATAATTCCCTGTTCCCCCGCCATACTGATACACATGTAAATAATATTTCCCTGGATACGTGTAGTAACTTCCTACTAACTTATTTCCTTCTTGCTGGGCATACGTAACATAATTATTTAAATCTGCTTCCGAATAAAGAACCCAGTTTACTCCAATATTATTTTCCTTCGTTACATTAATTTGCAGGTTTTTCGCTGTTTCCACATTTATTTCAAAGTAATCACTCGTATCACCGTTTCCTAAACTAGCACGTAAAATTTGATTTAGCTGCAGTTTATTTGCTGTCTGGAATGAGTTATTCGGCTCTTTTTCTACACTATTATCTTCTTTCTTTTGAACCGTTACATTCGTTGTAACAGTATTCGTTAATCCTTTGTCATCTGTTACTGTTAATTTCGCTGTATATGTTCCTTCTTTTGTATACACGTGAGTCGGATTTTGTTCATTACTTACCGTACCATCACCAAACTCCCATTTATACGAAGTAATTTTCCCATCTTCATCTTTTGATCCATCGCTTTTAAACGAAATTGCTTCATTTACATTTCCACTATAGGGCCCATTTATAACCGCAACTGGCACTTTATTCACAGCACCTTCTTCTGTATTAATACCATGGAATACAACATCATACTCAAATTGTCCTGCTGCATTCACACGGTAATTTATGAAATAAGCTGTTACTGTTTTATAGCCTGTCCATTCTTTCGCACTTAAACGTTTTAACGTATCATTTACGTTTTGTGTAATTGATTTCCAGTCTTCATATTCTCCTTTTGCAGTCGTACCTGTATATGTTCCTTGTAGTGTAAATGTATGAAAGAACTGTGATTTGTTTTTCTTAACTGATACATTACTTAATTTTGCTTCTGCTGTAATTTCTGCTGCAATATCTGAAACTGGTTTCGGTGCGTGCGTCGCTAAATAATCATCTGATACTAATGGAACATTATATTTCTCACGGTTATCTACTAACATTTGCATATAGTCTTGATACTCTTTATTTAAATTCGCATCTTTACTTAAAGCAGAGCGGTATGCATCATATGCTGTTACATCATTTTTCCTAATAAGATCATGAATTTTGTCAAACATATCATATCTCTTATTGTACATGTACGATTGTAAAGCGAAGGAATAATTATAGAAATCCCACGTTCCATATTTTGCGTTTAACGTTCTCTCTGCTGTATAACGTTCTGCTGGATTTGAAGATATGCCTCCTATAATACTCTTTCTCGGTACAACATTATCTGTTCTCGTTGCACCTGCAAAAAACTCCGCATTCCCTTCTTCAAACCAAGATAATCTCTCATTCTCATACATCTTCCCTTGTCCCCAAAGTCCTGGCACTTCATATCTACCTTGTAAATAATGCGTGAACTCATGTCGGAACAATTCTTCCAAACTATAAATGCTTTCTTCTGGCGTACGTTCATAAGTAAAGAACGTACCTGTTCCTTCTATATAAAGACCGCCGTTATTCGTTTCATATCCGTATAATTGACGGTTAAATTGATATTCAGCTGGGCTATTATAAATAACCATCGTTAATACATCATCAGGGTTTCCTTTTTCTAACGGCTGGTCACTTTCAACCGTACGATGGAATTGTGCCTTCACTTCTTTTGCCGCCCAATATAGACGTTTTACTTTTTCCTCAGTCACCTTATCTCCAGCTTTTAACACAATTGCTCCATCATCGAACGTATACGTTTTCGGTAAATATTTTTTCTTACCATCTTCTCTTATTTGATCTAGATCAACCACTTTACCATTCGCATCTTTCCCGCCATAATTCGTCGCAATTTGCTCAGCAGCTACGAAATATTGCTCACTTAAATACGGATAGATTTTTATGGCATCTGTTACAACTTGTAACCCTTTCGTTTCTGTACTATGGAACGTACCAAGTCTACCTGTATAATAAATACCATTATTAATTAACCAACCATTTTTCGCTGTCACCGTTCCAATTAAGGCAAAACGACTTAATTCATTAATATAGCTATCAATTTTTTGATACCATATTGTATCTTTCGGTGCTTTTCTCGTATCGTACAAATACGATTGAATATCGTAATCAACACCTTGCATAATATCGTAAATCGCATTTCCAGCTGAAAGATTATCTACCAATGTAGAAAAATTATCATTATATTGTTTAAAAATCTTTGCAGCTGATGTGATCGTTTCCACATCACTTGAAGCATTCCCAATTAATTTTCCATATGATGAGACAACTCTATTTTGTTCTAACGTACCGAGTTTAAAATTCGGGTTATTCGCAATCGTTTTTAGTGCAGGTAAGCATTTATCATGATAGCTTCGCTCATTTAGTTTACTTAATTCTGTATGATAAAATCCTAAATAAAAACCAGATCGTAACACCTCTACTAAAGTCTCAATCCCTTTTGAATCATCTTTCGTATAAGCTTGTCCTTGCTGGTTCAATTTATCAATAATTGCCTGCATTCTACTATCATTTTGATAGAATGCAAGACTATCCTTATTAAACTGAAATAGCCCAGTAATTTGCTCCCAATCAATTGTTACAAGTAAGTCCACTAACTGCTGATTGCTCAATTGATTTAATTCAGCAATTGTATACGTTTTCGCTACAGCTAATTGCTTACTTTCCTTTTTCACTTCAGGTGGCCTTTGGGACAAATCAGCAAATTGTAGCCTTTTCTCAAAAGACTTATTTTCCAGCACTTTTGATGAATGAGCTAATTCTTGCACTGGTAATTGTAAACCAATCGGCTCCATTTTGAGCACATTCCGATATGAAACTTGCTCTCCCTTTGTACCTTCTGCCAATGCGTCCCCTTGAAAACTCCCTAACATGAAACTAGCAAAACTTACCCCTACTAACACTTTTTTTGAATAGCCTTTCATGCTCTCCCCTACCTTACATTTTTTAGTGTACCGCACCATTATTTTACTATTTTCACTTTTTATACTGTATTGAGAAAAAATAAGGTAACGTTCACACATGTATCCATACCATGCAAAATTAACACTTGACTTTATGTGCGTTTTATATCAAAAAAAGATAGATAATAGCGAAATTCCCGCTACATCTATCCTCGTTTTCAAAACTATGATTTTAACTTTATGAATGTAACTTCTGGTAATGTTTGCATATGCTGAATAAACTCATTCTTTTCTTCTGACGATATGTTTTTCAGTTGCATCCCTACCTTATAAACAATTTCTATCCCTTGCTGTGAAGCTTCCACTTCATATGAAAGTATTGGAATGCCTTTCATATGAAGTGTTTCTAATATTTGTTGTACTGCTTCACGTTTATTTATACACATTTGCACCATTATATTTTGCGGAAATAAAAATTGCACCTTAAAAATACGACTTACAATCTCTAAACCAATTAAAACAAGAATCGTCGCTCCAATTCCTACTACATACATACCAGCACCAATTGCTAATCCAATTCCTGCTGTAGCCCATAAACCAGCTGCTGTCGTTAATCCTTTCACCGCCTGCTTTTGAATAATAATTGTACCTGCACCTAAAAAACCTACTCCACTAACAACTTGCGCTGCAATACGACTCGGATCTAGTGCCATATGATCTTCATTCATAATATCTGAAAAAGCATATTTCGAAACGACCATTATTAAGGCACTTCCTACCGCTACTAGGAAATGTGTTTTTAAGCCCGCTTCTTTTGATCGAATTTCCCTTTCAATACCGATTATTGCTCCTAACAAACCAGCGACACCGATTCGTATAATGAAATCAATATTTACACTCACGAGCTCTTCCCCCTTTCATTCATTATAGATAGATAAAATAAAAATTATCACACACATCCATTTATCGATATGAAGGAATTTTACTAAAATACACTTAATACCTAGGCCGTTTTATGTTAATATTTTAAATATTAACATAAAATAAATAACTTCTAATTTTAAACATCCAATCATTTTCTTGAAAAAACAAAGGTGGATAACATGAAATGAGGTTGAGAAAATTAAGAAAACGCTTTCATTTTGTGTCGTAATTTTTTTATACATACTACATAAATAAAGGAGCCTATTAACAATGAACGTCTCTTTACTTACACCTACTATCGATTTACAAGAAGAATACTTAGATTTTTATAACGAATGGAAAGATAGCGGTGAAACGATGATTCCGTGGGTTATTACAAAGGACCCTTCTAACTTCCCAGCTATGGTGCAAGAACTACACGATGCGCATAACGGAATAAACATTCCCCAATCTTGGGTACCAGACTCTACGTATTGGCTCGTTACAGATAATAATAGAATTGTAGGAGCTGTTAATATACGTCATAGTTTAACCGAACATTTATTTAACGCTGGCGGTCATATCGGTTATGGCATTCGCCCTTCTGAAAGAAGAAAAGGTTATGCTACGAAATTACTAGCATTATCACTGGAAAAAGCGAAGCAATTAAACATCACGAAAGCACTGATCGTTTGCGATGAAGTAAATACTGCTTCAGAAAAAACAATTTTACATAACGGCGGGCTTCGTGATGAGGATTTCATTGAGGAAGATGGGAATGTAGTAAGACGTTTTTGGATTGAGCTATGATGAAGTCCTCCAATGAAAATAATCTTGTTATAGAGAAGTATAGTAAAAATAATGAGCTACAAGTAAAACAACTTATTGATTTATACAATGAAGAATCGTACGTATTTCACTTATTACGAGATAATAAAACAAAATGTGCGTATGTTGCCTACTATAAAAAAGATGTAGTAGGCATCTTTTTCACCTGGGGCAGTAACTTCCATCCATACTGCACATACTTTCGAATATATACGAATCCTTTCTATGCAGAGCTACACATTGAAGAATTTTTATTAAACGAGATTCAAAAGCGAGAAAACTTTAAACTCCCATTACAAACCTCTATATGGGAAACATCAGCTCATTTAAAAACGTTTTTTGAAGAACATAATTTTACGGAAATTCGAAGAACATATATGCCGATATTAGACTTACAAAAAATAGTTTCTATCGATATAGTCCCTAATTCAAATTATCATGTACAAACTTTATCGAACATCGTATCAAATAATAATTTATTAGAAAAACTAGCCTACTTAGTAAAAGAAAATTATGAGCAAACCCACCTAGCAAATCCCGTTGCCTCATTCCCACTACAAACTTGGCAAGAGATGATTTTAGCTGATGACGTACTACTAGATGGGAGCTTTCTCATTATAAATGAAGAGCATCAAATTATGGCATACTCTTTCCTCCATACATCAGAAAAGGATAATACGGTAGAACTAGGATGGTGCGGAACTCACACGAAAGACGATTTATCCTTACTGAAACTGCTCGTTTTCGAACAATTTATGTATGCAAATAAACACGGCTATTCTTTCATTCAAGGTGAATTCGATTCAACAAGTATATATGCAATGGAGATATTAAAATCCGTTCCTTTCAATCCTTGTGCTACCTGGATTACGTATCAAAAAGAAGTCGGAAGGTAATTATACACCTTCCGACTTCTTTTATGCTGTTTCTATTTCAAACTGTACTGTAATACCACTCGGGTCTACTACAGTAAATCCAGTTAAAATCTCATTTATTCCATGTTGTTTTTCTATTAATCTTTCTTTCACTTCATCTAACGCTTCTTTATGCGGTAATACAATCGTATATACCTTAAGTCCAGTTGCATGTGCTGGTGAATGCGGGTTATTTACTCCGTTCCACGTATTTGCGCCTATATGGTGATGATATCCTCCTGCAGAAATGAATAAGCAGTCATCTTCACGTTGCTGCACTTCAAAGCCTACTGTATCTACATAAAAGTCATGTGACTCTTCTACATTAGCTATTCGTAAATGTACATGTCCAACGACAGTATTAGCAGGTAATCCATCAAACTCATAATCAACAAGCGTTGCTAGTTCTTTTAAATCCAGCGGGGTACTTCCTCCTGGCCCTTCTCCCCATTGATCGCGCGGACGATCCGCATATATTTCAATACCATTTCCCTCTAAGTCTTGTAAATAAAACGCTTCGCTATACGTATGATCGCTTGCGCTATTAAACCTTGAAATTGGTAAAATTTCATTTGAATATGTATAACGTCCCTCTTGCTCAGCCGGACTATCAATTACATTCTTATTACGAATCACACCAAATAATGCCGACGCAAAAGCCTCACGAGTCGGAACCAAAAAGGCTACATGATATATACCAGTCGTACGCGGCTCTTGCAGTACCCCGTCCTCTAACTTTTCAAGAACAAGTAATGTATTCTTTCCACCTTTTCCAGATAAATATGCTTTATTCCCCTCTTGCTTAATTACTTCTAAGCCTACAACATTCTCATAAAAGGAAATTTGACGTTCTAAATCTATCACCTTAAATTCAACATGACCAATACGTGTTTTCGGATGAATCTGTACCATAAATAACTCCATCTCCTTATCCCAATATTCTTCCATTACATATAACCGTTACTATGAAGGATACAACTAAAATCATCCTATGTAAATAAGAAAAGTCAGAATTTACACTTATTTTTATGTTCATAATAAAAAGTCACCTCTTCTAACTTTCAGAAAAGGTGACTTTACAAAAATAGTCTGTTCTAATTCTTATCGCATTTTATGTACTTCAGCAACTAACTTTCCGCCCTGAATGCCCATATAAAGCTTCACAGGTGCATCATTCGTATTTTCAAACACTAAGTCTAAGTATGGATATGCAATTGTAGCATCTCTTCCTTGTGGAACGTAACCTACCGTTTTAGAATGTGTTGTTCTCTCTACCATTTTCAAACCAGCTTGATCTGCCGCATTGTATAATGTTGATGATGTTTGACAAACACCACCGCCATATCCATCTACTAATTTACCATCTACAATTTCTTTTCCTAATTGATATCCTTTATCTGGCGTTGTATCACCAATTAATGCATTGAAAGAGAAACGGTCTCCTTTTGCTAATACAACTCCATTTATGCTCGCTGCTGACAAACGAATATTTTCAATACGGCCACCTGTTGAGCCACCTAAATTCGTTTCATATCTACCAATTACCGTACCACTTCCTTGCGCATCACTTAATGTTGCAGTAGGCTTCTTCTCAACAATAGGTAATTGATAGGAAGAATCCCACATACCTACGTTTAATAATTTATCTACTAATTCTTTTTCCATTAATTCATAAGAAGGTTTCCCTTCTTGCCAACTTCCATCAGATCCTAGACGTGAAGGGACCATCTTTTTGTCAACATTTTTCCCAACTTCCCTAGCAACCTTCTCAACTGATTTTTTAAATTTCGCTTCATCTTCAAAATAACCTAGACTCGACAAATCTAACTTTTTTACTTCCGTACCTGTACGCCCATCTACTAAACTAATAGAATCCTGTACTTCTGCTTTAGCCTCTACCGTGTGGCCACCAATATCACTTACTAATGCAACATCACTTACTTTTGTACCACAGCCACTCACTACAGCTACACATAAAACCCCAACTAATATACCCTTTACTTTACGGAACAATATACTCTCCCCTTTTCCCCAATACTACTTTTATGTATTATTTCATTTTTATGTATGTTTTGTTACAATCATTTTACAATATATTTATAAATTGTTACAAGTTATTTTTTACTCTATATAAATTACTCTTTTCTTTTCCAAATGTCTATATATATTTACATAAAAGTTTGAGTTTGATAGAATTGTAACCTTTACGTAACCTCTCCCTATTATCCAGTATATACCATAAAACGAACGAAATACAAATGTAAAACTCCATATTCGTATTTATAAAAAACATCCTGTGAACATAAATAGGTATTTGCCGTGCCACACTCCGCTTTTACACATACATTATGGTGAATTAACCTATTTTAAAGAAATGGAGGATGTTTTTATGTACCCCTACAATCCATACGATCCATATAACCAAACTGGTTATCAACCTCAATATGATTTACAAGCACAATACCAACAATATATAGATCCAGTAGAACAAGTTAATCCATATGATCAAACTCGACAATTCCAACTTCCAATCTCTTTTCCTGGTGCTGGAAACCGTCAATTAGAAAGACGAGTAAATGAGCTTGAACAAAGAGTACGTCAATTAGAAAACACGGTTGAACGTCATACACGTAGATTAAACCGCTTAAACCAACGTTTACGTACAGTAGAAAACAGACTGAACATTCCATTTTCAGCATTAGAAGACGGATTTTAATTTCGGAAATAAAAAATATATGAAGGAAGGGGGCTTCCCCTTCCTTATATAAATTGACGAAAGTTTTTTCCATCTCTATACTGATAAGAGTTAATGAAATGAAACAAGGTGATAAATATGGATTTTGAAATAAATTATCTTTCCTTTTATGTTGTACAAGTAGAAGGAAAAGGTGAAGCTGTTGATAAACGCTACAAACATTTTCAAACATTAGACGCTGAAGAGTATGAAGATAGCTCCTTAAAAGAATTTTTGAATGGAGAATTATTAAAAATTTCAAAGAGAAAAGTAGAACGTCATGCGAAAACAGAGCAAGCTCCGACAAAGATCGGTCGCTTTATTGTAGAAGAAGGGCACGAACTTGATTCAAATCCTCATTACAACTTATTTAATCGCATCCGCTTTGCAGAAACGAAGGAAAACTTCAAAGATATGAGCGAACCTCTCGTTTATACATATCTTGACACAAGTGCTGTACGCGGTGGTGTATTTTTAATTGCGCAAGCTAAACTACGCAAATACTTTGATGATCCATTCGTTTTCGTTATGAAATGTGACTTTGAGCCGAAAGTCGCTTCCATTTCCGATGAATCCACACTAATTCGTAACGTTGAAATGGCCATCACAACAAAAAATATGAAATCTATCCAATATCCGTACATGCCCGAAGAAGGTATGGTCGAAGTGGGCGAGCTAAAGATTCACCAAGCATCACACGCCCGTTACTTTGAAGACTTCTTAAAATTCGTCGAATACGAACGCTCTATGCCTGAAATTATGAAAACACAAGTAATGGACATGGTATACGACCAAATTGAAGATGTATTTGAAGAAGGTACGGAAGAGCGCGAACAGTTCGACCAAGCAATGGAAGTATGGGCTGCCAGTCCGAAACGCGAAATTATGGAACAATTTTCAACCGAAGAAGTAATGGAAGCTACCGCTCAAATCGTCGAGCATGCGCCTGAAGTGGAATTGAAGCTAAAAGCGGATCATATCTCTGTGAAAGCCCTACTTGCTGATTTCGGGGATCAAATACATATCGCAAAGGTAAATGACCGATACGTATTAATGATTGAGGCTGATACACTTACATTTGAGAAAGGCTTCTCTCCTATTGAATTTCTGAAGCCAGACGAGTTGCAAGACGTAATTGAACGGATTGAGAATAAGCAGCAGTATTCTTATGATCCGAACGGGATTGAATAAATTCTTTTATAAAAAGTGACTAATAAAGTGTTTAAAATAACTATTTTGTGTCCACAGGCGTGACCACGTTTGTGACCATCCAGTACGAAAATTTTCGGTTCTAATATTGAATAATTGCTTCCATGTAACTATTTTTTACTGAGCGCTGTTAACAAGCGCTCTTTTATTTTGGTCACATTTACGTGTCTATTTGGTGTTCACTAAAAGGATATGGGTACTAAAACCACTAATTTATGACCTTTCACATTACTAATTTATAGAAGGTCGGACCACTTTCTTCTATATATAGGTCCCATTTGTACCCTCTCCTACTTTTACACCATAAAGTGTTAAAGTGATCAATTGTAAATCTTGTAATCTATAATTATTTCTAAATCCATCTACTACCACTAGCTTATAATATCCTTTTGCACTTTCTAATATCTCGTCTATTTTATGAAAGTTAAGATTTTCAACCTCACTTTGTAATGTGCTTTTACCAAATTCCGCTTTTTAAATTTTTATAACAAGCGTGATTGATTTCAAATACGTTGCAAACTTCATTAAAATTGATAAATTTTTCACTTTAATTGTTTCTAATTGAATTTCTTTATCTCCTTTTTTTGATTTCGAATTATCTAACAATTATAAAAAGCTAGTTAAAATGGTATTAGTAATATTGATAAAGATAATATTTCTTTTATTTCTAGATAAACCTACTTTTAAACTCCCTGTAATACCTGTAGTTAAATTATCTAACCATCCTATACCAATACACCTTCCCACCAAACTTACTTGCCTTATCAACCATACTTTGCAAAATTTCTTCAGATCTACCTTTAGACTTAATATCTATTAAGTCTAAAGCAGACGTTTCATCAAAATATATGATTTTCTTCATTATATACGCGCCTCAACTATATAGAATACTTATAAATAAAAACATTACTCATTTGTTACCCTTAAGTAATAAATACATTTCCTTCTTTATTCCAAGGCTAACCTGTTACACAACCGTTTACTCGGGAAAGTACTTTTTTATTTGTTGACATGTCTCCTTTGAGCGTAAAAATATGTTTTAGAGCCGTTATGTAAAATAAGAAACGCCGAGATATTTCCTATTTTATATTTGATCATTATTATCAATTTTTTCTTATAAAAATATTCTAAATAAAATTAGCAAACTTACTCATTTCGAATAAAGATACACATACTTAGAGAAAACCCGAAATTAAATCCTTTAATTATAATATTATATTTAAAAATAATAAAGCTATTTAATTTCGGATATCCAATAATTAAAAATATCCTCTTTATTCTATCTAAAGCTTTAATTATATTTAAATTAATTGAGGTTCCTTTTTTAAATCTATTATTTGGAAGTTCAATTTAGATTCTATTATTACTCGATTCGCTTTTAATAATTTAGGTGTTACTATAAATAATCTATCCATAGCCCTACTTATACCTACATAATAAATTCGTTGTTCTTCATCTTCAGCTAAGTTTGGATTAGTAAGAAACTCGATTGTATCTGTTATCAATAAGACATTTTGAAACTCATCGCCCTTTGATTTATGAATAGTCCTATGCTGACTAATATCTTCTTTATAATTTATACACAATGCTATTTCTTTATAAGAATATGTATTATAAAAATCTTGAATAGCACCGTTTCTAAAACCCGACATGCTTATAGCTTCTCTAATTAGCTGATAGAATAACATTAAAGGTTCTTCGAAAAACGTCTCTTTTAACTGTATTAATTTTTGTAACATTGATACAGATTTATTGAATTGTTCTTTTTCAGAATAACCATTAAAATTAGCACTCATTATTTTTATAGCATTTTTGTAATCATTATGTTTAGCAAACTCTAGAGCTTCCATTGAATTTTTTATAATACTGTATCGTTGGATATTAGTATCTTTTGAAGCTAATTCACCCAACAGTTTAGTATTCAAATTACTATTGTCTACTCCAAGTTTCATTGAATTTGCGGTTGGGTTATCCCTAGATAGGGTTTGAATAAATAAACCCTTACCAAACATGTCTTGGATTTTATTAAATGCCTCTATACTATTCCCTACAAATAAAATAGGTCTATCACAGTCTACATTTCTAATTTTAGTTTGTTCAATATCCGCTCTAATTCCATTTAACAAATCAATTATTTGATTAGAACTCCTTCTATTTTCAGTAATAGTATATTCACTTAGATTATCAACTTTGAATTTAAGATAATCTTCTATACTAGCACCTTGGAATGAGTATATTGACTGTGCAGGATCTCCAATTACCCCTACAATAGTTTCTTCTTCTGCTAATAAAGATATTATCTTAGCTTGAATCGGATTAGTGTCTTGAAATTCATCTATGAAAAAATAAGGAAATTTAGCGCGTAAGACTTTTAGAATAAATGGATATCTCGTAATCAATTCATAACTAAAATACAGTACATCGTCATGATCAATTTTACCTTCTTGCCAATATATTTTTTTATAATTAAGTAAATCTGTTTCTAGAATTTTAACCACCTTACGTAACTGTCTAGCATCACTTTCTTCACCACTTAAATCTAAGTTTTGGTCACAATTAAATCTATATTTAAGGCCAGCTAACCAATTGAATAATGCATCTTTGTTTTGTGGTCTATTTAGCAATTGATTTATTGTATAAGGATGCTTGAGTTTCTCAACCTGAGAATGATTTTCTAACCATAATTTAACTTTACTATATCTAGGTTCAATTTTATCGTGACCTTTTATTTTTTGAAAGTCTATTCCAAATAATTCTGCTATATGATTAATATATGGCTTAAGAATATGAACGTATAGAAAGCTATGAATGGTCGAAACCTCTACTTGATTAATGGATTGTGACCCTAATCTATTCAAAATATTTTCTACAGCTACATTAGTATATGTTATACATGCTATTTTACGTGTTTTCTCTAATCTATCAGAATGGCCCAAAACATTTCTGATATGATTTATTAACCAGTGAGTTTTACCAGCACCAGGTCCCGCAGTGACTTTGAAATGTCGCTCAATATCTATTGTATCTTGAGAAGAAATTGGAATCATTCTTTACACATCCATTCTATAGCTAATTTAATATAATCGGGTACATTAAACACTTTAAATTCAATATTTTCTTTTTGGCCAGAAACTTTCTTTTTCAATAGATTTTCCTCTAGTACATAAGCTAATTCTAATGCATTTTCTCCTTTTCCCACTGAATTTAAATATCTTGAAGCAATTAATGCTTTTTTCTTATCTTCGTCTGTCCATATTAACCGTTTATCTTCTAATGCTTGTCTAATCCGTTCGTTTTCTTTTGAAGCATTTAAATTTCCAAGCATTAAATCGACTGATTTACCCTCACTATATTGATCCATTAGCTTAAAGATCTCTTCTCTATTGGCAGTAGACTCTGTAACCAATCCTTTAAAGTTTGGATTAAAACGAATCAAGTCGTACTCCAATGTTTTACCATAGTTTTCATCCTGCAGAAAGAATCTAATATTATCAGGATAACTATTTTTCTCTTCATTTCTTTTATACTCATACCCTTTTTCATCTATATACATTTCAAATGGATAACATTTTTTAAATGATTTTTTTTCAGTTTTTTCGCTAGGAGTTAAGTTTTTCCGCTCTGGATCTCTATCTGTTATACACGCTACTTTTCTTCTAATAGCATTTGGATTTGAAGTATTAAATAAATGTAAAAAATGATCGAAATATTTTCCATCCGCATTAATTACTGCTATATGATTATCTTCTAGAGAAATATTCATATATTCAGCGAATATATACATAAGTAACTGTTCTGCCAATCCCTCTACTAAAATAATTTTTTCGGCGAATAGCATATTGGATTTAGTAGCATCTAAAAATCTTTGGACGTATTTTTTACTCTTTTTATTTTCACCGAAAGTTTTTCCTGGATAACCAATTAAAGTTTCGCTTCCATTTTTATAAATACAAATTAATTCATCCAAATTTACAGCACCCGTTATATGAGTGGAATGTGTAGTAACGAAAATTTGTCTCACTTTTTTGTTCTTCAAATTTTTTTTAAGAAAATTTAATAATTGTCTCTGCATTGTAGGATGTAAATGTGCTTCAGGTTCTTCAATAACTAACATTGGATATACCTTGGCATTACTACCTAAATAATCTTCATTTGCATCAACCTGCATTTTTGCAAGTAATAGCGACATAAATATTAAATTATTGTATCCAAGTCCATTATTAATAATAGGCATCTTAATACCTGTCTCATATTCAACTATTAATTTCAAAGCAGAATAGAGCTCAATATCTGTTATACTTCCATCGAAATTTGGAGTAGATTTATCATATGAAGCACCTATATCCTGTGCATATGATAAAATGTGTTTTTTCCCTTCTGCCATCCGCTCATTCAATAGTGAAATTAAATCTCCTGCTGATTCCCCAAATTCTTTCTTTTTAATTTTAATTTCCGCTTCTTTTTGTTCCTTTTCTAACGTTCCATCCGATTTTATGTTATAGTCCATGAAGAAATCTAAAACATTTTTTAATAGCGTATTCTTTCCGCTAAACATATCTCGTTCAACATCTCTTATTGCATCTAAAAATTGAAAATCAAATTTTTTTAATGCTTCACTATCAGCAGTAACTTGATTAATAGGATTTCCACCCCATATTTTATATGTATACAATCTCAGAAATTCATCTTGGACAAGTTGCCATACTTCAACTATATCTTCTGCTTCTTTTACTGCACTTTGATATTTTTCATGAAACCTAGTTGGTAGGTAAAATTCATATTGTAATTTAGCTTCATAAGGTTCTTCTAATCTAGTTAACCAGTTACTTATAGTTACTAAGTCATCACTCATTAATTCTTCACAATCTTCTTGCTGTAAAGTAGCAGTTATTTTAATGCTAGGTGGATATACCTTTAATTCATCTAATGGTATGTTTTTATTAAAATCATCAATTGATAAATGCTTTTTACTATTAGTATTAAAAATTAATGCCAATGCTCGTAATAAATTTGATTTACCAGCATTGTTATGTCCAATAATAACGTTGATACCATCATTAAAATTTATAGAGTTGGCACGGAAATTTTTATAATTGATTATATTGATATTTGAAATGTACATTGAAATTTATCTCCCTCTACTAATAATTTATCACTTTTGTTTTTCCTTTTCTTTTTGATAACCTTTTTAATAAATAACTATTTTCACTCTGTATAAATGATAAATACTCTATCCTAATAATTCTTTTCTAAAAGATTTTCTATCCTCAAACCCAATTTTTGAAATTTAATCATATTTTTATTATACCGAGAAAAAACAAAAAGTGGTATGAAACCCCAGTTTAACACCATTTTTAAAGATCTATTTTATTTTTAAGAGACCATACTACACAACAGGGATGAGTTTCCCAAAACAATATGCTTCAAATTTATACCAATGATTGAACAAAATGTACTACATTATAACTTTTATGCTAGAAATTATTTAAATCCGTATCTTTAATTAAAAAGACAGCCGCTCTTTATTGGGTGGCTGTCTTTTCTACTCCTAGTCTAAAGCATAAATTATATTGTATATTTTGAAATTACATGACGTTTGCACAAAAAGAATCCCCCAACTTTCAGCTGGGGGAAATTAGAGTTTTCAATGCGTATAGTCTTCGGGCTTTAAATGTAATACAATCAATTCTTTAAATAATTCTTGTTCGACAGGAATTGAAACAAAATATCCCTTCTCTGTTTCTCGCTCTTGAAACTCGAACTCAGGGTTAAATTTAATTCTTTCGAAAATGCGAAAAGGTTGCTTCACAATAATAACTTCTTTAATACGTTCCAAATCTTTGTCCCAATATATCCATGTAAAGTATTGCAGGTTCGGTAAGCTATAGAGCTCACATGGTTTTTTTGCTGTTTTAGTTTCTTTGGAGATTGTTACAGTCGTTGGAAAAGCATTATTTACTGTTAATACGCGATATCCGTTGTTCAACAAAATCGGGAAAACTTCGTCAGGGAAATACACCTGAATTCTATTATCTATAAACTTCTCACAATCTAGTAATATTCGTTTCTTTTCATCTTTTTCATCAATCGTTTCTCGAATTTTATATCGAAATACGCTCCCGAATTCTTTTTTTAGTAGCTCACTATACATGTTTAAATTGTTCATTGCCAAATCATGAATATCTCTAGACCACTTCAACTTCTCTTCAAATGTTTTCTTATGATTTTGCGAAATACGTTCCATTTTAATTGTTAAAGCTTCAACACTTTCAATGTCGAAATTAACATGTTGTTCACCGAAATTCATCAACATAATCACGTCCCATCTAATTTTTTCAAAAAAATTAGCATGGGTAGACCGTGTTCTCTTTTGGGAAAGAGGAACTTATCGGTTTATTACCCATGCTTTATTAGGCAGAAACCGATAAGTTCCCTTCCTATTTAATTACAGTGATTTCTCTTAAAATTTTATATAACGTCACTTCTTTATATGTTTTGTCCCTCCTACTTCTTAGTTCTTTTATCTTATTTTCACCTTTCTCTTTTTCCCCATATCTCATTATATGTATGACACAATTGTATATTCTTAATTTATTTTATTATACAAGAAAGACAGAAAATAGAATTTCTCCATTTACACCATCTTCTATCTCACTTTTTTTATTCCAGTGAAGAATAACATTGATGAATTAGATAGCAATTGTACATATTCTTATAAATACATATATTCCTTTTCTTTTATAACCTAGCAACTCTATTCAGGAAACAGGACCAATTATGAAAAAGTTTCATGTACGTCGCTACAGTTTTGGAATCTTAACATCAAAAATCATTTATTATTAACATGTTTTTATAGATTATTCCTTCACCCCTGTCATACAAATAATTATTTCTTTTAGCATTGCTGGTCAATTCATGTAAAACAATTACATATGTGGTAAATTCACTAGGAAATAAATCCTATATACTGTAATTTCGATACGATATAAGCTTTATTGTTATTAAAAAAATAGATATTAATTAGTTATTTATAAACGTTAAATCAAGGTATTCAAACATTGATTATTTTTAGGAGAAAAAGTCCAATTAAAAAATCATCGAGAAATTCAAGCTGGATTTCATTCATTATTTACGATAGAACACAAAACAGTTCTATTCCTGATTAACTTTACTATAACCTTATATAAAGATATACTTTTATTAAAAGTGAAATATCTATTTGAAGGAGTTTAAATAATGAATCGGGATTTTTACTGGGAAAAGTTCAAAGAAATGAGTATTTTTATAATAGCTGTATCTATCATTTGTCTTATTCTTTCTTTATTAGCAGGTGAAACATTTCTTGTTTATATGTCTATTGTAATGATAATTTTATCCCCTTTATGGCCCGTAGTAGAGACTAATAAAGGTTTATATTTAATATTTCCAATGACTATTCCTATAATCTGTGTTTTTTTTGGTATTCCTTATTTGTTTTTCATATTAATTGGATCCTTTTTTGAGGAAAATATTGATCCGATACATCCAAACAGTAATTATGAGGAGAATATTGGTGAAGACTATGACGATGTAGAACCTGATAATGCAGATACTCAGCATGTAGATCCACACTGGGTTGACGGATATGAACGCTCTGACGGTACAGAAGTTGATGGGTATTGGCGCGGTGGAGATGATGGATACGAGCGAAGCAATCCAAATTAAGATCCTAAAAATCAATATTCGTTTAAAAATTTAATCTAAAAGAACTCCAAATTAAAGGAGTTCTTCTTTTTTTATGATCACAAGAAAAATCCACTTCGCACACAAAAAGAATGACTTTTAAATGCTATTTTTTTACTAGTCATCATCAGGATCTAATCCTATGTCTCTAAAATACTTTTCCCGAGCATCGACTTCACTTAATGCTCGTTTTTCCTCAGAGTAAGCAGGATTATCTAAATCTACTTTTTCGTGTCCTGTAGTTTTCTTTTTTTGTACCATTTCCACCTGGAATTAGTCTCCCCATATTGTCACCTCCTTTTGGACAATATAATTTTTTATATTCAACCAACAATGTAAACTAATAATAAAAAGTTTACATTGGAATCATTTGTTTTATTGACTTTGTTTGAAATTCAGTGATATTATCAAATTAACAAAAAAAGTATACATTCAAAACATCGATAATAAAGGATTGTAGGAGTTGTGGAAATGAAACAGGAAAGAGAAAAGAAAATACATATCATCGATGTCCAACCCATTCGAGATTTACAAAAAATAGAAGATATGAAATGGGCATTGAAACGTCATTGCGGCGAACGAGATTATATCTTGTTTCTTGTTGGGATTAATACAGGGTTGCGTGTAAGCGACTTATTGAAGTTAAAAGTTTCCGATGTCAAAGGAAAGAAGAAAGTATTAATACAAGAGGGAAAAACAAAAAAATCACGTACCATTCATCTCACCAACATCTATAATGAGATTCAAGAATACTTACAGACTGTTAATTCACAATGGTTGTTCCCATCACGAAAAGGTGACAAGCCAATAAGCAAGATACAAGCATATAGACAGTTAAACAAAGCTGCAGACTTTGCAGGTGTTGAAGCCATTGGCACTCACACTATGCGTAAAACCTTTGGTTACTGGCACTACAAGCGTAGGAAAGATGTAGCACAACTCCAGACAATATTAAACCACTCAAAGCCTTCAGTCACATTAACATACATCGGCATAACAGAAGAAGAGATAGAAGATAGTTTAGCTGACTTTGTACTATAAATTCAAAAGGAGAGATGAAACATGAACATACTCAGTCGTGATAAGGGTACATTCATGTACAAGCCAAACGTATATGTAACTACTTATTCGCAAACGATACAAATGTATTGCTCTTTTGTCATGGCACTATCACCAGTGTAGAAGATCATGACTTCACATATCTAGGAAGATAGCCAATACAACCAAGCAATACATCTCATTCACCGAGATCGAGAACGTGATAGATAGTCACTTGTGTCCGTTCTTTGCAGGTGTTACACACAGACAACCTACATAGACTAACTAATAGAGTGTGCTGCTACATGCTCTCTCTGCATGCACACTCCTAGCAAGACATGATGACATAGACAATCACACACATGCACATATCACAACATTGTAGTCATACCACTAACAGACTTACAATTAAAGTACCAAGCCCTCACCATCGCATGGCTACCTATGTGCGTTACCTCCAAACAAATGTCAATAATTAACTAACAACCTTATACAAACAATATACTTGTATAAGTACACTTGACTCGACCAGCTGGCCAATCTATTCAATATAACATTGACTCTTTTCTTCATTTCTGAAGCCTTGTAAATGCCATTGAATAAAACTCCAATTTTATCCCGATATTATTTCCTCATATGTACGTCGCCGATAATCTTTAGACTCAATTCTCACCAATGGTAGTAGAGGGCTTCCAAAGAGAACACAAGACTTATATGAGTCGTAAGATTCCTCAAATAGACGTGCTATTTATCAGTTAAATTCTCCCCCTACTTCAAAGCATGTAATTATTTGCTGAACCTGTGCTGTAAATTCTACAAAATAAATCCCCGACATCGCATGTAAAGACATAGGGAATCTCATGTTAGGCAATTATGATATCTGTTAAATATAATAGAAACAACAATTATAATAACTACTGCACATACAACTTATATGTAATTTAAATAATTGATACACTTAACAAACATGTAACAGGGGGATAGTTTACAATACTGAAGTATGTTACATAGCAGATAGGCCACCGAACACTCCAAAATCCACACTCACCCTTCGATTTCACCCTTGCTAACACTGACTTTTTATCATTTACTACTTTCAGCCACTAAATTTTTATCAAAACATTTGCTATCGACATGCTATCGTAAAAAATCAACAAAAATAGGCTAAAATCACCCAGTTATGAAGCAGTTTTCACCACTTTTTACTCACTTTCGAATGATTTCAACCTGTTCTCAGCTACTATTTCCGATAGCAAATACACCACTTTTAAGCTAAATATCTAATAAGTTTCTGATTTGTTCTCTAAATTATTTTATTATGTAAAAAGATAAAACCTCGGGTGCTGTCACCATCTCTTGCATTTTCCGCTATTGCTCCAAAATGCAAGACCTCGCCGCACCACCCGAACCCTCACGGCGTTAATCTTTATATTCTTTTATTATGTATTTTAACTTACCCTACAATCTCTTATATTATTTATATAAAGAAATGTAGGATAAATCTTATAGTGTTTTGATAAATTTCCCTCGTCTCACTTTATATTTTTCAAATAAATTCTTAAAAAAGATGTTTTTACTTTTCAAATTATCAAAATCTTTATCTGTTAATCCTGCACCTTCATAAATATCTTTGGTCGTCATTTCTTGACCAATTGGCCAATTGTCAATGAACTCCTTTAAGATAATTGATTTGTCTCCATTTTTTCGACTTACAACTTTCTCTTCTGCAAAACAATTCAATTCATCTGGGTTATCATCTATCTTACAACCAGGGAAAAGTTGTTTTACCATGCTAATAAGTACTTTATCAGCTTGAAAGCAATTTATTTCTATTTTCTCATCACAATTATAATTTCTTAATTTGGTTCTAAAAACTTCTTGTACGAAATCTGTTAGCATTGAGTAATTTTGATATAGATAAAGACTTTTGTTTTTAAATTTGTATTTATCCCCATGCATCAGATATTCAGAAAACACTTCAGCTGCTTCAGGATTACAACATTCTTGAAGAATATCTTTCATTTTCTTTTTATTAAAATCTGTACACAAATATTTTGTTGCATAAACATAATCAGGTAAAGTATTCCATCCGAATTGCACCATTTGAACACAATCTTTTGCTTTATTGCTTCCTTTTGTGTTTCCAAAATAAAAAATTGTATCTTCATCTGCTACAATTTCAACTTTATTTATAATTCTCGATAACTCTTCTTTATTTGTATTTACTAGTACATTTTTACGATTATTTAGTTCTTTCAGCATTTTTGCAGCTACTTCTCTGTAGGTAACTACATAAGTAGCTTTATTTTTTTGCATATTTTCTATAAATTTCACACAAGCATCAACAAGATATTTTTTACTCCCAAATTGCGTCTTATTTATCTTATGAGATTGATTGAATTTAAAAGTAATATTATCGAACCTTCTAGCGTTTTCAATATTCACAAACCGTATCACATCCTCATACGCATTCCCTTCTGAGCTTGCATAATCTGGATCAATAAGTGCTGTAGCATCGAATATTACAGTTTTAAAATTCTCATTGACTATATCATCTTTCATGGAAATCGTATTAATAAATTCTTGTTTCTTAGTCTTGCAGAATAAACCTCCCACTGTTAAAGCTCTGTGAATATGTTTTAGTTCGTTTTTGTATTTGTTAACCATATGCTTATCCCAAAGCAATTTAAACTCTTCATCGTTCAATAGAATAGGCTCGTTATTATTATTAGAGACTAAAAATCTATCGTATTTAGTAGAATAACGATCTAATTTATCTTTTAGAATTGTGCGTATTTGATCCCATTTCTCTTCTAATTTCTTTTTTTCACTTTTACCCTTTTCATTATTAATCGAAATATCACGAATAGCGTTATCAATATTATTAATCATTTGCATTGAAACGGACATACTATCTACCATCACTGGCTTTTCATCATTGATTATCATCGTCCGTGACTTAATCGCTCCGTCCTTATTTTCATAATGTTCGTATTGATTTAGATTTTCACCAAACGTTTCAAGTCTGGCATTCGTCATAAGGAGAATCGGAGAAAATCTTTGTTTTGTTTTTTGATTTGACATTTTACATTCATCAAAAAATGGACAATTTTCTTTACTACACATCCCGACTTTATAGGCCTTCATTCTTTTATTTTTACAAATACCTTTTTCATACGATTTTTCTGTCCACCCTTCTAATACGTATGTAAATGGAGTTTTACATTCTTTATCAATAATAAATTCAGTTTTGTAATATCCAATTTCCTTTTCTAATTCATTATGTATTCTTTTTAAATCGTCCAACTTATCGGTTACAATAATCATTCCTTCCTGAATTGAGCCTTCTCTCAATGCTTTACAAACTTCTTTAATAAAAACATATGTTATAGTACTTTTTCCGAACCCACAAGGAGCTGGAATAACTGGAATAGTCTTACGATTTTTCAATTCACCTAAAAGGATTTTTGCAGTAGTTCGTGCAAATTCAATCTGTTCGTCGGTTGGATTCATTTTCCACTCGATAAATAACTCCCGATATTCATTTACTACATTTTCTATAATACGTGAATTAACCTCCGAAACATTGACTACTTCTTCTGGTTCGTAAATTGTTCTATCTAAATTTTCAACAAAACAGGTATAATTATCATAATTAATTTTTCCGCAAATTTCTTCATACTCCTTATTAAGCTCTAAATCTTTCATCAATTGTATTTTCTTCATTAAACGTCCTCCTTTTTTGCTAATTAGAGTAAATAAAATAAAAAAACTATCTCAAAAATAGATAGTTTTCGTTTCAAATATTTATTTTTAATTAGCTTGTAGATATAATTATATAGAAGTAAATTAATGACACACAAATTCGCTGGTTTCATCTGAAGAATTCTAATTATTAAAAAAATAGAAATCATGATTCCCCTTCCTACTTATATCCTGCCATTTACCTTTTCCCCTATATTCACTACGTATCTCTATAATAAGGCCTACAATTTCATTTTTTTATTAATGCACTTTCCCACCAAAAAATCCAAACGATATTTATATAATTCAAGTATTTGTTTTCACTTCAATATAACGTCATATACTCCAATAGTTTCTTGTATTTATATACATTAAATTTCGTTATAATTCATAACGAAAGGAAGATTTATTTGGATAAAATGCAGATTAGTTTAGACCATAATGGTCACCTAAAATTAAATCCCACATACAGATATGACTTTATTAAAGTGAATTACACTAATACCCTTTTAAATGACGCTGTTTTTATGTTTCGTACAATTATATCAGAAACAGATGAAGATAAGGGTAATATTCTTGTGGATGTTGTAGATGAAAAAAGAATTAATGCGATAAGGATTGCAGAACATACCAACTCATTTATTCACATTTTACAGGATACTAATTTTGAAGGGAATCATAAGAAAATAACAGAAACGATAGAATTAGTGAAATATGATTACGATATCTGTAACACAATTTGTACAAAATTAAAGAATCAAAGATATTATGATAATAGCACAAAAGAAAAATGTGAACCTAGTGAGATCAAATACTTACTTTTCCAAGAATACGATAATGAAACAATTAACAATATATTCCCCTTAGAATTAGCACCTATTTTTACTAAACAGTTAGATGTATGGCATTACGGAGAAAAATACGAAGACTCTTTAAAAGAAGGAACTCAAAATCAATCAAAATATTGGTACGATTTATATTTGCGTTCTGAATTTGAATGGTGGAACGAAATTTTACAGTTCAAATACCTACCATCTAGAGACATGAAACCAATTAAATATAAACCCACAATTTGAATACAACATTGGTGTGAATTTAGGGATAGGCAGAGATAAAAACCTTCTATCCCTAGAATTATATTGCTCACTAACAATATTAAAAAGGATGAATAAAACTCTTTTCTTATTCTTCTATAATTGAAATCTCATCCATATTCCATTCAATTAAATTTTTAAACTCATTGTCCACTTCACAAATTTCTTCAACCGTGAACATATTAAATAATTCTTTCATTGAAAGTATTTGGTATTCTATGTAAAAGTCTTTAACAGTAGGATTTTGGGCGTATTTATTATTAAACCTTTTGATTTCGGAATCCATTTCTTCTTTATTTGCAAATAACTTGTTTATTGGATGTTCTGGACCACGTTTTAAGATTGCATTCCCGTTTAAATGATAAAATTCTTTTTGCTTTTTCATTTGAATTTCCCTCCAAATTTAGTGTTGTATACTACAAATTAAATTTTTATACATATCTCGGTCTAAAAATTTAGATATGTACGTCTATCTATTTTTACGTAAACAATTTTCTTAAGTTTTATAGCTTCTGAATCTATTAATAAGAATGATTCGTGATGTTCAATATTTTCAATAAACGAAACAAATTCTTCTTGAATTTTACTTTCTAAACCCGCTTCAACAGAATCAATACTTGCAAAGAGCTGCATGTGATCGTCCGTATGTATAGTAATTGTGTAAGTATATATCGGTTTCTCTGGTTGTGTTATGGATAAAACATCAGTAATCTTGTACATCGAGGTGTTTCCTCCTTTAATAAAACTCTTGTTTTATGTAATGCTAAAATCATATAACACATTAAAGTTATTATTATCTCGCTTCTAACTCAGCTATTCTGTGTCTCCATACAGCTAAACCTTCTTCAAGTATTTGCATTTGCTCTTCTTTTTTATCAATCTCATTTTGTATTAAAACTTTAGTTTCATCAAAGGAAACAATTTTTTTATCCCTTTTTAACCACATAATCGATATTTCCCGACATTTGATATCGTCCTCTTTCGGCTTCATTAAATGCTTAATAATATGATACTCTCCACAAGTTGCGGATTCCCCATCTCTATCGATATAGAATATTGAATGACCTATAAGCATATTGTGGTCGCAACCAATTTTAACAAGCTTGCATCCTACGCTTTCCAGGTATGCTTTAGCTTTTTCTTCAAATCCTGCTATCAACATATCAATCTCTCCTTATTGTATAAGACCAATCTTTTATTTAACTTCTTTGATTAGGTTTTCAACTTTTGATAAAGCTAGTTCTAGTTCTTCAATACGCTTATTCAATCTATCAATAGTTTGTGACTCTTCAATTTGAAAATCGAATTTTTTACCCTCTTCTAGATCTCGTTGAATTAAGCGTTTAACGTATGTCGCAAAAGCGTTATGGTTCATTGCATGGTTGTATAGCTGCATTTCAAATTTGTCACTTCTTGTAAAAGAAATTGATTTAATAATTTTGTTTTCATTCATGTGTAAGTATCCCCTTTTTATGTCTTTATATAAAATTAAACTTTTATTTAATAGATTCTGCTTCAGCTTCTTCTCTTTCTAAATCTTCCAGCAAGAAATCTAGTTGTATGATTGTATGTATTGCATTAAATAATCGTAATGCATCTACCTGAGTCCAGTTATTCGGATAATCACGTCCGTGTAATACCCAGTCACGGTTAATGATTTGGAAACGGCTCGTGTTTTTATCGAAATTCCCGACTCGGAACACACTATATAAGAATTCCATTACAGATACATATATTATTATATTGGTTTTGTCATCTTCAATTTCTCGCTTTACTTTTTTAAATTGAACTCTTAAAGAAGGTTTTTTCTTCATCTCAGTTGTTATATATTTTTGAAATCTTGGTGAAATCAACATGTTCGCAAGACTCTCGATCACGATAAATAAACTTGGAATCACAATTAAATAATGACCTTTTTCATAGCTATCAAAACATTGTGAAAGAAGCCCTCTCCACTCTTTAATTAACTCGTGCTTGAGAATATCAGTCTTTATATTCTGATATTCTTTTTCGTTTGAATAAAATACATGAAATGATGAGTCTACCTCTTCCTGGGACTCAACTTGTGATAATGTAAATATTTCTTCAATATCCATATTCATTGGAAGAGTCCAACCCTTTTGAGCTAATGATTCTGCTGCTTCTTTATTCGATTGCTCAACGTCTTCCCAATCTATATCATGTAAGGAAGATAATGATTCACTAATTGATTCCCATATATGCATTTGTGCCTCTACAAGTTTTTGTCCCATTTGTCCTATTTCTCGCATTAATCTGGTAGTTTCGGCAACTTCAGAAGCGAAGTCCATTTTGGGTGGGGTTGGAAATTCGAATCTGTATTGGTGCTTGTTTTCTTCATTCATCACTTTAATCCCCTTTGTATAAAATATAGTTTTTATTCAATCATCATTTCTTCTATAACGAGGTTTGAGTACACATTGTAGAGCCCCTTCAATTGCGATTCTTCTATGATAACCTATACATTCAGTCCAGTATATTCGAACATCACCTTGAATTGATTTAAAGAACTCTCTGCTAGCCTTTTTTTCTAAAAGGTATAGCTTTTTAATATGTCTATGCAATCTATTGCGTATCCAACCTTCACCTACATATAAAGCTTCCTCGGTAGTAGGATCGACAAATACATATAATCCTCGCTTATCTTTAGGAACAGATTCATCGATTTTTCTTCTTAATAGTAGGCCTTTCGTATGCTTTTCATTCTCATTATATTTAAAAGTGATTTCGAAACAACGCCATAGTGAATTTGAATCAAGTGGCAATAACGAATTACTTACCAGGGTTTCTTTAAGACTGTTATCAAATTGAATGATGTCTAACATTAAAACTACTCCTTTAAATAGAATAAAACGAGTTTCCTATATTATATATGTTACTTCATCCGATGTATAAAGTTAATTTTTTATTCAGTCTCTTTTGATTATAGATAACATATCATTTAGTATTCTATTCATTTCTTCTACTACAATTTTACTATTAGGCATTAATATATTAAAACCTATTACTTTTTTCTTTTTGGTATGTTCCCAACCACCCACAATAGCTTCAACCTGGTAATGTTCCTGTATTTCGTATATTAATGAATATAATAAATTTTGTTCGTTAGATAAGAAATAACGATCATTTATCATCAAGTATTTATCTTTAGATTGAGAAGAACTTTTATAAGATATATCAAATAGTTCTTCTCGGCTAGATTCAATACTCATATAGGATTTAGCTTCAACGCTATTCATTTTTTTATAAATATCTCCATTAATATAGTAACGGTAATTTATATTCTTTATTAATTCCTCAACCTCAGAGATTGCTTGTTTTTTATATTGAAGCAATATTTCATCTGTTAAGTCCTCTCTAGCTATATCAATCAATTCATCTTTAAAGATATTATAACTAATATCAGCTGCAGATAATGAAATTTTTGAAGATATATAATCAATATACTTAGAAATAGAGGCATCAGATACCTCGTATATGAATTCACCGTTCTTTCTGGTTGGAATTACTTCTATAAATCGTATATCTTCTTCATCAAAATATTGAACTTTCACATCTTCGTTTGCATGTGTTACATAAACCTCTATTACAAATGGTTGAGAATCATCATATTCATCTTTTACTACAACGTCGGCTATAGAATCCCCTACCCATTGCTCAACTTCAGCAAAACTCTTTTTGTAAAACTTCAATATGTCTAATAATGATATCTCGTAAGAATCTATATTAATGGCCCTTAAAAATTCTTTGTATTTCTTTTTAAAATAACTTAAATCAATTTTAAGCTTAATGTCTTCTTCTTTATTTATCTTATTAACAAGAAAATGCTTCGCTTCGAAATGTAAGAGGGTTTCACTAGAGATAGTACAATCGCTTCCAGGTTTATGACTAAAGTGGTGTTCTCTTTTATTCCCTTTTTTAAAAATTACGTCTTCATGACAGTGTGGACACCTATATTTAATATTTTTATATAGTCTCTCTTCAATATGTACGATATTTGTTCCGCACAAGGCGAAGTTAAGTTTTACACTCACCCAGACACACTCCCTTTTTATAAAATTGAATTTACATATTATTATCTCACTATAAATAATACCATATATTTCTTTTTCTAACTTTCTTTACTCTTACATATCCCTATACAAAAGCGGGCCAAAAGTATTAAAATACAAGTTATGGAAGCTATTATTTCAATCGTTAGAACCTATCGGAGGTTTTAATTATGAAAGGTAGCATATTAAAAGATAAAAAAAGAGGAACTTGGTACTTTTCTTTCGATTTAGGAAAAGATCCATTTACAGGAAAAAGAAGACAGAAGAAAAGACGCGGTTTTAAAACGAAACAAATGGCCGAAGAAGCATTAATTAAAATTCAGGCTGAAATGCTAAATGAGGAATTTACCGATGTATCACAGATGACCTATGCTAAATATTTAGATGAATGGTTTGAGGAAAGACGTATCTTCCTTCAAAAATCTACGTATGAGATACACTCAATTTTTTGTAACAATGTAATAAAACCTAGGTTAGGACATTTCAAATTGCAAAAGCTAGAACCTATTCACATTCAAAAATTTGTAAACAACCTAGTAAATAAAACAAATTACTCATCACATACTATTCATTTAGTTTTTCGAATTGTTAGTGCATCTCTAAAAAAGGCTAAAACACTAAAATTAATTAAAGATAATCCAGCAACTGGTACTACTTTACCAAAAAAGCAGCAGAAAGAATTGAACGTCTGGTCATTGAAACAAATAAATTATTTTTTAAAAGAAGCTAAAAATGTTCATCGTTTAACACGCTGTTACGTCGCAATAGTAATTTCATTACTCACGGGAGCACGTCAAGGCGAAATCATGGGATTAAGGTGGAAAGATATTGATTTTGATAAAAATGTTATATACATTAGGCAAACATTGACTCAATCAGCGGAAATAAAAGTTGGTGCAAAAAATGCGTCGAGCATACGCTCAATACACATACCTGACAAGCTCATTAGCGAATTAAAATCACACCGAAAAATAATTTTAGAAGAACGTTTGTATCATGGTGAAGGTTATGAAGATAATGATCTTGTAATATGTACTCGTATAGGTAAACCAATGATTCCACGTAATTTACGTAAAGAATTTTATAATCTAACAGTCAAACTTAATTTACCAAAGATACGATTTCATGATTTAAGACACACCCATGCCACGCTATTGATAGAACAAAATGTCAATGTAAAGCTTATACAATCCAGATTAGGGCACGCAGACGTGCAACAAACACTCAATACGTACAGTCATGTGATTCCAGATATGCAAAAGTCCGTATCTGACCAGCTCGATAAAATTACTAATGTATAGGCGAAATGTTGCCAAAGTTGTGTCCACAACTTATATTACAACGTATAACCATTGGTATAAAGGCTATTCCTCATCTTTCAAACGTACATGCCCGAAGAAGGTATGGTCGAAGTGGGCGAGCTAAAGATTCACCAAGCATCACACGCCCGTTACTTTGAAGACTTCTTAAAATTCGTCGAATACGAACGCTCTATGCCTGAAATTATGAAAACACAAGTAATGGACATGGTATACGACCAAATTGAAGATGTATTTGAAGAAGGTACGGAAGAGCGCGAACAGTTCGACCAAGCAATGGAAGTATGGGCTGCCAGTCCGAAACGCGAAATTATGGAACAATTTTCAACCGAAGAAGTAATGGAAGCTACCGCTCAAATCGTCGAGCATGCGCCTGAAGTGGAATTGAAGCTAAAAGCGGATCATATCTCTGTGAAAGCCCTACTTGCTGATTTCGGGGATCAAATACATATCGCAAAGGTAAATGACCGATACGTATTAATGATTGAGGCTGATACACTTACATTTGAGAAAGGCTTCTCTCCTATTGAATTTCTGAAGCCAGACGAGTTGCAAGACGTAATTGAACGGATTGAGAATAAGCAGCAGTATTCTTATGATCCGAACGGGATTGAATAAACCATTCTATATCCCTATTTTTACAGAGCACTATTAACAAACGATCTTTTATTTGTGACACATTTGAAAGTTATGTAAAAAACCGATTCTACTAAGAATCGGTTTTTCTGCTTTATAATAAAATATGCTTATTTTTGATCCAAGAGGACATTTGTCACAGGATTCAGTAGATTTGTTTTTTGGTGTACAAGTGTATTTCCATTAGAGTAGTCACTATGTATATTGGTAAAATGAAATTTTCACTTTACTACCTCAAATTTATTGTACTCGTAAAAAGATAATTGAAAACGATATTTTGGATGCTCTCTCACCCAATCGTAAGCTTCTTCTAAAATATCCATTTTGTTTTGCAAGTCATTCAATTCACTACATTCGTTCCTTTTCTGTTTGCATAGCGGACAGAATCCATTCACTATTTCAATACTCGTCGCCCTAATCGTTTTCCTTTCTAAATCAACTACTAGACGAAGAATAAGAGAATGTTCGTCTTTTGTAGTCACCGTCATTTCAGCAATCCCATCCTCATTCCAAAAGACTCCGTTTAATTCCATCTGTACGGTAACATCGTTAATATCCAAGTCTATCACTATCACACCTCCCATATATATATAAGACTCTTAGCTTACTCTTCTATTTTAATCTTTAATACACCACGATTTAAAGATATATTAAGCCTTTTCCAATTCTTCTTCTGTGCTATGAAAGGAAGTGTAATTACCGCTAATAGCGTGGTAAATATTATCCCAAAAACTAAAACTGTTACAATGTTAAAGATTGCTTCCATTCAACTTTACCCTCTTTCATTTCTATGGGCTCTAATTTTATGAATATATTAAAAAATTTCTTACCACACCTTAAATTTCAAAGTAGCACAACAAATCAATTCCTATTTATATGAATACTTTATTCATCCATCAATACAATGACAGTAAATTTATGTAGCTAGAAATAGAGAAGAATGTCATTTAACCTCTGCATTCTTCTCCATCTCAGCCAAATACCTAATCTGCCTTTCCGCTTTTCGAACCGCCGTACGAAAATGTTTTTTCAGAAGTTCTATTGTTGGTTCACTTATATAATATCTTTCCGTTATACTTTCCCACGTGTCGCTACTTTCAAATGTACTCCAAACGAAAGGACGCTCAGTATTTTTTCTCATTTCTTTAAATACCCATTTTCGCATCTTTTTTTTCGCTTTTTCTGTTAGTTTTCCGTTCTCTACTAGTTCAAGTTCACCATGCCTTTTATACCTTTTAGTAATATCTCTCTCGCTATATGCTTTAAGAAGTATGTTCGCTGTATTCTCAGCATCCGCTAAAGCACGGTGCTGCTTCCCTTCCCATATTAAACCGAGCTGTTCTACTGCAGATTGTAAACTTGGTGTATGCTCAAACAATTCTTCATACGCTTGAAAAACAAATTTTTGTAAATCAATTCTTCTTTCTTTTTCCATACAAGGGCATTCTACAGCATGTAACGTACAATCATGAGATAGAAATCGATAATCTTCTTTTCCCCATGTAACAAATATAGAATCTTCTCCGATAAACTGAATAAATCTCTCTATAATTTGCGGAAATTTCTCTACATTCATTAAATCTTTCTTTGTAATTCCCGTTAATTTTGTCGTATGACGAGTAAGTCGTGCACCGGGTTTTACTAACTCCGAAAATTCTCCAATTATCTTCATTGTACTTGCTTCTATTTTTACAGCTCCGATATCAACTATCTCTGACGGATCTTCTGATTTATATGGCCTAAAATTTCTCTCTATATCAAACACAATAAAATGTGTAGCGTTTTCCAATTTATTTACCTCTTTCTACATTCCTTTTCACACACATACTTTATTTTCAGTATTTATTTATTCATACACTTTATGCATGTAATACTTCATCTAAAAAACGAAAATTCAATCTCATTATGCTATGTACATAGGAGGTTCTTCAATTAAAACGCAAAAAAAAAGAAGGGCAAGCCCTTCTTTCTTCCACAATTACTTCTTGTTAACGTTTGTAGCTTGAGGTCCACGGTTACCTTGTTCTACTTCGAAAGTAACTTCTTGACCTTCTTCTAAAGTTTTGAAACCTTCGCCTTGGATAGCTGAGAAATGAACGAATACGTCTTCTCCGCCTTCAACTTCGATGAATCCGAAACCTTTTTCTGAGTTAAACCATTTTACTTTACCGTTTTGCATGTAAAAAATCCTCCTACAATGTACCTATATGTACATATTCATTTTCAACCACTTTACAAAAATAAGTCAGACATTAAAAAAACTGCAACTCTGAGGAGATTTAACATTGCTATCCTCCTCGGAAGTTACAGCTCATTTAAATCTCTATATTATTAAAAGTAAAATGGTTTAAATATAATATATCATATCAATATAATAAAAGCAAAGTTTTTTTGCTATACAATTTTTTTCTTCCACTGCATCGCTTTTGATTCACCTGATCCCGCTACAAAATAGGCTTCTTTTTGGTTCACAATGCGCCAGCCATGCCCTTTAACTGAATCACATACTGTTACAATTCCTTCTTCTAAAAGTACACGACAAACAGTACTAATCCCAGCCTTATTTTGCGTTGACGTTGTATATAACACATGTTGATCTACACTTAAGTCTAAATAGCTACTTGCTTTTTGCTCACTTTGACATGTGTGCCAATATGGTTTTTCACTCTCAATACTTTCATTTATTTTACAAAAAGAAATATTCCCGCTAATGCCTTTGCATGATCCACTGGCTGCTACTAAATAAGAGTTGTGTAAAGTCAACGCTGAGATCATTTGATTCATTACGATTTTAATCCTCTTTAATTTAAGTGTCTCCAAATTAAAGAGCCAAACACCACCATATTTAGCATGTATTTTCGTACCGATAAATAAGTAATGTTTATATAAAAACAACGATCGAATAGATGGTGCTCCGCCACCATATTCAAGAAATGGATGAATGGTTTCCCATGTCGAACCAAAATCATTCGAATGATACAACGTTTTATCTCCATGAGCAATGACAGTTCCTTCTATATTACTACATACATTCCAACTCGTTGCCTTTGTTGGAAAACGTTGAACCGTCCAATTCTCTCCACCATTCATACTACGAATAAAAATTCCTTCGTCACCTACACCATACACTACATTATCTTCGCTATGTAAATCCCTAATTCGTTTTTGAAAACCATTTAAAATTTGTTTCCATTCTCCGTCTTGTTCAATAAATAAACCATTATATGTAGTAGCTAACATAAGCTTTCCATCTCTTAACTTTGTAATAGCGGTCGCACTTAACATTGTCTCCACGTTGACACTCCCATTCTTAGAACTTCTCAGCAAATGCAATTGCAAAATTACTGCATTTTTCAACATCCTCTTCATCTTCTGGAGCTAGTTCGATTTTCAACCCTTCTTGTACAAGCTCTGCACCGCGCTCTACAAGTCTTTCTTCAAATATCGTTACCGCTTCACAAAATAGTTCATACGCCGTATCACCTGATCCGAATACCGCTACTTTCTTCCCTGATAAATCTATATTTTCTAAGTCATCATGGAAATCTTCCGCTTCAAATGGTAATTCCCCATCTCCCCACGTATAAGATCCTAAAATGATTCCATCATAAGCTAATAATTCTTCAGCATCCATGCCTTCCATTTCTTGCAATACTACTTCATGATCAAAAGCATCTAAACTAACTTTAATTAAATCAGCAATACTCTCTGTATTTCCTGACATACTTGCATAAGCTATTAAAATTTTCGCCACTTTGGCATCCCCCTCTTTCAATAAATGATTCTCATTCTCATTATATTAATAATGAGAATCAATTTCAATTGTATTTTTTATTTTTATTTATTCCATATAAAAAAGCACAGATGACTATACAATCATCTGTGCTTTTTATTACTTTTTAAAAATACCAAACGGCTTTCCAACTGGTAAAACAACTTTACCAAAGTGTGTGTTTAACACTGCTGCTGCTGAACCATAGAAAGATAATAATGAAATAAGAAGTTCAGAATATGCTGCTAAATTATGCATTGCATGCGGCATAACACCTAAAGTACTTAATGAAAGACCGATAAATAAGAAATCAATAAGGACGAAAATCATAAATAATACTTTATGTGTTTCCATTGCACCAATTGTCATAAAGATTGTGAAAATTAAATATCCGATAAAGGCTACACCAAGCTGTTTTGAATCTGCAGCTTGTGCTAATTTTTCGCCAAATACTCCAAGTTGAATTAACCAAGTCATTCCAACACCTAGCCAAAATAGACCGTATGCACCGAATGCTGTTGTACCGAATGTATTGTTATGCTTTGCATCGTGAATGCAAGCAAAGATTTGTGCAAATCCTCCTAAAAAGATTGCCCATGGTAATACTAGTGAAACGCCATCTGTTAAGCCTAACTTTTGAGATGATGCTACAAGTGTTACCATCGCTAATCCAAATAGACCGATTCCAGATGGATCTGCTGTTGTCATTTTCACATGATGTGTAGTTGTTTGATTGCTCATATAAACCTCCTGATTATAAACATACTCGAATACAATACTTAAATCAGAAGACTATGTCAATGGTTTTTTTTGTATGTTGTCAGACCTTATATTTTATAATGTTCTAATATACTTTCAACCACTTCATACGGTTTTATATTCACTTTTTTCAACTCATATATCGGCAACCATAACGGAATATAAATCCCTCTATCTTTCATTTCGAATTCTTCAGCTTTACCACTTCCAAAAACTCCACCTACAATATCGGCATTAAAATAATACTCCGTACCCTTATACTCCACCTTTGCAATTAGATGCTCCACTTTTATATGTACCCCTAATTCTTCAAAAATTTCTCGCTTTGTTGCTTCTTCAGGTGTTTCTCCTTCTTCAATTCCTCCACCTGGAAAAACATAGTACGTTTCATCTTCTTGGATACGTTTTATAAGAGCAATTTTCCCTTCCTGCACAATGATAGCTGCGCCGCGATTTCTTGTCATTTTATTACCTCAATACCGATCGCAACTGTTCCCCACTTTTGTTCTTGTTCTTTCGTATATATTTTGTATGTACTTTCTAACATTTCCTCTAAACTATCATTTCCACAATCCAATAATTTTTTATCAATTTGTTCGTACATTGCTTGAAAGTTTTTATATCGTTTTATCTCCGTTACTTTTACAGCCATCGTTGCTGCTGTCGTAAGGTTCGTAAATACAATATGATCGCCTTGTTTTATGAGTTGACGCTTTTTATCGTATAAGCGCACTTCATACACTTTTTTTCCTGATTGAATTGACTGAAAAGGTTTATTATATAATCCCATTTCATATCTCATACATTCCACTCCCATTTATTTTACCTATTAACACTGGTCACCTTACTACACCTTGCATATAATATTCCACGCTTATTTCTTGATTGAGAAAGAAGGTTGAAGAATCATGTTATATTTAAATCAAAAACCTGAATATAGTAAGTATGATATCGGTGATTATACTTATAGTAAAGTAGGTCCAACTATTTTTTCTTGGAATGATGAAACGAAATTAAAAATAGGTAAGTTTTGTTCATTAGGAGAAGAAGTTGTTTTCATACTTGGCGGAGAACATCGCGCGGACTGGATAACGACTTATCCATTTAACGCTCTTTTCAGCGAAGGAGCCCATATTACTGGTCACCCCTCTTCAAAAGGTGATATTGTAGTCGGCAATGATGTATGGATTGGTTATCAATCCTGCATTTTATCTGGTGTTACGATTGGTAACGGTGCCATTATTGGCGCAAAGAGTGTTGTTACAAAGGATGTACCACCATATGCAATTGTAGCTGGTAATCCTGCAAAATTTGTTCGATATCGTTTCCCACAAGAAACAATTGACAAACTAGAAAATATCTCATGGTGGGACTGGGACATTTCTGTTATAAAAGGAGCTATTCCATTTCTACTCTCCGACAAAATTGATGAATTTTTCAGCTCACCCGAAAAAGAATCTACTTGATTCATACAGAAAGAGCATCCTTCTCTTACAGGATGCTCTTTCTGCATTTATTTTCTCTTTATTTGCAAGTGATCACACGGAGAACATTGAAAAGAAATTTTCCCTAAACAATTAAGATTCGTTTCGCAAATTTGTTCTATCGTTGGAACAAATGGAATAACAACTATATTACTTTCTACTATTTGTATAACAGGTGGTAACACTGTGCCTACTTGATGTTCGAAACGAATACTTGCTTGATTTATATAATTCCCCGAACCACTTGGGGCACTCTGAACTACTACTTGGAACGAAACTGTTCGTGCTTCACCTGGATTTAAATTCCCTATAAGAAATCCTGATACCGGGCTTACATTTGGTACTGGTGTATTATCAACCGTTACACTTCCAAGGACAAATCGAACACTACTATCTAACATATCTTGAAAACGAATATTTTGTATGACAGTATCACCCGTATTTGTAATAACTGTCGTAAAGGTAATAACATCTCCAATCGTTGCTGCCTGTAAATCTGCCGTTTTTACGACTGTCGTTGAGACATTTTGAGGAATAAACGGGATAACAACTGTATTGCTATCACCTTCCACTACTACTGGTAACTCATTCGGATTTACAATTGCTAGCCCATTTGCTATAGCAGTATTTGTAACTAAATTATTTATTTGTCCTCCTGTTATGACAACTTGGAAATTAATAATGGCTGCATCATTTGGCTGAAAATCACCTAATGGAATACCGGTATTTGGATTAGCAAATGGAAGAGCTACATCGTTTACCGTTACCGTGCCATTTATAAATAACGTATTTGGATCAATGATATCCGTTAACACAATGTTGGTCACAGGAACTGTACTATCATTTATAACGGCAATTCCGTAAGTGACAACATCTCCTACCATTGCTACTTCAAAGTTTGCTCCTTTTGCAACAAATAAGATTGCAGTATTTACCGTCACTATAACTGTATTGCTCGTGTCCATCACTGTAACTGGAGGCTCTCCTGGTACTAAAATATATTCTGCTAACGCCCCAGCAACGTTTACTACTGTACCACCATCTGGAAAACTTGTAATCGTAGCTTTATATGTTACAAGTGCCGTCTCACCAACTGGAATATCTGGTATCGTAAATCCAATTTGCGGATTTACCCCCGGTTGCAGAACCCCATTTATCGTTACACTATTTGGAACGAAATCAGCTTCCTGAGATAGCACATCGATAAATTGAACATTCATTGCATCAGCAGTACCAGTATTTAATATACGAACCGTATACGTTACCGTTTCTCCTACGCCAACAATTGAATGGTCTACTTCTTTTAGCATATCTAAGCTACCTCTATTTACCGGTGTAACCGTCGTATTACTTGAATTTGTAATTGTAGACGGAGGTTCTCCTGGAATCAATTCGAAATCACCCGTTACTCTCGCTGTATTCATAATGCTACTAGAAGACGGAACCGAGATTACATTTACTTCAAATGTAATTAATACGCTATCCCCTACAGCAAGATCCGGTAATGAAAAGCCTACAAATGGATCTAATCCTACTTGCGGAATCCCATTTATTTGTACACTTCCAGGAACGAATTCTAAACTAGGTGACGGAAAATCGATAAACTGAACATTCGTTGCTGTTACCGTTCCCGTATTTGTAACTTGCACACTATACGTTAACGTATCTCCTAAACGTGTCGCTTCTTTATTTACAGATTTTATAACGCTAAATCGTCCTCTATTCACTCTAGTTATCGTCGTATTACTCGGCTCTGTTACTACAACTGGTGGTTCTCCTGGCACTAAAGTAAAGCTTCCTGTTATATTTGCAACGTTCGTAATTGTTCCTGATGACGGGATGTTTGTAACTGTCGCTTGAAACGTCACTATAACCGTTTCACCAACTGGTATATCTCCAACTCCAAATCCAGTAATCGGATTTAAGTTTGGTTGCGGGGCTCCATTTATCGTTACACTATTTGGTACAAATGACGCTCCTGCTGAAATGGTATCAATAAACTGAACATCATTAGCTGTTACTGTTCCTGTATTCGTTATTTGCACTGTATACGTCAATACATCTCCAACTAGAGTAGCGGCTCTATTTACTTGTTTAATAACATTAAAGCGTCCTCTATTTACAGTTGTGAGTGTTGTATTACTTGGCTGATTTACTATAACTGGTGGTTCTCCTGGTACTAATACAAAACTTCCAGTTACATTTGCCGTATTGGCAATTGTTCCGTTTGACGGAACACTAACAACAGTTACTTGGAATGTGACTTCTACACTTTCACCTGGGTTTATATCTGGAAGCGGGAATCCATTATTCGGATTGAATCCAGGTTGTAACACACCGTCTATCGTTACACTGTTCGGCACGAATGCTATAGAGGAAGGTAGTACATCACTATATTGAATATTCGTTGCTGGCACTGTCCCTGTATTTTGAACTACTGTTGTATATGTGATTGTATCGCCTACTGCAACAACCGGCTGACTTACTGATTTTAAAACATTCAAACCAGGCTCATTGATTTCTGTTAATGTCGTATTACTTGTCGTCGTCTCCGTAATCGGTGGTTCTGTTTCACTTACAGCAAATGTAGCTGTAACGTCTACAAAGTTAACAATCGTACCACCTTCTGGTATGCTTGTAACCACTTCCTGATATGTGACAACTACAAAATCATCTACAGGTATATTTGGAACTGTAAAACCAATGAAAGGATCTAATCCTGGTGCAGACACCCCGTTGATGCTCACACTTCCTGGTACAAATGCTACACCAGCAGAAGTCGTATCGATAAATTGAACATTGGTCGCTGGCACTGTTCCGAAATTAAATATCAATACATCATACGTTAATATTTCTCCTACAGTGGCTACTTCCTTATCTACTAGTTTTAACGGAAAAATAGACGCTATATTAATTGTCGTAACGACTAAATTCGTTAATATCGTTTCTGTAATCGGTGGTTCCTGCGGATTTGGTTGTGAAGTAAATGTAACATCTGCATCATTTAAGATGACTTCATTATCTGGAATTTCCGTAATGGTCACTTGGAACGTGACCTCAATACTTCCACCAGCGATTAATAATGGAGTAACTGTAAATCCTATTTCCGGATTTAAACCAAGTTGCTGCACTCCACCTATCGTTACACTACCTTCTATAAATGTCGTTCCTTCTGGGATGACATCTTGGAAGAACACATCTGTAACTGGTATAATTCCTACATTTGAAATGAGCACAGTGTACGTTAATACATCCCCAACCGCTCCAGCTGCAACGTCAACTGTTTTTGTTGCTGTTACTTCACCAGGAGGAGGTAACGGTATTGTAACTACCGTTGTATTACTTGAGTTCGTTGTTGTTACTGGTGGTTGTAAAGGATTTAATAAGAAAGTGGCTGTAGCAGATGCTGTATTTAATACTGCTCCACGTGTAGATGGTGCAACCACAGTAACTTGGAACGTTACGGTCAATGATGTTCCAGCTGCAATATTAGGAAGCGGGAATCCAGCATTTGGATCAAATCCAGGTTGTGGTGTTCCATTTATCGTTACACTATTTGCTACAAATGTTGTTTCTGGAGCAATTGGATCAATGAAAGAAACGTTCGTTGCTGTTACTGTACCATTATTACGAATGACAACAGAATACGTGTAAGTTTCTCCAAGTGCTGCTTGTTGTACAGATGAAGTTTTTTGTATATTTAACTGTGCTGTGTTTACTTGCGTCACAACGAAATTACTATTTGTAACAGTCGTTATTGGAGGGTTTGCTGGGTTTATAAGAAAACTGGCAGTAACGTTAGATTGGTTTCTTATATTTCCACCGCTCGGAACACTCGTCACGGTAACTTGAAACGTAACCGTGGCCGTTTGCCCGACCGGAATATTTGGTACTGGGAATCCTGCCATAGGATCCGCGCCTTGCTGAACGACTCCATTTATCGTCACACTATTTGCTACAAACGCAGTACCGGACGGAATTGGATCTTGAAAAATAATATTCGTTGCAGGAACAGTTCCTGTATTTTGAATAAGAATCGTATACGTTAACGTATCCCCTACTCCTGCTTGTGGTGTATTTACACTCTTCATTATATTAAGTGATCCTACATTCACTCGCGTCACAACAATATTACTAATCGTTACAATTGTAATTGGTGGCTGGAGAGGACTTACTTGGAAATCAGCAGTTACATTCGCATTATTCGGAAGAACTCTATTTGGTGGTACACTCGTGATTGTTACTTGGAAAGTAACTGTTACCATCCCTCCTACTGGAATATTAGCAAGTGGAAATCCAGTTGTCGGGTTTAAACCTGGTTGAGGTGTCCCATTTATTGTTACACTATTCGCTACAAAAGTGGTTCCAACTGGAATCGGATCAAGGAACGATACATTAGTTGCTGCTACTGTCCCACTATTTTGTATACGTACTGTATACGTTAACGTATCTCCTACACCAGCTTCAGTAGCGCTTACACTTTTTATTACATTTAATCCTGAAGAATTTACGACCGTCATAACAGTATTACTTGGTTCTGTTACAGTAATCGGTGGCTCTGTTGGATTTACAAGGAAATCTCCTGTAACATTCGCACTGTTTACAACATTATTTCCAAGTGGAACTTCATCAATTAATACTTCAAATGTAACAATTACACTCGCACCAGCGGGCAAATTATTTAATGGGAATCCGAATTCTGGATCTGCCCCTTCTTGTAAGATCCCATTCACAAAGACACTGTTTTCAATAAATAATGTACCTTGTGGAATTGAATCTTGGAAAAATACATTTGTAGCTGGTACACTACCTGCGTTTATGACTTCTATTGTATATACTAAAATATCCCCTACCGTTGCAACATCCGTATTTACTGATTTCACAACTTCAAAGTTACCTGATTGTACAGTTGTATTCACAATGTTACTCGGAACATTGATTGTTACGGGTGGTTCACTCGGATTCACTTGAAAACTTGCTGTTACATTTGCTTGATTTAAAATATCTTCATTTTCTGGATCCTGTACAATTACTACATCAAATGTAACTACGACTGTTTGAGCCGCAGGGATATTAGGAAGAGAAAATCCTGTATTCGGATTCAATCCACTTTGTGGTACTCCATTAATTGTTACAGAATTTGCAACAAATGAAACAGCGGAAGAAATAGCGTCTTGGAAAAATACATTTGTTAACGAAACGTTTCCTGTATTTTGGACGGCAATTGTGTATGTTAAAGTATCACCTACCGCCGCTTGCGTTGTATTTACTTCTTTTATTACATTTAAACCGCCTGTATTAACTTGTGTCACAACTGTATTCGTTTGTCTATTAATTGTTATCGGTGGCTGATTCGGAATAACGACGAAATTAGCAGATACATTTCCGCGATTCGCAATCGTACCTCCCGATGGTGTAGATGTAACTCGTACTTGAAATGTAACAGTCCTACTTCCGCCAGGAGATATATTAGCTACTGTAAACCCAGTCGCTGGATTTGCCCCAGGTTGTGAAACCCCGTCCACAGTCACACTATTTGTGATAAAAGTCGTTCCAATTGGGATCGGATCTTGAAAAACAACATTCGTTGCAAGTACATTTCCTGTATTTTCAATTGTAACAGTGTACGTCAGAACATCATTCACTGTCGCAAAAGCTCTATCCACTGTTTTTCTCGTTCTTATATCAGCTATATTAATTGTCGTAACTACAGTATTACTTGTCGCTTGCCCCGAAACTGGTTGTTGACCAGGCACTGGAGTAAAGGTAAATGTTGCACTCGCACGGTTCGGAATTGGGTTGACAAGAGGATTAGATGTTACTCGAACTTGAAATCGCACTACAGTCGTTTGCGAGGCATTAATACTTCCTAGATTAATACTACTTGCTGGATTTGCTCCTGGACGTGCTACTCCGTTTACCGTAACGCTGTTTGCGACAAATGTTGTTCCTGCAGGAATACTATCAACAAAAATTACATTGTTTGCAGCGACATTCCCATTATTTATAACATTAACTGTGTATGTTAATACATCATTAAGTGTCGCAGTCTGTAGATCTACAGATTTTTGCATACTTATAGTTGCTTGGTTCACTGTCGTTTGTACTGTATTTGAAGAAGATGTACTTGTAATAGGAGAACTACCGACAAAAGGACGGAATTGATATGACACCATTGCCCGATTTGGAATAGGGTTTGGGTTCGGAAACGATGTTATTCGTACTTGAAATGTAACAACTCTTTGCGTGTTACTTGGGATTGTTCCTAAATTAATTCCATTAGCAGGGTTTGCATTCGGCTGCGTTACCCCCCCTATCGTTACACTACCTGCAACAAACGTCGTTCCGCTCGGAATACTATCACGTAATACAACGTTTTCTGCACTTCCTGTTCCTGTATTTGGGACCGTAATCGTATAAGTGAGAGTATCCCCTACCCCTGCGACTGTTCTATTTACCGATTTAACAGGATTAATAATTGGACCTGTTGCATCAATTTGAACACCAAAACCAGCTGCAGCGTATCCATCTCCATTTGTAACAAATCGAACAGTTGCTGACGTTTGATTGTTTACTAAAGATGCGGAGGCATCTACATTCGTAATATCCCACCCCTGTCTTCGGACAGCCAAAGCTACCCCTAACGGCTGATTTAAATCTCCAAATGTACCGCTCGTATCTAAATTTCCGCTGTCATTACAAATTTGAGACTGGAAGAAATTATTTGCAGGGTTTCTCGGCCCGAATAATGCAACTGTAGCACTCGCATTCGGTCCAAAGCGAAGTTGATCTCCAGAAATGTTAGAATCACCTTCTTGAGCAGTTACAAGTACCCTTCCTGTTACAGCTCCTGTAGCTGGCGTAGCAAATCCGGAAATAGTAGCATCAACTGGTGGTGATGAAGCATCAATAATTTCTTGACCTGCATATACTGACAAATTTCGAAGTGGTAAACTTGCATTTTGATACACAACCTCAAGCGTCCAGCCCGCTGAACGACTAATTGTTGGGTCGGCTGAAGTTCTTGCAGCTGGCACAGCACCCGTTGTATATGTGCCTCCCCCACCTGCACTAACAAGATTCGTTACATTGGCAGAGCGAGCATAATAAAACTGGTTTCCTACTGAACCTTGCTGCGCGGTAGCAGGATCTGGCGTAACAGAAAACGTCCCTGCTGGCGTTGTAAATGTAATGTTATCATTTAAAAATGGTAAAACATCTTCCGTATCAGTCCGGAAAGTACCAGCCCAAACTAATTCTGCATATAACACACTGCTTCCCGCTGGAAGATTTAAAATTGCACTAGAAGAATTCAATCGCCAGTCATCCGTTGTACCCGCTGGGAATCCTGGTACTTGCAGCGCTGTATTTACTGTCGTAAACACAGCAAGTGTACCAAAAATATTACCTGGTGCAGGCGATGTAGGGCTAAGTCCCAGCGTATTCCCAGTAAACGTGACGGCACCAGGTACTGTTGTCGTAAACCGATTTATAAAAGGCACACAATCATCTCATTTCAATTATAGTAAAAAGTGCTCTATACTATAAAATGTAGACAAACTATACAATGTACGTTGTCCAACAAAATTCCGCACATATGAGAGGGGTTTATAAAACTATGCGCTACGTTATTATAACAGGAACTTCACAAGGTTTAGGTGAGGCTATTGCCACACAATTGTTAGAAAAAAATACAACTGTCATCTCTATTTCTAGAAGAGAAAATAAAGAGCTTACGAAACTCGCAGAACAATATAATAGCAATTGTGTTTTCCACTCCTTAGATCTTCAAGATGTACATAATTTAGAAACGAACTTTAACAAAATCATTTCATCTATTCAAGAAGACAGTGTATCTTCTATTCATTTAATTAATAATGCGGGTACGGTTGCTCCTATGAAGCCAATTGAAAAAGCAGAAAGTGAACAATTCATTACGAACGTTCACATTAATTTACTTGCACCTATGATTCTCACCTCCACTTTCATGAAACATACGAAAGAATGGAAAGTAGATAAACGTGTTATAAACATTTCATCTGGTGCAGGAAAAAATCCTTACTTCGGATGGGGCGCTTATTGTACAACGAAAGCTGGCGTAAATATGTTTACACAGTGCGTAGCAACGGAAGAAGCAGCAAAAGAATTCCCAGTAAAAATCGTCGCTTTTGCACCTGGTGTTGTTGATACAAATATGCAAGCACAAATTCGGGAAACAAATAAAGAAGACTTCACAAATTTAGATCGATTCATCGCATTAAAAGAAGAAGGAAAGCTATTATCACCTGAATACGTTGCAAAAGCTATTCGTAACTTACTAGAAACCGAAGACTTCCCTCAAGGCGAGGTTATTAGAATTGATGAATAACAAAAAGGCGTGCTATTTTAGCACGCCTTTTTGTTCTACTTCTCTAAAAATATAAGCACAGACTCCGCAATTTGTTCATAACCAATTTCTTGATAAATTTTATTCGATGTTGGATTTGCCAGGTCCGTATATAATGTCGTTGTTTTGTAACCTTCATCTAACATACGTTGACTAAGTGCCGCTACACAATTAGATGCGTATCCCTTTTTCCTTTCTTCTTTCGGCGTATATACGAAATTAACTGTTATATTATTTTTAGTTGGACGTGTTTTTGCTGCTACAGAAACAAGTTTTCCATCTACTTCTAGACCAAATAAACGATGATTAGTAATTAATGTATGTGCCGTTTGTTTTGCTTCCTCTTTCGTAGTAGGAAGATTCACATCTTCGCAAAATTGGTATATCCACTGTTCTATTAATGTTAGCTCATCACTATTTACTTCTCGAAAGACTTCATCTCCGTTCCACTTTTTCTTCACTTGTTTTAATTCATATATACCTTGCTCCATCGCAACAGTAGTTTTCTTATTTGCTAACACTGCAATCTCTTCGGCTAATCTCTGTACAATTTTCTTATTACCGATTAATCCAGGAACATTTGGATATACTTCCGCTAATTTTTTTGCAAGTTCCACGATGTCCTCTTCCGTAATTTCAGACGTAGCAACAATAATTTGTTTCTTCTCTTCTGTTTGAAGAAATACAACCGCAATTTCTTCTCCTTGTTTCGCTATCCCCATAAATATCGGTTGGTGGACCATTTGTAATACGCCTAATATGAGATTATTTTCCTGCTCATTCTTTTCTAGAAATGGTGTAACCTCTTCTTTAAAATTAACAATCTCTTCATATACATGCAATTGAATCATCGACAATCTCTTCTCTCTATTTATAGTTTTATTAAGGTATTGGCGATTAATTCACTAAATCCCTCTTTTACGATTCAATAATATTCGAAGCTAACGTATTCAAATTATTTTCAGCTTGTAAAATTCTCTGTTTTTCCTTTTCAAATACCTCTTCTTCTTGTCGAAATAACTCTTTTCGATTGTTAATCATGCGCTCCATTTCTTTTTTACTCGGCCCACCGTATACATTTCTTTTTTGTATAAAAGCTTCTGGCGATATAATTTCTTTCCACTCTTTTTCTAATAAAGTTATATTAAATTTTTCTTGTAAGTACATATTCACATCTTTCAAATGTAATTCATGAAGCTCCTTTTTCTGCTCCAATAACATATTTGCAATAGCACTCGCTGCATGATGCGCATGCCGAAATGGAATGTCATAGTTTTTTGTTAAAGCATCTGCGAAATCAGTTATCGTAATTGCATGTTTATAGGAACGATTTTTCAACGTTTCTTCCTCAACCTTCATCGTTCGAATAACTGCATTCATAATAGAAAAAACACGAATAGTCTTTTCAATCCCTTTATATAAGTATGGCTGCAAGTCATCCTCTGTATCAACAATATCACCAAATGGTGTATTATGAATCATTTGAAATACTGTAAATGCTTCTCCTAAAGCACTACTCGTAATTGCACGGGCGTGTTCAATGGAAACTGGATTTCGCTTTTGCGGCATAATACTACTAATTTGCACATATGGCTTCGCCACAGTAATACCATCATATTCTTTCGTCGCTAATAGTAAGAAGTCATGAATCCATCTGCTCGTATTCGTCATCATTACCATAAGTAAAGAGCTAACTTCTAATAAATAATCCGCTCCAGCAACAGCATCATATGAGTTCTCAATTACATTTGTAAACCCAAGTAACTCGGCAACTCGCTCTCGTTTAATTGGGAAACTTGTTGTAGCTAGCGCAGCGGCTCCCATTGGGGACTGATTTAAAAGTTTGTACGTTTTTTTCATGCGTTCTAAATCTCTCTGCATCGTATCATAAATCGCTAACGTATAATGACCAAATGTCGTTGGCTGCGCTGGTTGTGTATGGGTATAAGCTGGCATAATCGTTTCCTTATGATCAGCAGCAAGTTGCAATATACTCTCTTGCAATAACAAATGATGTTCCATTAATCGTAATACATACCGTCTTAAACTCATGCGATACATCGTGACACCCATATCATTTCTACTTCTACCAATATGCATATTACTTACAAAATTGCTTTTTGCTTCTTGAGAAATTAAATGTTCTACTAAAAAAAAGAGATCTTCATGCTGCTCTGTATAGAGCAATTGCTCTTCTGGCATTCCCTCTACCTTTTTTAACGCGTGTAATATAACTTTAGCTTCTTCCTTTTTCATTAAATTTTCTTCCATCAGCATCGTAATATGCGCTTTATGCACTTGAAACATATCTTTCAATAAGTAATTTCGTTGAAAATTAAATACATGTTGTAATACACAATCCACATATGTTTTCCCAGGGAAATCAGCGCCTTCACTCTTTATAAACTCTTCTTTACTTTGTTTCATCACCTTTTCCCCTTTCACCTAAGTATTACTACCCATCATACCCAGAGATAGCAAAAAAGTGCTTGTACACAAAAATAAACTCGGTGCTCTCTGCACCGAGTTTATTTAATAAAAGTCGCATCATACTTATCACTTTGCAACACTTGGAAATGCAAGTTTGCTAAATGTTTCCGTATTTCTGCACTGTCGTCCTCATTTAAATTATTTGCTAAAAACACTATTTCTGTACAGTTCCCCCGTTTATCCATCGCATAAACTGCTTTTGTAACTGTCCATGGCGTATAGCCGTTTTTTTGCCCTGCATGTCTAAATGTTTTACGGTATTTCTTAGCGCTCATATCTGTTTCAACGATGTTAGCCCATACTTTTTCTTCTGCTTCTGTCAGTCCACCCTTATGATTTGCCTTTTGAAGCAGTACCATATAATCGTTTGCAGAAGCAGCTGGCAATCGATCTGACCAAATTTTATCGTAACGTTCCTCTAAATAAAGAGGAATTTCCTTCTGTAATAATGGTCCCTTCTTTTTTAAGCGCTCATGAATAATCATCGCATATTGACGATATTGCTCTTGAGACATTTCTTTTAACTTTTTCTCTATTTTATATTTCGGAACGTGTAGTTCTTTATGCAAATATCCTGGAATGTATAAAGATGAAACGATTGGAAATAGCGGCTGATGTGCTGGAAGCGATAAACTTTGTAAATTCCGATTAATATTATCTAATCCTAACACTTCCATTAAATATTCAGCATTCGCATTCGAACTAAACTTAACCATTCCTTTTGCCACTTCTTCTAAAGAAATCGCTCCTTCAGTTATCTTACCTGTCTTCTCCAAATACCTTTGCCATCTATCTTGCGCACCACCATCTGTATTCGGTACATAATAACGATTCACATCATTTATGGAAACAAAACTAGACGAATCAATTTTCCCTTCCGTAACTTGTTTCGTAAATTCAAGCGCCACAATTAATTTCATTGTACTAGCAACTGGCAATACAACATTCGGATTTACAGAATAAACGACTTTATCATTTCTTTTTACTAGAAGCGCGCTATTTTTTTCATCTTTATGTTCTTCAATAAAAGATGCGATATACTGCGCATCATCATTATTCGAACTCCAAACTTTTTTCACTAAAAAATTACCCGATATTAGCAAAACGAAAATACCCACAATCACTGCGCATACTATAGTTTTTTTCAAGTAAAATTCCTCTCCTATTGTGTAGCTCTTCTCTATCTATCTCTTACAAACAAAATAATGGAGATGATTATTTTAGTAATCATCTCCATTATTTTAACTTGTATTCTCCCATTATGTCTACGTCATAATTTTAACGAAATCTTCGAGGAATTTTTTATAGTGTAACGACCAACCAATTCGAACCCAATTCTTTAAAGCTTTTGCATCAGGTTGAGGACGAAAATCAGCAATACTCTCTCCTTTTGCAATCCCTACTGTATCTACATCGACACGGCGGTATACATAGTCCAAAATAGAGGGATTTGCCGCAACCATCATTGTAACGACGTCATGTACTGGACTCCCTGTTATTTTCGGATTTAATTTTCTATAAGCTTTATAATAATACGTAAAAATCGGTTCAATTAATTTATTAAAACTCGTTTTAGAATGTTTCGTAATGTACTTTACCATCTCTGGCGTAATTATAGCTTCAGATGTAACATTAAGCGGCACCAATGTCACATTCTTGGCATTTTGCATTACTAATTGTGACGCAATAGGATCACCATGAAAATTCGCTTCTGCGACTGGTGTCACATTGCCAGGCATTAAAAAAGCACCGCCCATTATATAATATTCCTTCACATACTTCATCAATGGTTTTTCTAAAATAAATGCTGTCGCAAGTGTCGTTGACCTACCAGCATCAACTATAATTAATTCTCCTTTATATTTTTCAAGTATGTCAAAAAACTCACAAAAAGGCTTTATATTTGGAGAAAGATTTTTTGGCGGTCGAATTGGTCCTAAACCTTCCGCCCCATGAATTTCTGGATAGTATGTTGTAATATCTCCAGATAAAGGGATTTTTGCACCATTAATAACAGGTATGTCTTCCCGCCCTGCCAGTTGCAATAAATATGCCGCATTACTTGTCGCCTTTTCTTGCGTTACATTTCCATATCCAGTTACTACACCAACAATATCAATATCAGGATGTAACAATCCATACATAATTGCCAAAGAGTCATCAATTCCCGGGTCTCCTAAAAACAATACTTTTTTCATCACCCTCAACTCCATCCCCTCAATTGTTATTAATTTATGAATATTCACAGGATTACAGAATAAAAAGAACAAATTTATACGAAAAAACGCAGTCCTCTAAGGACTACGTTCTCCCACTAACCTATACTGTTTTCTTTACAGCACTCATACTTCCAACGATATAAGCGATAAACGCAAAACAAATTGGGAAGACAACTGTATGTATACCGAACGGATTTGGATAGAAAAGATGGATACACATATATGAGCTTACCCCAACTAAAATAGATGCAAGCGCTCCTGTTGCATTTCCTTTCCTCCAATATAATCCTAATACGATTGGCCAAATGAATGCTGCTTCTAATCCACCGAAAGAAAATAAATTTAACCATATTAAAAAATCAGGTGGTTTAATTGCTGCTGCATAAACGAGCAGTCCTACGATAGCAGTAATCCATAAACTCCCTTTTCTAATCGTACTATCTGCCGCATCTTTATTTATGTAATTTACGTATATATCTTTAATGATTGATGAACTTACAAGTAGCAATAACGAGTTTACTGTAGACATAATCGCTGCCATTGGTGCAGCTAAGAAAACCCCAGCTAACCAAGGTGGCAACACTTCCATCGCGAGTAGCGGCATTACTTTATCTGGTACCGTTATACCTGGAAGTACGACTCGTGCGAACACACCCGTTAAATGCATACCAATCATAATTGTACCGACAACAATCGTCCCAATTATTAACGCTTGATGCATCGCTTTTGAATTTTTATAAGACATGGCACGTACACTAATTTGCGGTAAACCGACAACGCCAATTCCAATTAAAATCCAAAATGATGTCACATATGATTTCGTTAAACTACCATCTGCTCCGAATGGTGTAATTAAATTCGGATTGATTTGAACAAGTTCCTGCATAATCTTTTCAATTCCACCACCGGCAACGACAGTAGCAATTAAGATGATTGTCGTTCCAACTAACATAATGATACCTAATAACGTATCTGATAAAGCAACTGCACGAAATCCACCAATTAATACGTACACAAGTACAGAAAAAGTAAATAAAAATAGTGCTGTTGTATAAGAAAGACCCGTTAGCGACTCGATTAATCGGCCACCGCCGACCCACTGAGCTACTGTTGCTGAAAATAAAAAGATAATAATACATAACGCAGAAAGTATGACAACTGCTTTATTATTATATCTTCCCTTTAAATAATCGATAAGAGTAATGGCTTCCATCTTCCTAGCAATAATGGCAAACTTTTTACCGATAACTGTTAAAACGATATAACCTGTTACAACTTGAATCGCAGATAACAATACCCATCCGAGCCCCATATTGTATGCTATACCAGGGCCACCAATGAAGCTACTAGCACTACCGTACGTAGCAATCATTGTCATTGCTAATAATAAACCACCGAGCTCACGCCCACCTAAAAAATATTCTTGCAAAAATTTATTATGGGCAGTCGCTTGTACACGTCTTGAAGCATATACACCAATTAAAAATACAACGATAAACGAAATTATCATTGGAATGATTACATACCAATTCATCTATTATTCCTCACTTTTTTCTTCCTCATCGAGTGAAATATCTTGAAATACAAAACGAACAACTAAACTAAGTAAAATAACCATAACGATAAATCCAACGATACAGCTATAAAAAAACCATGCTGGAAAACCAAATACATATGTATATTCACTTGGATTTTTACTACCAAGCCCATAAGCAAATCCGTACCATATTATAAAATTAATAATAGCAAGTCCAAGACCAATTAACGCTTCTCTATGGGCGATTCGAAAGCGTGGATCATCATGATAATTCTTCATTTTTCTCCCTCCTCTCACGATGTATTATTGTACCATTGTTCTTCTAGTTTTTCCTACTAGAAAGCAAAAACAAGCAGGATTTTTTATAATCATATAGAAGACTTTCTTACATTACATATTTTTTACAATTGTAACACAAATGAAATTTGAATTTTCAGTATTTGTTAATTATGATTTTAATTAGAGGCTTTCCATCTAGTTTCCACATCCTTGATTTCGGAATAAACGCCGTCTCGTACTGCGTTTACATTATATTTTCAAGGGGGTTATACAATGAGTCAACTAGCTGTAAATCTTCATGAAAAGGTAGAAAAGTTTCTTCAAGGTACAAAAAAGTTATATGTGAATGGATCTTTCATTGAAAGCGCTTCCGGTAAAACGTTTAACACACCTAACCCAGCAACTGGCGAAACACTTGCCGTCGTTTCTGAAGCTGGTCGCGAAGATATTCATAAAGCTGTCGTTGCAGCTCGCATAGCTTTTGACGAAGGTCCTTGGTCTCGCATGAGCACTGCTGAGCGAAGCCGGCTTATGTACAAGTTAGCTGATTTAATGGAAGAACATAAAGAAGAGCTTGCACAGCTTGAAACGTTAGATAACGGAAAGCCAATCCGTGAAACAATGGCAGCAGACATACCACTTGCAATTGAGCATATGCGCTATTATGCTGGCTGGGCGACGAAAATCGTTGGTCAAACAATCCCTGTTTCCGGTGATTACTTTAACTATACACGTCATGAAGCTGTTGGTGTCGTTGGTCAAATTATCCCTTGGAACTTCCCACTTCTTATGGCAATGTGGAAAATGGGAGCAGCGCTTGCTACAGGATGTACAATCGTTTTAAAACCTGCAGAACAAACTCCACTATCTGCCTTATACTTAGCTGAATTAATTGAAGAAGCTGGATTCCCGAAAGGTGTTATTAATATCGTTCCTGGATTCGGTGAATCAGCTGGACAAGCTCTTGTTAATCATCCACTCGTTGATAAAATTGCATTTACTGGTTCTACTCCAGTCGGTAAGCAAATTATGCGCCAAGCATCTGAAACATTAAAGCGTGTTACACTTGAGTTAGGCGGTAAATCACCAAATATCATCTTGCCAGATGCTGATTTATCTCGCGCGATTCCTGGTGCACTTTCTGGTGTTATGTTTAACCAAGGACAAGTATGCTCTGCTGGATCACGTTTATTTGTTCCGAAGAAAATGTATGATAATGTCATGGCTGACCTTGTCCTTTACTCTAAAAAATTAAATCAAGGTGCTGGCTTAAGTCCAGAAACTACAATCGGTCCTCTCGTTTCCGAAGAACAACAAAAACGTGTAATGGGCTACATCGAAAAAGGGATTGAAGAAGGTGCTGAAGTACTTTGCGGAGGAAGTAATCCATTTGATCAAGGCTACTTCGTTTCTCCTACAGTATTCGCTGACGTAAATGATGAAATGACGATTGCAAAAGAAGAAATTTTCGGTCCAGTTATTTCTGCTATACCGTTTAACGATATTGATGAAGTAATTGAACGTGCAAATAAATCACAATTCGGCTTAGCAGCTGGTGTGTGGACAGAAAATGTTAAAACAGCACACTACGTTGCAAGTAAAGTACGTGCTGGTACAGTATGGGTAAACTGTTATAACGTCTTTGATGCAGCATCTCCATTTGGAGGATTTAAACAATCCGGTCTTGGCCGTGAAATGGGATCTTATGCATTAAATAACTATACAGAAGTGAAGAGCGTTTGGCTTAACTTAAATTAAAGAGAAAGAACCTGACCTATCCGGTCAGGTTCTTTTCATTATGTATGTCTTTAAACTTGCAGTCCCCCGCTCACATTTAATACTTCTCCTGTAATATAGGATGCGTATTCTGATGCTAAGAAGGCAGCTGCGTTCGCAATATCTTCTGGCGTTCCAATTCTACCAACCGGAATCGCGCCGACCATCTTTTCTTTCACTTTATCTGGTATCGTTTTTGTCATATCTGTATCCATAAATCCTGGGCAAATCGCATTACACGTAATACCGAAATTTCCAACTTCTTTCGCTGCCGTTTTCGTTAAACCTACAACGCCTGCCTTCGTAGCTGCATAGTTTGCTTGACCTATGTTTCCTTCTCTACTAATTGAAGATATATTAATAATACGTCCATACCCTTGTTGTCTCATGTAAAGCAGCGCTGGTTGCATACAATAAAAAACTCCAGTTAAGTTCACTTGTAATACTTGTTCCCAAGCAGACTTCTCCATTTTATGTAACATTGCATCCCTTGTAATCCCAGCGTTATTCACCAAAATATGTAATGTTCCGAATTTTTGAACCGCATATTCAATTAACGACTTTGCTTCATTTTGATTACTCACATCACATCGATATAAGCTCACTTCATATCCTTCATCCAAGAACTCACGTGTCGTTTTTTGTAATTTCTCTTCATTTACATCGCTAATTAATACTTTCGCCCCTAGTTTTGCATACACCCTTGCAATCTCTTTTCCAATTCCCTGTGCAGCTCCTGTTACAACAGCTGTTTTCCCGTTTAAAAACTCCATACCTATCCCCCATTTCTATTACTTATACTGTATATTTCGGCTTTTTACTTTCCAATTCCTCTTTGTATAAAAAAGTCTATTTGTGTCAAACTAACTTTGCAACGTCGCATAAAGTGCAACTTTAATCAGTGGGATTTTCTTCATCCCCACTGATTATCAGCCCTCACCAATCGGACTTTTATGGGCAGTTGATTCCCCACCTCACTTCTTTGCTTTCACTAAATTTTAAGGTGGGGGTCTTACTGCCCATTAAAGCGGGATAAAGTGCAAGGAGATTGTGTCGAATGAACAAAAAAAATTTCAAACAAAACAAAGCTACTGATGGCATTGATGTAGAGTTCTCTCGTGAACTTGCTGACCACAATGACTTAGAAGCAAACGCACGTGCAAATGCCGCTGATGCACGTCAAAAACGCCAGTCAACTGAAAAATAAGGAAAGCACAACCTTATTCTTTTCAACAGGGACCTACTACCCAACAAAATAAACCGAGAGATATCTCTCGGTTTATTTTCTATATTTTTTTGTATAATGTGCCAAAGTAAGTAGCGGATAAATTTGGGCATAGCTATGATAACGAATATAAAACCCACCAGGTAAACCTGTTCCAGTAGGATATTTTTCATTCACATAAGGATTCGCAAGCAAATATGAAATGCCTTTTCGAATAGCTGGCGTTTCTGTATCATAGTAAGAAATGAGAGCATCTAACGCCCATGCTGTTTGAGATGGTGTACTAAATGGTAAAGTAATGAATCTTTTCTCCATACTACTTTGGCATGATTCTCCCCATCCACCATCTTCATGCTGTATATGTTCAAGCCATAAAGCTGCTCGTTTCAATGATGGATTGTTAGATGGAATTCCGAGTGACCGTAAACCTGTCATAACAGCCCACGTACCATATATATAACAAATCCCCCATTTCCCATACCATGATCCATTTTCCTCTTGTGCATTCATTAACCAATTTATCGCACTTTGTTTTTGTTTCTCAGGTAATTCATTTTGCGTATATGTCCCGAAAAGCTCTAACACTCTTCCTGTAATATCTGGTGTGGAAGGATCTGTAATCATATCACTTGCATTTTCGATTGGTAAATTTGCTAATAATTTGCTCGTCACACCTTTTTCAAACGCTCCCCAGCCCCCATCATTATTTTGTAATCCTTTAACCCAATCAATCCCTTTCTGCCAAGCATTATTTACCTTTTCATTCTCTCTACTTCTTGCCAACACTCTTAGTACAGCAGTTGTATCATCAACATCTGGAACTGTCGTATTTACATCCGAAAAACCCCAACCGCCAGGAGTAAGTGCGGGAGCATGTACGCTCCAATCAGCTTTTTTTGTATGCTGTTTTTTTAATAAATATGTTATTGTCTGTTGAATCATCTTGTGATCTTTCGGAACTTGTGCCTCTTGTAACGCATAGCTGAGTAAAGCCGTATCCCATACAGTTGAAGGAGAGTTTTGCAAGTGACTCCCTCTTTCCATCTTCCATATATAAGATGTTATACCAGCTATAGCCTTTTGAATCATTGATGATTGAAGAGAATGCCCTAACGCAAGTAAAGCATAAATCATATAAAACGAGGCAGTTGCGTAACTATATAACGTTCCATTTTCATCAATACGCTCTTTCATGAAACGTTCGACTTCCTCATATCCTTTATGATGTAACGAAAGTGGATACGAGATAATTTGTTTTACATCACTTAATAACGTTTGAAACAAAGGAGACCGATCCTCCCGAAACCATTCTCCGCCCCCGCCCGCAATGTGATTTAAATTTGGCAATAACTTTTTCCCTACTCGAAATCTTTTATTTAAACACACCATCATCGGAATTAAATGGATACGTGCTGAGCTACTCAATTCAAATATACTGAGGGGGGAATCATTCTGTAGAAACATGATTGGTGTTGGTACATGAAAGAGTGAAGGATATTCATATTCTCCATGAATTGCTAATAAAAACTTTGTCATAAAATGAGCACGCGCCACGCCTCCGCGTTCCTTAATGAAATTTTCCGCTCGCTTCATATTCGCATCTTCTTTTGTATATTTTTGCGAAGCAAGTAAGGCGGCATAAGATTGAATGGTAGCTGATAAATTACCTCCCACTTCATCTTCATACAATTTCCACGTTCCTTCATTTGTTTGAAGTGATGCTAACCTTTTTACAAACGGTTCTATCTCTTTATCTCTACCTAATAATTTTAATAAAAAAATCATATGGCAATCTGTTAATGGAGCTCCTTCAAAACAAAATCGCCACGTACCATCTTGCCGTTGCATCGTTTGAAGTGCAGTTGCTCTTCTCGCTATTTCTTCATGCACTTTTTCATATAATAACAAGTTACTCACCCACCCTTTCGAAATCCGTATAACGATATTCAAGAAAGTAGCTGAATATGTATGAATACAAAGAAAAGCAGAACATATAAGATGCTCTGCTTATAAACAATATCCTACTCCGACAATAATCCCTAATAAAGCACCAACTACTACTTCATACGGCGTATGCCCGACAAGTTCATTTAACTTCTTATATTCTGTTTGTCTACCGTGAAAAAACTCATTCAATATTTTCGCCTGTTTACTTACTGCAAGCCTTACTCCTGAAGCGTCATACATAACTATAATGGCAAAAATAGCAGCAATTGCAAATAAAGTACTTTCCACACCTTCCACAACGCCAACACCTGTCGCCAATGCTGTAACAGTTGAAGCATGAGAACTTGGCATCCCACCTGAAGCGAAAAACTTTGCAAAATCAAATTCACCCGTTTTAAATAATTTAAAGACTACTTTCGTTAATTGTGCTAAAAACCATGAAATTACAGCGGCCATAAGCGGATCGTTATGTAAAATCGTTTCCACGTTCTCAGCTCCCTACTAGCTATAATGGAAATCCTATAGTATCAGTATAAAGAAAAATGCGTAGAAAATACTACGCATTACGATACTTTTGCTGATTTATTTTTTATAAATTTCGGTTGTTTCTGCACTAAGAACTTTGTTTTCGCTACCGAGAATACAACTAATGCAACCCATATACAGAAAAATGCAATCATATGAGTAGATGTGAAATGTTCACCAAATACGAATACACCTAAAATCAAACTAATTGTTGGTGCAATATATTGTAAAAACCCTACCATATAAAGCGGAATAAGTTGGGCTCCTTTTGCAAAATAAAAAAGTGGCAATGCTGTAACAATGCCCGCTCCTATTAATAGTAATGTCGATGACATTGAGATCGAGCCAAATGAGCCGAAACCATGTACTCCTGTCATTACTAAATAAATAATCGCAAACGGCGTTACTAACATCGTTTCCATCGTAAGTCCAATTGTCGCATCATAGTTTAACATTTTTTTTGTTAATCCATATAATCCAAATGAAAGGGCAAGTGATAAAGAAACCCACGGAATAGCCCCGAAACGTACTGTTAAAATGATAACCCCTACTCCAGCTAAGCCAACTGCAACGTATTGCCAAAAGTTTAACTTTTCCTTTAAAACGACTGTACCAAGTAAAATACTAATAAGCGGATTAATATAATAGCCAAGACTTGCTTCAATGACATGATTATGATTAACGGCCCATATGTAGACAAACCAGTTTCCGCTAATCAAGACTGAAGCTATTGTTAATGACATTAATAATTTAGGTCGTTTAAAAAGATTCACGAACTCTCCAATAAACTGACGAAATCTCTTCGTAACACCTAATACGATTAACATAAACACGAACGCCCAAACGATGCGGTGTGCTAATATTTCATCTGCTGGGACTTCCTCAACCCATTTCCAATAGATTGGTAGTATTCCCCACATCGTATACGCACCAGCCGCATATATAATCCCTTTTTTTTGCTCTGCTGATTGACTCCCCATCTTCCTTTTTCTCCTCTTCTCATTTTTTCTCCATTATACGTTCCCACGTGCTCACTTTACCAATAATCAATCTGCATTTCTTTCGACATTTCTCATACAACGAATAATAAACATACCGTTATTACAACAAGTAACGGTATGCCGAAAACAAATTTCTTTTTATGAGTTTTATGATGAAACATATACATACCGATCCAAGCTCCAACTGCTCCCCCAGCTGCTGCTGATAAAAACAACGTACTTTCTGGCGTTCTCCACTGTTTCTTCTGCGCTTTTCGTTTATCAAGCCCCATAAGGCTAAAAGCTATAACGTTAATCATAATAAAATAAATCCATTTCATCGCTTTCTCTCCCTATGAAAAATTCGCTTAATGGTAACATGAAAAAACGATGGAAACAACTGAAGAACACTTTTTATTAATTCGTTACCTCCATATTTACATAGCCAATCAAAAGACTAATTATAGCTATTAAATAGAAAGGTGTTATGGGCAAGATCCTTATATTTCATTCCCTTCACCCACTACCATAGCATCAAAAAAACTTCTCTCAATCACTTTTTCATCAAAGTGAAGAACTACAATTAGCCCTACATATAAAGAAACGAAATGTAAAAACCATTCCCCATTATCATCCTTATTAGCTAAACATTTAAATATCTCTTGAAATTGCATACGCTCGTCTATAGCAACAACCGGTCGCACACCAAAATATTTCAATACGAAATGTAAATCAAGCTGCACGGATAAGGATAAAATATATTTTAATAACTCCGTATAATGAGCAACATTTTTTTGACTATATAGCTTCACGAGCTTTTGATGTAAATGAGCAATCGATAATTCTTCATCAGTCATTTTTGTTGCTTCTATCGTTTCAATCATCTTCTTCATATTCATTACATTTACCCCTCCTGTTACAAAACAAAAGCCAAAGCTTATTTATTTTATAATCAGCAATAATTGAGTATTTCTCGTCTCTCTTTCTTCTTCACTAACTAAGTCATACTTTTTTAGAAGATGAAAGACATCATTTAATATTTCTTGTGAGTGATTACCTTGCAAAAAATTTTTTAATCCTTTAAAAATCTCTTCAGATAAAAAACTCTTTTGACTTTCAAGTTTATTCATTACATCTTCAATAGAATGATCGATATTACACACCATAAAAATCCCTCCTCTATCCTTTATAAATAATATCTTCTGCTAACGATGTAAACACTTCTCCAACAAGAGAATCTTCATCATATACAGATGAACCGCTATTTTCTTCACGTTTTGCAAAAGGTACTTGTGTGATTACTTCTGTTTGCAATTGTTCTGCTAACATTTCGCCGCCGCCTTTTCCAAACAGATAATTTTTCGATCCATCTTGTTCTTCATAATAAGCCATATTTTCCACAATACCTAAAATCTCATGTTTCGTATGTTTTGCCATTACGCCTACTCTAGATGCTACGAATGAAGCTACATTATGTGGTGTTGTAACGATAATTTCTTTCGCCTGCGGAATCATTGCTGCAACATCAATAGCAACATCTCCTGTACCAGGTGGTAAATCAAGAAGTAAATAATCTAATTCTCCCCAGTGCGTATTCGCAAGGAAATTTTGAATCCATTTATTTAACATCGGTCCGCGCCACATAACCGGATTATTTCCTTCTGTAAAAAATCCCATAGACATAATTTTAACACCGTGACTAATAACTGGAATTGCTGTTTGATCAATCATCGTTGGTTTTTGATTCGTTTCCATCATAGCTGGAATGCTAAAACCATATATATCTGCATCTAATATCCCCACTTTTTTGCCCATACGAGCTAAAGCTGTTGCAAGATTAATTGTTACAGTTGATTTTCCGACCCCACCTTTTCCGCTCGTTACAGTAAGAAATTGTACTCCTGAATCAGGACGAAGCATGCTTGGCATACCAGTTTCTGTTCTAGTATTTTTCTTTAACTTCTCTGTTAAGACTGCACGTTCTTCTTTTGTCATAGAACTAAATGTTACAGCCACTTTAGAGGCACCAATTGCGTGAAGCGATTCTTCAATATCTTGTTGAATTTTTGATTTTAACGGACATCCTTGAATCGTTAGCACTACTTCAAGTTTAACCTCTGTTCCATTCATTTGTATATTTCTAACCATGTTTAACTCCACAATACTTTTGTGTAATTCTGGATCCTCTACATGTTTTAACGCATTCATTATTTGTTCTTGAGTAAGCATAGAACTCATCCCTTCTCGTATTCGAATTTATATATAGCATCTTCTTATCGTTTCAAGAAACGCTTATTATCCACCACTAACAGGCGGGATGAATGCGACAATATCTCCAGCTCGTATCATCTCTTCATTCGTTACAAACTCTTCATTAACAGCCACCATCACTCTATCAAGCGATTGTAAACTATAGTTTGCTTTGAGCCATTCTTTTAATTGCTGCACAGTCATTTCTTGTTTTTCGGAAATTACGAATCGATCTAACCCGACTTCCTCACGCAAATTTGCAAACAGTAAAATTGTAATCATTTTCTCATTCTTCCTTCTTCGGTTTTCCTGCTGGATATGGTGTATTTTCAAGTTGATCGCCAATCCACATCGTCCCATCTTCCCAAAATTCTTTTTTCCATATTGGGACGATTCCCTTTATACGTTCAATTGCGTATTCATTCGCTTCATAAGCTACTTTGCGATGCGGTGATGAAACTGCGATGACTACCGCAATATCCATTATTTCTAGCCGTCCTACTCGGTGCGTAATTGCTATTTTTGCGTCCGGCCATCTTTCACTAATTTCTTCACCAATTCTCATAAGTTGTTTTACTGCCATCGTTTCATATGCTTCATACTCTAAATGTAGCGTTCGTTTTCCTTTTGTTAATTCTCTCACTGTACCAATAAAAGTTGTAATCGCACCTGCGTCTCTTCTTGCAACCTTATTTGTTACTTCTTCAACTACAATCGGTATATCTACAATTTCAAATAGCACTTGTCCCATTAGAATCACCTCTCACTTTATAAAATGTCCAAGGCCATTCACTACCTTCGTTATCTTCCAACAAGAGAACATCTACGAACATATCTTTTTTATACCCTCTCGTACCACTTGGAAGTACAATAAATATATTTGTCTCTGCTAGAGAAGAAACTGAGCTAGATTTATCAAACCCTGACGGATAAGCGATTAACTGCCCTTCGTTATATGTTAGTTTTCCTCGTACAAATCTTGTAAATGGATTTGGCTTTAAAAAGTCTTCTCCTAATAACGCTTTTTCTCTTTTCACATGTGCTTTTTCACTAAACATATACGTTCGAATACAAGGTCTTACAAACAATTCAAATCCTACGTAACAAGCAGATGGATTTCCTGATAAACCGAATAATAACTTGCCATTTAATTGCGCTACAGTCGTAACACTTCCTGGCCTCATTGCAACTTTATTGAAAAGAACTGATGCACCTAATTTTTCATATATAGCTGGCAAATAATCGTAATCCCCTACTGATACACCACCTGTTGTAATGAGCATATCTACTTGGCTTATTGCTTCTTTTACAGCCGTAAAACACGTATAAAAATCATCGCTAAACTTCCCAAAATATTTTACTCTTCCGCCTGCTCTTCGGATTTGAGACAATATCATATACGTATTACTATTTCGGATTTTCCCTGGCTGTAATGAATCGTTTACATCCAGTAATTCACTGCCAGTCGCTAATAGTCCAACTACAGGCTTTCTCGCAACTGGCACCTCGCTATACCCGAACGTAGCAAGAAGAGCTGAAATACCTGGATGAATGTATGTTCCTTTCTTTGCAAGAACCGTTCCTTTACGAGCATCTTCACCTTGAAAAGAAATATTATCGCCCGTTTTGAATGACCGTTTCAATTCCATATACTTACTGCCAGCCTCCTCATATTGACGGGTCAGCTCTAGCATAACAACTGCATCACATCCACTCGGAATCTGTGCTCCCGTCATAATTCGAACTGCTTGAAACGGACCTACTTTCTCATCGAATAGCGATCCTGCACCAATTTCACCCACTACTTCAAATACAATTGGCGTTTCATAACTTGCTAAATTCGTATCTTCTGCTCTAATAGCAAACCCGTCATACGGTGAACGATTAAATGACGGCACATCATGGTCAGCTACTAAATCCTCTGCTAATATACGTCCGTAAGCTAATTCAATAGGTAGTAGCTCCTTTAAGCCGTTATGAGCAAATCCCATCACTTTACGAACAGCCTCTTCAACTGTGATTGGTACTCTTCTTTCCATTGTTGACAACCCTTTCTATTAGCCGAATACGCGATAATATAGTTGTTTCGCTTTCGAAATATCATTTGTGCCATGAATAAAAACACGACCATCCCGAAAAACAACGATGCGGTACTCATCTAATTGGCAAGATAGTAAATACGGATTCCGATTTACTTCCCCCACTTTTTTTAATACTTTTTCTATATCATCAAAATTGTATTTTCTATTGTCTACTGGTCTAATTTGAACTGTATTTCTTCCGCATAAAGCAGCTACCTTCGTTTGATTTTCGTATAATAAATAAGGATAAATGCGATTCAAACCGCACGAAGGGCAATTGTCTGTCTTGATTTTCCCTAGTTTTATAAAATGGTTTTGATTACTCCATATATCAAATATGAAAAATGTTTTTCTAATTGCTGCAAAATCTTCTACTAAAATTTTGAGTGCTTCCGCCACTTGATATGCTGCGACGATTTGTACAGTCGGGCTAATAATTCCAGCTGTATCACACGTCACACCTGTAACTGGAACGTTCTTCAGCACACAATGTAAACAAGGTGTCTCTTGCGGAATAATTGTACAACTCATACCGTACGAGCCAACGCAAGAACCATATACCCACGGGATATTATATTTTTGTGATAAATCATTTATTATAAATCGGATATCGAAATTATCTGTTGCATCAATTATTACATCAACATTTTCTAATAGTCCTTCCAAGTTTTCTGCACATGCATCCATTACGAAAGCATCTATTTGTACTTCCGAATTAAGTTTTTCTAGCCGATTTTTAGCAGCGATTGCTTTTGGCAATTTCTCTCTCGCATCTTCTTCAGAGTACAGTTGTTGTCTTTGTAAATTACTCCATTCAACATAATCACGATCAATAATCGTCAACTTCCCAATGCCTGCACGTACGAAACTTTCAGCACTTGCACTTCCTAATGCGCCTGCCCCTACAATTAACACATGTTTATTTCGAATCTTTTCTTGTCCTCTACCCCCAATCGGTTTGAACAACTGTTGTCGTGAATACCGCTCAGCCATTACATATACCCTTCCTCTCACGAACTCTATTTCATATTAGAATGCTGTTTTTGATAACAAGCAAAGTACGCAAATCCAACAAAACCAGCCCCGCCAATTACATTTCCGATAAAGACAGGAACAAAATTTCTAGCAAGATCCATCCACGTCAGATGCCCTGCAAAAATGACTGCTGAGATGACGAACATATTTGCTACTACTTGCTGAAATCCAATCACTACAAATGCCATTATTGGAATCCAAATTCCGATTATTTTTCCGACAAAATCACTCGTCCCATAAGCGAGCCAAAGCGCCAAACAAACGAGCCAATTACACCCAATTGCTAAAATTAAAGTTCTTCCAAATGATTCGTGTAACTTGCCTTCCGCTATCGCTACTGTTTTATTTAAATAATCCCCTTCTGTTAATCCGCCAAGATGCCCGAAACAATACGCTACGAAAATAGCTCCTACAAAATTCATGAAAGTAATCCAAATCCAGTTATTCAGCACACTTACGAATGTAATTTTCTTTGCATAAAGCGCCATAGACATTGACATCATATTTCCGGTAATTAATTCTCCTCCTGCTAATACGACGAGCATGAGTCCAACAGGAAAAACCGCGCCTCCTAAAACATTTACTAAACTCCCCCAGCGCTCAGGTAAATTACCTAAAACGCGAATGTTAAGTAAAAAACCGAGCGAAATAAATGCTCCTCCTAAAAAACCGAGAATAAGCATTGCTGGCAAGGTCTGACTTACTTTTTGAACACCGGCCTCAATAACAAGCTCAGCAATTTGTTCCGGTTTATGAAATGACATTACCAATTCCTCCATTTTCTCCAAATAAAAAAGCAGCTTCAAAAAACCTCTTCAAAATAAAGGTTTTTGAATGCTGCTTAATTTCTCTGCACATCTTTTACAGAGAGATCAATCATCACTTTTACTATAAAATAGAAAATCTACAATTCTTGTACACCTTCCATTTTTCACTTTTATGTCAACTTTATATTAACCACCGATATGTGACATTTCAATTTTAGGCATAGCTTTTTTATTACTATTACTTAACCGTTCATCTGAATAACGATCTTCTCGGTTGTTCCATATGTCCCGTACGACATCTGTTATTTCCTCGTCAGTGCAGTCAGATCGAAGCAGGTCTCTCAAGTCATTTCCTTTAGAAGCGAATAAACAAGTATATAATTTTCCTTCTGCAGAAATACGAGCTCTCGTACATGAAGAGCAAAAAGAATCTGTTACTGATGAAATAACACCTATTTCTTCATCACTTCCAATATAACGATAGCGAGTCGCAACCTCTCCTACATAATTCGCTTCTATTCGTTCTAATGGCATAACTTGATGAATCGTATCTACTATTTCTTGTTTAGAGACGACCTCTTTTAACTCCCAACCGTTATAATTTCCAACGTCCATATACTCAATAAAACGAAGAATATGCTTGTTTTCCTTAAAGTATTGCGCCATCTGCAAGATGTCCTGTTCGTTTTTCCCCTTTTGAACGACCATGTTTATTTTAATTTTCATACCGACTTCAGCTGCAGCTTGTATTCCTTCCAGAACCCTTTGTACTTTGCTTCTATTACCATTCAAATAGAAAAACCGCTCTTCTTCTAAGGAATCTAAACTAACTGTCACACGTGATAAACCCGCCTTATATAAATCAGGAGCAAACTTTTTAAGTAACGATCCATTAGTTGTTAAACCGATATCCTCCACACCATCTATTTTATTCAGGCGTTCGATAAGCTGCGGAAGACCTCTTCGAAGTAACGGTTCTCCGCCTGTAATCCGTAATTTTCTAACACCTAAAGAAACGAAAATACGCGTTATCCTTTCAATTTCATCAAAAGATAAAATTTTATCATTAGACAAAAACGAGTAATCAGGACCAAATATTTCTTCTGGCATACAATATCGACAGCGAAAATTACAGCGATCAGTAACTGAAATACGTAAATCCTTTAACGGACGTTGTAGTTTGTCTAATGTGACAGATTTCATATTTATTGCCTCGCTTTTATTTAGTTTATATTTAAAACACGCTCCGGATGCGTATATACATTTAAGGATTCATTCCGAATAAATCCTATCGTAGTAATACCTAATTCTTCAGCTAGCTGTAAAGCCAACTCAGTTGGAGCTGATTTTGACAGTATAATTTCACAACCAATTTTTGCAACTTTCAATAATATTTCCGAAGAAATACGACCGCTAAAAACAATAATTTTATCTCTTATAGAAATATTATTTTTTAAACAATAACCGTAAATTTTATCTAACGCATTATGCCTTCCGATATCCATTCGACTTAAAATAATACCATTCACATTGCACAAAGATGCATTATGAACGCCCCCTGTATGACGAAATGTCTCCGCAGATTGCTGCATTTCTTTCATTAATCGAAAACAGTCTTCTGCAGTAACCTGTACATGGACGCCATTCATTTTCTTTGCGCTTAGTGCATCATTTGCAAAAACAAATCCTTGTCTACTCATACCACAGCATGAAGTAATATAACGTTTATTTTGCATTTGTTCGTAATACGGATTTACTTTTGCCGTCGTGACATGTACAAATCCTTCTTTCTCTTGTACCCATATGTCATCAATATCTTCATACTTCCGAATGATTCCTTCAGATGCTAAGAAGCCTATTACCATATCTTCTATATATTCTGGAGTACTAACCATTGTAACAAACTCCTGTCCGTTCATTTTAATCGTGACTGGAAACTCTGTTACAATGCTGTCCTCTATATGTTTAAACGCCCCTTGTTCATAACGAAAGATTTCTCTTTCTACCTGTATCGGTTTCACGATCAGTATCCTTCTCTCACGTTATATTTTTATCAAAAACAAATACCGAAACTGCAATATCTTCTTCTACTTTCATATCTGAAAATAGATTCACTAATTTCGCTCCAACAAGTTCCTCCAAATGTTCACGGGAATTTGCAGCATACACTTCTTGAATCATTTTCGTTCTAGCCATATGAACCATTTCCGCACCGTCCATCGTACTTGAAATGAATTTTTCAGTAGGTGTTAAGTTTCCGTAAAGAGTCGCAATCGCCATATTTTCAGCGAAAACAGTATGAATTCGTTCTGGCCCTTTTCCGAAAAGTTCCTTTCGAAGTTTTCGAATCATATCATTAAATTCATGTACTTTTTTTGACATACAATTATACCTCCCAAAAAACCTCATTTTACTTTATTATATATTTTACCAAAATGAGCCTTCCGCCCAAACTATTTCGTACAAACATTTGGGCGAAAAGATTCACTTCGTGAAGGTTACTCGTCTTTTAACCCTTTACCCATACCTTTTAAGAAATGAAGCCCAAATCCGATAGCACGGTTAATGTCTGGGTCTTTCAATACTTTCATAAGATCGAATACCCCTACCTTTTTATTACTCTCTAAATGTTCATTACCTTCTTCTAGCCCTACCAATAAGCTACTTATAAGCTTTTTCGTAAGTTCCGGATCAAGTTCTGTTAAAGCACCTGCAGCCCCCATCATATTATTAATTAAATTTGTAACAGGCTCACGAGTCACTTGGCCAAGAACAATTTTTGCGATTGGTTCTTTCGCCTTTAGCATAGAATTAGCTGCTTCTAACATGCCAATATCATTCAATTCCCCTACTATATTAAACATTTGATTTAGAGCGTCTTCATTATTAGTTAGAAGTTCTTTTAAATCATCTAATTTTTGCTGTTTTACTTCTTCCTCAGTTAATTCTTGTTTTTGAATCATTTTTATAGGTGCAGCCATATTTTTCTCCTCCTACTTATCCGTTAAATGCACATACCCTGGACGTGCCCACTTACGATGTACCTCAATACCAGATTGAGGATGACGTTTTTTATTACGCGGGTTCGCTTTTGGCATCGGATTTTCGCCATCAACTTCCAGCACTTCCATACGCACTTTCGTCTGTTTATAAGCAGGTGTGTTCGTACGCGTATCAACGGCAAGACCTGTTAAGAAATTAATTGCTGTTTCATTATTTGTAGAGTTCATCGGTAAATATAACTCATTCGCTTTTACACGATCTGTTACAAGTGCCCGTAATTTTAACGCTCCAAACGGAGAGACAAGACGGACTAATGAACCAGTTTTTACTCCACGTTCTTTTGCAAGTGCTGGAGAAACTTCAACGAAAACGCCAGGCACTTTCGTTTGAATACCTGTTGATTTATTTGTCATATTCCCTTCATGGAAGTGCTCAAGCATACGACCATTGTTAATATGAAGGTCGAACTCAGCTGGGAATTCAGCTGGGCGCACCCAGTCAGCAATCGCAAAACGAGCTTTTTTATCCGGGAAGTTAAATCCATCTTGGAAAAGAAGCGGTGTATTCGTTCCATCAAAACTTCCCCAATGGAAACTATTCCACCCTTCCAATACTTCATAGTTTGCTTGTGAAAATAGTGGTGATAAACTTGCCATTTCAGCAAAAATTTCACTTGGATGACTATAACTCCAGTTTGCACCTAATTTATTCGCAACTTCCTGCACAATCCACCAGTCTGGCTTCGCATCTCCAAGCGTAGGAAGAACTTGATATAGTCTTTGAACACGACGCTCTGTATTTGTGAAAGTACCTTCTTTTTCAAGAGATGGCGCTGCTGGTAATACAACATCTGCATATTGAGCCGTTTTAGATAAGAAAACATCTTGCACAACGAAGAAATCAAGGCTTGATAATACTTCATGTACATGATTCGCATTAGAGTCTACAAGAGCCATGTCTTCTCCGACAAGATACATAGCTTTCATTTTCCCTTCGTCAATCGCGTGAAGCATTTCAATATTATTCAGACCTGGTTCGCTATTAATTTTCACTCCATAAGCCATTTCAAATTTCGCACGTTCCATATCGTTCGTAACGTGTTGATATCCAGGAAGCCATCCTGGTAAAGTACCCATATCACAAGCACCTTGTACGTTATTATGACCTCGAAGCGGATATGCACCAGCGCCTGGACGACGATAATTACCTGTTGCAAGTAGTAAGTTTGAAATCGCAGCGGAAGTATCAGATCCACCTGTATTTTGCGTTACCCCCATTCCCCAAAGGATACATGTACCATCTGCATCACGAATCATTTCAGCCATTTGAATCAGTGTTTCTTTTGAAATACCAGTCATTTCTTCTGCATATTCAAGTGTATATGCTGTAAGGCTCTCTTTGAAATCTTCAAAGAAATTTACATTCTCATCAATAAATCGTTGATCGTGCCAGCCTTGATCAATCATATATTTCGTAACAGCCATTAACCATACTTGATCTGTTCCTTGTTTTGGACTAATAAAGACATCTGAACGCTCTGCCATTTCTGTTTTACGAAGATCAGCCACAATTAATTTTTGTCCGTGTAATTTATGTGCACGTTTAATACGTGTAGCTAAAACAGGATGACCTTCTGTCGGATTACAACCTACAATAATAACAAGACCAGATTGTGCAATATCTTTAATCGTTCCAGCATCTCCGCCCATACCAATTGTACGGAATAATCCGTCTGTCGCTGGTGATTGACAATAACGTGAGCAGTTATCAATATTATTCGTTTCAAATACTTGTCGAGCTAATTTTTGAATCACATAATTATCTTCATTCGTAATTTTAGATGAAGAAATAAAACCGATAGCATCTTTACCGTACTCTTCTTTAATCGATCCTAATTTACTTGCAACTACATTCAACGCTTCTTCCCATGTTGATTCAACAAACGTTCCATTTTTACGAATTAAAGGTTTCGTAATTCGTTCTTTAGAATTTACGAAATCCCAACCAAATTTTCCTTTTACACAAGTAGAAATTGCGTTAACTGGCGCATCAGAAGAAGGTTGTACTTTAAGAATTTTACGCCCTTTCGTCCACACTTCAAATGAACAACCTACACCACAAAATGTACATACTGTTTTCGTTTTCTTCGTACGAGTATCACGCATGGCCGCTTCCACTTCTGATACCGCAAAAATACCGCTATATCCAGGCTCTACTTCTTTAATTAAATCTACCATCGGTTCAAGAATATCTGGCTTTAGTCCCGTCATAAATCCAGCTTCACCGAGCATCGTTTTCTCCATTAAAGCGTTACAAGGACAAATGGTTACACATTGACCACAACTAACGCATGAAGAATCATTAATATTTACTCCTTCATCCCAAATCACTCGTGGGCGTTCCGCTTCCCAGTCTATCGATAATGTTTCATTTACTTGTAAGTTTTGACACACCTCTACACATTGACCACATGCAATACATTGATTCGGGTCATAACGATAAAACGGATGCGTCATATCAACTTCACTTACATCTACTTTCGGTTCATAAGGATATTTTTGATGTTCAATTTCCATTAATTCTGCTGTATTATGCAGTTTACAGTTCCCATTGTTGTTGTCACATACTGTACAGTATAATAAATGATTTTCTAGTAACCGATCCATCGCCTCTGTTTGTGCTTCTTTCGCACGAGTAGAATTACGTTCAATGTTCATACCTTCTGTCGCTACTGTCGAACAAGAGCGCATTAACTTTCCGTCAACTTCTACAATACAAGTGTCACATGTTTGAATAGGATCTACTTCTGGCACGTAACAAATTTGCGGATGTTCAATCCCGTTCTCATTTATAACACCCAATATCGTTGAACCGGGCTCCGCTGTATACTTTTTTCCGTCAATTGTAATATGAACCATGTTGTTATTCATGGTCTTTCCCCCTTTTTGAGAATAAAAAAAACTCCACCACGAAAATATACGCACCACATTTCGGCACGTTATTATCATGGTGGAGTAGTTTATTAGCACATCTTGCTAAAATACCAATCCATTTATTCATAAATAAAACGATAGAGTCATAACAGGTCATATCACGATTCCATCTTTAACACTATAATTATAGCGTTAAAGTTAAAAATATACAATATAAAATTTAAACTACGCATATGTCCGTATGGAACTATCCATAATAACCCATATAAAGTGAAACTTTAATCAGCCCTCACCAATCGGGATAAAACATAACAAGGAGTAAGCAAACAAATGGGGTCTTTTAATAAATGGATTCGTGGTGAAAAATCTTTTTCTAACCAAGAGCAAGCTGATCACACATTAAATAAATCTATTTCTTCTTCCCTTCCCCTTAATTTAAAGCACTTGTCCAAACTGTTTAGCGGTATTCCAGAATTAATAACACGCAATTTTCCATTAAAAAACGGACAGGAAGCTGCACTTATATATATGGAAGGACTTGTAGACAAAACTGTTATTAACGTAAACATCCTTCGTCCTCTCTTATTTAAAGAGTGGAATGAAGACGATTTTTGGGAAGCCTCTGTTTCTATCGGAAATATTAAAAAGATTGAGCAGTGGACAGACATTGAACAATCTCTTTTACACGGCAAAAGTATTTTATTTATAAACGGGCAATTATCCGCTTTAGAGCTTGATACGCAAGCGGCACCAAAAAGGAGCATTGAAGAGCCTACAACAGAGAGCTCCATAAAAAGCTCACACGAAGGATTTAATGAAGTAGCGAGCGACAGCCTTGCACTTATTCGTCGATATATTCCAAATCGCGAATTGAAAGTGAAGGAATTCACTGTTGGTGAACGAGCTACTTCAAAGGTTTTTTTGCTTTATCTAGCAGATGTTGCGGACGAAGATGTCGTAAAAGAAATGGCATCCCGTATCGAATCAGTAAAAGTGGATGCGATTCTTACTACCGGAGAATTAGAAGGATTTGTTGAAGATAATTCCTATACTCTCTTTCCGCAATTATCAATAACTGAACGTCCTGACACAACAGCACATCATATTCTAGATGGGCGAATTGCTGTTGTTGTAGATCGTTCACCAGGCGTATTAATAGGACCAATGACTTTTTCAGCTTTTTTTCAGACGATAGATGATTACAGCTTCAGACCAATGATTCCATCTTTTATACGATTACTTCGTTTCACTGGATTATTTATTGCAATTTTTGCTCCTGCTCTTTATATTGCTATGATTTCCTTTCATTATGAAGTGATTCCACTTAAATTATTGTTAACGATTGGAGAATCTCGAGCTAAAATTCCTTTTCCTCCTATATTAGAAGCACTTTTGATGGAATTAGTACTTGAAATGCTCCGCGAAGCTGCAGTTCGGCTTCCGGGTCCCGTTGGACAAACCATTGGCGTCGTAGGAGGGATTGTCATCGGACAAGCTGCAGTTCAAGCAGGAATAGTAAGTAATGTCATGGTTATCGTCGTATCTATTACTGCAGTCGCTTCTTTCATCATCCCTAATCTAGAAATGTCTGCAGGAATTCGACTTCTTCGCTTCCCAATGATGATAATTGCCTCTTTATTTGGTGTCATTGGCATTATGGTTGGGATGGCAATCATTATTATTCATATACTTTCTATGGAATCTCTCGGTGTTCCTTATGGTAGTCCTTTTTCTCCGTTATTTGCTTCGGATTTAAAAGATATTCTTATACGTTTACCATGGAAAATAATGAAGAAGCGCCCACTATCCCTTAACTTAAAACAAGAGAATCGACAACGCGATATAGAAGGAACGGAGGAAGAGAAGTGACAAAGCGTGCAAAGAGGGAGATTAGTTTATTTCAATACATTTTAACGATTAGTGGTGTTCAAGTAGGATTCGGTGTCCTTACACTTCCTCGTGAAGTTGCACAAGGGGCGAATACAGATGGATGGATTTCTATTATTATTGGATGCGCTATCACTACTTTAGTCAGTCTATGTATTGTAAAAATTATGGAAAAGCATCCTGGGTATACTTTACTTGATGTGCTGACTCGTTATCTTGGGAAGTGGCTAGGAAAATTCGCTATGCTTCTTTGGATTTTATACGCTATACTTGCTGCGGTCTCCTTAATCTTTTCTCTTTTATATGTCATTCACATTTGGATTTTACCTAGAACTCCAATGTTTTTAATTATGATTTTGCTTTCTATTCCAATGCTTATGCTTGCATGTAAAGGTGTACTTATTATTAGTCGCTTTGCCGTTTTCACTGTGCTTTTTACCCTCTGGATACCATTACTATTGTTTATCCCTCTTAAAGATGGTCATTGGATATATCTTCTTCCCTTTCTAAAGGAAGGATGGCTACCAGTTGTAACCACAGTGAAATCAACTATCATTGCGTCTCTCGGATTCGAGTTTGCATTCGTCCTTTATCCCTATCTAACTAACAAATCAGCTGCAAAAAAAGGCATCGTTCTTGCAAATATGATTACGTTATTCGTCTACCTACAAGTTACGTTCGTTTCTTTCGTTTATTTTAGCCCAGATGGTATAACTAAGTTTTTATGGCCGACTCTTTCTCTTATTACACCATTTCACTTTTCATTTCTGGAACGGTTTGAAATTATCTTTTTGTCATTTTACCTCTTCATTATTTTCGATTCGTGCATTCCTTATATTTTTACCGCTTCAGATGGAATCAATCAATTACTTAACAAAAAAGGGAGTTCGTTACCTGTTTGGATTTTATTATTCGGATGCATTTTCGTTCTATTCTTTTATATCCCTTCCTCTTACCAAATAAGTGCGTTGCGAGAATTTTGGGGAGCTGCCAGTTATTTTATCGTTTTTCTATTTCCAGTCGTATTTCTCTTATACATGACACTATATCAGTATTGGGAAAGGAGAAGAGTTTAAATGAGGCGCTTTATTCATTTCACTATACTTTGCTTTCTCATAACCTTTTTAACAGGCTGTGGAGATCGTCTAGACTTAGAAAAACAATCGATTTCATTAATTTACGGCTTTGACGCAAAAGCAAAAGGTAAATTAATTGTGTACCACGTAAACCCTATTTTTAATGAAGATGTGGAGAAAAAGTACGAAACTCATGAAGCGAAAGTACGTACACCCCGAGAAGCAAAAGCAACGTTTAATAGTTCAAGTAGCGGTTTAGTGTCTACAGAAAAGTTACAGCTCATTTTATTTAGTACGAAATTTTTAAAACAAGAAGGTGCTATGCCTTACCTTGATGTTTGGTACCGCGATCCTAAAAATACCGGAAACATGCGCATGGTTGCAGTAGACGGGCCAATTTCTTCTGTTATATATAACAACTTTAAAGATAAACCTGCTCTTCCTGAGTATTTAACAGATTTAATTAATACAAATAAATTATACAATCGGACAGTTTTCACACCATTTCATGAATTTCATAGACAAACGTTTAATAAAGGTATAACACCTGCTATTTCAGAAATAAAAAAAGGAAAAAAAGATGTTATCGTTACAGGCTCTGCACTTTTAACTTCTCGCGGAATTTATAAGATGTCTTTAAATCGCTATGAAAGTGCCCTTCTGCTCATGTTGCAAAAAAAAGCTAATATACCTGTTTCACTTACAATGAAAATCCCTTCGCATTCAGTTGAAAGTAATAGTCATCTAAAAGATACAGAAGGTGAAGATTTCGTATCAATAAACGTTCTTAGCATGAATCGTGATATCCGTACAGGCTATAGCGATAACCACTTCAAATTTAATGTTAAAATGGATTTAAAAATTGCCGTATCTGAACTTACATTCAATATGGATATAGATAAAGATAGGAAGAAATTAACTTCTCTTATTACAAAACAACTAAACAAAGATTTGAACAATTTAATCCACAAAATTCAAAAACAACAACTCGATCCATTCGGATTTGGTGATTATGCGAGAGCGTTTCAATATGAAGAATGGAAAAAAGTTGAAGACGCTTGGCCGAGTGTCTTTTCAAAAGCTAACGTGAAAGTAACACCTACGATTAAAATTTTAGAAAATGGGATTATTAAATAGCAAAAAAACACGCTACTTGCTCTTATACGTTTAAAGAGTAAGTAGCGTGTTATCATTTTTATTTTGAAGCTTCTTATACAGTTACACTTCTGTTTCTTGTTCTTCACTTTCCGCTTGTTCCAATCTTTGCTGCTCCGCAATTTCATCTGAAATCATCCCATAATAAATTTCTGGATACAATCCAAATATTTGATATACACTTCCTAAAAACGGCATCGGAATCCCTCTTTTCTAAAGTTGTATTGCCACTTTTAAGGATTCCCTTTTCATTCATTATACATTCGTTTTTGGCGTTTCTTCTTCATCATGAACGCTTAATAAATTTTGCCATTTTTTATAAGGCGCACTATTTGGATCTACGTATCCTTTCGCGTACGAACGATCCCACAATTGTTTAATAAACATTTCTTTCTCTTTCTTGGCAACCATATCGGCACCTGTACCGTAATAGTTTTGGAAATATAACTCAATTTCATCAAGGAATAACCTTAATAATTCATCAGAAGTTTCTTCTAACGTTGGATCATATTTCGCTTCACGGTCATACATTAAAATCATATCTAAAATATTATGGACATGCTCTTTACGTAGCCATCTAATATCTTGAGCACCTAATACAAATGGATGTGTATATAAATGCCCACCTTGTATCATCGCCTTTTCTTGTTCTTCTTCAAACCTGGATAAGATGTTTTCATAAATGAACGGATTATGAAGTAACGCTCTGTGCAATTTATAACTTTCGCTTGAAATATTTTTCCCCATCGACTGAATTAAGAAACTACGTCCAACGCCGTTATATTGATACACGAATTGACCATCAACAGCAACTAAACTAATCCAGCGATATATATACGCGTATAGAAGAGCTCGATTACATTTATCATAATCTAACTTCGTTTGCGTTGCATTTAAGTCTGGCATGAATGCTGGTAAGTGCCAATACTTATCTAAATGCGGTGTTAAACTAGATTTTTTACTATTCAACTTGTTTACACGGCGATAGTACGACTGAAAATAATCACCTTTATCATTCATAAATCCATTTGCAATATGTCCAGACGAAAGCTTAGGAAAGTCTTGTAGTGATAAACCGTAATGTGCACGATAACAAATGACTTCAAATGGCGAGAAAGCTTCATTTACTGTATCTTTTTCTTTAAACATTTCTTGCATTAATTCCTCTTGCAGTTCTTTCTTTAAAGATGGGTGTATACCCCAATATTGTAATTCCCTATGATGAGAAACTTTCGGCACGAATGGACTTGCTAAATGGAACAAGTCTTCAATTTTTTCACGAACATATTCATCACGATCACGATTCTTATAATCCGCTTCTTTTCGTAATGCCTCAACGATATTCAGCTCTAATTTATCGCGATAGCGTATTTGTAATTCATCATAGCAATAACTTAGTATGTGCTCACGATAAAAGTCTTCTACCTTTTTCGATTGAATTTCTTCTGTTTTCGCATCCCGGCAATATTCCCCGTATAAGCTCATATAAATTTCTGCTGATATATCTTTCGGTAATACACCTAAATTTAAATGTTGTTGCATATCTTGCCATATCTTTTCTTGTAACTTCTCTTCCGCTAATACGTATACATTCGTTGGGTTTGTTTTCCCTTCAAATTCTTTGCTTCGTTTTTGAATTTCGAACAATAAATTTTCACGTGTTTCATGTAAATTATCAAAAAACCTTTCCCAATATTGAATCATTTTATTAACCGCTTGATATAACGATTGATAAACGAGTTCTAATAGCATTTCTTTACGGTATTCGTTTAATTTGTGTACGTACTGCGTTACAATATCCTCAAATTCCTTTTTAAATAAACGCTGCTGGTTATTAATCATTTTTCCGAACCAACCTTGTTGTTGCGCAATTTCTACTCGACGTACAGCTGTTACCGTTCCATCAATGTTACTCACATTAAATTTCTTATCGTAATTTTGAATTAAATTACGCTTTTGTTCATTATTTTCATGTAGTCGATTCATTTTTTCCACTAACTGCTTTCGAATTTCATACAACATAAAACGAGCTGCTACTGGATGAACTGGATCTGTTTTCTTTAAAAACCATGTATTTAATTGATATGACTGGCCTTCAGAACCACTTGGTGAAAAACGGTCTGATTCAATCATGTCATATAAAAGTGTCGTTACATGTTCATGTACACGGCTCGGAATCGCATACGCATATAAACGAACCGCATGATCGACCCTTGCTACTTCACCTTTCATTTGTTCCGTCATTTTTAGCTTCGCAGCCGAAATTTTACACTCATGCTGCAGACGATTTAATTCCTCGTCTTTTTGTACCGTACGCTGTACATAACTCTCTACAGCTTCTAAAAACAGTTTAGATTTCGCAACACCAACCTTGCCGCCTTCTGCTCCTTCACGCGTTTCATTGTACATTTGTCTATAGAAAATATGAGCCTGCTCTGGACGAGTAGCAAGATGTTCTAAATCTTCTAAATAACTTTTCCCGCGCTCTGGCTTTTCACGCTGCATACCACGTTTTACATCTTGGTCATATCTATGCTTCTTCTCTTGAAACAATTGATCTAAATGAAGCCACGATTCATCTAAACCTTGCACGGCCCATTTTAAAGCACAATATTTTAACACATGCTCATATGGATAAATAATCTTTGCCGTTCCGGCCCCGCAATATCGCCCTTTCCCGCTTGATTCTGCTAATTGCTGAATTTGATTATCTTCCTGTGCAAAATGATTTGCAGACATCGGACTAAATAATTGTAAATAAATCGTATTTGCCATTTGCTCCATATAATCTGATAAATTATGCAGATGGTGTCCATGTAAATTTTCGTAATCGTATAAAAAACAATAATTGTACGGTAAATGGTGTTGTTTAATCGTGTGATTTGTTCTCCCATCCTCATCTACTTGATCCGGTCGATACTCTAATTCAATCGTAACCCCGCCGCGTTTGGATAGTTCTCCTGTAGAACCGAGCGTAATGGCATGTAATTCTTTTAACGAGGCATAGCCGTTTGCTTGCACCGTTTCAAACTCTTTCGCACTAACTGTTCTCGTCTTCACTAACACATCCGGCATTAGAAACGCACCACGTATTAAAATGTTGTGATGTTGCAGTTTTTTTCGAAGCATTTCACGTAAATATAATGCAATTTGTAGAAACATTCCTGAACCTGTTCCGCCCGCTAGTGATGTTACGATAATGACACGTACTCCATATTCCGTTTGATCGCTTGTAACTGGAAAAATCTTCTCGATTTCTTGCCAAAAGGACGTTAATTTATCTTCTTTCATCGCAGCACGTAACGCTAAACGGGAAATGACGCGTAACTGTCCTGCTCCTTCTGTTAATGGTTTATCAAGTATAGTTGGATCCATCGGAAACCACTCTGGAATCGTCGGATCTCCCGCAATATACTCCCTAGGTGTTTTACTAGAGCTCGTTTGCGTCTTAAACTTTCGAATATGATCGAATTTACTCAATGTATTCACATCTGTATCAAATACGTGCATTGCTACTTTTTTCCGGCGCTCCTCAGGTAGTCTTTCATATATTTGATGTGTCACAGTACTACCGATTCCACCTAAACCAATTAATATTGTTGGAACTTGTAACGTCATGTGAACCACCTTCCTATTCTTGCTTGTTTGAAAAAAGGAGGGAAAAATAATACTCTCCTCTTTTCCCCATCTACTATTCACACTCGTATTTGTAAATCTCCTTACCATATCCTCTATCAATTACTAAAAGTTCATTTGGATATAGTGTCTTATGTTCCATTCCAACCTCATCCTCTGTTATAAACATCCCATCAATAATCATTCCTACTACTTGTGACTCTTTCGCTACAAATATCGATTTCGATCCTTTCTTTGCTATAAACGTAACGGATTGCACAGTCTTTCTTTCTGCTCTATACGGAATACCAAAATAATGTTTCCACCATTTATTTTTGAGTAACTCTGGCTCAGATTGATATAACCAATCTTTCGCTACCTCTTGATCCCATTCGTAATACAATAATGCTTTCCGGTGAAATCTTGGACGGACAATCCATCCTAAAACGATTATTCCTACTATTAACAGTAATAAAGTGATAGGAATAACAAGCTTAAAAATAAGCGCATACTTTTCATAAAACGGCGCATTTTGAATATGGAGTGTTATATCTTTCTTTACTTTTGGTAATTTTGAATCCTGCACTACGATGGTAGCTTCTACGGTGCCGGTATCTGTAAAATTGAACGTGTCGGAGTAATGCGGTCGAGGATAAATGTAAATTTGATTACCATGCTGTTTTATTTCATAGTTGATTGATTGTTTAGATGTGACACCAGTAGATTTTAATAGTTTTTTTACAGCCTCTTCTGTCATCGGCTTATCATCTAACTGTGGTTGTATAATAAATGGTTTACTATTCTCTAAATTTGTTACTTTTTCTTCATAATCTTTCGTGACAGTTTGAAGTGATAATTTAGGCTTTTTCGTTGTTTCGATTTTAAATTCTTTCGTCTGTCTGTAAAACCCCTTTATGTTCATATGAACTTTCCCGCGTACTAATCCTTTAGTAAGCTTCGTTTCGTAATAAAATACATGTCTTTTATCGTCCCACTTCATCGCATATTGCTTCCCGTCTATTTCTACTTCGGCCTGAAAGTAAGAAGACTGAACTGGCAACTCAGTAGGTTTTGCTTCAATAACAGCTGTCACATCTTCATACATTTCCTCAACATTTTTTCTATCCTTATCCTCTTTGTCATAAGTAGAAACAGTATAATTAAGTGCCGGTTCGACTAGTACTTGTAATCCTTCTTTCTCAATATCTCGGTCCACTTCTATCGTATACGTTCCTGGTTTAATAACTTCTTCATTTTCCGTACTGATATGAACTATATTTCCGAACAATTTCGCTTCACCTGGTGCATGTATGGAAAAAGAAGATTGTAATTGTAATGGTTTAGAAATTTGTGTGACCTGATAATCGGGCAGAGAAGGCGATTGTCGCACAAGCGTCATACGCTTTAACGGAAATGGTGTTGTAATCTCTACTTTCTTCCCTACTACTTTCGTTTTTACAATCGATTCAACAGAGGAGAACGGATCACGATTTGCAACTAATGCCGCCACTTGATTGACGCTTTTTACAATACCATCCTCTCCACTAGATGGCATCGTAACTCCATTTATCTCTTTCTTCCATATTTCTTTAAACGTATTTAGTTGTGCCTTTTCTTGCTGTCCTAAATCCTCTTCCATCGTAATTAAAATTGGATGTAATGATATCTTTTTTGCATACATTTCTTTCTTAAACTGTGCTAACTTCTGTGTAATTTGTTCTTTTCCGCCAATCTTATCTTTCTCTAAATCATTAAATGCCCCGTCAGTTAACACAATAAGCCAAAATTCACGTTTCCCATCTATATCTGCTTCCTTTTTTATAGATTGCATCGCCGTTTCTACTGCGCTAAACGGAGTATTTAAATACGTTTTCCACGCTCCAATTCCCTCAATTTCCGTTTGTCTCTTATCCTTCGTTAACGAAATGTTTAATGGATCATTCGGCTTGCTCATTGGAACGTAAGAAAATGTATCTTTTTCATCTAATAGCGCAACTAAACTTTGCAAAGCATAATTGGCATATTTCCAGCGATCGTTATTTCTCATGCTGCCCGAATCATCATATACAAGTGAAACGACCCTTTCCTTTGCCTCCTCTCCTTTTGCAAAAGTCCAAAAAGGATGTAACCATATAAATAGAAACAACATGAATGTGGCACAAATTCGAATTTTCATGATGAGGCTTCGCCACCTTTGTAGACAAATTCCTATGTTTAAATTTATGAGAGGATACAAGATATATGACTTGTATTTTAGGACAACGAACGCAGCATAACTTTATTATGTAAACAGTGATAAAAACTGAATATGATTCCTTCTAGCGTTTTCTATCCGATCATATAAGTAAAAAAGCCTGTTTAAGCTCTACACTTAAAACAGACTTTTCCTACTTTTTATATTGAAAACAAATAACAAAAAGTTTGATTTTTGACTTAACACATCACTTCTATTGTAAATCCACCAGGTGCTTCCACATAAAACGTATACGCATGTGCATGCTTAGGAGGTTCGACCAAAAATCCATCCTCTTTCAACCTTTGATTCATCTTATTTACTTGTTCTTCACTTTCTTGAGGAAACCCTACATGAAATGTTTTCGGATAATGTACGTCTTTCCCTTTCATTAACGTTAATATAAACCCATCGTTATCAAGCATAACTGCAAAGCCATTTCCCCTTGCCCCGCTACAAGTTAAACCAAAATATTTTTCTAAAAACTCTCTAGTAGCTGCTACATCTGAAACTGTTAAATTAAGATGTTTAATTTTCAAACCATCACCATCTTTCTTAATTTTCTAACATTTTACCATATAAAGTGAAACTTTAATAAGTGGGGGGGGTTCACCTCCCGCTTATTATTAGTTGAACCAATCGGGCTTTTACGGACAATTGATCCCCTGCCCCCCTTCTTTGCTTCCGCTGAATTTTGAGATGGGGATTTTACTGTCCGTTAATGCGGGACAAATAAAAAACACGCCTTCACAGCGTGTTTCATTTCTTCACATACACTTCAACAATCGGATTATCTTTATGATCCGCATGTAAGCGTATATTCTCTTCACTTGTACGATAAATGCCAGCTAATAACATAATCGTTAACACGTTAGGAGTTTTTACATCACTCCCGTATTTCCTTTCCAGCGCTTCCTTATATTCAAAATCCAAATCCCCCTGCACATATGTATACACTTCAAAACCATCTTCTAAATTGCAAACTACTGTATCAATAATATCTGCCCCTACTTGCTTTTTCATTTCCTCTCGCAATGCTTCAATAAATTCTTCCCACGGTACTTCGTATGTCTGAAACTGATCTGTAGATTTCATGCCTTTTCCTCCTTATATATCCTCTTCCTATATTTCCCCTTTCCTATAACAATTATGATAGTTAGGGCATTCGTACAAGCCGCACTTGTCCCCCTTACATATCGTATTACTGTAATGGGGAAGGAGGAATGAATATGCATAGACAAAAATGTTATGATACGTGCCGACGTTACTTCGGAAAAGTGGTTCGGATTGAAGACCGTGATGGCCGTATACATTTAGGTAAAATAATCGATGTGACACAAAGCTCTGTATGGATTGAACCGGTGCAACAGCGCTCATCTTTTGATTCAGGATTCGGATACTATGACGCTTATGCAAATGGTGGTTGCGACCTTTGCGGCGGCCTTAGCAGATGTGATAGTTGCGGATTTGGTTGTGGTGGTGGATTCAGCGGCTGTGGATGTGGTGGTCGTGGTTGTAGTAATTGTGGTTGCGGTGGCTGGGGAGGCGGCGGTTGTGGCTGGGGTGTTGAACTCGGATTTGGTTTCATCTTCGGAATTACATTAGCTGCATTATTTTTCATTTAACATAAGTAAAGAGTTGACTATCTTTAGCCAACTCTTTTTCTTTATTTTTCACATATAAAAATACGATGACCTAAAATATGTTGGTACATAAGTCGTACATTTTCATGCTGTACCCATGCCTCATATAACTCATTCGGAATAAATTGTGATACATTCCATTCCGGCTCTTCTATATAGCCAGAAATCGTTTCGGCAATTGTGCCACCGCCAGCAATAGTAACCCGCCGAAAATTTGCTTTCTGAAATAATTGTACCCACTCGCTCTCAGTTAATAGTTCTTTCATCCCGTATAATTGAGCGATTTTTTCTTCCTCTCCCTTATCGATGTGCCTATCAATAATCATTTCAATGACAACAAGCTTACCGTCTTTCTGTAATACACGATAGCACTCTGAAATAACCTTTTCTTTTTCTGTAAAAGCGAGTATCGATTCTCCGAGTACGAACTCAAATGAATCATGTAAACAAGGTAATTGCTCTACATTTCCTTCAATTAATTGAATGTCTAGTCCTTCAAACAACCATCTATCTTTCGCCTTTTGAATCATAATTTCATTCTTTTCAACCGCCGTTACTTTATAACCACACTCTTTTGTCATATACGCCGCTGTTTTCCCCGTACCGCAGCCGAGTTCAAGGACATTTGCTCCATATCTAAAAGGCAATTGTGCTAACAGTTGTTTTGTTAACGTAAAACCACCAGGATGAGCACTCCCTATTCCATAATAAGCTAGGAAATCGATGTATGTGTTTCGTTTCATAAAATTCTCCTTTAAATTTTCTATAATACATATATTCACCCATCCATAATTAGTGCACATAAAAAAGCATTCCCAAGTGCGATACCGCAACTTGAAAATGCTCTTCTCTTTTTTATTTCTCTTCAATATACGCCCATTTAAAGCTATATTCCGGACTAATATTATGTTTCACAATTCCCTTTACATTCGGTTTCATAACATATGATTTAGCACTTTGATATAAAGGTACAAGTGCTACATCTTCCTCAAGTAACAATTTCTCTGCCTTCCCTAATTCTGTCCAACGTTTTTTTGCATCAGCCATCCATTCTGTCTTACTTTTATTAATAACGTCATCATATTTTGAATTTGAGTAGCTCATCTGGTTTTGCGAATTTTTTGTTTCAAACATATCAAGGTATGTCATTGGATCCGCATAATCTGGATTCCAGCCACCATATGAAAAATCATAATCTTGGTCTGATTCTAATTTTAGTTTTTGCTTAAATGGTTGCAACTTAATATTTACTGTCACACCTTTTAAATTCTTTTCAACTTGATCTTTTACATACTCCCCAACTTTTTTCGCATTACCAGTATCATAATTTAAAAGTTCAATTGTCACTTGATCTTTTCCAAGTTCTTTTTTCGCTTCTTCCCATGCTGCTGCTGCCTTTTTGGAGTCTTGTTTTAAACCATTCTTAAACGTTTCTGCGAAATCTTTACCGTCTGGTCCACTTGCTAAACCTTTTGGTACTAAGTAATCCACTGGTTTTGAACCATCATTTAAAATAACATTCGTTAAAGCTTTCTTATCAATTGATAATGCAATTGCTTCACGTAGTTTTTTGCTCTTTAACGGTGTATCTTGCCCACCACGTTTTTGATTTAGACGTAAGTAAAACGTACTTGTTTCCGAATAGGCCCCAAACTCTTCTTTATTGTTTCTATACTTATCCACGAATTCACCTGATAATAGTGCGAAATCAATTGCACCTGTATCAAATAAGTTTACTCTTGTAGCTACTTCTTTTACTACACTATAGTTGATTTCATCTAGTTTTACAGTCTTTTTATCCCAATATTGATCATTTTTCTTTAATTTCCAGCCTTGCTCATGCTTCCAATCAGTAAGCACAAATGGACCATTATAAAGTGTTGTATCAGACTCTAAACCAAATTTATTCCCTTTTTCTTTTACGAACTTTTCATTTAATGGATAGTATGACGCAAATGCCATTAAGTTCAAGAAATATGGTACAGGTCTTTCTAGTTCTACTTCAAGCGTATAATCATCTACCGCTTTTACACCTAATGTCGAAACTTCTCCTTTTCCTTGATTAATCGCTTCTGCATTTTTAAGATAGTAAGCAATAAATGCATACTCAGCAGCTGTTTTTGGATCTACTAGACGTTGCCATGCAAATACGAAATCTTTCGCTGTTACAGGATCACCATTTGACCATTTTGCATCTTTCCGTAATTTAAATGTATATTTTTTGCCATCCTCGCTTTTTGTGCTAGATTCCGCTACAGCTGGGATTGGCTTATTATCTTTATCTAATCGATATAAACCTTCCATTGTATTCCCTAAAATTTGTGAGCCAAGTGTATCTGTATTTTTTGAAGTATCCATCGTCGGAATTTCATTCGTTTCTGTACGATTTAGCACTTGCTTTGCCGCATATTTAATATCAGATTTCTTCTCTTCTCCACCATTATTAGATGTCGTTGTCGTTTTCTTCTCCCCACCTGAAGATCCAGAACACGCTGTTAACGCCATACTCATCGCTAAAACTGGTGCTACAACCGCCGTAAACTTTTTCATCTTTTTCTTCATTCTTGTACCCTCCCCAATTTATATGTACGAAACTAACTTTGAGAGATTTCTAATTTAAATTATCAGAAAATTATTACTAATTATTATTCTACTATTTTCCCTTGGAATGTAAAGTGTTTTTAAAATATTCATAATAATTAATTTATTTACTTCGATAACAATCTATTACTACTATACGAATTCTCCCCCATCTACTATATGTAAGTACCACTTTTCTTATTCTTCTCTATCTATTTAAATTTAATTGGATAGCAAAAGAGCGTTTAAAAAAAATAAATAATATATTTTTCAAACGCTCTTTTTTCTTTTTTCTTATTTCCCTTCCGTTACATACGCCCACTTAAAGCTATATTCTGGACTAATATTGTGTTTCACAATTCCTTTAACAGTCGGTTTCATTACATACGCTCTTCCTGTTTGATATAAAGGAACTAGCCCAGCATCTTCTTCAAGGAATAGTTTTTCAGCTTTTCCTAACGTTTCCCAACGTTTCTTCGCATCACCCATTAATTCATTACCTGCTTTTTGTACCATTTCGTCGTATTTTGCATTTGAATAACTCATTTGGTTATATGGACTCTTCGATTCAAACATATCAATAAATGTCATTGGATCCGCATAGTCTGGACTCCAACCTGCATAAGAAATTTCATAATCTTGTGCAGTCTCTAATTTTAATTTTTGTTTGAACGGCTGAATTTTTGTATTAATTGTTACACCTTTTAAATTTTTCTCAATTTGATCTTTAACATAATCAGCAATCTTTTTCGCAGTTCCATCATCATAGCTTAGTAATTCAATTGTAACTTGATCTTTTCCAAGTTCTTTTTTCGCTGCTTCCCAAGCTGCTGCACCTTTTTTCGGATCATATTTCAGGCCATTTTTAAATGTATCTTGGTAATCTTTACCGTCTGGTCCTGTCGCAAGTCCTTTTGGTACTAATTGATCTGTTGCTTTTGAACCATTATTTAAAATAACGTTTGCCAGTCCTTTTTTATCAACCGATAATGCAATTGCTTCACGAAGCTTTTTGCTCTTTAACGGCGTATCTTGTCCGTTACGCTTTTGATTTAAACGTAAGAAGAATGTACTTGATTCTGCATACTCGCCATATTCTTCTTTGTTCGATTTATATTTATCTACAAACTCTCCTGATAGTAGTGTGAAATCAATTGACCCTGTATCATATAAGTTTACTTTCGTCGCAACTTCTTTCACTACACTATAGTTAATTTCTTCTAATTTTACAGTCTTCTTATCCCAATACTTATCATTTTTCTTTAGCTGCCATCCTTGTTCATGTTTCCATGAAGACATCACGAACGGCCCGTTATACACCGTTGTATCTGCTTCTAAACCGTACTTATCGCCTTTTTCTTTTACGAATTTTTCATTTAACGGATAGTATGACGGGAATGCTAGTAAATTCAAGAAATATGGTACTGGCTTTTCCAATTCTACCTCTAGTGTATAATCATCTACTGCTTTTGCCCCCAAATCTGTTAGAGGTTTTTCACCTTTATTAATTGCTTCTGCGTTTTTAATATAGTAAGCAATAAATGCGTATTCTGACGCTGTATTTTTATCAAGTAAGCGCTGCCATGCAAATACGAAATCTTTCGCTGTTACAGGATCACCATTCGACCATTTTGCATCTTTACGTAATTTAAATGTATATTTTTTTCCATCCTCGCTTTTCGTACTAGATTCTGCAGCAGCTGGGATTGGCTTATTATCTTTATCAAGACGATATAATCCTTCCATCGTGTTCCCTAAAATTTGTGACCCTAACGTATCAGTAGATTTAGACGTATCCATCGTCGGAATTTCTTGATTCTCTGTACGATTTAATACTTGTTTTGCTGCGTATTTAATTTCGGATTTGTTCTCTTCCCCGCCACCATTAGACGTCGTAGTTGTTTTCTTCTCCCCACCAGATCCAGAACAAGCTGTCAACGCCATACTCATCGCTAAAACTGGCGCTACAACCGCCGTGAACTTCTTCATCTTTTTCTTCATTTTTGTACCCTCCCCAATTATATGTACGAAACTAATTTTGAGAGATTTTCTAATGTTTATTTATCAGAAAATTCTTATTAATTAATATTCTACTAATTTTTCCGGTTTTGTAAAGTTATTTTTAAAATATTCTAAAAATTATTTTTTTGTGATAGTAACGAGTATTCTTTACAATTATCACGATACAAGTTCTTTCCTACATCTATCTATTTATTCGCATGTATTCTCATAATAAAAGAGCATTCCAAAAGTAAATAGTCTACTTTTAGAATGCTCTATCATTTTATCTTTCTATAGTGGATAATGAGATTCTCACTACAAAATAAGCTAAGAAACCTATATACATCCACTTAAATATAGCCTCACTGCTTAAAAATTATTTTCCATCTTTTTCAGTCATGTACGCCCACTTGAAGCTATACTCTGGGCTAATGTTATGGTGAACGATGCCTTTTGCATTTGGTTTTTGAACGTATGCATCACCACGTTGGTATAAAGGTACAAGTGCTACATCTTGCTCAAGAAGTAATTTCTCAGCTTTTCCTAGCTCTTCCCAACGTTTCTTCGCATCACCCATTAATTCTCCGCCAGCTTTTTTGATCATATCATCATATTTCGGATCAGCGAAGCTCATTTGGTTATGAGAATGATTAGACTGGAACATATCTAAGAATGTCATTGGGTCAGCGTAGTCAGGTCCCCAACCAGCATATGATAAATCATAATCTTGCTCTGTTTCTAATTTCAGCTTTTGTTTGAATGGCTGAAGTTTAATATTAACAGTTACACCTTTTAAGTTTTTCTCAATTTGATCTTTTACATATTCCCCAACTTTTTTCGCATTACCAGTGTCATAGTTTAATAGCTCAATTGTAACTTGGTCTTTTCCAAGTTCTTTTTTCGCTTCATCCCATGCAGCTGCTGCTTTTTTTGCATCTGGTTTAATACCGTTTTTAAATGTTTCTTGGAAGTCTTTACCGTCTGGTCCAGTTGCTAATCCTTTCGGTACTAAGAAGTCCGCAGGTTTAGATCCATCATTTAGAATAACGTTTGATAGATTTTTCTTATCGATTGAAAGTGCAATAGCTTCACGTAATTTCTGGCTCTTTAACGGTGTATCTTGTCCGCCACGTTTTTGGTTCATACGTAAGAAGAATGTACTTACTTGTGAGTATGTACCAAACTCTTCTTTATTATTTCTATACTTATCAACGAATTCACCTGATAATAGCGCAAAATCAATTGCATTTGTATCATATAAATTCACTCGAGTAGCTACTTCTTTTACTACACTATAGTTAATTTCATCTAGTTTTACAGTCTTTTTATCCCAATATTGATCGTTTTTCTTCAGTTTCCATCCTTGTTCATGTTTCCAATCAGTAAGAACGAACGGTCCGTTATATACTGTCGTATCAGACTCTAAACCGTATTTATCCCCTTTTTCTTTTACGAACTTCTCATTTAATGGATAGTAAGATGGGAATGCTACTAAGTTTAAGAAATATGGTACTGCTTGTTCTAATTCAACTTCTAAAGTAAGATCGTCTACTGCCTTTACTCCTAGTTCCGTTACAGGTTTTTCCCCTTTATTAACAGCTTCTGCATTTTTAATTGGGAATGCAATAAATGCATACTCGGCAGCTGTTTTTGGATCTAATAGACGTTGCCAAGCATATACGAAATCTTTTGCTGTTACAGGATCACCATTTGACCATTTTGCATCTTTACGTAGTTTAAATGTATATTTTTTACCATCCTCACTCTTCGTGCTTGATTCTGCCGCAGCTGGGATTGGTTTGTTATCTTTATCTAATCGATATAAACCTTCCATTGTGTTCCCTAAAATTTGAGAACCTAATGTATCTGTATTTTTAGAAGTATCCATTGTTGGAATCTCATTTGTTTCAGTACGATTTAGTACTTGTTTCGCTGCTAATTTTTCTTCTGATTTGCTATCTCCGCCAGAGCTAGAATTTGTGCTTGTCTTCTTATCTCCACCTGATGTAGAACATGCTGTTAATGCCATACTCATTGCTAAAACTGGTGCTACAACTGCTGTTAGTTTTTTCATTTTTTTCTTTTTCACTTTCTGTACCCTCCCTAATTCTTAACGCTCTCATTTAAGAATTTTCTGATAATTCTGTTTTTCTTTATATATTTATCAGAAGATTCTTATTAACTATTATTCTACTAATTTTTTGAGTTTTGTAAAGTGTTATTATTGAAAATTTTTTAAAAATTATTTTATTACAGTAATATTCATAAAAATTCCATAATCTTTTAAAACACTCTACCTCATTGAATTTTATGTATTGATTTAATAGTCTTTACATCCCTTCTCTACAAAAAACCTGTAAATTATTGTTAATAAATAATGTATATTATAACAAACCTCTTTTCTACAAAAATAAAAAAGTCAGCAAAGCTGACTTTTTATCCGGCCATTTTCTCTCTTTTCATTTCTTCTAGTACTTTCATATACTTCTCATTATCAAATTCATTTTCACTTTTTGCAACTACTACAGTCGCAATACCATTACCAATTAAATTAACGATAGCACGTGCTTCTGACATGAAACGATCTACACCAAGTAATAGCGCTAACCCTTCTAATGGAATAACATTCATCGCAGATAAAGTAGACGCTAGTACAATAAAGCCTCCACCTGTTACTGCGGCTGCTCCTTTAGATGTAACTAACAAAATAGCTATTATCGTTAATTGTTGACCTAGTGAAAGATCGACGTGAAAGACTTGTGCTAAAAATATAGTGGCCATCGATAAATAAATTGTTGTTCCATCTAAATTAAAAGAGTACCCCGTCGGAATGACTAAACCTACTACCGGCTTCGAACATCCGAAGTCTTCCATCTTTGTCATCATTCGCGGTAATACTGATTCTGATGATGATGTCCCAAGAACAATAAGTAATTCTTCTTTAATATGCGCTAAATATTTCCACAAACTAAATTTATAAAATTTACAAATGAAATTTAAAACAATAAAAACAAATAATGCCATTGTTGCATATACACAAATCATTAATTTACCAAGTGGAATAAGTGTACTTAAACCATATTTACCAATTGTAAACGCCATCCCGCCGAATGCTCCAATTGGTGCTAATTTCATTACAATTGATAAAATGTTAAAAAATACTTTCGATAATCTTTCAAAAAAGTCGATTACCGGTTGTCCATTTTTCCCTAACATCGTTAACCCTGCACCGAATAAAATGGAGAAAAACAAAACTTGTAAAATATCACCTTTTGCAAATGCTTCAAACATGTTAGACGGCACAATATGTAAAAAGAAATCCATCCATTTCATTTCTTGCCCGCTTTGTACATATTGTGAAACATCTCCGCCTTTTAGTTTTGAGGGATCTAATCCGTCTCCTGGACGCACAACATTCGCTACAATGATACCAATTATTAAAGCCGCTGTTGTAACAATTTCAAAATATAATAGTGCCTTCCCGCCAACACGGCCTACCTTTTTCATACTTCCCATGCTTGCAATACCAAGCACAATTGTTAAAAAGATAATCGGTGCAATAACCATTTTAATCATATTGATGAACGTTTCACCAATTGGCTTCATCTCTTGTCCAACACTCGGCCAAATCGCTCCTACTGCAATACCACAAATAATGGCCACAATAACTTGAAATGTTAAATTCTTTACAATTCTCATTTTTAATACTCCCTTATTTTTTCATTTCTCCCAAACTATTTTCATCAATAACATTTATTCTATGTGATGGCCCTCTGTTATGTAACTTAAACCTTAACTTTATGTTACACTATTATGTTAATTTTGAAAATAGTATATAACATTTGTATATAAACGACATACTATTTAACGTAATAAAAAAGCAGACATCACATCTGCTTTAATTCTCCTCAATCTGCTTTTCACTTAATCCTAGATGTGTTCTAAGAGTATTGCTCAAACTCTGTAGATCTTTTTTATTAGGATTATAATAATATACACGTTGGCCGTTTGGGCCATTAGGTAAGTATAAATCATCACCAGCTAATTGTATTTTTTCAACTGAACTGTTTAAACCGTATTTATAAAAAGATAAAATATCATCCATTACTAAATTTGTTTTAAAATCACCGTCAACCGCCTCAACTATTTTTTCTAGCTTCGTAATCGATCCTACACTTTTTAATTTACTTAAAATCGCTTCCATAACAAGTTGTTGGCGCTGTCCTCTCATTGCATCACTATCAATATGACGCGTTCTTGCTAAGGCAAGTGCCTCTTCCCCTGTTAATTTTTGTAGTCCTTTTTTCAAATGGATCGCGTCAGGTTCATCTTTACTATTTTGCTCCGTAAATTCAACTGGGACATCTACTTCAATCCCATCTAATCCATCAACAATTTTAGTAAATGAATTAAAATTAAACTTTACAAAATAATCAACAGGCACTTGTAATAACTTTTCTACCGCTTCCACTGAAGCTTGCGGCCCTCCATCTTTACCATTTTTAACGAAACCACTTCCATATGCATGCGTTATTTTATCTTTTTTCTTTTCAACCGGAACATATGTGTATGTATCACGTGGTATGCTCGTCAATTTCACAGTCTTATCATCTTTATTAAAAGTAGCTAACAGCAGTGCATCTGTATGAAATGCACCATTATACTCCTTTTGTCGCTCTTGATTTTCATCAATTCCCATAATTAAAAGTGAAACATTATTAGTAATCGGTTTTACCGTTTCCTCACGTAAATTTGATTTTTCACCACGTGCCAAATTAACATTTGATTTTTGTACGAGATTAGAAGTTTTCATATATACGTAAGTACCATATCCAAATCCGCCAAATAATAATATCGCTAACAATACACTTATTATCGTTGTCTTTTTATATTTTCGTTTATTTTTCTTTTCTCTTGAAGAAGAATGATTCTCCATATAGTTTCCTCCGTTTTCTATTCATCTAATATATTTTTCACTTTCTCATAATTAGTGCTTTCCTTTTGAAATGTATTCTCTTTCAATCCTTTGTTTATTTGTATCCATTCAGTTGTAATCGAATATTGAATCATACCTTCGTGGAAACTAAGGAATTTCAGCATAATCCCTGTATTTTTCTCTACAACCATTTCAAATTTCCCTCTTAAATCTTCAGATGTACTTACAGGCATTTCTATATTTATTGTCCCTTCTATTTTGTAGCAATCCAGTCCAAGATACTTCGTTTCTTTATAATTCCAATCTTTATATCGGATTAATAGATCAGCAAATTCGGATTGAATACTATACTTCGCGAATCCCACATATTCATCATCATATCTTTTTTTCTCACCTGATTTTCTCAATAACCTTTCCGTAGGATTTAATTTTAATAGTTCATAGTTTCTTTCTTTCGGGCTCCATTTTGTTTCTTTGTACGTATACTTCTCATCATCAAATTCTTTTTTCTTGCCCTCGTTATATATAATGGTTCGTTTTTTCGTTAGCTTGTCTTCTTTTGAAGAGATTCCTCTTTGTTGCTCCGTATCAATCGCATATTTGTATGTTGTAGCAATTCTTGACGAACTAGAATATTCCTCAAATTGTCCTGAAATATTATTAAAATGATCAATGGAATCTAGCATTTTTTCATGAATCTTTTCTTTATCTGGATAATTTGCATTCGCTTTTATTTCCTCTTCATTTTCGTAATCAGAAAATGCCTTTTTCTTTACATATTCAAACACTCCGCCGTTTTGAGCAAAAATTTGATCAGAAAACTCCGACATAGACACAATGGAAAGTGCTAGAACAGCAGCACTTATAACCATCATATAAACTCTGTAACCTTTCTTTTTTACCGGAAGACTATGTAGTGTACGATTAATCTTTTCATTTAACTCTGGCGGTACTATAACATTCTCTTCGTTTATTCTCTTTTTTAATTTCTCATCAAATATTTTTTCATTATCCATCCTTTGCACCTCCTATTCCATCTTTAATCGTTTCTGTAGTTGTTCCCTCGCACGTGCCAATCTCGATTTCACTGTTCCTTTTGGTACTTCTAAAAGCTTCGCTATACTCTCTTGATTCATATCTTCATAATAATAAAGTACCGTAACAGCTCTTAACTCTTCATGTAACGATTGAATCGCATTACACAAATCTATATCTTCATACTGATCGCACGCACTCATATTGTAATCATTCTCTTCTGTCACAATTATCTTTTTATACGTTCTAATAATGTTATTACATTCATTCATTAAAATTCGAATTAACCAAGTTTGAAAAAACTCTTCCTTCTTTAATTTTTTTATATTTTCATAGGCTTTTAAAATTGTTGTTTGTATCGCATCCTCTATATTTGTCTCATCACGTAACATAGCCTTTGCAATACGATACATCTTCACTTTTTCTGTATGTATAAGCGTCATAAACGCTTCATGATCACCTTTTTTCGCTAAGGAAACATCTGTTTCTTCTTTTACAAACATTTTATATAAAGGGATTACTTTCACAATTGCTCCTCCTGTTTCATCCTCGCTTCAAATTTAACTTTACATGTATTAGACGTATGAGCCTAGAAAAAGGTTCATTTTTTTGAATATTTCCATAAAAAAAGGTAAACATTTTTCATGTTTACCTTTACTTAGATGTGATCCTAAGGAAATATCCATCTGGATCCACTACTTTAAATCCTCTCATCTCCCATGGATAAGTTTGAATTTCTTCTTGTATTGTGCACCGATTCTCTTTACAACGTTCATATACTTCTTCAATCCGATTGACAACAATAATTAGTTCAAAGCCATTCCCCTTCATCTCTTTTCGATTGTAAAAATAGTGATTTTCATTCAATCTTGAATCACTAACTAGTAATAAAGAAAACTGGTCGAAATTAAAACGTGCTGCATGCATATTTCGTTTATACAACTTTAAACCAATTACTTCTTCATAGAACAATAATGACTTTTCTATATCATTTACATATAGCTGCACCCGGAATAAATGATCCACTAGTTTCCTCCTCATCAAAAAAAGTCCACTCATATAGTGGACTTTCTACTCTACAACGGTAAATCCCTCTTCTTAAACAATACAATCGCTACTATAAAAATACAAAGCGCTCCCGCAGCTAAACCTATACTTACCGGCCATATATTATACGTTCCTTCCGCAATTTCTTTTGGACGAAACAGTGTAAATAACGATAGACTTTTCATCCACTCTAACTTATCACTTAATTTACCTACCATATTTAGTACAAAAAATAAAATAGTTAAACTTGCTGAGTAGCTAAGTGCTTTTCTTTCATCATTACATATACAAGAAAAGAAAAATGAATATGCACTAACGACTAAAAATATGAGCCCTCCGACTATATTTATCTTTAGGAATAATTCTTTATTTAAGTTATTATCACTTAAAAACCATTCTGCACCTACTATGCCCGCTACATACGTAACAACTACAATAATTAGTAGTCCTAATATGAGAACAGAGGCTTGCGTGATTGCAATTTTCACTCTAGATACAGGTGTCGCCAATAAATATGCCATCGCCCCTTTATCTACATGCCGGGCAATTAAATGTGTTGCAACTGTAACGCAAAAAATTGTTAATATGATAATAAACAATAGACTATAGTACTCACCAGCTAAAAAATCCATTACGTTTTGAATCGGACTTTCCATGCCAACAATTTTTTTCACACTATCAGGCATAGCGCTTATTAATTCATTTAAACCTTTCGCTGATACCATTGAAGGGAATATCCAAATTAACAACCATAAATATAGAGCTGCACCAGTTGCGTAACTCAAAATACTTTTTTGCGTCTCTTTCAAACTAGCTAAAAACAATTGCTTATTCATGCTTTACCCCTTCTTTCTTATCGTAATAATGCATAAATAAATGTTCTAAATCCATCGCTCTCGTTTGAAGTGCCGTTACATTATAGTTTGAAAGTATTTGTAAAACAGTTTGATAGTTTCCTTGTATAATAATCGATGCCTCTCTACCTTTTACCGCTTCAAATTGCAAATTACATTTTGTAAGAGAATCAATCTCTTCCTCTGATGATACGGTTACATCTATCACTTGTCGTCTCATCCCTTGTAAATCATGAATATTTTCAACCGTTACAAGGCGCCCATCTTTAATAATCGCTACTCGGTCGCATGTACGCTCAATTTCAGTGAAAATATGTGAAGACATAAGAATCGTTTTTCCCCTTTGCTTTTCCTCTACTATTAAATCTATAAACACTTGCTGCATAAGTGGATCGAGCCCTGAAGTCGGTTCATCTAAAATTAACACTTCTGGATCATGCATAAAAGCAGCAACAATCCCTACTTTTTGTTTCATTCCTTTAGACATTTTTCGAATCGGTGTTTTCACATCGAATTGTAGACGTTCTATTAATTCATCTCGTCTTTTCGTATCCTTTAGCCCACGCATTCCTTGCATTAACTTCAGAAATTCTAATCCGTTCATTCCTTCAATAAAAGAAATTTCACCCGGCAAATAACCAACTTCCCTTTGAATTTTCGCTGCTTCATTCCAACAATCCAATCCAAAAATTGAAGATTTTCCAGATGTCGGTTTTATAAATCCCATTAAATTACGAATCGTCGTTGATTTACCTGCACCATTCGGTCCTAAGTAACCGAACACTTCTCCTTCTTTTACATCAAATGTAATATGAAACAAACCTTTTCCATTCGAAAATTGTTTTGTAACATTTTGAACTGAAATCATAAATCCACCTCATTTTTTGAAATATTTAATATGTGATATTTCAAAAATATTGTACTCCTCATCTTTCATATTCGCAACAACTTTTTGAAATATTTATATGTCTATATTTCAAAATTATTGTTTTTCATTATTTTTTCTTGTATATTTTAATTGAGGTGATTGCATTGAACGGCTTTGAAAAAGTGAAAGAAAAGAAAAAACGTGCTATTAAAGAGGCAGCCTTCTTATTATTTTCAGAACGCGGATTTAATGAAGTGAAAATAGAACATATTGCAAAAGAAGCAAACGTTTCTCAAGTTACCATTTATAATCATTTCGGAAGTAAAGATGCGTTATTTCGAGAGCTTATACAAGAATTTATTATATCTGAATTTCAATATTATAAAGATCTTGCAGCGGAAAAATTACCTTTTCATGATATGATGCAAAAAATGATTGTAAGAAAAATGAATACTGGTGGGTTATTTCAGCCGGATATGTTACTACAAATGATGCAAAGAGATGAAGAGCTCCGAAAGTTTATTTATAGTTATCAAAACGAAAAAATCTTGCCTTGGTATTTAGAAATATTAGAACAAGCACAGCAAAAAAATGAAATTAACCCTCACCTTACTAAAGAAATGATGTTACTTTACATTCAAATGTTTACAAAATTAGGTGATGATTTTGGGGCACAGCTTCTTGAAGGAGATCGCGAAAAACATATTCAAGATATTGTCACTATGTTTTTCTATGGTCTTTCTGTTCCACAAAAATAAAAAGACACGAAATTCGTGTCTTTTTTATTTTACAGTGATAACTCTACCTGTTTCACTACTTTCAACCGCTAATTGAATCAGCTTAATAACTTCTAAACCTTCTTGTGCTGTTACAGGTAATTTCTCACCACTTATAATACTATCTCTTACACCTTTATAGTACATGTCATAACAGCCGACTTCTGTTGGAATACGTACTGACTCTTCTTCTGTTTCTAGAGTAGCAAAATTCTGTTCAATGTCTACTCCATAACCGTTATCGCCTGGCTTCATTCCATTTTTTAATTGTTCTTCCTGTGAATCCATACCGTATTTCACGATAGAGCCTTTATCTCCATGCAGTGTAAAGTGCGGACCGGCTTTTTTCACATAACTGCTACTACGTAAAATGACACGTTTAACTCCGTAATGAAGTACTATGTGGAAATAATCATCAATTTCTGCACCTGGTCGTTGTTTGATTACATCTGCACTGATTGCATTTGGTTTCCCAAATAATGATAATGCTTGGTCAATTAAATGCGAGCCTAAGTCATATAATATACCTGATCCTGGTAAGTTCTTTTCTCTCCATCGATCACGTACATGTGGACGGAAACGATCAAAATGCGCTTCATATGCGTATAGGTTCCCTATTCTATTTTCTTCTAATAATTTCTTAATTGTTAAGAAATCATTATCAAAACGACGATTATGATATACACTTAATACGACATTATGCTGCTCTGCTAATGAAATAAGCTCTTCTCCTTCTTCAATTGAAACAACAAATGGTTTCTCTACAACAACATGCTTACCGTTTAATATTGCTTCTTTTACATATGGAAAATGAGTTGTATTTGGTGAAGTAATAACAACTAAGTCAATATCAGCTCGCTTCACCAATTCATCAATTGTACTCACGACGTTAGCATTCGGTAATGTTTCTTTTACTACCTCTTCTTTTGAAGATAATACGGCACGAATATCGTATTCTTCTATCGTTTGTAATAATGGGATGTGAAATGTTGTACTAGAAAATCCAAACCCTACAATCCCTACACCTATTTTTTTCATATTGCTGCCCCTCCATTTATCCCGCTATTTGTGGGTAGTAAGTCCACTTCATGAGAACGATTTCATTCAGTTATTATAACAAGATTATTATAATTTACATAATAAATTGCCTAGAAAAAAGCATCTTGCCATTATTCATGACAAGATGCTTTTTTTATTCCGGTCGTTTTTTCGTCCACGTTTCAATAACTTCACCAGTATCATTAACATCTAGTACTAAACTACCGTTACTATACCTGTCCTTATTTCGATACGCTTTCGGATCAATTTCTTCTACGATGTGTTTCTCTGTCTTCATGTAAACTAGTTCATCGTCTCTAACGATTTCAATACCGACAATGCGGTATGGATTACGTTTTAACTCTTTGAAAATAACAAGACCTCGCTTTGCCCTCGTTGATTTCTCAATTTCTGATGCTTTTAGGCGTTTTACAGCACCGCGCTGCGTTACGAGAATAAGTTGATCTTTATCAGCATTTAATGGTTTACCAGAAGCGACATAGTCATCTTCTTTTAAATTAATTGCTTTCACACCAGCGGCTCTTACACCGACTGGACTTACTTCATCTTCATGGAAAATAAGTGCATATGCACCATGTGTAGCAAGAACGATATCACTCGTTCCATCTGTCGCAAATATATCAACAACTTCATCATCTTTTTTCAAGTTTACAGCAACGAATGCTCTAGAGTAACGTTGTACTTTATATTGGTTTAATTCTGTCTTCTTAATCATACCGTTCTTCGTTACAAATACGATAAATCGCTTTTCTTCCTCAAAGTTCGGTACGACAGTTGCCCAAATAATGGTTTCATCCCGGTCAAGTGAAACGATATTAGCAACGTGTTGTCCTAAATCTTTCCAACGAATATCTGGCATTTCGTATACTGGCAGATATATATAGTTTCCTTTATTCGTAAATAAGAGGACTGTCTCTGTCGTATTCGTATCGAATCGTTCAAGTAAGATGTCACCCTCTTTCATACCGAAGTCTTTGCCATTTGAGGCATTATGTGAGCGCCATCCAGTACGTTTCACATATCCTTCTTTCGTTACAGTAACGATGACATCTTCTTGTGGGATCATCACTTCTACATCGATTTTAATTTCCTCGATTTGATCTTCAATAATCGCGCGTCGATCATCACTATATGTTTTCTTAACTCTCTTTAAATCTGTTTTAATAACTTGAAGTAATCTTTTTTCACTTTGTAAAATTGCCTGTAGCTCAATAATTTTCTTATTAAGCTCATCTGCCTCTTGTTGTAGCGCTGTAATATCTGTATTCGTTAAACGATATAATTGCAAGGATACAATTGCTTCCGCTTGCGCTTCTGTAAAACCAAATTTCGCACTTAAATTATCTTTTGCATTACGCTTATCTTTTGAAGCACGAATCGTTTCAATAACTTGGTCTAAAATCGATAATGCTTTCTTTAAACCTTCTACAATATGTTGACGATTTTCTGCCTTTCGTAATTCATATTGTGAACGTCTCGTAACAACTTCTTTTTGATGGCCAATATATGCATCTAAAATTTTCGGTAATGTCATAAGCGTTGGACGACGATTATTAATCGCTACCATATTAAAGTTATATGGAATTTGTAAATCTGTATTTTTATATAAATAATTTAAAATACCTTCAGAATTTGCTTCTTTTTTTAATTCTACGACAATGCGAAGACCTGTACGATCTGTCTCATCACGTACTTCAGCAATGCCATCTAATTTTTTATCTAGGCGTAACTCATCCATTTTCTTAACAAGGTTTGCTTTATTTACTTCGTATGGAATTTCAGTAATTACGATTTGCTGTTTCCCGCCACGAACCGTTTCAACCTCTGCTTTCCCGCGAATAATAATTTTACCTTTACCTGTTTCATACGCCTTTTTAATACCATCAATCCCTTGAATAATACCACCTGTTGGGAAATCTGGTCCTTTCATAACTGTTAATAAATCATCAACAGTACTATTCGGTTTATCAATACGCATCATTGTAGCGTCAATAACTTCTCCAAGATGATGCGGAGGAATTTCTGTTGCATAACCTGCGGAAATTCCTGTAGATCCGTTCACTAATAAGTTCGGGAACGCTGCTGGTAAAACAACCGGTTCTTCACTCGTATCATCAAAGTTTGATACGAATTCTACTGTTTCTTTATCAAGATCACGTAATAACTCCGATGCAATTGGTGATAATCGTGCTTCCGTATAACGCATTGCTGCTGCCGGATCCCCATCAACACTGCCGTTATTACCATGCATTTCAACTAAAACATTACGTACTTTCCAAGTTTGGCTTAAACGTACCATCGCCTCATATACAGAGGAATCACCATGCGGATGATAATTACCAATAACGTTACCGACTGTTTTAGCTGACTTACGGAACGCTTTATCGTGCACGTTTCCTTCTACATACATAGAATATAAAATACGTCTTTGTACTGGTTTTAAGCCGTCACGCGCATCTGGAAGTGCGCGATCTTGAATAATATATTTACTATAACGTGCAAAGCGATCACCTAACACGTCTTCAAGCGGGAGGTCATGAAACTTCTCTGCTTGCATGTTATTCCACCTCCGTCTCCATAATCATTTCATTTTCTAAAATATTTCCTTCTTCTTGCATACCAAACTGTACATTACGCTCAATCCATTTACGGCGCGGTTCTACTTTATCGCCCATTAATGTTGTTACGCGGCGCTCTGCTCTTGCTGCATCATCAATTTTCACGCGAATTAATGTACGCGTTTCAGGATTCATCGTTGTTTCCCATAATTGATCCGCATTCATTTCGCCAAGTCCTTTATAACGCTGTAACATGTAACCTTTTCCAACTTTTTTCGTTACTTCATCTAATTCATCATCTGACCATGCGTATTCAATTACTTCACTTTTTCCTTTTCCTTTACTTACTTTGTATAAAGGAGGAAGTGCGATAAACACTTTACCAGCTTCGATAAGTGGTTTCATATATCTGTAGAAGAATGTTAATAACAATACTTGAATATGCGCTCCGTCTGTATCGGCATCGGTCATGATTACAACTTTATCGTAGTTAATGTCTTCCACATCGAATTCATTGCCTACACCGCCGCCAATCGCATAAATAATTGTATTAATCTCTTCATTTTTGAAAATATCAGCAAGCTTTGCTTTTTCTGTATTAATTACTTTACCACGCAATGGTAATACCGCTTGGAAGCGTCGATCTCGCCCTTGTTTTGCAGAACCACCGGCAGAGTCACCCTCTACTAGGTATAGTTCATTTTTCTGCGGGTTACGTGATTGTGCAGGTGTTAACTTACCACTTAATGTACCTTCTGATTTCTTTTTCTTTTTACCAGTACGCGCTTCCTCTCTCGCTTTACGAGCAGCTTCACGTGCTTGCGCTGCTTTAATTGCTTTTCTCACAAGAAGTGTGGCTACGTCCGGGTTTTCTTCTAAAAAGTAAGCCAAATGCTCTGATACAATGGCATCAATTGAAGAACGAGCTTCACTTGTACCTAGTTTCCCTTTTGTTTGTCCTTCAAACTGAAGTACTTCTTCTGGTACACGTACAGAAACGATAGCCGCTACACCTTCACGAATATCTGTACCTTCTAAGTTTTTATCTTTTTCTTTTAATAGTGAAACTTTGCGAGCATACTCATTGAACACACGCGTCATCGCTGTCTTAAATCCAGCTTCATGTGTTCCACCATCTTTTGTACGTACATTATTTACAAACGAAAGAATATTTTCTGAGTAGCCATCGTTAAATTGAAATGCTAGTTCTGCTTCAATCCCATTTTGTTCACCAGTGAAGTATACAACTGGGTGAATTGAATCTTTTTCTTCGTTTAAATAGGAAACGAAAGCTTCAATTCCTGTTTCATAATGAAAGACATCTTCTAAATCATTTCTTTCATCTTTTATTGAGATTTTCATCCCTTTTAATAAGAATGCAGATTCACGTAATCTCTCACATAATGTTTCATAATTGTAATTTGTTGTGCTGAAAATCGTTGTATCTGGTTTGAAATGCATTGTCGTACCAGATTCTTTCGTCTTTCCGATTTTCTCAAGCGTCGTTACAGGAACACCGCCATTTTCAAAGCGTTGTTCATAAATATTTCCGTCACGCTTAATCGTTACGACTAACCATTCAGATAAGGCGTTTACAACTGACGCCCCAACACCGTGTAAACCACCACTGGTTTTGTAACCACCTTGACCAAACTTACCACCGGCATGAAGTACAGTTAAAATAACTTCTGGTGTAGGTTTTCCAAGCTTATGCATTCCCGTAGGCATTCCTCGCCCTTTATCTATAACGCTAATACTATTATCTTTATGTATTACGACAGAAATTTCGTCGCCAAATCCCGCTAACGCTTCATCAACGGAGTTATCTACTATTTCGTATACTAAATGATGCAATCCACGGCTGTCCGTGCTCCCGATATACATACCCGGGCGTTTTCGAACGGCTTCAAGTCCTTCTAACACTTGAATCGCATCTTCATTATATTGGAACTGATGCTTCGCCAAACTCCTTGCCCCTTTCCTAATCCAAAATCAGAACATATGTTTCTATTATAGAATAACGCCTCGACTATAGTTTTGGCAAGTTATCTTATCTCTTTTATATACCATTTTCAATAGAAAAATCCTTGTTTTTTCACAAGGATTCCTCTAGGCTACTATTTCAGAAAAATAATCGTTTGTCAACGAGAAATGGATATGTATTCCAAGATTACACATTCCAAACCTTTATTATGATCCAAATGATCAAGATCCAAAACGGGATTACAAGTAACAATCCCCAAAAACAGCCTTTAAAAAATCTCATGATGAACACCTCGTTCATCGGCCCTACTTATTATCATGAGGGCTGAAGCAATCTTCCTACCTTTACAATCTATACTATTTTGTCATCGCATGTTCTACTTTTATACAACGATCCATTATTACAGTATAGTCTTTTTCTTTTAAAAGTTTGTATGTATCTTCATCTTGTACTCCTAATTGTGCCCAAAAAACATCTGCATCAATCTCTACAAATTCTTTTGCAACATCCATTAAAAACTCTGAGCGACGAAATACATTTACAATGTCAACGTGTTCCTTAATATCCTTTAGTGAAGCAACTGCCTTTTCTCCAAGCACCTCATCTACTGTTGGGTTAACTGGAATAATGCGGTATCCAGCATCTTGCATTGCTTTTGAAACCATATACGATGTACGTTCTGGCTTATCCGATAAACCAACAACTGCAATCGTTTTGCTTTTCTTTAATACTTCACCAATTTCCGTACGAGTTGGGTTTTCAATTGTCATAAATTATCCCTCCTATTCCTTTAGTATAGCCGATAAAGAAAGTCTCTTTCAATATGAAAGAGACTTTCTTTTATTCCGATTATTGATTCTTTGTAGCTGAGTTATCTGCTAAAGTAGCTGTTTTCGTCATTTTTTGACCGTTACGATAGAATGTAACTTCTACCTTCTCTCCTACTTTTTTCTTTTCATATAAATATTTACGGAATTGAAGTGAATTTTCTACTTTTTGATTATCTAATGCTACTACAATATCATATTGCTCTAAACCTGCTTTTTCAGCCGGTGATATTGGGTAAATTTTACCTAATACAACACCGTTTGTTACTTCTTTCGGTACTTTCAATTGATTGACTGCATAAGCTTGCACATCTTCTAATGAAACAACACCTACTCCAAGCGCTGGACGTTTTACTACTCCATCTTTTTCAAGAGATTCAATAACTGGTTTTGCGATATTAATTGGAATAGCAAATCCAATTCCTTCAACTTCTTGTTGTGCAATTTTACTTGAATTAATCCCAATTATTTCTCCGTTTTGGTTAAATAACGCACCACCACTGTTACCAGGGTTAATTGCTGCATCTGTTTGAATAACTTGAGCATTCCAATCTGCACGTTTATCGCCATCAATATCTACTGGAATTTCACGTTCTTTACTACTAATAATGCCTTCCGTTACACTTCCATCAAATCCTAGTGGGTTACCGATTGCAATTGCTTTTTCACCCGCACGGATTTTACTAGAATCACCTAAAGTGGCAACTTTATTTACATTAGCACCATCAATTTCAACAACAGCTAAATCTAACCAAGGGTCTTTCCCTACAAGCTTCGCATCTACCTTCTTGCCATCACTCAGTTTTACAGCAAGTTTATTTGCACCATCTACTACATGATTGTTCGTTACAATATATGCTTTATTTCCTGCCTTTTTATAAATAACACCTGATCCTGAACCAGCTTGTTGTTCTTGACCCGTCGGTTGCATTGCAAATGGATCAATACTTTGTTGCATATTAATAACACCTACAACAACATCTTTCGCGCCTTCAATCATACCAGGTAAGTCCGTTTCATTTTTTGCTTTATTGACAACAGGAACTACAGTACCTTCAACTTTTGAATCTGAACTAAAAGATGATACAGTCGCTCCATTATTTTGAGCCCATGGCATATATGGTGCCGCAAAGCTAATTGAAACAGCCCCAACTACAGCTCCGACTAAACCTGTGAAAAAATAGCCTTTTTTACTGCCCGATTTTCTCACTTCTCTCGTTTCACTATGCTCTTCATTTAAATTTGGTCCGTCGTAATATCCCATGTTTACTTCCCCTCTCTGGTGAATTCGTATTTTTAGTATAGTCACGTTTTGTGTCCTTCTTGTGAACTCATCGTGAAATCCAATTAAAAAAATACACTTATTTAACATTGTAGACAAAAAAAGCATTTTTTGTACATTCCACCTGCAAAAGAGGATATAAAATTGTTATTTTCCTAGACTGAAGCACACAATACGTTCCAAATTATTCTTCAAATTTATAACCAACACGAATAACAGTACCGATATGCTTCGCTTTATCTCCTAGCTTATTTCGTAGTTTTTTAATATGAGTATCAACAGTTCGGTCATCACCGTAATAGTCATATCCCCATAACTGATCTAATAAATGTTGACGTGACAACACAATTCCTTTGTTCTCCATTAAATAAACGAGAAGTTCAAATTCTTTATGTGTCAAAATAATTTCTTCTCCATCTACTAAAACAGTTCTAGATAGACGATTCACTTCTATTCCAGCTAAAGACATAGCGTTTTCTTCAGCTACTCCTACCACGCCATCCGCACGCTTCAATAAAGTCTTTGCGCGAGCTACTAACACTTTCGGGCTGAAAGGTTTCGTTACATACTCATCTGCACCTAATTCGAAACCTAGCAATGTATCATCCTCATCCGAACGTGCTGTCAACATAATAATTGGTACTGCTGATTCTTTTCTAATTCTTCTACAAACAGACCATCCATCTATTTCTGGTAACATAATATCTAACATAATTAAATCAATTTCATGCTCTGCAAATAATTCTAGCGCTTTTTTTCCGTCTTCTGCTTCGATTACTTCAAAGCCTTCATTGCGAAAATAATCGCTAACAATTTCACGTAATCTTCTTTCATCTTCAACAAGTAATACTGTTTTATTCATAATAATCTATCCCGCCTTTTTACTCTTTCAATCGAATAATACGTTGATTGGAGCTTCCGCGAAATGGAAGTGTTAAATCTTTTTTCTCGATTTCAAATCTTCCATCGACTAAAACATCCCCATAATGTAACAACTCTATCATATCATTATTTTGAGAACTCTGTATCTCTTCTAACGTATAACCTGTATACATCCATAGATTTTTTTTCAAATCTTTCACAGCTTTTGCTACTTTTTTCACTTCAGTAGCTTGGAAAAATGGATCTCCACCTGAAAATGTTACATCAGTTAATGGATTACTTGCAATCTCTTTCACAATTTCTTCTACTGTCATTTCAGTTCCATTACAAATATTCCACGATTTCGGATTATGGCAACCGAAACAACGATGCGGACAGCCCGCAAAAAACACGACTGTCCGCAACCCTTCTCCATCTACTACACTATCATGAATGATGTTCATCACTTTCATTTATGTTTCACCCGATCCATCTCTTCACTACGTTTCGCACTATTCCACTTCGACATATCTCCTACAAGATAACCTGTTATACGGCGAATTCTTTCTATGTTAGCCTCATCTTCATTTCCGCAGCTCGGACACTCATTTCCAATAACTCCGTGATAACTACAGCACTTACAACGGTCAACAGGGTGATTAATTGAACCGTATCCAACGCCATTCTCTGCCATCGCTTGTACAATTTGTTTTAATGCCTTTTTGTTATGCATTGCTGCTCCATCTAGTTCAATATACGTAATATGTCCCCCGTTACATAGAGCGTGGAACGGGCCTTCTAAACGAATTTTATTTATCGCTTGCATGTTATAATAAACTGGAATATGGAATGAATTCGTATAGTAATTATGATTTGTTATACCGCTAATCACGCCAAATTCTTCTCTATCTTTTTTCACAAACTTCCCTGATAATCCTTCTGCCGGAGTTGCAATTACCGAGAAATTCAGTTCATGTTCTTCTGTCGCTTTATCCATTCTATCTCTCATAAAGGAAATGATTTCATACCCGAGTTTCCATGATTCTTCATCTTCTCCATGATGCTTTCCTGTTAAAGCTACTAAACACTCCGCAAGACCGATAAAACCAAGACTTAACGTCCCTTGCTTTAAAATGGATGCTACAGAATCTTCAGGCTGTAACTTTTCTCCACCGCGCCATACACCTTGTGAGTATAAAAATCGAAAATCTCTTGCTCGTTTCGTACATTGATACTCAAATCGCTCTAATAATTGCTTAATTCCTAAATCTAAATAATAATTTAACGCTTCAAAAAACGCTTCTTTTGAACCACTAATTAATGCTAATTTCACTAAGTTAATAGATGTAAATGATAAATTCCCTCTTCCAATCGCCGTTTCTTCTCCATGTATGTTCGACATAACACGAGTACGACATCCCATGTAACATACTTCACTTTCCGGTCGTCCATCATAATGCACAGCATTAAATGGCGCATCTAAAAATGAAAAGTTAGGGAATAATCGTTCAGCCGTTGTCTCTAACGCTAATTCAAATAAATCATAGTTCGGATCACTTTCTTCAAAGTTCACACCTTTTTTCATTTTAAAAATTTGAATAGGAAAAATTGGTGTTTCTCCTTTACCAAGACCAGCTTGTGTCGCTTTTAAAAGTTGTTTAATTAAAAGTCTTCCTTCTTTTGATGTGTCTGTTCCATAATTAATAGAAATAAACGGTACTTGCCCGCCGCCCCTACTATGCATACTATTTGAATTATGAATGAAAGCCTCACAAGCCTGATACGTATCATTTTCTGTTTCTTTCCACGCAAATTCTTCTATTTGTTCTTTCGTGAGCGGATATGACTGTAATCGTTTCTTATGTCTCTCTATTGTTTTTCTCACATATGGAGCTAAATCAACATCAAAGAGTGCAAACGATTGACCACCGTGCTGCATATTTTGATTCGCTTGAAAAATAATAGATGAAAGAGCTAATGCACTTTTAATGTCTTGCGGTTGTCTCATATGTCCATGTCCGGTATGAAAACCGTTCGCAAGCATTTGCGCTAACGGAATTTGTGAACAAGTCGTCGTTCCTGTCGCATAAAAATCTAAATCATGTGGATATAATATATTTTCATTTATCGCTTTTTTCACTTGATCTGACAATAAATTTTCAACAGCATAATATTTTGCACTCTCAGATGCGAACGTTCCCATTACTCCCATTGGAGAGCGGCCGTCTACATTTGCATTTTCTTGCATTAAATCTTGTTCATTGCCGTGGACAATCGTCTCAAACACTCTCATTAATTCTTCTCCACGTGTATTTTTTTGTAACATTTATAACCCTCCACCAATATGTTGTTGTCTTTTGATTAAAATGTTACTACATATAGTCTTATTATTTCTGTGAGAAATGTAACATTCCTGTGAAATTTTTTGCACGAAATAATGAATTTTTCATTTACAAAAAAGAAATGTGCTCTTTACAAATGTATGGTACAATATACGGGAAAAACTCTTTTTACCCTTTATCAACACATTTGAATAAAGGAGACTGAACTTATGGTTACTACATATCTTTTATTTATCGTTGCCTACTTACTTGGCTCGATTCCATTTGCACTAGTCGTTGGAAAGATTGGTTATGGAATTGACATTCGTGAGCACGGAAGCGGTAATTTAGGCGGAACAAATACATTCCGCACATTAGGGAAAAAAGCAGGTTTTATCGTTACAATTGCTGACATTTTAAAAGGTACATTAGCAACGAGTCTACCGATTATTTTCGCGTTAGATGTTCATCCACTATGGTTCGGATTAGCAGCTGTTCTTGGACATGTGTATCCGATTTTCGCGAAATTCCGTGGTGGTAAAGCAGTTGCAACTTCTGCTGGCGTGCTATTATGCTACTCACCAGTTGTTTTTGCAATTTTAGCTGTTGTCTTTTTCAGCCTTTTATTTACAACAAGATACGTATCACTTTCTTCTATGGTAACAGCTGTCGTTGCCGTTATCGCATCAATTGTTAGCGGGGATAAAATCTTCATTATTGCGATGTATTTATTAGCAGGTATGGTTATTTATAAACACCGTGCAAATATTGGACGAATTATAAATAAAACTGAACCGAAAGCAAACTTTTCAAAAAAGCAAAAATAAGATCGTAACCCACATAACGCAAAAAGAAAACGTGAAGCATATTAATAGCGTCTTTTTGCGTTATTTTTTATACTAAAGAAAAAGCAACATAATTTGGAGGAACTATACATGAATCTTTCCGTAACAAAAGAAGCAGCACAATGGTATAAAAACGAATTAAACTTACAATCAGGTGAAACACTACGCTTTTTCGTACAATACGGTGGTTGCAGTACTGTGCAAAAAGGACTTTCTTTAGGTATTCGTAAAGATGATCCTGCACATCCTGCTGTGCAAATTCAAGAAGAAGATATTAACTTCTTTATTGAAAGCGATGATGAGTGGTTCTTCGATGGACATAATTTAGTTGTTACATTTAACGACGGTGATGATTTCCCGCAATTTAATTATGAAAAATAAAAAAACGTGGCTTCCGCCACGCTTTTTTATTTTTTCTTAATTTCCTCATATTTCGCATACCACTCTGGATAGAACTTTTTAAATGATACAGGGCGGAACCCTTCTTTTTTTGCACAAATATTCGTTGTACTTGCAGTAATACAAAGTTCGCCATCACCATTATAAATTTCATATCCATATACAACGCGAAGCGGGCTCACTGTATCAACCCACGTTTTTACAATTGCTTTTTCCCCGTAGCGCATCGCTTTACGATAAGAAATTTGCAAATCTAAAACAGGAGAAATAATTCCTTCCTTCTCCATTTCAACATATGAAAACCCTAAATCTTGTATAAGTTTCGTGCGACCTAGTTCAAGCCACACTAAATAGTTTGAATGGTAAACAACACCCATTTGATCTGTTTCCGCATAACGGATTTCAACTTCATGTTCTGCTACAAACATATGTATATTCGCCTTCTTTCACTTCTGCTACCTTGCATACATTTAATCATAATACAGTGACATCAAAAATAAAATAAAAATAGTGAATCTTTTACCGAAAGGAGCAAGCATATGATTCAAATTGTAACGGTTCGTAGCGGTGATAGCGTATATAGCTTGGCATCAAAATATGGATCAACACCTGACGAGATAGTAAAAGACAATGGATTAAATCCAGCTGAAACACTCGTTGTTGGTCAGGCACTAATTGTGAATACGAAAGGAAATAATTACTATGTACAGCCTGGCGATAGCCTATATAGAATCTCTCAAACATATAACGTTCCTCTCGCTAGTTTAGCTAAAGTGAATAACTTATCTTTAAAATCCATTCTCCATGTTGGACAGCAATTATATATACCGAAAGGAACGAAACGAGCAGTAGAATCCATCGCTTATTTACAACCTTCAACTATACCCATTAAAGAAAGTTTAGTTAATTCTACACGTGCCATTAATCCCTTTTTAACATATTTAGCCTACTTCAGTTTTGAGGCAAAAAGAGATGGTACGTTAAAAGAACCAACTGAAACAGCTAAAATTGCTAATATTGCAACGCAAGGTAATACCATCCCTATGCTCGTTATTACGAACATCGAAAATGGAAACTTCAGTGCTGATCTAACATCCGTTATTTTACGGGACGCAACAATCCAAAACAAATTTATTACAAACATTTTGCAAACAGCTGAGAAGTACGGTATGCGAGATATTCATTTTGATTTCGAGAGCGTGGCACCTGAAGATCGCGAAGCGTATAATCGTTTTTTACGAAATGTGAAAACACGCTTGCCTAACGGGTACACACTAAGTACAACACTTGTACCGAAAACAAGTTCAAATCAAAAGGGAAAATTTTTCGAAGCTCATGATTATAAAGCACAAGGTCAAATTGTTGATTTCGTCGTCATTATGACATATGACTGGGGTTGGCAGGGCGGACCACCGATGGCTATTTCTCCTATCGGTCCTGTAAAAGAAGTACTTCAATACGCAAAATCTCAAATGCCTCCGCAAAAAATTATGATGGGACAAAATTTGTACGGATTCGATTGGAAACTTCCATTCAAAGAAGGAAATCCGCCTGCAAAAGCAGTTAGCTCTGTTGCAGCTGTTGCACTAGCTCGTAAATACAATGTTCCGATCCGCTATGATTTCACAGCACAGGCTCCTCATTTTAATTATTTCGATGAAAATGGTGTACAACACGAAGTTTGGTTTGAAGATTCACGTTCTGTTCAAAGTAAGTTTAATTTAATGAAAGAACAAGGTATAGGTGGTATTAGTTATTGGAAGATTGGTTTACCATTCCCGCAAAATTGGCGTTTACTCGTTGAAAACTTTACGATTACGAAAAAGGGCTGACAAAAGTCAGCCCTTTTTTACTATTAAAAACTCGTCACAAAAAGAAGAATGATAACATTCTCCCTTTTTAACCGTTATCAACAATCGGTTGTTTACCCGTTTGGTCTTGCATTTGCTTTCCTTTATTGCCACCAGCTTTTTTTGATTGTGTTCCAATATGATTCGGTACAAAGTCTTTTGAATTCTTTTTCGGATTACCCATTACTATCGCCTCCTTAACAGTAGTATCGTACTAGTGTTAAGAATTATTCAGCTTGCTTAAAAAGTTTCATTTCATAACGTTTTTCAATACGCTCTTCAATGCGATCGATTGCATCGCGATCGCTTAATAATTGTTGTTTATTTTCTTTCACAAGCTCGTCAAATGATTTGCGACGACTTCTTCTCATGCTGTTCACCCTCTCTCCTTCTCATTCTTACTATACATAGTATGAGCAAAGGAAAAACTCTTTAATCAGATTTGCAAGAAAATTTTATGTTTTAATACTCCTAAAAAAACTCCGTGTACAATAAAATGTACACGGAGTTTTTCATACCATAATATTTAAATACTCTTTTAACTTTTCATCTGCATTCATTTCACTTTGTTTATAATCATGCAGCGCTTGCAGTACGAAATCATACTGTTCTAAAATATAACTTTCTAATTTCAGGACGTCCTCTAAGCAATTCAGCATAATTCTCGTATTACCAACTTCACTTTTTAACGCCGGTTCACAGGCTAAACTCGTACATATTTCTTTCACATCATCTTCTAATATGTCTGTTAATACGTATTTCTTTCGCCCTTTTACCTTTAATCTCATAACTGGATAAAAAGCTTTTATATCTAAATAGCTTCCTACATTCATGCAACGAATCCATTCGATATCACGTTTATTTCGTACAAGTATCTCTTTTACCGCTTCATATACTGCTGTCTCATCAAGTACTTCTGTATTCGATTTCCTTTTCGCCTCTTCTTCAATAGAGGCACATTTTTGATAAACTGCTGCACAAGTAATACAATCATCAAATGCATTATGAGAACTCAAACGAATTCCAAGCATTCGCTTTAACGTTTCAAGTTTATGATTAGGAGCGTGCTTCATATATTTCTTCGCTAAAAATACAGTATCAATCACTTTATTTTTCGGTTCCGGCAACCCCAGCATATTCACATTACTTTTCAAAAAGCGCATATCAAAAGATGCATTATGAGCGACAATTACATTCGTATGTAAAAATGCTAAAAATAAAGGTAACACTTCTTCAATCGTCGGTGCATCTGAAACACGATAATTTGTAATACCTGTTAAACTCGTTATTCGGTCTGGAATTGGACGCTCTGGATTCACATAGGAAACAAATTGATCTACTAGTTCATGATTACGATATTTCACTGCTGCCACTTGAATAATTTTATCATTATAAGGGTTAAATCCTGTTGTTTCAAAGTCAATTACAACATAATCTAACGGTAAGGATATATTCCCCACTCCAAATACACTCCTTTATCTCTCAACGTTTATATTTCTTTTATCATATCATGAAGCTTTCACTACGTGAAAAAGAAAAGGCAGAAATGATTATATTCCATCTCTACCTTTTCACTGTTATTTTAATTTAGCAATTCGTTTCTCCATCTCTTTTTGCGTCATCGGTCCAATAAACTTATCTTGAATGACACCTTTCGTATCTATAAAATACGAAGTTGGGATTGTAATGACTTTATACGCTGTTGTCACATCAATATTCTTGTCCAATAAAATAGGAAAAGTAATTCCTTTCTCCTTAGCAAAATTACTCACCTTTTCTATCCCTCCGCCTTTTTCTGAAGGCGTATAATTTATTGCTAAAATTTCTACATTTTCTTTATGTTCTTTATAGAAAGCCTCCATATCTGGCATTTCTTGCTGACAAGGTCCACACCACGTTGCCCAAAAATTTACAATCACTTTCTTTCCTTTTAAATCCGATAACTTTACATTCGTTCCATCTAACTTCGTTAATTCAAAGTCTGGCGCACTCTTTCCTATTTCAATACCGTTACTTGCAATCATCTCTTTCATAGCAGCTTTACTTTTTTCTTGCTCTCCTTGGGCCACCTGATCGCTTTTACCAAACTGTTCATAAGCTGCATATCCCGCTAAACAAAGTAACACTACAATAATCGTAAGCTTCCGCCACATTTTATATCACCCTAACGTGTTTGTCTTGTAACATATTCACCAAAATGCTATATACCTTATTTTAGCTTATACGGACAAGCTTGGAAATATTCACAGTCTAAATAATTAGAATATTCTTATTTAAAGTGCATTTTTTTCCTTTTTATCATATAATTAGAAAAACAAATGAAGTATTACCTATCTTCTTCTAGACCCATTCACCTTTTATTTTCATGGTTATATAACCTTCAGCAAAAGGGGGATTGTTTATGAATTCATTCGAAAAAATAACATTATATATTCTTAGTTTTCTTTTATATCCAATCGGTATTATTACATGGATCATTTCACTCTTTAGTAAAGATATTGAAAAAAAGAAAGTAGGGCGTATTTGTCTTTACATCTCTCTAGTCTCATTCGTCCTTTTCATAATCCTCGGAATTACAACTTTCCTTATGACTGCTACTTTTAATGTTGATCTGAATCATTCCGAATCTATCGAGTATCAAATAAATGACGCTGAATAAAGATAAGAACAATGCTCTTATCTTTATTCACATCCCTTAAAAAAACAAATGACTATTTATTAATTTTTCAGGACTTCCACATGCTACAATACTTCCTTCTTTCATGATGACAACGCGATCTGCTAGTATTACTTTCTCTACATCATGCGTTGCTACAATTCTCGTTACATCGCTTCCTAGTCCTTCTATCATATTCCAAACAAATTCTTGATTGCCCGGATCTAATCCCGCAGTCGGTTCATCTAAAATAATAAAATTCGGATTTGAACCAATTGCTCGCAATAATGCAAGCCGTTTTCTTTCTCCTCCCGAAAACTCTTCACCGCTTTTATGTAGTACAGTTTGAAGACCTTCAGGTAACCCCCTAATAATCGGCGTTACATTTACAAGTTCAGCACTTTTTTCTAACTCGTTTTCTAAGCCCACTTCCCCGAAATACATATTCTCTTTTACTGTCGTCCGAAAGAATCGAGGTTCTTGCCACACTGTAGTCAATCGAGCCTCATTTCCATAATAAGCAATGCTACCGTTAGATGGTTGATACAAACCTGTCATTAATTTTAAAAGCGTTGTTTTTCCTGCACCACTTTCTCCCACAATCATAACGAGTTCGCCAGGATTAATTTGCAAATCAATATTCTTAATTCTGCATTTCTCTTCACCATTCTCCTGAAATGAAACATTTGTTATTGTCATCCCCATCGCTTTTTCTACATTACTATTTGCCACTCGTTTATCTAAAAAGGAAAAAACTCTACTTGCCGAAGCAGCTGCAACTTGTGTCATCATTAATAAATCCCCCACATAACGGACAGGGAAAAAGAGCATCTCAATTGTCGCTAACACTGCAACAAGTGAACCAACCTCCATTTCGCCCTGCATTATTTTTTGCGCACCTATAATAAGAACAACGATATATGCTCCTGTTTCAATCACTGTTCCAACTACTCCAATGTAATGCTGCATCATCGTCTTCTTTACTTCTGTTTTATAAGATTGTGCCGTTACTCCTTTAAATAAGCCAATAGCCCATTTTTCTTTTTGCAAACTACGTAAATCTTGCGCTCCTTTTACAAACTGTGACACCATCTCTACAACAGTTGATTGATTTTTTTGAGCAATACTAGCAATATTTCTTACCTTCTTCCCTAAAAGTATTGGAACCATTGCACTTAAAAATAAAAACGGAGTTATCCACAATATGAACTGTATATCTATATGTTGTAGTGCTATGATCGCACCGATAAATTGCGCAATGGCGTGTATATATTCTATTAATATAGAACCATATAGCCTGACCCAGTTCGGAATATCAGATACGACTAACGTTTCTAGCTCTCCTTGTTTGATTTTCTCACTCTCTTCAAACGGTAATAGGAAAAAATGGCGCAATACATCTATACGCTTCTCTCGTAATATTCGCTGGCTCGCTTTTGAGCTTACATAATCAAATGAAAGATTGTTCACCCACATCAATAAGCGGGTAACTGTAAACAAAGTAATGTAAAAATACGCTCCCTTCAGCTCTCGTTGAATTAGGTTATCTACAATTAGTCCCATGAATAGTGGACGGGATAGATTTAAAATAGCTGCAAAAACCCCACTGCATACAGCTGCTATTACTAATATTTTTTCTTTCTGTAACGGTAACAAAATTCTTTTATATTCTTTCATAGTATTCCCTCCATTTTTATAGTAAAAAGAAAGGGATGAAACCATTTGGTTTCATCCCTTTCCATAAAATAAGGAAGCTAACAGTTGTTAGCTTCCTTATCATTCATTTCAATTGTTTAGTTTGACACTTTAGACTCTTCAATTTTCTCACGAAGAACCATTTGTAAGATACCACCGTGACGGTAGTAGTCAATTTCAACTTCACTATCGAAACGAGCTACTACTTCAAATTGTTTTTCGTTGCCATCTGCATCAGTTGCAACTACTTTTACAAGATCGCGCGGTCTAACTGTTTTGTCAATTTGAATTTCAAATGACTCGTTACCAACAAGACCTAATGTTTCAGCACTTTCGCCATCTTTAAATTGAAGTGGTAATACGCCCATTAACACTAAGTTACTGCGGTGAATACGTTCGAAGCTTTCTGCGATTACTGCTTTAATACCTAATAAGTTAGTACCTTTTGCAGCCCAGTCACGAGAACTTCCCATACCGTAATCTTTACCTGCAACAACTAGAAGACCTGTGCCATCTTCTTTATATTTCATAGCAGCATCATAGATTGATGTTACTTCACCAGTTGGCCAGTATGTTGTATATCCGCCTTCTGTTCCTGGTGCGATTTGGTTTTTAATGCGGATGTTCGCGAATGTACCACGCATCATAACTTCATGGTTACCACGACGAGAACCGTAAGAGTTAAAGTCAACTGGTTGTACGCCGTTTTCTAATAAGTAGCGTCCAGCTGGTGTGTGCTTACCGATTGAACCTGCTGGTGAAATGTGGTCAGTCGTTACAGAGTCACCAAATTTACCAACTACGCGTAAGCCTGATAACGTTTCAACTTCACCTGGTTCTTTAGATAAACCTTCAAAGAATGGTGGGTTTTGAATGTATGTTGAATCATTATCCCAAGTATATAAAGCTTCGTTTGAAGTTTGGATTTCATTCCAACGCTCATTGCTGTTAAATACTTGTGCATATTCTTTCTTGAACAGCTCAGATGTAACAACGCTTTGAACTACATCTTCAATTTCTTTAGCTGATGGCCAAATATCATTGAAGTAAACAGCATTGCCATTTGCATCTTTACCGATTTCATCATTTTTCAGGTCAATATCAACAGTACCTGCAAGTGCATATGCCACAACAAGTGGTGGTGATGCTAAGTAATTTGCTTTTACAAGCGGGTGAATACGACCTTCAAAGTTACGGTTACCGGATAAAACAGATGTTACTAGTAAGTCGTTTGCTGCGATTGCTTCTTCTAATTCCGGTGCTAATGGGCCAGAGTTACCGATACAAGTCGTACAGCCGTAACCAACTGTTTGGAAACCTAATTGATCTAAATACGTTGTTAAACCTGATTTATCTAAGTACTCCGTAACAACTTTAGATCCTGGTGCTAATGATGTTTTTACGTATTCAGGTACTTTAAGTCCCTTTTCAATTGCTTTCTTCGCAACTAAACCTGCCCCAATTAATACGTATGGGTTTGATGTATTTGTACAGCTTGTAATTGCAGCGATTGCGATTGCACCTGTTTTCATCGTTACTTCTTTATCTTCTAATGTAACCTTCACTTCTTTATCGAACTCTTGCTCATTAAATCCAAGTCCTTGTGTTCCAACTGGTGCTACAACAGCTTTGTGGAACGCATCTTTCATATCTGAAAGTGGAATTAAATCTTGTGGGCGTTTCGGTCCAGAAAGGTTAGATTCGATTGTATTTAAATCAATTTCAACAAGATCAGTGTAAATTGGATCTTTGCTGTCTGCTGTATAGAATAAGCCGTTCGCTTTACAATATTCTTCAACAACGCGAATTTGCTCCTCATCTCTACCTGTTAAACGTAAGTATTCTAATGAAATTTCGTCGATTGGGAAGAATCCACAAGTTGCGCCGTATTCTGGTGCCATGTTTGAAATTGTTGCACGGTCAGCTAAAGGCATGCTCTTTAAGCCATTACCGAAGAACTCAACAAATTTACCAACTACACCTTTTTGACGTAATACTTGTGTTACTTTTAATGCAACGTCTGTTGCTGTAGTACCACTTGGAAGTGTACCAGTTAATTTTACACCGATTACTTCAGGTACTGGGAAGTACGAAGGCTGTCCAAGCATTCCCGCTTCTGCTTCAATACCACCAACGCCCCATCCAAGAACACCGATACCATTAATCATTGTTGTATGTGAGTCTGTTCCAACTAACGAATCTGGGTATGCAACTAAGTCACCTTCAGCATTTTTCACAGCATGAACAACTGGTGCTAAATATTCAAGGTTTACTTGGTGTACAATACCTGTAGCTGGTGGAACTGCACGGTAGTTATCAAATGACTTTTGTGCCCAGCTTAAAAATTTATAACGTTCTTCATTACGTTTAAACTCTAAGTCCATGTTGAATGCAAGCGCGTCTGCCGTACCCGCTCTATCAACCTGTACAGAGTGATCAATTACAAGGTCTACAGTAATTTCCGGATTAATTTTATCAGGATCCCCACCCATGTCTGCCATTGCTTTACGAAGCGAAGCCAAATCAACAACAGCTGGAACACCAGTGAAATCTTGTAAAATTACACGAGATGGTTTAAATGGAACATCGATATCTTGCACATCTTTCGTTCCCCATTTCGCTAAATTTGTAACATGCTCTTCTGTAATTACACGTCCGTCCACTTGACGAAGTACTGATTCAAGTAAAACTTTCACGGAATATGGTAATTGAGATACGTTGCCAACCCCTGCATTTTCAAGCGCTTTCAAATCATAATAATGATACGTTTTTCCATCTACTTCAAAAGTTGCACGTGATTGAAATGGATTATGTTTGACCATTATGTTTCCCCCCTGTTAAACGTGACTAAGTTGTCTGAATATAAAATGTAGACAAACTTTTCAATACCTTACGATAATATCTTATTACAACTTTCTAAATAAGTAAATAATAAGAAACTTATAGATTATCATAAGTTTTCTTTATGTTTCTAAATTTGAATAGTGTTCATGTTCCTTATGAATACTATTACCATAAAGTAAAGTGCTCTATTAGCGCTTTACTTACAGTTCATATGCACTATGAACCGCTCATCATTCAACTTACAAAAAAGTTATAGAGGTGAAATAAAATGGGTAAAAGAAAAGCTAATCATACTATTTCAGGAATGAATGCAGCATCTGCACAAGGACAAGGTGCTGGTTATAACGAAGAGTTTGCAAATGAAAACTTAACTCCTGCAGAACGACAAAATAATAAGAAACGCAAAAAGAACCAGTAACGAAAAATCCCAAAAGGAGCATTCACCTTTTGGGATTTTTTCTAATGTTTATAACGTAACAATTCCGAAACCGTTACAAATCGATAGCCCTGCTTTTTCAGTTCAGGTAATATTTTTGCTAGCGCTGCTACTGTTTGACTACGATTATTTCCTCCATCATGTAGCAATACGATATCACCACTTTTAGCATGTTTCACTACATGATTTACGATAGATTCAACCCCTGGATTTGCCCAATCACGTGGATCTTGATGCCACGACCATAGAACCGTTTGATAACCAGCTTCTTTCGCTGTTTTAAATACAGCATCGTTAATATAACCGCCAGGAGGACGGAATAGCAAAGGCTCTTTCACCCATTTTTCGAAAAATTTCTTTCCATCTAAAATATCATTTTCTAATTTTTCATCCGATGAATTACTTGCATAAAAATGGTTCATCGTATGATTTCCAATTTCATGCCCCTCTTTTAACACTTGTTTCACTAAATATGGATTACGCTGAACTCGAAATCCAATCATAAAAAATGTCGCTTCTGCTTTATATTGGCGCAATAAATTTAAAATTTGTGGTGTATAAGTTGGATCCGGTCCATCATCAAATGTAATAGCAATAATCTTTTCATTATTAGGTACTTCCCATGTTACATAGCCAGTTGGTTCTAGCTCTTTTCTGAGCAACATTTTCGCTTCCACTTTTTCAACTTGAAATATATGTACTGCGCATAATAAAGAAAAAATGAGTAGAAAAACTTTCTGTTTTCGCATAATATTCGTTAAAGTAAGAGGTTGTCGAATACACAACAACCTCATTTACTTTTCTAATTGATCTACATGCTGCATAATATTTTGAAGATTATTTTCGTATTGCTCAAGTTGTGGGCGTTGTGTTTCCGAAGCTACTTCTAGTGCATTTTGAATCTGTTCATAGGCTTCCTGAACCTCTTGGCGTAATTCTTTTAAATCATGACCGTAGTTTGGATCATTTTTTACAATGTTGTTAAATGCATTTTCTGCTTGTGTAACACCTTGCTGAGCCGCTTGAAAAGCTTGTTGTTTATCTTTATGATATGGCATTATACAATCCCCTTTCCATAATAGTTAGTCCCAATTATCTTTACCTTTTTTTCTAAAAACATTCTCGTATAAATTTGCAAACTTCTCTCATTCTAAAGAGAAAGAGGAGGTGTCACATACAATGGGAAAAAACAATCGTGAAGCGAAAGAGAAAAAGGGACAACCTGAACCGTTAAGCGGATCTCATAAAGTAAAAAACCGTAACCATTCACGCCAAAAACATCATGCGCATCATGATATGTAACACAAAAAGTGCACACTAGCTACCTTTTCCACATACAATATTTATATTTTTCCATTTATTCTTCACCCCTACTTCATTCATGCATAACATAGTATGAATTGAGATTTTACGGAGGGTGTCTTACATGGGCAAGAAAAAGAAGGATTGTCTTTTTCATGTTGATGGTTTCGAAGAATGGATGGATCAGTTTTGTTCTGATTCTTGTAGCAACTTTAGTTTCCCAAATCAAATTCATATTGACCTTTGTGAAACGGAACAAGAATACATTTTGGAAACAGATGTACCAAATGTGACAGAACAAAATGTAGTCATTAAAAAGATGAAGACAGGCCTAAACATTTGCATACTTCATAAAAATATTTCTTTGCAGAGGATCATTCCTTTACCCGATAATATTATTTATAAAAAGATGCTAGCCTGCTTAGAGAATGGATATTTAGCCATTCATATTTCCAAAAACGAAGTAGCTCATAAACATGAGGAAAAAGTTCTTTTTCAAATTGAGAATTAAAATAAATACAAAAATAAGCCCCAGTCGTCTACTGGGGCTTATTTTATTTCGCATGTACTTCCATATTAGAATTTCTATCATATCTTTTTTTCAATAAACCTTTTGTAACTAAAAGTACAGGAAATGCTACAGTTGAAAATATAGCTAGCGCTGAAAAGACACTAAATCCATTTTGGTACCCGTAGTAATCGAGAAGTACGCCCCCAAACCATGGACCAATTACTGCTCCAATTCCTGAAAAGCCCATTGCTCCAAAGTACGTTCCTTTTAGATGCGCAACAGCTATATCATCAATAAATACATCCGTCATCGAAAACATTAAGACTTCTCCAATTGTAAAAATAATTGTGCAAATAGCAGCACCTAGCATAGATTCTACTATTCCAAATCCAAATAATCCCCCGCTCACAAATAAAGTTCCAACCATAATGGATGCTAATGGTGTATACTTTTTACACATTTGAATAACAGGATATTGAATTACGACTACAACAATCGCATTTAATGCTAACATATATGAAAATAATTTCACTCCATCCTGGAATATATGTGCATTTGCAAAATATTGTGATACTGTCGTCGTTAAGTGAGAAAAACCACAATTACTCAAAATAATACCAACTAACGCAACTAAAAATACGACATCCTTTCGTAATATACGCAGCGCATTTAGCATTGTAACAGGCTTTTCTTTATTGATTTTCTTTTGTTCCACTGGATATTTCTTGAATTGAAACGCTAGTATAACTGTATATAGAATATATACCCCAGCTGCTACTAAAAAAGGAATTGTTGATTTTGCGCTTCCAATCTGTAATCCGACAAGTGGCCCAATCGCTACTCCAACATTGATTGCACCGTAACGCAAATTATATACGAGTAAACGATACTCTGGTTTCGTTAAATCTGATAATAACGCTCTTGACGTCGGTTCAAAAAAGGACCTACATAATCCATTTAAAGCATTTAATAAAAAGAAACTTAAAACATGATCTGCAAGTGAAAATCCTATGAATACAAATACCCAAACGATCATGGACCATATTAGAATCATATTTCGACCGAATCGATCAGATAAATTCCCTCCGATAAAACTAGCAAACACTCCAACAAGTGCACTCGTTCCAATAATAGCACCCGTCATTCCAGCTGATACGCCTTTAACAGTCGTTAAATAAATTGCTAAAAAAGGAATACTCATTGACGTGGCGAACCTCGCAAATAAAGTCCCTATTATAATTGTCATTCCTAACGGATGAATATTTTGTAACTTCCCCTTCATCTTAAAAACCTACTCTCCCTGTTATCACATAAAAAAAGAAAGCAAAGGATCTGCTTTCTTTTCCCTTTTTATACTTGAGCTGTTGATACTCGAGTTGTTCTCGTTATATCCATATCTATGCCATATGTAAACTGTAATTCTTTACAAACGTCTTTAATTAAAATTGCGACATTATACTTTTCATTAAATTGTAAAACGATGTTTTCTACTTCTTCATATGTATACTTATATTCCCCTGTAATGACACTTTTTAAATCAAAGCATTCATTTATACACAGTTGCACAAGTAGCTGGTCATATTTCTCTATTACATCTTCTTTCTTCCACAGTAACTCTTTTACATATAACCGATCAAACTTCACACTTTCGCGGTTACAATCCGTTAAAATCCGGGTCATTTCGTTTAATTCTCGATACAATTCAGAAATATTTTTGCTTAAACTAAGCAGTTTATCTACGCCGTTTTCATACAACATATTCATTCCACCCCCGCATTTTCTTTTTCTTATTATAGCAAGAAAATTCTAAAAAAAGCTTCTTTCTTCTGAAATATTAGGAAACGAATTTCAATTGCTTTACAATGAAACTAGTTAATGCGAGAGGAGAAAGAAAATTGGAGCAAAAATTATATTACACTGACGCTTATAAGCAAGACTTTACTACAAAAGTTATAAAGCAAGATTATGATAAAGACGGTAACTTATACGTTATTTTAAACGAAACGGCATTTTACCCAACAGGTGGCGGGCAACCCCATGATACTGGAACTTTAAATGGCATTGCTGTACTTGGTGTTGAAGAAGTCGACGAAGAAATCCACCACTTCATTGCAGAACAATTACATACAGAAGAAGTAGAAGGTAAAATTAATTGGGAGCGCCGTTTTGATCATATGCAACAACATGCGGCTCAGCACATTTTATCTGCTGCTTTTTGGGACCATTTTAACATACCTACAATTGGATTCCATCTTGGTAAAGAGACGGTAACAATTGATTTAGAAACAGAAAATCTGCATGCAGAAACAGTTGAAAAAGCAGTGCAAATTGCGAACAATATTGTTTTTGAAAACCATCCAATTCTTATTAAATGGATGAACTTAGAAGAAGCGAAAACATTACCACTTCGCAAAGAACCGACTATGACAGAAAATATACGCGTTGTTATGATCGAAAACTTTGATTATAACGGCTGTGGCGGAACTCACCCAAAACGTACTGGTGAAGTAGGTCCTATTCAAGTTCTTAGCTGGGAGCGCAACAAAGGTGGCATACGACTAACGTTTATCGCTGGCTGGCGCACACTTAAATTAATGGGACAACAACAACAAATTATGAAGGATGTTTCTAAACAATTAAACAGTAGCGAAGCTGATATTCCAGTAAAGGTAGCACAGCTTCTAACTTCTCAAAAAGAAACCGAAAAAGCTATGCAAACAATGAATGAAAAATTATTATATGCAGAGGCAAACGAACTACTTCAACAACCTACCAAAATACATGCTGGCATACTTATTTCTAAAGTGTTTACAAATCGTTCTATGCAAGAAATCGCAAAGCTATCCGCTATTATTACAGAACAACAAGAGCATGCCATTACATATTTCGTTATTGAAAACGAGGACAAATTACAATGCATCCTCGCTTGTGGCAAAACAGTCACACTCGATATGAATGCTCTTTTAAAAGAGGCACTTCCTACAATTGAAGGAAAAGGTGGCGGAAATAAAAAAAGTGCTCGTGGCGGTGGGAAAGCGATTATGACTGGGGATGAGTTTTTAAATCAACTTGTTTCTTCTTTACAGTCAGCAGTGTAAAACATGTTATGAAGGATAGCGAACGGCTATCCTTCAACTATATTTACAGGCCAATATTTTGTTTCAATCCTTGGTAACTCCCTGCATTTGCAAACCCTTCATTTACAAGCTTTATAAAGGTTTCCGAAAAACCATGCTGACTTAATTCGTCTATTGGCATCATTTGTACATCATGAATCGGATTATGATCAAATTCATTTGATGGTAACATAATTTCCCCTGTAATCTTTTCAAGTAGAAATGTAATATGTAATAAAGATGGACTGGCATCTGGTTTATCACAAACATAGAGTAGCTTCTTAATTTTAACTTCTAATCCCGTTTCTTCTCTCATTTCTCTAACCATCGCCTCTTCTAACATTTCACCATTCTCCACTCTTCCTCCAGGTAAAGACCAATTCCGATTAGCAATTTTTTGCTTTACTAGCAATACTTTTTCATCTTCAATTAAAATTCCAGTAACACGAACTTGCATTACATTTTCCATATGTAATCTTCTCTTCCCATTATATTTACAAATTAATCCTTCCATAAAAAGAACGTACGTTTTATAATTAAAGAAAAATATGGAAGAAAGAAGTTGTTACATTCATGCGTCCACCTTTAACAAAGTCTATATCACTTGAAGATTTCCAAAACTATTATTGGTTAAAAGAAGAACTGCAAACATTTTGTCGTGAGCATGGGTTGCCAGCTAGTGGCTCTAAGATTGAAATAGCCAATCGTATCTCCCATTATTTACATACTGGTAAAATATTAAAAAACAGCTCTGGTCCAAAAGCGAGTAAAACTTCCCTCTCTTATAAAGACCTTTCTCTTCAAACGATTATTACTAACAATCACCGCTGTAGCGAAGATGTTCGTGCTTTTTTTAAAGAAAAAATCGGAACAAAATTCCGCTTTACAGTAGCTCTTCAAAAGTTTTTTAAAGAGAATATTGGAAAAACATATGAAGATGCGATAACGTTTTGGTATGAAGAAAACGAACGAAAAAAAGACCCTACATATAAAACAACTATCAGCGCGCAGTTTGAATACAATCGCTTTACTCGTGACTTTTTCGAAGATCCAAATAACAAAGGAAAATCAAAAGCTGATGCTATCGCTGCTTGGAACGAAATAAAAGCAAAGCCTGGTAGCAATGCTTATGTTCCTCAAAAAGTAGAGAACTAGTTCCTTGCTAGTCTTCTACTTTCTCAAATAATAGTGCAAGCCCTATTCCGCCCCCTATTCCTAACGTCGCGATTCCGTATTTCATACGCTCTCGTTTCGCCTGATAAAACAAGCGCGTTACAAGCATAGCCCCAGATGCACCGTATGGATGACCAAGCGCAATTGCTCCACCATTGACATTCAATTTTTTATATGGAATTTGTAACTCCTTTGCACAAGCAACAACTTTTGAAGCAAACGCTTCATTTATTTCAAAATAATCGATGTCCTCTACTTTCATATTCATTTCGTTTAATAATTTGTTCACCGCAAATATCGGACCAGTCCCCGGAAGATTTGGATCCACTCCAACTACAGCACTACGAACGAAACGAAGAACAGGCTTGTATCCTAATTTTCGGGCTTTCCCTTCTTCCATTACAAGAACGGCACATGCTCCATCATTTACACCGCACGAATTACCGGCCGTTACTGTACCATTTTGTAAAAATACGGGTTTTGTTCTTTTAATCATTCTTTCATACTTCATTTCTCGTTTTATAGCTTCGTCAAAAGATCCATTAAAAGAAAGTATTTCATCCTGTAAATATCCATTTTCTAATGCTTGCAGTGTCCGTTTATAACTAAGGTAAGCGTACTCATCTTGCATTTCTCGCGTTATATTATAACGCTCTGCAACATATTCAGCCGCCACTCCCATATTAGGATCACCAATTGTTTCTGGTGAAAATCGCGCTCTATTTTGAAATGGTGATGTACTTGTACTCTCTACTCCTCCTGCAATATAACAATTACCGGCCCCGCCTTGAATAAAATGACATGCGGTGCGGATCGCTTCCAATCCGGCACCACATTGCCGGTCAATCGTTACACCAGGAATACGATATCCAAGTCCTGCTTCTAAAGCAGATAATCTTGCAACATTCCCTCCTGGTCCAACAACATTCCCTAATATAACATCGTCTATTTCTCTCTCAATTCCTTTACTTAAAAATGTAAGAAGAGGTGCTGCTAATTGCTGAACTTCATACCCTTTTAACATCCCATTCTTCTTACCAATAGGTGTCCTTTTTGCTTCTACAATAACCGCTCTATTCATATATCTTCTCCCGGTTTTCAATTATACTTTTTGCTGCCATACGAGCGATTTTCCCGCTATTTGTATACGGTATTTCATCAACGAAATACCATTCTTTCGGTATTTTAAAAGAGGATAATCGTTGTAAGCAAAAACTTTTTAATTGTTGCTTCGTAGCACTTCCTTTTACGATGGCGACAGGTTTTTCACCCCAGTAACTATCTTCCACACCAATTACAACTATTTCATCAACAGCTGGATGTTCATGTAATACGCTTTCTATTTCTTCTGGGAAAATATTAATTCCTCCAAATAAAATCATATTCTTCTCTCTACCGACAATATAAATAAAGCCTTCTTCATCTTCATAACCTACATCTCGCACTGTCATCCAGCCATCTGCAGTCAACTCTGGAACTAAAACCTTATCCAATATGTAGCCCATAAAAAACTGATCACTGTTCACATAAACAGTTCCTATCTCGCCTTTCGTTACTTCTTCTCCTGCTCCATTACATATTCGCACTTGCACATTGTGACAAGGTTTCCCTACTGAATTGGGCTTTCTTTCGCTCTCTTCGTCAACTAATGCTGTTACAAAACTTAGTTCTGATGCACCGTAAAATTCGTATTTTTTTGCAACAGGGAATATATTCTTTATTTTTTCTTTCGCTTCAGCTTCCCATTTCGCTCCTGACGAAATAATTTTCATGTCATTTTCTATTACTCTTTTTTCTTTATATAAAGATTCTAGCATTGTCGGAACTGTATACATGACCGAAATATGTTCCATTTCTAACTTGTCCAACACTTGTTTTGGAATAAACTTCCTCATAATATGTACGGTTTGTCCTATATATAATGCACTTATTGCACCGTATAAGAAAAGAGAGTGAACGAGCGTTCCAGCTATTAAAATAGAGTCTTCTTTTTTCATATGAAAATCATGTATATTACAATTAAAACTATGAACCCACGATTGTTGCGCACGTAAAAATGCCTTTGCCTTTCCTGTTGATCCTGATGTAAATCCCATATAAAAAGGAGCATCTTGTAAACTTTCTACAATGTGCTCTGTAGGAAGATAGTTCTCTATTATTTGTTTCCATTTATCAATTTCAATTATTCTTCCTTCTTCATCGGAAATATCATTTAATTTATATCGTTCCGCAATAATCATATCTGAATTACTGATTGCTAGTCTTTCCTTTAGCTCATCCTTTTTCCACTTTATATCTAATGGCACACAAACCCATCCGGCCATAGCAGCACCAGCGAATAGTTGTAAAAACTCTATACGATTTTCTAATACAATTGCTACTCTTTTACTCTTCGATTCTGTTGCGTGCAACCAATTCGCTACTTTACATACTGACTCGTACCAATCTTCATATGTTAAAACTCTATCATTTTCCTTAATTGCTATTTTATTTGGTTGTAAAGAGGCATGCTTTTTATATTCTTTTGTAATACCCATATGAGACGTCCTTTCTTTCCAAAATAATAAAAAGAAACACGCAACGAACGTGTTTCTTCTCTTTCTTATCCCGCATTTGTATATTTGCTTCTCTTTAGAGCAGGCGTAATAATATATTTCAATGAACGGTGTAATTTTGTTACAAGAACTGCTGCTATAATCGCTTTTATGCAATCACCTGGTAAAAACACAACACTCACTTTCATCGTTTCCCATACAGAAATATCCATTACGAAAGCTTGCACAAGGATACCAAATACATAAACTACGAAAATACCACCAATTATATTAATACATAATACTTTTATAATAGAAACTTCACGTAAACGCTCAATTAAGTAACCAATGACAAATGCTCCAACGATATAACCAAGTAAATATCCTGCACTTGGCCCAACAAATACGCCAAAGCCACCACGTCCACCAGCAAGTAATGGCGCTCCAACTCCTACAATAAGTAAGAAAATAAGCTGGCTTAATGCACCAAGACGTGATCCTAACAATCCACCAGCAAGCATAACACCAAGTGATTGTAATGTAATTGGAACTGGTGTAATAGAAAGAGCAATTGGAGGTATTAACCCTAACACTCCCATAATAGAACTAAATAAAGCGACGAAAACTAAATTTTTTGTATTCATATTTGCTTCTCCTATTTGTAAACTCAAAATGATTTTTAGATAACATATTATAGGAGTTATATTATCTTTCTATTTAGCGTTTGTCAACTTATTTTTAAATTAGGTTTACAAATATAAATTCCATTATTTCTCTTTATGCAAATGCTCAAGTTCTTTCCGAAGCGCCTGTTTTAAAAACTTCCCAACAGATGTTTTCGGTATTTCTTCCATAAATACAATATCGTCTGGTAACCACCACTTCGCAAACTGTGGTTTTAAAAACTCATATATTTCCTCTTTCGTAACTGTACTATTTTTCTTTTGAACGACGCAGGCAACAGGGCGCTCTTGCCACTGCGGATGAGGAACAGCAACGACAGCCGCTTCAAATATAGCATCATGTGCCATTAAAGCATTTTCAAGGTCTACTGAAGAAATCCACTCGCCTCCGCTTTTAATCACATCTTTCGTACGGTCGACAATTTTTACGCAGCCTTCCTCATCGACTGTGACAACATCTCCTGTATATAACCATCCATCGCGAAAGCCTTCTACAGTACGATCATCGTTATAATAGCTTTCAGCGATCCATGGCGCTCGTAAACATAGTTCTCCCATCTCCGTACTATCCCACTTCACTTCACCATTTGTACCGACTACTTTCATTTCTACACCAGGGACAAGATACCCTTGCTTTGATCTAATTTCTAATTGCTCTTCATACGATAATTCTGTTTCATAACTTTTTAAACGTGCAAGTGTTACGAGTGGGCTTGTTTCGGTCATACCATATGCATGGATGAAAGGAACATTGTGTTTCTGTTCAAATGCTTTAATAACACTTTTCGGTGCGGCTGCACCACCACATAGTATTCTCGTCATACTAGATAAATCATAACTATTATTTTCTAACTCTTGTAATACACCAAGCCAAATTGTCGGCACACCAGCAGCTAACGTCACTTTTTCAGATTGAATCATTTCTAATAAAATTTTCGGCGTAAACATCGGTCCTGGAAGAACTTGTTTTGATCCAAACCAAGTAGCAGCGAAAGGAAGTCCCCAAGCATTCACATGGAACATCGGTACAATTGCCATCGCCGCGTCACTTTCCGATAAAGCAGCTGTATCCGCTAAACCGAGTGCCATACAATGCAGTACAGTACTACGATGCGTATATACAACACCTTTTGGATTTCCTGTAGTCGCTGACGTATAACACATACCAGCAGGTGTATTTTCATCAATATCTTTTACAAATTGGAAATTTGGATCGCCTTCTTCTAATAGCTTTTCATAATGATATACAGGTTCTAGCGTAGTATTTGGAAGTCCATCTTTATCAGTCATAATAATGTAGGCTTGTACAGTTGATAATTCAGATTGAATTTTTTCAACAAGTGGTACAAGATCTTCATCAATAAGTAGAATTCGATCTTCTGCGTGCTGAATAATGTATGAAATATGTTGAGGAGATAAACGAATATTAATTGTGTGTAAAACGGAAGCAATACCAGGAATAGCAAAATACGCTTCCACATGTCGATGATGATTCCACGCTAACGTTCCTATACGCTCGCCTTCTTTAATTCCTAATTTTTTTAACGCACTGGAAAGCCTTCTCGTTCTTTCACCTAACTGCTTATACGTTAATGTCGTAACTGTGTCATGTGTCCGTGAAACAATTTCTTTCTTCGAAAACAGTTTTTCTGCTCTTTCCATCATAGAACTAATTGTTAGCGGTACATTCATCATCATATTGGTTATATCCCCCTTTAAAGCGTTTTCATTTTTCGTTTATTATAACAGACTTCTACAAATAATCGCGACATTTTTCTGTATTTTCTGAATTATTTCTTTGGAAATAATTCAGAAAATACTAAGAGAAGATATGCTAAAATTCCTTCTTACGATATATAAATACCGAAATAACAAAAGAAAAGATATATATGATAACGCCAAATATCGTATATAGAATGGAAGCATATAAAGATGAATTTAAATTTGATATTGGAAATTGTTCTATTAGATAGCCAATTACACTTTGTAATCCAAAATAAGTAACAAGTCCCCCGCATGCGCCTCCAATTGTAATAGCATCAGATTTTTCTGCTCCAAAAATATAGAGGAGTGGATAGGCTATTGCTCCGGCATTAAGGATGATAAACGTCCCTAAAGAAACACTCTTAAATATACCATCATCAATTGGCGTACCTGAAATTGAAGCATGTACGTAAAATATGCTATACGATAATAAAGTACCAATAATTACAACTATAAAATAGAAAAGGTAGTGACTTTGCACAATGTTATTTCTAGTAACTGGTAAAGTAAGTACATATTTTTCATAACCTGACTTACTCTCATATTTAATAACTTCAAGTGCAGGAATTGCAGCAAAAAAGATAATAAACGTAGCAATTAAACGGTACATTGAAGCATTACCAAAATAAAAAACGCATCCAGCTCCCAATATCGCTATTCCCATGAACATAAAGAAAGTTCGATACACTAGATAATAGTTTGTCAATAATAAACCTCTCATTTATTTTTCACTCCTCGTTAATAAGACACTTATTTCTTCTATCGAGATGGTTCTATGAGCAATACCACTTGGTAATTTATATATATCTGATACGAGTACATTGAAATATGAACCAAGTCTCCTTCTAGCCACAACTATATCTTTGTTAATTAAAGCTAATTGTTCTTCATCAACGTCTACAATGGAGTAACTTTTCAAAACTTTATCCTTTTCTTCGTTCAATAAAATTTCTCCATCTTTTATAATGATAAGATGGCTAGCTATTTTTTCTACATCACTCATAATATGAGAAGAAAGTAGTATACCACCATTACTTTTACTCACAAAACTTTTTAATTCCTCTAACACCTCTTCTCTAGATGAAGGATCGAGACCACCCGTCGCTTCATCTAGAATTAATAATTTTGCATTATGCGATAACGCAACAGCTATAGTTAGTTTCATGGACATTCCACGCGAGAATTTACCTACTTTCTCATTAGTAGGTAAAGAAAAAGTATGAACTAATCGATAAAAATTATCTTGATCCCAAGATTCAAACATCTTTTCAAAAACTTTGTTTAGTTGCTTTATCGTAAGATGAGCCGGTAGATTCATAGCATCAAATACGACTCCTATCTTTTCCTTAATCTTGGCATCTTTATTTATATTTTCTTCACCAAATATTTTTACTGTACCACTATCTTTAGAAATTAATTCTAGTACTGTTTTAAAGGTTGTTGATTTCCCTGCTCCATTGTCACCAATGAATCCAACAATTGATCCAGACGGCACATTGAAGGAAACATCTCTTAAAACAACTTTGTTTCCAAATGATTTACTTAAATTTTCAATTTCTAGAAGATTTGACATCATTACACTCCTATCTTAACTTTTCATAAAAATATGTTTTCATTTATTAAAAATTATCCACTTTTTCTCTCACTTTCTTTTTCAGTTTAAAAATAAGACGATTACTATATTCTTTATTTTCTACTAAAATTCGATACGCCTCTAATACTCCTAACACACGAACAAAAAGATAAACTCCAATAGCAATAAGTACAACACAATAAGGGTGATACTGGACTAATTCTCCTGAAGTGATATGCTTTTTCTCAAATAAAAAAGGTAGCGCTCCTGCTGCTATAAAACAAAATCCAACGATTATTACTACAGCATACTTTTTCTTAATAATTGCATATCTTGTTGTCAATTCTTTTAGAAAGTTTTGATCAAATAATAATTCTTCCTTTTTTAATACATTGTATCGACTTTCTTCTATCATTACAGGTACCATCATCGCTCCAATTCCAAGAACAGCAACAATAATGACAAGGAATGTCGACATTGTTGCATCTTCTTTAAATAGTAAATATGGTATTGTAGATAAAATGAGTAAACTAAATCCTAGCGCTATATATTTAGAAATTTTTTGTCCATACGCTACATACCCTTCTGCCATTTCCTGACTTACGTAATAGCCATCCACATTTTCATTACTTTTCTCTGCAGTTTCTTTTAATAAATAGTCGAGTGATACTTCAAAAACATTTCCAATCATTATTAACTTTTCAGTTTCAGGAAAACCTTGACCGTTTTCCCATTTACTAACCGCTTGCCTTGTTGTGTTTAATTTCTCAGCTAATGCTTCTTGAGAAAGGCCCTTTTCCTTTCTTAATTTAAAAAGCTTTTCACCAAATCCCATATGTGTGTGTCCCCCTTTGTTTTCTTACCTAAATTGTATGTAAACATTGCCTTTATCTCTATCTTCCTGCGGTTGCACTTTGTCAACTTACGGTTGCGAATGTGTTATATAGCGGTTTTCTATACAATTTAGCTAGTTTTCTTTTATGATTATGGTGTAAATAAAAACCTCCCATCTCAATAACCAATTATAACAATTAAAGGTAATTATTGTTACCCGAAAATAAAAACTCCTTTATTTATTTAAAGGAGTTTTCGATATGAAATATTCTAAGATGAGCTAATTTTTCTTTCTCATACTAATTCACAATTTCTTCTATACATTTTTGTACGTTGTGCAACGATTCATAAGCATCCCACACAGTATATGTTGTCATCTCTTTATATAAGGCATATTCATATATATGTAAATATTTCTCCTATTAACTTCCCTAATAAAAACACTTTTTAATAATCATAACGGCTTCTGCTTAAACTTTTCATAATGTCGTACTTTTAATAAAAGGACATTCCCGCAATCTGTACAAATATAAGCATCTACTGGTGAAGATGTGAACATCGTCTCCTTTTTCCGTATTTGTGCATAACCGACAAACTCACCTTCTCCTATATTTTGAGAACCACAATTAGAGCATGTCTGCACGTCTTTCTGTTTCATGAGAGCACCACCTTTAATCTGTTTCTACTCCCTTCGACAGTTCACTTCCATTTCCCTTCCAAAAAACCTCTTATTCTCTTACATTTCAACAGGAATCTCAGAACAAACATCGTATATGTACTATGAAATATATTTATTGACGGGGGAATCTCATGAGTACAATTATGACAATCAATACCGCACAAGAAATTGAAAACGCAGAAATACATATGCTTTCTTCTAGATTAGCACTATTACAAGCAATGGACGGAAATCCAATGCAGGTACAAGTGAAAAAGTTCGGTAGTGCCACTGCCTTTTCATCAAAAGTAATTGCTGGTCCTGCTTTTAATACAGTAAAAGGCGTTACCTTTACAAATACAGATGAGATAGATGCGATTCTCTCTTATTATCAATCACTACAAATTCCTTGCCGTTTTGAAATTACACCAGCGCAAGGTACAGCTGAACTATTTCAATACTTATCTGAAAAAGGTTTTTATCAATCTAGCTTCCATACCGCTTTATATAGTACACCGCGAGAAGATCCGTCCCTTCTTCCTTCTAACATTTCAGTACGCAAACTAAAAGAAAATGAGTTTGATGTTTTTGCAGACATATATGTACGTGGATTTAACATGCCATCCTTTACAAAAGATGGTGTGCGCCAAAATAACGAAATTCTCTACGATAAACCAGGATGGCATTTTTTCATAGCTGAAGTTCAAAACATTCCTGCTGGCATTGGTGTCCTGTATATAAATAAGGGTGTCGCATCATTAGCTGCTTCTGCTACTTTGCCAGAATTTCAGCGTAAAGGTTGTCATACTGCCTTAATTCAAAAACGAATTGAGACAGCTATTGAATCCAATTGTCATTTAATAGTCGGACAAGCAAGATTCGGTAGCAGCAGTCAAAATAATATGGAACGTGCCCATATGAAGATCGCTTATACAAAATCAATCTGGACCGCCAAAAACATATAATTAACATTCTTTCTCTTCTCATTACAACTTTATACACTTTATGACAATTCCTTTTCAACTCTATTAATCATTTGAATATTCAAACTAAATCTGTTACGCTATTGCTAGATACATCATTCAACTTGCAATATGAAAAGAGCATTCTAATCAAACTACAAGGAGGAGAAATGTATGACTAAACATGATCATGGTTTAAAAGAAAAAGTAGAAGGTGCTATTGATAAAGTAAAAGGTGAAGTAAAAGAAGTTGTCGGGAAAGTAACTGATAATAAGAAATTACAAGCTGAAGGAAAATGGGATAAGGTAAAAGGCACTGCTAAAGATACTGTCGGTAATGTAAAAAAGAAAGTTAATGAATATAAAGAGAATAAAGAAAATAAATAAAAAACGAAAATGTAGGGTTGTGCAAGTAGTAAGTTACTAGATTTGAGAAAAGAGAAATTGCACCCATAAAAAATCATTTTAAAACGACAAATAGATGCCTCAAGGCATCTATTTGTCTATAAATAACTATTTTAATTACCCAACCCTTAAGCTTTTCCTTACTAACATTTTCTAACATAATGCCTTTGCTACAGTAAAGGCTTACTTTGTGAAATTTGGTTTTAGATCACCTGTATACGGTTCATGCTCAACAAAGATTTTTATATCTTTTCCATTCGCATCTTTCCCCATTCTTGTATACGTAAATTTCTCTTTATTTAATTCTGTAAGTTCAAGAACTGCACCGTATTTATTATTTCCTAACGAAACATGAGCTCTTATTTTATTACCATGTACAACATCAAAGAAACCGTAGTCTCCACGACTTTCTCCAGTATTCACATTGAAAAACTCGTATTTATTTGTATTTTTATCGTATTTTGCTAGACTGATTAAGTTTGAGTTATATTTTGTTACATCATTACCTTGGTCGTCTAATACCACCGTTCCGTTCCATAGTGTACTAGATAAAATTTCATCTCCATCAACATCTTTAACTATTTTACCTGTCGAACTTTCTAAATTTTTATCAGGCCGCGTGAAAGAAAGTTCTTTTTCATGGTACGGAATATGTTCAACAAACACCTCTACATCGTTCCCTTTTGTATCTTTCCCCATTCTTTTATATGTAAATTTCTCCTTATCTAATTGCGTTAATTCAACAACTGCTTGATAATTTTGCGTCTCAGAAATTAGTACTCTTTTCTTTCCATCATTCGTTATAAAAAAGGTACCGCTATCATTACGACTCTCTCCTGTACTTGCATTAAAAAATTCATACCTTGCCGTTTTAGCATCATACTTTGCAAGCCCGATGAAATTTTGATTTTCTTTCGTTACATCATTATGATCTTTGTCATAGACTTTTGTCCCTTGCCAGTTTGTTTCACCAAGTATACTAGCTAGTTGTTGCCCCTTCGTCTTTTGAGTTTGCTTAGTTTCTTGTATTGCATTGTATAAAAATTGTGCATACTGTTCACGCGTCACATCCATATTTGGAGCAAAATTTCCTCCGCCTACTCCTTTTGCAATATTATTTGTTTGAACAGCACTAATTGCATTGCTTGCCCATGAGTTCGTTGAAACGTCATTAAAAGTGTGATCACTCTTTGCCTTTAAATGAAAAGCATTTGTAAGAACTTGTGCCATTTCTGCACGCGTTAAGGAAGCCTTCGGTCTAAAATTCCCATGCTCGTCACCCTTAAAAACGCCCATTTCTGTTAAAGACAAAATCTCCTTTATATAACTTGTCGAATCTTCACTTACGTCTCCATATGGGTTCTGATAATTTTTGTCTTCTGCCAAATTAAAATAACGATATAGTAAAGCTGCAACTTGTTCGCGTGTCACGTTATCTCCAAAACCAAATCTTCCATCATCATAGCCGAAAATGATTTTCTCGTCTGTTAATTGCTGAATCGCCTCATATGCCCAGTGCCCCTTTGGAACATCTTTGAATACCCCAGTATGATTCGTGTTTGGTGTAACTACTTCTGCTTTCACCTCTCCAGTCGTTTCACTTAATAGACTTCCACCTAAAACTGCTGATATGATACATGTTTTTAAAATTGTTTTATTCATAGCTTCCCAATCCCTTCCTTCATTTAACAAATAATTACACCACTTTTCTTTCAAAAGAAGATTCTATGTGCGCAATTTATGTTATAAATTTTGATTACAGCTAATGGAATACAAAGTGTTACACATCCAAATTTCTTATTTGTAGTATCAATAGCTGCTATATATAGGAATTATAAATAGGAACTATAAATTGCCCATAAACAAATTATTAAAAAAAGATAAAATTAAGATAATATATTTTTAATCTCAATTTTTTTATAAAAAACGTTCCTTTTGGCAAAAAAGATGGCTTGAAATTAAAAGTTCATTCTATTTTTTTGTTTATGTTATCATGATAAAAGAAAGAATATTCCGAAATAAAAAACCCTGAATTTGGGCAGAAATAAGGAAAAGAAATTGAATATTGAGCAACAATCATATGATGTGGTGAAACAGTTAATTGAACAAAGATATCCAAACGATTGGGGTGGAGCCGCAGCGATTCGTGTAGAAGATGGAACAATTTATACAAGCGTTGCTCCGGATGTAATAAATGCTTCAACTGAACTTTGTATGGAAACAGGTGCAATTTTAGAAGCTCATAAATTTCAAAAGAAAGTTACACATTCTATTTGTCTTGCGAGAGAAAATGAGCATTCTGAATTAAAGGTACTCTCGCCTTGTGGTGTATGCCAAGAACGTTTATTTTATTGGGGACCAAAAGTACAGTGTGCGATTACAAATGCTAAACAAGATATTATTTTTAAACCTTTAAAAGAGTTGCAACCATATCATTGGACAGAAGCATATCATGATGAAATGGCAAAAGAATGGAGTACGAGATAGAGGAATAAGTTTCATTATTTCCCTGATGACAATAAAAAAATGTCACGGCCTTTTCCAAATAAAACATCGAAAAAGGCCGTGACATAACACTTATTTTATAATTGACGAAAGCTTACTTCCCTTCATTTTTCTCTAACACATACAAATCTTCTTCAATATTAGATAGTTTCTCTGTTACAAGCTTTCTTGCCTCTCCAATTGCTTGATTGTATGCAAATGGTCCAACTAATTTAATCATTTCTTCTATTAAACGCTCTGCTTGGAAACGTCCAATTTCATCTAAATCTTCTTCAACGAAAAATTGCTGAATTTGTGCTACAAGCTCTTCTTTTTTATCATTTGGTATTTTTATATTCATCATCGTTTATTACTCCTCTATATGTAAGATAGTATGTTTCTTAACTCTACCATAGAAAAACGCTTTCCAGGACAACTTTTTGTAACGCCTTCTAGCTCCCTATGACCGAGTATATTTTCTTTCTTTATAGCAAACCGATTCATAAACATTTTACATAAAGAATATAATGCATTCATTTGTGCGGTAGTTGGATCATATTTATCAAAATTACCCGTCATACATATTCCAATTGTATCTCTATTATGATCTTTCGCATGTGCTCCAATATGTAAACCACGTCCTTCGACTACAGTTCCATCTTCTTCAATAAAATAATTGTAACCGATCCCGCTCCACCCTCTTACTTTTTGATGAAATTCATGTGTTTTATACACATCCCATCCATCTTCGGATGTATGGTGAATAATCAGTTTGTTTACTTTTTCTAAAGGAACTAATTCATCTTGAAATGCTAAATTTACACATTTAATTTCCATTTGAATATCCCCCTTAAAAATCAATCATCATAATTGTTTTATCATCTGGTCGTATTCTCTTTTCCCCTTCTAACTCTTCAATAATTGCTACATATTCATTTATACTATTCTTTCTTATATATGCAACAGTTTGTTCGAGTGGCCAATCTGGGTGGAATAATCCGTCTGAACAAATAAAAATCCCACTCACTTCATCTACATGTAATTCCCCATGCTGCAAATAATGAATTGCTTCTTTCATTCCATTCGCAACGGAATATCCCCCCTTCACATTTGCAAGATAACGATTGTATTTTAACTGTTCTCGCACATCTTGAAAAACATGTTCTTCTGGTACAGATAACCCTTTTTTACGATCTTCTTCTCTTTTCTTTTTTGCTCGTTTACTAATTCCTTCAACCGTATCTTTCGTTAATACTTGCATCGTTCCTTTTCGAAATATTGTGACAATCATACAGTCCCCTAACTGTGCGTATTCAATTTTCTCACCAACTATTTGGACTGCCGCGATACATGTGCACCACAAATGCTCTTTCTTTCTCGTATCTACTCCATATGCTAACATTTTTCTTTGCAATGCTTCATTTGCTTTTGCAACTGCAACTTGTAAACTATGATTTTCGCGGAATGAATTAAAATAACTTGCAAATAAATGTGAAGCGATGTATGCTCCATTATGTCCCTTTTCATCACGAAATGGGACAAGTGGTGTTGCACCGTCACATACACCATAAATCTTTTTTTCTTCATTACAAAAATAAGAATCCTCACATTCTTGCTTCAACGGGCTTTTCTGTTGATATGTTTTTATCTTCACAACTGTATCCCCTTTCAAATGGTAAAATACTCAAATTCTTTTGATTAATCTAATTTTCCGAAATAAACTGTTTTTACCCAAAACTTTCAATATCATATATAATCTTGAAATAATATGAATTTTTCAGTGAAGGACGGGAAAGAGATGGTCAGATTTCTTGGTGTTATTATTGGTTCTATTATTATTGCGATTGCCTTTAATCTTTTCCTTATCCCCCACAAAATTTTAAGTAGTGGAATTGGCGGAATTGCTATTATTTTAGGGATTGTAACTCCTGTAAACACAGGTATTATTAACTTTGTATTAAACTTACCTATCCTTATTTTAGGATACATAGGTCTTGGAAAAAAAGTCATTTTTAACACGATTGTCTCTGTTATTGTATTATCTGTTGCATTATACTATGTTCCAGTGAAAGTCGTAGCAACAGATCCACTTTTATCATCTATCTTTGGTGGTGTTATTGCCGGAGCTGGTATCGGTCTTGTTTTTAACTGTAATGGATCAACTGGTGGATTTGATATTATCGGTATGTTGTTATCTCGCAAAAGAGATATTAAACTTGGCGGATTCCTTATTATTTTAAATGCAGTCGTTGTAATCATTGCAGGATTCTTCTTCACTTGGGATGTTGCTCTTACAAGCTTACTTTCGATTTATGTAACTGGTAAAGTTATTGATGCTATTCATACGAAACATCGGAAGGTTACACTTATGATTGTAACAAATGAAGCAGAAAAAATGAAAAAACAACTTCTTTCAACTGTTGTACGTGGCATTACATTACTTGATGGCGAAGGTGCTTATTCTAGCGAAAAGAAACGTGTACTTATGACAGTCATTTCTCGTGAAGAATTAGCAAGTATGAAATTAACAATTTCTGAAATTGACCCTCATGCATTTGTTAACATTACAGAAACGGTTGAAGTATTAGGATTGTTTAGAAAAGGTTAAAAAACTAGGTGGATTTCCACCTAGTTTTTATTTTCCATAAATTCAATTCGATTTCCGAACGGATCTGACACATAAAATCGAATTACATCTGGTCGTGCATGATCATCTATTACTTCAATGCCTTGCTGTATTAACGCTTGTTTAAATTCATCTATGTTTAAAACATAAAAAGCCGGATGTGCCTTTTTAGCTGGGGTAAAGTTTTGCTCAACTCCGATATGAATCTCTTGATTTCCACACTTAAACCAGCACCCACCGCGCTTCTTTAATTCCTCTGGCTTTGGGATTTCCTCCATACCAATTTTATTACTATAAAACTCGCGCGCTTCTTCTTCACACCCTACAGGCGCAGCTACTTGTACATGATCGATCCCTTGAATATAAGTTCTCATTTTCTCTCCCCCTCTTCTACCCTAATGTTATAAGGAAAACCTACTCCTGTAACTTACAAATGATTTATAAAACAATATAAGCTCCCCTTATTACCACCCTATACGTACTTTTCCAAAATAAAGAAAACAAAATTTATTATATAACTTCCATTTTTTATAGAAATACACGTTACATCTATATTATAGTTATGAATAGACAAATCTTTTTAGATGCTATTTGTACGGAGGAACTATTATGAGTCGTAAAAAATATTCATCAACTCAAAAAAAACGTCATCCGAACATTTCTAGACGTTTGCGAAACCATATACAAGATCGTTCATTAGCAGAAATGTACGCATCTCTGTTCGAACACAACCCTGATGGTATTATTTCATTAAATTTAGAGGGAATTATTATACACACTAATCCTTCTGCTGAAAGAATACTAGGTTACACTTCTTCAGAATTAGAGCGAAAAAGCATTACCTCGATTTTAGAAGCTCATATTTCTGAGCAAGTATTACAAAATATAAAGAATACGGAAGCGGATAATCAACAAGAGTATATTTTATCTATTTATCATAAAGATGGATTCTTATTAGATGTCGTGACAAAACTAGTTCCTATTTTTGTCCAAAATCGTCTAACTGGCGTATATGCCATTATGAAGCCTCTTGAAAAATCAGAAAGAATTGAGAAAAAGCTGAAAGAAAGTGAGAAGAGATTACGCACATTAGTAAACTCCATGCCTGCGTTTGTTATATTTAAAGATCATGAAGGGCGCTGGCTTGAGGCAAATGACTACGCACTTTCTTGCTTCAATTTCCATCATGTACCTTACCACGGAAAAAAAGATAGTGAACTCATTCAATATAATGAAGCGTACCGAGAAGCTTTTTTACATTGTGAAGAAGTCGATGAATTAGCATGGCAACAAAGACAAATTCTTCATGGTGAAGAATTTATTATTCATAGAGATGATTTCGACCTAATCTTAAGTATATCGAAAGTTCCTCTCTATCACCCTGACGGCTCCCGTAAAGGTCTTATCGTAATGGGAAGAGATATTACTGAGCTAAAGGAAACGGAAAAGTTATTACGAAAATCTGAAAAGCTCGCAGTAGTCGGACAACTGACAGCTGGAATTGCTCATGAAATTCGAAATCCACTCACTTCTCTAAAAGGTTTTCTAACATTGCTACTCCCTGAAATAAATGAGGAGCAGAAGTGGTATATCGATGTTATGTTAAGTGAAATTTCACAGATGGAATCTATCACGAGTCAATTTATGGCGATGTCTAAACCACAAGTATTAGCAATCCAAACTTGTAACATACAAACTTTAATTGAAGAGGTAGTTACATTTATTTTACCAACCGCAATTATGCATAGCGTTCATATCATTATGGATCATTTTGATTACGTATATGACATTCAATGTGACGGTAACCAATTAAAACAAGTTTTTATAAATATATTAAAAAATGCGATTGAAGCAATGCCAAATGGCGGAAATATTTTCATCCAAACAAAACCATTAGAGGGTAATTTCATCTTAATACGGATCATCGATGAAGGTTGCGGTATCCCAGAAGATCGTATCTCCCGTTTAGGCGAACCTTTTTATAGTTTAAAAGAAAAAGGCACAGGGCTAGGATTAATGATGTGTTACAAAATAATTGAAGAACATCATGGTAAATTACACATTTCAAGTGAATTAAATAAAGGTACGGTCGTTGATATTCACCTACCACTTTCTTCACCTCACCTTGCAATCCAGTCTTAAATAATAAAAGAAGCATCTGCTAACGATTAGCAGATGCTTCTTTTATTATTTATACTTATAGAACTGTTTTTCCATACCATTCTTTTGCTTTTTCTACTTCACCCATCGTTAATTGATGTCCTCTATTTTCCCAATGCATTGTTACATTAGCGTTTGCATTTTCTAATAGTAGCTTCAATTCCTCTGACTCAGAAGATGAACAAATTGGATCATTTGTCCCAGCAGCAATAAACACGGATTTCCCAGCTAAATTAGGCAATTGTGTTCCTCTTCTAGGCACCATTGGGTGATGAAGCACAGCACCTTTTAACGCATTTTCGTAGTGGAATAATAAGCTTGCCGCAATGTTTGCTCCATTTGAATAACCGATAGCTACAATGTTATTTCTATCAAATTCATATGTTTTTGCAGCTTCGTCTAAAAACTCATTTAATTCCTTCGTACGGAAAATAAGATCCTCTTCATCAAAAATACCTTCTGCTAATCGACGAAAGAAACGTGGCATCCCATTCTCTAATACATTTCCACGGACACTTAATACTGAAGCTTCCGGATCCATTATTTCTGCAAGTGGTAATAAATCTAATTCATTACCTCCTGTACCATGAAGTAATAGCAATACTGGTTTTGACGTATCTTTTCCTTTTTGAAAAACATGTTTCATCATAATCCTTTTCCCCTTTCAATCACTTTAATCTAAATTTCTCACTTCAAATGGTAAAAGCGTTTGTTCAATCTGTTTTCTATGTTTTTCATATTGTTCCGGTAACTTTAATTCCTCACCCATCGTCTCTAACGATTCATCATGAGCGAAACCAGGGGGATCTGTTGCAATTTCAAATAAAATTTCACCGTGTTCTCTAAAATAAATTGCGTTAAAATAATTTCGATCTTGTACAGGAGTTACGTGGTATCCAAAACGGGACACATGCTCTTTCCAGTCTAGCTGATCAGCATCGTCACTCGCTCTCCAAGCAATATGATGAACTGTACCAACACCCATTTGACCGCGTCCGATTGTCGATAATTTCAAATCAATAATATTGCCAATATTAGCAGAAGAACGGAATCGAACAAATTCACCCTCTTCTCCAATTTTCTCAAGACCCATGATATGTTCTAACAGTTCAGCAGTTTTTTGAGGCTGCGTTGATAAAAGAACTGCACCGCCAAATCCTTTAATTGCTACTTCTGGCGTAACTTCCCCAAAAGTCCAATTATTTAATTCGCCTTCTTCTCTTTCTACTAATTCTATATGCAAACCATGTGGATCATCAAATTCTAAGTACTGTTCCCCAAATCGAGTCATTTTTGTATACGAAACATCGAATTTTTCTAATCTATTTTCCCAAAACTCCATTGCCCCTTTTGGTACAACATAAGAAGTGATTCCTACTTGACCGTCACCAATAACTCCTTGACGAGCACCTGCCCATGGGAAAAACGTAATAATTGTTCCCGGTTTTCCTCCTTCATTACCAAAATAAAGATGGTACGTACCTGGATCATCAAAATTCACTGTTTGTTTCACTAAACGTAAACCTAACACACCAGCGTAAAAATCTACATTTTCTTGTGGATGCCCTACAATCGCTGTAATATGGTGGATGCCCATTGTTTTCTTTTCCATTTCTTCCACTCCTTTTTTATTCCATTATAAAAATTGCTTTACATTAAGATTCATTATTCATTTTGTCCATACTGACTAGTAAAATCCGTCATGATAATTTTATCTCGAATTCGAGATATTGATTTTAAAATTACACATTAACTTCCAGTTCCTTAAATTATCTCAAATTCGAGATAATTATTAAAAAAATATTTAATCCATTTGAAATCTTTATTCAAAGTACAAATTAACTCGAACTCAAATTTATTATAAGTTACTTACTTTTAGTTGTCAACAAGTTCCTTATTTTCATTTTAAATAAAAAGAGAGTAAACGCCAGTTTCGTTTACTCTCTTCGCTGATCATTTCGTTTCTTCTTCCAGCACTGCTTCCATCTCATTAAATTCACGATGAATTGCTTTAACTGGTTCTTTCGTTAATAAACTTATAACAATCACAGCTAATAAGCTACAGAAGAATCCAGGTACCATTTCATACATAGTCGCTTTTAAACTTGGAATTTCTACCCAAGTAATTACAACTACTGCACCAACAATCATTCCAGCAAGAACGCCCCATTTGTTCGTTCTCTTCCAATATAAACTTAATAAAATGGCAGGTCCGAATGCTGAACCAAATCCTGCCCAAGCATAACCGACGAGTGTTAAAATTGTATCACTTGGATGATACGCTAAAACAACTGCGATCATAGCTACTACTAAAACTGACAGTCTACCGATAAATACAAGTTCTTTATCACTTGCGTTACGACGGAAAAATGTTTTATAGAAATCTTCCGTTACTGCACTTGAAATAACAAGTAATTGCGAGGAAATACTACTCATAATCGAAGCCAAAATAGCTGATAATAAAAATCCAGTAATGTACGGATGGAATAAAATATTTGAGAATGTTACAAAGACCATTTCCGGATCTTGTAATGTCGCATTATTTTTAGCGTAATAAGCAATACCAACTAGACCAGTAAGCATTGCACCTATAATTGAAATCGTCATCCAACCGATACCGATTCTACGAGAAGTTTTCAAATCTTTAATAGAGGTAATTGCCATAAAGCGGACAATAATATGTGGTTGACCAAAATACCCAAGACCCCATGCTAAAAAGGAAATAATACCAAGAATTGTGGTCCCTTTAAACATATCTAAATGCGATGCATCAACTTGCTTAATCGTATTGAATGTTTCTGTTACACCACCGACATCTGTAAAAGCAACAATTGGTACTAATACGAGAGCAATAAACATAATACACCCTTGCACAAAGTCGGTCCAACTTACTGCTAAAAAACCACCGAATAGTGTATAAGCAACTACGACACCAACAGTTACAAATAAACCAATTTTATAATCAAGGTTAAAAGAATTTTCAAACAAACGTCCACCTGATACTAAACCAGCCGACGCATAAAATGTGAAAAATACTAAAATGACGATAGCGGAGACAAAACGAAGTATTTTCGTACGATCTTTAAATCGATTCTCTAAAAAGTCTGGAATCGTAATTGAATCATTAGCCACTTCTGTATACGTTCGCAAACGCGGGGCAAGAATTAAATAGTTTACATAAGCACCTATTAATAAACCTATCGCAATCCACACACTTGATAACCCTGTCGCATACATCGCACCAGGTAATCCCATTAGCATCCAACCACTCATGTCAGAAGCACCAGCTGATAAAGCTGTAACTGCTGGACCGAGTCCCCTTCCGCCTAACATATAATCTGATAAATCGGATGTCTTCTTATAAGACCAATAACCGATATACAACATACCTGCCATATAAATAGCAAGCGAAACCATAATCTCAATCTTCACCAAATCTCTCCCTTAGTTACATAAGCCATTCAAAATTTCGAAAAATGACTTTTTCTATTTTCTTGTTTTCGCTTATGGTTCCCTACCTTAACAAACATTTTTTGTTCTTTCAAGTGAACAGGTGTTTTTTACTGCATGTGAAAACCTTCATAAACGCCTTTATCCCAGTGGATTACCCGGTTTTTAAAAGAAATTAAAGTAAAAATATTCAGAAAACAAAAAAACACTTTTCCACTTCTTATTTTCATTTATTTATCCGACAAATTTCCAAAAGAAAAAGCCATACAAATGCATGGCTTTTAGCTTATTGGCATCGTAATTTTCTCTTTCTCTACGTAAACTTTACGAAATTTTATATAGCAGCCAATACGCCAAGGTACTATATAACAAACCGCAAGAGTGTAGAAAAGAATGCCGATTGACTTTGGATCTAAACCTTGTAAATGTCTTCTAAAATAAGCACGTAAAAGAACGATAACTAAAAATGTAGCAATAAAAGCAATACTTTTTTTCGCATAAATTTGACCATCTTCTCTCACTTCATACCCACTTAAAATAATAAGTGGAATTGACAATAACAGTCCAATCCCAGCAGCTATCCCAATTTGCCAACCAGCAAGTTGTATCGGTGCAGCATATAAAGAAAAACCTGGTAATAAAAAGAATAATGGCAATAATAGTCGTCTTCCTTTATTTTTAATTGGCCGATTCATAGAACGCATACGTCTAAATATAACGAGCCCTATGACGAGTAAAAAAATTGTAATACTGTACGAACCTTGCTGCAAGTGAATCTCTCCCTAAAAATAGTCATTTTTAAAATCTTTTCCCATTATACTCCTAATATTTCCTAAATAATATGATTATCCCTTCGAAAAATCTTACATTTTCAATATACTTTTAGGTTTGATTTATTATAGGAAATAATTCCAAAAGAGGCACCACCCGCCCCACCTCATCTTTAAATACAATATGCTCCCTCGTTAAATGACGCGGACTCTTTACTCCCGCTGCTGCTGCTAACGAAAACAAACTATATCTCATACTAATAATATAATTCATAACTCGCCACTTCTTCTCATACGGATCTAACGCTTTTTGATAGTGCGGATTCGTCGTGGCCACACCAGATGGACATTGGCCAGAGTTACATTGAAGCGCCATAATACAACCGCTTGCCATCATAAAACCACGTGCCGAGTTTACAGCATCTGCACCAATCGCTAAAGCAATTGCCACTTTATCTGGTGTAATTAATTTCCCCGAGGCAAACACTTTGAATTTATCACGAACACCATACTGATTCGCTGTATCAATACATGTCAGTAACGCTGGAATAAGCGGCATCCCCATACTATCTGCCATCGATTTATATGTTGCTCCTGATCCACCTTCTGAACCGTCAATTGTAATAAAATCCGGATAGATATTTAACTCTTTCATCGTTTTAAATAAATCTTCCAACGGCTCCTGCTGTCCAATTACAATTTTCATACCGATTGGTTTCCCGCCAGTTTCTTGCAAACGCTGAATAAAATAAAGTGTATCTGCCGCATTGTTCAAAAATGAAAATCGATTCGGAGAATTAATCGTTTCTCCTACTCGTACATTCCGAACAGAAGCAATTTTCTCATTTACTTTTTGCCCCTCTAAATGACCACCACGTATTTTCGCACCTTGCCCAAATTTCAATTCAAATGCTTTAATATTACTTTCTTTCACTTTCTCCATAAATTTCTCCATTGAAAAATTCCCGTCCTCATCACGGTATCCAAATAGTCCTGGACCAATTTGCGCAACGATATTCGCCCCTGTATGTAAATGTTCTGGAATAACGCCACCTTCACCAGTATTAATCCACGATCCGCCTGCCATTTTCGCTCCAAAGCCGCTCGCTAAAATATAATTTTCGCCAATCGCACCGTAAGAAGTTGCTGATGCCCCAAACATGCCATACAGTTTCCACGGATATTTACGATTTTCGCCGACGATAATTGCATCGTCTTCTTCGTATAACCAAAGATTCGTTGTATCCGCTGTCAATTTTTCTCTCCTTGAAAATAATCCTTCTTTATGAATCACATACTTTTTCCCTTCACGTTCTTGCGTTACGTTCACACTTAATTCTTCTGTTAATACCGGAAACAACGTATTAGCAATATAATAACCAGATGCTTCAAAATCTCGTTTCGACCCAAAACCAAGTATTTCAGAGCGATACTTCGCTAAAAACATAACACTTTGAAAGTCGTAACGTGAAAAAGGTTTTCCATCTGTATCGTGATCAAACCAATATTGCCGGAATTCCGGCCCTATCTTTTCCAGTAAGTAACGCATTCTTCCTAAGTATGGATGTAGTTTTAAAATAGAATGATGCGTCCGTTTTTTTATAAAAAATGTGATAATAAAAAAGACGATTAAAAGCAACATTAATAATAGTAATATACTAATAATAACGAGTAGCGTTTCACTCATCTCGCTTCCCCCTATGAAATCCCATAATAAAAGGAGAACACTCCATGTGTTCTCCTTTTATCTTTATTCAAATTAATGTAGCAAGATGCTCTTTCGCGTCATATTCAACTAAACTTTCAGCATGTTTAATTCGATGAACAAAATCTGGATTAGCAATTAACGGTCTTCCGAATGCAGCTACGTCAATTGTTCCTTCTTGCAACGCTTCTTCAGCTTCTTTCGGATTCAAATTACCAACCCCAACAATCGTACCATCCCAATATTTTCTTACTAATTGATGAAAATTCTTTCCGTCAGCAATCACTTGCGTATAATTCATCGTTGAAGGATGAATCATCGTTAATCCAACTTCTTTAAACATATTTACAAATGTTTCAATTGCCAGCTCAGGGTTTTCCCACATATAAGTAGGATTATCCCCTTTAAAAGCAGAGAAACGAAGAAGTGTTTTATCAGCTCCAACTGCTTCTATTACAGCCTCAGTTACTTCTTTCATAAACGTTAATCTTTGCTTTAAGTCACCGCCATATTTATCAGTACGCTTATTAGCAAACTCATAAGTAAATTGATCAATTAAATATCCGTGTGCACCGTGAATTTCTACCCCATCAAACCCAGCTTCAATCGCATTTTTTGCAGCTTGTGCGTATTGACTGATAACTTCTTGTATTTCTTCTAATGTCATTGCTTCTGGTGTATCGAATGGTTTGCGAAAACGTGGAACATTCCCTTCTGCAGCGATGGCAGAAGGCGCTTGGGGCATTTGCCCACCAATTATTTCATGATGACTCATACGACCAACATGCCATATCTGAGCAATAATTGTCCCGCCTTCTTTATGTACTGCCTCTGTAACAGGTTTCCATGAATCAATTTGTTCTTGCGTATAAATCCCTGGTACTCCTGGGTTTCCTTTTGCTCTTGCGCTAATAACGATTCCTTCTGTAATAATTAATCCAACTCCGTCAGCAGCACGCTTTCTATAGTACTCCACTACATCAGCACCAACTACTCCAGTTTCATTGTCTGCAAAGCATCTTGTCATCGGTGCCATTGCTATGCGATTACGAAGAGACCAAGCTCCGACTTGAATCTGATCAAACAACTTCGTTTCTTCAATATTTTCAAAAGATCCCCAAGCGTTTACATTTGTTCCTTCATAAATACTTGCCGCTTTCTTGTTCGAACTTGTCATGTTTCTTCCCCCTAAAAAAATTCTTACTACAATCGCATCATACTTACTTTTAGATAGTAACGTCAATTTATACGACTTTTCTATAAAACATTCGAATATCCCAAAAACAGAATGCTATAAATAAACTAAAAAGGTTTCCTTAGTAGGAAACCTTTTTTAGTTGATCATATATGGCTGTCAATTTCTTCATCTCTTTAATATAAAGAATCCCTTATCAATAGAAGTGAAAATGGTTCAGTATTCTTCTAAAAATAATAACTTATATACCTAAAACAATGAAAGCCCTACCTCTCTTTCATCCTTACGGCTCCTCGTCCGTGCCAGTGTGAATCAGGATTGCAAAAATCAAGTAACTATTTTATCGAAGTATTGAATTAAACTTCGAACATTCGTAAAAGAATTAAAAAATAAAAATGGATTTGATTGTAGTAATAACAAAAGAGGTTAATGCTCTAAAAGTGGTTTGAAAGAGTTGAATGTCTTTGAAATGATTGATTGTCTATAATTATGTTCCCAAAAAATTCAAAACCTTTTTTGGGATACCATATATTATTTGTAATGAACCTTAACAAAAGCTTTTTATTTGATTTTCTGTGATACCTTCAATTAATCCCAGTTCACTAATCAAAAATTCATGTGCGTTATCTAACATTTTCTTTTCGCTTGCATTAAGTGCCTTTTCTTTCTGTATACGCATTAAATCACGCACAACTTCAGCACCTTCTTGCATTTTACCCGTTTTTATTTTATCAGTGTTCAATTTATATCTTTGTTTCCACGTAAGTAATCTATCTGATTCTCCATGTTGAAAAATATTTATTATGTGTATTAATGCCGTGATATCCGTTACTGGTCGTATATTTGAACTCAATATTTTCCCTTCAGGAATCATTATTTCCATATTACTAGCCGACATTTTTATAACATAATACTGTTGTTTTTTTCCTGCGATTTCCTTCTCTTCTATGGCTTTAATTATACCTGCTCCTTGCATTGGATAAACAATGTTATCGCCAATTTGAAACAAATAATCCACCTCCATATATGGTAACCTTCTCAAATTTAACACACTTTTAGTTTTTTAGCAAAATTTTTATTTTATCACAAAAATATTTTACACGTCAACACTTCAGAAGCAAGAAATTAAATTCACACAATACACTATAAAAACCGCAATTTTATTAACGGTTCCACACACATTCATTCTCTTTTAACATAAAAACACATCACTACATTTGAGTAGTAATGTGTTTTTGATAAAGCGTAAATAAAAATCTACTTTTCCGTCTATATACTAACCTGCTTACTAACTGTCTCCCTCGCCAAAAGAAAACTCATAATCACTTGCGCAGCTACTCGGCTCGTCATATCTCTGAAATCAAGGGTTGGATCAATTTCTACAATATCCATCCCTTGAACGAGAGGTTCTTTACCAAGAAATTCAATCGCATCCAGTAAAGTCGCACTATCCATTCCGCCAGGACCAATCGCTGGACAACCTGGCGCAAATGCTTGATCTAGTACATCCATATCAAGAGAAATATAAATAGAAGTCACGCCTTGCTTTCTTAATACTTCGATACTTTCCGTCATAATATCTTTTATTTCTCGCTCTCGTACATCTTTCATTGTATACACTGTCACGCCATGTTCTTTTGCATATTCATGGTACGCTCGTGCATTTGAAAAATTACGAATACCGATTTGAACGAGTTGTTTTCCTGTAATAACACCATTTTCTAATAAACTACGGAACGGTGTACCATTTGACGGACCACCATCTTCTAAATTGCGCAAATCATGATGGGCATCAAATTGAATAATACCGACCTTCCCTTTACTATTTGCAAATCCTGTTATACTCGGAAAACTAATCGAGTGATCCCCACCAAGAACGATTGGTATCATGTTCGGATTTACTTTCGTTACATGACCAACTGTTTTCGCAATTCGGTTATGACTTTCTTTTATATCCGTCACATGCATCGTAATATCGCCGCAATCATATAAGACACTTTCTTTCATATCATGTTCTTCTGTAATTGCGTACGTGCTATATGCATCTAACATCGCACGAATTGTTTTTGGAGCAAAACTTGCTCCTGAATGACTAATAGACGGTTTAGAAAGGGGTGCTCCAATTAAGGCCGCACCGAATATTTCCACGCCTTCCTCCCAATCTTTAATCATTTCACTCCATTTTGTCACTTCACGATCGATAAACTTGGCATTTTTCTTTAAATAGTGGCCGTGCTCCACGATTGTTCACCTCTTGTATATGCGATATTACCATTCTTCCATACTGTATTTACATGACTTACGCCGTAATGATACGGTACGTAAGCATAATTGTAAGCATCCCATAGCACTAGATCTGCCTTGCGACCTACTCTAATTTTCCCAGCTACGTCACCACGATTAATTGCGTAAGAAGAGTTAACTGTTACGGCATTCCAAACTTCTTCTGGTGTCATTTTCAACTTCAGCATTGCGATGCTCATAATAAGCTGAATGTTTTCCGTTGGACAGCTGCCTGGGTTAAAGTCTGTAGCTAAAGCTACCGCAACACCTTCATCGATCATTTTACGACCGCGAGCAAAGCTTTCTTTATTTAAATAGAAAGTTGTTCCTGGTAATAAAGTGGCTACTGTATTAGAGTTTGCAAGCATTTCAATTCCTTTATCAGAAGCACCAACTAAATGGTCCGCTGATGCTGCACCAATTTCAGCTGCCGCTTCCGCACCACCAAGAGGATCAATTTCATCCGCATGAATTTTCACATCAAAGCCAAGCTCTTTCGCTTTTAATAAAAACTCTTTCGACTCTTCAACAGAGAACACGCCTGTTTCGCAGAAAATATCAACAAATTCAGCTAATTGCTTCTCTTTCATTTCTGGCAGTAAGTCTAACATCCATTGTAAAAATTCTTTCGATCTACCTTTATACTCTTTCGGAACTGCATGAGCACCTAAAAATGTAGAAACTAAATCGATTGGATGCTCTTTTTGTAATTGTGCAGTTGCCTCTAATTGTTTCCATTCCGTCTCATCATCCAATCCGTAACCACTCTTCGCTTCTACAGTTGTAACTCCGAAAGATAGCATACGGTCTAAATGAAATTTCGCTTTTTGAACAAGTTCTTCCTTCGACGCTTTTTTCGTTGCATTTACAGTTGAAAGAATACCTCCGCCTTGTTCTAAAATTTCTAAGTACGGCACTCCTTGCAATTTTAATGCGATTTCATTTTCACGAGATCCACCAAATACAAGGTGAGTATGCGGATCAACAAGACCAGGAGAAACCATTTTCCCGCCGCAATCAATTACTTCTTTCGCTTGTAATCCTTTCGCTTCTTCTGCTGTTCCAACGAAAGTAATTACGCCGTTTTCAATCCCAACCACACCGTTTTCGATAACAGGAAGCGTGTTCATCGCTTCCCGTCTTAACAAGCCATCTTCTTGATCCATTGTTAGTAATTGACCGATATTGATTAGTAAAGTGTCCAGCATGTTTTCTCCTCCTTATTTCATCATTGGAATGTTAACGCCTTTTTCTTTCGCAGTTTCCACAGCTAAGTCATATCCTGCATCCACGTGACGAACAACACCCATACCAGGGTCAGAAGTTAATACGCGCTCAATACGTTTTGCCGCTGCTTCTGTTCCATCTGCAACGATAACCATTCCAGCGTGAAGTGAATAACCCATACCAACGCCGCCACCGTGGTGAACAGATACCCAGCTTGCACCGTTTACACTGTTAATTAATGCATTCAAAATTGGCCAGTCAGCTACTGCATCACTACCATCTTTCATCGCTTCTGTTTCACGGTTTGGAGATGCTACTGATCCGCAATCTAAATGGTCACGACCGATAACGATTGGTGCTGATAATTCACCATTTGCAACCATTTCATTAATGATGCGACCAAATTTCGCGCGCTCACCGTAACCAAGCCAACAAATACGTGACGGAAGACCTTGGAACTCAACTTGCTGACGAGCCATACGGATCCAGTTACATAAATGCTCATTATCAGCAAACTCACGTAAAATTACTTCGTCTGTTTTATAAATATCTTCTGGGTCACCAGAAAGCGCTACCCAGCGGAATGGTCCTTTTCCTTCGCAGAATAATGGACGGATAAATGCTGGAACGAATCCTGGGAAATCGAATGCATTTTTCAAACCTTCATCAAAAGCAACTTGGCGAATGTTATTTCCGTAATCAAATGTAATTGCGCCTTTTGCTTGCATAGCAAGCATTGCTTCTACATGTTTTGTCATGCTTTCTTTTGATAATTGTACGTAGCGCTCCGGATCTTCTTCACGAAGTTTTGCTGCTTCTTCTAATGTGTAACCTACTGGAATATAACCGTTTAATGGATCATGAGCAGATGTTTGATCTGTAACTAAATCTGGCGTAATATTACGCTTCACTAGCTCTGGTAAAATCTCTGCCGCATTTCCTAATAAACCAATAGAAATCGGTTCTTTCTTCTCTTTATACTCGTTCGCAACCGTTAATGCTTCTTCTAATGATTCTGTATACATATCACAGTATCTCTTTTCAATACGGCGATCGATACTGCGCTTATCAACATCAATAGCGATAACAACACCGCCATTCATCGTTACAGCAAGAGGTTGTGCACCGCCCATACCACCTAAACCAGCAGTAAGTGTTAATGTACCTTTTAATGAACCACCGAAATGTTGGCGTGCCGCTTCACCAAACGTTTCATATGTCCCTTGTAAAATACCTTGTGTTCCAATGTAAATCCAGCTACCTGCTGTCATTTGTCCATACATCATAAGACCTTTTTTCTCTAGTTCACGGAAGTGATCCCAGTTCGCCCACTTCGGTACTAAGTTTGAGTTCGCTAAAAGAACGCGAGGTGCATCTTCATGTGATTTAAAGATTGCAACTGGTTTTCCTGATTGAACAAGTAATGTTTCATCGCTTTCTAACGTTTTTAATGAATCTACAATTGCATTGTAGCTTTCCCAGTTACGAGCTGCACGGCCGATTCCACCATATACAACTAATTCTTCTGGCTTTTCAGCAACTTCCGGATCTAAATTGTTCATTAACATACGAAGTGCAGCTTCTTGCACCCACCCTTTCGTTTGTAACTCAGTACCTCTTGGCGCGCGAATTGTTTGTTTAACTTTTTCCATTTCACTCTCTCCCTTTTCTCATTTTATAGTGCTGCGTTTACATCTAATCTTTCTTTTATCGAATAATTCGTTTTTAACCAATACGCAATATTTTCAATATCCGTTGAGAATATACGGTCATTAGTAATAGAAGGTACTTGTTGACGACCTTGATGATAGAAGCTCTTCGTCACTGTACTCATGTTTTCAATACCGCGATATTCTGCTGCTTGCATCGCACAAATCATCTCAATTGAAAGAACACGTCTTACATTTTGAATAATTTGATGTGCATGGCGTGAAGCAATTGTTCCCATACTTACGTGATCTTCTTGGTTAGCTGATGACGGGATTGAATCAACACTCGCCGGATGTGCTAACGTTTTATTTTCAGAAACTAGTGACGCTGCAGCATATTGCATAATCATTGCACCAGACTGAAGTCCTGGTTCTGGACTTAAAAATGGTGGTAAATCGTTTAACTGTGGATTTACTAAGCGTTCAATACGGCGCTCTGAAATATTTGCAAGTTCTGCCATTCCAACTTTTAAGAAGTCCATCGCAAATGCAATTGGTTGACCGTGGAAATTACCACCTGAAATTACTTTTTCTCCGCCATCAAAAATAAGTGGATTATCTGTCGCGGCATTCATTTCAATTTCTAATTTTTCTTTCACATAATTTAAAACTTGCCAAGAAGCACCGTGTACTTGCGGAATACAGCGAAGTGAATAGGCATCCTGCACACGTAGTTCTCCTTGTTTCGTTGTTAATTTACTATCATGAAGGATGTCACGAATTCTGCTTGCTACTTCCACTTGCTCTTTATAACCACGTGCTTTATGAACATTTTCATCAAATGCATCAATAATGCCTTGTAAACCTTCAATTGTCATAGATGCAATTAATTCAGCTTGATAAGCCGTTGCTTCTGCTTCTATATAAGAAAGAACTCCTTGCGCTGTCATCGCCTGCGTCCCATTAATTAACGCCAGACCTTCTTTCGCTTCAAGTTCAATTGGCTCAAGACCTTCTTCTGTAAGAGCGACCATTGCATGAACGCGTTTTCCTTTATAGAACACTTCACCTTCGCCTAATAATACGAGCGCAAGATGAGATAAAGGTGCTAAATCGCCACTCGCACCAAGTGAGCCTTGTTGTGGAACAACTGGGTGAATTTTACGATTTACAAACTCAAGAAGCATATTTACAACGAGCGGTCTAACACCAGATACTCCTTTAAGCATCGTGTTTGCTCGTAAAATTAACATACCGCGTGATACTTCTTCAGGGAATGGCTCGCCTATCCCACATGCATGTGACTGAATTAAATTATGTTGAAGTGCCTTTACATCATCTTTTTGAATTAGCACATCACTAAACTTTCCAAATCCAGTTGTAATACCGTAAACAACTTTTCCGTCCTCTACAATTTTCTCAACTACTTCGCGGCACTCCGCCACCTTTTGCATACTAGTTGGACAAGCTGTTACACCTTCTCCTTCAAGTAACAACCTCTTCATTTCTTCAATTGTCAATGTGTGTCCTGTTAACGTAATCATTGTTTTTCCTCCTTAAAAAGGCAAAAGGGGACCTTATCTTTTTAAGACAGACTTCTGTCCTAAAAAAGTAAGGCCCCCTTCTAACTAATAGACTATGGGCAAATCATATGTGATTAATTCCTAAACCAATCGCCTCATGCTCAGATCCTTTTACAGGTGCACCAATCGTTCCATATAATGCAACAGCAACCCATTCGCCCTCTTTTTTTCCGTCGTATGGTGTACCGCGCACAATCGCAAAGCGAAGTCCTACTGTACGAAGAACGTCTGCTAACTGAATTTGACCTCTCGTCACTCCGTACAAAGCTTCCATAATTGCGTGATAAAGTGCATGTGTTTCTCTGTAAACGTCTGTTTCAATAACTTGGTTGCTCTTAGCCGCTGTTTCCATTGCTGCGACAACCTTTTGCGAATTCATCGAACCCACTTTCCCCGTACAATACTTCCAACCTTTTGGGATAGATAATACAGGGCTTTCATTCTCATCCGCAAGTGCCAACAGCATGGCCATACGACCAATTCGATGTGTTCCTTGAAGAAGCATGTGACTCTCTCATTTCTTTTAATTATTTGAATATTTCTTAATTTAAGAATATATGAAAACGGTTAAATCGTCAATAGTTTAAACTCACATTCAAACAATTTTTTCATCCCCTCCATTTGTGTACACAAATGATTTACACAAATTTTTCAGGCGTGTTATAGTCTCACTAACCGATACAAAGGGGAGAGATTTCAGTGACAAAGCGAAAAAATATTCATTTTCGAATTGAAGAAAAATTACTTGAAAGGTTTGAAGCTGCACTCCATTACGAAGGCTTAAAGAAAACCGACGTATTAACGCACGCAATTCAGCAATTTTGCACGAAGGTGGAATGCGAAAAGATGAATGATGTAAAACGCCAGTACAATGTAAGCAACCATTTACAAATACGTATTGATACGCATAAACATTACGAAGAAAAACAAGTGAATTTAGATGAAGTCGTCATGGATCATTTACAACTTCAAGGAGACGAGAAAATATTAGAGGTTGGGTGCGCTAACGGAAAATTTCTTTCCTTTTTGCAAGCGAATGGCCATAAAGGTCAATTAACAGGTTTTGATCAATCAGAAGCCATGCTCTCTGAAGCCACTAAAACAAATACTTTAATTGAATGGAGACTAGGTGACGCTGAAAAACTTCCTTTTGAAGCCAATTGCTACGACTGGATCGTCGCAAGACATATGTTATATCATATGAAAGATGTTGAAAAAACTATCCAAGGGTTCCATAAAGTAATACGTCCTGGTGGCTCACTTTTAGCTACTACAAATTCTGACGTTACATTACCTCGTATAGTTGAAATGTGTAATCGCATGTTAGACGCATTTGATTTACCGAAAACAACATCTTCAGTCACGCCATTTTGTTTGGAAAATGGTAAAGAGATATTACAGTCTGTTTTTTCAACTGTTGAAGAAGCAGTTATTCATAATGCTCTCGTTTTTCATCATGCTACTCCAATTGTAAACTATATTTCTAGCATGTTTCCGTCGCTAAATATACCTGATAATACACATCTTCACGCCGAAATGAAGGAATGGCTAAAAGAAGAAGTAGAAAATGAATTGGCAATTCATAACGGTATATGGCGCGATCCGAAAACGTTAGCCATTTATCGATGTCAAAAAGAAAAAAGCTAGCAAATGCTAGCTTTTATACATTCTCAGGCAAAAGCTCCTCCATCATCACATTCCCCTTACCACTGTAAAAATTTATATTGTGTTCGTTCGCTATCCCAAAATAAGAGGCAATCGCTATTCCAAATGGTACAAATGCATGCCCCTGCGCTGTAATAATGTTTGAATGTTCCACAACTTCTTCATACACAAAATTTTCTACTGGAAAACAACCTAATTTTCTATAGTCCATAGTTACTGTATACGAGTTTTCTTTGAATAAGCCTGCTTTTGCTAGTGCATACGGTCCCGCACAAATAGCAGCTACTAATTTTTCTTGTTCGTGAAACTGACGGATGACTGAAAAGAGTCCTTCTGCATCCTTCATATGTATCGCATCTCCGCCTGGAATAATAATCCCCTCATATTCTTCTACACGTACTTCACTTAATTCTATATGCGGTTGCACTTGCAAACCTGTTTCACTTATAATCAATTCTTTCGTTAAACTCGCTGTAATAATTTCATATTTATTTTTCAACAATGCCGTTGCTACTGTTATTTCAAACTCCGCAAATGTTGGGTATACAAATAAAAGTATTTTTTTCATATCCCTCTCTCCTTTAACCAATCCATAAAATATCCCTCTAATTCTTCCGCTGTTAATCTATTCGTGTCCACATAAGTTACAGGAAATTGTTTATACCAGTCTTTTTCAGTTTCTACTAATTTAAATTGCTCCTCAAATGTACTTCTGTTTCTTGTTCTATCATTATTTTTTCTATTATATAAATTACTTTCCGAGCCATCTAAATAAAAAATAGCATCTGAACGACATTCTCTTAATTTATATAATTCATCTCTTAATGCAGTTTCTATATCCCACTCTTCTCCTATAATCTTTGGATAAAAGAGCGTAAAAAACTCAATATCTTCTGGCCCGCGATCAAAAATTACAACTGAATCTTTTACATTTTGAAACTCCTTTATTTTTGCTTCCATAAACATTTTTTGATTTAGAATAAACCCTTCTTTTGAATTTATATCCAAATTTAATACTCTTCGCTTTTCTACAATTGGATAAGGGTTTTCATATATAACTGAAAACCCACATCGCTCTAACCTTTTAGCCAATGTCGTTTTTCCGCTTGCCATCGGTCCTTGGAGTGAAATTACATATGCCATTCCTCTCATTCCCTTGCGCTTTAGTAAAACTATAATATACAGAATCTTGAAAACTATCAACAAAATATATATCATCTTGTTTCTTATTCTTATCTAACATATAATAAAAAATAGAGATTATGACGGACGCATTAATAATGTAAGCTTGGAAATCCAAGCTTACATTATTTTTTGCTTTCCCTTTTCAAATAAAAAGAGTATACTAGATTAGAACGTATGTTCTTAATGATTACATACAGTAAGGAGATAAGACAATGGTATACGATACAAAAGCAATTTCTTGGAACGAGTCTTTAAAACAACTTCAACGCCGCTATACAAACAAACAAGTTGACCGAAAAGAATTTGAGGATATTGAACTGATGGAATTCTTCCGCGATAACGACTACATTTCTTTACCTACACATATAAGCGGCCTATCAACAGCACGTTTTACTTCTTACTCTATTTTCACAACTGAAGATAAAGATCGTAAAGTTGGCACATTAATCATTGAATATGTAGAAGATGATAATAATAATTTATGTGTGGAACAACTATACTTCGTTTAAATGATAACGCTTGGTCAAAATGACCAAGCGTTCTTGCTTTCTATGAATCTCACTGTTTATAATATAAATAAAAGAAAACCGCAATCATTAAGGGGGGATACTCTTGCTCGAAGGATGGTTCAGTTGGTTTATTGTACTGTGGACTGTTATTTTATTAGGACTTATGTCTATCGGTGGATACTTTATGTTCAGAAAATTTTTAAAACGACTACCAAAAGAAGATGGTATGTCCATTTTAGATTGGGAAGAGCACTATATTAATAAAACGAGGCATTTATGGGATGACGAACAAAAACAATTGTTAGAAGAGCTCGTAAGTCCTGTTCCAGAGCTATTTCGCGATGTTGCTAAATCAAAAATTGCTGGCAAAATCGGTGAACTAGCCTTACAAGAAAAAGCCTCTCAAATTACACAAGATTTAATTATTAAAGGGTATATTATTGCTACACCGAAGCGTGATCATAAATTTTTAGTAAAAAAACTACAAGAAAAAAAGATTGATTATTCTCATTATCAATCTTTACTAACAAAATCTACCTCATAAAAAAAGATTGCTAACTTATAGCAATCTTTTTTAACTTACAGTTACTGATTTTACTGCTGTTAATTTAGCCTCCGCCAAGTCTATTTGTAATCCAACCGCACTTGTATAAATTGTATCTCCGGTACCTGTAATATTTACTTGTGTAGATGTCGTATTTGGTGCAATAGAACCTGTTGCATTTACATTTGTAATATCAAACTCAGCTCTTGCATTTGCAGTTGTAGTCGTTCCAGAAAAATTCCGATCTGCAAAACTACCAATTGTATTTAAATTTCCATTAATATCATTTACTTGCCCTCTAAAAAAGTTCCCTATTGGATTATTTGGTCCTGTTAATGTCACAGAGTTCAATTGAAAATTATCACCTGTAAAATTCGGATCACCATTTACCGCCATTACAAAAGCTCTTGCTGTCACCGTCCCTGTAGCTGGTGTAAAAAATCCTGAAATGGTTTGTGGTGTACCGGATAATAAAAAACCTGGAAATAAACTCACATTTCTCATCGGATATGAGGAATCACGATATACAACAATCAACGACCATCCTGCACCATAACCAACTGGCTGACGCGTAGGTAATCTTGTCACACTATATCTTCCTGCTGCTCGATTCGGTAAACCTTGCAGTAAAGATGTAACGTCTGCTGCTCGATTATAAACATTGGCTATAAAAGGGAGATTTGTCCCTTCTGATGACCATGCTGAATTAATTGTCACTTGTGTACTCGTTCCATCAGGCGTAACTAAATTTGGCGGATTCGCATCAACAACAGCAGTTGTAACAGCCGTATCCAATCCACCTGACCAAACAAGTAACGCAAAATCTACAACCGCCGTAGCTGGAACGATAGTAGTTGATGGATTTAATTCAGCCCATGAGCCATCTAATGTCCAATCATTTGTTGTACCTCCAAATGTATTCGGGTCCGTCGATGAAGGAACTCCTCCAAAAGTAGAATCTGTATTTAATGTTATAAGTGCATTGTAAGCAAAGTTTGTATTTGCAGTACCGCGCATTCCCATCGTATTACCCGTATGCATCATAAATAAGTTATCGTTTTTACCGTAAGCTTGAACAAAAGCCAATAGAATTCACTCCTATTAGGATAAAAATTTTATTAAAGTTTTCAATTTTTTAACTCACTATTACTGATTTTGTAGCAGTTAAACGTGCCTCCGCTAAATCTATTTGTAAACCGACAGCACCAGCGTAAAGATAATCAAATGTATTTGGGATATTCACGATAGTAGAAGTAGAGCCGGCTGTTAACACGCCATTTGCGGGTACATTTGTCACATCAAACTCTGCACGCCGATTAGTCGCAGAAGTACCAATTGGTATATTTCTATCCCCAAAACTTCCGACTGTATTTAAATTTCCCAAATAATTATTTACTTGTGAAGCAAAAAAGTTATTTATTAAATTATTAGGTCCTGAAAGTCCCGTACCGTTTAAGTTAAATCTATCACCTGTCGCATCAGTATCACCATTAATTGCCATTGTAAATACACGAGCATTAACCGGCGCTACAGCTGGAGTGATAAAATTTGAAATCGTTGCTGTCTCACCCAATGTAGAAATGAGTAAACCAGTATATAAACTAACATTCCTAATAGGATATGAATTATCGCGATATACAACAACCAATGCCCATCCTACGCCTGTCCCTTGCGTCGGAGGATTTGCCGTGGGAACCCTTTCTACAAAATAATCCCCCGCTGCTCGATTTGAAAGCCCTTGTAGAATATTTGTTACATTTGCAGCACGTGTATAAATGGTACCTTGAAATGTTCCGCTTGATCTCGTCTCTCCCCATGCAGGAACACTCGTAATTGTATGAGTGACCCCATCCGGTGTTTGTAAAGTAGGTATATTGTTATTTACCACCGTTTCTGTCACAGTTGCACTCAATGTTCCTTGCCATACTAGCATTGCAAAGTCTATAGTTGCTGTTGCTGGTACATCTGTTACTGAAGGATTAAGTCTTGCCCAAGAACCATTTAATGTCCAATCATTTGTCGTTCCCGCAAAAGTTAATGGATCTACCGAAGAAGGAACTCCTGCAAAACTTAAATTTGTATCTCTTGTTATTAATGCATTGTATTGATACGCCGTCGCTGTTGTAATACCACGTATGCCAACTGTATTCCCTGTGTGTACCATAAATAAAGAGTCCGTTTTCGTATATGTTTGTACAAAAGCCAACAATTCCACTCCCCTTCCATATAAGATAAATATTTATTCGCTATTTCATTTAATGCAAACAAGTAAAAAAAGTTCCATTTGTATATGCACAGACTAATTTGGGCAAAAAAAAAGCCTTTGCCTATTCCTATTCATTTAAATTTGAATAGGATGCAATGACGAGCTCATTTTATACTAATATTTACACATAGTATTGTTTCTAGATTATTAAATAATGCTATTTGTAAATATTCCATGCCTTGACCGGATTTAAATTTATACAGAAAGGACGAATCTAATGGCAATAGCAACAATAGGAAGTCGTTTAACCTATACAATCGTTGTCCAAAATACCGGAACACTTCCTGCCCAAAACGTTACATTTACAGACCCCATACCCGCTGGCACTACTTTCGTTCCAAACAGCGTTACAGTTGATGGCGTTGCAACAGCTGGAAATCCTGCTACTGGTATTCCCATTAGCAACATTCCTGCTGGCGGCTCTGTTACAATTACCTTTCAAGTAGATGTTACAAGTGTCCCTACCCCACCAGTTGCAAGTAACGTAGCATCATTTGGATACGAATTTCAACCTGCACCTAACGCACCCACTATCACACGTACGACAACAAGCAATATTGTTAATACAGATATTTTCACAGCTAATGTCGCATTAACAAAAGCAGTAGATAAAACAATTGCTACTATCGGTGATACGATTACGTATACAATTACGGCCACAAATCAAGCCACATTAGCTGCTAATAATGTTATCATTACAGACACGCCTCCTGCCGGCACATCGTTCGTACCGGGTAGCGTTACAGTTAATGGTACTTCTACTACAGATAATCCTGCTACTGGAATAAATGTAGGAACGATTGCTGCAAACGGGAATGCTACAATTACGTTTCAAGTTCAAGTTAATACTCTCCCTACACCTAACCCTATTCCAAATAGTGCAACTTCAAGCTTTCAATATAATCCACCAAACCAACCACCAATTAACAGAAACTCTACAAGTAATATAGTTGAAACACAAATTAATGCTACTATCATAAATCCAACTAAAAGTGCAAACCAACAAATTGTGAATATTGGTGACATCATTACGTATACGATTACTGTTCCAAATAACGGTAATATTTCAGCGACAAATGTTTCCATCACCGACCCTATCCCTACTGGCACTACTTTTATTCCAAACAGTGTTACAGTTAATGGAACGGCACAATCTGGCGTAACTCCAACAAATATTCCGCTAGGTACAATTCCTGCTGGTCAAACTACAACTGTCACATTTCAAGTCCAAGTCACTTCCCTCCCAGCTAACGGAACGATTACTAACGAAGCAAATGTAACATTTACGTCGCAACCGAATCCGGCTGAACCCTCAACAACCACTACGATAACACCACCTCCAACAACTACTTCTGTACGAACTGCAATTGTAAATCCAACAAAAACTGCTAGTCCACAAATTGCTGATATCGGTGATATTATTACGTATACGATTACTGTACCAAATACAGGAAACATCGCTGCAACGAACGTTATTGTAACTGATCCAATTCCAAGTAGCACTACATTTATTCCGAATAGCGTCACAATTAACGGTACTTCACAACCTGGCGTAAACCCTTCTGGCGGTATACAAATTGGAACAATCGCAGCTGGTAATACTGTCACTGTCACTTTCCAAGTTCAAGTTACCGCTCTCCCAGAGAATGGCCTAATCCGAAATATCGGAACCACAACATTTACGTATCAACCAGATCCTACAAAACCAGCTATTACAACAACAAACCCTACACCACCTACTACTACTCCTGTTAACACCGCTATTACAAACCCTGTTAAAACGGCGGATAAAACTACTGTTGATATTGGTGATGTTATTACGTATACGATTACTTTCACTAATGATGGTACGATCCCTGCTACAAATGTAGTTTTTACTGATACCATTCCTACTGGTACAACATTCATTCCGAATAGCGTAATCTTAAATAATGTACCGGTTCCAAATTCAAATCCCGCACTAGGAATCCCGGTTGGAACAATTAATCCCGGTGAAACCAAAACACTATCTTTCCAAGTTCTTGTTACACAAATTCCAGCTGGCGGTGTTATTGCAAACGAAGCTTCAACGACATATACGTACCAGCCAGATCCAACAAGACCGCCGGTTACCACAACCGAACCGACAGCACCTACTACAGTCTCCGTTAATACCGCTACAGTTAACCCTACAAAATCTGCTGATCGTACTTTCGTTGATATTGGTGATGTTATTACGTATACAATTAGTTTACAAAATAACGGCACTGTTCCCTCAACAAATATTGTACTAACAGATCCAATTCCAAACGGTACAACATTTATTCCAAATAGCGTCACGATTGATGGTGTCTCACAACCTAACAGTAATCCTGAAAACGGTATATCGATTGGTACTTTAAATCCAAATCAAGCAAAAACAATTACATTCCAAGTTCAAGTTACAAGTGTCCCGCCAAATGGAATTATAGAAAACCAAGGCAGTGTATCATTTAATTATATTGTTAATCCAAATGAGCCTCCTGTTACAACAACTACCCCAACTCCTAAAACAGAAACTCAAGTTGGGACCGTTATTACAGCGCCTACAAAATCTGCCGACAAACAAGTTGCTGATTTAGGAGATACGATTACCTACACGGTCACATTTACAAATAACGGGACCGTTCCGGCTACAAATGTAGTCGTTACAGACCCTACACCTAACGGAACTATTTTCGTTCCAAATAGTGTTACAATCGATGGCATTACAACGCCAGGAGCAGCCCCATCACTTGGTATACCACTTGGTACCATTTCTGTCGGAGAAACGAAAACAATCACGTATCAAGTTGTCGTTACAAACTTACCACCTGATGGAATAATTAGAAACCAAGCATCCTTCACTTACCAATATCAACCGAACCCAAGTGAGCCTCCTGTCACAACAACTACCACCACTCCAAGTGTAAACATTCCAATTAATAATCCTAATCCAACGACTACAAAATCTGCTGATCGACAAGTTGTTGATATAGGGGATACGATTACTTTTACTGTAACATTCCAAAATAGAGGGACCGTCCCCGCTACAAATGTTATTATAAAAGATGCACTTCCATCTGGTGTTTCTTTCGTTCCAGGTAGCATTGTCGTAAATGGCACATCACAACTTGGAGAAAACCCTGAAATTGGTATACCCGTCGGCACTGTAAATCCCGGTCAAAGTATTACAGTTACGTTCCAAGGTGTAGTAAATAGTATCCCGCCCGGAGGAGTTATTAGAAATCAAGCAAATGTTACATTCACATACGAGCCAAATCCAAATGAACCTCCCGTTACGACAACTATTACAACTCCTGAAACAGAAACAGCAGTTAATACCGCTACACTAAATCCACAAAAAACAGCAGATCGCTCCTTCGTTGCATTAAATGATGTCATTACCTATACTCTCTCATTTCAAAACACCGGTACTGTTCCTGCTACGAATATAACAGTAATAGATTCTATCCCTGCCGGTACTGTATTTATTCCAGATAGTGTTACGATTAATGGGATTCCTCAAGCAGGAACAAATCCATCATCAGGAATTTCACTTGGAACTTTAGCGCCATCCGAACGCGCAACGATTACTTTCCAAGTACGAGTAATAAACATCCCTGCTAGCGGCGAAATCCGAAATCAAGGTAGTGCAACATTTAATTATCAACCGGATCCAAATTTACCTCCAGTCACAAAAACAGAAACAACTCCTGAAACAACAACTCCTATCCAAACTGTAGTCATAAGTCCAACAAAAACAGCAAACCTTACGTTTGCAGAAATTGGCGATATTGTAACTTATACTGTCACATTTACAAACCAAGGAACTATACCTGCTACTGGTGTAACAATTACAGATTCTTTACCACCGGGTACAACTTTTATTACGAATAGTGTTACTGTAAACAATGTCGCTCAACCTGGCGTAAGTCCAGTCACAGGAATTCCTGTTGGAACAGTTAATCCCGGCGAGACAGTTACTGTTACATTCCAGATTCAAATAAACGCTATTCCTCCTAATGGAAAAATAGAAAATACAGCAAGTGTTACCTACACTTCTCAGCCTAATCCTAGCGAACCTCCTATTACAACAACAGAAACGACTCCTACCGTAACTTTACCTGTTCGTACCGCTAACCCGAACCCGCAAAAAACAGTGGATCGTGAGTTTGCAAGTATTGGTGATACGCTCACTTATACAATCACCCTTCAAAATACTGGTAATATACCTGCAACTAATGTCATTATTACAGATTCTATCCCTACTGGAACTACATTTATCCCTGGTAGCGTTACGATTAATGGCATTCCACAACCTAATTTGACCCCTGAAACAGGAATCCCAGTTGGCACATTAAACCCTAGACAAGTAGTGACTGTTACTTTAGAAGTACAAATAACAACTTTACCACCAAATGGCATTATCTCAAATGAAGCAAATGTCACTTACACATCTCAACCAGATCCGACACTCCCGCCTATTACAACAACCACACCGACTCCAATCGCAGAAACAATTGTACAAAATGCAGAATTAGAGTCAACAAAAACAGTAGATTTGCCAATCGCTAACATTGGCGATGCACTCACTTATACAATTACCCTTGAAAACACTGGAAATATTCCTATGACAAATGTATCTGTCATTGATCAACCACCAGTAGGCACACAATTTATTGTAGATTCTGTTACAGTAAATGGCCTTTCACAACCAGGTGTTGATCCAAGCATTGGGATACTCATTGGTACAATACAACCAAATCAAATAATAACCATTACGTTCCAAGTAACGATTACGAATATACCGCCTAACGGGGTTGTTACAAATGTCGGTTCAGTCAGCTTTACATCTCAGCCTAATCCAAATGAACCTCCTATTACGGAAACAGAGACAACACCACCAGTTAATACTGAAATCATTAATAGTATTATTAATCCATCGAAAACGGCTGATCGAAACAACGTTGATATAGACGATATCATTACGTACACCGTTACATTCCAAAACTTACAAACTGTTCAACTAACAAATATCATTTTTACAGATTCGATTCCAGTTGGTACGACTTTCATTCCAAATAGTGTAACAATTAATGGTATCCCAACTAGTGATGTTGATCCAGCTCTTGGCATTCCTCTTGGCACATTAAATCCTAGTCAATCAGTTGTTGTAACTTTTCAAGTTCGCGTTGTTTCCATACCACCTAACGGAATTATTATAAATGAAGCTACTATCACCTACACATTCCAACCTAATCCTGGAGAACCTCCAGTAACAGTGACTACTCCAACGCCTCCTACTACTACCAATGTCAACACGGCAACAACAAACCCTACAAAATCCGCTGATAAAGTATTTGCTTTATTAGGTGACACAATCACCTATACAATCTCCTTACAAAATACAGGAACTGTCCCTGCAACAAATGTACTTGTAACCGATCCTATTCCAGCTGGTACTACTTTCATTCCGAATAGCGTTACGATTAATGGCGTCACGCAACCAGGTATCGTTCCTAGTTCCGGAATTCTTATCGGTACATTAGAACCTAACACTTCAGCCGTCGTAACTTTCCAAGTTCAAGTAACTTCGATACCACCGACAGGCTTTATCGAAAATGAAGGGATCGTTTCATTCCAATACCAGCCAGATCCTACTAGACCACCTGTATCTGTTACTACACCTACACCTACTACAAAGACGCAAGTAAGTGAAGTTACTATTAATCCTAACAAACAAGGTAACCCTCAAACTATTAATCTTGGTGATACTGTCACATATACAATTACGTTCCAAAATGTCGGGAATATTAATGCGACAGATGTTATTATTACAGACCCTACTCCATCTGGTACTACTTTCATTCCGAATAGCGTTACGATTAATGGCGTCACGCAACCTGGAACAAATCCAAATAATGGTGTAAACGTTGGGACTGTAACTCCAGGACAAATTGTTACATTAACTTATCAAGTTACTGTAACTGAACTCCCACCAGACGGTATTATTAAAAACACTGCAACTGTCACTTACACATTCCAGCCAAACCCTAGCGAACCCCCTATTACTATTACAGATCCTACTCCAACTGTTGAAGTATCCGTTATTACACCTACACCTAACCCAAATAAACTAGCCGACAAACAAATTGTAGATATAAATGAAATCATAACGTATACTGTAACCTTCCAAAATCGCGGATCAGTCCCTGCAACTTCCGTTATCATTACTGATCCGTTAGCAAATGGGTTAACGTTTCTTCCAGGTACTGTTGTAATAAATGGCATTTCAGATCTTGGAGCAAATCCTGTTGTAGGTATACCTGTTGGAACAGTCAATCCAAACGATACAATTACTGTTCAATTCCAAGCAAGAGTCACAAGTGTACCACCTGGTGGTATTATTCGAAATCAAGCAACTGTTACTTTCACATATGAACCAGGTCCTGGTGAACCTCCTATTACAATTACAGACCCTACTCCAATTAACACAACGAATGTAACTACAGCTATATTAAATCCGAAAAAAACAGCCACGCCGGAAACAGTTACTTTAGGTGATATCATTACGTATACGATTTCTCTCCAAAATACAGGTACCATTCCTGCTAATCATATACTTGTAACTGATACAATTCCTATCGGTACTTCGTTCATCCAAAATAGTGTAACAATTAACAACGTGCCGCAACCAACTGCAAATCCATCAGCAGGCATCCCAATTTCAACACTTGCTCCTTCTGAATCCGCAACGATTTCTTTCCGTGTCCTAGTTACTTCAATTCCACCAAGCGGAGAAATTCAAAACCAAGGTAACGTTTCCTTCCAGTACCAACCCGATCCTACTAAACCACCTGTATCCGTTACTACGCCTACACCTACTACAATTACTCCTGTAAACGTTGGGACTATTAACCCGATAAAAACCGCTGATAAATCCATCGTTTCAGTAGGTGATACGATTACATTTACTATCACATTCCAAAATGAAGGTACGATTCCTGTCACTGACATTTCTGTTACAGACTCACTTCCTGTCGGCACATCATTCGTTCCAAATAGTGTCACAATTAATAACATTCCCGTTCCAAACGCAAATCCATCCACAGGCATTCCAGTCGGAACTCTTAATCCAACAGAATCCGTAACTATTTCATTCAAAGTACAGGTTATTACACTTCCAGCTAATAGAATGATTACAAATATCGCATCCATTACGTATACTTCTCAACCCGACCCTACTAGACCACCTATCACAACAACGACTACAACACCACCAATTACGATAGAAGTAAACCCTAATGAGCCAAACACATTTATTAAGACCGCAAATGTAAATAGCGCCCATCTCGGTGATTTCATCACATATACACTTACCTTTACTAACAATGGCACCATCCCAGTAAATAACGTACTCATTACCGACCCACTTCCTCCTGAAGTTACTTTCTATCCAAATTCAGTAACAGTAAATGGAGTAGCACGTCCCGGAACTAGCCCAACTATCGGTATTCTTATCAATACTGTTAATCCAAGTGAATCCGTTGTTGTTCGTTTTATCGTTCAAGTAACAGCAGAGCCACGAAATGGTCTCATTCAAAATACCGCCCGCATTCGCTATACACTCAGACCAGATCCTACTAAACCACCGACTTTCGTTGATGAAACTTCAGAGCCAAACATTATTCCGTTTATCGGTCCGTTCGTCTCACCAAATTTAAATTGTTTCTTTAATGGGGAACGTTTTATCCGGCGCGGTTGGAATAGAAGATGTTAGCAATATAAAATAAAAAGACAGCGTCAAAAAACGCTGTCTTTTTATTTTATACATATACAGTTTTTAAGTTAATTTCATATCTTTTTCATTATAAAAACCATCTTCTTTTTCCATTTCCTTCTGTAATTTCGTAAAGGAACGGTACATAGCAATTCTCCATGACACAATCATCGCGAACGCCAGTAAGAAGAACATCCCACTAAGTTGTCCTAAATCAAGAGATTGACTTAAGTATGTTTTAAATACAATTCGCACGACAAGTAATCCAATTAATATAAAAACAAATGCTTTGGAACGCTTCAAATAAATCTCTTGTCCTCTAATTTCAAATTTAGATGTTTTAATAAGAAAAATAGAGAAAAACAAACCGACGCCAATCGCTTCTAACATTTCTGCTGGAGTTAATCGAAATTCAGGAAAAACATACATCAACGCTCCCGTACTCATAAAAAATGGTGGAAGTATAATTTTTTTCAATGTTGCAGGTTTCTTAGCTGCTTTTAAACGAATAAACATCGCACCAACAGCCATACAAACAGCAACGATACTGGATAAAACAACTATGTTCATATTTTCTCATCCTTTTTTGTGGCTATATGCAAAATATACTTTCATTATATGCTTTTCCGTTAGTATTTCCAACATTTTCACAGAATAATACTAAAAACCCGTAAAACCACCAAATAAACTTGAGAAATATACGATAATTTTTGTCATCCAGTTAAAGTATAAGAAGATACCCATGATAATCATAATGTATCCCCCGATTTTCATGAACTTCATACTATTTCTTTTAATCCAAGACATTTTCGTAATAAAGAATGATAGCACGAAGAACGGAATAGCGAATCCAAGTATGTATGCAATCATATAAATCATTGCTGATTCTGGATTTGTTGCTGCTAATCCGATTACAGACACTAAAATAGGTCCTGTACAAGGCGTCCACCCTGCAGCAAATGCCAACCCAATTAAAACAGATCCAAAATAACCACTCGGACGATTTTTAAACGTGAATTTACGATCTTGCATTAAAAACTTCGGCTTAAACACACCGACAATAATAAGACCGAACACGATGATAAATATACCACCTAACTGTCTAATTAAATCTTTATAATTTGTAAAGATGCCTCCAATAAAACTTGTACCAAATCCAATTGCAATAAATATAATTGAAAATCCAAGTAAGAAAAACGCTGTATGTATCATACTTCTTTTGCGAAGCATTGCATTTTCTTCTTTCAACTCAGAAACCGACATACCTGTTATGTACGATAAAAATGCCGGATAAAGCGGTAAGCAACATGGGGAAATAAATGATAAAAACCCAGCACCAAACGCTAAAAAAATACTAATATCTTGCATTATTCCACTCCTCTCCTTACATATTGTAGCAAAAACATATAAAAATACTATGAACAATTCGTGAAATCACTTTTCCAACGTGATAATAAGAAAAACTACCCTTTCACACTTTTTCTGAAAAAACGTTTTCATTTCCTTCTATTTATATAGAAAAATCTCAATTACACTACAAAACCTCTCTAATGTTATTAACATAACAAAGGTAATATAGTTTCTCAAATGATTAGCATGTTATTCGTACGTTTATATACATATTGATTAAAAAATATTTTTTTCAAATGCTGTCTTTATACAATACAAACTTGATTTTACAATACTTCTATTATTACTAATTTCAAGATTATGCATAAATATCATACTTTTATTATTATTCTATAAAATGTCACACTTTTCTTTTATTTGACCCTTCATTTTTAATTTTGTATACTTCCCTCTAGTTATATATGTCCGTTACGGAACAATTTCATATAGATGGGAGGAATATTTCATGCTTCGTTATTCTCTTTTAGTTTTATTAGGAGCGTGTAGTTATGGGATTTTAGCTATTTTCGTTAAACTTGCATATGCAGAAGGATTTTCACTTGGAGAGGTAATTGGCAGCCAATATTTGTTCGGTTGGATTATTTTGCTTGCTATTACACTTCTATTTTCTAGACATCGTGTTCCATTAAAACAAGCTTTAATTTTATTCGTTGCAGGTACATCTGCAAGTTTCACTGGAATTTTTTATTATGCTTCATTAAAAACTGTACCAGCATCTATCGCCATTATACTTTTATTCCAATTCGTTTGGGTCGGAATTATTATTGAAGCAGTCGCAACAAAAACTTTACCTTCAAGAGAAAAAGTTATTTCTGTTATTTTCTTACTTGCAGGTACATTTTTATCAAGTGGTTTACTAGAAAAATCAGCAGGTGATTTCGATACGACTGGAATTATATTAGGCCTATTATCTGCTGTTACATTTGCAACATACATTTTCGTGAGCGGAAAAGTTGCTGTTGAAGTACCTTCATTACCACGCGGTGTTCTTTTAATGGCTGGTGCTTTAACTTTAGTAATGATCGTATTCCCTCCAACATTTATTTTTAACGGTGCAATTTCTGAAGGACTTTGGAAATACGGTTTAGGTTTAGGAACATTCAGTATCGTCATTCCTTCTATCGCCTTTACAATTGGTATTCCAAAGATTGGTTCTGGCTTAGCGACTATTCTTGGCGCTGCGGAACTACCAGTTACAACAATTATGTCTGTATTCGTTTTAAAAGAAGCTGTACTATCTTCACAATGGTTCGGTGTATCACTTATTTTAATCGGGATTGCAATCCCGCAAATTGCTTATGCAATGCGTGGACGTTATCGTAAACATCATACACACAAAAAATTGGCAGCATAAACGAGAGGGGATTTTCATTTGAGAATCCTCTCTTTTAATATTGTATACTTAATGTAAATACTTTATTTAAGAAAGAAGGCATTATAAGTGGCAGCAAATCTAGAGCAATTAACTGAGACGCTAATTTCTATTCGTCGAAATTTACATGAGCATCCAGAACTATCATACGAAGAATTTGAAACGACGAAAGCTATAAAGAATTGGTTGGAAGAGAAAAACATTACGATTATAAATTCTAATTTAGAAACGGGCGTTATTGCTGAAATTTCGGGGAATCGTAACGGACCGCTTATAGCAATCCGTGCTGATATTGATGCCCTTCCTATTCAGGAAGAAACAAATTTATCCTACGCTTCAAAAATCCATGGAAAAATGCACGCTTGTGGGCATGATTTTCATACAGCTGCTATTATAGGGGCTGCTTATTTGCTAAAAGAAAAAGAATCTTCTCTTAGCGGAACTGTACGCTTTATATTCCAGCCAGCTGAAGAAAGTAGTAATGGTGCTTGCAACGTCATCGAAGCCGGGCATTTACGTGGTGTACAAGCTATTTTCGGTATGCATAATAAACCTGATTTACCAGTAGGTACAATCGGTATTAAAGATGGTCCACTGATGGCCGGAGTTGATCGATTTGAAATTGAAATTCACGGAGTTGGTACACATGCAGCTGTACCAGATGCTGGGGTAGACCCTATTGTCGCATCTTCTCAAATTGTGATGGCACTACAAACTATTGTAAGCCGAAATATAAGTTCTTCACATAATGCCGTCGTTAGTGTCACAAACATCCACTCAGGAAATACGTGGAACGTTATTCCTGAAAAAGCAATATTAGAAGGTACTGTTCGTACTTTCCAAGCTGAAACACGCGAAAAAATTCCAGCCTTAATGGAACGTATCATTAAGGGCGTTTCTGATGCACTAGGTGTAAAGACAGAATTCCATTTTCATTCAGGCCCTCCTGCTGTCCATAATGATGAAAGTCTTACTCATTTATGTACACAAACTGCACAGGAAATGTCACTAGACGTGATTACCCCTACTCCTTCCATGGCTGGCGAAGATTTCTCTTTTTATCAACAACACATACCAGGATCATTCGTCTTTATGGGAACGAGTGGTACACATGAATGGCATCATCCAAGCTTTACAGTAGATGAGCGAGCGTTACCTATAAGTGCAGAATACTTCGCTTTGTTAGCTGAAAGGGCACTTAAACATTTTTCCTAAAAAAGGAGCCGTTAAGAAATGCTTAACGGCTCCTTTTTTTAAGTTAAATCACGTTTTAAAAATACTGTATAGGAAATGATTAAAAATACAAATAAATACAGTAATAACATACATGATGCAAACGGGAACGTTACTCCATCAATAAAGCTTCCATTCTTTGCAATACTATATAAATCTGTGTTTGCTGGCAATAAATATTTCGCCCAATCATATCTAGTTGCTGCTAGTAATGCGATGTTTCCTGATAAAGCGAGAAATAGTGAAATACCAATCGCGCCTCCGCTAGATCTTGTTAGCACAGAAATCATAAACGCAAACGCTGCGTACACAATCGTCGGCAACCACGATAAAATATAATACTTACTAGCTTCTACAAAAATATTTTGTTTTATAATATTTCCATCTTGGAAAATAAACTCGCTCCATGCAGGCTGCTGGAATTTATAAATAACCAGTCCACATAAAATGGAGAAAATCATATTAAATATAAACAATAATGCTGCAAATATGACAATTGCTAAAAACTTAGCTGTCAAAATTTTAAAGCGACTCGCTGGTCGTATTGTTAAAAATTTATATGTTCCCCAGCTATATTCATTCGCAAAAATTGTACTTGCATACACGAGGATAAACGGAAGTAATATTGGAAATACGATAAAGCCTGTATCTCTCATGAAAGAAAGTGGAGAACTACTTGCCGGTGCTGTATCTGTATCTAAATGCTTCATCTTGAGCTGATATTCCTTTACAAGCTCATCCCCAGATCGTTCCGCTAAAATTGCTCCTTTTTCCATGCCTAGCTTTTTCTCAATTTCTACAGTTCGTTCTGTATAATCAGCTTTCCATCCTTTTGTTTCCGGCTCCAAATACTTTACAGTAACCCATCCTAATCCGATTATTAATACTGCAATAACTGCAAATGGAATAATCGTTCGCTTTCGCTTAAATATTTTATACAATTCGTTATACACTAAATTAAACAATATCTTTTCCCCCTGTTAATTCTAAAAATTGCTCTTCTAACGTTTTTCTTTCTTCATATACACGATACACTTGAATGTTTTTCTCAAGCAATGTACGAATAACATTTGGGATTTCTTCATCTTTTACATGAATAAGTAAATCATTACCTTTTATTAAAACATCTTGGTCTAACATTTCTGCCGCTTTATTCGCATCATCTACGCGTATACGGATTGTCTCCATCTCTTCACTTTGATTATGCTGAATATTTTGCATCGCGACATATTCTCCGTGCTGAATAATGATAACTCTATCACACATTAATTCAACTTCCGAAAGTAAGTGACTAGATACCAGTACCGCTTTTCCTTGTTCATGTGCAATTTTCTTTATGTACATTCTCATTTCATGTATTCCACTAGGGTCTAATCCATTCGTTGGTTCGTCTAATATTAATACATCTGGATCATGAATAAGCGCTTGGGCAATTCCTAAACGTTGTCTCATGCCGAGTGAATATGCTTTTACTTTGCGATCAATGACTTGTCCCATACCTAGCAGTTTCACTACTTCATCGATACGTTCTTCTGTCACGTTACCATTCATGCGTCCGAAATATGTTAAATTCTCATAGCCACTCAAAAACGGATAAAATTCCGGTGTCTCAATTACCGCTCCAATTTTCGAGGCAGTACTTTCAAATTGCTGTTTTACAGATTGACCATCAATCCAAACTTCGCCCTCTGTCATACGAATCATGCCGACCATCATTCTCATTAAAGTCGTTTTTCCAGCACCATTTGGTCCAAGCAAACCAACTACTTCACCTTTTTTAACTTCGAAACTAATATTTTCTACAAGTGTCTTTGAACCGATTCGCTTCGTTAACCGCTCAACCTTTACAATCGATTGTTCATTTGTCATGCTATACAACCTTTCCTTCCCATTCTTTGTCAGGTCTTTACACTGTAACATGATTATTTTTATGTGTAAAATGGAAAAAGGCATGATTTCTCATGCCTTTTCTTTAAACTGAAATGAATTTTCATCTTGTAAACTTTGAACAAATCGAATACATTGCACCATCGATAATAGAAGGATAACAATCATAATTATACTCACTACTACTATTGCATATATTGTAATCGGTGCACTATTTATCCCTTGTATTCCTGTTATTTTCATAAAGATAATCGTAAATAATTTTAAAAATAACATCCCATTAACTAATCCAAAAACAAACGCTGCTCCATAAATAAATAATTGCTCCTGACATAATAAACATAGTACATCATTTCTCTTCCTATTCTCTGCTACATAAGATTTAATTTCTTCTTTCCTCGCTTGCAAAAGAGAATAAGTCATTTTATATGTAATAAACGTACATATGAAAATGACTACGATAAACAACGTGTAAAAACACATTTGAAATAAAAGTGTAGTCCCTAATTCCCCAGCAACTACTTCATTAAATTGTAGCGATATCATAAAAAACAAAATCATAATACTCATAGCAATCCACATAAATTGCTTCATCCTTTTGGTAGCAAATGTTCTTATATTTTTTCTCGCTAACCGACATAAAGACATAAAATTCTTCCCCTACCTTATTACATACGCATTCTATACTACTAGTGTATAAAAATATGACATTTTAAACATCGCACTACAATCGGAATTTTCTCTAAGTCTTTAGTCCTAGAAAACAAAAATGAACATGTTTATCTCTTTCGTATAGAACTAAAAAAACACTAAAGCGGAAATGCAATTACATTTCCGCTTTAGTGTTTAACGAGGTGTATTTTTCAATAACTTAATTAATCTCATCCTCAACTTCTATTCTTTTCTTCTCTCTTGCAATTTTTAAAAACTCTAAAAGCTCTGGATTGCTATTCATTTTTTTGTAAGCGACTGACATTTCTGCAACAAAATTAGAATCATATAGCTCTTTATATACAACTTCCGTTTTATATAATTTATTTGCCGATACCGGTATGACTGTAATTCCAATCCCTGCTGCTACAAGTCCCATAACTGTTTGATATTCCGTTGCTTCTTGCACAATACGCGGGCTAAATCCAACTTCTCTACAAAGGGATAAAATTGTATCATACAAAGCTGGCCATACTGGTCTCGTAATAAATACAAACGGTTCATCCCGTAAATCTTCTATATGTATTTCATCTTTCTCTGCAAGTGGATGAGCCTTCGGTAAACATAACGTACAAGATAGTTTTTGAATTGGCTCTAATTCTAATAATTGTGTCGGGATTGGTGGACGCAAAAATCCAATATCAATACGATTATCATGAAGTGCATGCACTTGATCTGGAGTAGATAATTCATGTAATGCAACAGACACCCTCGGAAATTTCTTTCTATACTCCCTTACGATAGATGGTAAAATATCATATATCGCCGCACCTACAAAACCAATTGAAAGTGAGCCCACTTCTCCCCTTTGGGCACTTTGTGCAATTTCTACAGCTTTTTCAATTTGTTCAAACGCTTTTTTTACTTCTTTCAAAAACATTTCTCCAGCTTCTGTTAATTCAACCTTTCTCTTCGTTCTTGAAAATAACATAACTCCCATTTCTTTTTCTAATTGCTGAATTTGTTGACTAAGCGGTGGTTGTGTCATTTGTAAACGAGCAGCTGCTCGTCCAAAGTGTAACTCCTCTGCCACTACAACAAAATATTGCAAATGCCGTAATTCCATTTTGGACACCCTTTTCCATTTCAATTAATACGTCTAATATATTAATAACATATAATTTATATATTAGACAAATTTTTTGAATGAACGTATAGTAGAAATTGTTAATTCTTTTTTACAATTTTTATGTAAAAAAAGAAAGAGGTGGTTACTGTATGAAATGGTGGAAATTAAGCGGACAAATTTTACTATTATTTTGTTTCGCTTGGACAGGTGAATGGATTGCAAAACAGGCACACCTCCCAGTTCCAGGAAGTATTATCGGTATTTTTTTATTATTAATCTCGTTAAAATTTAACCTAGTGAAAAAAGAGTGGATACAAGACGGTGCAGACTTTTTATTAAAAGAACTTATTTTATTTTTCATTCCTTCTGCAGTCGCTGTCATACGCTACAAAGATACACTATCACAATATGGAATCGATCTCATCTTAATTATTATGATTAGTACACTTTGTGTCACTCTCGTTACAGGACTCTTAACAGAATTGCTACTAAAGCGGAAAGGATCCGTGCAATGATCGGCTTTCTTTGTTTACTATTAACACTATTCACATATTGGATATCGAAGAAAATGTATCAACGCTGGAATTGGAGCTTACTTTCTCCTCTTCTCGTATGTCCTATTATTTTAATCGCGTTATTACTCGGACTAGACACATCTTATGAAACGTATGAAACTGGAGGCCACTGGTTAACAGAATTATTAAAACCTGCAACAGTTGCTTTTGCATGGCCAATCTATAAATACTTTGATTTACTTAAGAAACATGGAATGGCTATTTTACTTAATGTCATTGTCGGTTCGTTTCTATCAGTTATTACTTCAGCACTACTAGCAAATTATTTTCAAATTGATTCATCGTTAGAGCATAGTTTAGCACCTCATATTGTAACGACGCCAATTGCAATGGCCATTTCAGAAATGATTGGTGGTATGTCACAATTAACAGCAGTATTTGTTGTTTTAACTGCGTTAACAGGAGCATTGCTCGGACCTTCTCTCATTCGTATATGCCGTATTAAAACAGCAATTGCAAAAGGTATTATGTTAGGAACGAGCGCAAATGGAACTGGTACATCAAAAGCATTCGAAATCGGCCCTGTAGAAGGAACGATTGCAAGTTTATCTATGCTTTTAACTGCAGGAGCTAGTTTAGTTATCGTTCCGCTTTTCTTATCGTGGATACATTGAAAAAGCAAGTGTTTACACACTTGCTTTTTTATTTATGTATTTGTTTAAAATCTCATAATCCTCCGGGAAAGATAACGTTAATTCCTTCATTTCATCTATCCTCTTCCAAGCAATTTCATGTATTAACTCATCAGGATCTTGGATTTTCATACTACCGCCTATTCTTTTTACGACATAATAATGAACGTATACAGGAACCCCATATGTAATCGCTTCTTTTTCGTATATTTTACTTACAACTTCCACATTGTAGCCTGTTTCTTCCCAAACCTCTCGGATACAACATTCCTCTAATGTTTCTCCTTTTTCAAGTCCTCCACTTGGGACGGACCACCTTTTTTCTTCATCCTTTTGTCCTTGTAATACCATTAAAACTTCATTTCTTTCATTTACACATACTGCTGCGCAACCTATCCATCTTTCCATATACACCCCTCCCGTACTACTATTCGTCTCCTTTTGTATTTTCTCCTTGAAAAAAGAGGAAAAAAGGAAAACAATGACGAAATTTTACATCAACTTCATAGGCAGTTCCTTCTTAGAAATTAAAAACGGAAGGATGAAAGCATGATTTTTAAATATGTTGTGGAATGTGTCTTTTGTGAAGAAAATCGAAAACCTCGCCAAGCTATCGTCACAGTTCCTGCTACTACTCAGCTACTAGCCATTGAAAAAGTGCGTGCAGAATGTAAACGTCGTTTCGGAAAAGCTTTATTATTACAAACTGAAATTAAAGAAGAAATAGTTTTTGAACAAAAAGAAAGCTGACCATAAATTGGTCAGCTTTCATATCCGATCATATTTTCACATGAAGATTAGGGGCATCCTCTTTAAGGATCGGGATTTTCCCATTATGTACGTTCCATTATGTACGTTCCATAATGGTCATCGAACAATATATTTCTATACAATTAAATATTGAATAGAATAGGGCAAAACTTGTTCGCATTTTTAGAAAAGGGATAGGGATATAATTCAAGTAGTACTTCGAATACTCGAACTTTACACTCATTATATTAAAGCAAATCCTTTTATATGGGAAATATGAATTACTTACATAATTCATTCGTAAAACATATTAGTTTGCTATATTATTTTTATCCCATTAATAACATACATCCAGCGAAAACTGGTGTCATAATCATTGAAAACTTCAAAAGCATACGTGGTGCATAATTTGTAAACTTCGCACCGATATAAGCTCCTAGCATCGTCCCAATTAATACTTGCAATAATAATATATAATCTAGATACCCTTCTGAACTATACCCTAACCCACCCCCAATCGCAATGGGCAATATAACAAGCATTGTTGTTCCTACAGATTGCTGAATCGTCAATCCTAATAGAACCATTAATCCAAGTTGAATAAATGGTGCAGAACCAATCCCAAATGAACCAGCCATCATTCCAGTGACTAATCCAAGACATATACATTTCATTATGTTCTCTTTCGAAAAATCTTTAATCTCTGCTAAAAGTAACTCTTCCCTATTTTGAAACTTAATTAATTTAATAAACATAAAAATTGCAGATAAAAATAGCATCCCAGCTGTAAACCAATGAAGAAGATGTCCTGGTATAAGTGAACCAATTTTTGAACCGATATAAGAACCAAGCGCTCCACATCCCCCAACAATCCCGCCTATAGTAAGTACTACATTTCCTTCACGATAATGACTTATAACCCCAGATAATGTCGTAAATGCCATAGCAGTTAAAGACGTTGCAAGTGCAACGTGAATAGGAATATGGAATACTAAAGTGAGTATCGCGATAATAAACCCGGCTCCCCCAGCTCCAACAAACCCTAATAAAATCCCCATTACTAACATCGTTATAATAATTGCCACATACTCTCCCTCCAGTAAGGCAATTATCCACCATATTCTTTCTTCTACACAAATAAAAAGCATCCATCTAGGATACTTTTTATTTCAATACTATGTACTTAATCTTGATTAATCAAAATAACCGCGGGACCAGCGACTACTACTCCAGCTACTTCGATTTTTTCAAATTCCTTTACTGTAATAGATATAACGCCTTCTCTTTCCATCAATTCTTTACTCAGGACATCAGTCGGTATAGCTTTCACCGTCTTACCTCCTTTTCATTTATACAATATGCAAAAAACAACTTAACGCATCTATATATATGCATCACCTCCGCTTTCATTCCTTATTCCCTTCAAAACCCTTCTCTCCCTTCCATAACGTATTGAAAAATAAAAAAAGCACTCGCAATCGCGAATGCTTTTTCATTATTTACTTTCTATTACTTTTAACATTCTATTAATAAATGCTGCCGATTCTCCACGCGTTGCAGAACCTTTCGGCATAAATTCATTATTTTCATTTCCTTTTACAATACCTAATCCATAAACACGTTGTACAGCTTGTTTATCATATGCTAAATCTTGATCTGAAAATGGTAACGAGACTAAGTTACCTTTAATTTTTTTATATTGCAGTGCACGGTCAATCATGATAACAGCTTCATCTCGTTTAATCGTATCGTTTGGAGCAAATATACCATTTCCTCTACCACTTATTATCCCAGCACTTGCTGCACGATTAATACCATCTATTAGCGATGGATGTGCTGTATTTAAGTCATTAAAATTCGATGATCCTTCAGGTAGCTGCAATGATCTTGATATTAAATTTGCAAATTCACCACGTGTCACAAGGCGCTCTGGCCAATAAGAACCTTTTCCATCTCCAACCATAATACCGCGCTTATCTAATTCACGAATGTCTGCTTCATACCAACCACCCGATATATCATCTTTATGGTTCGCATCATAATAAACTTTCGTTCCTTGCAAGAATGGTTCCCACCCATTATTTTTAATCATAATGGCTGGACAAATCTTTCCACTCCAAAATTGATGTTTTTTCACATTTTCTAAAGGAATATTTAATTCTCCCATTAAATAAGCTGCTAGTTTACGAGCATTTTCAACAGCTTTATTATAATCACCATCTTCGTTTACAGCAATTTCAATCGCAATTGATTCTCGATTCCCAGTTCCTTCAGCTCCATCTCCAGCATGCCAAGCATTTTCATTTAGTGGGAGATGCTGATAAATCTCTTTATCATCTACCGTAAAGTGCCACGACGCTGAACGATCTTCCGTTCCCGTTGCTTGGTTATATAAATATATCGCATGGTTTCTAGCATTTGCCCCAACATTATAATTATCGGTCTCATGAATCGTAATATACTTCGGGTTCATCGCATAACCTGGACGAATATTTTCATTTCCTTTTGGTACAATCATTTCTTTTAAAGGTACACCATAAATATCCGTTGTTTTCTCTTCTATTGGCGCAGCATACATAGCTGCTGCACGTTTTGTACGTGTTGGTGCTGCATCTTGTATAAGTGAAGCTTTTGTTCCTTCAAATTTTGCTGAAGGTGAATGAATCCATTTCATCTCATTATTTATTTTTACTTGAAACCATTCTCCCGCCTGTCCAATTGCTTGAATAGTTTGCGGCTCCAGTACATTTTCTTCTTTGTATGAAGTAAATGGTTGAGAGTAAGTAGAGCTTTCTTCATTAATAACTAACTTTTCACTTAATAACGGGTGAATTTCTTTAACCTCTACATTTCCATCACTATTTTGTATCCATCCCGTTCCCGATGAAGTTTGAACATAGTAAGCGTTTCCTTTTCTCTTCTCAGCTTTTACGACTTGATTCGAAATACGAATCCCTGTCTCTTTTTGAAAATTACTAGAATCGTATAAAGGTACTTCTTTCACTATATGTACAAGAAACTCACCTTGCACTTCACTTCTTACTCCTTTATCTTCCCCCCGACCATCTTCATCTTTCATATGGTTTTCAATACTTTTTAAAGCTTGTTCTTCAGATGAAACTGTAACAGTTTTTCCAAGTTCATTAGCATAGGAATAATTTGGAATCGTTACCATACTAAATACAATTGATGCAGCTAAAACATTATGAAATCCTTTTTTCATCATACTACTTAACACGCATATCATTAAATTCGTGTTAAAATTCCCCTCCTCAACCAAAATATAGATTATCTACTAAACTATTAAGCAACATAACCATTTACAATATAACAGACTCATTCCAATTCGTATAGATAGGAATGACTACTATTTGCCTACATTTACTATATTGGAATATAAAAAAGAAGCTATAATATATAGCTTCTCTCTACGGTTCTTTAATCGGTATGCACCTTATATTCCAAAACTTTACCATCTCTATCAAATTGTAAAACAAGATGTTCACTATCTATGGGAATAAAGCCACGTTCAGTTCCAAGATAGTACGAAGTGATAACCCCGTTTTCTTCATTTCTCGTTTCAGTAGGCATTCCTAATAATTGTGTAATTTCTTCATTTGATTTTCCTGTTAATTTATATTTTTGCAATAGATCATCTACCATATGTACCCGTTTATCTTCAGCGTGTAACCACCGATCTTGGTTAAACTTGGAAGTGTACGTATTCATACTTAATTGTGCAGTACATACTACTAACGGAATAAGTGCTACTATTAATACTCCCGACATTTGCTTCTTTTCTTCATTACGATTTTTAGCAACATATAAGATCGACTTTTGAATCATAACTAATAAAACAAATGGCATGACTATTATAAAAATGCTCGTTACACTTAATGACGTATGAGCCATACCAATAATAAACATAAGAGCAAGATACATGAGTATATACAAACAAATATAAACATACAAAATACCCCTTAATATAGCACTCAGAAAGCCCACCTCTTTTTAATTCATTATATAATTCATTCGATTAATGGTTTCTCGAAGTTTTTCTAACTCTTGACCTGTATATATTACTTTCCCCGTTAAGAATTCATTTCTGAAAAACGATACAAGTTGCTCTCTATCTTTTAATCTCGCCGTTTTTTCTTCAGAAAGATCTAACACTTCTTTCCCATTCTCATTATAAAAATATACAATCGGATTTATGTTTTCCTTTACAATATCAACTTGCATTTCTTTCAAACAATTGTATAGAATATGAGATAGTTTCTTCGCTCTATATACTGGGTTCCCTTCATTTTTCACTTGTATCGTTAATGAATCTTCACCTGTAATATATTCAAACGTCTCTTCTTTCTCTATCTCTTGTTGATACTTGCCAATTTCATCAATCATAAATGAATATGTACTAGCATTTTCTTTCGTTAAGCCATGAATTAATTTCCCTGTCCATTCTTTCGTTTCAAGTACATACATACCCGTTTTACTTAAAACAAGATGATGAATTCGAAAATCATTTCTTCCATGCTGATTTCTCATAAAAACATTCGGCATAATATGAAATTCATTATCTAGTATTATGCCTTGCTCTACGAAGCCACGCTTCATATACTGTAATGTTTCGTGTGTACTCACTTCGGCTCCATTTTTCGTATACTCTCGCAAATCTGCAATTAACTTTTGAAACATATGTATTTCGTTACTATGTTTTTCTTGCATTTCACTGCGTTCTTTACTATGTTGCACAGCTAATTGATTTTTCATCATGCGCATATTTTCAAGTTCTCTCGCTGCACTTATTTGTAAATCATTATATTTTTTCTGTTCTATATTTTTTAATGTATTTTGCTGCTCTTTATGTTCTGTAACCGTAGCTGCAATTTCATTTTCGTACGTTTCAATTGCTTGTTTTTTTTCAAATTCCGCTTGCTGACTCTCTGATTCTAACTGTTTATTTTTATAAAACAGCACGAATACTGCAGCTAATAATAATAAAATTACACCTATTAGCACATATTCCATATTTTTTCTCCTTTATTGCATTTTCAATTATTTTTATAAACATCCATTATATTATACTATGCTTTTAATATACACTTTGTAAAAATTACATATTTATAATAAAAGGCATCTCAAGCGAGATACCTTTTACGTTCATTTTATTGTACACTATACTGAATATAACTCGGATCATAGTATATCCATTCGCTTTCACCTAAAGCAAGCCAACTATCTTGTTCGTCCAAAACTTCATATGATTCTCCTCTATTTAGCTGACGGATTACATTTGACTGTAAAGATGGTCCACCCCATAAATTTACATTATCGCCATTAATTACAGTAACACCATAGACTGCAGTAGCACTACTGGGCCGGTAAACATTTCCACCACCATTTGTTCCATTTCCTTGCAAAGCTTCTAATGAAATCGCTGCTGTGACGACGTTTATACTATAGACATAAAGAGCAAACATATTTTATAAACAAAGTAAAAAAGCCTTGTAATTACAAGGCTTTTTGTAAACTTCCTTTATTTTGTAGTAAGTACATATTATAATACAATCCTTGTTCACTCAGTAATTCTTGATGTGTCCCTCTCTCTACTATCTCTCCATCGTGCATAACAAAAATTTGATCTGCATCTTGTATGGTAGATAATCTGTGTGCAATCGCTATCGTAGTCCGTCCTTTTCGCATTTGCTGTAACGCTGTTTGGATTGCATCTTCAGTTTCTGTATCAATATTTGCTGTTGCTTCATCTAATACTAACACTTTCGGATTCGTTGCTATCGTTCTAGCGAAAGCAATTAATTGTCGTTGACCACTAGAAAATGCAGCTCCTCTTTCTACTACTTCCGTTTCATACTGCTCTGGTAATTTTTCAATAAACGTATTCGCTTGCACAAATTGTGCCGCTTCTTTTACTTCTTCATCCGTAATTTCTTCATTATACATACGAATATTTTGCTTTACATTTCCCGCAAATAAAAATGCATCTTGCAATACAAGTCCTATTTTCTTTCTAATTTCTTGTTCTTCAAATTTCTCTAAATCTACACCGTCTATTACAATATTTCCGGAATTAATATTATAGAATCTCAGTAATAAATTCATAATGGTACTTTTCCCGCTACCAGTGTGCCCAACGAAAGCAACCGTTTGCCCTTGTTTCACGTGAAAAGATATATTTTTTAAAACATCACGTTTTCCATCGTACGAAAAAGTAACATTTTTAAATTCAATATCTCCATTAATAACTTGAGGATTTCCATCTCCTTTTTGAACTGGCGCTAAATCTTTCTCATCCATTAAATGAAATACACGTGATGATGAAACCAGTGCCTGTTGGAAAAATGATAATTTCATCATCATCTCATTTACAGGCTGGAAGAAACGATGGATATAGTTAACAAACGCATATAAAACGCCTACTTCAACAGGACTCTTCAAAGCATCAATTCCAAATAAACCAAGTACTAACGCAATAGCTACAATATGAACTAAATCAGTTGCTGGACGTAAAAGCAATGCATCTAACTTTAATGTACGTCGCCCTGCACTATAATGTTTATTATTCACTTCTTCAAATTCTTTTCTCATGCGCTTTTCTTGTCTGAACACTTGAACAATATTCATCCCTTGAATGGACTCGTTTAACTTTGCATTTAACACACTTAATTGATTACGGACTTCTAAATAAAAAGCTGCACTTTTCCGGCGATATAATACCATAATCGCAAACATGATCGGAATTAATACGAGAGAAAATAGCGCTAATTTTACATTTAATAAAAACATCGCTACTAAAATCCCTACTAAAAATACGATATTTTTAACAAATGTTGATAATACACTGACATAAAAGTCTTTAATTGCTTCTGTATCATTCGTTATGCGCGATACAAGCGTACCAATCGGCGTACGATCAAAGAAACTTAATGACAACTTTTGAACATGCTCATATACTTCAACACGCATATCTTGAACAATTTTAAAAGCGATATTTTGAAAATATAACAAGTCTAAATAAGTAAATAATACTTTTAATAAGTGAGCAACAATATACACTACAAATAGAGTAACAAGTGCTGATTGATCAAAGTTACGTGGTACTAAGTGTTCATCAAGGAATTGTTTAATTAAAAAAGGACCCATCATTTCTGTTACAGTTGCACCAACTAGAAATAAAAATGCTAATGCTAACAGTCCTTTATATGGCCTCATATAAGACAGTAATCTTCTTAAATCGCTCTGTTTTTTCTCAGCCATCATACGCCTCCTTTCTCGACTAATGCTTCTAACTGCTGGCTCTCATACATTTCTTTATACCAACCATGTTCTTTCATTAGTTGTTCATGTGTACCTCGTTGTACAATTTTACCTTCATCCACAACAAGAATAAGATTGGCATGCTGAATTGCACTTAAACGATGGGCAGTAATAATTGTCGTTTTCCCTGCTCTCTCCCTCTTTAAAGCATTTAAAATCGTTTCTTCTGTTTTTGCATCTACCGCTGATAAACAATCATCTAAAATTAATATTTCAGCATCCGTTAATAAAGCACGCGCAATAGAAATTCTCTGTTTTTGACCTCCAGATAAAGAAACGCCTCTTTCCCCAACTACTGTTTCATATCCTTCTGAAAATTGAAGGATGTCATTGTGAATACAAGCAATCTCTGCAGCACGGGTAATTTCATTATATGTAGCATCCGCCTTTCCAAAGGCAATATTCTCCCCAATACTCGCTGAAAATAAAAAATGATCTTGCGGCACATATGAAATAGCAGAACGGACACCGTAAAGTGTTACATCGCGAATATCCCGCTCTCCAACTTTTAATTCACCATTAAAATGATCATACTCACGGATTAAACATTTTAATAAAGTCGTTTTCCCTGCACCTGTACGTCCTACAATCCCTAACGTTTCCCCTTTCTTCAAATCAAAATGAATATCTGTTAAATGTAACAGTTCATTTTTCTTATACGAAAACGAATCGACCGCAAATGAAACATCACCGCTCGCTACTGTATGCACAGCATTTTCTCTATTTACTACATCTGATTTTTGTGAGAGAATTTTTTCTACACGGTCATACGAAGCACGCCCACGCTCCATAATATTAAACAGCCATCCAAACGCTAACATCGGCCAAACGAGGGTACCTAAATACGTCGTAAATGTAACGAGATCACCTACTGTTAATTCACCTCTCACAACTAATACTGACCCGTAACATACTGCGATTAAAAATGAAAATCCTACGATAAGAGCGATTGTTGGATCAAATAACGAATCAATACGTGCAACTAACATATTTTTATGTACGACATCTTCTGATTTTTTTCGGAACGCTTGCAAATCTTCTTTTTCTTGTCCAAGCGATCGAATTACCTTCATCCCACTCATACTCTCTTGCACTTTATCATTGATTTCCGAAAACGATTGCTGTGCTTTATGAAACCTTTTATGTAATAAAGTGCCGTAATAATTTGTCGATATTGCTACAATCGGCATTGGAATTAAGCTTAACAATGTTAACTTCCAACTAATTGTAAAACCCATTGCTACGAGTACACATCCTCCAACAGCCAATGAATCAACAAGTGTTAAAACACCCGCCCCAGCAGTTTGCTGAATTGCTTGAATATCGTTGGTCGCGTGCGCCATTAAATCACCTGTGCGATTTGACTGATAGAAAGATGGACTCATCTTTGTAAAATGTTCATACAAATTTTTTCGTAATTGGCGAGCTAATTTTAATGAAGATCCGAAAATCATAATACGCCACACGTAACGTAATATGTACATCGTAATACCTACGAGTACTAAGAGTACAACCCATTTTAGTAACTTATCAGTCGTTAATGTTCCCTCATTAATTTCATCTACAACAATCCCAATCACTTTTGGTGCTACAAGTTCTAAAAGTGCAACGCCAAATAATAAAATAATTCCGGTTATGTACGCTCGTTTTTCTTGTTTAAAAAACCACGCTAAATTCATAAACACTTTCATATTTTTCCCCCTCTCTTAAAATGAGCGATGTTTTCAGTTTACCAAAAATACAGAATTTTTAAAAGTTTTAAACTCTGTCCATATCAAAAAGAAAAGACACTCTTAGCGAGTGTCTTTTAGCGCTTATTTCATTTGTTGCTTATTCATCGCGCTCATCATTTGATTGATTTTCTTTTGGGAAGGTTTTTGTCCCATTTGCATCATCATCATTTTTAACATTTGTTCGTTAATTGGTGGATTTTTTTGTAAGTAATTCATCATGTATTTGCGGGCAATGAAAAATCCTAACGCCACGCCTGCTACTAGTGCTACTACGCCCACTAGAATACCTAACCAAATTGGCATATATTTTCCTCCTTCATGTTGTCTACCTTACAGTGTACTAAAACCTTTTCAATAAGACAAGATACAATTCGACATTTTTACACATATGTTCGTACTTGTTTTAGAGGATTCAGCCATCCGTACTTTGTATTTTCATAATCCATAGCTAAAAATGTTAATTCACACTTCCGAAGCACCTCAAAGAAAGTCGTTTCCATAGAAACATTTCCAGAGGTATTCATGCGAATATAGTGTGGTTTCACCATTATTTCGCCATATTCCGCCCCTGTATAAAGTGTATGTGTATGATGTGTTCGATCATATTTACCAAGAACGCGCAAAGCTTGTTCTAATTTATGATGAATTTTCATTACTTGTAATGGCATCGTTATATACATCATTTGTTTATATAACACTTTTTTCTCCGAAAGGGACCCAGATTCTGAAAATCGAGCAAATAAATCAAAAAACAAATATTCACGACCAAAGTAAGCTTTCGCAATATCCTCTTGAATTAAATACAATTCATACGTTTTCATCTTTCGCCTCCCAATCTGGACAACCTTTTCTCTTCATTATATAGAAGAAATTTTGCAATGATTGTCTGACTGCGGAGAGAGAAAAAACTTTTTCTGTCGAAAAAACTCATTTACATAGAAAAACCTCTCCATGCCGGAGAGATTTTTCTAAAATCATTAAAGCATTTCTTTTACTTTACGAACAACGTTCTCTACAGTAAATCCATACTCTTCCATAATCTTCTCACCAGGAGCAGAAGCACCGAATGTATCGATACCTAACACATCTCCTTCAAGACCTACGTAACGGTGCCATCCGAATGTAGCACCCATTTCGATTGCGAAACGTTTTGTTACTGCTTTTGGTAATACAGATTCTTTGTACTCAGCAGTTTGAGCTTCAAAGCGATCCATAGATGGCATGCTGACAACAGATGCGTCAACACCGTCTACTGCTAATGCTTTTTGAGCTTCAACAGCTAGACTTACTTCTGATCCAGTTGCAAGTAAGATTACATCAGTTGTTTCTTTCTTGCTTGCAGAAACTACATATGCACCTTTTGCTACTTTTTCATACGTATCGTCTTTTGCACCTTCTAATGTTGGAAGATCTTGACGAGTTAATACTAAAGCAGTTGGTTTGTTTGTAGATTCAAGAGCTAGTCTCCAAGCTGCAACAGATTCGTTACCATCAGCTGGACGGATAACAGATACATTTGGCATCGCACGTAGCGCTGCTAATTGCTCGATTGGTTCATGTGTTGGACCATCTTCACCAACAGCGATACTGTCGTGTGTGAATACATATGTTACCGGCAATTGCATTAATGCTGCAAGACGAATTGCTGGACGTAAGTAGTCAGAGAATACGAAGAACGTACCACCGTAAGTTTTTAAACCACCATGTAGTGCAATACCGTTCATTGCTGCACCCATTGCGAACTCACGTACACCGTACCAAATGTTCTTACCGCTGTAATCATCTCTTGTAAAGTCTTTTTCGTTATTCATGTATGTTTTGTTAGAACCAGCAAGGTCAGCTGATCCACCGAAAAATGATGGTACAGATTCTGCAATTGCATTAATTACAGCACCAGAAGAATTACGAGTTGCTGCTTTTGATCCTAATTCATAAGTTGGTAAGTTTTGCTCCCAACCTTCTGGAAGTTGACCGTTCATTGCTGCTTGCAGTTCGTTTGCTAATTCTGGGTATGCTTGTGCATATTCACCTAGCATCGTGTTCCACTCAGCTTGCGCAGTTTCACCAACATCTTGTACTGTTTTACGGAAGTTGTCATATACTTCTTCTGCTACATGGAAGTCTTGCTCAGCAGTCCAAGCGTATGCTTCTTTCGTTAACTTTGTTTCTTCTACACCAAGTGGAGAACCATGTGAAGCTGATTTTCCTGATTTGTTTGGAGAACCGAAACCAATTGTCGTTCTTACTTCAATTAGCGTTGGGTGTTTTTCGTCAGCTTTCGCTTCTTCGATTGCTTTCGCGATAGCTTCAATATCGTTTCCATCCTCAACACGGATTACTTGCCATCCGTATGCTTTGTAACGATCTTCTACACTTTCAGAGAATGAACGATTTAAATCGCCATCTAATGAAATATCGTTTGAATCGTAAAGCACAACAAGACGACCTAATTGTAAATGAGCAGCTAATGAAGATGCTTCAGCAGAAACGCCTTCCATTAAATCTCCATCACCACAAATAGCGTATGTATAATGATCTACTACATTATACGCATCACGGTTATATTTAGCAGCTAAATGTCTTTCTGCCATTGCCATACCTACAGCAGTTGCAATACCTTGTCCAAGTGGACCAGTCGTTGCATCTACACCAGCTGTATGACCGTACTCAGGATGTCCTGGAGTTTTGCTTCCCCATTGACGGAAGTTCTTTAAGTCATCCATTGTTACATCATAACCAGATAGGTGAAGTAGGCTGTATAATAACATTGAACCATGACCTGCAGATAATACGAAACGATCACGGTTAAACCACGTTGGGTTATTTGGATTGTGTTTCATAAATTGAGTCCATAATGTATAAGCCATTGGTGCTGCACCCATTGGCATTCCTGGGTGACCAGAGTTTGCTTTTTCAATCGCATCGATGGATAATGTGCGAATCGTGTTGATAGAAAGTTGTTCGATTGAATGTGACATGCTATTCTTCCCTTCGCTTATATTAGTAAACGTTTTATACATTTATATGATAGCTTCCCACGCAAGATTATACAACATGTATCGACAAATATGTTGATGTTTTTTTGATTTTTTATAAAAAAATCAATGTTTTCGGGAATGTATGGGTATTCAATATGACATACTTTTTCATTATTTTTATTTTGGAAAGAAAGGGAATTATCTGTATATTTATACAGATATACAAAATTCTTCAATACTAACTTTTTTTAACCCACTTGTGAACTACCCCCACTTAACATGATTATTATCTACTTTCATTGTTATACCAAACTTTACCTCTTATAAGACTGATTATATCAGGGGTCAAATAAATAGGAAAACCAAATGTTTGGCTACGCCAAACCGAAATTCGTCTTTCACACGCCCCAGGAAGGAGATTTCTTTCGGATAATGCGTTAAAAATACAAAAAAGCATCTAAATTCGATGCTTTTCAAATCAGTTAAACAATCCGTTTCCGAATCGAACTTGAAATAAAATCAATGATAATGACCATTAAAATGATGCCCAATAAAATAATTCCCACACGAGACCAATTACGTGAACTCAGTGCAAAAATTAGGGGCGTACCAATACCACCTGCTCCAATAACACCTAAAATGGCAGCGGATCGTACATTAATTTCGAACCTGTATAATGTATACGATAGAAAATCTGGTAATACTTGTGGCAATACTGCATACCAAAGTATTTGGAACCGGTTTGCGCCTGTAGCTATTAACGCCTCTGTCGGCCCCTTATCTATATTTTCAATTCCTTCTGAATATAATTTCCCTAACATTCCAATAGAGTGTAATCCTAAAGCTAGGACGCCGGCAAAAGAGCCTGGTCCAACAGCCTTTATAAATAAAAGGGCCATAACTAATTCAGGAAATGTACGAACAAAACTAAGTACAAATTTCCCAGTTCCTGAAGTTAGTTTTCCACTGCTCATATTCGTCGCCGCCCAAAAAGCAAATGGAACAGATAAAAAGGCAGAAATAAATGTACCTAATATTGCTATTGCCAACGTATCAATTAAACCATGTAATAAATCTTCACCATCTGGCAAAGATACGTACGCCCAATCTGGATTCAATACACCTGTCATAATTGCTTTTGTAATTTCTCCTGCCGTATCCTTAATTCCTTCTAGCGGTACTCCTGAAAAAGCCCATACGTAAACAAATATAAGTGCTATAAAAATAAACAAGCGATACACACTCGGTTTCTTCGGTTTTGGTACGATTATCGTCGTTTTACTCATTATAATTTCTCCCGCAACAATGTACTTACATGATCAATTAACAATACAACAACAAGGGTATAGATAATAATAGATGCAGTTTGCTGATATTGTAAAAATCCAAGTGTACGATCATAGTATAATCCAATACCACCTGCTCCTACTAAACCTAAAACAGCTGCTGCACGTACGTTCACCTCAAATGTATACAGAACATAAGAGACAAAATGCGCTTTCACTTGCGGAATTACTCCATAAACAATCCATTGCACTTTATTTGCTCCTACTGCTGTCATCGCCTCTAAAGGACCTGGATCAATTGATTCAATTGACTCATACAACAATTTCGCCACGAGCCCAATCGAGAAAAAAGTAAGAGCCAGAATACCTGGAAGTGGCCCGATTCCAAAAATCGCTACGAAAATTGCCGCTAATAATAAATCTGGTATCGTTCGGATAAAATTTAAAATCAATCGAGCTGGACTGTACAAAAATGCACTAGTAAACACATTGCTTGCCGCAAATAGTGCCAGCGGAATAGCTAAAATCGCACCTAAAGTCGTCCCGATAATCGCCATACGTATTGTATCTAACATCGCTGTTGTAATAACTTGAAAATAACTCCAATCTGGCGGCACCATCTCTTTTAACAAATCCATCATATTAGGAAAACCAACTACTAGTTTTGACAATGATGCATCGACCTGTACACTACTTCCCCACAACAGTAAAATGACTAGAACAGCCGTTAACATATGTTTCAACTTACTCGGTGGCTTCGGTATCGATTTCGAATATATCGTCACGTCATTCATTTAACTGCCACCTCTAACAATTCACTTTTCTGTACTACGTCACCATAAATTTCAGCAAACTTTTCATCCGTTGCCTCTTCTACTAAGCCATCAAAAACAATTTCTCCTGCATGTAATCCAATAATGCGCGTCGCATATTGCCTAGCTAAATCAATAGAATGTAAGTTTACAATTGTTGTAATTCCAAAATCTTCATTAATTTTCTTCAAATCATCTAATACTTGCTTTGTTGTTAGCGGATCTAACGATGCAACAGGTTCATCTGCCAATATGATTTTTGCTTCTTGCGCCAACGCTCTAGCAATCGATACACGTTGCTGTTGTCCTCCTGATAATTCATCAGCACGCGCATATGCTTTTTCTAAAATATTTACTCTTTTTAACGATTGAAAAGCAAGCTCCAAATCTTCTTTCGGAAATAGACCTAACGTTGTACGCAACGTCGAATGATACCCAACACGGCCAGCTAATACGTTCTTTAATACTGTTGATCGCTTTACAAGGTTAAAACTTTGAAAAATCATACCAATATCCCGGCGCATGCGGCGTAATCCTTTTCCTTTCGCAGCCGTAATAGACTCACCTTCAATCATGATTTCTCCTTCTGTAATCTCATGAAGACGATTTACCGATCTTAGAAGTGTAGACTTTCCAGCTCCGGAAAGCCCTACCATTACAACAAACTCACCTTTTTGAATTTTCAAGTTTATATTATTCAATCCTTTTGTACCATTTGGATACACTTTGGAAACATTTCGAAACTCTATCACACATCTTACCTACCTTCTATGTATTCAAAACGGCAAACTAACTGAAAACATACCTTTCCAGCTAGTTGCCATTTCCATATGTATTATTGCGTTTTTACTTTCTTTCCATATTCACGAACGATATCAAATTTACTATCATCAGATTTAACATATCCTTCATGTGAATATACTTCTTTAATGATTTTGTGACCTTCCTCATTCTTTCCAATTTCAATGAAAGCATCCTGTAATTTCTTGCTCCACTCTTCATCTAAATCAGAACGTACCGAAATCGTATCGTTTGGAATTTTCTCCGTAAATTTCACTATTTTCGTTTGATCGAATATATTCGGATAATCTTTTTTTACAATATTACGAGCATCTTGGAATACAACAGCTGCATCTACGTCACCATTTAAAAGAGCAATAAGCGACTGATCGTGACCTTTTAATGTAACAGGTTTCACATCTTTTAACGGATCAACGCCCTCTTTTAATAGTACAGCCGCAGGCCACACATATCCCGCTGATGACGTTACATCTTGATAGCCAATTTTTTTACCTTTTAAATCTTTTACACTATTAATATTTGAATCTTTCTTAACAACAAACTCAGATTTATAAAAGTCTACTAAGTCCTTTGTAGGAGCTCCCGTTTCATCATCTACGCCAAAACGTTGCGCTTGTAAAATTACGTTTGCTGCCTTTTTCTCATGTGCTAACACATACGCTGTTGGGGGTAAAAATCCCACATCTACTTGCTTAGATGCCATCGCTTCTACAATTGTATTATAATTCGTTGAAATACTAACTTTTACTGGAATATTTAACTTATCACTTAATAGCTTCTCAAGTGGTTTTGCCTTCGCCTCTAACGTATCTGCATTTTGAGAAGGAACAAATTGAACATTTAAAGTCTTCGGTACATACCCTTTTTTCGTATCTTCATTTTTACTTGCGCTTGATTCCTTCGTTCCACAGCCACTTAACAAACCCGCTGCTAATACAACTGTTGTGCTCATTGCAAAAACTTTTTTCAACATGTTAATGCCTCCATTTTTCATTGTTATAAAATAACCTTTCATAAACATGAAGAAATATATCACACATTTTTACAAATAATTGATTATTTACAGAATCTTTACACATTCTATACACTCACATTAAAATTCTCTCCATATATTTGATATGCTTAATCAGTAGATAATAATAGAAAAGGTGAATGATATTGAATCAAAATCAAATTGTAACTTTAAACATCCTATTAACAAGTGATATACATGGTACTGTTTATCCAATTCACTACCAAGATAACTCTCCAGCAGAAATTGGTTTAGCTAAGATTTCTACTCTTATAAAAAAAGAACGGTCCCAAAATAAAAACGTTCTTTTAATTGATAACGGTGACTTCATACAAGGAACACCATTTACTTACCATTACGCTACATATGAAAAAGATAAGAAAAACCCAATGTCATTAATAGCAAACTATTTACGTTATGACGCTGCAGTGATTGGGAATCATGAATTTAATTATGGAATGGATGTATTAAACAATGCTATTTCTACTGCAAACTCCCCATATTTATCAGCAAATATTTTAGACAAAAGCAGTAAAAAACCTTATTTCGGGAAACCATATATAATAAAACATATTGAAGCAAATATAAAAATTGCTATTTTAGGGGTGACAACGCATTATATTCCAAATTGGGAACAACCCCATCACATTAAAGACTTGCAATTTGAAGATGCGTTAGAAACAACAAAAAATTGGGTTTCTTACATTCACGAACATGAGAAACCAGATTTACTAGTCGTAGCGTATCATGGGGGATTTGAACGCGATTTACAAACTGGAGAACCGACTGAAGTTTTAACAGGCGAAAACCAAGGGTATGCTATGTGTCATGAAATTGAGGGCATAGATATTTTATTAACAGGCCATCAGCACCGAGAAATGGCTCAAACAGTGGGTAATGATGTAACAATTTTACAGACTGGATGTAACGGACATTCAGTTGGAAAAGTAACTGTAACATTTGAAAAAATGAAACAAGAGTGGGTAAAAAAAGAGAGTTATTCCGAACTATTGACTGTGCAAGAAATCGAGGCAGATCCAGATGTTCTTTACTTGGTAACTGATTATGAAGAGAAAACACAAAAATGGCTTGATCAACCTATTGGAACCATCCACGGTGACATGCAAATTTCAGATGCTATGCAAACTCGTTTGCAAGACCATCCTTTTATTGAATTCATAAATAAAATACAGATGGATATGGCTAATGTTTCTATTTCTTGTACAAGCTTATTCCATAATACATCTCCGGGTTTCCCGACATATGTAACAATGCGTGACATCGTTTCTAATTATATTTATCCAAATACATTAAAAGTAATTAGAATAACTGGAGCTGATATAAAAGATGCTCTCGAACTCTCTGCTTCTTATTTCACATTAAAAGAAGATGGAACCATCATCGTAAACCCTAGCTACATAGAACCAAAACCGCAACACTATAATTACGATATGTGGGAAGGAATTTCGTACGTATTAAACATTTCCAAACCAATTGGCGACAGAGTAGAATCTTTACAGCATAAAGGCACTCCTCTTAATATGAGTGAAGAATATGATGTCGTTATGAATAATTATCGCGCGAGCGGCGGAGGGAACTTCTTTATGTTTCAAAATAAGCCCGTAATAAAAGATATACCAACAGATATGTCTGAACTTATCGCTAACTATATATTGAAGCATAAAAAGATAGAAGCAACAGTTAATAACAACTGGAAAGTTATTAAATAAATAAAAAAAGATGGGCTTCGCCCATCTTTTAGTTTAATTTTGCATTATCTTGCTTTTTTAAAGCTTTTAATTTCGCCGGTGTAACATCAGTACCTTGTTCGTTAACGACTTTAATTCCTTTTAGTTCGTTTAACATATTTTGACGAAATCCTTTTAAATATTGTTCACGTAGCGATTGACGCTCACGTTGTTCTTCTTCAGTTAAACCTTCAGCTTTTGCTTTTTTCGCTAAGAAGTTAATGCGTTCAACGAGTTCGTGACTAAGCATCTCGAATCCCCCTTCTACTCAAAACTGATTATTATCATACAATAGTTACTCTTCTTTATCAAGCAATTGCTTTGTATACTCTACATATCTACGATGTACCGTCGCTTTTGAAACATTATGACCAAAGCCACGTAGTGTTGCTGCAATTTCTTCGAAAGTAAGTTCACTCTTACGTAAACGTACAATTTCCTCAATTGGCACTTCTTTCTTCTCTCGTCCTACACTTAAATGACGATTCTTTAAATTATTTTCTGGACGATAGCCTTTTTCTACTGCTCGTTGCATACCACGTTTAATTTTTAAATTATGAATCTTTCTTTGATACTCTTCAACAATACCAATAATATCTAATACCATTGAATCAGAATCCGACAATTGCAATTCACCATTATGTGTATGCGTATATACTTTTATTCCTTCTTTATGTAAACAGTGCATTAACGCAATCTTTGCATTCCCCCTACCAAGGCGCGTTTCATCTTGTATAAGTAGCACATCAATTTGTTCGTCTCGAATTGTATCTAGCACTTCTAATATGCCATCACGTTCAATTGTATAGCCACTAGCCTGCTCTTCAATCACCTTAGTAACATTCATTTGATAGCGCTCCGCTAAATGCAATAATTCATCTTTTTGACGTAATAATGATGTTTCTTGCGCTTCTTTTGTTGTACTCACACGCGCATAAATAATTGCATTCATTATGAACCCCTCTTTCTCACTATAATTTCCCTTTAGTGTAACATAAATTCGCCTTTTGTTCGAACTTATGTTTGTAGAATGTTTTTTCACATGTTATACTTATTAATAAGAAAAATGAAAGAAAACGAGGTGTTAGAAAACATGGAAAAGTTAACGAAACGCCAGCAAGACATTCTCGACTTTATTAAGCTAAAAGTACAAGAAAAAGGATATCCACCTTCCGTACGTGAAATTGGCCAAGCAGTCGGCCTCGCTTCTAGTTCTACAGTGCACGGACATTTATCAAGATTAGAAGAAAAAGGATACATTCGACGCGATCCAACAAAACCACGCGCAATTGAAATTTTAGGTGAAGACCGAATGGATACAGAAACACAATCTGTTATTCAAGTTCCAATTGTCGGGAAAGTTACTGCTGGATTACCAATTACAGCAGTCGAAAGCGTTGAGGAACACTTCCCTCTTCCAGCTAGCATTGTCGCAGGAGCAGATCAAGTGTTTATGTTACGTATTTCTGGAGATAGTATGATTGAAGCTGGTATTTTCGATGGAGATTTAGTTGTTGTTCGCCAACAACAGTCTGCATATAATGGTGAAATTGTAGTCGCTTTAACAGAAGATAATGAAGCAACTGTTAAACGTTTCTATAAAGAAAAAGACCATTTCCGTCTACAACCGGAAAACTCTTCATTAGAACCTATTATTTTAAAGCAAGTGTCAGTTATCGGTAAAGTAATTGGCGTATATCGTGATTTACATTAAGAATAAAAAAGAAGATAATTACCTTATTTATATAAGGTAATTATCTTCTTTTTTGTATTTTGATAGATTTTCACACATTCTATTTCTTACGAACGCGTTTCAATCGTCACATCGCCCGCAGCTGTTTTACCGCTAATCTTTTTACTCCCATTACCAATCGTTACGTCTTTATTTTCTTCATTAAAAATTGTTACATCCCCGGCAGCACTTTGCCCAGTAATTACCGCATCTTTTGGTTTTTCCGATAAAGTAATATTTACATCTCCCGCAGTTGAACTTGCTTCTAGATTGTACTTAGAATCATGATCTAGAATATTTATTTCCCCACTGGTCGTTTTTGCAGTCACTTTCCCTATTACTTTTTTAAAGTTTACTTCACCAGCTTTTGTAGATCCCTCCACATTCTTAGCCGTTACATGTTTCAAATCCACTTCTCCAGTAAGTGTTCTAGCACTTACACGGTCACTTTTCACATCACTTATTTCAATTTGTCCAGCAGATGAATTTACTTTTACATCTTGGTAAGAGCGTTCAGGCACAAGGAGAGTCAATGTAGACGTTTGAAACCTAAAATCGTAAAAAGAAAAATCAAATGAAGCACCTTTTTCTCTTTCCCCAATGATTTTTAATGTGTCACCATCTTCAGTAATATGAATCTCTTGTTTACGCGCATCTCCTAATTGCTTTACATAAAAAGAAGCGTCAGGAGATTTTTGGACAACAATATCCCCGACATCTAACTTAACTTCTATATTTTTTAGTGTTTCGTTTTTAATTATATCTTCTTTGTTTCCTTTTTCTGCAGTTTGCACTGCTTTTTCATATGTTTGTGAAATTCCTATTACTCCAATAATGATACAAGCGATCGCTACTAACAATATTTTTTTCATCATCTACTCCCCTTTTATCATTTTGAAGTTCCATATGACATAACGTACACATAACCTTTTAAACCACTTCGTACTATAATAAGCGATAATACATAACAACAAACCTATCCCAACAAATGTTATACTTACGAATACATCTAACCATATAAATGTACCCATAAATACTTTTCCAATAACGAAAAATGGTGTAACTACACTAACAATCCCACCGACCCAAAAAGAGAATATAAAAGCGATAATTGCAACTAACGGGCCTAATACAATAATGAAATTAAACAAACTAAGTCCAATCGCTGCCATGACAGCTCTTGTCACATTTGAAGTTGACGGATCTTTTTTCATTTCATCAAATCGATACATCGCAAGTAATTCTTTTGCAATTACTTTCGGAGAGCCAAGACCCTTTATTATTTCCGATTCAGTTTTCCCCTCTTCTATCCCAAACTGAAAATGCTCTTCATAATCAAATAAAATATCTTTCCTCTCTTCGTCCGGTAACTTTCTAAGATGACTTGATAATTCATTAAGAAACTGTTCTTTACTCATCCCATTCCACCCCTTCAATAATTTCTTGTACACCTTTCGCAAAATCACGCCACTCTGTTACTAACAAATTCAGTTGCGTTTCCCCTTGCTCAGTTAGTTGATAATATTTGCGAGGTGGTCCTTCCGTAGATTCTTTTAAATACGTTTGAAAATATCCTTCCTTCGTTAAACGGCGTAATAAAGGATATACTGACCCTTCCGATATTAAAAATTTATTTGAGATTTGCTGAACAAGTTCATAGCCGTAACAATCCTTACGTTTCACAAGTGCCAGTACACATAGTTCTAACACACCTTTTTTAAACTGAACGTTCAAGGACAATCCCCCTTTCTCATTTCAGTACTGTTCAATACACAGTACCTTCCTTATCCATAATATACCACTTAGTATTGTTTATTGCAAGGTACTATATTTTTAAACACTCGAACTTTAGTATGAAACATATCCAATACCGAACACAACATATCATTCAATTTTTTATATCCATAGATATTACGCATGTTACTTTTACTTATCCACCCTTTTGGAACACAAAACAATTCGAATTTCACCACGTTACATTAAAGATATGGAATAGAAATTTAAATACCGTCATAATTTTTTCAGACATCTATTCAATTCATTTCAACTAACACCTATATTGCCAACAAATAAAAAAGCCCTGATACCGTAGTATCAGGGCTCCTCACCTCTTAGTAAAGAGACATATATTGATCGCGTTCCCATTGGTGAACTTGCGTACGGAAGATATCCCACTCAATTTCTTTCGCTTCGATGAAGTGCTCAAGTAAGTGATCTCCTAATGCGTTACTAATTACTTCGTTAGATTGTAATGTAACTAAAGCTTGCGCTAATGTTGCTGGTAAGTCAACGATACCTGCTTCTTCGCGCTCTTCTTTTGTCATTACGTAGATGTTACGATCTACTGCAGCTGGTGGAGTTAATTTGTTTTTAATTCCATCAAGACCTGCTGCTAATAATGTAGCCATTACTAAATATGGGTTTGCAGCTGGGTCAACACTACGTACTTCTACGCGTGTACTAATACCACGAGATGCAGGGATACGTACTAATGGACTACGGTTTTGTGCAGACCATGCTACGTAACAAGGAGCTTCGTATCCAGGTACTAAACGCTTGTAAGAGTTTACAGTTGGGTTTGCCACCGCTGTAAATGCTGGTGCGTGTTTTAAAATACCTGCGATGAAGTGACGAGCATCATCACTTAATTGTAAGTCACCGTTTTGATCATAGAATACGTTCTCACCATTTTTGAATAGTGATAAGTTACAGTGCATACCTGAACCGTTCACACCGTATAATGGTTTTGGCATAAATGTTGCGTGTAAACCGTGTTTACGAGCAATTGTTTTTACAACAAGTTTGAATGTTTGAATGTCATCACATGAACGAATTGCATTTGCATATTTGAAGTCAATTTCGTGCTGCCCTGGAGCAACCTCATGGTGAGACGCTTCAATTTCAAAGCCCATTTCTTCAAGTTCAAGAACGATATCACGACGACAGTTTTCCCCTAGATCCATCGGCGCAAGGTCGAAGTATCCACCGTTATCGTTTAATTCTAATGTTGGATTTCCTTTTTCATCTACTTTGAATAGGAAGAATTCTGGCTCTGGTCCAAGATTGAAATCTGAGAATCCTAAAGCTTCCATTTCTTTTAATACACGTTTTAAGTTGTTACGTGGATCCCCTTCAAATGGAGTGCCATCTGCATTGTAAATATCACAGATCAATCGAGCTACTTTACCTTTTTCAGCTGTCCAAGGGAAAATCACCCAAGTATCTAAGTCTGGATATAAGTACATATCAGATTCTTCAATACGTACGAAACCTTCAATAGAAGATCCATCAAACATCATTTTGTTATCAAGAGCTTTTGTTAATTGGCTCACTGGAATTTCTACGTTTTTAATTACTCCTAAAAGGTCCGTAAATTGTAAACGTATATACTTTACATTCTCTTCTTTCGCCAAACGGAAAATATCTTCTTTTGTGTACCTAGCCATTATAAATTCCTCCTTAGTCCCTCTAAACACCTTCAGAATCAGTTCTCTTTAGTGAAAAAACCTTGAAATATCACCTTGTCGCAATGAAGTTCGATTAAATCTACCTGTATGTTGTAGTTCGTCTCGAAGTATTTTGCGAAGCTCAGTTTTTGAAATTTCTTTCGTTTCTTCTTTTACTTTCACTGCTTCTGTTTGATTTTCTTTCATTAGTAACACTTGTTTAATACCAGCCATATTCAAGCCTTGATCTAATAAATCTTTAATCTCTAACAACTTATCTACATCGTTAAATGAAAATAATCTACGATTCCCCTTTGTACGGGTTGGAGAAACAAGATTATGCTCTTCATAGTAGCGAATTTGACGTGCAGATAATTGTGTTAAATCCATAACAATACCAATAGGAAACAGCGGGGCAGAACGTCTATCTTCTTTCATCGTTTCAGTTCCTCCTTCGCCTTAACTGCTTCTCATTTTATACCATGTTATGTTTGATGTCAATAGATGTTAGCTTTTCTTACATGATTTTTTTAAAAGTTTTTTCATTCTTTTTTCTAATGCAATAAATCATTACTTTCACACGAAAAAAAGCTGTCGAAATCGACAGCTTCCCTTTAAGAAATTGTTAATAATTCTTTTTCAATTAATGCATCAATTGCAGAACAGATCGCAATCTTCACATGCGAATAAGTTAGCCCACCTTGTACGTAAGCAACATAAGGCGGACGAATTGGACCATCAGCTGACAATTCAATACTTGCACCTTGAATAAAAGTTCCCGCAGCCATAATTACATCATCTTCATACCCCGGCATATAGTTAGCATATGGAGTGAAGTGAGAATTAATCGGGGATGCATATTGAATTGCTTGGCAGAATGCAATCATGCGATCTTTGTCATCAAATTGAACAGATTGAATTAAATCCGTTCTTGGTGCATTCCACGCTGGTGATGTATTCATTCCTAACTTTTCTAAAAATGCAGCTGTAAAAATCGCACCTTTTAGCGCTTGTCCTGCTACATGCGGCGCTAAGAAGAAACCTTGATACATTTCTTGCAGACTGTATAAAGATGCCCCTGCTTCCGCACCGATTCCTGGAGATGTTAAACGATATGCACACGCTTCAACATACTGTTCTTTACCAACAATGTAACCACCAGTTTTAACAATTCCCCCACCCGGGTTTTTAATAAGCGAACCTGCCATTAAATCTGCACCAACATGACATGGCTCTTGCTCTTCAATAAACTCACCATAACAGTTATCTACAAACACGACAACATCCGGTTTAATTTCTTTAACAAACGCTATCATTTCTTTAATTTGAGAAATAGTAAACGACGGACGAGTAGCATAACCTTTTGAGCGCTGAATACCGATCATTTTCGTATTACTATGAATGGCAGCCGCAACAGCTCCAAAATCAACAAGCCCCTCTTCAGTAAGCGGAACTGCATTATAACCAATATTATATTCTTTGAATGACCCTACACCTTTTCCGCGTACACCAACAATTTCCTCTAACGTATCATACGGCTTACCAGTGATGTACAATAACTCATCTCCCGGACGTAAAATACCGAATAGCGCTGTTGAAATTGCGTGAGTACCTGAAATAATTTGCGGACGAACAAGACCAGCTTCCGCTCCAAATACATCTGCATACACTTTTTCTAACGTATCACGACCAATATCGTCATAACCGTAACCTGTCGTTGGAATAAAATGTGAATCGCTAATTTTATGTTTACGAAAACTTTCTAACACACGAAACTGATTACTTTCAATTACTTCATCCGCACGTTTATGTACTTCTGTAATTTGGCTCTCTACTTCTTTTACGATTGGAGCAATTTTTTCTCCATTTTTCAAACGATCAAACATTTTTATTTTCTCCTTCTTCCACTAAAAATCTCTTTAATTGTACATTAAGCGATGAATGAGCAAAAATATACCCCGCGCAATCATATACAAATTTATCTTCCAAAAACTCCATTTTTGTTAATAGCGTCTCCGTCTTTAATAGAGTTAATAACTTACCTTCACTCGGAGGAATCTCCACTTGATAACGATTCATTTCTTCCTTCATTTTCGTTTCTATCGCTTCTTTTATATGTAATAGATCCTTTTCTTCAAAAGCACTAGTCATTAAGAAGTCATTTTTCGGAAACGGAATAAAGTTTTGATGTAATTCATCTTTTTTATTATATAACGTAATAATAGGAATATGATTTATTTCGAGTTCTGATAATAATTGTTTTACTGTTTTCTCATGCCCTACATAATTAGGATCTGCAGAATCCACAACATGTAAAATAACATCCGCTTCACCAGCTTCTTCTAACGTCGAACGGAATGCAGCAATTAATGACGTAGGTAAATCTTGTATAAAACCAACTGTATCAGTTAGTAATACTGTATAACCAGAAGGTAGCGGCATCTTCCTTGTTGTCGGGTCTAGTGTTGCAAACAACAAGTTTTCTTCAAACGTATCAGCTTCCGTTAATCTATTAAACAGTGTAGATTTTCCCGCATTCGTATATCCTATTAACGAAACTTGAAATACTTTATTATCTTTTCTTCTCTCACGATATCTTTTTCGATGTTCCACAACAACTGCAAGTTGCTTCTTTATTTCATCAACGCGCGCTCGAATATGACGACGATCAGTCTCAAGTTTCGTTTCACCTGGCCCTCTCGTTCCAATACCACCACCAAGACGTGATAAAGACAATCCTTGCCCCATAAGACGCGGCATTGTATATTGCAACTGAGCTAATTCTACTTGAAGCTTCCCTTCTCTCGACTTCGCACGTTGCGCAAAAATATCTAATATGAGTTGCGTTCGATCAATTACCCTCGCATCTAATACTGCGGATAAATTCCGAATTTGACTCGGTGTTAATTCGTTATTAAATACGATAACATCCGGTTCTAGTTCTTCAGTTAACATTGTAAGCTCTTCTAATTTACCTTTACCTATATAAGTCGCCGGATGAAACTTCGGTCGTTTTTGCGTTGTAGACACTAACAATTCTGCTCGTGCAGTTTTCGCTAATGATGCAAGTTCTTTCATGGAATGCATAAATTTTTCATCATCATCTTGCGGCAATTGACAGCCCACTAATATGACTTTCTCTTTTTCTTCCATCAAATATGTTCACTCATCCTTTTCGAAATTTAAACCTTCTAATATAATAGCAGAGGAAGCACATTTCATCTAGTTAGCGGGGGAGAAAATTCATGGCATGGGAGATTTTTAGCATCATAGGCACAATTGCTTTCGCATTAAGCGGGGCTATTGTTGCAATGGAAGAGGATTATGATATTTTCGGGGTGTATATTTTAGGAATGGCAACCGCATTTGGGGGAGGTGCCCTTCGTAATTTATTAATTGGTTATCCGATTGTCGCATTTTGGCAACAAGACATGTTATTCCAAATCGCACTTTTATCAATGACGATTATTTTTCTTTTTCCAAATAAATTAATTAGACACTGGAAAAAGTGGGAAAACATCACTGATGCTATCGGCTTATCAGCATTTGCCGTACAAGGGGCATTATACGCTCAAAAATTAAATTTACCAATTAGCGCTACAATCGTAGCAGCCGTTTTAACTGGCATTGGAGGCGGTATTATCCGCGATCTTTTAGCCCGTAGAAAACCTCTCGTTCTTCGAGCTGATGTATATGCTTTTTGGACGATTCTGGCAGGTTTCTTAATCGGCGCTCAAATTATTGTTAGCGATTGGGCTCTATACACCTTATTCATTTTAATTGTTTGCTTCCGCATGGTTTCTATTCATTACAAATGGCATTTACCGCATAGACGCATCGACACAAACGAACGTTCAATGCATAAATAGCAATCCAACCTCTTTACAGATCGTAAAGAGGTTTTTCTTTTCTAACGAGTTTTTCCTTACATAATGTTTATACTAATTCTCAAAGCGAGGTGAACACAAATGACAAACCATGTGAATAAAGGGGCTCAAAAAAGCTCAGTAGGTCAAATTGGACATGATCCTAATTCTGCACACGAAAAAAGCGCTAAAATGGAACGTTTCCATAAATCTTATCAAGAAAAAGCAAAAAAATAGTAGAGCACTTATATAAAAAAACAGACGCACAGTTTACGTACTGTGCGTCTCCTCTTCAAGCATCAAATCACTACTTGATATTCCAATCAAATCATATTTATCATACGCATCCTCTTGTAACAACCGCATAGCTTGTGTACGAATTGATTTTTCAACAATATTCCGAACATATCGTCCATTACTAAAGGATGTAATTTGCGATGAGTACTTTACAGCATGTAAATGATCTCTAAATTTCCATTCAGCCTCTTTCGATAACTGATATTCACGTTCTTCATACATCCTCTTCCCTATTTCTAACAGCTGATTTACTGAGTAATCCGCAAACTCAATTATAAACGGAAAACGAGATTGCAGTCCTGGATTCAATGAAAGAAAGTGATTCATCTCTCTGGAATATCCAGCTAAAATCAATACAAAACCGTGTTGTTTATCTTCCATATGTTTTACGAGCGTATCAATTGCTTCTTTTCCAAAATCTTTTTCTCCCCCTCGTGCTAATGAATAAGCCTCATCAATAAACAAAATTCCCCCCATTGCTTTTTTTATTAAATCTCTTGTTTTTTGAGCCGTATGACCGATGTACTCTCCTACAAGATCTGCACGTTCAGCTTCAACTAAGTGCCCTTTTGATAGAATATTCATCTCAAATAACAATTTTCCTATCATTCTAGCAACAGTTGTCTTGCCTGTACCCGGATTGCCTTTAAACAACATATGGAGTACTTGCTTCTCAGACTTCAATCCTATTTCTTGTCTTTTTTTATTCACATAAATCCAAGCATATATTTCTTTTATTATCTTTTTTATATCATCCATCCCAACGAGTTTTCCCATCTCTTCTTCAATTCTTTGCAGCATCTCATGTTTCGTAGTAGTTTCATTTGAAATTACTGTTTTATTTTCTGCAGCCGGTAAAGAAATTTTCTTTCGATGATTTAACACAATGTTAATTTGATTATTATTTTTCTTTCGCATCGATTGTTCCATACAATCACCTCATTTTATCCACTCACCAAATATTATTATTCTTGTCTCCTTTGCAAATGACTATTTTCAGAAAAGTTTGCTATAATAAAAGAAATAATGAAGGTGGTGGGACTATGGAGACAACGGAATTCCATGATACAATACAAGCCTTTTCTATTTTTTTATTGAATAAAGGCCGAAAACCTTCAACCATTAAACGTTATGTTTATGACATTGAAGATTTCGGACATTGGTTAGAAAAAAACAAAAAGCTCCCTTCCAGTAATATATGGGCTACACTTTGTACAAAAGACTACGAAGATTACTTTTCCGACTTAAAAAAGAATCGACATTACTCAGAGAAAACGATGCACCGTGTATTCATTGTATTAAATCGAATGCATCACTTTCTAAATATTCCCAACCCATTAAAGAACATGGAAATTTCTATTCAACCAGACCGCACACTCCGCAATGAAGATTTCATTTCATCTGATGAAGAAAAAAGATTAAAACATATAGTCACTTCATTAGAAGGACTTTCAGAAAAACAACGTCCTGTACGCCCTTTATTGATGGATCGTAATATCGCTATTTTAAATTTATTAATTGACTATGGATTATCCTTACAGGAACTTACAGCATTAACTATGCATCACGTCCACTTTGAAACTAACACATTATCTATACCTGCAACCGCAGGAGTAGAAAGAACAATTACTTTAACTAGCGAAGACAAAAAACAACTATATACTTATTACAAAAGCATCCCCGAACCCGTTCGTCCAAAATATCATAGTAATGACCCATTATTTGTCGCATTCGATTTTAATCGCGGAACATATAGATGGGTATACGAAAATGATGCACCGAAGGGATTAACAGAAATCGCTATCCAAAAAATGATTCGCCTTGAAGTATCCAGAGCTAATTTACGCAAAGGAATCTCAGGACAACACTTTCGTAACACCTATATTTTAAACTTAATAAAAAAAGAAACTCCGGAGTCAGAAATTATAAAGCTAGCTGGCTTCAAATCAAAGATTTCACTAAAACGATATTATCAATACGCAGAAAATAGAAAAAACGCCTTATTATAAGGCGTTTTTTCTATTTTTTCTTCAAACAAACGATTTTACTATGACCATTTAACTAATTTTTGCATCTACTATGATGAGTTTCGTTCATATCCTCATTAGAAAGGAGAGATTTAATGTCTCATTATAACGACAGTCAGAACAAATTCTCCAAACCATGCTTTCCAAGTAGCGCTGGACGAATTCCAAATACTCCATCAATCCCAGTTACTAAGGCACAACTTAGAACATTCCGCGCAATCATTATCGATTTAACAAAAATAATCCCAAAACTTTTCGCAAATCCATCTCCCCAAAATATTGAAGATCTAATTGATACATTGAACCTACTAAGTAAATTTATTTGTTCACTAGATGCTACTTCCTCCCTGAAAGCACAAGGGTTAGCTATTATTAAAAACTTAATAACTATATTAAAAAATCCAACTTTCGTAGCAAGCGCTGTATTTATCGAGCTTCAAAATCTAATTAATTATTTACTATCCATTACAAAACTATTCCGAATTGACCCTTGCACACTTCAAGAGCTTCTCAAATTAATAGCAGCATTACAAACCGCTTTAGTTAATTCTGCTTCATTCATTCAAGGACCTACTGGACCTACTGGGCCAGCAGGTGCTACTGGCGCTACCGGACCTCGGGGTAATACGGGGGCTACTGGTGCTACTGGACCTCAAGGTAATACGGGGGCTACTGGTGCTACCGGATCTCGAGGTAACACGGGCACTACGGGTGCCACTGGACCTCAAGGGCCTCAAGGTAACACGGGCGCTACGGGTGCCACTGGACCTCAAGGGCCTCAAGGTAACACGGGCGCTACGGGCGCTACCGGACCTCGAGGTAACACGGGCGCTACGGGTGCTACCGGACCTCAAGGTAACACGGGCGCTACTGGTGCTACCGGACCTCAAGGTAACACGGGCGCTACCGGCGCTACCGGACCTCGAGGTAACACGGGTGCTACTGGCGCTACCGGACCTCAAGGTAATACGGGGGCTACTGGCGCTACCGGACCTCGAGGTAACACGGGGGCTACTGGTGCTACCGGTGCCACTGGACCTCAAGGGCCTCAAGGTAACACGGGTGCTACCGGATCTCAAGGACCAGCTGGCGCTACCGGTGCTACTGGACCTCAAGGACCTCAAGGCAACACGGGTGCTATCGGTGCCACTGGACCTCAAGGGCCTCAAGGCAACACGGGTGCTACCGGACCTCAAGGTGTTCAAGGTAACACAGGTGCTACCGGCGCTACTGGACCTCAAGGTGCTCAAGGTAACACAGGTGCTACCGGCGCTACTGGACCTCAGGGTGCTCAAGGTAACACGGGTGCTACTGGTGCTACCGGACCTCAAGGACCTCAAGGTAACACGGGTGCTACCGGTATAGGAGTTACCGGACCTACCGGACCTTCCGGCGGGCCTCCTGGACCTACTGGACCTCAGGGACCTCAAGGTAACACGGGTGCTACTGGTGCTACCGGACCTCAAGGTGCTCAAGGACCAGCGGGCGCTACTGGTGCCACTGGACCTCAAGGGCCTCAAGGTAACACGGGTGCTACTGGTGCTACCGGACCTCAAGGTGCTCAAGGACCAGCGGGCGCTACTGGTGCCACTGGACCTCAAGGTGCTCAAGGTAACACAGGTGCTACTGGTGCTACCGGACCTCAGGGACCTCAAGGTAACACGGGTGCTACTGGTGCTACCGGACCTCAAGGTGCTCAAGGACCAGCGGGCGCTACTGGTGCCACTGGACCTCAGGGTGTTCAAGGACCAGCGGGTGCTACCGGTGCTACTGGACCTCAAGGTGTTCAAGGACCGGCGGGTGCTACCGGTGCTACTGGACCTCAAGGTGTTCAAGGACCGGCGGGTGCTACCGGCGCTACTGGACCTCAAGGCGTTCAAGGTAACACAGGTGCTACTGGTGCCACTGGACCTCAAGGCGTTCAAGGTAATACAGGTGCTACTGGACCTCAAGGTGTTCAAGGACCGGCGGGTGCTACTGGTGCTACTGGACCTCAAGGCGTTCAAGGTAATACAGGTGCTACTGGACCTCAAGGGCCTCAAGGTAACACGGGTGCTACTGGTGCTACTGGACCTCAAGGCGTTCAAGGTAATACAGGTGCTACTGGTGCTACTGGACCTCAAGGCGTTCAAGGTAACACAGGTGCTACTGGTGCCACTGGACCTCAAGGTGTTCAAGGACCGGCGGGTGCTACTGGTGCTACTGGACCTCAAGGCGTTCAAGGTAACACAGGTGCTACTGGTGCCACTGGACCTCAAGGTGTTCAAGGACCGGCGGGTGCTACTGGTGCTACTGGACCTCAAGGCGTTCAAGGGCCGGCGGGTGCTACTGGCGCTACTGGACCTCAAGGCGTTCAAGGTAACACAGGTGCTACTGGTGCCACTGGACCTCAAGGTGCTCAAGGACCGGCGGGTGCTACTGGTGCCACTGGACCTCAAGGTATTCAAGGACCGGCGGGCGCTACTGGTGCCACTGGACCTCAAGGTGTTCAAGGGCCAACGGGTGCTACTGGTATAGGAGTTACCGGACCTACTGGACCTTCTGGTGGACCTACTGGACCTACTGGACCTCAGGGACCTCAAGGTAATACAGGTGCTACCGGACCTCAAGGTATTCAAGGACCGGCGGGTGCTACTGGTGCCACTGGGCCTCAAGGCGTTCAAGGACCGGCGGGTGCTACTGGTGCCACTGGGCCTCAAGGCGTTCAAGGACCGGCGGGTGCTACTGGTGCCACTGGGCCTCAAGGCGTTCAAGGACCGGCGGGTGCTACTGGTGCCACTGGGCCTCAAGGCGTTCAAGGACCGGCAGGTGCTACTGGTGCCACTGGACCTCAAGGTGCTCAAGGACCGGCGGGTGCTACTGGTGCCACTGGGCCTCAAGGCGTTCAAGGGCCAACGGGCGCTACTGGTATAGGAGTTACCGGACCTACTGGGCCTACTGGACCTAGCTTCCCTATAGCAACAATTGTTGTAACAAACAACATTCAACAAACAGTACTACAATTTAATAACTTTATCTTCAGTACTGCAATTAACGTAAATAATATTATCTTTAATGGCACAGACACAGTTACAGTTATCAACGGTGGTATTTATGTAATTAGCGTATCCATCTCTACAACTGCACCAGGATGTGCGCCACTCGGAGTAGGAATTTCAATAAATGGAGCAGTCGCAACTGACAACTTCTCTTCAAATTTAATAGGCGACTCACTTTCATTTACTACAATCGAAACATTAGCTGCCGGAGCAAACATTTCTGTCCAATCTACTCTTAACGAGATTACGATCCCTGCAACAGGAAATACTAACATTCGTCTAACTGTATTTAGAATCGCTTAAATTTCACTATTTATCGTTTATGGCAAATAAAAAAAGAGCGAGAAACTCGCTCTTTTTTTGTTATGTACAATAATTCATTACTATTCTAATTCAATTGAAACATTTTTTTGTGGTACAAATGTAGAAATTGCGTGTTTATAAATAAGCTGTTGCTTACCTTCTGTTTCCAGTAGGACTGTAAAATTATCAAATCCTTTAATTAATCCACGAAGCTGGAAACCATTTAATAAGTACAGCGTAACAAACGTATTCTCTTTACGGAGTTGATTTAAAAACTGATCTTGAATATTGATTGATTGCTTCATGTCGAATCCTCCTCTTTTTCTCTACTTACTATTATTCGACTTTAGTTGTAGCTTTCCTTCTATGTATCGTAAAATTTCTGACGTTTTTTCACCGTCTGTAACATCAAACCATGTGACATCCATCTTATTACGGAACCACGTTAATTGACGTTTTGCATAACGACGTGAATTCGTCTTTAATTGTGATACCGCTTCTTCTAAAGAGACACGATCCTCAAAATAATCATATATCTCTTTATACCCAATCGCTTGAATAGATTGACAATCTCGTATCCCTCGATTATACAACCCTTCTACTTCTTCTAATAAACCTTGGTCCATCATTATATCAACTCGTAAGTTAATGCGATCGTATAGCATTTCACGATCCATTGTCAAGCCAATTAAGGAAACATCGTATAATAACTCGTTTTCTTGTTTTTCAAGTTGATCACTCATTTTTTCACCCGTCGTGTGGAAAATTTCTAACGCCCTAATGACACGGCGTACATTATTTGCATGAATACGCTCAGCGCTTTCTGGGTCTACTTCCTGTAATTTCTTATGTACATATTCCACACCACGTTCTAATGCTAACTTTTCCATTTGTTCTCGGTATATAGCATCACCAGCATCATCCGTAAACTGATAATCGAATAAAACAGATTGTATATACAGACCAGTTCCACCAACGATAATCGGCAATTTACCACGCTCTGTAATCTCGCGAATATGCTTACGAACACGTTCTTGAAATTCGGCAACCGAAAATGATTCTTCTGGATTTTTTATATCAACCATATAATGTGGAATTCCGTCCATCTCTTCTTTCGTCACCTTTGCGGTTCCAATATCCATCGTACGATAAATCTGCATGGAATCTCCACTTATAATTTCACCATTTAACGCTTTGGCAAGATCAATACTTAACTTCGTCTTCCCAACAGCAGTTGGTCCAATGATGACAGCAACTTTTTCACGTTGCACTTCTCCCATATCATTCAACTCTCTTTATGTAATGTACTCCATCTATTGATTATATCCAATCTTACCAATTTTAACGGCATGATTGCAAGTTCTTTCATTACGGTACATGAAATTATAAATAAAAAAGAACATAGTTTGTCCAATTCCGCATATACATGATTAAAAATACCTTCGAGAGGATGAGTTAACTATGAAACAATCCACTATCAATTTTTCATCTTTGACAAAAGACCTCATTTTAGCTACTGCTACAAAAGAACACAATTGTTCACAAGAAGAATTATACTTCGCCTTAAATTGTTTACTACGTTCTTTTCATTCTGCTCTCCAAGAAACAACATTACATCTAGAAAATAAAGATACAGAGTATATACAAAACCAATTTTGCAGCGCATATAAAATTATTACAGGTAAAACTATTTATCCTTTTCAATAATCCATAAAAGGCGATTGCTTACATACTTTCAAGCAACCGCCTTTTATATTAATACATATATACTACTCTATAACTTTCACTTTTACAGATTTGCGCCCCCAGCTATTCGCACTACCATCTGAGCCAACTAAAACATCAATACGATTTCCTTTAATCGCACCACCAGTATCTCCAGCAATCGCTTCTCCATATCCTTCTACCCATACTTTTGATCCAAGTGGAATTACTTTAGGATCAACAGCAATTACTTTCATATTTGGATTCGCTGTTAAGTCATGCCCCATTGCAGTTAATACACGACCACCATACGAACCATTCTCACTCGGATCTGCTGTATATGCTGTCGCTTCTACCGTTATTTCACGTCCACTAGTCGGTGCACTTGTTTCATTAGATTTCGCAACTTGTTTCGTAGTTGACTGCTGTTTTGCCACAGGTTTACTTGATTCTACATTCTTAACAGATTCTTTACTCTTAACTACTTTATTACTTTTAACCGGCGTATTTACTCTTTCCGGCGCTTCTTCTTTCGTTGCAACTTCTTTCTTTTCAATCACTGGTGCCGTTCCTGTTAAAAATGGCACATGAACATATCCTGTTTTTCCATTATAGTCAAATTGCAACCATTCATTTTGAACTTGATTTGTCGTTTCAATTACATCATTTTTATTCAGTTTTCCAAGAATTTCTGAGTCAGTATTCGCTCCAGCGCGAACATTTAACACACCCGCCGTCACATAATATGTACTTTTTGTAAATTCAGCACTTACAAATGCTTCTTGACCATTTAATTTAATTTTTGTCCATCCGTTTTCTGTATTTACAACATCTAATTTATTTCCACTTAACATTTTACCTACAAGCTTAGACTCTACAGTTGGGTTTTCTCTAACATTTAATACGTCTGTTGTTACAATCGTTTCCGCTTTCGCAGAACCTGCAAAAATCCCAAGACCAAAAACTGCCGCCGTTGCTATACCTAATAATTTTTTCATGAATAGCCTCCATTTGCTTTGTTTTCGTATTTTTATTATAGCAACGGATTTTTAAGATTTTTAGAAAACACACAATTACAAACCATTCGTAATATACGATTAATGAGCTGTAACATAAATTTCCATATTAATGAATTACATTTCCAATAGAATTCCCAATAGTTTTCATATATTTTCCACATACAAGCACCAGAATTTTTTTCCAGAAAAAATTACAGTATTACTTTTTTGTTACAAAAAAATCATATTTCATTACATCTTTTACCAAAATTCATCATTCTCCAATTATCAACCTCCTTTTTTGTAATAAAAAGGAGCAGCTAATAAAAGCTACTCCCTTTACACGTATTATTTAACTTTCTTTTTCCAAATTCCCATCATAAGAGCAGAAACAACTGCCCCTATCAATATCGATAAAATATATAACACTGGTTTATTTACTAAAGCGATAACAAACAATCCACCATGCGGTGCTGGTAATGTAATTTGGAATAACATTGATAATGCACCTGCAATACTTGAACCGACAACACAACTGACAATTACCCGAACCGGATCTGCTGCTGCAAACGGAATCGCACCTTCTGTAATAAACGATGCCCCCATAATATAATTTGTTAAACCAGACTTACGTTCCGCTTCTGTAAACTTCGATTTAAAGAAGGTAGTTGCTAACGCAATTGCAAGCGGTGGCACCATACCACCAGCCATAACCGCTGAATGTACCCCAAAGTTCTTCGCTTCTATCGCAGCAATACCAAACGTAAATGCTGCTTTATTAATTGGACCACCCATATCAATTGCCATCATCGCACCTAAAATAAGACCTAGTAATATAGCATTTGTACCGTTCAAACCATTTAACCATCCTGTTAACATTCCATTCAATGCTACTACAGGCGGAATTACTACTTTTTGCATAACAACTCCTGTAATCAATAATCCAAAGACCGGATATAACAATACAGGTTTAATTCCTTCTAATTGTACTGGTAGGCCTGAAAATAATTTTTTCAATCCTAAAACAACATATCCGGCTAAGAAACCAGCAATTAATCCACCTAAAAATCCAGCATTCGCATGTGCCGCTAAAAATCCTCCGACAACACCGGGCATAAAACCAGGACGATCAGCAATAGAACTAGCAATAAACCCTGCTAAAATTGGTACAAGGAATAAAAATGCCCCTGTTCCCCCTCCTCCAATAGACATGAACAATTCAGCTAAAGGACCTTCTGCTTTTATACCACCAAACGAAAACGCTAGCGCAATTAAAATCCCGCCACCAACAACGAATGGAAGCATATTACTTACGCCGTTCATTAAATGCTTATAAATTCCTAATCCATTTTCTTTCTCCGTATTTTCTGCCTTTCCATCCTCTTTTACACCTTTAAAGATTGGTGCATCTTGTTTTACAGCCCGATTAAGAAGTTTTTCAGTTTTTCTAATCCCGTCAGCGACTGGCACTTGAATAACATGTTTACCAGCAAAACGATTCATTTCTACTTGTTTATCTGCCGCAACAATTATAGCTGTTGCGCGTTCAATATCCTCTTTCGTTAAACCGTTTTTTATACCTGTTGATCCATTCGTTTCAACTTTAATTGCAATTCCTAGCTCTGCTGCTTTTGCTTTCAAGCTATCTGCAGCCATATATGTGTGAGCGATTCCAGTCGGGCAAGCTGTAACAGCTAATACGTACGGTTCATTCCCTTCTGGTTTTGCAACTTCAACCTCTTCTTCTTCTTTTTCATTTTCTTTTTCATCAAATAAACGAAGAAGTTCTTCTTCATCCTTCGCTTCTAACAATTGCTTACGAAACCCTTCATCCATTAATAGTGTAGATAGGCGTGATAACGTTTCTAAATGCGTATTATTCGCCCCTTCACTTGCAGCAATCATAAAAAATAAATGCGCAGGTTGTCCGTCAAGCGATTCATAGTTGATACCGCTTACACTTCTACCAAAACAAATCGCTGGTTGCTTAACAGCTTTTGTTTTCGCATGAGGTATAGCAATCCCTTCACCAATGCCGGTTGTACTTTGTGACTCCCTTTTTAAAATAGCTTCTTTAAATTCAGCTTTGCTATTTAAACGATTTGCCCCGTTTAATTTCTCAACTAACTCATCTATGACAGCTTCTTTATTTGAAGCTGTCAAATTCATAATAACTGTATCCCTTTTTAATAGTTCTGTAATTTTCATATGTTGCTTCCCCCTATCGCTTAGTTACAATTACTTGCGACAATAATTCTTCTACTTTTTCCTTTTCACATAAATCGGCTGAAAATGCTGTTGCACTCCCTGTTGCAACGCCATATTGAAATGCCTTTTCAATATCTTTTGTCTGTTCATATCTTCCTACAAATCCCGCAACGAGAGAATCTCCAGCCCCAACCGAATTAATTACAACGCCTTTTGGAATAGTTGCTTCATATATACCTTCTGCCGTAAATAATAAAGCTCCATCTCCGGCCATTGATACGATAACGTGCTCTACACCTTGTTCAACTAATTTTCTTCCATATGGTAAAACATCTTCTACTGTGGAAATCTCTACTCCGAATAACTCACCAAGTTCATGATGATTAGGCTTTATTAAAAATGGTTTATTTTTAACTACATGCTGCAGCGCACTACCACTTGCATCTACTACTACACGAATGCCTTTTTCAGCTCCGAACGCTGCGATTGATTCATAAAAGGTAGTTGGGATAGACGCTGGTACACTTCCAGCTAGTACAACACAATCTCCCTTTTGCATACTTTCAATTTGTTTCATTAATTGTTCAAATTGTTCCTTAGTCACACTAGGTCCTTGCCCATTTAATTCTGTTTCTTCTTGCCCTTTTATTTTCACATTAATTCGAGAATCTCCATCTACTTGGACGAAGTTTGTTGTTACACCTTCCGCCTGTAATACATCTTTAATAAATCGACCGGTAAATCCACCAGTAAATCCTAGCGCTACATTTTCAACACCTAAACGATGAAGAACGCGAGAAACATTAATTCCTTTTCCTCCAGGAAACTTCATATCTTTTTCTGCTCGATTTACTGCGCCTAACTCTAAGGAATTAACTTGTACTATATAATCAATAGATGGGTTTAAAGTTACTGTATAGATCATTGTTTATCAGCCTCAATTACATTGGTTTGTCTTTTATATTTTTCTAAATCAATTTCTAAATGGTTTGTAATAATATTCGCCTCTTCAACATTGGCAATTTTCGCAAACGCAACTTCCGAAAACTTACTTTCATCAATTAAGAAATATCCTTCATTTGCTAATGTTAATGCCATTTGCTTTAAAAGTGCCTCTTCCGGATCTGGTGTTGTAAAACCAAGTTGTTCATGTACACCATTCGCTCCTAAAAAACATTTATCAAAACGATACTTCTGCATGCTTTCCTGTGCCATAGCACCGATTAAAGCTTTCGTCCTACTCTTCATCATTCCGCCTAGTAAATATGCACGAATATGATTTTCAACTAAAGCTTCAATATGCATAAGTCCATTCGTAACAACGGTAACATCCTTATTTATTAAAAATGGAATCATTTCAAATGTTGTACTTCCTGCATCTAAATAAATGCAATCACCTTGTTCCACAACGTTAGCCGCATACTTCGCAATTTGTTGTTTTATTTGAATGTTTTTGGATGATTTTTCAACCATCGTCGGCTCCTGTCCTTTTCCTGTTAAAACAGCTGCACCACCGTGAACTCTTTTTAATAACCGTTGTTTTTCCAATTGCGCTAAATCACGACGAATTGTTGATTCAGAGCTTTCTGTTCTTTCCACTAATTGTTGTAATTTAACAACCTTCTGCTCTTTTACAAGTTGCAATATCATTTGATGACGTTCAGGAGTTAACATTTTATTCACCTCTTCTTTGATTACAGTATAATGAAAACGATCACAAAAATCAACCATAAACATTCACAAATAACCAAAAACAATCACAAACAGTTATAAACAACAAAAAAGAAACCCATTGGATTGTTATATCAAATGGGTTCCTTTACTCGCTTCACTTATAAGGAAGCTTTATATATGCTTAAAACATCGTCTTTATTTAATTTTTTAAAGTTACCAAATTCGCCATAAGCCATCGCTTTATCCGCCATTACATCAATTTCATTTTCTCCAATAGCATAATCAGATAACGTTACTGGTGCTTCAATTGAAGTCCAAAATTGACGTAACGCCTCAATTCCTTCTAACGCAATTTCTCGATCAGTCTTTCCATCTGTTTCTACATCGAATACACGAATAGCGAACTGTTTAAAACGACTTACATTTTCATCTACAACATGCTTCATCCAGTTCGGGAATAAAATCGCAAGGCCACCTCCGTGTGGTATATCATGAACCGCTGAAACCGCGTGCTCAATATTGTGTGTTGCCCAGTCTCCTTTTACTCCCATCGCTAAAATACCGTTTAGCGCCATAGTACCGCAGTATAAAATCGTTTCTCTATGCTCATAATTTTCTAGATCATTTAAAAGCTTAGGAGCTGTCTCAATGACTGTTTTTAAAACAGATTCACAATAACGATCTTGTAATTCTGTATTTGTTCCATGATGGAAATATTGTTCTAATACGTGTGACATAATATCTACCATACCGTAAATTGTTTGATCCCTCGGTACAGACGCAGTATGAGCTGGATCTAAAATTGAAAACTGAGGGAAGGTAACTGGGCTACCCCAGCCATATTTTTCATTCGTTTCCCAGTTTGTAATGACAGAACCAGCATTCATTTCAGATCCTGTTGCCGCAAGAGTAAGCACAGTACCAAATGGTAATGCCTCACTGGCAAATGTTTTTTTCGTTACAATATCCCACACATCTCCATCGTACTTACTACCAGCTGCAATTGCCTTCGTACAGTCGATTACACTACCTCCACCAACTGCTAAAATAAATTCAACACCATTATCTTTACAAATTTGAATCCCTTTCTTTACAGTTGATACACGTGGATTCGGTTCAACACCTGTCAATTCAAATACTTCTGCATTTATTTCCTTTAAAATAGAAATTACATTATCATAAATACCGTTTCTTTTAATGCTGCCTCCCCCGTATACGAGAAGAACTTTTTTACCGAACTGTGGAATTTCAGTTTTCAATTGCTCTAATTGACCTTTACCGAAAATAAGTTTCGTTGGATTACGAAATACAAAATTTTGCATATCCCTTTACCATCCCTTCTATATGAAAAGCAACTATACTTTTGTATACCATATTTTTTTCATTTTACAAAAACATTTGCCTAACAAAAAAATCCCAGCCTATAGGCTGAGATTTTTTATTGATAATAAGGTGAGATCATTAAGTAAACAATAACACCAGATAAACTTACATATAACCAAATCGGCATTGTCCAACGTACAATTTTACGATGACGTGTTAATTGATTTGTAAAACCAAATACAAGTGCAAACAATGCAAGTGGTACGATAATTGCTGCTAGGATAATATGTGTAATTAAAATGATGAAATACACATATTTAATGAATCCTTCGCCACCAAAATGTGTTGCTGGCGCCAAGTAATGATACGATAAATAAGAAACACAAAATAGCAACGTCGTTGTAAATGCTGCTAGGATGAAGCCACGATGCATTTTCACATTCTTCTTAATAATAGAGAATAACGCTGCTAATAAAAATACGAACGTAAAGCTATTAAAAATTGCGTTTAACATTGGTAAAATCGTTACATCAAAATGTACTTCTCCTTCATAGCCAACAGGTCCAAAGAACAAAAATAAAATAATCGCATTTACAATTACAGAAAGCGTTATCACAATAGGAGCATAGCTTTTCTGATTTGTTGATTGATCCACCAAAATGGTCACTCCCTCTTCCTTCAAATATGTATACGTAACCTCACTATTTTAACATACTATTCACAGTGTAAATGTGACAATAGTTTGACACAGCAAGACAAAACAAAGAAAAAATCCTTCTTAATAAAACTTCTTAAGAAGGATTTTATCGCTTTATTATTCAAATAGCAATGCGATTAGTTTTTGTTAAAAAATGTATCGCTATATGCTTGAAAAATTTCAGACACTTGATATCCCATTAAAGAAATTGCTGTTAATGAAAAGAAACCAATCATAAGAAATCGAAACCACATATAAATCTCCTCCTTGTATTTAGCTTAAAGAACATTCGCTATATTACAAGTTGAGTGGCACTCTTCATCGTCACTTTCCTTTTTCTTTACAATTGCTGTAATAAATCGAATCATAAAGAAAAATACAAAAGGAAATTGTTCGTAATTTACCTTGGCATAGTTCAGCAACGGCTCGCGTTGCATATCGAACGGGGATGAGAAGGAATAGAACATACCTTGCTCTTCCATATATACAATTACAATTTTCATACAAAATACGATTCCTAGAAACGAAACAATATCTTGCCATTCTGTCGTATATAGCAGGTTATACAGCTCTAATACGTACTCTTCCATCGTCATCCCCCCTTCCTTTTTTATCATTTTGCTCGCCTTCGCATAAAAAGTCAAGAAAAAAGTTTATATTCACTATGACAATAGTAATTACTCATTTTTATGATTATATATGATTCTTTTATAGCAATGATTGGGTGTAACTCTCTTCGAAAACAAGAAATTAGAATCGAACAGATTCCTCATTCTTACTTGTAGTATTCGATACTGTACTATTTTTATTTCTATTAAAAATAAAATAAGAAAGTATTATAAGAACAGTAACAAGCATCGTCAAAAGTGCTTGTGAACGTAAAGATTCAATTGCAAGCATCGTAACTAAAACAGCTATAATAGCGGCAATTGTAACATACGTTACATACGGGAAAAACCACATTTTCACTTTCAAATTTTGTTGTTCTACTTTCCCCATTTTTTTACGGATCTTTAAATGCGAAACAGCTATAACGAGATAAACGAGCAACGCAATCCCGCCAGATGCATTCACTAAAAATAAAAAGACTTTATCTGGAGATATGTAACTAAAAACAACTCCAATATAAGCGAAGAACGTTCCGAATAAAACGGCCCGAACTGGAACACCACTACTATTCAATTTCAAAAATGCCTTTGGAGCATCTCCTCTTTCTGCCATTGAAAAAAGCATTCTTGAGTTCGTATATAAACCAGAATTTAAACAAGAAAGTACAGCTGTTAAAACGATAAAATTCATAATTTGTGCTGCCGCTGGTATCCCTATATGTTCCAGTACCGCTACAAACGGACTTTTTAATATGTTCGCTGAATTCCATGGAAGAAGTGTAACAACTACAGCAATCGATCCAATGAAAAATACGAGAATACGCCAAATTACACTATTTGTTGCTGTTTTTACTGCTTTTACAGGTTCAGCAGACTCTCCAGCAGCTACTGCAACAATCTCAGATCCCATAAATGAAAATATAACGACAGTAATTCCAAGTAGCACCGAACTTATACCGTTTGGCATAAATCCTCCTTGTCCTACTAAATTCGAAGTGCCAGGTGCTTCCGTTCCTGGTACAAATCCTAAAATAACAGCTAATCCAAGACAAAGGAACAAAACGATACTTATTACTTTAATAAAAGAAAACCAATATTCAAACTCTCCAAATGATTTCACCGAAAAAACATTCGTCAATGTTAATAAAATCGTTAATATTAGGCTTAATAACCAAAGTGGGATTTCTGGAATCCAGTATTGAATAATACCAGCACCTGCTGTGGCTTCTATCGCAATAACAATTACCCAGAAAAACCAATATAGCCACCCAATTGTATAACCGGCCCATGGACCAATTGCTTCTCTTGCATATGTTGCAAATGACCCACTTGTCGGGTTAATAGCTGCCATTTCCCCAAGCATTCTCATAACGAAAACGACTAGAAGTCCTGCTAATGCATATGAAACGATAGAACCTGGTCCTGCTGAATGCACAACTGCCCCACTTCCAACAAACAAACCAGCTCCTATTACGCCGCCAATTGAGATCATTGTAATGTGGCGTATTTTGAGGTCTTTCTTAAGATTTTTATCCAACTCTTATACATCCCCTTCCAAACGTAATTTTGAAATTTATGTAAGAGTATTATGTGAAAACCTTGCCTACACTTTAAAATATATCAAAATATTCTGAATTTAACAATTGTAATGCAAGCTCCTATAAAAATTATTACATTAGGTTTAATAATTTTCCATATACAATTGTTGAGAAAATTATAGCTACCTTACGAAAGAACGAATTTTCAGATATCATTAAATAAACAAGATTATACATCTAGACAACTTTTTGTATAGGAGTGTTGATATGTTAAACAAGTTCAAATTCATTTGTTGTACGTTAGTCATTTTTTTACTGCTACCACTAGCCCCCTTTCAAGCACAAGCAGCAAACAATTTAGGATCAAAACTACTCGTTGGATACTGGCATAACTTTGATAACGGTACTGGCATTATTAAATTAAGAGACGTTTCACCAAAATGGGATGTAATTAATGTATCTTTCGGGGAAACTGGTGGTGATCGTTCTACTGTTGAATTTTCTCCTGTGTATGGTACAGATGCAGAATTCAAATCAGATATTTCTTATTTAAAGAGTAAAGGAAAAAAAGTAGTTCTTTCAATTGGTGGACAAAATGGAGTCGTTTTACTTCCTGACAATGCCGCTAAGCAACGCTTTATTAATTCCATACAATCTCTTATTGATAAATACGGTTTTGATGGAATAGATATTGACCTTGAATCAGGTATTTACTTAAACGGAAATGACACTAATTTCAAAAACCCAACTACTCCTCAAATCGTAAATCTTATTTCGGCTATTCGAACAATCTCAGATCATTACGGTCCCGACTTTCTATTAAGCATGGCTCCTGAAACAGCTTATGTTCAAGGCGGTTATAGTGCATACGGAAGCATCTGGGGTGCATATTTACCGATTATTTACGGAGTGAAAGACAAACTGACATACATTCACGTTCAACACTACAACGCTGGCAGCGGGGTTGGAATGGACGGTAATAACTACAATCAAGGTACTGCAGACTACGAGGTCGCTATGGCAGATATGCTCTTACATGGTTTTCCTGTAGGTGGTAATGCAAATAACATGTTCCCAGCTCTTCGTTCGGATCAAGTAATGATTGGACTTCCTGCAGCACCAGCGGCCGCTCCAAGTGGTGGGTATATTTCTCCAACTGAAATGAAAAAAGCTTTAGATTATATCATTAAGGGAATTCCTTTCGGAGGAAAGTATAAACTTTCAAATGAGAGTGGCTATCCTGCATTCCGCGGCCTAATGTCTTGGTCTATTAATTGGGATGCAAAAAACAACTTTGAATTCTCTAGTAACTATAGAACATATTTCGATGCGATTCCCTTGCAAAAATAATGAAAACAACAATAGGTTTTATATGACCTATTGTTGTTTTTTATTTACCACCAATTAACATCGCTCGTTCATCAAAATCAAATTGAGAATGATGATGTGGAATTGAATACATTAGTTACTATTTTGCTTCAATACAAATACTGAAAGTTCAGGTACACTCCAAAATCTAACAGGCATTCGGGTTGTCCCAATACCACGATTTACATATAAATATAACGGCTTACTCTTCCTTTCTACTTCATACATACCTTCAACATGACTCTCAGCTAGTTTTGTCGTAATGAATGGACCGATAAAAGGAATTTGAACTTGTCCTCCGTGACTATGGCCTGACATTTGAAAATCAACTGGGTAACGTGTTACTTTGTTTACAACATCCGGCTCATGTACTAATAACATATTGAAATCTTGTTGCCTTACATGTTTTAAAGTTGAGTCTATTTGCGGCTTACCTAATAAAAAATCATCCAAACCTGATATTGTAATATATTTACCGTTTTCCGCTTTAATTTTCTGCACTTCATTGACTAACACAGCGAAACCAGCTTCCTCCATATATTTTTTATAAAATAAACTACCTCCGCCGCCCCTATCATGATTCCCAAACACTGCATATTTCCCTAAGGGTGCATGTATTTGCTGTAATATGCCTTTTGCTTCTTCTTTTTCGGCTTGATACGATCCAAATTTATCTATTAAATCCCCTGTAAAAACTACTACATCCGGACGTAACGCATTCATCTTCTCCACCAATTTTTCTAGTTGTTTCAGTGTGAATTCTGGTCCTAAATGTACATCTGAGAACTGCAATATTTTTTTATTATGAAACTCTTTAGGAATTGTAGAAGATTCTATTTCATTCCACGTAACTGTTACTAGTTTTCGTTCTATTTCTGTCGCATAGAAATACAAACTTATAGAAATCATTACTACACTTACAAAACTGATTATAGATACCTTGACGATTGATTTTTTTTGTTCTTCTTTTACGTGATACGTATTCATGTTCTCACCTCTAGAAGTACTTTAAAACCTTATTGTTACATGAATGTGACAACACGAACAATGTTAGTTATATTTAATTCCAGCCCTGCTCACTTTGACAAATTTATACAGAAGTCATAACATATTTTTATAATACATAGATTCTTAAAAATGTTCCATTTATTCTTTTATCATTTTATTAAGGAGAGATTATTCATGTCTGTATTTACACCAGAAGAAATTACGGAACTTGCTGCTAATTCCGGAAGAAAAAAAGCTCATTTATCATTACTCCCTATGTTAATTCTTGGTTTTTTTGGCGGTGCTTTCATAGCATTAGGGTATTTACTCGATATTCATGTTATTGGAACAATGCCAAAGGCTTGGGGATCATTTACTAGTTTTCTAGGTGCTGCTGTATTCCCTATCGGTCTTATTCTCGTTATTCTTGCAGGCGGTGAACTAGTAACTGGTAACATGATGACAGTTTCCATGGCCTGGCTTCAAAAGAAAATTACTTTATTTTATTTCATACGAAATTTAATTATTGTTACATTGAGCAATTTCATAGGTGCTGTATTCGTTGCTTATTTTTTCGGTCATATCGTCGGATTAACAGAGGGAGCTTTTTTAGCAAAAACAGTTTCTATTGCGCAAGCTAAACTACAAGATACACCACTACAAGCCTTCATTTCTGCAATCGGATGTAATTGGCTCGTTTGTTTAGCTGTTTGGCTTAGTATGGGAAGTAAAGAATTTATCGGAAAGATTATCGGCATTTGGTTCCCAGTTATGACTTTTGTTGCAATTGGATTTCAACACGTTGTAGCCAATATGTTTGTCATCCCAGCTATAATTTTTGCAGGTCATTTAACTTGGTTTGAATATTTTCCAAACTTCATTTTTGTTTTCTTCGGAAACTTAGTAGGAGGTATGTTATTTGTAGCGTTACCTTATTTCATATCTTATAATAAGAAACTACCTTCTACTAAAGAACAAACGGAATTAAAGAATAAATCTGTATCCGCTTAAATGGAACGACTATACAGCAATCCTGAAAAATATTACAAATTCCATTTTTTTTATGAATATATGTGCGTACACTTGTTCTCGAATGTTTTATACGTTATAATAACAACTTAAATAGCATTATTTACATATGAGGTGAAAAACATGAACAAAACAGAATTAATCAAAAACGTAGCACAAAATGCTGAGATTTCTCAAAAAGAAGCTACTGTAGTTGTACAAACTGTAGTAGAATCAATCACTAACACTTTAGCTGCTGGTGAAAAAGTACAACTTATCGGATTCGGTACATTCGAAGTTCGCGAAAGAGCTGCTCGTACAGGCCGTAACCCACAAACTGGTGAAGAAATGCAAATCGCAGCTTCTAAAGTACCTGCTTTCAAAGCTGGTAAAGAACTAAAAGAAGCTGTAAAATAATGAAAAATAGCCTTCTCGTTTACGAGAGGGCTATTTTTTTCATTACATAATTAATAAAAATCTGACCATTATGCTGTTTCTTTTGTTCCTTTATGCAAATAAAGCCTTTACTTTCAAAAAAAGGTTTTGCTGTAATACTCGCTTCTGTATATATCTCCCTATGCCCCAAGTTCACTGCTTCTTGTTCTAACTTTTGTAGTATGTATGAAGCTATCCTTTTCCCTTGATAATCTTTATGCGTGAATAGACGATCTACGTAATGCTCATCATTATAATCCCCAAATCCGACTATCACACCGTTATGCTCCGCTACATAACTAATATTCTTTTCTAAAGACTTTAACCAGCTTTCCCTATCTAGTTGATCTGGTGCCCATGCCTGTAGCTGTAACACGTTATAATCTTTTGCATTAATTGTATGAACTGTTTCATAGAACAACTGTAATACTTGACCTAAATCATCTTTATGGAAGGCCCTAATGATTGTATCTTTTAACATATTTGAATCTCCTTACTACACTATCATTTAACTTTTCTACCATTTATGATTCAATATTTTTGCTTTATTATATCTTTTTTCTTTCTATATAAACAAAAAACAATACTTGTTTCAAAGTATTGTTTTTTGTTTAAAAGCATATGCAATTACTCTATAGATTTAAAGTTTTATTATTTTAACTTCACTCTTTGCAATCGTAATGCATTTAATACGACCGATACAGAACTAAATGCCATCGCTGCTCCTGCAACCCAAGGCGCTAAGAAACCAAGCGCTGCAATCGGGATTCCTAAGCCATTATAAGCTAGTGCCCAGAATAAATTTTGCTTAATATTTCTTATCGTCATCTTACTCATAAAGATTGCATCAGCAATACTATTTAAATCGCCACGAATTAACGTAATATCTGCCGCTTCCATCGCTACATCCGTTCCTGTTCCAATTGCCATACCGATATCCGCCGTAGCAAGTGCTGGAGCATCATTTATTCCATCTCCAACCATTGCTACTTTCTTACCTTGCGCTTGAAGTTTTTTCACTTCTTCTGCTTTTCCTTCTGGTAATACTTCTGCAATTACGTGTTCAATACCAACTTGCCCCGCAATCGCCTGAGCAGTTTGCGTATTATCTCCTGTAATCATAACAACGTCTAGACCCATTTTCTTAAGCCTTGTAATAGCTGCTTTTGAAGTATCTTTTACAGTATCTGCAACAGCTACTATACCAGCATATTCTTTATTAATTGCAATAAGCATTGCTGTTTTACCTTCTCGTTCTAACTCTTCCATCGATTTAGAAACTTCTTCAATATCAATATTGAATTTCTTCATTAATCGGCGTGTACCAATTAATAATTGTTTCCCTTCTACGACTGATTCAATACCGAATCCAGGAATCGCTTCAAACGTTTCTGAACTTGGAATATCAATTTTCTTTTCTTTAATTCCTTCTACAATCGCTTCTGCAAGTGGGTGTTCAGAATTTTTTTCTGCCGCACCTACTAAACGTAATATTTCTTCTTCATTGAATCCATCTGCGACAATTACATCCGTTAACACTGGCTTTCCATTTGTCACAGTACCTGTTTTATCTAGAATAACTGTATCCAATCGATGCGTTGCTTCTAAATGCTCTCCGCCTTTAAATAAAATACCATACTCAGCTGATCTTCCTGATCCAGCCATAATAGATGTAGGTGTCGCAAGACCTAATGCACATGGACAAGCGATAACAAGTACTGCTATCATTTTCTCAAGTGCTCCGCCAAAATCACCTGGTGTAACAAATATCATCCACACTGCAAATGTAATAATAGCAATCACAACTACAACCGGTACGAAAATACCTGAAATTTGATCTGCTACCCTTTGAATAGGAGCTTTTGAACCTTGAGCCTCTTCTACTACTTTAATAATTTGAGCTAATGCAGTATCTCTTCCTACCTTAGTTGCTTTCACTTTTAAAAATCCATTTTTATTCATTGTAGAACCGATTACTACATCCCCAATTGTTTTATCAACTGGAATACTTTCACCTGTTAACATCGATTCATCTATTGCTGACTTTCCTTCTACAATCTCACCATCTACCGGAATTTTTTCACCAGGCTTTACATAAACGATATCACCAGCTACTACTTCTTCGATTAAAATTTTCATTTCTGTTCCATCTCGCACAACTGTAGCTGTCTTTGCTTGTAAACCCATCAACTTTTTAATTGCTTCTGATGAACGTCCCTTTGCTTTTGCTTCAAATAATTTTCCTAAAATAATTAGTGTAATAAGTACCGCACTCGTTTCAAAATATAAGTCTGTCATATGTTCCGAAGAACCGATAGATTGAATACTTAAATATACACTATAGAAATAGGCGGCCGACGTTCCAAGTGCCACAAGAACATCCATGTTAGCACTTTTATTACGTAACGCTTTATAAGCCCCAACATAAAACTGTCCACCAATGATAAATTGAACTGGCGTTGCAAGAGCTAGTTGCACCCAAGGGTTCATAAGCATATCAGGTAAATAAATAAACGATGTAAATGAGAAGTGACTTACCATTGCCCACAGTAACGGGAATGATAAAATAAACGAAATAATAAACTTCTTCTTTTGTCGCTCAATTTCTTGTAAGCGATGATCAGTTGATCCATCTTGCTCATCTGATTTCACTTCCAATTTATATCCTAATTTCGTAATTGCACTCTTCATTTCATTTACATTAATTTCATCAGGATTAAAATCTACTGTAGCCGATTCCAAAGCGAAATTTACTGTCGCCTCGTTCACACCTTCTAACTTATTTAAACGCTTTTCTACTCTATTGGCACATGCTGCGCATGTCATTCCTGAAACAGTAAATTCAGCTTTATCACTTACAATTCCATATCCTAATGATTCAACTTTTTCTTTAAACTGTTGCGGATTTGTTTTTTGGGGATCATACATTATTTTAGTTTTTTCAAGTGCAAAATTTACATTTGCATCATGAACACCTTCTACTTTTTTTAGACCTTTTTCAATTCTATTTGCACATGCTGCACATGTCATTCCTGATATTTGAAGATTGGCCTCTTTTTGTTCATTCATGTCTCTCACCTCTATATACCCTTATGAGGTATAATTATTAGCAAAATAAATCGTACTTCCTATAAAGTACGATTTATTTCCATATCTAAAAATAATTATTGAACATCGTATCCTTGATCTTCAATTACAGCAACGATATCTTTTAATGTTACAACTGACGAGTCGATAGTAACTTCAACAGTTCCTTCTGCTAATTGAACTTTCACTTGTTCAACACCGTTTAGCTCTTTCACACTGCTTTCGATAGCATTTACACAATGTCCACAAGACATACCTTCAACTTGTAATGTTAACTGTTCCATTTAAAATCCTCCTCTTGTTTATTCATTGTTTGTTAATCACAGTTACATCTTACCATACCCCCCTAAGGTAATCAATGGTTTTTATCATGATTTTTCAATTATTTTCTAAAAGTTTATTTTACACACACTTTTTCACACCAATACAAGGATAAACAAAAAACAAGCTAGTTACACACTAGCTTGTTTTTACGCTTTTGAAAAACGTTCAAATACTGTCATTAATTCTTCGATTGCTTCGTCACCATTACCATTTTTAATTGCACCTGAAACACAATGACTCGTATGGTTTTTTAATACACCCATTCCTACTTTTTTCATCGCTGCATTAATCGCTGAAATTTGCACTAAAATATCCACGCAATACCGATCATTTTCAATCATATTTTGAATACCCCGAACTTGCCCTTCAATTCTCTTCAATCTATTTATAATTTGCTCTTTTTCTTTTTCTGATCTATGTGTTACTGCTTCATGCTCTTTATGCCCCATATTATCACCTTCTTAAAGTTTCTCTTCATCCAATAAAACAATTACTTTTACGAGTATACCAATTATAGCATTAAATATCTATGCATGATACCCCATATGAGTATATTTCCACTTTATGATTATTCTTAACACATTGTTAGCTTCTCAGTCTTAATTTTCATTATACCCTTTCCTTTTTTCAAAAAACAATAATAAGCGAGGGTTGTCCATCCCCGCTTATTATTCATTCCCAAATATAAAAGCCTCAATCTTCACACATGTAAATTGAGACTTTTTCTTCCTATATATAATTATTGCTGATCACATACTTTTGTATCATTCACTACTGAAGTTCCTTCAACGGTTACCGTATGAAAACAGTCATTTACACGAACTGTCACAACATTATCTTGCCGATCAATGATATGATATTCATTAAAATTTTTATTTAGAGCACTGCGAATTTGTTCTCCTTCATAAATTGGGATACCATGCGATAAAACCCAAATAAGTCCAGCGATAGCGAGAATAGTTTTCATACGATCTACCTCCTTGAGAATATAGTGAACTTTTCATCCGTGCTTTTTCAGCTCTACGAATCATAATTGGAATGAACCAAGCCTTTTCGGAAATAAGTTCATTTCGTCTATTTTATGTTTATGCTAATTGTGAACGAATTGTGACAACTTTTTGTCTCTTTAGACGAAAAATTGAAACAAAACTTTCAAAAAGGACAATTCTACTTACGCAAACAAAAGGCTATGGAGAATTTCCCCATAGCCTTTTGCTTACATTTAATTAGACGATCATTTCATTATGTTTAATAGTAAGTGTTTCAATTTGAATGGTAGCATGTTCAATATGAAACTCTTGTTTTAACATATCAATAATATTTTGAAGTACTTCTTGATCATCCTGTTTTTTATCAATCATTACATGGACGCTTAATGCGTCTAATCCAGATGTAATTGTCCAAATATGAAGATCATGTAAATCACGTACACCTTCTACTCCTTTAATCGCTTGCTTCACTTTCTCTAGTTCAATTGCAACGGGTGTACCCTCCATAAGTATATGAATGGAATGTTTTGTTACTCCCCACGCGCTCTTTAAAATTAATAAAGCAACAACTACTGAAATAATTGGATCTGCTATATACCATGAGAATAACGACATAAGTACCCCAGCTACTAATGCTCCCACTGACCCTAAAGCATCTCCAAGAACATGTAAATACGCGCTACGTAAATTTACATTATTTTTCACATCACCTTGTCTCATCAGTGCCCATGCACTAATTAAATTTGCTAGTAAACCAATTGATGCGATTAACATCATTGGACCACTTGAAACAGTTGGTGGTTCAAAAAACCGACCAATTGCTTCCCATACGATAAGCCCTGCTACAACAAATAACGTAATTCCATTAATTAATGCCGCCAAAATCTCAAAACGATAATATCCATACGTTTTTTTAGAAGTAACCGTTCTAGCTGCTAATCCAATAGCAATTAAACTTAATAATAATGAACTTGTATCGCTTAACATATGTCCTGAATCAGATAATAAAGCCAAACTATTTGTAACTAGTCCCCCGAAAAATTCAAGGAACATGATAGTTGCTGTAATCACTAAGGCTGTAATTAATCCTTTTCTGTTACCTTTCCTACTTTCCTCAAAATGATGATGGCCATGGGAATGCCCGTGAGCATGCCCATGATGTTGGTGACCGTGATGATGTCCCATATAAATGCCTCCTTTTAATTTTGTTTGTCTTTCATAATTCCACTATTAAATTTTTATTTTATTTACAAATGGCTCTTTTCTTATTTGAATCGAACTTGTTGGACAGCCGTCACTTGCCGCCAACATTGCTTGCAAGAAAGTTTTTGGAATACCCATTATTCCTTGGTTATTATCTAATACACCAAATGATTTTCCTCTTCCGTCTACCTGATATATATCAGGTGCTATAGAAATACATAGTCCACATGCCTCACAATTCTTTTTATTTACAACCGTATAATATAACACTATAAATCACCTCCGATATAAATATACAATACATAGGTAGGGTATATTTATACCAAACTTCCTTCTAAAGTTTCTATTTCTCTAGTTAAATAATAATAGCATATCGGTTTTAAATCGCTATCTAATTCATAAACCAATGGTGTTCCTGTTGGAATGTTCACATTTTCTATATCTTTATCTGAAATTTGATCTAAATGTTTTACTAAAGCACGTATTGTATTGCCGTGTGCTGCTATAATTACTTGTTTACCAGCTTTTACGTTAGGAGCTATCTCTTCATTCCAATAGGAAACAACTCGTTTTTCTGTATCTTCTAGATCTTCTGTAAGAGGAAACTCATAATCTTTTACATCTCTATATTTCGGATGTGCTGCTTCATATCTTTCGTCATCTTTTGTAAGTGCTGGTGGGCGTACATTTGTTGAACGTCTCCATAATGTTACTAGTTCATCGCCATATTTTCTCGCTGTTTCTTCCTTATTTAATCCTTGAAGCGCACCGTAATGTCGCTCATTTAATTTCCATGTTTTATGAACAGGTATCCACATCAAATCCATTTCTTCGAGAGTAATCCATAAAGTACGCATCGCTCTTCTCAAAACAGATGTATATGCGATATCAAACGAGAAACCATTAGCTTTCAGCATTATTCCAGCTTCTCTTGCTTCTTTCATACCTTTCATTGATAAATCAACATCTGTCCAACCTGTAAACCGATTTTCAACATTCCATTCACTTTGTCCATGTCTTATTAATACAAGTTTAACCATACTTATTATCTCCTCTCCTTTGAAAGTTGCATTTTCATAAAGAAGTATCTTTATGAAAATGCATTGTTACATATTTAGTTCTTTTTTGTTTATTTCACTACTATGACTAAACGCTAATTCAATTAATCCATTTACGTGAGAGTCATCTAATGAATAAAAAACAAGTTTCCCCTCTTTACGCTTTTTCGCCAATCCTATCGTTTGTAATAGTCTTAAGTGATGTGAAGCTGTTGCAATACTACTATGAATAATACTTGCGACATCACGTACGCAAAGTTCCTTTTCTGTATACAACGCATAAGCAATTTTTAAACGTGTTTCATCTGCAAGTGCCTTAAACATCTTCGCTACACTACTTATATTCTCTTTCTCTAGCATATCACTTGCATGTTTTACTTTTTGCTCATCATGATAACAAAGTTCACAATACTCTTCACTCATATGTAACACCTCTTATTCAAATATATATTTGATTATGTATGTAGTATACCTTATAAACGAGAAACATTCAAATGTTCATTTGAATGTTTCTCGTTTATATTAAATTACTCGCTTTCTCACTAGCTTTTTAATTGATGGATACGTTGCTTTTAAACAATAATGAAAAAAAAGGTAAGCAATCGCTCACCTTTTCCCTCTTCTATATGTGACTAACAAACCTCAATCCTTTACTTAAAGAAGTCGGTACAACAGATGCATGGTTCTCCCCTTCCGCCTCATAAAACGTAAATCGAAACTGATCGTGTTTTACTTTGAAAAGGCGCTCTGATAATTCGTTTGCCCCTACAACCATATGCTCTCGTTCAAGTGAACCAACTGTAAGAAATACTCCTGTTTTAACCTTTGCCTTGTTTAATTCATTTATCAGATTCCCTTCTTTTTCAAGCACAGATTGGTTATTCCACCAAATAGATGGACTACTAATAAAATAATTTTGAAAGGCATTTATGTTTGTAAATAATATATGTAAAGCAAATAGTCCACCTAAAGAATGCCCAAATAGTGTTTGCTTTCCTTTATCAATTTCAAAATTCTTTTCAATTTGCGGCTTTAATTCTTCTTCAATAAAAGTAAAGAAATGATGTGCTCCTCCTGTTTTAGGCCAAGGTTTACCATCTGGTTTTAAAGCCGCATCTTTTGAAATTACGCTAGGCGTAAAATCATAACATCTTTCTTCACCTGAAAATGCCCCTTCGATTGGATAACCAATACCTACTATAATGGCTGGTGAAACACCTGTTTTTTCCGCTCTAACTGATTGTATTTTAACCGCTTCATGGAATGTTTGAAAAAAGGCATTACCATCTAATACGTAAATGACAGGATATCCTGAATCCAGTGCTGGTTGCCTCGGCTTTGAAATATGAATTTGATATTCCTTACCATCTAATTTTGAATACATGTTCCACTGTTCAGTATTAGATGTTACAATCTGCTGTTTTTCAATCGTAGTGTTCATCTTATATCCCCCCTTCTTAACTCGTTACATATATTTCTACTTTTTCTTCTTGAAATACAACGCTATCATAACCGAAGCAAACAGGAGACCCATTATACGGATCAATCATGACACGTGCATCAATATGAAATACTTCTTTTAACACTTCATTTGTAATGATTTCTTCTGGGCTACCAGTTGTAACGATTTCTCCTTCCTTCATTGCAATAATTTCATCTGAAAACCTTGCTGCATGGTTAATATCATGTAATACCATAACGACCGTACAATTATGGTCTTTATTTAATTTCTCCACAATTTGTAATACATCTAATTGATGAGACATATCAAGATATGTAGTTGGCTCATCTAATAACAACACTTCTGTCTCTTGTGCCAAAGCCATCGCTAGCCATACCTTTTGTCGTTGACCACCTGATAGATTTGCAATTTGTCTCGTTCGAAATGCAGAAGTTTTCGTTATATCTAATGCCCAGTCAATCATCTCTTTATCTTTTGAAGTTAACTTATTTACATTATTTCGATGTGGATAACGTCCATAAGAAATTAATTCTTCTACCTTAAGCTCTCCTGGTGCAATTGGAGTTTGCGGAAGTAGAGCTAACTGCTTCGCAATTTCTTTCGTTGGAATTGTATGTAAATCCTGTCCTTGCAAATATACTTTACCACTCTTTTGCTTTAAAATTCTTCCCATCGTTTTTAACAGTGTCGATTTACCGCACCCGTTTGGTCCTATAATTGTCGTTACTTTTCCTTCTTGTATTTCCACATTTAAATCGCGAAACACTGTAAGCTTTTCATAACTTGTTTCTAAATTTTTCGCACTTAAAATACTCACTTTTATTCCTCCTCTTACGCTTTCGCCTTATAAAGTAAATATAAGAAATAAGGTACACCGACAATAGAAATAACGATTCCAACTGGTAACTCTACAGGTGTGAAAACTGTTTTTGCGATAAAGTCTGAAGCAATTACAAGAAACATTCCAATTACTCCGCACGTAGGAATGATATGCTTATGCTGAATACCGACAAGTCTTTTCGCTATATGCGGTGCCATTAATCCGATGAAACCAATACTTCCTGAAACTGCAACACATGCGCTTACAAGTCCGATACTACTTAGTAGTAAAATTGATTTCTCTCTTTCTACTGAAACACCTAAACTTGTAATACTCGTTTCTTCCAATTGAAATAAATCTAATAAATAAGCTTTCTTTTGTATAAGTGGAATCAGTATGATAAGCCACGGTAACATTGCAATAATATACTTCCAGTTTGCACTATATATACTGCCTGACACCCAAACTGCAGCCATCTCGAAATCGGTTGACTTCATTTTGAGTGATAAATACATAGAAAAGGCTCCAAATCCTGATCCAATCGCAATCCCTGTTAATAAAAGACGCTGCGAATCTAACTTACCATTTTTCCAAGAAAACAGATAAATGATGATAGCTGCACCTAATCCGCCTACTAAACCAAACATTGGCATCATCATAATAGAAACCCAGTCTGTGCTTTTTAATTGCCCTTGGAAGAAAAACATAAAAATGACGATTGCTGTTCCTGCTCCTGCATTAACTCCTAAAATACCTGGGTCTGCCAATCCATTTCTCGTAATTCCTTGAATAACAGCACCTGCAACACCGAGACCTACCCCTACTAATCCCGCAATTATGATGCGCGGGAGACGAAACTCAAAAATAACTAAATCATGGTCTGGTACTGGATCTATTCTAAGGAGTGTTTTACATACATCTGTAATCGTAATATCAAACGTACCATTCGTTAAACTAATATAAATAGCACATAGTATTAAAAATATACTAATCCCCATCGTCATTCCAAAACGTTGACTTGAACTTTTAAGCATGTCTCTCTCCTCCTCTTGTACGGATTAAATAAAGGAAGAAAGGAATTCCAATTAAGGAGGTAACGACTCCAATCGGTGTTTCAAATGGATAGTTTACAAACCTACTTAAAATATCACATAACGCTAGAAAAACGCCGCCAATAACGCCTGCGCATGGCAAAATCCACTTATAATCTACCCCAATTATAAAGCGAGTAATGTGCGGAATAATTAAACCTACAAAACCAACTTTCCCCACTAAAGCAACTGCCGTTCCTGTTAAAAAGATAACTGATAAAATAGCCATCGCTTTAACTAGTTTTGTACGCTGCCCTAGGTTAATAGAAACTTCTTCTCCTAAAGAAAGAATCGTAATAGATTTTGATATTAACAGCGCTAAAACTATTCCAATTATCCCAAACGGTATCGTAATTTTAATGATATTAGGGTCTACTTGGTCTAATTTTGCATTAAACCAAAAACTAACATTTTGAGAAATTTGGAAGTATGAAGCCATTGCAGCAGACACACTGCTTAAAAATGTTCCAATAACTGTCCCAATAATCGCTAACCGAACTGGCGATAAACCATTTTGAAGGAGCGAACCAAAACCAAATACGATACCGGCTCCTAATGCAGAACCAATCATTGAACATACAACCATACCAATCGATGACATTCCCGGAAGAAAAATCATACAAAGTGTAATAACAAAAGCTGCCCCATCCGTCACACCCATAATAGAAGGGGATGCAAGATAGTTTCTTGTCATCCCCTGCATAAGTGCTCCTGATATGGCTAGAAATGCTCCAACTAAAAGAGCTGCAACTACCCTTGGTAAACGTGAAGTAATAATAATATTATGATTTACATCACTTGAATCAAAATGAAATAACGCGTTCCACACCGTTTCAGCATCAATACTTTTCGCCCCATACAAAATAGAAAGTATAACTGTAAATAAGATGAGTATGGGTGCTATACATAATATAGTTACTGGTACTGCATTTGTTTTCTGCATATCATTCAACGCACCTTACTTATTGTATTATTTAGATAAATTTTTCACTGCTTCTTTTAAGAACGCTGTTTTACTCCAAGCAGTACCACCTTGTGCCATTGGATCAACAACGTTTACAAATACTTTCTTTTCTTTCGCAGCATTCATACTTTGCCAAATTGGATTATTTTCAATTTCTTCTAGCACTTTCGGGTTTTTATTTTCAGTTGTTTCATATTGTAAGAAAATATAATCTGGGTTTAGTTCAGCAAGTTTTTCAAATGAAATTTTCTCTTGTGCTTTTACAGTTTTCAATTGTTCTGGAACAGTTAATCCAAGATCTTTATAAATTACAGGGTTGAAGTATACTCCTTCTGGGTATAGGAATAATTCGTTTGCTCTTAGTCTAATTACAAGGACTTTTTTGTCTTTTAACTTATCTCCTAGTTTTGCTTTTGCTTTTTCAGCGTCCGCATTGTAATCTTTAATAATTTTTTCAGCTTTATCTTTTTTACCAGTTAATTCTCCCATTAACTTTAAGTTATCCTCCCAATTTGTTGAAACATGTGATACCGGGAATGTAGGAGCTACTTTCGTAAACTTTTCAGCTGTTTCTGCTGGGAATTTCGTACTAGATGTAATAACGTCTGGTTTTAATTGAAGTAATGTTTCGAAATTTGGTTGCATTTTCTCACCAACAGATTTCGCACCTTCTAAATCTTTCTCCAGATACTTTGGTAATTTACCACCAACCGTAATCGCACCAACTGGTTTAATTCCAAGTACTGCTGCATCTTCCATTGACTCTAAACTAGCTGTTGCAATTTTATCTACTTTTGCTGGCACTGTATATTCTTTACCTAAATATGTAATTTTTCGTTTTTCGTCTTTTTTCGTCTCACTAGCCTTTGTCTGTTGAGTTTTTTCTCCTGAAGTTTTATCCGCACTATTACATGCTGCTAGTCCTACACTTAAAACTGTTACCATACCTAATGTAAATAACTTCTTATTCATCTTTAAATATCTCCTCTCGAATTTCCAAACTATATTCTCAATAAAATTTAACTATATGAAACTTGTCCTACATATATATTTTATTAGATTAATAATTCTATCCAGAACTCATTCTCGTTCACTTCCCCTAAGCTATAATTCTTTTATACCTCACCCATTGATAATCTTTTTCATTGATAATGATTATCGTTACTAATTATATATTTAATATGCAATTATTTCAAGAAAGATTTGAAAAATTTTAACAAACTGAATTAAAAAAGAAGTATCCGCCTCATGTTAGGTAGATACTTCTTTTTTTAGAAATTTATATGTAATTCAACTGGGCAATGGTCTGACCCCATTACTTCACTATTAATTTTCGCCGCTGTTATTTGGTCTTTCATTCTCTCGGAAACAACAAAATAATCTAAACGCCATCCAATATTTTCACCTTTGTAATCTTGCTCTTACATTTATGAATACATACATACACACTTTATTCAGGTTATACTAATTTCAGAGGTGATGTTCTTTGCACAATGAAGGAGTTACGTTAACAAATGAGCATTGGCAAGCAATTATTCATAATGATTCTTCCTATGATAGCAAATTCTTTTATGCCGTGAAATCAACCGGGGTTTTTTGCCGACCGTCATGCAAATCAAGAATACCGAATAAAAACAATGTACGAATTTTTCATCATGCAGAGCAAGCATTAAGTGAAAACTTTCGCCCGTGCAAACGTTGTAAACCAAATGGGCTCACTTTACCTAATGAAGAGTGGGTAGAACAAATTAAAGAGTATATCGAAAAACACTTTGATGAATTATTAACTCTAGACATACTTGCGGAAATGTGCCATGGTAGCCCCTTTCATTTACAACGCACTTTCAAAAAAATGACAGGAATAAGTCCGATAGAATATATACAGCAGTTCAGAATTGTTAAAGCAGCAGAACACCTTTTACACACAAATCAACCCATTAAAGAAATTAGTACTGCCGTCGGGATAGAAAACCCAGAATATTTCGCAACTTTATTTAAAAAGAAAACTGGATTTACCCCTACTGAATATCGAAAAAAGAATGAAATGAAAGAGGGATACAATAATGAATTCTTACAAAAATAATTATATATATTGGACGCTACTGACACATGCAAATTGGAAGTTTCATATTGCTGCAACTGAAACTGGACTATGTTTCATTGGATCACAAAACGAAACCTTTGAAGAAGTAAATATATGGGCTAGAAAAAAACTGCCTCAACATATATTGATCCATAGTCCAGATTACTTACAAGTATATACAAAAGAAATGATCGAGTATTTAGAAAACAAGAGAGAAACCTTTACATCCCCTATCGCTGCTTACGGAACTGCATTTCAATTATCTGTTTGGAGTACGGTACGTGAAATTCCTTATGGAAAAACATATTCTTATACAGAAATTGCAGATAAAATTCAAAAACCTACAGCGGTACGTGCCGTTGCGTCTGCTATTGCTGCCAACCCAATTCTCATTATGATTCCTTGCCACCGTGTTATTGGAAAGAATGGTAAACTAACTGGTTTTAGAGGGGGATTAGAAATGAAGAAAGAATTGCTTGCATTAGAAAAATTACAGGTGGAATTCATATGACAGCCGAATATAGTAACGCATTAACTTTAACAGTTCCAACAGAATTTAGTTTTCAAGAAAATTTACGCTATCTATCCCGTTCTAACAATGAATGTATGTTCCACATTGAAGATAACAAAATTTATAAAGTTATCCCTGTTCACGATGTAAATCCTTTAGTTGAAATTAGTATGAATGCGGATGATACTATTCAAATACGTTTTTTAGGAGAAGCCTATATCTCTGCAAAACCGATACGCGATGCTGTAGCTAACTATGTAACTGAATGGTTTGATTTAACTACTGATTTAGCTCCCTTTTATACATTAGCTAAACATGATGTACTCCTTCAAAGACCAATTGAACAATATTATGGCCTTCGTACTTTAGGTATTCCAGACTTATTTGAGGCACTTTCCTGGGGAATTATCGGGCAGCAAATTAACCTCACTTATGCTTATACACTAAAAAGAAGATTAGTCGAGACATTTGGAAGTTATGTAGAATGGAACGATAGAAAGCATTGGATATTCCCATCACATGAAACAATTGCCAATTTACACGTAGAGGATCTCAAAAATTTAAAAATGACGACTAGAAAATGTGAATATTTAATCGGTATTGCAAAGCTTATTACAGAAGGAAAACTATCAAAAGAATCTTTACTACAAACACAAGATGTAAAGATTGCTGAAAAACAATTAACTGCTATACATGGTATAGGTCCGTGGACTGCTCACTATGTTTTAATGCGCTGTTTACGATTCCCTTCCGCTTTTCCAATTGACGATGTTGGTTTGCACAATGCAATTAAATATATAACAGGTTCTGAAAGTAAACCGACTAAACAGGAAATAAAAGATTTTGCGGCAAATTGGATCAACTGGGAGTCTTACGCAACTTTTTATCTGTGGCGAGTATTATACTAAAAAACCAAGTAGCGTTTTTGCACTACTTGGTTCTTTTTTAAGCTTGTTCTTCAAATCGTCTTGCAATTTCTATAATAACTTGAACCGCTTTTTCCATAACATCTACCGAAACATACTCAAATTTACCGTGATAGTTTTCACCACCTGTGAAAATGTTTGGGGTTGGTAATCCCATATACGATAATTGTGATCCATCTGTTCCACCGCGAATCGGATGAATATTTGGTTCGATATTTAAACTTTTCATTGCCTCATATGCAATATCAACAATTTCTCTCACTGGTTCAATCTTTTCAAGCATGTTATAGTATTGATCATTCATTTCTAAAACGACTGCATCTCGTCCATACTTCTCTTGCATTTGCTTCACAATATTTTCAACGTTATGTTTACGCGCTTCAAAATTTTCACGATCAAAATCTCGAATAATATAATACGCTTTACTTTGCTCAACATCACCATTTAAAGAAAGTAAATGATAGAATCCTTCATACCCCTCTGTATATTCTGGTGCCTCTTCTACTGGTAAATAGCTATTAAACTCCATAGCAAGTTTAGTTGCGTTACGCATTTTATTTTTCGCTGTTCCAGGATGTGTATTCGTTCCGTTAAACGTTAACTTAGCACCTGCAGCATTAAAGCTTTCATACTCTAAACCACCTAATGGACCTCCATCCATCGTATAAGCAAATGAAGCGCCAAACGCTTCTACATCAAAATGCGCTGGGCCGCGGCCAATTTCTTCATCCGGCGTAAACGCAACTCTAATTTTCCCATGTTTAATTTGCGGATTATGTATTAAATAATTCATTGCAACCATAATTTCTGTAAGACCAGCTTTATCATCTGCTCCTAACAGTGTTGTACCGTCCGTTGTAATAATCGTATGTCCTTTATAAGACGGTAATTCTGGGAACTGTTCTGGCGTTAATACAACATTAAGCTCTTCATTTAATGTAATTGCGTTCCCGTCAAAGTTTTCATGAATTTGTGGTTTTACATTTTTTCCAGTAAAGTCTGTTGCTGTATCTAAATGTGCTAAAAAGCCGATTACAGGAACATCCTTATCCGTATTAGCCGGAAGTGTTGCCATTACATATCCGTTATCGTCCATCGTTACTTCTGTTAACCCAATTTCTTTTAACTCTTCAACTAATAACTTACCAAACTCAATTTGTCCTGGTGTTGTTGGCACTGTATGACTGTCTTCATTTGATTGCGTATCAATCTTTACATATCTCGTAAATCTTTCAATAAGTTCTTGTTTCAAATTCATTCACTCCCTTTTATACTTCTTTCTCTATTATAATCCTTGAGACGAAATATTTTAACTTTTTTGACTGTGAATACATATATTTCATTTGTATTTTAGCTATTTTAAATACCGGCTGAAAAGTCGTAAAATTTGCACATTAAAACCCTTACATGTAATATACATAATTATACAATATGGGAGGTTTTAAAAATGAGGCTAACTCTCTTTCGCTATTTTCTTTTTTTCTTAGGGTTAATCTTCTTTGGGCTTGGAAATGCTCTTGCAGTCAAAGTAAAATTTCTCGGTTTACATCCTTGGGAAGTTTTAAATATGGCTCTCTACCAAAGGTTTGGATGGACGATTGGTACGTGGAGTGTCATATGTGGGTTATGTCTCGTTCTCATTTCTTTACTAGTAGATCGAAAATATATAAATGTGGGAACATTTTTAAATGCACTACTTATCGGTCCCATTATGGACTTTTTCTTACAATCAAATATTCTTCCAAACGCTAGTGATTATTTATGGATAAACTTACTCATTTTATTTTCTGGTATTGCCATTACAGGTATCGGTGGAGGTATGTATGTTGCGGCTGGAATTGGTGCTGGACCTCGTGATGGATTCATGCTTACTATTTCCGACAAAACAGGTCTATCTATTAGCCGTGCTCGAATCATTGTAGAATGCATTGTACTAGTTATTGGATTTATGCTAGGGGGTCCTGTTTTTATCGTAACTTTTCTGTATACCTTTATTCAAAGTCCAATCTTTCAGCAATCATTTAAGGTATTTCAAACACTTTTACATACTCTACATAACAAAAAGAAAATTAGTGAACATGTTTAAAGTACAATTTAATACAAATAAATTCACCCTATTTACGATTCTCACCGCAAATAGGGTGTTTCTTTTTTATTCCATAATTTAAGAAGATATACTAACCATTCACAATAAAAGTATATACATCGTTATAAATACAACCATTTACCCTAATAACGTACTTCCCGGGTTTACTAAAACGAATTGTGTATTTATTTAGCTGAATTGCTTCTTTATCTCCAGAAAGAATATCAATGCTTCTGCCACTTAATACATATAATTCATTTAGATTCATCGATACATCAATTGCATTGAAATTCTCCTCTTTCACTTGCTGTGATTCCGCAGCGCTTATACTTGGTTCTAAAAACAGTAGTCCACTTAATCCAATCGTCCCCGCTAAAGCAACTCCCGCAAACTTTTTAATTTGTTTCATTACAATGACCTCCTTATAGATTTTGCGTAAAGGTGATGTCCTCCCTTACACCACAAAGCCTATATGTAATGAAATAAAAAGTAAACGAGGACAGTAAGACAAACTTCTACATCTTTTTCTCCTATTGAATATAAATCCAACGTTTGGAGTTTTGTCACATTTAAAATTGTTTGCTTAAACCAACTTTTAATTATATTATTCAGAAACTGAATAATTACTTATTGATTTAACATTCTAAAAATAGTTGATAAAAATGCTTTCTATTGAAATAAAAAAGATTTTGCTATAAAAGTAACTTTTACAACAAAATCCATACAACCAACTTTATTCCGCTTTCCATAATCTCTCTACATTCATTAATTGTTCTTCATTAAATTCCATCTTATATATATCTGGTTTTGACGTATTCATTAAAAATTCAAAATCATATTGTTCATCAAAATAGTTCATCATTAATGTCATGACAAGCCCATGTGTACCAATTACAATTTTTTGTCCTTGAAAATCCATTAAGATTTCTCTTAATACTTTCACTACTCTTCTCTGGCAATCCGTATATGACTCTCCTTCCGTTGGTGCAAAATCCGGATTAGAGAACATCTTCTTTACAAGTGGATACACTTCTTTATCTGATATAACCTGATCCTCACTTAAAAACATACACTCTTTGAGATTTTCATATATTAATACTTCTTTTTCATAGAAATTGGCTGCTTTTTCTATCGTTAACACAGCCCTTTTATACGGACTTGAAATAAAAGTATCAATTGCCTCTGCTTTTAATATGTCCGTTACTCTATGAGCGTCTAAACTTCCCTTTTCAGTTAATCCACGTGTTCTTTCACTCCCTTCTAATTTTGGTGATTCACCATGCCTAACCATATAAATATATGTATTCATACTTCCTCCTTAAAAATATTCATTCGTTTTTTATAAACTTTGCTGATTTGTTCGTCTAATCCATTCTCCTACTAAACTCTCAAATAATTCAGGCTGTTCAATTTGCAAATTATGCCCTGCCATATCTAACACCGCTAATGTCGCTCTTGGGTAATCATCAATAATTTCTATAATATCTTGATAACCTACCGATATATCTTGTCTTCCGGCTAATAAAAGAACTGGTTTCTCATATTTCTTACGGTGAAAATCCATAGTAAGAGAGTAATTCTTTTGCAACCTTTCAATAAATTCATAATTAGCAATATCTAGTCCTGGCTTAATTTCCTCTTGAAATCGCTTATATGTATATTCATTTGCTACTACTGCTAACTCGCTAAATTCTTCTCTTTCGGTAGAAGTTAACGTATTTAAAAACTCCTTATCTTGTACAATTATCTGTTTATCCGGTAAACATCTTTCTTTTTGCATCGCAACAACCACAGGACATATTAATAATAGTCCATTGACTCTCTCAAACATTTTTGAAAGTATCCCTCTAGCTAAATATCCACCGAAAGACTCTCCTACTAGTAAAAAATCTTTCTTTGGAATGATTTCTTCAATAAACATAGTTAACACTTCTAATATATGATCTGAACTATTTATCCAATCTGGAGCGTTCGACTTTCCCATTCCAGGTAAATCAATATATATTCGCTTATAACCTTCATATTTTTGAAATACTGATTCCATACATTTCATCATTAACCTATGATCGGGCGCACAGCCATGTATGATAATGACTGGTTTTCCTTCTCCAACGATTTCATAGTATATTTCTGCATCTTTAATTCGAAATAACATAAAAAGTCCTCCCTATTTATACATTCCTTTTGAATAGAAACACTAGCAAACTTATAAGAATACATGTTCTCAATGTACATCCCTCTTTAATTAATTGTCAAATATGAATTTTCAGTTTACAAAAACCAAAAAGCTTCCTCCTATTCTTATTACATAGAAGGAAGCTAATTTAATTTTACCCTATCATAATTTGAAACCTTGTTCTTCTATTTTCATCAACACAATTCTCCAACCATCTGGGTCCTCAATCGTTATCCCCTTATCTTTCCAATATGGATTTTCTGGTTCCACTTCATCGTATCCCAATGTATGCAGCCTTTTACTCACCTTCTTCATTTCACTATCTTCACTCATATAAAATACAAGTAAATTATCTTTTGTCGGAGCTGGACAAGGACTCCCATCAATATGTCTTGTAAATTCTAAATGATACTCTTCATCTGGGAGCCCAAACATGACCCCATCATAACCTTCATGATCGTAAAATTCACCTATACGTTTTAAGCCTAATCCTTTTTCATAGAATGCTATAACCTCTTCAAACTTATTCGTCGGACGTGCAATTCGAAACTTCACCAAATTTTTCATGATTTTCCTCCCATACTAAAAATTTCAAAAATGTGTTACGTATTATTGTACATACGTAACACATTTTTGAAATCACTCATTAGTATAAGAATAAATACATACAAAGGTCTTACTTAAAATAACCTCTATCAGTCAAAAATTAAAATTCAAAAAAGCCTTTATCATTTTATATGCAATTTTGCATCTCTACTTTCAAATCACTAAAAAACCTTTACAATTCAAAAGATGACTAAATATACAATTTCTATTTAAAATCTTTATACAGTATATACTATCAAATGCAATATTTTTCATTTTTTAGAGCAATTACACTTTTCAAAACTTCCTTATAAACATGATTTTTATAAGGAAATCTGATACAATTCTTAAATAATATTATTATGTATAGATATTACGAATATAGTGCATAATTAAAGAAGGTGATTTTATTGAAATTAAATAAAAATTTACAGCTATGTATATTAATTGGAACATTAATGTGTTATTCAATCTATTTTATGTTTTTCTATCTGTTCCCCACTCATTTTTCAAATTCGGATGTACGCTTCGCTTCCCTTATTGTTGAAGCCATTACATTTGTATCACTCATTTATTCTATATATTCTAAAAAAGTTAGTTCAAATCCGTTTTGGATATGTATCACGATAGCAATTGGTAGTTTTTTGTTAGGAAAAATAGTATATACATATCAAGAGAGCTTCTTCAAAATTCCAATACATCGTTTTACTATTTCTGATGTGTTTTATATGCTTTTTCTACTCTTCTGTCTTATCGCTTTCTGCTATAAAATCCTAAAAGAATGCGATAAATGGGAAAAATCGTTCTTTATTTGTGATATATGCATAGTACTTACTTCCATATTCACATTGGAATGGTATTTATTTAATCAACCAAATTTAAATATATTCTCTCTTTCACTAGGAGATGTTTTCCTTTCATTTCTATATCCAATTGCAGATTTATTATTTCTTCTACTAGGTGTTAGTCTCTTTTTCCGTCCAACAATTTTTAATTCTAAACGGAAAATTTATATCTTTATTTTTGTATTAATAAGTTCTGCAACTTTTAACTATATTTATTTTTACTTACATAACCATTTATCAACTGAAACGATAACATTATTACGTCTTTTATATAGAATACCTATATTACTTATTGCAATAGCTGGATCTATTTCAGAAGATCATAATAGCCATAAAAATTATTTCATTGTTAACCCTATAATAGGAAAAAAGGCTTTAGTTGTATTTCCCTATCTTGCTGTTGCAATACTAATCGGGTTTACGTTAAAAGAACAAACAGCATCTTCCATTCTCATTACGGGAAATTGTATTGCTTTTATTTTCGTACTCATTCGTCATTCTATTGTACGTATGCAAAACAATTCTCTAACCAAACGTTTACAAGTATTCAATGCCCAATTGGAAGAAAAAGTTAGATTACGAACTTCAGATTTAGTTCATAAATCAGAGGCTCTATCTCAAAAGCAACAAAAATTCAAATCATTATATGAATATCATCCTGACCCTATTTTTACAATTGATTTAAATGGCGTATTCTTAAATGTAAATAAAGCTGGAAGTATACTACTCGGTGCACCAACGGATGAGTTACTTGGTGAAACTTGTTTTTCGATTATTTTAGATGAAGACAAATATAAACTAGCATCTGCATTAGAAAAAGTGAAACAACAAGAATCAGCATCCTTACAACTTAGTTCTCAATATAAAGATGGATTTACTTATTCTTTATACGTTACCATCGTCCCTATTATGATAGACGGGCAAATTTCAGGAAGCTATATTATGATGAAAGATATTACTGCGCTAAAAAAACAGCAAGAAGAAATAAAATATTTAGCATTCCATGATACTGTAACGAAAATTGGGAACCGTGCCTTTTTTCATAAGAAATTAAAAAGAATTATAAAAAATGCTAAAACGACAGAAAGCGAGTTTGCATTATTATATTTGGACTTAGATCGCTTTAAAGCAGTTAACGATACACTTGGACATTCGGCAGGAGACTACATATTAGAAGAAGTAGCGAAGCGATTCCAATCCTGTCTTCCATCACATACTCATCTATCAAGAATCGGTGGCGATGAATTTACAATCTTAATTGAAAACTATACTGACGAAGATTCCTTATTCCAGTTATGCAACCAGTTATTTAAATGCATGGAAAAATCGTTTGTCATATATGAACATACATTAACTCTATCAATAAGTATCGGCATCGCTATTTATCCACATTCTGGAATCGATACCGCTACACTTCTGAAAAACGCTAATGTTGCAATGTATGATGCGAAAGCAAAAGAACTTAATTCTGTCTCTATTTATGATGATGTAATTGCCAAAAAAATTGAAAGACGATTACGATTAGAAAAAGATTTACCAAATGCAATTCAAAATGAAGAATTGTTCCTTTTATATCAACCTCAAGTTGATAGCAAATCTAACAAAATTATCGGTGCTGAAGCTTTAATTAGGTGGAATCATCCTGAATTAGGTGTTATTTCTCCATACGAGTTTATTCCGATTGCAGAAGAAACGCTACAAATCATTCCAATAGGAAAATGGACACTACAACAAGCTTGTGAACAAATGAAACGTTGGCACACAAGCGGATATTCACATTTGAAAATAGGTGTAAATTTATCTGCTAAAGAATTTGAACAAGAAGATTTTGTAAAGTCTATTTCTGCTACATTAACAAATACTGGTTTACCAGCAAGTTCTCTCGATCTTGAATTAACAGAGCGAATTGCAATGATGGATGAGCGAGAAACATTAATAAAACTACGTACACTAAAAAGTTTAGGGATTCATATTTCAATCGATGACTTTGGTACAGGCTATTCTTCGCTAGCTTACTTACCTTTATATCCAATCGATACGTTAAAAATCCCACGAGAATTTATTACAATGTCTGAAACATGTGACGATGGAATGGAAATTATTAAAACAATCATCACATTAGCAAATACATTAGGAATGTCAGTTATCGCGGAAGGTGTAGAAACGAAAGAACATGTGAGTTTCCTTCAAAAAAATAAATGTCGGTTTATTCAAGGGTACTATTATAGTAAACCTATCCATACGCATGCATTTACTGAACTATTAGAAATCGGGATTCACCCATAGTACATGGCTAATTGTTATAAGTAATAATGAATTTGAACAACTATAGCAAAAAGGAAAGAAGAGATCTTCTTTCCTTTTGTTTTTTATTTACATTTCTATTACTTCACTACTTCATTTATTATATCTATTAATTGATGAATCCCCTCATTATTAGTTTTCTTATATCCATTCATGTTTTGAATATATCTCTCCTTATTTGTATACAACTTATTTACTGCATGTATAAATGTATTCGTACTTACTCTGTCTTGGAGTATAACTTCCGCATATCCTTGCCGAGAAAAATATTCAGCATTTAAAACTTGATCTCCCCTACTGGAACTGTTAGTTAACGGGATAAGCAACATCGGTTTCTTCAAAAATAACAATTCAGAAATAGCAGTAGAACCCGCTCTGGAAACTACAACACTCGCCATATTTAGTATGTGCGGCAATTCTTCCCCTATATATTCGAATTGCATATAACCTTCCATGCCAACAGATGAATCTACCTTCCCTTTACCGCACATATGAACAATATTAAAATTTAATAACAATGTTTCCAAACTTTTTCTTACCATATCATTTATCCATTGAGCGCCTTGACTCCCACCCATAATTAACAATACCGGTTTATCTTGCTTAAATTTACAATAGCTTCTTCCCCGCAATACGTTGCCTCTCTCAATTTCTTCCCTTACAACTGGTCCTACATAAACCTTCTTCTCATTACTTACATTTTCTCCTGTCTGAGGAAATGTTGTACATAGTTTTGTAGTAAAAGGTAATGCTATTTTATTTGCTAATCCTAACGTACTATCTGGTTCACGTATTATTACGGGTACTTTATTCATCCATGCTCCTATTACTACAGGAACAGAAACAAATCCTCCTGCCGAAAAAATAACATCTGGTTTTATTCGTTTCATTAATTTATAGCTTTGAATGCAACCTTTTATTATTTTAAAAGGATCTTTAAAGTTCTCCAAATCCCAATATCTCCTAAGCTTCCCTGTTGAAACAATATTGTATTTAACATTTTGAACTAATAGTTTTTCAATTCCATTTTGAGATCCAATATACTCAACTCCCCATCCTTTTTCCATAAATTTAGGAATCAATACTATATTAATCATTACGTGTCCGGCTGTACCGCCCCCAGTAAAGAGAATCTTTTTATTCATAATTTATATCCACCTTTATGATTAAAAAATCTTATTTTATACTAATCTATTACATGTAAGTAACCTTAGCATTATTTATATAAACCTTTAACTCAAATCCTATATCTTGCAAAAAATCTTTCATGAGGTCATAAAAATCATTTCCATACTCACTACATTCATACTGAGCAAAAACTCGGATTACAGGCCTAGTTCCTGCATCTATTACTGGATTTTTCCGATCACCCTTTTTCCCTTCCACATAGGCTCGACATTTATTTATCGCCTCATAGATACGCAAAGCATGCTCTTCTTCATTCTTCCAGTCCAGCGTATCAACAATTAAAAGAAATAGTGTATTTTGATTATTTATTGTTTCATAGCCATTCATATATTTCTTACACCCTTTTTGTTTTTCATTGCATGCAGATGTCACTACACTTCGCATACTCAAGTACATCTTTTAATGATTGATGGAATTGAATTTCTGGGATCCAACCTAACCTTTTTATTTCCTCTATTACTAAACTATCATTTGAATCACTGCCACTTTTTTCTGTTTCCTCTATGAAAAAATTCAGCTGAGTTAATTCTTTATATTGTTCTAGTACCTCTAATAAAGATCGTTTCACTCCTGATCCGATATTATACTGTTTTCCATTTATTCCATCTCGTAATAACACATGATACGCTTTAACCGCATCACGTACATCTAGAAAATCCCTACTATCTTTCAAACTGTTTACTTCAATAATGGCTTTACTTCTACCTGATTCTATATCTATCATTTTTTTTGCGAGAATCGAACAAATGCCATTTGATACTCCTGGACCAATTAAGTTTGAGGGCTTTGCAATGATAATATTTGAACCCATTAATTCGCCCCAAGCCTCTGCAATAATGACTTGCATCGTTTTACTTAAACTATATGGATTTGAAATTTTTATTTCGTTTATACTATCTGCTTGCAAAGCAGATCCTATAACTAATGTTCTACAATGCGAGGCTTCTTGCTTAATTGCTTCTAATAAATATAACGTCCCTATTGCATTAATTTCTACATATTCAAGAGCAGCTGTCCAAGACTCTATGACTGAATTCCTACCGGCTAAATGTAATACATAATCTGGCTTTATTTGTTTCATTACCTTCATTACTTCGCTCTTATTCGTTAAATTACAAGTAATACCATTTTCATTTTTTTCTCTATGTGTACGATTTTGAAACATAGGAATTACATGAAAGCCCTGTTCTAAAAAATATTGGCAAGCATGGTGTCCTGTAAAACCATTTGCACCAGTTATTAAAAGGCTCGCATTTTTTTTCATCGTAAAAATCCTCCTTTTAATAGCATTTGTTTCACTTCATGTTTTGCAAGTAAGTCTTGTTGTGAACTAAAACTCTTCACATCCACAAGCGGAAAACTAGCATAATATTCTTGAAGCCCTTCTATAGGAATAGTAGGTAGTACCACAAAATAATTTTGATCAAAACTTATACTCGTTTTACTCTCTACCTCAGATAAAAGCATTTCACTTAATTTTTCACCCGGCCTGATCCCTACCTCTTTTAACTTCACATTTTCTTTTTTCGAATCTTCAATTAACACTTCTGCTAAATCTGTTATTTTACATGCCGGCATTTTCATAACAAAGATCTCTCCGCCTCTGCCTTGATATACGGCTTTAAATAACAATCCAACAGCATCTTCAATTGATAAGAAAAATCTAGTCATATTCGCATCGGTAATCCCTACTTGTGAAGATTTTTTAATTTGTTTTTTAAAAAGCGGTACCACACTTCCACTCGTCCCTAAAACATTTCCACCACGAACACAAATAAATTTTGTTTTCTTCGTTTGTACATTCGCATGAACCATCAACTTTTCACCAATTGCTTTTGTCATCCCATACGTATTTGATGGATCGGCTGCTTTATCCGTTGAAACATATATAACTTTCTCAACTTGCATCTGTAAAGATGCTTCGATTACATTTTGCGTACCATGTATATTAGTTTTTATAGCTTCATAAGGATAATACTCACATACTGGAACATGTTTTAAAGCTGCAAGATGGAATACATAATGTACACCTTGGCATGCATAAACTAATTGATCCTTGTCACGAATATCTCCAATAATAAATTTTAATCTATCATCATTTATAAACTGTTGCTGCATTTCAAACTGAACCGTTTCATTTCTTGAAAAAACCCTAATTTCTTTCGGTGATTTTTCTAATAGTTGCTTTATAAGCTCATGTCCCCACGAACCTGTGCCACCAGTGATTAAAATTATTTTATTTAGCATTCCTTTTCCTCCTACCAAGCATTTCAATTAACATTTATTGAATTATTTTCAATTGATTCAAATCATAATCGTCGTTTGTTACATTTAATTGACAAAATAAAAAAACAGAAACTATTAAAAATAGTTTCTGTTTTTCATTTCACCTCACAACAGTAAGATTTTTTATACTGTTTGTATGATAAATTCCTTGTAATAAACAGCGCTCATTTATTTCTTATACTCGTAATAAAATAAATAGAATGATTCATAGCCAATAGTCATGTTTAAATTTATGGAAAAGGGAGGTAACGGAATGTACCGAAGCAATTCAAATCATACATATAACGGACCTTCCAAGGCACTGCCTCTCTCCCTATTTGATGTGAAAAATGAATTGAAACAAAAAAGTAAACTCACTCATTCTGGCACGATGTATAAATTAACGAAAGAAGAGCAAATCATCATCAACAACATAAAAATGCAGACAGAACAGCTAAATAAAAATAATGTCACAAGAACACGTGCATACTACCAATTTTACGTTCAATATCCGGAAATACATTGGGCACTACTTGGGCATATGGTATCACGTAACGGCGGTTGGAATATGACTGATTTAAGGGGAGATTTATATACGAAAATTTTATCAGAGAAAGAGCAAATCACATTTTTTTCTTTTTTAGAAAGAGGAAATTGGCTTATTTTTCAAGATGTCTATCCTCAATTTCTGCTTTATGAACAAAGTGTAAAAAGAGCACAAAAGCTATTTCACCTTCTCCCTCACCTAAATGTTTCTACATTTATGGAAACGATGTGGAACGATTTTTGGAAAACAGGTAACAAAAAAACATTAGCAATTGCAACTATTATTAATGAACAAAACTACTTAGAAAAAAGAGTGATTCAAAATGTACACTTTAAAAAGACTGTACTAAATAGTATTGGATTTAAACTATTTGATTTCTTTCAGTTTAATCATATCCTGTTCCCATTCTACGCAAATGATAAGAAACAAAACGTATTACTATTTGGTGATACAATGAAACATTTCACTTCCTTACACGAACGGATCTTAATTGGAAAAAGGTTGTATTCATTATTATTTCGGGATACACATGTTTTATCTCAAGTAATAAGCTGGGCCCAACACCATCCTCATACAGGCTCAAGGAAAGATTACTGGCCTCATTTATTTTCAAGTGTGAATGAATCTTTTTCTCGTGAGTTTTATAAACGCCGAATAAAGAAATGCCAGTTGCGTAATGGCGCTTATCGTATATACAGTCCTGCACTCATCTACGCATGGCGAGATATAGAGCATGAAGAAGTTGACAGTGAAGATTGGTTTACGGACTGGCAAGTCGTAAATTACTTAGTGGATAAGGAGGAAAATATAAATGGACAAATTACAGAAGACTACTGTAAAACACTCGAAAAAATTGAACTTGCCATTCTTGCAAAGAAAAATGTTCTCCTTCGAGAAGACGAATAACCTTTTCGCATTAGTCATTACAATCTTACTCTCTTCTATTATCGGAACTTACTTAGATGCATTTTTTGTTGCAAAACAATTATATTCCTTTCCGGTTAGACCCTTTCCCTCCATATTTTCAGTTAACATCGGCTTTACTCTCTTTGTACTACCGATTTTAACAACGATTTTTATACAAATTTCAAAAAGATTATCTACAGTTTCTAGAATTCTTTTTATTATTTCAATCGGTATTTGTGCTAGCATTTTTGAACAGATTGCTGAAAGATTCGGTTTCTTTATTCATAGCTTAGATTGGAATCATACATATTCTTTATTTGGCTATATGATTTTCTTTTCTTTTATTTGGAAAGTATATGATTTCATACAAAAATAAAGAGATCCTTATAGATCTCTTTATTTTCAATCAATATTTTCTACATTTAAATACTTAGTTTCACAGTAATAGCCTTTGCCGCCAACATAAACTTTTTCTACTTTATTGTTGCTATTGGTTGCTAATTTAACTAATATTTCAGAAGGCGAGTGTAAAGAATAACCTTGTTCAAATACATAGACTTCTTTTTGCAAGTTGTGCTGTTCATAAAGGTAGCAAGCTAATGCACCGTTTGAAGTTCCAGTCGCTGCTTCTTCATTGATGTCGTATAGTGGAGCAAAATTTCTGCATATAATTCGATTGTCATTACAAGTATATAGATGCATTCCGACAACATTATAATACTTGCTAATTTCTTTAATTTTTTCAAAATTAGGTTGCAGTGTATGTAATCGTGTTTCGCTTTTTATAGGAATTAAAATATCTTTTAAGCCTGTGGAGACAATTTGAATTGGATATTTATCGTCTATAGCTTTCATGTCAAAACAGTCGATGAACTCGTTTGGAGATACAACATCATAGAATATCGGTTTGTTTTGTTCCATAAATATGATGTCATCTTTTATGGTAATAGTAAGAACACCGCTGTTCGTTTCAATCGTATAGCGATTCTGGCAAAGTTTATTTAAATGCATCAGTATCACGAAAGAGCCAATTGTAGCGTGACCACATAAATCAACTTCTTCTTTTGGTGTAAAATACTCAAATTTATAATCAGCAATTTCAGATTCTGATATAAATGCGGTTTCCGCATAGCCCAGTTGTTTAGCTATTGCCATTTTTTGAGTTGTGGTCAATGTATTATTCTCAGTAAATACCACTCCTGCTTTATTTCCGCCTTTATGATCCTTGCTAAATGCACTTGCAACATAAACGGATATTCTCATAAGACACCTTCCTTCCTCACTTATAGTAAATTGTAGCATAGAAAACACTACGTATATATCTCATTGGATAAATTCACTATAAAGTAAGAGACAAACTATTTTTAGCATCTGCACTCTTAAAAAATAGTTTGTCTACAGTCTGAAAAATCCTTATAGATCTCTTCTTAAGCATACTCTTCGGTTATTACTAATGGTGCAAGAGTTTGAAGACTTTTTGAACGTAAACGATAGGCAACAATTTTCTTTTTATATTGCTTTATTACATCAATATGTTCTTCATGGCTATATAAAGAAAAGCTAATCTCTTTATTCCCTTTCTTCGTTTTAATCACGATTGGTGTTCCTTCCCCGTGCGGCGGAAAATAATGCTTATCTAAAAATAAAGCCTCATTAAATTCATGAATAACTTGTAGTTTCGTTTCTCCCTCTATATTTTTTCCATCTATCGATATAGAGGTATTCTCTTCCTCAAGTTTTTGATGCAATTCAAATTTACTAATAATTGATTCTACAACAGAAGTCGGCATACTAGAAACTAATACTTTAATAGCTCCAAAAACAAATAATGTAACTATAAACCATGTTGTCATTTTCATCATCTCCATTACATGTCAAAATATAAATTTCGTTCCAAACGGTATGAATATACTAATAAGTATTCCCGTAACAATCATCGTCACCGAACCGATTGTCGCTTCTCTCTCGCCTTCCTTCACGAGACGACTTACCCCGATAATATGTGATGCGCAGCCCATTCCCACGCCTTTTCCAATCGTACTTGTTATACGGAACAACTTAAGTACTGTTGGTCCAATCATAGCACCTGTTATTCCCGCAACAACTACAAAACTAGCAGTCATAGATGGAATGCCACCAATTTGCTCCGCTATTGAAATAGCAATAGGCATCGTTGCTAATTGTGGTAGGGTGGCTAGTATAAGTTCCTTATCTATATGTAACATTCCACCAATCACTACATTCATAGTCGTTAAAGCCAGTATACCTGTCACTACGCCGATTAGTATCGATAAAAAGTTTTTCATCAGTATCTTTCGCTCTTTAAATAGTGGTATCGCTAACGCTACGATTGCAGGACTCAATAAGCTTGAAAGAATGTCTCCCCCATTTCCCCTATACTCATGATGAGAAATACCAAAAATCAAAAATAAACAAATCATAATTGTAGTAACTGTTAACACCGGTAACGTGAATGGAAACGTAAATTTTTTATATAACTTTGTCGCCAATAAATAAATTACTACTGTAATAATAATTAAGACCATTTGCATCTTGCACCTTGTCGATTTTATTTTTTGGATGTTACTACTAATTGACTTATATACCCTGAAACAATCAAAGTTACTACCGTACTTGCAACTACTAAAAGGAATATACTACTTCCCTTACTAAAAAGAAAAGACCCGTATTTCATCAGTCCTGTTGTCGAAGGGATTAAAAATAACGGTAAAAATACGATTAACTTTTCCGCACCTTCCTCAAACCACTTTAATGGTAAAATACGAATAGAAAGGAGTAGAAAAAGCATTAACATTCCTATTAAACTTCCTGGCATTGATAAATGGAATACTCCTTGAATCCACGTACCAACTAAACTAAATACATACAGCACGCCTACTTGAAGTAAAAGCATCACGTACTTCATTTCTTTCCCTCATTTCAATATTACGTATCACTATTATGAAATCTCATTTAACGTTTCAGCAAACCTCGTCATTCCCAGCTGAATTTGTTCGGCATTTACTCTCCCAAAAGTAAAACGAATATATTCACTTTTAGTACCTAAAACACTACCCGGGACAAACGCTACACCATTTCGTATAGATTCACCTAATAAATGATACTCATCAAACGTTCCTTGCACTTTGCACCATAAATGTATTCCACCCTCTGGAACAAAAAATTCAACCTGGTCTCCTAATATTTCTTCAAGCTTTCTAATTAATACATCTCTTCTTTCTTTCAATTGTCTACGAAGCATTGTAATATGCGCATGAAAATCGTCTGATTCTAAAAATTGATTTGCCACCCACTGCGTAAATACACTGTGCCCAAAATCAACTTGCTGCTTCGCATCCGCTAAACGTTCTATTACACGCGTAGGACCAATTACCCAGCCAATACGTAATCCCGATGCAACAATTTTTGATAATGAACTTACATAAAGAACATTCCCGTTTTGATCCATTGATTTTAATGTTGGATTCACTTCTCCATTAAAGGACGTTAAACTATACGGATCATCTTCTACAATCGGTATACCAAATTCAGAAGACAGTTCTAAAATCTTTTTACGTCTTGCTAATGACAGCACAGTTCCCGTTGGATTTTGATAATCTGGATTTAAAAATACCATGCGAATACGATGCTTTTTATGCAAATCAATTAGGTCATCTGGATTCATTCCATGCTGATCAACAGGTAAATGAAATATTTTTAAACCAGCAGATTTAAACATCGGCAATGAGAAACAATACGAAGGGTCCTCAATTGCAATCGCATCACCAGGTTTTAATAAGCATTGAACGATAAGATTAAGTGCCTGTTGTGCGCCTGATGTAATAAGGATAGAATTCGAATCTGATTCAATTTGTTTATATTGCTGAACATGTGCCGCAATTGTTTTTCTCAACATTTCATTTCCAAGTGGATGGTCATAACCGAGGTTTTCCATAAATGTTTTCTCCGACAAAATTGTTCGGAATCTATCACTCGGAATTAATTCTGGTGACAATTCACCACTCGCTAAATTAATTAAGTCTTCTTTTTGTGTTTCCGTTCTAATTTGTTGAACGAGTGGTACGTTAGGTAAGAATGATCCATCCTCAACGTACCTACCCCAGTTCGGTATTCGTTTATGTGAAACACCCCATATGTCTGTATTCACCCGTGTTCCGCTTCCTTTTTGCCGTTCTACTACTCCAAGTGATTTTAATTCTTCATATGCAGCTACTATCGTACTCCTATTCACCTGTAATTCTTTTGCTAACATGCGCTCAGAAGGTAACTTACTGTCAGAAGGAAACTCACCTGAAGAAATACCTCTTTCAATATAATCCGCTATTTGTTTATATACAGGCGTCTTATCTGCACGATTTGGTTTCCATTCCATATAGTTGCCTCCTTTCAAAGCTAACTACCCTCAATTTATTACTAACAGTATTTACCGTAAAAATAGTATTAATTAGTCACATTGTCTCATCCTAAAATGGATATATTAAAATAGCCCCGTTTCTGATTACTCGATAGCTTCTGAAATTCCAGCTTCATACTCTCGCTTTAGTTCTGTTACAAACTATCAAATTATTACCGCATACCATGTTACCCCTAGCAGTAGAACAAAAAGAAGGAGAATATAGATTGCAGATAAATTTTTCACATTTCTCTTTGTGGACTTGCCGTAATTCTCCTCCACATTTCGCGCAACTAGCACGGTCCCAAACAGCGATCCAACTACAATAATAACGACTAGTGAAATTGCAAAAATCATTGTATTTTCACCTCTCTAAAGACAATCTATTTTAATAAAGAATTTCCTCTTTAAAATGTTAATAACATACTACCTTTCTTCTCTTATCATAATGGATGTTTGCCAAAAACGGACCAACCACTTTCATGTTTTTTTGCTCATCCACTTTAAAAATAAAAAGCAACTGATCACTTATAATCAGTTGCTTTTTCGTAAAGTTAATTACATTCATTTTTCACTTAAAATTGATCCGATTTAAAAGTTTGGCCTTTTCATAATGAAACATCGATTGAGATAATTCGAAAATTGTCCCGTTTACAAGACAAACTGTATTTTTAATAAGAAGCGCCGTATTTTATCGCTTCTTACTCTCATCATCTTTATTCTTTTATAAGTGACTCATTCGCTCTTATAACTTCTTGATACAGTAATGGTGACCACTTTTCATTTATATAATCTTGAATGATCCAACCTACTCTTGTAGGACTCTTTTGTTTTATATAGTTTGCAATTTCAGGATTTATGTAAGAGGCGTAGTAATATGGACTATTCCATGCTGTACCACCAGAAGACAAGCTTGCAAAATTAATATATAGATGATGTAAATCCTCACTATTATTCATCGTTTCATTGATCGTATCTTTAATAGATTTTACTTTCTCATCATAACCCACTTTATATTTATCTTGTACCGTTACATTTACGTTTTGATTTACAGTTGTCGTAAACGTCTCATTATCTGGCCAATAAAAATTATTATATCCTCCAGATTCATTACTACTGCCATATCTTTTTAGTAGTACAATTTTCCCACGAGCATCTCCAAGTTTTATATTTCCTTCTGTTTTTAAAAAGATAGGATCAACAAAATAATTTTTTTCAAACGTATTACTAAAGGAACCTTCTGCTCCTTTCATATCCTCATACTCTTTTTTTAAAGACATAATAATTGTTTCACTCGGATTATCTTTTAAAAATTGTTTCGCTTCGTTTATGAATTCGTGTAGGGTTACATAAAGATATAATGGCCCATGATGAAGAACTATCGTATTATCATCTGTTAAACGTCCTCTTATATCAAAAATTCTAGCTCCATGATCCATTTGGTAACGAAAATCATATTCTTGCGTCATTCCCCATACTTGCTTAATCGGATTTTGCAACTTAAACGTTCCACTATCATGTGTTCCTGGAATTGAAATTCGTGCTAACGGGATATTATCAGGTATAGGTTGCATCCATTTTGACCAATTTTCAAGCTCATTAACAGAGCTAGCCGCAACGACCCTCTTCTCATGTAAAGCAAATACAAATGTGATAAATATCGTACTACATATGAATAATTTCAAAATAAATTTCTTACTGCTCATTATTATTCCTCCTTTTTTTGTTTTATATCAAACTTATTGAATATAATATAATCTAGTGAGTAAAAAATAAATATCATTTCATAAGTATGAAATATTGCATAGAAATAAAGTTAAAAAACATTCATATATCCTGAATTAGAAAAATTTAAAGGAACTTCATCTGAAGCTCCTTTCGTTTACTTTATATTCAATACATATGAACCATCTTTATTCTCATACTTATAGACGTATAAATAATATTTACCTGGCTTTGCATTATAAGTTCCTTTCACTACATTTCCTTCATTTTCACCATATGCTACATAGTTATTTAAATCTGATTCATGATGAAGTACCCATGTCATTCCGATATTTTGTTCATTTAGTAGGGATATGCTAATATTTTCCATAGAGTCAATTTGGAAAGTAAATACATCTACTCTATCACTATTATGTAACGTTCCTTTCACCGGTGTATGAAAGTTAACTTTATTTGCCTGTATACGTTCATTATTTGGTTCATTTTCTGTTACTTGTAACTCATTCCCACCGTTTGGTTTTCTTTTTCCATACCCTAAGTTAACTAGTATAGACTTCAAATCTGGTAAAACACCAATTTTATCTGCATATGGATCTTTAGATTTTGTTCCTGTGCTCTGGTTGCTTAATATCGCTCTTAGTTCACTCGGTCTATATGGTTGTCCTAAATTTTCTTTCGCAATGCTTTGTACTAAAGTCGCTGCTCCGGCAATAATAGGCGACGCACTCGACGTGCCACTAAAGCTAGATGTATACAGGTTTACAGCACTTCGACTTTGCTCTGCTGTAGTTGTATCTACGTTTTCTCCCCAACCATACACATCAATACGGCTGCCATAATTCGAAAACCACATACGCTCATGAGGGAGAGATGAAGAGCCCGCTCCTACCATAATTGCACCTGAATCTTTAAAATCTTTACTATTACGATTTAAAATTTGTTTACCATTTCTATCTTTAAATTGATCTAAATCATTCCAACCATTTGCTCCAGCTTCTATAATGACAACACCTTTATCTGTACCAGCACGGATCGCATCAAAGATATCTGGTTGTACTTCAACAGGTAAATATTTATCACCATATCCATCGAAAGATGCTTGTGCCTCTAACAATAAAACATCCCCAGCTTCTAACTGATTTACAGCACTTAATATTGCATCAGCTGTATTATACTGTCCGTTATCTCTTATTTGAGAAATCACCTTTGCTTTCGCTTTTGGCGCAATCCCAATATTCCCAACTTCATTGTCCTCAGAGGATACAATTCCTAGTACAGACGTCCCATGACCGACATGTTGATCTATATTTATTCCAGACATTAATTCAATATTTTGATGTACTAAATCCTCATGATTTAATAACCATCCATATTCCATATCAACAAAAGTTATACCGTTTCCTTTACCGCCTTGAACTTCCCAGGCGAAGGGCGCATTAATACCGTATGGTGCTGCTTCTAAATAACCTTGTTGTTTAAATCTAGGATTGTTATTAGGATTAAGAGATACACTTGATGGTTGCACTTCTGGTGGCGTTATTTTTTCTTGTTTCTTCATATACACATCTTCTATTAAAGAAGATTTCTTTAACCTATCTACTAGTTCTTCCTCTTGTTCACCATTTTGAGTTTGAAGAATATAGTAGTTTAATAAACTTGTAGATACATTATTGGGCGCTTTCACTTCAAGGTCTTCTATTTCCTCTGGACTTACAGATGTGAATAAACGCATGAATGTTACATCTGGATATTCTACCAAAAGATCTTCTAGTACTTTATCGTTCGTTTGAGATTGTATTTGTTTTTCAATACCATCTTCATATGGTAATTTCAAATCCGCATTGAATTTTACAATGATTTGCTTATCTGTTTCTTGGTCTATTCCTAATTTACTCTGCTGTTCTATAGAATCAGCATTTACAATATTGACAGTGCCTCCTATTCCTAAAAACATTGAAATGATTACAGCTGAAACAAATATTCTTTTAAATATATTCATTACATCACTTCTCCTATTAATAATATTTAATCATTATATTAATCTATAATAATTTTATTTATATAACATATCCCCCCTCTACTAAATAGATTATAGTAATCAGCAATATGAACTTCAACGGATTTTCATATGCAATATTTCATATTCGGACTCTACACTACATAAATAAGAAACTTATAATGATTATTTATTTTATATGTGCTAATATACTTACATTAAAATATTATATATAGACATTTTGAACTACAGTACTTAACAGCTTCACCTTAATTTTTTCTTAGGAGGATTTACAATGAAATTATTAAAAATAAAACATATAATCCCTTTATCTGCGGCTGCAATTACATTCGTATGTAGTCAAAGTACAGCTGAGGCTTCTACCATTCATACAGTAAAAAAGAATGATACACTTTGGGGCATTAGTAAACGATACGACGTTTCAATACAATCCATTAAACAGGCTAACCATAAAGGAAACGATCAAACTTTCATTGGCGAACAGTTACATATTCCAGGTTCCGTCAACTCAAATGAAACCACTGTTCACCAAAACGCCAAACCTGCGAACATTTCTGAGCAAATTATTTATCAAGTACAACCGGGAGATTCATTGGAAACGATAGCAAAGCGTTACAATGTTACCGTTCAATCTATAAAACAAATTAACAATACAGTCGGAAACAAGCTCTATGCAGGACAACATTTGAAAATCAACTCAAGCATTTCAGAAAAAGAAAAAGACTTAATGGCACGCTTAGTTACCGCTGAAGCAGGTGGAGAATCATATAGAGGAAAAGTGGCTGTAGCGAAAGTTATACTAAACCGTGTAAATGCAAATGGGTTTCCAAATACAATAACAGGCGTTATTTATGAACCTATTAAATACGGATATGCATTTACTCCTGTTACAGATGGAAGAATTAATCAACCTGCAAGCGCAGAAGCAAAAATGGCTGTAGAAGAGGCTATCTCCACAAATGGAATACATTCTGATTGGCTTTATTTCTATAATCCGAAAACATCAACAGACAAATGGATTACGACACGTCAAACAGTAGCAGTAATTGGTAACCACGTCTTCGCTAAATAACATTTAAAATCATTAACAGACCTCTTCACTTAAAAGGTCTGTTTTTTTGTATGTAAGAATTTATTTATCATGTGATATAGTGGTCTTTGAAAACTAATTCTTCTTGTAAATAAAGACACTTGTATTTACTTCATCACTCTAAGAAATTAAAAAAGCATCAAGTTCAAAAACTCCCCTTTATTAATAAAATTTATTTCTTACCTTCATAAAATTGTTATACACTAAAAAAATAAAAAACAAACTATTCGTTAGCAGGTGAAAGAATATGTATGATGTTACAATTATCGGCGCTGGAGTAAGTAGCATTTTTCTGGCTTATTCACTAGTTAAAAGTAACAAAAAAGTTTTAATTCTTGATAAAGGTAAAGCGCTAGGAGCTCGCCATTGTCCTTTAGACGAAGGAAAAGCGTGTAATTGTACTACATGTGATAAATATTTCGGATTTGCTGGTTTAGGAAAATCTGAAGGGAAATTTAATTATACAAACGGATTTGGTGGAGAACTTGAGCAAAAAGTTGGTAAAGAGGGCTTTATACAACTTATGGCTGAAGTAGATGAAATTCTATGTCAGTTCGGAGGAAATTCAGTTTCAAAATATTCTACAGAAAATCCAAATCTCAATAAGAGAGCTGAATCGTGTGGTTTACAAATGCTAACAACAGAAGTACGGCATCTTGGTACTACCCTTTCAAAGGAAATTTTTCAGCAACTCTACGAATTTTTACTTACGAAAATAAATATACAATTTCATATAGATGTACAACATATTATGAAACAGAAAGATCATTTTACTATAGATACAAATGAAGGAACATTTCAATCTAGGCAACTAGTATTTGCAACTGGGCGTTCCGGAGCAGATTGGTTAAAGGAGATGTGCACTTCTCTACATCTTTCTCAGGAACAAACTCGTGTAGATTTAGGTATTAGAGTAGAGATGAAAGAACACCAATTACGTTCTATATTAAAAGATACATTTGAGACTAAACTTTCTTATGAGCATGAGGATTTCACAGCGACTACGTACTGTATGAATCCAAAAGGACGCATTATTAGAAAGTACGAAGAAGGTTTAGTTATGCCTGACGGTCAAAATTTTCGAGAGAAAGGAACTGGCACACCTAACTTAAATTTCACTTTATTCATCCCGCGCTATTTTCCAACTCTCAAAGAAGCAAATATATATGCAAGTTCAATTATTAAAAACATTAACCAAGGACGAGATCGGATTGTTATACAGCGCTTAGAGGACTTACTAAATAAACAGCCTACAATAGCGAACGACATGAAATATAACCGTATACAACCTACGCTACAAGGAGATTATGGAAATTTGAATACAGAAATTCCTCCGTTATATATTGAAGGACTTAAAGAATTTTTATTACGATTAGAACAATTCATCCAAGAACCGATCGATACAGATACTTTATTATATGGAATTGACGGAAAGTTTTATGCTCCTACGATAAAACTCAATAATCATTTTGAAACAAGTATACATGGACTATTTTTAGTTGGGGATTGTTCAGGCGTCACTCATTCATTATCTCAAGCTGCTGCAAGTGGATTGTATGTTGGAAAATATTTATCTGACATCTAATTGCATAATTAAGATACCAATCAAATATTTTAAGTTTCACAACGCTTTATTTATGTAGTAATAGCATAAATCACTATCCTCCCTCCGCTAACGATTATCCCACAAGGAATCGAGATTTCATGAGATACATATGTAATATAAACGTGTATATATAACTATTGACATTCAATTCTAACAAATTGAATGTCAATAGTTTTACAAGCCTCTATTCAGTTCCACCTTCATTTGTTCGATATTTTGTAACATCACCATAGTGTTTAATATGTTAGGATGTCTATAAGTATTTTTTACTATAACTATGACTTTTTCTGCTCTGTTCTAAAAAATAGATTTACGCTTTAAAATTCCTCATTGTACGTATGTGAATACTTTATATTATTACCTTTAGAAACCATTAACTAAATGGTTCAGCACACTCTAATAGTTATAAAAACATAATATATAACACAAGTTAAATAAATTACAAAAAGAAGGAGTAAAAATGAAAAATAAAATCAATTTACAAATGCAAAATATAAGCTTTGTTTTAATAATTGCTTTAGCAGTATGGTTAAAAACATATCTTATTACAAGGTTCAGTTTTGATTTAAAAATTGAGTCTTCTACACAAGAGCTGATTTTATTTATTAGCCCACTCGCTGCATCATTAGCTTTTGTCGGATTCGCATTATTTGCAACCGGTGAAAAGCGAAATTATATCGCGCTATGTATTAATTTCTTATTAACAATTGTACTTGTTGGGAATGTAATGTTCTATGATTTTTATAGTGATTTCGTTACGTTACCAGTACTTGGACAAACATCAAACTTTGGCCAATTAGGCGGTAGTATTATAGAAATATTGAACTACAAAATTATACTCGCATTCGCAGACATTATTTTCTTCTTTATTTTATTAAAGAAGAAGGCACTAGTCTTCCAAACGGGGCGCGTAACTCATTCGGCACGCTTGTTATATTTTCTCTTAACGATTGGTGTATTTTTTGCAAATCTACATCTTGCAGAAAAAGAGCGACCTGAATTACTAACGAGATCATTCGACCGAGTCATGCTTGTTAAAAATTTAGGACTATACACGCATCAAGTATATGATTTAACACTACAAGTAAAAGCAGGATCACAAAAGGCACTTGCTGATAGTAGTAAATTACAAGAAACAGAAAACTACGTGAAGGCAAACGAAAGTCAGCCGAATCCTAACATGTTTGGTGTAGCAAAAGGAAAAAACGTAATTGTTGTTACTCTTGAATCCTTACAAACCTTTTTAATAGGCGCAACAGTTAACGGACAAGAAGTTACACCATTTTTGAATGAATTCATAAATGAAAGCTATTACTTTGATAACTTTTTCCACCAAACTGGGCAAGGAAAAACATCCGATTCTGAATTTCTAATTGATACGTCGTTATATCCATTAAATCGAGGAGCTGTATTCTTCACACACGGTAACAATGATTATACTGCGACTCCAGAAATTTTACGTCAGCAAGGTTATTTCACTTCTGTATTCCATGCGAATAACGCAACATTTTGGAATCGTAATATCATGTACTCTGCTCTCGGTTATGATCGTTACTATAATGAACTTGATTACAAAATTACGCCCGAAACTAATTTAAATTGGGGATTAAAAGATATCGAATACTTTGATCAATCAGTAGATATATTAAAAACTGTTGATCAACCATTTTATGCTCGTTTCCTTACTTTAACGAACCATTATCCATTTACGTATGATGAAGATACAAAATTCATTGAACCATATAACTCTGGTAATGGCGTATTTGATCGTTATATCGTAACAGCACGTTACTTAGACGAATCAATTAAAAAATTTATTGAGCGTTTAAAAGCCGAGGGAATGTATGATGATTCTATTATTGTATTATACGGTGATCATTATGGCATTTCTGAAAAACATAATCGTGCAATGGCACAGTTTTTAGAAAAAGATCAAATAACAGAATTTGATACTTTAAATTTACAACGTACACCTTTATATATTCATGTCCCTGGACAAACAGAAGGTCAAACGATTTCAAAGCCTACGGGACAAATCGATATGAAACCTACTATTCTCAATTTATTAGGGATTGATACTACGAACGATATTCGTTTTGGTCATGATATGTTTTCAGATGAATATACCGGTTTTGTTGTTTTACGTGATGGTAGCTTCATTACAGACAAATATGCATACAAAAACAACACTTTCTATGACCGCATAACAGGTGAAATTGTAGATTTACCAAAAAAAGAAGCTCAAGCACTCATTAACCGTGCACAAAATGAATTACGAATGTCTGACAAAATTATTGAAGGAGATTTACTACGTTTCTCAGAAAGTAATAAAATTAAAACTGGCGAAGTACAAACTAAAATTAAAGAAACTGAAAAATAATGTGAATATGCAAAGGGAGCAACTCATTACAGTTGCTCCCTTTTACTCTCTTATAACATGTGATGCAATTTCACATAAAAAATCTTAAATATTTTACTTTTATTCTGCACTTGTTTCTAAAATTACATCTGTATAAGTATGATCATCACCCATATGTAAAATTACTTCACATTGACGTAATCTCAATTCAAAGAGCATGATAGAATCATGATAAACTTCAGGATTTGATTTCATTTTATGTAACATCTCTTGTTTTTCTTGTATTTCTAATTGCATATTTTCTACAGCTTGTTTCAAGGAGTTAAATGGATTCCTAAAGAAGATATGAATATCTCGCTCTTGTGTGTTTTCGAATAGCTCAAATTGCAAGAAAAATTTCTTCATAATAGAATCCGTTACCTCAGTATAATCTTCATTTTCTACATACTGTTTGTATTTGTTATATAACATAGTTTTATTTTTAGGAAGAACTCCAAATAATTTACCGGCACTTTTCAGTAAAAATTGTGCTGGCGTAAATCGACGTAAAATATTTACTTCATCCATTTGTATTCTAGTCGTCATTCTGTCAGTATCTCTGCGCCAGTCATCCAACACTTTAAAGTCACATTCTAACTGTATTCGATTTTCTCCAAATAAAGAATTAAGTCCTTCACTAAGTTCTTCTAAGTACGATTGACTTTGAAGGAGCTCATTATGAGAAGTTGCAATCCAATTTTGCATAGAAAGAGCAAGATGAGGTAATACCGTTTGTTCTAAATATTTATGCACTCTTTCATTCATTGCTTTATTTAGTTGCGTATCCATGTGACCGAAATCGCTTTCTTCACTTATTAAATCAGAACAACTCTGTAATACCTTCGGTATATTTTCAGTAAGATCATTCGTAATTTCCGTTTTCATTGTACGATATGACTCTGTAATGAAATGAATTTTTTCCCTCTCAAATGCAGTAAGGTTATTCATGCTACCGTTTAGTTTCACTAGCATATCTTCATTCCACTTAATCGCATCCACTAGATTGTTTTCTTTCTCAACGCGTTTAGCTAAAAGATATGTAATTGTTTTTCGGATGAAGAACAATAGCTTTTCAGTACGTTCTGCATCAATATTTTTATAATTAAAGTTAAAATGAATAAACTCAGTTAACTCATTTAATTGTTGACTACTTGTATATAACGAAGAATAAGGAAAAATTCTCGCTTGCGGGAAATATGTGTTTATTCTCGCTGCCGTATCTTGTAATACTCTTTTCACTTCTGCTTCACTGTAAATGTTATCGATTTTATTTAATAAGAAATGAATTTGTAAATTTGGTGTATGTTCTTGAATGCTTAATAGAATATCACGCTCTTTATCAGTAAAAGGTGAATCCGCATTCAATACAAACAATAATTCATCCACGGAATTTAGATATTCAAATACCTCATCCCTAGTGTCGTTATTCCTATTAAAGCCAGGTGTAACTACAAATGTAAGTTTATTTTCACTTAAAAATTTGCATGGTAATTTAAATTCAACACATGCTCTATCTCTATACGTTTGATGGTGTTGAGACATCATATTATGATAATCAGAGATATCTTCCGTTGTTGTAATTGCAGCATCTGTTATGGCGTTAATTTCTGTATGAGCATCATTTTTTAAAACTACTACATTCGAAATTGATTTTTCTAATATATTTTCTCCTAATATAGAGTTGATAAATGTAGTTTTTCCGTTCCCTGAAGTTCCTGTTACTAAAATACGATTCGTTCTTAAATCTGCAAGTTCGTCAACTAACCATCTAAATCGTTGACCTATTTCTATATTGTTCTTTTGTGCCCACTGTGTAATAGATTCAAAAAGATGTAGACTGTACTCTAAACCATTCACATGATTCATAGAATATGACAGTAGCTTTTCCGCATGTTGTATATCGCCTGAATCTATTTTAGATGGAAAAATCTCATCCCATGCCAATACAGCTGCTGATGGAAATACAGCATAAGACGGATTGACTACTTTTAACCAATTTGTTAAAAGACTTGGAATGATTTCGTGTAATTGTTTAAGCATATATTGCCCTTGAATTAATGCAAAGTATGTTTCTTCGTAAAGAGAAGAAATTTTGTCCCATATATCGGACGACTCTATTTCAATATGTAAGAAAAATTCATTTATTGTGTTAAGCCACAATAAGTAATTTTGTTCATTTTTATAACTGTTCCAAAGTGATGAAACCATTTGCGTAAATTGTACTTGATCTACATTATTTAATGTAATTAATGCATCATAAAAATAATCTGGTGAAATATGTTTAGTAAATCCTTTATCGATATATCCTTTTAACACCTCAAACCACGGATAAGATTCTATTCGAATTAACTCATTCACAGCAAGCTCTACTGCACTATTAAAATCTTGTTGTTCCTCATAAAAGGAACGGGCAATTTTTGTGACATTCGGATAATCCGGATTTAAAGAAACCGCTTCTTTAATAACAGCGAAAGCTGCTTCAAAATTATTTTGCTCTATGTAAAGAGAAAGTAATTGTAATCTAATTTCTGTCATCAATATTATATTATCAGTAGCAATGGAAGTATAAACATTTTCAGCAACTGCTAATTGATTCAGTTCGAAATAAGCATCCGCAATATTTTTTTGTGCCCATGGTGCTAATTCATTACTAACCTTCTCCCATTTAAAAATAGCTGCTTCAAAATCTTGATGCTGATAATAAAATTCACCTTGCGCAAAACGAATATAAGATCCATCAGAAATCTCATTTTTTTCTTCGTTTACATAAGCTTCTCCAAGTACGTCAAGAGGTGGTTTTGTTACATTCTCCATTAGGAATGTTTCATAATACATCTTTTTTATTAATTGTTTTTCTATTCTCATCTTTTCCCCCACTATATCTTGAAAATACATTTTTAAGATATGTCAACACTTTATTTATGTATGCTTTTTATCTTAACAAAGAATATCTTTTGGAAAATTTCATTTTCCTTTCATTTTTCAAGTTAGATTGAATTTTTATGAGAAAAGTTTCAGTTTTTTTTCAATTCCCTTTCAGTTATGAAACAGCATTAAATGTTCCTAATAACATAATAACACTATAATATTCCGCATTATATTATCAGGAAAAACCTATATGAATCATATTATAAAAACAATTTATAACGAATATATATGCAAAAACACCTCCCCAAACAAATAACAAAAATCAATATCATATATTTCACAAATTATTTTCCTTTAAAATATTTCAGTAGTTTCGTAATTAAATTCCATTAACCTCTATAAATAACTAGTCCAAAAAAAATCTATATGCATATCATGTTATAGTAAAGAATTCAGGAAATCCTAAAAGGAGGCATTTTCATGTTTGAAGATAAATCTAAAATAAACTACCCATATGAATTTACCGAAACTACAACAATCCCGCTAAAAAACCCTATCAATAAAAATTTCAAAAACGGCTCTGGTACACATACTTTCCCAATTAAGAAGCATTATAAAGAGCAGGTGCTATATACGGAAAAAATTAATAATAATAAAAATAAATAAGCGTATAGGCTCTTATAACAATTAATCAAATAAGAATCTATATTAGCCCTTGTATAGTTATAGGTAATATATAAGTTTTTCTTATACAACTCATGTACTTTTAAAAAGTGCTGATATACAGCGCTTTTTTATACATAGATAATAGAAGAACCAAAAAGGTATGGATATTTTCCACACCTTTTTGGTTCTTTACTATTTATAAATAAATTCCACCTTCACTGCTCCTTAGCCAATGCTCCTAGCAGCAAAATTCTACTCGTTGGAGTCATTGCAGAAAGGAGTAGATTTATGATAAATCCCAAAGTTAAAGAAGCATCCAAGAATGATATAAACCATTATTGCTCTATTATATATATTCAAAAATGCACCAAACATTGTTTCAAAGCTACTTAGTTTTCATAAAATATTTTTTGTTTCCGTTGGAACGGATAGGCTTTAATCTCATCTGTATCTAAATTTTCATGAAATAAATGAACAGCTATAATTTGTCTACAATCGTAAGTATGATAATAATATGTTCCGGACTCCATACCCATTACGCTTGTATATATGGTATTATCTAATGCACCTTCTTCTGTTATTACTCCGCCTTTAGGTACCTCGCAATTTGATAAGATATGAAAAAGGGCGGATACTCCCTCTTCTTCACTATCTATACCTTGAATGTTTTGTTTGCCATATGCTGCCCGCACAAACCTCGATGGCGGCGTGAAATCCCCTGGAAGTCCCATTGAGCCTGAGCCCTGGCCAAAAGCACTTAATGGTAAATTACTCCATTCTGTTGGCGCGAATGGCTGCGATTTAAGGCCAATATATTGTCTTAAATTTTGCAAATGCCAATTAAACTCCGGACTATTCGTCATCACTCCTAGTGGGTTATCATACATCTTTAATCCTTCATTTGTCGGCTCCAGTACAATGCAATCTCCCCATTTATCCGCTAAGATCCAATGTAGCGGTGGCGTAAGTCCTAAATCCGGTAATGGTATATCCAAAAAGGTAATGCTATCTACAGATTTCTTTAACTCTTTGACAGAATTGAATTGTGTAAGACTCCAAGCTACAAAATCAAATGGAGCTAAATTCGTTTTATTGTCATCTATGCTTTGACTATAAGTAGCGAATCCTGGAAAATAGAGTGTTGCACATGTCATACCTGCTTCATTTACTCCGTCCGCCATAATGATCCTTCCTTGATGATTAATTCCCATTCCGACCGTAGCATGTTTCGTATTAATGATTTCACCAGTTATATTATTCCACTGGTAATGTCGAGGAATGATTATTACTTCTTGATTCATATCTAATGTGAAGTCCATCGTTCTTGCAAAAAGATGCTGACCGTTTTTTGTCTCTAATGTCAAACTAGTACACATAAAGAACACCCCATTTTATGGTTTTATCTACACTTTACATAATTCCGATAAGTCTGTAAATTAAAAACCTCTTTCCTTACAAACAAATTAAGAACGTACATATAAATTACAAATAGGTTGAGGTTATCTCTAGTTTATAAATGAATTTTTAACATATAGTTGTAAAAGAAGTATATTAAAAAGGAGCGAATTGTTATAATCTGCCCCCCTCCCTCTACTTCGCTGATATTTCCAAAACAACTTTTGCACCGTACAGCTTTTTCGAATTACTTAAGTAAAGATTTCCACCGTGTTGCTTTGCAAAGCTTTTAGCAATGTATAACCCCATTCCATGATGATCTTTGGAGTTTCTACTTTTATCTCCCCTATAAAACTGCTCTGTAGCTGAATGCATTTCCTCTTCTGTAAACCCTCTTCCCGAGTCCTCTACAATAAATTGCAGTTTTTCACTAATCATTTCCACTGAGAACATCAAGTCACCCTTTGTCGGAGAATATTCAATTGCATTCATCATTATATTCATAATTGCTCTTTTCAAAGCGGTCTCGTCAATAGGAATAAAATTTGGTATGTCCTGAACATTTTCAATTAGATTTAACTGTTTGCCTAAAACACAAATTGCACTTTCTTCTATAATATTATGAATAAAGTCTCGGAGATCTGTTTGCTTGAATTGAAGTGGAGCGCCTTCCTCACATTTCGTAATATCGAGTAAAGATTTCATATATATTTCCATCTCATCAATACTTTTCAAAATATGCTCATTGCATTTCTTCTGATTTGAATCTAGCATTGATTCATTTAATAGCTCTGCATTTCCTCTCAATATCGTTAACGGCGTTTTAATGTCATGTGCCAAAGCAGCAATCTGCTCTCTTCTATTTGTTTCCATATTCCACTGTGTACGTAACGAATGATTTAATTCATCTTTCATTTTTACTAAAGAAGTTAATACTTCATTCACTTCTTTTATTTTAGATTGTTCCACTTGAAAATCTAAATCTTCCTTTTGAATTTTATCTGTTACCTTTCTCAAAATCATCATTTCCTTTGACAATGATTTACCAAAAGAGCGAGATAGAAATATCACTTCGGCAACAAATAGTAGAATAAAAAGAACAATTTCACAAACTTCCGGACTCGGTAAATACTTCTGCAAAATAGGATTTTTAAAAGTAGCGTGTAACGTATATAGAATGACACAAATATCTTTATCGCGTTCTATAATTGCATAGTAGTACGTACTGTCACCTTTTTCATCATTATGTATGTTATTCCATATTTGTCCTGCATAATCTTTATTAATACTCCCTTGTATAACGTTTCCTGAAAAATCATACAGAGCATATTTATATTGTTTTAAAATTTGATCATCTTCCTGTTCCGCTTTAACTATAGCATCTCTTTGCGACTCAATCTGTTTTTCATAATAATTTGCTGGTAAGATTATTTCTGCGTTAACTCCAACTTGGAATAGAATCATAAAAAAAGTCACTAAAGCAATCGTCCCTATTGAAAATGCAAAAATATACTGTATTAAAATCTTACTAAGATTGACTTGCTTTTTCACTTTCTCCATTTATAACCAATTCCCCATACTGTTTCTATTGGATTCATGCCATACTTAGATAATTTATGACGGATATTTTTAATATGTTCCACAATTACTTGGTTATCACTTTCTCCCTCATAACCAAAAACATTTTCATAAATCTTTTCTCTTGAAAATACTTGTCCATGATTCAAAGCTAAATATTCGCAAATTCCATACTCACTTTTCGTAAATGCGATAGATGTATCGTCATGCCATATTTCTTTACATGACAGATGAAATGTAAGACCTGACAGGAAAAATGCATTTTGCTTTTCTCTATGCTCACGCCTTACATGCGCGGATACCCTCGCACGCAGTTCTCCAATTCCAAAAGGTTTTGTAATATAGTCATCTCCACCGAGACTAAGCCCTGTGATTAGATCCTTCTCCATTGTTTTGGCTGTTAGAAATACAATTGGACTATCAACCAAATCCCGTATTTCCTTACAAAGTGTAAAACCATCTATTTCTGGCATCATGACATCTAATAGAATTAAATCATAATGACAAAATTTCTCCTTTGGTATAGTAAGAGGATTACTAACAGCAGTTACCTCATGGCCTTCTTTCTCTAAAGCACTTTTTATAATATAAAGGATGCCTTCTTCATCATCAATTGCTAATATTCTTGCCATATAAAATCCCTCCTCTCGCTTCCATTATAATACAAATGTACTTACATTTCTTTACGGCCTTCATAAAAGGAAAACCACATAAGAGAAATAACAAATGCAATGATCGTGAAACAAACACAAATCACTGCTCCAGTTGCTGCTTCTACTGGTAAGACACGAATAGAACTAGAACTTAATTTGTATCCCAAAAAATAATTGCATAATCTCGCGCCCCATGCGCATGGCATGTATTTCCAAATTACATCCCCCATCCCTGTAAGCATTAAAGCTGCCAGCAAGCTGTCTATAATTCCAATCCCAATGGAAGCACCTTTACTAAAGCGAAAATTTAAGAACAGATGCCATATATACATAAAGATTTGACAACTAAAAAGAATGAAGGAAATTTCAACATACAAAGCAAATGGAATTTCATTTTGTCCTAACAGAAAATGAAAACCTGTCGCAAACCCAACGACTGCCAACATAGTGGAACAAAACCCACATATTAAAAGTAAACATACTTTACTAATTAACGCTTTACGTCTTCCGTATTCCGTTGATAAAAGTTCTTTAAAATTTCCTGCCAAAGCTTCCTGTTCCACGACAGAAGAACACACTATGCTAATTAGCAACGGAAAAGATATCGATAATACTTGTATATAGCCTGAAACTTTATTTATAGAATCAAATTTTGAAAAGGAATAATAACTTAAAAAAAGAGCAATACCGATGATTGGCATCGCTACATGTATCCAGAAAAAAATCGTGTGTTTCATTTTTATAAAATCAGCTCTTAATATCCTCGACAAAACCGCCATATTATTTTGCCTCCTGCTTTTCAAACCACTTTGCCGTCACATAAGTAAATAACAGGAACAACACAACAGAAATTACTATGCCTGGCAAAATCACATCGTAGGAAAGTAGTTCTGGTTTAAACGTTACACTTCCGGTTTCTGCATACAAACCATTTGGTAGTATTTTCAAAATAGGGATCATCAGTCTACTTGGATATGTGTATGGGCTAATCATCCAAATATTTTTTGTTGCCAATACAACTCCAAAAATTCCATTTGCCCCTACATTCAACAGAAGCGTCGGAAATAGACCTATTTTGTTACCTAAAAACAAGCAGATTGGAATTTGCCACATAAAAGTAACGATTAAAAGAACGCTTCCTAATAGTGCATTTACCGTAGGAATGATGCGGAAATTCTCTTTATTTACTAGTAAACTAGATAACTCGATTCCACAGAAAAACAGTATGCATGAAAAACTCAAAATCCCTAAAATTAGTAATACTTTAGAAATCCACACTCGTTTTAATGAAACTGGTAACGATAAAATGGAACGATTATTCATTTTTTTATCTTTCTCCGCAAGAAGTACACAACTTAAAGAAACCATTCCCGGAAGCATCGTAATGTACCACCAGTTGTAACTAGATAATTGAAAATAATCCGCCGATAATAAAAAGGCAATTAGTATTGTAGCAAATGGAACTAGCCATATAAGTTTATTCAAAAAAGTATGTCTAATTTTAATTTTTTCAGATGCAATATATAGATTCATTTCTTATGCCTCCCTTCTATACTTTCCAGCCACTTGTACAAATAAATCTTCCAAGTCATCATTCTTATTCAATTTCCCCTGATACCCCAATACACCACCTGATATAATCCCAACATGATCTGCAATTTGACTTACTTCGCTTAAAATATGACTCGATAAAATGACCGTAATTCCTTTTCCAGGAAAGGATAGAATGAGTTTTCTTAATTCCTGAATTCCAAAAGGATCCAGTCCATTCATCGGCTCATCTAATATTAAAAATTTCGGATGGTTCAGCAATGCAATCGCAATTCCCAGTCGTTGCTTCATCCCCATAGAAAAATCCTTCGCTTTTTTCTTATCTGTATTCTCTAGCTCCACAATATGCAATACTTCATCAATCCTTGATTTAGGCAAACCTAAAACAGTCGTACGAACCTGCAGGTTTTCTCTTGCTGTTAAATTTTCATAAAGCGGAGGAGACTCAATTAAAGCACCAATAGAATGTAGATCGTGCCGCGTCCATTTATGACCATCAAAGTAAATCTCACCAGAAGTGGGTGTAAGCATGCCTGTTATCATTTTTAAAGTGGTCGATTTCCCCGCTCCATTAGGACCTAACAATCCATAGATTGAATATTTCGGTACAGAAAGCGAAATATTTTGTACGACACTTTGCTTTCTAAATGTTTTACAAAGATTTTTTGTTTCTAACATAATCTCATTCATCCTAAACTTCCTCCTCGTATATTGTAATTCTAGAATAAATGATAATTATAAGGATTCTATAAGGAAAAGAAAAAACATTGAGAGAAAAAGAAGTTTTTACATGCAACCTGTATGAAAACTATGGATTCATATAATTTTTCTATAATTGGTTACAGATGAAGAATTTATAAAAAAAGAATATCTAAACAAAAAAGAAGCGATTTATTTCATCGCTTCTTTTTATTAAATCATATTATCCCTACATAACCCTCTTAAACATCTTCTCCAACTCATAAGTAGAATGATGCACAAGAATTGGTCTTCCGTGCGGGCATGTGTATGGGTTTGTTGTTGTACGAAGTTCTTCCAGTAAAGCAAATATTTGATCGTTCGTTAAATATTGATTTGCTTTAATGGAAGCTTTACAGCTCATCATGATGGCTGCTTCTTCACGTAATTTTTTAATATCAACTTTTTTTAGTTTAACGACCTGCTCCATCATTTCATCGATAATTTCTGTTTCTTGCCCTTTCGGGAACCACGTTGGATGCGAGCGAACGATAAAGGATTGATGGCCGAATTGCTCCAAAAATAGTCCAACTTTTTTTAGTTCTTCTAGTTGCTCTTCGACACGTAAAAATTCGGTAAGAGATAAATCGATACGGTATGGTACGAGTAGTTCTTGTACTTCTTGTGCTACTCGTCCTACTTTATCACGGAAGTATTCATAATTAATACGTTCCTGCGCGGCATGTTGGTCAATCATATATAAGCCTTTATCATTTTGAGCGAAAATATATGTTCCATGCATTTGTCCAATTGGATAAAGCGGCGGTAAATCATTACCGTTCATTTCGATTTCTTCTATTTCCTGAACTTCTTCTTCTAATTCCTCTAGTTCAAAATCCTCTTCGTTACTGTCCCACGATTTCTCTTCTCGAATCGGTTCTTCCATTATCGGTTTAGTAGATGGCTGCCAACTTTGTTCTTCTCTTACGAGCGATTGTGGTGGTTGCCATTCTTGTTTTGGCGGTTGCCAAAGCTGCGCTGGCTGTTTCACAGCCTGCGGTTCTTCTTGTTTTTCATCCATGCCCATCGGTAAAACGATCTCCGGCATAGATGGTTCTTTCGGCTTCGCATGCTCAAACTGAAACTGTTCTTGCACACTTTCATCTTTTTCTTTTTTCTTCGTTGTTACACCTGCATCTGGAATGAGCTGTATTTTTTTGAATGCTGCTTGCAATGTTTCTTCGATAAGCTTTAGCAATTCTTGTTCTTTACTAAAACGAACTTCTAATTTCGCAGGATGTACGTTAACGTCAACTAGCATTGGATCCATTTCAATCGATAAGAAGCCGATTGGATATCGTCCGACTGGCAATAATGTATGGTATCCTTGCTGAATAGCTTTCATTAATACGAAATTTCGAACGTAACGACCATTTACGATTGTTGACATATAATTTCGAGATGCTCTCGTTACTTCTGGTAATGTTACATAGCCTTTAATTGTGAAATCTAAAGATTCCGCTTCAATTGGAACAAGCTTCTTTGCAACTTGAATGCTATAAATCGATGCAAGTACTTGTCTTACATCACCATTTCCTGATGTATGAAGCAATTTCTTTTCATTATGAAATAGCTTTAACGATACTTCTGGGTGTGACATTGCAATACGATATACGATATCTGTAATATTACCAAGCTCTGTATGAATAGTTTTCATATATTTAAGACGCGCTGGTGTATTAAAGAATAAGTTTTGTACTGTAATATCTGTTCCTTTTCGGCTCGCTGTTTTCTCCTGCTTTATAATGTCTCCACCTTTAATAATAAGGTGCGTACCAGGTGCATCACCTGTGCTAGTGATTAATTCTAATTCACTAACTGAGGCAATACTCGGCAATGCCTCACCGCGGAAACCGAGTGTTCTTATGCGAAACAGATCGTTTTCATCTTTAATTTTGCTCGTCGCATGTCGTTCAAAAGCGACAATACAATCTTCTTCTGCAATACCATCACCGTTATCAATGATACGAATTTTCGATAACCCAGCTTCTTCTAAGTGGATTTCAATAGATGTACTATTCGCATCGATAGAATTTTCCACAAGTTCTTTTACAACTGAGGCAGGACGCTCTACTACTTCCCCTGCCGCAATTAAGTTTGAGAGTTGGTCATCGAGTTTGCGAATTTTCCCCATCTACTTACTCATCCTTTCTTTAACTTTTTCTGTAAGCGATACAGTTCATTCATCGCTTCTAAAGGTGTCATATCAAGTAAATCAATTTTTTTAATTTGCGTCAGTACTGCCGTTTCTTTTGCATCTAAAACTGGCTTGTCTTGTTTTTTCGAAGATTGTTCTCCGCCAAAGAATGATAGTTGTGATTCTTCTTCAGTCTCTGCTTTCGTCTCTTCTATTTCTACTGGTTCTTCTTTTACAACTACAGGCTCTGGAATAACTTCTTGCGCCTGCGCTTTCACTTCTACACGCTTTGGAATAATAATTTCTTCCTGTCCTTCAAGTTGCGCTAATACTTCTTTCGCACGAGTGATTAAGCTATCTGGGAGCTCTGCAAGTTGCGCAACGTGAATTCCGTAACTTTTATCAGCTGCACCGTCTTGAATTTTATGAAGGAATACTACTTTTCCGTTCTCTTCAATAGCTGAAACGTGTACATTTTTCAGTTGATCTAAACTGTCTTCTAGCACGGTCAATTCATGATAATGCGTAGAGAATAACGTTTTTGCACCAATTTGGTCGTGAATATGTTCAATGATTGCTTGTGCAAGTGCCATACCATCATACGTAGATGTACCGCGTCCAATTTCATCGAATAAAATTAAACTTCTTTCTGATGCATTTGCAATGGCATTTTTCGCTTCTAACATTTCGACCATAAATGTACTTTGACCTGAAATTAAATCATCCGCTGCGCCAATTCTCGTAAAGATTTGGTCAAATACAGGTAATACTGCTTCTGTTGCTGGTACGAAACAACCAATTTGCGACATAACCGTTACAAGTGCTAATTGTCTCATATACGTACTTTTACCAGACATGTTCGGTCCTGTAATTAAAAATACATCCATATTCTCTGGCATAATACAATCATTCGGTACATACAATTTCCCGTTCAATACTTTTTCAACGACAGGATGACGACCATCTTTAATAAAGATTTCGCGCTTCGTTGTTAGTACAGGTTTTACAAACTGTTCTTCTTCACTAACTGTTGCAAAACTTTGCAGTACGTCTAATTCACTAATTACTTTCGCTAAATGCTGTAATTTCGGAATAAATACTTTTACTTCTTCACGAAGCGCTGTAAATAAATCGTATTCTAGTTGTACAATTTTTTCTTCAGCTTCTAAGATTAATGTTTCTTTTTCTTTTAGTTCATCTGTAATGAAACGTTCCGCATTAGCAAGCGTTTGTTTACGCTCGTAGCGGCCTTCTGGTAATGCTCCAAGGTTCGCTTTCGTTACTTCAATGTAGTAACCGAAAATACGGTTGTATCCAATTTTCAACGATTTAATTCCTGTAATATCACGCTCTCGTTTTTCAAGCTCAGCAATCCACGTTTTTCCGTTTTTACTCACATAGCGATATTGATCAAGCTTGTCATTATAACCATCTTTAATAATATCTCCATCTTTAATAGAAAGCGGTGGATTTTCTTGAATACTTCTTCCTAATAATTCTGTTAAGCTCTCACATGGATCTGCACCTTGAATTAATCTCGCTGCATACGCGTTATCTAACAAACTAATCGCTTCTAAAATAGCTGGTACTTGCAGTAAAGATCGTCTTAACTGTAATAAGTCCCTTGCATTGACATTACCGAATGCAACTTTCCCTGCTAAACGTTCTAAATCATATACTTCTTTTAACTTTTCTTTTAAATCTTCACGCAAGAAGTAATCATTTACAAACGTTTCAACCATTTCTAAACGCTCTTCGATTCGTTCTTTCTGTATAAGTGGACGTTCCATCCACTGTTTTAACATACGACCACCCATAGCCGTTTTCGTCTTATCTAATAGCCATAATAATGATCCTGTTTTTTCTTTCGTTCGAAGTGTTTCTGTCAGCTCTAAATTTCGCTTTGAATGCACATCAATTTTCATAAATTGATTCGTATAATAAATTTCCACAGGCTGTAAATGATCTAATGAACGTTTTTGCGTTCTTATTACATAGTTAAATAAGCGTCCAACTGCTTTAATTAACTTTGCTTGTGAAACATTTTTCACAAGATGTTCTAACCCTTCTGGGATTGCCGTTGCATCTTCATATGAAATCGTCATTTTTAACGTTTCCGTTAACTTGTTTAGTTCATCTTTAGAAAAGGAAGAATCTACAACAATTTCTTTCGAACCAGTTGCATACACTTCTAATAAAATATCCTCTACTGAACCAGTCAATAACGTTACTGTATTTTGCCCAGTCGTTAAATCGTTACAAGCTAACGCATATGATCCATCTTCAAAATGTGTTAATGCGGCTAAAAAGTTATTTTCTTTCTCATCAATCGTACGCCCTTCCATCATCGTTCCTGGCGTAATTAATTGTACGACTTCACGGCGCACTACACCTTTAGCTGTTTTTGGGTCTTCTACTTGCTCACAAACCGCTACTTTATATCCTTTTTCAACAAGTTGTTCAATATAGTTTTTAGCCGCATGATACGGTACACCGCACATCGGTATACGTTCACTACTACCACCGTCTCGGCTCGTTAATGTAATTTCAAGTTCGTGGGCTGCTTTAACCGCATCCTCAAAGAACATTTCATAAAAATCACCTAAGCGGAAAAATAAAAAGGCATCTTGATAGTCTGCCTTAACTTTTAAATATTGCTGTATCATAGGCGTATATTGCGTCATACTTATCCTCCATAATTCTTACATAATAATCTATATTCATATATGTCACATTTCACGGACACTCTTATCTCCTATTTCAGGAGTCTTTCTTCATTATAGCACATTTCATTAGCAATCATGTTCATCTAAGCACCACTTATGTAAAGTAAAAAGCTAGGAAGAACTTCTCCCTAGCTTTCTATTACTCTTCTTCTGCATCAACGATAAAGTTCGGATCTAACTCTTCAAACTCATCATCTTCAATTTGGAAAGCATCATCTGATTCTACACAACCTTCAGGGTTTACACTTACACAAATTTTCGTTTCGCCAACTACTTCTGTTACAAATTCACGTTCTACCGTTACAACAATTTTATTACCATTTGGTGATACAAGAGCTTCTAAACAATTTGGTGGCTGAATGACACGAGCAATAATTTCTAAATCATCACCAGAAAAGTTTTTATCACGATATCCAATGCTTACTTCATCTGTGTAGTTTACACGTTCTGTTACAACTTCTGTCTTTGTATTGCCATCGAATGAATACCAAGTGTTCACATCATAGAAACCTTCAATTTCCACATGTTTTCCATTCTTTCTTGCTTCGTACGAGTGGTTAATTACCCAGCACCCTAAAATACTTGTTGGCTCATTATTCGATTCACATGTATGCGTTGACTTTGTATACTTACGTCCTTTTCCAACCACTGCTTTTGTAATAATCTCTCTAAATTCGGACATTCGTAACCCTCCTCAATCACTATTCACTTAATCATATGCGTGACAATAGCGGAATGTGTCATTCTTTTTTTCAGAAGAACTTACGTTTAATCCACTAAAAAAAGAGATGTCAATTCGACATCTCTTTAACAACCACAATTTCCTTTTTTACTTTCTACCGCTGCGCCCGTTTCACCCTTCAATACATCGCCATTAGTTGAAATTAATATTTCATCTGTTACGTTGTTAGAAATCGTACTTGCAACTAGCTGTAGTAAGTCATTTACATATGTTTGTGAAGATTTAAATTCTTGTACAACTGGGATGCTATCTAACTTATCTTGCAGGGCATCAATTTCAGCTTCTACTTTTTTCAAAGCTTCCCATTTCCCGTAATGTTGCAAGTTTACTGCTTGTTTTTGCAGTGCTTTAATTTCATCAATTGCGCGCTTCACATTTTCATTTTTATGAATTTGTGCCTCTGCTTTCTTAAAGAAATCAACTTCTTCTGTTTCAGAAATCATTTTTGCTAATTCTTTCGCTTGCTCAACAATTTCATCTTTCGAATATACTTTCATCTATTATTCCACCTCAATCGGCTCTTCAACTAATTCTCCGTTAAGAGACCAAGTTTTTGCATCCGTTACTTTTACTTTCACAAGCTGACCAATTAAAGACTTTGGAGCAACAAAGTTTACAAGTTTATTTGTACGAGTATAACCTGCAAGTACTTCTGGATTATTTTTACTCTCTCCATCAACTAACACTTCTACAATTTGACCTTTATAACGATTATTCTTTTCAATTGCCAATTTATTTACTAATGCATTTAAGCGTTGAAGACGTTCTTTCTTTACTTCCATCGGTACATTGTCTTTCATTTTTGCAGCTGGTGTACCTTCACGCGGAGAATAAATAAAGGTAAAGGCAGTATCAAACCCTACTTCACGATATAACGACATTGTTTCTTCAAATTGCTCATCTGTTTCATTCGGGAAACCGACAATAATATCAGTTGTTAATACCGCGTTTGGAATTGCTTCTTTAATTTTTCTTACAAGCTCTAAATAATGCTCACGTGAATATTTACGCGCCATAATTTTTAACATTTCTGTGCTTCCAGATTGAACTGGTAAGTGAATATGTTCTACTAAGTTGCCACCTTTTCCAAGCACTTCAATTAAGTGATCATCGAAATCGCGTGGATGGCTCGTTGTAAAACGAATACGGGCAATATCAACTTTACGGAGCTCGTCCATTAAATCGCCAAGACCGTATTCTATATCTTCAAAGTCTTTACCATATGCATTTACGTTCTGTCCAAGTAACGTAATTTCTTTATAACCATTCGCAGCTAAATGACGAATCTCTTGGATAATGTCTTCTGGACGTCTGCTTCGCTCTTTTCCGCGTGTATACGGTACGATACAATATGTACAGAACTTATCACAGCCATACATAATATTTACCCAAGCTTTAATATCACCACGACGTACTTTCGGAAGATTTTCAATTACGTCTCCTTCTTTGGACCAAACTTCAACTACCGTCTCCTTCGAGAACATTGCATCTTTTAGAATGTACGGTAATCTATGAATATTATGCGTTCCAAACACCATATCTACATGCTGATTTTTTTGCATAATTTTATTTACAACAGATTCCTCTTGGGACATACAACCACATACACCAATTAAAAGATCAGGATTTCTTCGTTTTAGTGCCTTTAAATGCCCTAGTTCACCGAACACTTTATTTTCAGCATTTTCACGAATAGCACAAGTATTTAATAATACTACATCTGCTTCTTCAGTTGAAAAGGTTGGTTCATATCCAAGTGCAGTGAAAATACCCGCCATTACTTCTGTATCGTGCTCATTCATTTGACAACCATATGTACGAATATAAAACTTTCTTCCTGTACCGAAATTGCGAAACTCTTCAGGTAAGCCAAAATCCCGTTCAATTTTAACTTCTTCTTTCCCTCGCTTTTTCGCGTCTTTTAAGGAAGGTGGTTGGTATACACTTTCAAAGTATTTGCTATAATCTTTCTCTTCTTTTTTCGTAGAGGAATTCACTTGTTGACTTGCTAATCGTTGTTGCTCGTTCATCGGTAATCTCCTTTCACCCTTAACTATACACACTTTGTAGTCCATTTTAATGCGCTTAGACCCACCTCAAAAATGGTTAGATAGCTTGAGAGATACTTGTCCTTTGAAACTTGAGTAATCAATCTAATCATCTATAAGAATGAAGTCTTCCCCACACAAATAGACATTCCCTTTTTGTATTTCTTTTGTCCTACTCAAAAGCATATTGCTTTATCCCTATACACATTACCATAGTATGAAGTGTTTCGCCAATTTTTACAAAGAAGAAGGCTTATCCTATTATTACATTTCCTAGTTAATGAACATGCAATTTTCATACAACGATTTATATATTATTTTACCATTCTGAATTTTCCAAGTAAATAAGACTGCTTTATATTTTTACTCATTAAAAAAGGCTGCCAAATGGCAACCTCCTCTTCTTACATTACATAAATTCAGCAACAAGCTCATCAAACATTTTCTGATCCATGTTTAAATCAGATTGCACTAAAGGCTTCTCACTATAGCCTTTTACTAGTTCTTGGTATGAAGGCTGCGCTGTATTTTGATAAATTAGCCCTGTTACTAATCCGTTGTTTTCCATTAATGTTTGCATAGCCATCATGCGATTAGACGGATCATATCCCTCTACTGTACTTAGTTTTGTTAAATTCTCTTTAAACCAATCATAAGTATTTACTTTATTGTAAGTAACACATGGGCTGAATACGTTAATTAATGAAAATCCTTTATGGTTAATACCAGCTTCAATAATTTGTGTTAATTCTTTTAAATCACTTGAAAAGCTTTGTGCCACAAATGTTGCACCAGCTGTTAAAGCCATTTCCATAACATTTAGTGACGGTTCAATTGAACCTTGTGGTGTACTTTTCGTTTTAAATCCAGCTTCACTACGTGGTGAAGTTTGCCCTTTTGTTAATCCGTAAATTTGGTTATCCATTACGATGTACGTAATGTCAATGTTACGACGAATAGAATGGATCGTATGTCCCATACCAATCGCAAATCCATCACCGTCACCACCTGATGCGATAACTGTTAAATCACGGTTTGCCATTTTTACACCTTGTGCAATTGGAAGGGCACGACCATGAATACTATGCACACCATATGAATTAATATAACCTGAAATACGACCTGAACAGCCGATACCAGAAATAACAGCAAGTTCATCTGGATTTAAGCCAACGTTAGCTGCCGCACGTTGAATTGCAGCTTGCACCGAGAAGTCTCCGCAACCTGGGCACCAGTTTGGTTTTACACTGTTACGAAAGTCCTTAAATGTTGCCATTTAATACAACCCCTTTTTTGCATTCGTTGTAAATCTCTTTCGGCAAGAATGGGTTCCCATCATATTTTAAAAGACTAGAAATTTTCTCACCGTTACCAAGATTCATTTTCATAATGTTAGCAAGTTGACCTGTTGCATTGTTTTCTACCACTACAACACGCTTCGCATTTTTCACAAGTGGATCGATTTCAGCTGTTGGGAACGGGTGAATTAAACGCACATGAGCATGGTTTACTTTCATACCCTCTTGTTCTAAGCGCTCCATTGCTTCTTCGATCGCACCACGAGTTGAGTTAAATCCAACAAGCAATACGTCTGCTTCTTCATGCTTAACATTTTTATAAACAGGGGTATTAAACTTCAAGTTCTCCATTTTACGGAAACGTTTGTCCATTTGATCTTTACGGTTTAATGCTGATTCAGATGGTTTACCAGTTTCATCATGTTCTACACCTGTAACATGGTGAACACCATTTTTCATACCAGGTAAAACACGTGGTGAAACGCCATCTTCTGTTACTTCATAACGCTTGAAGTATGCTTTATTTTCACGTTCTGGTAATTCCGCTTCTAAATCAAGCTTACCACGACGAATTTCCACTTTATCTAACTTAAGTGGTTCTACTGTCTGTTTCCCTAAAGAAAGCTGTAAATCTGTTAAGAAAATAACAGGTACTTGATATTCTTCAGATAAGTTAAACGCTTCTACAATATCATAGAAAGCTTCTTCCACTGTACTTGGCGCCATTACGATTTTTGGAATTTCACCGTGCGTACCGTAAATCATTGCCATTAAATCAGACTGCTCTTGTTTCGTTGGTAATCCTGTACTTGGACCACCACGTTGTGTATCAACAATTACTAATGGCGTTTCTGTAATACCTGCTAAACCAATCGCTTCCATCATTAAAGATAGACCTGGACCAGCAGATGCAGTTAATGTACGAACACCAGCATAGTTTGCACCGATTGCCATTGTACAAGCTGCAATTTCATCCTCAGTTTGGATTACTGTTCCGCCGACTTTTGGCAATTTTTTAATTAAGTATTCCATAATTTCAGATGCAGGTGTAATTGGATATGCAGACATAAAGCGAGCACCACCAGCTACTGCACCAAATGCGATCGCATCGTTCCCAATCATAAACATGCGCTTCTGACCATCAGCTTTTTCAAGCTGCATCATGTTTACTTTCTCACCTAGTAACTCTTTCATATATTGAGAGCCGCGCTTAATTGCGTCCATGTTCTTTTGAACGACTTGCTCTCCTTTACGACCAAAGATCTCTTCAACAACATCTAAATAAGCTGTTTCATCTAATCCTAATACCGCACTTGATGCTCCAACAGCAACCATGTTTTTCATTAATGATGTGCCTAATTCTGATGCAATATCTGTAAACGGTATCACATATAGATTTACATCTGTATTGTCAGGTATTGTCGGATTAAATTTCGCATCTGCAACTACAATCCCGCCCGGACGTAGTTCGTGGAAGTTAAAATCAATTGTTTCTTGATCAAAAGCAATTAAAATATCTAAATCATCTGAGATCGCGCGTACTTCTGTTGTACTTACACGAATTTTATTATTTGTATGGCCGCCTTTTATACGTGATGAGAAGTGGCGGTAACCGTATAGGTAATATCCTAATCGGTTTAATGCAATACAGAAGATTTCTCCTGTACTTTCAATTCCTTCACCTTGTTGGCCTCCAACTTTCCATGAAAGTTGACTAATCATCTCCTACACCCCTTTTGGCTGCATTCATTGTAGTGTATTTTTTTACAGTAATAGTTTAGCATTTTTTATGCAAATAAACTACAATGGACGCAAATTATGCCTCTTCTGATTTCCCTGAATCTTTAGTATAAAGCTATTTTGTTTTTCATTCTAGTATTAGGTCTTAAAAAAAGCAATAATATCAAATGAATTAATTCTAATTTTTCTGGATTTTTAAAACAAAAATTTTAAAAGCTTATATGTTCAACAAAATTATCATATAAAAATCGCTCTACAGTAGATGCAGCATAGTGTTTACAAAGCTCGTTCATTACATTTTCATAATCTCGATACGCTGATACATTTACAACTGTTTCTACTATCCCATCAAAATCCGAACCAAACCCTATATTGTTCTCTCCACCTAATGAACAAATATATTCGATATGTCTTACTATATCTGCTACATTCGCTTGTTTTTCATTTGTTAGAAACTGCGGTACAAAAGTGACACCGATCATGCCATTTCGCTTTATAAGAGCTTTAAGTTGTTCATCGTTTAAATTACGTGGGTGCTGACAAAGTTTCATACAATTTGAGTGGGAAGCAATAGGATTTTTTGCAATTTCAATCACATCCCAAAAACTTCTTTCATTCAAATGAGACACATCAGTCCATACATGTAACGCATTCAGTTCTTGTACAACATGTTTACCAGAAGTCGTTAAACCTGCCCCACGTGTCTCTAGCGCACCATCAGCTAATAGATTGGCATAATTCCATGTTAGTCCAAAAGAACGTACTCCTAGGCGATACAACAACCGTAATTTCATTGCATCTTTTCCAATTGCTTCGCATCCTTCTAATGTTAATATCGCTCCAATCTCGTCCTGTTTTAACATGTTCATATCATCTTTTGTCTGAATAAACTTCACACCTGGTAAGGATAAAATTTCATTATAAAAAATATCTACCATTTGCAATGCTACTTCAAATCGGTTTTCATATGCCACTGTTTCTGGCACATATATAGCAAAACATTGTATACTTCCTTTTCTGTTCTTTAACTGTTCAAATGTAATATGTAATTGCGAATCATGTTTAAAATCCTTTTTCCCTTGTGCACTCCATAACTGAAGAAGCACATCACAATGAGCATCAAAAATTTTCATTTTCATTCCTCCATTATAAAAACAACCTGTTTGCATACTGCAAACAGGTTGTTTAAACTTAACGAGGTTCTACAATTAATTTTATTGCTGTACGTTCTTCCCCATCAATCATGATATCCGTAAACGCTGGGATACAAATCAGGTCCAAACCACTAGGCGCTACAAATCCTCTTGCAATTGCTACTGCCTTTACCGCTTGGTTCAATGCACCTGCACCAATGGCTTGAATTTCTGCTGTTCCGCGTTCGCGAATAACACCTGCAAGTGCACCAGCTACAGAATTAGGGACCGACGTTGCTTTAACTTTTAATATTTCCATTCCGCGTTTCCTCCTCGTTTCTATAAAAAGTATTAGCAATTATTTCACTTTAACTTATATTCACGAGGAATGACACGTATTCCTGCTAAATTTCTGTAATTTTTCTAAAAAATTAAAAAATAATAATTTATCTAAATTTTAATAGGAATTACTCAAAAAATGGCTGATCATCATTAATTAAGATACGCTCAATTTTCTTAGCTTTTCCCGTATTAGGGTCCACATCAATTAGCACTGCACTTAATTGTGTTCTACCATTTGTCACTTCAAATCGTACTGGTAAGTTTGTTAAAAACTTCTTCAATACTGCTTCTCGGTCCATACCTAAAATTCCATCGTACGGCCCTGTCATACCAACATCTGTGATATATGCCGTTCCGCTTGGTAAAATGCGATTATCTGCTGTAGGAACATGCGTATGTGTACCTACTACCGCTGTAGCACGACCATCTACATACCAACCTAACGCTTGTTTTTCGCTTGTAGTTTCCGCATGGAAATCAACAAAAATAATATTCGTACGTTTTTTCGCAATGTTAATTAATTCATCCACTTTACGGAATGGACAATCAATTGGAGGAAGGAACGTACGTCCTTGTAAGTTAATAACTGCAACTTCTGTTCCATTACAGTTCACAAAAATAAGCCCTTTTCCTGGAGTGCCTTCTGGGAAGTTAGCTGGTCTTGCAAGATATTTTGCATCATCAATAAATTCAAATACTTCACGGTTATCCCAAGCGTGATTTCCAAGTGTAACCGCTTGTGCTCCGCATTCTAAAAAGTTTCGGTATATTTTTTCCGTAATTCCACGTCCACCTGCTGCATTTTCCCCATTAATAATGGTTACTGTAGGTGTATATTTCTTCTTTAATGCCGGTACGTATTGTTGAATCATACCTCTACCAGGAGATCCTACTACATCCCCAACAAATAATATTCTCATATGTCTTACCCTTCCTATGTACTACATTTTTTATTACTATAGCTTCAAGTAATTATCTTACAATATATTTATTATAAGTTTGTTTCACTTGTATGCTAGGTATAACTAATTTCCTTTATTTTAACCAATTCCAACACAAAAAAATAAAGTGGTGTTTCACCACTTTATTTTGCGTATTCCACTGCACGTGTTTCACGAATAACAGTTACTTTAATATGCCCTGGGTAATCCAGTTCATTTTCAATACGTTTTCGAATATCACGAGCTAAACGATGAGCTTCTAAATCATCAATTGTATCTGGTTTTACCAGAATACGAACTTCTCGTCCTGCTTGAATTGCGAAAGATTTTTCTACGCCTTCATAAGACTCTGAAATCTCTTCTAACTTTTCGAGACGACGAATATAGTTCTCAAGTGTTTCACTACGAGCTCCAGGTCTTGCAGCTGATAATGCATCTGCTGCTGCAACTAAAACTGCAATGATAGAAGTTGGTTCTGTGTCCCCATGGTGAGATGCAATACTGTTTATAACTACAGGATGCTCTTTATATTTCGTTGCGAGTTCAACACCAATTTCAACGTGGCTACCTTCTACTTCATGGTCAATCGCTTTACCGATATCATGTAATAGACCAGCACGTCTTGCTAGTTTTTCATCCTCACCAAGCTCTGCTGCCATAAGTCCAGTTAAATATGCAACTTCCATAGAGTGTTTTAAGACGTTTTGCCCGTAACTTGTACGGTATTTTAAACGACCTAAAATCTTAATTAAATCTGGATGTAAACCGTGAACACCCACTTCAAACGTTGTTTGCTCTCCGACTTCACGAATATACTCGTCCACTTCACGTCTTGATTTTTCGACCATCTCTTCAATACGCGCTGGGTGAATACGTCCGTCCTGTACTAGTTTATCAAGAGCGATACGAGCTGTTTCACGACGAATTGGGTCGAATCCAGAAAGGATAACCGCTTCTGGTGTATCATCGATAATTAGGTCAATACCTGTTAACGTTTCTAACGTACGAATATTTCGACCTTCACGTCCGATAATACGTCCCTTCATTTCGTCATTTGGAAGATTTACAACCGAAACGGTTGTTTCAGCAACATGATCAGCTGCACATCTCTGCATTGCAAGAGATAAAATCTCTTTCGCTTTCTTATCCGCTTCTTCTTTCGCACGAACTTCACTTTCTTTTACCATTACGGCAATTTCATGAGAAACTTCACTTTCTACTTTACCAAGAATAATTGCTTTCGCTTGTTCGCGTGTCAGATTGGAAATGCGCTCTAATTCTGTTTGTTGCTTTTGAACTAACTCTCCCACTTTGCTTTCCAACTCTTCAATCTGTTGTTGTCTCGCTACAAGAGAATCCTCTTTCTTTTCTAACTGTTGCTCGCGTTTATCGAGCGTTTCGTCTTTACGATCAAGGTTCTCTTCTTTTTGCATTAAACGATTTTCTTGTTTTTGTAATTCGCTTCTACGGTCACGAATTTCTAATTCAGCTTCTGTACGAAGTGTATGAATTTCATCCTTTGCTTCTAAAAGCGCTTCTTTCTTAAGTGCTTCAGCCTCACGATTCGCTTCGTCTAGAATACGTTTCGCTTCATTGGCTGCACCATTAATCTTCGCTTCAGCAATAGACTTTCGAACAAAAAAGCCAACAACTGCACCGACTGTTGCAAGCAAAATGGAGATGAGTATCCAAACTGTACTACTCATGATTTCACCTCCCCTTGCTATGAATGAAAAAAGACTGTCGGCATGTACATTGAATACCAACATACAGCAAAGACCGTCGTCCCGCTTTTTTAAGGGACTTTCTTCATTTCACAATTAAAATGTCATATTATTATTTCGGCAAGATTTAAGTCTTACTCCGAATATTACTTCTCTTCTTGAGAAGAGTGTTTCGTATATAAGAAAAAATATACATTCTCATTGTATCTATCGCAATTTTCATTGTCAAGCGTTGTCTACTTTTACTTTCTTTACCTTCAGCTCTAATTTATATAGGAATTTAAAAAGCAGAGAGTATATTATCCTGGAAAACCTTAGTAAATTCCAGTTTATTCATGTAAAACACGCATATATCCCTCTGTACACATACTGTTTTAGATGGATTAAATATTTTATCTCCAACGATATACAACGCTTTCATAATGATACAAAAATAAAAGACACGAAGCCGTGTCTTTTATCCCACTTTAATCAAGAAGACTTGGATCTTCCATATCTTCAGCACCTGAATCTTCGCTAATTCCGTGATGCTCACGAATAAAGAAGGCAATTTCTTCTCTTAAATCCGTATTTTCTTTTAAGAACTGCTTCGAATTTTCACGACCTTGTCCTAAGCGTTCTTCATTATAAGAGTACCAAGCACCGCTCTTTTGAACGATATCAAGTTCAGAAGCCATATCTAAGATTTCACCTTCTCTTGAAATACCTTCTCCGTACATAATATCAACTTCCGCAACACGGAATGGTGGTGCCACTTTATTTTTAACTACTTTTACTTTTGTTTTATTACCAACAATGTCGTTACCTTGTTTTAATTGCTCCGCACGACGTACTTCAAGACGAACAGTTGAATAGAATTTTAACGCACGACCACCTGGAGTTGTTTCTGGGTTTCCGAACATAACCCCAACTTTTTCACGAATTTGGTTAATAAAGATTGCGATTGTTTTTGATTTATTGATTGCACCTGAAAGTTTACGAAGTGCTTGAGACATTAGACGAGCTTGTAAACCTACGTGTGAGTCACCCATGTCTCCTTCAATCTCAGCTTTTGGTACAAGAGCTGCTACAGAGTCAATTACGATAATATCAACCGCACCACTTCGTACAAGTGCTTCTGCGATTTCTAAACCTTGCTCCCCTGTATCAGGTTGTGATAATAGTAATTCATCGATATTAACACCTAATTTTTGTGCATATACAGGATCCATTGCATGCTCCGCATCGATGAATGCTGCTTGTCCACCTTGACGCTGTACCTCTGCAATTGCATGTAATGAAACTGTTGTTTTACCTGAACTCTCAGGTCCATAAATCTCGATAATACGGCCACGTGGGTATCCGCCTACCCCTAATGCCACATCAAGTGCTAAAGAACCACTAGAAACTGTAGAAACTCTACGCTCCGCTTGTTCTCCTAATTTCATAATTGAACCTTTACCGAATTGCTTCTCTATTTGTTTTAACGCCATATCTAATGCCGCTTGACGATCACTCATTCAAAATTCCTCCTTAACTGAATTGCTAATCTTATTATACCTATTTTCAACTCAATTTGCCAACAAAAATCGAACATTTATTCGATTTTTTTATTTTTCATTAAATATAACCACATTTAACCATTAAAAAAAGCTAAAAGAGACTTATATCTCTTCTAGCTTTTTATACAAATGATAAAATCCATATTTTGCTGAGCGTTCCCTAATTTGTTGACGACTTCCGCTTAAATTTAGAGGAAAGACTACAGTTGGTTCATCTTTAATCGCCAATCCAACAAATACAGTTCCCGGCTCTTTATGTTCTGAAGCATCTGGTCCTGCTACCCCAGTGAAACTAATTCCGATATCCGCTTTTAATAATTCTCTAACATTTTCAGCAAGATAACGAGCACATTCTTTACTAACTGCACCGTCAGTAGACAAGACTTCCTCAGGTACATGTAATACATGTTGCTTCACATCATTATGGTAACAAATGACACCGCCTTTAAATACGGAAGACACACCAGCGTTTTCTGTTACTTGATTACCAAAGAGACCACCTGTTAAACTTTCCGCACACGCTAAAGTTAATCCTTTTTTCTTCAATAACTCTATCGCCTTATAATGTAGAAACTCTTGGTCATACCCGTAGAAAAATTCTCCAACTCTTTCTAAAATCAAATCTTCCACATGCTGAATGAGTTTCTCCGCTTCATGAGCATTTTGATGTTTAGCCGTTAAACGTAATGTCACTTCTCCATCATTGGCAAGCGGGGCGATTGTCGGATTCGTTTGTCCATCAATTAAATCTTGAACTTTCACCTCTAATTGAGATTCCCCAATTCCGAAAAAGCGAAGCACGCGAGAATATATGTTTTCTCCTGTTGTAAAGTTACGTAAAAAAGGCTCCACATAACTTACATACATCGGCTTCATTTCTTTCGGTGGTCCTGGTAATAAAATATAAACTTTTCCGTTCTTATTTAATCCCATACCAGGTGCCATACCGTGATCATTTGCAAATACAGTCGCTCCATCCAAAACGAGCGCCTGCTTTTTATTATTCTCCGTGAACTCTCGACCTGTTCGCTTAAAGTAATCGCTTATTGATGCTAATGCCTTTTCATCATATACAAACTCTTCCGCTAAGCTAGACGCTATTGTTTCCTTCGTTAAATCATCTTTTGTCGGTCCTAATCCACCTGTGAAAATGAGCATATCCGCACGTTCTTCTGCAACTTCAATCGCCTGCTGCAGTCGCTTGTTATTATCACCAACTACAGTATGGTAGTACACGTTAATTCCAATTGAAGCTAACTTTTCAGACAAAAACTGGGCGTTCGTATTTGCAATTTGTCCAAGTAATAATTCTGTTCCAACCGCAATAATTTCAGCGTTCATCCCAATTCCCCCATAAACTTCTATTTTGAGTTTACAAAAGCCGCTCTATTTTTCCAGAAATAATCCCATCCTGAAATAACAGTAAAAATTAATGCAATCCATATAAAGATATCAGCAACTGGAATATGGATTAAATTTAAAGGTACATCGTGTAATAAATATGCCGCAATCGCGATGATTTGTGTCCACGTCTTAATTTTCCCTAGCTGATTTGCCGCAACTACTTCCCCTGTTCCAGCAAGTACAAGACGTAAACCAGTGACCGCAAACTCACGGCTTATAATGACAATAACGATCCAAGCAGGTACGTATTGCATCTCAACTAACGTGATAAGTGCCGCTGAAACAAGTAATTTATCAGCTAACGGGTCAAGGAACTTCCCTAAATTCGTTACAAGATTATACTTTCTTGCGTAATGTCCATCAATCCAATCTGTAGCCGAAGCAACAATAAAGATAAGCGCTCCTATTAAATGTTGAATTGGTAAATCAACATCACCAATTGTGTATGAACCCCAATCAAAGGGCGCTAACATAATTACCATAAAAATTGGAATTAAGCAGATTCTAGATATTGTAATTTTATTTGGTAAATTCACAGCTATTCCTCCATCATATCAAAAACATTTGTTCATTGAAAAAAGTCATCGAAGCGATGACTGTTATTGTGCAGGTTGCTCTATCCCTAGATTTTTAATCAAGAATTTTTGATGATAATTCTCTTCTGGATTCAACGGGAATGTAACCACTTGGCCATTTAATTTAAATTCAACATTCGGTGCACTTCCTATATTAAGGTTTACCACTTTCGCTGTTGATAAATCATATTTTTGAGTTTGACCTTCCTCTATTGTTCCACTAAAGATATCATTTCCTGCCTCATTTTTAATACCTACATAACTTGCACCTTTTGTTGTAATTTCTAATTCTAACGTTTTATTGTTATGAATTTCCAAAGTGGACTCCTTACCAGTTGTCCCAACTACTTTGATTTCTTGTTGTCCTGTTGGTTGCGCTGGTTGTTCTTCTTTCTTTGGCTCTTCTTTTTTCGATTCTTCTTTTTTTGGTTCCTCTTTTTTCGGCTCTTCCGCTTTCACTTCATCTTTCTTCGTATCTAACGGAGAATTTTCCGCTTTTTTAACTTCAATTTTCTCACTTTGAGCATTCGGAACCTTCTCATCACCTTTTCCAGTTAACGCTTGGAAAATAAACCAAATTACCACTCCAACTGCGATTACTAGCAGCGCAACTAAGATTTTCGGCATATGATCTGCAATTGGCCATGATGAAGATTTCTGCATTGTTTCTTGTGTTTTTTGTCCGGTTGACACTTGTGGAACGTCGCGTTTTTCAGATTGTGGTATCGTACTCTGATATTCTACAAGCAGTTCCTCTCCATTTAATCCAACCGCATCTGCGTATTGTTTAATGAATGCACGCGCATAAAAAGCTCCTGGCAATACATCATAACTGCCTTCCTCAATTGCTACTAAATGGCGTTTTTGAATTTTTGTAATCTCATGCAGCTGATCAATAGACAAGCCTTTCGTTCCTCTTGCTTCTTTCAGCTTTTGTCCTAATTCTGTCACTACTAACACCTCAATATTTCTTTAAAAGTCAAACATAGAGAAATTATTTTGCGTACCTTGCTCAATTTCATCTACTAAATTATATTGAATTTCTTCATCATAATCGTTACGCAACTCGATAATATAATCAAAATCATCCAATGTGTATTCTGACTGACTCACAAATACGTCAGGATGTTCCACAACTTTCGTTGCAGGCAATCTCATAATTTCACGAACAAGCTGCCAATGCCTTTCGTTAGCACGCTTTGTTGACACGATTCCATCTAAGATGAAAATATTGTCGTCGCTATACTCATCTTCAATCAATTGACTACGAACAGTTTGCTTAATAAGAGTAGACGATACAAATAACCATCTTTTATTTGCACAAACACTTGCGGCAACAATGGATTCTGTTTTTCCAACACGAGGCATTCCTCGTATACCAATTAGCTTATGGCCTTCTTTTTTCATTATTTCAGCCATAAAGTCTACAAGTAACCCTAATTCATCACGCACAAACCGAAATGTCTTCTTATCATCTGCATCTCGTTGTATGTACCTACCATGTCTAACCGCTAGCTTATCTCTTAGCTTTGGCGGACGATATTTCGTTACCGTTATGTTATCCATCGTATTTAAAATTGATTCTAGTCTAGAGATTTGCTCTTGATTATCACACATAAGGAGTAATCCACGCCTTGCATTATCTACACCATTAATTGTGACAATATTAATGCCGAGCATACCGATTAACGAAGAAACGTCACCAAGCAAGCCAGGTCGGTTTTTATGTATTTCATATTCAAAATACCATTCAATCATCCAAGATCACTCCCCTTGCTTACTTTACACCTACGTACTATATTATATGATTTCACCTTAATAGGGAAGCTAAATGTATAATCTATCCCTTTCAATTATTATACAAAAAAAATAGAGAGGAGAATCCCCTCTCTATTTTTTACTTATGTTGTACAAACTTTACCATTAAGTTTGCGATTGTATGTTGCTCTTGTTCGTCAGCAACTTTCCAAAGTTCAGCTAATAATTTCTCTTGATCGTTGCGTGCTTCTACTTCATTTGCTAAATAATCACCAACACGAAATGCCATATCTGATACAGCACCACCATCAAGACCTTTTCCTTGCGCTTGTTCTAAACGTTCTCCTAAAAAGCTCTTCCATTGATCAAAGTTATCTAAAACTGACATGTGTAAGCACCTCACTACTTAGTAATAGAATCATGCTTAATTTGTACAGTTTTTCATTTTTTATGTAAGAAATTTTTAGCAATGCCACCCGCCATTTACTCCAATAATTTGTCCAGTTATATAAGATGCACCTGGTGATACGAGAAATGACACAGTTTTTGCTACTTCTTCCGGTAATCCTAATCGTCCTAACGGAATCTCTTCCGCAATTTCATTCTTATCCTCTTCTGAAAATACGTTTAACATTTCCGTTTCAATTGCACCTGGCGCCACCGCGTTCACCCTTATTCCACTTAATGAAACCTCTTTTGCTAAAGCTTTCACATATGAATTTTGCGCACCTTTTACCATCGAGTAAAGAACTTCACATGACGCGCCAATTTGTCCCCATATAGACGAAACAAGTACAATATTACCGCTTCTCCGTTGAATCATAGATGGCAATGCCATCGATAATAATTTATAGATACTCTTCACTTGAAGTTCTACCATATCATTCAATTCATCGTTCGTTACATCTGTTACGAGTCCAAAAATACTCTTCCCAGCTGCATATACGATAACATCAAGAGGATGTTCAATTTGTTTCCACAATTGCTCTGCTCCATCAGTAGAAGCTAAATTTGCTTGAACAGGAATTACTTCACCCCATTCTTTCTGCAACTCATTCACTTTCTCTTCACTGTTATTATAATGAACATATACTGTATATCCATCTTGAATTAATTGTTTCGAAATAGCAGAGCCAATCCCTCCGCTCCCTCCAGTTACTAATGCATACTTTTTCATACAATTCCTCTCTTATCTCAACAAAATCTTTTTTCTACAAATAAATAATACCCTCATCTTACAATTTATCAATGATAAGATGAAGGTATTATTATAAAATCTTTTATTTTTTCGGTAAAACCTGGCAAACACTCATTTTTTCTTCTGATAATAGTAATTTGGCTACTTCTTGTAAATCTTGAACAGTTAAACTTTCTAATACAGTCAATGCATCAAACAGACTCGACTCATTAAACGCATATCGTGTAAATTGATTTGCAATATATTCCGGTGAATTCAAGGAACGTAAAAAGCCGCCTATTTTCTTTTTCTTTACTCGTTCTAATGCCGCCTCATCTAATTGATCATAATTTGTATTTAATAAAATACCTTTCAAACGCTCTTCCAGCTCATCAGGTTGCTTCGTATCGCCGCCAACCATTGCAAAACCGAAGTTATTCTCTTCCGTATAATCATATGAGAACGAATCATCAATGAGTCCTTCGTTATATAAAGATTCGTAATGAACGGAGCTTTTTCCAAATAAATAATCTAGAAGTAACGTAAGCGCAATTTCTTGTTTTAAAAGGGCTTCCCCTTTTTCTTTTAAGTTTGTCGCTTTAATACCAACTAAACATTTCGGAGTTTGTACAGGCATTGAAATAATTTTCTTCTTTTCATTTACCGCATCTGGTTCTTCTTCAAATGAACGTACTATTTCTGGTTGGTTTTTGTAATCTTTTTTCGCTTGATTTTCACGTATCAAATCCATCGTTTTCTCTGGATCAATTGCACCTACAACAAACATCAACATATTACTTGGATGATAAAATGTTTCATAACATTCATATAGTAGGTCTTTCGTAATTTTACTAATAGACTCGATTGTACCTGCAATATCAATTTTAATCGGGTGCTTTACAAACAAGCTATCAATTAATCCAAAGTATAAGCGCCAATCTGGATTATCTTGATACATTTGAATTTCTTGCCCAATAATACCCTTCTCTTTTTCAACTGTTTTTTCAGAGAAGTAAGGCTCTTGTACGAAATTTAACAATGTATTTAAATTTTGTTCTACATTTGATGTACACGAAAAAAGGTAAGCTGTTCTTGTGAAAGATGTGAAAGCATTTGCCGATGCCCCTTGTTTACTAAACAATTGGAACGCATCATGATCTTCTTTTTCAAATAGTTTATGCTCAAGAAAATGAGCAATCCCATCCGGCACACGAATCATTTCTTCTTTACCTAGTGGTACGAATGTATTATCCACAGAACCATATTTTGTCGTAAACGTTGCAAATGTTTTATTAAATCCTTGCTTCGGTAAAATATATACATCTAATCCATTAGGAAGTTTTTCATAATAGAGTGTCTCTTTTAATTGCTCATAAACAATTTTCTCCATTTATTCTCCCTCCGTTCCGTGTAAAAAGTAAATTGTATCTAATTCAATATTTTTAGCAACTTTCACAATCTCTTCTTTCGTCACACTTTCAATACCTGTAAGCCATTCTTCAACCGGACGCGTACGATCTGAAATAATACCATGATACAGCATTTCCACAAATCCACGCGGTGTATCAATTGCTTCTAATATTTGATTTCGAATAACACTTTTCGTTTGATGCATCTCTTCTTCAGAAAAATCACCATTTTGCATTGCAAGCATTTGCTCTTTAATAATCTCAACCGCTTTTTCATAATTTTTCGCTTCGATTCCTGACATGACAAATAATAAACCTTTATGACTTTCAAAGCGAGATGCTGCATAATACGCTAAACTATTTTTTTCACGAACATTAACGAATAACTTCGAATGAGAAAATCCTCCAAACAATCCATTAAACAATTGCAGCGCAAAATAATCTTCGTCTTTATACGTAATAAATGTACGATATCCGATGTGCAATTTACTTTGTTTTAATTCTTGTTTTTCCACAACTTCTTTTTCTTCATTATTTCTCTTATGAAGAAGTACATTTCTTTCCCTCACAGGACGTGCTGAAATAGAAAAATACTTACTTACAAGATCAACTGCGTTTTCTGAAATATCACCAATAATGTATAGGTCCATTTCATCTTCCGCTAACACTTTTTGATAATATTGATACAAACTTTCATTTGTAATAGAAGAAACACTCTCTTTTTTCCCATTTGCGCTTAAACGATACGGTTCTACTTTGCACATTTCTTCAATTAAACGCTCGTTTGCATAACGCATTTTATCATCATACGTCGCTTCAATTCGTTGTAAGAGCGCTCTCTTTTCACTTTCTACAATAGAAGGCAGAAAACCATTCCCCTCTTTCGCTGGATGTAAAACGATATCCGATAACATAGAAAGCGCTTTTTCAAATAACGGTGGTGCATCATGTAAATATACTTCATTTGCAATGTCTACATAAATAGAGATGATATGATCTTCTCCTTTTTTACTTACATCTACTGCCAAAGAAGATCCGTATAATTCTTCTAAATATTGACGAAGACGAATTACAGAAGGAAGCTTTTCTGTCGCACTTTGCAATACGTATGGCAATAGGGCACGTTCTGTCACCGTCTCCTCATTTAAAGGTGCTTTCAAACGAAATACAAATGTATTTGTTTTATATTTATCAGTTGGAATAATATGTACTCGTAAACCACCTAACTCATGTAACTGTTGTTCCATCAGTTTCATTTATAGCCCTCCTTTACGTATATAGGAATATTCCTCTTCAATATACAGTTTTTAGAAATGAAAAATCAACTTTTCTTCCTCACTATACTTACATTAGGCCCTTTCTAAAAACTGTAATATGTAAGGAACATAGTAAAATTCCGTATTAAATATAGTCTATGTAAAAAAGCCCGCACTAATGTGCGAGCTTTTTTTATACTTATCGTTTTCCTTTTTCATAAGGAGTTCCTAATGCTTTTGGAGCTTCAGAACGACCTACAAAACCAACAAGCGCTAATATTGTGAATACATACGGCAATATCGTTAAGAATACACTTGGAATTTCTTTTAGTACTGGAATTGTACCGCCTGTTATTCCTAATGATTGAGCAAATCCGAAGAACAGAGCCGCTCCAAGAGCACCGAGTGGATTCCATTTACCGAAAATCATTGCTGCTAACGCCAAGAAACCTTGTCCAGTAATTGTAGCACCTGAGAAGTTACCAGAAATCGACATAGCGAAGACCGCTCCACCAACTCCTGCAAACATTCCAGATATAGCAACTGCAATATAACGCATTTTATATACGTTAATCCCCATCGTATCCGCTGCCATTGGATGCTCACCAACCGCACGAAGACGAAGACCGAACGGCGTTTTATAAATGATATACCAAACGGCAAACGCTAAAATAATAGCAATATATGATGTTAACGGTACATTAGAGAAAAAGATTTTTCCGATTACCGGAATATCCGAAAGACCCGGAACATCGATTTTTTCAATGCGGTATTGAATGAAATCAGTTTGTCCTTTGCCAAAGATTTTCTTAATCGCAAATACTGTTAAACCAAGTGCTAAGAAGTTAATTGCTACTCCGCTCACTACTTGATCTGCACGGAATGTAATGGATGCTACTGCGTGAAGAAGTGCAAACAATCCACTACCAATTGCTGCAAATAATAATGCAATCCAAGGAGTCATCGATCCCCACGTATCACCCATTAATAACGTTGTAACAATACCAATAAATGCACCAAATAACATTAAACCTTCTAACGCTATATTTACAACTCCAGAACGTTCACTGAACACTCCACCTAACGCCGTAAAAATAAGTGGCGCTGCCGTATATAACGTACCCGTCACAAGAATGGCTAAAATATCTAAAAAGCTCATTTATTTCCCCTCCTTGCTCATGCGTGTAAGTGCCCAGCGTAAAACATAACTGCACGCTACAAAGAAAATAATACATGCAATAATAACGTTAATTAACTCCGAAGGTACATCTGCTTCGAAATTCATTTGTGGTGCTGCACTTTTCAAACCACCAAACAGTAAAGCTGCTAATAGTATACCAAATGGATTATTTCCGCCTAAAAGTGCTACCGCAATCCCATCAAATCCAATACCAGTAAACGAAGACATTGCTGTCATACTTTGGAATGTCCCTAATCCTTCCATAGCTCCACCAATTCCTGCAAAAGCACCAGCAATTGTCATTGATAATACAACATTACGCGATACTTTCATTCCTGCGTATTGAGAGGCATTTTGGTTAAAACCAACCGATTTTAATTCATACCCTAACGTTGTTCTATCTAATAAGAACCACATTACAATCGCAATGATAATAGCCACAATAATTCCCCAGTGTAAACGAGATCCATCTGTCAATGAAGATAACCAATCAGAAGCTAACGAAGCACTTGCTTGTACGTCATAAGATTTTTCATTACCTTCGTGGATAAAACGTTTAATAAGATCATACGTAACATAAAGTGCAATGTAGTTCATCATAATTGTAACAATTACTTCATTTACTTTAAGTTTCCCTTTTAAATATCCAGGTATAAAGCCCCATAAACCGCCAACAATTGCCGCCACTAAAATAGATAACGGAATATGCAAAATTGCTGGTAACGACACTGCATATCCAAACCAAACAGCAGCGAGCCACCCAACTAATAACTGTCCTTCCACCCCAATATTGAAAAGACCTGTACGAAATGCAAATGCTACTGAAAGACCAGCTAATACAAGCGGAATCATCGTACGCAACGTCTCACCGATAGCTTGTGGATTGCCAACCATCCCTTCCCAAAGCGCGGCATATCCAACAATTGGATCATATCCACTAACTAACATTACAATGGCACCAACAAGTAAACCGAAAACTACGGATAACACAGGTACTAAAATATTAATTGTTCGTTCTGTTAAAAATTTTTTAGCCATTTGTGTTCACCTTCTCTTTCCCTGTCCCGCCGGCCATTAATAATCCAAGCTGTTGTTCATTTGTTTCTTTCGCATCCACAATTGCTACAATTTTCCCTTCATATATAACAGCCACTCGATCGCTTACATTTAAAATTTCATCCAGTTCTAAAGATAAAAGCAATACTCCCTTACCATTATCTCTCTGCTCAATTAATTTTTTATGAATAAATTCAATCGCACCTACATCTAAACCACGTGTCGGCTGTGCTGCAATTAGTAAATCTGGATTACGATCTACCTCACGTGCAATAATTGCCTTTTGTTGGTTTCCACCAGATAGAGCGCGAGCTAACGTTTGTTCACTAGGTGTACGTACATCAAACTGTTCAATAAGTGCTTTCGCTTTTTCTGTAATTTTACTAAAGTTTAAAATCCCTTTCTTTGAAAATGGATTTTTATAGTATGTTTGTAAAACAATATTGTCCCGAACAGAAAAATCGAGAACAAGTCCGTGTTTATGACGGTCTTCAGGAATATGACCAATCCCCTCTTCTGTTATTCTTCGAACAGGCCAATTCGTTATTTCTTTTCCTTTAATTGCAATAGAACCTGACTCAACTTTTCGTAAACCAGTAATCGCCTCTATTAATTCACTTTGACCATTTCCATCAATCCCTGCAATCCCAACGATTTCTCCTGCACGAACAGTTAAGTCAAGGCCTTTTACAGCAGGTAACTTGCGCGTATCATGAACAATTAGGTTTGCAATAGATAGTACTTCTTCCATTGGTTTAGCTTCTATTTTTTCTGTTTTAAAATTCACTTGACGTCCGACCATTAACTCTGCAAGTTTATGCTCATCCGTTTCCGCTACATCAACAGTACCAATCCCCTTACCTTTACGAATAATTGTACAACGATCGCAAACTTCCATAATTTCTTTTAACTTATGTGTAATAAGAATGATAGATTTCCCCTCTTGCACAAGCTTTTTCATAATTTGAATCAACTCATGAATTTCTTGAGGAGTTAACACCGCAGTTGGTTCATCAAATATTAAAATCTCTGCACCACGATAAAGAGTCTTTAATATTTCAACCCTTTGCTGCATCCCAACAGAAATATCTTCAATTTTCGCATGTGGATCAACAGCTAAACCATACTGTTCAGATAATTGCTTAATTTCTTTTGCAGCCTCTTCAACAGCAATTTTCCCGTTTTTCTTCGGTTCATTTCCAAGAATAATATTCTCTGTAACTGTAAAATTATGAACAAGCATAAAATGCTGATGGACCATCCCAATACCAAGGTCATTTGCTATATTCGGATTTGTAATTTTAACAGGATTTCCTTTAATTTTAATCTCTCCCTGTTCTGGTTGATACAAACCGAACAACACATTCATCAGTGTTGATTTCCCTGCACCATTTTCTCCAAGTAAAGCATGTATCTCTCCCTGTTTTACTTGCAGCGTAATATCGTCATTCGCTACAATGCCTGGGAATACTTTTGTAATATTGTTCATCTCAATTACGTATTCCATTTTGTTCCTCCTTTTAGCAGGGAACACTCCCCAATTACACTCTATTAAAGATATTTTTATATATGCAAAGGTTAGTTCTATGAACTAACCTTTGCTATTTCTCTATTATTATTTCTTTAGAGAAGCTTCATATGCTTTATATTCTTCGTCAGTTGCAGGTACTTTAATTTCACCATCAGTAATTTTCTTTTCGAACTCTTCTACTTTTGTTAAAATTTCTGGATTTACTTTTTTCACATTGTCAGTAGTTTTCGCGATACCAACACCGTCATCTTTTAAACCGAATTCTTCTACTTTACCGCCTTTTAATTTACCATCTTTCGCTTCTTGTGCTACTTTTGCTACTGCAACATCAACACGTTTTACCATAGAAGTTAAAGTTACGTTTTCAGGCATACCTTCTTGATTTTGGTCACGGTCAACACCGATTACCCAAACATTTTCACCTTTTTTCTTACGGTTTTTCGCTTCTGTGAATACACCGTTACCAGTTGCACCTGAAGCATGATAAATTACGTCAACGCCTCCACCGTACATTGCTGAAGCTAATACTGATCCTTTTTCCGGCTTATCAAATGCATCAGCATATTGTGATACGATTTCAATATTTGGGTTTACTGCTTTTGCACCAGCTTTGAAACCTGATTCAAATTTTGTAATTAATGGACTCTTCACGCCACCAACAAAACCAACTTTATTTGATTTTGTCGTCATTGCTGCTACAGCACCAACTAGGAATGAACCTTCATGGTCTTTAAATGTAATACTTGTTACGTTTGGCTTTTCTACAACTGTATCTACAATCGCAAATTGCTCTTTTGGATACTGCTCAGCCACTTTTTCGATTGATTTTTCCATTAAGTAACCAATACCAAATGTTGTGTTATAATGATCTTTCGCAAACTTCGTTAAGTTCGGGATATAATCAGCATCTTTACTTGATTGAAGATAACGATATCCTTCATTTTTCTTTAAATTATTGTCTTTACCAAATTTCGTTAAACCTTCCCAAGCTGATTGGTTAAATGATTTGTCATCAACGCCCCCAACATCCGTAACCATACCAACTTTAAACTCTTTTTTGTCGCTACTCGCTTTATCCGAGTTACCACATGCACCTAACACCGCACTTGCTGCTAATGTTAATGATAATAAAAGACCTGTTTTTTTCTTCATACTAGAAACCCCTCCTGAAATGATTTGTCTATTTTTTATACGCTGCTGTCCCTAACTTCTTGCTGTCACCTCCCTAAAAAGGAACTTACCTACATACGTTTTCTTAGTACGTGGAAGCTAAACTTATCAGCTCTAAAGTAATTGATAGAATATAAGATTGGCTCATCATTTTGATCATAGTGCATTTGTTTTAATACTAGCAGTGCCGTTTCCGGTTCACATTCCAAAATCGGTGAGATTTTCGGATGATAGCCAATTGGCTCAATATGAGCAACTGCGTATGTGATACGTTTGTGCGTATTGTTATGTATCACTGTAAGCAATGATTCTTCGTTGTATCCCGATAAATCTGGCAAGATTTCTTTTGCAAGTTTATCGATACAATATACAACAGGTTCCCCATCTGCTGTACGCACACGCTCAATCATCACTGCATTAAAACCATCTTCACTATTAAACTTCTCTTTTTCTTCTTCTGTTAAACTTGTTGTAGATGATGATAAAAAGATAGTTCCTGGTGTTTTCCCCACACTAGAAATCATATCTGTAATACTAGAAAGTTGTTCAATCCCAGAAGAAAATAACGGTTTTGCATTTACAAATGTTCCTACACCATGTCTACGAATGACAACATTTTCTTCTTCTAAAATACGCAGCGCTTCCCTTAAAGTCGCTCTACTTACGCCAAGTTCTTTCGCTAAATCAAACTCTGATGGCAACTTTTGTCTTTCTTTGTAAGCCCCATCTTTAATCTTTTCTTTGATGTGATCAATCACCCGTAAATATAGGTGACGACTATCGGATTTTACTGACATAAGACTCCCCCGCATTTCAATTATTCGACCTCTGATGTAAGACTTCTTTTCTCTTTTTTCAACTTACAACATAATAAAAATTGCTAAATACTAAAAATAAGCATAATTGTCGAATAAATATTAATAATTTTTTAAAATAAAATTTTCACTCTTTACTGCATAAAAAAAACTTTGCACCATAAACATTCCTCATAGCGAGAAAAAGTTCGGCACAAAGATCTCTTACATCCTTTGTTACACACTTTTCCCCTCATAGTCTAGCAATTCATGGTTGCCAGGTAGAAACTTATGGACCTTATCTCCAAGATTATATGAGGCAGTGATTCTTTTCGAAGTAATCTTACCACTTGCTCCCATACGTGTCAACAAAATTTAACATTTTTCTACATTAAATATCGAACGTTCACAAAAAACCATACAAAAGTATTCGTATTCTAAAGAACCACCTTAAATGTAAGCCCTTTCTTTAACGCTGAATATAGTATATAACAAAACCAGCATATAAAAAAGCCTAATTGTAAAAACAATTAGGCTTTTTTTATGAACTTTTTTCTTGTACATCATTAATGAGCACTTCACGTGGTTTACTACCTTCATACGGACCTACTACACCATTCATTTCCATTGCATCAATTAATCGGGCAGCACGGGTATAACCAACTCTAAACCTACGTTGCAACATAGAAACAGAGGCTGTTTGCATTTCCACTACGAGCTGAACTGCTTCATCATATAATTCATCTTCTACTTCCTGCTTCGTATCAGGAACATCTTGCGGGATCATATCTTCTTGATATTGCGCTTTTTGCTGACCAATAACATATTCTACAACTCTCTCAACTTCATCATCTGATAAAAACGCACCTTGTACACGTACAGGTTTCGATGCACCAATTGGTATAAATAGCATATCCCCACGACCTAGCAGTTTCTCTGCACCACCGCCGTCAAGAATTGTACGAGAATCTGTTTGAGAAGATACAGCGAATGCAATACGTGACGGAATATTCGCTTTAATAACTCCCGTAATGACATCAACTGATGGACGTTGCGTTGCAATAATTAAATGAATACCGGCAGCACGAGCCATTTGCGCTAGACGCATAATCGCATCCTCTACATCCGACGAAGCAACCATCATTAAATCTGCTAACTCGTCCACAATTACGACAATATAAGGTAATTCCGGTTGTTTCGCTTCTGATTGATTATTATGCTCTTTTATATAATCATTATATCCTTCAATATTTCGCGTGCCACTATGAGCAAATAACTCATAACGACGCTCCATTTCACTTACAACTTTTTTCAATGCTTGCGATGCCTTTTTCGGATCCGTTACAACTGGTGTTAACAAATGAGGCACACCGTTATATACATTTAACTCTACCATTTTCGGATCAATCATCATTAATTTTACTTCATGTGGTTTTGCACGCATTAAAATACTAACAATAATACCGTTAATACATACACTTTTCCCGCTACCTGTCGCACCCGCCACTAGCAAATGGGGCATTTTATTTAAGCGGGCTAATACAGCTTCACCTGTAATATCTCGTCCAAGGCCTATTAACAACTTCTCTTCCGGATGATTGTTAGCTTTAGAATCAAGAACTTCTCTAAGCGTTACCATGGAGACTTCTGAGTTCGGAACTTCAATTCCTACAGCTGATTTCCCGGGAATAGGCGCTTCAATACGAATGTCTTTCGCCGCTAACGCAAGTGCTAAATCATCACTTAAACCGACGATTTTGCTTACCTTTACTCCCATATCAGGATACACTTCATATTTTGTAACTGCAGGACCTCTATGTACTTTTGTTACTTTCGCTTTCACTCCAAAACTTTGGAAAGTACGTTCTAATTTACGAGCATTCTCATAAATTTCCGCATTTTCATTTGTAACTTGCTTATTCTTTGGAAATTTCAATATATCAAGCGCAGGAAGCTTGTAATCTTTATTTTCTACATTTGAAAATTGCATAGGAGGTGCTTGTGTTTCCCCCTCTAGCGATTCAACGATTTTTTCTCCACGCTTTTTCTTCGGCTCTTCAACTGGTGGAGCCTCTTCAATAAACGGTGAAGTGATTAACTCTTCTTCCTCTACTTCAATTCGTTTATCCTCTTCTTCATTTACAGGATAATTCTCAGTGAAATTCGAAATAATCGGAGGATCAATTGAGATTTCTTCCATCGGCTCAATAATTTCTTCATGTTCTGCAGCACGTTTGCTCCTTGTGCTTCTTGTTGTTTTTTTCTTTTCTGTTTGTTCAGCCGTTCTTTTGGCTCTCCAATCTTTATAGTCCCCTTGCATCACTTGAAATTGACTTCTAAGAATTCTACCAACTGGAGCTAACACTTCTCCAATATGCTTATTTGTTATACAAAGTATACCGAGAATAACTAAAATAATACCAATAATATAAGCTCCTACTTCGTCAAATAAGAAGTAACAAGTGGCGAACATAAGTGCACCAAACATGCCACCACCTAAATGAACGCTATCTGGCCCTTTTTTCATTTCAAGAAAGAAATTATCTTTCGTACTTACAATAACAGAAGTATTTTGCACTGCTCCATCTTTCGTAAGAAGGTTAAATAATGTAATATGACTAAACATTAATATCGCCAATACTATTAAATAAAAACCGATTAACCGTTTATTTAAAAGGTTCGGCCATCCACGTTTTATAACGAATGAAACGGATAAAGCTATTACACCTAACACACCAATTATGTACCACTCACCAAAGAAGAAGCGAAAAAATAACACAAACGATTTTCCTACAACGCCTAGCTGTAAAATCGTAATGATTGAAAGTGCAAAAAGAGTTAAACCGACGATTTCATAATACAAAGTTGGCTTTATCGTACGTCTTGCCTTTGCCTTCGTCCCTCTTTGCTTTTGTTTTGCCATTTCTTCACCTCGTGATCTACATATAAGTAAAAATTCCTAAAAAACTCTGCTTATATGTTTGTTTTCTCTATTTTTTCAGGTCTTTATATCTTCTATTTTTACACTTCTTGTAAAATGTTAAATAAACAGAAGAAAGCAGCCCTCTCATGGCTGCTCAACCGTCTTGTTTTTTATATTATACCATAGCTTCTAAACAAAATCCTTCTTTTTGCTAAAAGGTTATTTTCTGTCCCGGCTGAAACTCTAAGTAGTGAAGCGGATCCGTACTTAACACGCGTACAATAGAATAATACCCATGTTCTTCCTCTGAAACCATTAATTCAACACCATTTATATTTACGACTTTTTGACTTTCACATTGCGAATAATCGGCTGGATACACGAGTTGCTCTGGCATAATTGTATATAAAATCATTGTAACATTGTCCCTTCTACATGATCATCCGCGCGATTATCTATTAATTCGTTTAATTTTCGAATCGCATTTCCGATACCACCGACATCATCTATAAGACCATACTTCACTGCATCTCCACCAATTACATTCGTACCAATATCTCGCGTCAAATTCCCTTTCGCAAACATAAGCTCTTTAAAACGATCTTCCGTTACTTTCGAATGCTTCGTCACAAAGCGAATGACTCTTTCTTGCATTTTATCTAAATACTCAAATGTTTGCGGCACACCTATAACAAGACCTGTTAGACGAATCGGATGAATTGTCATCGTCGCAGTTTCTGCAATAAATGAATAGTCTGTAGAAACTGCAATCGGTACACCGATAGAATGCCCTCCGCCTAAAACTAAAGATACTGTCGGTTTTGAAAGTGAAGCGACCATCTCAGAAATTGCTAGCCCAGCTTCAACGTCACCTCCAACTGTATTTAACACTAAAAGCAAGCCTTCAATTTTCGGATTTTGTTCAATCGCAACAATTTGCGGAATAATATGCTCATATTTTGTTGTTTTATTTTGCGGTGGCAACTGAACATGACCTTCCACCTGTCCAACAATTGTTAAACAATGAATACGTGATTCATTCATTTGCGGTACATTCGTTTGTCCAAGCTGCTGAATTTTTTCCACTATTGAAGCTTCTTTTCCGGTTTCTTTCGGCTCAGCCTCTTTCTCTTCATTTGTATAACGATCACGTTCTGTCATATCGCATCCCCTTTCACTCGTATATAATTAGTATTTCTTAAGTTATAAATTTCATTCGATAGAGTGAAAAAAGAAAAAAAATCACCCGTAAAGGTGATTTTTTTTATACTTCCATAATAATCGGTAAAATCATAGGTTTTCTCTTCGTCTCTTCGTACAAGAACTGCCCTAATAATTCACGAATATTTTGTTTTAACATAGACCATTCAATTGAATATTCTTTAATTGATTGCTCAACAATCATACGTACAATCTCTGTAGAGCGGTCAATTAACGCTTCTGATTCACGTACATATACAAATCCACGTGAGATGATTTCTGGACCAGAGATAATTTTCTTTTCATCTTTACCCAGTGTTACAACAACTACTAATATTCCATCTTGAGATAACATTTTTCTATCTCGAAGAACGATATTACCAACGTCACCTACACCTAATCCATCAATTAACACATTACCAGCTTGCACTTTGCCAACTAAGTTTGCTTCATCGTCACCAAAAGCAATTACATCGCCTTTTTCTACAATAAAGATATTTTCTCTTGCAATACCTACATCTTCAGCTAAGTATGCATGTGCTTTTTGCATACGGAACTCACCATGTACGGGTACAAAATATTTCGGTTTCATTAAATTTAACATTAATTTTAATTCTTCTTGGCTACCGTGACCTGAAACGTGAACTTTTCTTTCACCGTAATAAACAACTTCAGCTCCCGCTCTAAATAACAAGTCAATAATTTTTGATACAGATATTTCATTACCTGGAATTGGAGATGCCGCGATAATAACCGTATCACCTTTACGAATTGAAATTTGTTTATGAGCTTGCTTTGCCATTCTAGAAAGGGCTGCCATCGGTTCACCTTGGCTACCTGTCGTTAAAATAGCTACCTTTTTCTCTGGGAAATTGTCTACTTCTTGTAGTGAAATAACCATACCTTCTGGAACATCTAAATAACCAAGACGTCTTGCGATATCTACCACTTTCACCATACTACGTCCTACAACCGCTACTTTTCGTCCTGTTTCAGCAGCTGCATCAAATACTTGTTGAATACGATGTACATTCGATGCAAATGAAGCAACGATAATACGTCCTTCTGCGCCGTAGAACACTTTAGAAATTTCTACACCAACTTCTTTTTCAGAACCTGTATAGCCTGGACGCTCAGCATTTGTACTATCAGATAATAAGCATAGAACGCCTTCATTTCCGATTTGAGCCATTTTCCCAAGGTCTGCTCCACTATTTCCAATTGGAGTTTGATCGAATTTAAAGTCTCCCGTATATACGATCGCACCTTTTGATGTATGGAAACAAACACCAACAGAATCTGGAATACTATGTGTCGTTCCAAAGAATGACACCGTTGTAGTATTGAACTCTACTGTTGAATTTGAATCGATTGTTTTTAAATCTACACGGCCTAACATACCCGCTTCGCCAAGTTTTTCTTGTATAAGTCCTACCGTTAATTTCGTTGCATACACTGGAATTGATAATTTACGAAGTACGTAAACAATGCCACCAATATGATCTTCATGACCGTGAGTAATAAATAAACCTTTTACTCGCTCTTGGTTTTCTACTAAATATGTAATATCAGGAATAACGATATCAATTCCAAACATTTCATCTCCCGGGAACATTAACCCTGCATCTACAATAAAGATTTCAGAATCAATTTCAACACAGTACATGTTTTTCCCGATTTCACCTACTCCACCAAGAGCAAATACTTTAACAGACTCATTCTCTTTTCTCTTCATGTTGTTGCCTGGTTTAAAAATCTTTCAAACACTGATTTCACTAAAATTGCAGAGACACCAGGGGAAACTCTACAACCACCATATATTCACCGTCCAAGACGAATGTCCTTACCGTTATGCGATATCATGTCCTTGTTTATTTTTTAAACCAGGTTTCACCTCTCTTTCATTATATAAATCAAATATCTTATTCGATATGATATGAAAATGTAATCAAATTATAATTTTTACCAATTTTGCTAAGCATACCCGTACTAAGCTACTTAGCCATATTATACCTGATACAAGAAATAGAACACAAGTTAAATCGTGCGAAAGAAAAAGGAAAAGAACGCATTCCCAACAAACTTATCGAACTGATGTCCTTTATATTTACTCCGATTTCGTACCCCATATCGTTTTGAAGAAATAGCTATAAATACTCTAAATTTATTTCATAATATAGATTTTAAAGACTTATTTTTCTAAAATTGAACAAAAACACTTACAAAATGGAGTTTTTTTATGAATTACATCCTATTTGAAGGATTTTCTCTAAAAACAAAACCGGTAGTTTATTATGTTCATACAAATGTTTATTCTATAATGACTATGATTTTTTAATTCCTTTAAAGGGGTACGATTATTTTCTTATACATGTTGCAATACATAACAAAAAAGTGATTAGTTAGGTGCATAATATAGATCTTATAAGAATGTATCTAGATGAGAATAGAGAAGAAAAGATTTCATACCAATAAAAAAATGACCTAGTTCTACACTAGGTCATTTTTTATTAACGAGGGATAGATTGCATAACAGATTGTAACGTTACTCTTTCTTCTTCTGTTAATGGAAGAAGTGGTAAACGTACAGAACCTACATCTAATCCAACCATTTGTAACGCTGTTTTTACTGGTGTTGGACTTGGCGCCATAAATAATGAATCCGTTACTCTTACAAGTAATTGATGTAATTTTTGCGCCTTCTTAAATTCACCTGCTTGGAACGCTGCAATCATTTCTTGCATTTCATTTCCGATAACATGAGATGCTACAGAAACGATACCTTTCGCTCCAACTGCCATAGCTGGTAGCGTTAAACCGTCATCACCGCTGTATACTGCAAAGTCGTCCGCTGTTTTTTCAATGATTTCTGTCATTGTTAACACATCGCCGCCTGCATCTTTAATCGCAACAATGTTTTCTATTTCTGATAAACGAACAACTGTATCAACGGAGATTTGTACAATAGATCGTCCCGGAACATTATATAGCATAACCGGAAGCGGCGTGCTTTCAGCAATTGCTTTAAAGTGCTGATACATTCCTTCTTGACTCGGTTTGTTATAATACGGTGCTACTAGCATTACTGCATCAACACCAACCTCTGTTGCTTTTTTCGTTAAGTCAATAGAAGCATGCGTATTATTGCTACCTGTTCCAGCGATTACGGGCACCCTTTTATCGACAACAGATACGACATGGCGATATAACGCTACTTTTTCTTCTGAAGTTAATGTAGGAGATTCTCCTGTCGTTCCTCCTACCACGATTGCTGTTGTACCGTTATCAATTAAATAATTTACCAATTTCGTTGTCTTTGCAAAATCGATATTGCCGTTTATATCAAACGGTGTTACCATCGCGGTTGCAATTGTCCCAAAATCTATCATGGTCTCACTCCTTATTGTTCCAGTTGCTTTTCTTTTGAAAGCTCAAACGCACTATGTAATGCATTTACAGCCTCCACTAAATCAGTTTCTTTTACAAGAACCCAAATAGTTGTATGACTATCTGCTGATTGCAGAATTTGAATACCTTTTTCAGCTAAAGCTGTAACGATTTTCGCAGTAACCCCTGGGTATCCTGCCATTCCAGCTCCTACAATAGATACTTTCGCACAATGCTCTGTCACAATTGGCTCATATCCAAGGTTTTGTAATAGTTCAACTGCACGATTTGATACATTATCACTCACCGTATAAGCTACCCCAGTAGGTGAAATGTTAATTAAATCGACACTGATTCCTTCATTCGCCATTTCTTTAAACACATGCTGCTGCAAATCATATGCTGTTTCTTTTGCAAGTACTTTAATTTGCGTCACATTTGATACATGTGCAATACCTGTAACAGGACGTTCTTCTACATCACGGCCTTTTGTAGCGCCGTCAGATGCTGAAATAAGCGTACCTTCACTATCAGAGTACGTAGAACGTACACGAAGCGGTACTTTTGCATGCATCGCAATTTCAACTGCACGTGGATGAACGACTTTTGCACCTTGGTATGCCATGTTACAAATTTCGTTATACGTTACAGTTTGAAGATGACGTGCATCTTTTACAATGCGAGGATCCGCAGTCATCACACCTTCTACATCTGTGAAGATATCGATATATTCAGCATGAAGCGCAACACCTAAAGCTGAAGCTGAAGTATCACTACCTCCGCGTCCAAGTGTTGTCGTATCACCTTTTTTCGTTTGTCCTTGGAATCCTGTCACAACGATTACATCTACATTTTCTAGCTCTTCGTGTATACGATCACAATTCATTTCAATAATCTTAGCATTTGTAAAATCATCATTTGTTACAAAACCAGCTTGTGCACCATTTAATGCCGCCGCTTTTATACCGTTCTCATTTAACATGTTAGAGAAAACGATTGCTGAGATTAATTCTCCGCATGATAATAATAAATCTTGCTCACGATTAGAAATGTGAGATTCCTCTTGATTTACAAGACTTAACAACGTATCAGTTGCATATGGTTCACCTTTACGACCCATAGCAGATACGACAGTCACTACTTTATAACCCGCATCTAGCGATTTTTTTATATGATGAAGCGCATGCTTACGTCCATTTTCATCACGTACAGATGTGCCACCAAATTTTTGAACAATAATTTTCATATTTTGCACCTTCTCTTAGCCGTTTACACTAATTGTAATTTTACTAAGCGCTCTGCAATTTGAACAGAATTCCATGCAGCGCCTTTTAATAAGTTATCAGATACGACCCAAAGATGGAATCCTTTATCGTTATTTAAATCTTTACGGATTCTTCCAACGAATACTTCGTTTTTACCTACTGCAGTAGCTGGCATTGGATATAATTGCTCTTCTGGGTTATCTTGCAGAACGATACCTTCCGCATTTGCAAGTAAGTTCTTTAATTCCTCTACTGTTACGCCCTCTTTTTCTACTTCAATGTAAACAGACTCAGAGTGACCTGATACAACTGGTAAACGTACACATGTTGCCGCTACTTCTAGCTCTGGCATATGCATAATTTTTTTCGTTTCATTAATCATTTTCATTTCTTCAAATGTAAATCCATTATCTTGGAACTTATCAATCTGTGGAATCGCGTTGAAAGCAATCGGGAAATGTTTCTTATCACCTGATACAGGTAAAACATTCGCCTTCACTTCTTCACCATTTAAGATTGCTTGTGATTGTTCATGAAGTTCTTCAATCGCTGCCGCACCAGCACCTGATACAGCTTGATATGTGGAAACGATTACTCGTTTTAAACCATATTGCTGACGAACTGGCTCAAGAGCTACTACCATTTGAATTGTAGAACAGTTTGGATTTGCAATAATACCGTTATGTTCTTTTAAGTCGTTTTCATTTACTTCAGGTACAACAAGTGGCACGTTTTCTGTCATACGGAATGCACTTGTATTATCAACAACAATCGCACCGCGCTTTGCTGCTTCTGGCGCTAATTGTTTTGATACAGATCCACCAGCACTAAATAGTGCGATATCTACTCCTTCAAAACTTTCAGGAGTTGCCTCTTGAACTGTAAATTCTTCGCCTTTAAATACAAGTTTCTTACCTGCAGATCGTTTAGATGAAAGTAACGTTAACTTCCCGATTGGAAATTCTCGTTTCTCTAAAGTATTTAACATTTGTTCACCAACTGCGCCGGTTGCTCCAACTACAGCGACATGAAAAGTTTTTTGCTTTTCCATCACTATGCCCCTTTCTAGATACCAATCCTTCTATAACTTAGAATGAGAAGGAGTATAGAATACCCCTTCTAATCTTAATAACGTTAATTTTATCATATTCTACAGTAAGAATGATGGTTTCATCAAAAATTGTCCGTTTTTTTTCGTTTTTTAATTCATATATCTGAATTTTTCTACGACAACCGGTTGCAATTGCTTCCCTTGCAGTGCTTCTAATACTGTATCTTCAAGCAGCTCCATGCGAGCTACCATTGAGTTCGGTTTTTTCTCTGGTGCGTCTTGACCGAATGGGACGAAGTAGATGTTTTTTGTGGCCATTAGGCGCATGAGATTTACTCCATTAAGCCCTAAAGCATCATTCGTCGAAACGGCCAATACGACAGGCTTGCCATTTCTTAGCGTCGCTTTTGCTGCCATTAGTACTGGAGAGTCTGTCATTGCATTCGCAAATTTACTCATAGAATTTCCTGTTAAAGGAGCAATTACCATACAATCTAATGGGATTTTAGGTCCAAGTGGTTCTGCGCCAACGATTGAATTAATCGCTTTAAAACCTGTTACTTCTTCAATCTTTTTAATCCATTCTGCCCCTTCGCCAAATCTCGTATTTGTTGATTGAACAGTGTAAGAAACAACTGGACGCACTTCAGCTCCCTCAGCAATTAACTTTTCTAAATGAGGCATTACTTCTTCGTACGTACAATGTGAACCCGTAAAACCAAACCCTATTCTTTTCCCTTTTAAATTCATTCCCCATTCTCCTTTCTTGCGATTACATCTTCTGCTAATAACTGAGAAAGAACGTTCGCTAAAATTTGTCCTGCTGTTTTTGGAGCAACAATACCTGGTAATCCAGGTGCTAACAGCGCTTTGACTCCTCTTTTTTCTGCATATCTAAAGTCGGTACCGCCTGGTTTAGAAGCTAAATCAATTACTAACGTATGGGCCGGCATTTTTGAAATGACATTTGCTGTCACAACGAGATGTGGAATTGTATTAATGACAATATCGATATCCCCTACTTCTTTCTCAATGTTCTGCATATGAAAAGGAGAAAACATCATTTCTGTAATACGTGCAATATGTTCCGATCGTCTTGCTCCAACTTTGACATGGGCTCCTAATGATTGAAATGCTCTGGCAACGCTCATCCCTGTTCTACCAAATCCTAAAACCATTACATTAGAACCATGAATTGTATAGTCGGTATGTTGAATTACCATCATTAATGTACCTTCTACAGTTGGTATAGAATTGTAGATTGCCACATCATCACGATCAAATAATTTAATTAGTTTACGGTTTGTAGTAGATACGAGATTTTCCAAGTAAGGCGTACCAATACCTGAATATATAGTAAAATGTTCTGGTGTATTTTCAATTTGTTCTTTCGTTATAGAAACTTTTTCATTTGAAAAAATAGTATCTACTTCTCCCTTGGCATTTGTACCTGCAACTGGCAAAATAATTGCATCTAAAGAAGTGAAATCTAAATTTTGTATACTTTCTTTTGCTGCCCCTGTGAAGCCATGGTCTAACTGATCAAACCCTATCAATGAAAGTTTCGCATCCAATTCAACGAGCTTGCGAATTACTTCTAGCTGTCTTGCATCTCCTCCTATGACAGCAATATGCATCTCAGTCAACATTCCCTAATTCACCTTCTTTTTCTGTCATTTATAAGAAAAGTGCCTACTTTTTCTTTTTCCTCCACATCATATGTAATGTACGAGTTTTAGGTGATTGAAAAACAAAAAGCACCTATCATGTATCCCGCTATTTGTATGTAGGAAGGCCCTACCTCAAAATTCGGCATAGGAAAAGATATTCTGTTGGATTTTGCTCTGAGTAAAATGAACAAAAAAAGATGACCAAAATGGCCATCTTTCACTTCGAATTTGAACGATCTGTAATATCACAAAGAATCATATCATGCCCCACTTTTTTAATTTGCCTCCATGCTACTCTTATTTCTTGTGGTTCCTTTTTGAAACCTCCCCATTTCCCAGCAGGTATAATAAGAGCCTGTATTTGTCCATCCTTCTCATCAACCTCTAAATCCACATAACCTAAAACCCCCATTTTTTCTGCTCTTTCTAAATTAACAATTTCTTTCCCACTTAGTTCACTTAATCGCATACTCTCTCCCCCTACCCAAATTATTCATTTAAGTTATCCATAATTAGTACCTATTCTATATACCCACAAAAAATAACCGTATCTCATTTAAAAGAGATACGGTTATTTTTAAATCATATATAGTAATTACAGTTTTATTCCTTTTGGAAGTTTTCCATCTGGACTAATTAATGCTGCAGAAAATTCATCTGTAAACATGTTACGAATTAACTCATCTACATTTTCTTTTGTTACCGTGTTTACACTTTCAATAATCTCATCAAGTGAACGGTGCTTACGAAGTAGCAATTCATTTTTACCATTACGGCTCATACGACTATTCGTACTTTCTAAACTTAACATTAAGTTTCCTTTTAATTGCTCTTTACTATTCATAAGCTCTTTTTCTGTAATACCTGTATTTTTCAATGTTTCTAATGTTTCTTGCATTGTTTCATACAGTGTATCCAATTGTTGGCTACCTGTTCCACCATACAGCGTTAACATACCTGTATCTTCATAAGAAGAATGGTAAGAGAATACTGAGTAAGCTAACCCGCGTTGCTCACGTACTTCTTGGAATAAACGGCTACTCATACTACCGCCTAAAACGTTATTTAATACAATTAAGTTATAAATATCTTCGTGTCCCATTTGTAAGCCTTTATATCCTAAACATAAATGAGCTTGTTCTGTTTCCTTTTTACGTGCTACCTTATTAAAATGGAAAATTGGGCTATGTACTTGTTCACGGTTTGTCGTTCCTTCATAACTACCGAAATATTGCTCTACTGTTTGTAAAAAGGCTTCATCAATATTTCCTGCAATTGATACAACTACATTTTCTGGTGTGTAGTGATCCTTAATATATTGACGTAGCGTATCACCTGTAAACGTATTAAGCGTTTCTTCTGTTCCTAAAATAGGATATCCAAGCGGATGCGTTTCATATGTTGCTTTCGTTAACATATCATGCACAATATCCTCTGGAGCATCTTCGTACATTTTAATTTCTTCACATACGACATTCTTCTCTTTTTTCAGTTCTTCTTCATCAAATGTTGAATTAAAGAACATATCTGCTAATACATCTAAAGCATATTTAGCATGCTCATCTAGCACTTTTGCATAGTAACAAGTGTATTCTTTTGAAGTAAAAGCATTCACTTGCCCACCAATGCTATCAAATGATTCTGCAATTTCACGTGCACTACGTGTTTCTGTTCCTTTAAAGAACATATGCTCTAAAAAGTGAGAAATCCCGTTATTTTTTTCATTTTCATTTCTTGATCCTGCATGGATCCAAATACCAATCGCAACCGATCTTACAGTTGGTATATTCTCCATAACTATTCTTACACCATTTTTACAAGTATATTTTTTAATCAAAAACTTTCCTCCTACTGCCAGTTTCTCTAAATAAGTGCTATTATTTAATGATAACAAGTTTAAGGATGAATGTCATGCAAATGTATTTAATCTACACGTTTTTCATCCAGTAATTCTGTTATATTCCCTACTTTATATCCTTGTTCCTTCAATTTTGTAATCATTGTATCTAATGCTTCTGTTGTGGACGAAGTAGGATGCATTAATACGATAGCACCTGGATGTATTTTTCTCATTACTCTCTGCAATAGTACACCTGGCTCAGGTCGCTTCCAATCAATTGTATCAACAGTCCACATAATCGTTCCCATTTGAAAATCATCTGCAATTTTCACGACTTCATCCCGAAAACTTCCACTCGGCGGTGCAAACCATCTTACCTTTTGATTCGTAGCTGCTTCGATCATTCGATTTGTTTTTTGTAACTGATCTCTTATTTCATCAGAAGATAACGTTTTCATATTAGGGTGTGTGTAAGAATGATTTCCAACTTCTTGATTTGCATCGACAATCATTTTTGCAAATCGTAAATTTTCTTTCACCCAACGTCCTTCTAAAAAGAAAGTCGCCTTCACATCATGCTTTTTCAATATTTCTAATATACGAGGCAAATACTCATTTCCCCATGCCACATTTATTGTTAACCCGACCATCTTTTTATCCGGATGACCTCTATAAATTGGTGCTGGTGATAAATCTTCTAAGTGGACACTCGGTGATACTTCCTTGAATTCAAGATGTTTTTGATCAAACTGCTTTAATTTCTTCATATTGTTATAGGATGCTTCCATATCAACTTGTCTTCCATTATATCCTGGTGTTGCTTTCCATATCTTATCAATCATCGCATTTTGCGGTGCAATCTCATATTGTTTTGCATGCTTTTGAATTTCTTCATATAAGTGATCCTGTGCAAAAACAGAATAAGAACCTGCACTGACATATAAAAAGAATATACATATGTATACCAATATACGAGTTTTCATATAAACCCTCCCATTAACTATATAAAAAACCATTTTTCTTCTTATCTTTGTTAATTTGAGCGTTATAATGAAAACTATACCTATACTGACATAAAAATATATGCAAATCATATTTTTACATAACAAAAAAAGCCAGTTAAACTGGCTTTTGCTTATTGCTGCTCTTGTTTGTTTTCTTCTTTAGCAGCTTCTTTTTCTTGCTCTTCTTTTAGCAATACTTTTCTAGATAAATTCACGCGACCTTGCTTGTCAATCTCGATAACTTTAACTGTAATTACATCACCGATTTTCACAACGTCTTCTACTTTACCTACACGCTCAAGTGCAAGTTCAGAAATGTGAACTAATCCATCTTTACCGCTGAATAATTCAACGAAAGCACCGAATTTCTCAACACGTTTCACTTTTCCTTCGTAGATTTCACCTACTTGTACTTCACGAACGATATCCTCGATAATTTTCTTAGCTTTGTCGTTCATTTCTTGATTTATTGAAGAAATGAATACTGTACCATCTTGCTCGATGTCAATTTTAACGCCAGTTTCTTCAATAATTTTATTGATTTGTTTACCGCTTGGTCCGATAACATCACGGATTTTATCCGGGTTAATTGTCATTGTAATAATCTTTGGAGCGTACGCTGATAATTCAGTGCGTGGCTCTGCAATTACAGATAACATATGATCTAGAATGTGCATACGACCAACTTTCGCTTGTTGTAATGCCTCTTCTAAAATTTCACGAGATAGACCATCGATTTTAATGTCCATTTGTAGTGCAGTTACACCGTGTGCTGTACCTGCTACTTTAAAGTCCATATCACCTAAATGATCTTCCATACCTTGAATATCAGTTAAAATTGTGTAATGCTCACCTGATTTAACTAGGCCCATTGCAATACCTGCAACTGGAGCTTTAAGTGGAACACCAGCATCCATCATTGCTAAAGTACTACCACAAATACTCGCTTGTGAAGTAGAACCATTTGATTCTAATACTTCAGATACAAGACGTACTGTGTATGGGAAATCTTTTTCAGACGGAATTACAGGCTCAAGAGCACGTTCTCCTAGTGCACCGTGACCAATTTCACGACGACCTGGTCCACGCATTGGTCTTGTTTCACCAACACTAAATGATGGGAAATTGTAATGGTGCATAAAGCGTTTTGATTCTTCTACACCAAGGCCATCTAAAATTTGCACATCGCCTAATGCGCCTAATGTACAAATACTTAATGCTTGTGTTTGTCCACGTGTGAATAAACCAGAACCGTGTGTACGAGATAAAATGCCAACCTCTGATGCTAATGGACGGATTTCGTCACCTTTACGGCCATCTGGGCGGATTTTCTCAACTGTAATAAGACGACGTACTTCTTCTTTTACAATTTTATATAAAATCTCATTTACTTGTCCTAATGTATCAGCATCAGCTTCTTGCGCTTCGTAATGCTCAATTACACGCTTTTTCACTTCGTTAATTGCATCTTCACGTGCATGTTTCTCATGTACTTGAATTGCAGAATGCATATCCTTCTCAGCCATTTCACGTACAGCTTGGTTAAGATCAGCGTCAACTTCATAAAGTTTCACTTCTGATTTCTCTTTACCTACAGCTTGTACAATCTCTTCTTGGAATGCAATTAGACGTTTAATTTCGTCATGACCAAACATAATTGCTTCTAACATTGTTTCCTCAGGCACTTGATCTGCTCCTGCTTCAACCATGTTAATTGCATCTTTCGTACCAGCTACAACAAGGTGAATATCACTTTGTTCTTGCTGTTCTACTGTTGGGTTGATAACGAATTCGCCGTTAATACGACCAACTGTTGCACCCGCGATCGGACCTTCAAATGGAATGTCTGAAATCGATAACGCTAATGAAGAACCAAGCATAGCTGCCATTTCAGAAGAACAATCTTGATCAACACTCATTACGATGCTGACAACTTGTACTTCGTTACGGAATCCATCTGCGAAAAGTGGACGAATTGGACGGTCGATTAAACGACTTGCCAAAATTGCTTTTTCACTTGGACGACCTTCACGTTTAATGAAACCGCCAGGAATTTTTCCGACTGCATATAAACGCTCTTCATAGTTTACTGTAAGTGGGAAGAAATCTACATTTTTTGCTTCTTTTGATGCAGTTGCTGTAGATAGAACCGCTGTATCGCCATATCTTACTAATACTGCTCCGTTTGCTTGCTTTGCAAGCTGACCTGTTTCAACTGTTAGCTGGCGACCAGCTAAATCTATCGAGAAGACTTGCTTTTCTTGACTCATTTAAGTACCCCTCTCAATTTAAAGTATTCAATTCTTCTATGTAAATGGATAGTATATCACAATATTCTACCTCTAGTATTACCGAAAATGAAGTAAGCTATAAAGAGTAGAAGATATATTTTTACCTAACAAAAAAGCGGGAATATTCCCGCTTCTTTGACTATCGACGTAAGCCAAGCTTTGTGATTAATTCACGGTAACGTGTGATATCGCTATTACGAAGGTAAGTTAGTAAGTTACGACGTTTACCAACCATCTTTAATAGACCACGACGTGAATGATGATCTTTCTTGTGAGTACGTAAGTGCTCGTTTAGAGTGTTAATTTGCTCCGTTAGGACAGCAATTTGAACCTCTGGAGAACCAGTATCAGTCTCATGAGTTCTAAATTGTGCAATGATTTCATTTTTACGCTCTTGTGTTAAAGCCATCCTATTTCACCTCCTATTAATTAAACCCCCGATTACCTAGCAAGCGTCGGTGAGTCGCAATGCCAAGCAATGGTTGTCATAAAGTACATAACATAGAATACTACTTTTCATTTGAAAAAGCAAGTATATTATTTTCGTTCGCAAAATATTCTTGTGCTGTTTTCTTATCTTTTGCGATTTGTTCAACTAACTCATCGATGCCATTGAATTTCTTCTCTTCTCTTATACGCATATGCCACTCTACTGTAACATTTTGATCATATATGTCTTTGTTAAATTCAAATAAGTGCACTTCAATAGATAGTTGGCGCTCATCTTCTTTAAAGGTTGGTTTATATCCAATATTACATACACCATCGTACCATTCATCGTGAACTTTTAATCTCACTGCATAAACACCTACAGGTGGTAATAGATACTCATCACTTAAACCTACATTAGCTGTTGGGAAACCAATTTGACGTCCACGTTTATCACCGTGTACAACCGTTCCTCCTACTGTATATGCTCTACCTAAAATAGATGGAATTTGCTCCATTTCGCCATTTCGAATTAACTTTCGTAATGCCGTAGAACTTACTTTCTCTTCTTGAAATTCAACTTTTTCAATCACAGTCTGTGTAAACTCCCCTCTTGCATGAAATGGTAAAGTCTCCATCTTTCCTTTTCCTAAACGTCCATATGAATAATCAAACCCTGCTACTACATGCTTTACATTTAAACCAATAATATAATCATCTACAAATTGTTGTGGCAATAAGCCTGCAAATGATTCATCGAATTTAACAACATATAATATATCGATTCCTAAACTCTCGACTATTTTTTCTTTATCACACATTGGTGTAATATACTCCGCATGCGCTTCCTTTTTACCTAAAACAACAGATGGATGCGGATAAAATGTCATCACTGCACTTTTATATCCCTTTTCATCCGCTATTTGTTTCGCAGTTCGAATCACACATTGATGTCCTAAATGAATGCCATCAAAAAATCCTAATGCCATTACAGTAGGTGGTAATTCTAATTTATTTTGTTCATGTGGATGAGTTAAATGAATAAGTTTCACGCTTGAATTCACCTTTTTCTGTAATAATCCTTCCAATAATTCATTATAGCTTTAGTTCTTGATTATTCACAAGTACTTTCATCGGCTTTAGCATACCAGGGTGTTTTGGATGGTGCTCATAAATTGCAAGGCAACGATCGTTTTTATCAAACACTGTTATAAATGGCGCCGTTATTTGCAATTCATTTTTTAAGAACATACCATTTTTTATTTTTTCTGCTTGCTTTTCATCTACAACCATTTTCGGGAACTTACTTAATGCTTCATCAATTGAAATGAAGATAGACTCTACTGTTCCATTTTGCACGTTTTCTTCAATTTCTTCAAATGATATGCAATCTTCTAATACAAATTCACCTGAAGCCGTTCTTACAAGGTGAGACATATGTGATGGAAAACCAAGTTTTTCACCAATCATTACCGCTAATGTTCTTACATATGTTCCTTTACTACACGTTACACGGAAACGGAATGAAATATTTTCTCCTTCAAACACTTCACGATCATCTAGTAATACAAATTCATGAATTGTAATTGTACGAACTGGACGTTCAACCTCTTGTCCTGCTCTTGCATATTCATATAATTTTTTTCCGTTAACTTTTACAGCCGAAAACATCGGAGGCATTTGCTCAATCGTACCTGTTAATGCGGCAAGAACCTCCTCCACTTCTTTACGAGTAATAACACGATCTACATGTTTCGTTTCCACAACTTCACCTGAAGCATCTTCAGTTGTTGTTGAAAACCCTAATGTTACTTCACCTTCATATGTTTTCGTTTCACTTGTTAAAAATTGTGCAATCTTCGTTGCTCGTCCAACACAAATAGGCAATACTCCTGTTACATCTGGATCTAATGTTCCTGTATGACCAATTCGTTTTTCACGCAATATCTTTCTTAATTTAAATACACAATCGTGTGATGTCATGCCTTTTGGCTTATGTAATAATACTACACCTTCCATATATGTTCACCTCATCGTAATTCTTTCATAATCATTACCTAAAACTTATTTTACATTGAAAAAATGGATAGACAAATGTCTATCCATTATTCTTCACGTTTACCTTCTTTATTAATTTCATGTAAAAGTGTATCAATTCGATGACCATATCCGATAGATTCATCAAATTCAAAGGAAATTTCAGGCGTTTTACGAAGACGAATACGTTGGCCAATTTCTGAACGAATGAAGCCTTTTGCCTTCGCTAAACCTTTTAGTGTACTTTCTTTCTGCTCTTCATCACCTAAAACAGAAATATACACTGTAGCAATTTGTAAATCTCCACTCACTTGTACATCTGTTACAGTAACAAATCCGACACGTGGATCTTTAATTTTACGACTGATGATGTCGCCTAATTCTTTTTTCATTTGCTCGCCTACACGGTTTGCACGTAATTTCATAACTCTTCACCTCATTCAATACCATTCCAATTGTGTTATCGTACGTTCAATTTCAGGAAATGAATCGATATACTCAAGTACACGATTCATTTCTTTTTCACAAATAACACGATTTGAGGATACGGAAACAATCGCAATTTCTGTACGTTGCCATACATCTTGATGCCCTACTTCTGAAACAGCTACGTTATAACGCTGTTTCACACGAGTTAACACCCGTTGCAAAATTGCTCGTTTCTCTTTTAAAGAATGCACATCGTAAATCATACACTCAAATGAGAGAGAAGCGATAATCATCGCTTCACTTCTTCCATAATGTACGCTTCAATGATGTCCCCTTCTTTAAGATCGTTGTATTTCTCAATTGTAATACCACACTCATAGTTTTGAGCAACTTCTTTTACGTCGTCTTTGAAACGTTTTAACGTATCAAGTTGACCTTCATAGATTACCACACCATCACGGATAATACGCACGCCGCTATCACGTGTAATTTTACCATCTGTTACGTAACAACCTGCGATTGTTCCAACTTTTGTTACTTTAAACGTTTGACGTACTTCTGCTTGACCGATTACTTTTTCTTCAAATTCTGGATCTAGCATACCTTGCATCGCTGCTTCGATCTCTTCGATTACTTTATAAATAATGCGGTGTAAACGAATATCAACGTTCTCTAATTCAGCTGTACGCTTCGCATTTACATCTGGGCGTACGTTAAATCCAATTACAATTGCATTAGATGCAGAAGCTAAAATGATATCAGATTCTGTAATCGCACCTACGCCTGTATGGATAATTTTAACTTTAACACCTTCAACATCAATTTTACGAAGTGATGCTGCCATTGCTTCTACAGAACCTTGTACGTCCGCTTTCACAATTAAGTTAATTTCTTTTACATCGCCCTCTTGGATTTGTTGGAATAAATCTTCAAGGCTTAATTTAGATTTCTCACCACGTTGAGCAAGTAACGCTTCTTGTGCACGTGATTCACCGATTTGACGAGCTTTCTTCTCATCAGCGAATGCCATGAAACGATCTCCTGCTTGTGGTACTTCGTTTAAACCTGTAATTTCAACAGGAGTTGATGGACCAGCAACTTTTACACGACGACCAATATCACTTACCATTGCACGAACACGACCGAATGTAGTTCCAACAACGATTGGATCTCCTACTCGAAGCGTACCGTTTTGAACAAGTAATGTCGCAATAGTTCCTTTACCTTTATCAAGCTGGGCTTCGATTACAGTACCAGTTGCATAGCGGTTTGGATTTGCTTTATACTCTTCTACTTCACTTACAAGAAGAATCATTTCTAGTAAGTTGTCAATTCCTTCGCCTTGAATCGCAGAAATTGGTACGAAAATTGTGTCTCCGCCCCATGCTTCTGGAACTAATTCATATTCTGTTAGTTCTTGCATTACGCGATCAGGGTTCGCAGCTGGTTTATCCATTTTATTCACAGCAACAATAATTGGTACTCCTGCTGCTTTCGCATGGTTAATTGCTTCAACTGTTTGTGGCATAACACCGTCATCAGCTGCAACAACAAGGATTGTAATATCCGTTACTTGTGCACCACGAGCACGCATCGTTGTAAACGCCGCGTGACCAGGTGTATCTAAGAATGTAATTTTCTTGTCATTTACTTCAACTTGGTATGCACCAATATGCTGAGTAATTCCACCCGCTTCACCAGCAGTTACTTTAGAGTTACGGATAGAGTCAAGCAATGTTGTTTTACCATGGTCAACGTGTCCCATGATTGTAACTACAGCTGGACGCTCTTTTAAGTTCTCTTCATCATCTTGCTCATCGATGAATGTTTCAAACTCAGTTTCGCTTACAATTACTTCTTCTTCTACTTCAATACCGTAGTCGTTAGCAATTAACTCAATTGTATCTTTATCTAAATCTTGGTTAATTGTTGCCATAATTCCAAGCATGAAGAGCTTTTTAATAATTTCAGATGGCTCTTTGCTTAATTTCTTAGCAAGATCACCTACTGTAAGACTTCCAGAGAAAGTAATTTTATCTGGTGTTTCTACAGTTTGTGTTTGTTGTCTTCCAGCAAAGTTCTCTTGACGCTTATCTTCATTTCCTTTGCCTTTTTTCTTTTTCTTATTGCTGTTCTTTTTACTACGAACAACTTTTTCTTCTACTTCAAACTCATCTGCAACAGAAGGTTTTTCAGCTTGATACTCATTATCTAATTTGTTTACTACTTCATCGTCTAACATTGTCATATGATTCGAAACCTCGATATTCATTTCTTTTAGTTTTGTCATAAGATCTTTACTTGAGATATTATGTTTTTTCGCATATTCATGCACTCGAATTTTACTCATACCTTCACCCCCGGTAATTTGTATCGAGCATGCTACGCAGCTTTTTCGCAAAGCCTTCATCTAACACAGCTACAACGACTCGCTCATCTCTCCCAATCGCATGCCCTAATTGTTGTCGATTTTCGACCTTTCTCATTGGTACGTTGTAGTACGTCGTTTTATCCGTGATACGCTTTGTAGTATTTACTGACGCATCCTCAGATAGCAACACAAGTTTTGCCTTGCCACTTCGTACTTCCTTTAAAACGAGTTCTTCACCCGAAATAATTTTTCGAGCCCGGTTTGCTAGTCCTAAAAACGATTTCCAATCGGACACTTATTTCGACTCCTTCTCAACAAGCTCAAGAAGTTCTTCATAAAGAGAACTGTCGATTTTCGCTTTTAGATGATGTTCCAAAACATTTTTCTTTTGAGCTTGAAGAATGCTTTCTTTATCTTTTGATAAATAAGCACCTCGTCCTGATTTCTTTCCAGTTAAATCAATAGACACTTCTCCCTCTTTGGAACGAACAATGCGAACGAGCTCTCGTTTTGATTTCATTTCTTGCGTTGCAACACATTTTCGTAACGGAACTTTTCGATTGCTCATACTCATCACCTCTATTCGATTTCGTCTTCAACAGAATCGAATCCGAATGCGACTACGCTATCTTCTTCTGTTACAATACCAAGTTGTTTCGCATCAGACTCACTCTTAATATCAATTTTCCAACCTGTTAATTTAGCTGCAAGACGTGCATTTTGTCCACGTTTACCGATAGCTAATGACAGTTGGTGGTCTGGAACAACAACTGTTGTTGCTTTTTCTTCTTCATCTACAAGTACTTTCACAACTTGTGATGGGCTTAAAGCATTGGCAACATATTCTACTGGATCATTTGACCAGCGAACGATGTCAATCTTTTCACCTTTTAGTTCGTCTACAATGCGTTGTACACGTTGTCCTTTCGGTCCTACACAAGAACCTACTGGATCCACATCAATGTTCTCTGCATGTACAGAGATTTTAGAACGATCTCCTGCCTCACGTGCTACAGAACGAATTTCAACCGTTCCATCATAGATTTCAGGAACTTCCATTTCGAATAAACGTTTTAAAAGACCAGGATGTGTACGTGATACGTAAATTTGTGGTCCTTTTGTTGTTTTTTCTACTTTCGTAATGAATACGCGAATACGATCATGTGGTTTGTATTGTTCGTTTGGCATTTGCTCACTTACAGGTAATAAAGCTTCTACTTTTCCTAAGCTTACATAGATGAAACGAGCATCTTGACGTTGTACGATACCAACCATGATATCTTCTTCACGGTCACTAAACTCAGAGTAAATAACACCACGCTCAGCTTCACGCACTCGTTGTGTTACAACTTGTTTTGCAGTTTGTGCTGCAATACGACCGAAATCTTTTGGTGTTACTTCAATTTCTAGTACGTCACCATCTTGATAGTTTGGATTAATTTGTCTTGCTTCTTCAACAGAAATTTCAAGACGTGGATCAAACACATTATCAACAACGTCTTTACGTGCTAAAACTTGGATTGTTCCCACTTGTGGGTTAAAGCTCACACGAACGTTTTGTGCTTGGTTAAAATTGCGTTTATAAGCAGAGATTAACGCTGCTTCAATCGCATCAATAATAATATCTTTGCTAATTCCTTTTTCTGACTCTAATACGAGCAAGGCATCTAACAACTCAGTGCTCATGAAGATCCCCCTTCTAACTAAAACGTAACAGCAAGTCGCGCATTTGCAACTTTGTCCATTGGAATTTGGATTTCTTTTTTACGTGTTTTAATTGTTAATAATAGTGTAATTGTAGTACCATCGTAGGAAAGCATTTTTCCTTCAAACATCTTTTCACCATCAATCGGCTCATATGTTTTAATTGCCACTTGTTTTCCTACCGCTTGCTGGAAGTCTTTCTCTTTCTTTAATGGACGTTCTGCTCCAGGAGATGACACATCCAAAAAGTAAAGATGAGGAATTGGATCCTCTTTATCTAAAGCTTCGCTTAAACGTTCACTCACCGCACCGCATTCTTCAATGTCGACTCCCTTTTCAGAATCGATGAATACGCGTAAGAACCAGTCTTGTCCTTCTTTCACATACTCTACATCTACAAGTTCAAGATTTAACTCTTCAACAATTGGCTGCGCAAATGCTTCTACAACTTCTGTGACTTTCTTATCCATAAACAGCCTCCTTCCTGCCGCCATGTACCATTCACAAGAAAAGACCCCGTCCATAGAACGGTCTATCTTATTCTTTCTCGTTAGCTAACAAAAGCCCCTGCCGTTAAGCAGGGAATATCTGTCTTAGTATTACCAAATTTAAGAAGTAAAACTTGTAACAAAATATGTATATACGACAGAAATTTCTTACCTCTCCACATCAATAAAATGTAGATAGTAACACGAAAGAGTGGGTTTCCCCACTCTTCTTTTCACACAATATACATGACATGGTTATCTCGGTTAATAGTATACCATACCAAATGTTGATTTGCAAAGACTTTTCCTACCTATCAGAACAGCGATAACTGGTTTTGATCCGGCAAATCACCTAAACAACCTTGACTATCTAAATACTCAATAATTGTTTTCGAAACCTTACTACGCTGCTGCAAGTCTTCTTTTGATAAGAATTCTCCATTTTTGCGTGCTTCCACAATACTTAAAGCTGCGTTTGTACCAAGACCAGGCACCGCATTAAATGGAGGGATTAATGAGTCTCCATCAATAATAAAGTCTGTTGCATGTGAGCGATATAAATCCACCTTTTGGAATGAGTATCCACGCTCACACATTTCAAGTGTCATTTCTAGTACAGTCAATAAACTCTTCTCTTTCGGTGCTGCATCTAAACCTTTTTGCGCAATTTCATCAATTCTTGCACGTATAGATGCTGAACCTTTTGCCATCGCTTCTACGTCAAAGTCATCTGCACGAACCGTAAAGTATGCCGCATAGAATAAAAGCGCGAAATGTACTTTAAAGTATGCGATACGCACAGCCATAAGTACGTAAGCAGCCGCATGGGCTTTCGGGAACATGTACTTAATCTTCTTACATGAATCAATATACCAACCTGGTACATTATTACTTTTCATGTCCTCTTCCCATTCTTCTGGTACACCTTTACCTTTACGTACTGACTCCATGATTTTGAAGGCTAATGATGGGTCTAAACCTTGATAGATTAAATATACCATGATGTCATCACGACAACCGATAACTTCACTCAGCGTACATGTACCGTTATAAATTAACTCGTTTGCATTACCAAGCCATACGTCCGTACCATGTGATAATCCAGAAATTTGGACTAACTCTGAGAACGTCGTCGGTTTCGTCTCTTCTAACATCTGTCTTACGAATTTCGTACCAAACTCTGGTATACCAAGTGTACCTGTTTTACAGTTAATTTGTTCTTCCGTTACGCCTAACGATTCTGGCCCTGAGAAAATTTTCATTACTTCTGGATCGTCCGTTGGGATTGTTTTTGGATCAATACCACTTAAATCTTGTAACATACGAATAACTGTCGGATCATCGTGTCCTAGTATATCAAGCTTCAGTAAATTATCATGAATAGAGTGGAAGTCAAAGTGTGTTGTTCTCCACTCAGCACCTATTGAATCTGCTGGATACTGTATTGGTGAGAAATCAAAAATGTCCATATAATCTGGCACAACGATAATACCACCTGGATGCTGCCCTGTTGTACGTTTTACACCGGTACATCCTGCTACTAAGCGGTCAATTTCTGCATTTCGAATTGTTAAGTTATGATCATTTGCATAACCTTTTACATATCCATAAGCAGTTTTTTCCGCAACTGTACCAATCGTTCCTGCACGATATACATAATCTTCACCGAATAGTACTTTCGTATAGTTATGGGCACGTGGTTGGTATTCCCCGGAGAAATTCAAATCGATATCGGGTACCTTATCTCCTTTAAATCCAAGGAACGTTTCGAACGGAATGTCATGTCCATCTTTTACATATGGAATATTACAAGTTGGACATTCTTTATCCGGTAAGTCAAAACCAGAACCTACAGAACCATCATTAAAGAATTCTGATTGCTTACATTTCGGACATACATAGTGTGGTGGTAATGGATTTACTTCTGTAATTTCCATCATCGTTGCAACGAATGATGAACCTACCGATCCACGCGAACCTACTAGATATCCGTCTACTAACGATTTTTTCACAAGCTTATGTGAAATTAAATAAATTACGGCGAATCCATGCCCGATGATACTTTTTAATTCTTTTTCTAAACGCGCTTCTACAATTTCAGGTAACTCTTCACCATAAATGCTACGCGCCATTTTATAACTCATATCACGCGTTTCATCATCTGCACCTTCAATTTTCGGTGTATATAGATCATCTTTTACTGGATGAACATCACCAATTAATGATGCAATCTTTTGTGTATTCGTTACGACTATTTCTTTCGCTACGTCTTCACCTAAAAATGAGAAACACTCTAACATTTCATCCGTTGTACGGAAATGTACAGGTGGTAATGAATGTCGGTTTAACGGATTCGCTCCACCCTGTGAACTTACTAAAATTTTACGATACATTGCATCTTCTGGATTTAAGTAATGCACGTTTCCTGTAGCCACAACTGGTTTATCTAACGTCTCACCTAGTTTTACTAAGTTAGAAATAATTGTTTTTAATTGTCCCTCATCTCGAACGAGTTCACGCTCTACTAAATGACGTAACACTTCTGGTGGCATTACTTCAATGTAATCGTAGAACTGCGCAATTTCTTCTACCTCTTCAGGAGCTTTTTGCATCATCGCCTCAAACACTTCACCTTTATCACAAGCCGTTCCTACTAAAATACCTTCACGATACTTTTTTAATAGTGATCTTGGTACTCGTGGTACACGGTAAAAGTAATTTAAATGAGAATATGAAACAAGTTTATATAAATTTTTCAATCCAACATCCGATGTAGCAAGTAATGTCATATGACTTGGACGCCCGCGCTTATATGCATCCCCTTGTCCCATACTATCGTTTAATTGATCGTGATATTCAAAACCTTTTTCAATTACATCTTTTAACATTTTCACTAGTAAGTATCCCGTTGCTTCTGTATCATAAATCGCACGGTGATGCTGAGTTAATTCAATGTCCATCTTTTTACACAACGTATTTAAACGGTGATTTTTCATTTCTGGGAATAAGAATCGTGCAAGCTCTAACGTATCTATTACTGGATTTTTTGTTTTTTCTAAACCAGCTTTTTTAAATCCTACGTTAATAAAGCCCATATCGAAGCTTGCGTTATGAGCAACAAGTGTATGGTCGCCCATCCATTCTTCAAACTTTTTAAACACTTCGTCCACTTCTGGTGCGTCGGTTAACATATCATCTGTAATACCTGTTAATTCAATGATCGTTGCCGATAATGGTTGGTGCGGATTTGCAAAAGATTCAAAGCGGTCAATAATTTCGCCGCCTTTTACTTTTACAGCAGCTAACTCAATAACTGTATCATATACAGCTGATAAACCTGTCGTCTCAACGTCGAAAACAACATACGTTTCCTCTGCAAGTAAACGATGCGCTTCGTTATACGCTATTGGTACACCGTCATTCACTAAGTTTGCTTCCACACCATATATAACTTTAATTCCGGCTTTTTTCCCAGCTGAATATGCTTCTGGGAATGACTGTGCAACAGCATGGTCTGTAATGGCAATAGCCTCATGCCCCCATTTACCAGCTTGAGCAACAAGCTTAGAAACTGGAGTAACAGCATCCATTTGACTCATTGGCGTGTGAAGATGGAGCTCTACTCGTTTTTCGCCTTCTGGTGCTTTATCTTTACGAGACGGTCCTGTTATTTCATTAATATCATTTGCAATCATTACTAAATCTCGAACAAATGTATCATTTTGAACAGAACCACGAGCCTTCACCCACATTCCTTTTTTCAAGGATTGTAGCATTGGAATATCTTCTTTATCACGTGAGAACATTTTGATCATAATAGAATCTGTATAATCCGTTATTTTTAAAGTTAATAACGTACGTCCACTACGAAGTTCTTTTGTTTCCACATGGAAGACATATCCTTGAACTGTTTTTCTTCTTTCTTCATCTTGAATTTCTCGCATCGGTGTAATCTCTTCATCTGGCTTAATAAGATACCCAAGTGTAATCGGTCCTTCATGCACAACGCTGCTTTCTTCAGCTTGCTTCTTTGCCATTTCTTCCATAGCTTGTATAACACGCTCGCGGTCTTCTTGCTGCGTTTGCTCACGAAACTTTTGCATTTCTTCTGTATTTTGCTGTATATGTGTGTCTAACTGGAAACGCGGGAATCCAAAAGCCTCGTATTGATCCCCTACTGGTTTCGCAACGTTTTTCTTTAAAGCAGTAGATTCCAGCTCATTATTCACATTTATAAGTAACTTCACTCCATTGACCTGCGGAAGCTGCTTCTTTAAATAGGCAAACATAGGTGAAAATGTAATTCGTTCCGTACAAAGTGGCCAATACGCCCTCACTTCTTCTTCAGTAAATTGTTTGTTCTCTGTTTCTAATGCAAATGTTGTTCTTGCAATATGAGAAAATGATTGCTTAAGCTTTGTTTCTAGCAATTCATATAATTCTGTAGGCAAAATACGTGGCACTTGTAAATTAAAATGCCAACTTTTATTCGCTTTATCGATAACGAGCCTTTCAATACCACCGCCTTGTAAATATTGATTTATAAGGTCGTCTGGTATTTGCAACTGCTGGAGCAAAATTTGAAATCGCTCTTTTTGTTCATTTGTTAAAGACATAAGCACTCTCCTTCCATTTGCTATTATAAATTGAAACGTACTACAAAGAAAGATTTCTCCCTTCTTCTTTTACAAAATACGTTTACAAAGAAAGAGAAGGTACCTCATTACGAGGTACCTCTTCCTATTTTAAAATATTAGCAATATATGTTTGAAGTTCTTCTACTTTTACTTCTTCAGACTCACCTGTAGCACGTACTTTCACTTCTACAATACCTTCGTCTGCTTTTTTACCAACTGTCACGCGAACTGGAAGGCCGAATAAATCAGCATCAGCAAATTTAACACCTGCACGTTCTGCACGATCATCTAGTAATACTTCATATCCTTGCTCTTGTAATGAGTTGTAGATATTTTCACCCATTTCACGTTGTGCATCAGATTTCATATTTACTGGAATTACATGCACATGGAACGGTGCAACAGCTTTTGGCCAAACTAAACCGTTCTCATCATTAAACTGCTCTGCAATTGCTGCCACTGTACGAGACACACCAATGCCGTAACAACCCATAATAAGTGGTTGTGTTTTTCCGTTTTCATCTAGGAATGTTGCGTTCATTGCTTCACTATAACGAGTTCCTAATTTAAATACATGACCAACTTCAATTCCGCGTGCGAAAAGAATTGTTCCGTTTCCGTCTGGAGATTGGTCTCCTTCTTGAATGAATCGTAAATCCGTATATTGACTTACTTTAAAGTCACGTTCTGGATTTACATTTACATAATGGAATCCTTCTTCGTTCGCTCCTGAACATCCGTTGACAATTGATGCTACAGCGTGATCAGCAATAATTTCGATATCACCTGTTACACCAATTGGACCTAATGAACCAACTTCACAATTTAATAATTCTTTTACTTCTTCATGAGAGGCAAGCTCAACAACGGAAGCACCGTATACATTTTTCACTTTTACATCGTTTACTTCATGATCACCACGAACAAGTACAACTACTAATTTCTCATCTACTTTAAATACCATAGACTTAATGCACTTTTCAGCTTCGATGTTTAAGAATGCAGATACTTCTTCAATTGCTTTTTGGTCTGGTGTTGCTACTTTTTCAAGCTCTTTTTCTGCTTCGTCACTCTTCGTATACGTAGCTACAACAGGAGCCATTTCGATGTTCGCTGCATAATCAGATGTATCAGAGTATGCAATTGTATCTTCACCAACATCAGATAATACCATAAATTCATGTGTATCTTTTCCACCCATTGCTCCAGAATCAGCAATAACCGCACGGAAATTCAAGCCACAACGAGCAAAGATGTTAGAGTATGCTTTGTATAAGCGATCGTACACTTCATCTAAGCTCTCTTGCGTAGCATGGAAAGAGTATGCATCTTTCATTAGAAACTCTCTTCCACGTAATAAACCGAAACGAGGTCTTTGTTCATCACGGAATTTTGTTTGAATTTGATATAATGTTAACGGTAATTTTTTATATGACTTTACTTCATCACGTACAAGATCCGTAATTACTTCTTCATGTGTCGCTCCTAATGCAAATTCACGAGCGTTACGATCTTTCATACGCATTAATTCAGATCCGTAAGAATACCAACGACCTGACTCTTGCCATAATTCTGCAGCTTGCATCGCTGGCATTAATAATTCTACAGCACCTGCGCGCTCCATTTCTTCTCGAACGATACGTTCTACTTTGTGTAGTACTTTTAATCCAAATGGTAGAAAACTATAAATACCAGAAGCATTTTGACGCATAAAACCTGCACGAAGTAATAACTGATGACTCTTAATCTCCGCATCAGCTGGAACTTCACGTAATGTAGGACTGAATACCATACTTTGTTTCATCTATTCGCACCTCTTCATTTTACTCTTACACGCAGGAAAACCCCTCACCTCGAGTTAGGTGAGGGATTTTATTCTACGAGCTCTATTTCATTATAAGTTTCACTTTATTTTACAAGAAAAACTTACGAATGTCATTCCAAGTTACAACTAACATAAGTAACATTAATAATGCAAAACCAATAAAGTGAACCATTCCTTCTTTTTGGCGATCAATTGGTTTCCCGCGCAATGCCTCAATTAAGAAGAAGAACAAACGTCCACCGTCTAAAGCAGGAACTGGTAGTAAATTAAATAAACCAAGGTTAATACTTAAAACGGCTGCTAAATTTAATACACGCGTAAATCCATAATCTACCACTTGATCTGTAAGATTATAAATTCCTACTGGACCTGACAACTCATTAATAGAGAATTGACCCGTTACTAATTTCACAAGAGATTCAAAAATTAGTTTCGTCCAATAATATGTTTGTTCAAAACCTGATTTAATCGAACCCATTACTGTTTTCTCTACTGGAGTGTAAACACCAATTCTACCAATTTCTTCTTTACCTTCTTTATCAAGCGTTGGCGTTACTTTCACATTAAACTGTTCACTATCACGCTTTACTTGTAACGTAAGTTCTTTATTCGGGTTTTCACGTACAATGGTAACAACATCTTTCCATGTACTTGTGTTTTTCCCATCAATAGCTTGAATTGTATCATTTTCTTTTAATCCAGCTTGCTCTGCTGCACTATTCTCCATCACTTTTCCGACCATTGGTTTGTCAACAGGAACACCTTGTACAAATCCAAGAATCACAAAAATAACAAATGCTAAAATGAAGTTCATTGCAGGACCCGCAAAGATCGTTAAAGCACGTTGACCTAATTTCTTAGAGCCAAACTGTCTATTATACGGAGCAATTTGAATTTCTTCACCGGCAGTAATAATACGAGCCTTCTCATTCACTCGGAATGTTTGAAGCTCTTCCTCGTACTCTTCATAACCCGAAATTGTTAAATTATGCTCTAAATCAGATTGTTCGACTTCAATAACGCGAACATTTGGATACTTTTCATATCCATCAAAAACTAATTTTACAACTTCGTCTTTTTCGTTTAATACAAGGCCAACCTTTTTCCCTGGCTTTAACTCAACTGTATCTGCATCCTCGCCAGCCATTCTTACATAGCCGCCAAGGGGCAGTAATCGAATCGTATACACCGTTTCATTCTTTTCAAATGAGAATATTTTCGGACCAAAACCAATCGCAAACTCACGGCATAAAATACCTGCTCGTTTTGCGAAATATAGATGCCCTAGCTCATGGAAAAATACGAGTGCACCGAAAATTAATATAAAGGCAATCGCTGTATTCAATTCCATACCACCTTTGCTAAATTTGTTCCATCACAAACCGTCTTGTGGTTGCATCAATTTCCAGAATTTCCTCTAAGCTTGGACGTGCAATGACATTGTGATGGTTCATTGCTTTTTCAATGAGGTCTTCCACTGTTAAGAAACCAATTCTCTTTTGTAAAAAAGCTTCAACAGCTACTTCATTCGCTGCATTCATTACAGCTGGCATACTTCCACCTGTTTTTCCAGCTTCATACGCAAAGCGCAAGCAACGGAAACGTTCTTGATTCATTTTCTCAAAATGCAATGTACCCATTTCCCATAAATTTAACTGCTTTGTGTCTGAAAGAGGCAATCGATCAGGATATGTAAGTGCGTATTGAATTGGCACTCGCATATCAGGTGAGCCAAGCTGTGCCATCACACTACGATCTTCAAATTCAACCATAGAATGAATAATACTTTCTTTATGTAAAACAACATCGATTTGCTCATAAGGGATACCGAAAAGCCAATGTGCTTCAATTACTTCTAGCCCCTTATTCATCATTGTAGCAGAATCAATTGTAATTTTCGAACCCATTGACCAGTTTGGATGTCGAAGCGCATCTTCTACGGTCACATGATGCAATTCATCTCTCGTTTTATCACGGAAACTTCCACCAGAAGCCGTTATAATTAGTCGAGAAATTCTTTTTTCATTTTCACCATTCAAGCATTGAAAAATAGCTGAATGTTCACTGTCTACTGGAAGTAACGAAACATTATGTTTTCGCGCTGCTTCCATTACAAGATGCCCTGCAGTTACTAACGTTTCTTTGTTTGCAATTCCAATTGTTTTTTTCGCCTCAATTGCACGAAGTGTCGGTAACAACCCTACGCTACCTACAACAGCATTTACTACTATCTCCGCATCTGGATGTAATGCTACTTCTAAAAGTCCTTCACTACCATATACAATTTTTGTATTACCAGAGACAGCTTGTAATTTTAAAACATCTTCCTCTCTTTGCACAGAGACAATTTGCGGAGAAAATTCTTGAATGACCTTTACTGCGTAGTCAATATTTTTCCCTACAGAAAAAGCAACGAGACGGAATTGGTCTGGGTGCGAGCGTAATACATCTAAAGTTTGTGTACCAATTGATCCGCTTGCACCTAATAAACTAATGTTTTTCATGACTCCAACCCCTCGTTCATTTATTAATTGTATTGTAATAAGAAGTAGAGAATTGGTAAAACGAATAACCAACTATCTGTTCGATCTAATATACCACCATGTCCAGGTAAAATTGTACCTGAATCTTTTACGCCATAATGACGTTTAAATGCAGATTGTACTAAATCACCAATTTGTCCAAAAATAGAAATGATAATTGTCAGCACAATTAAAATTACTACATTCGATTCCACTGGGAAGAACATGTTGTAAACAAGCGCCACAATAATTCCACAAACGATGCCGCCTAATGAACCTTCAATCGTTTTATTTGGACTAATTTCTGGCCATAATTTTCTTTTTCCTAATGCTTTTCCTACGAAATATGCACCTGAATCAGTAGCCCATATAACAAATAATGCGCAAAACACATATTTAATTCCTAAAATTCTCGTTTCATTCAAATATAAGAATCCCATTGCAACATATGTTGTCGCCATTAGTAAAAATGAAGCATTATCAAAAGTAAATGTATTCTTAGAAAGGACTGTATATGATAAAAGTAATAGAACAATCACAAATGTGATTTCTAATTTACCTAATCCAATCCAAGTAAACAGTTCTGATGCACTACTTGGAATTAAAATAATCCATAATAATACTGCAGCTAAAACTGTTGGTACTGAAATAAGCGTAAGCTTATTCATACGAATTAATTCATATAAACCTATAGAAGCAAGTGCATACACTAAAACCGTAAAAGGCACGCCACCGTAAATTACGATGGGAATGAATAGCGCGGCAGCAACCACTCCAGTAATAATTCTCTGTTTCACTACCAAACCCTCTCTTTCTACACGCCTCCGAATCTGCGCCCTCTATGCTGAAAGTCTGTAATCGCATTTAGCAAATGTTCCTCGGTAAAATCTGGCCAATACACATCTGTAAACCAAAATTCCGAATATGCAATTTGCCATAACATGAAATTACTAATACGTAGCTCTCCGCTCGTACGGATTAACAATTCTGGGTCAGGTAAAGAACTCGTCATTAGGTAGGAAGAAAGCATTTCTTCGCTTACATCTTCAACACGAACTTTTCCTTCCTCACTATCTTTCATCATATGTTGCACAGCAGAAACGATTTCATCTCGACTTCCATAGTTTAACGCGAAATTCAGAATTAATCCCGTATTCTCTTTCGTCTCTTCCATGGCCTTCTCCATCGCTCTGCGTGTATGCGTAGGAAGACGATCTTGTTGCCCTATTACACGGACTTGTACGTTCTCTTCAATCAATTCTGGTAAAAATGTACCTAAAAATTCTTCTGGAAGCTTCATTAAATAATCAACTTCCTTTTTTGGTCTTTTCCAGTTCTCAGTTGAAAAAGCATAAAGAGTTAATACTTTCACATTAAGTTTGCTTGCAAATTTTGTGATTTTCTTTACAACTTGCATGCCTTCATGATGTCCCGCAATACGAGGCATCGCTCTCCTCTTTGCCCACCTTCCATTACCATCCATAATAATGGCAATATGTTCTGGGATGTATCCTTTTTTCACTTCTTCAACGAGATGATCAAACGATGTGTCCTTTTTACCTTTAAAAAAAGGAAAGTTTTTAAACATCATTCATACCCTCCAACAAGCAGACGTATGCCTAAAAGTGTAAAAAGACCCCCTTAAGAAGAGGGTCATATTTGCGAAAGTATCGCTATTACACTTCCATGATTTCTTTTTCTTTGTTTTTTGCGATTTCGTCAACTTTTGCAATATATTTATCTGTTTCTTTTTGGATATCTTCAGTATATCCTCTTAAATCGTCTTCTGTAATCTCGCCAGCTTTTTCAAGCTTCTTAAGATCATCGTTACCGTCACGACGTACGTTACGAACAGCAACTTTTGCTTCTTCAGCATATTTTTTCACAACTTTTACAAGATCACGACGACGCTCTTCTGTTAATGCAGGGAATGCAATACGAATTACAGTTCCATCATTAGAAGGGTTTAAGCCTAAATCTGCTTTTAAAATTGCTTTTTCGATATCACCGATAGAAGTTTTATCATACGGTTGAATTACAAGTAAACGTGCTTCTGGAACTGTAATGTTCGCTAATTGCACAACTGGTGTTGGTGCACCATAGTAATCAACTTGTACTTTATCTAATACAGACGCGTTTGCACGACCAGCGCGAACTGTTGCTAATTCGCGTGAATAAGCAGCAACCGCTTTTTCCATTTTTTCATTTGCAGACTTCAATACTTGTTGTCCCATATTTATTTCCCCCTTACAACTGTTCCGATATTTTCGCCTAACACGGCACGTTTAATATTCCCTTTTTCCATAACTGAGAATACAATTAATGGAATATCATTATCCATACATAGAGAAGAAGCTGTAGAATCCATTACACCTAAACCTTCTTTTAATACATCTAAGTAAGTAAGTGTTTCGTATTTCGTAGCTGTTGGGTCAATAGATGGATCTGCATTATATACGCCATCCACATTGTTTTTCGCCATTAAAATTACGTCAGCTTCAATTTCCGCTGCACGTAATGCTGCCGTTGTATCTGTAGAGAAGTATGGGTTACCAGTACCTGCTGCAAAGATAACAACACGTTTTTTCTCTAAGTGACGAACTGCTTTACGACGAATGTAAGGCTCTGCCACTTGACGCATTTCAATTGAAGTTTGTACGCGAGTTTGAATTCCGATGTTCTCCAAGCTATCTTGAAGAGCTAATGAATTCATAACTGTCGCTAACATGCCCATGTAATCCGCTCCTGCACGATCCATGCCCATCTCACTTCCAATTTTTCCACGCCAAATGTTACCGCCGCCAACAACAACAGCAACCTCTACATCTAGTTCTGCAATTTCTTTCACTTGTTCCGCAACTGACTTAATAACAGCTGGGTTGATTCCAAATCCTTGCTCGCCAGCTAAAGCTTCTCCACTCAGCTTTAAAACGACACGATTATATTTCGGTTTACTCATAATGAACCTCCAATTGCTTACATCTTTATTTTAAAAAAGGGAACACAATGTGTTCCCTAATCTGTATTAGTTACTACCTTTTACTTGGTTCATTACTTCTTCAGCAAAGTTGTCTTCGCGTTTTTCGATACCTTCACCAACAGCGTAGCGAACGAATCCTTTTAATGTTGCGCCTTTAGACTCAACGAATTGACGAACTTTCATATCAGGGTTTTTAACGAATGCTTGGTCAAGTAAGCAAATCTCTTCGAAGAATTTGCCTAGACGGCCTTCAACCATTTTTGCAACGATTTTTTCAGGCTTGCCTTCGTTTAATGCTTGTTGTGTTAATACTTGACGCTCATGCTCAACTTCTTCAGCTGTTACAGCATCACGATCGATGTATTTTGGGTTAACTGCAGCGATGTGCATTGCTACGTCTTTAGCAGCCGCTTCATCAGTAGAACCTTCAAGAACTGTTAGAACACCAATGCGTCCACCCATGTGTAGGTAAGCACCGAATGCATCTGCATCAGTTTTTGATACGATTTCGAAACGACGAAGTGTAAGCTTTTCACCAATTTTAGCGATTGCTTCGTTGATGTGCTCTTCAACTTTTTTACCGTTTTCCATTGTTTGAGCCATAGCTTCTTCAACGTTAGCAGGCTTCTTAGCTAATAGGTGAGCAGCTAATTCTTTAATTAATGTTTGGAAACCTTCGTTTTTCGCAACGAAATCAGTTTCAGAGTTTAATTCTAAGATTAAACCGTCGTTACCGTTTGTTTCGATGAAAGTTAAACCTTCAGCAGCGATGCGGTCTGCTTTTTTAGCAGCTTTCGCGATACCTTTTTCACGTAAGAAGTCAATTGCCTTCTCCATGTCGCCGTTAGTTTCTGTTAAAGCTTTTTTGCAGTCCATCATACCTGCGCCAGTTTTTTCACGTAATTCTTTTACCATTTGTGCAGTGATTGCCATACTTTTCATCCTCCTAAAATATGTATTTATACCTTTTATAAAGGTGTTTATACCTTAAAAAAGGTGATAAAAGGCCGAACCCCTTATCACCTTTCCAACTTTGTTACGCAGTAACAGTTTCTTCACCTTGTTTTGCTTCAAGGATCGCGTCTGCCATTTTAGATGTAAGAAGTTTTACAGCACGAATTGCATCATCGTTCGCTGGGATAACGTGATCGATTTCGTCTGGATCACAGTTTGTATCAACGATACCGATGATTGGAATGTGTAATTTGCGTGCTTCAGCAACTGCAATACGCTCTTTACGAGGGTCTACTACGAATAATGCACTTGGAAGACCTTTCATATCTTTAATACCGCCTAAGAATTTCTCAAGACGCTCTAACTCTTTTTTAAGTTGAACAACTTCTTTCTTAGGTAGTACTTCGAAAGTACCATCTTCTTGCATTCTTTCGATGTCTTTAAGACGCTTGATACGCTTTTGGATTGTTTGGAAGTTAGTTAAAGTTCCACCTAACCAACGTTGGTTAACGAAGTACATACCAGCACGAGTTGCTTCTTCTTTAATAGCTTCTTGTGCTTGTTTTTTAGTACCTACGAATAAGATGTCTCCGCCTTCAGCAGCGATGTCACGCATAACTTTGAAAGCTTCCTCAACTTTTTTCACAGTTTTTTGTAAGTCGATGATGTAGATACCGTTACGCTCTGTGAAAATGTAACGCTTCATTTTTGGGTTCCAACGACGAGTTTGATGTCCGAAATGAACACCAGCTTCAAGCAATTGCTTCATAGAAATTACTGACATAATATAGTTCCTCCTAAATGGTTTTTGATATCCTCCGTTTACTTCATCTCTAAGCGAAACTACAAACGTAGCACCAACACTTAAATCAGTAAACGTGTGTACTTTGTACTGACACCACTGCTTACTATATCATACTGAAATATTACAATCAAGTCGAAAATGCGAACAATGTAAAACTTTCTTTGTTCATACTCGAATTCTAGTATTACCAACCTACATTTCTTTTAAGCAAAAAAAGTGAAATGCAATTCATGGCCTTTCAAAAAAATGCGATTATGACGCTATGTACGAACAACATCAATCTGTTATACAAAAAACTCTCCTCAAAAAATGAGAAGAGTTTTATAAATTAGTTTGTTTTTAATTTAGCAAGTTCATGTAAGAATTTGTCGTTTAGTACTTTAATGTATGTTCCTTTCATACCTAAAGAACGCGACTCAATTACACCAGCACTTTCTAATTTACGAAGTGCATTTACGATTACCGAACGAGTGATTCCTACGCGGTCAGCAATTTTACTTGCAACAAGTAAACCTTCTGTTCCGTTTAATTCTTCGAAGATGTGCTCGATTGCTTCTAACTCACTGTAAGATAATGAGCTGATCGCCATTTGAACAACAGCTTTGCTACGTGCTTCTTCTTCAATTTCTTCTGCTTTTTCACGTAAAATTTCCATACCTACAACAGTTGAGCTGTACTCAGCAAGAATTAAATCATCATCTAAGAACTCTTGACCAAGACGAGCTAAAACTAATGTACCTAGACGCTCACCGCCACCAACGATCGGTACGATTGTAGTTAAGCCTTGACCAAATAATTCTTTATTTTCTACTGGGAATGCTGTGTAAGCACTGTTTACATCTAAGTTTGAAGATGTTTCTGTAATGTTGAATAAGCTTTGTGTATACTCTTCTGGGAATTGACGCTCTGCAAGCATTTGTTTCATACGCTCATTCTCGATTTGTTGGTGAATTGCATAACCTAGTAATTTACCACGACGGCTTACTACGAATACGTTCGCTTCGATTACTTCACACATTGTGTCAGACATTTCTCTAAAGTTTACAGGCTTTCCTGCTGCGCTCTGTAATAACGCATTTAATTTTCTTGTTTTTGCTAATAATTCCATTTCAAAAGTTCCTCCTACATGTTACTCACATATTTTTTCATCACTTGGAAACTAGGGCGAGTCACCTGATGACACTATTACAAAATAAACTGGCTCACATCTTTATTTTTAGCAATCGTTGCTAATTTTTCCTCAACGTATTGAGGCGTTATCGTTATTTTCTCTAACGTAATTTCAGATGCTTCAAACGATAAATCTTCAAGGAGCTTCTCCATAATCGTATGAAGTCTTCTTGCTCCAATATTATCTGTATCCTGATTAACTTGATAAGCAATCTCAGCAATCTTACGAATAGCTTCGTCTGAAAATTCAATTTCTATACCTTCAGTCGCTAATAAAGCAATATATTGTTTAATTAACGCATTATCAGGCTCGATTAATATTTTAACAAAATCATCCGTCGATAATTTTGTTAATTCTACTCGAATCGGAAATCTCCCTTGTAATTCCGGAATCAAATCTGACGGTTTAGACATATGAAACGCTCCAGCTGCAACGAATAAAATATAATCCGTTTTTACTGATCCGTATTTTGTCGCAACATTTGATCCTTCTACAATTGGTAAAATGTCACGTTGCACACCTTCACGTGATACATCTACACTATTCGACTGCTTACCAGCAATTTTGTCAATTTCATCGATAAAAATAATCCCGAGCTGTTCAGCACGATAAACAGCCTCTTGTGTAACTTCATCCATATCAATTAAGCGCTGTGCTTCCTCATTTGTCAAGACTTTTCTTGCTTCTTTTACAGAAAGTTTACGTTTTTTTGTTTTTTTCGGCATAAAACTTCCTAATGCATCTTGAAAATTCATCCCCATTTGTTCCATGCCAGTTCCTTGCAGCATATCGAACATGGAAGACTGTTGTTCAGTCACTTCAATCGATACAATTTCATCTTCAAGAAGTCCTGCAGCAAGCTTTCTTTCCACATCTTGACGTTTCTTTTCGATTTCAACATCTTCCTGTGAATCTGTTGTTTGGTTCGAATTTTGAGCGCCACCAAATAGCATTTCTAATGGGTTTTTAAATCCAGATTGCTTCTCCGGACTCGGCACTAAAATTTCAACAAGACGTTGGTTCGCTTGTTCTTCTGCTTTGTCTTGTACTTTTACTACCATTTCTTCTTTCACAATGCGAACTGACGTTTCCACAAGGTCACGTACCATCGATTCTACATCTCTACCTACATATCCAACTTCTGTAAATTTCGTAGCTTCAACCTTAATAAAAGGTGCTCCAACGAGTTTCGCCATTCGTCGTGCTACCTCTGTTTTACCAACACCTGTCGGTCCAATCATTAAAATATTTTTAGGTGCAATTTCATCACGTAGATTTTCAGCTAATTTACTTCGGCGGTATCGATTTCTTAAAGCTACAGCAACCGCTTTCTTCGCATCCTTTTGACCGATAATGTATTGATCTAATTTTTCCACAATTTGACGCGGAGTAAAATGTAAATGCATATAAAATGCCTCCCTTACGATTCTACAATTCTTCCACAATTATATTGTGGTTTGTATACACACAAATATCGCCTGCAATGTCTAAACTCGCTTTCGCAATTTGCTTCGCTGTTAAATGTTCACTTGCATATTGTTTTAAAGCACGACCTGCTGAAAGCGCATAATTTCCGCCAGATCCAATTGCTAAAATACCATCATCCGGTTCAATCACTTCTCCCGTACCTGAAACAAGGAGCATCGTTGTTTTATCCATGACAATGAGCATCGCTTCTAGCTGACGTAACATTTTGTCACCGCGCCATTGCTTCGCCATCTCAACAGCAGCACGCTGCAAGTTTCCATTATACTCTTCTAATTTCCCTTCAAACATTTCAAAAAGAGTAAATGCATCAGCAACTGAACCTGCAAAACCAGCTAAAACTTTCCCTTGAAAAAGTTTACGAACCTTACGAGCTGTATGTTTCATTACAACAGCATTTCCCATTGTCACCTGGCCATCTCCAGCCATTGCACATTCTCCATTATGATGAACTGCAAATATCGTTGTAGCGTGGAAATTTCCCATAGAAAAAACTCCTTTATATGTTTTTATAGCTTTAAAAGCAATTTATGCCCGTGGGTGATGCTTCATGTAGACAGAACGCAATCTTTCTTTAGAGACATGCGTATAAATTTGTGTCGTAGACAAATTTTCATGACCGAGTAGCTCCTGTACAGTACGTAAATCTGCCCCTTCATCTAACATATGTGTAGCAAATGTATGCCTTAACATATGAGGACTTATACGCATTGTCAGTGAAGCTTTCTTAATGAGTTCATTTAATACATAGCGTACTCCTCGACTTGTCAGCGGCGTGCCTTTCGCATTTAAAAATACCATATGAGATTGTTCTTCAGTTTTCTTGGCTAACTGTTTTCTCCCGTTCTCTATATAAGTAATTAAAGCATCTTGTGCATAGCTCCCGAACGGAATATACCTTTGTTTTTTTCCTTTTCCCATTACTAAAATTGTTCCCACCGCAAAGTCAATATCGGTAAGTTGTAAATTGACACATTCACTCACACGGATCCCGGTCGCATACATCAACTCTAATAAAGCTTGATTCCTTTGACCTAACGGGGTTTCCGTATCAGAAACTTCAAATAATTCCTCTAATTCTTCAGCATATAAAAACTTTGGGATTGACAATTCTTTTTTGGGGAGTGACGCAAGTGCAAACGGATTATCCTTCCGATAACCTTCACGCATCAAAAAACGATATAAACTTCGTAAGCTTGATACTTTTCTTGCGACAGATTTACGGGCTAACTTTTCATCGTGCAACGTCGTTAAGTACAAACGAACATCCGCGTATGTAATATCTAAAAAAGAGGATATGCCTTCTCGCTCCATAAATTGCACAAAATGTTCTAAATCATTTTGATAACTTGCAATTGTATATTTTGAATAATTTCTTTCAATTTGTAAATATCCAACGAATAATTGTAACAATTTCTTCACATTCACACAATTCACCTCAATAAAGGCTACTAAATCGTATCACAACTTAGTAGCCTTTGCAAGAAATTTAACTAAATATTTACAAAATTTCGAATCGTTTCTAAAGCGCGTGCTGCATAGGCTTCATTACGTTCTGCTTTTTTCTTAATTTTCTTCTCTAACGGTGCAAACAGACCGAAGTTTGCATTCATTGGCTGGAAGTTTTTCGCGTTTGTCGCAGTAATATAATTCGCCATACTTCCCATTGCAGTTACAGGTGGCAATACAACCGGCTCTTCACCTTTTACAAGTCGAGCAGCGTTGATACCTGCTAGCAATCCTGAAGCCGCCGATTCAACATACCCCTCTACTCCAGTCATTTGACCAGCGAAGAATAAATCATCACGTTGTTTATATTGGTATGTTGGACGAAGTAAGTTAGGTGAATTAATAAACGTATTACGATGCATTACACCATAACGTACAATCTCTGCGTTTTCCAGTCCCGGAATCAACTGTAACACTTCTTTTTGCGGTCCCCATTTTAAATGCGTTTGGAAACCTACGATATTGTATAACGTCCCCGCTGCATCATCTTGACGTAACTGAACAACAGCATATGGCGTTTTCCCTGTTTTTGGATCTTCTAATCCAACAGGTTTCATCGGTCCAAATACTAGTGTTTGTCTTCCTCTACTTGCCATAACTTCTACCGGCATACAACCTTCAAAGAAAATTTCTTTTTCAAATTCTTTTAAAGGTACTGTTTCAGCAGCGATTAAAGCCTCGTAAAAACGGTCAAATTCCTCTTCCGTCATTGGACAGTTTAAATATGCCGCTTCACCTTTATCGTAACGAGATTTTAAATACACTTTATTCATATCAATGCTGTCTTTCTCAACAATCGGTGCTGCTGCATCATAGAAATAAAAGTAGTCTTCACCCGTTAATTCTTTTAATTGCGCAGAAAGATCAGGCGACGTAAGTGGACCTGTCGCAATAACAGTAGGACCTTCTGGAATTTCAGTGATTTCTTCATTCACCACAGTTACGTTCGGATGATTTTTCACATATTCCGTTACTTTTGCTGCAAATTCATGACGATCTACCGCTAAAGCCCCTCCTGCTGGTACAGAACACTCATCAGCTGCACGAATAATAACAGAATCCATTAAACGCATTTCTTCTTTAATAACACCAACAGCATTTGTTAATGTGTTTGCGCGAAGCGAGTTACTACATACTAATTCTGCAAATTTATCTGTGTGATGAGCTGGCGTTTGCCTTACCGGTCTCATTTCGTATAATCTTACTTGGACACCACGTTTTGCAATTTGGTAAGCTGCTTCACTTCCTGCAAGACCTGCGCCAATGACGTTTACTACTTGTGTTGTCATATATTTATCACCTTTCCTTTTCTTCCCGAAAAAAATGTGAGCAGTTACGCTCACATTTGTTGTTCTTCTTCATAATCACACGAAATACATTGTACTTGTACGCCTTTTTTCAACTTCTTCTCTACTAGCATACCTTCACACTTCGGACATTTACGGCCAATCGGCTTATCCCAAGATACAAAGTCACACTCTGGATACGTACCGCACCCATAGAAAAGACGTTTCTTTTTATTACTACGACGTTCAATAATTTGACCTTTATCACATTTCGGACAAGTAACACCGATTTCTTTCACAATCGGTTTTGTATTACGACAATCTGGGAAATTCGAGCAAGCCATAAATTTCCCATATTTACCCATTTTAAAGACCATTGGGTGATTACATAATTCACAATCTTCCCCAGCTGGTTCATCTTTAATTTCCACTTCACGCATTTCTTTTTCCGCTTTTTCTAAACGCGGTTCAAATCCTACGTAGAAATCATCAACAATTTTTACCCAATTCGCATTTCCTTCTTCTACTTCATCGAGGCTTTGCTCCATGTTAGCAGTAAATTCAATGTTAATAATTTCCGGGAAAAACTCTAAAATAAGTTCAATTACTATTTCACCTAGTTCAGTTGGAACGAAGCGTTTATTATCCAAACCTACATATCCACGTTTTTGAATCGTTTCAAGTGTCGGTACGTAAGTCGACGGTCTTCCAATTCCAAGCTCTTCAAGTGTTCTTACTAAACGAGCCTCTGTATAGCGCGGCGGAGGTTGTGTAAAGTGTTGCTTCGGTTCTAAATCCTTCGAAAATACGGTTTCCCCTACTTCTAAAGGTGGCAACATCTTATCCTTTTCTTCAGCCCCATCATCTTTCGACTCTACATACACTTTCATAAATCCTGGGAACTTTACAACCGATCCACTTGAACGGAACTGAACATTATTATTAATGAGTCTCGCTGTCACAGTATCCATTATAGCAGACGCCATTTGACTTGCAACAAATCGCTCCCAAATCAATTTATACAATCGAAGTTGGTCACGACTTAAGAAACTCTTTAGTTCCTCTGGCTTTCTCATTACCGAAGTAGGACGAATTGCCTCATGCGCATCTTGTGCGTTCGACTTCTTCGTTTCTTTCTTCTTTTCTGTTCCTATGTATTCCGTACCAAACGCCTCAGTAATGTACGTACGTGCCTCTGTTTGAGCTGTTTCTGAGATACGTGTTGAATCAGTTCTCATATACGTAATAAGACCTACAGTTCCTTGTTTTCCAAGATCAATTCCTTCATACAATTGCTGCGCAAGCATCATCGTTTTCTTTGCTCGCATGTTTAACTTACGCGCCGCCTCTTGTTGCAAGGAAGATGTTGTAAATGGTAATGCTGGATTACGTTTTCGCTCTTTTCTCGTTACATTTTCAACTGAGAACGCATTATCTTTCAGCCGTTCAATTATTTCATTCACTTGTGTTTCATTCGTTAATTGAACTTTTTCACCATCTACACCGTAAAAGCTTGCTTCAAATGTGTCTTTCCCTTTCACAAATTCTGTCTTAATTGTCCAGAATTCTTCAGGCTCGAAACTTTGTATTTCTCTTTCACGTTCGATAATTAAACGAACTGCTACAGATTGTACGCGTCCTGCACTTAATCCTTTTTTTACTTTCTTCCATAATAAAGGACTAATATTGTAACCAACAAGACGATCTAGTATACGTCTTGCTTGTTGTGCATCTACTAAATTCATGTTAATCGCGCGAGGATGTTTGAATGATTCTTTTATTGCATCTTTTGTAATCTCATTAAACACAACTCGGCAATCTGATTCAACGTCCACATTTAACGTATTGGCTAAATGCCAAGCAATAGCTTCCCCTTCGCGGTCTGGATCGGCCGCGAGATAGACTTTCTTTGCTTTTTTTGCTGCTGATTTTAAGTCTTTTAAGACGGGACCTTTACCACGAATGGTAATATACTTCGGGGTGAAGTTGTTCTTTACTTCTATCCCCATTTGGCTTTTAGGTAAATCGCGAACGTGTCCCATAGACGCGACAACTTTGTATTTTTTCCCTAAATATTTCTCAATGGTCTTCGCCTTAGAAGGCGACTCCACGATTACGAGGTAATCTGACATGCTAGTGCCTCCTTAAGAGGTGGATTCAAGTCTTCATTAATCTTATTGATTTCTCTTGTTTTTGTCAATCAAGAATGAATATACCATACAGTGCCTATCTACCATTTGTCAATAATTGTTTAATAAAAACATAAAAATATAAGGTTAATTTAAAATCTCTTCCAGTATATCTTCTGCATTTCTTACTAGTTTCGCTCCTTGTTGAATGAGATGATTTGTTCCTGATGCACTATCTATAAATATAGGTCCAGGCAGTGCAAATACCTCTCTATTTTGCTCTAGAGCAAGGTCTGCGGTAATAAGTGTTCCACTTCTTGATTTCGCTTCTACAACTAAAACACCTTTACTTATGCCACTAATAATTCGATTCCTTTTTGGAAAATACCATTTTTTCGGTGCATAGTGCGGAGGATACTCTGTTAATAACAATATATATTCATTCCACACTTCATATAAATATCGATTCTCTCTTGGATATATATACGATAATCCATGTCCTAGTATCGCAATTGTTGGGCAATGCCGTCTTACTGTAATTTCATGAGACATCGCATCTATCCCTCTTGCAAATCCACTGACAATAAGCCATTCTTTTTCTAATAATGGATGTAAAATAAATTTCAAACTTTCATATCCATATAAAGTCGGCTCTCTCGTTCCAACAACCGCTAATTTATTCACTTTATCGAGAAAATCTTTTTCTCCTTTTCCATATAATACAAAGGGAGGATCTTGTATTTCACGTAATAATTTTGGATAATCTTCATCCCATATTGTCATATAAAAGAATCGATTTTTCTCTAAATAAGATATATATTGTGGGAGATTTGAACTTTGAAGAAAATTTACTAATTCTGAAGATTTTTTCGAGGATATTCCAGTGTAACATTCAATTTGTTTTGCATTAAAATTGTATATTTCCTTCAATTCTGGATCGACATGTAATAGCCTCTCTATCGCCTTCCAATGGTCTGCTAACAAGTAATGAAGATGTAATAATCGTTCTCTTTTCATCCCAATTCTCCTTACCCATAATTTTTATTATGTTAACAAGAAGTTTGTAAAAAGACACCTTCAAGCAAGAAGGTGTCTTTCAACAGATTAGTAGTTTTTACAAGTCTCAAATAGACCTTTTTCTTTTAAGACAGAGATTAGCGTTTCACCCATAACTGCTGGAGTTTCCGCTACTTTAATACCACAAGCTTCCATCGTTTTAATCTTTTCTGCAGCAGTTCCTTTACCGCCAGAAATGATTGCACCAGCATGACCCATACGTTTGCCAGCAGGCGCTGTTTGGCCGCCAATGAAGCCTACAACCGGTTTTGTCATATTAGCTTTCACCCATTCAGCTGCCTCTTCTTCCGCTGTACCACCGATTTCACCAATCATAATTACAGCATGTGTTTCTTCATCTTCATTAAATGCTTTTAACGCATCAATAAAGTCTGTACCGTTAACAGGGTCTCCGCCGATACCTACAGCCGTAGATTGACCAATACCTTCTTGTGTTAACTGATGTACAGCCTCATACGTTAATGTACCAGAGCGAGATACGATACCTACATGACCTTTTTTATGAATGTACCCTGGCATAATACCAATTTTACATTCATCAGGTGTGATAACACCTGGGCAGTTCGGTCCAAGTAAACGTGTATGTTTACCAGCCATATATCTCTTTACATTTACCATATCTAATACAGGAATTCCTTCAGTAATACATACTACTAAATCAATTTCTGCATCAACTGCTTCCATAATTGCATCAGCCGCAAAAGCGGGTGGAACGTATACAACTGAAGCGTTTGCGCCTGTTGCTTTCACTGCATCTTCTACAGTATCAAATACTGGTACACCTTCAATATCAGTGCCACCTTTACCTGGCGTTACACCACCGACAATTTTCGTACCGTATTCTATCATTTGCTTTGTGTGGAATAACCCTTGAGAACCTGTAATACCTTGAACAATAACTTTTGTATCTTTATTAACTAATACGCTCATTTTTCTCCCCCGCTTTCTATTAGCCCACTAGTGAAACAATTTTTTGTGCACCGTCTGCCATAGATTCTGCTGCAACAATATTTAAGCCAGACTCATTTAAAATTTTCTTACCTAACTCTACGTTTGTACCTTCAAGACGTACAACTAAAGGCAATTCAAGACCTACTTGTTTCGTTGCTTCAATAACACCTTCTGCAATAACATCACACTTCATAATGCCACCAAAAATGTTAACGAAGATACCTTTTACATTTTTGTCAGAAAGGATAATTTTGAATGCTTCTGTAACCTTTTCAGCTGTCGCACCGCCACCAACATCTAAAAAGTTAGCTGGATCGCCATGGTAATGTTTAATGATATCCATCGTAGCCATCGCTAAACCTGCACCATTAACCATACAACCGATATTTCCATCTAAAGGAATGTAGTTTAAGTCATATTTAGAAGCTTCGATTTCTTTTGCATCTTCTTCATCAAGGTCACGAAGTTCTAAAATATCCTTATGGCGATATAAAGCATTAGAATCAAAGTTTAATTTCGCATCTAATGCCATAACTTTACCATCACCTGTTGTAACAAGTGGGTTAATCTCTGCGATAGAGCAATCTTTTTCGATAAAAGCACGGTATAAGCCCATCATAAACTTCACAGCTTGTCCTACAAGCTCTTTTGGAATATTGATGTTAAATGCAATTCGGCGTGCTTGGAAGCCTTGTAAGCCTACTGCTGGATCAATATATTCTTTAAAGATTTTTTCAGGTGTTTTTTCTGCTACTTCTTCAATTTCTGTTCCGCCTTCTTCAGAAGCCATTAAAACAACTTGAGAAGTTGCACGGTCTAAAACAAGACCTACATAATATTCTTTTTTAATATCGCAACCTTCTTCGATAAGTAAGCGTTTTACTTCCTTACCTTCAGGACCTGTTTGATGTGTCACAAGTGTAGTTCCTAAAATGCTCTCTGCATATGTACGAACTTCATCTAAATTTTTTGCAACTTTTACTCCGCCAGCTTTGCCGCGTCCACCAGCGTGAATTTGTGCTTTCACTACACATACATCCGTTCCTAATTCTTTCGCCGCTTCTACAGCTTCTTCTACTGTAAATGCAACCTTCCCGTTCGGAACGCTAACCCCATAGCTTCTAAGGACTGCCTTACCTTGGTACTCATGGATATTCATGGTCCCATCCTCCCCTGTTTTCCTGTTTTACTCGAAAAGTTTTTTAATGTTTAAAAAACATTACATTGCCATTGTATAAGATGATTGGCACGCTGTCTACAATAAAGTGTCAGAAAACTGAAATCGCTTTATTCTTTTTGGAAAATAGTAATGTTTATATGTCAAAATACAAAATAAGCTGCGTTTTCGCAGCTTATTTTTGAATCATATCTTTAATTGGCGCAAACGATTTTCGATGTTCTTCTAATATGCCATGCGCTTCAATCGCTTCTAAATGTTGTTTTGTGCCATATCCCATATGTTGTTCAAATCCATATGCAGGATACTTTTCTCCAAGCTCTTTCATCATACGATCTCTCGTTACTTTCGCAATAATGGATGCAGCTGAAATAGAAATACTTTTTGCATCACCTTTAATAATAGATGTTTGCGGAATTGGTGTAGGGAGTTTCATCGCATCAATTAATAAATATTGTGGTGTACAAGATAAATTCGCAACAGCATCTAACATCGCTTGTTTCGTCGCTTGATAAATATTTATTTCATCAATAACTTGCGGTGATACAATTCCAACTCCAATTGCAATTGCTTGCGCTTTAATTTCATCATAAAAACGCTCACGTTTCGCTTCACTCAACTTTTTCGAGTCATTTAACCCCGGAATATAAAAATCCTTAGGAAGAACGACAGCTGCCGTCACAACAGGCCCAGCTAACGGTCCACGACCTACTTCATCTATACCTGCGATATATGTGAGACCTTTTTCACGTAATGCATTTTCATATTTAGACATTTCTAGAAATTTTTCTTTTTCCTTTTGTGCTAACTCTTTTTGTTTATACCACTTCGAAATGAGCTTTTGTACCCCTTTTCGCTCATCTTTCATTAATATCTGAAAGCGGTCGTCCTCTTCACTCATAATTTCTTGTAATAAATGTTCCGCCTCTTGAATCGTCACTTTTTGCATTCATGCCACTCCCTTTATATACAAAAAAGAAAAGACGTACAAACGCACGTCTTATACTTCTTCTACTTTTTCTGCATCTTCTGTCTGCTCTGCAAACTCTTCTGGTGTTTCAAACGTCATTTTTCCAAGTTTGCCACCACGAAGCTCACGAAGTACAAGTTCAGATGTTTTATCATAATCAATCATTCCGCCGCCCATTAAACAGCCTCTATTTTTTCCAATCGCATCAAATAACTCCACGATATCTTCTGGAATGTCATTTAAATTATAGCGCTCTTTTAATCGCTCTGGGTAATGTTTCTCCATAAAACGTAGCGCATAAACAGCTACGTCTTGTAGATTTAAAATAGAATCTTTAATTGCACCAGTCGTAGCTAGACGTAATCCAACTAATTGGTCCTCAAATTTAGGCCATAGTATACCTGGTGTATCAAGTAATTCCATTTCCTTCCCAACTTTAATCCATTGCTGAGCTGTTGTCACACCAGGACGATCTCCTGTTTTAGCAATATTTTTCTTCGCTAACTTATTAATCAACGTAGATTTACCAACATTCGGTATCCCCACAATTAATGCACGAATCGCTCTCGGTCTAATACCTTTTGCAACCATTTTATCAAATTTCTCTTTCACTAACACTTTACAAGCCGCCGCAATTTCCTTCATGCCTTGTCCAGCCTGTGCGTTAATTGAAATTGCCATATGGCCTTTTTCTTTAAAATATGCGATCCATTGCTTTGTTAAACGATCATCTGCCATATCCGCTTTATTTAAAACAACAAGCCTCGGTTTATGTGTAATAATCTCATCGATCATCGGATTTCGAGAAGATAAAGGTAATCGAGCATCTACAAGCTCAATTACAACATCAATTAACTTTAATTTTTCTGTTACTTGGCGTCTAGCCTTTGCCATATGTCCCGGGAACCATTGAATTACCATGTTGCCACCTTCTTTTTCTTTTATTTCACAATACGAGCATCTTTTAACGGCCAATATAGTATATTTGCCTTTCCAATCACTTGGTCCATTGAAATTGTACCAATCGAACGGCTATCTTTACTAAAACGACGATTATCGCCTAAAACAAATAATTGACCTTCTGGAACAGTTTTCTTCCCTGTCATTTCTTCAAGAGTGAAATCATATGTAAGCGGTCCGTCAGCAATTTGTTTTTTCTGCTTGTCTAAATACGGCTCCTCATAAGCCTTTCCGTTAACATATAGTTTATCATTACGATACTCTATTTCATCGCCTGGCAGGCCGATAATACGCTTAATATAATCTTTATCTTCCGTTGCTCGGAATACAATAATATCAAATCGTTTCGGATCTCCTATGTGATAACCAATTTTATTAACAATCATTCGATCGCGATCATGTAATGTAGACGCCATCGATACTCCATCTACGAGAATTGGCGCAAAGAAAAACTGTCTAATAACACCTGCTAATACAACAGCTATCAAAATTGCCTTGATCCATTCCCAAAGTGAACTCTTTTCTTTCTTCATGCTTTTCCCCTCCACGATTATGTAAGCTGATCGTATTATATCAAAATTTTATATAGATTGGAAAAAGGGAGCTTGTGCATTTACAAGCTCCCATACATGTCTTATCGAATTTCTTTAATACGTGCTTTTTTACCGCGAAGGTTACGTAAGTAGTATAACTTAGCACGACGTACTTTACCACGGCGAAGTACTTCGATTTTCGCGATTCTTGGCGTGTGAACTGGGAATGTACGCTCTACACCTACACCGTAAGAAATCTTACGAACTGTGAATGTTTCACTGATTCCGCCACCACGACGTTTAATTACAACACCTTCGAAAAGCTGAATTCTTTCACGAGTTCCCTCAACTACTTTTACGTGTACACGTAAAGTGTCTCCAGGACGGAATGAAGGAAGGTCAGTTTTTAATTGGCCTTTTGTAATTTCTGCGATTAATTGTTGCATATTAAATTCTCTCCTTTAAACAGATGCTCTTATAAAGTCTAAATAAATTACAGCGGAACATCGTTAATACGGCTACTGATTTCAGCAGCACAAGTGTTATAATAGCATATTGCTAAGGCTGTTGCAATAGAAAATATATCAAGCACTTATTTGCCTTCTTTAATCTGTTCTAGCCACTTCTTTTCTTGCTTAGACAATTCTCGTTCTTCTAGTAAATCCGGTCTACGCGTGTACGTACGACGCAACGATTCTTTATGTCGCCATTCATCAATATTTTTATGATTTCCCGACATTAATACATCTGGCACTTTCATACCACGAAAATCAGCTGGACGTGTATAATGAGGATGCTCTAATAAACCTGTACTAAACGAATCCTCGACTTGTGAAGCATGATTTCCTAGTACTCCTGGAAGGAGACGTACGACACTATCAGTTATAACCATAGAGGCTAACTCTCCACCCGTTAATACATAGTCACCGATAGAAATCTCATCTGTTACGAGATGTTCACGAATTCGTTCGTCATATCCTTCATAATGCCCACATACAAAGATTAAATGTTCTTCCTCTGCAAGCTCTTCCGCCTTCTTCTGAGTAAACCTTTCACCTTGCGGACACATTAAGACAACTCGCGGCTTCCGCTCTGTCTCTTTCGTTAAATCTTCTACAGCATCAAAAATAGGCTGAGGAGTTAACACCATCCCAGCGCCGCCACCATACGGATAATCATCCACACTATTATGCTTACTCGTTGTATAATCGCGGAAATTGACAACACGAAGCTCTACCGCTTCTTTTTCTTGTGCTTTCTTTAAAATTGAAGATCCAAACACACCTGTAAACATATCTGGAAACAAAGTTAAAATGTCAATTTTCATTATAGTAGCCCTTCCATTACATGAATGGTTACTAATTTATTCTCAATGTTAACTTGAAGCACAACATCATCAATATAAGGAATTAACAAATCTTGACCTTTTGGACGTTTAATTACCCAAACATCATTTGCACCAGGAGATAGAACTTCTTTTATTGTCCCTAGCGCTTCTCCTTCTTCCGTTACAACGTTGCAACCAATAATTTCATGATAGTAGTATTCACCTTCAGCTAGTTCGCCTAATTGATCTTCAGGCACTTTTAAAAGAGAACCTTTAAACTGTTCTACTTCATTTACATTCCCATATCCTTCAAATGTCAATAAATCAAATGTTTTATGTTGACGATGAGAAGTAATCTTTACTGGGAAAGGCTCTCCACCTTTTTCATTCGATATGTATAACGTATTCCCTACTTTATATCGCTCTTCTGGAAAATCCGTACGAGAAACCACACGAATTTCTCCTTTTACGCCATGAGTATTTACAATTTTTCCTACGTTAAACCATTTTGTCATAAACAGTATGTCACCCCTGGTTTCTATATAAATTAAGCATCCCCATTTCACATATGGAACATGCAACTTCTCTTTAAATGTTAAAAAAGGGAGAGGAATAACTCCTCGCCCTTTTTACGTTTATTGAATTTCCAGTGTTACTTTTTCACTATTGTGATGTCCCACTGAATACAAGAGCATTCGAATTGCTTTCGCAACTTTCCCTTGTTTTCCAATGACTTTTCCAACATCCTCAGGATGTACAGTTAATCGATACTTTATCTCTCCGTTGTAAAGTTCCTGTGTAACTTTTACATCTTCAGGATAATCGACAAGAGGCTTGACAATCGTCTCGACTAACTTCTTCATAGTCATTGCCTCAATTACTTACCTTGTTTAGATAAGTGGAATTTCTCCATGATACCTTGGTTAGAGAATAAGTTACGAACTGTATCAGATGGTTTAGCACCATTTCCTAACCATTTTAATGCTGCTTCTTCGTTGATCTTAACTTCAGCTGGTTGAGCAACCGGATTGTAAGTACCGATTTCCTCAATGAAACGTCCGTCACGAGGAGAACGAGAATCTGCAACAACTACACGATAGAAAGGAGTTTTTTTAGCTCCCATACGTTTTAAACGAATTTTAACTGCCATTTATAAAGCACCTCCGAATTTATTTCACACAGATAATTATATTAGCAAAAAGACTATTGCTTTGTAAAGTATTTTTTCTTAACAGAGCCATCTTTTTTCCTTACATGAATGGAAACTTCAATCCACCTAGTCCTTTTTTCTTACCTTTTTGCATTCCAGTCATCGTTTTCATCATTTTTTTCATATCATCAAATTGCTTGATTAAACGATTGATTTCTTGTACCGTTGTACCGCTACCTTTGGCAATGCGTTTTTTGCGACTAGCATTGATTATTTCCGGTTGTTCTCGCTCTAATTTAGTCATAGAACGAATAATTGCCTCAATATGCCCAATTTGTTTTTCATCAACTTGTGCATTTTTCAGCCCTTTAATTTTATTTGCACCAGGAAGCATTCCTAACAATTCATCAAGCGGTCCAAGTTGACGCACTTGTCCAAGTTGTTCTAGGAAATCGTCAAGTGTAAACGAAAGCGTACGCATTTTTTGCTCAAGTTCTTTTGCTTTCTCTTCATCAACTGTAGCTTGCGCTTTTTCAATTAATGTTAAGACGTCTCCCATCCCTAAAATACGGGATGCCATACGTTCTGGATGGAACGCTTCAAGTGCATCTAGTTTTTCACCCATACCAGCAAATTTAATTGGCGTATTTGTAACAGCTTTAATAGACAATGCCGCACCACCGCGCGTATCACCATCCAGCTTCGTTAATACAACCCCTGTTAAACCTAGCTGTTCATGGAAACTTTGTGCAACATTAACCGCGTCTTGTCCTGTCATCGCATCGACAACAAGGAAAATTTCATCCGGTTTCGCAACTTCTTTCACTTTCGCTAATTCATCCATTAGTTCTTCATCAATATGCAGGCGACCTGCTGTATCAATTAAAACATAATCATGATGATCTTCTTTCGCTTTTGCAATCGCTTGTTTCGCAATTTCAACAGGACTTACTTGATCTCCTAAAGAGAATACAGGCATGTCCAATTGCTTCCCTAATGTTTCAAGCTGTTTAATCGCTGCAGGACGGTAAATATCCGCCGCAACAAGCATTGGTTTACGATTATGCTTTTTACGAAGCAAATTCGCAAGCTTACCTGTCGTCGTTGTTTTACCTGCACCTTGCAGACCAACCATCATAATAACAGTCGGTGGCTTATTAGCAACAGCAATTTTGCTTTGCTCTCCGCCCATAAGTTCTGTAAGTTCTTCCTGTACAACCTTAATTACTTGTTGTCCAGGTGTCAAACTTTTCATTACATCTTGTCCGACAGCACGTTCAGATACACGCTTTACAAAATCTTTTACTACTTTAAAGTTAACGTCCGCTTCTAAAAGAGCTAGACGAACTTCTCTCATCATTTCTTTCACATCGGCTTCAGAAACTTTTCCTTTGCCGCGGATTTTTTGCATCGTCTGTTGAAGTCGGTCGGCTAATCCTTCAAATGCCATATTGCCGCCCTCCTAATCTAATTTTTCGATAGCTTCAACAACTTGTTTCATTTCTTCATTCACATGCTCTTCTTCGCTGATTAGCTGTTTTAGCTTTGCAACAAGTCGCTGTCGCTCTTGAAACTTTTGAAGTAATACTAATTTTTCTTCATATTCTTCAAGCATCGCTTCAGTCCGTTTAATGTTATCATACACGGCTTGGCGACTTACATCAAATTCTTCCGCAATTTCACCAAGAGATAAATCATCTAGATAATAAAGCGACATATAACTTCTTTGTTTTTGCGTTAACAACGATTGATAAAAATCAAATAAATAGTTCATTCTCGTTGTTTTTTCGAGCATGTTGGATCATCCTTTGTTAAGTGATTTCCCTTTACATGAATTAGTTTACATGGAGTACAAAAGAGTGTCAAGTTTTTTTCTTAACATCTCATATTTTTATAGAAAAAGAAGCGGAAAATACCGCTTCTTTCACTTATACTTCTTCTGTTTCTACTAAGTTCGCAAATAAACCATATACATATTGTTCTGGATCGAACTGTTGCAGATCATCCATTTGCTCTCCTAATCCAACGAATTTCACCGGTACATCCATTTCGTTACGAATTGCTAATACAATACCACCTTTAGCAGTTCCATCTAACTTCGTTAAAACAATACCAGTCACATTCGTTGCTTCACGGAATGTTTTCGCTTGACTTAAACCGTTTTGTCCTGTTGTTGCATCAATAACAAGTAATACTTCATGAGGAGCTCCTGGTACTTCACGCTCAATTACACGCTTTACCTTCTCTAACTCTTTCATTAAGTTTACTTTATTTTGTAAACGTCCTGCTGTATCACATAGTAATACATCTACTTTACGTGCTTTTGCAGCTTGTACAGCGTCATACATAACCGCTGCTGGATCAGACCCTGATCCTTGTTTAATCACTTCTACCCCAACGCGATCGCCCCATACTTCTAATTGTTCAATCGCTCCAGCACGGAATGTATCTCCTGCTGCTAATAAGACAGACTTACCTTCTGATTTAAACTTATGAGCCATCTTACCAATTGTTGTCGTTTTACCTACACCATTCACACCAACAAATAAAACAACTGTCAAGCCATCCTTTTGCTCATTAATTTCATTAGTAAAATCACTGTCACCTTTATAAATCTCTATTAATTTTTCCGAAATAACAGCTTGTACTTCTTTTGGATCTTGAATATTACGACGTTGCACTTCTTCTTTCAGCTGGTCGATTAATTCCATCACTGTCGAAACGCCAACATCTGCACCGATTAAAATTTCTTCTAATTCTTCGAAGAAATCTTCATCTACTTTACGGTAACGAAAGACTAAATCATTTACTTTATCTGCAAACGAATTTCTCGTTTTTTCTAATCCTTGTTTAAACTTCTCTGTTACCGTATCTGTTTGTTTTGAAATTTTTTCTTTTAGTTTTTTAAAAAAGCTCATACTGTCCCATCCTTTCTATTTGCTTGCAACTAGTTCTTCTCCATCATCTAAACGAACCGAAACAAGTTTAGATACCCCTGACTCTTGCATTGTTACACCGTACAATACGTCAGACTCTTCCATTGTACCTTTTCTATGTGTAATTACAATAAACTGTGTCTCATCACTAAATTTCTTTAAATACTGAGCAAAACGGGCAACGTTTGCCTCATCAAGAGCAGCCTCTACCTCATCTAATACACAGAATGGGACTGGGCGTACTTTTAAAATACCAAATAGCAGCGCAATTGCCGTTAAAGCACGCTCTCCACCTGAAAGTAAACCTAAGTTTTGCAGTTTCTTCCCTGGCGGTTGCGCTACGATATCAATACCCGTATTTAATAAGTCCTCTGGATTCGTCATAACTAAATCCGCTCTACCGCCTCCAAATAATTCAGAGAACACCGATTGAAACTCCATTCGAATTCCTTCAAACGTAGTAGAAAAGCGTTTTTTCATTTCTTCATCCATTTCAGTAATAAGTTGGTGCAATGTCGTTTTTGCTTCTTCTAGATCATCTTTTTGCTCTAGTAAGAATGTATGACGCTCTGCCACACGCTCATACTCATCAATTGCTCCTAAGTTTACTGTACCTAGCTCTTCGATGGAGAGTTTAATTAGTTTCACCTTTTTACGTGCATCCTCAGCAGGCATCACCATTGTATACTTCAGTTTTGCCGCTTCAAATGAAATCGTATATGTTTCACGTAAATGTTGTAATCTATTTTCTAACTCTACATCAAGTCGGTTTATTTTTACCTCTTGATCTTTCAACATCTCAAGAATGTATTTATGTTTACCTGTTGTTTCTTTCAGGTTACGCTCTAACTGTTCTACTCTCTCTTGTAACGATACACGTTGTTCACGACGAGAGCGAATTAACTCTGAAGTTTGATTACGATCATACGCTTTCTTCTCAATCATATTCGTAATTTGTTCTTCACCACTTGAATTCGATGTCATTTCTTGTTTTAAGAATGCTAAATCCTCTTTCGTTTTGACAAGCGTTGCATCGGTTTCTTCTTTTTCCTTCGTCAATCGTTCTACTTTTTCTTTTTGATTAGATAAGCGTTGTTGCTTTTCAGCTGCTAACACTTTTAACTCAGTCATTTCTTTTTGAACTTTTTCTTTCGAAGAATGTTGCTCACTTTTTTGTTTTGTTAAAGCTGTGATTTTGCTATCTAATTCCGTAATCTCTGCCTGAAGAGTCGCTAAAATCTTTTCTAACTCTTCTTTACGGCCTTGCATTTTCACTTGGTCTTGCAAGAACCCTTCAATCTCTAAATCGTAAATAGATAAACGATCATTAATACGATGTTCTTCTAATTCTAAGCGACTAATTTCTTCTCTTAATTTCTGTTCATCTACACGCTCTGCTTCTACACTTTGCCTTAGTTCGCGTATTTGCACTTCTTTTTCTTGAATCTCTTGTTTTACTGCTTTAACAAAGTTTTCTAACTTCGTTGTTTTTTCTTCCATATCAGTTAACTTACTCGTCCACTCTTCTAGTTCACGTTGACGTCCTAATAAAGATGATTTCGCCTGTTTTACCGCTCCACCCGTCATAGAACCGCCAGGGTTTACTACATCACCTTCGATTGTTACAATGCGATAACGGTATTGCAATTGTTTCGCCAACTCATTCGCTCCGCGTAAATCTTTTGCAACAATAACAGTACCTAATAAATTTGAAACTACATTTTCATATTTATTGTTATATTGCACGAGTTCTGCTGCCACACCTACAAACGATGGGTGCTGATTTACAATACGTAATTGCTCAAATGATAACGATCTACCTTTAATAACAGCTTGCGGTAAAAACGTTGCTCGTCCATGTTTATTTTGTTTTAAAAACGCAATTGCATTACGAGCATGTTCTTCTTTTTGTACAACTATATGCTGCATCGCTGCACCTAGAGCAATTTCCATTGCAATTTCATATTCTTTCGGTACCGTTAGCAGTTCTGCAACAGCACCCTCAATACCTTGCAACCTATTTTCTCTAGCTTTCAATACTTCACGTACCCCTTGATAGAAACCAGAGTAGTCCTCTTGCATCTCTTCTAGCATTTCTTTTCGAGAACGTGCCTGTTGTACAAATTGATATGCTTGATACAGTTTTGTTTCGTTTTCACTATACTGCGCCTTGCATTTCCCAAGTGCCGCTTCTGTCTTTTGTATATTCGAAAGGATTCCAGCTACTTTTTCTTTTACTTGTTCATAACTTTCCACAAGTTTTGTCTTTTTCGCTGTAATTTCCATACGCATTTCTACATATTTCGCATTTTCTTCATCAAGGCGTTCATTTTTTGAGTTTTGTTGTTTAGATTGTTCTTCAATCATAGATAACTCATTACGATGACTAGCTTGTTGATTTAAAAGTTCAATATAGTCACCTTTTAAATTCTCAATTTGCTCTTCTAAATTGTCAGCAAACGTTGCAAGTAATTGCTCATTATCATGCAATTTCGTCTCCAACTCTTTTACATGATTTACAAATTGCATCAATACTTCTGTACTCGATTCAATTTCACCATCATAACTTGTAGCTTTCTCTGTTAATTCAACAATTAACTGTTCGAGTTGTGCACAATGCGTTGTTGCATTTTGCTTTCTCTCTTTTAATAGCTCACGCTGTCCTTCTAACTTTTCTAGTTCTTTACTAGAAAGCAAAAGTACTTCTTGCAGGGAATCTACAGACTCATCTACTGCTTGTAATTGGCCTCGTAATTCCTCTAGCTCTTCTTCACCTTTTTGTAAATGCGTTGACATTTTCGCTTCTTCGTTTTTATTATGCCCAAACTGATTTCGAAGCGCTTCCCATTTCTCATGTAATTCTTCAATTTCATGTACAATAAGCGCCGCTTCTACTTTCTCTAATTCTTCTTTTTTCTCGAGATAATCCTTTGCAATAGAAGCTTGTCTTTCTAAAGGTTCTACTTGACTACTTAATTCGTGAATTATATCTTGTACACGATTTAAGTTTTCTTGTGTGTCTGCTAATTTACCTTCAGCTTTCTTTTTACGAAGTTTGTATTTCAGCACTCCCGCCGCTTCTTCAAATACACCACGACGTTCTTCTGATTTACTACTTAAAATTTCTTCAACTTTCCCCTGGCTAATAATCGAAAAAGCTTCTCTTCCCATACCAGAGTCCATAAATAAATCGATAATATCTTTCAACCTGCATGATTGTTTATTAATATAAAAATCACTATCACCAGAACGAGATACACGACGCGTTACACACACCTCATTATATTCAATCGGTAAACGTTGATCTTCATTATTTAAAGTTAATGTTACTTCAGCAACATTAACCGCTCTTCTCGTATCACTACCTGCAAAAATAATATCTTCCATCTTTGCACCACGTAATGATTTTGCCGATTGTTCACCAAGTACCCAACGAATGGCATCAGTAATATTACTTTTCCCGCTTCCATTAGGTCCTACTACAGACGTTACACCTGGGACAAAATCGACAGATACACGCTCAGCAAAAGACTTAAATCCTGCTATTTCTAATCTTTTTAAAAACACGAAAGGCCTTCCTCCTATTCTCCGTTGCTATAAATGTTGTTTATACAAAAACAAACGATTATACGGATTTCATTTCCTTACATTTATAAACGAAAGGAAAGTTTCATTCTATGCACAAGGAATCCCCCTCATTCAAAGGGGGATTCCTTATAGTTGTTCTTTTAACTTTTTCAACGCTTCTGCAGCAGCTTGTTGCTCTGCTTCTTTTTTCGACTTGCCACTACCAAGACCTAAGGCCACGTTATTTAACGTAACACGTGACACAAATTCTCGATTGTGAGCCGGTCCTTTTTCTTGCAAAATTTGATACTCAATATTGCCACTACCATCACGCTGAATCAACTCTTGTAATTGACTCTTATAATCCATCACATGAGAAAAAGCACCTTCATTAATTTTAGGGTATACAATTTCTTTTAAGAAGCCCCATACTGTTTCTAACCCTTGATCAAGATAAAGGGCACCAATAAACGCTTCAAAGACATCCGCTAATAAAGCTGGTCGTTCACGTCCGCCTGTCATTTCCTCACCTTTTCCTAATAAAACTAGGCTACCAAATGACAACTCGTTTGCAAAACGAACAAGAGATGGTTCACATACAATAGCTGCACGTAGTTTTGTTAACTCTCCTTCGCTCATTGTCGGATATTTTTGAAACAGATACTGCGATACAGTAAGTTCCAATACTGCATCTCCAAGAAATTCGAGACGCTCATTGTCTTCATGCGGTTTTTTTCGATGCTCATTCACATACGATGAATGCGTAAATGCTTGAATCAATAATTTTTCATCTGTAAACGTAATACCTATTTTTTCTTGAAATACTTTAAACGCTTCACGATATTTTGTTTCGTATTTTTTTTCTCTATATTTACGGTACGGCATAGGTCCCTCCAGATATAAGCCGAGAAGCCCCGCTAAAAAACGGGACTTCATTCAAGCATTATAGATGACTCTCTATGTAAGTCACAGCATCGCCAACAGTAGCAATCTTTTCAGCATCTTCATCAGAAATTTCCATTTCGAATTCGTCTTCTAATTGCATTACAAGTTCTACTACATCTAGGGAGTCTGCTCCTAAATCTTCCTTGAAGCTTGCAGCTGGTACTACTTCTGTTTCTTCTACTCCTAAACGATCAACGATAATTTTTGTTACACGCTCTAAAACATCTGCCATTCCATTCACCTCCCCTCAAATATTATATTAAATATTGTCCAAAAAAACTAGCTGAAATCGATTCTTTTATTACATTACCATACCGCCATCAACATTTAACGTTTGACCTGTAATATATTTGCTTTGATCAGAAGCAAAAAACGTTACAGCATTTGCGATATCTTGCGCTTCACCAAACTGAGCTGCAGGAATTAATTTTAACATTTCAGCTTTTATATTTTCATCTAATACGTCTGTCATATCTGTCGCAATAAATCCAGGAGCAATTGCATTTACAGTAATATTGCGGCTTGCTAACTCTTTTGCTGATGTTTTTGTTAATCCGATTACACCTGCTTTAGCAGCAACATAGTTTGCTTGTCCTGGGTTTCCCGTTACTCCGACAACAGAAGCGATATTTACAATACGTCCATGACGTTGACGCATCATATATCGAGATACTGCCTTTGTACATAAGAATACACCTTTTAGGTTTGTATTAATAACTGTATCCCATTCTTCTTCTTTCATACGCATTAATAAATTATCTTTTGTTACACCTGCATTATTTACAAGAATATCAACTTGTCCAAATACATCTACAGTTTGTTTCACCATATTTGTAACGTCTTCAGCATTTGCAACATCTGCTCTTACTGCAATTGCATCCGAACCTAATTTCTTTATTTCATCAACTACTTCATTTGCCTTTTGCTCGTTACCAGCATAATTTACTACAACATTTGCCCCTTGTTTTGCTAAATCAATCGCAATTGCGCGACCAATTCCACGTGAAGCACCCGTTACTAATGCTACTTTCCCTTTTAACATCAGTTTTCTCCTCTCAAATTCGAAATGGTATCTTGTAATGTCTCTTCATCGTATATCGCGTATGCTTTCACTGATGAATCAATTGACTTCATAAGTCCAGCAAGTACTTTCCCAGGTCCAATCTCAATAAATGTATCTACCCCTTGACTCACCATATATTCAATGGATGGATACCATAAGACAGGCGAATAGAGCTGCTCGATTAGCTTTTCTTGAATATGTGCACCACTTGTAATAACGTCTGCTGTTACATTTGCGATTACCGGAATATTCGTATCTTGAATTGTAATTTCATTTAAGACACTTTGGAATTTCTCCGCCGCTGGCTTCATAAGCGCAGAGTGGAACGGTCCACTTACTTTAAGCGGAATTGCTCTCTTTGCACCATGTTCTTTCGCTCTTTGAGAAGCAATCTCGACTCCTTGCTTTGTTCCAGAAATCACAATTTGCTTCGTACTATTCATATTAGCAATTTGTACTGCATACCCTTCACTTGTTACTTCTTCTGTAACTTGTTTCAGCATATGTGGATCAGCACCTAAAATAGCCGCCATTGCACCTTCTCCGCCAGGAACAGCTTCTTCCATATATTCCCCACGTTTCCTTACAGCATATACTGCATCCTCAAAAGTTAATGCACCTGCTGCTACAAGAGCGCTATACTCACCTAAACTATGCCCTGCGACAAAGTCTGGTGTAATATCATACTCTTTTAAAGCTGTCAAAATAGCAAAACTCGTTGTTAATAAAGCAGGTTGCGCATTTGTTGTTAACGTAAGCTTTTCCTGCGGCCCTTCAAAAATCACTTCTGAAAGTGAGTCTTGCAACACCTCATCTGCTTTTGCAAATACATTTGCAACCTCTTTATTATTCTCTGCTAACTGTTTACCCATTCCAACTGCCTGTGAACCTTGGCCCGGAAAAAGAAATGCTAGTTTTCCCATTTCAAATCCTCCTCTTATTGGAGTGGCTCTTTCTCCATTACGCTTGAAATAGTAGGAATAACTTCTTTCGCTACCATTTCTCTCGTTTGACGAATCGCACTAAATATTGATTGGTCATTGGAAGAACCGTGAGCCTTAATGACAGGAGCTTTCAATCCAAATAACGCGGCTCCTCCATACTCCGAATAATCCATTTTATCTTTTAATACCATAAGTTTTGGTTTTAATACCGCCGCTGCTAATTTGCTCGTAAACGAACTCATTAACTGCTCTTTTAACATAGAGAATAATGCAAGTGCTGTTCCTTCTAATGATTTCAGTGCTACATTCCCTGTAAAACCGTCACATACAACAACATCTGCTACACCTTGCAATAAATCTCTTGATTCAACGTTCCCAACAAAATTAATTGGCGCATCTTTAAGCATTGCAAAGACTTGTTTTGAAAGCTCGTTACCTTTACCATCTTCTGTTCCAACGTTTAAAAGTCCAACGCGAGGATTTTTAATTCCTCTTACTTTCTCAGCGTATACAGATCCCATTACTGCATATTGATATAAATGAATTGGTTTTGCATCAACGTTCGCTCCAACATCTAACATAACAAAACCTTCTCCATCAACAGTTGGCATTGTAGGGGATAAAGCTGGTCGCTCAATTCCTTCCATACGACCTACAACAAACAATCCAGCCGCCATTAAAGCTCCTGTACTACCAGCTGATATACAAGCATCCGCTACACCGTCTTTCACTTGCTGCGCCGCAAGTACCATTGAAGCTTGTTTTTTTCGACGAACCGCTCTTACTGGTTCATCTGTCGATTCGATTTTTTCGTCTGTATGAAGTATAGTAATTCGTTCTTCACTCGTTAAGTATTGACGAATTTCCTCTTCTTTCCCCACTAACGTAATATGTAAATCAGAATATTCCTTAATAGCTTTCATTGCTCCTAGTACGACAGCCTTTGGAGCATGATCGCCGCCCATTGCATCTATTGCGATTTTCATAAGTTGTTACCTTCCTCACTATAATTACTAGATCGATACATTTCAAAAGTGCCTGTAAAAACAAGTTCTTCTCCAACGAAGCTACGCACTTTGACAACCGTCCGCCCTTTATCATTCTCTACATCTTCCACGCGCGCTTTTGCAACAACACGCTCTCCTAATTTTACAGGACGAATGTATCGAATGGTAGACTTTGCAGTTAAAGCTAATTCTTCATCAATAACCGCAACAGCTAGTGAGTTTGCTTGTGCAAACAAATGATGCCCACGGGCAATTTGATTTCTTTTAAATACGTGTTCTACCTTCACTTCAAAAATAGAAATCGCATGTCTATCTAATTCTATATCAATAATTTCTCCGACAACCTCTTCTAACGGTAAAGATTTCACATCTTCTTCATGTTGCTTTGTAGCTACATGTTTAATTCTTTCTCTTAATTCAGGAATAGATAATTCCATACGATCAAGACGTACAGTTTGTATACTCACTTGAAATTTTTCTGCTAAATCTTCATCCGTAATAAAAGGATTCGTTTCTATCGTTTGTTGTAATAATTCTTGTCTTTCTTTTTTACTTCTTCTTTTTTTCATACCGCACCATCCATTTTTATGACTAGGTACTAACAGTAGTATATAATCATTAAAAGTAGAATGCAACAAAAACTTTTGTTGCCTCCCTTTAATCGAGCTTCTCTCCCTGGAACACACCTGTCCCGTCAAGATACGTACGCAACGACGCATATTGATCATTATGCCAAAACGCTTCTGAATCTACTAGTAACGCCGCATCTTGTCTAGCTGTTTCTAGCGCCCGATAATCATGTACCATATCAGCAACCTTGAATTCTGGTAAACCACTTTGCTTACTCCCAAAGAAATCTCCAGGACCTCGTAATTCTAAATCTTTTTCTGACAATACAAATCCATCATTCGTTTCGGTCATAATACGCATTCGTTCTTTTCCCGTTTCCGATTTCGGATCCGCGATTAATAAACAATACGATTGTTCACTACCACGCCCAACACGGCCTCTTAGCTGATGAAGCTGTGATAAACCGAAACGCTCTGCATCATAAATAACCATTACAGTCGCATTCGGTACGTTCACACCCACCTCAACAACTGTTGTCGACACAAGAATTTGCACTTTATTTTCACTAAATTGCCCCATTATCTCTTCTTTTTCTTGAGATGATAATCTTCCATGCATTAATCCGACTTGACATTTCCCCTGATAATGATGAGTCAGCATACTATGTAAGTCGATTGCATTTTGCACATCAAGTTTCTCAGATTCTTCAATTAGAGGACAAATAACATATGCTTGTCTTCCTTTTTTTATCTCTTTCTCTACAAAACCGAGAACACGATCTAACATGTCATGTTTTGCCCAGTATGTTTCAATTACCTTTCTACCAGCTGGCATCTCATCGATTATAGAAACATCCATCTCTCCAAATGCAGTAATTGCTAACGTACGTGGAATTGGTGTTGCTGTCATAAATAATACATCTGGACTTTCACCTTTCTCACGTAAAACTCGTCGCTGCGCTACACCAAATCGATGTTGTTCATCAGTAATAACGAGACCTAACCTATGAAAGATCACTTCATCTTGAATTAAAGCATGTGTTCCAACAAGGATATCTATTTCTCCTTGTTCTAATTTTGCCAAAATCTCTCGGCGTCTCACACCTTTAACTGAACTTGTTAACAATTCAACCTTCATACCAAAGTGCGAGAACGTCTCTGCGAGCGATTGATAATGTTGTTCTGCTAAAATTTCTGTCGGAACCATTAAAGCACCTTGATAATGCGCTAATTTTGCTGCATAAAGACCAATTGCAGCGACCACCGTTTTACCAGAACCTACATCACCTTGCAACAGACGATTCATTCGATAAGGAGATGTCATATCTTTCATAATTTCATCTACAACTCGGCGTTGCGCACCAGTTAACGGAAACGGAAGAGCATCGATAAACTCTTGCAATTCTTCTGAAGGAATTTCTTTTTTCGTCCCTTTCGAATTTTCCCTCTCCATTTTCCGTAACGTTTGCATTTTTAACTGAAATAAGAAAAACTCCTCATATACAAAACGGCGACGCGCTTGCTTCAAATCTTCCTGACCTGTTGGAAAATGCAACGCCCGAAGCGCTTCATAACGCGGCAATAATTTATATCGACTTAGCAATCCATCAGGTAACACTTCAACTATAGAATCTCCATACTCTTTTAACGCTTGTGCAATAAAACGGCGCATCTGTTTTACTGTAAGTTTCCCTTTCACTGAGTACACAGGCTCTACTTCTTGTTGACGTACAACCGGTCCAAAATGAAGTTCTGATACCGCAATCGTTTGACGATGCTGATCCCATTTACCAGTAATCGTTACCGTTTCATCTAAATTTAACTTCTGCTTATAGTACGGCCTATTAAAACATACAGCTGTAATTAAATAACGACCTACGAGGACACGAACCGTAAGACGCGACTTCTTCTTCCCATAATATTGCAGTAAAGGAGCACTATGAACTTTTCCCTCTACTGTTACACGTTCATCATGCTTTACTTCAGCAAGATCTTTCATCGCATAGTCTTCATAACGGTACGGAAAATATTCTAATAGATGAGAAACTGTATAAATTCCCATCTCGTGTAGTAATTCAGATGTTTCTCCTCCGATTCCCTTTACATCCGTAACGGGAACTTGTACAACTTCATTCAAGATTCTCACGCTCCGTCACATTATTTTTTTGATTCATTATCCATTAACATGATTGACATCTGTAATCGCTCTCTTTCACCCTATATATTCTATCATAGGCATTCTAAGAGAAACTACTCAAATCCCTCATAAACAACACGAAAGAAAAGAGCCTCACTATTAGCAGCAAGGCTCTTTTTTATCTTCAATATGCTAGCCTTTTGAATAAAAACTAGTAATAAACTTCATATTACTACTTATTATCCATTAGCAAGTAAGTAATCCATTTATTTTCAAAACGAATTTTTTCTTATTCTACAGAGAAGATGAAAGAATACACCGGTTGGTTTCCAGCATGTACTTCTACTTCTGCATCTTCAAAATTCTCTTCTACAAATTCAACTAATTCAGCTACTTCTTCGTCAGTTGCATCTTCACCTTGTAGAATCGTTACGATTTCAGAATCTTCATCAATTAGTGCTTCTAGTAATTGCTTCGCAGCCCCTACTTTTTCAGCATTTGTTGATACGATTTTTCCATCTGCGATACACATGAAATCATCTTTTTGAATTGCCACACCATCAATTTCCGTATCACGTACAGCATACGTAATTTGACCTGTTTTCACATGAGATAAAGCTTCTTTCATGTTTTCTTCATTTTCTTCTAGCGTTCCAACTGGATTAAATGCTAACATTGCAGCCATACCTTGAGGAACTGTTTTTGAACGAACTACAATCACTTCTTGATCCACAACTGACGCTGCTTGTTCTGCTGCCATTACGATATTCCCGTTGTTCGGTAAAATAATGATTTTTTCAGCGTTTGCTTCTTCAATCGCCTTCACGATATCCTCAGTACTTGGATTCATCGTTTGGCCACCTTCGATAACTTTCGTCGCGCCAATGCTTTCAAATAAAGTTTTAATACCAGATCCCATAGCTACAGTTACGATACCATATGGTTGTTTCTCTTTAGGCTGGCTAGTTGGCTCTGGCATCATAGCAGGCTCATCTAATAAAGCGGTATGCTGTTCACGCATATTCTCTACTTTAATCTTGATTAAACTACCGTAACGTTGTCCGTAGTTCATAGCGTCTCCAGGATGTTCTGCATGAATATGAACTTTTACAATTTCATCATCAGATACAACTAGTAGTGAATCACCATACACACTAATATCTTCACGGAATTTTTGTTCAGAGAAATTATGTTCTTTCACTTTATCAGCTTCTAATTTCACCATGAACTCCGTACAATATCCATACTTAATATCTTCTGTACTCAATTGGCTTTGTACACTACGGTGATGTTCTGCGCGCACCATTTCATTCATAGATGGTTGGGCAGGTGCATCAGAAGAAATCGTTTCTCCTTTTAAGTCAGCTAAAAACCCTTCGTAAACTACTACAAGACCTTTACCACCGCTATCTACAACGCCAACTTGTTTTAATACAGGTAATAAATCTGGCGTACGATTTAACGATGCATTTGCTTCTTTCACAACGTCTTCCATAAACAAAACAAAGTCGCGCTGTTTTTTCGCAACTGTTACTGCATATTTACCCGTTTCTCTTGCAACCGTTAAAATCGTTCCTTCAATCGGTTTCATAACCGCTTTGTAAGCCGCCTCTACTCCAGCTTCTAAAGCTGCAGCAAAATCAACTGTTGTTAATTCTTCTTTTTGTTCAATGGATTTCGAGAAACCACGGAACAACTGAGATAAAATAACTCCAGAGTTACCACGAGCTCCCATTAATAATCCTTTGGCTAAACTTACGCCGACTTTACCAGCATGTTGTGAAGGATTTGCTTTCACTTCACGTGCGCCTGAAGTCATAGATAAGTTCATGTTTGTACCGGTATCGCCATCTGGAACTGGAAATACGTTTAATGCATCAACAAGCTGAACATTATTCGTTAAATTATTCGCTCCTTGAATGATCATTTGTGATAAACGTTTTCCATCAATTTTTTGAATTGACACAGATTTTCCTCCTTAATGCACATTACAAGTTTATTACTTTAACTCCTTGTACGTAGATGTTTACAGAATCTACTGCTAGTCCTACAGTTTGATCTAATGTATATTTCACTTTCGTCTGCACGTTATGTGCTACTTCTGAAATTTTCGTACCATAGCTCACAATAATATACATATCAATATGTACTTCATCTTCATCTTTACGAACAATAACACCTCTAGTGAAATTTTCTTTTCGTAAAATGTCTGTTAATCCATCTTTTAACTGATTTTTTGATGCCATACCTACGATACCGTAGCAATCTACCGCGGCACCTCCAGCAATTGTTGCAATTACATCTGTACTAATATCAATTTGACCGTACTTCGTTTTAATTTCAATTGACATCTCGTTTTCCCCCTTCATAAATGGTGAAAGTGAGTTAGACTACTTTAGTTACTATCATATAATCTTTTTAAAGAAAATTCCATCGTTCTTTCTTTTTCACTCTCATATTTTATGTTGAAAACTACACTTTTTTATGATGAGCAAAATAGTCCATTGTTATTATACAACATGTATCACTATAATATGTCAAGCAATTTTTCTTGATTTCAACTTTTCTTCATTGACATATAGTGTCAAGTAATTTTTCTTGATTTCTTTTTTCTACAGTGTTGCATTCTCTTTTTAGTTGTGTTAAATTATAGTAGTGTTTTTAGCATCGCATAAAAGACTAACATTGAAAAATTACGTATGGTAAGGTATCAAGGGAGGGAAATATAAATGGCTCGTGTTTGTGCTATTACTGGAAGAAAAGCTCGTTCTGGTAACTCTCGTTCTCACGCAATGAACGCTACAAAACGTAAGTGGGGCGCTAACCTTCAAAAAGTTCGCGTACGCATCGACGGAAAAGTTCAACGTGTTTACGTTTCTGCTAGAGCATTAAAATCTGGCAAAATCGAACGTGTTTAATAATAAAAAAAAGAGCCGCTAGGCTCTTTTTTTACTATACCAATGGAAAAAGCACCGGTAATAGGTGCTTTTTTTAATCTTTTTTGAAGGTATTTAACATGGCACGAACAATTCCACCAAGAAATTTAGGTAACTTAATTGTATAAAATCTCATGGTTTCCCTCCTAATCCCCATTACTCCACTTGGTCACTATATGATGTAAGGAGCAAAATTGTTTCTTTAATCAGTGCTTCTTATCACCATTAATATGCCAGAAGTAAATGAAAAAGTACCTTTTTCCTCAACGAGTTCATTACTAATACAAAGTGTGGATCCCCACTCTATTTTTTTATTCGTTAGAGGATATTTAAAACCAAGTAATGTAATCCCTTCCACTATTTCAGTAACAGGCACAAAAGATACATAAGGGAAATTTTTATTTTCTTCAATTATATGTGTACCTACTCTTTTTACACTTATTTCATTTTGATTGTCTACAATACACATCTCTATTCCTACTTCTAATCCTTTTAAAAGCATTTGTATATTCGCTAAACCGTGATCAAGTCTTCCGCCAGTAGCACCAAAAATACGAATGAGTGCCGGCTTTTGTTCTAACGCCCAGTTAATCGCAATTTCTAAATCAGTTTGATCTTTTTCACGAGGAACAATATGTAAATCATTTGTTTGTTGCCCCATCCATGCTAATTCTTCTTCCGTAACCGAGTCATAATCTCCAAACGCAACAGCAGGAGTAATACCTCTTTTTAATAAACGATATACTCCTCTATCAACTGCCGCCCACACTACTTTCTCATTTTCATATGAAGAAAAATCTGCACAATATTCCGCGGGTCCTCCCGCTAAAATATGAATAATCATGTTTCCTTCCCCTTCTATTGTAAAAAGGCAATCTGCCATTCGGTAGATTGCCTTTTTATATATTTTTTCTCTACCCTTTATAAATAGTGAAAACTTACTACACTAGAAGATTCACTGGGATAAAGACTCGTTCATTCATTATCCACGAATGACACGAATTGCTTCACCGCGGTCTTTTTGATTGTATACTGCTGACCCAGCTACAAGTACATTTGCTCCTGCTTCTACACAAAGTCTTGCTGTTTCAGCGTTTACACCACCATCAACTTCAATTTCTACTTCTAGATTGCGCTCTTTAACCATTTCTGCAACTTGTTTAATTTTCGGTAATACAGAATGGATAAATTTCTGCCCACCAAATCCAGGGTTTACTGTCATAAGTAATACCATATCAATATCTTCTAATACATGCTCAATCACTGAAACTGGCGTATGCGGATTTAATACAACTCCTGCTTTAATGCCATGAGATTTAATTAACTGAATTGTACGATGCAAATGAGGGCACGCCTCTACATGAACAGTAATAATATCCGCTCCCGCTTTTGCGAAAGTCGGGATATAGTTATCAGGATTTTCAATCATTAAATGTACATCTAACGGTAACGATGTGATCGGACGAATTGCTTCTACAATTAATGGTCCAATCGTAATATTTGGTACGAAATGTCCATCCATTACATCGACGTGAATGTAATCCGCTCCGCCTTTTTCTACATCTTTAATCTCTTCCCCTAATTTTGAAAAATCTGCTGATAAGATCGATGGTGCAATTTTAATCATAACTAATACCTCGGCTTTCTCTCTCTAATTTCTTCTACAAATTGTTTGTAATTCTTATAACGATATTCTGTAATCTTCCCCTCTTCAACCGCAGCCTTCACAGCGCATTTCGGTTCAGAAAGATGTGTACACCCTCTAAATTTACAGTATTGGCTCGCTTCTTTCAACTCTGGAAAACAATATGTAAGATCTTCTACCTCTATATCTATGAAATCGAGTGAACTAAAACCAGGTGTATCTGCAACTAGTCCGCTTCCAATCGCAATTAATTCTACGTGTCTTGTCGTATGTTTCCCGCGTCCTAAATGTGAGGAAATATCATTCGTTTTCAGTTCTAATTCTGGACGTAAGACGTTAAGCATAGAAGATTTTCCAACACCAGATTGCCCCGCAACGACGGAAACACAACCTTCTAAGAATGGTTTTAAAATGTCAATACTTTCCGATGTATTTATAGAAGTAAATAATACATCATATCCCATCTCACGATAGTCATTTGCATAAGATTCAACAGTCTCTCTCATTTTTTCATCCACTAAATCCATCTTACTAATGCAAATAATCGGCTTAATGTTATGATATTCAATCAGCACTAAAAATCGATCTAACAGTCCCGGATTAAAATCTGGTTCTACTGCAGAAAATACGAGTATCGCTTGATCAACATTAGCAATAGGAGGCCTGACAAGTTCATTTTTTCGATCAAATACTTCAAGCACGTATCCTTCACTCGGATTATCAGCCTGAAAAACAACTTGGTCTCCTACCAGTGGTGTAATTTTATTTTTTCTAAACACACCACGCCCGCGACATTGTGTAATCCCTTCTTCATGCTGCACATAATAAAATCCACTTAGAGCTTTTACAATTTTTCCTTCTGGCATATAATTCTCCTTTATTCTGTATAAAGTGAAGCTGGAATTCCTATTGAATGGATTATCATTCTTTAAATAAAGATTTCAAAACCCGTCATATATATACATTAATATATTTAATCTACCATCAAATTTAAAATATTATTTATAACAGTATCACTTTTATATCTTTTTGAATCATATATTTTTGCCTGTTATACAGTCCACTATATGTAGACAGCATAACAGGCAGAAGTAATACATTCCATTCTCTTTGGAGATAAAATGGAATTCATTATTATTGAGTTGGGTATGGTACTTCTTTGTCAATAATCGTTACACCATCTCGTACAATTTTATAATGTCCTTTTGTACCTTCTTGAATTACAAATTCTAATGAAATAGTTGCCGACTCTGAAATTGTTCTAGTTTCAATTGGTCTATCCATTTTTTGTTGCATATCTTCTTTATAAATTTCTATCGTTTGCGGTTTTTTCTCACCTATTATAGAAGACTCATACGGAATAGAAATATTATCCACTTTCACTGTTTTCGTTACTTTCGGCTTAGGACCATCTGAAATAACAATCGTCACTTTATCTCCTTCTTTTAACGGCGTTCCTGGTTTTGGAGATTGCGAAATTACAAGTCCTTTATCAACAGTATCAGAATACTCTCGTTTTATATCTGGAGTTAGTTTTCTCTCATTCAGATAACCAGTTGCACTATTTTCAGTCCACCTTGAAAAATCACCCGGTCTAATTTGATAAGGACCTTTACTCACCCAGATTTTCAGTTCTTGCTCGGCCTCTACCACCATTTGGTCAGACGTCGGAAATTGCTCTACGATTGCACCTTTTGGCCTATCATCTTCAATATAATATACTGTAACTTGTTTATATTTCTCTTCTAACTCTGTTCTTATACTCTCTAAATCTTTTCCTGTGAAATCAATCATCTTACTTTTCTTTTTCCCACCTGATTGATAGATAGTAATTTTAGAGTTTTCTTTCACGACTCTTCCTGCCACAGGGTCTGTTTTTATAACATCACCGGTTTCAACATCATCTGTATATACAATATTAGGTTCCGTAACCTCAAAACCCTTTTCAACTAATGTATTTACTGCGGTCGTATATTTCATACCAGCCACATCAGGGACTTTTACATCTTTTGGAATAAAGAATCCTGGAATAACAGTAAGGGCTAACGTTATTCCGATCGCTAAAAGTAAAAATGTTGTAATTAAAACTTTGAGCCATTTATTACTTCGTTTTTTCTTCTTATTTAAATCCTCATCTTCTTTTCTTGCCTGTTCATCCACTTTACTTCCTTGTAAAACAATTGTTTCATCAGTTACATTTTCGAATAATTGTTCCTGTTGAATAACCGGAATCGCTTTTGTCGCTTCCATATCTTCCGGTATGTAAAATGGCTGCTCATTTATCCTCTCTGGATATAGCGCAGTTTCAATATCTCGTTTCATCGCATTAGCAGATTGATATCGATGAAACGGATCTTTCGCAGTTGCCTTTAATATAATATTTTCGACACTTTGCGGAATACTTTCATTCCATCTTTTTGGAGACGGAATTTCACTTTGTAAATGTTTTAAAGCTATAGCAACAGCAGATTCTCCAGAAAATGGTTGTCTTCCTGTTAACAACTCAAACATAACAATCCCTAGGGAATAAATATCTGATTGTTTATTTGCTATCCCGCCACGTGCTTGTTCTGGTGATAAGTAATGCACCGAACCGAGTACTGAATTTGTATGTGTAATTGTTGTTGCACTTGTAGCTGTCGCAATTCCAAAATCTGTTACTTTTATTACTCCATCAGCTCGAATTAAAATATTGTGCGGTTTAATATCGCGGTGCACAATTTCAAAATGATGGGCGTGTGCCATGGCGGATGTTAACTGCTCCATAATATCAAGAGCTTCTCCTATCGGTAACATTCCTCGCTCAATTATGTATTGCTTCAATGTTTGTCCTGGTACATACTCCATTACAAGATAATATATACCATCTTCTTCTCCGACATCATACATATTCACAATATTTGGATGCGACAACGTTGTAACAGACTGCGCTTCTCGATGGAAACGTTTAATAAACTCTTCGTTATTTGAATAGTCGAGTCTTAATATTTTCACCGCTACATCTCGGCCTAGTATATCATCATGAGCTAAATACACATTGGCCATTCCACCGCCACCAATCATTTTCAGTAGCTTATAACGGTCATTTAAGCGTTTTCCAATCAGCACGTTGCACTTCACCTACTTTCGTTTGTCGAACCCGCATAATCAATGAGAACAAGGGTGATATTATCTTCCCCGCCACGATCATTCGCCAATTGAATGAGACGTTGTCCCTTAGTTTCTAGCTGTTCATTTAACTGTAAAACTTGTTGCATATCAGCAATAGAAACTTTGTTAGATAGTCCATCAGAGCAAAGAAGTAACTGATCATCTTCCTCTAGCACTAATGTTTTCACATCTAATCCGACTTTCTCTTCTGTTCCTAATGCCCTTAACAAAACATTCTTTTTCGGGTGATATTCTGCGTCTTCTTTTGAAATTTCACCATGTCTCACAAGTTCATTGACAAGTGAGTGATCTTCCGTTACAAGCGAGATTTCCCCCTCTGATACCATATAACAACGACTATCTCCTATATGACCTATCGTCACAAAATTTGGTGTACAAATCGCTATTATAAGTGTTGTTCCCATACCATTACATTCTACATGTTGCTTAGAGTATTCATATATACGCTCATTAATAATCCCCACGCTAGTATGTAACCACTCTTCTACTTTTTTTGGCTCGTTCATATTATGCGTTTGCTTCCAATAATCATGGAATAATTGAATGGTCATCGAGCTAGCTACATCACCAGCTCGATGACCTCCCATTCCATCTGCTACTACCGCTAAAATATTTCCATCTAAATTATGAAAAACTCCTGCACTATCTTCATTATGTTGACGAACTTTTCCTTTATCTGATAGAAACACGGCTTTCATCTCGTCACCTCGTCTCTTCTTTGCGCTCCTTCGCACGCAACTGACCGCAGGCTGCATCAATATCATGACCTTGTTCACGGCGAATCGTTACATTTACTCCACGATCTTTTAACGTTTTTTCAAATAAGAAAATTTGTTCACGTGGCGTACGTACATAATCACGTTCAGGTACGTAGTTTACCGGAATTAAGTTCACATGACATTTTACACCTTTCAAGAGCGCAGCAAGCTCTTCAGCGTGCTCAACTTGGTCATTTTCGCCTCCAAATAGTCCATATTCAAAAGTAATACGACGCCCTGTTCTATTTACATAGTATTTAATAGCTTCCATCAAATCTGGTAGCTTATAAGCACGGTTAATCGGCATTAATTTTGAACGTAATTCTGAGTTTGGAGCATGCAGTGAAATCGCAAAATTAATTTGTAAATCTTCTTCAGCGAACTTATAAATTTTCGGGATGATTCCACTTGTCGAAACTGTCATATGTCTCGCACCAATATGAAGTCCTTTTTCATGATTAATGATGCGTAAGAATCCCATTAAATTATCATAGTTATCAAATGGTTCTCCAATTCCCATAACGACAAGAGAACTTACACGTTCTTCTGATTCATCAAGTGCACGTTGCACTTCTACTACTTGTGCTACAATTTCTCCAGCTTCTAAGTTTCGCTTTAAACCGCCAAGCGTTGAAGCACAGAACGTACACCCAATACGACAACCTACTTGTGTTGTTACACAAATGGAATTTCCATATTCATGTCGCATTAATACCGTTTCAATAGAATATCCATCATATAATTGGAATAAGAATTTAATTGTTCCATCCGAAGACGTTTGTTTTACTAATGTATTTAAAGTAGTAATATCAAAGGAATTCGACAATTTTTCACGCAATCCTTTAGAAAGGTTTGACATATCCTCATAATTTTTTACACGTTTTTTATATAACCAATCAAAAATTTGTCCAGCACGGAACTTTGGTTCTCCTTGCTCCTTTAACCAATCTTGCATTTCATGAAGTTGTAAAGAGTAAATTGATGGTTTTTTCGTTTCTAAATTTTTCTTTTGTTTTCTCACAGTCGTTTCCACGATGCTACACCTTCTTCCTTAAACAAGCAATATAAAAGCCATCTGTTGCAAAATAATGCGGTAAAATTTGTACTTGACCTTCATCAATATACGGACTTAACTTTTCTGGCATACGCTCTTTTATCGTAGTATCCCACTCAAACTCAGGATGCTCTTGTAAAAATCGTTCTATTACTTGTTCATTTTCTATTTTTTCAATTGTGCACGTACTATAAACAAGGCGACCACCTTGTTTTAATAACGGTGCGATTTTTTCTAGTATTGCAAGTTGGATCGTCGATAATCTTTCACTATCGCCTTTATCTTTACCTAACTTAATATCAGGCTTACGTCTAATTACACCAAATCCAGAACATGGGGCATCTACTAATATTTTATCAAACGTTTCATTTGCAAAATGTTCTTGCACTTTTCTAGCATCTAATGCCTTTGTTTCGACATTTCCTAGACCAAGTCGCTCTGCTTGTTGTTTAATTAAACGTACTTTGTGTGCATGTAAATCAAGGGACATGACTTGACCAGTTCCTTTTAATCGCTCTGCGATATGTGTTGTTTTTCCACCTGGAGCAGCACAACTATCAAGAACTACATCTCCCTCATCTGGTTCTAAGGCACGTGCTACCAGCATAGAACTTTCATCTTGAATAGAAAGAAAACCTTTTTTAAACGCATCTGTGTGCGCTACATTCCCTTTTTCAATTTGAATTGCATCATCTGACAAATCGCCACGCTTCGCTTCTATACCTTCACTAGCTAATAATGCAATTGCTTCTTCTACTGTTATTTTATCAACATTTACACGCGCTGTTGGTACAGGCGGTAACATGTTCACTTCACACATTTTCTCAGCAGTTTCTAAACCATATTCTGAAGTCCACTCTTGGACAAGCCAAATTGGATGACTCGTTGCAATTGCCAAACGTTCTACTGGATCTTTGATTTCATCTACAGAAGGTACACCTTCTCTTTGAATCGAACGTAATACACCGTTCACCATACCAGCAATTCCTTTATGCCCGCGACGCTTTGCAATCTCAACGGCTTCATGAATAGCCGCTCTTTCAGGCACTCGGTCTAAATAAATCATTTGATATAAAGATAAGCGAAGTAATACTCTTACCCACGCTTCAACTTTCTTTTTTAAAAAAGGCTGTAAATAATAATCTAATGTATCACGACGTTGGATTGTTCCATATACAATCTCAGTTAATAAACCAATATCTTTTCTATCAATTGTACTTTTTTCAATTAGATTATTTAAAAGTAAGTTACTGTATGCACCACTTTTTTCTACTTGAATTAAACCATCAAGAGCTAATTCACGAACATTTTGTCTCATGCATTTTCTCCTAACTTCGTTCCAATTTCAGGTTTTGTTCCACGTAAAAATTGTGAACAGCTCATACGCTTTTTACCAGAAGGTTGCAATTCTGTAACTTTAACACCCGTTTCATTACCAGTTGCTACAACGAAACCATCTTCTTCGATCGCAACAATCGTACCTGCTTCAGCTGATTTCGTTACAGGTACTTTTTCTCCCCACCATACTTTAACAACTTGTCCTGCTAAAGTTGTATAAGCAACTGGCCATGGATTCAATCCGCGAATGTGATTGTATACTTCTTCACCTGTTTTTGTCCAATCAATTTTCTCTTGCTCACGTTTTATATTATATGCAAACGTTACTTCTTCCTCGTTTTGTTTAATTGGTTCTAACTTACCTTGAATTAGTAAAGGTACTGTTTTAGATAGAAGATGTGCCCCTGCTTCACTTAACTTATCAAATAACGAGCCTGTCGTTTCACGCTCTTCAATTTCCACTTCTACTTGCGTTAAAATATCACCAGCATCCAATTTTTCTACCATATACATAATTGTAATACCTGTTTTTTCTTTCCCTTCCATAATTGCATAATGGATTGGTGCACCACCACGAAGTTCAGGAAGTAAAGAAGCGTGGACGTTAATACATCCATACTTCGGTGCTTCTAAAATTTCATTTGGTACAATTTGACCGAACGCAGCTGTTACAATTAAATCTGGCTCTAATGCCAATACTTTTTCATATTCGTCTTTTTCACGAATTCTTAACGGCTGTAACACCGGAATACCATGCTTTTCTGCTTCCACTTTAACAGGTGTAGGTGTTAATACTTTTTTTCTGCCTACCGGACGATCTGGTTGCGTAACAACACCTATTACATCATAGCCATCTTCAATAAGACGACGAAGCACCGGCACTGAAAAGTCCGGTGTTCCCATAAATACTACTTTTATCATTTAAAAAACGCTCCTTTTAATACCTATTCTAATTCATTTTCCTCATAATATCTTGTCACTTTCGATGTAAATAACACACCGTGTAAATGATCGATTTCATGTTGAATTGCACGCGCTAAAAAACCCTCTGCTTCTAGTAAAAATACTTTGCCTCGACGATTTTGCGCACGCACTTTAATATAATCCGCACGTTCCACTTCACCATAAAGTCCCGGGAAGCTTAAACAGCCTTCGGGACCTACTTGTTCACCACGTTTTTCTAATATCGATGGATTGATTAACTCAATTTTCCCAGTATCATCACCGATATCAACTACCGCCACTTGCAAGCTTACCCCTACTTGAGGCGCAGCTAAACCGACTCCGTCCGCAATTAACATTGTTTCATGCATATCTTTCAACAATTTCACTAACTTTTTATCAAAGTTAATTACTCTTTCACACGGTGTTTCTAACACTTCATTTGGATGCTTTACTATTTCTAAAACTGCCATATTTCCCTCCGCTACATTAACATTGTTGGATTAAAATCAATTGAGATTTGTAGCTCTTTTTGCATTTCTGCTTGATAATGTTCATTTACCATTTTGAGCACGTTCTTTAAGTTTGGTTCCCGTTTGTATTTTATCATGCATTGATAACGATATCTATCTTTTATCCTTGGAATTGCTGAAGCAACCGGTCCTAACACCATCGTTTGCTGCGAACAGTGCGTCCGTAAATGACCGACAATTTTTTCCGTCACTTGTACTGCCTTTAATAATTCTGGATGAGATACCGTCACAAGTACAACATAGTAATAAGGTGGGTATTGTCTCGTTCGCCTCATTTGCATTTCTTGATCAAAAAACACATCATATTGTTGGTTCTTTGCTAACTCTATACTATAATGTTCTGGCGTATACGTTTGAATTATAACTTCCCCTGGCAATTCATGTCGGCCTGCTCGTCCACTTACTTGCGTCAATAACTGATAAGTCTTTTCACTCGCCCGGAAATCAGGTAAATGAAGCATCGTATCAGCAGTTAAAACACCAACAAGCGTTACTTTCGGAAAATCTAACCCTTTTGCAATCATTTGTGTTCCAAGTAATATATCTGCTTTTTCTTCCCCGAACGCCTTTAATAATTTCTCATGCATCCCTTTACGACTCGTCGTATCTACATCCATTCGAATGACTCGTGCCTCTGGAAATAGTTTTGTAATTTCTTCTTCTAACTTTTGCGTACCTGTACCAAAGAAACGAATGTATGTACTTTGACAAGCAGGACACGCAGTCGGCATATTTTCTTCGTAACTGCAATAATGGCATTTTAAACGATGATTCATTTTATGATATGTCAGCGAGATATCACAATGCGGACATTGTACAACGTACCCGCAATCACGGCACATAACAAATGTAGAATGACCTCTTCTATTTAAAAAGAGCACCATTTGTTCTTTCTTTTCTAACCGATCTGCTATTTTTTCATGCAGTGCCTTTGAAAACATGGAGCGATTCCCGTCACGAAGTTCTTCACGCATATCAACAATCTCTACTGTCGGTAAAGCTTGTTCGTTCATACGTTTTTCCATCGTCAGTAATTCATACACACCTTTTTTCGCTCTTGCAAACGATTCAAGCGTCGGTGTTGCACTACCAAGAACGATAGGGCATTTATGATATTGTCCTCTCCACACAGCTACATCCCTTGCATGATACCTCGGATTATCTTCTTGCTTATAGCTCGATTCATGTTCCTCATCAATGATAATAATCCCTAAATTTTCAAAAGGAGCAAATACAGCTGAACGTGCACCAACTACGACTTTCACTTCTTTTCTTAAAATCTTACGCCATTCATCATATTTTTCTCCAACAGACAGCGCACTATGAAGAACTGCAACTTGTGAGCCAAATCTACCTTTAAAACGATCTACCATCTGAGGCGTTAGTGCAATTTCAGGAACAAGTACAATAGCTTCTTTTCCTTTCTCGAGCACCGCTGCTATAGATTGTAAATATACTTCTGTTTTTCCGCTTCCTGTAACACCATATAGTAAAAATGGATTGTAAGTTTCATTTGTAATTGATGATAAAATCGGTGTAATAACTTGCTTTTGTTCCTCAGTAAGTGGGAATGGTTTCGTTTGTTCAAAATCGTCATCGTCATACGGATTTCGGTACACTTCCACATACTTTTCTGAGAGTAGTCCCTTTTTAACAAGTGCTTTAATTGGAGCATCTGTTATTTGTAACTCTTCTGTTATTACTTTCAACGGTACACTTTTATAATTTTCCACAAAATAATAGAGGACATCTTGTTGTTTTTTACTTTTCAGTTCAAATGCTGCTAATTCTAATTTATCTTCTGGCAACTCCGGTTGAACGACTCTTTGTTTCTTCTTTTGTACTTTATCTTTTACTTGATAAACAACTTCAATCGTACCATGTTTAATTTCTTGTTGAATCGTGCGGTATAGCTGTGGCTGCGTCTCAATCGCTTCCCAATCTATCGCTTCTTTGTCCTGAAATAAAAACAGTAGTTCAGGTGCTACTTCTTCTTGTTTACGAAGTTGTAGACGTTTTTTATATGTTGCTTTTATCGCCGTTGGAAGCATAACTTGAAAAGCTGAAATCATATAACATAACGTTTCACTTGTAAGCCAATACCCTAGCTTTAACAACTCTTCATTTAAAACGGGTGTTACATCTAAAATTTCATGAATTGTCTTTAACTTCTTACTTTCTACTTCAACCGAATCTTTAATCCCAATAATAAAACCTTGCAATTTCCTTGGGCCAAACGGAACTACTACACGCATGCCTGTCTGGACAATATCTTCCCATTTTTTAGGGATAATATAATCAAATGGTCGATCTGTCTGACGTGCAGGTACATCAACAATTACACTTGCAAATTTCATAGACGATCATCTTCTAACATCATTTCAATTTGCTTTAATATTTCACGAGCAACCTCTTTCTTCGTTAAAAGTGGCAACTCTATAACTTCTCCATCTTTTCTATACATTGTTACAATGTTCGTATCTGTACCAAATCCAGCTCCTTGCGCCTTTACGTCGTTTGCAACAATCATATTCGCATTTTTCTCACGTAATTTTTTCGTTGCATATTCCTCTACGTTTGTCGTTTCAGCCGCAAAACCGATAAGTAACTGTTTGTCTTTCATCTCACCTAACGTTTTTAAAATATCTACTGTTCTCTCAAGTTCAATTACAGCATCGCCATTTTTCTTTTTCATTTTATTATCATGAACGTATTTCGGGCGATAATCTGCAACTGCTGCTGTTTTAATAACAACATCTACGTCTTCATAATGTTGAATAACCGCCTCTAACATATCTTGTGCAGATTCCACTTGCACCGTAGTTACATGTAATGGTGGATGTAATGCTGTCGGTCCCGAAACGAGTATAACATCAGCGCCTAAGTTCGCTGCCACTTCCGCAATCGCGTATCCCATTTTTCCAGAAGAAAAATTGGTCATAAAACGAACTGGATCAATCTTTTCACGTGTTGGACCAGCAGTTATTAATATTCTTTTTCCATGCAATGGTTTTTGTTCTGAAAAAGCCTCTTCTAACCGTGCGATAATCGCTTCAGGTTCTTCTAATCTTCCTTTCGCTACATAACCACACGCTAAAAAACCTTCTCCAGGCTCAATAAATGTATATCCTAACATTTTTAACGTCATCATATTTTTTTGAACAATTTTATTTTCATACATATGCACATTCATAGCAGGTGCAATCCACACTGGGGCTGTAGTAGCTAACAAAGTAGTTGTAATCATATCATCTGCAATACCGTTAGCTAACTTTCCAATACAATTGGCTGTAGCAGGTGCAACAAGTACAACATCTGCCCAATCTGCTAAATCGATATGAGCAATAACAGCTGAGTCTTTCTCATCGAATGTATCCGTATATACATCATGGCGAGAAAGCGCTTGGAATGTAAGAGGTGTAACAAATTTCATTGCCGACTCACTCATCATTACTTTTACAATAGCACCAGATTGTGTCAATTTACTCGTTAACGCAGCCGCTTTAAAGACCGCAATGCCCCCTGTTACACATAAAAGTATCTTTTTCCCTTTTAGCATATGGCTCGTCCTCTTTCTTTTTCAAACTTATAATACTGAAACAAGATTATCAGCTCATCAGTATCAATATTTCTTCCCTACCGTAAAAAAATAACAACCTACTTGTAAATAGGTTGTTACCGTTACATAGAAAATTATAAAGTCTATGTTTTAAATTGTCGAAGACAAAGTCTTATTCAGTTACTTTATCTTCACTTGGTACGTAGCTTAACGCTTCCATATCGATTTCTTCTAATGCTTTACCTACACATTTATGAGAAACTGGTTTTTCTACAACACAGTTATTAGCAAGTTGCATTTCGCGCGCACGTTTTGCAGCCACTGTTACAAGTGTATATTTAGAATCGATTTTTGTTAATAATGAATCAATTGATGGATTTAACATAATTATAGACCCTCCGTCATTTCTTTATAATATTTTGCTACTCTTTCGCGGCGGCAATGTTCGCCAACCACAATTGCTTTAATTCTTTCACAAGCTAGTTCAACTTGGTCGTTTTCTACAACGTAGTCGTAAGCGTCCATCATATCAATTTCTTCTTTCGCTACCGTTAAACGATTTTCAATAACATCTTCAGTTTCTGTACCACGACCGACAATTCGGTTCTTTAGTTCAGATAAACTTGGAGGTGCTAAGAAAATAAATACACCTTCTGGGAAAGCTTTCTTAACTTGAATTGCTCCTTGCACTTCAATTTCTAAGAATACATCTTTTCCTTCTTGTAATGTTTTTTCAACATAGTCAATTGGTGTTCCGTAATAATTACCTACGAACTCAGCCCACTCAAGTAATTTTTCATTACGAATCATTTCCTCAAATTCTTCTCTCTCTTTAAAGAAATAATCCACACCATCCACTTCACCTTCACGTGGCTTACGTGTCGTTACTGAAATGGAGTACTGAAAACGTGTATCCTCATGACTAAACAGCTCTTTTCGAACCGTTCCTTTACCAACCCCAGAAGGTCCTGAAAGAACGATGAGCAATCCTCTTCTACTTCTCATAAATATGTAAAACCTACCCTTCCTCACTTAACTCTTCTTTATTATTCAAACGATGTGCAATCGTCTCTGGCTGAATTGGACTTAATACAACATGCCCATCATCCATAACAATAACCGCCCTTGTTTTTCTCCCATACGTAGCATCAAGCAAAGCATTATGTTCGCGTGCTTCCTGTACTGTTCGTTTAATAGGAGCTGACTCCGGACTTACAATAGCAATAATTCGATGAGCAGATACAATATTTCCGTATCCAATATTTAAAAACCGCATGGCCATAGTTTGCGCCTCCTAGTAAGTCTATCCGATTTCTCCACCACGTATAACTTTATATATTTTTTGAAAGCTACTCAATATTTTGTACTTGTTCACGAATTTTTTCAAGGTTATTTTTCATTTCTACAACATATTTTGAAATTGTTAAGTCATTTGCCTTAGAACCAATCGTATTAATTTCTCTATGCATCTCTTGCACGATGAAATCCATTTTCCTTCCAACAGGCTCTTCAATCTGCAGTGTTTCACGGAATTGTTCTAAATGACTTTGCAAACGAACTAACTCTTCGTGAATATCACAACGCTCAGCAAAGATTGCAACTTCTGTTAGCAATCTTTGTTCATCTAGATCTTGATTATGTAATTCCTTTAAGCGATTTTCTAATCGTTCACGATATTTTCGTGTAACAATTGGTGCATGCGGAATAATAGCATTTACACAATTATGAATCTCTTGTAAGCGATACGCTATATCTTTATGTAATCGTTCTCCTTCGCCATCTCTCATCGTTTTTAACATATGAGCAGCTTGGCGAACAGCCTCATATAAACTGTTCTCAAATTGTTCATTTACGTTTTCTACCTCTTCAATCGCTGTTACTTCTGGCATTGCCATTAATTGCTCGAGTGTAATAGAATCTTGTAATTGAAATTTTCCTTTTATATCTTCCATAATCGATTGGTACTGCTCAAGAAGCGACCAATTCACACTTAATTTTCTTTCAACAAGCCCTTCACCCGCTATACTAATAGACACTTCAATACGTCCACGGCGAACTTGCTGTGCAATTATTTTACGAATTTTGTCTTCAAATACCGTCATTTGCTTCGGTAGTCGAATACTCATCTCTAGAAAACGGTGGTTCACCGATTTCATTTCTACTGTAATTTGAAAAGTATCACTCTCTACTTTCGATCTTCCAAATCCTGTCATACTACAAATCATTTTTTATCACATCCAAGCCATGAAATAACTCAATGAAAAAGGTAATAGAGACAAGGCTCTACTACCTTCTGTAAATTATATCACATTTTCATATCATTGACTATTTCAAGTTTAATCCCTTCTTATATAATATTGGCTTTTCCTTCTTCCCCTTTTTCCCTGTTAATAAAGAGCCTACTAATAAGAAGGTCGGAATTGACGATAACCCTCCAATTAACAACCAATCTCTCGCTTGTATTGGCATCGTGCTAAAAATCGGTTGTAACGGTGGATAATATATAACGACTAGCATGAGTAGTAATGAAATGATAACCGCTCCTACTAAATACACATTTCCAAACGGATTGCGGTGGAAAACAGAATGCTCACTTCGGCAATCAAATACATGAATCAGCTGAGCAAGTACCAATGTTGCAAACGCTACAGTTTGTGCATATTTCAGTTCATTTGGATGTTGATTATACGCAATAATAAATGCTACTAGCGTCACTGCCCCAATTAGAAAGCCACGACTTATAATTTTCCAGGCAAGCCCTCTAGCAAATACCCCTTCTTTCGGATGACGCGGCGTTCTTTTCATCACGTCTCCCTCGGCCTTATCCAAACCTAACGCCATCGCCGGTAAACCGTCAGTAACTAAATTCACCCATAAAATTTGAATTGGAACCATCGGCAGCGGTAGTGCAAGTAACATGGCAAATAACATGACCAAAATTTCTCCAACGTTCGATGCTAATAAATAACGAATAAACTTACGTATGTTCTCGTATATATTTCTACCTTCTTTAATTGCTGATTTTATCGTAGCGAAATTATCGTCCAGCAATACGAGAGATGAAGCTTCTTTTGCAACATCTGTCCCTGTAATTCCCATCGCTATCCCAATATCCGCAGTTTTTATAGCTGGAGCATCGTTTACTCCATCACCTGTCATCGCCACTATATGTCCTTTATTTTGCAACGCCTTAACAATTTTTAATTTATGTTCTGGTGATACACGAGCAAATACATACGTATCTTCTACAACATTTTCTAATTCTTCTACATCCATAGTTGCGAGTTCTACCCCTTCAACAACGCGTCCACCTGGTGGTAAAATGCTTAATTGTTCTGCAATCGCCATTGCAGTCACTTTATGATCCCCTGTAATCATCACTGTTCGAATACCAGCTTCTCTGCACTCTTTTACTGCCTGCTCTACTTCTGGTCTTGGCGGATCAATCATACCTTGTATCCCAACTAACATAAAATCCTTTTCAACGTCTCTTTCATGTTCGGTAGAATCAGTTACTTTTAATGGCTTAAATGCAACTGCAATTGTTCGCAGCGCTTGACTACCTAAACTATGAATAGCCGCCTGTACTTCTTTTCTATACAACTCACTTAATGGTTGCTGCTTATCTCCCCATAAAATCGTTTGACTCATTTGCAGAAGGACATCTGGTGCTCCCTTCGTAACGACAAACTTTTTCCCCTCTCGATCTCGTACAATAACACTCATCATTTTTCGAGTTGAATCAAACGGAAATTCACGAATAATTTCAAATTTCCCTTTCAGCGCCTCACGCGTTATCCCCGCTTTCATTGCTGCAGCTACAAGCGCCCCCTCAGTTGGATCTCCATCTAATACATACGCCTTTTTCTTTTGAATAATATTTGCGTTATTACATAGCGAACCAAATGTAAGTAGTTGATAAAGTGATTTCGTCTTAGCTGGATTAATTTCTTTTTCACCTTTCATAAAAGAGCCATTAGGTTCATACCCTTGGCCTGTCACTTTCCACAATTCTCCACCTGACCACATATGTGTTACCATCATTTTGTTTTGCGTCATCGTTCCTGTTTTATCAGAGCATATGACAGAAGCACAGCCTAACGTTTCTACTGCTGGTAACTTCCTTACAATTGCTCTCTTTTTTATCATACGCTGTACACCAAGCGATAAAGCTACTGTAACGATTGCTGGTAACCCTTCTGGAATAGCAGCAACAGCTAGCGACACGCCAGCTAAAAACATATGATATACTTCATTCCCTTGATACACACCAGCTAACACGACAAGCGCTGTCAAAATAAGAGCCACAATAATTAATATTTTTCCAAGTTGCTCTAATCTTCTTTGCAATGGTGTTTCCATTTGCTCTGCATTTTGCAACATATTTGCAATTTGGCCCATCGCTGTATTCATACCCGTTGCTACAACGACTCCTGTTCCAGACCCTCGTGTAATCATCGTACCCATAAAAGCCATATTTTTTTGATCACCAATTGAAACATCTTGCCCTTGCAACGCTTCTACTTTCTTCTGCACTGGAACTGACTCTCCTGTTAAAGCTGATTCTTCAATATATAAACTCGACGCCTCAACAAGACGTACATCAGCTCCAATACGATCGCCACTAGAAAATTTAATAACATCACCTAAAACGAGTGCTTTAGACGGTGCCTTTACCCACTTTCCATTTCGCAGTACAGTTACTTGCGGGGCGGCTAGCTCTTTTAAAGCTTCCAATGACTTTTCAGCCTTTCTTTCTTGAAAAAATCCGAGAATACCATTGATAATAACAATTGCCACAATCGCAATAGAATCAATGTATTCCCCTAAAAAAGCCGAAACGATTGTTGCACCAAACAAAACAAGCACCATAAAATCTTTAAATTGCGCCAAAAATACCATTAGTGCAGAAGGCCTCTTTGCTTCATCTAGTTCATTTGTACCAAATTTTTTTATTCGCCCTTCTGCTTCTTTCTCTGTAAGTCCAACCTTCACATTCGTATTCGTTCTTTCTTCCACTTCATGTGCACGCATTCCATACCAGTTCATCCTGCTATCGACCTCCTGATTCCAGACATACTCTATTGAAAGCTTATTCAGCCTCGTCCAAAAAAATGCTATAATTAACTTTTAGTTAGAAAGGAGTGTTCATTTATGGCATTCGATGGATTATTTACAAGAGCGATTACACATGAAATTGCAAATTCTCTTTACACGGGAAGAATTTCAAAAATATATCAACCTTCAAAATACGAGATTTTATTACATATTCGAGCAAACGGAAAAAATCAAAAACTGATTCTTTCCGCTCATCCGACATATGCACGTTTACACTTAACAAATCAAAATTATGATTCACCTGCACTTCCGCCAATGTTCTGTATGCTTCTTCGTAAGCATTTAGAAGGTGGATTCATTGAAAAAATTGAACAAATTGATTTAGAGCGTATTATTCAAATTACCGTTCGTAGCAGAAATGAAATTGGTGATGAATCGCTAAAAACATTAGTAATTGAAATTATGGGACGACATAGTAACATCATTTTAGTAGACACAAAAACAAACAATATTTTAGATAGCTTAAAACACGTTTCCTTAGCAGTAAACCGACATCGAACTGTATACGCTGGAGCTGAATATATTGCACCACCAGCACAACATAAAATTAACCCACTTCAGATCGAAACAAATGATGAATTTATTAGACCGCTGGACTTTCTATCTGGAAACATGGATAAACAGCTAGTCGGAACCTTTACCGGAATATCACCGTTATTCGCAAAAGAAGTAGTGAAAAAAGCAGGTATGGTAAATGAAAAAGCATTAGCTGACGCATTTTTCTCCATACAAAAACCATTATTAACTCATACATATTCACCAACAATGACTACTTCAAATGGGAAAGAATTCTTTTATCTTTTCCCTCTTGCGCACTTAGCTGGAGAAGACAAGACATTCTCATCTGTTAGTGAATTGCTAGACCGTTTCTTTTTTGGAAAAGCAGAGCGTGACCGTGTAAAACAACAAGCTCATGATTTAGAGCGCTTTATGCAAAACGAAAAAAATAAAAATGAGAAAAAACTCATTAAACTAGAAAAAACATTACAAGATGCTGGAAAAGCAGATAAATATCAACTATTTGGAGAACTACTTACAGCCAATATGTACGCTTTGAAAAAAGGCGATAAAGATATTGAAGTCGTTAACTATTATGATGAAAATGGCGGAACTGTAAAGATCGCATTAGATCCTTTAAAAACGCCATCTGAAAATGCACAACGCTATTTCCAAAAGTACCAAAAAGCGAAAAATTCCGTTGTTGTTGTAGAAGAACAAATCGAAAAAACAAAGGAAGAAATTCTTTATTTTGATAGCTTACTTCAACAAATGGAAGCTGCTTCTTCAAAAGATATTGAAGAAATTCGTGAGGAATTAGCTGAAGAAGGTTATATGCGCAATCGTAAAACGAAAAACGGAAAGAAAAAGCCTACTAAACCAGTATTAGATAAATATGTAGCAAGTGATGGCACAGAGATTTTCGTCGGTAAAAACAATAAACAAAATGATTATTTAACAACGAAATTTGCCCGTCGTGATGAAATTTGGTTACATACGAAAGATATACCTGGTTCTCACGTTGTCATTCGTTCTTTAGAACCTGCTGAAGAAACTTTACTAGAAGCTGCCAAAATTGCTGCTTATTACAGTAAAGCAAAAGAGTCTAGTTCTGTACCTGTTGATTTCACCAAAATACGCCATGTGAAAAAACCGAGTGGTGCAAAACTTGGTTTTGTTACGTACGACAATCAGCAAACTGTTTATGTAACACCCGATGCTGATACTGTAATGAAATTAAAAGCTTAAATAAAAAAATGCGTTGCTTATAAGCAGCGCATTTTTTTATTCGTTCCAACTAGTTCATATACCCATTCACTAATTCATAACATCTTTCTTTTGTCATCTTGTATTTCTCTTCTGAAGCATCTATACGTCTCATCGTCCCGTTATTTGTATCAGTACCAATTGCTTTAACCTTACTTTCCTTTTCTTTAACCCACGCAATTTGTTTCGTTTTTAATGACTGAAATGCATCAGGGGACATCGTATTTTTTAATGTACTGTAAATTTCATTTAGTTTATTATCCCACAGTTCATAATTTCCTTCTATTTCATTTACTATGTCATTTGTTGACATGACATTTGTATGTTTTTCTTGGTTTTCTAGAGCCGCTAACTCATTTAAAACTTTAGTTTTACCTACTGCTGACGAAGTTTCTTTTTTAGTCTGCTTCTCTTCTTTAGAAATAGCATGCGTACTCATGCTATTTTCCTTAATGTTTTCGTGTTCTTGACTATTATTTTCTTTCGTTTCTTTTTCCTGCTTTTGCTCATCTAAATCATATGTAATAACCGATGTTTTTGCATCTACAGCAATTAATCTAGCATTTTCTTTAAAAATATATTTTTTGTCACCACTGTTCTCCTCTTTAACAAAATCGACATTCTTAAAGCCTCGAATTTTCAGAAACTCACTAGCTTCTTCCTTCGTAAGTTTTAAATCTCTCGGTGTATGCGATGACCATTTATCCATTAACCATTTTCCATCTTTATAAACGAAAATAAATTCCCATATCTCTGCTTCATTTCCCATATCATTTGAAGGTATAATCGTTTCAATCGTTAAATTTTTATCTTTCTGTGTATACGTTAATCTCATTTCTGGTTCAATATTAATAGGGAATGGCAACATATCTGTCTCTCTAGATCTATTAAATGTTTCAAGCGAATTAGGAAGCTGGTTCTCTACAAATTTTTCTGTAACCAATCCCTTAACTCCTTTTTTCGCTGTCGCCAAATCTCCTGGATTATTTCGACTCCATCCATTTTCTTTTTCCATCTCACTAAATGCATTTGCTATTGCATCTACACTCTTTCTTACAATCTTTTTCGCTTCTTTTTCTGTCACTTCTGGGGCTTCATCAAGCTGTTCAATCGTTTCATTTGCTTGAACTTTGATTTCACTTTTTTCACACCCTGTTACAACTAGCATACTAGCAGCGAAGCAAAATGACATGACTTTACTTAATTTCTTCATATACTCACATTCCTTATTCCTATTTATTCGTTACGCACCTTTATCTACAAGAAAACATAACGACCTCTTATTATACCAATTATCACCATTTATTTATACAAAAAATATAATATTAGAATTGAAAGATTATAATATGCAAGTTTACATTACTGTATAAATTTTTGACATCCTCATTTTATATTTGTCTAGTTTTTTTGACACAAAACTCCCGCTTCTCTTTTATTGTCAATAAGTATATTGGCACAAGTTTTGCTTTATTAAATATAAAAAGGAGGCATTAAAATGAATATAAGAATAACTAATATCCAAAAACAACTACATAAGTACGGAATTGACGGGTTACTTATTACAAAAAAAGAAAACCGCCAATATGCAACAGGCTTTACAGGTAGTGCTGGCGCCGTCTTAATCTCTACCGATCGAGCTGTTTTTATAACAGATTTCCGCTATGTAGATCAAGCAAAATCACAAATAAAAGATGCTGAAATTATTATGCATAAAGGAAATTTAGAGGAAGAAGTTGCAAATCAAGTATCAAAATTAAACATTCAAAAACTCGGAATTGAAGAAAACAACATGACATTGCAACAATATAAAAACTTGCAAAAGTACGTACAGGCGGAAATGATTCAAGTTTGCGAAATTATCGAAAATATTCGTATCATTAAAGACACGCCTGAAATAGAAATAATGAAAATTGCAGCTAATATTGCGGACGAAGCATTTCACCACATTCTTACGTTTCTAAAACCAGGAATAAGTGAAAATACTGTACGAGATGAATTAGAGTTTTTCATGCGAAAAAAAGGTGCTGCATCTTCATCATTTCAAATTATTGTAGCTTCTGGTGTTCGTTCTTCCCTTCCACATGGAGTTGCATCAAATAAAATAATTGAACGAGGCGACATCGTTACATTAGATTTCGGTGCACTTTACGACGGATATTGTTCCGATATAACACGTACTGTAGTAATCGGGGAACCATCAGAAGAATTCAAAAAGATATACAATATTGTACTTGAAGCATTAAAACGCGGGACTGAAGCGATTAAACCTGGAGAAACTGCAAAACGTATCGATGATATAACGAGAAACTACATTACTGAGCATGGATACGGTCAATATTTTGGACATTCTACTGGTCATGGTCTTGGATTAGAAATTCATGAACCTCTCCGCCTATCCCAAGAAAGTAAGGCTACTTTAGAAGAGGGTATGGTCGTTACAGTTGAACCAGGTATTTACATACCGAACTGGGGCGGTTGTAGAATTGAAGATGATATTGTCATTACAAAAGACGGATATGAAGTTATTACAAAATCAAATAGAGAACTAATTGTAATCCCTTGTTAATATTTTGAAATTTCCAACAGGATTTTTTCTCTGCACATAGAATTCCTTCTCTGGAGTATTCGTTTCAAGAGGGGGAATTGTAATTGAACTTTGTAATCGATAAAATAGATGGTTTACATCCTGAATTTTCCAAACTAGTTTCCATGATGAATTACGCTCGCTATACAACAATGCAAGCAGTGGAAGATTTAACAATGGAAGAACTTGATTATTTATATAATGAGGAAGCAAATTCAATCGGCATGCTATTATATCACATGGCTGCTGTTGAATTTTACTACCAGATTCATACTTTTGAAGACCGCGAACCAACGGAGGCCGAACTAGAAAGATGGTTACCTGGCCTCGAGTTAGAAGCTCTTGGACGTGAGGAAATAAAAGGAAACTCTATAGAATTTTATATTGATACATTACAAGAAGTACGTTCCAAAACAATTGAAACATTCCAATCGTTACCTGATGAATGGCTGTTTAAAACGACAGACTTTTGGTATGACAAACAAGCAAATAACTATTTTAAGTGGTTTCACGTATTTGAAGATGAAATCAATCATCGCGGACAAATTCGTTTAATTAAGAAGATGCAAAAAGCTCATTCAATAAAGTAAGAAAGTGCCACCAGATAAGGTGGCACTTTCTTCTATTATTCATTAACGAATAGCTTTTCATTTACTGTTTTAGTGACTACCGCTACCAACATTAAAATGCAAATTAAATATAGCAATTTCGTAATAAATAACCACCCTTGAAACATTACAATTCCATCTATTATCTCATTTCCCTTCAGTAACAAAAACGGAATCGTACTAATTATCATGACAAACTCAATACTGAATACAATTTTCTTTTTTCGGCTATATGCTTTCCACTCATCCCAGCGATACATAGGAGCAAAAATCAATACTCCTATACATAATATAACTGGTACCCATTCACTTTTTAAAAATTGCCCTGAAATAACTGATAATAGTAAACAAACGAGCACACCATAATAACCTATTTTCTCTCTCATTCGTACTCCCCCATTCTACTTCTCCTTTAATATGTAACTTGCTATGCTTATAACAATTCTTAGAAAAATAACTACTACAATTACAATATAAAGACTTTTTGCAGACGACATCCATTCTTGAAAAATAGACATTTTCTTCATTTGTTTCTGACCCTCTATTAAAATAACTCCTACGAATAATGAACAAACAACGATGATACCTATCATAATTCCAATACTTTTCTTGCTATATTGTTTCATATCATCCCAGTTATATAAAAGTATAAGTACAAACCCAAAAACAGGTATAATACTGATCCATTCATTGCTTGTAAACAAATTTAAAATGATTAATAGACTACAAGAGAGAATAAAGCCCCAAAACCCAATTATTTTGCGCATAAGCCCTCCTTTAATTCCATTTTTAGGATTAATTGTATTTTAACATCCATTTTTCAACCTTGCCACTACGGTACATGAAATTTTGGTTTTTCGGTTTCCTATACTCACATACTTTCCCTACTTTCATACAATAAACTACACGAATGCCTAAAGGATGTGAATGTTATGGGAGTTGAATTAACGCTATTACACGCTCTCTATGTTATTTGTTTACTCACCATTATTACCTTTTTTATTTTCCGAAAGGATACGACGATTATTTGTATCGTTTTCATCTTTTTATTAGCATTAACTGCTACAAGTTCTATCCCTCTTGCCGTTAGCGGCATTTTTCAAAGTTTTATTTACGCTATTACTGAGCTATTACCAACTATATTAATCATTTCCATTATCGTATCCATGAGCAATTTACTCGTTCATACTGGCATAAATGATACAATGATTTCACCATTTACAAAGATGATTCGTACCCCTACCCTCGCCTACTGGATTATCGGTCTTTTGATGATGACAATTTCTTTCTTCTTTTGGCCTTCTCCAGCTGTTGCCTTAATGGGAGCTATTTTATTACCGGTTGCTGTACGTGTCGGCCTTCCGCCAATTGGAGTGGCAATTGCTATGAACTTATTCGGTCATGGGATTGCTTTATCCGGCGACTTCGTTATACAAGGCGCACCAAAATTAACCGCAGACGCTGCTGGTCTTCCTGTTTCTAGCGTTGTTTCTGCAAGTGTTCCACTCGTTATCGTTATGGGCATTGTGACAACTTCCGTCGCTTTTTTCTTCTTACGAAAAGAATTTCATACAGGCTTATCTATACAAGAGTCTATTTCATCAACTGCGTCTTCTAAAACGCTCACTTCATTATCTACTCGGACAAAAAAATGGCTCGCTATTTGTATTCCGATCGTATATGCCATCGATATCCTTTGCATGATTCAATTTAAACTACAAGGAAGCGACGCAACTGCACTTATCGGCGGAACAACTGTTATTATGATTATCATCATTTCTCTCATCGCCTACAAAGGTAATGGACTGAATAAAACGACCGATTACTTTATAGAAGGGCTCCAATTTGGCTTTAAAATTTTCGGACCAGTTATTCCTATCGCTGCACTCTTTTATTTAGGAGATAGTGGCTTTGTGAAAATTATCGGGGACTATTTACCGAAAGGTTCACACGGAATCATTAACGACTTAGGCATCGCTTTATCTCAAACTGTTCCTTTAAATCAATATGTATCGGCAGGGACATTAACTATCGTTGGTGTCATTACCGGCTTAGATGGATCAGGTTTTTCAGGTATATCACTTGCTGGTTCCATTGCCAATCTTTTTGGAACAGCACTTGGCCATGGAACAGCTACATTAACAGCACTCGGGCAAATTGCAGCTATATGGACCGGGGGCGGGACGTTGATTCCTTGGGCACTTATTCCTGCCGCTGCGATTTGTAAAGTCGATCCATTTGAACTTGCACGTCGAAACTTTTTACCAGTTATGATTGGCTTAATTGTAACCACGATCGTTGCGATGTTTATTCTATAGCGTAAGCAAGTGTTCTCTTGCTTACGTTTTTTGCTTGTAAAATTCATCATGAATTATCAGTTTTCAAGAGGGATTCGTTATTACTTAGCGAAATTATATTAGGAGAGTAATTATTTCAAAACGTTTATAAGAAACAGATTACTGCAATTAGAAAAGGGGACATACCTATGAATGAATTGATTTTCGTCTTATTAATTTGTCCGTTATTTATCTTTATCGTATCTGTTATTGGAACACGCAAAACGAAAACGTATTACGTAATGCCGATTGTAACGTTTGCTAGTTTTTTAATAATAGGTGTTATCGCCTTTACTCCAAAATTTTTCTTTTGGGTTGGCATGTACAGCATCTTCTCATTTATTGTTTCTTATATGACGCTATTGTTTGTGAAAGGATATGAGGTTGCTGAAAACGCTAAATAGTTGTTAGCAAGGAGACAGGAATATGATTTTCTTTGATATTGATGGAACTTCACATGAAGTTTTAACAATAATATAAAAAAAACGACCGCGTTCCCCCGCAGTCGTCTTTTTTCGTGTTACGCTGTGATCCAAGCTTCGTTAGCTGGATTTTTACGCCACTCTTGTAATTTTTTCGTTTCAGCTTGTCCGATCATACCTTTTTCTGCTGCAACTTCAGTTAATGCACTGTAATCACTTAAAGAATATGATGCTACGTTCGCTGCTTCTAACTTTTCTTTTCCTGCTTCTAGCTCGTATGTGAAGATTGATACGATTCCTAATACTTCACAGCCAGCTTCGCGAAGTGCTTCTACACATGTAATTGCACTGCCGCCAGTTGAAATTAAGTCTTCTACTACTACAACTTTTTGACCTTTTTCAGCTTTTCCTTCGATTTGATTCCCTTTACCGTGACCTTTTGCTTTACTACGTACGTAGCACATTGGTAAATCCATACGATCACTTACCCATGCAGCGTGCGCAATACCAGCAGTTGCTGTTCCTGCAATAACTTCTACAGTTGGGAAGTGCTCTTTAATTAACTCTTCTAATCCAGCTGCAATCGCTTGACGTACTTTCGGATAAGATAAAGTTAAACGGTTATCACAATAAATTGGTGATTTCATACCTGAAGACCATGTGAATGGATCATTCGGTTGTAAAAATACTGCTCCAATTTCTAATAAATGCGATGCGATTTCTTTTTTCATACTGTTACACCTTCCCACTGTTGTTTTACTGTTTTATACGCTTCAAGCGGATTTTCTGCTTTTGTAATACTACGTCCAACTACGATATAGCTTGAGCCAAGTTCCCTCGCACGTTTCGGTGTTGCTACGCGCACCTGGTCATTTACATCATCGCTTGCAAGACGAATCCCCGGTGTTACTGTTACAAATTCATTTCCGCATACTTCACGTAATTTTGGAACTTCGAGCGTTGAACAAACAACGCCATCCAGTCCACTTTCTTTCGTTAATTTTGCATAATGAGCAACCGCTTCTTCTAACGTTTTCTCAATGCCGATCTCTTTTTTCATCATAGCTTCCGAAGTGCTTGTTAGTTGTGTAACTGCAATACAAATCGGTCTCTCTTTTCCTTCTTGCTTACCTTCCTCTAATCCCTCAATTGCAGCTTTCATCATGCTGCTTCCCCCAGCAGCATGAACATTTACCATATCAACATCTAGACTAGCTAGGCTACGCATAGCGCTTTTTACCGTATTTGGAATATCATGAAGTTTTAAATCTAGAAAGATCTTATGCCCTTTTTCTTTTAAGTACGTAATAATCGCAGGGCCTTCTTTGTAAAATAACTCCATACCAACTTTGACAAATAACTCTTCCCCTTCAAAGTGGCGCAAGAATTGTTCTACATCTTGTTTCCCCGGAAAATCTAGTGCAACGATTAACGACTGTGACATGTTTGCTTCCAGCTCCTTCCTTGACATTCCGAAATGTGATCAAATCCTAATTCATCTAGTAATGCTGGTAACTCTTCAATAATTGTCGGACATACGAACGGATCGATAAAGTTCGCTGTACCTACTGCAACTGCGCTTGCGCCAGCGTAGAAGAATTCAATTACATCTTCCGCTGTTTCAATACCACCCATTCCGATAATTGGAATGTTAACCGCTTGGCTTACTTCATGTACCATACGAATTGCTACTGGCTTAATCGCAGGACCTGATAATCCGCCTGTACGGTTTGCTAAAATTGGTTTAGCTGTTTTTAAATCTAGACGCATACCAAGCAATGTATTAATCATCGTTAAACCATCTGCACCTGCATTTTCAATCGCTTTTGCAATTTCCACAATGTTTGCCACGTTCGGTGACAACTTCACATATACAGGTACTTCAGAAACCTCTTTTACTCGCTTCGTTAAATCAGCAGCAATTTCAGGATTTGTACCAAAGGCGATACCACCTGTTTTTACGTTTGGACAAGAAATATTTAATTCCAGTGCATGGACATTAGGCGCTTTAGAAATTTCCTTTGCAACCGCTACGTAATCCTCAGCTTGTGAACCTGCAACGTTTGCAATGATTGGAAGGTCAAATTGTTCTAACCATGGTAATTCAGAATTCATTACTTTTTCTAATCCTGGGTTTTGAAGTCCGATTGCATTTAACATGCCACCCGGTGTTTCAGCAACACGAGGCGTAGGATTTCCATAGCGTGGTTGTTCTGTCGTCGCTTTGATCATGATTGATCCTAGTACACTTAAATCGTAAAACTGTGCATATTCACGACCAAATCCAAAGCATCCAGATGCCGGTATAATTGGATTTTTTAATGATAATCCTGGTAATTCAACTTGCAATCTGTTCATAGTACAACCTCCCCGATTGGAAATACTGGTCCGTCGCTACACACCTTCTTGTAAGAATGTCCACTTGGATCTTCTTGTAAGTGGCATACACATGCGAAACAAGCTCCAATACCACAGCCCATACGTTCTTCTAATGAAATATAGGCTTTTTTCTCTTTGTAACGTCCTTCTAATGCACGAAGCATCGCTAACGGACCACATGAATAAAGAATATCAAAGTCAATTCCGTAATGATCAATTACATCTGTGACAAATCCTTTTGTACCGTGTGTACCGTCTACTGTCGCAACGTACGTATCACCAAGTTCTGCAAATTTTTCTTCATAGAAAACAACATCTTTCGTTTGAAAACCTAAGATGTGAATTACGCGTACACCTTTTGCAACGAGGCGCTGTGATAATTCATAAAGTGGTGGTACACCAATCCCCCCACCTACTAGTAAAGCTGTTTGACCAGCTTCTGCTTCTTCTACAGGAAAACCGTGCCCTAATGGTCCTAGTACGTCTACCATTTCACCTTGTTTTTTAGTGGCTAATGTTTTTGTTCCTTGTCCTTCCGCACGATATAGCATTGTAAATTCGTTCTTCTCTTGATCTACATTACAAATACTAATTGGGCGGCGCAGAAGGGGCGCAATGCCCTCTGCTACCTTAATGTGTACAAACTGCCCTGGTTCGTTCATTTGCTGTACTAAAGTTCCTTGAAGCACTAATTCGTAAATGTTCTTTGCGATTTCTTTTTGATTAACGACGATCATATTTTGCTTTTGCATCATGCATGTACCACCTCGTGACGCTTTGTTTGCGTAATTTCTTTCATTGAATGAGCTGAGAATGTCATAGATTCTAATACTCGTAAGATTGCTCTCGTTGTATCAAGTGATGTTAAGCAAGCTACACCATTTTCTACTGATTCACGGCGAATGCGGAAACCATCACGCGCTGGTTGTTTGCCTTTTGTTAATGTATTGATTACAAACTGTGCTTTTCCTTGGCGGATAATATCTAGTAAGTTGTAGTCTTCAGAATCAATTTTGTTTACAACTTGTACTGGGATATTTTGCTCTGTTAACGATTTTGCTGTTCCAGCTGTTGCTAATAAGTTATAGCCGATTTCATGGAAACGTTTTGCAATTTCCATCGCCTCTTCTTTATCTTTATCCGCTACAGTAATGATTACTGATCCGTGCGTTGGGATGTTAATTCCAGAAGCAACTAAACCTTTGTATAATGCTTTTTCAAGCGTTAAATCTTTACCCATTACTTCCCCTGTTGATTTCATTTCAGGTCCTAATGTTGTATCCACTGAGCGTAATTTCGCGAATGAGAATACCGGAGCTTTTACATACACTTCTTTCTCTTCTGGGTGATAGCCCGTTCCGTATCCTTGCTCTACTAGGTCTTGCCCTAGAATAACTTTCGTTGCAACGTTTGCCATTGGTACACCTGTAATTTTACTTAAGAATGGTACTGTACGGCTCGCACGTGGATTTACTTCAATTACGTACACTTGATCTTCGAATACGACAAACTGGATATTTAGTAATCCAACAATGTTTAATCCTTTTCCAAGTGCAATTGTATGTTCAATAATTTGTTCTTTTAATTTTTCAGATAAGCTTTGTGGTGGATATACTCCAATTGAGTCACCAGAGTGAACTCCAGCGCGTTCAATATGTTCCATAATACCTGGAATGAATACATTCTCACCGTCTGAAATTGCATCTACTTCAATTTCTTTACCAACCATGTAACGGTCGATTAATACTGGGTGATCTGCGTGAACTTTAACTGCATTTTTCATGTAGTGCAGTAGTTCTTCTTGACGATATACGATTTCCATCGCACGTCCACCTAGTACGTAAGATGGTCTTACTAATACTGGGTAACCAATTTCTTCTGCGATTGCTACCGCTTGCTCTACAGTCGTTGCTGTTTTACCAACTGGTTGTGGGATACCAAGTTTTGTTAAAGCAGCTTCGAATTTATCACGATCTTCTGCACGGTCTAAGTCTTCAAGTGATGTTCCTAAAATCTTCACACCATGTTCTTCTAATTTTGCCGCTAAGTTAATTGCTGTTTGTCCACCGAACTGAACGATAACACCTTCTGGTTTTTCTAAATCGATGATGTGCATTACATCTTCAATCGTTAATGGTTCAAAGTATAATTTGTCAGAAATACTGAAGTCTGTTGAAACAGTTTCTGGGTTATTGTTAATGATAATTGCTTCATATCCAGCTTCTTTAATTGCCCATACTGAGTGAACTGTTGCATAGTCAAACTCAACACCTTGACCAATGCGGATTGGACCAGATCCTAGAACTACTACACTCTTACGATCTGTTACAATTGATTCGTTCTCATCAGCGTATGTGCTGTAGTAATACGGTGTTGCAGATTCAAACTCTGCCGCACAAGTATCTACCATTTTGAATACCGGCGTCATATTATTTTCTTTACGCATATCGTAAATTTCGCGCTCCGTTTTGTTCCAAGCTGCTGCAATGTAGTGATCGCTGAAGCCCATTTCTTTTGCAGTTTGTAGTACTTCCATATTTCCTACATTCGCTTTTACTTCGCGTTCCATATTTACGATATTTTCAACTTTTTGTAAGAAGAAGAAGTCCATTTCACACCATTCGTTAATCTCTTCTTTCGTTACACCTTGACGAATTGCTTCTGCTACGATAAACAGTCGCTCATCATCTGCTTTAATAATGCGTTTTTTCATTGTTTCTTTATCAAGTTCTTTTAAGTGGTCTAATTCTAAGTGATAAATACCAAGTTCTAAAGAACGAACCGCTTTTAATAATGATTCTTCTAAGTTACGTCCGATTGACATAACCTCACCAGTTGCTTTCATTTGCGTTCCAAGTGTTCTGTTCGCTGATTCAAACTTATCAAATGGCCAGCGTGGAATTTTTGAAACAACATAGTCTAATGCTGGCTCGAAGCAAGCGTAAGTTTTTTGTGTTACCGGGTTTACGATTTCATCTAACGTTAAGCCGACTGCAATTTTCGCTGCTAATTTCGCAATTGGATATCCAGTTGCTTTAGACGCTAGTGCAGATGAACGACTTACACGTGGATTTACTTCGATTACATAGTATTGGAAGCTATATGGATCTAGTGCAAGCTGAACGTTACATCCACCTTCAATTCCTAGTGCACGAATAATTCGTAATGACGTGTTACGTAACATTTGGTATTCACGGTCGCTTAGCGTTTGGCTCGGTGCTACAACGATAGAATCACCTGTATGAACACCAACTGGATCGATGTTTTCCATGTTACATACTACAATCGCGTTATCATTTGAATCACGCATTACTTCATATTCAATTTCTTTACAGCCAGCAATACTTTTCTCTAATAAACATTGTGTTACTGGGCTATGTTTTAAACCACTTGTTACGATTTCAATTAACTCTTCTTCGTTATGACAAATTCCGCCGCCCGTTCCGCCTAATGTGAATGCTGGACGAACGATTACTGGATAACCAATTTCGTTTACAAAGCCATATGCTTCATCAAGGTTATGAATAATTTCACTTGGTGGTGTTGGTTCATTTAAATCTTGCATTAATGTACGGAATAAATCACGATCTTCCGCTTGCTCGATTGCTGATAATTTTGTTCCTAAAATTTCAACTCCGCACTCTTCAAGTACGCCTGATTTTGCAAGTTCAACAGCCATGTTTAAACCTGTTTGACCGCCTAATGTTGGTAAGATTGCATCTGGACGTTCTTTACGAATGATTCGGCTTACGAATTCTAATGTTAAAGGCTCAATGTATACTTTATCTGCAGTTGCAGTATCTGTCATAATTGTCGCTGGGTTAGAGTTAACAAGGATTACTTTGTAACCTTCCTCTTTAAGAGATTGACAAGCTTGTGTTCCAGAGTAGTCAAACTCCGCTGCTTGCCCAATTACAATTGGTCCTGATCCGATTACTAAAATTGTGTTAATGTCTAGGCGTTTTGGCATAACTCTTCCCCTTCTTTCTTGAAGTTTTCAATCATTGTTAAGAAATCTTCGAATAAATCATTTGCATCTTCTGGTCCTGCTGAAGCTTCTGGATGGTATTGAACTGTAAATGCTGGGAACTTCTTATGACGAAGACCTTCTACTGTTCCATCATTTAAAGCAACATGTGTAATTTCAAGTTCTGTATTTTCAACTGATTCTTCTTCTACTGCGTAACCATGGTTTTGAGATGTAATTGCTACTTTTCCAGTTGCAAGATTTTTTACTGGATGGTTTAAACCACGGTGACCGAATTTTAACTTACTTGTATTCGCACCAGATGCTAAAGCAAATAGTTGGTGTCCTAGGCAAATTCCGAATAAAGGAACTTTACCGATAATGTCTTTTAACATTTCAATTGCTTCTGGTACATCTTTTGGATCCCCAGGTCCGTTACTTAACATAATTCCATCTGGGCTAAGGCGTAAAATTTCTTCAGCTGTCGTGTTGTAAGGAACTACAATTACATCACAATCACGTTTATTTAATTCTCTTAAAATACCATGTTTCATACCGAAGTCTACTAATACAACACGATGTCCGCGGCCTGGGCTTGGGTATGGATCTTTCGTTGATACGCGTTTTACATGGTCTGTAAATACTGTCGCTTTTAATTGGCTTACGATGTATTCTACATCTGCATCCATGTTACAAAGGCGTCCGCGTAATGTACCGTATTGACGAATTTTTCTCGTTAATTTTCTCGTATCAATTCCTGCTAATCCTGGAATGTTTCTTTCTTTTAAGTAGTCATTTAACGAAATTTCATTACGGAAGTTTGATGGGTGATCACAAATTTCGTTTACGATTAAACCATTTACAGATGGGTGAATCGATTCAAAATCGTCACGGTTGATGCCGTAGTTTCCGATTAATGGGTACGTGAATGTTACAATTTGACCGCAATATGATGGATCAGATAATGTTTCTTGATATCCAGTCATTCCTGTTGTAAATACAACCTCACCTGACTTTTCGATTTCTCCTCCGAAACCTGTTCCAATTAATACTGTTCCATCTTCTAAGATAAGTTGTCTTTTCATACTAATGCACTCTCCTTTTGCCATGCGATCTTACCACCAACGATTGTCATTACCGGCCATCCTTGGCATTTCCAACCTGCGAATGGTGTGTTTTTTCCTTTTGATAAGAATGTTGTTGGATCAATCTCTTCTTCTTGTTCTAAATCAATGATTGTAATATCAGCTGTTCTACCTTCTTTCAGGCGACCTGCTTCTAAGCCGAATGTATCAGCTGGCTTTTCTGTTAAGAATTGAATTAACTGTTCTAGTGTAATAATTCCTTTTTTCACAAGGTTTGTGTATAGAAGTGGGAATGCTGTTTCAAAACCAGTAATTCCGAACGGTGCTCTTTCAATTCCTTGCGCTTTCTCTTCCGCTGTATGCGGTGCATGATCAGTTGCAATCATATCGATTGTTCCATCTAATAAACCTTCAATTAATGCTGCATGATCCTCTTTTCCACGAAGCGGTGGGTTCATTTTAAAGTTAGGGTCAGCTGATGGGATATCATCTTCACATAACACTAAGTGATGGGGTGTTACTTCTGCTGTTACTTTAATTCCAGCGCGCTTTGCATCACGGATTACACGTACAGAGCCTTTCGTACTTACGTGACATACGTGATAGTGACAATCTGCCGCTTCAGCAAGCAGTATATCCCTTGCAATATGTACAGATTCACATACTGATGGGATACCGTTTAATCCGTGTTTCTCAGAAAACTTCCCTTCATGTACACAACCTTTATTAATAAGAGTATTCTCTTCACAGTGCGCAACTACTGCCATATTTAATTTCGCTGCACGTTTCATAGCAGCTAACATCATGCTAGCATCTTGTACGCCTACACCGTCATCAGTGAAAGCAAATGCTCCAAGTTCTTTTAACGTTTCGAAATCTGTCATTTCAGAACCCGCTTGACGTACTGTAATTGCTCCATATGGTAATACGTTAACATGCGCTTTTTCTTTAATACGATTTTGTAAGTCTTCCATATGTTCTCTGCAATCTGGTACTGGGCGTGTATTTGGCATTGCGCAAATTGTTGTGAATCCACCTTTTGCCGCTGCTAGCGTACCTGTTTCAATTGTTTCTTTATGTTCACCACCTGGTTCACGAAGGTGTACGTGTACATCTACTAATCCAGGTGCGATTAACTTTCCGTTCACATCGATTACTTCAGCATTATCTGCCGTAATATTTTCTGCTACCTTAGCGATTTTACCGTCTTGTACGAGAAGATCCGTTGCTACGATTTTTCCTTCTTCATTCATATAACGACCATTTTTAAACAAATAATTCATGTTTCATTCCTCCTAATACATTTGGTAAGGCGCGTTTTAGTACAGCCATTCTTACGTAAACTCCATTTTCCATTTGTTTAAATATGCGTGAACGCTCACACTCAACAAGTTCACTTGCAATTTCAACATCTCGGTTTACAGGAGCTGGATGCATAATAATGCTTCCTTCTTTCATACGCTGTTCTCTTTCTACTGTTAATCCGTGTTTCTCATGATACTCTTTCATAATGTCTGTTTCATAATGATCATGACGCTCATGTTGTACACGAAGTAGCATCATTACATCCACTTCCGGAACAAGTTCATCTAATGGTTTGTATGTTCCAAATGTGTTGTCTTCATCTTTCCACTCTTCTGGACTTGCAAAGTAAATTGTTGCACCTAGCTTCGTTAATGCTTCTGCATTAGAACGTGCTACTCGGCTATGACGAACATCTCCTACTATCGCAATCTTCAAACCTTCAAATCTTCCAAACTCTTGTTTAATTGTAAGAAGGTCGAGTAGGCACTGCGTTGGGTGGTTTCCACATCCATCTCCAGCGTTTAAGATCGGGATATTCACCTGATCTTTTAGTTCATCGAAGTAGCGATCTTGCTCATGGCGGATGACCACTGCTTTTGTTCCGATTGATTCTAGTGTTCTTATCGTATCGTATAAAGTTTCTCCTTTTTGTACGCTAGATGCATCCGCTGAAAAGTTTAAAACATCAAGTCCTAATCTCTTCTCAGCAACTTCAAAGCTAAATCTCGTTCTCGTACTATTCTCAAAGAACAAGTTTGCAACAAAAGTTTGCTCTGTCGTTTTGCTCTCTTTTCCATTCGCAAAATCTTCTGCGTCTTTTAGGATTTCTGAAATTTCTACTTCCGATAATTCACTCATCGTTAACAAATGGCTCATCGTCATCCCTCATCTTTCTGATTTTTATGTTACCACTTTTGTATTTTTATAACAACCTTTGCATAAAAATACCCTAGTCATGTGAGACTAGGGTGCAAGAAAGAAGCCACCCTTTCCGGTCTCACAGGACTGAATTAAAAGGTTATTATTATGAAGCAATCTGCTTAGATTGTTTTATTTGTTTCGTTTCCGGTAGTAGTAGATTTAACAGTACACCTACAATTGCTGCTAGTGCCATTCCTTCTACTTGGAATGATTCTCCTACGTGAAGTACCGCTCCACCAATACCGATTACTAGTATTACTGATGCAATCATTAAGTTTCGTTTGTCACTTAAATCTGTTTTATCGTCTACCATCATGCGTAATCCGCTTGATGCGATTACACCGAATAGTAAGATTGATACACCACCCATAACTGGTGTGGGGATCGAATGAATCAGTGCAGAAATCTTACCGATAAATCCGAACATGATTGCGAATACCGCTGAACCGATGAATAAGTATACACTGTACGCTCTTGTAATTGCTAGCACACCGATGTTTTCACCATACGTTGTATTCGGTGGTCCACCGATTAGTGATGCGATTAATGTGGCTACTCCATCACCGAAGATTGAACGGTGTAAACCTGGTTTTTTAATTAAATCTCTTTTAATAACATTTCCTAATACAATTTGATGTCCGATATGTTCTGAAATTGTTACTAGTGCAACTGGTACCATCAAGAGTACAATCTTCCATGAAAACTCTGGTGTGTATGTTACAAATGGTACTGTGAAATCTGGTACAACAAACCATTTTGCCTCAGCTACCGGCTTTAAGTCTACTAACCCTTGGAAGTAAGCGAAGATATATCCGCCGATAATGCCAAGTAACACTGGTATGATACTGAAAAATCCTCTTCCGAATATTGAGCATATAATTGTAATTGCTAATGTTACTAATGCTACTGAAAAGTGTGTAAAGCTATATTTGCCATCCGCACCATTCATCGCCATGTTAACTGCTGTATGTGCTAAAGCTAGCCCGATTACCATTACTACTGGACCAACTACGATTGGTGGTAGTAATTTCATAATCCACTCTGATCCTGATTTCTTAATTCCGAGTGAGATTAAGATGTATACAAGTCCTGCTAGCAAACCACCAAGCATTGCTGCTCCAGGTCCCCCTGCCGTTTTCGCTGTTATAATCGGTGCGATAAAGGCGAATGATGATCCTAGATAGGCAGGTACTTGACCTTTCGTTATAAGAAGAAACGCTAACGTTCCTAATCCACTTGATATTAATGCTACTGACGGATTCAATCCTGTTAAAAACGGAACAAGCACTGTTGATCCAAACATCGCGAACAAATGTTGTATACTTAAAAATAACCATTTTCCCGGTTTCGGTACTTCATTAACGTCTAACACTGGCTTTTGTTCCATTGTTACATCCTCCTTCAGTTTAAATCTTTGCAATAAAAAAACTCTTTGTGCCTGTGCACAAAGAGTCCTACACTTTCGTATGCCAAATTTGACATATGAAAGCCAAGACCCTTTGGCAGCCTCACAGGACTACATTTAAAAGGGCTTTACTTATCGTATATGCTTACTCGATCTTGTTGATCTGTCTCTTGCAAATCAACTTCGATACGCTCTTCACTTGATGTTGGAATGTTCTTTCCTACATAATCAGCGCGAATTGGTAGTTCACGATGACCTCTATCAACAAGAACCGCCAGTTGGATTTGTGATGGTCTACCTAAATCCATAAGAGCATCCATTGCTGCTCGAACTGTTCTGCCTGTATATAATACATCATCTACAAGGATAACTTTTTTCTTCGTAATATCTACAGGGATATCAGAACCTTTTACAAGTGGTTCTTTATTTTTCGATTGTAGCGTTAAATCATCACGATATAACGTAATGTCTAGCTCTCCAACCTCTATTTCTTTTCCTTCAATTTGACCAATTCGTTCTGCCAAACGTTGTGCAATAAAAATTCCACGAGTTTTAATTCCGACAAGAACACAATTATCGACACCTTTATTTCGTTCCACGATTTCATGACTAATTCGTGTTAAAGCGCGGCGAATCATTTGGTCATCTAAAACGACAGCTTTCTCTTGCATGCTCTACACCTCCAAGCTTTTTTCTTGCGTGAGAGTAATGGTATAAAAAAAGTCCTCTCAGCGTGTGCGAGAGGACTTTTGAAAAAGGGTATAGCATACCCTATGCATTTCAAACCGTTACCTTCTCAACCTCACGGGGCTGTGTTAAAGGATCATTATTTAACTGTTGTCAGTATCTCAGTTTTCTTATGATTTGTCAATACTATTTTCGCAAAATATTTAATGCGTCTTCAAACACTTTTGGAATCGGTGCCTCAAACTGAATATATTCACCAGTACGAGGATGATCAAAGCCTAAAATACCTGCATGAAGTGCTTGTCCGTTCATATCTAATGTTTTCTTTGGTCCATACTTTGGATCTCCTGCAAGTGGATAGCCAATATATTTCATATGAACACGAATTTGATGTGTACGCCCTGTTTCTAAGCGACATTCTACAAGTGTGAAATCTTTGAATCGCTCTAACACTTGGAAATGCGTAACAGCATGCTTACCATTTTCATCAACCGTCATACTTTGGCGTTCTTTCTTATCACGAGCAATCGGAGCATCAATCGTTCCCTTATCGTGCGGAATAACACCGTGTACAATCGCTTTGTAACGTCTCGTTACTGTTTTTGCTACAAGTTGATTTACAAGTGATTCGTGTGCCATATCATTTTTAGCAACCATTAATAGACCAGACGTATCTTTATCAATACGATGTACGATACCCGGACGCATCACACCATTAATGCCTGATAAGTCTGTACAATGGTGCATAAGACCGTTCACAAGTGTACCACTTGTATGACCTGGTGCTGGATGCACAACCATACCACGCGGCTTATTAACAACAAGTACATCTGCATCTTCATAATAAATTTCTAAATTCATATCTTCTGGCTGAATATCTAACTCTTCTGGCTCAGGAATCGTCACTGTAATTTCATCATTTTCTCTAACTTTATAATTCCCTTTTACAGCTTTTCCATTAACTGTAACAACGTCATCTTTAATCCATTGTTGTACTTGTGTACGTGACCATTCATTATTTATTCCTGCAACGAATTTATCAATTCGCTCATTTTTTTGTTCTTCTGCAACTGTTACTTGTACTACTTCACTCATTCAATTACTCCTTCGTTTTCTTGCCTTCTAATAATGTTTGAATAATAATTAATACAACACCAATACATAATGCTGAATCAGCGATATTGAATACTGGATAGTTGTACGAGAAAATATACACGTGAATGAAATCCACTACTTCTTGTCTAAATACACGATCAATAAAATTACCAATTGCTCCGCCTAAAATTAGACCTAATGAAATTCCTAGAAGCTTGTCTGTTTTTGCATATTTTTTCATATAAAATACGATAAATGCTACAAAAACGACTGTAATAATGTAGAAAAACCACATTTTATTTTCTAAAATACCCCAAGCAGCTCCTCTATTTCGATGTGATGTTATGTATAATACATTATCGATAATCGGAATACTCGTACCCAATTCCATGTTCTTTACAATTAGCCATTTCGATATTTGATCGATGGCAATGACAAATAACGCTATTACATAATATATCATTTTCATTTCCCCCACAAAGACAGTGTACCTCAAAATTTTAGCATAGCTGCAACCTTTTCACAATGAACCTTTATAGAAGAATAAAATAAATTAAAAAAAGGTAATATAATATCGTTGTGCACATTCATACATTTACTTTTTCATAGAAAAATTCATGAATGGTACGTGCAGTCGGCATCGTTTTCATTTGTTTTACCGACATTACTCTCCCTGTGTCTTCACAAATACCATACATATCTATTTCCATTTTAAATAATGCACGTTCTACATCTTTTAAATCCTCTTTTATATCATGTAATAAAAGTTTTTTCTTTATCTCTTCCTTAATTTCATACCCAAGCTCTTCGCTAAACTCTGTATTATATTTGTACATAACCTCTTTAGCTAGCCTCTCTTGTAACTCTTTTCGCATCAATTGCAATTCTTCTTTGATTTCCATATACATTTCATTCACGTGTACATTCCTCCCAGTTGCAATGTACGATTAGTGTGTCCGAAATTTATATGCTTACCTCTCACACATTTTTCCTTCATAGGAAAGAGAGTGAAAGTTATTTCAATATACTGTTAACCAAAAAAATGACTGCACTTTACGTGCAGTCACCCCTTATTATTTTACATAATTTTCTTTAACAACCGTTGCGCAACGCTCACATAATGTTTCATGTTCAGCATCTTTACCAATTGTTTCTGAAACTACCCAACAACGTTCACATGTTTCACCAGTTGCTTGAACAACAACAACCGCTGTATGTTCATACTTCGGTGCATCTGCTGGCGCCTCTTCCATCATACCACCAAGTTTGTACTCAGAAACGATGAATAATTGCTTTAAGTCTTCGTTAATAGACTCTAACATAGCTTTCATTTCTGCAGTTGGATATAGCGTAATGCTTGCATTTAATGACTTACCGATTACCTTTTCATTACGAGCTACTTCTAACGCTTTTAATACGTCATCACGCAATGTCATAAATGCATCCCATTTTGTTTTTAATGCTTCTGCACCATCTAATTGTACAGCTTCTGGCATATCAGTTAATTGTACACTTTCTTCTGTTACACCTGGAATGTATGGCCATACTTCATCAGCTGTATGCGGTAAGATTGGTGTTACAAGTTTCGTCAATGCAACAAGAACATCATATAATACAGTTTGAATTGCACGACGATCTTCATGGTTCGCACCTTCAATGTATAAAATGTCTTTTGCAAAGTCTAAGTAGAATGAACTTAAATCAATTGTACAGAAGTTATGAATTGCATGATATACAGCAGCGAAGTCGTATGTCTCATATGCTTCTTTTACTTTTGTAATTAAGTCATTTAATTTCACTAACATGTAACGATCTACTTCACGAAGTTCAGCTATAGCTACTGTATTTTCACTTGGCTTAAAGTCGTCTAAGTTTCCTAATAAGAAACGGAATGTGTTACGGATTTTACGATACACTTCTGCTACTTGTTTTAAAATATCATCCGAAATACGTACATCAGATTGATAGTCAACAGAAGATACCCATAATCGTAAAATATCTCCGCCTAATTGATCCATAATTTTCTTCGGTACGACGATGTTTCCAATCGACTTACTCATTTTACGTCCTTCACCATCTAATACGAAACCGTGGCTTAGTACGCCTTTATATGGCGCTTTTCCTGTTACAGCAACTGCTGTCGATAATGAAGAGTTAAACCAACCACGATATTGGTCAGATCCTTCTAAATATAAATCTGCTGGACGTTGTAAGTCATCGCGCTCTTCTAATACTGCTTGGTGAGAAGAACCTGAGTCGAACCATACATCCATGATGTCTGTTTCTTTACGGAATTCACCATTTGGGCTACCTGGATGTGTAAATCCTTCTGGTAATAGATCTTTCGCTTCACGCTCAAACCATACGTTAGAACCGTGTTCACGGAATAAATCAGCTACATGGTTAATTGTTTCATCCGTAATGATTGGATCACCATTCTCAGCATAGAATACAGGTATTGGCACACCCCATGCACGTTGACGAGAAATACACCAGTCACCACGGTCACGAACCATGTTATGAAGACGAGTTTCGCCCCATGCTGGTACCCATTTTGTTTCCGCAACAGCTTCTAATAACTCTTTACGGAATGCTTCAATAGATGCAAACCACTGTGCTGTCGCACGGAAAATAATAGGTTTTTTCGTTCTCCAATCATGTGGATATGAATGCGTAATGAATGTTAGCTTCAGTAATGCGCCTACTTCTTCTAATTTTTCTGTAATTGGCTTGTTAGCTTTATCATAGAATAAGCCTTCAAATCCAGGTGCTTCCTCTGTTAATACACCTTTATCATCAACTGGACAAAGTACTTCTAAGCCATACTTTTTACCAACAATAAAGTCATCTTCCCCGTGTCCTGGTGCTGTATGAACACAACCTGTACCTGCATCTGTTGTTACGTGATCTCCTAGCATAACTAATGAATCACGATCGTAGAATGGATGCTTTGCAACTGTATACTCAAGCTCGCTACCTTTTACTGTTTTCACAACTTCAGCGTTTTCCCACTCTAACGTTTTTGCAACTGTCTCAAATAGTTCAGAAGCAATAATATATTTTTCACCATTTACTTTTACAATAGCGTATTCAAGTTCTGGGTGAACAGAAATACCTAAGTTTGCAGGCAACGTCCAAGGCGTTGTTGTCCAGATAATGTATTTCTCATCACCTTCTAATACGTTCTTTCCATCTTTTACAGGAAATGCTACGTAAATAGATGCAGATTTTTTATCTTGGTATTCAATTTCAGCTTCTGCTAAAGCTGATTCACTCGTTGGTGACCAATAAACTGGCTTTTGCCCTTTATAGATATAACCTTTTTTCGCCATATCACCAAACACTTTAATTTGTTGTGCTTCATATGCTGGCTCTAAAGTAATGTATGGGTTATCCCAATCAGCACGTACACCTAAACGCTTAAATTGCTCACGCTGACGTTCTACTTGTTCATATGCATACTCTGCACATAACTTACGGAACTCAGCAACTGTCATTTCTTTACGCTTCACACCTTTATTTGTTAAAGCTTGTTCAATTGGTAAACCGTGTGTATCCCAACCTGGGACATATGGTGCACAGAAACCAGTCATTGATTTATAACGAACGATAAAGTCTTTTAATACTTTATTTAATGCATGTCCCATATGAATGTCACCATTCGCATATGGAGGTCCATCATGCAGTACAAATAAAGGACGACCTTTCGTATGTTCTTGTACCTTTTCATAAATATTCATTTCCGCCCACTTTTCTTGCATTGCAGGCTCACGTTTTGGTAAATTCCCACGCATCGGGAACTCTGTTTTTGGCATTAGTAATGTATTTTTGTACTCCATGCTCAATTCCTCCTTACATGTATAAAAGAAAGACCTAAAAAACGGAATAAAAAAGAGACTTTCTCATCCCAAAAAGGGACGAGAAAGTCTCCCGCGGTACCACCCTAGTAGATTCTATACGTATGTATACAATCCTCTTTATATTCTTAACGCGAATATACGCCTACGCTTACTCTATTTGTTCAGCGCGGAACTCCAGGGTGATATTCCCATTATCTCCTTATCCTGAGCTTACACCATCCTCAGTTCGCTATATAAGGTATGAAAAAGGTACTTATCCCTATCTTCGTTTTTCTTAATAAATATGTTGTTTAAAATTATATGTAATAATGAGAAAAACGTCAAGCTTACACTGTTTCTTCTTTTTTCAACAGCTCGTCTACTTCGTCTTCTAACTCAATTAGTTTATCCCAATCATCGTTGTTTAACATTTCAAGCTGTGTTTCTAATAACATACGGAAACGAGTGCGGAATACTTTCGCTTGTTTCTTTAGCTCTTCAATATCAAAAGCAACTTTTCTTGATTTTACTAAAGCTTCGTTAATAATACGGTCTGCATTCTTTTCAGCTTCACGTACAATTAATTTCGCTTCTTTTTGGGCATTACGTTTTACTTCTTCCGCTGCTTCTTGTGCAACAACGATAGATTTGTTTAACGTATCTTCAATATTAGAGAAATGATCTAACTTCCCTTCTAATTGCGCAACTTGTTCTTCTAAAGCTTTTTTCTCACGAATGACTAATTCATAATCTTTGATAATTTGATCAAGAAACTCATTTACTTGATCCTCATCATAGCCACGGAATCCGCGACCAAATTCTTTGTTATGAATATCTAATGGTGTTAACGGCACAACGCCACCTCCAAGTAGTTATCTAAATTTCCTCTTTCAATTATATCTTTTCTTCGACAAAATAGGAGGATTTCCTTCTAAAAAACCAATCATTTTAGTATACCATACAAAATTCTCCATTTGTCGCGCTTTGTTCTACCTTCTACAGAAAACAATTTACTGCGTCCATATCCTCTCACTGAAAAAACATCTCCTGGATAACATTCATAAGAGGTTTGCTCCACTATTTTCCAATTCACTTTTACTAAACCATTTTTTATGAAAGGTTGTACTTTTTGCCTAGATATATGTAACATTTCAGCTAACATAACATCTAAACGAAGTGAAGAAACCGTTCCGGATTTCTCCCCCCACGTTTCTTGTATCTGTAGAATTTTTTCCCCTTGCACTGGTGATAAGGAGACTTTCACTTTTCCTATAGATTGTAAGTTCATCTCAATATAAGATACAACTTCTTTCGCGACTACAATTTGGGCACGATCTTCTTGAAGCAAAATATCACCACATTTTTCTCTCGTTAAACCAAGAGACATAAATGTACCTAATATTTGCCTATGCTCTAGCGTATAAAACTTGGAAGGATAGTCAATTTCCAATACTTCTACTTGAAATTCCTCTTCATTTATTACTAGATAGTCCGGATAAATGAGTGCTCTTTTGCGCTCTGCTTGAGACGTTGCACCATCAAATTGTACAGCAACATCCCCTTGGCCTATTACCATAGTAACAATTTGTTGTTGCCTTGGATCAAGGAAATCTGTTAATTTCACTTGATGGTACTCCGCTGCTCGCTTCCACTCTAACACTTTATCCACAAAGACCACTTCATCAGGTCTAAAATGCTCGTAGATGCTCATACATATAACCTCTTACTATAAGAAATAGCCGAATAAACTTATTAAACCATTTGTCGCAAGTCTTAAAGCAAAGATCGCAACGAGTGGCGAAATATCAATCATACCAAGCGGCGGAATAAATCTGCGAAATGGTTCTAAATATGGTTCACAAATACGCGCAAGAAACTCTCCGAAAGTTGATTCCTTTGCACCTGGGAACCATGATAGGAGAATGTAAATAATAAGTGCCCACGAGTAAATCTCGATAGCATAAACTAAAAGTCTTAAAACGGTTTCCATGGCGTATTACCACCTCTTTATATTTGTGTCTTCTTCTTCACCGAATAACTCTGAAATTGCACCAACAATATCTACATTTTCAGGCGTACACATAAATGTTTTCGGTCCTATTTTTTGAATGTCCCCGCCTATAGCGTATACAGTACCACTTAAAAAGTCAACGATACGTACAGCTTGATCCGTAGACATTCGTTGTAAATTAATTACAACAGCTCGTCTACCTTTTAAATGGTCCGCAATTCCTTGCGCTTCCGAATATGTGCGTGGTTCTAATAAAACAACTTTTGAGGATTGCTTCGCTGTTTCAATGCTCACAACATTTTGTTTCGTTTGCGCTTTTGGAAACGTAACATCTTGTTGTTCTGGCGGATCTTGCTGCTTCTTCATGTCCGTTTGCTCCTTTTCATAACTATATTGAGCTGCTTCTTTTTCTTCAGGTGTATCAAAAAAGAAGTATTTTACTTTTGACCAACTCATAATAAGATTCTCCTTCCTTTTACGCTTTTCCTACTAAAATCGTCCCCAAACGAATGTATGTAGCACCTTCTTCAATTGCAATGGTGTAATCATTAGACATTCCCATTGATAATTCTTTACATGGTGCATGTAATAATTCTAACTCCTGCACCTCTGTTTGTAGCATACGTAATGTCTTAAAACAGCGTCTAATTTCTTCCTCTTCTTCTGTAAACGGAGCCATTGTCATTAGTCCAACCACTTCAATCTTATCCAATTCTTGCAAACTTTGAATAAAAGAAACGGTTTCTTCTATTGCCAATCCTTGCTTTGATTCTTCAGATGATGTTTTCACTTGAATAAAACATTTCACTTTCTTATCCGCACGTTTTTGAATTTCTTTTGCAAGTGAAAGACGATCTAATGAATGTAAATAATCGATTTCATTAATGATTTCTTTTACTTTTCTCGTTTGTAATGATCCAATAAAATGCCAATTCACTTTTGAACCGAAATGTTCATACTTCTGTAAGAAACCTTCATTTCTATTTTCACCTAAATCGATAATTCCTGCTTCAATTACTTCGTTTGTTTTTTCAATTCCTACCGTTTTTGTAACTGCAACGAGTTTAATATCTTGCAAAGAACGTCCCGCTCGCGCGCAAGATTGTTTAATTGCTTCGTTTACAGTTGTTAAATTTGTTTGTACTGTCACTTGCTTTCATCCTCCTTAAAACCTATGAAACTCAACATTCTCCCTGTCTTACCTTGATCACGACGGTGAGAGAAAAACAGTTGTTCTTCACAGCTTGTACAAAGAGATGACATTACAATATTCTCTTCTTTTATGCCTGCTTGTACACATAATATACGATTAATTTCTTTTAAATCAATTGCGTACTGTCCGTCAGAAACTTTTTTATAAGGAACAGAACCGTTTACCACTTGCTCTGCTGCTGTTAACACTCGATCATCAACAACGTAACAACAAGATCCAATTGCCGGTCCAATCGCAACATGAATTTCATCACTCGAAATCCCTTCTGCATTCCATTTTTGAATCATTTCTTTTGCAATCTCTTTTACAGTCCCTTTCCATCCAGCATGCGCAAGTCCTATCATACCATGTGATGGTGCATAAAAATAGAGTGGAACACAATCAGCATAACAAGATGTTAAAAGAACATCATTATTAGTCGTATAAATGCCATCTGTTTTTGAAATGCCGTCTTCATATGAATAAACGCCACTTCCTTTTTCCTGTTGTCCTACTTTTTCAACATGATGATCATGAACTTGTTCAGAGCAAATCCAGTTTTCTAATGGTTTTTGTAACTTATTTGCTAAAATGCGTCTATTTTCATGAACGTTCTCGGCAATATCATTCACATGTAATCCTAAATTCATTGCATGAAAGGAGCCCGTACTTACCCCACCATCTTTTGTCGTAAATCCAGCAGTAATGTTTCCAAGTTCTTTCCACGCTTCTAAATACAGTATACCGTCCACATATTTAAATGGTTCTCTCATAACAGCGGCTCCTTTTAATTAAAATAACATAAAAAAGCATGGTACTTCCTGTCTATTTTACCATACTTTTATTTTTTCATAATCCTAACAGAAAAAAAAGAGGAATTTGTAATATTCTTTATGAAATTGTCGGTGTTTGTATTGATTCTGTTACAGAATTAACAGGATTTACTCTAACAAGTATGACATCTTCCCCAATTTTCACAATTTCTTTCCAAGGAATTACAATTTCTACGTCTTTCCCAAAAATCCCAAACATACGTGCCTGTTTAGAAATAATAATAGAATCGATCTTCCCTGTGTTCATATCAATTTCAATATCACCAATATTACCCAGCCTTTTTCCGTCTGAAACATTTATTATATCTTTCATCTGCAATTCCGAAATTTGTATCACTTTCATCCTCTCCCTTATATATGACGAATCGAAAAAACATTGTTTCTCAAATGAACAGGAAGCAACCTCTTACCCACTTCATATTATTTTCATTATATGAACACAGCTACCCTACTATGAGCGCAAACAAACTATATGATATATAAAAAGGTTTCACCATAAATGGTGAAACCTTATCCTTGAATTGTCTTATTCATTTGTTTAATAGCTGATTTCTCTAAACGTGACACTTGTGCTTGAGAAATCCCAATTTCTTCTGCAACTTCCATTTGTGTTTTCCCTTGGAAGAAACGTTTGCGAATAATCATTTTCTCACGATCATTTAAACGCTTCATTCCTTCTTTTAGTGCTAGCTCTTCAACCCACTGCTCGTCCTTTTGTTTTTCATCACTTAACTGATCCATAACAAAGATAGGATCTCCCCCATCGTTATAAATCGGCTCAAATAATGAAACTGGATCTTGAATTGCATCTAAAGCAAAAACGATTTCTTCATGAGTCACTTCAAGCACTTTTGCAATATCCATTGCTGTTGGTTCTTTTGAATTTTCTGCAATCAACTTTTCTCTTACTTGTAACGCTTTATACGCAATATCTCGTAATGAACGAGATACGCGAATCGGATTGTTATCACGCAAATATCTGCGTATTTCCCCAATAATCATCGGCACAGCATACGTTGAAAATTTTACATTTTGGCCTAAATCAAAATTATCAATGGATTTCATAAGTCCGATGCAACCAACTTGAAATAAATCGTCAACATATTCTCCTCTGTTATTAAATCTTTGGATGACGCTCAGTACAAGACGTAAGTTTCCATTCACTAATTTCTCTCTTGCGCTTATCTCTCCACTTTGCATTTCACGAAATAATTTACGCATTTCATCATTTTTTAGTACGGGAAGTTTAGCTGTATCAACACCGCAAATTTCTACTTTGTTTCTCGTCAAAGTGTTCCCTCCTATCGGGAGTTGCTGTACAGTGTAAAGTATTTCCTTTGAAGGAGATTTTATGCATGCGGTTTTCTCTTCATTTTTCATTTTCGTTGTCCTTCCTCATACAACGAAAGAGAATAAGACCAGCCTACATAACGGCTGGTCTTATTCTTTACACCATTTTATTAAATTCTTTTCGTAATCTTTTTATGATTCTTTTTTCTAAACGCGAAATGTATGACTGTGAAATCCCAAGCATATCCGCTACATCTTTTTGCGTCTTTTCCTCTCCTCCTGCAAGCCCAAACCGAAGTTCCATAATTTGTTTTTCACGATCATTTAATTGATGTAATGCTTTCATTAGAAGATGACGATCAACAGTAGCTTCTAAATCTTTTGTAATAATATCATCGTCTGTCCCTAATACATCTGATAATAAAAGTTCATTCCCGTCCCAATCGATGTTAAGCGGTTCATCAAAAGAAACTTCTGAACGATTTTTATTATTCCGGCGCAAATGCATTAAAATTTCATTTTCTATACAACGTGATGCATATGTTGCTAATTTTATTTTCTTTTCTGGATTAAATGTATTTACCGCTTTAATAAGCCCAATTGTTCCAATGCTAATTAAATCTTCAATATTTATCCCTGTATTTTCAAACTTTCTTGCTATATATACAACTAGCCGTAAATTGCGTTCAATCAGTAACGACCTTGCTGCCTGATCTCCTTTTGGCAATTTATTCAAAAGAACTTCCTCTTCTTCTTTCGTTAACGGTGGTGGTAACGCTTCACTTCCACCAATGTAATAAATTTCATCGGTCTTAATTCCTAATTTCAACAATACTTTATACCAAAGGTATACTAAATAAAATTTTAATTTCATCATATTATCCCGCCTCCCATTATTAAGCAATTACCATTTTTTGCGAAATTAACATTTTCGGATGCACAATACATTGATACTCTCCATTGGTTGACAACTGTTGTGTATTTAATCCAATCAATACTTTATTAACGACAATAGAACTACCTTCATGATAAATTTGTACACTTTCTGGCTTAATTGCCCATAAAAATTGATTCTCTACTCCTACTGCTCGGAAAGGAATTAAGCGTAATTTTGTCGCCCACCCAGAATCATTTTCTGGTATTTGAGGAATCTCTGTTTTGGAATAAATTTGTTCTGTTAACCAAGCTGGTAAACAATGTTCTAACGATGAAATATGCATAATCATAACAGGTGTTTTCGTTAACGGGTCGTAAAGTTGATTCCCACTATCAATTAAACCTGCGAGTTCTAGTTCCTCTTCAGCTAATTGAATTTTCAATTTCACAATTTGATCATAGTGTATTTTTGTAACCTCTACGCTTTCAATACGCTTTTTAGAAAAATAATAAATGACTGGAAAACCAAAAATAACGAACAACCAACTAATTGGGTCACCATAAGAAATTGATTGAGATTGAACCAACCCATTTACCATTTCATTCGTTTGCAAAAAGAAATGAGTGCCCATTAATCCTCCGCCAACCATAAAGGTTACAAAGTAAAAAGTAAAAACAGTTTGTGCATAATTTCTAAATGTTGTAAACCCAAATGCTGTATACACAATAAGTAACGAGTACAGTAGTTTCATAATTGGATGTGTCATCATAGAAGCAAAAGGAGTAAAGGCAAAAATAACAATGGTTGAACCTATCAATGCCCCTAACACAAGCCTCCATCTTTTGATCTTCTTTTTTAACACGGTAGCCGTTAATAAAAGTAAAAGAAAATCAATGCAGGCGTTTAACAACCAAACAACGTCGGCGTAAACAACCAAACAATTCACCTCTTTTTTTAAGTTGAGACTAGTATAATGCATATCCAATAGGAAAGTGTGTCAATTTGCGGAGGTGTTTTTTTGTTATTTTGTGCTTTCTAGACATAATCTGTCGGTAAAAAATAAAAGTAAATGTTTCATAGAATGCTATATACTTTTTTACTTACATATAAAGTGAAACTTTAATCACCACGCACCAATCATGTTATCCGGCAAATAGCGAAATAGATTAAAATATATAAAATAAAAAAGACCTGCTTAGGCAGATCTTTTCCCTGTATAAAACAAAAAAGGAGCATAAATGCTCCTTTTCTTTTATCGTCTACGACGATTACGTAAGAATGCTGGAATATCGATATCATCTGAATCTGAATGACGCTCATGTACAACTGGCTCTTCACGCTTCATTTCACGTTTTACTTCACGTTGTTTTGGTGGTTGAGCTACTGGCTGTTGCTGTTGTTGCGTGTGATTCACATTCGGACGGATAATTGGTTTTGGTGGTTGAGTTGCAATTGTATCATCAAAACCAGTTGCAATTACAGTTACAACGATATCATCTTTTAATCCTTCATTAATAACCGAACCGAAGATCATATTTACTTCTGGATCTGAAGCTGAAGCTACAATATCTGCCGCTTCTTGTACTTCATATAAGCTTAAGTTAGCTCCACCAGTAATATTCATGATAACACCTTGAGCTCCATCAATAGATGTTTCTAATAATGGACTAGAAATCGCTTTTTTCGCAGCTTCAGCAGCACGATTTTCTCCATTACCAGAACCAATACCCATTAAAGCAGAACCTCTATTAGACATAATTGTTTTTACGTCTGCGAAGTCTAAGTTAATTAAACCTGGTGTTGCAATTAAATCAGAAATACCTTGAACACCTTGACGTAATACGTTATCCGCTTCACGGAAAGCCTCTAACATTGGCGTGTTTTTATCAACAATCTCTAATAAGCGATCGTTTGGAATTACAATAAGTGTATCTACATTTTCTTTAAATGCCGCAATACCAGATGCCGCTTGTGTTGCACGCTTACGTCCTTCAAATGTAAATGGACGTGTTACAACACCAACTGTTAATGCACCTAATTCTTTTGCCACTTGAGCAACAACTGGCGCTGCACCAGTTCCAGTTCCGCCGCCCATACCAGCAGTTACGAATACCATATCAGCACCACGAAGTGCTTCTTGGATCTGTTCTTTACTTTCTTCTGCAGCTTTTTTCCCTACTTCAGGGTTTGCACCTGCACCAAGTCCACGTGTTAATTTTCCACCAATTTGCATTTTTGTTTCAGCTTTTGATAGATTTAATGCTTGTGCATCAGTATTCACAGCGATAAAGTCTACACCTTGTACACCGTGTTCAATCATACGGTTTACAGCATTGTTTCCGCCACCGCCGACACCGATAACTTTTATATTCGCTAATTGATCTTGAGTAGTATCAAACTCTAACATGTCGAAATCCCCCTAGAACCTCATTTTTCGTGTCCAATTTTAATCCCATAAATAACGGAATACACGTTTTACTTTTGACATCATACGGTCATCATTTTGATTATTATTGTTTTGATTACGAGTTTTTTGTTTCGCAGGTTGCTGTTGTACCGGCGCTGGAGCTTGTGCTGGTACTGGTTCAAAATGCTCTTGCTTTTCCTGTACATTTTTCCCACGTAATTTAGCTTTTTGATAAGAATGTTTAATTAATCCTACTCCACTTGTATATTGTGGCTCACGCACACCAATATAATCAGGAGTTGCTATACGAACATTTTCATGTAAAATATCATATGCAAGATCAAGGACACCTGGCATAGAAGCAATTCCACCAGTTAGTACATAACCAGAAGCTACTTGCTTTACTCCTAACTTACGCACTTCATCTTGAACAAACATTAAAATTTCCTCTACACGAGCCTCTATTATATCCGATAATTCCAACTGAGAATATTGTTCTGTTTGATCGCTTCCCATAATAGGAACCGTAAACATCTCTTCTTCAGATGCTGTATCATAAAAAGCATGTCCATATTTCAACTTAATTTGATCTGCATTTTCTGTTGAAGTTTTCAACCCAATTGCAATATCTTTCGTTATATGGTCTCCACCTAATGGTAATACGCTCGTCGCTTGTAACTCTCCATCTTTAAAAATAGATAAAGTTGTAGATCCTCCCCCCATATCAACAAGGGCTACTCCTCTATTTTTTTCATCTGAAGATATAGCAACTGTTGCAGCCGCTAAAGGTTGAAGACAAATATCAACAATTTCAAGACCTGCTTTTTCTACACAACGAAGTAGGTTATGTAGTAAAGTTCTCGAGCCTGTAATAAGTGTACCTTCCATTTCTAATCTTACACCGATCATCCCGCGCGGATCGTTAATCTCGTCAAGACCGTCTACAATGAACTGTCGAGGTACCACATCAATAAACTCACGTTCTGGAGCAATTGACACAACTTGTGCTGCATCTAGAACGCGTAAGACATCTTCATTCCCGATTTCACGATCTTCATTTGAAACAGCGACTACTCCGTGACAAGGAAGTAGCTGTACCTGGTTTGCATTGACACCTACTACAACTTGCTCAATGTGGATTCCCACCATGCGCTCAGCTTGTTCAATTGCTTTTTTAATTGATCGAACAGTCTCGTCTATATCAACTATCGATCCCTTCTTTAAACCATTTGATTTTACATTTCCAACACCAATAATGTTTAAGCTGTCATTAACCATTTCACCAATGATGACTTTAACATTGGATGTACCGATGTCAAGACTAACATATATTTCATTGCTGTTCATTCTTTGGCACCTCCTTCTTTATTTATACCATACAACTCAATATATGGAACAACAATCGCAACTTTACTATTTATAAGAAAAATATTCAACGTCTTTATACGTTTCCCTTTTTTAACCCTATATTTTTCTTATTTTTATTTAACATTCATTTAAGAATATTGCAGTAAACTGTGAATAACTGCTTATCTTGAAATAATTCTATTTCAAGTGTAAAGATTACCGCCAAGTATAAGTCTACACTAAGATGTACTCATAGAAAAGTGAAACTTGTACCAATCCTAGTATGAATCTAAGAATTTTTACATATTTTTCATCAAATGAACCATTCTTGTAAATTCCTATGCACCAAGCAGAACATTCGTTTCGTTTTTTTCTACAATAACGTAGTGAAAACTATCATTCTATTCTTTTTTTTCTTCTGCTCCTAATTCTTTCGTATACGCCCCTACTTCTAAATCAATTAATACCTTTTTACCTGGCTCAATTGTTTTTAAGATAAGTGGATAAGCTTCCATACGTTTTGCAAAATTTTGAATCGTAGTGCTCACTTCATACCCTTCATTCATATATAAAGTAAGGTGGTCTTCATTCGCATTTGTCGGTGAATAACGAATTTCAGAAATAGACCTTAAAATAGTTGGTGTTAATTTTTCAAGCTCAGCAATTAACTCCTTCATTTTTTCCTCTTTAAAAGGTTCAAAAATTGGCGCTGCAACAGGAAGTTTTCCGTTCGGGAGTACATCAAGTGTTTTCCCGTTCTCTAATAACGGTTGTAATTTCCCATCTTTGTTTATATAACCAATCGTTAAATATTCTTCAATATGAACGTCAATTTTATTTGGAAAACGTTTCTTTACATTTACTGCTTTAATTTCTTTTCGTTTCGTTAAGTTTTCTTCTGCTTTATGTGCTGTCACTCGGAAATAACTTGTATCATATGTCACACCTGATTCCTTCATCACTTGTTCATCTGTCATATAATGATTTCCAAACACGCTTATCTTTTTTATATTGCTAAGTGGAGACCGAAAATAAATTAAAAAGAGAACTAATAGAAATAAAATTGATATGTATAAAATCAACCGATGATTAACATTTTTCTTCTTTTTTTTCTGTTGATTTTTTAACTTTGGTACACGATCCTGTAGTTTAATTACTTTACTATTTTTCATGTACGATCCCCCTACGTAACATAAAGAACGGCATGTTCCTCATGCCGTTCTTATCTTCTTATTATAACATAAATGATAATGAGCGGAACGAATAACCGTTATCTTCCAATGATTTCTACTTCTGTATGCATTTCTACGCCAAATCCATCCTTAATTGTTTGTTTTATTAATGCAATTAAAGATAAGACATCTTGCGCGCTGGCTCCCCCAGTATTAATAATAAAATTCCCATGCATTTCAGAAATTTGAGCTCCACCTATTTGATAACCACGAAGCCCCGCCTTTTCTATTAAATCTCCTGCAAAGTATGGAGTTGGATTCCGAAACACACTTCCTGCGCACGGATGATTCCATGGCTGTGTTTCACGACGGTAATCTTTATTCTTTTGCATAACACTTACAATTCTCTCACGCTCACCTATTTGTAATTGAAACTCAGCCTCCAAAACAATACCAGGACGTTTCGTTTGCAATACAGATGTACGATAGGAAAACTCCATTTCTCCATGCGTTAACCAGTCAATTGTTCCGTCTTCAAACAAAATAAGAGCTTTTGATAATATGTTTGATATATCCGAATTATGTGCTCCTGCATTCATATACACTGCACCGCCAACACTTCCTGGAATACCACTTGCGAACTCCAGACCGGCTAACCCTTGCCGACTAAGTAAAGTTGATAATTTAATTAGGGGATACCCACCACCAACTCTTACTCTATGTTTTTCGACTTCTAAGTGGTCTAATCCTTCTCCTAAACGAATAACGACACCTTCTATACCTAGATCAGATACAAGAAGGTTCGAACCGCGACCAATTACAGTCCACTTTGTTTTATATTTCTTTACTAACTGCAACGTTTTTTCAATACCGGCAACATGCTTTGGCACAATTAAAATATCAGCTGGTCCACCTATTTTCATAGTTGTATAACGTGCTAACGGTTCATCCACTAACACACGACCAACATTTGCTTCTATAAGCTCATTTACTAATTGCTCCATAAACAATCTCCCCCATACTAAGCATCCTTATTACAGTAGTATGCAGGGCGTTCACCTAACGTTATTTTTTTACAAGCTTATTCATTACTTCATACAACTTATTTGCTGCATCTGGAATACCTAATTGCCCAGCAGCAAGCCTCATATTTTGTAATGTTTGTGCATCTAATAAAATCTCGTCAATATCACGAATAAGTGTTTCAGCTGTTAAATCTTTTTCAAGCAACATTTTTGCTGCTCCTTTATCGACAACAGAACGTGCATTTTTTTCCTGATGGTTATTTGTTACATAAGGACTCGGAATTAACACACTTGGCTTACCTAACGCTGTTAATTCTGCAAGTGTTGTTGCTCCAGCTCTTGAGACAACAAGGTCTACACCTGTAAGTACTTCTGGCATATTATGAATGAAAGGTTTAATAATAACATTATTCGGGTTCCCTTTTTGCTTCACTGCGTCCATCACTTTGTCGTAATGAACTTCACCTGTTACATACAATATTTCGTAACTTTTATTTCCAAACTGTTCAATTGCCTCTACGAAAGCATCGTTAATTGGTCTAGCCCCACGGCTGCCACCAAAAATAAGCACGGATTTTTTAGGAAGAGATAAACCTACTGAACGTTTTCCTTTCATTCCATTTTGATCCATTACTTCTGACGCTCGTGGGTTTCCTGTCATGACCACTTTTGACTGCGGAAAATGTTCTGCAGCCGCTTCAAAACAAACTGCAACTTTATCAACATAGCGGCTTAAAAATTTATTCGTTACACCAGGTACACTATTTTGTTCATGTACAATAGTTGGAATACCTAATTTTGCCGCAGCATATACAACAGGTCCACATACATATCCACCTGTTCCAATTACAATATCTGGATTAAAACGACGAATATATCGTTTACTATCTTGTACACCTTTTAGAAAACGCATCACCGTTTTCACGTTATCTAACGATATTTTACGCTTAAATCCACTTATAACAATAGATTGAAACGGTATACCTGCTTTGGGCACGATTGTGCTCTCTAATCCATTCTCCGTACCAATATATAAAAACCTTGCTTCCGGATTTAATTTTTTTATTTCTCTTATTAAAGCAAGAGCCGGATAAATATGACCTCCAGTGCCCCCACCACTTACTAATACACGCACTACTAACTCCTCCGCTTCTCTTTTTCTTATTACAGTCGTATTTATTTCTATATACATATTGTTTCTTCGTACACATACGAAAAACCCTGTCTTATAAAACAGGGTTTAGTAGCGAGAATGGCGACTTATATTTAATAATACACCTACTGCCATTAACATTAATGTCAAACTTGATCCACCATAACTTAAAAACGGCAAAGTAATACCCGTAACAGGCATCAATCCTGTTACAACACCAACATTAATCATTACTTGAATCGCAATCATCGCCACAATACCTACTGCTAAAAACGTACCATATAAATCTGGCGCTCCTAAAGCTATACGAATCCCACGCCATAATAATAGACTAAATAATAATAACACAAATGAACCACCAATAAAACCTAATTCCTCGGATAAGATTGCAAATATAAAGTCTGTTTGCGGTTCAGGTAAATAAAGAAACTTTTGTCTACTTTGTCCAAGTCCAAGCCCGAATAATCCACCTGGTCCAATTGCGAGTAACGATTGAATAATTTGAAATCCACTTCCAAGCGGATCTGACCACGGGTCTAAATATGATGTAATACGTTTCATCCGATACGGTGCTGATGCAATTAGCCCTACAAATCCTGCTACACCAAGCAAACCAAACATTGCAAAGTGAAAGACTCTTGCTCCTGAGATAAATATCATAATGATACATGTCCCAACCATTACCGTCCCTGTACCAAGGTCGGGCTGTAACATAATCATTCCGAAAGCAAGAAATACAAAACCTAAAGCTGGTAGTAAACCACGTTTAAAAGAGGTAATTAATTTTTGTCGTTCCGCTAAAAATTTCGCTAAGAAAATAATCATCGCAAACTTCATAAATTCGGACGGTTGAATGGAAAATGCCCCGATTCCAATCCAACTTCGCGCTCCTCCTCGAACAAGACCTACTCCAGGAATAAGAACGAGAATAAGAAGAATGAAGCAAACTAGCAAAATTACTTTTGAATACGTACGCCACACCCAATAATCAATTTTCATAATAAAAAACATAGCCACTACACCAAGACCTGCGAATAGCAATTGCCTTTTTGCAAAAAAGAATGAGTCCCCCATTTTATAAGAGGCCCAAACCGCACTCGCACTATAAACCATAATCATTCCGATTGTTAACAACGCAAGTGTAACGATGATGAGAATAAAATCAGGCGTTTTCTTCATTACCCATAAACACCACCTCTTTAGGCAGAAACTTTTGCCCTATGTAACAAAACATCAGTAGGTGTTAGCCTACTGATGTTTTGATTTACTTTATATAAGTTTATGCACAGCTTGTATAAAAATGTCTCCTCTTTCTTCAAATGTTTTAAATTGATCCCAGCTTGCACATGCTGGAGAAAGAAGAATTACATCGCCATCTGTAGAATGAGCATAAGCTTTCACTACAGCTTCATCTAAAGTATCGACACTTTCAATTGTATCTAATCCCGCTTTTTCTGCAGCTCTTACTAATTTTGGAGCTGTTTGTCCAAATGTTACAATCGCTTTAACATTTTTGAAATACGGAATTAAATCATCGAATTCATTTCCACGATCTAGCCCACCTGCTAATAACACAGTCGGTTGTGTAAACGCAGATAAAGCTTTCTCTGTCGCTAACATATTCGTTGCTTTTGAGTCATTATAAAACTTACGGTTGTTTATAGTTGTTACGTATTCTAAACGATGTTTTACACCTGTAAAACGTTTTAAAACTGCCGTAATCGCTTCATTAGAAACACCCAATAATTTTGAGATACTCATCGCTGCTAAAATATTTTCTAAATTATGTTGACCAGGTAAAACGATATCGCCTACTTCAACAACTTTTTCACCTTTAAAATAAAGAGCATTATCTTTTATACACGCACCATCTTCAATTTCTTTCGTTGTTGAGAACAGTACTTTTTGACCTTTACTATAAGCAGATAAAGCCATCACATCTGCATCATCTGCATTTATTACACTATAATCATTTTCTGTTTGGTTTTTAAAAATATTCGCTTTTGCTAAACCATATTCTTTCTTCGTCCCATGATAATCTAAGTGGGCCTCAAATAAATTTAAAAACGCAGCAATTTTAGGTTGGAACAATTCTACTCCCATCAATTGGAACGATGAAAGTTCTGTAACTACAACTTCATTTTCTTTCGCATCCTGTGCAACTTCACACGCTACAGTTCCAATGTTCCCTGCAATTACGGGATGCTTTTGTCCTTCTTTTAGCATTTCAAATGTAAGCATTGTCGTCGTCGTTTTACCGTTAGACCCCGTAATCCCAACAAATGGTGCTTCTGAAATACGATATGCTAATTCAACTTCCGTAACAATTGGAATTTGCTTTTCTTTCGCAGCAACTAATATTGGATTAGAATACGGGATTCCTGGATTTTTTACTACAAGAGAAATATTTCTCTCTAATAATTCTAAAGGATGACCACCGCATACAACGTCCATTCCTTTTGCTTGTAATTCTGCAGCAAGTACATTCTCTGCTAAAGGCTTTCCGTCATTTACAATAACATTTGCCCCTAACTTTTGTAACAATGTAGCTGCTGCATAACCACTTTTTGCAATGCCTAATACAAGAATATTTTTATTTTGAAATTCAGTTACAGTTTTCAATTACATCCACACCCCGATATAAATTCCTAACACAGCTAATAAAAATCCTACAGACCAAAACGTCACAACGACACGCCACTCTGACCAACCACATAATTCATAATGATGGTGTAGTGGACTCATTTTAAAGACACGTTTTCCTGTTGTTTTAAATGAAATGACCTGAATAATAACCGATAAAGTTTCCATTACGAATACTCCGCCAATGATTACAAGTAGCAATTCTTGTTTTAATAAAATTGCTACAGCTGCAATGGCTCCACCTAAAGCTAATGAACCTGTATCTCCCATAAACACTTTTGCTGGATTCGCATTGAATACTAAAAATCCAAGTACAGCTCCTACAACTGCCATACAGAATATCGCTACTCCAAATTGCTCTTGTGCCACAGCAATAATACTAAATGCTCCAAATGCAATAGCAGCAGTTCCTGATAATAAACCATCTAAACCGTCAGTTAAGTTAACTGCATTTGATCCACCAATAAGCATAAATAGTACAAGTACAAAATAAGCCCAACCTAATTCAAACTTAACATCCGTTCCCGGAATCATGATGTATGTGTGGAACGCTTGCCCTTTTCCAATTAAAAAGAACGCAATAGCAATAACAAGCTGACCTACTAATTTTTGTTTTGATGTTAAACCAAGATTTCTCTTCTTAACTACCTTTATGTAGTCATCTAAAAATCCAATCAATCCGTAACCAAATGTCACTAATAGTAATAACGATACCTCTGCACCTAAATGATTAAACTTAATCGCCATAATAAGTGAAGTTACCATCATAGATACGTATATGACGATACCACCCATTGTCGGTGTCCCTGATTTTTTTTGATGTGATTTTGGTCCCTCATCACGAATACTCTGTCCGAACTTTAATTTTCTTAAAAATGGAATAAACAATGGCGAAAGGGCAACAGAAATTAAGAATGCTACCCCAGCCGTTACTAATAAACCTTGCTCAAGCACATGTAGTCCTCCTCTCACGTTGTTACTCTTCGTTGTTTAAACGCTCTGTAATTGCTTCTTTAGCGATTTCACGATCATCAAAATGATGAACATCTTTACCAATAATTTGATATGTTTCATGACCCTTACCAGCAATAATGATAATATCTTCAGCTTTTGCGTTAGCAATTGCATGGTATATCGCTTCTTTTCTATCAATAATTACTTCATAATTATTTCCATTTGCACCATGTACCATATCATCTAAAATAGCTCCTGGCTCTTCACTTCTTGGATTATCTGAAGTGTAAATGGCGTGAGTTGCATATCGTGTTGCAACACTTGCCATGATTGGTCTCTTCGTTCTATCTCTATCACCGCCACAACCGACGATGCAATATACGTCACCTTTTGCAAACTGTTTTGCTGTTTTTAATACATTTTCTAAGCTATCTGGTGTATGTGCATAATCAACAATAACTGTATAATTTTGTCCACCATCAACTACTTCAAAACGTCCTGGAACTCCAGCTAGTTCCTTTATTACATCAATGATTGTTTCTAAACTTACACCAGAAACAAGTCCTGCCGCTGTCGCAGCTAGTACGTTATATACATTAAATTTCCCAATTAATTTCATCGTAACATTTACACTCTCATACGGTGTTACAAGCGTAAATGTAGTTCCACCACTTGTCATAACGATATCTTTTGCCATAACATCACTTGTTGTATCAATTCCATACGTTACAACAGTTGCTGCAGTACTTCTCATATATTCCGCTGTTACAGCATCATCGTTATTCAATACCGCGTATTTTTCACGATTATGATTATAACTATTGCCAAGTTGCGCAAATAGCAACCCTTTTGCATGTTTATATTCTTCCATCGTTTTATGATAGTCTAAATGATCTTGTGTTAAATTTGTAAACACTGCGACATCGTAATCACATCCGTGTACACGGCCAAGATCTAAAGCATGTGATGAAACTTCCATTACTGTGCTATCCACACCGTGTTCAACCATTTTTGCAAACGTCTGTTGAAGTGTTAGTGCATCTGGTGTTGTATTTTTCACCTCAAATGTTTCATCACCGATTTTCATATTAATCGTTCCAATTAGCCCGGTTTTATGACCATGTGCGCGCATAATCTCATCCATAATATGCGATGTTGTTGTCTTTCCATTTGTACCTGTAATACCGATTAAATGTAACTTGTGTGTTGGTTGACCATAAAAATAATCAGCTAAAACCGCTAACGAACGAAAAGTATTTTTCACAAGTACAACTGGAACGTCAACATCAATTGGTCTTTCCGCAACAATAGCAGCCGCTCCTTGTGCCGCTGCTTGCTTAGCAAAATCATGGCTATCAACCGTATATCCTTTCATACATACAAATAAGCTTCCTTCTTTCACTTTACGTGAATCAGCTTCTATAGATGTGATTTCTGGATTTTCTTTTGGAACAACTGGAAAATCATGCAAACATGATACAAGTGTATGCAACTTCATTTCACTAAACCCTCTCTACATTGTGTATTTATCTCTTTTATTAATAAGCAACACGTTACCTCCTAATTATGTAAAATAGGAGGTAAGTGCTACTGTGTCTAATAAATAGACCTATTTATAACCGAGACTCTTGCGGTCTCAAATTAAGTAACTCTTCTATAAAGAACTCACTTCCACCAATTGTACCATAAAACGTACTAGGTTACCTTTAATTCCCGAAGTAAATTCTAATTTTTGAGCCTTCTTTCACTTTAGCTCCTGCTTCTGGGGACTGTTTAATGACTTTCTCTCCATCTCCGCTTATATCAAGCTTCAAATCAACGAGTTGCGTCTGTAAGTCTTTCTTTTTCATACCAATTAAATTTGGAACTTCCACAGTTGGTGTATCGCCCCATTTATATTCTCTCTCAACTTGTTCTTTTCTCGGTTTCACTCCCATAACAGGAAGTGCATCCCGCAGAATATTCCCAACAATTGGAGCTGCTACTACTCCACCAAATTGCGTTACACCTTTCGGATTATCAACAGCAACATATACAACAATTTCCGGATCATCTGCTGGAGCAAAACCGATAAAAGATACGATATAATTATTCTCTAAATATTTACCATCTTTCACTTTTTGGGCTGTACCTGTTTTTCCGCCTACACGATACCCATCAATAAAAGCACCTTTACCAGATCCCTTTGCTACAACATTCTCTAATGCATACCGAACTTTTTCTGAAGTTTCCTTGGAAATAACTTTTCTTTTTTCCACAGGTGTCTTTTTACTTACAACTTGATTGTTTTTCGGATCAATAAATTCTTTAGCTATATACGGTTGATACAATGTTCCACCATTTACAGCTGCTGCTACCGCCGCCACTTGTTGAATTGGCGTAACAGAAACACCTTGACCGAATGAAGTTGTTGCTTGCTCGACTGGACCGACTTTGTCTAAATTAAATAAAATCCCACTACCTTCACCTTGCAGGTCAATTCCGGTTTTTTGTCCAAAGCCAAAATTACGAATGTATTTAAACAATCGATCTTTACCAAGACGATCACCCAGCTCAATAAATCCTGGGTTACAAGAGTTTTGAACTACTTCTAAAAACGTTTGGCTACCATGGCCTCCTGCTTTCCAGCATTTCAATCTTGCTCCACCAACTTCAGCTGCTCCATCATCATAAAACGTATCTTTCTCTAAGTCTACTAAATTTTCATTCAAAGCTGCGGCTAACGTAATGATTTTAAATGTTGAACCAGGTTCATACGTACTCCATACTGGTAAATTTCTATTGTACACTTCTGGAGAAACACTTTGAAAATCTGCCGGATCAAAACTCGGCCGACTCGACATACCTAAAATTTCACCATTTTTCGGATTCATCGCAATCGCAATCATACCATCTGGATTATATGTCGACTCTGCGATATTCATTTCTCTTTCCATAATTCTATTAATACGTGCATCAATTGTTAAGCCTAAATTCAAACCAGCTTCTGGTTTTTTGAAATCATCGCCAACATTAGGCATCCTTTGCCCTTTTGCATCTGCAAAAAAGCGCACATGACCTTCATCACCATTCAGTTCTTTATCATAATATTTTTCTAGTCCCATAAGACCTTGGTTATCACTACCTGCAAACCCTAATACGTGTGATAAAAAGTTGCCAAATGGATAGTACCGGATAGAGTCCTCTGCGATATAAACACCTTTCAAACTTAATCCTCTTACCTCTTTCGCCTTATCATGTGATATTTTCCTTCCGCCTTTATCTAACCTTACAATTGATTCTTTTTTTGTAATCCTCTTATAAATCTCATCTTTTTCCACACCTAATACTGCAGCTAACTTCTCTGCAGTCTCTGCTGGTTTTTCAATTTGCCTCGGTACAACAAAGACAGTTGGAGCACTTTTATTCGTGGCAAGTTCCACACCATTTCGGTCTAAAATTTTTCCACGTTCAGGTTCAAAAGTAATATTACGACTCCATGAATCTTTCGCACGATCCGTTAACATATTCCCAAGAAAAAATTGCACATATCCAAGACGAATATCGATGATAGTGAAAATAAGTATACCTGATATGAGTATAAAAATAAGTCGTTTTCTAACTGTTACATTTGATACACGCATATTGGAACAAGCCTCCCTTACGCCTAGCTTGTTCCAATATATGCTTGTACTTATTTAATTAGAACTTCTTCTCTTTTACCATTACGGCTTTTCTGCTTCTTGTTGTGGTTCAAGTGGCGGTACAAGTGTTACACCTAACTCTGTACCAGGTTGCAACAATGTTCCTTCTGGTACACTTTGTTCGGTTACGTATCCTGTACCAGTAGGTTTTAGATTAAGCTTTAATGTTTTTGCTAAATTCATAACATCACGAAGTGCCCAGCCTTGTATATTTGGCATTGTAGGTTTATCTCCCACTAAGAAGACTCGGTCACCCTTCAATGTTTGTTCAGTTGCTTTCGGTACTTGATGCTGTACTTTCCCTTCACCTAATACGATTGGGCGAAGTTTTGCTTTATCAATGGCTTTTTTCGCTTCTTCCATCGTTTTTCCCGTTACATCTGGAACAGCAGTTTGCTGCTCTTTCACATATTTCTTCGGATCTTTCACTTCATTAGGCTTAATCTTTAAATACTCTAAACTATTCTTCGTTACATATTTAAAAATATCAGCTAAAGGTTGTGCGCCGCTCTCATCATCTTTCAATTTCGGCTTTTTAACAGCTACATACACAACAAGTTGCGGATTGTCCATAGGTGCCATACCTAAGAATGAGAATATATAATTCTCTCTTCCCGTCATATAGCCTCCTTTTCCATCCGGAATTTGCGCTGTTCCTGTTTTACCACCAACTGAATAGCCATCGACTTTATAAGCAGTTCCTGTTCCTTTCGGCGATGTAACAACGCGTTCTAATAACTGTCTTACTTGCGCTGCTGTCTCTTTTGTAACAGGTTTTCCCACTTCTTCTGGTTTATGTTCTAATTTTACTTCCTCTGTTATCGGATCTACAATTTTATCAATTGTATAAGGTTTCATCATTTTCCCATCGTTCGCAATAGCAGTTGCAGCCTGTACAAGCTGAATTGGTGTTACAGTAGAACCTTGTCCAAAAGCTGTTGTTACTTGCTGTATTTGCTGATCGAATACAATGGTATTTGAACCTTCACCAGGTAAATCAATATTCGTTTTTTCATCTAATCCGAAAGCATGGATATATTTCCGGAAACGGTCTGGACCAAGTTTTTGATCCCCTAAAATAGCAAACGCTACGTTGGAAGAGCGCTCTACACCTTCATCAAATGTGATAGATCCCCATCCAGCACCGCCATTATGATCTTTTATTTTGCGGTTCCCGACTTGATATGTACCAGACTGATAATAATCTTGTCCCTTATACACACCTTCATTAATAGCTGCTGCTAGCGTAAAAATTTTCATTGTTGATCCAGGTTCAAATGCATTTGCAATTGCGTCATTATAAAAATAATTATTATTCTCTTGGTTCGGATCATAACTAGGCTTACTAGACATCGCTAATATTTTCCCTGTTTTTGGATCCGCAACAATTCCTATTAAGCTTTCTGGCTCATAATGTTTACTCGCTTCTTTCATTGCATCTTCTAAATAACTTTGAATACGCTGGTCGAGTGTTAAATATACATTATCTCCATTTTTAGGTGCCTTCACATTCACTTTTCCACCGTCAAGAGATACGCCTCTACGATCGCCTGTATAAGCTACCTCTCCATTGGAAGCACCTAAATACTTATTCAAACTCTTTTCTAAACCAAATTGACCTATAGCGATTCCCTTTTCATCAGGTCTCGCATGACCTACAACATAAGATGCAAAATCACCGTTCGGATACACTCTTGCATTTTCAGTAATAAAAGATATACCTGGTAATTTCAATGCTTCTATTTGTTCTTTCTGTTCTTTCGTCAAGCCTTTACCTAATTTCCCAAACTCTACTTGACTTCTACCCTCTTTATTTAAAGTAGCTAAAATCTTCTCTTCATCTTTTCCGAGTACGCCCGCAATTTTCTTAGCAGTATCCTCTTTATTCTCAACAGGCTTCGCACCTTTTAATTCCGCTACAAGTTTATAAGAGTTTGCATCTTGCGCTAACACATGGGAATTTTGATCATAAATCGTCCCACGATTCGCTTCCAGAACTCCTGTTTTACTATGTTTTTGCTGAGCGAGTTTATCCAAATCCTGATTATGCACTGTTCCTGTCGCTTGTATGTAAAAAAATCGGGCTAATAACAGCAAAAAGAGCAGGAGGAATAAAATCATAAAATACCCTGCTCCCTTATTGGTATGAAATTTAGTCATATTTCTCTTCATTTTCCCTTCACACCTATTGCCTTATTTGAGGCCTTTCACATTATTCGCATTAATTTCTAGCCCGTGTTTTTTTGCAACTTCAGCGATTCGTTCATAACGACTTAACTTCTCTACTTCAGCCTGTAACTCTTGATTTTCTTTTTGCTGCTGTACAATTTTTTGTTCTATTGTCGCAGCTTCTACATTAACTTGATAAAGGCCTGCTTTATTTCCAATAAACGCTACACAGGCATACAATAAAAAGCCAATAAACGCTACATACAACAGTTTTTCGATTCTTGTAATCTTCGCTTTAGCTTTTGGTTGAACCATCTGCTGTGGGGGCGTTTGAATCTGAACCTCTTCTTGCGCTTGTTGCTTGTACTTTACAGCTAAGTTACTCATACCTCTCTCCCCTTTTTATCGTTTTTCAGCGATTCTCAATTTCGCAGAACGCGCTCGATTATTTTCTTCTAACTCTATATCAGAAGGTAAAATCGGTTTTCTTGTAATAAGCTTTAATTTCGGCTTAAATTCATCAGGAATAATTGGTAATCCTGGTGGCAATTGTGGCGTTGTACTATTTCGCTTAAACGTCGTTTTACAAATACGGTCTTCTAAAGAATGGAATGTTATAACGCTAACTCTTCCGCCTGGCTTAACCATCTCAATTGCAGATTCCAACGCTTCTTCAAATACTTTCAATTCATCATTTACCGCAATACGGATCGCTTGGAACACTCGCTTCGCAGGATGTCCACCCGTTCTACGAGCAGGAGCTGGAATACCCTCTTTAATTAGTTCTACTAATTCCCCTGTCGTTTCAATAGCTTTATTCTCACGATACGCTTCAATTTTTCTTGCTATTTGTTTTGAAAATTTCTCTTCGCCATACTGGAAGAAAATTCTTACAAGTTGTTCATATGACCAACTATTTACAACATCATAGGCTGTTAATGGGGCATCTTGATCCATTCGCATATCTAACGGTGCATCATGATGGTAACTAAAGCCACGCTCTGGTGTATCTAATTGCGGGGATGAAACACCTAAATCAAATAAAATACCGTCTACTTCTGTTATACCTAATGCCTGTAGTTTTTCAGATAGGTAACGGAAATTACTCCTTACTGTTATGAACTGCTCACCGTATGAAGAGAATTTTTCTTTCGCATTTTGAATTGCTATCTCATCTTGATCAAACGCGATTAATCTTCCGCCTTCAGTTAATTGGGATAATAAATAAGAACTATGTCCTCCTCCCCCCAGTGTACAATCTACATATGTACCACCTGGCTTTATATCTAAGCCATCTACTGTTTCCTTCAAAAGCACTGTTACGTGATTAAACATTGTTGCACCTACTCTTTTTCCAATTAATTATGTTGAATGTATCTCCTCCTCTAAACGCATATTTCACGACTAGAGAACGAAATACTATGAAAGAACGACTCATTTAACTTGCCTACAAAGGCAGCATACTATACAAATCGCCATTTTCTTTTATTATATACTAAATTTTATCATCTTTTGCGGGAATTTAAATAAAAAACTGTCGAAAAAGATAATAATACGTTTACATTTTGTGCTATTTTGTCATATATTTAAGTATCCTGCATAATTACGATATTAGCTTTTTTAAAATTAATAATTCAGAAAAATTTCACTTCACAGTAAATTCAACGGAATAAAAATAAAATCCTGCTCCTAAGAGCAAGATTCTATAGTTTTATAACGTGATGTTTTCCATTCCAAGAGAACGGTTTTTCCATTACACGATCAACGAAATCTAAACCGAACTGATTTAAATAGTAACATACATTCCACACACGCTCTTGTGGCGCTCCCAATGGGCGTAGTGCAAATTGTATACGACGGAATTTATTTAGTTCCACTTCATGTTTTTTCTCAACATTTCTTTTCAACATTCTTTCCAACAGTTCAATTTGTTCATTAATTTTGAACTCGTTTTTCCCTGCAAACGAACTTAATCCAGGATCTATTTTCTTCACAAACTGTTGTAATGACTTATGAATATCAATTATTTCTTTTTTCGCCTCTACAAATCGTTCATCTATCGGTTCCTCTATTTGATTAGATAGCCAGTTTTCACGCAACTTATCTACGTTATTCAAAAACGGGTCACTCTCTTGCAATTGTAAATCGTGTAAATCTGTCGCTATATCCCTCTCAATATAAGTAATTGTAATACGAGGAACGACAGGAGGCATTCGGAAGCCGATAGTATGGAAGACTTGTTGTAATTCACTCCAGTAAGCTAATTCCCCTGGACCTCCAATAAACGCCAACGTAGGAAATACATACTCTTGCATAAGAGGGCGCGTTACAACATTATTACTAAAGCGCTCTGGGCTTCTTTCCATCTCTTCAATCAATTCCTCATATGAAAAGGAATACGTCCCATCTTTCCCAACAAACTTCCCTTGATTGTCTTCAAGCAACACTCGCTCATTATCAATTTCCATAAATATATGTACTGCATTAGACTTTGTTTCAATAATTGGCTTATATCCTAATTCTTTAATTACTTCCTGTTGGTTATGAAGCCCCTCTTGCACTTCTTTATACTTACTTACAATTTGTTTAAAAAACGGCACTTCTAATTTTCTTAATTCAGGATGATGCGAATCGACAAGAATTAAACCAGAATTCATGAACATTTTCATAATAAGGTGACCAAAGAAATCTACATACGTATTCGATTTCCGTAAAGAATCATCAATAAATCGCAGTACATCCTTTGTAAAATTCGTTTCAGGGTATGTTTTAAAAATTTCTTCAATCCACTTTCTACAGTCTTCCAAAGAAAGCTCAGACTCTGAAGCACTCGCCTTTTTCGGATTACGATCATGAAAAATGGTCTTTTTTATTTTTTTATTCTTCGTTACAAAAGTATGATTAATTTCATCCATATCATGGTCTTCACCAGCAATCCAGAAAACAGGAACAACTTTAACGCCTAAACTTTCTTCCTTTTCCTTCGCAAGCTGTAAAACTGAAATAATTTTATGAATCGTATAAAGTGGCCCAGTTAATAACCCAGCTTGTTGTCCAGCTATAACAACATATGTATCTTCATCTTCAAGCGCTTTTACATTTTGAATTGTAGCTTCTCCCGCTTGTAATTTTGTATTATATTCTAATAAATGCGCTACTAAATCTTGGCGGAAAAACTCCCTCTCACGCAAATCTTGTACACGCTGTTTAAAAGCATCTTCTGTTAACATATAATCAAAACACGACTGTATCTCTTTTTTACCGTTCATATAGTCCGCTACAACACCTTGTTGCGGAACAGAGATTTCTTTTATCTCCATATAATTCTTCCTTTCGTATCCTGTTCTCTCACCAATCCACATTGTAGTCAATGTTTCACGTAAAAGCAAAGAATTACACTTATACTTTTACTTCTAACCCTTTTATTGCATCGAACAAAAATTGAAGTGTCGGAACGGATCGTTGCTGTTTCTTAGCTTCTTCTAATACATATCCAACAATCGCACCAATCTCTGTTTGTCTATTCGCCCTTACATCTGCCAGCATAGATGATGTATTATGAGATGTTCTTTCACATACATGACGTACCATTTCCCATACCATTTCTTTTTCTTCTTTAACGAGAAAAACGACTTCCTTGAATACTTGCTCCATCATCTGATAAAAAAACGGGTTCGTGATCAATTCTCCGTTCTTGACCTGTAATAATGCCGTCAATGGATTGATACATACATTCACTACTAATTTTTTGTGCATAACATCCTTCCAATTATCTTCTATTCGAATTGGAAAATGCGGAAAAGGAAAGCAATTAAATATTTTTTCAAAATGTATAGACCGACCGCGCACGATTCCAAACTTCGTTACACCTATCCCTGTATGATAAACGGTATGTCTTTCTTCTTTTTTCGCACCATGCTCTACAATTCCAACTGCAATATTTTCATTCTCTATTTTCTGCATAGCATGAAGGTGTGACATTCCGTTTTGCAAAAAGACTACTGAGGATTTCCCTCGCACAAAAGGTAGTATGTCAGTTATATGATATTGCTTAACAGCAATAAATATATAATCTAGCTGCTGGTCTAGCATGCTTTCTATTGGTAACACTGGCGGGAATACCGTTTCACGTTTCCCCTCCCTAATACAAGTTACACCCGTTATATTTAATTCGTCAGCCTGCTTAGCTGTCCTTGTAAACAACGTAACATCTTGATTACTTTTTTGTAAATAAAATGTATACAATAGACCAATAGCTCCCGGTCCCACAACTCCAATTTTCATTTTCACACAAGGAACTCATTTGAACACGATACATAAGTCCCTTTTTCCCCTCCTCTTTTATTCCGCGAACCCCCGATTCATACGGAATCATAATTAACTAAAGATGATCAAATGCCACCTCTTCTTTCAATATGTATATACTACTTATTACTATACTTCTACTCTTAGTTTAGCAAATCCTCAAAAAAATAATAAAAGAAATACACTATCATCTTCATAAAAATAAAAAAATGAGTTATAATATTATTATAAATATTTTCACTTTTCTGCATTCAATGAGACAAAAAGGATGTGATGTTATGGGATTCCCAAAAGTTGAGCGCTTGCTCATCAATTATAAAACATTAGACGAGTTTAAAAAATTTAAAGGCTGCGGAGCTCAAGAACTATCCATGTTAGAAGAATTACAAGCAAACATTATTGAAAACAATAGTGAATCTCCATTTTACGGTATTTATTACGGTGGATCACTCATTGCACGTATGAGTCTATACATGAAAAGGAACGGCGGGGAACCATTCGAAATTACAGGTACTTACCTAGAACTTTATAAACTTGAAGTATTACCAACTTTCCAAAAACAAGGATTCGGAGAAATGCTTGTAAATTATGCGAAGGGACTGCAGTTCCCAATTAAAACGATCGCACGTATCCATTCAGCTGGTTTTTGGGATAAATTAAATTTCCAACCTGTGTCAGTACCTGATGGTGATTTTTACGTTTGGCACCCAGAAACAAATTTGAATGCGGTTACAAATGAAGAGTCTGCATAAGAAATAAAAAAACAGCTACATAGCAGCTGTTTTTTTATTTCTTTAACTTCTCTAATTTCCCATTCGAACGAGCGCTATTTCTTTCCGCTACCATTACACTTCTTTTTTGATCGATATAATCAAGCAATGTTCTATATTCTTCCTCATATACTGATAATCGCTCCAACAGGCTCTCTTTCTCTGTTTGTAACGATTCAATTTGCTGTTGCAACACCACTAAAGAGTTTTCATCTTTATAATTTTGCAAGAAATCAATAACATCATTCAATGTAATTGACGTAGGTTCTAATACCTTCGTCTCTTTCACTTCATAATTTTCCACTTTACGCAGTTGCTTCGCTTCTTCAATACGTTCTTTGTATTGCTTTCTAACGTAAGAATTCCATCTAAAGCCACATGCTGCTGGTGTACGAGATAAATGTCTTCCCACTTCTTTAAAGGCAGATAATTGCGTTCCACCTTCTCGAATATGCCGGAGTACTACTTCTGCCAGAAGCAAATCTTCATCATCAGTCCAAGCATCTTGTCTTGTTGTCGCCATCTCTCTAGTCCTCCCTATGCATTTTTTATTAAACATATGCAGTTACTAGAAAAGATAGAATACAACAAATGAAGAATAAGACAAAAAAAATAAACGTAGAAGATATCTTCTACGTTTATTTTCCCGCAATTACTTGCTGATTACTTCTTTACCTTTGTAAGTACCGCATGCTTTACATACACGGTGAGCTAATTTCGCTTCACCACAGCTTGGGCACTCTACCATACCAGGTACTGATAATTTGAAATGCGTACGACGCTTTCTTTTTACTGTTTTAGAAGTTCTTCTAAAAGGTACAGCCATTCTTCCCACCTCCTTAAAAGAAATAGTTATTTTCATATGAAGGCCTGAACCAGTCTTCCGATTATTTGTCAAAAAACTTTGCAAGTCCTGCCAATCTTGGATCAACAGGCTTTTCTTTGTCTTCTTCCGAAATCACTTGCCAGTCTTGACCTTGCGTCGGTGCTCCACCAGAAACATCATCACTGAAAATTTGCATTGGAATCTCCAAAAGTATATTTTCCTTGATTACGGGCAGTAAGTCAAGTACTTCTCCTTCTAAACAATGAATTTCAGCTTCAGTTTCAAATTCTTCTTGTGAAGTTTGGAACACCTCAGTTGTTTTAATGTCAAATGGTAATGTCACATCTACTAAAGAGCGAGAACATGGTAAAACCATGCTTCCAGTTATATGTAGATGGAACGTAAACTTACCGGAGCCAAAATCAACTCTTCCTGTTACGTGAACAGGATTAATTTCACGAATATCTTTCTCGACCTCTTTTAGCTCACTTACATCTACCATCTCATCCAATGTCAATCCTTTATTTCTCAATTTATTCAATTGATGGATGGACCATTTCATATCATATCACCTCAAGGCAACAAACAAAATTATAGCTAGCCATTTTATATTTGTCAATGTTTTTTCTTTACACCTCTAAAGATGCATTGTGTCCATTATGTGTTAAAACGTGTCTTCTTGTCTAGCTATATTTTATATTTTAGACAAAATGGACATAAAGTAAATAATAAATGTGGTACAAGTTGTGGTCAATGTGGTCTGCGTGGTCAAAAGAGAGCGATCATTTTATATGACACTCTCTTCTTATATATATGCCCATTAATTTTTTTGTGATTTATTTTCAATAAGGAAAATTGAATTTCCAATCTAATTTATTTATTTCAGCATGAAGATTATCTAAACGTATAAAATCGTTTTCTCCATATTCCTCTAAAGTTTCTTCACGATCATCATAAACTTTTCTTTCTAACCATTGTGACATCATTTCAATTACGTCTTCAGCACTCACATCATACTTACGCAAAATTTCATTTAACTCTTTTGTTGCTTCACTCATAATAAATCACTCCTTTTAAATTAATTTTTTCTTGATCCCACTTGAATAGAGATTTCTTTTTTTGGATGTTTGGGTGTTATTTGATTAAGAAAATCTTTAATTGAATTCGCTTGAAAAATGCGGAAATTTGCACTGGAGACATCATACTTTCTATCAGTAAGGATTAAAATTGAGGGGAATATTTTTTTATTGGATGGCTGCCAAGATTCTTCTTGCCACTTCATACCACAAAAATACATTTCATATCTTTTAATCTTTTCTTGCATTACAGCTTTACTGTATATTGATTTTTGTACTTCAATAAAGAAGGGAGCTTTTCGCCAAATCGTAAATATGTCAGGTTCCATATATTCTTTTCCATACTTCGGTTCTACTTTAAAAATCTTAGGTTTCTCATTTTGGATCAATTGTTTATACGCATCTACTATGCCTAAGAAATGTGGTATTTTTTGACTTGTTTTTCTAATTGCGCTTGGTTGTGGAAAATACACATATGGCTGGAATGTAGTATTCACTTCCACATGTCCATCTCTACGTAATCTTTTTAATACCGTATTGCATGATGTTATTGGGTTTTTCAAATGGCTGAAGTGTAATTCCACAATGTCGTCCCGTGACATACAACGAAATTTAGTCAAATTCTTCAAAATAGCCATATCTCTATTCCTCATCATCTAACACCCCAAATAAAGGCTCCTCTTTCACTTCAGTACTTACTTCTATTTCTTTTGTCATTCTGAAAGGAGCCACTAATTTCTTTGCTTTTTCTAACTTTAACTCTGGAGCTTGCACTTTCTTTAGTCCTTTTAATTTGAAAATCATTTGCCCGGATTGCTCTAACAGTTCTGAACCTGGTGTACCTATAATTCCTGCATTTAACGATGAATCACACTGGAACCCCATTCTGACTGTCATATTCACTTTTAATTTCCCATCGATAACGGTTGCATCCGGCCGCTGCATCGATAACATTAAAAATACGCCTAATGATCGCCCGACAGCTGATATCTTTCTAATAATTTTCATACTATCGTTTTCATCTTCCAACATCGCAACCTCATCAATGCAAATTAAAATATACGGTAATTTTTCCTCTGTAGTCACTTTGTTGTATTCGTTAACGTGGTCTACTTCATATTTCTCCATACACTTACGTCTTTTGATAATTTCCATCCACAATTGGTTTAACATTACCTCCATTTCTACTTCTTCCATGCAAACTTTTTTAACGTGTTGCACTCTTCTTAAAAAGTGAAATTCTGAGTTCTTCAAATCACCTAAATACAGCTGTAATGATTCTGGTGGCAAATGTTGAATCAATGTAGATAAAATAACGCGTACCATACTACTTTTACCACTTCCTGTTTCTCCCGCTATTAATAAGTGTGGGCTATTCGAATCCGTCATATCATATACAATCCACTTTCCAAATTGGTCCTTTCCTACCACTACAGGGATGCTATGTCCTTTTAGATGTGGTAACCAATCTGAATAGTTATACAAATACGGTTGTAAGCTATTATGTTTGAACGAGTGCAATACAAAGCGTTTTATATCTCCTTCAATCGCCAGTTCCCTCCCTAAGATTTGCTGAAAGCAAAACCATTTCTTCTCAATCGTTTGCGGATCTACCCCGTTTGGTAAAGTAAATGTATATCGGACAGAATCTTTTGTTTCTAGAACATGATGGATTTTCGGGAAAACAGGTAATTTACCTCCTCTTGTTTGGTGTTCATAGTAAATACCACTTTTTTTGAATACCTCAATTAAAAGATTCTTTATAGCTCTTTTATGAAACCATTCCTTCATCACATTCATACCCTCCCTTTAAAACATCCTTACAACTCGAATGAACACATATACAATAAAACCAATGCTACCTATCCGAAGTCCGTGATACAGTCCATCTGATACTAATTTACCTGCTGTAATCCGGTCATTTTGAACCAGATATCTTTCCAATAAAACAGCTCCAATCGTTAGTCCGCCAAGTATGCCAAGTGCTACATAAGTGTGTACAAGGGGGTGTGCCATATGGAAAAACGCTATTGGACTGATTGGCTCAATGCTTAATAATTTTGTTTGCTTCTGCTGTTTTTTAAATGATCCGTTCATAAAATCACGAAACGGTATGATTTCCTTTTTCCTAAACATAAGACCACTCCTTCACACGAACAGTTTAAACATCAAACATACACACTCTAAAACCATCTGAGACGTGCGCTTTAATAGGTCAATTGCATCGAATGGAACATTCGTAATGAATACCGCTAACTCATCCGGTAACTTCCTTATTTCGGCTGTTGTGCTGTCTAAAGGTTTGGTTACATACCAACTCATCCACCTATATAAAAAATCTGTGGTGTCCGATGTACTCATTGCATTCTGATTTAGCGCATCCCATTGACAAACTATCTCATTTGTAGAACTTCCACACCACTCATTTATCTCTTGCATGTTTCTAAACTTAGGTTTCGGAATTTGATTCCACCCCTTTGTTAGATCTTGATTTAAATAGAACTTTATTTTGTTTCCGATAACCTCATATCCATTTTCCATTTCTCTCTCCCCTTTATAAACAAAATTAGAAAACCCGCTATTATTATGTTGCAGGAATCAAAACCGTGGTAATCGAACCTTGATAGGTACATCGGTAATTACTTTGGTAGACTCTATTTGCTTACCATGGTTTCTACTTTTGTAGCGAATTTCTATTTTATTGTGGCTACGCCTGTTCCCTTACCTTTGTAGCTGCTTTGGTATAGGTATATGTCAGGGACAAAGTTCACTTGCCTGTCCGTCTAAACTTTTTTAAATAAAAACCATTTTGTTTAGAAGGTTCAAAATTTATTTCCTTGAATTGTATACAGAGGGAGGGATTTAGTTGAAATTCAAATGTAGACTTCGAATCATTTTTGCAGAAAGGGAAATTAAGCAAAAAGAATTTGCTAAACTAGTGGGGTTAAGTCAATCGACACTCAGTACACTTGTTAACGGAGCGAACTTACCTACATTTACTACCGCATTTAGAATAGCTAAAGAATTGAATATACATATTGAAGATATTTGGATTGAAGATGATAAATAAAGAATAAACGACTAATTATGACAAACAAAAAAATAATAACCTGTTATGCTGATAACGAAATCTTACATAATCAACATCGGAGGGGAACTCATGAATAAGAAGGTCATAATAGGTTTATTAGCCGTATTAGCAATAATTGTAACTGTCGTTAGTATCAATGTTGTGAAATTAAATGCTGATAAAAAAGAAGCGGCGGCATTAGAAGCTCAAAAGAAAAGGGATGAAAAATATTTGAATGCAGCTACTGAATTTTATATAAGCGCTGAAGCGTTTGAATATGTTTCTACAAATCAGCTTTCCGCATACTCAAGAGTGTGGTCGAATGCCATTAACAATCGAACAGACTTCTCTCTTGCGGTTAATACGGAAATAAAAGACTCAGCAATGATAATTACAGGAATTACCAAAATGTATAATAGCATGGGTGAAAATCTAAAGGTTGTTTCAGAAGCCGCAAATGAAGAGCCTAAAAAATATAAGGAAACTTACGAAGGGTATAAAGAAGTTTACGGGATCATAACCGCTCTAAATGAACAAGTTAAATCACCTAGTGGTAGCTTGTTAAAGTTTAACGAAAACGCTAATACCTTGTTACAAGATTATAAAAAGGCAAAAGGTAATATAGATATAGCCATTCCTAATGAGGTAAAGAAAGAGATTGAAAAAAGAAAAGAAGAAAATAAAACTGGTTCATCTAACAAATTATAATAATAAAAAAGAGCCATCATATGACGGCTCTTTTTGTTTACCAAACTATTCTTTTGTATAGAAGTATTTAAGTCCTTTCGCATCTAACCACGTTGTTGCTCTATCTAGTTCATTCCCTTGGCGATATGCTGTTTCAAATCTAACTAATCCTTGTTTATCTCCATATGAGATAATACGAGATTCATACCCAAGAGCATCCATCATTCCTAACATCTCAGGTACTAACGCTGTACCGAACTCATAAGTAACTACTTTGCTAAATTTATTCACTGTAATTCCAACTCCTTGATTATTATTTGCGCTTCCGCTTACTGTAAAACCGAATACTTTAGCAAATGCTCTTGCATATGCTGCTGCTAATTGATCTAAGAATCCACCTTCATTAAATTGAGAAAGAAGCTTTACATGCTCCATATTATTCATAAAGCCATTCTCAAATAAGCAAGCATCCATGCTTGTATCGCGTAATACTGCATAATCTGCTTCACGTACTTCACCGTTTGTGAATACACCAAACTTAGAATAGAAATTATTCCACATTTCATTATGAAGCTTTTGAGATAAATCTCTTGTTCTTTTTGGAGCGTTTGGATGAATATACGTTGTAAACCTCTTTCCCACTGCACTGGCATCGTCCACATGAATTGAAGCAAAGAATGACGCTCCATAACGATTAGCAATATTACAACGTTCTCCTAAAGGAATGAATACGTCGGTACTACGTGTTGAATTGTGGACGACACCT